>NZ_LJHV01000009.1 GCF_001296025.1 Porphyrobacter sp. AAP60 | reverse complement strand
GGGGGGGGCAAGTGACAGGCCGGTGTGGGATTTCGTGCCCACCCCCGGCCCCTCCCGCAAGCGGGAGGGGAGGATGCTAGGCCGCACCGCCAACAGCCTGTTCTGGATGTTCCGCTATCTCGAACGGGCCGAGAACACCGCCCGCCTGCTCGAAGCGGCGTTGCGGATGGCACTGACCCGCGATCTGGCGACGGCGGAGGCTGAATGGCGCTCGGTCATCGCGACCCTCGGCCTGCAGCGTGCCTATGACGCATTGCATGATGGTTATGACGGGTTGTCCGTGTGGAACTTCGTGCTGCGCGGGCCTTCGAACCCCGGCAATGTCCGCGCAATGTTCGGTGCAGTGCGCAGCAATGCCCGCACGGCCCGTACCAATATCTCCAGCGATCTCTGGGAAGCGGTCAATGATAACTGGATGAAGCTCGATACGATGCTTGCCCGGCCGGTGGGGCAGATGGCGGTGGGCGAGGTGCTGGGCACGATCCGCCGTGCCGGCACGCAGGTGCATGGCGCCTTCGACGGTTCGATCCTTCGCGACGATGGCTATCATTTCAGCCGCGCAGGCACCTTTATCGAACGGGCGGACAGCACGGCGCGTATCCTCGACATGAAGTATTTCCTCCTGCTGCCTTCGCTCTCTTACGTGGGATCGAGCCTCGATACCGGCCAATGGGAACAGGTATTGCGATCGGTCGCGGGCGCGCGGGTCTATAGCTGGCTCAACGCCGGGCAGATCGAAGCGCGCGGAATCGTTGAATTTGTGGTGCTGGATGATCGGTTTCCGCGCAGCCTTGCCTTTTGCCGCAATGCGCTGCGTGATTGCTTGGGCGCGCTTGCGCGGCTGCATGGCGAGGAAGGGCGCGCCATCGCCCTGATGCGCGATTCCGATACCCGCATCAGCCATCTCACCGTGGACCAGATTTTCGAGCAGGGGCTGCATGAATTCCTGATCGATTTTCTCGCCCGCAATGCCGCAATCAGTCAGGCGATTGCGCAGGATTACCGGTTTCAGGCATGAGCAAGCTGACCCTCTCGATCCGGCACACCACCCATTATGCCTTCACGCAGCCGGTTGTGCACGCGCTGCAACGGTTGCGGCTGACCCCCAAGGAAACGCAGGGCCAGCGCATCCTCGATTGGCAGATGACCTTCGACAACGCCCATGCCGAACTTCAGTATGACGATCAGCATTTCAACCACGTCACTCTGATCGGGATCGCGCCGGGCGCGCGTGAGGTGACGGTGACGTGCTGCGGAACGGTGGAGACCGAGGATAACGCCGGGGTGATCGGCCGTCATTCGGGCCACCTGCCGCTGTGGAGCTTTCTGCGGCAGACGCCGCTGACGCGCCCCGGTGCGAAGCTTCGCGCCATGCTGCGCGAGGTGCAGGGGGCGGTCGATGCAGCACCGATCGATTTCCTCCACGCGCTCTCGGCCCTGATCCGCGAGCGGGTTGCATACGAGACCGGGCGCACCCATTCGGCCACCACCGCCGAAGAAGCGGTGGGCCATGCAGCAGGCGTGTGTCAGGATCACGCCCACGTCTTCATCAGCGCCGCACGCGCCAGCGGCATTCCGGCGCGCTATGTCAGCGGTTATCTGATGATGAACGACCGCATCGAACAGGAAGCCACCCACGCCTGGGCCGAAGCCCATGTCGAAGGGCTGGGCTGGGTCGGGTTCGATGTGTCCAACGGCATATGCCCCGATCCGCGTTACGTGCGGGTGGCAACCGGCAGCGATTACCGCGATGCCGCGCCCATCACCGGCATCAGCGTCGGTTCGGCAGAAGAGGTGCTGACCGTGGGCGTGGCAGTGGAAGCCAAGGGGGCAGGGCAGCAGCAAAGCCAGCCGGGCCAGTCGCAAAGTCAATCCTCGGGGCGATCCCAGGGGCAATCCCAGACCTCGCAGTAACCCTCGGCTGGCAATGCGGACTTTGCGCCGCGCCGCCATTCACGCTAGGGCGCGCATCATCACCGAAGCGGAGACTATTACAGCATGACCTATTGCGTTGGCATGGTGCTCGACAAGGGTCTGGTGCTGATGAGCGATACCCGTACCAATTCGGGCGTCGACAATATCTCCACGTTCCGCAAGCTGTTCCACTGGAGCGTGCCGGGTGAACGCATGATCGCAGTGATGACTGCGGGCAACCTCGCCACCACCCAGGCGGTGATCAGCCAGCTGGAAGAACGCACCAAAGCCCCGAGCGAGCGCGACAATGCGCTGCTAAAAGGGCCGACGATGTTTCAGGTTGTGACCGAAATCGGACGATTGCTGCGCAACACGATCGAAGCGGCGCAAAGCATCAATGGCGATAGCGGCAAGGGCCGCTTTACCGCGACCATGATCGTCGCCGGGCAGATCGCCGGGATGGAACCGCGCTTGTTCATGATCTATCCGGAAGGTAACTTTATCGAAGCCAGCTGGGACACGCCGTTCTTCCAGATAGGCGAAACCAAGTATGGCCGCCCGATCCTGCTGCGCGGTTATGATCGCGCCATGAGCTTCGAGGATGCGGTGAAGCTGTTGATGGTCAGTTTCGATTCTACCTTGAAGGCGAACCTTTCAGTGGGCCTGCCGCTGGATCTGCTGGTGATCGGCAAGGACGCCTTCGCCGCCATTCACGAAAATCGCGTGACGGCGGAAGATCCCTATTTCGATGCGATCTCTTCGGGGTGGGGAAATGCGTTGCGATCGGCGTTCCATTCGCTGCCGTCTTACTCTTTTGCCGCAAGAGACTAACCGGCTGGAGGTTATAGTCTCCGTTATGGAGGATTTTACCTAAGTATTTTCAGCGGGTTGCCCTGCTGCGGTAAGGGTAAATCCTCCGGAACGGCGGCGCTATCGCGTGCAACAAATTTACAAGTGTCGCAGACACTTACGTATGAACCGCAAAGCATCCCTCCACTTCATCGATTCGTGCAGCCGCCAACGTGCCGAACTGGCGCGGGTGGGCTTTGCACTGGGCCACCACAGCGAAGTTTACGGCGATTTGTCCGAACTCGCAGTGCATCCGCCGCGCGAAGGCATCATCGTGGCGCGCGATACGCCCGAAGATGGCGGGGTCGACATGATCCTTGAACGGCTTGGCAGGCTTGGCGTCTGGCTGCCGCTGATCGCAGTCGATGTGCAGCCGCGCCCCAACCGCATCGTAGAAGCGATCAAGGCCGGTGCGCTCGATTACCTCGCCCTGCCGCTCGATCCTGAACGTTTCACCCGCTGCCTTATGCGGATCGAGAAGGAAGCGGAACAGTTCGGCGCTGCCCGCCGCCGGATGATCGAGGCACGTGACCGCATATCGACACTGTCCTCCCGCGAGCGCGAAGTGCTCGATTGGCTCGCCGAAGGCAGCAGCAACAAAGCCATCGCCCGCGAACTCGATATCAGCCCGCGCACGGTGGAAATCCACCGCGCCAACATGATGAGCAAACTGGGTGCCCGCCACGCGGCAGAAGCCGTGCGGCTGAAGCTGGAAGCCAAGCTGGAACCCAAGATGCACGCCTAACCGCGTTGCAATCTGCGATTTCCCGAATGGTCAGGCAGATCCTGGACTAACCTGACCCCCGGAAGGCCTCGGTGCGAATGATCGTGCCGGGGCCTTCGTATGGGAAGCGCAGGTCAGCGAAGAGTTGCTCACCGGCAGAATTTGCCGCCTGTGCCTTCCAGATGGAAGTGATCCTCGTGCGCGGCATTAAATTCGGGGCCGAGGACGGTGCCGAACCGTTTGCACGCGCTTTTGTGAACCACCCGCAGAAATTCCCGCGTCGGCGCATCGCCGCCGTGCCAATCGCGTTTCAGCACGATCCGCCGACCATTGGCCAGCACGAAGGCGGAAACATCGATCGCTTCGGCGCTGGCATGGGCGGAACGGCGCGCGGTTCCGGCGACATTGCGGCAGGCGTAACTGCCCATGGTCTCGATCCGTGCGACCGGGCTGCCCAGCAACTGGCGCGCTGCGCGGTCGACACCGAAGCGCGCCCAATCGTTGAAAGCCTTGGCCGTACCGCAGCGAACGGGGCCGAGATTGCTGATGCCCAGCGGAGCGCGATCACCGGCCAGTGCCATCAGTTGGACAGTGCCCAGCTTGTTGCAGCCGGGCGCGGCGTAGGTATCGGGCAGCGGATTGAACTGCGCGCCGCTTGCGCCAAGATCGGACAGGCAGCTCTGGTCTTCGGGGCGCGGCACGAAACTTTGCGGGGCAGATCCGATGCTGGTGGCAGGGCGGGCCGGGGTGCGGGCAATCGGGCCGGGGCTGCGGCTGGCAGTGCCCGGCGCTGCGCCGCTGCTGCCACCGGGGATCAGCGAACCGCACCCAGCAAGAGCCAGCGCACTGGCCAGGATGGTCAAACCGCGAAGTGCTGCCTTGCCTGTCATACCTAAGGCTTATCACCCAGGAATGGTTAACACACCGGAAACGAGTGCGGTTTTGCGATCAATAACTGGCACCTCCGGAAGGTTGCGTAGGCGCACAGTGATCTGTCGGCGTTTAAGCCACGCCGCGTTCTGCCTTGGGCTGGGTCAACAGGCTGACAGTGATGATCGCGATCATGGCGGCAGCAAAACCGGGTACAATCTCGTACAGACCGGGGCCGCCCATAAAGGATGCGTTCCATCCCATGGCAATCCACGCACCCACCACGCCCGCGCCGGTTACCAGCCCCGCCACCGCGCCTGCGCCGGTCATCCGGTCCCACATCAACGCCAGCAGGATCAGCGGTCCGAAAGCCGCGCCAAATCCCGCCCAGGCGTTGGAGACGAGACCCAGCACCTCGCTGTTGGGATCACTCGCCAGCAGACACGCGGCAACCGCCACCAGCGCCACGGCAACCCGGCTGACATTGACCGCCTCGCGTTCAGACGCATCGCGGCGCAGGAACAGGCGGTAAAAGTCCTCAGTCAGCGAGGAGGAAGAGACCAGCAGCTGCGAGGATATCGTGCTCATGATCGCAGCCAGCAATGCGGCGTAGAGAAAGCCGGTGATCGCCGGGTGGAACAATAGCTGCGCCAGCACGATGAAGATCGTTTCGGGATCGTCGATCACCAACCCGTTACGTTCGACATAGGCGCGGCCCGCAAGGCCAAGGCCGATCGAACCGATCAGGGCAATGCCCATCCAGCCCATTCCGAAAGCAGCCGCGCGCGGGACGTTTTTCACCTTGTCGATCGCCATGAAGCGCACAATGATATGTGGCTGGCCGAAATAGCCCAGCCCCCATGTCACCGCGCTGATAAATCCGATGGCGGTCAACCCGTAAGTAAGATCGAGAAACCCTTCGACCGGGACTTCGAGCAGGCTGGCGCCCGCCTCGCCGCCGCTGCCGAACATCACCACCAGCGGCATGAGGACCAGCGCGCCCATCATGATCAGCCCCTGCACGAAGTCGGTCAGGCTGACGGCGAGAAAGCCTCCGACCATGGTGTAGGCCAACACGATCCCGGCGGTGATCAGGATGCCCATCATGTAATCGCTGAACATAGTGCCCGGCAGGATGCCTGCGAACGCGGTTTCGAACAGCTTGCCCCCGCCCACCAGCCCCGCGGCGGTGTAAACGGTGAAGAAGGCAACGATGATCACTGCCGATGTTACCCGCAGCGCAATACGCCGTTCGGGGAAGCGGTTGGCAAGGAATTGCGGAATGGTGAGCGCATTGCCGATCCGCTCGGTCTGCTCGCGCAGGCGCGGGGCGACGAGGATCCAGTTGGCCAGCGCACCGCAGAACAAGCCGATCCCGATCCACGCCTCCACCAGCCCGGCTGCATACAGCGCGCCGGGCAGCCCCAGCAGGAGCCAGCCCGACATGTCGCTCGCCCCGGCGGACAGCGCTGCCACCGAAGGCGGCAAATTGCGCCCGGCAAGCAGGTATCCTTCGGAATCCCCGGTTGATTTGCGCCATGCATAAAGCCCGATTGCAATCATGAGAGCGAAGTAAGCGGCGAGGCTGGCAAGGGTATAGGCGTTCATGCGCGCAGGGGTAACAAGCCCGCGTCCGCTTGGCCACCCGTCAACCGGATATACCCGCGCCATCATTGCGCAAAGGTCTCACCCCGATTGCCGCACGTCTCACGGTTCAGGCGAGGGCGCGCAGCGACAGCCTGCAAAAAGGTTTCGGGAAGATTGGAACATTCGATCCCGGCTTTGATTATGCTCCGGCAATCTTGAATGAATTGCTTGTAAGATTAAAATAATCGGAGTCCCCCTAATGATATTCTCGAAGAAATTCATGTTCGCATGCAGCGCTGCGGCAGTGACATGTTCGACAGCAGCCTTTGCACAAGAAGAAGAGCGTTACTTTGACGGCGTCTATGTTTCCGGTGCTATTGGCACTGAATTTGCCGAAGATAATCGCGATGACAGGATTCTGTTCGACACCGATCGGGATGGTAACTTCAATGACAACGTAAACACCGTTACCGGCGCTAATGCCTTCGCGCCCGGTTTCTGCGCCGGCACTCCCGTCAGTGCGGCTTCTGCGACATGTCGCGGCAACCGTCAGGGCGAAGGCTACGCCCTGCGTCTCGGCGTGGACAAGCATCTTGGTGACGGGCCTTTCGTGGCCGGCGTTCTGATCGAAGGCGCCAAGCCGGGCGTGGAAGAATTCACCACCGGCTTCAGCACCACTCCAGCGTCTTACACCTTCGCGCGTGAAATCGATTGGTCTGCCACTGCGCGTGCCCGCCTGGGCATCGCGCCGGGCAACGGTCGCGCATTGCTGTATGCCACCGGCGGTGCCGGCTTCGCTCGCATCGAGCGCAGCTTCACCACCAGCAACGGCGCCAATTCCTTCACGGACGCCAACGAGAATGACTGGAAGTTCGGCTGGCAGGCTGGCGGCGGTGCGGAAGTCATGCTGACCCGCAACCTCGGCCTGGGGCTTGAGTACCTCTATTCGCGCTACAACGACGATGATTACACCGTCGCTGTTGGCCCGGGCACCGCGCCTGCGACCAATCCCTTCCTGCGGGAATCGGGCGGTACCGATATGCGCCTGTCGAACGACAAGTTCGATTTCCACGCGCTGCGGGGAACCGTGAGCCTGCGTTTCTGATTTTCAGAGCGTAATCGGGGAGAAGGCTGCCGTGGTCCGCAGCCTTCAAACCACTGGCCCCGCGTTGCGTAAAGCAGCGCGGGGCCAGTTCGTTCGGACGTAGTTTGGATCAGTCCAAGCTCAATCAGCTGTCTTTCTTGCGGCGCATTTTCTTGCGCTCGTTCGGGTCGAGCTCGGCCTTGCGCAGGCGGATCGATTGCGGGGTCACTTCGACCATTTCATCATCGTCGATATAGGCGATCGATTGTTCCAGTGTCATCCGGCGCGGCGGGGTGAGGCGGATCGCTTCATCCTTGCCGCTGGAGCGGACGTTTGAAAGCTGCTTGGCCTTCATAGGGTTGACTTCGAGGTCATCGGGCTTGGCGTTCTCGCCGATGATCATGCCCTGATAGACTTTGGACGAAGCAGGGATGAACAGTTCGCCGCGTTCTTCGAGCATGTTGAGCGCATAGGCATTGGCATCGCCATCACCATTCGAAATCAGCACGCCGTTGATGCGGCCTTCGATCGGGCCCTTGTAGACATCATACTTCTCGAACAACCGGTTCATGATCCCGGTACCGCGCGTGTCGGACAGGAATTCGCCGTGGTAACCGATCAGCCCGCGTGACGGGGCGGAGAAGGTGATGCGGGTCTTGCCGAGGCCCGAGGGGCGCATTTCGGTCAGGTCGGCCTTGCGGCGCTGCATCTTTTCGACAACCGTGCCCGAGTGTTCGTCGTCCACGTCGATCACGACGGTTTCGTACGGTTCCATGCGCTTGCCGCCTTCTTCGCGGAACAGCACACGCGGGCGGCTGATGCCGAGTTCGAAGCCTTCGCGGCGCATCGTCTCGATCAGAACGCCCAGCTGCAATTCGCCGCGGCCGGCGACTTCGAAGGCGTCCTTGTCTTCCGCTTCGGTCACGCGGATCGCGACGTTTGTTTCGGCTTCGCGCAGCAGGCGATCACGAATGATGCGGCTGGTGACCTTGCTGCCTTCGCGCCCTGCCATCGGGCTGTCATTGACCGAAAAGCGCATCGCCAGCGTCGGCGGGTCGATCGGCTGGGCGGCAATCGGTTCGCTGACCGAAGGATCGCAGATGGTGTTGGCGACGGTGGCCTTTTCGAGACCGGCAAGCGCGATGATATCGCCCGCGCGCGCGATTTCCACCGGCACACGCTCCAGACCGTCGAAGCTCATCAGCTTGGTCGCACGGCCCGTTTCGATGACCTTGCCGTCCATGTCGATCGCGTGGATCGGATCATTGACGCGGATCGTGCCCGACTGGACACGGCCGGTGATGACGCGGCCCATGAAGTTGTCGCGATCAAGCAGCGTGGCCAGAAAGCTGAACTTGGCATCAGGGTCGAGGCCCGGAGCAGGCACGTGTTCGATGATCTTTTCGAACAGCGGGGCAAGCGTGCCTTCGCGGCGCTCCTGATCTTCGCTGGCGTAGCCATCGCGGCCCGATGCATAAAGCACCGGGAATTCGAGCTGGTCGTCTTCGGCATCAAGGCTGACGAACAGATCGAACACTTCGTCCAGCACTTCCTGCGGGCGGCCATCGGGACGGTCGATCTTGTTGACGACCACGATCGGTCGCAGGCCCAGTGCCAGCGCCTTGCCGGTGACGAACTTGGTCTGCGGCATCGCGCCTTCGGCACTATCGACCAGCAGGATCACACCATCGACCATGGAGAGGATGCGCTCCACCTCGGCACCGAAATCGGCGTGGCCGGGGGTGTCGACGATATTGATGCGCGTAGTCTGGCCATCCGCGCCGTGCCATTCGACACTGGTGCACTTGGCGAGAATGGTGATCCCGCGTTCCTTTTCGAGATCGCCCGAATCCATGGCGCGTTCTTCCACGCGCTGGTTTTCCCGGAACGTGCCCGATTGGCGGAACAGCTGGTCAACCAGCGTGGTCTTGCCATGGTCAACGTGGGCGATGATCGCGATATTTCTCAGCGCAGACGACATTCAGAAAACTTCCGGTCAAGGGGCCGGGCGCGGGGCGTCCGGGTAGGGGATAAGCGCAGCGCGCATAAGGCGCGGAGCGTTAGGCGGTGTTTGTGGCGGGTTAGCGACAGGCCGCGACGCTACGGCATGGGCCGGAGGCGTGCAGCGTGCTGCGTTGCAACATCGCCGCGCCGCCTAGCGCAAGAGCGCGCGCGGGGCAAGCACGCAGGCTTCAGGTGGTGCATTGGAGGGGGTGCGGCACTGTGACTCTTGCGCAACATTCCACTGTTCTGGCCCCGAAAAGCGCGGAGCGGCGGCTTGTCGCTGGCGCAACACTGGCTTATCACCCGCCCGGTACGGCCACGGGAGAGAGCGCATCACAAGATGCGATGCCAGCAATGGCGCCGTGGTCGCGGGATTGTAGGAGAGGAGCTTCCATGCGTTCGACCAACACCGGCACTGCCGGATCGTACCGATTCACCCTGCTTGCAGGGGCTGCCGCCTTTGCGCTTGCCACACCGGGTGTCGCCTTTGCCCAGGATCAGGAGCCTGAGCTTGAGGCGCCTGAAAGCAGCAACCAGATCATCGTTACCGCGTCAAAGCGCGAGCAGACGCTGCAGGAAGTGCCGATTTCCGTTTCGGTGACCAGCGGCGAAACGCTTGAAAACGCGCAGATCCGTGACGTACTTGATTTGCAGACTGTCACGCCTTCGCTGCGCGTAAGCCAGTTGCAGAGCGCATCTGCCACCACCTTCATCATCCGCGGCTTCGGCAACGGCGATAACAACTTCGGGATCGAGCCTTCGGTCGGCGTGTTCATCGACGGCGTGTTCCGCTCGCGTTCGGCTGCTGCCCTGTCCGACCTTAACATGGTCAGCCGCATCGAAGTGCTGAACGGGCCGCAATCGACGCTGTTCGGCAAGAACGCATCGGCCGGTGTGATCTCGGTCGTGACGCGCGAACCGCAGTACGAATTCGGCGGTCAGGTCGAAGCCAGCTATGGCAATTTCAACGCTCTGGTTCTGAAGGGTGAAATCACCGGACCGATCAGCGAAAACATCGCCTTCTCGATCGACGGTTCGTACAACCGCCGTGATGGTTACGCCAACATCGTCAACCTTGATGAAGAACTTTCGGATCGCAACCGCTGGACCGCACGCGGCCAGTTGCTGATCGAACCGACCCCGGACTTCAAGGTTCGCATCATCGGCGATTATGGCAAGATCGACGAAGTGTGCTGTCAGGTCTCGACCCTTGTGGCCGGGCCGACCGCCGGAGCGATTTTCGCTGTCGGCGGTGCGCTGGATACCAACTTCTTCAGCTACAACACCTTCCTCAGTCAGGTGCCTCGCAACGAAGTCGACAACTATGGTGGCTCGATCCAGGCTGACTGGAACATCGGCAACCTGACCCTGACTTCGATCACCGCCTATCGCGAGCTGCAGAACTTCCTTGATCAGGATGTAGACTTCACCAGCGCCCGCGTGGTGACCGAAACCCGCGATCAGACGGTCGATACCTTCACGCAGGAACTGCGGTTGACCTCGGATTTCGATGGTCCGATCAACTTCCTGCTCGGCGGTTTCTACTTCGACGAGAAGATCACGCAGGATAGCCGCCTGACGACCGGGGCTGACTCGCGGGCCTTCTTCAGCCTGCTGGCTGGCAATCCGCTGGTCTTCAATGGTGTCGAACAGGCGCTTGGTCTGCCGCAGGGTTCGATCTTCAGCGAGGGCCCGCTGACTGCGGAACAGTTCTCGATGAGCAACGAGGCATGGTCGGTCTTCGGCACCGTGGATTTCGAGCCGGCTGACGGCCTCGTCTTCACCGCCGGTTTCAACTACACCGACGACAAGAAGAACTTCGCGCTGGCCCAGCAGTCGTTTGACGAATTGTCGAACATCAACCTGGTCGATGCCTTCATCACGCTGGCATCGGGCGGGGCGGTTACCAACCGTGCGATCTTCCAGTCGCTGCCAGCTGCCAACCAGCAGGCGCTTCTGGGTGCTGCAACCAACCCGGCGGTCAACACGCTGCTCGGGCTGACCCCGTTCCAGTTCCAGCCGCCGTTCCTGAACCTGCCCAACTCTGTCGAGCCGGGCCGGACCAATGATGACAAGTTCACCTATCTGCTGCGCGCCGCGTACCAGATTTCGAACGAAATCAACATTTACGGCAGCTATGCGACCGGCTTCAAAGCGAGCTCGATCAACCTGTCGCGCGACAGCCGTCCGGTGTTTGGCGATTACATCCCGGGGCCGGGGCGTTCGTCCTTCGCTGCGCCGTCGTCGCCGATTACCGATGCAGGGCTGGGCGTTGCCAACCTTGGCACCGGTTCGCGCTTTGCCGGGCCGGAAAATGCGGAGGTTTACGAACTGGGCGTGAAGGCGCAGTGGCCGGGCTTTGGTTTCAACCTCGCGCTGTTCGACCAGACCATCAAGGGTTTCCAGAGCTTCCTGTTCACCGGCACCGGCTTCCAGCTGAACAATGCCGGTCAGCAGTCGGTGCGGGGCTTTGAACTCGATACCACGATCAACCCGGCCGATGGTCTGGTGTTCACCTTTGCGGCCACGCACCTCGATCCGGTGTTTGACAGCTTCACCGAAAGCCCGGTGGGTGATCTGACCGGTCTTCGTCCCGGCGGTATCCCGGCGTGGAGCCTTGCCACCTCGGCAACCTACACCCACGAATTCGGCGCCAGCGGCAACAAGCTGCTGACCCGTCTGGATTACAGCCACGAAAGCAACACCGCGATCAACAACGGTCTGCCGACCTTCAATGCGGCGCTGGGCAATACCCGGATCTTCAATCGTGAAGTCAATCTGGTGAACGCCTCGATGATCTTCCAACTGGATAACGGGCTGGAAATCGGTGCATGGGCGCGCAACCTGCTTGACGACCAGTACATCATCACGGTGTTCGATGGCGTCGCGCAGTCCGGCACGGTCTCGGGCTACCCGAGCCAGCCGCGCACCTATGGCGGCCTGGTGCGCTTCAAGTTCTGATCTGACGCATCAACGAGACAGAAAAGGCCCCGCGCAGACGATGCGCGGGGCCTTTTTCGTTTGCCTGTCGTGCAAGATTGTGGTGCTTTGCGAGTGCGTTGAAAGCGCATTTGCTTGAGGGGGATCACGCTTATGGATTACGCTGGCTTCTGGATTCGAGTCCTCGCCTATATCATCGACTTCATACCACTGGTTATCATCGGCGTTGTGCTTGCATTTGTCTCGGGTCAGCCGCTCATGGACGCCGACCCTGCCGCGCCAGTTTACGGTTGGGGCGATCTGATGAACCTGGTCATCGGCATCGCATATTTCGTCGGGTTCGAAAGCTCTGCCTATCAGGCGACGCCTGGCAAGATGGCGCTTGGTCTGATCGTCGTTGATACCGAAGGACGCCGCATTTCGCCGTTGCGTGCACTTGGGCGCTATCTAGCGAAAATCCCATCGGCCATGATTTTGCTGATCGGCTTCATCATGGTCGCCTTTACCGAGCGCAAGCAGGGCCTGCATGACTACATTGCCAGCACACTGGTGGTTAAGGGCAAGCCGGGCGAAGTGGGTTACAACCCCGATGTTTTCGCCTGAATGAACGTGCCACGCGGGTGCTGCGGCGAGCTTAAAGCTCCCGCAGCGCCCGCGCCGGTTTTGCTCGCAGCAGCGGCAGCGACCCGGTCAGCGCGAAGGCCAGGACGAGGCCGACACCGAGGCCCAGCACGCCGAGCACTTCGCCCCAATCGGGCAGCCATTCGAATTCGAACAGCTGGGTGATCACCACCCAGGCAAGGCCGCCGCCCAGTGCCAGCGCCACCAGCGCCAGCACGCCGGCCAGCAAGCCATATTCGGCCAGTTGCAGCAGCAGAATCTGCCGCCGGCTCGCGCCCAGCACCCGCAGCATCACCGTGTCATAGGTGCGCGCCGCCCGCGCCGCTGCTATCGCGCCCATCAGCACCGCAAGGCCCGCCAGCACTGTCACCGCCGCGGCGGCCAGCGTGGCGAGGCTCACCTGCTGCAGGATCGTGCGCGCCTCTTTCAGGATGCCGCCAACCTCGATCACCGAGCTTGAAGGCATTTCCTTCACCATCGCGCGCAGCAAGCGCCCGCGTGCTTCGCTGTCTGCGCCTTCGGGCAGGTCGATCGTGGCGGAAAGGTTGTGCGGCGCATCCGCAATCGCATTGCGGCTGAACACCAGCAGGAAGTTGAACCCCATGCTCTCCCAGTCGATCTCCCGCAAAGACGCAATCCGCGCGGTGCGTTCCACGCCGAGGATACCGACAGTGATGTAATCCCCCACCTTAAGGCCAGCCGCTTTGGCGAGGTCGGCATCGACCGACACCAGCGGTTCGCCCTTGTGGAACGGGCTCCACCATTCGCCGGCCACCACGCGGTTGCCCTGCGGGATGGTGTCGGCATAGGTGAGGCCGCGCTCGCCGCGCAGGCCCCACGCGCCTTCGGGCAATTCCTCAAGATCGGCGACCCGCGTCATGTCATCCTTCGGCCCATAGGCTAGCACCGCGCCGCGCATTGTGGGCACGGTGCGGATCGCTGCGTCCGGGAAATCGGCCTGCACCAGTTCGAAAAAGCGCGGTTCCTTGTCACGCGGCACATCCAGCACGAAGTAATCCGGCGCCTCCTGCGGAACGCGCTGCTGGATATTGCCATCTATCGCGCTTTGCACCGCAGCCAGCAGCACGAAGGCAGCAAGGCCGAAGCCCAGCGCCGTCACCAGCGAACCTGTCGGTGCCCCGGGACGGTGGATGTTTGACAAGGCGCTGCGCAGCAGCGGATTGCGCGGACGCGGCAGGCGGCGGGCGATGGTCTGGATCGCCCAGCCAAGCCCCGCCAGCAGCAGCAACGCTCCGCCCGCGCCGAGAAGGAAGCCGCCTGACAGCAAGGGCTGCGCGGTGGTAATCAGCGCCAGCGCGCAGATCGCCGCAATTCCGAGGCCGGTCGCAAGCAGCGCCCGCTTGTCCCGCGCCAGCGGTGTCACACCCGACCGCATCAGCGCCATCGCGGGGTAGGTGCGTGCGCGCAGCAAGGGCGCTGCGGCAAAAGCGAAGGCAACCAGCAATCCGTAAGCTGCCGCCAAAGCCAGCGGGCCAGGGGCGATGATGAAGCCGCTTTCCACCGGCAACAAGCCTTGCAGCGCTGCCCCGAGCAGCGGTGTCACCAGCACGCCGACCGCCAGTCCCGCAAGGCTGCCCACCAGCGCCGCCGCGCCGATCTGCATCGCGTAAATGCGGACAATATCGCCTGATGTCGCGCCCAGCACCTTCAGCGTGGCGATGCTGCCGCGCCGCTGATCGAGATAGGACGAAACCCCGCCCGCAATCCCGATCCCGGCGATCACCAGCGCGGCAAGACCCACCAGCGTCAGGAAATCGCTCATTTGCCGTACGAAGCGGTCTGCTCCGGGAGAGGCACGGTCGCGGGTGCGGATATCGAACCCGGCATTGGGGAAGGCTTTGGTGAGCGCTTCCTCTGCGGCGTTGGCATCGCGCGCGGGGTTGGCAAAGGCGATGCGGTGTTTGCTTTGATACAACGCGCCCGGTTCCAGTAATCCGGCGGCTGCAGGCACATCCTGTGCCACGATCACCGTCGGGCCGAGGGCAAAGCCTTCTGACAGGCGATCAGGTTCGTCCCTGATAACGCCAGCGGCCCTCAAGGTGACGGTTCCAACACTGAAATTGTCGCCCACGGCAATCCCGAGCCGTTGAATTGCGGTTTCGGCAATCCATGCGTCCATGCCCGAAGGTGCGCCAACCTCGCGCCCGTCGGCCAGCACCAGCGTGCCGAACATCGGCCACTTTGCGTCAACCGCCTTCAGTTCAATCGGCGCAGCAGCGTCAGGCGTGCTGGCCATGGCCTGCAAGCGGAAGCCGCTGGAAATTTCGCCATATTCGGCCAGCGCCTCGCGCTCGTCAGGCCGCAGATCGCGCTGCCAGACTTCGATCTCCAGATCGCCGCCGAGCAATTCCTGCCCGCTCGAGGCAAGTTCCTGCTCGATCGCGGCGGTCAGGGTGCCGATCGCCGCCAGCGCCGCCGTGCCCAGGAAGATACACACCAGCAGCAGGCGCAGGCCCTTGAAACGGGCATTCAGATCGCGCCGGGCGATGTCCCATGCAGTTTTGAGAGGAAGGCTCATGCCGCGCTGATGGCCTGAGGCGCGGTATCGGACACGATCACACCATCGGCCATGGTCAGAACCCGTTCGCACCGCGCAGCAAGGCTGGCATCGTGGGTGATGATCAGCAGCGTTGCGCCCGTTTCGGCGCGGCGGGCGAACAGCAGGTTGATGATTTCCTCGCCGGTGGCGGCATCAAGATTGCCGGTGGGTTCGTCGGCAAAGATCAGATCGGGGCGCGGTGCAGTGGCGCGGGCGATGGCAACGCGCTGTTGCTCTCCACCGGAAAGCTGGGTCGGGTAATGCCCGGTGCGGTGGCCGAGGCCGACCGCCTCAAGCTCGATCATGGCACGCGGAGCGGCGTCCGGCATTCCGGCCAGTTCCATCGGCGTTGCCACATTTTCCGCCGCTGTCATGGTCGGCAACAGGTGGAAGGCCTGGAGCACGATCCCGATCCGCCCGCGCCGTGCGGCGGCAAGGCCATCTTCTGAAAGCTCCGTGAAATCGGCTCCGGCCACGGTCAGACTGCCGCCGCTGGCGCGTTCAAGGCCAGAAAGCACCGCCATCAGCGAGCTTTTACCCGATCCCGACGGGCCGAGCAGCGCCACCACCTCTCCGCGGGCAATATCCAGATCGATCCCGCGCAGGATCGTAACCGGCGCAGCATTGCTGCCGAGGGTGAGGGTAAGGTTGCGGGCGCTGATTGCGAGAGAGGGGCTTGTCACAGGGTTCCGATGGCATAGGTGAGGGCATGCAACAAGCTACAGGTATGAAGGGCTCGCGGATGCACAAGCGCGGTTGGTCGAATATTGGTGTTGTGGCAGCGGCGCTGCTGGCGCTTGCAGCCTGCAGCGGGGAGGCTGATGAGGCCGCCACGACAACCGAAGTGGCCGAGGATGGGCAGGCGGCGCTGCCCGCGATCCCGGTGATGGGGCCGGAGCGCAAAATCATCGCCTTCGGGGATAGTCTGTTTGCAGGCTATGGCCTTGATCCGCGCGATTCCTACCCTGAAAAGCTGGAAAATGCGCTGCGGGCCAAGGGCTTGAATGCCGATGTAATCAATGCGGGTGTTTCCGGTGATACTACGGCGGCTGGCCTGAACCGGCTCGAATTCACGCTTGCAGCGCAGGAAAAAGCGCCCGATCTGCTCATCCTTGAACTGGGCGGCAATGATCTGCTGCGCGGGCTTTCGCCGGACGAGACCAAGGCCAATCTGGGCAAGATGCTGGCGATCCTCAAAACGCAAAATGTGCCGGTGTTGCTGATGGGAATGCGCGCGCCGCCCAATTACGGCCCGCAATATCAGGCGCAGTTCGATGCGCTCTACCGCGATCTGGCGCAGGAATATGGCGTAGCGCTGATCCCGTTCTGGCTGGAAGATATCTACCGCGAACCGGAGCTGTTCCAGGCCGACAGGATCCACCCGACCGCAGACGGGATCGAGCGGCTGGTCGGCTCCACTCTGGGTGAAGTCGAACAGGCCTTGCCGGTCAAGAAGTAATCAGACCCGTTCGGCGCTTCCGCCGCTGACCCGCCAGATTGCGGCTTCATTGCGGATCGCATCGAAGGGTGCGAGTTCCGTGCCCGTCATCCAGACCTGCGCCGCGCCTTCGCGCAGCCTCCGGAACAATTCGGTGCGGCGCACGGGGTCGAGATGCGCGGCCACTTCATCAAGCAGCAACACGCTGGGCCGCCCGGCCGATGCCAATATGCCATGCGCCAACGTGATCGCGATCAGCATCGCCTTCTGTTCGCCGGTCGAACAGGCGGCGGCGGGCTGGTGGGTGGTGGCCATCAGCACCTCCAGTTCGTCGCGCTGCGGGCCGGTGAGCGCGCGGCCTGCCGCCCGGTCGCGTGGACGGTTGCGGGCAAGCTCGGCGCGTAAGGCAGTTTCGTCCAACGGGCCGCCGGGACGATAGGTGAGGGCGGGACGGGCAAAGGGTTCTGGTGGAAGCGCAGATAATTCGTCCACCAGTCTCGCCACCAGCGCAGCGCGGGTGCGCGTAACGGCGGCACCGTGATCGGCTGCCTGCGCCTCGATCGCGTCCATCCAGCGCGGATCGCCGCCATTTTCCAGCAACCGCCCGCGTTCTCGCAGCGCCGTTTCCAGCGCATTGACCCGCCGCGCATGATCAGGCGCTATGGCGAGCGCCATACGATCCATGAACCGCCGCCGCGCACCCGCACTATCGGTAAACAGCCCGTCCATCGCCGGGGTCAGCCAGCTGAGCGCGAGCCACTCTGCAAGGCTCGAAGCGCTGGCTGCCGCGCCGTTGACCCGCACCAGCCGCCGTGCGGGCTGGCCTGCTTCGGTAAAGGTGCCGATCCGCGCAGATACCGTGCCAGCTTCGGTCAGGCTGGCGCCGATGGCAAACGGTAACGGCGCATCACCGGGAGCCGCCTTGCGCGCCAGATCGCCAAGATTGGCGCGCCGCAGCCCGCGACCGGGGCCGAGCAGAGAGAGCGCTTCGAGCAGGTTGGTTTTGCCTGCGCCATTCTCTCCCACCAGCAGGTTGAAATGCGCGGTTTCGCTTAAGGTGGTGGCCGCATGATTGCGGAAGTTTTCGAGGCTGATCCTGCTGAGGCCCATGGCTTTTTGGCGGTTAGCACAGGAGACCGATTTGGCCAGCGTGTGGTTGGGAAAATCTCCCACCCCAACCCTTGGCGTAAATTCCCAACCTTTCGCTTTGCTGAATGGGTTGTTTCGCATTCGAAAGCATCGAAACGCCGGAAAACTGCCATTTTTCGAGTTTGGCACGGCCCGTGCAGAGTAGGTTTTGTCCCCGGGGCAGTCCCGGAACACGAACCAAAATCTACAGGAGACCAACCAATGTTTGCCATCGAAACCTCGAACCGCCTGTTCGCCGCCGCTTTCTCGGTCGTGATTTCAGCCGCGTTCTTCGCCTACGCGATTATCCCCGCCAGCCCCGGCCTCGTCGCCTGAGCCTGATCCGGCCACACCATTTTCACAGGACCACATTCCCATGTTCAACAATGAAAACACCGCCCGCTTTGCTTCTGCTGCTTTTGCAGTCGTGCTGACCGTGGCCAGCTTCGCCTACGCCATCATCCCTGCCAGCCCCAGCATGATCGCCTGATTCTCTGATCGCCTGCCGCTACTTTTTGGAGTGAGATTGAAATGAACGACGTAACCCGCAATTCCGGTGGCAAGCCGCCCCGCGCTGGCTTCCGCCTGGACAAGACCAACGGCAAGGTCTTCGGCGTATGTGCCGGGATTGCCGACTACTTCGGGATCGATGCCATGCTGGTGCGGATCGGCTTTGTCGCCGCGACGCTGCTCGGTTTCGGCGCCCCGGTGCTGATCTACCTCGCGATCGCACTGATCGCGGACTAACCTGTCCAGCCGGGCGGTGCGCCATAGTCGGACCCGATAAGTCCGCAAGGGCGACCGCCCGCCGGCCGGTAGGCTGCCCCCTCGGCAGACAATCGCAAAGCGATTTGCCGCGAGAGCAAAAAAGCAATCACATGGCGGAAATGCCGCCATCGAGTTTCAGTTCGGCGCCTGTCATGAAGCGGCTTTCATCGCTGGCCAGATAAAGCACCGCATTGGCGATATCGTTGGGCTCACCCACGAATTTCAGCGGAATCTGCCGCGCCAACTTTTCCAGCAACACACCCTTTTCGAGCTGGGCCGATTTCGCGGTGCCATCAAGGATCGGCGTATCCACAAAAGTCGGGTGCACTGAATTGCAGCGGATGTTCATGTTCTTTTTCGCACAATGCAGCGCAATCGACTTTGACAGCATCCACACCGCTGCCTTCGAAGAATTATAGGCGGGCATGGTATCGCTGGCGATCAGACCGGCGATGCTGGAGATGTTGATGATCGATCCCGGCGCATGTTCGCGCATCAGCGGCAGAGCCTTCTGGCAGCCGTGGAAGATCGAATTGACGTTGATGTCGAAACACCGCTGCCAATCGCCGAAATCGCAAGCCTCGATATTGCCCGGCACGCCGATCCCGGCATTGTTGACCAGCACGTTCAGCCCGCCCAGATGTTCGCGTGCGGCATCAACGGCGGCTTCCCATTGTGCCGGATCGGTCACGTCATGGGCGATGCCGAATGCGGTGCCATCGCCCATTTCGGCGTTGATGATCGCTGCGGTTTCCGCTGCACCTGCGCCGTTGATATCTGTCGCCAGCACCCGCGCGCCTTCCTGCGCCAACCGGATGCAATGTGCGCGACCCAGACCTTGCGCGCCGCCTGTAACCAATGCGAGCTTGCCCGCTACTCTGCCTGTCATGACTCAATCCTCTCCCAAGTATTCCGGTGTCATCAACATCGCGATGCGCACATCGACCGCGTGGCCTGCGCGCCGCCATTCGGCCACGAAGCGTGAAAGATCACGCAAGGCAATGCGGTGGACGGTAATGTTTTCGCCTTCGGTGCCGCCGCCTTCGCTCACCCGTTCAAGCCCTGTGGCCTTCAGCAGGGTGAAGCATTCCGATATCATGCCGGGCGACGAGTAGAATTCGCCGAGCACTTCCAGCTTGGCGGCGCGGTATCCGGTTTCTTCCTCCAGCTCGCGCGCAGCGGCGGTGATCGCTTCCTCGCCTTCGCCGCCCGCATCATCGCCGACGAGGCCAGCGGGAATTTCGAGACAGAAGCGGCCCAGCGGCACGCGGTACTGGCTGACAAGGATCACATGGCGGGTGCCGTCAGCATCATCATCCAGCGCGACGATCGCGGCGGCGCGGATGCCGCGTGCGCGCCCGACATATTCCCACCGCCCGCGCTGCTTGGCGGTTATGAAACGGCCTTCCCACATCACCTGTTCGGGCAGGTCGGCATCGCGGTCCTTGATCAAAATAGCTACCCCGTTCATCCCGATCTTGTCGAAGGATTGCCCTTCTTCCCCGCGGAATGGTTCAACAAGAGCGGCCCTTCGACAGGCTCAGGGCGAACGGGTCAATAGCAATAATCGGGGGTGAGTTACTAAACCTCGATCAGCCGATCCGGCAATTCATTCACATCATCCTCGCCGCGCGGGAAATGCTGGGCGAGCACGAAGCCGACATCGCGGATGCCCACCGCCAGCCCTTCGGCGATGCAGCCCTTGCGGATTTCGCCGAGCATGTCGCCCATCGCCTCGCCCCAGACTTCGGCAGGGACGATAGCGGCGATGCTTTCATCCGCCACGATCTCTGCACGGTGTTCGCGCATGGAAAGGTAAATCATCACGCCAGTGTGCCCGGTGGTGCGCCGTTCCGCCCCGACCTTGAACTGGCGCACTGCCTGATTGTGAACGCGCGCGGTCTTGGCCGGGCCGGGAATCAGCGCGAATCTCAACGGTTGCCACTGCTGCACCAGCATCACGACGAGGAAGGTGACGAGGCCCAGTCCGATCACCATGCTGGCAAGTTCGCCGGTGGTCCATTCATGGCCCCAGCCGCCGATCAGACTGTCCCACAGTCGCAGGAACGGCAAGGGGAGCACGGCAAACACGCTCATCATCGTGAATGCCGCAGCCGTGGCCCACAACAGGGCGACATCGGTATAGCCGTCGGAACGGTCTGCCAGCACGGTCACGATTTCGCCCGAAGTTGCGCTTTCCGCCTCGGTTACAGCTTCAGCGATCAGCTTGCGTCCGGCATCATCAAGATAGGCCATTTTTACCACCCCCCGGAGGCGCCGCCGCCCCCGAATGAGCCGCCGCCGCCCGAAAATCCGCCGCCGCCGCCAAAGCCGCCGCCACCCCAGCCGCCGTCACCATCGCCGCCCGAAAGCGCGCCGCGCAAAATCGCGCTGCCCACTTCCCAAAGGATGATATCGCGCGCGGTATCGCCCATGTCGCGGCCCGTTGAACTCCCGCGAGCGCCCCATGGGCCGTCACCCTTGGAGCGATACTTGCGCCGCCGTTTGCGGCCGGCAAAGATCGGCAGGACGAAGAAGAAAAACATGAAGGCGAGCCAGATCAGCACGCCGATGGGAAAGCCGCCGTCACTTTCTCGCGCCTTGCCTGCCTGCGCCGCGATCTGGGCGGCTTCTTCAGGTGGCAATTTCAGCTGGGTGATGATTGCGTTCGTGCCTGCTTCGATCCCGCCGGGAAAATCCCCGTCTCGGAATGCGGGCAGGATCTGGTTCTGGATGATCAGCGCTGACAGTGCGTCAGTGAGATAGCCTTCGAGCCCGTAGCCGACCTCGATCCGCACCTTGCGATCATTGGGCGCGACAAGCAGCAGCGCGCCATCATTGCGGCTTTCATCGCCCAGGCCCCAGGCACGGCCCAGTTGATATCCGTAATCGGATATGTCGTAGCCTTGCAGATCAGGAACCGTAGCGATCACCAACTGCCGCTGCGATTGCGTCTCCAGCGCCTCCAGCTTGGCGGTCAGCGCGGCCTCTGCCTCGGGTGTCAGCAGATCGGCATTATCTACCAAGCGGCCTGTAAGTTCAGGGAACTGCGGCTGCGCGGCTGCGGGGGCGGCGAACCAAACCCCCGCCAGCGCGAGCATTATGAACAGATGGCGGATCACGCCGATCAGTTGCTCGTCATGTCGAGCGTCGGCGCGGCTTCGGCGCCTTCGGTTACGGCGGCATAGGGCACCAGCGGTTCCGCCCCGTGGATGATGTTCGCGCCGATCGTGTCGGGGAAGGTGCGGATCGTGGTGTTATATTTACGCACCGCTTCGTTATAGTCGCGGATGGCCACGGCGATGCGGTTTTCCGTGCCTTCCAGCTGGCTTTGCAGCGCAAGGAAGTTCTGGTTCGACTGGATTTGCGGATAGGCTTCGAAGCTGGCGAGCAGGCGGCCGATGCCCTGGCTCAACTGGCCCTGTGCGGCGGCGAATTGCTCCATCGCGGCCGGGTCGTCGAGGCTGTCAGCACTAACATTCACGCTGGTGGCGCGGGCGCGGGCCTCGGTCACTTCGGTCAGGATGGCGCGTTCGCTTTCCGCTGCGCCGCGGGCGACTTCGGCAAGGTTGGGGACGAGATTGGCGCGGCGCTGGAACTGCGCTTCCACATCGGCCCACTTGGCCTTGGCTTCTTCTTCTGCCGCGGGGACAGAATTGATCCCGCAGGCGGCGAGGCTCAGCGCAGCCATGGCGGCCAAGACACCGCGCAACATGGTGTTGAAATTCATCGGACAATCCCTCCTGATCGCGCGGGCAGGCCCGGCGGCGTGTTCCTGTATTGTGGATATAGCACACCGCTATCCGCGTTCAAGCGGTGGACATTGAAATTCATGGTGCTTGGCACGGAAGGTCGAGAGTGCCAGATAGCGCGAAACATGGTTAACAAGGGGATCATTATGTTTTCGGAATTCAAAGCCTTTATCGCCAAGGGCAATGTCATGGATCTTGCCGTCGGGGTGATCATCGGGGCGGCCTTTGGCGCTATCGTCAAATCGCTGACTGACGAGATCATCATGCCGGTAGTCGGGGCGATTTTCGGCAATATCGATTTTTCGGACCGTTACCTCGTCCTGTCGGGCGAAGTCGAACCGGGCACGACGCTGGCTGCCGCGCGCGAGGCGGGTGCCAATGTGCTGGGGCTGGGGGCTTTCGTTTCGGTGGTGATCAATTTCCTGATCCTGGCCTTCATCATCTTCCTGATGGTGCGTTATGTGAACAAGATCACCGCGCAATTTGCCAAGAAGGAAGAAGAGGCCGCTCCTGCCGGGCCGACCGAGGTGGAGTTGCTGGTCGAAATCCGCGATGCTTTGAAGAAGTAAGATTGGCGCTCTGCCTGCCCCGATGTTTCACGTGAAACATCGGGGCAGGCTGGTGCAAAACAGGGCCTAGAAGGGGTCTGGACGGGTCTAGAGGGGGTCTGGACAGGGTCTAGAGCGGCCTAACCTGCCGCCAACCCGCCCTGTCCACTTCACATTCAGAATTGCCACGCTATATGCGTCATTGCCGGTTTCGACCGGATATGGCGATAAATTGCTGCGTGCAATAGATGCAACGGACCCGGGGGCAGTACCCGGCGGCTCCACCAGAAGCGGCAGCTTGCTGCTACTCCTGACGGGGCCGAACCAGGATCGACGTGTGTTGAAAAGCGTAGTTTTTGCCCGGGCTGAGTAACCCGCATAAGGCTCAAAACCCATAAGTGCCAACGATAACGAAGCACTCGCAATCGCTGCGTAATTGATGGGCTAACGCCCTTCTTTTATTAGGCTAAAAAGCGCGGTTGGACCGAACCGGGCAACAGAATCGGATACCGGGGGCCCGGGGGAGCCTAGCAACAGAATCCCCCACCTCCTTTTTCAGTCTACCGCGCGTTTCAGATAGAGAAACGGCAGCCAGCTGGCGGCATGGATCCAGCCTTCGCGTTCCAACCCGGCGCTTATGCTGATCACGCGCCGATATTCCCATCGGGTATCGGTGCGCCGGAAGGTCAGCTGCAAGGGGCCTACGCTGACGAGTTCGTGCCCTTGCGTTCCGGCCTCTCGCAAAATGGCCATTTCGTTGAATGCATGCGCACCATAGCGCACCACCTTTTCCCCCTCGCCATCGCCGTCATCCGCTTCGATCTCGGCCGGCCCCTGCGTGCGAAACCGCTGCTGGGCAGCCTGCTTCGAAATCCCCAGCACATCGCCGATCTCGCTCCAGCTCATGCCCGAACGGCGTGCAGCCTCGATCCAGCGATGAAGCACGATCCGGCTTTCGTCGGCAATACAGTGCGCGGCGAGGATCGCCTCCTCGAAACCCTCGCGGCTTTCGCCTGTGAAAGGGGGCTCGCGGCCTTTGGCCCAATCCAGCATGAGCGCGCTGACCTGGTCGCGCAGATGCTGTTCTTCGGTGATTTTCATGGCTCGGCATCCGTCAACAAGTTCCTGACGGATCGTCAATGCCCTATTGACGTTCTCTCGTCAAGGTTTGCTTGACGGAAGCGCTGCTAGTCCTGAACCGCCTCGGCCTTGATTGCCGCCAATTCCTTCTCCAGCCTGATCGCATCAAGGATCTTTGCGCCGCCAAGGAACACGGCGCCGGTGGTCGCCAGCAGCAACAGCTTGCCGCCAAAGCCGGGATATTCGTTAAGATAGGCCGAACCGCGCGCGGTCGCACCGAGCGCGAGCGCATAGATGATCAGGAACGCTTCAAAGCGCGTCTTGATGACGAACAGCCGTTTGAACTTTGCCAGCATGGCGTCTCCTGATCGATCGCGAATCCCGTTCGGAGACTCGCTCTAAGATTGGAGCAACCCTACGCCTGCCGTGCGGGGCGGCGCAAACGCGTTAACCAAGCTGTCCCAGATCGAGCGCGTCCAGCAGTGCCATTCTTGCGCCGACAACCTTTTCGGCAAGCGCGGGCGTGCCAAGATCGAACGGATCGATCTGTTCGGGCCAGTGCGCTGCGATGGTGGCTTCGATTCGCTCGGCCTTGGCCTCGTCGAGCAGGAAGCGCGGATCGACTGTTGCAGGATCGCACACCACCCGCAGGCGCAGGCAGGCCGGGCCGCCGCCGTTGGCCATGGATTGTTTCACATCAACGGGGATGACTTGCCGGATCGGGCCGTTTCCGGCGAGCATCGTCTGCACCCAGCCCCAGACGGCCGCGCTTTCGCGGCATTCGGTCGGCACGATCAGCGCCATGGTTCCATCGGGCAGGGTCAGCAACTGCGCGTTGAACAGATAGGTGCGGATCGCCTCTTGCAGCGTCACCGCACTTGACGGCACTTCGACCACCTCCAGCGCGGGGAAAGCGGCGCGGATTGCCTCGTAAGCGCCCGCCTGATCGGCAAAGGCTTCGGCATGGGTGAACAATACGCGCCCATTGGCAACCGCGACCACATCATTGTGAAACGCGCCTGCTGCAATGGCTTGCGCGTTCTGCTCCACGAAAACCGTGCGCGCCGGATCAAGCCCGTGGGCGCGGGCGACAAGGCGGCTGGCCTGTTCGTGCTGGCGTGCCGGGAAGGGCCCGCCGGTGCGACCATAGACGAACACTTCGACACCGGGCGCATCGTGGCTTTCGCACAGGCGCATATGGTTGGCCGCGCCTTCATCGCCGAAGGTTGGCGGCACGGCATCGTGGATGGTGAAGTGGCGCTTGTCACCGAAGGCCACTTCCAGCTGGCGCTTGGTATCGGGCCATTCCTGCGCACGGTGAAGCATGGTGACAAGGTTGGCGGGCGTAAGGTGGCAGCGCCCGTCGGCAGTATCCGGCGCGGGGCTGACGGTGGCGGCATTGGCCGTCCACATGCTTGAGGCCGACCACGGCGCGGCGCGCAGTTGCGGCGGCTCGGTGCCGTCGAGCGCAAGCGCCTGCTCCAACGAATCATTCGGGCGGGGCAGTGGCAGCAGGAAGCCCTGAACGCCCAGCCGTGCCAGATTGCCGCGCATCTTGGCCATGCCCTGCAATGCTGCGGCGCGTGGGTAAGACGGTTCGCCCGCATGGCTGGCGCTGGCGATATTGCCGAGGCTGAGCCCCGCGTAATTGTGCGAAGGGCCGACGATCCCGTCGAAATTGATTTCGGTGAGCACTTTTCCCACTCCATTTCGTCATTGCGAGCGACCGTCAGGTCGTGCGGCAATCCATGGTCGAACTTCACGGCAAGCGGGCGGGCCATGGATCGCCGCGTCGCTGCGCTCCTCGCGGGTGGCGAGGGAGAGTCGCCTACCGCCCCACGCTCCACACCGTATCGCCTTCGCTGACATCAAGCAGATCGGCGCTGGCGCTGTCGATTGCTATGCCGCCATCCGCGTCCATCATTCGCGCACCGAAACAGGCGCGAAAGGTGCCGAGGCTCCCGGTTGCCAGTATCGCGCGCTCGCCCTCGGCTACCGAGACCGCGGTGACGGTCGCCCCGCTGCTGTTCTTGACGCTGGTGACCAGATCGGTGTGCGCTGTCATGGTCGGGCCGCCGTCGAAGATATCGACATAGCCATCGTGGCGGAAACCCTCGCCTTCCAGCATACGCATCGCGGCGCGGCCCGTGGGGTGGGGCACGCCGATCACGCTGCGCGCATCGTCATCCAGCATGGCGATGTACACCGGGTGCTTGGGCATCAGATCGGCGATGAACTGGTTGCCGTTGATCGCGTTGAAATAGTCCGCGTCCTGAAAGCTCATCCCGAAGAAGCGTCCGGCGACCCCGTCCCAGAACGGCGATCCGCCGCGTTCATCGATGATCCCGCGCAATTCGGCCAGGATACGGTCGGCAAAGCGTTTGCGGTGCATCGCCACGAACATGTAACGCGACCGGGCGAGCAGCAGGCCAAGCCCGCCTGCGCGCTCGTTCGGGTGCAGGAACAGCCCGCCGACCTCGCTTGATCCTTCGAGATCGGTGACAAGGCTGAGCAGTTCGGCGCGCACAGTGCGATCCAGTTCCTGCGAATACTGGGTGAGGGTGTTGAGGCGGTAGGAATAGAACGGCCAGCGTTGCCCCACCTTCGTCATCAACTGGCAGGTGCCGCGCACCGCGCCGGTGCGGGCGTTTTCCAGTACCAGTACGAACAATTCATCGCCCAGTGTATCGCTGTCGCTGGCAAAGGCGGCTTCGGTACGTTCCAGCTTGGTTTGCAGCGCGGAGCGATCGGGCGGCAGATTGGTAAAGCCTCCGCCGGTCAGCTTGGCCATTTCATACAGCGCCTCAAGATCGGCGGCACGCGCGGCGCGCAGGCGGAAAGTCATGTGGATGTTCCTTGGTTGAGTGCGCCGCTGGCAAGGCGTTCAATCACGCGGGCTGACAAGGCTGCACGCTCGGTAAGGCTGGGGACGATCAGATATTCGTCGGGTGAATGGATCGCGCCGCCGCGCACGCCCATGGTGTCCACTACCGGCACGCCGCAGGCTGCGATGTTGTTGCCATCGCACACTCCGCCAGTCGATTGCCAGCGGATGTCCTGCCCCAGTTCGGCGCCGCATGCCCGCACCAGATCGAACAGACGCTGCGCATTGGCATCAACCTTTTTCGGCGGGCGAGTAACGCCGCCGTGGCGGTGGGTGGAAACTTCGTGCACCGCATCAATGCTTCGCAGCAAAGCGTTGAGGTTGTTGTCAAACCCCTCCATCGCCGCAGTGGATTTCGGGCGGATGTTGAAGCGCAGCACGGCATGGTCGGGCACGACATTATTCGCGGCGCCACCTTCCAGCTTGGCGGGGTTGATCGTCAGATCGTCGCTTTCCAGCGCCTTCAGCCGCAGGATCAGATCAGCAGCAGCGACAACCGCATTGCGCCCTTCGTGCGGGTTGCGCCCGGCATGAGCGCTGCGCCCGGTGAAGGTGATAGAATAATTGCCCGTGCCGCCCCGTTCATGCGCCAGCGTGCCATCGGGCAGGGCGGCGGGCTCATAGGTCAGCGCGGCCAGCTTTCCCGCCGCCAACTCGGCAATCAGCGCGCTGCTGGCCAGCGATCCGGTTTCCTCGTCAGAATTGATCAGCACGTCATAGCCAAGGCTCGATGCACTGGCGGCCTGTTCGAACGCCAGCAGGGCGTGGAGCATCACCGCGATCCCGCCCTTCATGTCGGCCACGCCGGGGCCGTTGAGAACCTCCCCGTCCAG
Source organism: Porphyrobacter sp. AAP60 (assembly GCF_001296025.1). Lineage (GTDB taxonomy): Bacteria > Pseudomonadota > Alphaproteobacteria > Sphingomonadales > Sphingomonadaceae > Erythrobacter. Next base: position 50,528 of record NZ_LJHV01000009.1, on the reverse strand, counting down.
CCAGCGCTGGTTTTGAAAGCTGTGATCGGCGGGGAACACGGTGTCCATGTGCCCTGTCAGCAAGATGCGGCGATTGGCCTGCGGGCGCACCCGCACGACCAGATGCTGGCCGTGGGGCTTTTCGAACGCCGAACCATCGGCGGCCACAGCGGTGACAGGGGCGGGATCGACCAGTTCCACCGTGCCGGGCAATGCGCCAAACGCCTCCGCCAGCATAGCAGCCTGCCGGGCGAGCCCTGCAAGGTTGGCTGTGCCGGTGTTGATCGCGCCCCACGCCTCAACCTGCGCCAGCATGGTTGCGGCATCGAAATCTGCGGGGGTGACGGGCGCTTTCATCCTTGCACCTCTAGCCGCCTGTGCGCGCCAGTCCAACCCGTTGCGGGCCGCCAGACCGTTGCAAAGCCTCTGGCCCTGCGCCATAGGGCCAGCCGTCCTCTCCTCCCCGGGTTCGGCTTCACGCTTACCATACGAGGACTACCATGACTGACACGACCACCCGCGCCGGTTTGAGCATCGACTCCCGGTTGGCGAGCTTCCTTGAAACGCAGGTGCTGGCGCCGTTGGGGCGCGACGCCGGAGCGTTCTGGGAGGGTTTCGCCGCGCTCCTGGCCGATTTCGCGCCGCGTAACGCCGCCCTGTTGGCAAAGCGCGAGGATTTGCAGGCACAGATCGACGCTTGGCATACCGGGCGCGCCGGAAAGCCGCACGATGCGGCGGCCTACAAAGCCTTCCTGACGGACATCGGCTACCTCGTTCCGGAACCGGGCAACTTCCAGATCGGCACACAGAACGTCGATCCCGAAATCGCGACCATGGCCGGGCCGCAGCTGGTGGTGCCGATCCTCAACGCCCGCTTCTTGCTCAACGCCGCCAACGCGCGCTGGGGAAGCCTGTATGACGCCTTCTACGGCACCGACGCGCTGGATGCGGCCCCGGCCAAGCCCGGCGGGTATGACGAAGCACGCGGCGCGGCGGTGATCGCGCGCGGGCGGGAGTTTCTGGATAGCGCCTTTCCGCTGGCAGATGGGGCGAGCTGGGCCGATCTTGCAGGGCGCGAAGCTCTCGCACTTGCCGATCCGGCGCAGCATGTCGGCACCACCGACAAGGGACTGCTGCTGAAAAACAACGGCTTGCACATCGAAGTGGTGTTCGATGCGAGCACTCCGGTGGGCGCGACCGACAAGGCAGGCATCGCCGATATCATCGCCGAAGCCGCACTCACCACCATCGCCGATTGCGAGGATTCGGTCGCTGCGGTCGATGCCGAGGACAAGCTGCTGGCCTATACCAACTGGCTCGGCATCATCCGCGGCGATCTGGCCGAAAGCTTCGACAAGGGCGGCAAGACGCTGACCCGCACGCTGGCGGGCGACAAGAGTTTCACCGCAACCGATGGCACCGCGCATACCCTATCGGGCCGCAGCCTGATGTTCGTGCGCAATGTCGGCCACCTGATGACCAACCCCGCGATCCGTCTGCCCGATGGCAGCGAGATCCCCGAAGGCATCATGGACGCGGTCTTCACAAGCGCAATCAGCACGCTGGATGTCGAGGGCCACGCCAAGTTCGGCAATTCCCGCTGCGGCAGCATCTACATCGTGAAGCCCAAGATGCACGGGCCGGAAGAATGCGCCTTCACCAACGACCTGTTCGATGCGGTGGAAGACCTGCTCGGCCTGCCGCGCCACACGATCAAGGTCGGCGTGATGGACGAAGAACGCCGCACCAGCGCCAACCTTGCCGCCTGCATCCATGCTGTGCAGGGCCGGATCGTGTTCATCAACACCGGCTTCCTCGATCGGACGGGCGATGAAATCCACACCTCGATGCGCGCGGGGCCAATGCTGCGCAAGGGCGCGATGAAGGGGTCTGACTGGCTCAAATCCTACGAGGCGCGCAATGTCGCCATCGGCCTTACGCACGGCCTTTCGGGCAAGGCGCAGATCGGCAAGGGCATGTGGGCCGCGCCTGACCTGATGGGGCAGATGATGGTCGAGAAAATCGGTCACCTGCGTGCAGGCGCCAACACCGCATGGGTGCCTTCACCCACGGCGGCGACGCTCCACGCGCTGCATTACCATGCAGAAGATGTGTTCGCTATCCAGCAGAGCCTGCCCGAACCGATGGGCCTTGACGCGCTGCTCAGCATTCCGCTGGCGGACGGGGTCAACTGGTCGGCGGAGGAAATCCGCGAGGAACTCGACAATAATTGTCAGGGATTGCTCGGCTATGTCGTGCGCTGGATCGATGCGGGCGTGGGCTGTTCCAAGGTGCCGGACATAAATGATGTGGGCCTGATGGAAGACCGCGCGACCTTGCGCATTTCCTCGCAGCACATCGCCAACTGGTTGCTCCACGGCGTGATCACCGAAGATCAGGTGATGGATTCGCTGCGCCGCATGGCCGCCAAGGTTGATGCGCAGAACGCAGGCGATCCGCTTTATCAGCCGCTTACCGATAACGAAGATGGTGCAGCGTATCGCGCGGCGAAAGACCTGATCTTCAAGGGGGTGGAGCAGCCCAGCGGCTATACGGAGCCGCTGCTGCACGCCTGGAGATTGCGCCAAAAGGCGGGGTAAACGCTTTTTCCATAGATTCCGCATAGGGTTGGCCGAAAGGCCGGACCCTGGCGGAGCAATGGATGATGGGCGAGATTTTCGAACAGCTTTACATGGCGATTGTCAGCATGCTCAGCCTCGCCTTCTTCGGCGGGCTGATGTTTTACATCATTCACGCCAGCAATTCGCGCTGGCGCGAGTATGAACTGCTTTATGCGGCTATCGAACCGCGCCAGCCGCTGGCCAAAAAGCTGGCGGGCATGGTGCGCATCTCGCAGCCCGGTTTTCGCTGGGGGCATCTGTCGGGCGATCTCAAATCGCACCGCCACCCCCCGGTGACGGTGGGCGTGCACTCTGACGGGCTGACCCTCTCGATCGTGCCGCCGTTCAAATATGGTTGCCGTGATCTGTTCCTGCCGTTCGACAAGATGACGGTCGAGCCTGCCAATTGGGACATGCTCCACAAGGAATATGGCATACAGATGGAAGGCGTTGATGGCATTGAAATCCTGATGTTTTCCACCATCATGGAATGGGCGGCGGAAAGGTCGGAAATCCTGGATCTGATGCTGCAACGCGCAGAACTGGTGCGCGAATTGTCTAAGAACTGCGAACGCCAAGTGCCCGCGCCACGCTGACGAACTCATCAACGCTGACTGTCTCCGCCCGCCGCGTTTCGTCGATTCCCAGCGATGCCAAGGCTTCCAGTGCCCCTGGCACGCCCTTCAAACTCTGGCGCAGCATCTTGCGGCGCTGGCCGAAGGCGGCTTCGGTCAGGCGTTCGAGCATTCGGGCTGACACGCCTTCGGGCATGGGCGCAGGGGTCACGTGGACGATGGCGCTCATTACCTTGGGCGGCGGGGTAAAGGCGCTGCGGTGGACCTTCATCGCGAGGCGGGCCTCGGCGCGCCACTGCGCGAGCACAGCAAGACGGCCATAGGCATCCTCCCCCGCGCTTGCCACGATCCGGTCGGCCACTTCGCGCTGGAACATCAAGGTGAGCGATTGCCAGAGCGGGGGCCAGCTTTCTCCGCCCAGCCAGCGCACGAACAGCGCGGTGCCGACGTTGTAGGGCAGGTTCGACAAAACGTGGAATGGCTCTCCATTCATCAGCGCATTGTGATCGAGCTTGAGCGCATCGCCTTCGATAACAGTGAGTTGGCCGGGGAAGCTCTCGCTCAACTCGGCCAGCGCTGGCAGGCAGCGGCGGTCCATTTCGATCGCGGTGACCCGCGCTCCGGCGCGCAGCAAGGCGCGGGTCAGCCCGCCGGGGCCGGGTCCGACTTCGAGTACGGCTTGCCCCGCCAAATCCCCAGGCAGCGCGGCGATGCGCGCCAGAAGCTGTTCATCGAGCAGGAAATTCTGCCCCAGCGCCTTGCTGGCTGCAAGGCCGTAGCGTTGAATCACGTCACGGATCGGGGGGAGTATAATGCTCATCAGACTCCCTTATCCGTTCGTGTCGAGCGAAGTCGAGACACCAGTGCCAGGCCTCTCGACTACGCTCGGGGCGAACGGACTCAAGAGTTTACCCGCGCCGCTGCCATGTCTGCCGCCATCACAATCGCCGCCGCCATCGCGCCGGGATCGGCCACGCCTTGTCCGGCGATGTCGAAGGCAGTGCCATGATCGGGTGATGTGCGGATGATCGGCAGACCCAGCGTGACGTTCACGCCATCATCAACTTCCAGCGCTTTCAGGGGGATAAGCGCCTGATCGTGATACATGCACAGGGCCGCGTCATAGCCCGCCCGTGCCCGCGGCGTGAACAGCGCGTCGCCCGGAACAGGGCCGAAGGCGTCGATCCCTTCGGCCTGCAAGGCAGCGATGGCAGGGGTGATCAGCCGCGCTTCCTCGTCTCCGAACTGGCCGCCTTCACCGGCGTGCGGGTTCAACGCGGCAATCGCAAGTCTGGGTGATAACACACCGAAATCACGCCGCAATCCGGCGGCAACTATACGCGCTTTGTGGATGATCAATTCGGCTGAAAGCAGCGCGGGCACCTCGGCCAAAGGCACGTGGACAGTCAGCGGCACAGTGCGCAAACTCGGCCCCGCCAGCATCATCACCGCATCGCGGTATGGCTGGCCGCAAGCATCGGCGAGAAATTCGGTCTGGCCGGGGTAATCCCAGCCGATAGCGGCCAGCGCGCCCTTGGCCACCGGCGCGGTGACCAGCCCTACAGCGACCTCGGAGAGGGCAAATTTTGTCGCCCATTGGAGCGACGCCAAGGCCAGCCTGGCGCCATCGGGAGAGGGTTTGCCGGGGGTCAAAGCGCCATCAAGACCGGCCAGAACCGGCAGTCCTGCAGCCGCAGCGAAAACCGCTTCCGCCGGATCGGCAATCGGCACGATCGTGCAGTCGATCCCCATCCGTTCGGCAAGGCTGCGCAGCAGCTCCGGTCCGCCCACCACAAAGGCCGGCGGCGCGCGCCGTTCAGCCCGCAGCCGCGCCCACGCCCCCAGAATGACCTCCGGCCCGATCCCCGCCGGATCGCCGAGCGATATCGCCAGCGGGGCGCCAGCCACGGTCAGTTGTATTCGATGTAGGCGTCGTTGCGCAGATCTCGGAGGTAACGCTGGGCGCGCTTGTTGACGCGCTCTTCCTCGATCTGGTCCATCACAGCGGCAAAGGTCGGCCCGCCGGTATCAGCCGGATCATCGCGTCCGCACAACATCAGCACGCGCACGCCTTCCTGCACTCCGCCAAAGGGCGGCGTCGCCTGCCCGATTTGCAGGCCCAGAATGATGTCGCGCAACTGCGCGGGCAGGTTGGCCGCCTTGATATTATCGTTCGAGACGACTTCGGCGTTGATCTTCGCCGCGCCCGCTTCCACGTCGCTGCAACCGCGCAGGCCCTCGATGAAGTCGGCGAATTCATTCACCCGTACTTCGGCCTGATCCTGCGTGATGCCGGGGGCAAAGTTGATCGAGATCTGCTTGAGGCTGAGCAAGGCTTCGGCCGGGTCGGCCATCAGCACCTGGCGCTTATTGATCAGGTAAAGGATCGAAAAACCGCCGGGAATTTCGATCGGGCCTACCAATTGCCCCGTCTGCATCGTGCGGGCCGCTTCGCCAAGCTGCGACGGCAATTGGCCCAGCCGCACCCAGCCCAGGTCGCCGCCGACCACCGCTGTGGTCGCTTCGGAAAACTGGCGGGCATAGGCGACAAAGCTGCCGCCCTGCTGCAATTGCTGGACGATTGCCTGTGCATTGGCGAGCACGGCGGCGCGGTTTTCGGTGGTGGCCGAAAGGTAGATTTCGCCGAGACGGTATTCATCCGTCCCGCGCGCTTCGTTCATGCGCTTGAGCGAATCGTTCACTTCTTCCGCCGACACATTCACGAAGGGCATGATCTTGCGGCGCAGCAGGTTTTCCCACGCCACTTCGCCTTCGATCTGGCGCTTGAGCGAAGCGGGCGAGGATCCGATGGAAACGAGGTATTCGTCCATCTTCTTGGGTTCGCCTGCAAAGTTCTGGCCGGCCAGCTGGATGTAGGTCTGTTGGACCTCCTCGGGCTTCACCGCCATCTCATCCGCGGCCGCGGCCTGGATCTTGAGTGTTTCGTCGATCAGGTTGCGCAGCACCTGCACGCGCAGGCGCAGCATTTCTTCCTCGGAGATTTCGGCGTCGGAAGCGGCGGTGACCAGCGCAACCCGCTGATCGATATCGGTGCCGGTGATCACATAGCCGTTGACCACCGCGGTGGCGGTGCGGCGATCGGGATCGGCCTTGCCGAACAAGGTGATATCTTCGGGCAGACCGAAAGGATTCTCCGCAGTCGGAACGGCCACGGTCTGCGCCGAGGAAGCAACCGGTGCGACAGAAAGGCCGATCATCCCGATCGCGGCCAGCGCGGTTCCGGTTCTGGTAAACAGCGTCTTGGTCAACAGCTTTACACTCACTCGTTTCAATCCCGTCTTACGGTAAAATCCCGCCCTACAAGTGGTGCGGGCCCCCTTGCCGTTGCCCTGCATCGGCTGAACGGAAGCTGAGTTCCGCCCGATCCCCCAAGGCGTGGCCCCCCGCCACTTGCGCAGCCCTTAGCCCGATTTCCCGGCGCTGCCAATTCGTGCTGTTTAACGGAACCCCAGATTACGCAGTGCGAAGAACACCTGAAACGCATTGCCGCGCCGCGCATCGCCCGCATCGATGAAATCGCGCCGCCAGGTTGCGCCGAATTCGATGCAGTCATCCTGATAGGCCACGCCAAGCCGGGTGCGGATCGGTTCGAACCCGTCGGGCAGGAACACCGGGTCATCATCGGCATCGGTCAGGTTGACTACGCCCGATCCGAACACCGACCATTTGCGCCCGATGGCAATGCGGGCCGCAGCGCGCACTTCTTCGCGGTCGCGCAGATCCTCGACCGTGGCGATGTTGCGATCCAGCCGCAGATAGCCGACTTCGAGATAGGTGCGGCGCGAACCGATGGCAGCATCGATTTCGTTGCGGCGGACCGTGAAATTGTCCTTGTCCAGCCGGAACCGGTGGGTGAGGCTTACCAGATTGCGGAACCGGATTTCGGTGCGTCCGACAAAATCCGACACCCGTTCGGACAGGCCCGTGCCTTCGGGGAAGATATCATCGCGCGGGGCTTCGATGCGGAAGGATTGGCCGATGGTCGATTTGACGCGCCAGCCGGGGCGCTGCAATTCCCAATCCACGCCCCAGGTGACGCGGGTGCCATCTTCCACCCGGTCATAACCGGGGAAACGGTTGAGCGCGAACAGGTTGGAATCTTCAAGATCGATCGCGCGCGCATCTTCGTTGGGCACAGCCAGATTGCGGATCTTGGGGCTGGCAACCAGTTGCAGGCGCGGTTTGAACACCTGCGTGCCGCCGAATGCCTCGCCCACGAACGGCCATTCGATATCGAGCGCGGCGGTGGCGATGCCGCGGGTGGTCCAGCCTTCATTGCCGCGATAAATGGCGGTGCTGGTCGCAAGCACATTGTCGGTGTTGTAAACATCGCCGCGGGCCAGCGCTGTCAGCGTGACGACCTGACCCATGCCGGTCAGCCGCTTCATATCCCACTGCACCCCGGCAAAGGCACGCTGGGTATCCTGCCCGTCCTTGCGCAGCAGGGCCAGGCTGTTGGCCTGGAACATCACATTCCCGCCCAGCACCGGATCGGCAAGCTTCTGGCGGAAATCGATCGCGGGGAGCGCCAGTGGCACCTGCCCCTGATCGGCATTCAGCCGCAACGTCTGCGTCGCCCAGCCCGCGATCGAGAGGTAGGAATTATCGGTGATGCGTTCCAGATCGATGGTCGAACGCAGCCGGTCATCGCGGCTGATATCATAGCGGCGCAGGAAGGTGCGATCACTGGCCAGGCGGATCGATCCGGTCAGGCTCCAGTCGGGCGAGAACTGGAAACGGCCGTTGGCATCCAGATAGCCGCGCGGGTCGCTTTGAAAACTGTCCGCGCCGGTAAAGTCGGTCGACCGGTCACTGGCTGTGGCATAGCCGGTGATCTGGTAGGCACCCTTTTCGGTCAGGTGCCGCCATTTTGCGCTCGCCATCGGGGCGACGTTGGAAAACACATAGGCGCCCAGCGTCAGATCCTTGTTATCATCAAGGCGCCAGTAATATTCGCCGGTCAGCTCCAGCCCGTTGACCTGTGTGACGCGCACGTCGGGGATCAGGAAGCCGGACGTGCCTTTGCCATCGGTGCGAAAGCCGAGACCCGGCAGCGGCAGGATGCGCGCACCGAACAATTCCAGCATTGCGCCAGAAAAACTGACGATGCTGGTGTTCTGGTCATAGGTCACCCGCTTGGCGGTGATGCGCCAGCTGGGATCGGCGGCGCAGCCTTCGGCATCGACGACCGGGCAGGCGGTATAGGCAGCGTCGTTCAGCACGGCGACGCCATCGGCCCCGCGCTGCGCCGATCTTGCGGCTAGGCGGCCGCCTGCGCGCAGGGCGATCAGCAGCTCGCTCATCGCGCCTGTGTCGAATTCTTCGGTCAGCTCGACCTGATCGGTGAAAAGCTGGTTGCCCGCCTCGTCCACCAGCCGCACATTACCGGTTGCGAGGATCTGCCCGCTGCGGCGATCCCACGTCACCGCGTCCGCCCGTACTGACCGGTCTTCGGATCGCAGGATCACATTGCCGCTGGCGGTGACGGTTTCGGTTTCGTTGTTGTAGGAAAGCTCGCTCGCCTCGAAATCGATTGCGCGTGGCTGATCGGCGGGTGCGGGCGCAGCAGCGGTTTCGCCCAAGATTTGGGGGGCGGTTGCTTGTTCCTGCGCGGCCAGCGGCGCGGCCAAGCCCAGCAGCGCAAGCACAGCACACGACACCGCCGCCCGAGCCGGGAAGCGCGAGCCTGCGGTGACATGCATCCGCGATGCGATCGACGAGCTTCCCGACATGGCCTTGCCTATTGCACCGCTCGCGCCTAATCGCAATCGCGTTTGCGCCCCCGTGCGCGCGGCTTGTCGCGGCTGCCGAACAGGCGGTCCGCGCATCAGGCTGGCGTGCGCATCGGTTTTGGCGTTGTGACCCCATTCTTGCGGAGAACCCATGCAGATCCTCTTCACCTCCACCCCGCCTGCCGCTGTCCGTCTGATCGCACGTGTGGTCAATCAGGGCGCTGCCCTTGCCGGGTTGGAACCGGCACTGGTCGAAGGCGCGGCGGCATCGCGCTTTACCGGACGCGCCGGGCAGGTGTTCGAAGGCTTTGCCAGCGTTGATGGCGCGGTCAAGCGGATCGCGCTGGCAGGGGCGGGCGAGGCTGACGGTGCTGACCGGCGGATGGATTGCGAGCGTGCGGGCGCGGCGCTGACAGCGAAGTTTCTGGTATCGACCGAAAAGGCGATGGTGCTCGATCTGGGGCAGGCGGGCCTGTCTGCCGATGAAGCGGCTGCCGTGCTGCTGGGCGTGCGCCTGCGCGGCTGGCGCCATGATGCCTACCGCACCAAGCTGGCCGCCGACAAGAAGCCGAGCCTTGAAACAGTCCACGTAACCGGCGCTCCCGAAGGCACCGAAGCCGCATGGGAACGCGAAGCCGCATTGGCCAAGGGCGTGGAATTCACCCGCACGCTGGTGACCGAGCCGGCCAACATCATCTATCCCGAAACCTTCGTTGTCGCCTGCCAGAAAGCCTTTGAAGGCACCGGGGCGGAAATCACCGTGCTGGGCGAAGCCGAGATGGAATCGCTCGGCATGGGCGCGCTGGTCGGCGTGGGGCGCGGGTCTGAACGTGAATCGAAACTGATCGCGATCCGCTGGAATGGCGGCGCAGCGGGTGACAAGCCGACTGTGTTTGTCGGCAAGGGTGTCACCTTCGATACCGGCGGCATTTCCCTGAAGCCGCCGCCGGGCATGGAAGATATGAAGTGGGACATGGGCGGTGCAGGGGCAGTCGCCGGCGCAATGCTCGCACTCGTCAGCCGCAAGGCCAAGGCCAACGTGATCGGCGTGATGGGGCTGGTTGAGAACATGCCCGATGGCATGGCGCAGCGCCCCGGCGATGTCGTCACCACCATGAGCGGGCAGACGGTCGAAGTGCTCAACACCGATGCCGAAGGGCGGCTGGTGCTGTGTGACGCGCTGCATTGGGCGCAGGAACAGTATGATGCAGCGCGGATCGTCGATCTCGCCACGCTGACCGGCGCGATGATCATTGCGCTGGGCAATGAACATGGCGGCATGTTCGCCAATGACGATACGCTGGCCGAGCAGCTGACCGCAGCGGGCAAGGCCACCGGCGACAAGCTGTGGCGGATGCCGCTGGGCGCGAATTACGACAAGCTGATCGATTCGCCGATTGCAGACATCAAGAATGTCGGCCCGCGCGAAGCCGGATCGATCACCGCGGCGCAGTTCCTGCAACGCTTCATCAAGAACGGCACCCCGTGGGCGCACCTCGACATCGCGGGCATGGTCTGGTCGAACAAGCCGGGCCACACCTGGGACAAGGGCGCGACGGGATACGGCGCGCGCCTGCTCGACCAGTTCGTGCGGGATGTGGTCGAAAAGTAAGGAGCGCGCCTCATGCCCAAGATGAGGCGCAAATCCGACCTGCCGACCAAGACCTGCCTCGCCTGCGGTTTGCCATTTGCGTGGCGCAAGAAGTGGGAGCGGGATTGGGACAATGTGAAGTATTGTTCCGACCGCTGCCGACGTTCTAAGTCCGCCTCATGAAACTTGATTTCTGGCAATATACTGATGATCCGGTCGAAAAGGTCGTCGCGCTGATCGCCAAGCGGGTGCTGGGGGAGGGCGCGCGGCTGCTGGTCGTGTCAGGCGATCCCGATCAGCGCGCTGCCATATCCCGCGCATTGTGGCAGGCCGGGCCGGAAAGCTTCCTTGCCAATGGCGAGGCAGATGCGCCGGGGGGCGAAGCCCAGCCGATCCTGCTGTCTGCCGAAATCAACGCGCGCAATGGTGCGACCCACCTGATCCTGGCCGATGGCGCGTTCCGCGATACCGACGCTTTTGGCCGCGTGTTCCTGTTATTCCCGCCCGATGCTGCCCCCGCCGCCCGGCAGGCATGGCGCGCGCAGGATGGCCGCGCGGATGTGGAGCGCGCCTATTTCGAACAGCAGGACGGGCGTTGGATGAAGAAGGGTTAGGGGCTTGCACCCTTCCGCGTGATCGGTGATGCTGCGTGACCTTGTGATTGGGGGACAAGCAAATGCGTAATTCGGGATTGGCGCTGGCAAGCGTGGCCGCCATGGCGCTTTCCGCCTGCGGGTCGGAAACCTCGGGCGAATTCACCACCGAAGAGGGCGACAAGGCCGAGTACACCATCGACAAGGATACTGGCGAAACCAGTATGACGATCAGGGGCGAGGATGGCACCGCCACCTTGCGATCGGGCAGCGATGTGCCGGTCAATCTGCCCGGCGGCTTCAGCCTGCTTGCGGGCACTAAGGTGGTCACCAGCACCGTGGTCAACCAGCCCGACGGGCAAGGCACGATGGTGATGTTCGAAACCGATGCCAAACCGGACGCGGTTATCGCGCATTACCGCGAACAGGCCAAATCGGCAGGGTTCGACATCGAATTGGAAATGAACACCAACGGCACCACAATGATCGCGGGCAAGCGCGAAAGCGACGGATCGAGCCTGTCAGTCACCGCTACCAGTGGTGAGCCGACCTCCGGCCAGATCATCATCGGCAGCCAGACAAAGCGCTGATCCCGCTTCGGGACGCCGTTTTTGCGATGCCAGCGCCCCGCGCGCTGCGCCTGTGCGCGGGCGCTTGCCATTTTGCAGCGCAACATCTACGGGCGCGGCCAATACCTCTTCCCTAAAAAGACGTTCACAGGAGCTTATCATGGCGGTTACCCGCACCTTTTCGATCATCAAGCCCGATGCCACGCGCCGCAACCTGACCGGTGCGGTCACCAAGATGCTGGAAGACGCCGGCCTGCGCGTTGTCGCGTCGAAGCGCATCCACATGACCCGCGAACAGGCCGAAGGTTTCTACGGCGTGCACCGCGAACGTCCGTTCTTCGGCGAACTGGTCGATTTCATGATGAGCGAGCCGGTGGTTGTGCAGGTTCTGGAAGGCGAAGACGCTGTTGCCAAGAACCGCGAAGTGATGGGCGCGACCAACCCGGCCGATGCCGCTTCGGGCACGATCCGCAAGGAACTGGCGCTGTCGATCGGTGAAAACACCGTCCACGGCTCGGACAGCGAAGAAAACGCCGCGATCGAAATCGCGTTCTTCTTCAAGCCGGAAGAAATCGTCGGCTGATTTTGTCGCCTGATGAAATGCGAAGGGCCGTCCCGTTTGGGGCGGCCCTTTTGCTATGGATGCCCTTGGCCCGCTCCGGCAAAGCGCGCCAATTGCGCCGAATGGGCGAGGTGGTGGCCGGTTTCGCTCGCCGCCATCTGCTTGCGCATGGCCGCCAAGGCTGTGGGCGTCAGGGTTAGGCCGAGATCGGCATAGCAGCGTGTGATCGCGCCCTCCCAGTCGTCGCCCAGTTCTTCGAAATCCAGCCGCGCCACCGGCCCCTTCCATCCCGCAAGCGCATCCGCCATCCGCGCCTCCCTCAGCGCGATCTTGTGTTCCCAGCGCGCCGTGATCGCCCCCAGATCGCAGGCGTCCGATTGCATCGCCATCTGGTTCGCGGCGAGTGATACGGCGCTGCGCAGCACGGCGCCATGTTCGCGGTGGGCGATCACCAGCCGGGCATCGGGGAAGGCGTCAAGCAGCGTGGCGAGGTCTTCGGCAAAGGCGGGCACCTTCATCACGCGGGGCCTGTCTGCCACCGCGCGCGAGGCGGCATCGGTGCGCAGAATGCGCGTCATTTCGTGGTAGATCGGGGCGGGATCGCGCCCCTCGCTCCAGGCCGAATAGGCCGGGATGTGCCACTGCGATTCGTAAATCGAATGGTGCAGCGCGGCGGATATCCACGCCAGTTCCTCCTCGACGGCAGCAGGCGCCATCGGGTGGATCGATTGCAGCCAGGGGTTGAGCATCCCCAGCATCGCCAGTTCCAGCGCCGCCTTTACCCGGTTCATCCCCAGCCGCGCCCCGTAACGCGGGGGCACCGGGTGATAGGCATCGCAATAACGGGTGTGCGAATGGCCCGGATCTGCGGCGAGCAGAGTGTGAATCCGCGTCGTCCCGCTGCGCATGTGGCCGATGACGATGATCGGCGCGGCCAGCGGCGTTTCCAGCAGTTCGGGCCGATCGCTCCACAAAGCGCCGAACGCCAGCCGGTTTTTCACCACCCGCGAAAGCTGCCCGAAGGCCATTGCCCGGCCCAGCGAGTTCAGGTTCGCCTCTGCCGCAATGCTGGCGCACAGCCGTTCCAGCCGCTCGCGGAAATCGGCGACGTCATCGCCGCTGCGCCCGCCATGCTCTGCTGCTGCGGCGCGCGCGCCATAGGGCTTGGTGGCCAGTGCCCACAGGGCATCCGGATCAAGATCTGGCGGGGACAACCAGCCGCGCTGCCATGCCTTGCCCAGAAAATCATTGGCCCGCTGCGCCATCGGCCCGCGCGCCAGCGGATGATCGCGGGGCGGGATAACGCGGGTTGCCATCAGAATTCGTCCGCGATGGCCAAGAAGCGCGTCAGCCGCTTGGGCGCGACGGCGCGCCAGCTGCGTTCCAGCCATGCGTCGATATCGCCCCAGTCGAGGTCAGGCCGGTCGAGCACGATGCCAACCCAGCCGCTCGCGCCGTAGAAGGCGGGCTTGAAATAGATGTCCGGCTGATCTTCAACGAGAGCGTTAAGTTCATCCATCCCGCCAGCCTTCACCAACAGCGCGATGCGATCATGGCCATGGGGACGATCGGAGAAATAGGCGAAATACTTGCCCGATTTGCCTGTGCCGGCACGGAAACCGGCCGACCCGAAGCTGTCCTGCTCGCAGGTTTCGGGCAGGGCAAGGGCACGCGCGCGCACCTGTTCCAGCAGCCACGCCGGATTGCGCCAGCGCGACACGTAATCGGCCACGGCGCGCGGGTAGAGCTGATGTTCGGCAAAGCGCACCCGTTCGGCAAGGCTGGCGGGCGTGTCACCGGGCGCGATGGCAACACGGGCCTGCGCCAGCACTTCGCCTGAATCGAGATCGGGCGTGACCAGATGCACGCTCGCGCCCGCGTGACTGTCTCCCGCTGCAATGGCGCGGGCGAAGGTGTCGAGCCCCTTGTATTTTGGCAGCAGCGAGGGGTGAATGTTGAGCATCCGGCCCGCCCAGCGCTCGACAAACCCGTCAGACAGGATGCGCATATATCCGGCCAGCACGATATATTCCGCCCCTGCCGCCAGTACGGCGGCTTCCATCGCGGTATCGTGCACCTCGCGGGTCATGCCCTTGTGGGGGTGGGCGAAGGTCGGCACGCCTTCCAGCGCGGCCAGTGCGAGACCGGGTGCGGCGGGATCATTGCTGGCGACCAGCACGACCTCGTAAGGCGCATCGCCGAGGCGGCTGGCATAGAGCAGCGCGGCCATATTGGTGCCCGCACCGGAAATCAGGACGGCGATTTTGGCTTTGTCTGTCATTGCGCCGTCCCCTCCTGCCGTTCGTGCTGAGCTTGTCGAAGCACTGCTCTTCTCTCGCGAGATAGAAAGTAAAGACGGCCCTTCGACAAGCTCAGGGCGAACGGAAGTGATTAGGCGAGGTGAGTCGCTTCCCAATCAGCCTTCGCAGCCCACGTTTCCACGCTGCCGCGCACGGTGCAGCCCTTGTCGCCCGATTCGATCGTGCCGACGGTGACGACAGTCTCGCCTGCCGCCTCCAGCGCTGCGGTAACATCGGCCACTTGATCGGCGGCAACGGCCAGCACCATGCCGACCCCGCAGTTGAAGGTGCGCGCCATTTCTTCGGGTTCGATATGGCCCTGAGCTTGCAGGAAAGCCATCAGCCGCGGCTGTTCCCACAGATCGGCATCGACCACCGCGTGCGCGCCATCGGGCAAGATGCGCGGGATGTTCTCCAGCAGGCCGCCGCCGGTGATGTGGGCCAGCGCGTTGATCTTGCCGGCGCGGATCAGCGGTAGCAGGCTCGACACGTAAATGCGCGTTGGTGCGATCAGCGCGTCGATCAGCAATTGATCCTGATCGAACAGGGCGGGGCGGTTCAGTTTCCAGCCCTTGTCCGCCGCCAGCCTGCGCACCAGCGAATAGCCGTTGGAATGGACGCCGGATGAGGCAAGGCCCAGCAGCACGTCGCCGGGGGCAACCTTGTCGCCGGTCAGCTGCTCGCCGCGCTCCACCGCGCCGACGCAGAAGCCGGCAAGGTCATAATCGCCCGCGGCATACATCCCCGGCATTTCCGCCGTCTCGCCGCCGATCAGCGCGCATCCGGCGATTTTGCAGCCTTCTGCAATGCCCGCAATCACCCGCTCGGCCACGCCGTTCTCCAGCTTGCCGGTGGCGAAATAGTCGAGGAAGAACAATGGCTCCGCGCCCTGCACGATCAGATCGTTGACGCACATGGCCACCAGATCGATGCCCACCGTATCGTGCCGGTCATGTTCGATTGCCAGCTTCAGCTTGGTGCCCACGCCATCATTGGCGGCCACCAGCAACGGATCGCTGTATCCGGCCGCCTTGGGATCGAAAAACCCGCCAAACCCGCCGAGTTCACTCGTCGCGCCGGGGCGTGCGGTGGCCTTGGCCAGCGGGGCGATGGCCTTCACCAGCGCATTGCCCGCAGCGATCGAAACACCGGCATCGGCGTAGGTGTAAGAAGAGTTCTTGGTGGTCATGCACGCCGCTTTAGCCTTTCGCGCTTGGAATTCCACTCGCGTTTGGGCAAAGGACAAGCGATTTTCCCCATGAGAGCGTCGCTTTCCCTTCCCGGCCATGGTGCCGCCCATTCCCGGCCCGTGCTGCGCGGCCTCGGCGGCGCTATGCTGGCGCTGGCGCTGCTGGGCGGCGGCTACGCTCTGGTGGCACAGGTTGCAGGCGAGCGCGGGATCGCGCCCACTGCCGCCAGTTCCGATATCGAAGTGCGCGGAATCAGCGTCGATGTGCAGGGCAAAAGTGCCGAGGACGCGCGCGCCAATGGCTGGCGCGAGGCGGTGCGGCAGGGTTGGGCCAAGCTCAAGGGGCCGAAACTGTCCGACGGGCAGCTGGACGGGATGGTATCAGCCATCGTGATCGAACGGGAACGACTCGGCCCCCGGCGCTACATCGCCACGCTGGGCGTCATTTTCGATCGCCAGCGTGCGGGCGGCTATCTCGGCGGGAAGACGCAGGCGAGCCGATCGGCGCCTTTGTTGCTGATCCCGGCAATGGAAAGCGGCGGCACCTTTGTTACTTTCGAACAGCGCACCCCGTGGCAGCGCGCCTGGGCCGAGTTCAACCCCGGCACCAGCCGCATCGATTATGTGCGCCTGAGCGGGGCAGGGGGCGATTCGCTGCTGGTCAATTTCGGGCAGGCGGGCCGCCGCAGCCGGGCATGGTGGCGATCAACGCTTGACCAATATGGCGCAACCGATGTGCTGATGGCGTTCGCGCGGATCGATCACCAGTTTCCCGGCGGGCCGGTCAGCGGCACGTTTACGGCGCGCTATGGCCCTGACAGCTTGCCGCTGGAGAGCTTCACGCTGAAGGCCGAAGAGCCGGACGGGGTGCCCGCGATGCTGGCACAGGCGGTCGAGCGGATGGATTCGGTATTTGCCAGCGCGCTGGCAGCGGGCAAGTTGCGGCCTGATCCGACTTTGCGAATGGGTTCGGGCGGAGAAGCTGACCCCGCGATCCAGCGGTTGATCGAGATCGGCCGCGCGATCCGCGCCCGCGATGCCGCAGCGGCGGCGCAAGCGGCGGCAGCAGCATCGGGCAATGCCCCGCGGATCGATTCGCAGCCTGTGACGGGCGTCGAACCGGGCGAGGCGCAGGTGCGGGTTGTCACAGTTCAGTTTGCCACCCCTGATGCCGGCGCGTTTGATGGCGCGCTGGGCGCGGTGCGCGGGGCTTCGGGTGTGCGCGCTGTCGGCGTGACCAGCACGGCCATCGGCGGCACTTCGGTGATGGCGGTAACTTATGCCGGATCGCTGGAAGAACTCGCTGCGGCGCTCGAAGCACGCGGTTTTGCCGTGCGGCGCGGAGCCAACGCGCTCGCCATCAGCCGCTGATCAGCGCGCGGCGATGAATGCCCCCCCTCCCTCACAGATTGCCCTGCCGCTTGCCACCCGCAAGGATAGCGCCGCGCAGCGGATCGTGATCGGCAATGCCAACGCACAGGTGATCGAAGCCCTGCAAACGCCCGAGCGCTGGCCGTTTCACGTTGCCGTGCTCAGCGGGCCGCCGCGTTCGGGCAAATCGCTGCTGGCGCGCTGGGCGCAGGGCCTCGCCGGGCCTGATCGGCTAGATGTAATCGATGATGCCGAAAGCGCCGATGAAACCGATCTGTTCCACCGCTGGAATGCGGTGCAGCAGGGCGGCGCGCGCGAAGGGGCGGCTTTGCTTCTGGTTGCGAATGTTGATGAGGAAGGCGATCATGCAGGCGGCGGCTGGCGCATTGGTTTGCCCGATTTGGCCTCGCGCATCGGCGGATCGCTGCTGCTGGAAATCGCCGCGCCGGATGATGCGATGGCGGGCGCGCTGATCCTTGCCCATGCGCAGCAGCGCGGTCTTTCCCTGCCTGAAGGCGCGGCCGAATATCTGGTGCCGCGCACCACCCGCAGCTTTGCCGCGATCGAAGCGCTGGTGGCAGTGATTGATCGCATCTCTCTTGAACGCCAGGCGCCCGCTACCATGTCTGTGTGGCGCGCGGCGCTCGAAGCCCTTCACGGCCCCGAACAGCAGCGCCTGATCTAGCGACGATTGCAATGATCGTCTTTTGGTGGGAATTGTGAGGGGCCATGTTTGAACGGCTGATCAGCTATCTGGAATCCGTGCGCGCACGTGACCCTGCGCCGCGTTCGCGCTGGGAGATCCTGCTTTATCCGGGCGTGTTGGCGCTGGGCTTCCATCGCATTGCGCATTGGTTGTTCGAAGCGAAGCTGTATTTTCTGGCGCGGTTTGTGAATCATTTTTCGCGCCTGATGACCGCGATCGATATCCATCCGGGAGCCACCATCGGCAGAAACCTGTTTATCGACCATGGGTTTACGGTGATCGGGGAAACGGCGGAGATCGGTGACAATGTCACGATCTACCAATGCGTGACCTTGGGCGGGACGAACCCCACCAATGGCAAAGGCGGCAAGCGCCACCCCACCATTTGCGACAATGTCATCATCGGATCGGGCGCGCAGATCATCGGGCCGATTACCATTGGTGAACGCGGGCGCGTGGGTGCCAATGCGGTCGTCACCGATGATGTGCCCGCGGGCGCAACCATGATCGGATTGAAGGCGCGTTCCACGCTGGTTCCGGCCGAGGACTGGATCAAGGAATTCATCCCCTATGGCACGCCCTGCGATGATCCCCCGTGCGACGATCAGGGCCGCCCGCGCCGCGATTGCGTGGAAAAACTCGAATCCGAAGTCGCCGCGCTGCGCGAGGAACTGGCGGTGATGAAAGCGATGCTGGCCGAACGCGCGCCGGTGGAGACCGAATTGCAGCGTAAAAACGGGACAGCGGATTGAAGGCGGGCGCTCAGGGGCCGGGCATGGCAGGGCAGGTGGTGGCCTTCCCCGCCCGAAATCCAGAGCAGGTCGGCTTCGAGCGCGCCGAATTGCAGCGCATCCTTGATCTTTATGGCCGGATGGTCGCCGCCGGGGAATGGCGCGATTACGCGATGGATTTCGATCGCCACGCCGCCACCTTCGCTGCATTCCGCCGCACGGCAGAAAAGCCCCAGGCGCGGGTGGAAAAGCGCCCGGCGCTGCGATCAAAACAAGGCATGTGGACGCTGTTCGGCGAACACGGGCAGGTGCTGAAACGCGGGCACGATCTGGCGAATGTGCTCGCGCCGATGGAACGGCGGCTGATGAAAGCGGTGGATTAGGTGCCTAAGCCGCCGGGCTGGCGTCCGCCACCGGCACAAAGGTAGGCTCCTCGGTCGCGGGCAGCATCGCTTGCAGGGCCGGCGGAAGCAGGGTCACCACCGCACGCCGGATCGGCTGCCAGAAGGCCGACAGACTGAGCAGGGCTGAACCGATCACCAGCGCGGTCAGCGCGAAGTTCAGCTCAACCGCGCCGAATTCCTGAAACAGGAACGTGAGCGCAAACAGCACATAGACCAGCGCCGAAACCAGCAGCGCCCGCCGGTCGGTCGCCAACGCGACGAGGCCGAAGGCGATGTAAACGCCGATGACGCCCAGAGCTGCGCCCATGCCGGGGTTATCCCCTTCGGTCACGCCCAGCAGCGCGAAGATCGGATGCGCGATCATGGGCGCGGCGGTGAGGTGGAGCCAGAAGGCGACATCGGAGCGGCGGGTGGTGCGCGCGCGATCAGACGTGTCCCAGCGCATCGCGAAGGCGAAGACCGCGATTCCTGCGACCAAAATAAGCGCAAGCATCACCTTCTCGCCAAGATTGTCGGGCCCGATTGCTGCGGCGAGAAGCGCAAGCACTGTGCCTGCAATCGCTGCCGTGCCTGCGGCAACGGTGATTGGCACCATGAAGCGCCGCCAGTGCAGCCACGCCGCACCCGCCGCAAACAAGGCGGCGCCTGCCACCAGAACTGCGCCGAGCGTGTCGCTTACGCGATCGGGGCCGCTGACCATCAGCATCACGCCGCCCACCGCCATTGCAAAGGTGCCGCCAACAAAGGCGAGGAGTAGGAGGATCGAAGGCAGCGCCATGCGCCGCTTGCGGGTGAAAAATTCGGCCAAAGGCCATGCTGCGGCGGCAATCAGGACAGCTGGAAACGACACGCCAAGCGCATCATTGAGCGCACGGCCGCGGCTCCAATCATCCATCGCCTGAGATGTCATGTTGGCATTGAAGTCAGACCAATCCGGCCTAGGCACGATGGCATCCGCCAGTGCCTGCCCGATCGCGCCAAGCGCGACCAGCAGGATCACGATCCCGATGCTGACGAAAATATCGTTGAAGCTGTTGAGCAGCCGGAAATCTTCTTCCGAAGCGTGCGGCAGATGGCGCATCCGGCTCATATGCGTCCGGAAATTCGCCGCCGCCTCGGCGCTCAATGCACCTGCGGCGACGGCGGAATTAAGATCTTCGTCGCTATACACCGGTCATCCCCCTGAAATTGCCGGAAGGATGACGCCGGTGTCTTAGCTTGTCAATACAGCTTGGCTCAGCCCCGCGCGCTGCCCGGGCCGGTGCCGGTGACCTTCTGCATCGCTTTCAGGATATTGCCCGATTGCTCGCTGCCCGATTGCGGGGCGGCAAGGTTGGTGAAGGCGTTGATCTCTTCCCAATGCGCGGCAAAGCCTTCGACGGTACGATCTGCTTCCGGCAGCCACACGGCATCGTTCATGACAGTCCACGAGGAGTGGAACCCGCCAGCCCCTGCGCCGACGATGGCGTTGGTCGGCGCGTCTTCGCTGACGAGGAACAGCGCGGCGGGCACGACATTCTCGGGTGCGAACAGCTTGAACGCTTCTTCGGGGAACAGGTCTTCGGTCATGCGGGTGCCTGCGACCGGCGACAGGGTGTTGCAGCGAATGTTGTACTTCGCACCTTCAAGCTGCAGCGTCTTGGTCAGGCCGGCAAGGCCAAGCTTGGCCGCGCCGTAGTTGGCCTGGCCGAAATTGCCGAACAGACCGGTCGAAGACGCGGTCATCAGCACGCGGCCATAGCCCTGTTCGCGCATGGTTTCCCAGCACGCCTTGGTGGCGAAAGCCGATCCGGTGAGGTGCACCTTTACCACGAATTCGAAGTCGGCTGGCTCCATCTTGATGAAGGTCTTGTCGCGTAGTACGCCGGCGTTGTTGATCAGCACATGGACGCCGCCCCACTTCTGCTTGGCGTCGGCGACCATCATTTCCATCTGTTCGAATTCGGTCACCGATCCGCCGTTGGCGATGGCTTCGCCGCCCATCGCTTCGATTTCGGCGACGACCTGCGCTGCGGCATCCGACGTGCCGGTGCCATCGCGCGATCCGCCCAGATCGTTGACGACAACCTTCGCGCCGCGCCGGGCGAGTTCGAGCGCATAGGCCTTGCCGAGCCCGCCGCCTGCACCGGTAACGATGGCGACCTTGTCCTTGAAGCTGATGGTCATGATGTTTCTCCTGTCCTTGATCTTTGCGGCTTCGGGCGGCGCGGTTTACGCCTGCGTAAAGCTGATTTGCGGGCGCTGCGTGGCACTTTCACGCGTGGCTTGCAACCGCCGAACTGACAGAGTGCGATGCCGTAGGGTCAGATTGCCGGGGTGAGACCCTTCAACGCGGGAATCAGCGCGTCAAACGAATCGATTACCGCGTCTGCGCCCAGATCATGCGGCGGCTTGTCGCAATAGCCATAGGCCGCCGCGATCACCGGAACGCCCGCCGCTTTCGCGCTGCGCACATCATAGGTGGAATCGCCGATGAACACAAAGCGGCCCCCTCCCGTCGCCGCGCGTGCAGCGATCACAGGGGCAGGGTGCGGCTTGGCGAGGTACTGCCCGTCGGGGCCTTTGCCCATGCTGTCCCCGCCGATCACGGTTTCGAAGGTGTCGATCAGATCCAGTTGGGTCAGGACAGAGCGGGCGAAGGCTTCAAACTTGTTGGTCACCACCGCCATCTTGACGTCCTGCGCCGCCAGTTCCGCCAGCACCTCGCGCACGCCGGGATAGGGCGCGGTGTGGACTGCATTATGGCCTTCGTAATAGGCCAGCATCGCCTTGTAGAGCCGCTTGAATTCGTCATCGGGCAGCCCGCCTTGCGCTTCGACCGCGCGCGCCAGCATGATCTTGGCTCCGCCGCCGATCAGATCCTTGCTGGTTTCCAGCGGCACCGCGTCTAACCCGCCCAGCACCAGCGCATGGTTCACCGCCGCGCCCAGATCGCGGAAGGTATCGAGCAAGGTGCCATCAAGATCGAAACCGATCGCGTCGAAAGGAATATCCGTCATGCCGGGGCGGGTGCCGCAAGCTACATCAAACCGCAAGCATTTGCTGGCAAGCGCAGGTTTGCTTACAGGGGCTATCATGACGACCACGACACATTCACCCGATCTGGCCTTCGCCGCTATCATCCTTGCTGCGGGCAAGGGCACCCGCATGAGAAGCGATACGCACAAGGTGCTGCACAAGATCGCCGGGCGGCCGATGCTGGACCATCTTATGGCGAGCGTGGCGGAACTGGGGCCGGAACGGCTGGCGGTAGTTGTCGGCGCAGGGCGCGAGCAGATCGAGAAGGCCGTGGGCACGCGGGCGACGACCTGCCTGCAGGAACCTCAGCTTGGCACCGGCCATGCCGTGCAGCAGGCCGAGGGTGCGCTGGCAGGCTTCGCCGGCGATGTGCTGGTGCTTTATGGCGACGTGCCCTTCGTCAAGGCTGCGACCATGCAGGCGATGCTCGAACGGCTGCACGCGGATGATACGCCTGCCGCGGTTGTGCTGGGGTTCGAGCCGGAAGATCCGCTCGCTTATGGCAGGGTGATCGCGGATGATGATGGCCGGATCGTCAAGATGGTCGAATACAAGGACGCGGACGAAGGCGAGCGGGCCTGCCACTTGTGCAATTCCGGCCTGATTGCCGCGCGCGCTGCCGATCTGTTCGCGCTGCTCGCACGGGTCGGAAACGACAATGCGCAGGGCGAATATTACCTGCCAGACATCGTCAACATTGCGATTGCTGATGGCAAACCTTGTGCGGTGATTGTCGCCGAGACAGCGGACGAAGTTGCAGGCATCAACAGCCGCGCCGAACTTGCGGCTGCGGAAGCGCGCTGGCAGGCGGCCCGCCGGGTGCAGGCGATGGACGAAGGTGCGACACTGATTGCGCCGGATACCGTGTTCTTTGCGCACGACACAGTACTGGGCCGCGATGTCACCATCGAACCCAATGTGTTCTTCGGCACCGGTGTGACCATCGCTGACAACGTGTTGGTCCGCGCCAACAGCCACATCGAAGGCGCGAAGCTGGCCAGCGGGGTCAAGGTCGGCCCGTTTGCCCGCCTGCGCCCCGGAACGGTGCTGGAGGCAGGCAGTTTCGTCGGCAATTTCGTGGAGGTGAAGAACGCGGTGCTGGGCGAGGGCGCGAAAGCCAGCCACCTCACCTATTTGGGCGATGCCACCATCGGCGCGGGCGCAAATATCGGCGCGGGCACGATCACCTGCAATTACGATGGCTATTTCAAATACAGGACCGTGATTGGCGAGCGCGCCTTCATCGGTTCCAACTCGGCGCTGGTCGCCCCTGTTACCATCGGCGCCGATGCCATCGTCGCGGCGGGCAGCACCGTCAGCCGCGATGTCGCGCCGGGCGAATTGCGGATGGTGCGCGCCGAACAACTGGTAAAAGACGGCTGGGCTGACCGCTTCCACGATGCGATGAAGAAGAAGAAAGCGGCGGAGAAGAAGTGAGGGTACCGCTGCGCAATCCCGCCTGTTTTACAGCAAGCTTGCTGGCGTTCGTGGCGGTGTTGGCAGGCTGTCAGGAGCGGGAGCGCGCAGACTCCAAATCGGCGGAGCCCGCAGCTGCACAGCCGTTTTCCCCTGATGATGCCAATAAAACCGTCATTGGCTCCGAACCGAAGGCCCAAGTGCCGTCCGATATTGGGCTGCCCGATGATGAAGCGCGCCTGATTGCGGCGCTGGATGGCGAAACACGGCGGATCGCGGCGGCGGCATGCAGGCAGGGTGAAGAGGCCATTTTCCACTGCAAGATCAGAAACGGAAAACCGCTCTCCATTTGCGCAACCAGGCAGGGCGAAGGTGAATATCGTTATGGCGGCGAAAACCCGGAACTGGTTCTGCAGGACGGGTCGTGGTCTGCCGACACATCCTGGGCACGGGGCGGCGAATCGCAGATCCGTTTCGTGAACGGTGACACCAGCTACATCGTGTTCAGCCGCATGGTCGCCACCAGCGTTGAAGAAAACGGCAGCGGGCCGGCAATCAGCGACGGCGTTATTATCGAGCGCAACGGTCGGCCGGGACGATTGCGTCTGTGCGAAGGCAAGCAGGCGGATATTCCGGTAAATTACAGCGCGGCACAGCGGGTGTTTGGCGAACCCGATGATCTCTATACAGGCCAGACAGCAGAGGCGGACACCATTGAGTAACTCACACAACTGCTGGCTCTGCACCCGCCCGCTGGGCGATATCGTGCAATGGCATCACCCTGTTCCCAAGGCCAAGAAGGGCAAGATCAAGGTGCCGATCCACCCGATCTGCCACAAGACCATCCACGCCAACTTCACCAACAACGAACTCGCCCGCATTGGCGATAATGCAGAAGCGATCCGCGACAATCCGGCGATCGCAAAATTCGTCGCCTGGGTGGCGAACAAGCCCGCCGATTTCGACGCGCCGACGCGGTAACGGGAACTTTCGAATGCTCCGCCGACTTGGAAAGTCGTAACCAAGGAGACACGCCATGAAAACCGGACGCTGGATCGCCGCCGGGGTCGCGCTCGCCGCAGTAGGAGCCGCCGCCGTGTATGCGCAAGCTCGCACGACAGAAGAACCCGAATTCGCTCTTGTCGCTGCGGAGGGCGATTTTGCGCTGCGCGATTACCCGCAGCTGGTCGTGGCCGAAGTCACCTCGTCAGGCGAACGCCAGCGCGCCAGCGGGGCCAGCTTCCGCAGGCTGGCTGCCTATATCTTCGGGCAGGATCGGCCCGAAGGCGGAGAAAGCATCGCCATGACCGCGCCAGTATTGCAGGAAGAAACTGCGCCCAATGAATGGCGGATGCGCTTTGTGATGCCGGCTAAGTACTCGCTGGAAACCTTGCCGCCCGCGCCTGCCAATATCGGTCTGACGCAGGTTCCGGCGCGGCGTATGGCTGCGATCCGGTTTTCCGGCAACGGATCGGGCCGCGATCTGGCCCTGATGGAAGCCCGTCTGCGCGACTGGCTGATGGGGCAGGGCCTGATGCCAGCGGGCGAGGCGGAGTATGCCTTTTACGATGCCCCGATGGTGCCCGGCCCGCTGCGCCGCAACGAGGTTCTGATCCCCGTCGCGGCGCAATAGCACGGTCTGATCACGCGTCAGGCGTCCTGCATGCGTGTCTTGTCGCTGGCGGCATCGCCACCCGTAGCGATATAATCGCGTTCCCACTGGGCAAACTCGCTGCGGCTCAGCAGGTAGCGGTTGCGCGCTTCGGCAAAGCTGATCGCTTCATCGCGCACGGCCCGCACCACTTCATCCTTGCGCGCCTTGGACCAGTGGACGCGGTGATTGCGCGGCAGTGCGTAATAGCTCTTGATCGCATCGGCGATCGAAACGTTGTTGGGGTAGGCCATCGGTCTGTTCCTCTTCGCATGTGCTCGTCATCGCCCCCGATGGACCCAATGTTGACGGGCAGACTTAACGAGTGGCTGCGAAAGATGGTTAAACTGGCGTTGATGATCCCTCCCGTTCCGCTGGTGCGATGAACCGAGGGCAAAGTGTCGGGTTGTTTTACAGGCAGTTGCGTTGCCTTCCGCGACTAACGCAAAAAGGGGCGGTTCCGTGGTGGAACCGCCCCTTTGAAAGTCCTTGGCCGAAAGGTGTTTACCCGCCGGTCGCAGGCCCCATCAGGCGCTGCATCAGGTAGACATATTGCAGCGCCTGCAGCTTGGCGCGCTGTTCGTTATCGACCCCGCCGGAATGGCCGCCGGTGGTATCTTCGAAGTAATAATAGGGCTGGCCCAGTTCCTTCAGCTTGGCAGCTCCCTTACGCGCGTGGGCGGGGTGGGTGCGATCATCCGCGGTCGATGCCCACAGGAAGGGCGAGGGGTAATCCACCCCGGCCACGATCTTCTGGTAGGGCGAATAGCCATCGATCCATGCGCGCTGTTCGGGAATGCGCGGATCGCCATATTCACCGATCCACGAAGCCCCGCGTCCGATCAGGTGATAGCGCACCATATCGAACAGCGGGATCTGCACGATCGCCGCGTTCAGCAGGTCGGGGCGCTGGGTGAAGAAGGTGCCCACCAGCAGACCGCCTTGCGAGCCGCCCTGAATGCCGAGATGCTTGGGGCTGGTGAAGCCGCGCTTCACCAGATCCTCGCCCACCGCGATGAAATCGTCCCAGGTGCGCTGCTTGTTTTCGCGGATCGCGGTCTGGTGCCAGTTCGGCCCGAACTCGCCGCCGCCGCGCAGGTTGGCGAGCACATAGGCGCCGCCCTTTTCCACCCACAGCTTGCCGGTCGAGCCGAGGTAGCCCGGCAGGCGTGCAATCTGGAAGCCCCCGTAACCGGTCAGCAGCGTGGCGGTGGAGCCATCCAGTGTCATCCCCTTGGGCTTGACGATGAAGTAGGGGATTTGCGTCCCGTCCTTGCTGGTCGCCTGATGCTGTTCAACCTCCATGCCTTCGGGCACGAAATAGGCCGGGCTGGTCTTCAGCACCTGTGGATTGCCCGCCCCATCGTCGTAATACAACGTCGTGGGATTGAGGAAATCGCTGACCGTATACATGATCTGGTCGGTCTCGTTCGAAGACGCAGCAATGCCCAGTGTGGCATTATCGGGCAGCGGCACCTGCTTGCTGACCCACTTGCCGTCTTCGAAATTGAACTGCAGCACCTTGCCGACGACGTTGTCGAGCAGCGTCACGAACAGCGCGCTGCCTGTGATCGATCCGCCCTGCTTGGTCTGCCGCTCGCCCGGCGCCCAGACCAGCGTTTTCTTCGCGCCGTTCGGGTTGGCTTTCCATTCCTCCAGATCGACCGCGATCAGGCTGTCGGCGGGGAAAGTCTGGCCGTCCACCGTCCAGTCTTCATCGGTGGAATAGAGCAGGTGGCCATCGACGATCCCGTAAGGCGATGCCTTCTTGGGAATATCGAGCGCAAGCCACTCGCCATCTTTCTCGACGAAGTAGAGGCTTTCGTGGAAGCTGACACCGCGGAAGGCGGTGCGTGCGTGGATGGTGCCGGTGTTGTCGCGCAGCAGGCTGGCGCCCGCCCACACGTCGGTCGGTTCGCCGCGGAAGATTTCAGGCGCCTCGGCAATCGATGTGCCGCGCATCCACACGCGGCTGGTGAAGGGGTATTCGCTGGCGGTCAGCGTGCCTTCGCCAAAGCCGCGCCCAACCAGCAGCGTGTCTTCATCGATCCAGCTGATGCCGCCTTGGCTTTTGGCATCGAGCACAAAGCCGCCTTCGACGAACTGCTTGGTCGACGTGTCGAATTCACGCATGATGGTGGCATCTTCACCACCGTCAGACAGCGCGATCATGCACTTGGTGTTGGCGGGCGGCAGGCAGGTCGAGCCCTGATAGACCCATTCCTTGCCCTCGGCCTTGGCGAGTGCGTCGATATCCAGCACCACTTCCCATTCCGGCTTGTCGGTGCGATAGCTTTCCAGCGTAGTGCGGCGCAGAACGCCCTTCGGGTTCGCCTTGTCCTGCCAGAAATTGTACAGGCCATCGGGGCGGAAGCTGACGAATGGGATGCGGTCTTCGCTGTCGAAAATCGCCAGCGCTTCGGTCTTCAACTGGGCATAGCGCGGATCGGCTTCAAAGGCGGCCAGCGTGCGCTCGTTCTCCTTGGCGACCCATTCGAGTGCCTCGGGCGAGCGGGCTTCCTCCAGCCAGATATAGGGATCCTGTTCGGGGCCGGGGATGGGGGCTTCGGCCGCAGGTTCCTGAGCGGCTGCGCCAGTGGTTGCGGTTACGGTCATTGCGAGTGCCAGTGCGAAAGTGGAGACAAGTTTCAAGCGTCCTCTCCTCAAGGGAATGTGCTGGACGGTGTTGTGCCGAGGGTGAGGCGCAAAGGGAAGGGGGCAGAAACAAAAAGGGCGAGCCATTGGCCCGCCCCTGTTTCTCGTTGGTCGATTGATGCCAAGGTTACCCCTCGACGTGCTCCGCCAGCACGGTGAGGCCCTTTTCATTGACCTCGGCAAAGCCGCCGCGCACCTGGATGATTTCCGGCGCTGCGTTCGCTGTGGCGAAGACCTGAACGGCCCCGTCGCGGATGGTGCTCATGAAGGGCGCGTGACCCTCCAGCACGCCGAATTCGCCCTCGGTGCCGGGGACGACCACCATGTGGACGTCTTCCGACCGGACGAGCTTGGCGGGGGTGACGAGTTCGAAGTGCAGTGCCATTTTGTGTTCCAATCCCCCTCCCGCCTGCGGGAGGGGCAGTGAGACTTGCGAGCTTGCTCGCTAGTCGCAGCGGGGTGGGCCTTTTCGGCCCATTCCCACACCCGACCCCTCCCGCAAGCGGGAGGGGAGCTTGATTACGCCTCTTCGGCCATCTTCTTGGCCTTTTCGACCGCCTGTTCGATCCCGCCGACCATATAGAAGGCCTGTTCGGGCAGGTGATCGTACTCACCATCAACCACCGCCTTGAAGCTCTTCACGGTGTCTTCGAGCTGCACGAACACGCCCGAAATGCCGGTGAAGACTTCCGCGACGTGGAAGGGCTGCGAAAGGAACTTCTGCAGCTTGCGCGCGCGGGCGACGATCAGCTTGTCCTCTTCCGACAGTTCATCCATCCCGAGAATGGCGATGATGTCCTGCAGGCTCTTGTACTTCTGCAGGGTTTCCTGAACGCGGCGGGCGGTTTCGTAATGCTCGTTGCCGACGACGCGCGGTTCGAGAACGCGCGAGGTGGAGTCGAGCGGGTCAACCGCCGGGTAGATGCCAAGCTCCGAGATGGCGCGGCTCAGCGTCGTGGTCGCGTCCAAGTGGGCAAACGAAGCAGCAGGCGCCGGGTCGGTCAAATCGTCCGCGGGAACGTAGATCGCCTGCACCGAGGTGATCGAGCCCTTGGTGGTCGAGGTGATGCGTTCCTGCAGCTTGCCCATGTCGGTCGCAAGCGTCGGCTGATAACCCACCGCCGAAGGAATACGGCCGAGCAGCGCGGACACTTCCGAGCCCGCCTGCGTGAAACGGAAGATGTTGTCGACGAAGAACAATACGTCCTGACCTTCCACGTCGCGGAAATATTCAGCCATCGTCAGGCCCGAAAGAGCGACGCGGGCGCGGGCACCCGGGGGCTCGTTCATCTGGCCGAAAACGAGTGCCACCTTGGAGCCTTCCGAGGTCGCATTGCCATCGGCGTCCTTGGCAATAACGCCAGCGTCGAGGAATTCGTGGTAGAGATCGTTGCCTTCGCGGGTGCGTTCACCCACACCGGCGAAGACGGACACGCCGCCGTGGCCCTTGGCGATGTTGTTGATCAGTTCCTGGATCAGCACGGTCTTGCCAACGCCCGCGCCGCCGAACAGGCCGATCTTGCCACCACGCGCATAGGGCGCGAGCAGGTCGATCACCTTGATGCCGGTGACGAGGATCGCCGCATCGGTCGACTGGTCGATGAACAGCGGGGCATCGGCGTGGATCGGCATGGTGCTGTCCGCACCGATCGGGCCGCGTTCGTCGATCGCTTCGCCGATCACGTTCATGATCCGGCCGAGCACCTTGGGGCCGACAGGCACAGAAATCTGCGCGCCGGTGTTGACGACTTCGGTGCCGCGCACGAGACCTTCGGTCGCGTCCATCGCGATGGTGCGAACGGTGTTTTCGCCAAGGTGCTGGGCGACTTCGAGCACCAGCGTCTTGTCGCCATTGCGGGTTTCAAGCGCGGTGAGGATCGCGGGCAGTTCCCCTGGGAAATGCACGTCGACGACAGCGCCGATGACCTGGCTGATGGTGCCATTGGTGGTCTGGTTGAGAGCGGGGGCGGTGGCCATTTTTCGTTCCTTAGCCTTCAGTTAGAGCGCTTCTGCGCCCGCGATAATTTCGATGAGTTCGGTGGTGATCGCCGCCTGACGCTGGCGGTTGTAGACAATGGTCAGCTTGCTGATCAGGTCGCCCGCGTTGCGCGTGGCGTTGTCCATCGCGGTCATCGAGGCGCCCTGTTCGGAAGCCTCGCGTTCCAGCAGCGCGCCGAACAGCTGGGTGCGCACATAACGCGGCAGCAGCTCTTCAAGGATTTCCTCTTCGCTCGGCTCGTATTCGACAACCGAGTCCGCTTCGACCGCAGTGGACGGGGCGGGGACGGGGATCAGCTGATTGATTGTCGGATCCTGCGCCAGCGCCGATTTGAAGGTCGGGTAGACGAGGTGGGCGACATCGAACTGGCCCGCGTCGAACATCGCGATCAATTCGTTGGCAATCGCTTCGGCTTCGGCAAAACCGGGGGTCTTGACCGTGCTGGTGTCAAAGCCCGCGCCGATCAGGGTCGGAAATTCACGCTTCAGCGGAGCGCGACCCTTCTTGCCGACAAGGTAGAATTCGACCGTCTTGCCAGCCGCGATCAATTCCTTGGCCTTGATCTTGGCTGCCTTGACCAGGTTCGAGTTCAGACCGCCGCACAGGCCCTTGTCGGTGTTCACCACAACCAGCAGGTGGCGCTGATCCGATCCGGTGCCAGCCAGCAGCTTGGGAGCGCTATCGCCCGCAACCTTGCCCGCCAGCGATGCCATCACCGCAGCAAGCCGTGTGGCATAGGGCCGGCCAGCTTCGGCCGCAGCCTGGGCACGGCGCAGCTTGGCGGCTGCAACCATCTGCTTGGCCTTGGTGATCTTCTGGGTCGATTTGACCGAGTTGATCCGACCTTTCAGTTCCTTGAGTGAGGGCACTGGGCGGTGTCCTTACGCGAACTGCTTGGCGAAAGCTTGCAGCGCGGCCTTGGCCTTGTCGGCGACCTCGCCTTCGAACTTCTTGCTGGTGCGGATTTCGGTCACCACATCAGCGTGTTCACGGCGCATGTAATCGAGCATCTGCGTTTCGTATTCGCCCACGCGGTTCACCGGGATGTTATCCAGGAAACCGTTGGTGCCGGCATAGATCGACAGGGTCTGCTCTTCGAACGGCATGGGCGAGAACTGCTTCTGCTTCAGCAACTCGGTCAGGCGTGCGCCGCGGTTGAGCAGCTTCTGGGTCGAGGCATCGAGGTCGGAACCGAACTGCGCGAAGGCCGCCATTTCGCGGTACTGCGCAAGGTCGAGCTTCATCGAGCCCGAAACCTTCTTCATCGCCTTGGTCTGGGCGGCACCGCCCACACGCGACACCGACAGACCGACGTTGATCGCCGGGCGGATGCCCTGGAAGAACAGGCCGGTTTCGAGGAAGATCTGACCATCGGTGATCGAGATCACGTTGGTCGGAATGTAGGCGGACACGTCACCGGCCTGCGTTTCGATGATCGGCAGCGCGGTGAGCGAGCCCGAGCCATTGTCGCTGTTCATCTTGGCGGCACGCTCGAGCAGACGGCTGTGCAGGTAGAACACATCGCCCGGATAGGCTTCACGGCCCGGAGGACGACGCAGCAGCAGCGACATCTGGCGGTAAGCTACGGCCTGCTTGGAAAGGTCATCGTAAACGATCACGGCGTGCATCCCGTTATCGCGGAAATATTCGCCCATCGCGCAGCCGGTATAGGGCGCGAGGTATTGCAGCGGGGCAGGTTCCGAAGCGGTCGCTGCGATCACGATGGAATATTCCATCGCGCCGTTTTCTTCGAGCTGCTTGACGATCTGCGCCACAGTGGAACGCTTCTGGCCGACGGCGACATACACGCAGTAAAGCTTCTTGCCTTCATCGTCGCCCGCGTTGGCTTCTTTCTGGTTGATGAAGGTGTCGATCGCGACAGCGGTCTTGCCGGTCTGGCGGTCACCGATGATCAGCTCGCGCTGACCGCGGCCCACGGGCACCAGCGCGTCAATTGCCTTGAGGCCGGTCTGCACCGGCTCGGACACGGATTCGCGCGGGATGATGCCGGGTGCCTTCACTTCGACGCGGCTGCGCTTTTCAGCGACGATCGGGCCCTTGCCGTCGATCGGGTTGCCGAGCGCATCGACCACGCGGCCCAGCAGACCCTTGCCGACGGGAACGTCCACAATGGTGCCGGTGCGCTTGACCACGTCACCTTCCTTGATCTCGGAGTCCGAGCCGAAGATCACGACGCCGACGTTGTCGGCTTCAAGGTTGAGGGCCATGCCCTGCACGCCATTGGCGAATTCGACCATTTCACCGGCCTGCACCTTGTCGAGGCCGTGGATACGGGCGATCCCGTCACCCACGTTCAGCACGGTGCCGGTTTCGCTGACTTCAGCTTCGGTGCCGAAATTGGCGATCTGGTCCTTGATGACCTTCGAGATTTCTGCGGCGCGGATTTCCATGTTTATGTCCTTCAGGCCTTCATGGCTTGGGCAAGCGAGTTGAGACGGGTGCGGATCGAGGCATCAATGCGCTGCGATCCGATGGTGACGACAAGGCCGCCGAGCAGGTCGGGGTCGACTGCGGCGGTGAGCATGACAGTGCGGCCTTCGCGCGCTGTCAGCTTGGTTTTCAGGGCAGCAACCTGATCAGCGCTGAGCGGGTGGGCGCTGGTGACAGTGGCGGTTACCTCACCGCGCTGGGCTGCGGCAATCGCGCGGAACGCGCTGATGATCGCGGGCAGTTTGCCAAGGCGGCGGTTGGCAGCGAGCACGCCGAGGAAATTGGTGGTCAGCACGCTGAGCTTCAACTTCTTCGCTACCGCCGCCATCGCATTGCCCTGCACATCGCGGGCGAGTTCGGGATTGGTGGTGAGTGCAGAAAGTTCGCCCGATTCGGCCAGCGCCGCGCCGAGCGTTGCCAGATCGCTTTCGACAGCGGTCACAGCGCCGCTCTCGCTCGCGAGATCGAACAGAGCCGAGGCATAGCGCCCAGCCAGGCTAGCCTTGATACCGGCGGAAATATCCACGCGCTTGCAGTCCTCTCGGAAGCTAAGAAGGGTAATGCTTGGGCCTTGGGTATGGGGGATGCACAAAGGCACCGCCTCAAGGTTGGCGCGCGCCTAGCAATTGATTCCCGATGGTGCAAGCCGCAGGGGCAGGATTTGTGCAGGTGCGAAGGTCGCCAGCCTTGCCGAAGGCTTCATTTTGGTGGCCGGGGCTGTCGGTCGATCAGGGCTGACCGGCAGATTGCCTCACATCGCGCATTTCCGCTTCGCATGGTGTGGGCGCGCTGCATGGCTTGGCGATATCCATTTTCCCATAGGCCAGCTTGACGAAATGTTCGAGCCGGCTCGATGATTCATTGGGCCGCATGGCATAGAGGCCTTTCAGATACGCCATATCGAGCGCGGTCATGCGCATGGGCGCGGCAGAAGGTTCGGCATCGAACAGGTTGAGGATAGAAAGGGCCCCTTCCTGTTCGATGTCGACAGTTGGTTGGGGCATGCCGAGAATGCGCAAGGTCGCGAAGTCTGAAAGCTGGTCGAGGTGGACGCCATTGAGCCGGTCAACATCGAACACCATTGTGGTGAAGACCTTTTCGACGCTGTAATTGATTTCGAAACTTGAAGGACGGGTAAGTTGAAGCTCCCGCGCTGCGCCGCCGGCATTGGCAAAGGCACCTTCAAGCAAATTGCCAACCACGACGCCCGACGCTCCGCCGTTGCGGCCGAGCGGCCCTTGCGTAGCAAAACGCGACCACACGATTGCGGCATCGCCGCGGCTTTGCGCGGCCCTGATTGCGCGGCTGGCGAATATGTCGAAAAAATCCGGGTGAGACTTTCTCATCCCTTCGATCAGCAGGTCCTGATCATCGGTCACGATCAGCACGGCATTGGCATCACACCCTTCGTCCGCTACCTCAACGCCCACGGCAATGGCATTGCTGCGGATGCGTTCGGAAACGTAAGCGCCCATCCGTTCGCCCATGCCGACGACCACCGGGCACAGCGGCGCCTGATAGCGCGACAGAGGCCTGCCATAGCCACGCCCGCGCATAGCCACATCCCTTACCGCATCGCGCAGTTCATCGATCTCCAGTTCCTGCTCGCCCTGCACGATGATCGTGGGTTCCTCGTCGGCTTCATCGGTGCCGGCCGGGCTGGTCTGGGCATTGGCGGCTGCGAAAGGGAGCATGGATGCCAGCATCACTGCGGCAATGATCGCGCCGCGCCTGAATGTTGCCACACCGCTTGCTGCGACCCGTTGCATCCCACTGCTCCTGATAGCGAAGAACTCTCTGTTCTTGCAGCAAAAGATGCATAAATGATGCTGAACGCAGGATTAAGGGGCGGCACTGGCCGCTCTGGCCGTGCAAGAATAGACCAGCCGTTCATTCGGCCGTTCGGGCAGCAAGGCAATCAGCGCCGATTGCTGTTCGCCGACTGTGCGGGCGGCATCGCTGACCCCGCAGGCCGGCGGGGTATAAGCGGCGCGGGCAGAACGTGCGGCTGCCAGCGCCTGCTGCCCCAATAAATAGCGATCGGTTCGCAGGGTGCGCGTTTCCGGATCGTAGGTGTTCACCGCAATCGCATCATCTTCCTGCGCGGCAAAGACACGCCGCCATTCGCCCCCTTGTCCGAGCCCGTATTGGGTGCGCTCGTTCACGCAGCCATCGGCTGACCAATCAAACGCCACATCATCGGTACGGGCCGACGTCACGCGGCTGCGATCGGGCACCAGAGTGCAGATCAGCGAACCTTCCGCCGCGAGCGAGGGTTGGGTGGCCGAGCCGGGCGCGGGCCCGCCCTCCGCCTCGGCCACAGCCGCTTCGACGCGGTCTTCGATCTCGGTGAGGCCGGGGCGGGTGACCCACAGCAGTCCCGCCGCGATCAGCGCTGCGCCTGCCACAGCGCCCGCGATTCCCGCGTGTTTGCGCCTTGCACTATCCTTGCTCCACACCATCGCGGCATAGCCTGCGCCGATCGCCGCCAGCAGGGCGATCAGGGCAAGCGCCATGCGGTCTTCCCGCGCGGCGAGCACTTCCATCTGCGCGGTCAGCCGTGCCGTTTCGCGCACTTCGCGCATGGTTTCGGCCCGCTGCGCCAGGCGTTCGCGCGCCCGCGACTGGTCGGCTTCAAGCCGTTGGCGTTCCTCGGCATTCAGGTCTTCGATTGAGCGGCAGGGGAGCGCATTGGTCACCGGCTCCACCCCGTTATCCCGCAGGAACGGCAGCAATTCGCGCAAGGATACCGCGAAGTAGAATTCCCCGTCCCCGCTCGCCGAATCCGCGCTGAAACTGTTGACCCCGATCACCCGACCGCACGGATCGAGCAGCGGCCCGCCCGAATTGCCGCGGGCGATCGGCGCGGTGTGGAGGATCGTGTCGAACTGGCGCGCAGGGCGCTCACCCGAAAGGAACCCGCGGCTTTTTACCGGCGGCTGGGCGCGGAATATATCAGCCATATCAAGGCCCTGTGCCAGATCGACATTCATCGGATAGCCGACTGCCGTCACCTCGCCCAGATTACCTCCGGCGCTGGCCGCCAATGCCAGCTGGGGCAGGCGCAGGCTGCCCTTGGCGATTTCGAGCAGCGCCAAGTCGTTGCGCGGGGATACCGCGATCACCCGTGCAAAAGCCCCGCCTTCGCCTTCGGACGGCACGATGCCGACGCGCAGGGTATCATCCTGCATTGCTTCCGCCACGACATGGGCGTTGGTGACGATCCGCGTGGGGCTGACCGCAAAGCCGGTGCCGTGGCTGACCGGCGCGGGTTCGCCCCTGTCCTCTCCGATGATGATAACCCGCACCACGCCGCGCGCTGCCGCATCGACATCGGCGGGATCGGCCAGCGCGGGGGCGGCCAGCAGGGTCAACAGCAGGGCGAACAGGAGGCGAAGGCAGTTCATGGCGCGGCTTATACCGCTTTTTGCACCCCGCGCGACATTGAACGCAAGGGTAGGGGGTGCGGCCTCGCACGGCCTGCCGCAAAAGGGGGGCGAGAAATCATTCCAGTTCTAGGAGCCTGCCATGACTTACCGAATTTGCGGCCTTGACCCAGCAGTATTTGCCCCACTTTTTTCGGCGAGTGAGGGCGAACTGGACGCCAATCTTGCACGGCGCGAAGTGGCTGACGCGGCGGGGTATTACCCGTGCCGCGTTAGTCTCGAAGACGCTGCGCCGGGCGAGGCGCTGGTGCTGGCCCATTTTACCAACCACGACGTGCCCCTCCCTATCGCCACGCCTTTGCGATCTACGTGCGCGAGGCAGCAGATGCCGCCGCCGAGTATGTCGATGCGCTCCCCCCGATCCTGCGCCGCCGTCCGATTGCGCTGCGGGGCTATGACGCGAACGGCAATCTTCACCGCGCTGCGCTGGCGCTGGCGGACGATGCCGATACGCAGGTGCGGGCATTGCTTGATGATCCCGCGGTGACCTATATTGATGCGCACAACGCGATGCATGGCTGTTTTGCTGCGCGGATCGAGCGCCACGATGCAGCCAGTGCGGAGGAATGTTTCACGTGAAACATTTTGAGAACATTTCTGACGATGATCGCTGGCAATCGGTGCTGGCCAAGGACCGGCGGTTCGACGGCGCGTTCGTTACCGGCGTGCATTCAACTGGCATCTATTGCCGCCCTTCCTGCCCGGCGAGGGCGCCCTTGCGCAAGAATGTGCGGTTCTACGCCACGCCTGCGGATGCCGTAGCGGCTGGTCTAAGGCCTTGTAAACGCTGTTCTCCTGACGCGCAGAGCGCCGAGGAGGCCTGCGTGCTTGCCGCCATCGCCGCGATCCGCGAAGGCGGCGCCATGACGCTGGAGGCGCTGGCCGACCTGACCGGATACACCCCCACCCATTTCCAGCGATTGTTCAAACGCAGCGTCGGATTGTCACCCGCCGCCTTTGCCAGAGCATTGCGCGATGAGCGGGTGCGCGAGGCGCTGTCGGGGGGTCTAACCGTCACCAAGGCCCTGTCTGGCGCGGGCTACGCGGGGTCTAAACAGTTCTACGCAGAGACGAAAGGCAGACTGGGCATGGCGCCAAGTGAATGGAGCAAGGGCGGCGCGGGCCGTGTGGTTCATTGGGCGGTGTTGGAAACATCGCTGGGGCCGATGCTGGTGGCGGCGACCGACAAGGGCGTGTGCTGTCTGGCATTCGGAGAGGGCGAGGCGGAATTGCGCGCCCGTTTCCCCCGCGCTGAACTGGTCGCAGCGGGGGAGGATTTCCGCGATCTGTTTGCTGCTGTGCTGGCGGCGGTCGAACAGCCTGGCGCGAATATTTCGGGCAGCGCCGCGATCCCGCTCGATGTGAAGGGCACCGCCTTCCAGCAGCGCGTCTGGGAAGAACTGCGCCGCATCCCCCACGGCGAAACGCGCAGCTATGGCGAGCTGGCAGCAGCCCTCGGCAACCCCAAAGCCAGCCGCGCAGTGGGCGGAGCGAACGGCGCGAACAATGTCGCGGTGCTGATCCCCTGCCACCGCGTCATCGCCAGCGAGGGGACGCTGGGGGGCTATGCCTACGGGCTGGACATCAAGGCGGAGTTGCTGCGGCGGGAGGGGGTTTGGAGGGATTGGCCAGATGCCGGGACTGCCCTACAAACCAATGAATGATTGATACTCCGTCCGAACCACCGGCTGTTCAGGAACATATTATCGAGCAGAAGCTGCTTGAGTGCGGCCTCAAAGCCGGTGGTTTCTCGGTAAAATACGAGGATTATCTCCAGAGCATCGAGATAATCATCACCCCTGAAGCCGGGGCCACGCCCGAACACTTCGGCTGCATCCACGAAGCAGCATTTCCCGAAGTTGTGTCCTTTGCCGATGCCGAAATGTATCGGCGCTACATGGCTTATGTCGACGCGCTGTTTCGGCCGCAGATGCTCGCCGATGCCGAAGCCGAACTGAAGAAGCGCGGCTTGTGGGACAATTTTCCGGCCCGCGATGGCTATCCCACCCTGGCGGATTATGCCCGCGCGCTGGAGGCCCATGCGGGCTTCGCGCCCGGAACGATGCTGCGGGCTGAAGACAGCGAGCGCGTGGCCTTCGATCCGTATGACAATCAGCAGTTTGCCGCCATAGATTTTGAACGTGTGGGGGCGCTGCTTGCGGTGCTGGTATTTGCCTCGGCACGTAACGGCTTCTCGATGGGCTTCATCGGCAACGATAAAGTGCGCGAATAGCGCAGCCAAGCCCCGGATCAAGTCCGGGGCGACGTGGACGGGAAGCTTTGCCTACCTCCCTCATGGCGGCGCTATTGCCCGTATCTGTCCAGCACGCGGCACGAGGTGTAGCTTTTGCCCTCCAGTCCGTTGGGCGCAACATTGGTGCATTTGACGCTGCTGCCCCAGCGTTCTGCCGATCGCGCTGCCATGCTTTCCATTTCGCTGCGCCGTTCGGCCTGCACGCGTCCGGCCCAGGCCTGGGCATCACGCGCGTTGAATTTCATCACTCGCAGCCGTCGCTGATATTCCTCGGTCACCAGCCGTGTGGCGGGCGGATTGTATTGCCAGAACGGATCGGTGATCATTGCCACGATGGCCGCATCGCTCAAGGCCTGCACGCCCAGTTTCCCGATTTCCACCACCAACTCGCCCAGATATTCGCCTTCGGGGATGGGATCGCCCATCCGGCCTTTGCCGCCCGGGTGACGATCGACGATGTAATCCGCGATCAGGCGCGGGTTGCGGTTGGCGGCCATGTGCTGGCGCAGGAAGGGGACGTTGATCTCGCCGCCCTGTTCATGGGCCTGCTGGCGTTCGGCGGCGATCCGGCGATCTTCGCGCTCGATCGTCAGTTCTTCGCACATTACGGCCAGATCGAAGACGTAATCCTCGGCGGCGGACTCGGTTTTCCCCGCCGTCAGCGTGTCGAATTGTTGCTGGGCCCATTTCGCGGCGATTTCGCGCGAGACGCCGTGTTTGCGCTCCAGTTCTAGAAATTCCTCGAACAGCACGGCGCTGCTGAACCGCAGGGGTTCGCCGTTGTCTTCTGAAAACTTCATGGCGCTGGCGCATTCCAGCGTGGTGTTGGCCAGATCCTGCGGTGAAATCTCGTCGCTATTGGCGGCACCAGCAGGATAAGCTGCGCCCACCAACAGGGCTGCGGCCACAGGCACGGCGCTGCGCCAACCGCGCATCAGATCAAAGCTGTGCATCGCAATCGCGGGCGCGCTGGATCACTTTCTGCATGGTTTCAGCTGCACCCATGACCCGTTCACGCTTCTTGTACTTGGCGCGCGCTTCCGCATCATAGCGGGCCGGGTCGATTTGCAGTTTGACGGCGGTGGCGGCCTTGGCCTGATCCCAAGTCGATGAAGGATTGTTCAGGCTCACACCATTGCCTTCGGCGATCCGCACGACATAGGCGCATTCGGATACCATCTGCATGATCTTCTGTTCTTCCTTGCCGGCGGCGTGACTAGCCGATGGCACTGCGATGCAGAGGCTGGCAGAGATGGCGGTGAACAGAATGGAACGGATCATGGCAATGCCCCCGGAACGTGAATAATTCCGTGGGTCTATCGCGTTTCCGGGCGCTTGTGCGTGACAAGTGCTGTTAGGTTTGCTGCCTCAGTTTTCGGGGTCGCCGCCGGGCGCAAAGGGTTCCGGTGCAGGGCCTTCGCTTTCGGGCGTCTGGCCCACGCCGCTTCCTTCACCGGTTTCCGGCATCACGATCGGATCGGATACTGTGCCATCGCGATCGCCCGAAGGGTTGAACAGGATCGTGACCAGAATAACGGCGAAAACCGCGATCAGGGCCACCCAGAACCATTTGGGGCGGGTCTGCTGCGGCGGGGTGGGATTGGCTGGCATGACGAAGGCTCCTTCGGCTGGTTACGGCAACGGACAAGCATCAGGCCTGCCCGTCTGCGTCTGGGCAGCGAAAGCTAACCCGGCCGCGCGGTGTTCCGTGATCCGAGACTGACCGCGCCGCTGGTGCGACGGGCCGTGGTTCACGCCAGCGCTTCACCCTCGTCATTGCGAGCCGAAGGCGCGGCAATCCATGACCTGAAGTGTCCGCATTGCGGCATGGCCCGGTCATGGATTGCATCGTCGCTGCGCTCCTCGCAATGACGCAGAATGCCTCAATCCAGCTTGGGCGGCATCCCCGGTTCGCACTTGGCCATAGCCGCCTGATAGGCGGGCCGTTCGCCGATGCGCTTCAGATAGGCTTGCAGGTTGGGCATCCCGTCGATCCCCATGCCGCTCATCGCGCGGCTGGTGGTGAGCTGGAAACCCATCATGATGTCGGCAGTGGTCAGTTGCGATCCGCCGAAATACTCCGCCTCGCCCAGCCGTTTCTCGACAATGGCCCAGCCTTTCTGCACCCGGTCTGCCACGAAGGGCGGCAGTTCCTTTGCGCCCATGAACTGCGCCACCAGCGCCATCATGCCGTTGGTCATGAAGGTGGCATTGGCCCAGTGATAATAGAACAGGTGATCGGTGTAATCGCGGTGGCCGGGGTGCGGCATCAGCGGGGTGCCGGGGGCATATTTGGCGATGATGTAATCCATGATCGCGCCGCTTTCGCCCAGCACAAGATCATCGTCTGTGATCACCGGCGCAATGCCCATCGGGTGCAGCGCCTTGTATTCATCAGGAGCTAGACGATTATCGGCGCGGCGGGTGTAGAGCTTGCATTCGTAATCCAGCGCCAGCTCCTCGGCCAGCCAGACGATGCGTTCGGATTGCGACAGGCGCAGGTGGTGGATGGTCAGCATAATGGGCTCCCTTATTCGGTGGGTTCTTCGGCTCGCGCCCAACCCTTGCGGGCTGGTTCAAGGCTGTCGAGGAATTTTTGGGCGCTTTGCAGATATTCGCCCTGCTTGGCCTCGCCCATCCTGTCCCACGTGGCAAAGATGCGGCCGATGCGGTGGTTGCTTTCCAGCCGCGCCCGGTTCGCGTCCATGAAATGCCAGTAAAGCGGATTGAACGGGCAGGCGCCGTCGCCGGTTTTCTGGCTGACTTTGTACCGGCATTTGCCGCAGTAATCGGACATCTTGTTGATATAATTGCCCGACGCTGCATAGGGCTTGGTCGCCAGCCTGCCGCCATCGGCATAAAGGACCATGCCGGATACGTTCGGCAGTTCGACCCAGTCGAAGGCATCGGCATAGACCGCGAGATACCAGTCCTGCACCGCTTTCGGCTCGATACCCGCGATCAGGCAGAAATTGCCGAGCACCATCAGCCGCTGGATATGGTGCGCGTGGGCATCTTCCCGCGTGGTGCGGACGCAATCGGCAAGGCAGCGCATGTCGGTTTTGCCCGTCCAGAAAAATTCCGGCAGCGGGCGGTGGGCGCCGAGTTCGTTGGCTTCGGCCAGCCCCGGCATCTGGTGCCAGTAGAACCCGCGTACATATTCGCGCCAGCCGATGATCTGGCGGATGAAGCCTTCGACCGAATTCAATGGCGCGCGGCCCTTGCGATATTCGGCCTCGGCGCGCTGGCATAGCTCCAGCGGATCGAGCAGCCCGATATTCAGGCTGGTCGAGAGCATGGAATGATAAAGGTCATCCTGTCCGTGCACCATCGCGTCCTGATAGGGGCCGAATTTTTCCAGCCGCCTGGCAAAGAAGGCATCTGCGGCGTCCAGTGCCTCATCGCGGGTGACGGGCCAGCCGAAAGGTTCAAGATCGCCGAAGTGATCGGCAAACCGTGTCCCGACGAGGGCGATGACTTCCTGCGTTATCGCATCGGGTTCGAACTTCGGCACTGGTGGCGATTTCATGTCGCCCTTGGGCGGTTCGCGGTTCTCCGCGTCGAGGTTCCACTGGTCGCCTTCCGGCCCCATTTTCCCTTGGCCGTCATCGCGCATCAACAGCCCGGTCTTGCGGCGCATTTCGCGGTAAAAATACTCCATCGTCAGATGCTTGCGGTCTTCCGCGAAGGCACGGAAGTCGGCGTGGGTGGCGATGAAGCGGGTGTCGGGCAGGATGCTGACCGGGCAGGGCAGGCGGTCTTCCCATTCCGCAATCGCTTGGCTTACGCGCCATTCGCTCGCCTCGGTGATGCGCACTTCGCTGGCGTCATGACGCGCCACTGCGCGGGCGACTTCGCCGGTGAAGCTGCCGGTGTTGCCGGGATCATCCAGCGCCACGTAATCGACCTGCCAGCCATCGGCGCGCAGTTCTTCCGCGAAGTGGCGCATGGCCGAAAAGATCAGCACGATCTTCTGCTTGTGGTGCTTCACATAGGTCGCCTCGTCCCACACCTCCATCATCAGGATGGTGGCATCGGAGGGCGTCAGGCCATCAAGACTTGAGATGTTGCGCGAGAGCTGGTCGCCGAGAATCGGCACAAGGATCGGGTTGGTCATGCGGGGGGTAATGCTGCGCGAGGCCTTTAGTTTCGTCATTGCGAGCCGAAGGCGCGGCAATCCATGACCCGCCAGCCGTGATTGGAGCTATGCCCGGTCATGGATTGCCGCGGCGACTGCGTCGCCTTGCAATGACGAGTTACACGAACGAGTAAGGATCAATATCCACGCCGACCCGCACACCGGGCGCGAATTGCACGGCGCCGATCCAGTCGCGCAAGGCAGCTTGCAGGTTGGCGCTTCGCTTGGCGTTGACCAGAAATCGGTAACGATAGCGCCCGCGCAGCAGCGCCAGCGGTGCAGGTGCAGGGCCCAGGATCTGGACATCCGCCAGCCGCGGCCGCGCATCGCCCAGCCGGGCGGCAGCTTGGCGCGCTTCTTTCTCATCCTCTGATGACAGGATGATTGCCGCCCAGCGCCCGAATGGCGGGGCGCCGGCATCGCGCCGCGCATCGGTTTCGGCGGCGTAGAACCCGTCGCGGTCGCCGTTTGCCAGTGCGGCGATCACGGGCGCATCGGGGTGGCGCGTCTGGATCAGCACTTCGCCCGGCTTGGCCCCGCGCCCTGCGCGCCCGGCAACCTGCGCAATCTGGCTGAAGGTGCGCTCGCCCGCCCGCAAGTCTCCGCCTTCAAGCCCGAGATCGGCATCGACCACGCCCACCAGCGTGAGATCGGGGAAGTGGAACCCCTTGGTGACCAGCTGCGTGCCGATGATGATGTCGATCGCCCGGCCTTCCGCCTGCGCAATGAATTCGGCGGCGCGGTCAGGGGTATTGAGGGTGTCTGATGTCGCCACCACCACCCGCGCCTGCGGGAACAGTTCGGCGACTTCGGCTGCGATCCGCTCCACGCCGGGGCCGCAGGCGACCAGACAATCGCTCTCGCCGCATTCGGGGCAGGCATCGGGCACCCGCGTTTCGAATCCGCAATGGTGGCAGGCGAGCCGGGCGGACAGGCGGTGTTCGACCAGCCATGCGCTGCAACTGGGGCATTTGAAACGGTGCCCGCAATTGCGGCACAAAGTCAGCGGGGCATAGCCGCGGCGGTTGAGGAACAGCAGCGATTGTTCGC
Organism: Porphyrobacter sp. AAP60; assembly: GCF_001296025.1. Classification (GTDB taxonomy): domain Bacteria; phylum Pseudomonadota; class Alphaproteobacteria; order Sphingomonadales; family Sphingomonadaceae; genus Erythrobacter. The sequence continues at coordinate 7,506 of NZ_LJHV01000009.1, read as the reverse complement.
CCTTGTCCAGCCGGTCACGCAAGGCATCGATCAGCGGCCCGGCAAGCCAGCGCTGGCTGCCGGGCTTTTCTTCCGTGAGGTTGATCAGCCGCACTGTCGGCAGGCTTGCCCCGCCAAACCGGCTGGGCAGATCGAGTTTTTCGTAAACGCCTTGCGTCGCCATGTGCAGGCTTTCCAGCGCCGGGGTGGCGCTGGCGAGGATCACCGGCACGCCTTCGAACCGCGCGCGCATTACCGAGACATCGCGGGCGTTGTATCGCACCCCGTCATCCTGCTTGAAGCTGATTTCGTGCGCTTCATCGACCACGATCAGGCCAAGATTGGCATAGGGCAGGAACAGCGCCGAACGTGCGCCGACCACGACCTGCGCGCTTCCACCGGCAATCGCCCGCCACGCGCGCCGCCGCTCGGTGGATTTCAATGAGGAATGCCACAGCACCGGCGCCGCGCCGAAGCGGGCGGCAAAGCGGCTGAGGAAGTTCTCGGTCAGCGCGATTTCGGGCAGCAGCACCAGGACCTGCTTACCGCTGCGGATCGCTTCGGCCACGGGTTCGAAATAGGTTTCGGTCTTGCCCGATCCGGTCACCCCGTCGAGCAGGAAGGGGGCAAAGCTGCGGGCCTGCACCGCCGCTGTCAGCTTGCCCGCGACCTCGGCCTGAACGGGCGACAAGTCCGGTTGATCGAAATCGGGATCGGCCGGGGGGTAGGGGCGGTCGATATTCACTGTCACCGGCTCGATCAGCCCCGCGCCTGCCATGCCGCGCAGCACGCCCTCGGAAACACCGGCGATTGCCGCCAACTCGCGCATGGTGCCCTGTTCGCCGGTCAGTTTTTCCAGAGCGGTCTTGCGCTGTGCTGTGAGTCGCCCGGAGCCATCCGCGCCCGTCAGCCGGTATTCGGTCATGGTCGCAGGCCCGCCCAGCGCCCCGCCGCTCGCCAGCGCCATGCGCGCCACGCTGGCCAGCGGCGCGCAGTAATAATCCGCTGTCCATTCGATCAGCCGCCGCAGTGGTTCGGGCAGGGGCGGGACAGGCAGCACCTCAAGGATCGGGCGCAGCCGCTCGAAAGCGATTTCATCGCCAGGCAACCGCCCTTCGTCCCACACGATGCCTGTCACCTTGCGCGGGCCAAGCGGCGCGATCACCACACTGCCCGCTGGCGCATTCACCCCATCGGGCAGCCGGTAATCCAGCGGGCCGAGCGCGGCGTTCAAAACTAACAGGCGGATACGGTTCATCTTGCCGCCATATGGGCACTGGCAGTAGGTTGGGGCAAGCATGGAGACCCCGAAAATGACCGCAATTCATCAATCGACCCCGACCCGCCGCGCCCTGCTGGCCGGAGCCGCTGGCGGGGCGGCGCTGATCCTGCTGCCCGGATGCGCCAGCACCGGTGGGTTCAGCATGGTCGAAGCCGTGCGCCGGATGCTGCTGCTGGCATCGGAAAATGCCTTTGCGCGGCTGACTGCGCCGGGCGGCTTCTGGGACGAGCAAGTGGCGCGTGTCGGCCTCAATGAGTTGATGGGTACGCGCGGCGACGTTTTGTCGCGCATCCTCACCTCGGCGCTGGTCAAGGATCGGCTGGAGGAACGCTTTGCCGATTTCGCCATCGAAGCCAGCTTCCGCGCCGCTCCGGTAGTGACCGATGCGATCAGCGTGATCGGGTTTGAAAACGCGATCGATCTGGTGCGCGGCGGGCCGACAGCGGCCAGCAGCTATTTGCGCGCAGAGGTCGGCACCGCGCTGATCGATGCAGTGGTGCCCGAACTGGGCCAAGCCATCCGCGTTTCGCGCGATCCGCTGCTGGGCGAGGCGTTGAGTGCGCTGACCGGTGTCAATGTCGGCGCGGTGGCGCAGCGCATCGGGACCGAGGTGGATAATGCGATCTGGGGCGAAATCGCACGCGAGGAAGCCGCGATCCGCGCCAATCCGCAGGCCACCCGCGATCCGCTGCTGATCGGCACCTTCGGGCTGGGCAGCCGCATCTGACGCCTCAGAAGCGGTAGATCAGTACAGTCTGCGGCACATGGCTGTAGCGCGCCGGGCGGTCGCCGCGGGGAAAGGCGAGGAGCCAGTAATTCGCGCCGATTTCCAGCTTTTCGCTGACCCTGTAGGCCACGCCCGTTTGCGCCCGCCATTGTTCGGTCGAAGCGCCTTCGCCTTCATTGCGTGATTGCAACAGCCCAAGCCATTCCCCGCCGATACTGGCGCGCCAGCCGTTACCCAGCGGCTGATTGTACTGGATGCGCTGGCGCAGGCGCACTTCGACCCTGTCAGCGCCATCGAAAAACCGCTGTTCCAGCCGCGTGCGCGCTTCGATCCGGCCCGATACAAGGGTAACCTGCTGATGCGGGCGAATCTCAGTCGCGCCGCCGGCGTCGAACAGCGCGCCCCCGCCGCCGATGCGCACGCCCTCGGCCACCTGCTGTTCGATGGTTACGCGCAAGGTTTGTTGATCATCCCCCCGTGCGGCCTCGCGCCAGCGCTGCGTGGCATCGACCGTCAGCCGGGTATCCTCGCCAATATCGCCCGTGAGGAAGACGAACTGCCACAATTGCACATCTTCATCGGCCGCGCGTGCTTTCGATGGTTGCCAAGCGGCGGCGAGGGCGGCAAGCAGCATCGCAAAGTGGGTGATGGTTCGGTTCATGTCCCTCCATTACGCCGCGACCCAAACCGCAGCCAATCGCAAAAGCTGGAGCTATCTCATGAAATTCTTCGTCGACACCGCCGAGATCGAACCGATCCGCGAACTGGCCGCCACCGGCCTGCTCGATGGCGTGACCACCAACCCCTCGCTGATCGCCAAATCGGGGCGGGATTTCATGGAAGTGACCCGCGAAATTTGCGGCATCGTCGATGGCCCGGTCTCGGCCGAAGTGGTGGCGCTGGATCACGCGACGATGATGAAAGAGGCCGAAGTGCTGCGCAAGATTGCGGACAATGTCTGCATCAAGGTGCCGCTGACGGTGGACGGGCTGAAGACCTGCAAGGCGCTGACCGGCGAAGGCACGATGGTCAATGTGACCCTGTGCTTTTCGGCCAATCAGGCGCTGCTGGCGGCCAAGGCCGGGGCGAGCTTCATCTCCCCCTTCGTCGGTCGGCATGACGATAACGGCTTTGACGGGATGGACCTGATTGAGGACATCCGCCTGATTTACGACAACTACAATTTCGCCACCGAAATCCTTGTCGCCAGCGTTCGCCACACCACCCACGTGCTGCAAGCCGCCAAGATCGGCGCGGACGTGATGACCGCGCCGCCCAAGGTGATCCACGACTTGTTCAAGCACGTGCTGACCGACAAGGGCATCGAAGGCTTCATGGCCGATTGGGCCAAGACGGGTCAGACGATTCTCAAGTAATGGCTGACCAGTCCCCGCTTGATCTGTTCAAACAGGCGCTGACCGGCGCAAGCCGTGCGATTGCGCGCGATGCCGAGGTGGAGGTGGCGTGGAGCGCCGATGTGCCGGGGGCCGCGGGCAACCGTTTCCGCGTGCCCTTGCCGGGGCGCGATCTGCCAGCCGATCAGGTGACCGAAGCGCGCGGCTTTGCCGATAGCTTTGCGCTCAAACTGCGCCACCACAACGCCGCGCTCCACGCCAAAGCCGCCCCGCCCGAACCCATCGCCCGCGCCTGTTACGACGCGATCGAGCAGGTGCGTTACGAGGCGCTGGGCGCGAACCGCTTCGGCGGAATCAAGGCCAATCTCGACGCGGCGACCGAAATGCGCACGTCAGGCGACAAGATCGTGCGGGCGCAGAACTCCTCCGAAGTGCCCTTGCAAACCGCGCTGGCCCTGCTCGTGCGCGAGGCACTGACGGGAGAAGCCGTGCCTGCCAAGGCGCAGGGCGGGATCGAACTGGTGCGCGATTTCCTCGAAGAGAAAGTCGGCAAGGATTTCGGCGCGCTGGCCGAGAAGCTCTCCGATCAGGAAGCGTTCCAGAAACTCGCGCTCGACATGCTGCGCGAACTCGACCTGACCCGTTCCACCGATGCGCCGGATGAAAGCGACAGCGATTCGCCCGATGACGAAGACGGCCCCGAGGATGAAAGCCAGGGCGAGGACGACAATCAGGGCGAAGGCGATCCGCAGGCCGCCGAAATGGCGGGCGACATGGCCGAGGGCGAAGGCGAGGGCGACGATTCGTCCGATATGTCGTCCGAAAGCGAAATGTCCGAAGGGGAGCCGGGCGAAGAAGGCGATGCCTCCAACGCGCCCGTCCGCCCCAATCGCCCGCAGGCCGACATCCCGCCGAGCGTGGATTACAAGGCCTTCACCACCCGTTTCGACGAGGAAGTCGCTGCGCCCGACCTGTGCGATGCCGAAGAACTCGACCGGCTGCGCGCCTATCTCGATAGCCAGCTGACCGGACTGCAAGGCGTGGTCACGCGCCTCGCCAACCGCTTGCAGCGCCGCTTGATGGCGCAGCAGAACCGCAGCTGGGATTTCGACATGGAGGAAGGCGTGCTCGATGCAGCCCGCCTCGCCCGCGTGATCATCTCGCCCGGCACGGCGCTGTCCTACAAGGTCGAACGCGATGTCGAGTTCAAGGACACGATTGTCACCCTGCTGATCGATAACTCGGGATCAATGCGGGGCCGCCCGATCAGCATCGCGGCGATCAGCGCCGATATTCTGGCGCGCACGCTGGAACGCTGCGGGGTCAAGACTGAAATCCTCGGCTTCACCACCCGCGCATGGAAGGGCGGGCAGGGGCGCGAAGCATGGCTCGCCGATGGCAAGCCGCAGAATCCGGGCCGCCTCAACGATCTGCGCCACATCATCTACAAACAGGCCGACGAGCCGTGGCGCCGCGCGCGTCGCAATCTCGGCCTGATGATGCGCGAAGGTTTGCTGAAGGAGAACATCGACGGCGAGGCGCTGATCTGGGCGCACAGCCGTCTGCTCTACCGCCCCGAAGAACGCCGCATCCTGATGGTCATCAGCGACGGTGCGCCGGTGGACGATTCGACGCTGTCGGTGAACTCGGCTGGGTATCTTGAGGCGCACCTGCGCAGCGTGATCGAATGGATCGAGAAGGTTTCGCCCGTGCAGTTGGTGGCGATCGGGATCGGGCATGACGTGACGCGCTATTATCGCCGCGCGGTGACGATCATGGACGTAGAGCAACTGGGCGGCACGATCATGGAGCAGTTGGCGGAACTGTTCGAGGATGAGAAGGGTACTAAACGCAAATGAACGTCACCGAAGCCGTTACCACCCGCCGCTCAATCCGCAATTATCTCGATAAGCCGGTCGATCTCGAAACGCTCACCCGCGTCATGGACACAGCGCGTTGGGCGGCTTCGGGCTGCAATTACCAGCCGTGGGAAGCCAGCATCCTCACCGGCCAGCCCTTGAAGGACTTGCAGGCTAAGATCATCGCCGACGGCCCGCAGGCCGCCGAGTACGACTGGGCCGCGCCCGGTACGGAAGATACCTACAAGGAACGCCTCAACCGGGTTTCTGCGGGCATGTTCGGCGCGATGGGGATTGCGCGTGATGATGGCGCTGGCCGCATGGCGGCGATGATGCGCAATGCCACCAGCTTCGATGCGCCTGCGGTGATGTTCGTCTATTTCCCGCGCCTGATGAAGGAGCCGCAGTGGTCGGATGTCGGCATGTGGCTGCAAACCGTCGCGCTGTTGCTGCGCGAAGAGGGGCTGGATTCCTGCTGGCAGGAATACATGGCGCTTTATGCCAATACGATCCGCGAGTTCCTTGGCCTCGATCACGAACGCTATATGTTCTTCTGCGGCATGGCGATCGGCTACCGCGATCCGGACGCGCCGCTCAACAATTTCGAGCGCGAGCGTGTGCCTCTCGACGAGCATGTGAAGTTCATCGGGTTCGAGTGACATCCGTCACCCCGGCGCAGGCCGGGGTCGCTGGCCGCATGTGCCGGGCTTGCCGCAAACGATCCCGGCTTGCGCCGGGATGACGGAATAGGGCAAAGGCCCGCCCATGACCGACGTGCCCCTCAAGCTGTTCAACTCGCTCACCCGGCAAACCGAGGTGTTCGCGCCCGTCCACCCTGGCGAGGCGCGCGTCTACACCTGCGGGCCGACGGTCTATAACTACCAGCATATCGGCAATATGCGCGCCTATGTGTTTGCCGACACGCTGGGGCGGACGTTGCAGTGGAAGGGGTATAAGCTCACCCACGTCGTCAACATCACCGATGTCGGCCACCTGACGTCCGACGCCGATGAGGGCGAGGACAAGATGGAGCGCATGGCGCAGCGCGAGGGCAAGAGCGCGTGGGACATTGCGAAGTTCTATCAGGAGGATTTCGAGCGCGATCTGGCGCGGCTGAATGTCCAGCCCAAACAGCACCCGCGCGCGACCGAATATGTCGATGCGATGATCGACTGGGGCAAGTCGATTGCTGACAAGCACTGCTACAAATTGGAGAGCGGGCTCTATTTCGATGTGTCCACCGTCGCCGATTACGGGCGGCTGGCGCGCGCCGTCACCGAGGACGGAGAGGGCCGGATCGAAAGCGTCGAAGGCAAGCGCAACGCGGCCGATTTTGCGATCTGGCGCAAGACTCCGTCGGGCGAGACGCGGCAGATGGAGTGGGATTCGCCGTGGGGCCGGGGCGCGCCGGGCTGGCATCTGGAATGCTCGGTGATGGGCGAGGCGCTCTTGGGCTTCCCGTTCGATATCCACACCGGCGGGATCGACCACCGCGAAATCCACCACCCCAACGAAATTGCGCAGAACCAGGCGTTCTGCTGCACGAACGGGTTGGATGATCCGAAGAATTCTGGCGCGAAGATCTGGATGCACAACAACTTTCTCGTCGAACGGTCGGGGAAGATGTCGAAGTCGTCGGGCGAATTCCTGCGGCTGCAATTGCTGGTCGACCGGGGGTATCACCCGCTTGCCTACCGGCTGATGTGCCTGCAGGCGCATTATCGTTCGGAGCTGGAGTTCTCGTGGGAGGGCCTCGGCGCGGCGCTGACGCGGTTGAAGCGGATGGTGATGGCGGCAGGGTCTTTGGCCGATGTGCCGTCTCAACCCGAGGCCGAGCACCCGAAGTTTGCGCCGGTGCTGGCGAAGTTCGATGCAGCGATGGCCGACGATCTCAATACCCCCATCGCCCTTACCGCGCTGGAGGAGGCACTCGCGGTCAAGAAGGTCGATGCCGGGATCAAGCGCGCGGTGATCGAGGATATGGACGCCGTCCTTGGCCTTGGGCTGTTTGCATTAGCCCGCGCTGATCTTCGCATCCGCCCCAAATCCGCGCGCATCACCGAAGCCGAAATCACCGCCGCGCTCGCCCGCCGCAAGGAAGCGCGCGCTGCCAAGGACTTCGCCGCCTCCGATGCGATCCGCGATGAACTTGCCGCGCAAGGCGTCGAGGTGATGGACGGTGACCCGCTCGGCTGGGAGTGGAAGCTGGGCTGAAAATCCCCCTCCCGCTTGCGGGAGGGGTTAGGGGTGGGCAAGAGGCATAAAACACCGCTGCGGACAGGGCCCCCCCCCCCCCCCCCCCCC
>NZ_LJHV01000008.1 GCF_001296025.1 Porphyrobacter sp. AAP60 | reverse complement strand
CATAGATCCCCCAACTGCCTGCTCACTCGTAGAATAGGCGAAGCGTGAATGACCGTTAAGGGGTCGCTTGCTGAATGGCAGCTTTTGGCGAAAAACGGCCCTAGTCCGCCGCTACCCGAAAAGCCGCCCCGCTACTGCGTCCAGCCTTGCCATGACTTCGGGATCATGTTCGTCCGCCGCGGTGATCACTGCGTCGTCGAGCGCGGTGTCGATCGGGGAGGCTGCGCGTGTCTTGGGCAGGGCGGCGATGAGGTTGGCGACCATGGCCCGGGCCAGCGCGCCGTTGGCCTGCATCTGGCCGACCACCTGCGCCACGTCCACCGCCTCGCCGTCCCGCCAGCAATCATAATCCGTCACCATGCCGACGAGCGCATAGGGCAGCTCGGCCTCGCGCGCCAATTTCGCCTCGGGCATCGCGGTCATGCCGATCACGTCCGCGCCCCATTGGCGGTACATCCGGCTTTCGGCGCGGGTGGAGAATTGCGGGCCTTCCATCGCGAGATAGGTCGCCCCCACCGCCACCTTGCCCTTGGCCTTGGCCACCGCCTTGGCCGCCATGTCCGACATGCGCGGGCAGACCGGATCGGCCATGGAAACATGGGTGACAAAGCCGCTGGTGTAGAAGGTGGAAGGGCGGTGCATCGTGCGGTCGATGAACTGTTCCACAATCGCGAAACGGCCCGGCTCCAGTTCCTCGCGCAGTGATCCCACCGCGCTGATCGCCAGAATATCGGTGCAGCCCGCCCGTTTGAGCGCATCGATGTTGGCGCGCGAATTCAGCTCGGTCGGCGAAACCGGATGCCCGCGGCCGTGGCGCGGCAGAAAACGCACCTTCACCTCGCCGATCCGGCCGCACAGGATTTCGTCCGAAGGATCACCCCACGGCGTTTCAATCGCGATCCACTGCGCGTCCTCTATGCCGTCCATGGCATAGAGGCCCGATCCGCCGATAATCCCGATACACCATTCGCTCGCCATGTGTGCGATTGCCCTGTCGTTTGTTCAGGCCGGACTTAGGTCAGGTCGAAGGGCGCGGGCAAGGCCTTGCGGATGATTGTTTCCGCAGCTGCATAGGGTTCGGCAATCGCGGGCAGCGCCTGCATCGCGGCGAAATGCGCGGCCAGACCGGGCCAGCGTTCCAGGGGAGTCTCTGCCACCAGCGATATCTGCATCAGCACTGTGGCCACCGCGATATCGGCAATCGACAGCGCGTCGCCCGCGAAATAGTCGCGCCCGCCCAGCCTTGTTTCAAGCACGTCGAACACCGGCGGCAACTGGTTGGCCCAGGCATCGCGGGCCTTTTCCAGCCCCGGTGCCTCGCCCTTGCTGACGGCAAAAAAGATCGGACGGAAGATGCCGAGGCCGCCTGCCATGGCCAGCGCGGTGTCGGCATATTCCTCGATGAACAGCGCCGTGCCCAGCGCCATCGGATCATCGGGGTAGAGCGCAGGCGCGGGGTGCTTTTTCTCGATGAAGGCGCAGATCGCGCTGGAATCCGCGATGGTGCCCGCCATGCCTTCCTCGGCAACGGAACGATCCCGCAGCACCGGAATCCGCTTCATCGGGGAGATTTCGAGGAACCACGCAGGCGGATCGAACACGTTGATCGCCTCGACCTCGTAATCCACACCCTTGGTGATGCACACGCCTGCCACCTTGCGCACGAAGGGCGAAACAGGGCTGCCATAGATGACCAGATCGGGGCGGGAATCACTCATGCTGGCTCTCCTCCAGATACATTGTGGCCGCCTCCATAGGCGCTGCCCGCGATAGCGCAATCGCCAGTGGCCCGGGGCCGCCGCGCCGCCTATACTCCGCGCAACAGCAGCGATTGCGTTTTCGGATGCAACGCGCCACTTTGTGCGGGAGAGCGAAATGACTCCCCATTCGACGAGAGAGGAATACTCATGGTCACCCAGTACAAGAACCTGATCGGCGGCAAGATGATCGCCACAGACCGCATGCTCGACGTGGTCAATCCCGCCACCGAACAGGTTATCGGCCAGGTGCCGGCCTGCGGCAAGGACGAGCTTGATCAGGCGGTCGCCGCCGCGCGCACCGCGTTCAAGACCTGGAAGAACACTCCGATCGAAGAACGCCGCGCCGCGATCATGGCGATTTCCGGCGCGATCAAGGAAAATGCCGAGGAACTCTACCGCCTGCTGACCAGCGAACAGGGCAAGCCGCACGATCAGGCCAAGGGCGAAATCTATGGCGCTGCCGGGATGAGCGCGGCGCAATCGACCCTCAGCCTTGATGACGAAATTAACGAGGATTCGGATGCGCGCCTCAGCCGCACCCGCCGCGTGCCGGTGGGCGTGGTCGCCGGGATCGTGCCGTGGAACTTCCCGGTGATGATGGCGATCCAGAAGATTGCGCCCGCGATGCTTTCGGGCTGCACCATCGTGCTGAAGCCTTCGCCCTTCACTCCGCTGACCACCCTGCGCATCGCCGAACTGATCGCCGACAAGGTGCCAGCCGGTGTCGTCAATATCATCACCGGCGAGGATGATCTCGGCCCGCTGATGACCTCGCACCCCGATGTCGACAAGATCACCTTCACCGGATCGACCGCGACGGGCAAGAAGATCATGGAAGGTGCGTCCGCTGACCTCAAGCGCATCACGCTGGAACTGGGCGGCAACGACGCATCGATCGTGCTGCCCGATGCCGATCCCAAGAAGGTGGCCGAACAATTGTTCTGGTCAAGCTTCTCCAACGCCGGTCAGATCTGTGTCGCCGCCAAGCGGGTCTATATCCACGAGGATATCTATGACGAGCTTTCCGCAGCCATCGTCGAATACGCCAAGACCGTGACCGTGGGTGACGGCGCGCAGCAGGGCACCGGCGTCGGCCCGATCCAGAACAAGAAGCAGTATGACCGCGTGCTCGAACTGATCGAGGATGCCAAGGACAATGGCTACAAGTTCCTGCTGGGCGGCAATGCCGATCCTTCGGGCACCGGATATTTCGTGCCGCTGACCATCATCGACAACCCGCCCGAAGATGCCCGCATCGTGGCCGAAGAACAGTTCGGCCCCGTCATGCCGCTGATGAAGTTCTCGACCGAAGAGGAAGTCATCGCGCGCGCCAATGCGTCGGAATACGGCCTTGCCGGCGCGGTGTGGACAAGCAATCCCGACAACGGCGTGAAGATTGCCGAACAGCTTGAAACCGGCACGGTGTGGGTCAATGAATACCTCCACCTGTCGCCCTTCGCGCCGTTTGGCGGGCACAAGCAATCGGGCTTCGGCGCCGAATACGGCAAGGAAGGCCTGAAGGAATTCACCTATGCGCAGGTGATCACCGTCAAGAAGGACAACGTCCCCGCTTGATCGAAAAGCCATAGGCGGGCATCGTGCACAGCCACAGGGAGGATGAATATGCGTAACAACTTCAAACGTCTGGCCGTGCTTTCACCGATGCTCGCCGCTGCGGGTCTTGCCGGGGCGGCGCTGCTGACCCCGGCTGGCCCGGCCCATTCGCAAAGCCTTGGCGATATCATGGGCGCGGCCAAGAAAGTGGCGCAGGCCGCGACCGTGTCCGATGAACAGATCGTCGCCTATTTCGGGCAGATGTCCGACGAAATGGACCGTCAGAACCCGCTTGCTCCGGCCAAGGATCCCTATGCCGTGCGGCTCGCCAAGCTGACCCAGGGGCTGGACACCTATGACGGGCTGAATCTGGATATTCAGGCCTATCTGGTGAAGGATGTGAACGCCTTTGCGATGGGCGATGGCACCGTACGGGTTTACTCCGGACTGATGGACGCAATGACCGATGATGAAGTGCGCTGCGTGATCGGCCACGAAATCGGCCATGTGAAGCTGGAACACGGGCAAAAGCGGATGAAGCGCGCCTTGCAGCAGGATGCGGCGCTCAGCGTGGCGGGTACCGCCAGCGGCGGGGCGCGGCGGCTGGCCAATTCCGAGCTTGGCGGGCTGCTCCAGAACGTGATGTATGCGCAGCATTCGCAGGCTGCGGAAACCCAGTCCGATGATTACGCGCTCCAGTTCATGGCTGCCAACGGGTATGACCAGCAGGGTTGCCCTTCGGCGATGGACAAGCTGGCGGCGATGGGCGGCGGTGGCGGGATCGCGCTGCTGCAAACCCACCCCAATCCGGCCACACGCGCCAAGCGGATGCGCAAGCAGATCAAGTGATCGATCCTGATACGTTGCAGGCCGGGCTGGCGCGGGTATCTGCCCGCGCCGGCCTTGGCGTGTTGTCGGGAGAGCTTCAGCGGCTCACCGGCGGGGCGGTGATGGAAAGCTGGCGGTTTACGGCGGGCGGTGATGACTTCGTGCTGCGCCGCGCGCCGAGCCTCGCCTTCATGGAAGGGCGGCCTTACGGGCACGCGGTCGAAGCGGCGCTGATCGAAGCGGCCCGCGCCAAGGGCGTGACCGCGCCTGAGGTTGTCGCGGTGCTGGAGGAGGGCGACGGGCTCGGTTCCGGCTTCGTTATGAGGGCGCTGTCAGGTACCGCTGATCCCAAGGTTATTCTGGCGTGCGATGATCCCGATGGGCTGCTGCGGCAGGCGGCGCGGGACTTGGCGCGTATCCACCGGCTGCGTCAGGCAGACGTGCCCGAAGGCGTACCGGTGATGGACTACGGCGCGGCCATCGCTGACCTGAAAGCGCAGTTCATGGAGGCAGGGGGTGATCGCCCGATCATCGCGCTCGGCCTCAGGTGGCTGGAGGACAATTGCCCGCTGCAAGTCGAGCCCGTCCTCAACCACGGCGATTACCGCATGGGCAACCTGCTGGTCGAAGGCTCGACCCTGACGGGGGTGCTCGACTGGGAGATCGCCCATTTCGGCGACCGCCACGAGGACTTGGCCTTCGGCCGCATGGCCGTGTGGCGCTTCGCCCGGTATGACCGGCCCGCGCTGGGGCTTGGGAGCATCGAAGACTACATCGCCGCCTATGAGGCCGAGGCGGGGGTGACCGTTGACCCGCTGCGCTTCCGCTTCTGGACGATTTACCGGACCGTGTGGTGGGCGCTCGGCTGCCTCAAGATGGCGGCGCAATGGCGCTCCGGCGCGGACCGGATGCTCGAACGCGTGGTGATCTCGCGCCGGACCAGCGAACAGGAACTCGACCTGCTGCTGCTGCTTGAGGAGGATGCGCCGATCGTTGAGCGGCTGCGTCATGTCTACCCGCCCACCAGGCTTGATCACAACTATGGGGAGGCGGACGTGGGAGAACTGGCGTCTGCGGTCCTGGAGTGGTTGGCCACAATCAAGGATAAACTGAGCGGCCACGACCGCTTTCAATTGGCTGTGGCCCGGAATGCTCTGGGGATGATTTCAAGGGAGAGTGAGTTTCTCCCGCTTCCCACCGATTCTAACACAGCAGGAGCGTGCCTGTCAGGCGTGCTCTCGCTTTATGAGATTGGCTTCCTTCAATCTCTCAGGGAAGGTGTCTTAAGCAAAGTGATGGTCGACTCCCCGAAGTATCCTGCGCTTACCGTTGCGCTGAAAAAATGGGCACCAGTGCAAGAGGATCTTGATTGATGGACTTCGCCATCCCCGCCGACCTTCAGGCTTACCTGAACGAACTCGACGCCTTCATCGCCGGCGAGATCAAGCCGCTGGAGCAGCAGGACGACAACATCCGCTTTTTCGACCACCGCCGCGAATATGCGCGGACGGACTTCGAAGCGGGCGGACTGCCCCGGCACGAATGGGAGGAACTGCTCAAGGAAGCCACCCGCCGCTCGGACAAGGCAGGCCATTGGCGCTTCTCCGCCCCCAAGCGTTACGGCGGCAAGGATGGCAGCAACCTCTGGATGGCGGTGATCCGCGAGCACTTTGCACGTCAGGGGCTGGGTCTCCACAATGACTTGCAGAACGAACACTCCATCGTCGGCAACTTCCCCTTCGTCGCCATGTTCGACCAGTGGGGGACCGAGGAACAGAAAGCCGAATTCATCACCGGCGGGTTTGAACGCACGCGGCGCGTCGCCTTCGGGCTGACCGAACCCGACCACGGATCGGACGCCACGCACATGGAAACGGTCGCGGTGCGCGAGACCCGTGACGGGGTGGATGGCTGGCGGATCGACGGCGAGAAGATGTGGATCACCGGCATGCACGTTGCCACCCACTGCGCGATGTTCTGCCGCACGAGCGGCAAGGCCGGGGACGCGAGCGGGATCACCTGCTTCCTCGTCCCCAACCCCACCGAGGGCCTCAAAATCGAGGAGTGGATGTGGACCTTCAATATGCCCACCGACCACCCGCGCCTCAGCGTCACCAATGTCTGGGTGCCGGACGATGCCGTGCTGGGCGTGGAAGGCCGCGGCCTCGCGCTGGCGCAGAGCTTTGTCCACCAGAACCGCATCCGGCAGGCGGCCTCAAGCTGCGGGGCAGCGCTCTATTGCATCGATGAGAGCGTGAAATACGCGCGAGAGCGCAAGCCCTTCGGCGAGGAATTGGCGCGCAATCAGGCGATCCAGTTCCCGCTGGTGGAACTCGCCACGCAGGCGGAAATGCTGCGTCTCCTCATCTTCAAGACCGCGTGGGAGATGGACAACATGCCCCACGAACAGATCGAGCGCACCATCAGCGACAAGGTCTCGATGTGCAATTACTGGGCGAACCGGCTGGTGTGCGAGGCGGCGGACCGGGCGATGCAGGTCCACGGCGGCATCGGCTATTCGCGGCACAAGCCGTTCGAGCACATCTACCGCCACCACCGCCGGTATCGGATCACCGAAGGCAGCGAGGAGATCCAGATGCGCAAGGTCGGGGCGTACCTGTTCGGATATCTCGGGCCGAAGCGGGGGATGTACGGGTGATGTCTGCCCTAATCGACAAATGACATTCCCGCCCTCTGGCAATATCCTTGCGCGCCGCTAGTCTCCCCTCCAACAGAGGAGACATATTCATGCGCCATATCGCCGCCGCCCTGCTCGCCGGGGCCGCCTGCATTGCCAGCCCGCTCGCCGCACCCCTTTCCGCTCAGACCAAGGGCAAGGACGCGAAGGCTGATGCAAGCTGGAGCGTCGAGACGCCCAAGGGTGCCGCGATCAAGCAGGTGCCGATCCGCACCGATGAAGGCACGTGGATGGATGTCGATGTGTCGCCCGACGGGCAAACGCTGGCCTTCACGCTGCTCGGCGATATCTACACCATGCCGATCACAGGCGGCACGCCCAAGCGGATTGCCGATGGCCTTGCGTGGGATGTGCAACCGCGTTTCTCCCCCGATGGCAGCCGCATCGCCTTCACATCCGACCGCGCGGGCGGGGACAATATCTGGGTGATGAACGCCGATGGTTCCGACAAGCGGCAGGTGACCAAGGAAGATTTCCGCCTATTGAACCAGCCGACATGGTCGCCCGATGGCCGCTTCATTGCCGCCAAAAAGCATTTCACTACGCAGCGCAGCGCCGGGACGGGCGAAATCTGGCTGTACCATGTCAGCGGCGGCGGCGGGGTTCAGGTGGTCGAACGCGCCAATGAAAGCCTGCAAAAGGAACTCGGCGAACCGGTGTTCGCGCCCGACGGCAGCGCGATTTACTACACCCGCAATACGACGCCCGGAAACACCTTCGAATATGCGCAGGATTCCCAGAGCGGCATCTTCGCGATCGAGCGCCATGATCTGGCCACCGGTGAAGTCTCCACCGCTGTCAGCGGCTATGGCGGCGCAGTGCGGCCTGCGCCCTCGCCCGATGGCAAGGAACTCGCCTTCGTCCGGCGCGACAAGGATCAGAGCCAGCTGTGGGTGAAAGACCTCGCCAGTGGGCGTGAGCGGATGATCTACGGCGCGCTTGATCTCGATGTGCAGGAAACCTGGGCGGTCACCGGAGTATATCCCAATATCGACTGGCTGCCTGACAGCAGCGGGATCGTGTTCTGGGCGGGCGGAAAGCTCAACCGCGTGGGCCGCGACGGGAGCGGCCATGCGGTAATCCCCTTCACCATCAACGACACGCGCGGCGTGGCCGATGCGCCGCACCCGGTGATCGAGGTCGCTCCCGATACCTTCACAACTTCGATGCCGCGTTTCGCCACGCTTTCGCCCGATGGCAGCCGTGTGGTGTTCGAAAGCCTTGGGCGGCTTCATTCCAAGTCCGCCAAGGGCCGCGATGCGCCTGCTCCGCTGACCGGTGACAACACCGACGCGGTGGAAGCCTTCCCCGCCTTCAGCCGCGATGGCAGCCAGTTGGCCTATGTCCGCTGGAACGATGTCACGCTGGGCGAGGTCATCCTTGCCGACGCCAGCGGCCAGAACCGCCGCGTGCTGACCGGTCCGGGGCATTTCGGCAATATCGCCTTCTCGCCCGATGGCAGCATGGTCGCTTTTGAAAAGCGCAGCGGCGGATACCTGACTGCGCCAGACCATTCCGAAAACACCGGGATCTATGTGATGCCCGTCAGCGGGGGGGAGCCGCGTCTGGTCAGCCGCAGCGGCGGCAATCCGCAGTGGGGCACCACCGCCGACCGGCTGTTCATGCTGGCACGCGACGGCGGCAAGCTGGCGCTGGTTTCGACCGATCTCAATGGCGAGGCGAAGCGCGTCCACGCCCG
Source organism: Porphyrobacter sp. AAP60 (assembly GCF_001296025.1). GTDB lineage: Bacteria > Pseudomonadota > Alphaproteobacteria > Sphingomonadales > Sphingomonadaceae > Erythrobacter. Next base: position 719,395 of record NZ_LJHV01000008.1, on the reverse strand, counting down.
CGGCGAACTTGCCAATGACATGCGCATCGCGCCCGATGGCCGCACCATCGCCTTCCGCCAGAATTATGAGGTCTTCGCCATGCCGCTGATCCCCGGCGGCAAGCCGGTGGATGTCAGCGAGAAAGGCGGCGCGATCCCGGTCACCAAGGTCAGCACCGGCGGCGCGGACTACCTCGGCTGGGCGAATGGCGGCGAAACGCTGTTCTGGTCGATCGGGCCAAGCCTGCAAAGCGCGCAGGTGTCCGCCTTCTTCCCCGCCGCCCCCAAGGGTGAGGGCGACAAGACCGCCGCCTACTCCCCGCCCACCACTGGTATTCCGCTGGGCGTAACGGTGCAGAAGGCCAAGCCCGAAGGCACCACCGTGATCACCGGCGCGCGGGTGCTGACCATGCGCGCAGGCCTCGGCGCGGATGATGCCGGCGTGATCGAAAACGGCATGATCGTGATTGAGGGCGACCGGATCACCGGCGTGCACGATGCCACGGTGGTCAAAATGGCCTTCCCCGAAGGCACGCGGGTGATCGATGCCAGCGGCAAGACCATCATGCCCGGCCTTGTCGATGCCCACGCCCACGGGCCATACGGCACCGGCGATCTGATCCCGCAGCAGAACTGGGCCTTGCTGCAAGACCTCGCGATGGGCGTGACCACGGTGCACAATCCGTCAAGCCAGGCGAGCACGGTGTTTGCCGCCGCCGAACGCCAGCGCGCCGGCCTGACGCTGGCCCCGCGTATCTTTTCGACCGGGGAGATCATCTACGGCGCGAAGGCGCCCGGCGTCTATGCGCGGATCGACAGCTACGACGATGCGCTGGCCCATGTGCGCCGGATCAAGGCGCAGGGCGGCATCTCGATCAAGAACTATAACCAGCCGCGCCGCGAACAGCGCCAGATGGTCGCACGGGCTGCGGCGGCAGAAAATATGCTGGTTGTGGCCGAAGGCGGATCGCTGTTCGGAATGGACATGAACCTTGTCGCCGATGGCAATTCGACCATCGAACACAATGTGCCGGTCGATGTGTTCTACGAAGACGTGCTGCAGTTCTTCAGCCAGTCGAACAGCAATTACACCCCCACACTGGTGGTCACCTATGGCGGGCTGGCGGGCGATCCCTATTGGCGGCAGGCGACCAATGTGTGGGAAAATCCGCTGATGGTGCACACTCCGCCCAAGGCCTTGCTGGCTGAAACCGGCCGCCGCACCACGGCGCCCGATTGGGCCTTCGTCGATGACAATGCAGCGCGAGAGGCGCGCAAACTGGCCCAGCGCGGCGTGAAGGTCAGCATCGGCGCGCATGGCCAGCAGGCCGGCGTCGGCGCGCATTGGGAATTGTGGAGCTTTGCGCGCGGCGGGATGAGCCCGGTGGAGGCGCTGAAGGCGGGCACAATTACCTCGGCGCAGTCATTGGGCATGGCCAAGGATATCGGCAGCATCGAGACCGGCAAGCTGGCCGATCTTGTGATCCTCAACGCCGATCCATCGCAAGACATCGCCAACTCCGACAAGATCGAACAGGTGATGCTGGGCGGGCGGCTGTATGATGCCAAAACGCTCAACGAAGTGGGCACCGGCTCCGCAACGCGCCAGCCCTATTGGTGGGAAGCCAATGGCGGCAAGGGCGCTGGCGGATCGGAAGCGGCCACCCATGCGGGCGGCGGCCATGGTCACGGTGATAGCGACGGGGGCTAATCCGCCCCCTACCCCTCCATCAGCGCGCGCAGGTCTTTCAGGGCCTTGGCGCGCAGCTGGTGGACGCGGGGCACGCTGACTTCGAGCACGGCGGCGATTTCAGTGAGGTTCAATTCCTCGACAAAGAACAGTTGCAGCACCAGTTTCAGCCGGTCGGGCAGTGCGATCATCGCCTGCAAAAGCCGGTCGCGATCTTCGGCGGCGCATAGCGCTTCGAACGGATCGGGATCGTCGCTGGCAAAGGCGAGGCTGGTTTCGTCATAGGCATCGTCGATCGGGGTCAGCCTGACGCCCGATGCTTCGATGGCGAGCAATTCGGCATCGCTAACGGCCATCGCCTGCGCAAGTTCCGCCCGCCCCGGTTCGCGCCCCAACTCGCCGCGCAGCCGTTCGAGTGCGCGATCATAGGCGGCGCGTTTGGACCGGGCCGTGCGGCTGTCATGCGCGGTGCGGCGCACTTCATCCAGCATCGCCCCGCGCACCCTGATCTTGGCATAGGCGGCAAAGCCATCTTCGGTCGGGCCGTTGTGGCGCTGGGCACATTCGGTCAGCGCAAGGATGCCCGCCTGCACCAGATCCTCGATCTCCAGCCCGTCCCGCCCTGCGCCATTGATATGCCACGCGGCGCGGCGGACGAGCGGCATGAAGCGGCGCACGCGGTCTTCAACCACTTCGCGGGTGTTGGCATAGGGCGCGGCATAAGCCTGCGCCGGGGCGGCAAACGCGGCGTGATCATGCTTCATGCGGCCATCTCCTGCATGTGCGGGGCGGACAGCGCGGGCGCTTCATCCGCTGCGCCGATTACGCCCACCACCGCTATCGGCTGGGCGGCGGGCAGTTCGGCAATCGACAAAACCAGACAGCGCGGGGCACGCGGCTTCAGCAGCGCGGCCAGCGCGCGGCGCGCGGGCGGCTGCACGATCAGCGCAATCGGCCCGCCTTCGGCATCGGCAATTCCATTGATCTCGCGCACGATCATCGCGCCGCAATCCGGCTCGATCAGCGGCTGCCCGGTCGCGGGGTCCACCATCCCGCCAAGGATCGCGCCTTCCAGGCCGGCATCCAGCGTCACCACCTTCAGCGCCTCGCCCGGCTGCGCGATGCGGGCCGTCAGCCGCGCACCCATATCGGCGCGCACGGCATCGATCACGGCATCGAAATCAGCGGTCTTTTGCAGCGCCAGGGCCAGCGACGTGAACAGCGGCTGCGGGTGGGCAAGCCCGATCCCGTCGGCCACCAGAGCGCGCAGGGTGCGGGTGAGCGCAGCGAGCGGCAGCGGATCGGGCGTCACCGCCTCGACCAGAGCGGGCGCGCGCGATTTCAGTCCGTCGACCCATTCGCGCACCTCGTCCGGCCCCAGCAACTGGTGCGCTTCGGCCAGCAGCGCCTGATTGGCGTGAGTGGCAATGACGGTGGAGGGATCGACCACCAGAAACCCTTCGGCAATCGCATGATCGCGGGCAGCGGGTGCGATCCACAGCGCAGGGCAATCAAAGCTGGGATCGCGGGTCGCCTCGCCCGTCAGCCCGCCATAGCCATTGGGGCCGCTTCGCACGTCGCCTGCATCAATCGCCAGCAGCTTGCCCGGGCGCAGATTGCCGCGTGCCACGCTGATGCCGCCCATCAGCACCGCATAATCCTGCGCGCCCAGATCAAGCGAATCGCGGATACGGAACTGCGGGAGAACAAACCCGAGATCGCGCGACAATTGCTTTCGAATGCCGGTGATGCGGGTGATCAGGGGGGCGCCCTGTGCAGCATCGACCAATCCGACAAGGCCGTAGCCCAACTCGATCGTCACCAGTGTCGCATCGCTGACATCGGCCAGCGCGATGTGATCGGGGGCGACCTCTTCTACCTCCTCGATCACCGGCTCAGGCGCGGCGGCGCGGCGTTTCAATTGCCACCAGATCGCAGCGGCAATCGCGGCGCCGGGCAGGAAGATCATCTGCGGCATGGCAGGCACCACGCCCACCGCGCCAAGGATCATGGCGACCGGCAACCACCCGCGCGGATCGGCAAACTGTCCTCCGATTTGACCGGCAAGATCGCGCTGGTCGGATACGCGGGTGACAATCGCGGCCGCTGCGATCGACAGCAGCAGCGATGGCACCTGCGCCACCAGCGCATCGCCCACCGCAAGCGTGACGTAAGCCTCGCCCGCCTCCGCCGCGCTCAGCCCGTGGCTGGCCATTCCGATCGCGAACCCGGCAATGATATTGACCCCGAGGATCAGCAATGCGGCAATCGCATCGCCCTTCACGAACTTGGAGGCACCATCCATCGATCCGTAGAAATCGGCCTCGACGCTGACGTCGCGGCGACGTTCGCGCGCTTCATCGGCGGTGACGAGGCCCGCGGCAATATCTGCGTCAATCGCCATCTGCTTGCCCGGCAGCGCATCGAGCACGAAGCGGGCGGAGACTTCCGACACGCGCCCCGCGCCCTTGGTGATCACGATCATGTTGATGATCATCAGGATCGCGAAGACAAACAGGCCAACCACGAAATTGCCGCCGACCAGAAAGGCGGCGAAACTTTCGATCACCTCGCCCGCCGCAGCGCCGCCTTCATGCCCGTTGACCAGCACCACGCGGGTGGACGCGACATTGAGCGCGAGCCGCAGCAGGGTCGCGAACAGCAGCACGCTGGGGAAGCTGGAGAAATCGAGCGGGCGGCGCGCGTTCAGCGCCACCATCAGCACCGCAATCGAAATCGCGATGTTGAGCACGAAGAAGATATCGAGCAGCAGCGCCGGGATCGGCAGCACCATCAGCGCCAGCAGCGCGAAGATGCCTGCGGGCAAGGTCATCGCGGCAGGCAAGGCGGCAAGGCGGGCCATCGGCCCTGGGTTAAGCGAAGTGGCGGTGGTCACAGGCCGAATGTCCTCAAGGTATCATAGGCGCGCCGCACCTGGCGCGGCGTGGCGGCGGGATCATTGCCGAAGGCGCTGCCCAGCACATCGGACATTGCCGGTCGCGGGCGCTGGGAGGAACGCGGCGGCGCAAGTCCGGCGGTCAGCAATGATGCCTGGGTTGGCATGACAGGGCCCGACATCGCATCGCCTGCAATTACATAAGGCGTCTGCGTGACGTTGGCGGCAGGGCCATATTCGGCGCGGGCAAAGCGCGGCGCTTCCCCGGCACTCGCCCGATCAAGCGCGCGGTCAAGCTTGCCGCCGATCACGTCCATCACCTGCGCCAGAGAACGCGGGGAGCCATCGGGCGAATAGAAGATCGCGCGATTGGCGGCAGCGGGCCGGGCAAACAACGCAGGCGCGCTCTGGCCGGGATCGGCCTGCATTTCCGACAGAAACCGCCCCGCTCCCCCTGCGCCAAGAAAATGCGCAAGATACATCTCGGCATGGCTGGGCTGGCGGCCAAGGATCGGGGTCAGATGGGCGCGGTTATCTTCAGCCAACCCTGCCGCCATCAGGCTGGCCACCTGCGGATCATTGCGCAGCGCAAGGATCGCGGCGCGGCGCGAGGGATCGGCGACATGGGCACTGCCCGAGGGGGTAAGCGCAATCTCGTCTGCCACGGCGCCAAGGCCAAAACGGTCACCATGCTTCCTGACTGTATCAAGCCAGGTGCTCTCGATGAACTGGTACAGCCCGGTCGCGCTGGATGTGCCCGCGCGCGCGGCAGGGTTCATCGCGGATTCGACCTCGGCCTGCGCGAGCAAATAGTTGAAATCGACACTGGTGGCCCGCGCCGCATTGGCAATGGCAGCTTCCACCGGAGTGCCGGCCCGGCTGGATATGACCGGGTTGGCAGCGACCTGTCTTTCTGCCGGAAATGTGTCGCCATCGCGGGCAGACCGGTGCGTGCGCGCCGCAGCCTCGAATCCCGCGCGGATCGAACCTGTCGGCATTCCGAAGGACGAAGACAAATGGCTCATGCACATTCCGCCTGATCGCAGCAGCGTCGCAAGAGGCGACGCTTTCGGGCAGAGTTCTGCAAGGCATGTGCCAGACCGGGGGCTACCCGGCCTAAGTATGAACGCTTATCAGCGGGCCGGGGCGTAGGTGGCACGCGGCAGGCGGCCCAGCCTGCGGCTTCCCCCGCCCAGCGCCTCGATCCGGGCGGCGACATTGGCGGCCAGCAGGTTACGCACCCGGCGGTTCACCTCGTTGAGCTGTCGTGCGGTTTCGGCAAGGCCGCGGGTTTCGGTATCGAGCCCCATCGGGCCAATCGCCGCAAGCTGATCGCACAGCACATCCTTCTCGCGCGCCGAACAGATCAGGTCATCGGCATCCAGCGCGGCAAGCGCTTGCCGCTCGCGTTGCAGGACGGCAATCATCTGCCGCAGGTTGGTGGCCAGCGGGCCGCCATTTGCGGGAATGGCAAGGTTCTGGGTCAGGGAAACAGCTTCAGCCATCGGATCAATCCTGCTGTTGTGGCAGCGACAGGCTGACCTGCGCGGCGATCATCGCATCGACGATTTTGGCCGGCGTCAGCGGGTATGTTCCGTCTTGCAGGGCAGCACGGATCTGGCTGACACGCTCCTCATCAACAGGCGGTGTAGCGGTGGCATTATCGGCTGCGCCGATTTCGACACTGATACCGGCGGCAGGTGCGCCGCTGCGGGCATTACTGGCCGGGGCGGCAGGACGCGCTTCGATAGCCGCCCGGTCGCTTGTTCCCAGCGCGCGGACCGCGCTGATGCCGGTCAATTTGCTTAGTTCGACAGAGGGCATGACAAATGTCCTTCTTGGGTTCCTGTCAGCCAGAACGGCCGTGGGAGGAAGGGTTTAAGGGGGTTTTAAACGATTGCTCGATCCCGCCCGATCACGACGCCGGGATGATGGCGAGACCGGGGCGCTCGATACGGGCGCGCAGGGGTTCGGCCTTGCGGGCGGTGCGCACGAAGATCCAGTCACCCACCGCGCCGCCTTCCATCGCTTCGCCCTGCTGCTGGACGCTGAAGCCGCGCCCGCGCACCATGATCGTCAGCGCATCGCCGCGCTTGACCGCAGAGGCGGCGGCAGACTGGGCACCAGAGGCGCCGACAACTGTGTTGACGGCAACAAAGATTCGCCAGCTTTGCGGCCCGGCACATTCAACCCGCACCGCAGTACGTGCCGGGGTGTGCCAGCCCACCGCCAGCGGCGCGGTACAGGCGGAAAGTTGCAGGCGCTGGTCGGTTGCCATGCGCGCCCCGCCGGGCTGGCCGATGGCGGCGCCGGTAAAGGCCGCCACTGCCTGATCGATCATGCCGGGATCGGTAAGCCCGCCAGCTTGTGCCGGGGCAACGGACAGCGGCAGCACAAACGGCAAGGCCAGCGCGGTCAGCCGCCAACCCCGAGGCCGGGAAATAGTCTTCTCCATGCGGATGCTCCTTGAAATGCAGCAATTCAATGCCCGCATCCCAGCAAGGGCCATGCCAGTTGCGCCCCCACCCGGCCCTGGCAGCCACGGCGCGCGCCGTCCTACGCAGTCTTCCGAAGAAAGCGGGGCGGCACGGATTAAGTATAACAGGTTAGCTTGCCTGCGAGCCCGATCCCCTCCACTTGCGATTGCGATTGTCTGCCATGTCTTTCACTTCCACCTTCCTCGCCCGTGCAAACCGCAAGCCGGCCCTGCCCGATGATGTGTCACAAGATGACGCAGCACCCGCACCGGGCCGTGCCGCAGAGGCCCGCCGCGCATTGCTGGACCGGATCGCCGAATTCATCGAACGCTACGATCTGCCTGTCACCGCAATCAATCTGGCCACGATCTGCGGCGGACTTTCCGGATCGCAGCCCGAACTGGCGCAGGCTTTCGCCGCGCGGGAGATCGCAGGCGAGCCGATTGACCAGCGCTGGCTGGATACGCTGGCGCGGCTCGATCCTGACAGCCAACCTCGCATCGCCGAGCTCGAAACGCTGATGGACAAGCTTGAATATGCCATGGTGCGGTTTGCCCAGACGGCCCGTTCGGCCCAGTCGGAGACGAGCGACCATCGCGGCGCGATCGGCGTGCAGATTGCCGCCATGGCCGAGCCTGGCGACATCGCCCAGGTGCTCGATCTGTCCCGCGCGATGCTGGCGCGGATCGAACAGGTGGAAGCAGCGATGGCCCGCAGCGAGGCCGAAACCGCGGCATTGCGCGAAAATCTCGCCAAGGCGCGGATCGAGGCCGATGTCGATCACCTCACCGGCCTGCCCAATCGCCGCGCCTTCGAACGCAGGCTGACATCGGCTGCGCTTGAAGCCCGCACCAAGGGAGAACCGCTCAGTCTGGCGTTCTGCGATCTCGATCATTTCAAGATGATCAATGATCGCCACGGCCATGAAGCGGGCGACCGGGTGCTGCGGGCGCTCGCCAGCAGCCTGATCGAATATGCCGGTGAAAGCTTTTTCGTCGCCCGCCACGGCGGGGAAGAATTCGTGCTGTTGTTCTACGGCCTCGACAAGGAAACCGCGCGTGAACGGCTGGACATGATGCGCTCTGCGCAGGCTGCGCGCCAGCTGATGAACCGCGACAGCGGCCAGCCGTTCGGCAAGATCACCTTTTCGGCCGGGGTTGCCGAAGTCACCGAGGATGCCGACACCCGCAGCGCGCTTGCCCGCGCCGATGCTGCGCTTTACCGCGCCAAGCAGGAAGGCCGCAATCGGGTGATGATGGCCTAGATCACCGTATCATAGGCAAGGCTGGCATAGACATCCGCCTCGGCTCCGGCGGCGATTATGGTGCGCACCCTGGCCCCGCTCGCCCGCGCTTCATCGGCCATGGCCTGCGCCTTCGCCCACGCGGCTGCTTCGCCGCCCTGCCCATAGGTGGCAAAGATCGTCAGGGTCGCACGCGGATCACGCGGCTGGGATCGGAACCATTCGCTCAGACCCGGCCCATCGGCCACCGGACGGAACAGCGCCTGCGATGATGCAACCACCGCGCGCTGGGCGGGCCGCGCCTCCTTGGCTCTCGCCTCGCGGTCAGCCAGCCTGTGGCCGCTTTCCGCTTCGGCTGCGGGCAGGGCAGACAGGGTCAGCAGGAACAGGATCAGCGCCAGATCGGCAAGGATCAACTGCCAGCCATGGCCGCCGCGAAGATGCAATACCGCGCGGTTCATGCCACCCCCCTGAGATGGGCTCGCCGTTCCTGTGCCGTCATTGCGGTGCGGGAAAGCTGGTCTACAAACCATTCGGCCAGCACGTCACGCGCGCGTTGTTCGTCAATCCCGCGCCGCTCGATCGCCCCGGCCAGCGGATAGCAAAGAAGATGCGCCAGCAACGCGCCGTAAAGCGAGGTCAGCACTGCGGTCGAAACCGCGGCCATGATCGCCGCGCTCGGGCTGGCAGCGTTGCCGGGGGCAAGTTGGGTGAGCCCGAATAGCGTGCCGATCAGGCCGAACACCGGGGCCAGTTCCCCCGCCCAGCTGAACACCTGCGCCGCGCTGTTGCGCCGCGCTTCGTCCAGCGCGCGCTGGGTCCGCCGGGCGGCGTGGAGTGTTTCGACCGAGCCCTGACGCAGGAATGTCTCCAGCATCATGCCCAGCTGCCGGTCAGGCGGCAGAGCCGGATCGGCGCGGTGCGGGCCTTCGCGCTGGATGCTCGACACCGCCAGCGCCAGCGCCTTGCGATTGGCATCGGCATCGAACTGGCGTCGCAATAATCCGCCTGCCTGTCGCAGCGCGCCGCCGAAATCGCGCCAGCCACTACGCGCCGCGCAGGCCAGCACGGTGCCCCCCGCCACAATCGCAATCGCGCCGGGATCGATCAGAGACATAAAACTATCAGGCATTCCGCCCCCTGCTGGCTTGGGTGTCAGGTGGCAGAACGGCGGGCGCTGACGCGGATTAAGGCCTCACTCCCCGGCAGCCCCTTGCCTGCGAGAGCGGCACTGACCGGCAAGCGCTTGCCGCATGACGCTGGCGCACGCCCGCTACGGGCGCGGGGAAGCGGGTTTGGCACGCTTCCTGCTGAACCATGGTGCGCGCCGGGCATACCCCCGGACAAAGCACGGTCATCAGGCAGGAGGCTTAAGCGGTGAACGAACGACTTTTCGGCATTCATGGCGCGGCGCTGACCTTGCGGTCGGAACGGATGGGCGTGATCGCGTCCAATATCGCGAACGCCGCAACCCCCGGTTACAAGGCGCGCGACATCGATTTCAACGCCGCACTCGATGCCCGGCTGGCGGCTGAACGCGGCGGCCCCGCCAGCGATCCCCGCACGGGCATGGTGTGGCGCCAGCCGACCATGCCTTCGCTGGATGGCAACACGGTTGAACTCAACCACGAACAGGTCGCCTTTGCCGAAAACGCGGTGGCATATTCCGCCACGCTCAGCTTCGTGACCGCCAAGGTCAACACTGTCACCCGCGCGCTGAAGGGTGAATGACGATGCCTGAACAACGCCCCATGACGCTGTTTTCCATGACCACCCGCGCCATGAGCGCGCAGATGGTGCGGATGAACGCGGCGACATCGAACCTTGCCAACGCAGGGTCCGTCTCCTCCACCGAAGCAGGCGCCTATCGCCCGATCCGTGCGGTGTTCGCGACCGAGCTTGATCGCGCATCGGGTCTGGCCGGCGTGACGACAAGCGGGCTGGTGCGATCGGAAACCGCGCCCACCAAACGTTATGATCCCGGCCACCCGCTCGCCGACGCGGAAGGCAACGTGTTCGAAGCCCCCGTCGATGAGACCGCCGAGATGGTCGAGATCATGGATTCCGCCCGCCAGTACCAGAACCTGGTGCAGGCGCTCCAGACCGCCAAGCAACTGATGCTCGAAACCCTGAGGAGCCAGTGATGACCACTGCCACCAGCACCACTCTGTCACCCGCCGTCGAAAACACGCTCGGCCGCCTCAACACGCCATCGCGGCTTACCGGAGGCGGGCTGGGATCGCTGGATGGCGGCGATTTCCTGCGGCTGCTGACCACGCAGCTGACCTTTCAGGACCCGCTGGCCCCCGCCGATAACGAAGCAATGCTGGCGCAGATGGCGCAGTTCTCCTCGCTCGCGGCGACCACGCAAAGCACGTCCACCCTCGAAGATATCTCCGCCAAGCTCGACCGGCTGATCGCAGCGCAGGAAGCGGCAACCGCCGCCGCAACCGCAACCGCAGCTGCGGCTGCTCAATCCACCAACCCCTGAACCTGACCCTTCTCAAGCAGAGGAACCAACCGCAATGTCATTCTTCACCTCCCTTTCCGGCATGAAGAACGCCGAAATCGATCTGCGCGTCATCGCCCACAATATCGCCAACGCTGAAACCGCAGGCTTCAAGAAAAGCTCGGCGCAATTTTCCGATCTGGTTGCCAGCGGTTCGGCCACCGATCCGCGCCGCACGGCGGGCATCGGCGCAACCGTATCCGCGATCACGCAGGATTTCGCGCTCGGCCCGCTTGAACAGACCGGCCGCAGCCTTGATCTGGCGGTTGATGGCGACGGGTTCTTCGCGCTCGCCAATCCGTTTTCGGGCGATCTCAGCTTCACCCGCAACGGCAATTTCCGGCTGACCGCCACAGGCGAAATGCAGGATGCCAACGGCAACAGCCTGCAGGCCTTTCCGGTCGACGCTGCCGGGCTGCCGACGTCCGCAGTACCCGGCGATGTGATCGTGCCGCTGACCAATGGTGCCGGTTCGGCGCTCGCCAATGTTACCATCAACGGTCGCGGGATCATCAACGCCGCCTATGCCGACGGAACGGCTGAACCCGTCGGACAGATCGCGCTGGCCACCTTTGCCGCGCCCAACGGCTTGCGCGCCATCGGCCAGACCAAATGGCAGGCATCGGGCGATTCCGGCGCGCCGCAATTCGGCAACCCCGGCCTTGGCAATTATGGCGAGATGATCAGCGGAGCGCTGGAACGTTCCAACGTCGATCTGGCCGAAGAAATGGTCTCGCTGCTCACCGCGCAGCGCAATTTCCAGGCCAATGCGCGCGCGATCGATACCGCCACCCAGATTTCGCAGACCGTGCTGAACCTGCGCCAGTAATATGGACCGGATGATCTACACCGCGATGACCGCGATGAACGCTGCGATGGACCGGCAGCGCACGGTGGCGAACAACCTCGCCAACGCCAGCACGCCGGGCTTTCGTCAGGAAATCTTTGCGGTCACCCCGGCCACCTTGAAGGACGGCTCGATCGAAGCCCGCGCCGTGGCGCGCGGCAATGTGCGCGGGGCGGATATGACCGCAGCGCGCGTGGTGCCGACCGGCAACCCGCTGGACGTGGCGCTGGAAGGCAAGGCATTGCTCGCGTTCCAGTCGCCGGACCTGCAGGGCGAGGTCTATTCCCGGCGCGGCGACTTGCGGGTAGGCGCTTCGGGCGTGATCGAGAACGGCGAAGGGCTCGCGGTGCTGGGCGAAGGCGGCACGCCGATTACAGTTCCGCCCGGCTTTGCCATCGCGATTGCTTCCGATGGCGCGATCCTCGCCAGCGATCCGGCGGCACCAAATGCTGCGGCAGAACAGATCGACCGGCTGCGGCTGGTCAATCCGGAAGGAAGCCCGCTGGCCAAGGGGATCGACAGCTTTCTCAAGGTGCCGGGCGCGAATGGCGCGAACGGGGTTCTCCCGCCCGATCTGACCGCGCGGCTGACACCGGGCGCGCTCGAACAGTCCAATGTCCAAACCGCCGATACTCTTGTCCAGATGATCGAAGCCCAGCGAGCCTTCGAACAGCGCGCCAAGATCATCCGCACCGCAGGCGAGCTGGACGAAGCATCCAGCGGCCTGATGGGCTTACGCTGATCCCTTTTTCGCAGGAGACCCTGATCCATGCCCACTTCCGCCCTTCACGTCGCCCGCACCGGGCTTGAGGCCCAGGATGCGCGGATGCGCGTCATCGCCAATAACCTTGCCAATATCGGCACCACCGGGTTCAAGCGCGACCGGGCCGATTTTGCCACGCTGGCCTATCAGGAACAGCGCGTCGCCGGGCAGCAATCGACCGGGCAGACGGCCTATGCCGTCGGCCTCAACCTTGGCACCGGGGTGCAGGTGCAGGGCACCAGCCGGATCGAGGCGCAAGGCACGCTCAACGCCACCGGCAATTCGCTCGATCTGGCGCTGGATGGCCCCGGCTATTTCCAGGTGGAACTGCCGCCGGGCGGGCAGGTGGGCTTTACCCGCGCGGGCAACTTCACGCTGTCGAATGATGGCACGCTGGTCACTTCGCAGGGCTATGCGCTCCAGCCGCCGTTGCAGGTGCCGGTCGGCGCACAGTCGGTCACCATTGCGCCCGATGGCACGGTGAGCGCGCTGACCCCCGGCAATTCAGAACCCACGCTGCTGGGCCAGCTTTCGATTTCGAGCTTCATCAACCCCGCCGGCCTGCGCGCAATCGGTGACAACTTCCTTGTCGAAACCGCCGCCTCTGGCCCTGCTGAAACCGGCTTTGCGGGCGAAAACGGGCGCGGGCAGGTCCGGCAGGGGATGCTCGAAGCCAGCAACGTCAACGTGGTCGAGGAACTGGTCGAGATGATCGAAGCCCAGCGCGCCTACGAAATCAATTCCAAGATGGTGAGCGCGGTGGACGAGATGCTGCGCAACGCCAACCAGACCCTGTGAGACACCGTGTGAACCAGTCCATGACCCGCAATCTTCTTGTGATCGCCGCGCCTTTGCTGCTGGCCGCCTGCATGGGCGGGGGCAGCGCCGGGCCGCAGGCGGGCTTTACCGCACCGCCGCCGCCGGGTGCCGTCATGACGGCAGCGACCGCAGGCGATCCCTTTGCCGCCCTGCCGCCGGTGCAGCAGGCCAGCGCCGGATCGATCTTCCAGCCGGCCAACGGCTATGCCAACCTCGTCACCGGCAACCGCGCCCGTTCGCTGGGCGATATGGTGACGATCATTCTGGTCGAAGCGACTTCCACCAACAAGAGCACACAAGGGCGCACCAACCGCGAAGGCAGCCTCGGGATCACCCCGCCCGCCTCCGGCCCGCTCGATTTCCTCAACCCCGAAGCCCTTAAAGCTACGGCCGAAGGGTCGTTCACTGGAGGGGGCAATGCCGCGCAGCAAAGCCGCCTTAACGGAGCGGTCGCTGTGACCATCGCCGCAATCTACCCCAACGGCACCGCCGAAGTGGTCGGAGAAAAGCAGATGATGTTCAGCCAGGGCGATGAATGGGTGCAGTTCGCCGGTCGCATCCGGCTGGTCGATATCGACGGCGATAACCGACTTGCATCATCGCAGGTCGCCAATGCGCGGATCATCTATTCGGGCAAGGGCGCAGTGCAACAGGCGAGCCGTCCGGGCTGGCTGAGCCGGTTCTTCGGCAAGATTTCGCCGTTCTGAGGGGCACAGCCATGACACGGATTATCCAAGCTATCACCCTCGCGCTGGCGCTGTTTGCCGCCCTCGCCCCAGCACCCGCAGCAGCCGAACGCATCCGCGATCTCGGCCAGTTCGAGGGGCTGCGCGCCAACCAGCTGACCGGATACGGCGTTGTCGTCGGCCTGCAGGGCACGGGCGATAACAACCTTGCCTATGTGACAGAGGCGATGCGCGGTGTTTCCGGCAGGCTCGGCCTGCCCTTGCCGCCCGGCGTCAGCCCGACTTTGCGCAACGCCGCCGCTGTGATCGTCACCGCCGAACTGCCCGCCTTTGCCAAGCCGGGCCAGCGGATCGACATCACCGTGTCCACCATTGGCCAGGCATCGTCGCTGCGCGGCGGAGCACTGATCCTCACCCCGCTCTATGGCGCGGACGGGCAGATTTACGCGATGGCGCAGGGCAATGTCGCGGTTGGCGGGCTGGGCGTGACCGGGCGCGATGGTTCGCAGGTCAGCGTCAATGTCGCGACCGTGGGCCGGATTGCCGACGGCGCGAGCGTGGAACGGCTGGTTGCCACCGGTTTCGATCAATCCCCGTCCTTGCGCTTCAACCTGCACAAGGCCGATTTCCTCACCGCCGCGCGGGTGCGCGATGCGATCAACAGCCGTTACCCGGGCATCGCTACCATTGCTGACGGGGTGAGCATCGAACTCATGCTGCCGCAAGGCACCGATCTGCGTTCGGGCGTCATGGCCGAGATCGAGATGCTTGCCGTCACGCCTGCACCGGTTGCTGCCCGCGTCATCATCAACAGCCGTACCGGCACGGTGGTGATCAATGATGCGGTGCGTCTGTCACCCGCTGCGGTCAGCCACGGCAAGCTGGTAATCCGGATCGACGAGAACCCCACCGTGGTGCAACCCGCACCCTTCAGTCAGGGCCAGACAGCGGTGGAGCAATCCTCCACGATCACGGTCGAGGAACGGTCTGACCGGGTGGCATACATGCCAGGGGCAGCCTCGCTTTCCGAGATTGTCGACGCGCTGAACCTGCTGGGTGTGGGCGCATCGGATCTGGTGGTGATCCTCGAAAGTCTGAAGCAGGCGGGCGCGCTGCAAGCCGAAATGGTGGTGCTGTGATCGGCCCGCTCGCCCCTGCCGGCGCCGCTGCGCCCGCATCGGCCCTTTCGCCCGAACGCGCCGAACTGCGCAAGGCGGCGGAGGGGTTCGAGGCGATCATGGTGCGCAAGATGCTCGCTGCCGCGCGCGCCTCGAGCATGGCCGAAGAAACGCCGCTGACCGGCGGCGGGATGCAGCAGTTCCAGACCATGCGCGACGAACACTTCGCGGACATCGCCGCCCGATCGGGCACCTTGGGGTTTGCCCGCAGTATCGAAGCGCAGCTTGCGCAACACCTTCCACGCTAAAGGGGTAGCTGATGCCAACCGCGATCTTCTCCATTGCCCGCAGCGGCCTTGCGGTATCCCGCAGCAGCCTTGAGCTGACGGCGCAGAATATCGCCAATGCCGGCAATGCCGATTATTCGCGTCGCCTGCTGACGCAGGGCGAGCTGGTGATGACCGGATCGATCGGGATCAATCAGGCCGATGCGCTCGGCGGGGTGCGCCCCGGGATCATCGAACGCGCCGAAAGCGGGCTGGTGCAGCGCCAGGCGCGTGATGCCGCCTCTGCCCTTGCCGCAGCGCAGGCCGAATTCTTTGCCATGCGCGAGGCCGAAAGCGCGGTCGAGGCATCGGGCGTGTTCACCGGTCTGGTCGAATTCGAAGCCGCTCTCACCCGTCTGGAAGGTAACCCGCTGGAACCCGCGCTGCGCATTTCGGCGCTGGAAAGCGCGCGGCAGATGGCCAGCAATTTCAGCGTTGCCAACAGCACGCTCGGCAATGCCCGCAATCTGGTGCAGGGCGAAGCCAGCGCCGAACTGCTCGATGTCAATGAACTCGCGGCCCAGCTCGCGTCGATCAATGCCGATCTGGTCGGCGTCCGTGAAGGCACGGCAGGACGCGCCGCATTGCTCGACGCGCGCGACAAGGCGCTGCGCGGGTTGGCGCAGCAATTCGCCATCACCCCCACCATCAACGCCAATGGCACCGCCGATGTCGCATTGGCCGGCACGCCGCCGGTAGCGCTTGTCACTGGTGCAACCGCCGCCACCGCCAGCGTCACCTTTGCCGCCGATGGCACTGCGGCCTTCGCGGTCGGCGGAACGAGCTTTGTGCCCGGCGGCGGGGCCATGGCCGGACGAGCGGAGGCGCTGAGCCAGTTTGCCGGGTTGCAGGCCGATCTCGACGGATTGGCCGCATCGGTAATCAGCATCGCCAACGCCGCGCAGGCCAATGGCGTGGGTGCCGATGGCACCCCCGGCCAGCCGTTATTCGCAGGCACGGGCGCGGGCGATATCAGCGTGGTACTGGCTTCTGCCAATGGCCTTGCCACCGCGCCTGCCGGTTCGCCCGCAGGCAGCCGCGATACCGGCAATCTTGCCGCTCTGCTGGGCGCACTTGGCGCCAGCACCGGCCCTTCCGCCGGCGCGGACGCCCTGCTGCTGTCCCTGTCCAGCCGCGTATCCGCATTGCAGACCCGCAGCGATGGCCTGTTCGTCGTCGCTTCCAGCGCCGAGGCTGAGCTCTTGCGGGAAACCGGGGTCGATCTGGATGATGAAGCCGCCAATCTGGTCCGCCTGCAACAGGCGTTCGAGGCCAATAGCCGCGTGATCCAGATCGCCGCCGATCTATTCGATACCATCCTTGGCCTGCGGTAAGGGAGGGCGCGCAAAATGAGCTTTGTCAGCAATTCCACCGGTTCGTTCTTCAACCGTTCGCTTGCGCAGATGGCCGATCTTCGCGCCGGGATCGAACGCACGCAGACGCAGATCGCCACCGGTAACCGGATCGAACGTGGTTCGGACAATCCCGCTGCCGCCGCACAGTTGCGCAGTGTCGCCCGGCGCGAGGCGCTTGCCAGTGTCGAAGGCGACAATGCCGCGCAGCTTGGGCAGGATCTGGGTGCAGCATCTGACGAGCTTGAGGCCGTAACGGCGCTGCTGCAGCGCGCCCGCGAACTCGCGGTGCAGGCCGCCAACGCCCCCACGGGGCCGGACGGGCGGCAGGCCATCGCATTCGAGCTTCAGCAATTGACCGAAGAACTCTTCACCCGCGCCAATGGATCATCGCTGACGGGGGAACCACTGTTTGCAGGGCTATCTTCCGGCCCCGCCTTTACCCGCGATGCCCTTGGCAATGTCACCTATGCCGGCACGCCCACCAGCGGCGCTGTGCCGGTGGCGCCGGGCACCGCGATCGAACGCGGCCTGCCGGGCAGCGAAGTGTTCGAATTTGACCTTGGCGGCACCCCGTCAAGCGCCTTTGCCGTGCTGGGCGGTCTGGCAGCGGCGCTGAGTGGCGGATCGCCCGATCCCTCAGGCGCGGCGCTGGGGGCGCTAGCCGGGCTGGACACCGCGCTTGATACCGTAAGCCGCGCGAATACCATCCTTGGCACCCGCATGGCGTGGGTGGATCAGGTGCAGGATCAGCAGGCCAGCCGCGGGATCGCACTGGCCGAACGCCGCAGCCGTTTGGGCGATACCGATATCGCCGAAGCCATCGCCCGCCTGCAGCAATCGCTCACCGCGCTGGAGGCCAGCCAGGCCGCCTTTGCCCGGGTGAGCGAACTCAACCTGTTCCGCGCCCTGCGCTGACGCTGACCCCTGTCTGAAGGAGCTTTGCGCCCGTGTTTGTCGCAATCGGAATTGTCGTTCTCTTGGTAATGGTGTTCGGCGGGTTCATGCTCGCCGGCGGCGCTATGGGGCCGGTGCTCGCCGCGCTCCCGCTCGAATTCATGATGATCGGCGGGGCGGCCGTGGGCGCGACCCTGATCGGCAATTCGATGCACGAGATCAAGCTGCTGGGCGCCGGCCTTGGCAAGGTGTTCAAGGGGCCGAAATACACCCACGAGGATCACATTGATGTGATCGCGCTGACATCGAAGCTGATGAAACTGCTGCGATCCGAAGGCGCGGTCGCGCTGGAAAGCCATGTGACCGAGCCTGCATCGTCGGCCATCTTCAGCGAATATCCGCGCCTTCAGGCCGATCCTGTGATCACCGCGATGATCTGCGATCCGCTGACCTTGATGGTTGTATCATCGGGCACGCTCGATACCCATGCGGTGGAGGACGTGATCGACAGCGCGATCAAAACCCAGCTGCACGAGATGGATGAACCCCAGCACATGATCCAGTCGCTCGCCGATGCGCTGCCCGCGCTTGGGATCGTGGCGGCGGTGCTCGGCATCATCAAGACCATGGGCGCGATCAGCGAACCGCCCGAAACGCTCGGCAAGATGATCGGTTCTGCGCTGGTCGGCACCTTTTTGGGGGTGCTGCTGGCCTATGGCTTTGCCGGGCCGCTGGGCGCGCGGCTGAAGCAGATCAACACGCACGACAGCCAAATCTTCTATTCGATCAAGCAGGTCATCATCGCCTCCTTGCACGGCTATCCGCAGCCACTGGTGCTGGAAGCTGCGCGATCGGGCCTGCCGCCTGCGCACCGCCCGAAACTGACCGACCTGCTCGACATGATGCGGGGAAGATAAGGTGGCGCTATCCGATCCGACCCAATCGGGCGAAGGCGCGGCCGCCGCAGCCCTCGCGCCGATCATCGTCAAGAAGATCACCATCGTCGAAGGCGGCCACCATGGCGGCGCGTGGAAGGTTGCCTATGCCGATTTCGTGACCGCGATGATGGCGTTCTTCCTGCTCTTGTGGCTGCTGGGCGCAACCGAAGAAAAGCAACGCAAGGGCATCGCCGATTACTTCACTCCCACGCTGGTGAAGATGCGCAAGGAAAGCGCCGGATCGGACGGGCTGCTGGGCGGATCGTCGATCACCGACGCGGACAACTACCCCAACGCCATGGGCCAGACCGGCACGAAGGCGATCACCATTCCCCGCGGCGTGACTGGCGGCCCGGTCGAAGGCGGGGGACGCGGCGAACTCGATGCCGAAAAGCTGAAGGAACTGCGCGACAAGATCGAGAAGAAGCTCGTCCAGCGCCGCCAGCTATCGCACCTTGCCCGGCAAGTCCGGGTGATGCGCGCGCCCGAAGGTATCCGCATCGACCTCATGGACGACGCCGATTTCTCGATGTTCGAACTCGGCACCACGATCCTGACCAAGGATGCGCGCGGGCTGCTGGAGGTGATGGCCGAAACACTGAAAGATGAAAACGCTCCGCTGATCCTTCGCGGCCACACTGATTCGCTGCCGTGGCGCAGCGGTGTCGGGGCCAATAACTGGTCGCTTTCCACTGGCCGGGCCGAGGCCACCCGTCAGGCGCTGGTGCTGGGCGGGGTGACGCAGAAACGCATCGCCCGGATCGAAGGGGTGGCCGATACCGAACCGCTCGTCACCGACAATCCCGCCGATCCGCGCAACCGCCGCATCTCGCTGCTGCTGCTCGACGGGCGGGGCGCAGCGAAGCCCGAACGCATCGGGCCAGCCGGCAAGAGCTTGTCGCTGCCGGTCGAAAAGCAGGGCGTGCCCGGAAGCTAAATCCCGAAGCTGCCTTTCAACCCGTCGATCACATATTGGGCGGCGAGCGCGGCCAGCAACACGCCCAGCAGGCGGGTGATGACGGCTTCGACCTTGTCGCCGAGCAGCCGGATCAGCGGCCCGGCCGCAACCAGCGCGCCAGCCGTAATCGCCAGCACGGCAGCAAGCGCACCGAGAACTTCAAGCATCTGCGGCCAGCCATCAGCCTCGTTCATCAACAGCATCACCGCCGCGATCGCGCCCGGCCCGGCTAGCATCGGCATCGCCATCGGGAATACCGACACATCCTCGATTTCGGGCGTGGCCGCGATTTTCTCGGCCCGCTCCTCACGCCGCTGGGTGCGCTTTTCGAACACCATGTCAAAAGCGATGAAGAACAGCATCAGCCCACCCGCAATGCGAAAGCTGTCGAGCGCAATATGCAGCGCGCCGAGCAATTGCTGCCCGAACAGCGCAAAGATCAGCAGGATGATCGCCGCGATAAATGTCGCCCGCAGCGCCATGCTGCGCGCCTGCGCGGCACTCGCCCCCTTGGTGAGACCGGCATAGATCGGCGCACACCCCGGCGGGTCAATCACCACAAACAGGGTGATGAAAGCGGAGATGAAAAGTTCGGTCAACACAGCCCGGCGTTCAACATCATTCGCTACCCGGCGCAAGACTTTGTTCGAAAGCGGTCAGCCACCGGCCCTCGTAGAAATAGTCGGCCGTGGCATAGCGGGTGCCATCGTCCCGATGTTCCCAGCGCCAACGCAAGGTTCCATCGCGCGACAGGCGGGCATCGGCCTTGCCATCCTCGCCCAGCGGGATCGGCGGCGGCGGCGGAATGGCAGCCCCACCGCGCGGGCAGGATGCGACCATGCCCTTCACGGAATCGATTGCGGTGACAACGATGTTGCCATCCTCCACCGGGGGGCGCGGCGGCGGTTGCGGCACATCCAGTCCGCCCGCATCGAAGACATAGCGATATTCGCCGTTACCTTGCCGTTCCCACACGGTCACGAAATTGCCGACCTTGCCTTCGGGCGTAGTGAGGCGGCCCTGGGTCATCGCCACAGCGCCATCGCAGCTGATCGCCACGGCGCGGGTTTGCCATTGCACGGCGACAGGCGGATCGGTCTGGGTTGCCAGCCAGGGCTCGATCGCGAATGGCCCGTTCTTGCCGTGCAGCAGCGCGCCCGGCGCGGCGAACTCGCGGAAGGCGGTCCACTGCCCGCGTTCGCGCGCGGCGCGGGCAAAGGCGATTTCAACGGCGACAATCGTGCTCGGCTGCGCAGCGCCTGGCGCATTGGCCAGCGCGCGGTTGATTACCGCACGCGGCGGCCCCGGCGTGCGTTGACCGCTGGCGCAAGCCGCAAGCGTAACCGCGAGCGCCCCCAGCATCAGGAAGGGGGCGGCGCGCATCACAGCCCCTCGGGCACGGGCATTCCCGCATGGTGATGAGCTGCGACCAGCGTGTTGCGGAGCAGCACGGCAATCGTCATCGGGCCGACCCCGCCTGGCACCGGCGTGATAGCGCCAGCGACATCGCGGCTTTCGGCAAAGGCAACATCGCCGACCAGCCGGCCGCGCTCCTTGCCCTCTTCGGGTGGCAGGCGGTTGATGCCGACATCGATCACCGTGGCGCCCGGCTTGATCCAGTCACCCCGGATCATCTCCGGACGGCCCACCGCCGCAACCACAATATCAGCGCGGCGCACGATATCGGCGAGGTTCTTCGTGCGGCTATGCGCGATGGTAACAGTGGCATTGGCATCCACCAGCAGCTGGGCCATCGGCTTGCCGACAATGTTCGATCGCCCGATCACTACCGCATCCAGCCCCGAAAGATCACCCAGCCGGTCTTTCAGCAGCATCATGCAGCCCAGCGGCGTGCAGGGGATGAAGCCTTCCTGCCCCACGCTCAGCCGCCCGGCGTTGATTACGTGGAAGCCATCGACATCCTTGTCGGGATTGATCGCGGCGATGATCGCCTGTTCGTCCAATCCTTGCGGCAGCGGCATCTGCACCAGAATGCCGTCAACCGCCTCGTCCTGATTGAGCCGCTCAACCAGCGAAAGCA
This sequence comes from Porphyrobacter sp. AAP60, assembly GCF_001296025.1. Taxonomy (GTDB): domain Bacteria; phylum Pseudomonadota; class Alphaproteobacteria; order Sphingomonadales; family Sphingomonadaceae; genus Erythrobacter. Next base: position 697,856 of record NZ_LJHV01000008.1, on the reverse strand, counting down.
GCGCCGCCTCGCTGGTATCGGCGGACAGGCGGTGTTCGAAACTGGCAATCCCGGCGGCCTCGCAGGCCTTGGCTTTCGCGCCGACATAGACCTGGCTGGCCGGGTCTTCGCCTACCAGCACCACCGCCAGACCCGGTCGCCGCCCGGCATATTGCGCAAAGGCGGCAGCGCGTTCCCCGATACGGGCGCGCAAGGCTTCGGCAAAGGCCTTGCCGTCGATCAGTTCAGCACCGGACGTCGCGGCCAGCATCAATAAGCCCCCGCCACGCCCATCAACACCCGGATCAGCACCTGCAGCCCGATGATCAGCACCAGTGGCGAGAAATCGATCGCACCGGTGGCAGGCATGATGTTGCGGATGGGCCGCAGCACCGGTTCCAGCAGGCGGTTGATCGAATCGTAAACCTGCCGGAGAAATTCATTGCTGGGGCTCACCACGTTGAAGGCGAACAGCAATCCGATCACGAACTGCACGATGATCAGCATCACCAGCACATTGGTGATCATCACCAGAATATCGACGAGTACTGCAACTGCCGGCATGGTCTTTCATTTCCCTTGACGAAGCGCCGGCCGCAGCCATGCCTTCTGTGATGTCCCTCGGAGGCGTATTAGCGTGTTAATACGCCTCGCGCCACAATTGTGTTCCCGCAGGTCGCCTTATGCGCGAACCAGTGTGCCAGCCCCGCGCGCGGTGAAGAATTCGAGCAACATCGCGTGGCCCACTCGTCCATCGAGCACAACCGCCGCCTCGCAGCCCGATTGCACCGCGGTGACGCAGGTTTCCAGCTTGGGCACCATGCCGCCGCGGATCACGCCATCTTCACGCAGCTTGGAGATATCGGCGGGGGTGAGATCGGTCAGCAGCTTGCCATCGCCGTCCAGCACGCCCTGAACGTCTGTCAGCAGGAACAGCCGCGCAGCCCCCAGCGCCGCAGCAATCGCGCCCGCCATGGTATCGGCGTTGATATTGTAGGTCGCCCCGTCCGCACCGGGCGCGATCGGGGCGATCACCGGGATCATGCCTGCGGCCACCGCAGTGTCGATAACGCTGGTATCGACCATCGCCGGTTCGCCCACGAAGCCGAGATCGATCACCTGTTCGATATTGCTATCAGGATCGCGGGTGGTGCGGGTGACCTTGCGCGCTTTCACAAGCCCGCCATCCTTGCCCGAGATGCCGATCGCCTTGCCGCCAGCCGCCGCGATCCAGCTGACCAGTTCCTTGTTGATCCCGCCCGAAAGCACCATTTCCGCGATCTTTGCGGTGGCCTCGTCCGTCACCCGCAACCCGTCGACGAAGGTGCTTTCCACGCCCAGCCGGGCCAGCATCTGGCCGATCTGCGGCCCGCCGCCATGCACCACCACCGGGTTGATCCCGACCGCTTTCAGCAGCACGATATCCTCGGCAAAATCGCGCGCGGCTTGCGCGTCGCCCATCGCGTGGCCGCCATATTTCACCACAAAAGTGCGCCCGGCATAGCGCTGGAAATAGGGCAGCGCCTCGATCAGCACTTCGGCCTTGGATACGTCGAGCGCTTCGGCGCGGGGGTGATCAATCTTGTCAGTCACGGGTGTTCCATTCCGCTGGTCGCCTGCGCGCCCTAGCGTCCCTTGCGCGCCGGGCCAAGCGGCTTGCTGCGGCGGCCGCGCGTGAAATTAGGCAATTGCGCAGATGGGTGGTAAATCGCCGTCCAGTCGCATGAGGCTATAACCGCCTCGGCATCGGCAGACACCGGCAAAACCGGGCGCCGCTTCAGTTGGATGTGAGCATGAGTGACGAGACAAAGTCCGGCTCCGATGGCCGGCGGCAGGATGATCGGCGGCAAGCACAACAACCGTTTGACGGCCCCGATCGCCGCAAGGGGGAGCGCCGTTCGGGCACCGACCGACGCTCCAATCCCCGCAGCACCGACACCGAACCTGGCGCGACCTAGAGGAGGTCTAGGGCGCACCTGGCGGGGTCTAACCGGGGTCTGGAGGGGGTCTAAACCGGCCTAAAATCGCGTCCGCCGCGATCAAGTTTCTGAATTGGCTGTGTTTTCGTGTTCCCGGCGCGATTTTTGCGCGAAAAACCGCCGGCCAATCGGTTTGCGGGCCCGTTTTAGCTGGCTCGCAGGCATTAGGAAACTGCGCTACACCGCCCGCCATGATCACATCCGCACCCATCTCGCCCGCCCGCTACGCCCTGCTTGCCGCCGCCCTGTTGCTGCCCGGCTGCACAACGCCGCAATCACAAGCCGACCCGCAGGACGCCTTCTGGGCCGCGCTCTCCAGCCATTGCGGCAAGGCCTATGCCGGACGCCTGACCACCGCTGACGCCGCCGACGCCGATCTGGCCGGCAAAGCCATGGTGATGGCCGTGACCGATTGCAGCGAGGCGCGCATCGCCGTGCCGTTCCACATCCAGACCGCCGACGGATCGTGGGACCGGTCGCGCACCTGGCTGATCACCCGCACCACCGGCGGCGCTCTGCGCCTAAAGCACGATCACCGCCATGAAGACGGCTCCGCCGATCCCGTCACCTTCTACGGCGGAGACACCGCCGCCCCCGGCACCGCCCGCACGCAGGACTTCCCCGTGGACGCAGAGAGCATCGCCATGTTCCGGCGCGAGGGGCTGACGGCTTCTGTCACCAATGTCTGGTCGGTCACGGTCGATCCCGCCGGCACGCCGGACGCAGCCTATATCTACCAACTGCGCCGCACGGTCGCAGGCGGCGCGCCGGCAGAACGCAATTTCCGCGTGGAGTTTGATCTGACCCAGCCGGTCGCCCTGCCGCCGCCCGCTTGGGGGTGGTGAAAGGATAGGGGGGCTGTGACGTGCCCACCCCCAGCCCCTCCCGCAAGCGGGAGGGGAGTATCAGCGCCACTCAGTCCCCCTCCCGCTTGCGGGAGGGGTTAGGGGTGGGCCTGTCTTGTTCAACCCGCTGATTTACGATAATTTCATTCGATGCCTGACTCGACACCCCGCAACACCGCCCGCGCCCGGTCGCTGCGGCGCGAGGCAACCCCGGCGGAGCGTGCCTTGTGGGCGCTCCTATCCCGCAGCCAGATGGGCGCAAAGTTCAGCCGCCAGTTGCCCCTCGGCCCGTACTTCGCCGATTTCCTGTGCCGCGATCTGGCACTGGTGATCGAGCTTGACGGCCACAGCCACGATATCGCGCCGGAACGGGACGTGGCGCGTGATGCGTGGATGGCGCAGCAGGGCTTCACCGTGCTGCGCTTCGCCAATGCCGATGTGCATGGGAACGTCGAAGGCGTGGTGACCGCGATCCGCACCGAGGTGGAGCGGCTGCGGAGGCTGAATGGGGAGCGCTGATCAACCCTACCGCCTGCGGGAGGGGTCGGGTCGTACTGATACCCTTCCCGCCTGCGGGAAGGGAGCGAGACTTGGCGGCTTTGCCGCCTAGTCGCAGCGGGTTGGGCCTTCGCCGAGGGGTCTGGTCAAGGGCCCTGAACACAGTGGCTCCGCGCCCACCCCTAACCCCTCCCGCAAGCGGGAGGGGGACGCGCTCACTTCTCCCCTCCCGCTTGCGGGGAACCGCAGGTGTGGCGCAGCCACAGCGGTCGGGGGTGGGCGCGTCAAAGCGCAAGTTCAGCGAGAGAAAGCAGGGCCGCAGCCTGATGCTGGTGACGCGCGACGGGGCGAGCTTAGGCGCAGTGCTGGTGCGCGAAGGGCTGGCCGAGCAATGGGGCGGGGTGAGGCGGGCGTGGTGTTAGGGGCCGCTACCCCCACCCTCTCGCCGTCCTAACCCCCCACGCCGTCCCGGGCTTGACCCGGGATCCCGCTGTTTCTTTCACCGCCGCCGAAGGAAGCGGGGCCCCGGGTCAAGCCCGGGGCGGGGGGAAGGGTGTTGCGCCGCCCCACCCCCGTTCGTCATTCCAGCTCTAAATCAGGCAAACCATTTAGCAGCTTCGAGATAAGTACTCGCTTCCCCGCCGATGAAGAGTAGCTTCCGGCTGCCCCACCTTTTGGTGCGGTGAGCCAGAAATCTGCTCCCTTCACGAATTCTGCATCCTTGTTTTCGCCATCCAGTTGATCAAACATCGGCTGCAAAAGCTCCGCATAGTTATCATCCTCAAGGAGTGATCCACCATTTGATCTTACCAATTCAGCAATTTCAGGGAGAATCTCGTGCATCGCCCAAACGCCGATACCCTTCATTAGGGTGTACTTCTGATTCTCTTTGAAGGGATCAGGCATCGCTGACCTAATTCCTCTCCAATAGCTTTCAAGAATCTGAAATTTCCTGTCTCTTCCTACGTTCTTTAGAAGAGGGTAATTTAGAAATTTCCTTAACGAGGTGACGAACGAGGCACTTGGTATCGTGGTTATGCCGCGATCCTCGTTCGCTAACCTGATTCGATTTCTCCAAATATCCGAGCTGTCTGCCATCATTTCGGTAATGGCCTGCGCTTCAACCTTCCAATCTTGACCTGATTCAATCAGACCGGTCATGACTTTACCGTCATGCTCAGCGCGTTGCTTAAGTAGGTCATAAGCCAAATCAGTTTTCACCGACTTAGCGGTAGAATTCACGATGTAGAATTGCTCAAGCTCTTGACCCTCGTCCGCACCAAGCATCATGACGAATTGGATCTTGAAATCTCCATATTTTTCAGGATCCTCGACCATAAGGCCACGGAATGCAGCTAGCCGATGCTGCCCATCAACAACAGAAAGGGTACCCTTGTAGGCGCTGAGATCGAATGAACTGCAGTCGCCATCAGGCTGCTCTTCCAGCGCGGCGTCCCAAGACTCGTGGCGAGCATTCAGAAGGACAGCGGTTGGAATATCGACCCGCCCACGGCGGATTTCCATCATCAACTTTAAGATACGACCTTGAGCTGGCTTTCGCTGGTAACCCTGCTTGGTTCGCGCATCACGCCAGGGGGTAAAGAGGCGCTCATGAAGGTGCTTGTAGCGCACAGAGCCAACGATAGTCTTCACTCCTGAAGACAAAACTTGACCCATAATGACTGGAATCTCGGCCAATGGGGTTTCCTTCTGGGACACCTTGAATTAGAGCCCCGGTATCACTGCTGCACCCATCGCCGGTTTTGGACACCTGCGAAGCTCCTCGGATTAGCAGCGACAACTTCAAACCCTGGTATGGACCCAAAGATGACGGGGAGATGGCGCATGTCCATCTCCCCTCTATTTAGCTAACTATCGGCCTGCTGTCGCCCCAAGGCAGGGGCTCTGGCGCGAAAATTGCACGACTTGTCGTATTATCGTTAGATCTGATTTCTGGATCTCGATTAATTTACTCCGCAGCCTCAACCCCAAACAGCCCGCCTTCAGCCTCGACAACGCTGTCCTCGTTCACAGCCTTGGCCTTCTGGCGCTTGTCGAACGATGACCACACGGTGTTCCAGTCGCCGCGGGTGGCGCCCTTCGAATATTCGGTGGCGCGGGTTTCGAAGAAGTTGGCGTGCTCCACCCCGTTGAGCAACGGCGCGAGCCACGGCAGGGGGTGTTCCTCGATCATGTAGATTTCCTGCAGGCCGAGCTGCTTCAGGCGCCAGTCGGCGATGTAGCGGATGTAACGCTTGATCTCCTTCGCGCTCATGCCGTTGATCGGGCCCATTTCGAAGGCGAGATCGATGAAGTTGTCTTCCAGACGCACGGTCTTCTGGCAGATGTCGATCAGGTCTTCCTTCACCGCCTTGGTGAGGCACTGGCGTTCCTCGCAGAAGGTGTGGAACAGCTTGATGATGCCTTCGCAGTGCAGCGATTCGTCGCGCACCGACCAGCTGACGATCTGGCCCATGCCCTTCATCTTGTTGAAGCGCGGGAAGTTCATCAGCATGGCGAAGCTGGCGAACAGCTGCAGCCCTTCGGTAAACCCGCCGAACACGGCGAGCGTGCGGGCGATATCCTCGTCACTCTCGACGTTGAAGGTCTGGAGGAAATCGTGCTTGTCCTTCATTTCCTCGTATTCGAGGAAGGCGCTGTATTCGCTTTCGGGCATCCCGATGGTGTCGAGCAGGTGCGAGTATGCCGCGATGTGCACCGTTTCCATGTTGGAAAAGGCGGCGAGCATCATCTTCACCTCGGTCGGCTTGAACACGCGGCCGTAGTTTTCGTGATAGCAGTTCTGCACCTCGACATCGGCCTGGGTGAAGAAGCGGAAGATCTGGGTGAGCAGGTTGCGCTCGTTCTCGGTGATCTTCTGCGCCCAGTCGCGGCAATCCTCGCCCAAGGGCACTTCTTCGGGCATCCAGTGGATCTGCTGCTGGCGCTTCCAGAAATCATAGGCCCAGGGATACTGGAACGGCTTGTAGGTCGAACGGGCTTCGAGCAGCGACATGGCGGATTCTCCTGAAGGCAAAGGTATAGCAGATACGCGAGGCAGGCCCGCGCGGATTCAAATCAGGGCGCGTAGGCGATCATGATGATCGCGCTGCCGATCAGCAGCATCCCGCCCATCGGGACATGGATCATCGCCGCGTTGTGGGCGTGGCCGGGTGTGTCTTTCTTCAGCTGGATGAAAGCGCGCACCAGAAACACCAGCGCGACGACGGCTCCCAGCACTCCGGCCCAGAATGGCAAACCCATGGTGATACTCCCACTTGAATGATGGAGCGGGCGGCGGGCGCGGGGATGCTGTTGCCCCGCCGCGCCCGGCCCGGCCTATGCGCCTACTGGCAGCTCAGGCATTCCTCGTAATCGGTCGGGCCTTCGGCGGCGCTGAGTTCGATCTTGGCGAGTTCGGAGGTGTTGTCAGCCTCCACCCCGCCGACGAAACCGGCGCGCTGCACGGACTTGGACCGCAGGTAATAGAGCGACTTGATGCCGCGTTCCCACGCCTGGAAGTGCAGCATCATCAGATCCCACTTGTCGACATCGGCCGGGATGAACAGGTTCAGCGACTGGGCCTGATCGATGTAGGGCGTGCGATCGGCCGCGAATTCGAGCAGCCAGCGCTGGTCGATTTCGAAGCTGGTCTTGAAGGTCGCCTTTTCCTCCACGGTGAGGAAGTCGAGATGCTGCACCGATCCGCCGCGCTCGAGGATCGAGTTCCAGACATTGGTCGAATTCTTCGACTTCTTGTCCAGCACCTTTTCCAGATAGGGGTTCTTGACGATGAAGCTGCCCGACAGGGTCTTGTGGGTGTAGATATTGGCCGGGATCGGCTCGATGCAGGCAGACGTGCCGCCGCAGATGATGCTGATCGACGCGGTCGGCGCGATTGCCATCTTGCAGCTGAACCGCTCCATCGCGCCCATGTCGGCGGCATCGGGGCACGGCCCGCGTTCCTGCGCCAGCAGCATCGAAGCCTCGCACGCCTTGGCGTGGATATGCTTGAACATCTTGAGGTTCAGCGCCTTGGCCATCGCGCTTTCGAAGCCGATGCTCTTGAGCTGCAGGAACGAGTGGAAGCCCATCACGCCCAAGCCCACCGAACGCTCGCGTTCCGCCGAGTACTTGGCCCGCGCCATTTCATCGGGCGCGCGGTCGATGTAATCCTGCAGCACGTTGTCGAGGAAGCGCATCACGTCTTCAATGAACTGCTTGTCGCCGTTCCATTCGTCCCAGGTTTCCAGGTTGAGCGAGGACAGGCAGCACACCGCCGTGCGATCATTGCCAAGGTGGTCGATCCCGGTCGGCAGAGTGATTTCCGAGCACAGGTTCGAGGTTGAAACCTTCAGCCCCAGATCACGGTGATGCTTGGGCATCATGCGGTTCACCGTGTCGTTGAACACGATGTAAGGTTCACCCGTGGCGAGGCGGGTTTCGACCAGCTTCTGGAACAGCGAGCGCGCATCGACGGTGGCACGCACTTCGCCGGTCTTGGGCGATTTGAGGTCGAACTCGGCCCCGTCGCGCACGGCTTCCATGAATTCATCGGTCAGCAGCACGCCGTGGTGCAGGTTCAGCGCCTTGCGGTTGAAATCGCCGCTGGGCTTGCGGATTTCGAGGAACTCCTCGATTTCCGGGTGGCTGACATCGAGATAGCACGCCGCCGATCCGCGCCGCAGGCTGCCCTGCGAAATCGCCAGCGTCAGGCTGTCCATCACGCGCACAAAGGGAATGATCCCGCTGGTCTTGCCGTTGAGGCCGACCGGCTCGCCAATCCCGCGCACATTGCCCCAGTAGGTGCCGATCCCGCCACCCTTGGAAGCGAGCCAGACGTTTTCGTTCCAGGTGTTGACGATGCCTTCGAGGCTGTCCGAAACCGAGTTCAGATAGCAGCTGATCGGCAGGCCGCGATTGGTGCCGCCGTTCGACAGCACCGGCGTGGCCGGCATGAACCACAGGTTCGAGATATAGTCATACAGGCGCTGGGCATGGGCCTGATCATCGGCATAGGCATCGGCCACGCGCGCAAACAAATCCTGATAGGTTTCGCCGGGCAGCAGATAGCGATCGGTCAGCGTTTCCTTGCCGAAATCGGTCAGGCGCGAATCGCGATCGGGATTGGTGACGATCGTGAAGCGGCGATCATTGATCTTCTTGCTATCGCTGGCACCGCCATCCTTCATCGCTTCGACCATCGCAGAGCCGACAGCATTGGCCATCGCCTCGCCCGCCTTGGCGGCGATCAGCGCGTCCGATCCTGCATCTTTGGTGTTCATGGTCACTGCCTTCTCATCCGTGGCGGACGTTTCGGCCCCCGCTGTTGCATCCGCGGGCAGGCCCGCATCCAGTTCGTTCGTCACATCGCTGTTCACAGCATCATTGGGCACGTTTTCGCTCGCCTTGAAATCCATCTGAAGCCCCACTTGTCCCCCGAATCGCCACATGGACGCAAGGGCCCATGTTCTGATTATGTTCTATACCGGCCGGTCCACAGACTTGCCAACAGGGTACGCCCTATCCGGGCCTGCTGGCAGGTCGTCCTGTCCCGTTTGCGGCGCGCGCCGGGCCCTGCGGCCAGAGCGAATCCCCGTCTGTAAGCCCCGGTTGGGGCTGCGGGTAAATCACCATGGCTTGGGGGTCCGATTTGCGCCGAACCACTAGATGATGAATCAGACAGGGTTTCCCGTCAACGGGCGATTAACGCTTAAATCACCATGACAGGCCTGTGTTACCCGCATGACACCCCCGCGACGCGTGGACCAAGCTTGAGTCGCGCGCGCCGCAACCCCCAAACTGAATCTGTGAAGAAAAATATGGTGATTGAATCATTCGAATCCAGCCGTGAATCTTTTGCACGGACAGATGCACGAATGTTGCGCGGATCGGCGGCGCAAACCGCGCCGGAGCGGCCCCGGACCGGGCCGGTCATCAGCCCCGTGTCAAAAGCCCGCCAAGAACACTGATCAGGTCTTCGGCATTGAGGGGTTTGGTTATGACCGGTGCCCCGGCCAGCTCGGGTGGCAACTGGCTCGTGCTGAAACCCGTCACCACGGCGAAAGGGATTCCCCGGCCTGCCAGCGCCTGTGCGACCGGAAGGGAGCTTTCGTTTCGCAGGGATGCATCCAGAACCGCAGCGTCACAGCCATCACCCTCCAGCTCGGCCAAAGCCTGCGGTACGGTGGAACAGGGCGGAAGCACCGCGAAACCGGCGGAATCAAGCGTTTCGACAATGTCCTGTGAAATGAAGAACTCGTCTTCGACGACAAGAATGCGTGCCTTCATCCAAAATGCCTTTCTGCGCTAAGGCCAGAACCCTCCTGCTCAATAATATTCTCCAGCGGGCAATCAAGTTTCCACGAAAAGCCCGACGGCCCAAAATCGCTTTCGACCTCGGCATCAAGGCTCATTTCGACCATGTCTTTGGTGACAGTCGAGCCGAATCCCAGCCGTTCCGGCGCGATGACCGGAGGCCCGCCCGTTTCGACCCAGGTCATGACAAAGCGTTCATCAGGCGCGCTGCCAACACGTCGCCAGGTCAGCGCGATACGGCCACCGGCGGTCGCCAACGCGCCGTATTTGCTGGCATTGGTAACCAGTTCATGGATCGCCATGCCAATGGTTTGCACCGATGGCGGTGACAGGGAAACGTCGTCACCGGCAAGAATGATCCGGTTATCGATCAGGCCTTTGAAGTGGCCCAGCTGTGCGCTGACCAGATCGTGAAGGTGCACGCCCTTCCATTCACTCCCGACAAGCAGATCCTGCCCGGCCGCCAAAGACCGGATGCGCGCTGCAAAGTTCAGCAAGAACTCCTCGTGGTTGTCGCCGCTGGTCAGCTTGGCGACCGACAGCACCACGGCAAGCAGGTTCTTGGCCCGATGGTTGATCTCTCCCATCAGAATCTGGACAAGCCTTTCGCGGTTCTTCTCCTCGGTTATGTCGAGGTTGGATCCGACCAACCATTCGGTCGTCCCGTCAGGGCCTGCGCGTGCGGCCTCGACCGCGCGCAAATGGCGCACGCTGCCGTCATCGCCCCGGATGATCCGGAATTCGCGCGTGCTTTCGCCGCAATTGCTGATGGTTTCCTGCAGGACCCTGTCCTGTTCGGCGGCATCATCCGGGTGGAGACGAGCCAGATAATCCGTATACTGCACTGACCCGTCAGGTGTGGGCGACAGGCCATAAAGTTCGAACAGCGTGCTGTCCCAGTGCACAATTCCGCTTTCGACATGCCATTGCCACAGCCCGATCCCGGCTGCCTGCGTGGCCAGACGGATTTTCACCTCGCTCTCGCGCAAGGCAACCGCGGCCTGTCTGCGTTCGGCAACCTGCTGTTCCAGCTGTTCCACCATCCGCTCCTTGGACGCGGCAAGATCGCGGCTGTTTTCACGCTCGCGGCGCAGCTGCTGGTTTGCCGCCTGCATGCCGTAGATCAAGGCAAGATCGGTCGCCACGACAAACAGGTAAAGGCCGATCGCAACTTCGTTACCTTCCAGTTCGAAGGTGCCTACCGGGGGAAAGAAGAAATACCACGCCAGCAGCCCGCACAGCAGCGCCGACAGGCTGCCCAGACGCACCCCGAACACGAAAGCCGTAACGACCACGGCGGGGAAGAAGGTGAGAAAGGGAAATCCGGGCGGAAGGGCGCCATCCAGAGCAACGCGGACTAGCCACGCGATCCCGACTATGGCCAGGGTGACAAGCAGATTGAACACCGGGCCGAACCGCGTGGTCGGGAACCCCTCTATCCACCGTGCCAGCTTTCTTGATCTGTCTTGTTCGGCAATTGATTCGACCACACCGGCACCTTTGTTCGTGTTTTCGCAGAACCAGTCTGGCCCGGTCGGGGCCGCTCGTCCGGATTGGCGCGAGAGCGTTGACCAGGCTGCTCGCGAACATGGCGGGGCCCTATAGCATCAAGTATTTCGCCTTGTCTCCCGATGCTTCAGTGTGGCGCGCGGGCACAATCGCGGCACGCGCAAGGGCTTGCCCAAAGGTGCTGCCTAGACCTTCGGCAGCCTTTATCCGCGAACGTGAGTGACAATTTCCTGCGTCACGCGCGGGATCAGCGGCAGCGGGATATCGTGGCCCCAGCCGGGGATCGTCACCAGCCGCGCGCCCGAAATGTGCTTGGCGGTATCCTCGCCCGCCTCCAGCTTGACCAGCGGATCATCTTCGCCGTGCAGCACCAGTGTCGGCACGCGCACATTGGCGAGGCGCGAGCGGCGACAGCCATCATCGATGATCGCGGCCAGTTGCCGCGGTAGCCCTGCGGGATAGACAGAACGGCGGATGTTCTTCAGCACCCGCTCGCGCTGTTGTTCGGGATCGAAGGGGAAACCGGGGCTGCCGATATTGCGCGCCACGTTCAGCCCGTGGGCGACGATGGTTTCCTCGTCCATCGCCTTCAGCGGCGCGATCAGCGCTTCCATCGCGTGCTTTTCCGCCTGCGGCAGCTTGCCGTTGCCGGTGGTGGACATGATCGAGGTGAGGCTGGCGAGCCGTTCAGGATGGTGGATCGCCATCAGCTGCACGATCATCCCGCCCATCGAAGCGCCGACCACGTGGGCGCGGGCGATCCCCAGCGCATCCAGCAGGCCGATCCCGTCATCGGCCATGTCCTTGAGGGTGTAAGGCACCTTGGCCGGAAAGCCGATCTTCTTGCGCAGCACCTGCACCGCAAGTGTCGGCGCGCGGGCGCCTTCCATCTTCTGGCTCAGCCCGATATCGCGGTTGTCGTAACGGATCACGCGGAAGCCTTCGCTCACCAGCGCATCCACGAATTCGTCCGGCCACAGGGTCAGCTGCGCGCCGAGACCCATCACCAGCAGGATCACTTCGGCTTCAGGATTGCCCCCATGCGGAAGGTGATCCTCGTAGAAGATTTCGATGTTGGTGTTGGGCGTGGTGATGGTGGGCATGGGTGACGTGGCCTCTCGCGCTTGTGCTTTGCGCCAGTTATTTCCACGCCGGGCCGGAGATGTCGAGGCCCTGGGCCGAAAGCCGGTCGAGCACGCCGTCGGGTTCCGCCAGCACCCGCAGCGGCACCACGGCGAGCGTCACGCCCGGCTGGCTTTGCGCGGCGGTGATCTGGTCGACCCAGATGGTGCGCAGTTCGCTTCCCAAAGTCTCGTCCGCCCACGGCCAGCACTGGCCGAGCGCCTGTTCCAGCGGGTTGGCCATCACCGCCGGAATATCATAGCGCCGCCAGTCCGCCCCGCGCTGTTCGACGATATCGGGGCCGCTTTCGACCGCATCCATCGCCGCATTGAGGCAGGGGATATGCGCGGCGGGCGGCGCATCGGCGAGGTTGTCGATGATGTCCTCACCCCGCAAGGTGGCGGCGCGGGTGGTGGGGACTTTCGCCTTGTCCGCCGCCTTGCTGACCACGTCGGAGGCATCGTCGGCGGTGTCGCGGTTGAAGCGCAGTTCCTTGCGCAGCATCTGGAAGGATGTGAGCAGGAAGCTCTTGCGGGCATAGTCTTCGTCATGCTCCGTCCCCAGCGCTTCGAGCCGCGCCCATTGTTCGGGCGCAAGATATTCGCTCGCTTGCGATTTTTCGGGCAGTTTGGTGAACTTCGATCCGCTGAAGATCAGCCGCAGCACATCGCCCGGCGAAATCCGCGGCTTCGCGCCAAGGATCACGCGGCTGGCCTGCGCGGTCGCGTCCTTCAGGCGATCAGGCTGCCACGGCGTGGTTTTCGGGATTGCCCGGATTTCCCCGACGAGGATGATGGTGCCGGTAGGCGTATCAATCGTCCACATCGGCGCGCCGGAGCGCTGAGCGGTGACGACGATGGAGTTTTCGGTGGGGGTGGGGACGTCCTGGGCGGCGAGGGGGGCGGCGAAAGCGGCAAGCGCAACCGTAAGGGCTAGAATTGGAATGCGGCGCAGCATCAGAAAATCCTATCGATGCGAGGCAGCATTATTTTCCCGCGCGCGCTTGCTAGCACATTTGTAGTTCCGACAGGAATTGTGTCTGTTGCCAACCTCTTCGAAAAATAAGATTGTGCCTCTATGAGCGTCCTCTACGATTTGTTTGGCGAAATCAGGAAAGCCGTGGAAGGGCAGCCCAACCTCCGCGAGCTGAGGATCTTGCGTGACACTTGTGACTCTCAATCGACACTTCGAGCCACCGCTGATGCTTTTCGAGGTATCAATGATCCGGACGAGGTAGACTCCGTGAGGGACATGCATCGCAAGCTGATCCGCGCCCTAGAGGAGAAAATTGCGACAACCACTGAGCGGAGAGATCAGGCCAAGGTAGTCGGCATAGGCGTAGGGACTTCCGTTGCAGGAGGTGGCGTCGTTGCGGCAATCTCAATAGCCGTTCCTGCTGTGGCCTTGATACCTATCGTTGGTGGCGCATATTGTGTATGGCGCGGAAGCGAGAATGCTAAAGCGCTCACATCTGAACTAGCATTATACATTCAACTCAAAGATGCTGCTGAGAAACTGGTTCCGACATCATGAATTTATTTCCTGACTTCAGTGATTGGGCAGAGATTGCCAACTTGCTTGCGGCAGTCGTCACAATTGCATTTCACCTATTCAGCAAAATGATGCTCCATCGACGGGGAATTGGTGAGCAAATTATTTCGAACATACAGAAATTGATTGAGGCCGTGAAGAAAGAGGCAGATTCCGCGCGCAAAATTTCGCGAGAAATATAGCCGCCTCACGGCACCAGCACCGTATCCCGCGGCTCGTCCGACAGTTCGGGATAATCCAGCGTGTAGTGCAGCCCCCGGCTCTCCTTGCGGTGGAGCGCGCTCTTCACGATCAGTTCTGCCGATTGCAGCAGGTTGCGCAGTTCGATCAGGTCGGTCGTCACCCGGAACGCGCCGTAATAGTCCTCGACCTCGCGTTTCAGCAATTCGATGCGGCTGGCGGCCCGTTCGAGCCGTTTGGTGGTGCGCACGATGCCGACATAGTTCCACATGAAGCGGCGGATTTCGGTCCAGTTCTGCTTGATCACCACCTCCTCGTCGGAATCGGTCACGCGGCTTTCGTCCCACGGCAGGATCGCGGGCGGTTCTTCCAGCGTGTCCCAGCGCGCAAGGATATCCTGCGCCGCCGCTTCGCCGAACACGAAACACTCCAGCAAGCTGTTCGATGCCAGCCGGTTGGCGCCGTGCAGCCCGCTTTCGGTGCATTCCCCGGCCGCCCACAGGCCGGGAATATCGGTGCGCGCCTGCAAATCCACCACCACCCCGCCGCAAGTGTAATGCTGCGCCGGGACAACCGGAATTGGCTGCTTCGTCATGTCGATGCCAAGGCCCATCAGCTTTTCGTGGATCATCGGGAAATGCCCGCGCACGAAATCGGCAGGCTGGTGGCTGATATCGAGGTGAACGTAATCGAGGCCAAACCGCTTGATCTGGTCATCGATCGCGCGGGCCACCACATCGCGCGGGGCCAGTTCCATCCGTTCGGGATCGTAATCGACCATGAAGCGGCGGCCCGTTTCGGGGTGCAGCAGGTGCCCGCCTTCGCCCCGCACGGCTTCGGTGATGAGGAAGTTTTTCACATCGAGGTTGTAGAGGCACGTCGGGTGGAACTGCATCATCTCCATGTTGGAAACGCGCGCGCCTGCCCGCCATGCCATGGCGATGCCATCGCCGGTTGCGCCGCGCGGGGCGGTGGAGAATTGGTACACGCGGCCCGCGCCGCCTGTCGCCAGCACGGTGGCTTTGCCAATGTGCCGTTCGACCCGACCGCTTGCCTCGTTCAGCGCATAAACGCCCCACACACGCCCGGCGGCGGAGAACTGATCGCGGTGGCGATCGGTGATGAAATCGATGCAGGTGCGGCCCGGCAGCAAGGTGATGTTAGGGTGATCCTGCGCCGCCTTGACCAGCGCCGATTGCACCGCCCAGCCGGTCGCATCATCGACATGCACGATCCTGCGGTGCGAATGGCCGCCCTCGCGGGTCAGGTGGAGGCTGTCCGCATCGCGGTTGAACGGCACGCCCAACTCGCACAGCCGGTCAATCGATTGCGGTGCGCGTTCAATCACGAATTCGACCGTGGCCAGGTCGTTCAGGCCCGCGCCCGCCACCATCGTATCGCGCACGTGATTGTCGAAAGTGTCGCCGGTATCGAGCACTGCGGCGATCCCGCCCTGCGCCCACGCAGTCGATCCGCCAGTGAGCGAGCCTTTGGCCAGCACCAGCACGCTGCGCGTTTCCGCCAGCGCCAGCGCCGCTGTCAGCCCGGCAGCGCCTGACCCGATGATGACCACATCATGCGCCTGCCGCGCTGCATCAATATTCGCCATTGATCAGCCATGCCGCGCAATCGGGCGACGGGCAAGCATATCGCTATTTTGGGCGCGCCTGCGTCACACCATTTTAAGGAAAATGACGTAGGTAATTTCCCTTGGTTGCGGTGCAATATAGTGTTAGCTCGCGCAGGATCGCGTTTCCGGTTCTGCCTGAATATGCGCGAAGGTCGCAAGATAATAACCCGAGTATCCTGATCCTCTATCCCGGATGCGTCCTGCCAT
Organism: Porphyrobacter sp. AAP60; assembly: GCF_001296025.1. Classification (GTDB taxonomy): domain Bacteria; phylum Pseudomonadota; class Alphaproteobacteria; order Sphingomonadales; family Sphingomonadaceae; genus Erythrobacter. The sequence goes on along the minus strand of NZ_LJHV01000008.1, from coordinate 682,038 downwards.
GTCGTTTCTACCGAATTTAGGATGCCTTATCGGCCGCCACCGGCCTTTGCGACGTGATGTCACATGGGATGGCCTGACCTATACCGGCCACTGCCGCCATTGCGGCGCTGCCATCGAACGCCGCGCCCGCCACAATTGGCGCAAGCGCAAGGGTTAATCCACGCCGCCGCCAGTCAGCTGCACGAACACATCTTCCAGATCGGCCTCGCGGGTGATGACATCCTCGATCACGAGGCCCTGATCCTGCAAGATTCCAAGCACCTGTCCGGCGCTGAGGCGATCCTTGTCATAGGTCACCTCGACCCCGCGTGCGCCATCCCAGGTGGCCCGCACGAAAGCCTCGTGGGCAGGCGCAGCGGTCAGATCGGCAGCAGCGGTGACCGCGACGATCTTCTCGCGCGCCATGTCCACCAACTCGCGGGTCGGTTTGTTGGCGATCAGCTGGCCATGATTGATGATCGCGATACGATCGCACAATTCCTCGGCCTCTTCGAGGTAGTGGGTGGTCAGCACCACCGTCACCCCTTCGCGGTTGAGTTCGCTGACCAGTTCCCACAATTGCCGGCGCAGATCGACATCGACCCCGGCTGTGGGTTCATCCAGCACCAGAATCGGCGGCGAATGCACCATCGCCTTGGCCACCAGCAGCCGCCGCTTCATCCCGCCCGAAAGCGTGCGGGCATAGGCATTGCGCTTGTCGGCCAGCCGCACCGCTTCGAGCAATTCCTCGCTGCGGCGCAGCTTGGCGGCGATGCCGTAGAATCCGGCCTGATTCTCCAGCACTTCGAACGGGGTGAAGAACGGATCGAACACGATTTCCTGCGGCACGATTCCGATCGAACGGCTGGCGTTGCGCCGGTCGCGATCTATGTCGAAGCCCCAGATATCGACGCTGCCCGAAGTCTTGTTGACCAGCCCGGCGAGGATATTGATCAGTGTCGATTTGCCCGCGCCGTTGGGGCCGAGCAGCCCGAAGATCGAACCTTCGGGCACATCGAAGCTGACCCCGCCCAGCGCCAGCTTGCCATCGGTCACCGTGCCGTTCGCGCCCTTGGCAGGGGCATAGCGTTTGGCGAGGTTATCGATGCGGATGGCGGGCTCTGCTGGCATGGCCCTGCCCTAGGCAAGCGCCACGCCAAAGGCAATTGCGCTGCACCGCTGCGGGTTGTATCGGCAGCGGCCATGAACATTCCTCCTCCCGAAACCCTGCTGGTCGATACGCGGCGCGTCAGCTGCGACGGCGCCAGCGGCATCCGCGGCGGCGCAGGCTATCGCCCCGCCGCGCTGGGCCATCCCCGCGTGTTTCTTGAAATCGACGAGCACGGCTATGTCGATTGCGGCTATTGCGACCGGCGGTTCGTGCTGCGCGGCGGGATCGCCGATGGCGCGGATCAGGCAAGCCTGCCGGATATTTCCGCCGGGGCAAGCTGACACCGCTCAGGGCCGGTTAAGGCGCGGTGTGGCATTGAAGCGGCCAATGTTCGCTAGGAGAACCGTGTCATGAACCGTGTACCTGCTCTATCCCGCGCCGTTGCTGGCAGCATCGCCGCCGCACTCGCGCTTGGCTCTGCGCTGCCGGCCGCTGCACAAAGCGACGTTGAAACCACGGCCGAAGCTGCTCCCGAAACCAAGGGTGAAAAACGCCTCGCCAAGCTGCTCGAGGGGCGCGTGGCGGGCGAGCCGCAGCGCTGCATCCGCACCATGCCCAACCAGCGGCTGCAGACCATCGATCGCACGGCTTATGTCTATGGTTCGGGCAGCACGATCTATGTCCAGCGCACCCGCGATCCCGGCAGCATCGATGATAGTGACGCGCTCGTTTCACGCCGCTTCATCGCGAGCGAGCTGTGCAAGCTTGACATGATGACTACCGTTGATCCGGTCACCGGCATCTTCACCGGCGCGGTGTTTTTCGAAGATTTCGTGCCCTACACCCGCGTGAAGGACGGTACTTCCAGCGACGGCTAATGGCAGGCTTGCCGATCCGGCCCGGCGGCGTAAGGCCGGGCACGGATCTGGCAGCATAGCCGGGTTCAGCCGCGCGCCATGGCTTGCATCCGGGCGATGATTTCCTCGGCCTGCAGCATGATCCGGTCGATCAGTTCCTGACAGGTCGGGATATCGTGGATCAACCCGGCGACCATGCCGCAGCTCCACGCGCCTGCATCCATCGTGCCTTCCGACATGATCTTGGGATAGACGCCCGCCACTTCGGGCAGGATATCCTGAATGGTGATGGCGTCACCCAGTTCCCGCTCCTTGACCAGCAGACGTTCGACCGCCTCGTTGGTGAGCACGCGTTCGGTGTTGCGCAGCGGCCGCATGACAAGCCGGGTGTCGAGTTCGCTCGCCGCCAGGATTGCCTGCTTCACGTTTTCGTGCACCGGTGCCTCTTTCGTGGCAATGAAGCGCGTGCCCATGTTCATCCCCTGCGCGCCCATCGCAAGGCTGGCGACAAGGCTGCGCCCGTCAGCCATCCCGCCGCTGGAGACGAAGGGGATTTCCAGCTCGTCCGCTGCACGCGGCAGCAGGATGAAATTGGGCACATCATCCTCGCCCGGATGGCCGCCGCACTCGAAGCCATCAACGCTTACCGCATCGCAGCCGATATCCTGCGCCTTGAGGGAGTGGCGCACAGAAGTGCACTTGTGGATCACCTTGATCCCGGCATCCTTCAGCGGCGGCAGCAGGTCGACCGGATTGCGCCCTGCCGTCTCGACCACCTTCACACCGCCATCGATCACCGCCTTGACCAACCCCGGATAATCCGGCGGGGTCAGGGTCGGCAGGATGGTGAGGTTCACGCCGAAGGGCTTGTCGGTCATGTCCTTGCAGCGCGCGATTTCATTCGCCAGCTTTTCGGGCGTGCCCTGCGTCAGCCCGGTGATAATCCCCAGCCCGCCCGCGTTGGAGACCGCCGCGGCCATTTCGGCAAAGCCCACATAGTGCATCCCGCCCTGGATAATCGGGTGCTGGATGCCGAACATTTCGGTGATCGCGGTCTTCATGGCGTGTGTTCTCCCGTTGAATTGCGTGTTTGAACGCAAGACAAGCCCACTTGCGCCGCGCTTTCAAGCCCGCTTTTGATGGGACACGCGCCCGCCCGCGCCCGCACGCCCGTCGCCGTAGCGTCAGGCTGGCGCGATCAGGAACGGCTGAACGAAAGCGTGAAGGTCACCGGCACGGCAGGCGTGATCGAAGGCAGCTGCGCCAGCGCGCGCAGTTCGCCCAGCTCGTCGGTCAGTTCGAACATGTCGGTCGAGATGATCACCGGCGCGGTCGGCACCACGGTGACGCGATCAGCCGAGACACGGGTGACGAGAACATCGGTCTCGATGTCGCTCTGCGCGCCCTTGATCGACACGGTGCCCTTCAGAGGTCGGGAGATCGACTGGCCCACGGCCAGTGCGGCAAAAGCTGCCGGATCGAGCTTTGCCGTGACGGTCGCGGTGGGATTATCGACCACCTGAAAGAAGATATCGCGCATCCGTTCGTTGCGTATGTCCACGCCGGTGTTGACCGAGGCAAGATCGATTTCGATCGTGGCGGTGCCATCGGCGGCGACCGTGCCGGAAAGCCTGTCGAAACGATTGGCCTCGGCCACCTCGCCCGCCTTGATGCTGACATAGGACAGCCGCGAAGTCGCAGGTTCCAGCGTCCAGGCGCCTTCGGTCACCGAAACCGCATCACCACCCGCATCCGCTGGCGCGTTCGTCGCAGGTTCGGCGCAGGCAGCAAGGCCAAGCGCGAGAACCGCAGCAAGGGCACCAAAACGGACGGACGGGCACAGATTAGGCATGGTGCGGAGCAACCTTTCAGGCGGATAGCTTGGAGCCGGGGAATATGCGATTTCAGGCCCTGCCGGAAGAGGGTCTGAAAGAGGCGTTGCGGCCAGCCTCACTCCCACTCGCCTCACTCCCATTCAATCGTGCCGGGGGGCTTGCTGGTGTAATCATACACCACCCGGTTGATGCCCTTGACCTCGTTGACGATGCGGGTGGCCACGCGGGTCAGGAACCCGGCGTCGTAGGGGAACACGTCTGCGGTCATCCCGTCGGTCGAGGTGACGGCGCGCAGGGCGCAGACGTTGTCGTAAGTGCGCCCGTCGCCCATTACGCCCACGGTTTTCACCGGCAGCAGCACCGCGAAAGCCTGCCAGATCGCGTCATACAGCCCGGCGTTGCGGATTTCCTCAAGGTAGATCGCATCGGCCTTGCGCAGGATATCGCAGCGTTCCTTCGTGACTTCGCCGGGAATGCGGATTGCAAGGCCGGGGCCGGGGAAGGGGTGGCGGCCGACAAAGGCATCGGGCAGGCCGAGTTCGCGCCCCAGATCGCGCACTTCGTCCTTGAACAGTTCGCGCAGCGGCTCGACCAGTTGCATATTCATGCGTTCGGGCAGGCCGCCGACATTGTGGTGGCTCTTGATCGTGACACTTGGCCCGCCGGTGAAGGACACAGACTCGATCACATCGGGATAGAGCGTGCCCTGCGCGAGGAAATCGGCGCCGCCGATCTTCTTCGCCTCCGCCTCGAACAGGTCGATGAAGGCGCCGCCAATGAACTTGCGCTTCTTTTCGGGATCGGTGAGCCCGGCCAGCCCGGCGAGGAAGGTTTCCTCGGCATCGACCGCAACCAGCGGGATATTGTAATGATCGCGGAACAGGGTGACGACCTGCTCGGTCTCGTTGAGGCGCATCAACCCGTGGTCGACGTAAACACAGGTGAGCTGATCGCCGATCGCTTCGTGAATCAGCACTGCCGCGACCGCCGAATCGACGCCGCCGGAAAGGCCGCAGATCACGCGACCATCGCCCACCTGGGCGCGGATTTCGGCGATCTTGGTCTTGCGGAACTCGGCCATCGTCCAATCGCCCGTCAGCCCGCAGACATGGCGCACGAAATTGGCGATCAGCTTGCCGCCATCGGGGGTGTGGACGACCTCCGGGTGGAACTGGGTGCCGTAAAACTTGCGCGCTTCGTCGGCGATCACGGCAAAGGGCGCGCCGTCGGAGGTGGCGACAATTTCGAAGCCGGGGGCAAACTGCGTCACCTTGTCGCCGTGGCTCATCCATACCTGATGGCGCGAATCGATGTCCCACAGCCCGTCAAACAAGGCGCATTCGCCTGTGACGGTCAGGAACGCGCGGCCGAATTCGCCGCCCTCTCCGGTTTCATGGCCGGGGCGCACTTCGCCGCCCAGCTGGTGCGTCATCACCTGCTGGCCGTAACAGATGCCAAGAATCGGGATGCCCGCATCGAACAGCAACTGCGGGGCGCGCGGGCTGCCGTCGTCGGGCACGCTGGCGGGCGATCCGGACAGGATGATCCCCTTGGGCTGCATCCGGTGGAACGCGGCTTCGGCCTGCGTGAAAGGCGCGATTTCGGAATAGACCCCGGCCTCGCGCACACGGCGGGCGATCAGCTGGGTCACCTGCGATCCGAAATCGACAATCAGGATAGAATCCGGGACGGCAGAATCGCCGGGGGCGGGGCTGGATGGGTGCGCGCTCATACCGGGCGATTACGGCAGGGCACCCAGCGCTGTCCAGCACCGCTGCGCAGGCGCTATTTTTTTTGCAATGCAGCGTAAAACTTGGCGTTATAATTCATCGGGTTCCTGATAAATTGCACGGGGTCAGTTGCAAACTTCGGAACCAATTTCACGCATTTCGCATTTGCACATTATTCTTGTGCACTGCACCATAGTTTCAAACAGCAACCGAATGTCGGCCAACGGCATCGATTCCCTGACACCCTCTCTCAATCACGGAGTATTTCCTATGCGTTTCACTCTCCCCCTGATCGCCCTCGTCGCCATTGCTGCCCCGGCCGTTGCCGCCCCGGCCGCCGAAGAAACCGTCACCGTGCGGATTGCATATGATGATGTCGATGTGACCAGCGCCGAAGGCCGCGCCGCGATTGAAGCGCGCATTGATGCCAAGCTGCGCAAGGCCTGCACCATCGCGGCCGCTGGCCGCTATACCTATGGTCGCAGCATCATCGACGACAAGTGCGTGGCCGATGCCCGCACCGTGGCGCTGGCCGAAGTCGCACGCGTTGCTGCGCTTGAAGCCCGCAACGGCCGGGCGATTGCCGCCAACTGAGGCCTTCCCGCAAGGATTCTCCTACAATTACAGGCGGCCGCCGGAGCGATCCGGCGGTCGTTTGTTTGCGTGCCAGCCATTGTTGCAAAACACGCAATCAAATTTGGCATTTTCGCATTTGAGTTCGATCCAATCGAACACCATCTGGCAAGGCAAGCGATGATCTGCCGGGCCCCTCTCTCTCATCCCGGCTTCCTCTGAACGAGGTTATCGCCCGGCGATTGCAGGCCGAACACGGCCCGATTGCCAGCCTGCCTGACCGGCAGCAGCGCCCGGCTCTCCCCCTCGCCAGGCTGCTCTGCCCTGTCTCCGCCCGCGGCCTCCGCGCCCGGGCAAGCAGCGAAAGAGACGCGGCCACCTCCCCTCCCCCCCTTGAATGGTGGCCGCGTCTCGAGCCGCCTGCATTGCCGTATGCGGCGTTTTTCATGTCCTGTGATTGCATTTTTCGATTGCCGTGATGCGTATTTTTACGCCTCAACGTTGATTGATTATTACGCGGCGCTTGTTATATGATGCGCAAGCCCGGGCGATCATCCCTCTCTCCCCCCTCTGATCGGCCGGGCTCCCAAACCACAACAAAACAGGGAAATTGGACCATGCGCATGTTCAGCGAAAAGGCTGTCGCCTTCATCCTCTCCATCGCCATCAGCGGCACCGCGTTCACCACGTTCATCGTCTGAGGCCTCTGCCTCGGGTATCGTGTAACGCCGAAGGCACGGCGAAAGCCATAACCGGCCCGGCCTTCCATCAGGAGAGCCGGGCCGTGTTGATTCTACTCCACCCCGCCCAGCCGCGCCGCTTCCTCGCGCAGGTCGGTCTTGAGCAGTTTGCCGATATGGCTGCGCGGCATCTCCGCAATCGGATGCAATGCCGCAAGCCGCTGGGTCTTGCCGAGCCGTTCATTGACCGCCGCCATGATTGCCGCAGGCCGGGCCGCGCCATCTTTCAGCACCACGAAGCCGACCGGGCTCTCGCCCCATTTGCGCGATGGCATCCCCACGACCGCGGCTTCGGCAACGCCGGATTCCTTGCACAATTCGGCTTCCAGATCGGACGGGTAGATATTGAACCCGCCGGAGATGATCATGTCCTTGGCGCGGCCCACCAGTTCGACGAAGCCTTCCGCATCCACCCGCCCGATATCGCCCATCCGCATCCATGCCTCGCCCGTGGCAGGGTCGATCCATTGCGCTTCGGCAGTCTTGTCGGGGCGGTTCTTGTAGCCGCTCATCATTGTCAGGCTACGGCCGACCATGTTGCCGGGCGTGCCCGGTGGCACCTCGCGGTCTTCGTCGTCGAGCACCTTCAGCTCGCTGCCCGGCGCGGGGCGGCCTACCGTGTGGAGCTTTTCAGGGAATTCGTGGCACGGCAGCAGGCACACCACCCCGCCTTCGGTCATCGAATAGATTTCGATCAACCCGCCCGGCATCCGCGCCAGCACCTCGCGCTTCAATTCGGCGGGGAAGGGCGCGGATGTGCAATATTTGAGCTTCAGGCTCGACAGATCGAAGGTGTCGAAATCCGCGAAATCCATCAGCCGCTGATATTGCACCGGCACCAGCATGGTGATGGTGGTGCCGTCAGCCTGCGCATGGGCCAGCCACTTGCCGCAATCGAACTTGCCCATCACCCGCACGCAGCCGCCCGCCAGCAGCACCGGCAGAAACGCGACCATCGTGGTGTTCGAATAGAGCGGAGTCGAAGCGAGCGAGCGCACTTCCAGTCCGGCACCCAGATAGGAAAGCGCGGTTGAAGCAAACTGCCGCCAACGCATCTGGTGCGAATGGACGATGCCTTTGGGGATGCCGGTCGTCCCGCTGGAATAGATGATGTTGAACGGGTCTTTCGGCTCCGGCACGAAGTCCGGGGCGCGGCTGCCCGGGGGTGCCATCCACTGGTCGATGCTCTCCAGCGGCACGCGAATCAGATCGGCCATGAAATCGGGGCCGAGTTCGTCCGCCTTGGCTGCATCGATGAACAGGTGCGCTGCGCCCGAGTCTTTCGCCATGCCGACAAGCTGCTCGGGCGAGGCACTGGTGGTCAGCGGTGCGGCCACCCCGCCCGCACGCATCGCGGCAAGGAACACCAGCGCATAATTGGCGGTAGAAGTGCCGAGAATCGCCACCGATTGCCCGCGCTGCAATCCGGTCTCCACCAGCCGCGCCGCTAGTCGTTCGACGAGCCCGACCAGTTCGGCCCAGTAAACCTCGCGGGTTTCGTCCACCAAGGCAAGGTCATCGCCCTTGATACGCGACCATTCCATCAGGATGTCGGGGAAGCTGCCAAAGGGTTCGGCGAGACGGGCGGTCATCATTTCGGTGTTCATGGCCGCCATGCATAATCATGGCGAGGCCATGCGCAAAGGATTTGCAAGGGCGCTCGCACAAGTGGCAGTGTGGTTGGTGAGGAGAGGGAAAATGATCCGCAGAATGGGCATGATCGCGCTGGCAGTGCTGGCGTCGGCTGCGGCAACGCAGGCACGCGAGGTTTCGGCTGAAACCGAAACCGTGGTGGTGGTGCTGGCTCACCCCGATGATGAATTGCCGATGGCCCCAGCCATCGCGGCTCTGGCGCGTGAGGGTCGGCTTGTCAGCATCATCCACGCAACGCCGGGCGATGCCGGGCCGGGCGTGTCGGGAATGGCCAAAGGCGAAGATCTGGCCGCGACCCGCCGCGCCGAAGCGCAATGCGCAGGGCGCGCGCTGGGCGTGGCAGAGGTGGTCAACCTTGGCTTCGGGGACGGAATGCTTGCAGATCATGTGCGCGACAGCTCACTGGTCGCTGCCTTGGCTGATCGCATCGGCGAGGCCGACACCGTGCTGACATGGGGGCCGGATGGCGGATACGGCCATGCCGATCACCGCATGGTGAGCGCGCTGACTTCGCAGATCGTGCAGGCTATGCCCGCCGGGGCGCGACCAGGATTGCTCTATGTCGGCATCCCGGCGGGCACATTGCCGCCCGTGCCCGAACTGGCGGATTGGGCCGTAACAGACCCTGCCCTGCTGACCGAAACGGTTCCCTACACCCCCGCCGATCTCGAAGCTGCCAAGGCCGCCGCCGCCTGCCACGTGACCCAGTTTGACGAGGCCACCCGCCAAGGCATGATACCGCTGTTCGATGCGACCATGTGGCGCGGCAAGGTGCATTTCCGGCCCGCTTTCTAAAGCGCCATCCGGCCCCTTCACCGCAAACGTTCGCAGACTGGTGGAAAAGCGACCCTTGTGGCCCTCCCGCAGTTGGGTTTCTGCGCCCGAGCGCTTATATGATGGTCATGAACGACACCACCTCACCAACGCCCGATCAGACCCCCGACGCGCTGCCCGAAAAAGTCCGCCAGATGGGCGAATATGGCGCGGATTCGATCAAGGTTCTCAAGGGCCTCGACGCCGTGCGCAAGCGGCCCGGCATGTATATCGGCGATACCGACGATGGATCGGGCCTGCACCACATGGTGTTCGAAGTCAGCGACAACGCGATCGACGAAGCGCTGGCGGGGCATTGCGATCTCGTTCTGATCGAATTGAACCCTGATGGTTCGGTGTCGGTCGAAGATAACGGCCGCGGGATTCCCACCGGCATGCACACCGAGGAAGGCGTATCCGCCGCCGAAGTGATCATGACCCAGCTGCACGCGGGCGGGAAGTTCGAAAACACCTCTGACGACAACGCCTACAAGGTTTCCGGCGGCCTTCACGGCGTGGGCGTGTCGGTGGTCAATGCCCTGTCCGAATGGCTGGAGCTGGTAATCTGGCGCGAAGGCAAGGCGCACTGGATGCGGTTCGAGCACGGCGATGCGGTGAACCCGCTGGTCGTGACCGGCGATGCACCTGCCGTGGCGAGCAACGGCGATGACAATGGCCTGAAAAAGGGCACCCGCGTCACCTTCAAGGCCAGCCACGATACTTTCAAGAACGTCACCGAATATGACTTCGAGAAGCTCGAACACCGTTACCGCGAGCTCGCGTTTCTCAATTCGGGCGTGCGGATCAAGCTGCGCGATCTGCGGCACGAGGAAGTGCTGGAACACGATCTCTACTACGAAGGCGGTATTGCCGCTTTCGTGAAGTATCTCGACCGCAACAAGCAGCCGCTGATCCCCGAACCGATTTCCGTATCGGCCGAAAAGGACGGGATCGGGATCGATGTCGCGCTGGAATGGAACGATTCCTATTACGAAAACGTGCTCGCCTTCACCAACAACATCCCGCAGCGCGATGGCGGCACGCACCTCGCCGCCTTCCGCGCCGCGCTGACCCGCACGCTTAACAATTATGCCGAGCGTTCGGGCATGTTGAAGAAGGAAAAGGTCAGCCTGTCGGGCGAGGACATGCGCGAAGGCCTGACCGCGATTGTCAGCGTCAAGCTGCCCGATCCCAAGTTCTCCAGCCAGACCAAGGACAAGCTGGTCAGCTCCGAAGTGCGCTCTCCGCTGGAGTCGCTGATGAGCGACAAGATGAGCGAATGGCTTGAGGAAAACCCCGCCGATGCCAAGTCGATCATCCAGAAGGTGATCGATGCCGCCGCCGCCCGCGAAGCCGCGCGCCGCGCGCGCGAAATGAGCCGCAAGGGCGCGATGAGCATCGCCAGCCTGCCCGGCAAGCTGGCCGATTGTCAGGAACGCGATCCGGCCAAGTCCGAACTGTTTCTGGTCGAAGGGGACTCCGCCGGTGGCTCTGCCAAGCAGGGGCGTGACCGCAAGACGCAGGCGATCCTGCCGCTGAAGGGCAAGATCCTGAATGTGGAACGCGCCCGGTTTGACCGGATCATCTCGTCCAAGGAAGTCGGCACCCTCATTCAGGCGATGGGCACCGGGATCCGCGATGAATTCAACCTTGAGAAACTGCGCTACCACAAGATCGTCATCATGACCGACGCTGACGTGGATGGCGCGCACATCCGCACGCTGCTGCTGACCTTCTTCCATCGCCAGATGCCCGACATCATTCGCGCCGGCCACCTGTTCATCGCCCAGCCGCCTTTGTTCAAGGTCGCCAAGGGACGCAGCGAGGTTTACCTGAAAGATCAACCCGCGCTGGACCGCTATCTGGTCGATGCGGGACTTCAGGGCCGGGTGCTGGAAACGGCCGAAGGCGCGCGCGGCGGGCCGGATTTGCGCGCGCTGGTGGAAGCGGCGCTGCGTCTTAAGAACCTGCTCGCCTTCGTGCCGCGCCGCTATGACAGCGGAATTGTGGAGCAGATGGCTCTGGTCGGCGCGCTCGAACCGGGGCTTGCGGGCGAGGCGCTGACGGCCGCGCTGAACCGCGCTGCCGGGCGGCTGGGCGCAGGCGACCGCGAAGCCCGCTGGAGCGCCTATCAGCGCGACGACGGCGCGGTGGTGTTCGAACGCCTGTGGCGCGGCGTGAAAGACGTGCACGAGATCGAGGCGCGGTTCCTGTCCAGCACCGAAGCGCACAAGCTGCACGGGCTGGCCGCAGCGCAGGCCGATACCTTCACCACGCCGGTGCGGCTGGTGCGCGCCAATGATGCCGCTGCCGAGGAGCCTGAGGCCGAGCCGGTCAATGACGACATCCTTGCAGGCGAGGCCGAACAGGCCGCCGCCCCTCCGCCCCTGCCGCAGGATGACGGGATCAGCCGCCCGACCCAGCTGCTCGACGCGATCTTCGCTGCCGGGCGCAAGGGTCTGTCCATCGCCCGTTACAAGGGCCTTGGCGAAATGAACGCGGAACAATTGTGGGAGACCACGCTTGATCCCGAAAACCGCGCGCTGTTGCAGGTGAAGGTCGAGGATGCCGATGTGACCGACGAAATCTTCACCCGCCTGATGGGCGATATCGTCGAACCGCGCCGCGAATTCATTCAGGACAATGCCCTCAACGTGGCGAACCTCGACGTCTAGCCACTCCGAAAGACCCGCATGGACCACCAGCCCCATCGCACTGACGAATTGCAGCATGCCAGCTTTCTCCTGATCCTCGCCGTCGTCAGTGTCATGATGGCGGTGATCGTGCTGCCCTTTGCCCAACCGCTGCTGTGGGCTGCGCTGGCGGCAATCATGTTCCAGCCGCTGTATCGCTGGATGCTGCGTGGTACGCGCGGGCGCAGGAATCAGGCGGCGATTGCCTCGCTGCTGGTGATCTTCTTCTTGGTGATGGTGCCCGCACTGTGGATCGCGACCATGGTGGTCGAAGAAGCGATCTTCCTCGTCACAGCGCTTCAGGCGCAGCCCGTCGATCTTGCAGCGCTGTTCGATCGCGGCATCGGGATGTTGCCCGAAGCAGCGCGCGAAGCGGCAGACCGCAATGGCTGGGCCGATGTGCAGGATATCCAGACCAGGCTTCAGGAGCTTCTGACCGAAAGCGCCGGCTTTATCGCCGGTCAGGCAGTATCGATCGGCGGCGGTGCGCTCAGCTTCGTGCTGTCATTCGGTGTGGCGCTGTATGTCATGTTCTTCCTGCTGCGCGATGGCGAACGGATCGGGCGCCACGTTCTGCGTGCCGTTCCGGTCGAACGTTCGATTGCCGATCGTCTTGCAGAACGGTTTCTCGGGATCGTGCGGGCCACGATCAAGGGAACCGGGGTGGTCGCGGTGGTGCAAGGCGCACTCGGCACGCTAATGCTGACCATCGTCGGCGTGCCATCGGCGTTGCTGCTGGGCGTCGTGATGGGTATTTTTTCGCTTGTTCCCGTGATCGGCACTGTGGTGGTGTGGGGGCCGGTCGGTGTCTGGCTGCTGCTGTCGGGCGACGTGTGGCAGGGCCTGTTCGTGCTGGCGACCGGTGCCATCGTCATCTCGTCTGCCGACAATGTCCTGCGGCCGATTCTGGTGGGGCGCGACACCGGCATTCCCGACTGGATCATCCTGGTCACCACACTGGGCGGGATCAGTTTTGTCGGTTTTTCGGGGGTTGTGCTGGGGCCGCTGGTGGCCGGGCTGTTTCTTGCCAGCTGGTCGATCCTGCGCGAACAGCGCGAACATGATGATCTGGCTTTTGACGACAGTAATGGCATCAATGTCGACGCGCATGGTCGCTCTTCCGATCATCCCAAGGCAAGCTGACGCCCGTGCAATCGTTAACAACTCCCGGCTCGCAGGGCGAAGCTATCGGCCGGCTGGTGCTGGCAGGGTTGGTGGTGGTCATGCTGCCCGCGCTGCCGTTCGGCGCCTATCTGATCTATCCCTTCGCGATCCTGACGACGTGGTTCCACGAAATGGGCCACGGCTTGACCGCGCTGGCGCTGGGGCAGCATTTCGAACAATTGATGATCTTTCCCAACGGATCGGGCGTGGCACAGAGCGTGGTCGATGCCGATGCCTCGCGCTTTACGCTTGGCGCGATTGCGGCGGGCGGCCCCCTGGCACCAAGCGCGGCAGGCGCCTTGCTGATCCTTGCCAGCGCGCATCCGAAACTGTGGCGGCCGGTGCTGTGGCTGTCTGCTGCGGCGATTCTGGCGAGCGTTTTCATCTGGGTGCGATCGCCCACGGGGTACTGGACGCTGCCACTGGTGGCCGCCATCCTCGGTCTGATCGCATGGCGGGCCAAGCCCGGCTTTGCCCGCTTCAGCCTGCAATTTCTCGGCGTGCTCGGCGCGATGAGCATGCTGCGTGACTGGAACTATCTGTTCACCGAGGAAGCCGTGATCAACGGTCGGGCGATCCTGTCGGACACCGGGCAGATCGCCGCCGTGGTGGGTCTGCCGCACTGGCTGTGGGCCGGGGTGATCGTGCTGCTATCCGCTGTGATGACCGGAGCGGCGCTGAAATATGCGCTCGCCGAAAAACGCCTGCGCCCGCCGCCGCCGTCACGCCCGGCCAATGTCTTGCAGTTCAAGCGCACCCGGCATTGATGCAAGTGCCAGTCCCGCCGCCCGCCGGCGCGCGTTAGACTGGCCCCATGGAACTGACCGAGATCGCTGACCGGCTGGCGATTGCCGAAACTCTCGCGCTCTATTGCCGCGGCATCGACCGCTGCGATGCCAAACAGCTCGCCGCCGCTTTCACGCCCGATGCCCGGATTGACTACGGCGATGGAGCGAAACCCGTTGCCGCCATCATCCCCGGCCTGATTGCGGGCCTTGGCGCGATGCGGCTGACGCAGCATAATATCAGCAACACCGTGATGCGCATCAGTGGGAACTCCGCCAAGGCCGAGACAAACTGCGTGGCGCTGCACCTGATCCCCGCACCCGAGGGCGAGCCGGAACTGCCTGAAAGCGAGCTCGTCGTCGGCGGGCGTTATCTCGACACGCTGACAAAACACGCAGGCCGCTGGCTGATTGCCGAGCGATTATATGTGATGGACTGGAACCGCACTGCGCCTGCAACGATGCAACTGGCGGGCGGATTGTTCGATGGCTTGCAGCGGCGCGGCGCACGCGGGGCGGAAGATCCGGCTGCCGCGTGGTGGGAGCGGGATTAACCGCTCAGGACGATGCGACCTTCAGCGTGTTCACGCCCGAAGCATCGGCCCCTGCCTCGCCCGACAGGCCGATGAACATCGTGTCCACGATCCGCGCCAGCTTTGCCTCGGACAGTTTGTCGCCCAGATAGATCAGCGCATCGGGCAGCGTGTAATTGGAGATCATCTGGTTGATCAGCGACAGCGCCTCGTCAATCTCCAGCCCGGCGAAGAAGCCTTCGGCCTGCGCTTCGGCAATCAGTTCGCACAGGTAGTGATCGGCCAGATCGACGTAGGAACGCACCCGTTCGAAATTGGCGGCGCCCATTTCGCACAGGATGCTGAAAAAGTGCGGATCGGCTCGGAACCGTTCCTGCGAAATCACGAAGCGGCGGCGGAAGAATTCGTACATCTTGCGCTGCGGCGGCAGGTTGGTGGCGAGCACTTCCTCCATCACCGCCAGTTGCGGCGCAAGCCAGGTCTGCGCGACCGCATCGAACATGTCGTCATAATCGGCGAACAGCGCTTCGAACCGCGCGCGTGTCAGCCCGCTTTCGGCCATCGCCACCGTCCACGGGATTTCCGATCCGCGTTCCTTGACCAGATCGAGCACATGCTGCGCGATCCGCTCACGTTCCTGCTCGCGCAAGGTCGGGTTGAGAGCCATGGGTACGCGCGCCTCCTTGATTGCACGCAACATAGGCCAAGCGGGCGCGGGCTTAAAGGGTGCGCCCGCGCTTTTTGTGCGGCGCAGCAGCGCGGTTGGTCGAATAGTCGCCACGACGAGGGTGGTTCAGTTCTTGGGCGGCAGCGGGAAAAACGCCGAGGTGCGACGCTTGTAATCGGCGTATTTGTCGCCCTTCGACTTGTCCATGCCCTTCTCCAGCAGCGTCACGCCCGACCATCGGGTGAGCGTGAAGCTGAGGAACAAAGGCCCGATCACGGTCGCGGCAGCATAGCCCCAGCCCGCCGCCGCGCAGGCCAGCCAGATGCCCCACCACGCGGCAAAATCGCCGAAATAGTTGGGATGGCGGGTGTAACGCCACAGTCCGGTGTCCAATACCTTGCCGTGATTGGCCGGATCGGCCTTGAACCGGGTCAGCTGCCAATCCCCCACCCATTCGAAAAACACGCCGATGCTCCAAAGCGCAAAACCGGCCCATGCCAGCGGCGGGATGGGGGATGGTTCGGGGCTGGCAAGGATGCCGACCTGCGCGGGGCTGGACACCATGAACAGCAGCACCGCCTGCATCAGCCATACGCGGGTGAGCGCGGCGCGGGCGAAATTGCCTTTCTCGCGATCCTTTTTCAGGATCATCTTGTAACGCTTGTCCTCGCCTTCCTTGCGCCAGCGCAGGAACAGGTAACCACCCAGCCGGAAGCCCCAGGCCGCGGTCATCACCATGATCAGCGTGCCCAATGCGCCCGCGCCGCCGGGCACGTGCAGCCAGCTTGCCACCGCCAGAATGCCCATCCCTGCCCCCCAGAAGGCATCGATGAAGCTGACATCATTGATCTTCACGCTGATCGCCCACTGGATCAGCACCAGCACGATCAGGATCGCGGCATTCAGGGCAAGCAGTTCAAACATCGTTCTTCCCGGCAATAATATCCCGCGCCTGTTGTTCCAGCACCTTGAAGCGTTCGTAATCGGGCAGCTTCGATCGGAACCATTCGGCGATTTTCAGCAGATCCTCGCCGTAATTGCCGGTTGGCAGCAGCGGCGGGCCGAAGCTGATGATCTTGGCAGCATTATCGGCAAAGGCGGGGACGATCGGCACGTTGGCGGCGCGGGCGATGTGGTAGAAGCCGGAACGCCACTTGCCGTCGCTTTTGCGCGAGCCTTCGCAGGCGATCACCAGCGCCAGTTCATCGCGCGCGGCAAATTCGGCGGCGACCTGTTCGGTGGCGTTGAGGCGGCTGCGGCGATCGACCGGGATGCCGCCCATATCGAGCATGAAGTTCTTCATCATCCCCGTAAACAGCGTGTGCTTGCCCATGAAATTGGGCTTCACGCCCTCTTCATGGGTCGCGCCGGTGAAGAACACGAAATCCCAGTTGGTGGTATGCGGCGCACCCGCGATCACGAACTTCCTGAGATGCTTTGGCAGCGGGGAATCGATCTTCCACCCGCGCACATACCAGATCGCAAGGATGATCCGGCGCACGATGCGCGAAAGCAACGTGGGCTTGCGCATCAGCGCAGGGTTCAGTGGTGTGTGCAAGCGGTGCGCCCCTCCCAAAGGCCGGATGCTTGTGGCCTAACTTGGGTTAGATACGCAAGGGGGCGGGCGGGGGTTTCAGATTACATCCGGAACACGCCAAACGCCGGTCGTTCCGCAATCGGAGCCTCCAGACACGCCGCCAGCGCAAGCCCCAGCACATCGCGGGTCTGCACCGGATCGACCACGCCGTCGTCCCACAGGCGGGCGGTGGCGTAGTAGGGGTTGCCTTCGTCTTCGTATTTCTGGCGGATCGGGGCCTTGAAGGCCTCGGTCGCGGCCTCGTCCCAGCTATCGGCATCGCGGTGGACGGTGGCGAGCACGGATGCCGCCTGCTCTCCGCCCATCACGCTAATGCGCGCATTGGGCCAGGTGAACATGAAGCGCGGGGAATAGGCCCGCCCGCACATGCCGTAATTGCCCGCGCCAAAGCTGCCGCCGATCACCACGGTGACTTTCGGCACGGTCGCGGTCGCCACGGCGGTGACCAGCTTTGCGCCATGCTTGGCGATGCCTTCCGCCTCGTATTTCCCGCCGACCATGAAGCCGCTGATATTCTGCAAGAACAGCAGCGGGATGCGGCGCTGGCAGGCGAGTTCGATGAAATGCGCACCCTTCTGAGCGCTTTCGCTGAACAGCACGCCGTTATTGGCGAGGATCGCCACAGGCATCCCCCAGATGTGGGCGAACCCGCAGACCAGCGTGGAGCCGTAATGCGCCTTGAACTCGTGAAACTCGCTGCCGTCCACCAGCCGCGCGATCACTTCCTTCACATCATAGGGCGCACGCACATCATCGGGGATCAGGGCGTAGAGGTCTTCAGCATCGAATTTCGGGGGCATCGGCTCCTTCAACCCGTTCGTGTCGAGCGTCGTCGAGACACTGCCCAGCCCCCGGTTCTCGACTGCGCTCGAACCGAACGGGGAATTGAGGTGCGAGACAATATCGCGCACGATGGTGAGCGCGTGCTCGTCGTTCTCGGCGAGGTGATCGACCACGCCCGATTTCTTGGCGTGCAGATCGCCGCCGCCCAGATCCTCGGCGGTGATTTCCTCGCCCGTCGCGGCCTTCACCAGCGGCGGGCCAGCGAGGAAGATCGTGCCCTGATTGCGCACGATCACGCTCTCGTCCGACATGGCGGGCACATAAGCGCCGCCCGCGGTGCAGCTGCCCATCACGCAGGCGATCTGCGGAATGCCGAGCGCGGACATGTTGGCCTGATTGAAGAAAATCCGCCCGAAGTGGTCGCGATCGGGGAAGACTTCCGCCTGATGCGGCAGGTTCGCCCCGCCGGAGTCCACCAGATAGATGCACGGCAGGCGGTTCTCCTGCGCAATCTCCTGCGCGCGCAGGTGTTTCTTTACCGTCATCGGGTAATAGGTGCCGCCCTTCACGGTCGCATCGTTGCACACGATCATGCACTGGCGACCGGACACGCGCCCCACGCCGCAGATGATCGATGCGCCGTTGACGTCGCCTTCGTACATGCCGTTCGCGGCCAGCTGCCCGATTTCCAGAAAGGGCGAACCCGGATCAAGCAGCCGCTCCACCCGCTCGCGGGGCAGCAGCTTCCCGCGCGACACGTGGCGCTCGCGCGACTTTTCCGTGCCGCCCAACGCCGCCTCGGCCACGCGTGCGCGCAGATCGGCGGCGAGCGATTGGTTATACGCAAACCGCGCCTTGGCCTCGGGGCTTTCGCGGTCGAGTTTGGTGGTGAGAACGGGTGCGGTCATGCTGTCTGGTCTTTGTCTTTGTCATCGGACGTCTTGTCCGACAGGAGGTAGCGATAAACCCCGACGATGTTGATCGCCAGAAGCCCGATGTTCTGCCAGCCGATCCCTTCGGAATCGGTCTGGAAAAATCCCCATGCGATCAGCGCGATCGAGGATGTAACGAAAATCACGAACCCCCAGCCGGTGGGCCGGGTGCCCAGATTGAGCGACACGATCAGCGCGGCAATCAGCCCCGCGCCTGCGCCATAATACTGCAAAACAGTCAGCAAGGTGTCGCTCATCGTGGCGCTTTCCTACAGAGATTTCGCCCGACGATCACCGCTTGCGCACAAACTCGGCCCGCAGCACCAGGCCCTTGATGCCGGGATATTTGCAGTCGATCTCCTGCGCATCGCCGGTCAGCCGGATCGATTTGATCAGCGTGCCTTGCTTCAGCGTTTGCCCTGCGCCCTTGACCTCGAGATCCTTGATCAGCGTCACCGCATCGCCATCGGCAAGGATGTTGCCGACCGCATCGCGCACTTCCACGACGTCGTCCGCCGCCTGCTTGGCCGCGAGTTCCAATGCAGCCATCCACTCGCCGCTCGCCTCGTCATAGACGTAGTCTTCTTCGGTGCTCATTGGGGACTCCTGCGTTGCGGGGTGACGATGGGGCCGGTCATTGCGCGGGACGCTCTCTGTAAAATCCATCGAAAGCGCCCTTGGCATTGCTTGGGTCGCGCAAATTTGAAATCATGCATGCGGTTGCCCAAACAGACTGGTTGGAGCCATTGAAATTCCAGTCTGCTACGGGCACCCGCCATTCACCTACTGTTGTTGGCAGCTTGGCCAATTCGGCGACCAGTTCTGACTCGATCTGCGTCGGCAAGTCGGCGAAGATTTCGGGTGCCCTACGCTCTACTCTCTCAACCAACCGGCCGAACCGATGGCCTGATGGATGAATGCTGACCTGCTCTTGGAAGGCCCTGCCCTCAGGCACCATAATCCGCGCTTCGGCGACAATCAGGATACGGTAACTGCTGCTGACAGCATCTGCCTTTCGGTCAATGAAATCTGCGATCACGCGGCAGGCAGGCATCACACCCGCACGCCGTATTTGTTGCCGCACATCCTGATTGTCGAAGGCGATGCCTCGAAGCCTCTGTTCGAACCCATATGTTTCGGCGACGGTGACCCAGATTGCCTCGTCAGTCCAAGCGTCAGCAGTGTCTTGCCCGTTTGCTGCCGCCGCAGCGAAGAGCGCGACAACTCCGCAAAGGAACGTGCCAAACCTCACCCCGCCGCCCCGATCAATTCGCGCCCGATCAGCATCCGCCTTATCTCGTTCGTGCCTGCGCCGATGTCGAGCAGCTTGGCATCGCGCATGTAGCGCTCCACCGGCCAATCGGTAGTATAGCCCGCGCCGCCCAGCGCCTGCACGCTTTCCGCCGCGACCTTGAAGGCGTTTTCCGACGCGAGCAGAATCACGCCCGCCGCATCGAAGCGCGTCGTCTGCCCGGCGTCACAGGCCTTCGCCACGGCATAGGTATAGGCGCGGGCCGATTGCAGGGCGACATACATGTCGGCGACCTTGGCCTGCATCAGCTGGAACGAGCCAATCGGCTTTCCGAACTGCTTCCTCTCGCGCAGGTAGGGGATCACCGTGTCCAGACACGCCTGCATGATCCCGAGCTGCAATCCGGCCAGCACCACGCGTTCATAATCCAGCCCGCTCATCAGCACGCCGACCCCGCCGTTCAGCGGCCCCATGATGCGGTCTTCGGGAATGAAGCAATCGTTGAACACCAGTTCTGCGGTGGGCGAGCCCTTCATGCCGACCTTGCTGATCTTCTGGCCGATGGCGAAACCGTCATCGCCCTTCTCGATCAGGAAGGCGGTGATGCCGCGCGATCCGGCGTGGCCATCGGTCTTGGCATAGACCACCAGCGTATCGGCCTCCGGCGCGTTGGTGATCCAGAACTTGGTGCCGTTGAGGACGTATCCGCCCTGAACTTCCTCGGCCTTCAGCTTCATCGAAACCACGTCCGACCCCGCGCCGACCTCGGACATCGCAAGCGAGCCAACATGTTCGCCACTGATCAGCTTAGGGAGATACTTCGCCTTCTGCTCGTCATTCCCCCAGCGGCGGATCTGGTTGAGACAGAGGTTGGAATGCGCGCCGTACGAGAGGCCAACCGAGGCGCTCGCCCGCGACACTTCCTCGACCGCGATCACATGCTCCAGATAGCCGAGGCCCAGGCCGCCCCATTCTTCCTCGACCGTGATGCCATGCAGGCCGAGCGCGCCCATCGGCTCCCACAATTCACGCGGGAAGCGGTCTTCGCGGTCGGTGCGTTCGGCCAAGGGCGCAATCTGTTCGTCGGCGAAGCGCGCGGTGGTGTCACGGATCATCTCGGCCGCTTCGCCAAGGTGGAAATCGAAATCGGGGGTGGCGCGCATTTTATGTCCTGCGGGTGTAATGATTGTTCTGGCCAAGCGCATAGCAAGCCAGCCGGAAAAGGCCAATCATTGGGTCGATCCGAGGCGCTGGCGCGCAGCGCCCAACCTCGCTAATCAACCTGCCGATGACGATGCCTTCACCCCTGCTCCGGTTCGACGGGGTGATCTGCCGCTTTGGCGAGATCACCGCAGTTGGCGGAGTGTCATGCGACATTACGGCGGGCAGCTTCGTGGCGCTGGTGGGCGCTTCGGGATCGGGCAAATCGACGCTGCTGAAAACGGTCAACACGCTGGTGGAGCCGACGACAGGCCGGGTGCTGTTCGCCGGAGAGGATGTGGCAAGCCTCAAGCCAGCCCGTCTGCGCCGCCGGGTCGGCTACGTATTTCAGGGGATCGGCCTGTTCCCGCATATGAGCGTCGCCGAAAACATCGCTATCGGCCCACGTCTGACCGGCGAGAAACTCGGTGCCGAACGGATCGCGCAGCTTCTCGAACTGGTCGAGCTTGATCCTGCGATGGCGACCCGGATGCCCGATGAGCTGTCCGGCGGGCAACGCCAGCGCGTCGGCGTGGCGCGGGCGCTGGCGGGCGAGCCGGAACTGCTGATCATGGACGAACCCTTCGGTGCGCTCGATCCGCTGACCCGCGATGCGCTCGGCAACAAGGTGCGCGAACTGCACGAGCGGCTAGGCCTGACCACGGTGATGGTGACGCATGACATGGCCGAAGCGCTGTTGCTGGCCGACCGGGTGCTGGTGATGGATGCCGGGCGCATCGTTGCCGATGAAAGCCCGTGCGCATTGCTTGGCGGGGCGGGCGGCGATGTGGCGCAGGGTCTTGTTGCCGTGCCGCGCCAGCAGGCCGAACGCCTCGCCGCGTTAGAGGGCCTTGGGGAAAGCCGCAGCTGATGGGCGATATCTGGGACATCCTGCCCGGCCTTGGCGACAAGCTGGCCGCCCACGTGGTGTTATCGGCCAGCGCCATCGGTCTCGCCATGCTGATCGCCCTGCCGATGGCGGTGTGGGCCAGCCGTTCCCCCACGGTGTCGCGGGTGGCGCTGGGGCTGGCGAGCCTCGTCCAGACCATCCCCGCGCTTGCGCTGCTGGCGCTGTTCTTCCCGCTGCTTTTAAGCCTTCGTGCAGTGTTCGGTGAAGGCCTGCCGACGCTGGGTTTCCTGCCCGCGCTGATGGCGCTGACGCTGTATGCGCTGCTGCCGATCCTGCGCAATGCGGTGACGGCGCAGGCCAATCTCGACCCCGAAATCCTTGAAGCCGCAGACGGCGTCGGCATGACAAAGTGGCAGAAGCTGACTCTGGTGGAAGCGCCGCTGTCGGCCCCCTTCATCATGGCCGGAATCCGCACCGCGAGCGTCTGGACCATCGGCGCGGCAACACTCGCCACCACCATCGGCCAGACGAGTCTGGGGGATCCGATCTTTGCCGGATTACAGACCCAGAACTGGGCGCTGGTGCTGGCGGGGTGCTTTGCCAGCGCAGGCCTGGCGCTGGCGGCGGACAATCTGCTGTGGGTGATCGAAGTGGGCCTCGCCAAGCGATCGCGCTGGATGACCCTGGGCGGGATCGCGGTGGTGATGCTGGGCATCCTTGCCGCTCTGTGGGCGCAAGGCGCGGGGACCGGTGAACGGCGCATCATCATCGCCTCCAAATCCTTCTCCGAACAATACATCCTCGCCCAATTGATCGGGTCGCGGCTGGAGGCTGCTGGCTATTCGGTCGAATATCGGGACGGGCTGGGCAGTGCGGTGGTGCATTCTGCGGTGGCTTCATCCGCCATCGACATCTCGGTCGATTACACCGGCACGATCTGGACGAATTACCTCAACCGTAAAGACAATCCCGGCCGCGAGGCGATGTATGAAACGATCCGCGACTGGGAAATGCGCGAGAATGGCGTCAGGGTGCTGGGGCGGCTTGGGTTCGAAAATGCCTATGCCTTTGCCATGCGCGGCGACCGGGCGGGGGAACTCGGCATTGTCTCCCTCACCGATCTGGGCGGTGTCGCCCCGCAACTGACCGTCGGCGGCGATCCCGAATTCTTCGAGCGGCCCGAATGGGTCGCTGTGCGCGATGCCTATGGCCTGCGCTTTGCCCGCAACCGCAATTTCGCGCCGACCTTCATGTATAATGCCCTGCAATCGGGCGAGGCCGACGTGATCAGCGCCTACACCTCGGACGGGCGGATCGCGGCGGACAAGCTGGTGGTGCTCGAAGACCCCGAAGGCGCCCTGCCGAGCTATGATGCGATGCTGATGCTCTCCCCCCGGATCGCGGGGGATGCTGGGGTCATCGCCGCGCTCGAACCGCTGATCGGCGCAATCAGCGTGGAGGCGATGCGCGAAGCGAACCTTGCGGTTGATCGCGAGGATGCGGAAAAGCTGACGCCCAAGGCCGCAGCGGCGGAGTTGGCGAAGACCATCGGAATATAGAGTATCGCGCTGGAACGGTCGCGCAGCGACCGCAAGCGCGACCGCGCGCCCGCAGCGACGCCGCCTTCAGGCGGCGTGAGCGAGGACATCGCGTGCCAGAGGGCGCGCGCAAATCAAGACACCCGCTTCCACTCCTGCGTCTGGCAGAACGGGCCGACACAACCCTTTACCTCAAGCACATTCGGCCCCTTGCGGCGGATGATCGAACGGTAGGTCTTGCCGCTTTTGGGATCATAGATCCGCCCGCGCCACAGGTTGCCATCGGCAGTGAAGCCCGACAGGATCGGCATGCCCAAAAGCTTGCGGCTGCGCAGCTTGGCATCGGGATTGTTGACATCGCGCTGTCCCACGCCTTCCGGCGGCGGCACCAGAAAGCGATCGATCGTGCCGCATAGCGCTTTACCGCAGGGCGCGATCAGGATCACGCCGTCTTTCTCCGCCGTCACCCAGCGCCCTGCAACCGCATCGGCGGCCAGAGCGGGGGTGGTTGCCATCAGCAAGGCGCCGAACGCCAGCAATCGCAGCCGCGCCATCAATCAAACCCCGCCCCGAACGGCCAGCGCCGCCCGCACATGCCCAGCACCTTGAACAGCATCCCCATCTCGCTTTCCTTCACCAGCCGGTCGCGCTGACGCTGGAACTTTTCCCTCTCGTATGGCGCGCGGCGGCGGAGCATCTCCATGCGCGTGTCGATCCCCATCTGGATCAGCCATTCGCCCTGATATTGCAGCCCCATCACATCGGCGCCGTGACGTTCAGCCACCAGTTTCAGCAGCTCGAAATCGACATGCGCGGTCAGGTCGGCCTCGCCGGGGTGCGCGAAGACATCGACCATCTGGTGAGACTTCAGCGCCTGCAAAGTCGATCCCGAACGCAGCTCTTCGTGGCCGTAATCGATGATCAGCGCCGCGCCGCCCTGTTCCTTCAGCCGCCGCGCAATTTCGGCCATCAGCGCGACCGATGCCGGGCTGGTCTCGATCAGGGTGCCCTGCGAAGCCGTGACCCAGCTGGGCGGGACAAGGTGATCCATCCGCTCCTTGCCCGTGACAAAGGCGAACTGATCGTCCTCCAGCCCCACCATCCGCGCATACCACCCGTCAGTCGAACGGATCAGGTGCTGCACCGGCAGGGCATCGAAGAACTCGTTGGCGACGATCAGCAGCGGCGCATCATCGGGCAGGGTCGAGATATCGTGGTGGTGGATGCAATCGGGGAAAGCCTCACGCTGGATCTTGCGCAGGGTGGCCGATGTTTCGACGAAGTGCACCTTGGGCGTCATGCCCTGCTGCGCCGCCGCGCTCAGCGCATCCCTGGCCAGCGTGCCGCGCCCCGGCCCAAGCTCGACATAGTGGATATGCTTGCGGCGGGTCATCCGCGACCAGAGATCGGCAAACCACACCCCGATCAATTCGCCGAACACCTGCGTGATTTCCGGCGCGGTGATGAAATCGCCCTGTTCGCCCAGAGGATCGCGGCTGGCATAATAGCGCGCGTTGCTCTCCCCCATAAATTGCGCGACGCTGATCGGGCCGGTTTCGCGGATCAGGCGTTTGAGCACCGCTGGCACATCGACGGCGGCGCGGGCCAGCACTTCGGCTTCGAGCCGCGCCTGCTCGGCAGCGGCGGCGGCTTCTGCCTCGGCGGCGGCCTCGGCTTCCTTGCGGGACTTCTCTTCGGCGGCGAGGCGCTTGGCTTCCTTGGCGGCTTCCTTTGCAGCTTTCTCGGCTGCCGCTTCGGCTGCGATGCGGGCCTCTTCTTCGGCCTTTGCCTTTGCCTTGGCCTTGGCCTCGGCTGCGGCTTTTGCCTTGGCTGCGGCCGCGAGGCGCGCCTGTTCTTCCGCTTCGGCCTTGGCTTTGGCTTTGGCCTCGGCGCGAGCTTTCGCTTCGGCTTCCTTGCGCGCCTTGGCCTCGGCTTCGACCTTGGCCTTTGCTTCGGCTTCTGCCCTGGCCAGTTCCTCGGCTTCGGCGCGCGCCTTTGCCTCTGCCTCCGCCTTGGCGCGAGCTTTGGCTGCGGCTTCTGCCTGTTTGCGCGCTTCTTCTTCCTTGCGCGCCTGCTGAGCAGCGGCGGCCTTGGCGGCGGCTTCGGCAGCGCGGCGCGCCTTGGCTTCCGCTTCGGCCCTCGCCTTGGCTTCTGCGGCGAGACGGGCCTGTTCTTCGGCCTCGGCCTTGGCGCGGGCGCGTTCCTCGGCTTCGCGGCGGGTCTTTTCGAGCGCTTCGGCGCGGGCCTTGGCCTCAGCTTCGGCGCGGGCGCGGGCTTCTTCCTGCTTCCTTGCCCGCGCTTGGGCAGCGGCAGCTTCGCGGGCCTCGCGTTCGGCTGTGGCGCGGGCTTCGGCTTCAGCCTTTTCGCGGGCGCGGGTTTCCTTCAGAGCGCGGGCGCGTTCCTCGGCCTCGGCCTTGGCGCGGGCGAGCGCTTCGGCCTTGGCCTGAGCCTCAGCAGCGACCCGCGCCCGTGCCTCGGCTCTGGCGCGCTCCCGGGCCTGCGCCTGAGCTTCGGCTTCAGCGGCGGCGGCTTCGGCGGCGATGCGGGCTTGTTCTGCCGCCTCGGCAGCGGCCAGATCGCGGGCAGCCTGTTTGGCAGCGCGTGCCGCAGCCTCGGCCTTCAGCCGCGCCTCGTCTTCAGCGCGAGCAGTCGCCGCGGCGGGATTTTCTTCTTCGGGATCGATCAGCCGGAGCTTGCTGCGCCACACGCCGGGCGCATCGTCTAGGCCGGCGCGGTCGTCCCCGACGCCAGCGGCGGCTTCCGCAGCGCGAAGAGCACGACAATCAACCCAGTCAGGATCAGCGGTAAAGTCAGCCATTGCCCCATCGATAGCCCTGTCCGGGCCGCAAAGTCAGCCAATTGTGCATCGGGCTGGCGAAAAAATTCGTTCACGAAGCGCGAAATGCCCATGCCCAGCGTAAACACCCCCGCCAGCAGGCCGGGGCGATAGCGCGCGCGGGTTTTCCAGAACAGCAGCAGCAGGATCACCAGCAGCGCCAGCCCTTCAAGACCAGCCTGATACAGCTGGCTGGGGTGACGGGCCAGATCATCGGCCCCCGGAAACACCATGGCCCATGGCATATCGCTCGCCCGGCCCCACAATTCGCCGTTGACGAAATTCGCCAGCCGCCCGAGCAGCATCCCCATCGGCACGCCGACGCAGACATAATCGACCACGCGGATGAAGTTCAGCTTGTCGCGCCATGCGACGTAGAACATCGCCGCCGTCACCCCCAGCAATCCGCCGTGGAAGCTCATCCCGCCATCCCACAGGCGCAGCAATCGCCATGAAACAAAGCCATCGCCTGAAAAATCGGTGAAGGCTGATGGAATGCCCGTCGCCCCGCCGGTGTAGAACGCGGCATAGCCCAGCCGTCCGCCCAGAATGACGCCCAGCGTGCAGTAGAAGAACAGATCATCGGCGTGGCGCTGCGCCATCGGCGCGCCGGGCTGCTTGAGCATCTTCGAGGTATGCCAATAGGCAAAGATCACCCCGATCAGATAGGCAAGCGAGTAATAGCGCAGGGTAAAGAACCCCAGATCGATCCCCGGCCTGAGGCCCAGATCGGTCCAGTAGATCGGATCGGCAGCAAGGCTTGCGGCAAGTAGTGACAGCACGGAGCGAACCCCTTAATGACAATGAGATGCCGTATCGGCGGGCCTGAGGTGGCCTTTGTTTCGCTGGCGCTTCTGGCACAGCGGGCGAGGCAGGGGAAGGGGCACGGGATCGCCGGACAGGCCTGGGACACGAAGCACGGATACTGCGCCTGCGCGCACAGCCGGACTTCACGAGAACAACGAGAGAGGAAAATTACCGGATGCCCACCCAGCTGGACAATTCGCTCGAAGCGATCATCGCCGGCCTGACCGCCGAAGGTCAGCCGTTTGCCACGGTGCCATTCGTGCGCGACGGCATCACCATGCCCGCCTTTGCCGCCGCCCCGCCGACGCTGGCGCATTATTTCGCGCATTTTTGCAATCAGAACAAGGATTTGCCCTTTCTGGTCGATGGCGATATCCGCCTGACCTTTGGCGAAACCTACGCGGCTGCCACCTGCGTTGCGGAAAGTCTGGTGCACGATCACGGCATCGCCAAGGGCGACCGTGTGGCGCTGGCCGCGCGCAATTCGGCCAACTGGATGATCGCCTACATGGGTATCCTGATGGCGGGGGGCTGCGCCACGCTGCTCAACGGGTTTTCTTCGGGCGATGAACTGGCCTACGGGATCGATCTGGCCGAGGCTTCGCTGCTGCTGGCCGATGAAGGCCGCGCCGCCCGCCTGGAAGGCCACGCACACCCGGCCAAGGTGGTACTGTTCACCCACGGCAATGCGCCCGCAGAAGGCCTCGCCGCTGTGTGGCGCGCGCCCGAAGGCACGCCTGCGGCGATCGCGCTGCTGGGCGAACTGGGGCCGGATGATATCGCCACTATCCTCTATACCTCCGGTTCGACCGGCAAATCCAAGGGCGCATGGTCGGATCACCGCGGCGTGGTGCACGGCGTGATGAACTATGTCGCCCAGTCCGCGATGGCCAAGGTGCATGTCGAAAGCCAGGAAGGCCCGATGACCGCGCAGCCCTGCGCGCTGGTGGCCGTGCCGCTGTTCCATGTCACCGGCGAAGTGCCGCTGTTCCTGCAAAGCTTCGCCATTGCGCGCAAGCTGGTGCTGATGCCCAAGTGGGACGCAGGTCTGGCGATCCGGCTGATGGCCGAGGAACAGGTCAGCTATTTCGTCGGCGTGCCGCTGATGAGCTATGAAATCGCCAACCATCCTGACCGTGACAAGTATGACCTTTCAGCCTGCAAGAGCTTTGCCGCAGGCGGCGCGCCGCGCCCGGTGGAACACGTCACCCGCATCAAGGAAGCCTTCCCCGGCGGATTCCCGTTGCTGGGCTATGGCCTGACAGAAACCAATGCGGTGGGCTGCGGCAATTTCAACGAAAACTACCTCGCCAAGCCGGGTTCGACCGGGCGGCCGAGCCTTCCGATGGTCGATCTGCGCATTCTGGATGATCAGGGATATGAACTGCCCCAGGGTCAGGTGGGCGAGGTGTGCATCCGTTCTGTCGCCAATTTCCGCGGTTACTGGAAGAATGACGAGGCAACCGAGGCCGCCTTCACCGAAACCGGATTCTTCCGCACCGGCGATCTCGGTTATCTCGATGAAGATGGTTACCTGTTCATCGTCGATCGCAAGAAGGACATCATCATCCGCGGCGGGGAGAATATCTCCTGCATCGAGGTGGAAGACGCGATCTACGCGCATGACGCCATCGGCGAATGTTCGGTGTTCGGCCTGCCCGACGAACGTTTCGGGGAAGTGCCTGCAGCGGTCTATGCGATGAAGGAAGGCCACGCCGCGATCACGCCGGCGCAGTTGCGCACCTTCCTGCTGGAACGCATCGCCCCGTTCAAGGTGCCGCTGGAACACCAGATCTGGCTGACCGAGGAAGCCCTGCCGCGGCTTGGCACTCAGAAAATCGACAAGCGATCGGTCAAGACCCGTTACGCCAGCGCAGCCGTGACCGCGTGACCATAACGTGAGCCGCCATCATGAGCCCTAGGCGCGTTCCCGGCCAGCGGGCGATTATCGACCGTCGCACGCTGGCGGACGAGATCGCCGCGCTGCACGGCGCGGGCGGCGAGGCTGCGCGCGGCGATATCGTCAAGGCGTTGCGCACTGCGCTGGATCAGGGGCGCGCCGAACTGGCCCGGCGGCTGGCCGAAACGCCTTCGGCCGGGCATGATGTCACCGCGGGCTTCAGCTTCCTGATGGACCAGCTGTTGCGGGTGATCCACGATCACGTCACCACGCATATCTACCCTGTGCCCAATCGCACGCAGGCCGAACGGCTCGCGATCCTAGCAGTCGGCGGATATGGCCGCGCCGAGATGGCGCCGCATTCGGATATCGACATCGCCTTCATCACCCCGATGCGCCGCGCCCCGTGGTGCGAACAGGTGATCGAGGCGATGCTCTATCTATTGTGGGATCTGGGCCTGAAAGTCGGCCATTCCAGCCGCACCGTCAGCGATACGATGCGGATGGCGAAGGAAGACCTGACCATCCGCACCGCGCTGCTCGAAGGGCGGCTGGTGTGGGGCGAACAGACGCTTTACGAAGAGCTGCGCGGCCGGTTCTGGAACGAGGTTGTCAAAGGCAGCGAACGGCTGTTTCTGACTCAGAAGCTGGCCGAACGCGATGCGCGGCACAAGCGGATGGGCGATAGCCGCTATGTCGTCGAACCCAACGTCAAGGAAGGCAAGGGGGGCCTGCGCGATCTGCAAACGCTCTACTGGATCGGCAAGTATGTCCACCGCGTCGACAGCGCATCGCAGCTGGTCGATGTCGGGCTGCTGACAGGGGCGGAATATCGCAGTTTCCGCCGTGCCGAAGGGTTCCTGCTGGCAGCACGGTGCCACATGCATCTGATCACCGATCGCGCCGAAGACCGCCTGACCTTCGATCTGCAGCGCACCGTGGCCGAACGCATGAACTTTGCCGACCGCCCCGGCAAAAGCGCGGTCGAACGCTTCATGCAGTATTACTTCCTGCAGGTGAAACGCGTCGGCAGCCTGACCGGCGTCTTCCTGTCGCACCTTGACGAGGAAATGGCCCGCAAACGCCCGCGCACCGGGTTCTTCGCGGGCTGGAAACAACGGCCCCGGATGTTCAAGGGCTATAGCGTCGAAGGCGGGCGACTGCGGGCGCCGGGCGATGACTGGTTCCGGGCCGATCCCGTCCGCCTGGTCGAAGTGTTCCAGCTGGCCGAGGCCGAAGGGCTGGAAGTCCACCCCGAAACCATGCGCCAAGCCGGGCGCGATGCGAAGCTGATCGACGGCAAGGTGCGCCGCGACAAGCGCGCCAATGCCTTGTTCCTTGATCTGCTGGCAGGCCGCAAGGATCCCGAAACCGCGCTGCGATGGATGAACGAGGCGGGCGTGTTTGGCCGTTTCGTGCCCGATTTCGGCCGGGTCAACGCGCAGATGCAGTTCGACATGTATCACCACTATACCGTGGATGAACACACGATCCGCGCTATTGGTCTGCTCAGCCAGATCGAGCGCGGGCTGCTGGTGGCCGATCACCCGCGTGCAACCCGCGAATTTCCCAAGCTTGCCTCGCGCCGGGCGCTGTATGTCGCGGTGCTGCTGCATGATATCGCCAAGGGGCGTGGCGGCGATCATTCGGTGCTGGGGGCGGATGTGGCACACAAGCTGTGCCCGCGCTTCGGCCTCGACGAAAAGGAAACCGGTCTGGTCGCCTGGCTGGTGCTGCAACACCTGCTGATGAGCCGCACCGCGCAGAAACGCGACCTGACCGATCCCAAGACAATCGAGGATTTCGTGGGCGAGGTGCAAAGCCTTGAACGCCTGCGCAATCTCGCCATCCTTACCGCAGTGGATATCCGCGCGGTCGGGCCAGGCACGTGGAACAGCTGGAAGGGGCAGCTGCTGGGCGAGCTCTACGATGCCGCGCAGGAACGCCTGCGGCTGGGCCACAAGGGCAATGGCCGCAAGGCGCGGGTCACTGCGAAGAAAGACGCGGCGGCGCGGCTGCTGGGCGATGCCGATCATCTGGTCGACAGCATCGGTGCGCTGCTGGGCGATGCCTACTGGATCGCCGAGCCCGAGGACATCATCGCCAGCAACCTTGTGCAATATGACGCCGCGATCGCCAGCAAGGATCAGCTTTCGATCCATTGCGAGGTTGACGAAGCCCGCGGCGCAACCCGGATCAGCGTGATCGCGGCTGACCACCCCGGCCTGTTCTACCGCATGGCAGGCGGCATTCACGTGGCCGGAGCCAACATCATCGATGCCCGCATCCACACCGCCAAAAGCGGCTATGCCTTCGACAATTTCCTGGTGCAGGATCAGAACGGCCAGCCGTTCCGCGAGCGCGCGCAGATGGCGCGGATCGAAAAGGGCATCCGCGACGCGCTGCTCGCCCGGATCGAACTGGTGCCCAAACTGGCCGCGCGCCCACTTTCCCATTCGCGTGCCCGCGCCTTCGATGTCGCGCCCCGCGTCGGGTTCGATAACGACGCGTCGAACAACTTCACCGTGATCGAAGTGACCGCGCGCGACCGTCCGGCGCTGCTCAACCGGCTGGCCCATGCGCTTTATAAAGCCAACCTGATCGTCCATTCGGCGCACATCACCGCCTATGGCGAGGCAGCGGCGGATACTTTCTACGTGACCGATCTGACATCGGCCAAGATCAAGGCGCCCGAACGGCTCGCCGAAATCGAAGCGGCGCTGCTCGAAGCGGCAAGCGATCACCGCCAGCAGCAGCTCGAAAAGGCATAATTGCAACACCCTGACACCCTCTCGCCGGCGGGCGGGCGGGATAGGTTGCAATCTTGTGACTTACCGCTAATCCGGCGATCCTCAACTCAGGGAGAGTTATAACATGACGACCGCTACCTCGCTGCGGAGCCCCCTAAGGCTCGGCAAGCTGGCGCTGCTCGCCTCGGCCGCAGCCCTTACCCCTTTCGCTGCCTCGGCGCAGGATGCTGAAGAGCCCGTCTCTGAAGACCGCACCAGCACGCTGGACAGCATCAACGAAATCCTCGTCACCGGCACCAAGACCAAGGATGCCGAAAACGTGCAGGACGTGCCGATCGCAGTCACCGCGTTCAACGCGGGCACGCTGGAAGCCTTCAAGATCCGCGACATTTCCGGCCTGTCGTTCCAGGCGCCGACTGTCAGCCTCGATCAGGTCGGCACCAGCCGCGGCACCGCCAACTTCACCGTGCGCGGGCTTGGCATCAACTCGTCGATCCCCTCGATCGACCCCACCGTCGGCGTGTTCGTTGACGGCGTGTATCTCGGCATCAACGGCGGCGTGGTGTTCGATCTGTTCGACCTCGATTCTGTCGAAATCCTGCGCGGCCCGCAGGGCGTATTGTTCGGTCGCAACGTGACCGGCGGCGCAGTGGTGATCAACACCGGCAACCCGACCGAAGATTTCCGCGGCAAGTTCCGCGCGTCGGTTGATGGCCCGGCAGTCGATGGCGGCCGCGGCGGCGCAAACTACACCGTCAGCGGCGTGGTTTCCGGCCCGATCGTGGAAGACGTGCTGCTGTTCAAGGTTGGTGCCTATTACAACAAGGATGAAGGTTACTTCACCAACCTGTTCGACAATTCGAACCATGGCGCGGCGGAAACCAAGATTTTCCGCGGCGCGCTTGAAGCCCGCCTGGGCGGCCTGACCCTGCTGGGCAAGCTCGATTACTTCGAAAGCGACGGCGATGGCCCGTCCGGCCAGAACCGCGCGTTCTTCGATCGCAATACGTTCGATTTTGCGATCGACGAGCCGGGCTTCTACGCCAACGAAATCTGGACCGGATCGCTCACCGCGACGATGGACATCGGCCCCGGCACGCTGACCAACGTGTTCGGCTACCGCGATTATGAAGCCGCCACCCGCGGCGATATCGACGCCACCCCGCTGTTCCTGTTTCACTCGAACACCCTGACCACGCAAGAGCAGTTCTCGAACGAACTGCGCTATGCGATCTCCACCGATCGGCTTGACCTGACCGTTGGTGGCTTCTGGTTCGAACAGGATCTGGCCTACACCGAAAACCGCGAGCTGCGCCGCGACCTTCCGGTCAACCTGCGTCCGCCCGCGTTCTTCGGCGGCGGTTCGCAGAACCACGAAGTGATCGGCGTGTTTGCCAACGCGCAGTATGAACTGGTCGACAATCTTTCGATCATCGCCGGTCTCCGCTGGAACCAGGAAACCAAGGATGCAGGCGTAACCTACATCGTTGCCCGTCCGGAATGTTCGGTGCAGGCCGGCACCTGCCCGACCGGTACCGCGCCCTTCAACCCGGCGACCGAAACCAACGGCTTCACCGACCGGGTGCGGTTCCGCAACCTGTCACCCAAGGTTGGTCTGCAGTACGAATTCGCCAACAGCCAGGTCTATGGTCACTGGAGCCGCGGATTCCGTTCAGGCGGATACAACTTCCGCATCACCAACATCCCCGTCTTCAACCGCGCCTTCCTGGCGACCAACTCGCTCGCCTTTGACGAAGAGAAGGTCGACAATTACGAAATCGGCGGCAAGTTCCAGACCGATGACCGTTCGTTCACGCTGAACGTGGCGGGTTACATCACCAAGGTCGACAACATGCAGCGCGAAGTGAACCTGGCCGATCCGGGTGCGGGCGTGGTGCAGAACATCCTCAACACCGCCAACGCCACGATCACCGGCTTCGAAGCCGAAGCCCGCATGCGGGTATCGGATTCGCTGGCCTTCACCGCCAATATCGGGATCATCGACGCCAAGTATGATGACGTGTTGTTCGATATTTCGGGTGACGGCGTCATCAACGATACCGATCTGGATCTGAGCCTGCCGCGCGTTCCCCCGATCACGGTGGGCCTTGGCGCGATCCACGAACTGGATCTCGGCAACAGCTCGATCCTGACCCGGATCAACTACCAGTACCGTGACGAGGCAGCCTATACCGATGACAACCTCGGCTGGCTGAACGAACTGAGCAACCTTGAAGCCAACATCACCTGGGAAACCCCGGTCGAAGGCCTCTCGCTGTCGCTCTATGGTCGCAACCTGCTCGATCAGGTGCAGGAAGGCGGCGATACGCAGGTTCCCTTCGCCGGTCCGAACTCTACCGGCGTGCGTCGTCCCTTCGCCGACAACCCGACCGCCGGCACCTTCTCGCCGCTGATGCGCGGCCGGAACATCGGTATCGAAGCGCTTTTCGAGTTCTGATTTAGCTCAAATGCAAACGAATTGGGGCGCTCCGGCAACGGGGCGCCCTTTTTCATTCAGTTCTCTGCGGTGGCCAGCAGCAGCGCTATGGCGCTGCTATCGAACGCGACGAAGGCCCATTCGATGGTTGCCGCAGTGATCGGATTCCAGCCAAAATACATCCGGTTGGTCACTACTTGCAGGGAGCCGGGATCGAAGCAGGCGATGAAGTCTTGGGCCAGCACCAGTGCGCCTGCATCGCCCAGCCACGCTTCTTGCGGGAATACCATGTCATGGCTGAAAGCATCGACCAGCGCTGCGCGGGCCGACCGGGGGGCGCCTGCATCGCCCTCGGCATCGAGCAGTTCCCAGTTTCCGCCAATGGGCTGATAACCCAGACCCGTCACGAAGCTATCGACGCAGGCGGTGTGTAGGCCGGGCGGCCCATCCAGCGGCTGCGCAGCGAAAGTCACCGTGGCCCGGCCCGCGTTCAGCCGCTCGCTCCAGCCTTCGAAAAACGCATCGAGCCGGGCAAGCGACGCGCTCACCCACGCGCCCCGAACAGCGCGGTGCCGACGCGCACGTGGGTTGCGCCCAGCATCACCGCGGTTTCGTAATCGCCGCTCATCCCCATGCTGAGGCCTTCCAGCCCGTGATCTGCCGCCAATTTGGCGAGCAGCGCGAAGAACGGGGCAGCCTCGGTATCGGCAGGCGGAATGCACATCAGCCCCGCCAGCGGCACATCGGCGGCACGGGCCGCCGCGAGGAATGCAGGCAGTTCGCTGATCGGGCAGCCACCCTTCTGCGCTTCGTCCCCGATATTGACCTGCACGAAACACGGCACCCGCTTGCCCGCCTTGTCCATCGCCTTGGCAAGCGCCGTCAGCAGGCTCGGCCGGTCGAGCGAGTGGATCACGTCGAACAGCGCCACGGCCTCTTCCGCCTTGTTCGATTGCAGCTGGCCGATCAGGTGCAGTTCGATATCCGGGTGGGCCTCGCGCAGCGCGGGCCATTTGCCCTGCGCTTCCTGCACGCGGTTTTCGCCGAACACGCGCTGGCCGGCATCGATCAGCGGCTGGATCGCGGGCGCGTCATGCGTCTTGCTGACCGCAATCAACGTCACATCATCGGGCTCACGCCGCGCAGGCTTGCACACGCGGGCAATGTTGTTGCGGATGGCGGCGAGGCGACTGGCTGCATTTTCCATGGCCGCGCTCTATAGCGGCTGCGTGCCGGACGCAAAGACCCTCCCCTGCCTGTGGCTCATCAGCGATGCGCGCAATGACGCCGTGCTGGCGCGCGCACTCGCCGCCTTGCCGTGCGGCAGCGGCTTCGTTTTCCGGCATTACCACCTTGAAGGGGATGCCCGCCGCCAGCGGTTTGACACGCTGGCTGCTGCGGCACGTGCGCGGGGGCATTGCGTCATCCTGTCCGGTCCGGCTGACTTGGCGCAGGCCTGGGGCGCGGACGGGGTCTATGGCCCGCCGCACAAATTGGGCACCTTGCCCGGCCTGTTGCGGCTGGCCACCGCGCATGATGCGCGAGAGATCGAACTGGCCAACCGCGTCGCAGCGGATGGCGTGTTCCTGTCTCCGGTGTTCCCGACGCGAAGCCATCCGGGCGGTGCGAGCCTTGGCCCCGCGCGCTTTCAGGAACTCGCCGCACTGGCGCAAATGCCGGTCATCGCGCTTGGCGGCATGACGGCAGAACGCGCGCAGGCGCTTGATTGGCCGCGCTGGGCGGCGATTGACGGGCTTTCTTGATAGCCGCAGCCCGTTCGGGCTGCGAAATCCTCGCTCACGCGACCTGAAGGTCGCATCTCTGCGGGCGGCCGGTCGGCCTTGCGGCCCTTTGGGCCGAGTCGCAGCACACGTGAAGCAACCCCCGATGTCGCTCTTTCCTTGACCGGAGTACCGCAAGGATTCATAATTTGTTCCGCACAGGAGACACCCCGATGGCCAGCCGCGCGGCCCAAACCGTCAAACCCGGTCGCCAGACCTCCGCTCGCCGATCCGATGCCGAATGGCGCGCAGGCCTGCGCCGCACGCTGCGCCGCCTTGCGCAGATGACCGGCGCGGGCGTGCTGTTTGGCGCGGCGGTGTTCCTCGCGCTGGCGCTGGCAAGCTACACCCAGACCGATCCCAGCCCGTCGACCGCGGCCGATCCGGCGCAGGTTGCCAACTGGATGGGTACCAGCGGCGCGTGGGCGGCTGACCGGGTGTTGCTGATCTTCGGCCTGCCCGGCGTGCTGCTGTTGCCGCTGCTCTATATCTCTGCGCGCAAGTTGTGGCGCGATGTCGAGAATGGCGACACGCCCGAAACCACGCCGTGGTGGCTGCCCACCGCTTTACTGCTGCTGGCGATGACGCTGATTGCCACCGTCTTGGCGCTCGCCTTTGCAGGGCCGGGCGGCACGCTGCCGGCGCAGGCGGGCGGGTTGGCAGGCCTGCTGGGTGCGGGCGCAATCGAGGCGGTGGCGGCGCGGTTCGGCGATGAGGCGCAAGGCTGGATAATCCTCGGCGCGGCGCTGCTCAGTCTTGCCGTCGGTGTCGGCCTGCTGACCCGCATCTTTGCGATCGACTGGCGCGTGCTGTTGAGCCTGCCGGAATTTCTCGGCGGCGGATCGCTGTCGGGCCTGATGCGCCGCCTGCCGCTGCCGGGCCGCAGCGCCGCGCCTGCACTCACCTTCGCCGGGGACGAGGACGCCGAAGATGCGCCCGCCGCCCGCCCGCGCCGCGCCGTAAAGGGGGGCGAGCCTGTGCCGTTCGAACCCGCGCCGCGCCGTGCGCCTGAAATCAGCGATCCCAGCGCCCCGCCCAAACGCGCCGCGCCTGCCAAGACCGCGCAAGGCGACATGTTCGCCGCCTTCAACCTCCCCAGCCTTGATCTGCTGGCCGAACCGCCGGTCGACAAGGGGCCCAAGCTCGACAAGCTGGCGCTGGAACGCAACGCCCGACTGCTCGAAAACGTGCTTGATGATTTCAACGTGAAGGGTGAAATCACCGCCGTGCGCACCGGCCCGGTCGTGACGATGTACGAATTGGAGCCTGCCCCCGGCATCAAGGCCAGCCGCGTGGTCGGCCTTGCCGAAGACATCGCCCGCAACATGAGCGCGATCAGCGCCCGCGTCTCGCCCATTCCCGGACGCACGGTGATGGGTATCGAACTGCCCAATCAGGATCGCCAGGTGGTGATGCTGAAAGAACTGGCCGCCTGCGCCGATTTTGCCGATGCCAAGGGCAGCCTGCCGATCATTCTGGGCAAGGATATCGCAGGCGAACCGATCATCGCCGATCTGGCTGCCATGCCGCACTTGCTGGTGGCGGGGACCACCGGATCGGGTAAATCCGTCGGCCTCAACGTGATCCTGCTGAGCCTGCTCTACCGCTTCACCCCCACCGAACTGCGCCTGATCCTCATCGATCCCAAGGTGCTGGAACTGAAAACCTACGACGATATCCCGCACCTGCTTTCGCCGGTGGTGACAGAACCGCACAAATCGGTGCGCGCGCTGAAATGGGCGGTCGAGGAGATGGAGCGGCGCTACCGGATGATGAGCGCGATTTCCTCGCGCAACATCCACTCCTTCAATGAGAAGGTCAGCGCCGCGATTGCCAAGGGCAAGCCGCTGGGCCGCCGGGTGCAGACCGGGTTCGACCCCGAAACCGGCGAGCAATTGTTCGAGGAAGAACAGCTCGATTACCAGCCGCTGCCGCAGATCGTGCTGATCGTCGACGAACTCGCCGACCTGATGGTCACGATCGGCAAGGAAATCGAAGTGCTGATCCAGCGCCTCAGCCAGAAATCGCGCGCGGCGGGCATTCACCTGATCATGGCGACGCAGCGCCCCTCGGTCGATGTCATCACCGGGGTGATCAAGGCCAACCTGCCGACCCGCATCAGCTTCAAGGTGACCAGCCGGATCGACAGCCGCACCATCCTTGGCGAACAGGGCGCCGAACAGCTGCTGGGCAAGGGCGATATGCTGTATAAGCCCAACACCGGCGCGATGGTGCGCGTCCACGGCCCGTTCGTGTCGGACGAGGAGGTGGAAGCCGTCGCCGATTTCTGGCGTTCGCAAGGCGCGCCCGAATATGTCGATGCCGTCACCGAAGAGCCCGAGGACGGCGGCGGGTTCGGCTTCGAGGACGATATGACCGCGTCGGACAATCCCGAAGAGCGCAAGTATCGTCAGGCCTGCCAGGTGGTGATCGAAAACCAGAAGGCATCGGGATCGTGGCTCCAGCGCCAGATGGGCGTGGGGTACAACACGGCGGCCAAATGGATCGAGCGGATGGAGGAAGATGGCCTCGTCGGCCCGGCCAACCACGTCGGCCGCCGCGAAATCTACCGCGATCGCGACGGGAACCCTTTGTAATCACGCTGGTGCGCGATGCAGACCGTCCGGCTCGCCTCCCCGCCCGGCCACCAATAGTACCACTATGCTGTGGTGGCCGGGCGGGGAGGCGGGGTGGGTGGTCTGCGCCACCGTCAGGTGGCCGCCAACAAAGATGCATAATTGCAACGTCCCGAAACTGTAAATCAGCGGTAACGCCAGCGTCACGCAGTCGTCGCTTCAACGTCACCATGCACTGCCACGGGCAAGGCCTCTCTCCAGCAACAGGGAAGCTTTTCCGATGTTCCGCACACCTTCTTCGCGCGTCTCGCAAATCGCGCTTGCCGCGACCCTCGCCGCCGTCCCCCAGGCCGTCTTCGCGCAGGACAGCGAGCCTGCCGGCGATACCGCTGCTTCCGGCAACCAGATCATCGTCACCGCGCAGAAGATCGAACAGCGCCTGCAGGATGTGCCGATCACCATCTCCGCCACCACCGGCCAGCGGATCGAGGAACTGGGCATCACCGATCTTGATGAACTGTCCAATTACGTCCCCGGCCTGTTGATCCAGGAACAGAGCGCCAACAACCCCGGTGTCGTGATCCGCGGTATCACCTCGGACAGCGGATCGGCGCAGCAAGGCCCGCGCGTCACGCTGTATTACAACGGCGTCGATATCTCGCGCTCGCGCGGTTCCTATCAGGCGATCTACGATCTTGAACGCGTCGAAGTAATCAAGGGCCCGCAGGCAACCCTGTTCGGCACCGCATCGGCGGTGGGCGCGATCAGCCTTGTCTCGGCCAAGCCCCGCGAAGGCTTTTCGGGCGAAGTGCGCGGCGGATACGGCAATTTCGACCAGACCCTGCTGGGCGGGTTCCTGAATGCCGGATCGGATGTGCTGGCTGGCCGCATCGCGTTCGAATGGCGCACGCGCGATGGCTATGTGAAGAATCTCTCGCCCAATCAGGAAAAGGATCTCTACGCGCAGGACCAGCTCGGCGTGCGCGCCTCGCTGCGGTATACGCCAAGCACCGATTTCACGCTCGATCTGACCGCCACCTATGATCAGCAGCGCAACGGCGGCACCCCGTTCATCTCGGCCCGCTTCCCTGCCTTTGCCGGCGCGCCGGGCGGCCCGGCCAATGCCTTTGTCGATGCCAATCTCGGCGGCAATCCGGCCGGGGCAGCAGCACTGGGCGACGATCAGCTCGGCCTCGACCGCGAGGTTTACGATCTCAACCTCACCGCCGAATATAGCCTGAGCGACGAATGGACCTTCACCACGGTCAACGGCTACCGCGAGTTCGACAGCGCCGAGGTGTTTGATGCCGATGGTACGGCCGCGCCGTTCCTCGAATTCGCAGAAATCGCGACAGGCTGGCAGATCAGCCATGAAGGCCGTTTCAGCTATGCGGGCAACAGCCTGCGGGCGAGCGCGGGGTGGAACGTGTTTGTCGAAGATGGCCGCCAGAACGTGCCTTTCTCGACCGAAGAAGGCATCTTCCTGCAATGCCTCACCACCCTGTTCGGTGCGCCGCTGATCCCCGGCATCCCCTGCGTCGCGCCCGATGGCAGCGTGCCTGCCGCAGCGGTCACCGGCCTTGCCACGGGCGGCGCGATCGCCGCGATTCCCTATGCTTCGGTCTTCGAGAACCAGGGCCGCAACGAAACCTATTCGGTGTTCGCCGATGCCACATGGCTGGTATCGGACGCGTTCGAACTGACAGCGGGCATCCGCTTCCTCAACGAATCGCGCCGGTCGGGCTTCTTCGCGGATGTGCCCAACGCCGTGCTCAGCGGTGCGCCGCTGATCCCGGGGCAAATCGACACCGCCGGGCAGGTCTTCACCGCGCAGCAAAGCTTCGATGCATGGCTGCCGCGTTTCAACGCGCTGTACCGGATCACCGATGATGTGAACGTGTTCGCCACCGTGTCGAAGGGCCGCCGCTCGCCGGTGGTGCAGGTCAACGCCGCGCGCGCCAATGGCGCTGTGGTGCCCGGGGTGAACACCATCGCGGAAGAAGTGGTGTGGAACTACGAAGGCGGGATCAAGCTGGCCAGCGGCGCGATTTCGGGCTCGCTCGGCGTCTATTATCAGGTTTACAACGACTTCCAGGTTTCGGTCGCCCAGCTTGATGCGCAGGGCAACCCGACCGGCGCTTTTGTCACCGCCAGTGCGGGCAGCGCCAGCAACTTGGGCGTCGAGGCGGAACTGGCCGTGGAGCTGACCGACTGGCTGAACGTGTTCGGCAATTTCGGCTATATCGACGGCGGGATTGACGAAGACGGCGCGTTTTCGCCCGCCTTTTCGGGGGCGCGCTTCCGCCTGCAGCCGGAATTCCAGGCCGCAGCCGGGTTCACCGTCAACAAGGACATGGGTAACGGAATGCGGTTTTTCGCCACGCCCAGCGTAACCCACCGCAGCCGCATCTTCTTTGAAGTGCCCAACAATCCGCTGATCAGCCAGGAAGCGGTGACGCTGGTCAACGCGCGCGCCGGCGTGAGCTTTGCCGATGACCGCTACGAAGTCGCCGGGTTCATCCGCAATGCCTTCAACGAAGATTATCTGCTGGACGCGGGCAATACCGGCGGGGCCTTTACCATCCCCACCTTCATCCCGGCCGAACCGCGCTTCTACGGCGTGCAGGTCACCGCACGGTTCTGATTTTGCCCGGTTAAATCTTGGCGAGGGGGCGGGAGGCAGATTGCTGCTTCCCGCCCCTTTTCGTGCGCCGTCTCACCGGGGCTTATGGTTTCTGTTTGTGGTTAGCAATTCGTAAACCAACTTGGGTTAGCCCTACGTAAGATAACGGGGGCCAAATCGATGATTTTTGCAATGCGCACAGGCAGCCGCCTGCTGGCTGCTGCGCTTGCGCTGCTGACCGCACAGGCGGCGGCGGCGCAGGATGGCGGCTGGCGGCTGGAGCCCGATGCCCGCATCGAGGTGCAGGCTGTCAGCGCCCAGACCACCACCCGTGACGAGGATCTGGTGATCGATGGCGAGGCCATCAGCCTGCGCGGCCAGATCGGGCTGGCGCTGAACAGTGATGCGACCCGTTTCCGGCTGGAAGCTGACCGGATCGAAGTGTTCCGCCTGGGCGAAGGCCGCCGCGATCTTTCGCGCGATCGCTTCACTGCCACCGTCCAGCACGACGTCAGCAAAGCGCTGGAAGTGCAATTGCAGGCGCGGCACTATGATGATGTTGTCACAGTGGAATCGGCCGATACCGATGAATGGCAAGGCTCGGCCCGGATCAGTTTCGAACCGACCCGCGCCAACCGTTTCCGGCTGCAAGGCACATGGCGGGATCGCCAGTATGATAACGGCGCCAGACCCGCGACCACCGGCGAAGGCCCCCGCATCGATGCGCAATACCGCCACCGCTTCGGCCGCTATCACTACCTCGCCTTCGATCTGCGCACCGAAAACATCCGCTCGGATGATCCGGCGCGCGGTTACGAGCGCGATTCCGCCGGGGTTGCCTATACCCGCCCCGTCACCAAGGATTTGCGGGTGCGCCCCGCGATCGAGGTGATCAAGACCCGGTTCGACGGGCGCATCGCCGATAACGGCGCGCTGCGCCGCGACCGGCAGGTGGTGCCCGAAGTCGAACTGCTGTGGTGGCCCGGCAAATGGCGCGTCGAGGCCGAGGCCAAATATGTGTTCTTCAACAGCAATGAGGCCACCCGCGAGCGGCAGGGTTACCGGCTGACGCTGTCTGTCGGGCGTGTATTCTGACGTGATCGCCAAGGTCGGCAAAATCTGGGAGCGCGCGACCCCGCAGGTCAAGCGCCCGTTCTATGTCGGGATCACCGTCGGCTTTGTGCTGGCGGTGCTGGTCGGCCTCGGGATTGCCAATACCGGCAGCTTTTTCGTGCTGCCATCGTCGCTCGAAGGGGTGGCAACATCGCAGGCGATCTGGGGGCTGAAGCCGTCCAAGTTGCTGATGGTGCTGCCGCTGGGCGCGTTTCTGGTGGTGCTGGCGCGCAGTTTTATCGGGCTGAAGGCCTTCGGCCTGTTCACCCCGATGCTGATCGCGGTTGCGTTTTTGCAGATCGGCCCGGTGATGGGTCCGGTAGTTCTGTGTTCTTCGGTGCTGGTCGGAATGATCGTGACACCCAGCCTGCTCAAACTGCGGATGACCCGCGTCGGATTTCTCGGCGTGCTGATTTCGCTGATCGTGCTGGTGCTGGTCGCATTACAGCTGATTTTCGACATCAAGCTGCAGGTCGATGCCTTCCCTGTGATCGTCTGCGCCTTGTGCGTGGAACGGTGGTGGAAACAGTGGGGCAAGGATGGCGCCAAGCCGGCGGCCAAGATGGCGTTCAACACTTTCCTGCTGGCCGTCGTGATCGAATTCGTGATGGTATCGGATTTTGCGATGGCGCTGATCGATTGGTCGCCGCTGCTGATGCCCGCCTTTGCTGCGGTCGCCACCGGTTTTCTGGGCCGGTATCGCGGCCTGCGTCTTTCGGAAATCCACCGGTTCGCCCCGATCTGGCTGGAACGTCGGCGCAAGGCGAAGGTTGTCACCTTGCCCGAAGGGGTGGAGGAAGATCGCCGTGTCGGCCTGCCCGATACCCGCCGCGATGCCGAGCCTGCCCCCTTACCTACCGCATTGCCCTTGTCGCTGCCCGAGCCTGTGCGCCGCCGCGCAACCTACCGCGCGCCGAGGCTCACGCGGTTGCCGCGCCACAGCCCGCTGGTCGCCGCAGCCATTGCGGGGGCTGCGCCGCCGCTGGCCGGGCTTTGGGTCATCGATTCGCCTGACGACTTCATCCCGGACACGCGCCGCCGCGTTCCGCAGATCACCCCGAACCGCGAGGCTCAGTTCGAGCCTCGCGTGATTGCATCCGCCGCCAGCCCCACCGGAGCGCGGCCGCCGATCCACAATGCCTGGGTGATCCGCAAGGTCGAGGACGTGTGAGATGTTCATGAACGTCCGCAAGATGTTTGGCACAAGCGCGCGATCCTTCGATCCGATGGATGAAATCCTCGGCATCAACATGCGTAATG
Organism: Porphyrobacter sp. AAP60; assembly: GCF_001296025.1. Taxonomy (GTDB): domain Bacteria; phylum Pseudomonadota; class Alphaproteobacteria; order Sphingomonadales; family Sphingomonadaceae; genus Erythrobacter. The sequence continues at coordinate 638,670 of NZ_LJHV01000008.1, read as the reverse complement.
CGCTGATTGCCAAATATAATCCGCGCAGTGCGATCGAACGCGCGCGGGACAAGGTGGCGGCGAAAGTCGCACTGGAGGACGCCGGGATCGCCTGCACCGGCACGGTCGCGGTGATCGACGATCACCAGAAGCTGGCGAATTTCAAGCCGCGCCGCGACATGCCCGATGCCTGGGCGATCAAGCCTGCACGCGGATCGCAGGGCGATGGCATCCTGCTGGCGGTGCGGCGCGAGGGCAATACGTGGTTCAAGGGATCGGGCGCGCCCCTGCCTGAAGACATGGTGATGCATCACATCCAGAAGGTGGTCGATGGCGGCTTTTCAGGGGATTCCGCCGCTGAAGACGCCGCGCTGATCGAACCGCTGATCATCGCTGATCCGGCCCTGTCGCGGATCGTGCCCGAAGGCCTGCCGGATCTGCGCGTTATCAGCCTGCACCATACTCCTCTGATGGCGATGGTGCGCCTGCCGACGCTGGAAAGCGACGGCAAGGCCAACCTGCACCAGCGCGCGATCGGGGCAGGCATCGACATGGAAACCGGCAAGATCACCCGCGCCGTGGTGAAAGGCACCCCGATCACCCACCACCCCGATACCGGCGTGCTGCTGATCGGGTTCGAGATCCCGGGCTGGAAACGGGTGCTGGAACTCGCCTCGAAATGCGGGCCTGCTGTGGGGCTTGGCTATTGCGGGGCGGATATCGTGCTGGATGTGAATGATGGCCCGCTGGTGATCGAGGTCAACGCCCATCCGGGGATCGAAATCCAGAACATCTGCCAGGAAGGGTTGAAGGCCCGGATTGCGGCAACGGGCGAGGACTTTCGCTGAAGCGCTATGCCTCAGGGCACATCCATGATCGCAGGCGGCATGAAGGGGCGGTTGGCCTGCGCATCACGATCGGCGATTTCGCCGGGCGTTAGCGGACGGAACCGGATGGAGATGGGGGTGAAGCTGCCATCCTTGCGCTGGCGGATCGTCACGATCCCGCGCTGGTCGCGGTTGCGCAGCCGTTCTTCCAGCGCTGCGGCGCGATTTTGCCCGATATAAAGACGGCCGCGGGTCAGGCCGTCCCACCCGTAGACACCGTCTGAACGCGCCCGCACGGGATGGTCGCAAGCGGCGATCCTGGCTTCGCTGTCCAGCGCCCGCACGCGGGCCAGATTGGGGCGTTCGCCCACCATGCACAGCGCCAGCGGGGGTGAATCGCGGAACGCATCGATCCCCGGCCAGTCATAGGTAAACTCGACATAGTGCCCGCGCAGGTAATCGCGCGGGTCATAGCCCTGGATCGGGACATCCCATTCGGTGCCCTGATGATAGGTGCGCTCGCTGAGCGCCCACAGCATCCCAAGGCCGAGCACCGGCGCGGCAAAGGCGGCGAGACGGACGATCCTGTTCATGCCTCCTCCCCTTCGTTTGGCGGAGCAAAGGTCTTGGATACCCGCAGCGCAGCCCATGCCACGCCAAGGATCAGCACGCCCGAAAGGATCAGGCCGAACCCGCTCAGCAGCAGATCGCTTGCCAGTTCGAAGCTGAGGATGATCAGCCGCAGCGCGATCACCGCCACGCTCAGCTGGAAGACCCCGCGCCAGCCCGCCACCAGCGCGGCGGCGGCGATGCCGATCCACAGCGCCATGAACAGCGCGGCGGCGAGGACGGATAGATCGTCGGTGACAGGCGCCAGAAGCATGACAAGCCCGGCGCCTGCGATGATCGCGCCCGCCATGCGCCCCGATGTGCCGGGCCGCACCGGCACAAGCGCAATGCCGGTCAGCAGCGCGGTGCTGCCGCTCGCCAGAGTGATAATGCCGCTGTTGAAGATGCCGCCATCACCGAACCCGCCGACACTGGCGAGCGCGCAGGCGAAGGATGCCCCGGCAACCGCATAGGCCAGCGCCAATTGCTCCAGCCGCCGCCAGAAATCGGGGCGCTGGCTGCGGGCGCGCAGCCATGCGGCAAAGGGTGCAAAGGCCACCGGAAGGGCGATGACAAAGCCGAGCCACATCTGCCACACGAAACCCGGATCGCGCACCCTGCCATAACCGGTCATGGCGGTGGTGTATTCCCACGCGCACCACACAGCCCCGCCCAGCACGGCCAGCGCGGCGGGCCAGCTGCGCCCCATCACCAGCAGCAGCGGCGCGAACAGCGCCAGCCACAGCCCCAGCGGCTGCCACAGCGGAGAGGAGGTCTGGTAAACCTGCCCGAGGTGCCCGAAGAAGGTGAGGCCCAGCGCGGCGGCGGTGAACAGCAGCGCTTCCACCGCCCACGGCGATGCCGCAGCGATGCGCGCCTCGCGCCAGGCCAGCGCCAGCAGCGCAGCGACGATCAACGCGAAATGCACGCCCAGCCGCACGTGGCCCGGAATGGCTTCCCAATTGGCAGCGATCACCGATACCAGCCCCAGCCCGATCGCCAATGCGCCGATGCCGGAAACTGCCCACAGCGCCAGCGGGCGCGCATGGGCGGCTTCGTAAGCGATCAGCCGGTCACGCGTGACAGCGTCGATCAGGCCGGCTTCGTGCCAGGAGACAATCTTGCGCGCGCTCATGGCCGGCACGCTATCCGCTTGTCTCCCAAGGCGCAATCGGCGTTACTTGCTTACTTCGCGGCGAGATCGGCCTTGGTCAGCAGCGGCAGTTCGGTCACCTTGGCGGCGTTGGCGGCCATCGCGTCAGCGGGCATGGCGACCATCCCGATCTTGGCGAGCGGGCCATCCTTGTCCCAGCTTTTGGCCCATTCGCCCAGAAACGCGCCAAGGCCCGGGATCGCGCGCATATGCGCCTTCTTGACATAGACATACATCGCCCGCGCGCCCGGATAGGCGAAACTGGTGATGTTATCATACGTCGGATCAACCCCGTTCATCGGCAGGCCCTGAACCTTGTCAAGATTGCCTTCGAGGTAGGAAAAGCCGAAAATGCCCACCGCCTTGGGATTGCCGACGATCTTCTGCACGATCAGGTTATCCTGTTCGCCCTGATCGACATAGCCGCCATCATTGCGCACTTCGGTGCAGACCTGCTTGTACTGGTTTTCGTCGCTGTCTTTCAGCGCCTTCATGGCCGGATCGGTGTTGCAGCCGACTTCCAGCACCAGTTCCTTCAGCGCATCGCGGGTGCCCGAAGTGCTGGGCGGGCCATAAACGAGGATCGGTTCAGCGGGCAGCGCCGGATCGACATCCTTCCAGGTCTTGGCGGTCTGGTCCTTGCCGAACGGCTTGGCGGCCAGTGCCTTGTAGACCGTTTCGGGCGACAGGTTGAGCATGATCCCGCCCTGACGCGAGGCAAAGGCGATCCCATCAAGGCCGACTTGCAGTTCGACAATCTCGGTCACCCCGTTGGCTGCGCAGGCATCGAATTCGGATTCCTTCATCCGGCGCGATGCGTTGGCCATGTCAGGCGTGTTGGGGCCAACGCCCGAACAGAACAGGTTGATTCCATTGCCGGTGCCGGTGGATTCGATCAGCGGCGAACGGCTTTCTGTGTTCGACCGGGCGAAGTTTTCCGCCACCAGCTTGGCAAAGGGATAGACCGTCGATGACCCCACCGCATGCACCGAAGTGCGCGCGCCGCCGCCGCCGCCATCGCAGGCAGCAAGGGCAAGGCTTGCCAGCGCGAGCGCGGCTATGCGGACAGAAGGCTTGGTGGTGCGGTAAGACATGGTTGACCCCGATCATGCAGATTACTGGCGCGCTAGGCGTTATTCATGACAGGAATGTGACGAATTCAGCAACTGTGGCCGGAGGAAAATTTCGTGGGTTGCAACATTCGCAACAACTCGATCAAGCATCTGACTTGGATAGGATTTCCTCCAAAATGGAGATTTCCGGCTTAACAGCATCGTAAGGGCTTGCCTGTAATCTGTTTCGCATGGGACGGTTGCGCCTTCTGATCCGGTTATGCACGGCGATATTGCTGCTGGCGATATTTGTCGCCCGGCCTGCCGCTGCGGCTGACGATGCGGCTGACGGGGCGCTGCCCAGTTTCGCCCCTGTCTGCCACGCTTCCACCGGGGCGGATCGCACCTTGCAGGACATGCTTACGCAACCCGTGTGGACCTGTTCGGCCAAAGGCTGGCAATCGGGCGTGCCTGCGGCGTGGCTGCGGTTCGATTCCGGTAGCTGGCAGGGCGAAGAGCTGCCCCGGCAATTCTTCAGCCGCGTTGCGCGGTTTGAAACGATCACTTTCCATGCGGTTGACCGCGATGGCACCACCCGCAGCCTGCGCCTGACCGAGGCCGATGGCATGCCCTTTGCCGCAGGGCCGGTGTTCGGCATGGCGCTGCCTCGGATCACGCCCGATACCGCGATGCTGCTCGTCCGGATCGAAGCGCCCCATTCGGTGCCGCTGCTGACCGAGGCGCGCATCACCCATGACAGCCGCCGCGCGCAATGGCCGCAGATCAGCCTGGTGCTGCTGGCCTTCGTGATGGGCATGCTGGTGTTGCCGCTGTTGTTCGACATCAGCTTCTTCCTCGTGCTGCGCGACAGGTTCGTGGTGCTGCACGCGGGGATCGTCGGCGCGATGATGACTTATGTGCTGTTTGCAGGCGGGCTGGTTTCGACCATCGCCTCTGTCCCGATAGCGGTGATGGCGGTGATGGCGCCGCTGTCGTACGCATTTGGCGGCGGGCTATCGGCGCTGTTCCTCGCCCATTTCCTCGAACACGGTGCCCAATCGCGGCTGATGCGGCGGCTGACGCTGGCGACCGGATATTTCACCATCGCGGTGCCGGGGTTCTTCGCCTTGCAACTGGATATGACCCAGCCGTTTGACGACTGGGCCTATTTCGTCACCTATATCCCCTTCATCGTGGTGATCACCGCCGCGCTGATCGAAGCGCTGGTGCATGGCAGCCGTTCCGCCCGCTTCATCGCAGTGGCGTGGGCGCCGATCATCATCGCTTCGGTCGAACGGCTGCTGCGCGGGCTGGGTTGGCATGTCGCGCCGCAGAGCTTTGACCAGATGCTGTACGTCGCGGTCGGGATCGAGGTGATCGTGATCAGCCTTGCGATTGCCGACCGCTTCCTCGCGCTGCGCCACGAACGCGACGCCGCGCTGACCGAGGCGCGGATGCTGGAGCAGATTTCCACCCGCGATTCGCTGACCGGATTGATGAACCGCCGCGCTATCGAGGCGCGGTTCGACGAGCTGGTGGCGCAGGGCTTCGATACCTTCGCGCTGGTCGATCTCGACCGGTTCAAGGCGATCAACGATCTGCACGGCCATCAGGTCGGCGATGCCGCGCTGGTGGCGTGCGCCGATGCGATCAGGGCCGGAACCGACCGCGATTCGATTGCGGTGCGGCTGGGGGGCGAGGAATTCGTGGTGCTGCTGCGCGGCGAACGCACGCTGGAACGGGCCGAAGCGCTGCGGCAGGCAATCACGATGCGGGTGTCAAAGCAGGTGCCGGGTCTCGATCTGCCGGTTACCGCCAGCATGGGCGTGGTGATGCTGTCCGAAGCGCGCCGCCACAAGATGGCCTTCGCCGAATTCTACGCCCGCGCCGATGCGCTGATGTATGAAGCCAAGGCGAGCGGCCGGAACCGTCTCGCCTATGAACGCCTGACCGTGTTCACCAAGGCCCCGCCTGAACGCAAGCGGGAACGCGCGGCTTAGATCTGGGAGATTTAACCCAATTCCGCTCACCCTGAGCTTGTCGAAGGGCTGTTCTTCACTTCGATGTCGGGCGCACGTCGCGAAAGGAACGGCAGTCCTTCGACAAGCTCAGGACGAACGGGATCAAGCTATTCGCCCAAAAACGGCGCCAGCACTTCGGGCCGCACCCGCGCCAGCCGTCCGGTCGCCTTGTCGAGCATCGCCCAGGTGGTCGCCGCGCTGACGAGGCGCTTGCCACTCGCATCGGCGAATTCCACGCGGCGGAGCGACTTCGCGCCCATCGCCGGGCCTTCGATCCATGTCGTGGCGGTGACGCTTTCGCCCTCGGACACATTGCCGCGATAATCGATCTCGTGCCGCACCACGACCCAGAAGAACGCAGCGCGATCCTCGGGCCGCGCCGCCGTGTCCCAATGCGCGGTGGCCATGTCCTGAATCCACTGCACCCACACGGTATTGTTGACATGGCCGAGCGCGTCGATGTGCTGCGGCTCGGCCACGTAGGTGCGGGTGAAGCGGTGGGTCATAGGTGTCTCCGTTCGCCTCGAGCGAAGTCGAGAGGCCGAGAAGGGTGTCTCGCCTACGCTCGACACGAACGGGGCGCGAGGGGCTCGGTCACTCCTTCGGCGCCATCCCCATCTGCCACAGGATGAAGGCGAATTCCTCCGCCGTTTCCTTGAGGCTGTTCCAGCGCCCGGACTGCCCACCGTGGCCTGCGCCCATGTTGGTCTTCATCAGCAGCAGGTTGTCGTCGGTCTTCACATCACGCAGCTTGGCGACCCACTTGGCCGGTTCCCAATAGGTCACGCGGGGATCGTTGAGGCCTGCGGTCACCAGCATTGGCGGGTAATCCTTGGCCACCACCTGATCATAGGGCGAATAGGACAGCATATAGGCGAACGCCGCCTTGTCGGTGATCGGGTTGCCCCATTCCTGCCATTCGCCCGGCGTCAGCGGCAGTTTTTCGTTGAGCATGGTGTTCAGCACATCGACAAACGGCACGTGGGCAACAATCGCGCCATATTGCGCGGGGTCCTGATTGATGATCGCCCCCATCAGCTCGCCGCCGGCCGATCCGCCGCTGGCCGTCACCATGCCTTCGGCAGTGTAGCCCTGCGCGATCAATCCGCGCCCGGCATCGACGAAATCGTTGAAGGTGTTGGTGCGTTCGAACATCTTGCCTTGCAGATACCAGCGCCGCCCCAGATCATCGCCGCCGCGGATGTGCGCGATGGCGTAGGCGAACCCGCGATCCACAAGGCTGAGCCGCGAGGTCGAAAAGCCCGGCGGGATGGCATAGCCATAGGCGCCGTAAGCATAAAGATGCAGCGGCCCCGGCCCTTCGATCCCGGCTTTCTTCAGGATTTCGGCGCGATCCTTGCGCATTACGATGCTGACGGGAACCATCGTCCCGTCACGTGCCTGAACGGTCAGGCGTTCGGTCGTGTAGAGATTGGCGTCGTAACCGCTGGGGATTTCCTGCGTCTTCAGGGTTTCCAGCCCGCTGGTCGCCACGTCGTAATCGAACACCGTGCCGGGCGTGACCATGCTCTGGTACGACAGCCGCAGCTTTTTCATGTCATATTCGGGATTGTTCGAAAGACCCGCAGTATAGCTGGCCTCGGGGAAGGTGATCGGCGTGATTTTCGCCGGATCGCCATATTGGCGCAACTGGATCTGGTCGAGCCCGTTCAACCGCCCTTCGGTGACGTAGAAATCCTTGAACAGATCAAACCCGGTCAGATAGAATTCGTCCGACCCGGCGATCACGGTCTGCCAGTCGCCCGGCGTTTCCAGCTTCGCCTTGGCGAGGCGGAAGTTGATGTGGTCGTCATTGGTCCACACCCACAATTCCCCGTCGCGGACATCGACCGAATATTCGACGCCTTTCTTGCGCGCCTTCACCAGAATCGGTTCAGCGGTGGGGTTGGCGGCAGGCACGAGGCGAACTTCGCTTGTCTCGTTGTCGCCGGTGGCGATAACCAGCCAGTCTTCCTGCGCGGTCAGCCCGGTGCCGACGCCGAAGGACTGGTCTTCTTCCTTGTAAAGCGTGACGTCGCTTTCCACCGGCGTGCCGATCACGTGCAGCTTGGCCTCCAGCGTGCGCCATTCCTCGGTCGAGGGGCCGTAGACCAGCGCGGTGTCATTCGCGACCCAAACCAGATCACCGCGCAGGTTTTCCAGCACATCGGGCAGAAGCTCGCCGGTCTGCAAATCCTTGATCCGCCCGGTATAACGCTCGCCGCCACTGGTATCGGTCGAATAGGCGAGATACCTGCCGTTCTGGCTGATCGAGGCCGCGCCGAGGCGGAAATATTCCTGTCCCTCGGCCAACTGGTTCTCGTCGATCAGCAACTCGTCTTCGCCGCCGGCAACGGGCTTGCGCCAGTGCTTGCGATACTGCGCGCCTTCCTCGAACTCGCTCCAGTAGAGGAACTCGCCATCTTTCTGCGGAACGGTGCTGTCGTCTTCCTTGATGCGGGCGCGCATTTCGGTGAACAGCGCCTCGGTCAGCGGCTCCTGCGCGGCCATCTTGGCTTCGAAATAGGCGTTTTCGGCCTTTACGTAATCGAGCACATCCTCGTCATCCACCACCGGATAGGACTTGTCATACAGCCAGTCGTACGGGTCTTCGATGGTGATCCCGTGGTGGGTGTAGGAATGCGGGCGCTTTTCCGCGACCGGAGGCTTGATGTCAGATGCAGCAGAAACAGCGGCGGCAGATGTGGTCACGCGGGTTGAATCCTCTCGAGTGGTGTTCGCGGCGGCTGGCGCAAAGGTGGTGGCGGCAAGTGCGGTAGCAAGGGCCAGAATGCTGATCGGGCGGGTCATATGCGGTTGTCCCTGTAATGCGTCCGGGTGGAAAGATGCAGGCTTTGGGCCTATGTTGGCGGTTCTACTGACACATTCCTGCGCGGCAAGTGCCCATACAGCCCGACGCCGCCAGACGAGGATCATTGAAATGCTGATGCAAACCCACGAAGCCCGCCTTGCCGCCCTGCGCGAGGAGCTGAAGCGGCGCGGGGTGGATGGTTTCATCATCCCGATCAGCGATGAACATATGAGCGAATATGTCGGCGATTATGCCCAGCGGCTGCGCTGGCTGACGGGATTCGGCGGATCGGCGGGCTTTGCCGCTGTCACGCTGGATCATGCCGCAATCTTCGTTGACGGGCGCTACACCGTGCAGGTGCGCGATCAGGTCGATGAAAAGCTGTTCGATTACAAGAGCGTGCCTGCCGATACCCTGGGTGGGTGGCTGGCCGAAGTGTGCGCCGACGGGGCCAAGGTGGCTTATGATCCGTGGCTGCACACCTGGGCCTGGGTCGAAGCGCTGGAGGGCCGCGTTAACCCCAAGGGCATCACGCTGGTGCCTGCGGACAGCAACCCGATAGACACAGTCTGGGCCGACCAGCCCGAACCTTCGGCAGCGGTTGCCATGGTCCACGATGATCGCCAGGCAGGACAATCCTCGGCCGAAAAGCGCGCGGCGGTGGCCGATTGGCTGACCCGCGAAGGCCATGACGCGGTGGTGATCCCGGCGCTCGATTCGGTGGCCTGGCTGCTCAACATCCGCGGCAATGATGTCGCACACACGCCCGTCGCCCTGTCCTATGTGATCGCGCACAAGGATGGCAGCGCCGAGCTGTTCATCGCGCCCGAAAAAGTGACGCCTGAACTCGTCCGCCATCTGGGCAATGCGGTAACCGTGCGGGATCGCGCCGCGTTCGAGACAGCGCTGACGGGCGAACTTGCGGGCAAGAGCGTTGCGCTCGATCCCGAATTCGCTGTGGTCGGCATTGCGCAGGCCCTGCGCAGCGGGGGCGCGAAGTTCGTCTTCAAACAGGATCCCACGATCCTTGCCAAGGCGGTCAAGAACCCGGTCGAACAGCAGGGCCACCGCGATGCGCAGGCGCGGGACGGGGCAGCGGTAAGCCGCTTCCTGCGCTGGCTGGAAGTGGAAGCGCCGAAGGGCGGCGTGGACGAACTTGCCGCCGCCGCGCGCCTGCAAGCCTTCCGCGCCGAAGACCCGGCCCTGCGTGACCTTTCCTTCGATACGATCTCCGCCGCCGCCGGCCACGCCGCGCTGCCGCATTACAAGGTGGATGACGACAGCAATATCCCGATCCCGCCGGGTTCGATCTACCTCGTCGATTCGGGCGGACAATATGCCGCCGGACAAGGCGGCGGCACCACCGATATCACCCGCACCGTGTGGGTTGGGACGCCAGATGGCATGGGAGAACCTACGGCGGAAATGCGCGATCGCTTCACCCGCGTGCTGAAAGGCCACATCCAGATTGACTGCGCCGTGTTCCCGCAAGGCACCGTTGGCGGTCAGCTCGATGTGCTGGCGCGGCAATATCTTTGGGAGGCAGGCGTCGATTACGCCCACGGCACCGGCCACGGGGTCGGCAGCTTCCTTGGCGTGCATGAAGGCCCGCAGCGCATTGCCAAGCCTTCGGGCGGGCAGGCCGGCACCGGGCAGGAATTGTTCGCAGGCATGATCCTTTCCAACGAGCCGGGCTATTACAAAGCGAACGCCTTCGGCATCCGGATCGAGAATCTGGTGCTGGTGGAAGAACGGCAGATTGAAGGGATGGAAGGCCGCTATCTCGGGTTTGAAACGCTGACCTTCGTGCCGCTGGATCGCAAGCTGATCGACAAGACCCTGCTCACCGAAAGCGAAATCGCCTGGGTCGATGCCTATCACGCCAAGGTGCGCGCACTTATCGCCCCGCAGCTTTCCGGCGATGATCTGGCGTGGCTGGAACGGGAAACGGCGGCGCTCTAGGTCAGGCTGCGCGGCGGCTATCCCAAAGGAATGACCCGTCTGCTGAACTGGTTGTGGAACCGCGCGCTGCTCTATGCGCTGCTGGTCGCCGTGGCCGCATTCCTTGCGCTGGCATGGCCCGGCGCAGGACAAATGATGCAGCTGCTCGATAGCGAGAACCGCAGCTACGCCGAAATCACCGGCGAATTGCAGGCCGGGTTCGCCGCGCAACAGCAAGCGCTGCCGCAGCGCGTGGCCGCAGCGAAGGCTTTGCCATCCGGCACGCTCGAACAGCATATCGCACAGCGCCAGCGGGCGCTGGAGGCGGCGGAAAAGCGGCGCGATGCTGCCGAATCGGGGTGGTTCTCCGCCTATCGCCCCTCGCAAATCATTGCCCGGTCGCGGGCCGACATCGAAATCGCCGCGATGACAAGCGAATTGGCAGCGCTCGGCAGCATTGCAGCCCCGCGAAAGAGCATCGAACAGGCGCAGGGGTTTTTCGCCGCCAACCCGACCATGCCGACGGCAGGCGCGATCACCGCTGCGCGCACGCGGTGCGCCGCGGCACGCCAGCGGTTGGAAGCATTCAAGGCGCAGTGGCGGATCGAACAGGGCCTGCGCGAGGTCATCCGGCAGGAACGCACGGAACTGGCAGAGGCCGCCGCGCAAAGCTGCGAGCTGGCCGACACCCTTCAAACCCGCCGCGATGCGGCATTGGCCGCCCGCCAACAGATGGCGGCAGCGCAGGCGGCGCTGGCTGCGGTTCAAGCAGAGCCATTGGCCGAAAACCTGATCGGCGATGCGGGCCGCGTAACCTTGCGCGATATTCTGATCGAGGCGTTTACCTGGCTGATCGCCGCCACGCTGATCCCGTTCGCCTACCGTGTGATCGCCTATCATGTGCTTGCGCCGATGGCGGCGCGCTGGCCGCCGATGCGGTTTGGCGCCGCTGGCACCGCCCCGCCCACGCCGGGCAACGAAAAGTCGGCGGTGTCGGCCACCATCACGCTGGGGCCGGATGACGAGGCGCTGGTGCGGCAGGACTATCTGCAATCCTCCTCGCTCACCGGCGCAAAACGCACCCGCTGGCTGCTGGATTGGGGCCACCCGCTCACCAGCTTTGCCAGCGGGATGCGGTTCCTCACCGCCGTGCGCGGAGCGGGCGAGCGGGTGACGGTTTCCGCCGTAAAAGACCCCTTTGCCGAACTGGCGGTGCTGGCGGTGCCGGAAGGCGCGGCCTGCGTGCTGCGCCCCAGCGCGCTGGCAGGCGTGGTGCAGTCCGCAGGCCAGCCGCTGCGCATAACCAGTCATTGGCGGATTTTCTCGCTGCCCGCTTTGCTGACCTGGCAGTGGCGTTACCTTGCCTTTCACGGCCCGGCGCGGCTGGTGGTGAAAGGCGGGCGCGGGGTGCGGATCGAACCGGCGGCGCGCGGACGGATCGTGGGCGAAGGGCAGTTGATCGGCTTTTCCGCCGGGCTGGCCTATGCGGTGATCCGCAGCGAGACCTTCTGGCCCTATTTCTTCGGGCGCGAAGTGCTGCTGAAAGACCGGCTGGAAGCGGGCGATGGCGTGGTGCTGATCGAGGAAGCCCCGCTCGCCGGGCGCAGCGGCATCAGGCGCGGGTTCGAAGGCATGGCCGACGCCGTGCTCAAGCTGGGCGGCATTTAGGGCGTCACCTGCCCGCTTGTGAGGGTGACTTTGTTCCTGTATTGTTCTGCATGCGAGTCGCACAGTTACGGGAGGAAATCACATGATCGGTTACGTCACTTTGGGCACCAATGATCTGCCGCGCGCGGCGGCGTTTTACGATGCATTGGCCGGGCATTTCGGCCTCGGGCGGATGATGGATACCGAAGCCTTCATCGCCTGGGGCGAATGGGGCGGCGCGCCGGGGATTGCGGCCACCCTGCCGTTTGACGGGCAGGCCGCCACGGTCGGCAACGGGGTGATGGTCGCGCTCGAAGTGAAAGCGCCCGAAGCTGTCCACGCGGTCTATGATATCGCGATGGCGCATGGTGGTTCGTGCGAAGGCGCACCCGGCCCGCGCGGCGAAGACGGGTTCTACGCCGCCTATTTCCGCGATCCCGATGGCAACAAACTGAATGCCTTCTGCATGATCGCTGCCGAAACTCCGGCATGACCGCGCCCCGGCTGGACGAACGGTTCATCCACCTTGGACTGGGGGCGGCGGCAGAGGTGCTGCCGCCCTTCACCGGGATGGAATGGTACGAAGCCTATGGCGCGCGGGCCGCTGCCGATGGCGCGGAGGGGCGGCTGGTGTCGCAATACACCTTCACCGAAGATTGGGCCGCGTGGGAAATGCACCCCGCCGGTGCGGAAGTGGTGATCTGCACGCAGGGCGCGATGGTGCTGGTGCAGGAATGGCCGGACGGGCGGCGCGAGAGCGTGGCGCTCACGGCGGGGGAGTATGCGATCAATCCGCCGGGGGTGTGGCACACTGCCGATGTGGCCGAAGCGGCGACCGCGATTTTCATCACCGCTGGCGAAGGCACCACCCACCGCCCGCGCTAAGGCCCGCGCAAGACGCGGCTTAGACCCCGGTTAGACCCTCGCTTGCCCCCGCTTGCTGCCGTCTTGCTGCGCCGCGCTGCAATGTTTCACGTGAAACATTGCAGTTGGCGGGCAGACATCAGCGCATCAGGCCGCCGATCAGGTTGCGCACGAACCGGCCCACAATCGGTCCGGCAAGATCGGTGGCGATCGACCCTGCGGCAGAGGTGACGCCCGAGGCGATCGGATTGGCCCGGCTTTTCTTGCCCAGCATCTTCGACGCAGCCACGCCCGCCGCCCCGCCCAAGGCAACCTGCGTTCCGCGCGAAACTGCCTTGCCCCAAAGACTGGTGCTCTTGCGCGACCGTTTGCCGACTTCCTCCTCGCCCATTTCAGCCACTTCTTCGGCGGTGGCGGCGGCATCGATGGCCTTGGCGGCGAGCACTTCTTCGGCGCTCTCGCGGTTGATGCGGGTATCATACTTGCCTTCGAGCGGGCTGATCGACTGGATGATCGCGCGTTCCTTCGGCGTCACCGGCCCCAGCCGCGAACGCGGCGGCTTGATCAGGGTGCGCTCCACCACCGTTGGCGCGCCCTTTTCATCAAGGGTGGACACCAGCGCCTCGCCCACTTTCAACTCGGTGATCGCGGTTTCGACATCAAGGTTGGGGTTGATCCGGAACGTCTCTGCCGCTGCCTTGATTGCCCGCTGGTCACGCGGGGTGAAAGCCCGCAGCGCGTGCTGCACCCGGTTGCCAAGCTGGCCTGCGACTTTCTCGGGAATGTCGATCGGGTTCTGGGTGACGAAGAACACGCCCACCCCCTTGGACCGGATCAGGCGCACCACCTGTTCGATCTTGTCCTGCAAGGCCTTGGGCGCATCATCGAACAACAGGTGCGCTTCATCGAAGAAGAACACCAGCTTGGGCTTTTCCGGATCGCCCACTTCGGGCAGGCTTTCGAAAAGTTCGGCCAGCAGCCACAGCAGGAAGGTGGCGTAAAGTTTGGGGCTGCGCATCAGCTTGTCGGCGGCCAGCACGTTGACATAGCCGCGGCCCTGTTCGTCCACCTTCAGGAAATCGTCGATCTCCAGCGCCGGTTCGCCAAAGAAATGCTCCGCGCCCTGGGCTTCGAAGCTTAGCAATTGCCGCTGGATCGCACCGACCGAAGGCTTGGTGACATTGCCATATTTGCCCGACAGTTCGGCAGCGTTGGTGTTCGCCCATTGCAGCAGCGCGGTGAGATCGGCCAGATCGAGCAGCAGCAGGCCGTTCTCGTCAGCGTAACGGAAGATGATCTGCAACACGCCTTCCTGCGTCTCGTTGAGATCGAGCAGGCGGGCGAGCAGCAGCGGCCCCATTTCGCTGATAGTGGTGCGGATCGGGTGGCCCTGTTCGCCGAACAGATCCCAGAAAATCACGGGATTATCGGTATAGGCATAATCGGTGATGCCCAGTTCCTTGGCCCGCGCCTCAAGGCTGGCGGCGTGCTTGAAAGTGGACGATCCGGCCATTGCGATGCCTGAAAGGTCGCCCTTCACATCGGCAACGAACACCGGAACACCGGCGGCAGAAAAGCTTTCGGCAATGCCTTGCAGGGTCACTGTCTTGCCGGTGCCGGTCGCCCCTGCGATCAGCCCGTGACGGTTCGACCGGCTAAGCGCGAGCGCCTGCCGCGACCCGTCTGCCCCCAGACCCAGATAGATATCGCCCGCCATTTCCGTCATCATGCGCCCCCCGCTTTGGCCCCGTTTTGGCCCCGTAGTCACCGTTCCGCGCCTGAATGCAGGGGCACGCGGCGGCGGTCAAGTTCTCGACTTGGCGGCGAATTGGGCTAAGGATCGGCCCATGGGTCAGCCAGTGCCATTCGTCCTGCTCGATGACGCCCGCGCCGGAACGGCGGCGGCGGATGCGCTGCTGTACGAAGCGCCGCAGGCGGTGTTCGTCGCGCATCGGCCGGATCAGGTCGATGGCGTGCTGGCCGCAGCAGAGGCAGCGCGGGTGGCAAGCGGCGGATCGCTGGCAGGCTATATTGCTTACGAAGCCGGACTGGCGCTCGAACCGAAGCTGGCGGGCTTGGCCGCAGGACGATCAGGCGCGGCGGGGCCGCTGGTGTGGCTCGGCCTGTTCGGCGCCGCGCCACAGCGGATTGCGGCTGCCGATGTGCCCGCATGGCTGGCCGCGCGGGCAGAGGGGCCGGGCACGCTTGGCCCGATGGCGCCGCAATTGTCGCCGGGGGGCTACACACGGGCGTTCGCCGCAATGCGCGAGGCGATCCACGCGGGCGATATCTATCAGGCCAACCTCACCTATCCACTCGCCGGATCGTACCGCGGCGATCCGGTGGGGCTTTATGCCGCGCTGCGCCCCGCCGCCGATGCCGGTTATGGCGGGCTGATCTTCGATGGCTCGCACTGGCTGCTGAGCCTTTCGCCCGAGCTGTTTTTCGCCGTCGCCGGGGCCGAAGCCAAGGTCAAACCGATGAAGGGCACGCGTCCGCGCAGCCCCGATCCTGTGGCCGATCGCGCATTGGCGCAAGACCTTGCCACTTCAGTCAAAGACCGCGCCGAAAACCTGATGATCGTCGATCTGATGCGCAATGATCTGGCCCGCGTGGCCGAGGCGGGCAGCGTGGCGGTGGACGCGCCCTTCGCGGTCGAAACCTACCCCACGGTGCACCAGATGGTCTCGACCGTGCGCGCGCGGCTCAGCCCCGGCAAGGGCGCGATGGATCTGGTGCGGGCGCTGTTCCCGTGCGGTTCGATCACCGGCGCGCCCAAGATCCGGGCGATGGAATTGCTCGCTTCGGCAGAGCGTCACGCGCGCGGGCCTTACTGCGGCGCGATTGGCCGGATTGATGCTGATGGCAACGCGGCGTTCAATGTTGCGATCCGCACCTTGCGCCTCACCCCCATCGAAAACGGGCAAGGGTCAGCGGTGCTCGGCATCGGATCGGCGATTGTGGCGGATAGCGATCCGCTGTCCGAACGGCGCGAATGCGAGGTCAAGGCGGGCTTTTTGCGCCGCGCCGCGCCGGATCTGGCTGCACCGCAATGCGACCTGATCGAAACGATGAAGTTCACGCCCGATAGCGGCATCGCGCTGCTCGAAGGGCACCTTGCGCGGATGAAGGCGAGCGCGGCGGCGCTGGGTTTCGCCTTTGATCGGCACGCGGTGCGCAACCAGATCCAGGCCTTGTGTTTCGAGCTCGATGCGCCTGCGCGGGTGCGGCTGCTGGTCGCTCGCAGCGGAGCAAGCGCGCTCGAAACCGCGCCGCTGCCCGCGCCTTTGGGCGAGCCGGTGAAAGTCGCGGCGCTGCCCAATCCGCTCGACCCGTCCGACTGGCGACTGGCGCACAAGACATCGGATCGCGGCTTTTACGAAGACGCGCTCGCCGCGGCGCGCAGCTTCGGCGCGGACGAGGCCCTGCTGGTGCGGGCAGACGGGCTGGTGACCGAGGGCAGCTTCACCTGCGTCTTCGCCGAAGCGCCCGGCGGCATATTGCTGACCCCGCCCGTCACGCTGGGCCTGCTGCCCGGCGTGCTGCGCGAACACCTGCTCGGAGGCGGAAAAGCGCGCGAGGCAGACCTTACTCTCGATGATCTTCAACACGGTTTCTGGCTCGGCAATGCCCTGCGCGGACTGATGCGGGCAGAACTTATATGAACATTACAATCCTTTACGAAGACGGCGAAGCACTGGTGATCGACAAGCCCGCGGGCCTTTCAGTCGACCGGCCGCGCAAGGGCGGCGCATGTCTCGACGATCATCTCGAACAGCTGAAGCTGGGCTTCCAGCGCCCGCCCGTGGCGGTTCACCGGCTGGACACCGACACATCGGGCTGCCTGCTGCTCGCCCGCAATCCCAAGGCGCTGGCCCGGTTCAACAAGGCGTTCGAGGAACGGCTGGTGGGCAAGACCTACCTCGCGATCCTCGCCGGGCACCCGCCGGAGGCGAGCGGCACGATCGAATTGTCGCTCGCCAAGATCAGCTCCGCCGAAAAAGGCTGGCGCATGATCGCCGCCAAGAAGGGCAAGCCTGCCATCTCGCACTGGGAACTGGTGCAGGAACTGGGGCCGCACAGCCTGATTCGCTTCCGGCCTGAAACCGGCCGCACGCACCAGTTGCGGGTGCACGCGCTTAAAGGCTTGGGTGCGCCTTTGCTGGGTGATCCGGTCTATGGCGCGGGATCGGTGGCGGGTGCGAAGCGCACCATGCTCCACGCCGAATCGCTCACGGTCACCCGCTCCGGTAAACCCGCGATCAAAGCCCGCGCGCGCTTGCCAGCCGATTTCGCCGCGCTGGGGGCGATGGATGGATGACGACGCGCCCGAACCGTTAGCAGCGCGCGCGGTGCGTCTGGCAGAGGAAAGCTTCCTCGCTGGTTCCGGCCCCGGCGGCCAGAACGCCAACAAGGTCGCCACCGAAGTTGAGCTGCGGGTGAATATCTACGCCCTGCGCCTGTCCCCGCCGGTATTTGCACGGCTGCGCACGCTGGCGGGATCGAAACTGGCGGGGAACGGTGATCTCATCATCAATTCAAAGGCGCACCGCACGCAGGAAGCCAACCGCGCCGATGCCCGTGTCAAGCTGACCGCGCTGCTGGAAGAGGCGCAGACCGTGCCCAAGCGGCGCGCCAAAACACGGCTCAACCGCATCGGCAAGACTGCGCGGCTGAAGACCAAGAAGGTGCGCGGCGCGGTGAAGGCCAATCGCGGGCGGCCCAGCAGTTCGGACTGGTAAGGCGCGGGCGCAACCCGCCTTGACTTTTCCCCGTGAATCGGCGAATGGCGCGCCCATGTGGCGGTGTGCCGGGCCTTCCGGGCGCGCCGCTATTTGCTTTTTCAGCCCTGCGTGCAGCAATTCGCCGGGCCACCCAGTTTACAGGAACCCGCCATGGCGAAGCCAACCACCGTCAAGATCCGCCTCGTCTCGAGCGAGGGCACCGGCTTCTTCTACGTGACCAAGAAGAACCCGCGCAACATCACCGAGAAGATGAGCTTCCGCAAGTATGACCCGGTGGCGCGCAAGCACGTTGAATTCAAGGAAGCCAAGATCAAGTAAGATCGGCTTGCCGCGCCCCTGATGTATAAGGGCGGGCGCGATAATTCATCGACAGTTCAAGCCGGCGGCATTAGTCCGCCCGGCATGAAAAACCTCCACATCCCGTTTCGCGCAGCGTTGCTCGGCCTTGGTGCCGGCGCGCTTGCGCTTGGCCTCGTTCCCGGCGCGCCCGCATCCGTCACCGCGCCGCTCGCTGCACAGTCGGCTGGCGATCTTGACCGCGTGGTCGGTGCATTGCGCGAAATCAGCACGATGCAGGCCGATTTCAACCAGACCGACCGGATGGGGAACACCATCCGCGGTGTGATGACGCTGAAGCGTCCTGGCAAGATCCGCTTCGATTACGGCAAGGATGCCGATTTCCTCGTCATTTCGAACGGCAAGTCGCTCTACATGATCGATTACGAGGTCAACCAGGTCGAACGCTGGCCGATCGGCAATTCGCCGCTGGGCGCGCTGTTCGATCCGCAGAAGGATGTGAAGCGGTTCGGCAAGATGGTGCCGACCGGCAATCCCGATGTGCTGAGCGTTGAAGTGCGCGATCCCAAGAAGCCCGAATTCGGGATGATCAACATGATCTTCGTGCGCAACGCGGCGGCACCCGGCGGCCTCCAGCTGACCCATTGGGTGGCGCTGGATGCCCAGAACAACCGCACCCGCGTGGCATTGTCAAACCAGCGTTACGGCGTTGCGGTGGCTGATAGCACCTTCACATTCAAGGATCCGCGCCGCTCGACCCGTCGTCCGGGATAGGGCGGACGTCGACGAACGGTTGTATAGAACCGACAAAATTTCACCCGCGTTCATCTGCGTGAAAGGCTCGAACCGCTAATTATTGAAGGCAAGACGGGCTGAAGGGAGGTTTCCCCCCTGTTGCCCACCCTTCGAAGTGGGCCTGTCTTGAACAAGCGTGACGAACGCTCCATGGAACCCTCGACCCACCGCCCCCGGGTCGAGGGTTTTTGTTTGGGGTATTTGTGTTCCGCAGCGCATCCGCGCTGCGAAATCCTCGCTCACGCGCCCTACGGGCGCATCGCTGCGGGCGGCCGGCCGGCCTTGCGGCGTGGCTACGCCCGCCGGATAACGCCAAAGATCGGCCTTCTAAACTACTCCTCCCAGCCCAGCGCCTTGCGGATGATGTTGTAGATCACGTTCTGCTCGATCACGCCGCGTGCGCGCTGCGCGCCGGGGCCGGTGGCGAACAGGGCGACATCCTCGCCCGCGTGGGTTTCGCCGCCGGTCGGCACAAGCGACTGCTGGCGCGCAGCAATGCCGGTTTCGGGCACCTGCCGTTCGCCGCGCACCGCCCCGGGGCCATTGGCATAGCCGAGGGTGGTGTAAGGCTTGCCGTCCAGTGCCAGCACCGGCGAGGTTCCATCCCCGCCATCCTCGCCGCGCCCGGCGGGCGGCACCACCAGCCCGAGGATATCGTTGCCGCGCTGCGGGTAGCCCGCGATGGTGAACACGTGGCTGTGATCGGCCGTCACCATGATCAGCGTTTCAGCCGGATCGGTGTTGTCGACCGCATATTGCACCGCGCGGGCAAACTCGACCGCCTCCTCCAGTGCATAGCCCGCCTGTCCGCCGTGGTGCGCGTGATCGATGCGCCCGCCTTCGACCATCAGGTAGAACCCGTCAGGGTCAGCCGAAAGCCGTGTGATCGCCGTAGCGGTCATGTCGGTGAGAGTGGGTTCGGGCGAATCCGGCTTGCGATCGGCCATGTAGGTCAGGTGGCTGGGATTGAACAACCCGAGCACCGGCTTGTCCATCGGCGCGGCAGCCAGTTCGGCGGCGGTCTTGACCACGGTTCCGCCGCTTTTGGCGGCCCATGCACCGGGCAGATCGGCAGCGGCTTCGCTGCGGCGGCCGGCGCGCTCCTTGTCCTTGCCGTAGAACACCGAAGTGCCGCCGCCCAGCGCGACATCGAACTGCGTTTCCGCAAATTGCAGTGCGATGTCCTTGCAGCCCTGCCCCTGCTGATCGGCGGGGATGTTGCTATCGGCCTCCCAGTCGCGGTCAGCGCTGCGGGTGACGACGCTGGCCGGGGTGGCGTGGGTCAGCCGCGTGGTTGTGACGATACCGAGCGCGAGACCGCGTTGCTTCACCTCTTCGCCCAGCAAGGGCAACGGGTGGGCGAGCGCATCCGTGCACACGCCTTTCTCGGCGTCCGGCCCGATGCCAAGCACCCCGATCCGCGTCTTCAGCCCGGAATGCATCGCGGTCGCCGTGCCCGCGCTGTCAGGCACCTGGGCATTGGTGTTGTAGGTCTTGACCAGCGCCACATTAGGGAATTTTTCGAAGCTGAGGCTGTTTTCCTCGCCCGTCTCCCCGCGCTTTTGCGCTTCGTAGATGCGCGCCGCGGTGATGGTGGAGATGCCCATGCCATCGCCGATGAACAGGATCACGTTCTTCGCCTTGGCCGGTGCGGCGAGCTGGGCGACCGGTGCCGGACGGGGTTCCGCAGTGGTTGCACAAGCGCCCAGCGGAAGGGCAGCAGCGACAAGAGCGATCAGCACGCGGGACGGGGTCATCACAGGTTCTCCTTGATCGGCCGCGGTATCGGGTGCGAAGGTGACCGTAAAGTGACGGTTTGCGAATTGACCGCATCGCCGGTGGCTGGATTTTAAGGCTATAGCACCCTAAGTCCGCCCGCATGATCTCTGTCGCCACCTGGAACATCAATTCGGCCCGCCTGCGCATCGGCCTGATCGAAAAGCTGCTTACCGAAGCTGCGCCCGACATCCTGTGCCTGCAGGAAATCAAGTGCGAGAGCCACCTGTTTCCCGCCGAAGCGCTCGCCAATCTCGGCTACATCCATCAGGCGGTGAGCGGGCAGAAGGGATATCACGGCGTGGCCACGGTCAGCCGCGTGCCGATCCGCGAAGCCGCCCGCCACGATTGGCAGAACAATGGCGAGGCGCGGCACATCGGGGTAGAGGTGCTGGGCAAGGATATGCTGGTCGAGAACGTCTATGTCCCCGCAGGCGGCGACGTGGCCGACCGCGCCGTGAACTCCAAGTTCGGCCAGAAGCTCGATTTCCTCGAACGGATGACACAGTGGGCGGGCAAGCTGGATCGCCCGACGCTGATCGTCGGCGATTTCAACATCGCCCCGCTGGAAAGCGATGTGTGGAGCCACAAGCAACTGCTCAAGGTCGTCAGCCACACGCCGATCGAGGTCGAGACGCTGGGCAGATTCCGCGACGCGCACGGCTGGGTCGATATCGGGCGCGAACATGTGCCCCACCCGGCGCGCTATTACAGCTGGTGGAGCTATCGCAATCCGGCCTGGCAGGAGAACGACAAGGGCCGCAGGCTCGATCACATGTGGGCCTCGCCCGATCTCGCCAAGCAGGTCACCGCGCACCGCGTGCTGGAAGATGCGCGGGCATGGACGCAGCCGTCCGATCACGTGCCGCTGGTGACGGAGTTCGATCTCTGACCACGCCGTCGCCTGCCCCATCGCCCGAACGCCGTGCGGCGCAGGCGGTCGATGCGCTGCGCCACGGCTGGCCGCTGGCGTTTGATGGCGGGCCGGTCTTGCTGCCGGTCGAAACCGCCATTGCACAAGGCGTGCACGCGCCGCGAATGCTGATTTCCGCCGCCCGCGCCGCGACCCTGAAACTCGCCAACCAGCGCGAGGCCGCCCGAAGTTCTGGCGTACCCCATTCGCCGGTGCTGATTGCGGGCGGTGAGGCTTTCACCCTGCGCGATGCCCTGCCGATTGCCGATCCGGCGCTGGATCTCGGCAATCCGCTCAAAGGCCCGTTCAAGGCGGCGGGGCTGGATTGGGCCGAAACCGCCGCCGCCGCGCTGGAACTGGCGCGGATTGCGGGGATCCTGCCTGCGTTTCTCGTCGATCCGGTGGATGCGGGCGAGGCGGTGCCGGTGGCCGTGTCCGATCTCGCCGCCTATTCGCAAGCCGGTGCGCTCAGGATCGTCACCCGCGCCCGCCTGCCCGTCTCTGCCGCAGAGGATGCCGAGATCGTCGCCTTCCGCTCCGCCGCCGATTTGCGCGAACACGTCGCGCTGGTCATCGGCAAGCAGAGCGGTGATCGCCAGCCACTGGTGCGGCTGCATTCCGAATGCCTGACCGGCGATATCCTCGGCAGCCTCAAATGCGATTGCGGCCCGCAACTCGACGCAGCGCTGCACGCCATGGCGCATGAAGCGCGCGACTCAGGCGGGTGGGGCGTGCTGCTCTATATGCGGCAGGAAGGACGCGGGATCGGGCTGATCAACAAACTGCGCGCCTACCGCCTGCAGGATCAGGGCTTCGACACGGTCGAGGCGAACCAGCGATTGGGCCTGCCCGATGAAGCCCGCGATTTCCCGGTCGCGGCGCGGATGCTGGAACTGCTGGGGGCGCGCACGATCCGGCTGCTGACCAACAATCCGGCCAAGGTCGCCGCGCTATCAGCGGCAGGGATCACCGTGAGCGAACGCGTGCCGCACCAGCTCCCCGACAATCCGCACAACGCCCGCTATCTGGCGACCAAACGCGACCGGTCAGGGCATCTGCTGATCTGAAGACGGTCGCCTGATCAGGCGGGCCGTGAACCGGTGGAGGGTTGTGTCCAATTTTCACATTCTCCGCCCAAAAGCGGACATTCTGGAAACGACCCCGTTTCGGTCATTGAGCCTTTCGAAGATTTTGGCGTGCCGTTGGTAGCGGCAGCTTCTTTTTTGACCGTGGCGGGGCAGATTGGCTTGCACATAGCCTTAGCTTGGCATGAAGCAGCCAGACGAAGCCGCGAGTTGCGGTCCGTGCTGCCGCGCAGCTTTGCGCGTCAGGCCAATCAGCCGGCGAGGAGTTTGACATCCCGCGCCATTACCCAACCGGAATCGCATGGGCCGAAATAATCGGTATCTTCTGCGACCGGGGACGATACCTCGCAGTCCTCGCCCTGGTATGTGGCATAGATGATGCCGACCATTTGTTCGTCATTGCTGGTTTCGCAGACCCAGACGGGGGTGGCTTCTGCCAACTCGCCAATGGGTTCAAGTTCCTCGCTGGCACCCGGATACACGCTGATCGTGGTCTCCGGCGCGAGTTCGACAATCTCGCCGTAGCTGCACGGATCGGTTTCGGACGCGCTCAGCGTGACCGGCTCGTTTCCCATTGTGTAGCGGGGCTGTGCTTGCAGAGGCGCTGCAACAAGGCAGGCTGTCATCACCAGTGGCAAAAACTTCGGCATGGTTACGTCACTTTCCAAAACAGGGGCTTTTCACTCATCGGTAGAACTGACCGTGAATTTGGCGGTGCTGGTCGTCTCCGATACGCTGCCGTCGGGATGCGACACGGTAAACCTGTATGTGATGCCATACTTTCCTGGAGGCGTCAGGCTGGGATCAACCGGAAATTTGAACTCCTGCCCGGTCAGTTCGCTTGTGACCGGCGTATCGGCACCGACAATCGTAGCGATAGTTTTCATGACCGTTTTAACGGAGACACCGTCATCGACCTCCACCATCCGCACCACATCAAGGCTTTGCAGAGTAATGACCTGATCCAGGTTCATCTTAATCTGCGTGAGCGGTTCCGACAGATAGCTACCATTGTAAGGTATCTGCACATAAAACTTGGGCGGGGGGTATTTTCCCTGCAATTCGAAATAGATGTGGCCGTTAAGCGATTTGACGGATTCTCCGGTCACGAGGTATGATAATTGGTATCTGCCTACTTCGGTTAGCGCAGCAGGAAGCGGCAGCTCGACAACCTTGGCAGCCACCGTGGTTTCTGAGAAATCGCCGTCCGCGGGATAAACGTTGATCTTCTCGCCCGACGGGTCACGGATGCTCAAGAGGACCAGTTCGACCGGCTTATCGAACTCCAGCCGCACGGCGGTGAGCGGCTGTTCTTTCAGCACGTCGTCCTTCGCCGGAAATGACTGGATCACCTTGGCGGATTGCGGGCTTTGTGCCGCAGCGGGGGCGGCGATCAACGCCGTCAGCATTGCCACTGCGATCATCGAAAATTGGCGCTTCACTCTGAATTCCTTCGGTTACCTTGGCTTGATTCTGCAACAGAGGCGCTGCCTTGATCGGCTCATCCACCTGGGGGGATGCAGACGCAGGCAGCGCCGCCGTCTGTTCAGCAGCCGCTCTTTTTCTTCTTCTTGCCAAGCCCGCCCAGCGCGCCGCCAAGGGCCGCGCCGGTGCGGCCTCCCAGCGCACCGCCAATCGCCGCACCGACGTCCGATCCGGTGGTGCATTCAGCAGCCTTGGTGGCAGGTTCGCTTGTCGAAGCCGACGCAGCGGAGGATGTGTCCGAAGACTTGTCTGCACCCTTGAAGAAGGCCTTGGCATCGGGTGACAAGCCTGACGGAATCGAGTTGTAATCCAGCCCATCGTTCATGGCGTTGGCGTAGATCGTGTTGAAGTCCCTGACTGAAGCGAGGTCAACTTCAGCATAAGACAG
Organism: Porphyrobacter sp. AAP60; assembly: GCF_001296025.1. Classification (GTDB taxonomy): domain Bacteria; phylum Pseudomonadota; class Alphaproteobacteria; order Sphingomonadales; family Sphingomonadaceae; genus Erythrobacter. Next base: position 614,281 of record NZ_LJHV01000008.1, on the reverse strand, counting down.
GTGCTCATAACTCGATGTGCACCAGATGCCCCAATCATCCAGCTCGCCCGGTGCACACGGCTTGCCGTTCTTCAGGCGCGGAGCGGGCGCGTTTTTGATTTCCGTGAAGCATTGCTTGTTGTTGTTCGATGCCTGCCAGCCGGTGGGACAGCGGTTCAGGATGCCGGCCCTGGCGATGCCGTCGGGTCGGTCGGCAAAACGCGCGGTCAACAAGTCATATGAGGTGCACACCAGATCGTTGACTGTATCGACAAAATAGCCCTGATCGCAGGCAACAGTCTTGTTCTGCCGAACATAGACCGCTGGCGTTGGCTTGACGGCCATAAACGGCACACAGAAAGCAGAGTCTTTCTCACGATTCCATCCATAAGGGCATTTGCCCTTCTGCCATGGCATTTCCAGACGCCCGGTTGTGCGTCCCTGTGCCTCAGCCGATGGGGCAGTTGCCAGCGAACTGGCGGCGCACAGGATAAGCCCAGCAGCGGCGAGAATGGTCTTGGATGAAAGTGAACGCATCGAATTTTCCCCTGATTTGAACGTGGTAACTGATGGCCCCCATGCTGATGCAATCGCGCTGGTTGCCTGCTTGATAACTGGATAAAAACGCAGGGACGCCGCGTCGCGGCAGCGCCCCTGCCAGTGTTCCACGGGGCCGGGTCGCATTGAGCCCGCGGACTGGATCGACCGTCGCAACCGGAGTCAGTCGGCCGAGCTAGCGGATGTGAGGTTCGGTGCCTTTGCACTGGCAGATACGCCAAGCCCGGCCGCCGCAAGGCTGGCAACCAGCCCGATATTGGCAAGGCCGAGTGCGGCGGCGATCAACAGGCGGCTGCGGCTTTCATTGCGGGACACGGATCACTCCCCTGTTGCGTCCTTGTTCGGTGGCAACAGGGTTAGAAGGGTTGGCGGCGATGCGGCATCCCACGCGCCATGGCTCCCATATCATGGGATGCTGCCCGCCAGTGGCAGGCATGGTGTGAAGCGTGCGCCCGCTTGTTGTCCCATCCCTCGCCACTGCCTGATTTGGCCTCTTTTCAGACAAATGGCTTTGCGGCATTGCAGGCCCATAATCGGGGGGCCGTGTCATAAGCATAATGGGTCGTTTCAACTGGGCGCAGCTCGGCAAGCTGCTGGCCGCGGTGGTGCTGGTGCAGGCGATTTACTGGCTGGCGATCGACCGGCCCCTGTTCCATGCCGATCCGGGCAGGGAACCGGGCCTTATAGCCGTGAGCGATGTCGCGGTTGCCCGGCTGACCGCGCCCGATTTTGCAGAGGCTGCAAAGGCACGTTTCGAACCGGCCGAACTGCCGTGGACATATTGCTGCGACACGGCCGTGTTTGCGGTCAAAATGACCTTCGTGATTGATCGCGTGCCTGCGGAGGGATTGGGGATTTTCCCCAACTTGCAGACTGACAACTTCCAGCTTGCGCTGAACGGATCGCCGATTGTCGTGCGCGGGCGGATGGAGCCGGGCAATGGCAGTTTTCACGGTCAGGTGCGCACGCTGGTGCGGATGCCTTCGGGGTTGCTTAAGCCGGGCAAGAACACACTGACCTTCATCACCTTGCGCGATGGGTTTCCCTATACCGACGTGTACGAACCTAAAATCGCCGATTACGCTGCCCTGGAACAATACACCGCGCGCAGATTGTTCCTCGCGTCGCCCTTCTACCTTCTGACCGGAGGGTTGCTCGGCCTGCTCGGGCTGATTGCGACGATCATGATGTTTCGCTCGGACGACTGGCGCTTTGCGGCCTGGCTCAGCCTGCTGTGCGCTGGATTTGTGGCCAATGCGGGCTATTATTTGTGGCTTGATCCGCCGGTCGATGGCTGGGGAAGGATGGTGGCCTTCTTTGCGATCTACCAGCTGATCCCGGCCGCGATGCTGTGTTTCGTCGATAGTTGGACGGGCAGGCCGGTGCCATGGCTGCAACCCATGACGGTGGCGATCTATCTGGGTGCCATGGTGGTGACTGCCTGGCATATTTACCGTGTGCCGATGCCCGAAGGCTTCGATGTGCCTGCGATGATCTGGATCTGGTATCTGGGCGCATCGGCTGTGGCGGTGGTCGCCCGGCTCGCCTGGCACTTTGCCACGCAAGCTGAAGACCGCCTGCTGGAAAGCGCCCTGATGACGGTGATCGCGGCAGCATTGCTGATGGATGCCGCGCTGGAATGGTTTCCCGAACTGCAACTGACAGGGGACAATGTCGGAAATTCCGCGGTCTTCCTGCTGCTGGCAATGACGGCGGCGTTCCTCACCCGCAATTTCCGGCTGTTCCAGTCGCAAGGGGCGCTGAACGCGATGCTTCAGGAGAAGGTCACCCGGCGCGAAGCCGAACTGGCCGAGGCGGCTGTGCGCGAACAGGCGCTGGTGCGCGCACAAGCGCATGACGAGGAACGCCGCCGGATCATGCGCGACCTGCACGATGGCCTTGGCAGCCAACTGATGACGATGATGCTGAGCGCAAGACTGGGCGAGGCCGATCCGCCCAAGGTCGCCGAAGGTTTGCAGAGCGTGATCGACGAGATGCGGCTGATGGTCGATTCGATGGATTCGGTGGGAGATTCCCTGGAAGCGGCGCTCGCCACGTTCCGTGCGCGCATCCAGCCCAGGATCGAGGCGGCAGGCTTCGCCTTTCGCTGGGTTCAGCCTGCCATGCTCAATGCGCCTGATCTTGGCCCGCGCGATGTCTTGCAGGTGTTTCGCATCATGCAGGAAGCGGTCACCAACGCGCTCAAACATTCGGGCGGGAGCGAAATTGCGGTCGAGGTCTCGGCGACCGGCGATGGCGCAGTGACGGTCGCCGTTGCTGACAACGGATCAGGCGGCGCGGGCACGGGCGACGCGGGGCGCGGCCTTGCCAATATGCGGGTGCGCGCAAGGGCCGTGGGGGCCGATTATGCGGTGCAATCCGAACCCGGCAAAGGCACGCGCATCACGCTTGCCCTGCTCCAGCCCGCCTGATGCGCGCATCCCATAACTTTCGCCCCGGCGTGGGATGGGCGCAGATGCGCGGCGCTGATAGATTTTCGGCATGACCACACCTTCGGCCCCAGCGCCCGTGCGCATCGCAATCATCGAAGATGAGCCGGCGGTGCGCCGCTATTTCATGCAGATCATGGGAATGGCGGAAGGGCACGATGTGATTGCAATGGCCCCGGACCTCGCAACGGGTCGCGGGCTGATCAGCCTGGCACCCGATCTGTTCCTGATGGATATCGGCCTGCCCGATGGTAACGGCTATGATCTGGTGCCGGAAATCAAGGCGGGCTGCGCGGCCAAGGTGCTGATCATCAGTTCTTTTGGCGACCGCGACACCGTGGTAAAGGCCTTGTCGGCGGGTGCTGACGGCTATCTGCTCAAGGATAGCTCTCCGCAGCAAATCCTTGATGGCATTGCAATCACGCTGGATGGCGGTGCGCCAGTCAGTCCTGCAGCGGCGGTCTATCTGCTTGATCTGCTGCGTGCGCCTGCGCCCACATCGCCCTTTCAACCCTCTGCGGAGACTGACGCCCGGCTCACCCAGCGCGAGACTGAGCTGCTGCGTGCCTTTGCCGAAGGCAAGAGCTACAAGGAAGCCGCCCGCGCGCTGAACATTTCGCCCCACACCGTCGGCACTCACGTCAAGGCGATTTACCGTAAACTGGAGGTCAATTCGCGCAGCGACGCGATCCGGCAGGCATTCCGCAGCTGAACTAAAATAGTCAAATAGCAGGCACGCACCCATTGCGGGCCCAGCCATTCGGTTGGAGGCCGTGGCAACGATTGACGGGATGGCAGGAATCCACCCACTTGCAGCCATTAACACTACGGCCTTGGCATCCTGAAAGCGGATATTTGGTGCGCTTTTCCGGAAGCGCAAACCCTAACGCTGTTCGTACTGCTTCAGCCCCGCTGCCAGCCGGTTGCCCTGCATTGCGATGCGCGTGCCTGTCCAATCGGCGAAGAACACGCTGTTGCGCTGCAGACCGGGGACGAAGCGGGCTTCGTTGTTCTCGACCTTGAGCCCGTCGGACGGGTGGAGCAGGTCTTCCGCGCCCAGCGCGATGAAGGCCGAGTAATTCTCCTTGTCGCGCCCCTGCACGAACCAGTTATCGGCAATCCGTCCGGTGCTGCCCGCGGGCAGATCGATCATGTAATTGGTGGTGCGCCCGTTCGCGTCATCGAAGCTGTTGCCTTCGATTACCACCTCGGCGGCGCGGGCCTTGAGATAATGGCCGCCGGTGCCGCGTTCGAACCGGCTTTCGCGCACGGTGAGCGATCCGTAATCGCCGATATAGAGCGAATGCGCGCAGCCCGACGAATTCTCGCAGGTGCCAAGCCCGGTGAAGGTTGACCGGGTGATGTAGATCCGCCCGCCCGGATCATTGCCCGTCAGGATGCCCTGCTGGCTGTTTTCGAACCGCGCATAGGCGACGTTGAGCGCGCCCTGTTCCAGCCGGATGCCTGCGCCATTGCCATCGGCCACCGCCAGATTGCTGAAGGTGATGCCGCGCACCTCTGCCCCCGTGCCGCGCAGCACGAAAGCGGCTTTGCCTTCACAGGATCGGCCAGCAAAGGTGACTTTGCCCGGTTCTTCCGCTTCGTAGATGATCACGCCCTGCTGCTGCACCGCGCACTGGCGGTAGAGGCCGTTCGCGATGCGGATCGTGGCGCGGCTGTTGCCGACTGCGTTGACCGCTTCCTGCAGGGTGGCAAAGGTCTGCCCGCTTTCGACCACGGTAAAGGCGCCGGGCACGGGCTGGGCCTTGATGGCCACGGCAGGCAAGGCGAGCGCGGCGGCCATGGCAAAAACGGCGGTGCGGGAGAATGGTGCGATCTTCATCATGGATGCGATTGTATCACGCGCCGTAGCCGCTGCCATGCATTGCGGCGGCGGTGTGCCCATTTGGCACTTGGCGTTCGCGGCTTTGCTTGGCTACACCGTGGCGCATACCGATACTGGAACCGCCTGAGGAGAGACTACCCCATGATCAAGATCGCCCCCCTTTTCGCCCTGACTGGTGCAGCTTTGTTGCTCGCCGCCTGCGGTAGCTCCAATGATGCCTCGACCGAAGCGACCGCAGATACGGTGGAGATGCCTGCTGACGAAGCGCTGACAGCGATCACCGACGAACCCGTCGAAGATCCCGCCGCCACCGCCACCGATGAGCCCGCAACTGAGGCTGAAAACGAAGCCAGCGCCGAAGATGCGGCCGATGCTGCGGCGGAAGTCGCCAGCGAAGCCGCGGCTGCCGCTGATGCACCGAGCCAGTAAGGCAGGCCTGCGATGCGCCTGTTGATCGCGGCCAGCCTTGGCCTCACCCTCGCCCTTGCCGCCTGCGGTAACGAAGGCGCCAGCGCGCCCGGCGGGGTGAGCGAAGGGGAGGCCAAGGCACTGGAGGAGGCGGCATCGATGCTCGATGAACGCCGCCTTCCGCCCGAAGCGCTGCCGCCCGAGGCGCAATCTGCCGATTTGACAGGCGACACCGCCGCACCAGACGCCGAATAGGCCCGCGCCATCCAGTACCCATTCCGCGCGCCACGTAATTGTGCCTGCGCGCCTCCCGCTCAAGGACGATGAATGCCATGAATGCCCCTGCCACGCTTCCTTCCGTCAGCAATCCGGGAATGGACGAGGACGTGTTCGAGCAGTTTGCCGAACAGCTGACCCGCTATGTCCGCGAGCGGCTGATCCCCGCCGAAGCGCAGGTGATCGCCGAAGATCGCGTGCCGGACGATATCCTGAACGAGATGCGCGAGATGGGCCTGTTCGGCCTGTCGGTGCCCGAAGAATATGGCGGGGCGGGGCTGAACATGACGCAATATGCCCGCGTGGTGAACATCATGGCCTATGCCGCGCCCGCATACCGTTCGATCTTCTCGATCAATGTCGGCATGTTTTCTAGCGCGCTTAAGAACGGCGCGACCGAAGCCCAGAAGGCCGAATGGTATCCGCAGATCGCCGCAGGCAAGATCGCCTGCTTCGGCCTGACAGAGCCGGGCTCAGGCAGCGATTCGGCTGGATTGCAGACCACCGCCGTGCCCGACGCGCAAGGCAATGGCTGGATCCTCAACGGCACCAAGCGGTACATCACCAACGCCCCACACGCCGATGTCGCACTGATCATGGCGCGCACTGACAAGCAGGCGCTGCCCAAGAACGCGCATGTCAGCGCCTTTCTGGTGCCGATGAATGCACCCGGCGTTTCGACCGGATCGCCCGATCGCAAGATGGGCCAGAGCGGATCGCACATTTCCGACATCATGCTCGATGATGTGCGCGTGCCGGGTGATGCGCTGCTCGGCGGGGAGACCGGCAAGGGCTTTGTCTTCGCGATGAAGAGCCTTGATAACGGACGCATTTCGGTGGGCGCGGCGGCGACAGGCTATGCCCGCCGCGCGCTCGATTCGGCACTGCGCTACGCCAACGAGCGCAAGGCCTTCGGCGAACCGATCGCCAATTTCCAGCTGATCCAAGCGATGCTGGCCGACAGCGGAATCGAGATCTACGCGGCTGAGGCGATGATGCGCGATGTCACCGCGCGTGCCGACGCCGGCGAGAACATCCTTGTGAAAGCCGCCGCCTTCAAAGTCTTCGCCAGCGAAATGTGCGGCCGCGTGGTGGACCGCGTGGTGCAGGTCTATGGCGGCGCGGGGTACCTTGCCGAATATGACGCCGAACGCTTCTTCCGCGATGCCCGTATCTACCGGATTTACGAAGGCACGACCCAGATCCTGCAACTCCAGATCGCCAAGCACATGCTGCGCGAGTGGAAAGAGAATGCCTGACGTGCGGATCCCCACCCCATTGCAGCTAGGTTCGCTGCGCTCACCAAGCTTCATTCCCCTCCCGCAAGCGGGAGGGGCGCGAGACTTGCGAGCTTGCTCGCTAGTCGCAGCCGGGTGGGCCTGAGCAACCGATGTATAATCTCCTCAACGACCTGAGCATCGTCGAAGTCTCCAGCTTTGTCGCATCGCCCACCGCAGGGCTGTATTGCGCGCAGATGGGAGCGGAGGTGATCCGCGTCGATCACAAGGCCGGCGGGCTCGATTACAACCGTTACATGCTGACCCGCGAAGGCCGGAGCCTGTCGTGGGAAAACCTCAACCGCGCCAAGAAATCACTCGCGCTTGACCTCCAGTCGGGCGAGGGGCGTGAGCTGCTGGTGGAACTTGCCGCCAGCGTCGGCCAGTGCATCACCAACCTGCCGGAGCGCAGCTTCCTCAGCCACGCCGCGATGGCCGCCAAGCGCGCCGACATGATCTCCCTGCGCGTGATGGGCTGGCATGACGGGCGCCAGGCGATGGACTTCACCGTCAACGCCGCCGCAGGGTATCCGCTGATGTGCGGGCCGGAGGATTGGGACCCGGCGACAGCCCCGCCAGTCAATCAGGTGCTGCCCGCGTGGGATTTCATCACCGGGGCTTACGGCGCGTTTGCCATGCTTGCCGCGCTGCGTCACCGCGACCGCACCGGTGAAGGCAATGAAGTGCGCCTGCCGCTGGGCGACGTTGCGATCGGCACCATGGCGAATGCGGGGCTGATGGCCGAAGTGCTCTATCGCGGCGGTGACCGTGAACGGCTGGGCAATGCGATCTGGGGAGCGTTCGGGCGCGATTTCCGCAGCCGTGACGGCGTACGCTTCATGGTCGCCGCGCTGACGCCCAAGCAATGGGGCGGATTGGTGAAAGCCTTCGGGGTGCAAGGCGGCATCGCCGTGCTGGAAGCAGAATTCGGCGTGCATTTTGCCGACGGGGACACGCCGCGCTTTCAGCACCGCGCGGAACTGTTCGCGCTGTTCCAGAACGCGGCGGGCACGATGGATTATGCCGAACTCGAAGCGCGCATGGCCGCAGAAGGCTGCACCTTCGAACGCTATCGCACCGCATACGAGGCCGCGAACGACCCGGTGCTGGTGGCGGATAACCCGCTGTTCGGCCCGGCGCCCGCCAACCCTTCGGGCTTTGACTATCCCGCCCCCCGCAGCTTCGCGAATTTTGCAGGCCGCGAGGCGGGCGATCCTGCACCTGCGCCCTACCTCGGCCAGCATTCCGAGGAAGTACTCAGCGAAAAACTCGGCCTGTCGTCGGGCGCGATCGGCAAGCTGGTCGATGCGGGGACGGTGGCGCTTTCGGATCAACACACCAACGGTTCGGGCTGAGCTTGTCGAAGCCCTGCACTTTTCTTTCCGCACTCGGGCACAAAGAAGGACGGCCCTTCGACAAGCTCAGGGCGAACGGAGTTTAGATTTATGACCAGAAGAGCCGCCATTTGCACCCCGCTGCGCACCCCCGTGGGCAAGTTCCTAGGCGGGCTTTCCAGCATGAACGCCGGCCAATTGGGCGCGGTGATCCTGAAGGCGTTGATGGAGCGTTCCGGGATCGATCCGACCCGCGTAGACGACGTGGTGTTCAGCCAGGGCTATGGCAATGGCGAGGCACCGGCGATCGGCCACTGGGCGTGGCTGGCGGCAGGCCTGCCCATCGAAGTGCCCGGCTTCCAGCTCGACCGGCGCTGCGGATCGGGCGTGCAGGCGGTGGCCACGGCGGCGATGATGGTCGAGACCGGCATGGCCGATGTGGTCGTGGCGGGCGGTGTGGAAAGCATGTCCAACGTTGAGCACTACACATTGCAGGGTCGCGGCGGCGCGCGGATGGGTGATATTACGCTCTACGACCGCCTCAGCCGCGGGCGCGTGATGAGCCAGCCGGTCGAACGTTTCGGGGTGATCACCGGCATGATCGAAACCGCCGAAAACCTCGCCAAGGATTACGGCATTTCGCGCGAGGCAGCCGATGCCTTCGCCGTGCGCAGCCACCAGAATGCGGCAAAGGCTTGGGCAGATGGCAAGTTTGCCGAGCAGTTGGTGCCGGTCACGATCCCGCAGCGAAAGGGTGATCCGGTCATCTTCGACCACGACGAAGGCTACCGCACCGATGCCAGCATGGAGACGCTGGGCAAGCTTGCGCCCATCGATGGCAGGCGCGACCCCGCAGCCATCGTCACGGCTGGCAATGCCAGCCAGCAGAACGATGCGGCAGCGGCGTGCCTTGTGGTGGCCGAGGACAAGCTGGAGGAACTGGGCCTCACCCCGATGCTGTGGTTCGGCGGCTGGGCGGCGGCAGGCTGCGATCCGTCGCGCATGGGTATCGGCCCGGTGCCTGCGACAGAGCGCCTGTTCGCGCGGCGCGGGTATACGTGGGACGACATCGGCATGGTCGAACTCAACGAAGCCTTCGCGCCGCAGGTGCTCGCCGTGCTGAAGGGCTGGGGCTGGAGCGAAGACGATTCGCGCCGCGAGATGCTCAACGTCAACGGATCGGGCATCAGCCTCGGCCATCCCATCGGCGCGACCGGCGGGCGGATCCTGGCCGACATGGCGCATGAAATGCACCGGCGCGGGGTGCGTTATGGGCTGGAAACCATGTGCATCGGCGGCGGTCAGGGCATCGCCGCTGTGTTCGAGCGCGCCCAATGAGGAAAACGGTGTGACTTACGAGGCATGGATCGGGCGCGAACAGCGCGCCATGGATCGGCTGGACGAAGGGCTGGCGGCGCGCTGGCTTGCCACCTTCGATTTGCCGCGCCCGCATCCGGCGATCATGCCGCAGGGCATCCACTTCGCGCTCTGCACCCCGCAAGCGCCCACCGCCGCACTGGGCGAGGACGGGCATCCGGCGCGGGACGAAACGCAGGGTAGCTTCCTGCCCCCCTTCCCCCAATTCGGTTCTGGGCCACGCCGCATGTGGGCATCCAGCAAGATTGCCTTTAACGCCCCCATCGCCATGGGCGCGGTGATCGAACGGACGAGCCGCGTTGCTTCGGTCAGCGAGAAGGAGGGCGGATCGGGCCGCCTCGCCTTTGTCGATGTGGAACACTACACCCGCGCCAACGGCACGTTGTCCGTGACCGAAACCCAGACACTGGTCTATCGTGATGCCGCCAGCGCCGATGCACCGCTATCGCCGCCTGCTTTGGGCGCGGGGCAATTCGATCCGGCAGGCTGGGAGGCCAGCCGCACCATCACCCCCGATGCGCGGCTGCTGTTCCGCTATTCGGCGCTGACCTTCAACACCCACCGCATCCACTACGATGCGCCCTATGCGAGCGAGGTCGAGCGGTATCGCGGGCTCGTCGTCCATGGCCCGCTTACTGCAAGCCTGCTGCTGCAACTCGCCGCTACCGAGCTGGGCGCAAACCGGCTGCGGTCGTTCCAATTCCGCGGCCTGTCCCCCGCCATCGCGGGCGAGCCGCTGCATCTGGTGATGCGCGCCATGGCCGAGGGGTACGAACTGGCCGCGTTTGCGGATGACGGGCGGCAGGTGACGGCGGCGTCGGCCACCGTCTAAGCCTCGTCATTGCGAGGTGGGTCGAACTTGTTCGACCGGACGAAGCAATCCATGGCCGGACCTTGGTAAGGCAGACCTCGGGCCATTGATCGCCGCGTCGCTGCGCTCCTCGCGATGACGACTAAAGGTCAAAATCCGCGATCGGCTTCAACACCCTGTAACTTTCCGCCACAGGCTCGTGCCCCAGATCGAGGAAATCAATCGCATCGGGTTCCTCATGGGTATCGGGCACCCGCGAAAGCAGATCGCGCACCAGCGTCAGCCGCCCGCGCCGCTGGTCATTGAAATCCACCAGCGTCCATGGCGCATGATCGGTGTGCGTCGCCTTCAGCATCGCCTCGCGCGCGGCGGTGTAATCATCGTATTTTTCGCGTGCAGCAAGATCGATCGGCGACAGCTTCCAGCGTTTCAGCGGGTCGTCCAGCCGTTCGCGCAGGCGTTCCTCCTGTTGCTGCTGATCGGTGGTCAGCCAGTATTTGAACAGCAGGATGCCATCATCCACCAGCAGCTTTTCAAAAGTCGGCACGGCCTTGAGAAAGGCATCGACCTGCGGTTTCGAAGCGTAACCCATCACCCGTTCGACACCGGCACGGTTGTACCATGACCGGTCGAACAGCACGATCTCGCCCGCTGTGGGCAGATGGGCGACATAGCGCTGGAAATACCATTGTCCCAACTCCGCCTCGGTCGGCTTGGTGAGCGCCACGGTGCGGCACTGGCGCGGGTTCAGCTTTTCGCGCACCGCGCCGATCGCGCCGCCCTTGCCCGCGGTGTCGCGGCCTTCGAACAGCACCACGATCCGCGCGCCGGTCGCCTTGGCCCAGCGCGCCATGCTGACCAGCTCGAGCGTCAGCGGTTCCAGTGCCGCTTCATAATCCTTGCGCTTCATCCCCATGCCTGTCTCCCGATTTGTCCTTGCAGACCGCCAGTGGTAGTATCATTTGCAACGATATGGCCATACACACCGAACTTGATCCCGATTATGCCATCCTGCCAGACATGGCTGGCGATGTCTTCACCGCGCCGCTGGCCAAGCCTGCGCATGTGGGGGAGGACTGGCTGGAACCGGCGCAAACCGCCTACACCGCCGATGACCACGCCGCGTGGAACGATCTGTTCGCCCGCCAGATGGAAGTGCTTCCCGGAAGGGCCTGCACCACCTTTCTGCAGGGGCTGGAAAAGCTCGATCTGGGGCGCGGGGGCATCCCTGAATTCGGCACTCTATCAGAAGAACTGGGCGCGCTGACGGGGTGGAGCGTGGTGCCCGTCCCCATGCTGATCCCCGATCACGTGTTCTTCTGGCATCTGGCCAATCGCCGCTTTCCGGCCGGCAATTTCATCCGTACGCGCGAGACATTCGATTACATCGAGGAACCCGATGTGTTCCACGATGTCTTCGGCCACGTGCCGATGCTGACCGATCCCACCTATGCCGATTACATGCAGGAATATGGCCGCGCCGGGTGGAAGGCGATGCGATACAATCGCCTGAAGGCGCTGGGCGCGCTGTACTGGTACACGGTCGAATTCGGCCTGATCGAAGAGGCCGACGGCGTGCGCGCTTACGGCGCGGGCATCCTGTCAGGCCCCACCGAAGCGCGCTTTGCGGTCGAGGCGGCCAGCCCTAACCGCATCATACTGAACGTCGACCGGGTGATGCGCACCGATTACGTGATCAGCGATCTGCAACCGACCTATTTCGTCATCGAGAGTTTCGCCGATCTCTACCGCCAGACAGTGGAGCGCGATTTCGACAGGCTCTATCGCAGCCTGCCCGCCGGGTTCACCTATGCCAATGCGGCGGTGATCGATGTCGATAATGTGCTGCATCGCGGGACGCAGGAATACCACCTGCGCGGCGGGCGCGGCAGCGGGGCTGTTCCTGTCTGAGGCATAAGAAAGGCGGCCCGGAATGCGCTTCCGGGCCGCCTGATCGCGCTTTGACCATTGCTGACCAGGGAGCGGCTGCGATTATTCTGCTACGACGGCGCCATCATCCATGGCTTCGCCCTTGTCTTCCATGGCATCGGCCTTGTCTTCGGCATTCTCGACCATCGCATCTTCCTGCGCGTCGGTGATCTGGCCGGCATCTTCCATGGCATCGGCTTCAGCTTCGACGCCTTCGACCATGGCGTCACCCTGTTCTTCCATCGCTTCTTCGTTCGGGCCGTCGCAGGCTGCGACCGAAAGGCCCAGTGCGGCGATCATCACGGTGGCGGTATGCTTGAAAGTGATCTTCATGGCGCTCTCCATATTTGCTGGGGGCAGCCAATCGCCTCCCAAGCCAATGATAAGAACGCTCCGCCGGAATTGTTCCGCCGCCGGAAAAAAATAATTCAGGCGCGCGATCCGGCCTTGCGGCTGCGCATCGCGTGATACAGCACCAGTGCCACCGCGCTGACGGCGAGACCCAACCCGAGTCCCAGCAGTGACAGGCTGCCCAGCATCGTACCGTCATTGGCGATTGCGCCTGCGACCACCGACACGACCAGACCCAGCGCAATCTGGCGCAGAATGTCAGCCGGGCCTTCGGTCCGGGCAAGGATCGAAGCCAGCCATCCCAGGGTTGCACCCAGCAGAACAAGCACCAGCAAGGCCATCAGCGAAAGGATCTCCAACACCACCGGTACGCGCCGGTTACTGGCTCAAACCAGCGGGACTGCGAACGGTTCCTGTTATCGCTGGCAACGATCAGAAGAAGTAGAGCAGCGCGCAGCCCATTGCGATGCGGTAAAGCACAAATACCAGCATTGATGCGCGTTGCAGGAACTTCATCAGGAACGCCATGGTCGCGAAGGCCGCGACAAAGGTCATCACCCCGGCAATCAGCGCATCAAGCTGCATCTGGCTGCTGGCCTCCGCCAGGTCGAGCACCGCAAGCAGTCCTGCACCCGTCACCGCCGGGATCGCCAGCAGGAACGAAAACCGCGCCGCCTCCACCCGTCCATATCCCAATGCGCGCGCCGCTGTCATGGTCGCGCCCGACCGGCTGGTACCGGGGATCAGCGCCATGGCCTGCGCGATCCCGACCAGAAGCGCATCGCGCAAGGTCAGGTCTTCATACCGCCGTTCCTGCCGCCCGAACCGGTCCGCGAGCCCCAGCAGCACGCCGAACACGATCAGATTGACAGCCACCAGATCGGTGCTGCGGAAACTATCAAGATAGCCGCCCAGCTTGAGAAACAAGCCCACTGCCACAGCGGGAATGGTGCCAACCACCACCCACAGGAACAGCCGCCGCTGGAGCGGATCATTGCCCAGCCCGATCGTGGCAAAGCCGCCGCGCGCCAGCCCCAGCACATCGCGCCAGAAATAGATGACGATCGCCATCAGCGAACCAACGTGCACCGCGACATCGATCATCGGCCCCTGATCGGGAAAGTCCGTCAGAAACGGAATCAGGATCAGGTGCCCGGACGACGAAATCGGCAGGAATTCGGTGATTCCCTGCACAACAGCGATGAGCAGTAGCTGGAAGAATGTCATGGCCTGCGCTCCATGACAGGGGCGCAGGCCAAGTCAATCCGCTTAGGCGCAGCGCCTACCAGATGCGCACGCGCTCTTCCGGCGGCAGATACATCGCATCGCCCGGCTTCACGCCGAATGCGTCGTACCATTCGTCCAGATTGCGCACGACGCCGTTGACCCGGTATTCTTCCGGGCTGTGGCTGTCGGTGCGCAGGCGGTTGCGGTAGTTTTCCTCGCGCTGGGCCGAACGCCACACCTGCGCCCATGCGATAAAGAAGCGCTGATCGCCGGTCAGCCCGTCGATCACGGGCACATCTTTGCCCTTGGTCGCGATCTTGTAAGCGCGGTACGCCATCGAAAGCCCGCCGACATCGCCGATATTCTCGCCCAGCGTCAGGCGGCCGTTCACACAGGTGGTGCCGTTATCGAGCGGGCAGAACCCGTTATACTGCGCCACCAGTGCATCGCCGAGCTTGTCGAAAGCAGCGCGGTCTTCATCGGTCCACCAGTTGCGCAGTGCGCCGCTGGCATCGGACTTGGAACCCTGATCGTCGAAACCGTGGCCGATTTCATGCCCGATCACGCCGCCAATCGCGCCGTAGTTGACCGCGATATCATTGGTCAGCGCGAAGAACGGCTGTTGCAGGATGCCTGCGGGAAACACGATCTCGTTCTTCACCGAGTTGTAATAGGCGTTCACGGTCTGCGGCAGCATGCCCCATTCGGTGCGGTCGATCGGCTGGCCCAGCTTGGCAACATTATCCGCCTGCCGCCACTTGGCCGCCGCCATGCGGTTGGCAATCGGATCGCCCGCTGTGATCGCAAGACCATCATAGGTTTCAAGATTGGGGCGATAGCCGATCTTGGGATCGAAACTGTCGAGCTTGGCCAGCGCCTGGGTCTTGGTCGCCTCGCCCATCCAGTCGATTTCGGCAATCGATTCGCGCAGCGCGATCCGCAGGTTGACCACCAGCGCGTCCATCGCCGCCTTCTTTTCGGGTGGGAAATAGCGGGCGACATATTCCTTGCCGATCAGCTCGCCCAGCAGGCCTTCGGATTCGCCGATGGCGCGTTTCCAGCGGGGGCGCTGTTCGGGTGTGCCGCGCAGGGTCTTGCCGAAAAATGCGAAGCTGGCGTCGTCAAACCGCTGGGGAAGCACGGCGGCATGGCCCGACAGGAACTCCTTCACCATCCACGCCTGAAGCACCTCGACCGGGGTTTCCGAAAGCAGCGCGAACATGCCGGGCAGGCCGGTGCCGATCTTGGCGAGGGTCGCCTCGTCCAGCTTGTACTGCGCGATTTCCTCGGGCGTCGGCGGCATCAGGCTGACGACGAAACCGGGGCTGCTTTCGATGCCGAGCGCGGAAATCATCGCAGCAACCGGCACATCGCCGCCCATCGCTGCCAATTCATCGGCGGTCAGCAGGTTATAGGTCAGATCACGGTTGCGGCGCACGGTGCGATCCCACGCCACGTTGCGGGCGATAGCGTCTTCGAAGGCATAGACCTTCTCGACCATCGCGGCATCGGCGTAGCCTGCTTCGCCCAGCAGGAAGGCGAGGTATTCCTTATACTTGGTCTGGATCGCCACGCCCTTCTCGGTCGTATCGAGATAGTAATCGCGGTCAGGCAGACCCAGCGCGCCGAGCCTAACCGAAGCAATGTGGCGGTCAGGCTGCTTGGCATCCACGCTGACGCTGGCGCCGATCGGGCTGGGATAGGCGGGATCGGCCCACAGCATGGCAAGATCGTCGAGGGTGGTGGCACCCATGATCCTGTCGAGATGCGGCTTGGCCGGCGCAAGGCCCGCCGCTTCGATCGCGGCGGTATCGAGGTAGGACTGATACGCGCCCACGATCCGCGCTTCATCGGCAGAAAGGCTAGCGGCAGGCTTGGCCAGCAGATCGTCCATCAACGCCTTCACATCGGCCGTGCTCTGTTCGCCGAGCAGGGTGAAGGCACCCAGACGGCTGAATTCGGGCGGCAGCGGGTTGGCGGCGATCCACGGGCCGTTGACATAGGCGTTGAAATCATCGCCCGGCTGCACATCGGTGGCGAGCAGCGCCGGATCGACGCCCCATGTGCCAAAGCTCATCCCCGGCATGGCGGGCGAGGGCGCGAGGACAGATGCCGCGCCGCTGTCTTCCAGCAGCAATTCGATGCCATCGGCATGGTCGTGCGTCTGGTCATTGGCGAACGCAGGTGCGGCAAAGGCGAGCGCTGCGAAAGCAAGCACGGCAGGGCTTGCGCCGAAAAGCGCGGCGGTCTTGTGGATCATGTGCGAAGTCCCCGAAAGCTCTGGAGCAGGCCGATGCCTGCAATTGTCACACTAACGCAGCATCGGGGGAAAGGTTGCTCTTCATCCGGCGATCGATGCGCTTTGTCGAAAAGCGCGGTGTCGAAAATCGCGGCGGGGCTCAGGCTGCGGCGTTGGTGAATTGTAGCCGGGCGAGGCGCGCATAGAGCCCGCCCGCGTTCGACAGCACGTCATGGGTGCCCTGTTCGACAATCCGGCCATCTTCCAGCACCACGATCCGGTCAGCCTTGCGCACCGTGGCAAGGCGGTGGGCGATCACCAGCGTGGTGCGCTGCGCCATCAGCGTATCGAGCGCCTGCTGCACCAGTTGTTCGCTTTCGGCATCCAGCGCGCTGGTCGCCTCGTCCAGCAGCAGGATCGGAGAATCGCGCAGCAGGGCGCGGGCTATCGCGACGCGCTGTTGCTGGCCGCCCGAAAGCTGCGTGCCGCCTTCACCAAGGTATGTGTCGAGCCCTTGCGGCAGTGCGCGCAGGAAGCTTTCGGCATTGGCGGCGCGGGCGGCGTCCCAGATGTTCTCGTCAGTCGCGTCCCACTTGCCATAACGCAGGTTATCGCGGGCATTGGCGCTGAACAGCACCCCGTCCTGCGGCACCAGCGCGAGCCGCGCGCGCACTTCGGCAGGATCGGCGGCGGTAAGCGGCACGCCATCAAGCCGGATGGTGCCCGCCTGCGGATCGTAGAACCGTTCGACCAGCTGGAAGATGGTCGATTTGCCTGCGCCCGACGGGCCGACGATGGCGATGGTTTCGCCCGGCTCGATCTCCAGCGTGAAATCCTTCAGCGCCGCCGTTTCGGGCCGCGCGGGATAGCGGAAGGTGACATTGCGGAAGCTGAGGCTGCCGCGCGGCGGCACCGGCAGGCGTTCAGGCCGGGCGGGCGGAGCGATTTCAGGCCGGGCTTCGAGCAGTTCGGCCAGCCGGCTCGCCGCACCGGCACCGCGCAGCAGATCGCCGTAAACTTCCGTGAGCGATCCCAGCGCGCCTGCCACAATGACACCTGTGAAGACGAAAAAGCCCATGTCTCCCGGTGTGATCGAGCCTTCATTAACCGCCAGCGCGCCGCGCCACATCGCCAGCGTAATCGCGCCGAACACCAGCAGGATCACCACCGATGTCATCGCCGAGCGCAGGATGATGCGCTTGCGCGCTGTGGCGAAGGTTTCCTCCACCACGTCCGCAAACCGCCCGTTCTCGCGCCGCTCCTGCCCGAAGCTCTGCACGATCTTCATCGCCGAGAGCACTTCCGTAACGTAGGCACCAACGTCTGCAATACGATCCTGACTGGTGCGCGAAACCGCACGGATCTTGCGCCCGAAAAACACGATTGGCGCAATCACCAGCGGAATGCCGATCAGCAGGCCCAGTGTCAGCGACGGCGCAAGAAAGATCAGCAACCCGATCCCGCCGATTGCGGTCAGCGAATTGCGCAGCGCGACCGAAACCGTAGTGCCGACCACGTTCTCGATGATCGCGGTATCGCTTGTCATCCGGCTGCTGATTTCCTTGGGGCTGTTGACCTCGTAGAAACCGGGCGACAGCCGCAGCAGATTGTTCTGCACTTTCAGCCGGATATCGGCTACGACCCGTTCCCCCAGCCAGCTCACGAAATAGAATCGCAGCGCGGTGCCGATGCCAAGGATCACCACGATCATCAGCAGATACTGGAATGCGCGGCCGATATCCTCGGGGGTTGCACCTCCACCGAATGCTTCGTCGATGATGACCTTGAACCGCCACGGAATTGCCAGCGTTGCCGCCGAGGTGATCACCAACGCCAGCAGCGCCAAGGCGATCTGGCGCGGGTATTTTCTCGCTGCGTCGAACACCATCCGCAAGGGCGCAAGCGAGCGCGATTTGGGTTCTGTTTCAGCCTCTTGCACAGTTTCCGGCGACAGGACTGCGATCTCAGGCCCGCTATCGGGCTGAGTATCAAGAGTTACGCGATCAGTGGTTTCCCCGTGCATGGTCACCGCGCTCTAGACGCACACGCCGCGAAATTCACGTGCAAAAAGCGATGCACCTGTGCAGCCCCTGCTGGCCCCTCTCGTAATTGTGCGTTGCACAATGGACCGCAAAGGCCCATTTACTTGGGCAAGGCGCCCGCGGGACAGAGGTGCCGGACTGTTCGTTACTTGAGGGTTTCGTAATGCTTTACCATGCTTATGAGCTGCAACGCAGCTGGATGAACAGCGCCAGCGCGCTCGCTTCGATCAGCGCCAACGTGCTCTCGAACCCTGCCAATCCGTTCGGTTATCTGGGGCTGGGGCCGATTGCAGGCCACGCGCTTGATGTGTTCGCCCACGCCACCGCGCCTTATGGCAAGCCCGCTTTCGGCATCACCGAAGTGGAAATCGGCGGCAAGGCCCGAGCCGTCACCGAAACCATCGCATTGAAGCGCCCGTTCGGCGATCTGCTGCACTTCACCGTCGAAGGCACCCCGGCAGACCGTCCGCGCCTGCTGATCGTCGCCCCGATGAGCGGCCATTACGCCACGCTGCTGCGCGGCACGGTGGAACGGATGCTGGAAAGCGCCGATGTGTTCATCACCGATTGGGCCGATGCCAAGATGGTGCCGCAGGACGCGGGCCGCTTCGACCTTGATGAATATATCGATTACCTGATCGAATTTACCGATCATGTTCACGCGGAAGCCGCAGGCCCGCGCATCCACATGATGGCGGTGTGCCAGCCTTCTGTGCCCGCCTTTGCGGCTGTCGCGCTGATGAACCTCCACAAATCACCCGCGACGCCGGCCACGCTCACCATGATGGGCGGGCCGATTGATACGCGCGAATGCCCCACGGTCGTCAACAACATGGCGATGAAGCGTCCGATCGAATGGTTCCGCCAGACGGTGATCGCCACCGTGCCGCACAAATATCCGGGCGCGGGCCGCCGCGTTTATCCCGGCTTCATGCAGCTGAACGCCTTCATGTCGATGAACCTGTCGAGCCACATGATGAGCCATTACGAGATGTTCAAACACCTGACCGTGGGCGACGAAGCCAGTGACGCATCCGCGCAGGCGACCAAGGACTTCTACGACGAATATCGTTCGGTCTGCGACATGACGGCGGAGTTCTACCTCCAGACCGTGGAGGAGGTGTTCCAGAAGCATTCGATCCCCAAGGGCGAATTCCGCCACAAGGGCGAGCTGGTCGACATCACGCAGATCACCGACACCGCGCTGCTCGCCATCGAAGGCGAGCGGGACGATATCTCCGGCCTCGGCCAGACGAAGGCGGCGCTGAAGCTGACGCCGAACCTGCCCGACGATAAAAAGCGGTACTACATGGCCGAAGGCGCGGGCCATTACGGCATCTTCAACGGCAGCCGCTGGCGCGAAAAGGTCGCCCCGGTGGTGGAAGAATGGATCGCCGCCCACGCGGGCTAAGCGAATACCCGCCGCCCGTGAGTCACGCGGTCGGCCATCGCCATGGTGGTCAGCTGCGCGTTGACGCGGATGCAGCTGGGCATGACGCTGGCATCGGCCACCAGCACATTGGTGGTGCCGTGGACCCGCTGATCCAGATCGACCACGCCTTTGGCCGGATCGGCATTGATGGCGTTGCCGCCATGCGGATGGCTTGACGACAACACCACATCGTCGGGTTCGTGGATGTGGTCGCGGAAGAAAGCGTCGATTGCGGCATCGCTCATCCCTGCGTGCAGTGTCTCGCCGTGCAGCAGCGCCGGATAGACCTCCAGCGCGCCGCCTGCGAAATGCACCTTGGTCATCACCGCCAGCGCGCGGCGCAGCACGTCCAGATCGGCCTCTTTCAGTTTGAAGCCGAGCTTGCCGTTCTTGATTGTCCCGCGCCGGTCAGCGGGGAACAGCGCGCCTGCCGACGCCAGCCGGTTATAGTGGTGCATCCGCCGGAAATGTTCATCAAACCAGCCCGGCACCAGCGACGCCATGCTCATCGGCGGCTGGAAATGGCTTTCGATCAGAAAATCGCCGCGATCGATGAAGGTCGCCATCTGGTCTTCATCCCACGCCAGCACCGGATCGGGCATCAGGGCGGGCACGGGGCAGGCAATGTTGAGCGATATGTCCTTGCCGGTGCCAGCAACGCCGCTGGCTGACAGGATGTTGCTGGAGGCAATCGTGCCTGCGGCCACCACCACGCCCTTGGTGATGCCGACCCACTTGGCGCGGCCATCGGGCAGCAGCACGTGTACCGCGCTGGCCACCCGTCTGCCATCGGCGGCGGGCGTTCCCCAGCGGATTTCGATCACCTGCGCATCGGCCAGAATCCGTGCCTTGCGCGGCGCATCCAGCGTGGCGCGCCGCAGGAAGCTTTCCGGCATGGCGCGTTTGCGGCCGTAAGGGCAGCCGGTGTTGCAATAGCCGCAGGAATTGCAGCGGTTGTCCTCCGTTTTCGCGCCCCAGTTCTTGCGGAACCAGCCGGAAATGGCGCGCTGGTCCATCGCATCGCCCGAACCGGCGCGATAGGCATCCCATGCAGCGAGGAGACGTGTGCCGTTGTTGCGCCCCAGCCGCCGGTCGATCTCGTGAATGCCCAGAAACGTCTCGATCCGGTCATAGGATGCAGCCAGCGCCGATGCAGAAACCCCCGCGCCCAGGCCTTCCCACGTGGCCAGCACATCATTGGCATCGGGATGGGTTTCGCCCTCGCGTTCCAGACGCAGGCAGATGCCGTTGTTGATCACCGTCGATCCGCCGACGGTGCGCCCTTGGAAGATGATGATATCACGGTCGCGCGTGGTCTGGATTGCGCCGTCCTTGTAGAGGCTGGATGACATGCGCGCTTCGTGCGGGGTGATCACGCTGCTGGGGAGATAGGGGCCGGCCTCGACAATCAGGACTTCGTAGCCCTGATCGGCAAGGTTGGATGCCGCCACCGCCCCGCCCGCGCCCGATCCGATCACCACCACTTCGACCGAATCGGGAAGAGCGTCCTCGCCGATGAACACCGAGGGCGGCAGATCGTTGGCGGTGTATTCGTCGATCGCGGGATCATCGGGCGTACCGGCCCGGGTGCGGTGGCGCGGCAGGGTAAAGCCGATCGCTTCGAACACCGGATTATCGCGGTTGGCGTCTTCCTCGCCAGCTTGGTCGGGAGCAGGCCCGGCGGCGGTCTGCCAATGGCCGTAATAGCCTGCGTAAACGATGCCGCGAATCCGGGCCATGTCTTGAAACAGATCGACCCTGCTGTGCTTCAGCCGCCGCCTGATCCGCATGATGCGGAACGATCGCGGGGCGAAATGCCACACCGGCCCGCCCAGCACCACCCAGGTGGCGAACACTGAAAGCGCGGTGCTGCCCGGCGTGCTGCCGCGCATGTTGCCGAACATGGCCTGCAGATTGTCGACCACCTGCTGCGGGGTGATGGCCATTTCGTGTGGCTCTGCCAGCATGGTTTCGGCCAGCCTGCGCCAGATCGCGGCAACAAACGGATTGAACGGCTTTTCCTGCATGATGCGACCCCCCGGAAGACTGCTCGCTAGGCTGGCAGGCCCGCAAATGATTGTATGCTTGCGTCGGTTGCGATCACAATTTCCAGTCAATCGCGCCGCGCCCTTGTGCCTCCAGAAAGGCATTGGTCTGGCTGAACGGGCGCGATCCGAAAAAGCCGTTATGGGCAGATAGCGGGCTGGGGTGGGCCGATGCCAATACCAGATGCGCGGGATTGCGGCCCAAGGCCGAAATGCGGCTGGCCTTCTTCTTCGCATGGCTGCCCCACAGGATGAACACCGTCGGCTCCGCGCGTTCTGCCACTGCTGCCACGGCGGCATCGGTGATCGCATCCCACCCGCGCCCCGCGTGGCTACCCGCCTGCCCCGCCTCCACCGTCAGCGTATTGTTGAGCAGCAACACCCCCTGCCGCGCCCACGGCGTCAGATCGCCGGTGGTGGCACGCGGCAGACCGCAATCCGCCTCCAGTTCCTTGTAGATGTTCACCAGCGAAGGCGGCAGCCGGGTGCCGCCTTGCACCGAGAAAGCAAGGCCATGTGCCTGCCCCGGCCCATGATAGGGGTCCTGCCCCAGAATCACGCAGCGCACGTCGGTCAGCGGCGTCAGCGCCAGCGCGGCCAGCCGCGTCCCGCGTGGCGGAAAAACCTGTTTGCCTGCCGCTTCCTCGGCCTTCAGCCAGCCGCCCAGCTGCCTCGCTTCGGGTGTCGCCAATGCCGGTTCAAGCGCGGCACGCCAGCTTTCGGGGATGGTTTCGGCAGTCATGGGGCAGGAACCTACACCCCGTAGCGCCCACCGCGCCACTGCGGCCTTCCCCGCTTTCCCCGATCAGGATAAGCGTGGTG
The DNA here is from genome assembly GCF_001296025.1 of Porphyrobacter sp. AAP60. Lineage (GTDB taxonomy): Bacteria > Pseudomonadota > Alphaproteobacteria > Sphingomonadales > Sphingomonadaceae > Erythrobacter. The sequence goes on along the minus strand of NZ_LJHV01000008.1, from coordinate 591,878 downwards.
TCATGGACACCCGATTTCTGCGAGCAAACCTCGCTCCTCCGATCCTCGCAACCAATCGCCGCCCGCCCCGCGCGACCGCGATAAGGCGCGTGTTGCTGAGCGTTGCGGCACTCGCCTGCCTTGGTAACAACGGGGCCAACGACGAGCCGGCGCAGCCGCAGCCAGCGGACATCACCGGAATCTATAGTGGCAGCTCGTTTGAAACCTACATGGGGCTGCAGATTGCCGCAGACGGAACCTTTGGCTGGGAACTGTCGGTCGGCGGGCTCGATCTGCGTTCGCGCGGTGTGTGGGAGATGCGCGATGGCGCGGTGCATTTCACCACCCGGCCGACACCTGTGCCACCCGAATTCCGCTTCGTTCGGCTGGAGCCGGGGGACGAGCCTGCCGAACATATCCTGCAGGTCAACGTCACCGGCCCGCGCGGCCGCCCCTTCACCAATGCCGATACCCTGATCGAATGCGCCAACGGCGCGCGGATTTACGATTTCGTCGCAGGCAGCGGCGCCTATCGCGACGGCTACAGCCCCGATGACTGCGACACGCCCGTTGCCGTGACGGTCGAGCAATCGAATTACAACGTAACCTCGCCGCGATATGATCTTGCGGCGTTGGGGTGGCAGCCGGGTCAGGCGCTGCGTCTCGAATTCGTGCCCAATGATATCGGCGTCTTCGATCTCACCGGAATGCACGGCACCTTTCACGATGGCATTCTCGCGGTCGATGGCCCGCTTGGCGTGGTGGACTTTCGCAAGGTCGGCGAAGAGCCGCCACTCGGGCCTTCCCCTCCCTAACCAATCCGCGTAGGGCACTGCCCATGGCTGTTCATTTCCACGAAGAAGACCTCCCCGCCGGCGTGCTGGTGAATGATCGCGCGATCGCGGTCGATACCGAAACCATGGGCCTGATCACCCCGCGTGACCGGCTGTGCGTGGTGCAATTGTCCGACGGCACGGGCGATGAACACCTCGTCCGCTTCGGCCCCGGCAGCGCCTATGATGCGCCGAACCTGAAGGCAGTGCTGGGCGATCCGGCGCGGGTGAAAATCTACCACTTTGGCCGGTTCGATCTGGCCGCGATCCAGCATTACCTTGGCGTGATGGCCGGGCCGGTGTTCTGCACCAAGATCGCCAGCAAGCTGGTGCGCACCTATACTGATCGCCACGGGCTGAAGAACCTGGTCGAAGAATTGCTGGGCGAGAATATCTCCAAGCATCAGCAAAGTTCCGACTGGGGCGGCCCCGTGCTCTCCGATGCCCAGCGCGATTACGCCGCATCCGATGTGCGTTACCTGCACCGCCTTCGCGATGAGTTGACTCTGCGGCTGGAGCGCGAGGGGCGCACCGATCTGGCGCAGGCCTGTTTCGATTTCCTCCCCGCCCGCGCGCTGCTCGACATCGCCGGATGGGCGGAAAACGACATCTTCAGCCATATGTAAGCAACGGTCAGGCAGCGCGATCATCATGGCCCCCGTCCACCAGAGCATGGAAACCAGCGAAGCCAAGGCCTTGCGCAGCCGGCGGCAGCATTTCGCCGCGCCGGGCGGATCGCACGACCGGCTGGTCGGGTTTCTGGCCCGCGCTCTGCCGATGGGCGTCGGCGTGATCGCGGCGCTGATGATCATCACCCCGCTTTCCCCGCGCGGCGAGGTCAGCTTTCTGCTCGATCGCAACAAGGTCGCGCTGATCGATGAACGGCTGAGTGTCGATAATGCCATGTACCGCGGGCGCGACGATCTGGGGCGGCCGTTTTCGCTGATGGCGGGCGAAGCGGTGCAGCGCTCCAGCATTGAAGGGCTGGTGCGGATGCAGGAACTGGTCGCGCAATTGATGCTGACCGATGGCCCCGCGCGATTGAGCGCCGATGGCGGCACCTATGATATCAATGCCGAAACCGTTGCGGTGAATGGCCCGGTGCGGCTGGTCGCTAATGATGGCTATGCGATGGTCGCACGCGGCGTGTCGGTCGATCTCAAGACCCGCATGATGCGCGGCGATGATGGCGTGTCGGGCGAAGTTCCGGCAGGCACCTTCTCCGCCAATTCGATCCGCGCCGATCTGGGCGCACGCACGCTGACGCTGGAAGGCAATGCGCGCATGACCATGGTTCCCGGCCAGTTGAGGATGCCGCGATGACACGACCGAATTCCCCCCTTCCCGTCACGCGCCTGGCATTGATCTGGGCCGCTGGCGGTTTTGCCCTCACCGCAGCGCTGACCGGCGGGATGGCGCTGCACGCGCAGAGCATCGCCGCGCACAATTCCAACGCGCCGGTCAATTACGCTGCCGACCGGATCGAATTGCAGGACCGCGAAAACCGCGTGATCCTTTCGGGCAATGTCGTGATCGATCAGGCCGGATTGTCGATCAGGTCAGCCCGCACGCTGGTGAACTTCAACGACGCCGGATCGCTCAGCATCCAGCGCATCACCGCCACCGGCGGGGTCGAAGTGACGCGCGGCGATGAACGCGCCAGCGGCAATGATGCGATCTATGACGTCAATCGGCGGATCATCACCATGGCAGGCAATGTGCGCCTGCGCCGCGGCACCGATACGCTGAATGGCGGGCGGCTGGTGATCGATCTCAACAGCGGGCTTTCCAGCGTGGATGGCAGCGCGGCTGGCGGAGCATCGGGCAGTGCAGGCAATGGCGGCCGGGTGACCGGCAGCTTCAGCGTGCCGCAGAACCGCAATCAGTAAGCCCGATTAAAAAGCCCGATTAAAAGGCCCGGTCAAAAAGCATTATCGTGTTTCAGCACCATCACGGTGCGTAGCACGATGCCGATATCGCGCTGCAATGACCATCCGGCGATATATTCGAGATCGGATTGCAGCCGGTCGGTCAGATCCTTTTCCCGCTCGGTCGCGCCGCGATGGCCGCGCACCTGCGCCAGCCCCGTCAGCCCCGGCTTCAGGCAATGGCGCTGCCAGTACTTGCGATCCACCTCCCAGAAAAACTTGTTGTTCGCGGTGGAGCCGATCGCGTGCGGGCGCGGGCCGACAATCGACATGTCGCCTTTGAAGACATTGATCAGCTGCGGCAATTCATCGATGCTGGTGCGGCGGATGAAGGCTCCGACGCGGGTGATCCGGTCATCATCGCGCGCGGCTGAACGTGTGCCATTGTGATCAAGCTTGTCGAGGCGCATCGAACGGAACTTGAACACATCGAAAAACTGGTTGCCGCGCCCCAGCCTGCGCTGTTTGAACAATACCGGGCCGCCATCTTCCAGCTTGATCATCAGGGCGGTGATCAGCAACACCGGCGACAGTGCCAGCAATCCGGCAGATGCCACCGCCAGATCGAACAGCCGCTTCAGAATGCGTGCGCGCAGGCCAAGCGGGCCGGTTGATACCACCAGCGTGGTGCGATCCAGCGCATCATAACTATGCACCCCGACAGCGCCCAGCATATGGGCGGGCTCGCTCACGATCTCGCCGTAAACACCGGCCGATTTCAGCATGAAGGCCCAATCCCCGCGCCGTTCACGCGGGCAGCTGACCACCACCTTATCCCGATTGCGCATCAGCTTGCCCAGCCGGTCAAGCACAAAGGGATCGTGGCTGGAAGGATCAAGATTATAATCTGCGGCAGAGATGATCACCGCATCTTCGATGGGAAAGCCCGAACCGCCATCGTCGATCACCAGCCGGTTCGTCACCCGCCCGCCCCAGCGCTTCCGGATAAGCAGCGCGAGCAGGCGGCGAAAGGCCACCAGCAGGATGGCGGTGAACAACAGGCCCAGCGTAACCGCCGCGCGCGAGAAATCCTGATTGGATTTGGTGTAGAAGCCGACGAAGTTGATCAGACCGGCCGAAATTACCAGAGCGATCACAGCTTGGCGCGCAGCAAAGGTCCAGTCAGAAAGCGCCCTGACCCCGTAGGCGCTGTTATACAGAGCAATCGTGAAATAGACCGGCAGCATCGCCTGGGCCGCCAGCATCGAGCGCGGTTCCCACCAGCGTGCCTCCCACACCAGTGCGGCGAGCGCGAAGCTCAGATTGAACAGCACACCATCAAGCAGCAGCATCAAGATGTAGGCGCGCAGCCGGCGCCGTTCGAGTGACGGCGCAATCTTGCTCTCGACCGCCTCGTGCCGGACAGATTCCAGCAGTTTCGGCGTCAAACGATTCATCGAAAAATTACCCTCTAAAGGTGCGACCCCCTAAGGATACCTACCTAAGTCCTAATACACAGGTATGACAAATTTGTGCGAGTGCGAAAAGCGGCTTGTCACATTTCGTTACCGCTTTGCGGCGAATCGCGCGATTTCGGCCAATTCCTGCGCCAATAGCAGCTCTGCAATCTGGCTGTTGGCGAGCAATGTGCGGTGCAGCTGGACGAGTCGCGGGATCACACGGTCAAGCCGGGTTTCGCGCGATCCGCGTGATGCGGGCTGGCTCATTCGCTCGAACTGGTGCGTGATCGCGCGTTCTTCCTTGAAGAAAATGCCAAGCTGCATTTTCTCGCCCGGCCCCAGCGCCTGGATCTTGCCGCCCGCACCGATCCGCGCTGTGATCTGTGCCAATTGCGCCGCGCGCCGTTCCAGCGCCAACGCCACGCCGACCGGGTTCAACCCCAGTTCGCGCAGGCGGTGGACCTCGCCCGCGATCCGGTTCAGCTCCCCGCCCAGCACCGCATTGACCAGCGGGGCCAGCCCGTCTTCCTCCGTGGTCGCGCCGATGGCAGCGTGATCTTCGGGCGTGGCGGGCTTGGGTGATTGCGGATCGGCATCGCAATAAAGCGCCAGCTTGGTGACTTCGGATTGCGCCAGCCGCACATCCAGCCCGGAGGCGCGGGCGATGCGTTCGGCCAGATCCCCGCCCAGCCTGAGGCCCGCCGTATCCGCCATGGCGCGCACGGCGCTTGCCACCGATCCGAGATCGGGCGGGTGGAACATCGCCACCAGCGCATCTTTCCGCTTTTCCAGCAGCTTGGCGGTGCGCGATTTGTCGGTGGCGGACGTGGCGACCACCAGCACCGGGGCGGCGGTGCCCGCGCCCGCCTCGCCGGTTTCGATCAGGATTTGCAGCGCGTCATGCGCCTCGTCCCCGCTGGCGCGCACCCAGATGTGGCGCTGCCCGCCGAACAACGAGGATGACCGCGCCTCGTCCCCCAGCAGCGCGGGATCGCGTTTGAGGTCTGCCCCGGCGATTTCGACCCGATCGCCCGCGTCAGGCAAGGCGGCAGCCACACGGGCGGCGGCGGCACTGGCCCCTGCCTCATCGGGGCCGCAGAAGAAGAAAATGCGGGCAGACAGGGCGCCTTGCGGCAATCCGCGCGCGAAATCGCTGTTCTTTGCTTTCACTGGCCCGCAGCGGCGCGATTGCGCAGCGTCACCGCGATCTGCGTCGCCATCCGGTCGGCGATATCGACGGCGAGATTTTCCAGCGCCTTCTGCTCGGCAGCGATGGTGGCATATTCGGAACTGACCACGTCGATCCCGGCATCGGACCCGGCGGTGGCATCCAGCAGCACCGATCCCGTCGCCAGTTCGACCAGCTGATAGCGGGCGCGCAAAATCCGGCGTTCGCGGCTGATGGTGTCATCATTGAGCACTCCCAGCGCTTCCAGCGAATCGTCCAGCCGCACATCGAGCCGGTACTGCGGCGTCACCTGGCTCGCCCCGTTTCTGGCCACCCCCAGCCGCGCATCGAGCGCGTTCTTGACCAGCCACCCACCGCGCCCCTGGATCGCCGGAACATCAACCGCCGCAATCCCTTGCGCCACCGCCGAAGACCCGCCGCCCGCATACATCGGGGAAAGGCCGCAGGCAGAAAGCGCGAGACAGGCGAACAAGGCAGAAATGGTGCGCATCAGGTAACGATATTCACCAAACGGTCGGGCACCACAATGATCTTGCGGATCGCCGCGCCATCGACCGAGCGTTGCAGATTGGCCGAAGCCAGCGCCAGCGCTTCGAGCGTGTCCTTCGACGCACCCTTGCTTGCGGTCACGGTGTCGCGCAGCTTGCCCATGTGCTGGATCGCGATGGTGACTTCATCATCGACCAGCAGCGCGGGATCGACTGCGGGCCACGGTGCGTCGGCGATCAGGCCTTCTCCCATGCCCGCCCAGACCTCTTCGGCCAGGTGCGGCATCATCGGGGCGGCGAGGTGCACCAGCGCCCGGATCGCGGCGCTGCGGCTGGCAGACGGCGCGGCCTTTTCGACGGTGCCGGTCAGTTCGTAAATGCGCGCCACCGCCTTGTTGAAGCCGAGCGCTTCGATGTCGGTGGCGACGGCAGCGATGGTCTGGTGGGTCTTGCGATCCAGCGCCTTGTCCTCGCCCTCGGCTGTAGCATCATAGGCCGAAAACAACCGCCACAGCCGCTGCACGAAGCGCGCACAACCCTCGATCCCGGCATCCGACCACGGCAGATCGCGTTCCGGCGGCGAATCGGAGAGCATGAACCAGCGCACCGCATCCGCGCCGTGGCGGGCGATGATCGCATCGGGATCGACGACGTTCTTCTTCGACTTCGACATCTTGATGACGCGGCCGACTTCCACAGAGCCATCATCGGCCAGCAGCGTTGCGCCATCGGAGGTGCGATTGATTTCTTCAGGGCCGAAGAAGACCGGAACACCGCGGGCTTCGTCGATCCGGCTATAGGTCTCGTGCGTCACCATCCCCTGCGTGAACAGCGCCGCAAACGGTTCCTGCACCGCAATCTTGCCCATATGCGCCAGCGCCCGCGTCCAGAACCGGGCATAGAGCAGGTGCAGAATCGCGTGCTCCACCCCGCCGATATAGTGCTGCACCGGCAGCCACTTGGCGACCTCTTCCGGGTCGAACGGGCGGTCAGCAGGCTGGCTGGCGAAGCGCAGGAAATACCACGAGGAGTCGACGAAGGTATCGAGCGTATCGGTCTCGCGCCGCGCCGCGGCGCCGCACTTGGGACAATCGACGTGCTTCCACGTGGGGTGCCGTTCCAGCGGATTGCCGGGAATGTCGAAGCTGACATCTTCGGGCAGGGTGACGGGGAGCTGGGCCTTGGGCACCGGCACCACGCCGCAGGCATCGCAGTGGATGAAGGGGATCGGCGTGCCCCAATAGCGTTGCCGCGAAACGCCCCAGTCGCGCAGCCGCCACACGGTGCGCCCTTCGCCCCAGCCGCCGCTTTCGGCGCGGGTGATGACTTCCGCCTTGGCGGCTTCAACCGTCATGCCATCGAGGAAACCGGAGTTCACGATCACCCCGTCGCCCGCCTCGGCCTCACCCTTGAAGGGCTCGTCGGCGCGCGCGGGATCGGTCGCGACCACGCGCAGGATCGGCAGTTCGTATTTGGTGGCGAATTCGAAGTCGCGCTGGTCATGCCCCGGCACGCCCATCACCGCGCCGGTGCCGTATTCCATCAGCACGAAATTGGCGATGAAGACCGGCAATGCAGCCCCGGTGAAGGGATGCCTGGCGGTAATCGGGGTGCGATACCCCAGCTTTTCCGCCGTTTCGAGCGCTGCGGCCGTGGTCGCGCCCTTCTTGCACTGGTCGATGAACGCGGCGACTTCCGGATCGCCCGCCAGCCCTTGGGCAATCGGGTGATCGGCAGCGATGGCGCAGAAACTCGCGCCGAAGATCGTGTCTGGGCGGGTAGAATAGACCGGAAGCTTTCCTCCGTCTGACAGGTCGAAGGTGAACTCCAGCCCTTGGCTCTTGCCGATCCAGTTCTCCTGCATCAGGCGAACCTTCTCGGGCCAGTCCTCGAGGCTCCCCAGCCCGTCGAGCAGATCATCGGCAAAGTCGGTGATCTTCAGGAACCACTGGTTCAGCTTGCGCTTTTCGACCTCGGCGCCGCTGCGCCAGCCCTTGCCGTCGATCACCTGTTCATTGGCGAGCACGGTCATGTCGACCGGATCCCAGTTGACGGTCGATTCCTTGCGGTAGACCAGACCCGCCTCGTACAGATCGGCAAACAGCGCCTGTTCGTGGCCGTAATATTCGGGATCGCAGGTGGCGAATTCGCGCGTCCAGTCCAATGCAAAGCCGATGCGCTGCAATTGCGCCTTCATCTGCGCAATGTTCTGGCGCGTCCACCCGCCGGGATGCACGCCCTTTTCCATCGCCGCGTTTTCCGCCGGCATCCCGAAGGCGTCCCACCCCATCGGGTGCAGCACCTCGAACCCGCGCATCCGCTGATAGCGCGCCAACACATCGCCCATCGTGTAATTGCGCACGTGGCCCATGTGGATGCGCCCCGATGGATAGGGGAACATTTCGAGGATGTAGCTTTTCGGCCTGGGGCTATCGGAATCGGCGGTGAAGGTGCCCGCTTCTTCCCATGCACGCTGCCAGCGTCCGTCGGATTGGGACGGATCGAAACGGGTGTCGGTCATGTAAGCCTATCCGTGGAGGGCCGAAACTCGGCGGCGTGAACTCAGGAAGAAATCGCCTGGCGACGCAGATCGCGGGCCTTGGTCAGGATGATGTCTTCCAGCTTCTGCACCGTGGCAGCCTGCACCGGGGCTTCGACCCAGTTGCCGCCTTCGCTGACCTGACGGCTGGCGGCCACCCGCAGCGCATCGGCGCGCAGATCCTGATCAAGGATCGTCACGGTGACCTTCACTCGCTCGTTCGGGTTAGTGGGGTTGGCGTACCAATCGGTCACGATCACGCCGCCCGCACTGTCTGCCTGAAGCAGCGGCGCAAAGCTGACCGTGTCGAGCGCCGCGCGCCACAGATAGGCGTTGACCCCGATGGTGTTGAGCTGGGCAGCCTGCAATTCGGTGCGCGGACGCCCGCCGCCACCGCACGCGGCCAGTGCGACAGCCGCCCCGCCCAAAACTGCAAAACGCGTTGCAGAACGCAAGGTGCGGGCAAAAGCCGGGCGGAAAAGGGCGGTATGGGCGCGTGTCACTGCCGGATTATCCTCATCATCTGTCTTGGTGACGCTCTATAACCCCCACACCCGGCGCGGCAAGCATCATCCTTCCTCCGGGATGGAACACAACAGCACCTTGGCCGCTTTACGCTTCCTGAACTGCCCGCGATCCGGATAGGGTGGCCGAGTCTGTGTGCATCGCGCCACAGGTCGGCGCTGAATCCGCAAGGGTGGCAGCAAGATCGTTGCAAGCACCGGGCGCAAGCCTATCAGATAAGAACGTTCCCAATGCGACTCACCCTTGGTTAAGGTTGCGTATGGCTTCGGAAAAGGCCCGATCAGGGCATAATGAAGGAAACGGGTAGCACCATGGCCGCAAAGCCGAACAGATCAGCCAAGGCGCAGCATTCGCTGCCGCTTCTGGCGCTGTGCGGCGTGCTGGCATTGGGCCTGCCGTCGGCCGGATTTGCGTTGGTGGGCAGCCCCATCGAGCAGCGTTCCGCATCATTCGCTGCGATGGGCATGGACATGTTCACTCCGGCCTCGGTCGATCCGGCGCTTGCCGCCCGCGTGGCCGAAAAGGCCCGCGCTCGCGGCATCCGCTTTACCCCCGTTCGCGCCGCCCCCGTTTCGGGAGAGCGCACGGTGACGGTGGCTGTGCGGGTGGATGATGAAACCGCCCGCGCCATTTCGGTGCGCAAGAGCATCGAAGCCGCGCCGGGCCGCGGGCTTGGTCTGGTCGGGATGGAGGGCAACCGCTTCCAGCTGGGTGCGGCACGCGGTTACAAGACCTTTGCCCGCACCATCGATCTCAGCGCCAACGTCAACACCATGAGCCTGCCCGATCTGGCGCAGTTCGAACCTTCGCGCCCCCGCGCCGAAGACAAGCCCAGCCGCCTGCAGCCGCGGATCGAGCTGGAAGACCGCGAAATCGCCGGACGCTCGCCCAACACGCTTGATGCGATCGGTCAGCAGACGGTCGGTCTGGGCGGCAGCTACTCGCTTTCGCCCAACCTCAACGTGACGGCAGGCGTGCGCTATTCGCAGGAACGCGAACGGCTCGATCCGCTGACCAATTCGGTGAAGGACAGCCAGGCCGTTTACGTGGGCACCCAGATCAAGTTCTGATTTCGGTCGGCTGCGTCCGGTTGGAACTCCAGACCCCGTCTAGCCGCGTCCAGACCCCCGCTTGCCCGTCCTTGATGCCGTCTTGACCCTGCCTTGCTGCGGCTTGACCCCGGTTAGACCCCCTCCAGACCCCCGATTCTGTCGCGAATCGGCGCATAGCTATTCCCCGCTTTCCCTTAGGTAAGCACCCCGCTAGTCTGGCTGCGAAAAGTCGTGCTGCATCAAGGGAGAGAATACCATGGGCCGGGTTGCCATCGTCACCGGAGGAACGCGCGGAATCGGCGCTGCGATCTGCAAAAGGCTCCAGCGGCAAGGCCACACGGTCATCGCCAATTACGCCGGAAATGAGGAAAAGGCCCGGGCCTTCACGGCAGAAACGGGCATCCCTGCCTACAGGTGGGACGTCGGCGATCACGAAGCGACGATGGCGGGCTGCGCCCAGGTGGCGGCAGATCACGGCCCGGTCGATATCGTGGTGAACAACGCTGGGATCACCCGCGATGGCACCCTGCACAAGATGAGCTTCGACGACTGGAACGATGTCATGCGCATCAACCTTGGCGGGTGCTTCAACATGGCCAAGGCCACCTTCCCCGGAATGCGCGAAAGAGGCTGGGGCCGGATCGTCAACATCGGCTCGATCAACGGGCAGGCGGGGCAATACGGGCAAGTGAATTATGCCGCTGCGAAAAGCGGAATTCACGGCTTTACCAAGGCCTTGGCGCAGGAAGGCGCGAAGTTCGGGGTGACGGTAAACGCGATCGCGCCGGGCTATATCGACACCGACATGGTCGCCGCCGTACCGCCCGCGGTGCTGGAGAAAATCGTCGCCAAGATCCCCGTCGGCAGGCTCGGCATGGCTGAGGAAATCGCCCGCGGAGTTGCCTTTCTGACGAGCGAAAACGGCGGCTTTACAACGGGCTCGACGATGAGCATCAATGGCGGCCAGCACATGTATTGAGGCGGCCAAGGTCAGCTCTGCCTTGTGAAGGTGCAAAAAAGCCCCCGCCAAGGAGGCGGGGGCCTGAAGTCAGGGACAAATGCCCCTCGGGTCGCGGGCGCAGGATTACCACAGCCGCGCGACAATACTCGTTACAATGGTTGTTAGGTGCGCCGGAGTAGCTTACCGTTCGGCATAATCACTTGATCCAGTAGCCAACCACGCGATAGCGATCGCCCTCACGTTCCAGCGTCACGGTTTCGGTCGCGCCCGCCTGATTGGCGAAGTCAGTCCGGAACAACACGATCCGCGTCTCACGCGGTGCAGATTGCGATCCGTATTCAAGCAGTTCGCGCTTCACCACCCGGCCAAGCGGTTGCCGCGCCTGGGCCGCCGCCTGTCCCCATGCCGAGGCGGAGATAGCGCTGCGAAATGCAGAGCCACTGGCTGTATGGCTGGCTTGCCATTCGCCCCGGTCGATCAGCGCAAGCCACTCTCGTGCGGCAATCTGAACCTTGTCAAGATTGACCGAGGCGGGGGGAAGGTCTTTGCCAGCTTCGCTGGTCGGCGGGCTCCAAACAGCGAGAAGAGCGTAGAGAAATAACGACATAGCAAGCACTCCAATGGCTAAAAGAGCAAGGCCAGACCCCGCCCACCGCCGGGTAGCGGATGCCGTCACTGGTGCATTGACAGTGCCCGCAAGCGCATCCCCCAAAGCCCTGTCCCCCAGCGTTTCGGGGGTCTCGCCTTCCGCCGCCAACAACCGCCGCGCTGCCTCGCGGCTGCTCGTGACGCCAAGCTTGCGCCGGGCATCGCGCAGCCGTTCGTTCACCGTGTGCACCGAAAGACCGAGTTCGCGTGCCGAGGATTTGGCATCATGTCCGCGCAAAAGAAGGCGCAGCGCGTCCTTTTCCTTTGCAGTCAAAGCGTCGAGGCCAGTGATCATCCCCGGAGTCTAGGATGCGCTGTCCTGCCGGGCCACCCCGAATTTTTCGTATCGCAAAAGCGGCACGGCGCGGCTGAATTCGACAAGCCATTGTCATCCCCTTGCGCTAGCCTCCGGCACAAAGGAGTGTTTCCATGGCTGACCGCATTCTCGTATTCTATGGCTCGTACCGCCGCGACCGGCAGGGCATCCGCCTCGCGGACTACTGCGTGCGCCAGCTTGAATCGCGCGGGGCCGATGTGGAGTTGATCGACGCCAAGGCGCTCGATCTGCCGATGCTCGACCGGATGTACAAGGAATACCCGGAAGGCGAGGCACCGGAGGCGCTGGAGACGCTGGCGGGCAAGATCCGCAACGCCGATGCCTTTGTGTTCGTGACGGGCGAATATAACTGGAGCGTGCAGCCGGGGCTGAAGAACCTCACCGACCACTTTCTGGAAGAATGGTTCTGGCGCCCCGCCGCGATTGCTTCCTATTCCGCCGGACGTTTCGGCGGGGTGCGGGCAGCGCTGGCATGGCGCGATATCCTCGGCGAGATGGGGATGGTGGTGGTGTCAAGCACCATCGCGGTGGGTCCGATGAAGGATACGCTGGACGAGGACGGAGAGCCGGTGGGTGACGGCGGCAAAGCGCTGGAGAAGCAGTTCCCGCGGTTTGCGGATGATCTGGCGTGGTGGACGGCGGCGGCGAAGGCGCAGCGGGCGAAGGGGACGGTGCCTTATTGAGGGGTGCGGACTAGCGGTGACGAAGGTTTAAGGGATTGGTGTGTAAGCCAAAGATCATGAGCGAGAGTCTGCCGATCCACCAAGCCAGCGCCCACGACGACCTAGCGGTCGCACATCAATGGCTCGCTCAAGTCCTAACAAATTTCGCAAAGGCCGAACAGGCGATCGGACGCCTTTGTATCGGCGTAAGCCTTCCAATCAAAAACGGTCCACTGGGGAGCGTCAACGAACTTCGTAATCGCCTAAGCAAAGCGGAAGATCGCCGGTGCAAAAATCTCGAAAAACGGATCGAGCGGTGGCAGTCGCTGCGACCTGTCCGTCACGTCCTTGCCCACGCAACGGTTCGGGTGCTTTTCGACGAGAACCGCAATGCTGTTATCGTTACACGTCACTTGCCAAGGGACGAAGATGACGTGACGCCCGACCGGATTTGGTCAGCCGAGGAAAGCCTCGAGGTGCTTCGGATAGCATCCAACGATGGTCGCTCGATACACGATCAAGTACAGAATCTGCTCAATGACAAGAAAGTCATTGCCCAATTGCGCAAGCCCTAACCCCGATACAACCCGTCCACCCGCTCCTGATACCGCTCGCGGATCTTGTGGCGGCGGATCTTCATTGACGGCGTCATTTCCTCGTTCTCGATCGTGAAGGCCTCATCCGCAAAGGCGAACTGGCGCACTTTTTCGATGACCGACAGATCGGCGTTGGTGCGGTCCACCGCCGCGCGCACCGCGTTCTTGAAGGCGGGGAGTTCCTGCAGCGCTTTCAGGTCGAACTTCTCGCCATTTTCCCGCGCCCATTCCAGCGCCCATTCGGCATCGGGAACGATCAGGCCGACAATGTAAGGCCGCTTGTCGCCGGTTACCATCGCCTGCGCGATTTCGGGCTGGAGCGTCAGCATCCCTTCGACCTTCTGGGGCGCGATGTTATCGCCCTTGTCGTTGACGATCATGTCTTTCTTGCGATCGGTGATGACGATCCGGCCCTTGCTGTCGATATGTCCGATATCGCCGGTATGGAGCCAGGGCCCCCCGTTTTGATCCTCCGGATCGGGCTGCAGTGTGCGCGCCGTTTCCGCATCGTTGCGCCAGTAACCGTGCATCACCAGTTCGCCGCGCACCAGAATCTCGCCATCCTCGGCGATCCGCACCTCGACGCCCCGCAGCGGCGGGCCAACCGTGTCCATTTTGAGCCCCACCGCAGGCCTGTTGCAGCTGATCACCGGTCCCGCTTCGGTCTGGCCATAGCCTTGCAGCATCGTCAGCCCCATCGCGTCGAAGAAATTGCCGACTTCGGGGTTCAAAGGCGCGCCGCCCGAAACCATCGCCTTGATCCGTCCGCCGAACTTGGTGCGGATCTTGGGCCGCAGGGTCTTTTCAACGAGGAAATCGAGCGGCCGGTCGCGCAGCCGCTTTTTGCCGCCGCGCGATTTCTCGGTGATCCTGAGCGCGCTATCCATCATAAAATTGGCGACTTTGCCCTGCTTTTCGACCTGCTTCATGATGCGCGTGCGCAGCACTTCGAACAGACGCGGGACGACCACCATGAAGGATGGCCGGGTTTCCTCGATATTGCTGGCGAGCTTTTCCAGCCCTTCGGAATAGAAGATTTCCGCGCCCACCCCGATCGGCAGATATTGCCCGCCGGTGTGCTCGTAAGCGTGGGACAGCGGCAGGAACGACAGGAAGCGTTCGTCGTCGAGCCCGAAATCGTTGATCAGCACCTCGGCAGCGCCGGCCGCATTGCACAGGATCATGCCGTGGTGCTGCATCACCCCGCGCGGGGCGCCGCCCGTGCCGCTGGTATAGATCAGGCAGGCCGTGTCTTCGCGGGCGATCCCGGCAATCCGCTTGTCCACCGCGGCCCGCGCGGCAGCGGCATCGCCGGTCACTAGCGCGTCCCAGGCGTGATATTCGAAGCTGCCCGATTGCCGGCGCTTCAGGTTCTCTATGCCGATCAGATGTTCGACCAGGCCCGTCTCTCCGATCGCGCCGACCACCGGGGCGAGCAGTTTCTCGTTCGAAACGAACACCGCCCGCGCACCCGAATTGTCGAGGATATGGGCATGATCGCGGCGGGTGTTGGTGGTGTAGGTCGGTACAGTAATGCACCCGGCGGCCATGATCGCCAGATCGGCAAGACACCATTCGGGACGGTTTTCGGAAATCAGCGCCACCCGGTCACCATCTTCAAGGCCCATGGCACGCAAGGCTTCGGCCAGCAGGCAGACATGCTCTGCCGCCGAACGCCAGCTTTGCGTCACCCATTGCCCGCCAGTCTTGTGACCGAGGAACGGCGCATCGCCCTTTTGATCCGCACGCTTGAGGAACAGCGCGACGAGGTTCTGCGCGTTATCAATGTCCTGCAACAACTGGTGATCCGCCGGGTTGGCAACCGCGCGGGCAGCGTGAGACAAGGTGGGGGCATGCACTGGCAAAGGCTCCTGATCCCTTCGGGTTATCGTTCGCGAGGCAAGGTGCGACCCGCGTGCGAGGACAGATTAGAGGTTCAAATCCGTAGCGGCAAGCATCCGGATGCGCAGCGCGTCAGGCACCGCCGGTCAGGGCGTGACGGCGCTGACAAGGCGCGGCTCGGTCGCCACTTCCCACGTGCCGTCGGGCCGCCGCCCCAGCGCATTGGCCTTGATTGGAGCGGGCGCGATGCGGATGGATGTGTGGCCCAGCGCTTTCAGCTGCTCCTGCATCGTAGCCAGCGCACTGCCTTCCTCGATCAGCAGCGTGTCGCCGAACGACATGGCAAAGGGCAAGGCCAGCGCCTCCTGCGCGCCGAGTTTGAAGTCGATCACGCCGATGATTGCGCGGGCAACGGTCACCGGGATGGTCGGCCCGCCCGCCGCACCGATCACCAGCACCGGCTTGCCCGATGCGTCGAACACGATGGTCGGCGCCATTGACGAACGCGGGCGCTTGCCGCCCTCCACCCGGTTGGCGACCGGCTTGCCATCAGCGTCGGGCGTGAGCGTGAAATCGGTGAGTTCGTTGTTGAGGTAAAACCCGCGCCAGTGCAGCCCCGATCCGAACGCGCCTTCGATGGTCGAGGTGTAGCTGACGGCGTTGCCGCCTGCGTCCACCACGGCAAAGTGGGTGGTGCCGCTTTCCGGCTCCTCCGGCCCGTCCCCGCGGGCCAGCGGCGCGCCCGGCGGCACACCGGCTTCCGGCTTGGCAATCCTTGTTTCAGGTGAAATCAACGCCGAACGGCTGGCGATGTAGCCCGCATCGACCAAGCCGCCGGTCGGCACTTCCACGAAATCGGCATCGCCCGCATATAGCTCGCGGTCGGCATAGGCGAGGCGCTGGCTTTCGATGAAGATGTGCCAGAAGGTCGGGCTGTCCGGGCCCAGCGCGGCAATGTCGAAGCGTTCAAGCTGGCCGAGCATCTGCGCCACCGCAATCCCGCCCGAAGACGGCGGCCCCATGCCGCACACCTTGTATACGCGGTAACGGGCACACACCGGCGCGCGTTCCTTCGGCTGGTAGGCTGTGATGTCGGCGGCAGCCATGCGCCCATCCTGCGGGGTCTCGCCAGCGACATAGGCAGCAAGGTCTGCGGCGGCGGCGCTGCCATACATCGCCTGCGGCCCTTGCGCGGCGAGCGCGCGGAAGGTGGCGGCCAGCTGCGGCACGCGAATGGTTGCGCCAACCGGCAGCGGCTCTCCATCGGCGCCGAAGAACACCGCCTTGGCCGCCGGGGTCTTGTCCGCCCTGCCCTTGTTGCCCTTGAGCGATTCGTGCAGGCGGCGGTTCACCACGAAGCCTTCTTCGGCGAGCGTGATGGCTGGTTCGAACAGCTTCGCCCATGGTAGCTTGCCGTGTTCGGCATGCACCTTTGCGGCGAGCGCGACATTGCCCGGCACCCCGACGCTGAGACCGGAAAACACCCGTGCCTCGCGCCCCAGAACCTTGCCGTCATCGCTAAGGAACCGTGTTCCCGTGGCAGCGGCAGGAGCGGTCTCGCGCCCGTCGATGGTGGTCAGCGCGCCGGTTGTGCCATCAGCCCGCACCAGAAACCCGCCGCCGCCGATGCCGGAACTTTGCGGTTCGACCACGGTCAGCGCCAGCATCACCGCTATTGCCGCATCGCTGGCGGAACCGCCCTGCGCCAGGATCGCCTCGCCCGCCCCGGTCGCGCGCGGATCGGCGGTGCTGACCGCGCCGGCGGCGATATCGGCGCCCGGTGCGGCAATCAGCGGGGCAGGATTATCGGCGCAGGCTGCAAGAACGAGCGCGAAGGGGGCGACCAGAGCATAGGAAATACGCATGGCGAGGGTAGCTATTCGCTTCCCACCGCTTCGGCAATGCTTGCAAAGCCATCGCGCTTCATCAGCGCCTCCAGGCCGCGCACGATCCGCGCGCCAAGGCCCGGCCCTTCATAGACCATCGCCGAATAAAGCTGCACCAGCGAAGCGCCTGCACGGATTCGCTCCCAGGCATGTTCCGCCGTGGCAATGCCGCCCACACCCACCAGCGGAATTGCTCCGCCGGTCGCGGTGCGGAAGTCGCGCAACCGCGTCAGTGCCAGCGCCCGCAGCGGCGCGCCCGACAAGCCGCCGCTCTCGCCCGCATGGTGCGAGCGCAGTGCGGGCCGGGAGATCGTGGTATTCGAAACCACCAGCGCGCCAAGTCGCTTTTCCAGCGCAATGCGGGCAATCGCATCAACATCCGCCGGTTCGAGATCGGGCGCGACCTTGAGGAAAATCGGCGGCGCGGTTTCTCCCCCCGCCTCGTCGCGGGCGGCAATCACAGCGTCGATCAGCCCTGCCAGCGCGGCTTCATCCTGCAGCGCGCGCAGGCCCGGCGTGTTGGGCGATGACACATTGACGCACAGATAGCTCGCAAACGGAGCCGTTGCCTTTGCCAGCACAGCATAATCCGCCACGCGGTCGGCTGAATCCTTGTTGGCACCGATGTTCACGCCCACGATGCCCGATCGTCCGGCACGGGCCTGCAGGCGCACCAGCGCTGCATCGCCGCCTTCGTTGTTGAACCCCATGCGATTGATCACCGCACCATCTTCCACCAGCCGGAACAGGCGCGGCTGCGGATTGCCCGCTTGCGGCAACGGCGTGATCGACCCGACCTCGGTAAAGCCGAAGCCCATGCCCAGCAGGGCATCGGGCACTTCGGCGTTCTTGTCGAACCCTGCCGCCACACCGACCGGATTGGGGAACCGCAGCCCCGCCACGTCGACCCCCAGTGCGCCCGGCAGCGGCATTGGTGTGCGGGTGGGCAGCGCTTTCATCCCGGCAATGGCAAGGCGGTGCCCGGCTTCGGGGTCTAACGCGAAGAGAGCGGGTCTGAGCAAACGGAACAGCATATTTGCGCGACTATGGCAGTGCGCCTGCGCTGTCGAGCGCATCGGTAACGCAAAGCCGCATTTGCCGATGACCGTGCCTTCCTGCGATCTCGGGGGACTGCTTGTCGCTTGCATACAATCCGTGACGCGAATCGCAGGATATAGGCTCTCTTGCGACCCGAAGGGCTCGGAGCAGTGATGCAATGAGTTCCTCAACTTAGATAGGCGGCGTTTCTTCGGAAGCGCCGCCTCTTTTTTGACCGCTGGAACAAATCGCGCCAAGAAGTGTCCAACGCCTATGGACGCGACTTCATCACCACTGCAATCGCCGGAAAGCCCGTTCGTCGGTGATGCCAGCCTGACTTCGGCGGCGCTGATTATCGTCGATTATATTGCGCCCCCGCCCGCCCTCGCGCCGTTCATCACCACGCTTTACCATTTCCGCTGCGATGAACCGTGGATTCGCGATATCCAGCCCGCCGCCGTCGGCCAGCTCTGCCTGTTCCCGCACGGTGTCGGGGAAATGCATTTTGCCGATGGCCACCGCGACCCCAACCATGCCGTAGGGCTGCTGACGCCGCTTTCTCGGGCCGCGCCGATCGTGGTGAAAGGGCCGTTCCATGCCTTCGGCGCCGCACTGAGCCCGGTCGGGTGGGCCGCGTTGACCGGGCTGCACGCGGGCGAGAACCGCGACCGTTTGCTCCCGGCAGGCTCAGTACTGGGCCCGGAAATTGGCGTGCTGGGAGAGAGGTTGCTCGGCGGCTACCGCGACGGGACAATGACGGGCGGCGAATGCGCGCTGGCCATCGCGGGGTTTATCGAGCGCCATTTGCAGCCGATCAATCCGCGCCACCTCGAACTGATCGCCGCAACAGGCCGCTGGCTCGGCGCGTCGTTCAACCCGGAAGTGAGCCAGTTGGCGGGCACGGCAGGCTATTCCGCCCGGCAGGTGCAACGCCTCGTCGAACAATATTTCGGCCTGACCCCGCGCGCGCTGGCACGCAAATACCGCGCCTTGCGGGCGGCGGCGCTGCTTTCGGCACCACATTTGGCGATGGAAGACGAAGCCGAGCTTGCCGAGGCATTTTTCGATCAGTCGCACATGATCCGCGAGATCGCGCACTTCGTCGGCCGCACGCCCGCACGGCTAAGCGATCAGACAACGCCCTATCTCGCTGAAATGATCGATCAGCGGAACCTGCGCGAATTGCAGGGCTGATAAACCGGTCACTCGACAAGCACGAGAAGGTCTTGCAAGACATCGCATAACAGCGGTCGCGCCAAATTGGTTCAGGGGGTGCCTTTCGGGGCAGGACGGATTGCGATTCCACACGAAAATGATTCCGCCTCCCGCTGACGAGACCGGGCTGATCAATACATTCTATCTGATCGAAACCGGTGGCGGATCGATCGCGGAGACGGTGCCGGCCTACTCGGCGCAGATTTTCCTGATGGTGCGCGGGCAGGTAACTTTCACCTATGCCGACGGCAGCACCGCGCAATCTTCTACCGTCACCATCAACGCGCCGCAACTGCGCAGCGCAGACTCCGTGCTGGAAGGGCCAGTGCTGCAAGTCGGTGCTTCGCTGACCCATATCGCCTGGCAGAAGTTGGCTAATCTCCCGGCTGACGAGGTGCATGACCAGTTGATCCCCGCATCCTCCATTCTGACCCCTGAACAGATTGCTTCGCTGGAGGCCGCGACCATCGCCTGCCGCGAGGGGCGGATTGCGCCGGAGGAGCTGTGCAGGCACCTTTCCGCAGTGATCGCGTCCGGGCGCTTTGCCCCGCGGGCCGATCATGTCGCGGTGGTCGAATCGGTGTTGCGCTGGCTGGCGAGCGGGTTTGACCCGGTACTGGCTGATCTTCATGCGGAAGTCGGCATTTCACCGCGTCAGCTTCAGCGGATTTGCCGACGCTTTTTCGGCGCGGCCCCGGCACAGGTGCTCAAGCGGTTCCGCGCGCATCGGGCGGCGATGGTGCTTTCGCAGCCCGGCATCAGCGCGAAGCTGTTTGACGAGCTGATGGCGACCTATTTCGATCAAGCCCACTTGATCCGCGATATGCGGCGCTACACCGGGCGCACGCCGTCGCAACTTCGCCGCCAGACCCTCGGCAACGGGATGCTTGACCCTGCCGCTCACGGCGATGCCGGAGCCGTGCTGCATTCGGGCGAGGACTAAAGCGAAGCAACGGCCGTATTCGCGGTTGTAATCCGAGTGAATTGCTCCTAATTCGGAAATCGGAACAAATCCGTCCGAATTGAGAACCGCTCGCAAATGCGCCTGTCCAACCTTGCCGATTATGCCGTCATCACGATGTGCCAAGCCGCCACGCATTGTGGTGATGGCCGGGTGAGCGCGGCTGAACTGGCGGCGGAAACCGGGCTTCCCGTGCCCACGGTGCAGAAGCTGGTTTCCAAGCTGACCGGCGCTGGCCTGCTGCGATCGGTGCGCGGCGCGCATGGGGGCCTCCAGCTGGGCCGTCCCGCGGCGGCGATAACCGTGGCCGATATTGTCGAGGCGATCGAAGGCCCGATTGCGCTCACCGCCTGCGTCGATCATGTCGCCTGCGATTTCGAGGCCGGGTGCAACATGCGCGCCCATTGGCCGATCATCAACGTCGCGCTGCGCGGCGCACTGGCCGGGATCACCCTTGCCCAGTTGCGCAATCCGCCAGCGGCGCGGCCCATCCCGCTTATCGAGGAAATCCCGGCATGACCGATCTTCAGACCCGCCCCGAAGCTCCTGAAACCGATGTCGAAGCCCGTGAAGCAGCCGCCAAGGCCGCCGATTACGAGCATGGCTGGTCATCGGACATTGAAACCGAATTCGCCGAAAAGGGCCTCACCGAAGACACGGTGCGTTTCATTTCAGGCAAGAAGAACGAGCCCGAATGGATGCTCGAATGGCGGCTGAAGGCGTTTCGCCTGTGGCAGACGATGGACGAGCCCGATTGGGCCAAGGTCGGCTATCCGAAAATCGATTATCAGGACGCCTATTATTACGCCGCGCCCAAGAAGAAGATCGAACTGGACTCGCTCGAAGACCTCGATCCCGAGATCAAGCGGATCTATGACAAGCTCGGCATTCCCTTGGGCGAGCAGGAAGTGCTGGCCGGGGTGAAAGGCGCCAAGAAGGTTGCGGTCGATGCGGTGTTTGACAGCGTCAGCGTCGCCACCAGCTTCCGCGAGGAATTGCTGCGCGCAGGCGTGATCTTCCTTTCGATTTCCGAGGCGATCCGCGAATATCCCGATCTGGTGAAGAAGTGGCTCGGCAAGGTCGTGCCGGTGCGCGACAACTACTTCGCGGCATTGAACTGCGCGGTCTTCTCCGACGGCACCTTCGTCTACGTGCCCGAAGGTGTGCGCTGCCCGATGGAGCTCAGCACCTATTTCCGCATCAATGCCGAAAACACCGGTCAGTTCGAACGCACCCTGATCATCGCCGAAAAGGGCAGCTACGTCAGCTATCTCGAAGGCTGCACCGCACCGATGCGCGACGAAAACCAGCTCCACGCCGCGGTGGTGGAACTGGTCGCGATGGACGATGCCGAGATCAAGTATTCGACCGTGCAGAACTGGTATCCCGGCAATGCCGAAGGCAAGGGCGGGATCTACAACTTCGTCACCAAGCGCGCGCTGTGTCAGGGCGACCGGAGCAAGGTCAGCTGGACGCAGGTCGAAACCGGCTCTGCGGTGACGTGGAAATATCCCTCCTGCGTGCTCAATGGCGAGGATAGCGTCGGCGAGTTCTACTCGGTCGCGGTCACCAACAATTACCAGCAGGCCGATACCGGCACCAAGATGATCCACAACGGCAAGAACAGCCGCTCGACGATCATCTCCAAGGGCATTTCGGCGGGCAAATCGTCGAACACCTACCGCGGCCTCGTCCGCGTCGGCCCGACCGCGAGCGGCGTGCGCAACTTCACCCAGTGCGACAGCCTGCTGCTCGGCGATCAATGCGGCGCGCACACCGTGCCCTATATCGAGGTGAAGAACCCCAGCGCGCAGATCGAGCACGAGGCGACTACGAGCAAGATCAGCGACGAACAGCTGTTCTACGCGATGCAGCGCGGGCTGGGCGAAGAGGAAGCCGTGGCGCTGATCGTCAACGGCTTTGCCAAGGACGTGCTGAAAGAGCTGCCGATGGAATTCGCGGTTGAAGCGCAGAAGCTGCTGGCGATTTCGCTTGAGGGGAGCGTGGGGTGATCGACACGCAGACACTCCAAACCGCCCACAAGCATGCGGCCTGTCATCGCAAAGAGGTGATGGTGAGCAAGGAGTGCGGCTGCTTCTATTGCGAAACTGTTTTTTCCCCGACGAGTATCGAAGAATGGATCGAGGAAACGAGTGGCAACTATGGAAAGTCCGCTGACCCATTTACGGCGCTGTGCCCCGGATGCGGCATTGATTCTGTTTTGGGCGATGCGTCACCGTTCCCCGCAACTGATCCAGTTTTTCTCAAAGCCATGAACAAGATGTGGTTTGGCGAAGAGGCAGCAGCATGACCACCCGTAAAACCCTCGCCCTCAACCCCGAGGCTGCCGCCAGCGAAGCCCCCGCGCTCAAGAAGAAGGGCCGCGGGTGGGAGATTTCGGATTCGCGGCTCGATGCGCTGCACGAACAGGCGCGCGAGATGCGGCGCCATTCGTCCGATGCGCACAAGGCGCTGGCCGAGAAGTTCAGCAAGGCTGATCTGGGCCGCTACACCTTCAAACGCCATGCGGTGGTCGGCAGCGCGATTGTCGATTTCAACTGCCACAACCTCGGCCTCGCACTGGCAATTGACGAGGAGGGGCAGAACGATGCCCTCGCCAAGCGGCGCGACAAGAGCCTCGAAAGCGTCGGCATCAAGGTGATGCGGATCGCGGCGACCGATATCCTCGCCGATATCGACGCCGTGCTGCAACGCCTCACCACCGTGATGCGTGACCGGATCACCGAACGCAAAGCCGCCGCCCGCGCGCACAAGGCTGCCAATCCGAACCAAAGCTACGATCGCCCTAAATCGCGCGCCAAATCTGAAGGCGATGATCGCAATTCCAAGCCCCGGAGCCGGTCATGATGCTTGCCACCCTCGTCGCCCCGCTGCTGGCGCTGCAGGCCACCGGTGAAACCCCGGTTGCGATCAAGAACGACAACCCCGAAACCTGGAGCGTCGAATATCCGCTCCTGATCCAGCCGCAGGTCGCCGCCTATCGCCGCTGCCTTGCGGTCACTAACCGGCGGATTGCGGGCAAAGCCGATTTCGAAGCCCAGCACGCTGCCGATGTGACACGCTGTGCCGAAGCGCGCACCAGTTCGGTGGCTGAAGCCAACGCGGAGATGGTCGGAGCGAAAACCACGATGCCGCCCGAACAGGTCGAACAGCTGTTCACCAATATCGGCCGCATCCATGTCGCGCGCGGGCGCGATCTCGACCAGCAGTTCACCTCGCGCCTCGCCGGCGCCGAAGCTGCCGTCAACAACTATGAAGCGAACCGGCCCAAGGGGCTGGTGATCGAATTGCGCGACGCGAGCGTGGTCAAGGCCCGCACCGACGCGACCGCCGCACCGGCGGAAAGGAACAAGGACGGACAATAATGCTCATCATCGACAACCTGCACGCCACCGTCGGCGGCGGCGACAACCCAAAGCCGATCCTCAAGGGCCTGACCCTGTCGATCAAGGCGGGCGAAATCCATGCGATCATGGGCCCCAACGGCGCAGGCAAATCGACCCTGGCCAACGTGCTGGGCGGCAAGCCGGGTTACGAAGTGACCGCAGGCAGCGTGACCTTCAAGGGCGAAGACCTGCTGGCGCTTGATCCGCACGAACGCGCAGCCGCAGGCCTGTTCCTCGGCTTTCAATATCCGGTCGAAATCCCCGGTGTTTCCAACGTGCAGTTCCTGCGTGAAGCCCTGAATGCCCAGCGCAAGAGCCGGGACGAGGCACCGCTTTCGGGCGGCGAGTTCCTGAAACTCGCCAAGGATAAGGCCGCACTGCTGCAGATGGACATGGAAATGCTCAAGCGGCAGGTGAATGTCGGCTTTTCCGGCGGTGAGAAGAAGCGCGCCGAGATGGTGCAGATGGGCATCCTTGATCCGGCCTTCGCGGTGCTGGACGAGACGGATTCCGGCCTCGATATCGATGCGCTGCGGATCGTGGGCGCGGGCATCAATTCGATCATGCGCTCACCCGATAAGGGCGTGCTGCTGATCACCCACTACCAGCGCCTGCTTGATGTGGTGAAGCCCGATAAGGTCAGCATCCTCGCCGATGGCCGGATTGTCGAAACCGGCGGCCCGGAACTCGCGCTGCGGCTCGAGGCCGAGGGTTACGACACGGTGATGGCGTGATGGAAGTACTGGTCGCAGCCTTGGCCATCAGCGTCGCCCAGCCCGCGGTGACGCCGCCAGCCGACAACGAAATCGTTGTGATGGGCAACAAACTGCGCGATTGGCGCGGAAGCTGGAAGATGCGCAAGGGCGTCATGACCTGCAAAACCAAGCGCTCCACGGGCGACAAGGCGATCGATGCCATCGGATGTGATGCGATGGTGCAATGCTTCACGCCTATCGCGCCGCGCTTCACCGCTCTCGAAGCCAGCAAGCTGCCGAAGGACGAATTGAATCGTCAGGCAAATACGTTGCTGAACGATGCCGGCATCGGCGATTGCCTGACTGCCACGCGTGAGGCCGGCATTGCCGCCTTGGTGGCAGCGCGCAGGAGCAAGCGTTCATGAGCATCGCAACCCTCCCCACCCGCCGCGACGAAGCATGGCGCTATGCCGATATGGACGGCGTGGCGCGGCTTGGCGTGGACGCGCTCGATGCATGGCAGGCGATTGACGTTCCCGCTGGCGACAACGTGACAAGGTGCATGATCGTCGGTTCTGATGCGCCTGAAATCTACCGCTTTCGCGTGAACTTGGGCGAGGGCGCGCAGGCTGCGTTTTTTGTCACCAATGCGGGCCGCGATTACACCCGCGTGGAAATCGAAGTGCGGCTTGCCAGGGGCGCCCATTTCGAATTCGGCGGCGTCACTATCGGTGGCGGTAAAGCGACCCGCGAATTCGTGACGCAGGTCGTCCATGCCGAACCGGATGCGACCAGCAACCAGACCATCCGCGCGGTTCACTGGAACACCGGCACCGGCAATTTCCTCGGCGAAATCAAGGTTGCCCGCCATGCGCAAAAGACCGACGCGGCGCAGGATTTCAAGGGTCTCCTGCTGGAGGCGGGCGCGAGCGCCAATGCCGTCCCGCAGCTGGAAATCTTCGCTGATGACGTAAAGTGCGCGCACGGCGCGACAGTCGGCGCGCTGGACGAAGGTGCGCGGTTCTACATGATGGCGCGCGGCCTTGATCCGGCGACGGCTCAGCGATTGCTGGTGCAGGCCTTCATCGGCGATGCCTTCGTATCGCTGGAAGACGAGGTGGAGCGAGAGACGCTGCTCGATGCGGCCCTCGGCGCGCTGGAAGGGGCGCGGCTGTGAACGCTCCCGCCACCATCACCCGCGATTGGCGCGCCGATTTCCCCGGCCTGCACACGGCCGAGGGCAAGCCTTGGCATTACCTCGACACCGCCGCCACCGCGCAGAAGCCCCGCGCCGTGATCGATGCCATGGCCCGTGCCATGGGCGAGGATTACGCGACGGTACACCGCGGGGTCTATGCCCGCTCGGCCGAGATGACGCTCGCTTACGAAGACGCGCGCCGCAAGGTCGCAGGCTTCATCGGCGGAGCGGAAAATGAACTCGTCTTCACCCGCGGCGCGACCGAGGCGATCAATCTTGTCGCGCAGTCCTGGGGCCGGGCGAACCTCAAACCCGGTGACCGCATCATGCTTTCGCAGCTGGAGCATCATTCCAACATCGTGCCGTGGCAGATGATCGCGCAAGAAACGGGCGCGGTGATCGATGTCTGTCCGCTGACTGCCGATCACCAGATCGATCTCGACGCCGCAGAAGCGATGCTGACAGAGGCGCACAAGCTGGTGGCCTTGTGCCATGTTTCCAACGTGCTGGGCTCTGTGCTCGATGCGCCGCGCGCCGCCGCGCTGGCGCACAAGGTTGGCGCCAAGCTGTTGCTTGATGGCTGCCAGTCCGCGCCACACATGCCGGTGGATGTGACCGCGCTGGGCTGCGATTTCTACGTGTTCAGCGCCCACAAGCTCTACGGCCCGACCGGGATCGGCGCGCTATGGGCCAAGGCCGACATTCTCGCCGCGATGCCGCCGTGGGAAGGCGGCGGCGCGATGATCGACCGGGTAACGTTTGATCGCACCACCTACGCCTCCGGCCCGCAACGGTTCGAGGCGGGCACCCCCGCGATCACCGAGGCCATCGCCTTTGGCGCAGCGGTGGATTTCGTCAGCGCCATCGGGCTGGGCCAGATGCACGCGGACGAAGCCGCTCTGGTCGCCCGGCTCCGCCGCGAACTTGGGGCGATGAATGATGTTACCCTATTCGGCCCAGCCGATAGCGCAGGGATCGTCAGCTTCACCATCGACGATATCCACCCCCACGACCTCGGCACGATCCTCGACGAGGCGAATGTCGCGATCCGCGCCGGGCACCACTGCGCCCAGCCCTTGATGGACTACCTCGGCGTTCCCGCCACCGCGCGCGCCAGCTTCGGGCTCTATTCGACCGATGCCGATATCGACGCGCTGATGACCGGAATCGCCCGCACCCGCCGCATTTTTGGAAAAGGATGAGAGCGATGGACAGCTCGACCGACCAATCGGATATGACCGTGAACAAGCCGCCCCGCGCCCGCGTGGAAGACGCGGTCGATCCTGATACCGCACCCGCTTCCGCAGAGCCGCGCACCCGCGATTACCTTGATGGCTTCCTTGCCGCCAAGGTCGCCGATGCGCCTGTCGGCGGTGATGGCAGCGAATTGCAGGCCGATGTGATCGCCGCCCTGCGCGAGATTTTCGACCCCGAAATCCCCGTCAATATCTACGATCTCGGCCTGATTTACGGGGTCGAGGTTGATGACGAACGCGATGCCACCGTCACCATGACGCTGACGACACCGCATTGCCCGGTGGCCGAATCGATGCCGGGCGAAATCGAGCTGCGCGTGGCTTCCGTGCCGGGCATTCGCGATGCCGAAGTGGTGCTGGTGTGGGATCCGCCGTGGGGCCCGCACAAGATGAGCGACGAAGCCCGGCTCGAACTGGGGATGCTGTAATGACCGAAACGACAACAACCACCCGTCCCGCCCCCAAGTCCGCCGTGATCCTTACGCCGTCGGCCGAAGCGCGCATTGCCGAGCTGATGAGCAAGGCCCCCGAAGGCGCAATCGGCGTGAAACTCTCGACCCCGCGCCGGGGTTGTTCGGGCCTGGCCTATTCGGTCGATTACGTCACCGAGGAAGCCAAGTTCGACGAAAAAATCGTCACCCCCGGCGGCGTGTTCTATATCGACGGAGCATCGGTGCTCTACCTGATCGGCAGCACGATGGAATGGCGCGAGGATGATTTCACCGCCGGCTTCGTGTTCGAGAACCCTAACGCCAAAGGCGCGTGTGGTTGCGGCGAGAGCTTCATGGTGTGAGGTGGATTCGCTTTTGCTGTGTTGGTGTGGTAACGCACCGTCATGGTCGAACGCAATCGTCGCGAACTTTACGAAAACCTGATGCGCGGTGCAGCCGAACGGATGCACCTGCAAAGCCAGCGCGTGCTCGAACGCCAGCAGGCGGCCCTCGAAAGCTACGGCGTAAAGCTGAATAGTATTCGGCTGAGCAGGGCTGATGAGGCGCAGTGCATGATCGAGCAGATCGATCTCGAAGTGTCGCGGCTGTCCCGTCGAATGCTACGCACCTCACGGATCGAAAAGCGGATCGAGTTCAAGGCCGCAATCGTGCACCTGCGCGAATTGCGCGAACAGATCAGCGGCGGCAAGAAGCGCAAGCCGCCCGAAAGCGGACTCGCGGTTCCGGCGGTTCCTCCCGGCGGGCCGCGTCCCAAGCAGGGTGGCGCTGCCGCCCCGCTCGAGTTCGACAGCTAGGCCGCCTCAGACTTCCGCCGCGAGCCTTGCGATCAGGCGGCTTTCCAGATCATCGACCTCGCCATCGGCATCGATCATCTTTTCGAGCCATTCGCTCTCGTAATCGGTGATCGCCTCGCCTGCGATAGCCAGCGCTGTGTAATCTGTGCCGGTGCCAGCGCCCTGCTTCTTGCCGAACACCTTGCCGAAGTGGTTTGCTACTTGCGGTGCCTCGCGTGCCACGCGGCCCATGAAACGGCCGACGCTAACACTGTTATCAGCGACAAAGGCTTCCAGTTCCAGCTTGCGTTCGTGGCTGACCTGCGCGTTCTGAAGCGTGAAGCCCTTGAGGTAATTCGCCACCCCGTCGATGAACAGATCGTCCCACTCGGGCGCGTTTTCCTCGGCCAAGGTTTCGTCCTTCAGGCGGAACAGCAATTCGGCTTCAAAGCGCGATACCGCAGCGGGGCCGTGACCGCCCGATGCAAAGATCACCCGCCGGATGATGCGACATTCGGCGCTGCTGATGTGCGTTGCCGAAAGCGCGCCGCCGCAGCGGGTGGGGCCGGTGCCGGTCAGCACTTCGCGCTCGATCTGGTCGAGCACGTAATTCTTGAGCCGGTCGGGCACGTTTTCTGCCCGCTCGATGATCCGCACCATCGTTTCCAGCTCGACAATGCTTTCGACCACGCCGTCATGGTCGATCTGGCCGATCAGCCACCCGGCTTCCTCAAGGCTGCATTGCAGGCGCGGCGGCGCGGCGTTCAATACGAATTCACCGATCGCCTCGACGAAGAAATCGCACCATTCATTGCTGCGTTCCGAAAGCGAATTATTGAGGGCGAACAGAGCTTCGGCCTCGGCGCGGGTGATGATGCCATCGCCCCAGCCTTCGCGGCGCAGTGCCAGAAGTTCCTCGGCCGTAATCTGCCCGTCCGCCGCAGCGCGCTGCGCGATATCGATGAATTGCGTGGTCATGCCCGGTCAAATTCCCATGTTTCCTTGGCGGACATGGCACGAACAGGCTTAAGACGGGGTTACCGCCCTATCTATTGGCTCTCGACTTCGCGGATGCAGGCCCCGGCGTCGGCTGCCGCGCCGCCCTGCCGGATGCGCGCTTCAACGTGGGTGGCGGTCGGTTCTGTCCCTGCGCCGAGGGGATAGAGGAAAATGTCGAGCACGCAGGCCCGGCCTGCAAACTGCAGCTTGCGGGCATCGCCCTCGGCCAGATCGATGCGCGGGGTGCCGAACCGGCGGGTGAGCGCGGACACCGGCGATCCGATCACGCCTTGCAGACCAGCCGATGCCATGACCTCTGGCACGACCACGATGGTGCTGTGCGGCGCGGTCGCGGGCCTCGCGGACCCGGCAGAGCGGGGCGCGCTGCCCCCGGCACAGCCGCTGATCGCAACGCCAAGCGCGGCCAGCATGATGAGCGTCCGGATCATGCCGCTTCTCCTTGTTCCAGCCGTCGCAGTACCAGATGCGTGCCTGCCGCGGCACCCACTACCGGCGCGATCAGGCCCAGCAGCGGCACCAGCATCATCCCCGCAATCGCACCGCCCATAAGCAACCGCTCGGCCCGGCCAGCCGGATTGCCGCGCTCATCTCCGCAACAATGCCGCAGCCATGCCATGTCGGTCAGCTCTCGTCCCAGCAGCACGGCATTGACCAGCAGAAACACCACCGCCGGGCCGATGGCGGTGAAGGCCAGCACCGCCGCCAGAGGCAGCGCCAGCAGATTGTAACCCAGCGCCCGCAGCAAGCCCTTCACCGAATTGCGCAGATCGCGGTGGAACGGCAGCGGCCGGGCAAGGCCCGCCAGCGCCGGATAATGCCGTGCCTCCACCGCCGCGACCACTTCGTCGGCGAAGAATTGCAGCACGGCGAGCGCCACCACGCGGAACATCAACCACATCGCCACAGGCACCAGCACCACCGCCGCCACGCCGGCCCAGCCTTCGTCCAACCCGTACCGCTGCGTCAGCTCGGCCAGCGCGAAGTAAAGCCCCACGCCCAGCCCGGCGAACAGCACCAGCGTTATGGCGATGCTCTTGATCGCCACGCGCAGCACCGCGCGGTCGGCAAGCTGGCCAAAGGCCTTGGCCAAAGCGGTGGGAACGGCAGACATGGCGGGGGAGATGATGCGCACGGGCTGCGAAGTCAACGCACGGCGCTGCACCCGCACACAGATGCTTGGCGCGAGCGGCGAAGGCGGCTAGGCGCGCCTGCATAACCAATTCAAGGAACTCCCCCGTGCCCGAACCCACCCCCGCCCGTTATGACGTGATCGCCATCGGCAATGCCGTGGTTGATGTGATTGCCTCTTGCGAGGAAGAACTGATCGAGGAACTTGGCCTCAATCGCGGCGGGATGACTCTGATCGACGAGGCGCGGGCCGACGAGCTTTATGACGCGATGCCACCCGCACGCGAGATCTCCGGTGGTTCGGCTGCCAATACGCTCGCGGGCCTTGCCACGCTGGGCCTTGAATGCGCCTTCATCGGGCAGGTCGCCGACGACCAGCTCGGCAAGGTGTTCCGCCACGACATGCGCGCCACCGGGATCGATTTCGACACCCCAGCCCGTGAAGGCGAGCCTGCCACCGGGCGCGTGCTGATCTTCGTGACGCCCGATGGCGAGCGGACGATGAACACCTTTCTTGGCGCGGGCCAGTTTCTGCCCGCCGCCGCGCTTGATGAAGAGCTGATCGCCAGCGGTGCGATCCTCTATCTCGAAGGCTATCTGTGGGATCCCGAAGAACCCCGCCGCGCGATGCGCCGCGCGATCGAGGTTGCGCGTGACGCGGGCCGCAAGATCGCCTTCACCGCCTCGGAAAGCTTCGTGATCGACCGCCACGGTGACGATTTCCGCGCTATGATCGAAGACGGGGTGATCGACATCCTGTTCGTCAACGAAAGCGAACTCGCCACCCTGACTGGCGAGGATGATTTTGAAGCAGGCCTTGCTGCGGTCGCTGACAAGGTGCCGGTGCTGGTCGCCACCCGTAGCGAAAAGGGCGCGGTTGCGATTGCGCATGGCGAACGGGCCGAAGTCGCCGCTGTGCCGGTGATCAAGGTGGTGGACACCACAGGCGCGGGCGACCAGTTCGCGGCCGGGTTCCTGTCAGGCTATGCCAGGGGCGAACCACTGACGCGGTGCCTGAAGCGCGGCGCGATCTGCGCTTCGGAAGTGATCGCGCATTACGGCCCGCGGCCCGAAGCGGATATGCTGAAGCTGATGGAAGAGCGGTTGTAGTTTGCGCACCCGCCTCCGCGGGTGCGATATCCTCGCTCACGCGAGCTTACGCTCGCATCGCTGCGGGCGGGCGGTCGCCCTTGCGGCTGCTCCGCAGCCGAGGGTTGCCCGCAAGGCGGTGTGGTTTCCGGCGCTCACTCGTCCGGGACGTATCCGGCCTTGCGCAGCTTCACCATATACCGCGCGATCTGGTCGATCTGCGGGCGGGTGAGGGTGAAGTCCATATCCTCGGGGTAATTGTGCGCCTCGGCAAGCCAATCGGCGAGCGACTTTTCCGATAGCCCGCGCCGGTTTGCGATTGAGGCAAAGCTGGGGGCTGCCGGATTGACCGAAAGGAACGGCGGTTCGACCGCGTGGCACCCGCCGCAGGCTGCCTCGATAAAGGCGGGCGCGCGGGTATCGGCGTAAGGCGAGGTGGGCTTGCCCACCATCGGCGGCGGATTCTCGCTCCCCGGCGTCTGGCAGGCGGCGAGCGCAAGAAGCGGCGCGGCGATGAGGGCAATGGCGCGAAGGGGGTGCTGGGTCATGCTCACCCTATGCGCCATTCCCAGCGCCCCGTCCTTGATCATGATCAAATTTCGCCCGATTGCTCCCGCGCCACTTCGCGCCAGCCGATGTCGCGGCGGCAGAAGCCGGAGGGGAAGCTGATCGCGTCGACTGCGGCATAAGCGCGGGCCTGCGCCTCGGTCACGCTCGCGCCGGTTGCGGTCACAGCCAGCACGCGCCCGCCACTGGCCACCAGAGCGCCGTCCACAAGTGCGGTTCCGGCGTGGAATATCTTCACCAAATCATGGTGCGGCCCTCCCAAATTGATTGCGCCGCCCTTGTCCGGGCTGCCGGGATAGCCATTTGCGGCCATCACCACGGTCAGCGCGGTGCAGGCTTCGAATTCTGGCGATTCCTCGTCCAGTTCATCCAGTGCGCCGGTAGCGCACAGCCACATCATGTGCGCCAGATTATCGCGCAGCAGCATCATCAGCACCTGACATTCGGGATCGCCAAAGCGGGCGTTGTATTCAATCAGCTTCGGCCCTTCCGCCGTCAGCATCAGCCCTGCAAACAACACGCCCGAATACGGCACCCCGTCCTCGCGCATCGTCCGGACCGTCGGCTCGATGATCTCGGCCATCACGCGGGCCTGCAATTCCGCCGTCAGCACCGGGGCGGGCGAGTATGCCCCCATGCCACCCGTGTTCGGCCCCGTGTCGCCATCGCCCACGCGCTTGTGATCCTGCGCAGAGCCGAAGGGAACAATTGTGGTACCATCGGTGAGCGCGAAGAAGCTCGCTTCCTCGCCCTGCATGAACTCCTCGATCACCACCTGCGCGCCTGCGCCGCCGAATGCCCCGGCGAACATGTCGGCAAGCGCGGCCTCGGCGTCGGCGAGGGTTTCGGCGATCACCACGCCCTTGCCCGCTGCCAGCCCATCGGCCTTGAGCACATAGGGCGGAGAGAAGCGGGTGAGCGCGGCGCGGGCTTCCTCAAGCGAGGATGTGCGCACGTAACCGGCGGTGGGGATCCCGGCGCGGGCGCACAGGTCTTTGGTGAAGCCCTTGGACCCTTCCAGTTGCGCGGCGGCCTGCGATGGGCCGAACACCGGTACGCCTGCCGCGCGCAAGCTATCGGACAGGCCATCCACCAGCGGCGCTTCCGGGCCGACCACCACAAGGCCGATGGCGTTCCCGGCACAAAACGCGATCACCGCGCTGTGATCGGTCACCTCCAGCGCGACGCACTCTGCTTCCTCGGCAATGCCGGGATTTCCGGGGGCAGCGTAAAGGCGGGTGCAGGCAGGGGATTGCGCGAGCTTCCATGCCAGCGCATGTTCGCGGCCCCCAGACCCCAAAAGCAGGATATTCATGGCCCCTCCGCCGAATGACATTGACGATGCCGGGCTGGTAGCGCGTGGAAGGCAGGGCGACAACGCCGAGCCGCTTTCCATCAGCGAAATATCCGCGCTGCT
Organism: Porphyrobacter sp. AAP60; assembly: GCF_001296025.1. GTDB lineage: Bacteria > Pseudomonadota > Alphaproteobacteria > Sphingomonadales > Sphingomonadaceae > Erythrobacter. The sequence goes on along the minus strand of NZ_LJHV01000008.1, from coordinate 558,797 downwards.
GAAACGGACGGTCGAGGATCGCTTCGGCTATGTACGGCTGCGCGGCGAGCTTTCGGGGGTGAAGCGCGCGGCTTCAGGCCATTTCTACTGCGCGTTGAAAGACGAAGGCGCGGTGATCGACGGGGTGATGTGGAAAGGCAATGCCGCAAGGCTGAACTTCCGTGCCGAAGACGGGCTGGAAGTGATCGCGACCGGCAAGCTCACCACCTATCCGGGGCGTTCGAAATACCAGATCGTGATCGATTCGCTGGAACTGGCGGGCGAAGGGGCGCTGCTGGCGCTGCTGGAAAAGACCCGCGCCAGGCTTGCAGCAGAAGGTCTGTTCGATGCGGGCCGCAAGCGCCGTCTGCCCTACCTGCCGCAGGTGATCGGCGTGGTGACATCGCCCACTGGCGCAGTGATCCGCGATATTCTTCACCGTCTTGCCGATCGCTTCCCCACCCATGTGATTGTCTGGCCGGTGCTGGTGCAAGGCAACGGCGCGGCTGATCAGGTAGCGGCGGCGGTGCGCGGGTTCTCGGCGCTGGAACCGGGCGGGCCGGTGCCGCGCCCCGATGTGGTGATCGTCGCGCGCGGGGGCGGGTCGATCGAGGATCTGTGGAGCTTCAACGAGGAAGTGGTGGTGCGTGCCATCGCCGAATGCTCGATCCCGGTGATCAGCGCAGTGGGGCATGAAACCGATACCACGCTGGCAGATTTCGCTGCCGATCGCCGTGCGCCCACGCCCACCGCCGCTGCCGAAATGGCGGTGCCGGTGCGCGCCGATCTGGCGCTGACGCTGGCCGATCTGGGTGCCCGCCAACGCCGCGCCGTCTATCGCCCGGTCGAACTGGGGCGCGAACGGCTGGCGGCGCGCGCGCGGATGCTGCCTCGTCCCGAAAACCTGCTGCAACCCCAGGCCCAGCGGCTTGACGATCTGTCAGAGCGGCTGCGGCGAGGGCTGGGGGAACGTTCGGCGCGTGGACGCGAACGGCTGGCGGGGGTCGCAGCCCGGCTTTCCCCCAGCCTGCTGACCCGAGGCGCAGCCGAAGCGGCACGCCAGCTTGATCGTGCCCGGCTGTCCGCTTCACTGATCGAACGGCCCTTGCGCGCAGGCACCGACAGGCTTGCCGCGCTGACCCGCGTGATGAGCCAGTTGCACCCTGAAAAACCGCTCGAACGCGGCTATGCGATCATCCGCGACAGCCACGGCAAGGCGCTCACCACCCGCGCCGAAGCGGCGGGAGAAGCCGCGCTGGTGGTCCAGTTCCGTGACGGACGGCTGGATGCAGTGCCCGCCGGTGCGCCGCCCGCAACACCGGCCACACCGCCTCCCGCCGCCCCCAAATCACGCCCGCCGCGACCTGCCTCGCCGCCGCCTGCCCAAGATGATTTGTTCGGATAGCGCTCCGGTGCTATCAGTGGCATCATGCTGATGTCTTCTTCCGATAAGGCCGCCAAACTCTATTACGGCCCCTCGAGCTTCCGCGTGCTGCGTCCCGGCGCGCACGTGTTGTGTGCTGTCACCGGCGAGGCGATCCCGCTCGCGGAACTGCGGTATTGGAGTGCCGATCGGCAGGAGGCCTATGCCTCGTGCGAGATCGCCACACGCCGCCTGCTCGGACAGGATTGAGCGCGCGGGATGCTGAGCCTTCGGGCGCTGGGGGTGCTGGGCGCAATCGCCCTGTTCGGATGCGCGGCGAACGATCCGGCCCCGTCGAATGCCGCAGGGCAAGACGATCCTTTCTACGGGCAAAATACCCGGTTTTCGTGGCGCGGCGCGCTGACGCAGGGCGGCTTCATCAACGGCCTTGCACCGGATGGCACGGTGCGGGTGACGATGGGCGACACGCAGCTGGAACTGAGCCCGGATGGCACTTTCTTTGCCGCATTCGATCGTGACAGTCCTTCAACGGTGTTGCTCACCGCGCAGCTCGATAGCGGGCAGGTGCACCGCGAAACGCTGACCATCGTGCCGCGCGCCTGGCAGATCGAGCGGGTGGATGCTGCCAAGCGCGGAGGGCGCACCAGCGAAGCTTTTTGGAAAATCCGCGAACCGGAATGGAACGCGATCAATGCTGCGCGCGCGCAAGTTACCGGCGCGACCGGATGGCAACAGAATTTCATCTGGCCGGTCAAAGGCCGGATTTCCGGGCGGTTCGGCCGCCAGCGGGTCTTTCGCGGCGAGCCGGCCGATTACCATTCGGGCATTGATATCGCCCCGGGCGCAGGCGTGCCTTTCGTCGCCCCGGCCGATGGTGTGGTGGTGCTGGCGCGCACCGGTTTCAGCCTCGAAGGATCGCTGATCATCATCGATCACGGCAATGGCCTGAACAGCGCTTTCCTCCATGCCTCGCGGATTGTGGTGCGTGAAGGCGAACCCGTGACGCAGGGTCAGCATATCGGCAATGTCGGGGCGACCGGACGTGCCACCGGCCCGCATCTGCACTGGAGCCTGAAGTGGCGCCATGCGCGGCTCGACCCGATCCTGTTCACCGGACCGATGGACTGAAATGCCGCGCGCTCGCCGACTGATCGCGGCGCTGGCCGTGACCCTGCTGTGCGCGCCGGGCACCTGGCTGCGCTCCCATGTCGATATTGCGCCACCGCAGGAAGTCGCCGTTTCGCAGGTGGCACGGGCAGCCGCAACCGATGCCACCGGCTGGGCCTTGGCAGGGGTTTGGCAATACCGCGCCGAAGGGCTGCGGTTCGGCGGATTCTCCGCGATGCTGGCGCTCGGCCCGGGACGCTTGCGTGCCTTCACCGATCGCGGATTCCGCATGACTTTTTCCGAACCCGACTTGCCAGATCCCGATGGCGCGATGAACCGTCAGCACGTCGTGCCCGGCTGGGAGAATGATCTCACCGATATCGAATCGGCCACGCGCGATCCTGATGGCGGCTATTACTGGATCGGTTACGAACAGGTCCACGCAATCCTGCGCCACACCATTGCCAGCACGCCCGATGGCGTGCGCGATCTGCGCGAGCTGGTCGACTGGCCCGAGAATGGCGGGATCGAAGCGATGGTGCGCACCGCCGACGGGCGCTTCATCATCGTGCCGGAAACGGGGAACGAAGGGCTGATCTTCGCCCGCGATCCGGTGGCAGGGGGCAAGCCGCAAACCTTCCGTTTCCGCTCACCCGCCAAGGGCTATGTCGCGACCGACATGGCGCAGTTGCCCGATGGACGGTTGCTGGTGCTGATGCGCGATCTGGTCCGCCCTTCGCGTGCTGCGTGGCCACCGTTTTCCGCTCTGCTGGCAATTGGTGATCCCCCGGCAGCGGGCGGGGTCTTCGCGCCCGCTGTTACGCTGCGGCTCGACGATGTGATCCCGCGCGAAAACTACGAAGGCCTGACCCTGCGCCCGCGCGATGACGGGCGGGTGGATGTGTGGGTGATATCGGACGACAACTTTTCGATCATGCAGCGCACCTTGCTGGCGAAGCTGGTGTTCGATCCCGGCGCCTGACACAAGAAAAAGCGCCCGGTTTCCCGAGCGCCTTTTCGAATCGCCTCGTCCCCGCAGAGACGGCAGCTATCAGGCTGCGGCAGATGCCTTCAGCAGTTCACGCTTCACCTTCAGCGCGCTGGCCGAAAGCTTGTCGTCGCTGGTCTTGACGAGCCAGTTATCCAGTCCGCCATTGTGTTCGACCGAACGCAGACCGTGGGTCGAAACGCGGAACTTGAAGCTGCGCTCCAGCTTCTCGCTCATCAGCGTCACGTTCTGCAGGTTGGGCAGGAACACGCGCTTGGTCTTGTTGTTGGCGTGGCTGACATTGTTGCCAGTCATACGGCCCTTGCCGGTCAGTTCGCAGATGCGAGCCATGGTCTGTCTCTTCTCGTAAAAATCGGGTCTAAGCTCGGGCCTAGACAAGGAAAGCGGGGCGCATAACGGGGCGATGCCGAATCGTCAAGCAAGTTGCGCCTCTGGCCCCGCGCTTTGCAGCCCGTCCCACAGGAAGCACGCTTGCCCGCGTTGCCGTATGCGACAATGGAACTTCGCGGCCCTTGCTGTGGCTATTCCGCCCAGACCTGCGCGGCGCATTGCCCGTTGTCGGGCCAAATGGAGAAAATATCATGAAGCGTATCATCGCCACCACCCTCATCGCTCCCTTTGCATTGGGGCTCGCCGCGTGCGATGTCGACCAGACGCAGGAAGGCGAAATGCCCGAAGTTAATGTCGAAGGCGGACAGATGCCCGAATTCGACGTTGAAACCGCCGATGTCGATGTCGGAACCGAGGAAAAGACGATTGAAGTGCCCACTGTCGACGTCGATATGCCCGGCGATACCGAAGGCGAGCCGGTTACCGGCAACGAGTAACGCTTCACAGGATCGCGGGGCATGAACGAGGCGGGCTTCCGCAGCTTCATGCCCCGCGCTCTGGCTGCTGCGCGCAACGCGGCAGCAGCGGGCGAAGTGCCGATTGGCGCAGTGATCGTCAAGAATGGGACGATCATCGCCGAGGCCCACAATTCCCCCCGTACCGATCACGATCCCACCGCCCACGCCGAAATCCTTGCGATCCGCCACGCCGCAAAGGCGCTGGGCGATGAACGCCTGACGGGTTGCGAGCTGTGGGTGACGCTGGAGCCCTGCGCCATGTGCGCAGGCGCCATTGCCCATGCGCGAATCGCCCGGCTCTATTACGCGGCGAGCGATCCCAAAGGCGGCGCAGTGGAACACGGGTCGCGGGTGTTCGATCAGGAACAATGCCTTCACCGGCCCGAAATCTATGCCGGCATCGGCGAAACAGAGGCAGCAGAACTGCTGCGAGGCTTCTTCAGGGAGCGGCGCTGAGGCGGCAATGTTTCACGTGAAACATTGCGTGCCAGCCGACAATCGCACTGGCAAGGCTGGGTCTGGACAGGCCTAAAGGGGGCCTAGGCGGCACCAAGACGGGCCTAGAGCCCGCGCCAGATCTTTGCTGCGGCGCTATCTTTGGCGCCCCAGCGCGAGGCCGTGCAGCGGGCCGGACGGAATGTCTTGGCGTAGCACAATCGTATTTCTTCCAGCCAGCCGCGATCATTCAGCTTCACGCCAATGGCGCTTTCGGGGATGCCTGGGTTGGCATCGGCAAAAGCAGCGCGGATGCGGCCTGCGGTGAGGCTGTCCTCGCGACTGATGCGATCATAATCGGGGATGCGTAAGGACTCCCACAATATGCGCGTGACCTTGAGGTAATTGGCGGGCCGTTTGACCATGCAGCTGCCGTGCTTGGCCCATTGACGGGCGACCAGCCGTTCGGATGGCATCATGCACATCGCGCCGCGCACCTCGGCAGGGGTGAGGGCAGCGCCCTGAGGGCACCATTGCGGCCAGCTTGACCCGCTTTCGGGCCACAGGCCATGGACGACCAAGCCGAAGCTGCCGTTCTTGCCCGAACATTGCGCGGCATGGCTGCGCTGTCCCTCCCGCAGCTTGCAGAACTCCGGACTCCAGCTGAGCGCGAGGGTATAGCCCGTCACCGGCATGATGCGGCGCGGGCTGTCGGGCGTGATGGCGGGCACGCTGGTCACCTGCGGGGCGCGGCATTGGTAGGCCTGCGCGTGGGCGGTGGACGCAGTTGTGACCAGAAGCATCGTCATTGCGAGGAGCCGCAGGCGACGAAGCAATCCATGGACCGATGCGCTCTGCCAGACCCTCGGTTCATGGGTCGCCACGGGGCTGCGCCCCTCGCGATGACGAAGAGGGGCCACTAGGCTATTCGAATACCGCAGGGTCAACATCCCCCTTGTGTGCGAACCACCGGTTGCTGGCGGGGGTGAATAACAGCGCCACGGCGAACACGTCCAGCATCGTCGACGCCAGCACCAGTGGCTTGATAAGTCTGTATTCTAGCATCGTTGGCAAGACCATCAGCAAGGCCCCGAGCTTTAACAGTGCCATCACCGTTACCATCCAGCGAGCAAAGCGTACGGCGGAAAGCCACACCATCGCGATCGGAATCAGCGCAATCGAGAGCCATGCGCTGCGCCAGACAATCACCCACTCGCGCGACCAATTGAACGGTGGGAATAACTTTTGCAGATAGGCCTGCTGGCCGGGAATATCGAAAAGCCCCCCAATAAACTGCGGCAGAGAGGCACCGAAAAAAGCGATAGCAAAGATGGTAATGCTGCGCGGACGCCGCCGCGAAAGCGGGATCATACCGGCTTGAAATCCAGCCCGATGTCAGCCGCGGACGCGCTTTGCGTCAGGCGGCCGACCGAGATGTAATCGACCCCGCTGGCGGCCTTCGCCGCGATAGTCTCAAGGTTCACTCCGCCGCTCGCCTCGGTCGGCACGCGGCCTGCGACCAGTGCCACAGCCTCGGCCAGCGTTTCAGGCGGCATATTGTCGAGCAGCAGGTGGTGAGCGCCCGCTTCCAGCGCGGGTTCGATCTGGTCGAGGGTGTCGACTTCGCAGATGATCTTTTCGACCCCCGCATCGCGCGCGCGCCGCACCGCCTCGCCCACGCTGCCAGCCACTGCCACGTGATTATCCTTGATCATCGCCGCATCCCACAGCCCCATGCGATGGTTCTGCGCGCCGCCCTGCCGCGTGGCGTATTTTTCGAGGAAGCGCAGGCCCGGAATGGTCTTGCGCGTGTCCAGCAGCGTGCAGGCTGGGTTGCCATCTGCCCCGCGCATCGCGGTGACATAGTCCTGCGTCATGGTGGCGATGCCGGACAGGTGCTGGACGATGTTCAAGGCGCTGCGTTCCGCTGTCAGCAACGCCCGCGCCTTGCCCTCGATCCGCAACAGGTCGGTGCCCGCAGGCACCTTGTCGCCATCACGCACAAGGGGCTGGATCACGCAATCGGGGTCGAGATGCCGGAAGAACGCCTCGGCCAGCGGCAGGCCCGCAACGACGATCGCATCGCGGCTGTCCATCACCCCGGTGAAGCGCGCCTCCGCGGGGATCACGCTTTCGCTGGTTACATCGCGTCCGCCGCCGGGGATGCCTTCGCCGAGGTCTTCGGCGAGGGTTTCGCGGATAAATTTGGCGAGGTCGAAGCCGGCGAGGGTGAAGGTGTTCATGCCTTCACTCTAGCCGTTCGCCTCGAGCGAAGTCGAGAGGCCTCAGGCCTGTGTCTCGACTGACGACAGAATGTCGGCAGTACATCCCTGAGCCTGCCGAAGGGCTCGACACGAACGGAGTTGGGGATCAGTGAACAAATCTGGCCACCACGTCACGATACGACCGCGAAACCTTCACCTCGGCGCCGCTTTCCAGCACCAGAAAGCATTCGCCGTTGGTGTGGGGCTTCACCTGCCGCACCAGATCGAGGTTGACGATAGTGGAGCGGTGCACCCGCTGGAACTTGCGCGGATCAAGGCGGCGTTCCAGATCCTTCATCGTCTCGCGCAGCACCAGCGAATTGTCGCCGGTGGAGATGATCATGTAATCGCCCGCAGCCTCGATATTCTCGATCGTGTCGACTTCGACGCGGAAAATCTGGCCGCGATCCTTCACGTTGATCAGCTTTTCGAAGCGGTCCGCGTTGTCCGGCGCAGGCGCAGCGGTGTCGACGAAATCGGCGGCGCGGTCGGGCGCGATTTCGGCGAGCACATCGAGCAATTGCCCGGCGTCTTCGGCCGATTTCTTTTCGGCAAGGCGCTGGCGCACGCGTTCGATGGTGTCAGCCAGCTTCTGTTCGTCAACCGGCTTCATCAGATAATTGACGGCGTTGGCCTCGAACGCGCGGATGGCGTGTTCTTCATAGGCGGTGACAAAGACGAACAGGGGGGGTTCGATCTCCATCACGCCCTTGACCACGGAAAAGCCGTCAAAGCCGGGCATCTGGATATCCAGAAACACCAGATCGGGCTTTTCGGTCTTGATCTTGCGGATCGCCTCGCGCCCGTTGGCGCAGGTATCGATAATCTCGACATCGTCAAACGCCTGCAAGCGCAATTGCAGGCCCTGAATGGCCAGCTTCTCGTCGTCGACAAGGATGGTTCTGATCGTCATGCGGGGGTTCCGATACTTCTTTGCGGGGGGTTCAAGCCGAGAATGCCGTCGATTGTTCCAGCAGCAGCAAATGTTGCAGGCACGGTTTCGACGGTATCGGCGCGGGTGAAGGGTATTTCGATCAGCACCACAAAGCCGCCCCCGGCTTCCGATCGTGTTTCGAACAGATGTTTGTCGCCGTAGGCTTGCGCCAGGCGGTTGCGGATATTGGCAAGACCGACGCCGGTCGAAACGGGTCGGCCCGGCACCGGCGGCGCGCGCAATTCCGAAGGGTCGCGCGCTTCGAACCGCAAAGGTTCATCCACCCCCGGCCCGGTATCCTCGATCGTCAGCCGCAGGCGATCCCCGATCACCCGCGCTGTAAGTGAAATCCGCGCGCCTTCCTCCTGCGGGCTGACAGCATATTTGATCGCGTTTTCGACCAGCGGTTGCAGCAGCATCGATGGCAGCTGCGCATCCATCGCGGCGTCATCGATCTCGAAATGGGTGCGCAGCCGCTCTTCAAACCGCATCCGTTCGATATCGAGGTAAAGCTGCAGCGTCTCGATCTCCTGCGCCAGCGTCACCTGGCTGCCCGGTTCGGCAATCAGCGTGTGCCTCAAGAAGCCTGACAGGCGGGTGAGCATCGCATTGGCCGGTTCGGTCTGTTTCAGCAGCACCAGCGTGCTGATCGAATTCAATGTGTTGAACAGGAAATGCGGGTTGAGCTGATAGCGCAGCATCGCCAGCTGCGCGGCGGTGGCCTGCGCTTCCAGCCGTTCCAGCCGGTCTGCCTGCTGTTCCACCGTGAGGAAGAAATTGATCGCGTAATACAGCGCGCTCCACCCGCCCAGCAGGGTCATGGGCAAATAGAGCAGACCGATCAGGCGCTGCACGAAGGTATCGCGGCCTCCCCCGGTGTATACCCCCTGCACCCAGGCGTCGATCGAAGCGTGCAGAACGACGGCGACGATCAGCACAAACGCGGTCAGCCCCCATGTCACAAGCGGTTGCTGGCGGATCAGTTGGCGGTAGATGACCGAGAGGATCAGGCTGATCGAAAAGCCGGTGATGGTCGTGACGAGGATCAGCGCCAGCACATCGAGGTCCTGCTTGTTCGCCAGCGCAGAGACCGCGCGCAACAGGAAAGCCGCACCCCAGCCCGCCAGCTGGAGGTTCCAGAACGCCCGGTTCTTGCTCGCAAAGAACGGCGCCGCCTGGATCTGGAGCACTGCCATAGGCCCGAAGGTCTAACGCATTTCGTCGCAAACGGCACTGCAATTTGCAGCCGCCGCCGCTGGCGGAACACGGATCATCGCTTGCGCACCGGCAGAAGGCCGCCATCAGGGTCAATCTCGCGGCGGAACTGCTGCGTCCAGTCGGCCCTGCCTTCGCGTGCCATCAGATCGGCGATCAGGGGCAGTTCGGCCGTGATGAATTCGGCGCGTTCGTCCCAGCCATCATGCTTGCGCAGCATCAGCAGCCCGGCATCATGCTTCGATCCCCATTGCTCCATGAACCGCGCGGCCGCCGCCGGATCATAGCCCGCATTGGCCAGCAGCCACGGCATCAGCCGGTCGGCCTCGCGCTCGGTCCGGCGCACGTGCTTGCGGCTGCGCCCGTTTCGATCGAGCCAGCCACTATGCCCCAGCACGTTGTGCGCCAGTTCATGCGCGACGACCCCTGCAAACACCGGCTCGTCATAGGCGAAGGCGGGAAACTCGATCCCGATCACCACGCGGTTGCCATCGGCCACGGCCTTGTCGCCTGCGCCCATCAGTTCGAACCGGGTGGCGCAGACTTCCACCGGTTGCAGGCGCGCTTCGCTGCCATCGGCAAAGCCGATCGCGATGCCGCCATGCTCGGTCAGCATCGCCTCGATGTGATCATGCGCGGTCACCAACCGCTGCCATTCCATTGCCGGGCCAGCGTACCAGCCATTGGGATCGAACCGTTCCAGCGCGGTAATTTCGCGGTTGCGGGTGAAGGCGCCCGATTGTGCAGCAGGCGATCCGCGCGCAGCGGTCTGCACCGCGAAATCGCGCTTGAGGCCAAGCGCCCGGCGCGCAATCGCGGGCGCGCCGTAGCTGGCCATGTCCTGCAATTGCAGCCCGATCGAAGGCACCACCCTAGAGCAGTAGCCGACATTGCCGCGCGCCAACTGCCAGCCCACATCCTGCAACCGCTGGTCGGCATCCTGAAACCGGCCAATGGCAGCGCGTTCGGCGGCATAATCGATCGCGACAGGATCGATGGCCACAGGCCCTTTTTGCGCCAGCAGCGGCGGGCACAACAGCGGCGGGCACAACAGCGCAAGCCACAGCGCGGCACCAACTCGCCAGCGCAGGGCCTGCATCATCCGGCCTCGTCGCTGGCGAGCGCGGCCTTGAGCCTGTCATAGCCCACCGCACCGCCCAACGGTTTGCGCCCGGCGATCCACGCAGGCGTGCCGGTGAAGCCGAGCGAGCGCGCCAGTTCGAGATTGCGGGCGATTTCTGCGGAGACAGCATCCGAGGCCGCGTCAGCCTCTGCCCGCGCCATGTCCAGCCCCGCCGCCCTGGCCGCCGCTGCGGCATCACCGGAAGCGAACATCGCTTCGTGGAAGGCTGCATATTTGCCCTGCAATCCGGCGGCCAGCGCCATGCGCGAGGCCACGTCGCTGCCTTCGAAGATCGGCCACTCGCGGATCACGACCTTCAGATCGGGGTCTTCGGCCACCAGCCGCTTCACATCCTTCAGGCTCGCCTCGCAATAGGGGCAGTTATAATCGGTGAACTCGACCAGCACCCGGTTGCCTGCAGGATTGCCGAGCACCACGCCGGGAAAAGCGGTGAACACATCATCGCCCATCGCCGCCAGCCGGCCGGCCGCTTCCTGTTCTTCGTAGGCGGCCACCATCTGCGGCAGCATTTCGGGATTGCCGAGCAGGAAGGCGCGGGTGCGGTTGTCGGCAAGGCCGGAGTAAGACCATGTCGCTGCGCCCAGAAAGCCGAACACCAGCGCCAGCAGCGCGGTCAGCAGGGTGTGGCGCAAGGTCGAGGGCGCGTCTTGGATCGGTTCTTCGGGCATGGAGTTTCCGTCGGCAACAGGTGGGACGCTGCAAAGCCTAGCGCTTGTCGCGCAGGCGTTCCAGTTCGCTGCGCGCTTCCAGCGCAACATCCTGTGCGCGAATCCAGTCGGGCGAACCGTAAGGCAGGCTCGCCTCGGCAGCCTGCGCATTGGCGAGTGCCTGCGGATAGAGCCTGTTCATCACCTGCTGTTCGGCGCTGGCCAACCGCGCGCGGGGGATATCGCCGCGCGCGGCATAGACCACGCCCAGCTGATACCACGCGAAGGGATTGTAGCGATCGCGCTGAACCGCGGCGCGCAGCACGGTTTCAGCTTCGGCGAAATAGCGCTCATCTTCGGTCGCAATCAGTGCGTGCCCCAGCATTCCCGCGATCAGCGAATGTGAGCGAGTGAGCTCGGTCGCGCGGCGCAGCGGGACGAGCGCCTCCAGCGGACGTCCGGATTCAAGCAGCACCTGCCCCTTGAGCTCCAGAAACCACGGGTTGTCCGGCTCTGCCGCCAGCAGCGCATCGGCCTCGGCCAATGATTTCTCCACCTGGGCATCCTTGTGATAGGCATAGGCGCGGGCATAGCGAGCCGGGACGCTGGTATTGCTCGGCGGGAAATAGGTCAGCGTGCGGCGTGGTTCGGCGAGATAGCCGTACAGTTTGGCGCGGGCACGCACGAAACGTTCCTGCAAGGCCGGATCGGGTTCGACATCCCATGCCGGATCCTGATCCAGCAACCCGCGCAAGGTCTGGATACGGTCGCCCGATAGCGGGTGTGTGCGGCCATAGGCAGCTTCGGCGGCCTGACTGTATCCGCGCCGGATTTCGTTGCCGCGCAGGCGTTCGAAGAACTTGATCATGCCCTTGCCGCTGATCCCCGCGCCCGCAAGATAGCGGGCCCCTGCCAGATCGGTGGAGGCTTCCTGATCGCGGTTGAACGACAGGAAGCTGCCAAGCGCGGCTTGCTGCCCGGCCATGATCGCGCCCATTCCCGCCTCGCCCGCTCCGGCCAGCGCCGCACCCACGCCCAACAGCAACGACAGGATGGTGATCCCGGTCGCCGCCTTGGTGCGTTCGGCAAAGCGGGTCACGTGCCCCGCGGTAATGTGGCCCAGCTCGTGGGCCAGCACGCCTTGCACTTCATTGGCGGTTTCGGCCTCGTTGATCAGGCCGGTATGGACGTAGATTACCTGACCGCCCGCAACGAAAGCGTTGATCGAGCCGTCATTGATCAACACCAGTTCGACATTGCCCGCTTCAAGCTCGCTTGCCTCGACCAGCGGGGCGACCATGTCCTTGAGCAGTTCTTCGGTCTCGGCATCGCGCAGGATCGATTGCGCTGCAACCGGTTGCAGCGCGACCAGCGCGCTTGCCAGCAAAGCGAGGACATAGGCAAAGGGGGAAGGGCGGCCACGCATCGCGTCGACCCTACCGGACTTGCGCCTGAACGCAAAGTGAAGCGGGCAGGCTGCCCGGGCGACTTACCCGAACAGCTTGCGGGCCGCGCGTTCGATCAGGGCGATATCCTCGGGCAGTTCGGCGATGATTTCCGCACAGCCGATCTCGTCCCGGCGGATCAACGCCAGCGCGAATTCCGGGCCGGCCCCGTCCAGTTCCTCAAGGGTGATGGCTTCGAGCGCGCGCAGTTGCTCGGCCAGCGCCTCGCGCACGGCGGCGGCATCGACGGCAGGCTTGCCCTGCTCCTCGCGGCGCAGGCTGCGTTCGGCTTTGACCACGGCCTTCACCCCGCCCTCGGTCGCGGCGAGGTAATCCGACAGGCTCCCGCGTTCCAGCCGCAGACGGTGGGCGTGGGTCAGCACAGCGGCATATTCGGTCAGGCGCGTCTTGTCGTAATCATGCCCGAACACCAGCTTGACCACCGGGGTCATCGGTGCGCGTTCCTGCACTGTCAGGCCGCTTTCCGCGATCAGTTCGGCGTAATCCTCGGGCGAGGCCTTCGCCGCGAGCGAGAAATCATAGGCGCGGCTGACCGCAGCATACAGCGCATTGCGGCTGCGATCTTCGGTGTTATCGGCGTTGCGCGCCAATTCCCGCGCCGAAGCAAGGCAATCGTAAAGCCCTGCATCTTCAGGCAGTTCGTCAGCCACGAAGTCTTCGACCACGTCATCGACGGGGGCCTGGCGGATTTCGGGGGCTGCGGGGACATAGGCCTCCGGGGTATCGGCCTCGGGCGCAAAAACCGCTGCGGCGTCTTCGTGATCGAAGCTCGCTTCTTCGGTCTCGGGCATGAGCGTGAATGCCGCCGGGTCGATCGCCTTCTTCACAGGCGCTTCGATATAATCGGCCAGCGAGGCAAAGCTGTATCCGGCGCTCTCGCCTTCGCCCTCGTCCTCGTCATACTCCTCGTCGTCATCGTCGAGGCTGTATTGGCCGAAATCGGGCAGCGGCAGATCGTTATTGCCGGCATGGTCCGGGGCGGCTGCGTCAAACGGGGCAACATTGCCGAAGTCATCGGGGCCGAAATCACCGGCATCATCATCTGCGGGCAGCGCTGGATCGGCGTCAGCCTCGTGCGCCGGCGAATCCGCCCAGTCAGTGACCGGATCGGCAGCGCGCAACCGCGGCTCTTCGGAGGCTTCGGCATCGGCACCCAGATCGAGCGCCTGATCGATTTCGAGCAGCAATTCGTCCGCCGTCAGCTGGTCGGCCATTTCTTTCCAGTTGATCACGCCATAGATGAAATCGATGGTCTCGTCGTCGCTGGAATAGGGCAGCAGGATGCCGCGATAGAGGATCGCCTGGCCGCGATGGTTGACGAATTCGGCCTCGAACCCGATCGGGGCCTGATTGGCGAGAATCTGCATGTAATGATCGGTTATGCGGCTCAGCAACGAGCGCGGCGGCACATCCGAAAGGCGCGTGATGCTGGTGTTTTCGCTGCATTCGTCCGCCAGCTTGTCGCCGAGGAAGCGCACCACCGGATCATCGATCCCGTACGAGAAATCGAGCAGCACCGAATGCGGGCCGAAATCGGGCAGCTGAACAGGGTCGAGGTCTTCGATGTTGGGGAACATGCGTTCGCCCAGCTGTCCGGCCCAATGATTATAGGCGCGCACCTGCATCCGGCGTTCGTCCTGTCCGATCGATTCGGGCGGGAGATCGCGGCGGCTTGCCGGCTCGGCACTTTCCTCTTCGGATGCGTCCCAGCTCCGATCCGCAATATCATCGGGATCGAAGTTGCCGCGCAGAGTGTCCATGGCTTTTATCCGCCCCTGTTTGACCGTTACACCGCCTTTGTGGCGCGGCGTGGTAAACATCACGTTAAACGCGAGGCGGATTTGCGGGGGACGCTCTAGAGGAAATACCGCATCTTGATCGACACGCGGTTGCTGCCTTCGCCCACCTTCATCACCGCGTCCTTGAACTTGGGCGGGGCCATCTTGACGGGGGCATCGCGCGAAAAGCCGTAACCTTCCTTGGGCATCATTCCCATCGCCCGGTCGGCCTTGCCGTTGTTGTTCTCGTCATGCAGCAGCGCGATCGCATATTCGCCCGGCTTCACCCCGGTGAAGCGGATTTCGACAGTGCCGCTGGCCGGCACGACGGTGCGATGCGCGGTGGCATCCTTGATGCATTTGGGAAAAATGTCCTCGCGCATCGTCATGCAGGCGCGCACCACGCCTTTGGATGACCGGATATCGCTGACGGTAATCACCACATCGCCCGCGTAGGCAGGGGCTGCAGCCGCAAGCCCCGCCGCACTGCCAGCCAGCACAAGCGCGGCCAGTTTCACAATGCGGCCGGTTCGCGCGCGTGCCCGGCCTCGGCCACGATCCGGCGCGAGAAGCCTTTGTCCGTGCCGCACAGCCTGTCCCATACGCGGAAATACAGCCCGAAGTTGCATTGATATTCCTCGTGATGCCGTTCGTGGTGGCTGGCCGTTATCAGCCACTTTCCCAACGGGGAGTGAACAAGCCGGCGCGGAAACATCTCCCACCCCATGTGATTGGTTACGCCCATGATCGTGGCGATGGTCAGCACCATGCCCAGCGTCGCGATGTGGATCGGCACCATAAACACCAGCACCGGCACCACCACCGCGCCGGTCACAGCCTCTACGGGGTGAAAGCTCATTGCGGTCCACGCTGTGGGCGGGCGGCTCTGATGGTGGACGGCATGGGCCAGCTTGAACCAGCGCGGCCGGTGCATCCAGCGGTGGCTCCAGTAAAAGCAGGTGTCCTGCACGAACAGGTAGATCAGCAGCGAGAGGGGGTGATACCACAGCGGCAGCGCGGCCCAATCGGCGGTGATCTGGCTCCACCCGTGATGGCGCCAGCCCCACAGCACGATGCCCGCAGGGACGCCGTAGATCGCAGCGGAAAGCAGCGACCAGCGCACCTCGCGCGTGATCTGCGCACGCTTGCCATCATACAGGCCTGGCCGCAGGCGTGCGGTGATCATGGCGAACAATCCGCTCGTCAGCAGATACCGCAATGCGACGATTGCCGTGACGGCCAGACTGGCGATCAGCAGCGCAAGCGGGACTGGGGTATCAGCGGGAAGCATTGCCGCAGGTTATGCCGCAATTCGCAGGGCGGCGACAGCGCAAACTCTGCAAGTGCGAATCAGGCCAGGGGATCAGGCCAGCGTATCGATCGCCGCGCACAGCGGATCGATCAACGCTGTGTGCCGCCGCATGGCGATGCGCGCCAGCCGTTCGACCTCCACCTTGCGCCGCGCCGCCGCCAGCGGCGCGAGCGCGGCCGGGCGCAGGATTTCGGCATCATATCCATCCGCCACGATCACCCCGCAGGTTTCCGGCCGGTAAGCCTCGCCCTCCAGCGGAGCACGATCCAGTCCCGGCGGCACACCCCAGAAAAACCGGTCGCAGAAATCGAGGTAATCGGGCCACTTGCTATCGCCCAGCAGATCTGCCCGGGCGACCTTGATTTCGACAATCACCACCTGCCCGCGGGCGTCGATCCCCATCAGATCGGCGCGGCGGCCATTGCGGATCGGCACTTCGGGCAGGCACCAGATATCGTTGCGCGCAAACAACCGCCCGATCCCGCGCGCCACATCGGCAGCGCAAAGGCTGGCCTGCACAAGCGAATCAGTTGGTAACGGAGCAACACCGGACATGGCATCCGGTTGGAACATAATGCGAACGCAGTCAAGCCGCCGCGGTGGCTCCCAACACGCCCAGCAAGGCCGTGCGCGCGGCATGGAATTCACGCCACAGGGTCAGCGCGGGCGCAGCCGTATCCTGCCCCCGGCGCGACAATGTGCCGAGCGCTTTCAGCCCGGTGTCGAGCATTGTGGCAACATCATCGATCCCTTGCGCGACAAGCGCTTGCTGCCACGGCTTGGCTTCGTCCAGCGCGGCTGCAATCGCGTTTTCATCGGCCTGCGGCTCGAGAGCGATCCGGGCCAGCAGCGCCAGTTGCGCCGCCTGGCCATGCAACGCCGTCCACGCCGCCACCAGCGGATCGCGCGCGGCGCTGCCCCGCCGTTCGCCGGAACCGGGAGAGAGAATCGTTTCGGGCGGAAGCGTGGCCATGGGATAGGAGCCTAGGCATGGCACCTTGCCGATTGGTTAAGCCCACCCGTGCCGGTGCTGCGGCCAGCCGAGTCCGGGCGACGCGCCCCAACAATTGACTGGCGCCGCGCCCAGCCCCTTGCTAAGCGCCCGCCCGCACGTAATGATGCACCGCATCGCATGGCACCATGCACCCGTAGCTCAGCTGGATAGAGCGCTGCCCTCCGAAGGCAGAGGTCACAGGTTCGAATCCTGTCGGGTGCGCCAGCGTTGCCCTCCCGGTTCCCCGTTCTGGCGTCTTCCTGCCCGCTTCCGTCGCTTCGCCCCTTGTTATCCGGGCGGCAGCGCCGACTTTGCACTGCAGCATTGTTACGGTTCCGCGTAAAGATGACGGTAGTAAGTTAATTCCCCGACCACTATAGGACAGTCATGGCGACGTCGATCTACGAGTTTGCGCAGATTCCGCGGGCTTATCCCGCCGCGCCGCCGCGCGTCCGCACGCGCCGCGTGCGCGATGCCGGGCAATCGCCGACGGTCGGGGTGATTTACAACCCGCGCAGCCATCGCAATCTGGGTGCCGATTTCGACTGCGGCGTGTGTCCCCATGTCCACATCGCCCAACCGCGTGAGCGCGGGCAATTGCCCATCGCGCTGGCCGAATTCGCCGAGAAGGGGATCGATCTCCTTGTCATCAACGGCGGCGATGGGACCGTGCGCGACGTGTTGACCTGCGGACAGACGATCTTCGGCGATGATTGGCCCGCGGTGGCAGTGCTGCCCAAGGGCAAAACCAATGCGCTGACAGTCGACCTCGGCATTCCTGACGACTGGACCTTGCAGGACGCGATTGACGCGCTTGATCATGGCGGGCGCACCTCGCGTCGGCCCATGGCGGTTTCATCGGCCGATGATGGTGAAAACGGCGCGGGCGTTTCGCGCGTGGCAGGCTTCATTCTTGGCGCGGGCGCTTTCACCAAAGCGACCCAGGCCGGGCAGAGCGCGCACAAGCTGGGCGCGTTCAACAGCATGGTGGTGGCGATAACCGCCTTGTGGGCGCTGCTGCAATCGGTGTTCGCCAGCCGTGCCAACCCGTGGCGCAAGGGTGCACGGATGCAGATCGGCCTTGGCGCGGCTGACGCACCGATGGCGCATAGCGGACACGGCAATCCGGACATGCGGCAATTGCTGTTTGCTTCCACGCTGGAACGGCTGCCAGCCGGAATCCGCCCCTTCGGCGCTTTGAAGAAGGGGTTGAAACTGGTGGCGGTCGACCAGATTTCGCGCCGCACCACGGCGTTGATCCCGTTGATTCTGATGGGCAAGGTTCGCGGGCCCTTGCGGGAGCGCGGGATTCACCAGCTTGCCGCAAGCCAGTTCAGCCTGTCGATCGATGGGCAGTTCATCCTTGATGGCGAGGCTTTTCCGGCTGGCGATTACCGGATCGAACAGGGGCCGGAGCTCGCCTTCGTCACGCCATGACGACGGGTTCCAGTGCGCTGGCGGCGCGGATCGCCGCGCGCCTCGATGCCCCGATTGATCCTGCCGTAGCCGCTTTTGCCGAGGCGCTGGCCCATGCGGCGGGTGCAAGGGCTGTGCTGTTCTACGGATCGAACCTGCGCACCGGATCATTGGACGGGGTGCTCGATTTCTACGTCCTGCTGCCCGGCACACAGGAAAGCGCGATCTGGCCGACAATCAGCTATCACGAACGGCCGCACGAGGCTGAAATGCTACGCGCCAAGGTGGCGACCATGCGGCTGGCAACCTTCGCCCGCGCGGCGAGCGGCGTTTCCACCGACACCACCATCTGGGCGCGCTTCGTGCAACCAAGCGCGCTGATCTGGGCCGAAGATGATGCCGCCCGCGCCGAAGTGATCGCTGCCATTGCCGCTGCCGCCACTACCGCCGCAAGGCTGGCCGCCGCCATCGGGCCGGACAGCGGCACGGCCGAGGATTACTGGCGCGCCCTGTTCCGTGCGACCTACAAGGCCGAATTCCGGGTCGAGAAAAGCGGACGCGAGAATGATATTCTCAGCGTCAATGCCGAACATTTTGCCGGGCTGCTGCCGCTGGCGTGGGAAGCGGCAGGCATAGAGGCCGTGCAGGATGGCATGATCCTGTCACCGCAGCTTACCCCTGCAGAGCGGCGCAGGGTGCTGGGCTGGTGGGCACGGCGGCGGCGACTGGGCAAACCGCTCAATCTGGTGCGGTTGATCAAGGGCAGCACCACCTTCGAAGGCGCGGCGCGCTATGCTGCGTGGAAGATCGAGCGTCACACCGGAATGCCGGTCAAGCTGACGCCGTTTCGCGAACGCTACCCGCTGCTGGCCGCGCCGCAGGTGCTGTGGGATCTGCGCGAACACCGCCGCCGCCAGCGCAACGCCGCCTAGTGTGGCTCACATATACTGTATCGTGATCGCCATCTGGGTGACGCCCTGACCGGCAGTGAAGCGCACCTTGTCGACCGATGGCGGGCGCGGCACGAGGCCGAGGATCTTCTTGATCTTCGGATTGTTCGACATCCCCGCCCCATCGGACAGATCGGATTTGCGGTTGCCGTTAACGTCATGATGGATCGCGATGGCATAATCGCCCGCCGCTGGCAGCGGCACGCAAGCGGTCATGCCGCCGGGTTGCGGCTTGGCATCGACCCGCACGATATAGCGCTTGCTCTTCAGCCAGTCGTTGCCGTTGGCGGGGTAGGCGCGCACGAACAGGTTGCCTTCGGATGATTTCAGCCCGCTGACAGCAACCCGCACCGCCGGGCCCTTTCCGCCGGAACACTGGCTCATGTCATTGGAGGTGGTGCGCCCATAGGTGAAGCCTTGTGCCGCCAGCGGCCCGGCCAGACCGATTCCGCCCAGCACCAGCCCCGCAACAGCTACCGGCAAAGCGGCCTTGCGGCGGGTGTTCAGCCAATCGGGCAGCGGCAAGGGAGAGGAAAACCGGTTCATGAGCATCTCGCAATATGAGGGGGAAGGAGCAGTGCGCGCTAGGCGGCGCGGCATCGGGGCCGCTCGGTTCGAAAGGCCTTTTGAACGGCGGCGCATGAATTGCGGCTTAATTGATACACGTTCCGGCGCGGATCGCCGAATCGCCACCGTGGAAAAGGCGAGAAACATGCTTGTCGCCCGATTCGCGGCTCCCGTATGGCAGGGCAAGCGTCAGAAAGGGCCTGCGCCGCGCCATGCCTGCACCTTTGATTTCCCCGTCGATCCTGTCTGCCGACTTTGCGCGGCTGGGCGAAGAAGTGCGCGCCGTTGACACAGCGGGCGCGGACTGGATCCATATTGATGTGATGGACGGCCATTTCGTGCCCAACATCACCATCGGGCCGGACGTGGTCAAGGCATTGCGTCCGCATACGAACAAGCCGTTTGACGTCCATCTGATGATCGCCCCGGTTGACCCCTATCTGGCCGCTTTTGCCGAAGCGGGCGCCGATATCATCACTGTCCACCCCGAGGCCGGGCCGCACATCCACCGCACGCTGCAGGCGATCAAGGCGCTGGGCAAAAAGGCAGGCGTGGTAATAAACCCCGGCACGCCGGTTGAAGTGCTCGATAACCTCATGGATCTGGCAGATCTGATCCTGGTGATGAGCGTCAATCCCGGCTTCGGCGGGCAGAGCTTCATCCCTTCGCAGCTCGAAAAGGTGGCGCGCATCCGGTCGATGATCACCCGTTCCGGGCGCACTATCCATTTGGAGGTCGATGGCGGGGTCAATGCGGAAACCGCGCGCATGTGCGTGGAGGCCGGAGCCGATGTGCTGGTTGCCGGGTCTGCCACCTTCAAGGGCGGGCCGGATTGCTACGCCGCCAATATCGCCGCCCTCAAAGGGGCGCGATGATGGCGACGCTGCTGCGCACACCTGCGGGCCGCCGGGCCGATGCGCTGGTGGAGCGGGTGGCGGATAGCCCGGCGCTGCTTCTTGCCGATCGCCCCGAACCCGCCGTCACGCAGCGTGCCGATCCTTCCGCTGAACCGCTGGCCGAAGAACCTTCGCGCGCCCTGGCGCTGAGCGATGCTATCGCGATCCGCAGCGGCCCCGGCGAAGCGCTGATCCGGCTTGCCTACCGCCTCGGGGTGCCGGGCCATGCGCTTGCCATGCCGTTCCGCCGCCCGCCGCCTTTGCGGGTGCTGGCGACGGTGGATAGCCCCAATCGCGGTGATCGTGCGGCGGGCACGGCCCTGCGCGCCGGACATTTCCTTGTCCACGGCGCACGCCTGCCGATTGCCAGCATCGATTTCGCCCCTGCCGCGCGCCATGCGCCGGGGGTGGAGCGGGTGCTGCACAGCTTCAGCTGGCTCGCCGATCTTGCCGCCAGCGCCCCGCGCGCCGATGGGTCTGCCGTGG
Organism: Porphyrobacter sp. AAP60; assembly: GCF_001296025.1. Taxonomy (GTDB): domain Bacteria; phylum Pseudomonadota; class Alphaproteobacteria; order Sphingomonadales; family Sphingomonadaceae; genus Erythrobacter. The sequence continues at coordinate 537,966 of NZ_LJHV01000008.1, read as the reverse complement.
CCGAACGGATCACCGGACAATGGCTCCACGGCAACCGCGAGCCCGGCAAGGGGCAGGCGTGGGACGTTGAATTTGCGGGATTGCGGCTGGTGGCATGGCTCGTCCATGCCCCGCTGGTGCTGGCGGGCAATGACAAGGGCCTGAAATCGCGCGTGCTGGCCGCAATAGCCGACACGGCGGCATGGCTCGATCGCAAGGCACCGCGCGAGAGTGCCGGTTTCGGGCAGGTGGCAGGCTGGGCCGGGATTGTGGCGGCAGGCCTGCTGCTCCCCAATGGCAGGCCGCGCCGCCTGTTCGGCGAGGCGGGGCTGGTGAAGGCGCTGGGCGATATGGTGGGCGAGGATGGCGGCGTGTTGTCGCGCTGTCCTGCCGCGCAGCTGGATGCGATCCGTCTGCTGACCGATCTGATCGCCTGTTACGATGCGGCCGGGATAACACCCCCCGCCGCGCTGGCGGTGATGCGCGAACTGCTTGTCCCCCCGCTGCTGGCGCTGCGGCATGGCGACGGGATGCTGGGCAGCTGGCAGGGGCAGGGCGCGATCTGTGCCGACCGTGTGAATGCCGTGATCGAAGCCTCCGGCGTGCGCACCCGTCCGCTCGTCACCACCGCCAGCTGGGGATATCAGCGCGTCAAGACTGGCGAGACCCTGCTACAGTTCGACACCGCCCCGCCGCCGCGTGCGCGCCATGCGCGGGTGGGCTGCGCATCGACGCTGGCGTTTGAATTGTCGGACGGGCCGCAGCGGATTATCGTCAATTGCGGCGGCGCAGCGCTGGCTGGCGGACAGGTGCCCGCACGCATCGGTCAGGGGCTGCGCGCAACGGCGGCCTTTTCCACACTGGTGCTGGACAACGCCAATTCCACCGCGGTGCTGCTTAACGGCCAGCTCGGCAAGGGGGTCGAGACGGTCGAGGTGGAGCGCCGGATAGTCGCTGGCAAGGGACGTGAAGCCACCCGGATCGAGGCCGCACATGATGGCTATGCCAGCCGCTACGGTCTCACCCACCAGCGCATTCTGACGCTGGCGGGCGATGGCACCGAACTGGCGGGGGAAGACATCCTTGTGCCCTCCACCAAGACCGGCAAGCGCGGCAAGATCGGCTTTGCGCTGCGGTTCCATCTCGGGCGCGGGGTCGAGGTGCAGCTGTCGCCCGACAAGCGCGGGGCGAGCCTGCTGCTGCCCGACGGTCGGCTCTGGCAATTCCGGCTCGGCGGCGATAGGGCGGGTGCCGACGCAATCACCCTGTCTGCCGAGGACAGCCTGTGGGTTGACGGCGAAGGCCGCCCGCACGCCACCGAACAGCTGGTGATCGAAGGACTGGCATTGCGCAGCGGGGGGCAATTCTCCTGGCGCTTACGAAAAACAGGGTAGGCTTTTGCAATGAGCAACGGTGTGATCAAACGGGCGCTGCTGTCAGTGTCCGACAAGGCGGGTTTGGCTGAATTGGGTGCGGCGCTGGCCGCAAGGGGTGTCGAACTGGTCAGCACCGGCGGCACCGCCAAGGCGCTGCGCGATGCGGGGCTGACGGTGAAGGATGTATCAGACCTCACCGGCTTTCCCGAGATGATGGACGGGCGGGTGAAGACCCTGCACCCCACCGTCCACGGCGGGCTGCTGGCGCTGCGCGACAATCCCGAACACGTCGCCGCGATGGAGGCCCACGGCATCGGCGCGATCGATCTGGTGGTGGTCAACCTCTATCCGTTCGAGGCGACCGTGGCCAAGGGGGCGAGCCGCGGGGAAATCATCGAGAATATCGATATCGGCGGCCCTTCGATGGTGCGATCAGCCGCCAAGAACCACGGGTTTGTAACCATCCTGACCGACCCGGCAGACTATCCCGCACTGCTGGCGGAACTCGGCGCCAATGACGGTGCGACCACGCAAGGGTTCCGCACCCGCATGGCGGGCAAGGCCTATGCCCGCACCGCTGCCTATGATTCCGCGATTGCCAGCTGGTTCGCCTTTGGTGATCCCGAAGGCGAGACGACACCTTTCCCCGATACGCTGCCCATCGCATTGAAGCGCGCCGATACGCTGCGTTACGGCGAAAACCCGCACCAGTCGGCGGCGATCTATGTCCCGCAAGTGGCGGGTACCAGGGGCGTGCCGCAGGCGGCGCAGTTGCAGGGCAAGGAACTGAGCTACAACAACCTCAACGATGCCGATGCCGCGCTGGAACTGGCGGCGGAGTTTGCCGGACAGTCGCCCGCAGTCGTGATCGTCAAGCACGCCAACCCCTGCGGCGTGGCGCAGTCGGGCAGCTTGCTGGAGGCGTGGGAAGCGGCGCTGGCGTGCGATTCGGTTTCGGCCTTCGGCGGGATTGTGGCCGTGAACACCGAGCTGGATGCCGCCACTGCCGAGGCGATCAGCGCGATCTTCACCGAAGTGGTGATCGCCCCTTCGGTCAGCGCCGAGGCACGCGAAATCTTTGCCAGGAAGAAGAACCTGCGCCTGCTGGAATGCGGTACACTGCCCGATCCGCGCCGTCCGGGCCTGACGATGAAGACCATCGCGGGCGGAATGCTGATCCAGTCGCGGGATGCAGGATCGGTCAGCCTCGATGATCTCAAGGTCGTGACCAAACGCGCGCCGACATCGCAGGAATTGCAGGATTGCCTGTTCGCCTGGACTGTCGCCCGCCATGTCAAGTCCAACGCCATCGTCTATGCCAAAGACGGCGCGACTGCCGGGATTGGCGCGGGCCAGATGAACCGCCGCGATTCGGCGCGGATTGCAGCCATCAAGGCTGCGGAGGCCGCCGAAACCCACGGCTGGGCCGCGCCGCGCACCGTGGGCAGCGCGGTGGCTTCGGACGCTTTCTTCCCCTTTGCCGACGGTCTGATTTCCGCCGCCGAAGCAGGCGCGACCGCTGTGATCCAGCCGGGCGGATCGATCCGCGATGACGAGGTGATCGCCGCTGCCGATGCTGCAGGCCTTGCGATGGTGTTCACCGGGATGCGGCATTTCCGGCATTGATTTGTTGTCCTACCGCTTCGCTACGTGAGGACGATTTTGTTTTGCGAAGGCGCCTCCGCGCCTTCGTCCTCGCTGCGTTTCCTTCGCTTCGCTCCGGAGCAGCTGCGGGCGGCCGGTCGGCCTTGCGGCCCTGTGGGCCGGGTGGGTTGGAACGGCGCCCCCACCCATCCTGTCGCGCGGCCTGCACGGCCCGCCACGGCTGCGCGGCCCTTGCAACTATTTGTCAGGGGCGACGTAACTAAACAGGGTGTGCAACGCTAATCACACCTGACCGCAATGTTCATCCGGCTGCAATTCGGCATCGGGCAGGGATACGCGGGACACCAACAATCACGAGCCATTACCATGCGACTGTTTTCGACTGACCTCATCCGCAATTTCGGCATCGGCTTTGTTGTCGGCACCGTGCTGGTGGTCGGCGCGAATGCACAAAGCTGGAGCGGTGATCTGGCGTCACCGGCGCTTGCGGCACAGATGCCCAAGGCGCCCGCAGTTTCGGCAGACTTCGTGATTGCGCCCGAAGGAACGAAGTGATGCGCACCCTTGCCCTGCTGCTTGCGGCAGGTTCGCTGGCGCTGGGCGCCTGCGCCGGCCCGGCTACCGCGGCTGAAGAGCCGGTCAACGCCCCCGCCGCCACCCGCACCGCCAAGGAGGCCAAAGGTCTCAAGACCGCGATTTTTGCCGGGGGCTGTTTCTGGGGCGTGGAAGGCGTGTTCAGCCATGTCAAAGGCGTGACCGCCGCCGTTTCGGGCTATCATGGAGGCAATGCTGCCAGCGCCAAGTATGACATCATCACCAGCGGCATGACCGATCATGCCGAAAGCGTGAAGATCACCTATGATCCCGCCGTGGTGCGGTATGACCAACTGCTGCGCATCTACTTTTCGGTAGTCGCAGATCCCACGCTCAAGAACCGTCAGGGCCCCGATGTCGGCGCGCATTATCGCAGCGCGATCGTGCCGATGAACGCGGAACAGGCAGCCGTGGCCAAGGCCTACATTGCACAATTGGGCAAGGCCGGGCTGTGGAAGCGCCCGATTGTCACCGCGATCGAGCCCTACAAGACATTCTACCCTGCCGAGGCCTATCATCAGGATTACATGATCAAGAACCCGCGTTCGGGTTATATCGTGCGCTGGGATGCGCCCAAGGTGGCGGCTTTGAAGACGATGTTCCCGCAGCAATACCGCGCCAGCTTCCTGCGCGACGGGGGCTGAACGCCGGGCCGAACACCGGCGCGCGGCTTAACTATTTGCACGGCTTCACTTCCCCGTGCGCGCTGCTTATATCTGCCGCCATGCCACACTCAGCCCATCTGGCGGCGCACGGCCGCCCCCATCACGAACTCACCGGCGATGAGCTGGTGGCAGAGGCTTCGCGCGCGCTGATCGCGGCGGGCGAACAGTGGACAAGCATGCGCGAGGCGGTGTTTACCGAACTCGCCCGCCACGAACGCCCGGTTTCCGCCTATGACATAGCCGATAACCTTTCGGCATCGCGCGGCAAGCGGGTGGCGCCCAATTCGGTCTATCGCATCCTCGATGTGTTTGTGGCGAACAACCTTGCGATGCGGGTGGAAAGCGCCAACGCCTATCTCGCCAACACCCACCCCGGCTGCGCACATGACTGCATCTTTCTGGTGTGCGACGAATGCGGGGAAGCCGCCCATGTCGATGACGAGGCAGTCAGCCGCGCGGTGCGCGCCATTGCCAGCAACCGCAATTTCAAGGCAATGCGGCCGGTGCTGGAAATCCGCGGGCTGTGCAAGGCCTGCGCCTGAGAGGCGGCATATCGGCCTGCACAGGGGCAGCGACCCCCGGCGAAACCTCACATTTGATCTCGCGCAAGCCTTCAATCGACAGGCCGGATTTCCGTGTGTAAAGCTGGGCGCTATGACACAATCGCCTCACACGCCTCTGCTTGATCTGGTTGACACACCCAGCGATCTGCGCCGCCTTAAGCCCGAACAGCTCCGCCAACTCGCCGATGAACTGCGCACCGAAATGATCGATGCGGTCAGCACGTCAGGCGGCCACCTCGGCTCCGGCCTCGGCGTGGTCGAACTGACGGTTGCAATCCACTACGTGTTCAATACGCCGGATGACAAGCTGGTGTGGGACGTGGGGCACCAGTGCTATCCGCACAAGATCATTACTGGGCGGCGTGATCGCATCCGCACCCTGCGGCAGGGCGGGGGACTTTCGGGTTTCACCAAGCGCAGCGAGAGCGAATATGATCCGTTCGGCGCGGCGCATTCCTCTACCTCGATCAGCGCGGCGCTGGGTTTTGCCATCGCCAACAAGTTGCAGGGTAAGGCCGGGCGCGGCATCGCGGTGATCGGCGATGGCTCGATGAGCGCGGGCATGGCCTACGAGGCAATGAACAACGCCGCGCAGGCGGGCAATCGCCTCGTGGTGATCCTCAACGACAACGACATGTCGATTGCGCCGCCGGTCGGCGGGCTTTCGGCCTACCTTGCGCGCATGGTGTCGTCTTCCGAATATCTCGGCATCCGCAGCCTCGCCAGCCGCGTGATCCAAAAGATGAGCCGCCGGATGCACGACACCATCGGCAAGGCGGAAGAATTCACCCGCGGTCTGGTAACGGGCGGCACCCTCTTCGAGGAACTGGGTTTCTACTATGTCGGCCCGATTGACGGGCACAATCTCGATCACCTGCTGCCGGTGCTGGAAAATGTGCGCGATACTTCGGAAGGCCCGGTGCTGATCCATGTCGTCACCGAAAAGGGCAAGGGCTACGCGCCCGCCGAAAACAGCGCTGACAAGTATCACGGCGTGCCCAAGTTCAACGTCGTTACCGGCGAAAAGGCCAAGAGCGCGCCGAGTGCGCCTGCCTATCAGGATGTGTTCGGCCTGACGCTGGCCAAGCTGGCCGAAAGCGACAGCCGCATCTGCGCCATCACCGCCGCCATGCCTTCGGGCACCGGGGTGGACAAGTTCGCCAAGGCGCACCCCAGCCGCACCTTCGATGTCGGCATTGCCGAACAGCACGCGGTGACCTTTGCCGCTGGCCTTGCGGCGGAAGGCATGCGGCCCTTCGCGGCGATCTACTCCACCTTCCTCCAGCGCGCCTATGATCAGGTGGTGCATGATGTCTGCATCCAGAACCTGCCGGTGCGCTTCGCCATCGACCGTGCCGGTCTGGTCGGGGCCGATGGTGCGACGCACGCAGGCAGCTTCGACATCACCTATCTCGCTACGCTGCCCAACATGGTGGTGATGGCCGCCGCCGACGAGGCGGAACTGGTCCACATGACCTATACCGCCGCAGAGTATGACGATGGGCCGATCGCCTTCCGCTACCCGCGCGGCAACGGCACCGGCGTACCCATGCCCGAAGTTCCGGTGAAGCTGGAAATCGGCAAGGGCCGTGTGGTGCGTGAAGGCAGCAAGGTCGCGATCCTGTCACTCGGGTCGCGCCTGGCAGAAGCCTTGAAGGCCGCCGATGTGCTGGAGGCCAAGGGGCTTTCGACCACGGTCGCCGACATGCGCTTTGCCAAGCCCTTGGACGAAGACCTGATCGCCCGCCTGATGCGCGAGCATGAAGTGGTGGTGACGGTGGAGGAAGGGTCGATCGGCGGATTGGGCGCGCATGTGCTGACCTTCGCCAGCGACACCGGGCTGACCGATAACGGCCTCAAGGTGCGCACGCTGCGCCTGCCCGATACCTTCATCGATCACGACGATCCGATGAAGCAGTATGACGAGGCGGGCCTGAACGCGCCGCAGATCGTGGATACGGTGCTGAAGGCGCTGAAGCACAACAGCGCGGGGCTTCCGACCGAAGAAGCGCGGGCCTAACGGCTTTCGGGCACTGTTCCGGCGGCGATTTGCAACCGTTCGGGCAGCGAAAGGCGGCTGAGCGGGGGTATATCCTGCGCAGGAGCGGCTTCGTCAGCGTCTTCAGGCGCGTCCATCGGTTCGCCCTTCAGCGCCGCAATCTCGCGCCGCCGCCGTTCGAGATAGGTATCGCGCCGCATTCCGTAGGGATCGTCGGACGCCTCGATCTCCGCCAGTTCGGCATCGAACGCCAGCCGCTGGTCGAGCCCGTTGACCACGAAATAGGTCACCGCATATTCGGGCTTATTGAATGGCTTGCCCAGCGCAAATGGCAGCAGCGACTGATCGAGCGTGTTGCCGATAAAATCGCGCAAGCTGGTCGGCCCCGTCACCGGCAGAAACAGATAGGGGCCTGCCCCTACGCCATAATATCCGAAAGTGTCGGCAAAGCCGTTGCGGCGGTAAGGCAGCCCGATCCCCGGCTTTTCGGCGATATCGATCAGCCCGCCGATCCCCAGCGTCGAATTGATCGCCAGCCGCCCTAGCGTCTCGAACGCCTTGCCGACCTTGCCTTGCAGCAGATAATTGAGCGCATTGCTGGGCTCGCCAAGGTTGCGCACCACATTGCCCAAGCCATCGCGGATCGGTTCGGGCAGGCCATCGCGATAGGCATAGGCCAGCGGCTCGATCAGCACATTATCCATCGCCTGGGTAAGGCGGTAGCTTTCGGCATTGATCTGCTCGGCCGGATCACTGGCGGGCGGACCATAGCTGCCCTCGATGATGATTTCGTTGCCCTCTTCGCCCTCGGGCGGGCCTTCTTCCGGAAGAGTGCCTTGCACGCCAGCATCTTGCGGCGTGAGGCTCCACACCATCGGCGCGAGGGGAAGGGCATCAGCAGGGCCTGGCGGAGGCAGCGGCGAAGTGACGGACAGCACGGCGCTCAAAAGCGGAGGGGAGGCAGCAAGCAATGAAAGGGTCGGCAAAACGGTTCTCCGCGATCAAGCCCCCTATCAATAGCGGTCAGGTCAGGCTGTCAGCCTTGCCCTTGCCTTACCCCACCTATACGCAGCGTGAAGTCTTAATCGCAAATGTGCAAGGTTTCCCATGTCATTGATTGAAGTCACCCGCGAAGGCCCCGTCACCATCCTTACGCTGAACCGGGCGGAGAGCATGAACCCGCTCGGCGCGCCGGGCGACGGGGACGAGTTCGTGGCGGTCGCCAATGCGATCAACCGCGACATGGAATGCCGGGTGGTGATCCTGACCGGTGCGGGCCGGGCCTTCAGCGCGGGCGGCGATATCAAGGCGATGCGCGACAAGACCGGCACTTTCGGCGGCACCACGCCTGCCATTTCTGACGGTTACCGCGACAATATCCACCAGATGCTGCGTGCATTATATGGTCTGCGCGTCCCCGTGATCGCGGCGGTCAACGGCCCGGCAATCGGGCTGGGCTGCGATGTCGCCTGCCTTGCCGATATCCGCATCGCTTCCGAAGCCGCGAAGTTCGGCGTGACCTTCCTCAAACTCGGCATCATCCCCGGCGATGGCGGGACATGGATCCTCCCCCGCGTGATCGGGATGAGCCGCGCGGCAGAACTGTTCTACACCGGCGATGTGATCGACGCCGCCACCGCGAAAGACTGGGGCCTCGTCAGCCGCGTAGTTGCAGCAGACGCGCTGATGGTCGAAGCCCGCGCGCTGGCGGCGAAGATCGCCCTTCTGCCCCCGCACTCGCTGCGCCACACCAAGAACCTGCTGCGGCAAGGCCAGCAGACCAGTTACGACACCGCGCTGGAACTCGCCGCGAACACGCAGGCAATGATGCACACCACCGCCGATCATGCCGAAGGGGTGGCGGCATTGATCGAGAAGCGCGCCGCGGTGTTCACTGGCGAATAGGCGGGTGGCAAAACTCGCCCGGCGCCTGCTGATCGGGGCTGTGATCGCCTATCTCGCCATAGTGGCGGCGCTGTTTTTCGCGCAGCGCAGCCTGATCTATCCTGCGCCGCAGCAATTTCACGACCCCGCACCGGGCTTTGCAACGGCCACGCTGACCACGACAGACGACCTCGCCTTGCAGGCGCACTGGCGCGAGCCTGACGCGGGCAGGCCCACCATCGCCTATTTCCACGGCAACGGCGGATCACTGGCGCTGGCGGCGCAGGAAACGCAAGGGTATGCGGCGCGCGGATATGGCGTGCTGCTGGTGGAATATCGCGGATATGGCGGCAATCCGGGCGCGCCTTCGGAACAGGGCCTCTATCGGGACGGGCACGCGGCGATGGCATTCCTTGCCGCCCGGAACATCACGCCCGCGCAAACGATCATCGTCGGCCATTCGCTCGGCACCGGCACCGCGACCGAAATGGCACGCCAGGTTTCGCCCGCCGCGCTGATCCTGCTCGCGCCGTTTACTTCGGTGCCCGATGCCGCCGCCCACGCGATGCCTTTTGTGCCTGCCCGCTGGCTGGTGCGCGACCGGTTCGACAACCGGGCGAAACTGCCCGCGCTGGCTACACCAGTGCTGATTGTCCACGGCACGGCTGATTCCGTCGTGCCTTTTGACCTCGGCCAACAGCTGGCCGAAGCGACACCGGGCGCGACATTCCGCGCTGTTCCGGGGGCCGATCACATGATCTCGCTCGACCCCGCCGTTCAGGCCGCGCAATTGGCGTGGCTGTCAGCGCAGGGCCTTTAAAGCCAGCGCAGCACGCCCGCCGGAATCCCCGCCAGCCACAGGTGGAGCCAGCTGAAGCCCGCGAACAGCGCCAGTCCCACTATCAGCGGCACAGCGCCCACGCTGAAGAGCTTGCCCCAACGCGGCCAGTAACTGGTCTTGGCAGACCATTCGGCCCAGGCATCGCCCATCAGCGCCGCCTTCTTGCGATCCTGCATATGCGCGCCGACCAGCGCCAGAAAACCCATCGCCAGCGCAAGCACCAGCGTGCGGGTGCTCCACCACAGGACGATATGCGATAGTGCCCACAGGCCGATCCCCCACATCATCGGGTGGCGAGTGACAAGAAACACGCCGCCGGGTTCGGCCCGCGCCTGCGCTTCGGCCATGGGTGTCGGCAGCGCCGGATTGCCGATCAGCGATCCTGCCAGCAGGATCATTGCGGGCAGGGTCAACAAAGTGGCAATGATCCACCCGATTTCTCCCGAACCCGGCAAATCGGCAGGCGGGGCGGCCTTGAAGGCGAAATAGACCCACGCCAGCGTGGCAAAGCTGACCAGCGTATAGGCCGCCTGAAACCCGCCCGCGCCCAAGGCCTTCACCAGCGGCGCCCGCAAGGGGTGCGACATGGCGAAATGCGTGCCGACAAAGGCGATATTCGCCGCAACCAGAATCCATAAAGTTTCGTTCATGTCCCGCCCCTCCCCCGGGCTGGCCGAACCTAGTCTGCGATCCCGATCAGTTCCACCTTGAAAACCAGCGTCGCATTGCCCGGAATCGGCCCGCGCCCGACCGGGCCGTAAGCGAGGTCTGCGGGGATCGCGATTTCGATGGTCTCGCCCACGCCCATCTGCGGGATGGCGAGCTGCCACCCCCTCACCAGCCGCGAAAGCGGGAAGGTTGCAGGCTCGCCGCGCGCGTAGGAACTGTCGAACACCGTGCCATCAAGCAGGCGGCCTTCGTAATGGACGGTGACCTCGTCAGCGACGGTCGGCTTGCGGTCCGACGCACGATAGGTGAGCCAGCGCCAGCGCACCCCGCCATCGACGAAATGCCAGCCGTCTGCGGCGGTCAGGCCCAGCAGATAGATCTGCTGCTGCGCGTGCCACGCAGGGTCTTGCGCATTACCCTGGGCTGCATCGTCGCTCTCCCCGTCCTGCGCGAGAACGGGTGGAGCGGCAATCAGCAGCGCGCTGGCCAATGCGGCGGCAACCGCCCTGTTCGACACGCGCATTACCAGTCGTAAGCCTTGGGACGCGCGCTTTCATCGAGCGTCTTGTAACGATCGCGCAGGCGGGTCTGGTGGTTGGTGAGATCCTGTTCGACCCCGCCGATAAAGACCCGCGTCGGCACCGAACCGACTTCGAGCGGGTCGCCATCCCACATGACCACATCGCCCAGCGCGCCTGCCTTCAGCACGCCGGCCTTGCCGCCCATGCCGCTGATGTCAGCTGGGACGGAGCTGATGGCGGCAAAGGCCTTGCCCCAGTCCATCCCGGCAGCGCCCGGCACGCGGGTCAGCGCCACAAGGTTGCCCGCCACCTGCTGCAAGCGGCGCGGATCCTGCATGGTCGCAGCGTTGATCGCAACCTTGACGCCGGCCTGCGCAAGCCTTCCGGCATTGCTTTGGGTTGCACCGAGCTGTTCGAAGGTTTCGGGCAGGTCGATCAGACCGTTGGCGATCACCGGAACGCCCGCAGCGGCGATGTCATTCGCGACCAGCCATCCCTCGGTCGCGCCGACCAGCACCAGATCGAGCCGCGGAAACTCCGATTTCAGTGCCAGCACAGCGCGGATATCGGCCATGCGATCGGCGGCGACATACAGCTTCTGCTGCCCTGTCACCACCGGCACCAGCGCTTCGGCATCGAAGCGGCTGAGCAGCACGTCATCACCCTTGGCGATTTCGGTGGTCTGCGGAATGCCGCTTTTGCCGGACAGCGCCTGCGCCTCGCGCAGGGCAGAACGCAGCAGCACGTGGGCAGCAACGCGGCTGCCACCTGCCAGATCGGCCCCGCCTTCGCCCAGATTGATCATCTGGAAAGCGCGCGCCTGCATCACCGGGCGGCTGTCACCATCCAGATCGATGATCGCGCCCTGGCCTGCGAAGATCGAGCCCGAAGGCATCGTTGTGGTCGCGGCGCGGGTGATTCCGGCGGCGCGGTGGACGAGGATGTGCTGCGAGGTCGGGTTGATCGCTGTCGAAGCATCGAGCGAAGCGCTGAACGGCGATCCGCGCGCGGTGATATCGTTCGATTCGCCCACTGCCGACACATCGGCCAGACCAAGCGTGGTGACGGTCGCGAACAGGCCGGGTGTGACCCACGCGCCGCCCGCATCGATCACGATGTCGGTCTCGAAGCGCTGGCCGGGAGCAGGCTTGCCTGCAAACACCACCTTGCCATCATCGACGATGACCACTCCGCCTTCGATCGGGGCAGAACCGTCGCCGATCACGAGACGAGCATTGGCGATCACCACGTCCTGCGCAAAGGCAGGGTTGGCGGCGATGAGGGCTGTCGCGCATACCGCAAGTTGAAGGATCCGCTTCACTTCACATCTCCTTCACCGGGCTGGCCAAGCTCGAAATCGCTCACCGGCCTTGTCTTGGGGTTCATCGCATCGAACATCAGCGCGCCGTCGATCCAGACCTTTTCGGGCCGGGTATAAACGCTCAGCGGATCGCCGTTCCACAGTACCACATCGGCCATCTTGCCGACCTCGAGGCTGCCGGTCATGTCCTCGATCCCCATCGCCTTGGCAGCGTTGTAGGTGATCCACTGGATCACGGTCGCATCGGGGATGTCGATGCCGAGGCGAAGGCCCGCCTTCTGCGCCTTGCGCGCTTCCTGATTGAGGCGCTGGATATCGTTCGCGTCATCCGAATGGATCACCACGCAGGCACCTTCACGTTGCAGGAAGGCGGCGTTTTCCAGAATGCCGTCATAGCTTTCCATCTTGAAGCCGTACCAATCGGCCCAGATCGCGCTGCACACGTCGTTTTCGCGCAGCAGATCGCCGATCTTGTAGGCTTCGACCGCGTGATGGAAGGCGCTGACCTTGTAGCCCATCTCCTTGGCCATATCGAGCACCAGCGCCATTTCATCGGCGCGGTAGCAGTGGTTGTGGATCAGGATTTCGCCCTTCAGCACGCCGACCAGCGTTTCCTTGCCGAGATCGCGCTTCGCCTTGTCGTTGTTGGCGTAATCGATCGCGTCGAGCCATGTTTCACGGTTGACGGCAAAATTGCCCATCCGCGTCGAAGGCATCCGCCCGCGCCCGCCATAAACCCGCTTGGGGTTTTCACCGCAGGCCATCTTCATGCCGTAAGGCGCGCCGGGAAACTTCATCTGCTGCACGGTGCGGCCGGGCACGTTCTTGAGCGTGACCGAGCGTCCGCCCATCAGGTTGGCCGATCCGGGCAGGATCTGCAGTGCCGTGATCCCGCCATTGGCCATGGCGCGGCTGAAACCGGGGTCTTGCGGCCAGACCGAATGCTCAGCCCAAACCTCGGGCGTGGTGGGCGAGGTCGCCTCATTCCCGTCCGAGTGTGCCTGCACGCCGGGCGAAGGGTAATCGCCAAGGTGCGAGTGAATGTCGATGATGCCGGGGGTGACGAACTTGCCGGTGCCATCGAACACCGCGATATCAGCGGGGATCGGGGTGTCAGGCCCGCCCACCGAAGTAATCTTGCCGCCCGACATGAAAACCACGCCGTTTTCGATCCTGCCGCCCTTGCCATCATAGATGGTCGCGCCGCGGATCGCGGTGGCGATGTTGGGGTAGGCTTTGTAGGTCGAGGGGAAGACGCCTTCGCTTTCGCTCCTGGCGGCGAAGGTCTTGGCCTTGCTGTCAGAGGCGCTGGCGGTATCGCCCGCCGTGCCAGTGGTGGCGCAGGCCGAGAGCGCAAAAGCACTGGCCAAAGTGGCAAGCGCGCCCATGCGCGCCCGCAGCGTGTATTCTGAAAGCATCGATAGCCCCTTCGGATTTCCGTGCCGCAAGGTGTGACGGGAAATCCGAAGGGTGTCTATACGTTTGGACGATACGAGTGTCCGCTTGGTCTATTCCGCCGGACGGGTGGCCGGACGGATACCCGCAGCCTGCGGCTCGGCCAGTTCGGCATCGCCCGCAAGATCATCATCCTTTAGCGTATCGAGATGCATCAGCTTCTTGATCAGCGGGCTGATCACCAGCACACCTACGCCAACCGCAACCGCAATCCAGCCGATCTGGTTGTAGACATCCAGCACCACCTGCTTGCCCGCGCCTTCGCCCGAAGCCCGCTCGGAACCCGTGGCCGCAGCAATCAGACCCGCCACGAAGTTGCCGGTGGCCGATGCAAAGAACCAGCTCCCCATGATCAGCGATGCCATGTGCGCGGGCGCAAGACGGTTCATCGCAGAAAGTCCGACCGGCGACAGGCACAGCTCGCCGGTGGTGTGCAGCAGATAGATCAGGAAGATGAACAGCACCGGGGTAAGGTTCCCGCTTGCCGCACCTGCCACCAGCACCAGGAAGCCGGCACCCAGCTGCATCAGCGCCAACCCGAACTTGGCCGGTGCCGACGGTTCCAGACCCCGGCGGCCCAGCCATGTCCACGCCGCCGCGAACAGAGGTGCGAGCAGCACGATATAGGCCGCATTGACCGACTGGAACACCGATGCAGGAACTTCGAAACCGAAGATCGAGCGATCGACATGGCGATCGGTGTAAAGGTTGAGCGAAGAACCGGCCTGTTCGAACAGCGCCCAGAACAGGATCGAGCCGATGATCAGGAACATCGCCGCGAAGATCCGGTCACGGTCATGCGGTTCGAGTTTCACCACGGCGGTGAACAGCACATAGGCCAGCAGCGCCACACCCGCGATGCCGAGGAAGGTGCCGACCACCGACTGGTTCTGCACCATCCACCAGCACACGCCGACAGCCAGGACGCCGATGGCGTAGAGGCCCCATTCCATGCCCTTGCTCAGCGGCGCAGGTGCTTCGCCTCGTCCCAGCAGCAGCGGCTTGAACACCACGAACACCAGCAGGCCGAGCAACATCCCGAAACCCGCTGCGCCAAAGCCATAGGCCCAGCCATAGGTCTCACCCAGATAGCCGCACAGCAGCGAACCGAGGAACGCACCGAGGTTAATGCCCATGTAGAAGATCGTGTAAGCCCCGTCGCGGCGCACATCGGTGCGCGGGTAAAGCTGGCCGACGATCACCGAGATGTTCGCCTTGAGGAAGCCAGAACCCACAATGATGAAAGCCAGCGCCAACCAGAAAACATTCAAGGCCGAGGCATCCTGCCCCCCGCTGCCTTCAAAGCCCATCAGGAAGTGGCCGAAGGTGAGCAGCACCGCACCGAAGGTTACGGCCTTTCTCTGCCCCAGATACCTGTCAGCCAGATAGCCGCCCAGAACCGGCGTGATATAGACCAGCGCAGTGTAGGCGCCGTAGATGACCCCCGCCTCACCATCGGAAAACAGCCAATGCTTGGTCAGGTAGAAGATCAGTAGCGCGCGCATCCCGTAATAGGAAAAGCGCTCCCACATCTCGGCGAAAAACAGGACGAACAGTCCCTTGGGGTGGCCGAGGAAAGTCCCGGCGCTGTCCCCGTGCGGAAGCTCAGCAGTAGCCATGTAAGCAGATATCCCTTCTGCGCGCCCCTCGGACGCGATCCCATGGGGGGGCAACCTAGCGCCTCAATCGGTCATGTGAAGCTTTTGTTGCGAGTGAAACCATGTCTCCCTCACCTTGACCGCATGGCTGTATTATGGCACTGATGCACCTCGCAAGGGACACCTGATTGCCATGAACCCCAACCGGCCCGTCTATCTCAAGCTGCGCGACCAGATTGCCGCTGCGATTATCGCGGGCGATTATCCCGAAGGCGCGATGCTGCCTTCGGTGCGGGCGCTGGCGGCAGAGCAGGGCGCGAACCCGCTGACCGTGGCGAAAGCCTATCAGCAATTCCAGAATGATGGCTTGGTCGAAGTGCAGCGCGGGGTTGGCATGTATGTCGTGCGCGGCGCAGCGGAACGGTTGCGCAGCACCGAACGCGAGGCCTTCCTGCGCGAAGAATGGCCCGAAATCCGGCAGCGGATGCAGCGCCTCGGTCTCAGCCCGGCGGATCTTGCCCTGACCTCGTAACAGGCCACGTTACTGACATTACTGAAGGTTGCTTGCTTTCCCGTTTTATGACAGTCTGTTCATGTTGGTGCATGACGGGATTGCATTATCCCCCGCGCCGCGACTAATGGGGGCGTCTCACGGGTCGGAGGCAAGTTGAGGAAACAACGGGGCAACCCGCATAGCGGTGTGATATGGCGGCTCGACCGACCATGGGCATCGGGAGATCACTATGATCAGATCCGAATTGTTGCAGGAATTGCATAAAGACAATCCCGAACTGCGCGCAGATGAAATCGAGCAGGTCGTGGATATCTTCTTCGATGAAATCGCCCAGCGACTGGCCGAGGGGGGCCGGGTGGAACTGCGCGGCTTCGGCGCGTTTTCGACGCGTGACCGCGAAGCCCGCAGTGGGCGCAATCCGCGCACCGGCGAAACGGTGGACGTGCCTTCCAAGCGCGTGCCCTATTTCAAGGCCGGCAAGGAAATCCGCGAGCGGTTGAACAAATAGGCGCGGCGTCCGGGTTGCGAAGGCGCCTCCGCGCCTTCGTCCTCGGTGCTATTCCTTCGCTACGCTACGGGCACCTGCGGCTCGCGCGCGTGCGCTCGCGGTCGCTGCGCGACCGAGCCACTGCTCGCACTCTCCGCCGGCGTTTGCCGCTGTTCGGGCCCGCAGGGGCCGCAAGGCCGACCGGCCGCCCGCAGCGACGCGACCTTCAGGTCGCATCAGCGAGGAATTCGCATCGCGGAGGCGATGGGGAATAAAAAGCTACGCCGCCCGCGGCATCGCCTTGTCATGCGCGAGGCCCGGCACGGGCAGATCGCGTGTCCGCTCCAACGCGGTGAACACCAGTTCGATCAAGCGCTCGGCCCCGCCGCTCTGGCTCATATCGACCGGCACCATGCCGAGCGCGCCGAACTCTTCGATCGCTTCTGCATCGGGGACAGCAATCACCCGCGTCACATCGGGCAGGCGTTCGCGCGCCAGCGGCGTCACATCGCGCGATGCCTGCACCTGCCCTGTGGCAATCACCAGCACCTCGCGCCGCTCCATCCCGATCGCGTCCCAGCTGCGCGGATCGGCAGGGTTGGCACGGTGGACGTGATATCCATCGGCCAGCGCGGTCTGGAACCGGTCGTGATCCGGCTCCAGCGCGAGATAGCCGATGTCGTTATACTCCAGCGCATCGGCCAATGCGCGGCCTGCCGCTGTCATGCCGATGATCAGCACCGGCGCATCATCGCCCGCCAGCTTTGTATCGGGCGGGCCCTGCCGCAGCCGTCCGGCCAGCTTGCGCCCGATGTTCGATATCAGCGGAGTTACCGCAAGGCTGATCGCGATCGCGGTGACCAGCGCGGATACCAGCCGCGGCTCGGCCAGCCCGGCCACGGCGGGCAACGCCAGCAGCACCAGCGTGAATTCGCTCCCCTGCCCCAGCAGAAATCCGAGCTGGATCGATCCCGGCACCGACCAGCGATTGACCAGCCCGGCAGCGACATTGGCAGCGCATTTCAGCACGATCATCCCCAGCGCCACGCCCAGCACCAGCGCCCAGTCACGCACCAGCAGCGCCGGATCGATACTGAGCCCGACCGAGATGAAAAAGAAGCTGAGGAACAGGCCGCGAAAGGCGTCAATCTCGGTCTGCACCAGAATGCGATAGCGCGAATCGGCCACCGCCATCCCGCCAAGAAACGCGCCCAGCGTCAGCGAAAGGCCCGCCATGCCGGTCGCCCAGCCTGCCGCAAGGGCAATGAACAGCGCGGTGGCGGTATAGACCTCGGTGGTGCCGGCGCGAGCGATCAGACCGAACAGAGGCTCGGTCAGGTAGCGTGCAAACAGTACCGCAATCCCGAAAGCAACCAGCGCCTTGATCCCCGCCAGCCCCAGCGCCGGTGCCAGATCGCCCCCGCTCGCCAGCGCGCCTGCGGTGACCAGCAGCAGGATTGCGGCGATATCCTGGAAGATCAGGATCGACTGCGCAGCGCGGCCGACCGGGCAATCTTCCTGCCCGCGTTCGCGCACCAGCCCGATCACCACGGCGGTGGACGACAGGCCAAGCCCGAACCCGACGATCACAGCAAAGGTGATCGACAATCCGAACGCGGCAAGCACGGCGGTAAACGCGCTGCCCGCCACCAGCATCTGCAAGGCGCCAAAGCCGAAAATATTCCCCGCCTCGGCGCGAATCCGCCCAAGCGAGAAATGCAGGCCGAGGTTGAACAGCAGAAACATCACGCCCGCTTCGGCCATCGCGGCCACCACCGAACCGCTGAAACCATCCGCCATGCCAAGGCTGGCAAGCCCGAGGCCCAGCCCGAGATAGCCGACAATCGGGTTCAGCCGCAGCGCTCGGCTGGCCAGCGCCGCACCGATTCCCAGCCCCAGCAGCGTGATTGCCGGCTGGATTGTCTCCACCACATCGCCCGCCATGCCGGTTTCCTTGCTGCCTTGCGCCTTGGCCATTGAAATGGGCGATGGCGATGCGGCTGGCAAGCTCTGGCGCTTTGCCTGCAACTTGTGGCAAGGGCGCAAACATGCGGGCGTGGCGGAATGGTAGACGCCGGGGACTTAAAATCCCCTGAGCTTTGCTCGTGCGGGTTCGAGTCCCGCCGCCCGTACATTGGCTGCCGGTTGCGCCCCCACTCTACCCCAAGTCGCCATTATCCGCGCATTAACGCCTTGTATCTAAGCCTTGGGGTTAATCAGGCAGAACCCTTGTTCCGCAGGTGTGGGCCTGCGGTGCCGGGTTGGGATCTTAACCGCATGGAAATCGCTGCAAGCACCCAGAAGCTGCATAACGGTCCCGAAGCCGGGGACGCTGAACTGCGCGCCGCGCCGCGGTTCACCCTGCTGATCCGCGCTGCCAAGCTGGCGTCGGCACAGGGCGAATTTGTCTGCGTTATCCGCGATGTATCGGAAACCGGGGTCAGCGTGCGGCTGTTCCATGCCTTGCCCGCTTGCCCGAGGTTCGAACTGCACATGCCCGGCGGCGCATTCTATAACGTGATCCCGGTGTGGCAGCGCGATAACGAGGCGGGCTTTCGCTTCGCTCGCCCGGTCGAAGTGCCGCAGCTGATCAACGAATCGGGTGAATATCCCAAGCGCGGCCTGCGCCTGGGCCTGTGTTTCCCGATCTCGATCACCGCTCTGGCAGGGCGGTTCGAAGGTGTGGTGGAAAACATGTCACAACAGGGCGCGCGGATTGTGAGCCAGGCGCAGCTCGCAATCGACCAGACCGTGCGGATCGAAGCGCCCGGCATCGGCAACGAAATGCGCGAAGTGCGCGCCAAGGTGCGCTGGCGGCGCGATTCGCACTATGGCGTCGTGTTCGATGACACCTTCACGCTGGGCGATTTTGCACGACTGGCCGCCCGGCTTCAGGCGCCCGCACTGCTGGGCGAATAAGCTGGCCGCGTCAGGCGGGGATGAATTTCATCGCAATGCCGTTGATGCAGTGGCGCTTGCCGGTGGGCTTGGGGCCGTCGGCGAAAATGTGCCCGAGATGCCCGCCGCAATCGGCGCAATGCACTTCGGTGCGGGCATAGCCGATCTTGTAATCGGTGCTGGTGCCGACAGCGCCCTTGTCAATCGGTTGCCAGAAACTGGGCCAGCCGGTGCCGCTGTCATACTTGTGCGCCGAGGCATAGACCGGGTTGGCGCAGCCTGCGCACACGAAGGTGCCCTTGCGCTTTTCCTTGTCGAGCGGGGATGTGAAGGCACGTTCGGTCCCTTCCTCGCGCAGCACATAGAACTGGTCTTTGGTCAGAACCTTGCGCCACTGGGCTTCGGTCTTGCCCTTGGGAAAGGTCTTGGCCTCGGCCGGATCGGCCCCGCACGAGGCGAGCAGCGGCAGGGCCACACCTATTCCGGCAGCGGCCAGCACGGTACGGCGGTGGATCAGGGGCAGGCGCATCGGCAAATCTCCGTTGTCGTTGTTCCAGATACGTCCGAAACCCCCCGGAAGTTTCACGCGCGCCCCTGCGCCCCGCCGATCAGAACTCGGTGATTTCGACTTCGAGCTTGCGGAAGCCGTGGACGAAGTTAGCGCGCACCCGCTCCACATCACCGGCCACATGCACCCGCATCCGGCGCTTGTGCATTTCTTCCAGCAGCACCTTCAGCTGCAATTCCGCCAGCCGCGCCCCGACACAGCGGTGAATGCCGTAACCGAAGGCCAGATGCCGCCGCGCATTATCACGGGTGATGTCGAGCTTGTCCGGGTTTTCGAACACACCTTCATCGCGGTTGGCGCTGATATACCACAGCACCACCTTGTCGCCCGCTTTGATGGTCTGGCCGAAGACTTCGGTATCTTCGGTGCAGGTGCGGCGCATATGGGCCAGCGGCACCTGCATGCGCAGGATTTCCTGCACCGCGTTGGGGATCAGATCGGGGTTTTCCTCGTAGAGCTTGCGCTGGTCGGGGAACTTGTCGAGCGCGTGGATGATGCCGCTCATGGTGTTGCGGGTGGTGTCATTGCCGCCCACAATCAGCAGCACCAGATTGCCCATGAATTCTTCGGGCCGCATCTGGTTCATCGCGGGCGAGTGCAGCATCATCGAGATGAGATCGCTGCCCGGTTCCTTGTCCATCGTGCGTTCGATCCACAGCGACTGGAAATAGGCCGCCATTTCCTTCAGGATTCCCCAGCGCGTTTCATCCAGCTCGCGCACGGTGGCCAGTTCGGTATCGCCCGCCCAATCCGACCAGAAGGTCAGCAGGCGGCGGTCTTCCCAGGGGAAACCGAACAGGATCGCCAGCATCCCGGTGGTCAGTTCGATCGAGACGGTGTCGACCCAGTCGAACACTTCCCCGCGCGGCAGGCGATCCAGCACTTCGCCGGTGCGGGTGCGGATTTCGGCTTCCATGTCGGTGATCGCCGAAGGGGTGAATTTGGGCGCGACGGTGCGACGCTGGCCGGTGTGCTGCGGGCGATCCATCGCGATGAACATCGGCAGCTCACGCGTTTCGATGTTGGCTGCCGCAGCCTCTTCCTCGGACAGGCGGTTGAGAATGGTGATGCCGCCATGTTCCCAGCTTGAAGAGAAGGTTTCCGGCAGTGCCTCTATATGCTGGATCGCCTTGTGGCCGACCACCGCCCAGTAAGGGCCGAACGGGCTTTCGGGAATCCAGTGCAGCTGGCCCGCCTTGCGCATCTCGGCAAAGATCGGCTGCCAGCGGTCTTCGGAATAGATGTCCGAACGGCTGACGTCCCACGGATGGGGGTGGTTGGGGCGTTCTTCGGGATGGCTCTCGAAATGGGCTTTCAGGGCGTCATAGGATGTCGGTTCGCGGCGCACTTGCGGGCGTGCCGGGGCGGCGATGGTGGCCATGTCTGTCTCCCGTCAGGCGGCCTTTGTTGCGGCCGCTTCTGTCCGAGTCGCAGTCTGCCCTAACTGACAGGCATGTCAATAGTGGGTTGCTATTCGGGACTGATCACGCGGCAAAACGAGGGCGCTTGCGCGATTTGTCGCGTCCGGCCCCGCCCGATTTCATCACCCGCTTGCGGAACAATAGCGAGCCGCCTTTGACCAGCAGGAACACCGCGATGACCTGCCACACCAGTGCCAGCGCATGGGTCCACAGCGTCTCCTCCATTGCCGCGCGCGCCAGCATCGCAAACGGCGATGACAGCGGGAACGCTATCGAAGACAGCTCCAGCGCGGTGCCGGTCTGGCCGATATTGGCCGCTGAAAGGAAGAACACCATCAATTGCAGCATGGTGACCGGCATCGACAAGGTCTGCACTTCGCGCACCGATGATGCCATCGCGCCGATCGTCAGGAACAGCGATCCCAGCAGCAGATAGGCCATGGTGAAATAGACAATCCCCAGCACCAGGAACATCGGCCAGCCGACAGCCGGGCCGGGCAGTTCGCGGAAATTGGTCTGGGTGACGGTGACGATGGCGTCTTCTGCAATCGCCCAGAAGCCCCAGCCAAGCGCGCCCCACACCGCGATGCCGACAAACGAAACGCCCAGCATCGCAAACAGCTTGCCCATGAACACCGCGTCCATCGGCAGGGCTGCGGCGAGGATTTCGATGATCTTGTTGCCTTTTTCCTCGGCCAGGTTGGATAGCACCATGCCGCCGAGCAGCATCGTCAGCAGGAACAATACCATCTGCGCGGCTTGGGCTGTGCGGATGCGGTTGGTGCGTTCGGATGCGGCGCTGGTGGTGACAACCTCGCTGGTCGCGCGCGGCAGCTGCGAAGGGGATGCCCCGGCAGCGGTGGCGGCGATCAGTTCGGCCGGGCCGGACCAGCGGCTGACCTGTCCCTGCGTGCCGATTACTTTCGGCGCGGCGAGCGTGCCGGTCACAATCGCAGCATAATTGCCGCGCCGCTGATCCAGAAAGGCGCGGGCATCGAAATTGCTGTCACCCGCGGCCTCTTTGACCTCGCGCAGTGCCGGCAGGAAACCACCCAGTTGCGGGCGCAGCACGTCGGCAGCAGCGATCATCGCCGCATTGTCCGAAGCGCTCATCGCGACACCGACCTCGACGCTGACCGCCTGATCGGAAACCGATTTGCCGATGCTCCCGGCCAGCCCGCCGACCAGCACGGGAAACAGCGGCCCCAACAGGAAGAACAGGAAAGCGCGGCTGAACAGGACCGCAACGAAGTCGCGGCGGGCGATCACCCACGAGGCCTGAAACAGGTTGAGGCGAGAACGGGTGGGGGTACCGGTTTGGCTCATGTGCGGCTTTCCCCGAGATTGGCTGTCGAATCGGCTTCGAGCTGGCGGGCAGCGGCCTCGCCCGCGATGGCAACAAAGGCATCGTGCAATCCTGCCCGTTCGATCGAGAGCGAGAGGATGCCCGCCTCGCCTTCGATCAATTGCCGCAGCAAGGGTTCGATGCCGCTTTCAGGCAGCGGGAACTGGAAGAAATCGCCGTCGCGGCGGGCATCGGCGGGCAGGGCGGAAAGCCACGCGCCTTCACGCGCCCGCGTCTCCAGCCGCACCTGCGCCGGAATCCGGTCACGCGCAGCCTCGACACTCCCCGCGTAAGGCACCTTGCCGCCAGCAATGATCGCCACGCCTTCGCACAGGCGTTCGGCATGGTGGATCACGTGGGTGGAGAAGATCACCGTTACGCCGTCATCGGCCAATGCGCGGATCATCACTTCCAGCTTGCCCTGATTGATCGCATCGAGGCCCGAAAACGGCTCGTCCAGCACCACCAGCCGGGGCTGGTGCACCAGCGTGCCGAGCAGCTGCACGGTCTGCGCCATGCCTTTGGATAGCTGCCTGATCTGGCGGTCGGCGGCATAGCCAAGCCCATGCCGTTCAAGCAGTTCGGCCCCGCGTTTGCGCCCTTCTTTCAGCGGCAGACCCCGCAGCGCGCCCATGAAGGCAATCGCCTCGACACATTTCATTGCCGGATACAGCCCGCGTTCTTCGGGCAGATAGCCGATCAGCCGGCCAATATCATGCGGGCGATCATGCCCGAGCACGCGGCGCACGCCTGCGTCCGGGTCAATGATGCCCAGCAGCATCCGCAGCGTCGTGGTCTTGCCAGCGCCATTAGGGCCGAGAATCCCGTAAATCGCGCCTTCGGGCACGGAAATATCCACCCCGTCCACAGCGCGGGTGCCATCAAAGCTTTTGACCAGCCCGCGTGCCTCGATCGCGAGTGGGCGGGCGTCGGCGGGAATGGCTGTGAAACCCGTCCCGTGATTGCCCGATGATGTGTGATCGCTTACCGCCATATCCATGCCTTACGCGGTTAGCGGGTTGGATTAAACGGGAGCATCTCCAAACATGGTTAAAGCGCCCGCAACCTCTGGCCTCGCCGCCCGCATTGCTGACGAAGCGGCGGCACTCGGCTTTGCGGCCTGCGGCTTTGCCAGCGCCGCAGAAGATCCGGTGCGGGCAGCACGGCTGGAACAATGGCTGGGCGAAGGGCATCACGGCAGCATGGAGTGGATGGCGGCGCGGGCAGAGCATCGCCGTTCGCCGCAAGGCCTGTGGCCCGAAGCGCGCAGCGTGATCGCGCTGGGTATGAGTTACGCCCCGGCACATGATCCGCTGGCGCTGGAAGGTTCGGATACCCACGCCCGCATCTCGGTTTACGCGCAGGGCAAGGATTACCACGATGTCGTCAAGAAACGTCTGAAAGCACTCGCCCGCTGGCTGGTGGCCGAAGCACCCGAAGCGCAGGTGAAAGTGTTTGTCGACACCGCCCCGGTGATGGAAAAACCGCTGGGCGAGGCCGCGGGGATCGGGTGGCAGGGCAAGCACACCAACATGGTCAGTGCTGTGCAAGGCAGCTGGCTGTTTCTGGGCGCAATCTACACCACGCTGGATCTCGCCCCGGCAGAGCCCCACCGCGACCAGTGCGGCAGCTGCCGTGCCTGCCTTGATGCCTGCCCCACCAATGCCTTCCCCGCGCCTTACCAGCTGGATGCGCGGCGCTGCATTTCCTATCTGACCATCGAACACAAAGGCCCGGTGGCAGAGGATTTGCGCGCCGGTTTGGGCAACCGCATCTATGGCTGCGATGATTGCCTTGCTGTGTGCCCGTGGAACAAGTTCGCATCCCAAGCGCAGACCATCCGCGAATTCCTGCCCCGCGCCGAACTGGTCGCGCCGCGATTGGGGGAGTTGCTGGCGCTGGATGATGCAGGCTTTCGCGCGCTGTTTTCCGGCTCGCCGATCAAGCGCATCGGACGCGACCGCTTCGTGCGTAATTGCCTGTATGCCGCCGGAAACAGCGGCAATCAGGCACTTGTTCCGCAGGTCGAAACGTTAATCGCTGATCCCGATCCGGTGGTGGCCGAAGCCGCGCAATGGGCACTGGTGCGGCTTACAGCAAATCCTTGAGCGGCACTTCAGGATCAGCCAGCACCGCCGGATCGATCCTGCCCACCTTGTTTTCAAGCAATTTCCGGCCCTGCACATAATCCTTCATCGTGCCGACGCAGTCGAAGGCGATGGGCTTGCCATCCTTCAGATATACCACCGTGAATTTGCGTGTTGCCGGATCGCCGCGCAGCACGGTCTCATCAAAGCCGAAGCTCAATCCCGCCGTTTGCAGTTTGAGATCATACTGGTTCGACCAGAACCACGGCAGCGCGTGATAGGGTTCCTTCTCGCCCATGATCGCCTTGGCCACCGTGTTCGCCATGTCATGCGCGTTCTGGACGGATTCCAGCCGGATCACGGCGCCATCGGCAAAGTCGTTGGCGTGGGCCGCGCAATCGCCGATGGCATAGACATCGTCCAGCGTGGTGCGGCAGCAGAAATCGACATCGACCCCGTTCGATCCGGCAGCGCCCGCCGCAATCAGCGGCGCAACCGCTGGCACCACCCCGATGCCGACGATAACCATGTCGCAAGGCACTTCCTCGCCATTGTCGAGCCGCACGCCGGTGACCCGGCCCATATCTTCGCCCAGCACGGCATGAACCCCGGTCTCCAACCGCACATCAACGCCTTGGCGGCGGTGTTCTTCGGCATAAAAGGTCGAAAGATCCTCCCCCGCCACCCGCGCCAGCAACCGCGGCAGCATTTCGACCAGCGTGACCTCGCAGCCCAGCTTGCGCAGCACCGCAGCGGCCTCAAGCCCGATATAGCCGCCACCGATCACCACGGCGCGTTTCGCCCCGCCCGCCAGCGCGGCCATCATCGCGTCGGCATCGCCCTTGTCGCGCACGTAGAACACGCCCGGCAACACCGCGCCCGGCACCGGAAGGCGGCGGGGATCGCCCCCACCCGACCAGATCAGCTTGCGATAGCTCACATGGCTGCCATCGCTCAGGGTCAATCGATGCGCTGCGGGATCAAGCCCCGTCACCGCCGCGCCGAGTCGCAGGCCGATATTCTTTTCCGCCCAGAACTTTTCGGGCCGGATCATGATCCTTTCAAACCCCTTGTCGCCTGCAAGGTATTCCTTGGACAGCGGCGGGCGTTCGTAAGGCGGCGCATTGTCGCGCCCGATCATCAAAATCGAATCCTCGTGACCGTGCTGGCGCAGCGCGATCGCCGCCTGCGCCCCGCCGTGGCCGGTGCCGACGATCACGACGTCGGCGTGGTCAGTGGTGGATGTTGTCATGGCTTTGCTATGCCCCTCCGGCGCTTTTCGGCCTTTGATGTGGCGCAAATCGCCGAAGGGTCAAGTTAGCGGTTTGGGTATCGGATCAACCGCCCCGCATTTCAGCTTAGCGTTCCAGCAGGTTGCGCGCCTGACTGGCGATCTGGGCGAGCATTGCTGCCCCGACCGGCGGGCGGGCCTGCGCACGGGCGATCATGGCGCGGAACTGCGCCACCGCCTGCCGGTTGCGCTCCGCCCATTCACCCACTGCGCCGGCGGGATCATCCTTGCCGCCCTTGCGCCGCATCAGCCGTCGCAGGAATTCGATCCGCATCTGCTGGAAATCGCGCGCAAGGCCCGACACCAGCAGGCGTTCCCACACATCCGAAGGCGACATGTGCGCGGCGATGCCCTGCGCCCAGTCCAGCCCCAGCCGGGTGCCGACATCGGTGAAGGCGTGGGTCAGCAGCTTGGCATCGATTCCGGTATCGAGCGCGGTCTGCGCCAGACCCACCGCGCCATCGAAATCGAACAGGTTGGCGACCTTTCCGGCCAGCGCTGCGGGCGCGCCGGTAGCGACAAAGCCCTGCTGCAATTCGGTTGACCGGGCACGCGGTTCGGCGGTCAGCAGCTCCTCGCGCGCGGCGGTCAGCACAGTGACGCTGCCTGCCAGCGCATCGATCATCGCGCCAGCGGCGATCTTGCCCGCTGCGGTGCGCAGCACATCGCTCATCAGGTTGCCGACCGCTGCTGCCAGCCGGTCAAACAGGGCAAGACGCGCAGCTTCCGGGATGGCGGCCTCGTCCAGCTCGCGCCACAGCGCTTCCAGCCCGAACAGGCGTTCAGCAACCACGAACGCGGCGGCGACTTCAGCCAGACCGACGCCCTCTTCCTCGGCCAGTTCGAACGGGTGGACCATGCCCATCCGGTTGACGATGCGGTTGGAAAGGCTGGTGGCGATCATCTCGCGCCGCAGCCGGTGGCCGCGAATTTCGGCGGCATAGGCCTTGCGCATCGCCGTGGGGAAGCGCGCGATCAGCAGCGGTTCCAGCATCGGATCATCGGGCAAGGCGCTGGCTTCAATGGCGTCCTGCAAGGCCAGCTTGGCTGAGGACAGCAGCACCGCCAGTTCAGGACGGGTCAGCCCCTGCCCATCGGCAGCGCGGCGCAGGAAGGTTTCGCCATCGGCCAGCCCTTCGGTGCGGCGGTCGAAATCGCTGACTTCCTCCAGCCGCTCGATCAGACGGACATAGGCCGAACTTGCGCCCGCACCGCCGCTTTCCGCGACCGACAGCGCCAGCGCCTGCAAGCGGTTGTCTTCGAGCACGATGGCGGCGACCTCGTCGGTCATCGCGGCTAGCAGCGTGTTGCGCTTTTTCTCGCTCAGCTTGCCCGATGCGGTGGCGGCGGCCAGCGCGATCTTGATATTGACCTCGTTATCCGAACAATCGACGCCCGCCGAATTGTCGATGAAGTCGGTATTGATGCGGCCTCCGGCAAGCGAGAACGCGATACGCCCGGCCTGCGTGGTGCCAAGGTTCGCGCCTTCGCCGATCACCCGCGCCTGCACCTCGTCAGCGTCGATCCGCAAGCCATCATTGGCCGGATCGCCGACCTGGATGTGGCTTTCATGCGGCGCCTTGATGTAGGTGCCGATCCCGCCGAACCACAGCAGGTCGACAGGAGCCCGCAAGATCGCGGAAATCAGCGCTTCGGGCTCGATCTCTTTTGCCTCTATACCCAACGCCTCGCGTGCCTGTTTGGACAGCTTGATCGACTTGGCCGAGCGCGGGAACACCCCGCCGCCCTTGGAAATCAGCTTCGCGTCATAATCCTCCCAGCTCGAACGCGGCAGGGCGAACATCCGGGCGCGTTCTTTCCAGCTTGTCAGCGGATCGGGCGCGGGGTCGATGAAGATATGGCGGTGATCGAAGGCGGCGACCAGTTTGAGCGCCTTGGACAACAGCATCCCGTTGCCGAACACATCGCCCGACATGTCGCCGCAGCCGGCCACCGTAACGGAATCCGACTGCACGTCGATGCCCATTTCGCGGAAGTGGCGCTGCACCGAAACCCACGCGCCGCGCGCGGTGATGCCCATGGCCTTGTGGTCGTATCCGTTCGAACCGCCGCTGGCGAAAGCATCATCCAGCCAGAAATCGCGGCCCTGGGCGATGCCGTTGGCAATGTCCGAGAAAGTCGCCGTGCCCTTGTCCGCCGCGACCACGAAATAGGGGTCTTCGCCGTCCAGCACCTGCACCGCATCGGGGTGCACTACCCGGCCTTCAACGATGTTATCGGTGACTGACAACAGCGTGCGGATAAAGATTTCATACGAGGCCCGCCCCTCGGCCGCCCAGCCTTCACGGTCGATCGCGGGCGAGGGCAGCTGCTTGGGATAGAACCCGCCCTTCGCGCCGGTCGGCACGATCACCGCGTTCTTGACCCGCTGCGCCTTCATCAGGCCGAGCACTTCGGTGCGGAAATCGTCGCGCCGGTCAGACCAGCGCAGGCCCCCGCGTGCCACCGCGCCAGACCGCAGGTGGATGCCTTCGACGCGGCGCGAATAAACGAAGATCTCGCGCCACGGCAGCGGCTTGGGCAGGCCGGGCACCAATGAAGAATCGATCTTGAACGCCAGTGCTTCGGCAGCGGCGGGCGCAAAGGCGTTGGTGCGCAGCACCGCATCGATCACCGCACGGTAAAGCCGCAGCAACCGATCGTCATTGATCGCGGTGACTTTTGCCAGACCGCGGGTGAAAGCGGCCTGCGCGGCGGCAATCGCCTCGTCGCGTTCGCCGCTGAAGGCCGGATCATGGCGGGCAGCGAACAGCGCCACCATGGCGCGGGTCACATGCGGCGCGGCGACCAGCGCATCGACCACGGTATAGATCGTATAACTCACCCCGGTCTGGCGCAGATAGCGATAGATCGCGCGCATCCAGTTCGCCTCACGCGGGGCCAGGCCGGTGGCGGCGGTCAGGCGGTTGAACGAATCGTCCTCTGCCGCCGCGTTCAGCACATCGGCCAGCGCGGCTTCGATCAGCGCGGCGCGTTCCAGCAGCGCGCCCGCGTCCAGCCCGGCGGGTACCGTAAGCAGGAAATCGTGGATCGATCCGAGTTCGGGATCGGTCAGGAATGTCGGGATTTCCGCCGCAACCCGGAAGCCGAAATTCTCCAGCGCAGGCACCGCGTCCGACAGCGCCAGCTTGCCCTGAAGGATATAGACCTTCAGCCGCAGCGTATCGGCCCCGTCGCTCGCCATGCGGTACAGCCGCACACCCCGATCATGACGCATTTCCCCGTCGCCCAGCGCCAAGGCACGCAGGCGGGCAATGTCGCGCGCGGCTTCTTCAGGGCCATAGGAAAGGCGGTATCCGGTCGGGAAGGCCGGGGCGTATCGCGTCGCCAGCGCGGCGGCGCGGCCTTCGTCGCCGTCAGCGGCGAGATGCGTGGAAACCGCTTCGTTCCAGCCGCGCAACAGATCAACCAGTTGCGCTTCGATCGCGGTATCGTCGGACAATTCATCGCAGCCGCGCACGTCGATCAGGAAGCGCAGCAGCGCCAGCGTGCTGCTTTCGACCTCGAGGCTCCAGTCGAGCAGCGCCGCGCCCGGCGTGCCGAGCAGCATCGCTTGAATCTGCAGGCGCACATCGGTGGAAAGCTGATCGCGCGGCAACCACACGAAAGCAAAGGCATGGCGTTCCAGCGTCGATCGCACCATCACCATCCGCGGGCGGGGCCGGTCGATCAGCGCCATCTTGGCAGTGACCAGATCGCCCACCTTTTCAGGATCGAACGCGGTCAGCAGGTCATTGGGTAGCGAGGTGAAGGCGTGCACCAGCGCCTTGCCATTATGCCCTGCCGGATCGAAACCGAGCTGTTCGGTCAGCCCGCTCAGCGTTGCGCGCAGCACGGGCACTTCTTGCGGGCGCGAGGCGAGCGCGGCGCTCGTCCACAATCCGGCATGGATCGACAGTGCGGCAATCTTGCCCGCATCGCGCACCGGCACGATGAACAGATCGAGCGGGCTGACGCGGTGCACCCTGGACTGGGTGTTCGATTTGATTGCCAGCAAGGCGCGCGGGGTGCCGGCGGCATCGTTGCGATCGAACCAGTCGAAAGCGCGTTCCAGCGACACTTCGGCCAGCAATTCGCGGGACGATGAAGTGCATATGCCGAGCACGTCGGTGGTGGTCCCGTCGCGGTGGCGGGTAAGGTGGCCCAGCTGCGTCAACATCCCGCCGCCCAGCCAGCCGAGCAGCGCGCCCGCTTCGGCATCGACCGGATCGGCCATTGCGCGGTCTGCCGCCATGGCCGCCTGCATCTTCGGCCAGTCATTGACCGCCGCGTGGACATCGCCAAGCGTCGCTTCGAGCGCTTCAAGCAGCTCGCGCCGCTGGCGGGCATCGATGCGCGGGGTTTCGATATAGATCAGCGATTCGCGCCGTCCGGCTGCACCCTCGCCATGCTTGGCGAGCGCGGTGATCGCACCGCGCGCATCGCGCTCTACTGCAATCACCGGATGCAGCAGCCGGTCGATCCCGACACCCTGCATCGCGATCGTCGCCGCGACCGAATCGACCAGAAACGGCATGTCTTCGTTGATGATGGCAATCCGCAGGTGCCGCCGCCCGTCGCTGGCGGATTCGATCTGCACCAGCGCCTGCCCCGGCGCGCGCGGCTGTGCAGAGGCGAGCAGAAAGGCAGCAGCCTCGTCAAGCGCGGCCTTTTCCGCCGGCGCATCACCGGGCAGCTGGGACGCTTCGAGATGAAGGCGAAGAGCTTTGATCAGAGCGTTCGGTGACGCTCCTGCGGCAGACTTTGACCCCATAAACGGCTCCTGCGCATCCTGCATTACCGGCATCACGTCACTGTAATTATATTGTGCCGGATTGTTGTAATCGTGTTTGAGGCGATACGCCCTTACCCCTATCCCGCGCAAGCGTGATGATTGCGGAGATTACGCCGCCGGCACGGTTTGGCAGGCGTCCAGCGTAAACTCGAGGCTGCGAATGCGGGCATCGGCGTCATAAGTCGCCCCGCACAGCAGGATTTCATCCGCCCCGGTGCGCGCCGCGAAAGCGGTGATCGCTTCGCGTACCTGTGCCGGCGTGCCCACGGCCGCCGCCTGCCCGATATGGGCGAGCATCGCCTGCGCGGAGGCGGGCAGGGTGCCGGTGTAATCCGCAATGGGCGGTGGCAGCTTGCCGGGACTGCCGCTGCGCAGCCTCACGAAGCTTTGCTGCTGGCTCGACGCGAGGAGGCGCGCTTGCGGTTCGGTTTCTGCGGCGAAGACGTTCATCGCGACCATCACGTGCGGCTTGTCCAGGGCTTCCGAGGGCTGGAAATCGCGCCGGTAAACAGCCAGCGCAGCATCAAGATGATCGGGCGCGAAATGCGCGGCGAAGGCATAGGGCAGGCCGAGCTTGGCGGCGAGGCTCGCGCCGAACAGGCTCGACCCCAGCATCCACAGCTCCACCTGCGCGCCCAGCCCCGGCGTGGCGGCAATCGGCAGATCGAGGTCGCCGGTCAGCAATGCGCGCAGTTCGACCACGTCCTGCGGGAAATATTCGGCGGCCTGATGCAGGTTCTTGCGCAAGGCGCGCTGCAATTCCGGCCCGGCGCCGGGTGCACGGCCCAGCCCCAGATCGATCCGTCCCGGAAACAGCGCGTCCAATGTGCCGAACTGTTCGGCAATCTGGAACGGGGTGTGATTGGGCAGCATGATCCCGCCCGATCCGATCCTGATGCGGCTGGTCGCGTTGCCGATATGCGCGAGTACGACCGAAGTCGCCCCGCCCGCAATCCCGTCCATCGCGTGATGTTCGGCCACCCAGAACCTGTCACACCCCAAAGCTTCGGCAGCGCGGGCAAGGTCGGTTGCGGCGGCGAAAGCCTCGGTCAAGGTGCCGCCTTCGCGCACCGGCACCAGATCGAGCACGGAAAAACGGGTCATCACTGCGGCTCCTCGGTCTGCGCTGCGGGCACAGTGTCCCCTGCATCGCCCAGTTGCGCAAGATAGCCCTTGGCGGTGGCGGCAGCAGGGCTTTCCGGCGCCAGATCGATCACCGATTGCCAGCTTGCCCGCGCCGCATCATCGCGGCCCGACAGCACGGCGATCACGCCTGCCTCCAGCCCGATTTCGGGATTGCCCGAAGCCAGCGCCGCCGCCTTTTCTATCGCGCTCTGCGCCTCTGCCAGCCGTTCGAGCCGCCGCAGCAGCGTGGCTTTCAGTAGCCAGCCTTCGCTGCGTTCAGGCGCCAGCGTGGTCGCCCGGTCAAGCGCGGCGAGCGCATAGTCAGCGCGCCCCAGCGTTACCAGCGCGCGTGCGCGGTCGGTCGCGGCAATCGCTTCGAGCGGCGCGGAAGCCGCGGCGCGGGCATCGGCCTGCGCCTGTGTCAGCAAATCGAGCGCGCCTGACGCATCGCCGCTGGCCAGCGCGGCATTGCCCGCCAGTGCGGCAAAGCGGGCGCGGGTACGGTCCTCATCAGCGGGCGTTTCGTCGCGGGCAGCGATGAAGGCGGCGCGGGCATCATCCCACAGGCCAAGCTCGCTCGCTGCGGTGCCGAGACAGTGATTGGCAAGCACGCGGTCAGTCCCGCTGGTCTCGCTGCGGCGGATCTGCGCCATGGCATGGGCACGCGCCGGGTCTTCTTCCAGCTGGCCGAAACAGCTTTCCAGCCAGGCGCTGGTGGCATCGCTTTCGCTTTGCACCCCGTCAGGCCGTGGCGGACGATCGCGCACCAGATCATCCCCCGCCATCCCCCCGGCCAGCGGATTGGGGCCCACCTGAAGCAGCAGCGCAAGGATGATCGACAAAAGCGTTCTACCTGTAAAAACCGGCCACGATGGCCTTGAGAATGGCGATGTCGCTTGTCCGCGACAGGCGGTGATCGCCGTCCTCTATCAGGCTAACCTGTATGTCGTCCGAACGCAGCATCGCTTCGAGCCTGAGGCTGATGTCCCACGGAACGTCTGCGTCCGCCTTGCCGTGGATCAGCCGCACCGGGCAGGTGATGTCGATCGCGCTGTCCAGCCGCAGGTGGCATTCGGCATCGGCGAAGAACTTGGCATGGGTGGGCGTCGGTTCGGGGCCGTAGGGGTTGGGCTCGTAAATCGTCTCGCCCGCGGCAAGGCTGGCGCGCTGTTCCTCGCTATAGCCCCAGCGGGTGAAATCGGGCGCGGGGGCGATACCGATCAGGCCTGCGAGGCGGTGCTTCAGGTGTTCCGCCACCAGCAGCATCAGCCACCCGCCCATCGACGATCCCGCCAGCAGCACCGGCCCGCTGACATAGGATGCGATCAGCGCCAGCACCTCGTCCCGCCAGCCGCTCAGCATCCCTTCGGCAAAATCACCGTCACTTTGCCCGCACCCCGAATAGTCGAGCAGCAGGCAGGCGCGGCCCTTGTCTTGCGCTTCTTCAAACAGTGCAGTGGCCTTGCTGCCGCTCATGTCGGACATGTAGCCGGGCAGGAACACAAGACATGGCTCCGCCCCGTGAGTGTAGCGGAAGGCCACGCGGCGGCCGTCATAAAGGGTGTGATACATCGGATCGGTCATGCGCCTTCCATGCCTTGCGCGGGGACGCAAACGCAACCATTGTGATCGCCAGCGACTGTCACAGCAGCGCAACGCGAGAGGGATAGACGCCGCCCCATGTTCAAAACCGATAACGCCCCGCAGCCCGCCACATCGCCCGCTGCGCTGACCCGCCGCAATCTCTTCACCCTCGCCGGCGCTTCCGCTGCGCTGGCCGCGACCCCGCTCTCGGCGCGTACATTCGGCACCGGCTTTACCCATTCCGTCGCCAGCGGAGAGCCGGGCACCGATTCGGTGCTGCTGTGGACGCGGTACGTGGGCGAAGCCGATACCGCGCTGACCTGGCAGGTGAGCGAGACCGATGATTTCACCCGCCCTGTCGCTGAAGGTAATGTTACCGCTTCGGCCAGCCGCGATTGGTGCGCCAAGGGGATCGCCACCGGCCTCTCGCCGGATCGCTGGTATTTCTTCCGCTTCATCGCGCCCTCCGGCACCACATCGCCCGTGGGCCGCACCCGCACCCTGCCGCAGGGGCCGACAGCTTCGTTCAGGCTCGCCGTGTTTTCCTGCTCGAACTACGGGTTCGGCTGGTTCAATGCCTATGGTCACGCGGCCGAAGCGAATGATGCCGATCTCGCGGTGCATCTGGGCGATTACATCTACGAATATGGCGCGGACAATTACCCCAGCCCCGGCCAGGGCGTGGCCGAGCGCGTGCTGGCTCCGCAGACCGAAATCGTCGCGCTGACCGATTATCGCCTGCGCTATGCCACCTATCGCTCCGATCCCGATTGCCAGCGCCTGCATCAGGTGCTGCCGATGGTCGCCGTATGGGACGATCACGAAAGCGCGAATGATAGCTGGAAGGACGGCGCGCAGAACCATCAGAGCGATACCGAAGGCGAATGGTCGGTGCGCAAGGCCGCTGCCAAGCAGGCCTACCGCGAGTGGATGCCGGTATCGGATGAACCCTACGCCGCCTATCAGGTCGGCGATCTGGCGACCCTGTTCCGGCTCGACACCCGGCTGGAGGGGCGCGAGGAGCAACTTGATCTTGGCAAGGTGCTGGCGGGGCAGTCCAACCCGCAAGGCGCGATGGAGGCCTTGGCGAAATTCAAGGACGGCGCATGGGCCGATCCCGCGCGGCAACTGCTGGGCGAGGCGCAGGAACAGTGGCTGGCAAAGGGCATGGCCGCCTCCACCGCCAGCGGCACGGCGTGGCAGGTGCTGGTGCAGCAGGTGCTGATCGGCAATCTCAAGACCCCTGTCAGCCTTGCCGATCAGCTGAGCAGCGGCTTGCCCGATTACATCCGCCAGCGGCTGATGGCGGCTGTCATGGCGAGCCAGGTCGGCCTGCCTTCCAACATGGATGCCTGGGATGGCTACCCCGCCGCGCGCGAACGGATGTTCACAGCGGCGCTGGAAGCCGACGCCAATCTGCTTGTGCTGGCAGGCGATACCCACAATGGTTGGGCGTTCGAACTGGGTCATCAGGGTGCGAAAGTCGGCGTGGAGCTGGGCGTATGTTCGGTCAGCTCGCCGGGGTTCGAGACCTACCTGACCTCGATCCCGCCCCAGGATCTGGCGAGCGCGCTGGTCAGCACCAATGACCAGCTCAAATGGGCCGATACCGCGCAGCGCGGCTATATGGTGGTGGAACTGACCCCGGCCCGCGCGGTAACGGAATACCGCTTCAGCACCGGGATCAGGCAACGTTCGACCAAGCTGGCGGGGACCAAGCGGATCGTGACCGACAAGGGCTCCGGTCAGCTTTCGGTCTGATCGCGGCTGAAGATCGCCTCGATCGGCAGGCCGAACAGATCGGCGATGGTGAAGGCGAGTGGGAGCGAAGGATCGTAACGACCGGTCTCGATCGCGTTGACGCTTTGGCGCGACACGCCGAGACGTTCGGCCAGATCCTGCTGTGACCAATTGCGTTCGGCGCGCAGCACCTTGAGGCGGTTGTTCATTCGCCGCGCACCTTCATCCACAATTGCGCGAGGCCGAGGCCGATCGCCCACACCGGCAGCACCCACCACGCCCAGATGTGCGGCACCAATTCGAACGTCTCCAGAAAGCCCCAGAAGATGCCGATGGCGAGCACCATGCCAAGGCTCATGAGCGCCGCGCGCACCATGCGGTAACGCAGATATTCGTCGGTCTCCTCGACCAGATAGCGGCCCATCGCCCAGATCATTGCGAAGGTCGGGAGGGTCGGCAGGAGAGCTATGGCGAAGGCAAGTGCGCCGGATAGCTCATAGGTGTTCCAGAGCGCGAGCGCGATGCCGAGGCCAAAGACATAGCCCATCGAAGCGGCCAAGATCCGGCGGTTGTAACGCACGATCACAGGATTCATGCAGCCGTTGGCGGCACTCCGGCGTTCGGAGGAGCGGACGAAGGGGATCAACAGCCCCATCGCCCCGACGAACAGGATCAGCCCGACCGGCGTGGGGATCGCATCGGTGATCCTCAGCACGGCAATAATCGCAATCGAGCCGACATAGAGCGCGCCCCAGAACCGCGGCCCGCGCCCGGCGGGGGTTTCGGCGGACGTCATGCGCCGCGTGCCGTGCGGCGCAGGGTGCAGGCACCGCGGCGCGCCACCACAAAGGGAACCACCGCAAGCGGCACGTATTGCGCGACGGTTGCAGGGATGATGTCGAACACAGCCAGCAGCGCGACAGCGATGGCTGCGCTGGCGATCAGCAGAGCATAGAGGGTGGAAGACATGGAAAGCTCCTTTTTCATAATGGCAAGCGTGCTTTACATTCGAGTCGTGATTTTTGTCAAGGAGGCTTTCCATCATGGCCGATCAGCTTGCGCGTGACTCGCAGCGGCATGCAGGCTAAAGGCTGCGGAGATGACCACGCTGTCTGCCATCACCCGCACCACCACCACTACCCGGACTACCATCCGGGGGCGGCGGCGCGCGGGTTAGGCCTGACGCCCGCCGCCCGGTTCGGGGCGGCGCGGTGTTCTCCCCAGACCGTTAATCGCACAACACCGCTCTTCCGGTGCGCCGCTGCTTGTCCTAAGGCGCGCCAAACCACACGGATTTGCGAAGATGACCGAACTGCTCAAGATAAGCCTGCCCGATGGATCGGTGCGCGAAGTGCCGGCAGGATCGACCCCGGCCGATATTGCCGCGGCAATCGGCCCCGGCCTCGCCAAGGCGGCGATTGCCGCGCGGGTAGACGGAGAGCTGCGCGACCTTAACCGGCCCTTCGAAGGTGACGCCAACCTCGCGCTGGTCACCGCGCGCGATGAGGCCGACGCACTCGAACTCGCGCGCCACGATTACGCTCACGTGCTGGCCGAAGCGGTGCAGGCGCTGTTCCCCGGCACGCAGATCACCTTCGGCCCCTCGACCGACGACGGCTTCTACTATGACGTGAAGGCGCCCGACACGCGCGAGCCGTTCGGCATGGACGATCTGCCCGCGATCGAAGAGGAAATGCGCCGCATCATCCGCGCCGACAAGCCGCTGCGCCGTGAAGTGTGGAGCCGCGAGCAACTGATCGCCAAGTGGGCGGGCGAGGGCGAGACCTTCAAGGCCGAATGGGCCAGGGAACTGCCCGAGGGCGAGGAGCTGACGGTCTATTGGTCGGGCGAAGACTGGCTCGACATGTGCCGCGGCCCGCACCTGCCGAGCACCGGCAAGCTCGATCCCGACGCCTTCAAGCTGATGCGCGTCGCCGGGGCATACTGGCGCGGCGACCAGAACAATGCGCAGCTGACGCGCATCTACGGCACCGGCTGGCTCAACAAGAAGCAACTCAACGCCCACCTCACCCGGCTGGAGGAAGCCGCCAAGCGCGATCACCGCAAGCTGGGCCGCGAAATGGACCTGTTCCACCTGCAGGAAGAAGCCCACGGGAGCGTCTTCTGGCACCCCAAGGGCTATCGCATCTGGCGCGAGCTGGAAGCCTATATGCGCCGCAAGATGGACGGCGCGGACTACCGCGAGATCAAGACCCCGCAGCTGATGGATGTGCGCCAGTGGACGCAGTCGGGCCACTGGGGGAAATACGCGCAGAACATGTTCGCGGTGCCCGACATGGTGCCCGAAGTGGATGAAGACAGCGGCGCGGCCTCCCCCAAGGTGGCCGACGATGCCGAGTGGCTGGCGATCAAGCCGATGAACTGCCCGGCGCATGTGATGGTCTTCAAGCAGGGGATCACCTCCTACCGCGATCTGCCGATCCGGCTGGGCGAAATGGGCTGCTGCCACCGCAACGAGCCCCACGGCGCGCTGCACGGGTTGATGCGCGTGCGCCAGTTCACGCAGGACGATGCGCATATTTTCTGCACCGAAGGCCAGGTCGTGGCCGAAGTGCAGGACTTCATCGCGCTGGCCGATTCGGTCTATCGTGATTTCGGCTTCACCTATGACATCAAACTGGCGCTGCGCCCCGATCAGCGGTTTGGCAGCGACGCCGATTGGGACAAGGCCGAACAGGAATTGCGCGATGCGCTGACGGCAAACGGCCTCGAATGGGAAGAACTCCCCGGCGAAGGCGCGTTTTATGCGCCCAAGCTGGAATGGCACCTGACCGACGCGATCGGGCGTACCTGGCAGGTCGGCACGATCCAGTCCGACCGGGTGCTGCCCGAACGGCTCGATGCGCATTACATCGGCGAGGATGGTGACAAGCACCGCCCGGTGATGCTGCACCGTGCGATCTTCGGATCGTATGAACGCTTCATCGGCATCCTGATCGAACATTACGCCGGACGCATGCCCGCGTGGCTCGCCCCGGTGCAGGCAGTGGTGGCGACCATCGTTTCCGATGCGGATGATTACGCCCGCCATGTCGCCGCGCAATTGCAGGCGGCGGGCATCCGGGTCGAGACCGATGTGCGCAATGAGAAAATCAACTACAAGGTCCGCGAACACAGCCTCGCCAAGGTTCCGCAGCTGCTGGTGGTCGGCAAGCGCGAGGGCGAGGAAGGCACCGTCGCCGTGCGTACGCTGGGGGCGGAACACCAGAAAGTGATGCCGCTGGCCGATGCCATCGCGATGCTGCGCGCCGGAGGTACCCCGCCCGATCTTTTAACGGAGAACTGACAATGAAACTGGCCGCCGCCCTCCTTCCTGCTGCTCTGCTGCTCGCCGCCTGTTCGGGAGAAGCCGATACGCCGGCGGAAACCGCTGCTGACGATCATTCGGCGATGGATCATTCCGGCCACGACATGGGCGGCGCAGCGAAAACCGAACTCACCGAAGCACAGGCCGCCTACAAGGCAGCAAACGACACAATGCACGCCGGGATGGCCGATATTCCCGCCGATGCCGATGTCGCCTTCATGCAGGGAATGCTTGCCCATCATCAGGGCGCGGTCGCCATGTCCGAAGTCGCGCTGAAGTACGCCAAGGACGATCAGGCCCGCGATCTCGCCACCCGCGTCATCGCTGCGCAGAAGGAAGAAATCGCCGAGATGGAAGCCTGGCTGAAGGCGCGCGGCGCGCAATAGGCGCGCTGCTACAACCTTTCAGATCAGAGCGGCAGTGTCTGCCCGGCCGCGATCAGCGCGGCAGCACAGCCAATCACGATCATGCGGCGCGCCAGATCGAGCGAATCGATGCGGTTCGCAGCAGCGAATGGCAGGGCGAGAGAAAGGGCGCGGTTCATGACCCGCACTCTCGCCCCAATTCCCTAACGACAGGTTAATTCCGCCGCGCCAGCGCAGGCATTTGCTGGCTGGCGCAGTGGAAGCCCCCGCCGCCCGCCAGCACCGCTTCGCCCGGCAGGCCGATGGTCGCGCGATCGGGAAACAGCGCGGCAATCGCAGCTACCCCGTCGGCATCGTGCGGGCTGCCGAAGGTCGGCACCACCACCAGATGGCTGGTGATCGCGAAGTTCACATAGCTGGCCGGTTCGATCGCACCGTCACGCAACATCAGGCCGGGCGAGGGGATGCGCACTACATCGACCCCAAAGGCCTCTGCCCTCGCCGTCGCATCGGCGTAGATTGCGGCGTTGGGATCATCCTTACCGGTCGCTTGCGGCACGACCAGCCGGTTCGGTCCGACAAACCTGGCAAGGTTATCGACATGGCCATCGGTGTGGTCGTTGATGAGGCCATCGCCCAGCCACAACACATGGGTAAAGCCCAGCTGCGCGGCCAATTGCGCTTCGATCGCCTCGCGGCTCATCTGCGGGTTGCGGTTGGGGTTGAGCAGGCATTGCTGCGTCGTGGCGACCAGACCCGTCCCGTCACCATCCACGGCCCCGCCTTCGAGGATCATCGCAGTCGAGGTGACCGCCAGCCCTGCGTCACGCGCCAATTCCGCGCCGATTTCCTGATCACCCGGCATCAGATACTTGCCGCCCCAACCATTGAAGCCGAACCGCCGCGCCGCGCGGGTGCCATCCCCTTCGAATACCACCAGCGGGCCGGTGTCGCGCAGCCAGACATCACCATAGACGCGCTGTTCGAGCGTTACCTTGGCGCTGACAAGCGAGCGCGCGCGCGCCTCGTTGGCTTCATCTCGCACCAGCAGGCGCACCGGCTGGCCGCTTTCCGCCACGGCAGAGGCGAAAGCCGCGATCTGCTCCTGCGCAGGCTCAAGCCAGCCGGGCCATTCATCGGCCAGATGCGGAAAGCCGATCCACAGCCAGTCCTGCGGTGCCCATTCGGGCGGCATAAGCGCTGCCATTGCCTGCCTAGCAGCCCGTTTCGGAAGCCGCGCAAGCCTCGTCGCGTACCGCCTTGAGCTCGTCACCCTCGTTCCAGTTGGGCCAGCTCGTGCTCATCGCCAGCGTGCGCCCGATGCGGTAAAACAGCTGCAAATCAGCCATCACGCCCGACCAGTCCCACGCCTCGTTAAATTCATCCTTCGGCCCATGATAGCGGTTGTCGGTGTAATCCTTGGCCACCGCAGCCCCGGCATCGCGCCCGCCCTCGATCAGATCCTCACCGCCATCGATATACAGCATCGGCACGCCCAGCTTGGCAAAGGCAAAGTGATCGGAGCGGTAATAATACCCGGCTTCAGGCTTGGGATCGGGAGTGATCGTGCGACCATCGGCATCGAGCGCGGAGGTCAGAAAGGCATCCAGCTGCGACTTGCCGGGGCCAACGACTGTCACATCCTTGGCCGGGCCAGCTACCTGAAACGCATCCATGTTGATCCCGCCCACGGTCTGCGCCAGCGGGAAGACCGGGTTTTCGGCATAATATTTTGCACCCAGCAGCCCGGATTCTTCGGCTGTAACTGCAAGGAACACCAGGCTGCGGCGCGGCGCGCCCGCCTTGGCGTGGGCTTCAGCCAGCGCAACCAGTGCAGCGGTGCCGGTGGCATTATCGACCGCGCCGTTGCAGATATCGTCCCCGTCAGGCGCGGGCGTGCAGCGGCCAAGGTGATCCCAGTGCGCGGTGTGCAGCACATATTCCTCCGGTGCTCCGGCGCCCGGCAGAATACCGATGACATTGTGCGATTTGAAGCTGCGGAAATCACTCGCAAAGCTGGTGGATGCCTTGAGCGGCAGCGGCACCGCCTTGAAGCCCTCCATCTGCGCCGCAGCGGTCAGCGTGTCGAGATCCTGCCCGGCAGCACTCAACACTTTGCGCGCGGCGTCTTCGGTGATCCAGCCGTTCATGTCCGTCAGCGGCGGGGCATTGTCTCCGCGCTGGGCATAGGCCTGCGGGCCGGTCCACGAGGATTCGACCACATTCCAGCCATAAGAAGCAGGCGCGGTCTGGTGGACGATCAGCGCCCCGGCCGCACCCTGGCGGGCGGCTTCTTCATACTTGTAGGTCCAGCGCCCGTAATAGGTCATTGCCTTGCCGCCGAAGGTGCCTTCGAGGCCATCGGTCTGCCAGTCGGGATCATTGACGAGGATCACCACCGTCTTGCCCTTCACATCGACCCCGGCGTAATCGTTCCAGCCGCGTTCAGGCGCGTTGATGCCATAGCCGACGAACACCATTTCGCTGTTGGCGACAGTGGTCTTGGCTTCTTCGCGATAGGTGACGCCAACCCAGTCCTTGGCAAATTCCAGCGCCATCGCCGTGCCTTCGCCCGCGATTGTCAGCGGAGCGTAATCCTTGCCGGTGATTTCGATCAGCGGCACTTCCTGCACCCATGATCCGTTATTGCCCGGCTGCAATCCCGCCGCTTCGAAGCGTTCGGCCAGCAGCGCGATGGTCTTTTCCTCGCCGGGGGTACCGGGCATCCGGCCTTCGAATTCGTCGCTGGAAAGGATGCGGGTGACATCTTTCATCGTGGCTTCGGAAATCTCGCCAGCCTCAACCTCGGGAATGTCGAGCGCGGCGGGCGTGCCGCCCATTTCGGGCAAGCCGTCGCACGCGGCCAGCGCCAGCGTGCCTGCGATCAGCGCGCCGAGCGCGGAATATTTGCCAAAGCCTTTAATCGTCATGGCGAGGTTCTCTCCCGGAAATACGCGAAGCCGAAGCGCTTCCCTCGCAGACGTGCGCTGCCCGCGCAAGGTTGGCGGCGCAACGCACACCGCCCCTTGCGGGGACAGCAAGGCAGCGCCACAGAAGGGGTGATGGGACAGAGCACCAGTATCGATTGGGACAGCGCGCTGCACCGCGCCCGCACCCACGCGCCGTTTCTGGCGCGGGCGCTGGATCGCCAGCCCGATCTTGCCGCATTGCTGGCGGCGGGCAAGGCTGAGAACGCGCTGCAATGGGCGCGGGCGCAGGGGGATGGCGCGGATGCCGAAGTTGCTCTGCGGCGCGAACGACTGGCACTGGCCGCTGCACTGGCAGTGGGCGATCTGGCCGGCGCATTTCCGCTGACGCAGGTGGTGGGCGAACTTACCGCCTTTGCCGACCGCGCGCTCGACCGGGCCATCCGTACCGCGATTGCCGAACGCACCGGGTCCGACGCGGCGGATGGCTTCATCGCGCTGGCGCTGGGTAAGCAGGGCGCAGGCGAGCTCAACTATTCGTCCGACATCGATCCGATCCTGTTGTTTGATCGCGAACGCCTCGCCCGCCGCGCCAATGACGATCCGGGCGAGGCAGCGCAGCGTTATGCCCGGCGGGTGGTGGCGCTGCTTTCGACCAGCACCGCCGAGGGATATGCCCTGCGGGTCGACCTGCGGCTGCGCCCGGCAAGCGAGATCAGCCCGCTTTGCGTTCCCGTCGGCTCGGCCTTGGCGCATTATCAGGGCGCGGCGCTGGCGTGGGAACGCGCAGCCTTCACCCGTGCGCGGGCGGCAGCGGGGGACATTGCGGCGGGCGAGAACTTTCTCGCCGCCATCCGCCCTTTCGTATGGCGCGGCCAGCTCGATTTCGGCGCGGTCGAGGAAATCCGTGCGCTCACCTTGCGCATCCGCGAGAGCCACGAAGGCCCGGCCCTCCCCGGCCCCGGCTTTGATGTGAAGCGCGGGCGCGGCGGCATCCGCGAGATCGAATTCTACGCCCAGACCCACCAGTTGATCCACGGCGGGCGCGACTCGTCGCTGCGGGTGCGCGGCACGCGGCCTGCGCTGGATGCGCTGGCGGCAGCAGGGTGGACCACGGCGGAAAACGCCCGAATACTCGGTGAAAGTTACGACCGGCTGCGCGAGGTCGAACACCGCCTGCAAATGGTTCACGACCGCCAGACCCACGCCCTGCCCGAAGGCGAAGCGCTGGACAATGTCGCGCAGCTTGACGGGCTGGCCGACGGCGCGGCGCTGGTGGATGAACTGACCGAGCTTACCGCCCGCACGGGGCGCATCTATGAAGAACTGATCGGCGCGCGCAAACCTGCCCCCGTCCCCGTGGCCATGCCGGCCAGCGCGATGGCGCAGCAGCTTGGCTCGCTGGGCTTTGACGAACCCGAAGTGCTGGCTGAACGCATCGAAAGCTGGCGCGATGGGCGGCACGCCGCGATCCGTTCACCGCAGGCAGTGGCAGCATGGGACAGGCTTGCCCCCGCGCTCATCACAGCAATGGCACAAAGCGACGATCCGCTGCGCGCCATTACCCGCTGGGAACGCGTGATCGAAAACGTGCCCTCGGCCATCACCACTTTTCGCCTGCTCGATGCACGGCCCGATCTGATCGCGCGCCTTGTCGCCGCGCTCACTCTCACACCGGTGCTGGCGGACGAACTGGCGCGCAAGCCTGAACTGCTCGATACCCTTATCGACAAGGATGCGCTTGATCTGCCGGGCGACACGCAGGCCATCATGGCGCGGATGCGCGGCGCGGCGATCCGCGCTGACTACGAAGCACTGCTCGATGCGATCCGCGTGATTACGGGCGAAATCCGCTTTGCCTTGGGTATCCAGCTGATCGAAGGCCTGGCCGATCCGCTCGCCATCGCCCGCAGCCTGTCCCGCACGGCAGAGGCCGCGCTGACGCTGGCGGCGGATGCCACGGTGCAAGAGTTTGCGGCCAAGCACGGGCGGATCGCGGATAGCGAATTGCTGATCCTCGGCCTCGGCAGGCTGG
Source organism: Porphyrobacter sp. AAP60 (assembly GCF_001296025.1). Classification (GTDB taxonomy): domain Bacteria; phylum Pseudomonadota; class Alphaproteobacteria; order Sphingomonadales; family Sphingomonadaceae; genus Erythrobacter. Next base: position 494,386 of record NZ_LJHV01000008.1, on the reverse strand, counting down.
GCGGCGGGGCGCTGACCCATGCCTCCGATCTGGATATCGTCTATCTGTTCACCGGCGACTTTTCCGCGCAATCGGATGGCGACCGGCCCTTGGGGGCAACCACCTATTACAATCGGCTTGCCAGCCGGGTCAGCGCTGCGCTTTCGGTGCCGACCGCGCAGGGCGCGCTTTATGAAGTCGATACGCGGCTCAGGCCGCAGGGCAATCAGGGGCCGCTAGCGGTGAGCTGCGAGGCTTTCGGCAAGTACCAGCGCGAAGCGGCGTGGACGTGGGAGCACATGGCGCTTGCCCGTGCGCGGGTGCTTTATGGCTCGCCATCAGCGCGGGCCGAACTGGACGCGGTGCTGGCGCAGGTGCTGCACGCGCCCCGCGACAAGGCCGAGCTGCGCGCAGCAGTGTTGGGAATGCGATCCGAAATGGCCCGGCACAAGCACCCCGGCGGCCCGGTCGATGCCAAGCTGACCCGCGGCGGATTGGTCGATATCGAATTCCTCGTTCACTACCTGCAACTCAAGGGCGAAACGGCCGATGGCGCGCCGCTGGCAGAAGCAGTGCCGCATGCGCTCGATCCCGATCTGGCGGCGGCGCTGGCAGGGCTGGCCGACGCCGGATTGCTGCCCGCCGATCTGGCCGCACCCCATGCTTTGATGAGCCGGATGCTGGTTGCGGGCCGCCTGCTCGCCCCAGATGGCCGCGAACCGCCGGCGTCGGGCGCCCGCGCGCTGGCCCGGGCTTGCGGTTGCGCAAGTTACGACGCGCTGCTGGAGGCTTTTGACGCGGCGCGGCAAAAGGTCGCCGGCGTATGGAAACAAATCCTCGGCACCAACATTCTCGAAACCGAACAGGAGAACCCGGCATGAGCAATTTCCCCGGCGTAGGTGACGCCATCCCCGATATCGCGATGGAAACCCCCGAAGGCGGCAGCGTGAAGCCATCGGACTTTGCCGGATCGAAGCTGGTGATTTTCTTCTATCCCAAGGATGACACCCCCGGTTGCACCACCGAGAACAAGGATTTCTCGGCCTTGCAGGCGGATTTCGAAGCCGCGGGCACGAAACTGCTCGGGGTCAGCAAGGACCCGGCGAAAAAGCACGCAAAGTTCATCGCCAAGCACGGGCTCACCGCGCCGCTTGCCAGTGATGCGGAAGAAGGCGGGCTGTCCGATGCGCTCGGCGTGTGGGCCGAAAAGCAGATGTACGGCAAAACCTACATGGGCATGGTGCGCGCCACCTATCTGGTGGGTGCCGACGGCAAAATCGCGCAGGTCTGGCCCAAGGTGAAGGTCGCCGGCCACGCCGAGGATGTGCTGGCGGCTGCCAAAGCGCTTTAATATCGCATGACCGCGCCAAAGGCCACGATTGCCCGCGCCATTCGCGCAGCATTGCTGACCGACGACCCGCGCGCCAAATGCTTTGCCGCGCGTCAGGTTGCGCGCGACTGGCGCATGGAAAAGCTGGCATGGGATTTCGATGTCGCCATGCCGGATCGACCCGCATGGCCCGATGCGCCCGAACTGCTGCCGCCGGGCCAGATGCCAAAGCGCCGCAAGGGCGGCAGCGAACGCGGGCGAATCGCCCTGTGGCACAGCCTGGCGCATATCGAATTCGTCGCGATCGATCTGGCGCTCGACATGGCCGGACGATTCGGGGGCACGATGGGCCGCGAGTTCGTCAGCGACTTTCTCGCCGTTGCAGCAGACGAAGCGATGCATTTCGCGCTGCTGGCTCGAAAGCTTCAATCGCTCGGCAGCCATTATGGCGCGTTGCCCGCGCACGCGGGGCTGTGGGAGGCTGCCCACGCCACGCGCGGCGATGTTGCCGCCCGGCTGGCGGTTGTGCCGATGGTGCTGGAAGCGCGCGGGCTCGATGTTACCCCCGCCACGCTTGATCGGGTGCGCGCGGCGGGCGACCAGAACGGAGCCAAAATCCTCAGCCGCATTCTTGACGACGAAATTCGCCACGTCGGATTCGGCACAAAGCACTTTTTGCGCTGTGCCGAAATGGCGCAGCAGAACCCCGAATCCTACTGGCAATCCTTAGTGAAACTGCACTTTCACGGGTTTGTTCGCCCGCCATTCAACGACTCGGCGCGTCTTGCAGCCGGTTTGTCGCGTGATTTTTACGCAGTGATTGCACATTAACGACTCACCCGGATAACCACATTCCAGCAAAGGCGCGCATCAAGACGTGTCGGAAATTCCAACGGCAAAAGCCGCAATCGGGAACCGGGTCAGTTATGAAATTAGTCGTGCGCCACGCAATCAAGGTCGCTGCTTCAGCCTGCGCTGCCTTTCTGGTTTCCGCCGCTTCGCCTGCCTTCGCCAACACCGCCAATTCCGCTACTTCCGCCACTTCCAGCGCCGACATGGTCGAACCGCTGCGTGATGCGCAGGGCGATGCCGGTGCCAACAGCGATCAGCGCTTCAAGTCGCTGTTCACCAGCTGGACTGCGATGGAACGCACCAGCCCGACGCTGGGTGCGGGCGCCGATGTAACCGCTTATTCCTCGCCGGTTCCGCAGCGCGCCATTTCGGTGCCGTCGCGTATGCCGCTGGAAGGCGCGCAGCTGACCAGCAGCTACGGGATGCGCACCCACCCCGTACTGGGTGGCCGCCGCCAGCACTCCGGCATCGATCTCGCCGCGCCGACCGGAACGCCGGTCTATGCCACCGCCGATGGCGTGATCGGCCGCGCTGACTGGTTTTCGAGCTACGGCCTCTACATCAGCATCAACCACGGCGCTTCGATGGAAACCCGCTATGCCCACCTGTCGCGCCTTGCGGTTGCAGCCGGTGACAATGTGAAGAAGGGCGACCTGATCGGCTATGTCGGATCGACCGGCCGTTCGACCGGCCCGCACCTCCATTACGAAGTCCGTGTAGAGGGTCTTGCAGTCAATCCGATTCCGTATATGGTAGAGAGCGAAGCACAGCTTGCTTACGCCCGCGATGCCCGGCTAACTGGCCAGGGCGGCGAATAAGGCGAAGCTCATCTGCTTCACGAGTTTGCCCGTGCAAACGGGCCGGACATTGGAGAGGGTGTCCGATTATGGCGGCGGGTTTACCCGCCGCCTTTTTTTGTCCGGCGTCTGCGCAAATCTACTGATCCGGCCACACCCTCACCGCCAGATTCGGTAGCATTTCCCATACTGTTTTTGCTTGCGGGGTTGCCCCGCGCGGTTCAATTTCTCCGCAAGCCGAACGGCGCCCGCAAGCGGCGTATACGGCAAGGGAGAGAGAACCATGACCATGCACCCCATCGCGCACGCCGCGACCCGCCCCGATCATCCCGCTGTCATCATGACCGGATCGGGCAAGCAGATCACCTATGGCGAGATGGAGGCGGAATCGAACCGCTTTGCCCACCTGCTGCGTGCACACGGGATTGGGGCGGGCGATGCCTTTGCGGTGCTGCTGGAAAACCGCATCGAATATTTCACCGTGATCTGGGGCTCGCAGCGCGCCGGCACCATGCTGGTGCCGATCTCCTCGCGCCTGACCGCGCCGGAAGCGGCCTATATCATCCGCGACGCGCAGGCGAAGCTGCTGATCACCAGCGGATGTTTCACCGGCCTGCTGGGTGATATCCGCGCCGAATGCCCGGGGCTTGAAGTCCTCGTGATGGACTCGGGCGATGCAGAGGATTTCGCGGCCGCACTCGCCGCACAAAGCCCCGCGCCGATCCCCGATCAGCGCGCCGGACTGCTGATGCTCTATTCCAGTGGCACCACTGGCCGCCCCAAGGGTATCCGCCCTGCTCCGCCCGAAGATCCCGATCCCGCCGCGCCCGTTCCACTGCTTGGTCTTGCAACGATGGGCATGGGGATGCCCGCCGATGGATCGATGATCTATCTCTCCCCCGCGCCGCTCTATCACGCCGCGCCGATCGGCTGGTGTTCGATCGTTCACCGGCTGGGCGGCACGGTGGTGATGATGGAGAAGTTCGATCCCGAAGAGGCCTTGAAGGCGATCGAGCGTTACAAGGTGACCGATAGCCAATGGGTGCCGACCCATTTCGTGCGGTTCCTCAAACTCGATCCGGAACTGCGCAGCCGCTATGATCTGTCGAGCCACCAACGCGCCATCCACGCCGCAGCACCCTGCCCGGTGCCGATCAAGCGCGCGATGATCGAATGGTGGGGGCCGATCGTGAACGAATATTACGCTGGCAGCGAGATGATCGGGATGACGATGGTCAAATCGGAACACTGGCTGGCCAAGCCCGGCACGGTCGGCGTTGCGGTGCACGGCAAGGTCCATGTCTGCGGGCCGGAGGGCGAGGAACTTGGCCCCGATCAGGACGGATTGATCTTTTTCGAAAACGACAATCTGCCCACCTATCACAATGATCCGGCCAAAACCGCCGAAGCGATGCACCCCGAAGGCTGGATGACGCTCGGCGATATCGGGCACTTGGACGCTGACGGCTTCCTGTTCCTGACCGATCGCAAAAGCCACATGATCATCAGCGGCGGGGTGAACATTTACCCGCAGGAGATCGAGAACCTGCTCGTCACCCACCCCAAGGTGATGGACGCCGCGGTGATCGGTGCGCCCTGCCCCGATCTTGGCGAGAAGGTGGTTGCGGTGGTGCAGCCCAGGGAGACGGGCGACGCCGGGCCTGCGCTGGAGGCGGAATTGCGGGATTTCCTCAGCGCCAGCCTGTCGAAGATCAAGATGCCCAAGCTGTTCGATTTCCGTCCCGAATTGCCGCGTGAGGCGAATGGCAAGCTCTACAAGCGCGAATTGCGCGATGAATATGCGGCGAAGGCGAAAGAAGCCGCCGCGTGAACGGGGAGGCTGTGCTTTCGGGCGAGCTTGCCCGCAAGGTGATCGACCCCCATGCCTATGCGCAGTGGGACGGGCTGCTCGATACCTTCGACGCGATCCGCGCCGCAACGCCGGTGGCCAAGGTGCAGCCCGATACGCCGGGCCTGTTCGATCCCTTCTGGCTGGTCACCGGCTATGACGATGTGATGCGCATTTCGAAGGACAATGCCGGCTTCCTCAACAACCCGCGCCCGGTGGTGTTCAGCTTCAACCAGGCGATCGAATTCAGCCGGGCGGCGACGGGTTCGAACATGCTGGTCGATTCGCTGGTGGTGTTCGACGCGCCGATCCATCCGAAATACCGCAAGCTGACGCAGGAATGGTTCATGCCGCGCAACCTCGCCCGGCTGGAAGGCGAATTGCGTACGCTGGCGGCGCGGACAGTCGACCGGATGCTGGAACAGGGTGGAGAAGTGGACTTCGTGAAGGAAGTCTCCGGCCCCTATCCCTTGCGCGTGGTGATGCAGATCCTCGGCGTACCGCCAGAGGACGAGCCGCGGATGCAGATGCTCACCCAGCAATTGTTCGGCGGACAGGACAAGGATCTGTCAGGCAGCGGCATGGATCAGATGACACCGGAGCAAGTGGTGCAGATCGTCGCGGGCGCGGTGAAGACCTTCGAGGATTACTTCGCGCAGATTGCCGAAGACCGCCGCCGCAACCCCACCGATGATGTCGCCAGCGTGATCGCCAATGCGACTGTCGATGGCGAGCCACTGCCGCCGCGCGACATGGCGGGGTATTACATCATCGTCGCCACCGCCGGGCACGATACCACATCGGCCAGCACGGCAGGCGCAATGCAGGCGCTGGCGAATGATCCGCAGCAATGGGCGCGGGTGAAGGCTGATCGCAGCCTGCTGCCCGGCATCGTCGAAGAAGCGATCCGCTGGACCACGCCGGTGCAGCACTTCATGCGCACCGCCGCCAAGGATTGCGAACTGGGCGGCCAGAGCATCAAGGCGGGTGACTGGCTGATGATCAATTATGTCGCGGCCAATCACGATCCGGCGCAGTTCGCAGAGCCCCGCCGGTTCGATGCCGCCCGCAGCCCCAACCGCCACCTCGCCTTCGGCGCGGGCGCGCACCAGTGCCTTGGCTTGCATCTGGCGCGGCTGGAGATGAAAATCCTGTTCGAAGCCCTGCTTGACCGGGTGGCCAGCGTGGAACCGGCGGGCGAGGCGAAGCGTGCAAGCAGTACCTTCGTGGGCGGATTGAAGACCCTGCCGCTGCGGGTGACGCCAGCCTGAAAATCGGCATCGGAGTGTCCGATTTTCCTGTTGTTTCATCGCGCTCTGTCTTAGTTTCCGGGGCATGGGATTTCTGTTTCGCCCGATACTCTCAGGCGCACCTCCGGGGCTGCCGGTATGAGCCTGCTTGAACCGCACAACCTGCCGTTCCTGATCGCATTCGGGGCGCTGGCGGTGATTGCCTTGCTGCAACTCACCGGCGTGTCCGAAGCGGTCGAAGGTGCGGGTGAGTTCGATTCGCCTGATGGCCTTGAAATGGGCGGATTTGGCGAGGCGTTGACCACCCTGCTGGGGTTGGGGCGGGTGCCGTTTCTGATCTGGCTGGCGGCATTGTTGTTCGTGTTCGCCACTATCGGGGTGGGCGGGCAGGCGGTGCTGGCGAATATGCTTGGCGCGCCGCTTTCGGCCGGTTGGGCGGCGCTGGCCGCGGGCGCGGCGGCTCTGCCGCTCAACAGCCTCGCGATGCGCCCGCTCGGCGCGATCATGCCCAAGGATGAAACCACCGCGATTGGCCTGGATGATCTGGTGCGGCGCGATGCCGAAATCCAGATCGGCACCGCCCGCGCCGGATCGCCCGCGCGCGCCAAGGTGATCGACGTGCACGGGCAGGCCCATTTCGTCATGGTCGAACCGCATGACCAGACAATCGCATTGAACGCAGGCGATACCGTCCTGCTGGTGCGCCGCGAAGGGCAGACCTTCTACGGCGTGCATTACGAAAGCCCCCTGTTGGGGCTGGATATTTAAAGGGGAGCGCAGATGGCTTTGACGACGACCGAAGATTTGACCACGTCCGGGGAATTGATCGCCGGCGGGGGCGGTGACCTGATCACCTACGCAATTGTCGGCGGCGGCGGGCTTCTCTTTTTCATCATCGCCGTCGCGTTTCTCGCCCGGCTCTATCGCCGCGCATCGAAAGAAACCGCCTTTGTGCGCACCGGTCTGGGCGGAGAGCGCGTGGTGATGAATGGCGGCGCGCTGGTGTTCCCGGTGTTCCACGAAACCATGCCGGTCAACATGAACACGCTGGTGCTTCCAGTGGTGCGCCGCGACAGCGAGGCGCTGATCACGCTCGACCGGCTGCGGATCGACGTGAAGGCCGAATTCTACGTGCGTGTCCGCCCTGACGCGAATGCGATTGCGATGGCCGCGCAAACGCTGGGCCAACGCACGATGCAGCCAGACCTGCTAAAGGATCTGGTCGAAGGCAAGTTCGTCGACGCGCTGCGCTCGGTTGCGGCGGGCATGACCATGAACGAACTGCACGAACAGCGCGCAGATTTCGTTCAAAAGGTGCAACAGGTCAGCTCCAACGACTTGGCAATGAACGGGCTGGAGCTGGAATCGGTCTCGCTGACCGGGCTCGACCAGACGAGCATCGAACACTTCAACGCCAACAACGCGTTTGACGCTGAAGGTCTGACCAAGCTGACCGAGCAAATCGAAGCGCGCAAGAAGCTGCGCAACGATATCGAACAGGACACCCGCGTCCAGATCGAAACCAAGAACCTGCAAGCCAGCCAGAAGAGCTTCGAGATTGCCCGCGATCAGGAATATGCGCGGCTTGAACAGGAACGCGAAGTCGAAGTGCGGCGCGCGGGCCAGACCGCCGAAATCGCCCGCGAGCAGGCCGAGCGCAACCGCGAGGCCGATGCGGCGCGGATCGAAGCCAAGAAGCAGGTCGATGCCCAGCAGATCGAGGCCGACCGTCTGGTCGAGGAAGCCCGTATCGATCAGCAGCGCGCGCTCGAAATTGCCCGGCAGGAACAGCAGATCGCGGTGCAGAACAAGTCCCGCGAGGAAAGCCAGGCCAAGGCCGAAGCCGATGATGCGCGTGCCAAGGCAGTCGAGGCCGAAGAACGCGTCGCCACCGCGCGCGAAAGCGAGATTGCCGAGCGTCAGAAGAAGATCGAACTGATCGAAGCGGCCAAGCAGGCCGAGCGTGAAGCCATCGGGGTCAAGGTGCAGGCCGAGGCCGAAAAGGACGCAGCCAGCAACCGCGCACAGGCGCTCAAGCTTGAAGCCATGGGCGAGGCCGATGCCGAAAAACTGCGCGCCGAAGCAGCGCGGGTGCGCTTCGAAGTCGAAGCCGCGGGCCAGCGCGCCATCAACGAGGCTGCCAACCTGCTGTCGAACGACCAGATCAGCCTGCAGACCAAGTTGGCGCTGCTCAAAGTGCTGCCCGAAGTCATCCGCGAGAGTGCCAAGCCGATGGAGGCGATCGATTCGATCAAGATCGTACAGGTCGATGGCCTCACCAGTGGCGGGCGCTCGGCCAATGACGGGAATGGCTCGGGCGGATCGGGCGGCGGATCGGGCAACCTTGCCACCGATGCCGTGTCCGCTGCACTCGCCTACCGTGCGCAGGCACCGGTGCTGGACGGGCTGATGAAGGAGCTGGGGCTGGATGGCTCCTCGCTCTCCGGTCTGGTCAAGGGCGCAGCCGATGCGGAGGCCGCGCCCGCTGCGGCTGCTCCGGAGCCTGCAGTGAAAAAGCAGCCCAAGCCCGTAAAGGCGCAGGACGGCGCGGAGGCGGCTCCGGTACCGGGCGGCGAATCGGGAGATTCGAACGCAAGTTCCTGAGCCCGTTCGTCCTGAGCCTGTCGAAGGACTGCCTTTGCTTCTGCCCCCTCGGGAAAGAAGAAGTGCAGGGCTTCGACAAGCTCAGCCCGGACGGAATTATTTGTGCATTATTTCAACAAATCAATCGCGATAGCGCGCACCTGATCACCCATATCGGGCCGTGCCAGCGCAATCGCCAGCGTCGCCTCGACGAAACCGACCTTGCTGCCGCAATCATATCGCGCACCGTCGAACGTGACCGCGTGGAACGGCTGGGTGCCGATCATCTTGGCCATCGCATCGGTCAGCTGGATCTCGCCGCCTGCGCCCTTGCCCTGATTTTCCAGCACCCGCATCACTTCGGGCTGGAGGATATAGCGGCCCGATACGATCTTGTTCGATGGTGCGTCGGCCTGCGGCGGCTTTTCGACCAGCCCGCGCACCTCGGTCAGCGTTGCCCCGGAACAGGCAACCTGCGCGCCCGGATCGATTACCCCGTAAGCAGAAACCTGCGTCATCGGCACTTCGAGCACGCTGATGAGGTTGCCGCCGACCTGTTCATAGGCCTCGACCATCTGTTTCATGCAGCCGCTGCCACCTTCGCGCGCGACCATCAGTTCATCGGGGAGGAAAATCGCGAAAGGTTCATCCCCCACGATCGCCCGCGCGCACCATATCGCATGGCCAAGGCCCAGCGGCACCTGCTGGCGCACCGCGATTACATCGCCGGGCACGGCGCGGGTGCATTCCAGCACGGACAAGTCCTTGCCACGCTCGCTCATCGTCTGTTCGAGTTCGAAAGCGATGTCGAAATGTTCGACGATCCCGGTCTTGCCGCGTCCGGTTACGAAGATCATCTGTTCGATCCCCGCCTCGCGCGCCTCGTCCACCGCGTACTGGATCAGCGGCCGATCGACGACCGGCAGCAGTTCCTTGGGCACCACCTTGGTCGCAGGCAGAAAGCGGGTGCCAAGCCCGGCAACAGGAAACACAGCTTTACGGATCGGCTTGGGAGACATTCAGTGCCCTCAATGGTTCTTTTCGGTTGCCTCGCGTCGCGCGTCTCCGTGCCTTGCGCCATAACGCAGGTCAATCTCTGATCGGAACCTTGCACCGCGAGTTGCGCCAAAAGCACTTTTCGCTAAGGCTGGCCGGATGGACAAACTCATCATTCGCGGCGGCAACCGCCTTTCCGGCTCGATCCCGATTTCGGGCGCAAAGAATGCCGCACTTACGCTGATCCCCTGCGCGCTGCTGACCGAAGAACCGCTGACGCTGCGCAACCTGCCGCGCCTCGCGGATATTGACGGGTTCCAGCACCTGATGAACCAGTTCGGCGTTACCACCGTGATCCAGGGCACGCGTCCGGAAGATTTCGGCCGGGTGATGAGCATGGAGGCGACGCGGATCACCTCCAACGTCGCGCCTTATGATCTGGTGCGCAAGATGCGTGCGAGCATCCTTGTGCTCGGCCCGATGCTGGCCCGCAGCGGCGAGGCGACCGTGTCGATGCCCGGCGGCTGTGCGATCGGCAACCGCCCGATCGATCTGCACCTGAAAGCGCTCGAAGCCTTTGGCGCGAAAATCGAACTGGCCGCGGGCTATGTCCGAGCAATCCAGCCCGATGGCGGGATGCCCGGCGGCGATTTCGATTTCCCGGTGGTTTCTGTGGGCGCGACCGAAAATGCCCTGATGGCCGCCGTGCTGGCGGGTGGCACCAGCCGCCTGTTCAATGCCGCGCGCGAGCCGGAGATCGTCGACCTGTGCAATATGCTCGTCGCAATGGGGGCGGAGATTGAAGGGATCGGCACGTCGAACCTCACCATCCATGGGGTCAAACGCCTGCACGGCGCGACCTATCGCGTGATGCCTGACCGGATCGAGGCGGGATCTTACGCCTGCGCCGCCGCGATTACAGGGGGCGAAGTGCGGCTTGAGGGCGCCAAGGCCGATGACATGATGGCAACGATCCATGCGTTGCAAGCCATCGGCTGCGAAGTGACGTGGGATGCCAAGAGCGTAACTGTAAAGGCCTATGGAGCGTTGAAAGCCACCAACCTCACCACCGCGCCCTATCCCGGCCTTGCCACAGACATGCAGGCGCAGCTGATGGCGCTGCTGTGCAAGGCCGAAGGCGCCAGCGTGCTGAAGGAGACAATCTTCGAAAACCGCTTCATGCACGTGCCCGAACTGGCGCGCATGGGCGCGGACATCACCACCGAAGGCCGCACCGCAATCGTCAAGGGTGTAAACCTGCTGACGGGCGCGGAAGTCATGGCGACCGATCTGCGCGCTTCGATGAGCCTCGTGATCGCAGCGCTGGCCGCTGAAGGCGAGACCACCGTGCGCCGGCTCTATCACCTGGATCGCGGTTACGAGCGGCTGGAGGAGAAACTTCAACTGGTCGGCGCGGATATCGAACGGGTGGACGACTAGAGGAAACTATTGGGCGGCATGGCCACTTGTACCTGACCCAACAGCACCAGGAACGACCCATGCTACTCAAACTCGCAGCCTTCGGCGCCATCGGATACGCCGGTATGCGCTACCTCAACAACCGCAGCAAAACCGCTCATTCCGCCTATGCCGAAGGGCAGGCGAGCGGCAGTCACACAGATGTCCGCGACGCGGGGCCCGATGCCATGCGCGATTCGAGCGGGCAGAATTGGTCTGCAACCGATCAGGCGAGCGACGAAAGCTTTCCCGCCAGCGACCCGCCGGGCAACTATTGATCCTGAATCTTTTTCACCAGCCACACCCGGATTGCAGAAGCAAGGCCGGGTGGGGTGGGTGATTTGATCCGCTCGGCATCGATCCGGGCGACCAGCGCGGCGATAGCCACGCCTTCGTGCGATGCGGCAGCGCGCAGCATTTCCCAGAACAGCGGTTCGAGGCTGATCGAAGTCGCATGTCCCGCGATCGACAGCGATCGTTTGACAGGCGGGTGGTAAGGCGAGGGCGTCTCCATCCCCGAACCAGTATTAGGCCGCTTCGAAATCGTCCACATATTCGGGGTAGAACCCCGGCTCCCGCTCCGACCAGCCAGACGCGGTGGCGGCGGCTTCGGACAGGGTTTGCAGCAACAGCTTGCGCCTCTCAGGCCGAATTACCGGCAGCGCGCTCGCGGCACAGAAGGCGGCAGGCAGATAGGGCCGCGCCTTGGCACCGAGCAGCCGTTCATAGAGGAAGCGGAAGGCCGAGAAACTCTCCAGCCGTTCCTGCTCCAGATCGAAAGCAGCAACGCGAACCAGCTTGCCGAGAAAGCGCTCGACCTCGAACGGGGTGCCTTCCTGCGGGATCAGCGCACGCAGCGACTTCAGATCCTGATAGGCGACATATTGCCGGCGGATTCCGATGTTCTCCACCTCGCTCCGACCCCAGCGCCGGAAGGCATCGGTGCGGGCCAGGCCGATGTCGAGACTGCGCTTGATATAGCGCTGCTCGCATGGAGCGAACCCGGCAAATTCCCGCATTTCGGCAATCGACATCATCATGGCGCATGTCTCCTTCGGACGGAGATAACGTCGCATGGGATGGTTAATTTAAGGTTAGGTAAGAAGGAGGAATGGTCGGCCCGCTAACAGACGGGCCGCAAGCGCGACTGCGCGCCGGCCGGTAGGCCGCCCCCCGCGGAGGCGACGGCGCAGCCGTCTGGCCGCGAGCGAAAGAAATTAGATCAACCCTGCCAGCGGACTTGAGGGATCGGCATACATCCGCCGCGCCATGCGTCCTGCTAGGTAAGCCTCGCGTCCGGCTTCGACCGCCAGTTTCATCGCGCGGGCCATGCGGATCGGGTCTTTGGCTTCGGCGATGGCGGTGTTCATCAGGATGCCATCACAGCCCAGTTCCATGCCGACTGCCGCATCCGACGCCGTGCCCACGCCTGCATCGACCAGCACCGGCACCTTGGCGCCCTCTACGATCAGCCGGATCATCACCCGGTTCTGGATGCCGAGGCCCGAACCGATCGGCGCGCCAAGCGGCATGATCGCCACCGCGCCCGCATCTTCAAGCTGTTTCGCGGCAATCGGATCATCGGCGCAATAGACCATCGGCAGGAAACCTTCCTTGGCCAGCACCTCGGTCGCCTTCAGGGTTTCGCGCATATCGGGATAAAGCGTGCGCGCCTCGCCCAGCACTTCCAGCTTGACCAGATCCCAACCGCCCGCCTCGCGCGCCAGCCGCAGCGTGCGCACAGCGTCCTCGCCGGTAAAACAGCCTGCCGTGTTAGGCAGGTAAGTGATCTTTTTAGGGTCGATGTAGTCGGTCAGCATCGGCGCTTTGGGATCGCTGACATTCACCCGACGCACCGCCACGGTAACGATTTCCGCGCCTGAGGCGGCCACCGCCGCCGCGTTCTGTTCAAAGCTTTTATATTTGCCCGTGCCAACGATCAGCCGCGAGGTGAAGGTGCGGCCCGCGACCGTCCACGTATCGGCGGCATGATCGCCGCCGCCAACGAAGTGTACGATTTCCAGCTTGTCGCCATCCGCCAGGGGTGCCTCCTCCAGCGTCGAACGCGGCACGATTTCGCCATTGCGCTCAACCGCCACCTTTTCGGGGACCAGTTCGAGTTCACGAACCAGCGCGGCAATCGTGTCGGCAGACGTGCGATGGGGCGCGCCGTTCAGGGTCAGGCTTTTGGTCATGGCGCGAGACATAGGCGTTCACGCCAAGGCTGCAACCCGCCTGTTTTGCGAAGGCAGCGGCCAGCGCGCCTCAGCGTGCGGCGCGGATGTTGAGCAGGTGGCCTGCCGATACCAGAGTGACCCCGACCAGCGTCAGCAGCAGCTCGTTCGCACCGTGCGGGATCACCAGCGCCCAGGTCATCAGCGCGAGGCCTGTCGTCGCCACCAGAAAGGGCAGCATGCGCCGGTGACGCAGCAGCCCCCAGCCGATCGCCACCCCGCCAACGACAAGCGCCAGCAGCAGGCCGATACGGTGGATGTTTTCGTCCAGCAGGAAATGTCCGCCCAGCGCGCCGCCAAACCCGAGCGCTGAAACCGCCACCAGCGTCACAAGACAATGCACGGCGCACAGGCCCGCGAGGCCGATCCCGACATGATCGAGCCGGCGACGGAAAGACGTCCGACTCGTGGGGGGAAGAGCGCTGTGCGGCATTACGCGAAGGCACATATGTAATGTTGTTACATTGCGCAAGGGGCGATGCACCGCCTCGCGCCTGTTCTTTTTGCGGTTTTGCCTGCCGCCCGCTCGCCACCAGATTGCGCCCTGCGCACCCGGAATTGCGGCAAACAAGCTTGCGCAAGGGCGCGCGCGAGCACAAAGAACGGCCCGTCATGGCCACATCAGCCTCCGTTTCGAACAGAGTTGCAGGGCAACCCGCCACCCGCGCCCGCCCGCTGGCACTGGCGCGCTGGCTGGAGTTTGTCGCGGCGCTTGTGGTGCTGATCGTGCTGGTCGGCGGGATCACCCGGCTGACCGAAAGCGGGCTTTCGATCACCGAATGGAACGTGGTTTCGGGTATCCTGCCCCCGCTGACCGAAGCGGCGTGGCAGGCCGAATTCGCCAAATATCAGCTGACCGCCGAGTACCGGATCGAAAGCGGCCCGGCGGGCATGGATCTGGCAGCGTTCAAGTTCATCTTCTTCTGGGAATGGTTCCACCGCATTCTGGGCCGTGTGATCGGGCTGGCGTTCCTGCTGCCCATGATCGTGTTCGCGCTGCGCCGTGCGATCCCGGCGGGATATGGCATTCGGCTTTCCGCGATGTTCGGGCTGATCCTTGGGCAGGGCGCGCTGGGCTGGTACATGGTGTCATCGGGCGTGGGCGAGACCGATCTCACCGATGTCAGCCATTTCCGGCTCTCGGCACATCTGCTGACAGCGCTGTTCCTGCTCGCCGGGCTGGTGTGGACGGCGCGCGATCTGCGCAAGCTCGCCCGTGATCCTGCCGCCACGCCTGCGCGGCTGAAGATGGGCGCAGGGGTGGTGGCGATCGTGCTGTTCGTCCAGCTTTTGCTCGGCGCGTGGGTGGCGGGGCTGAATGCCGGACATGCCGCCTATGACTGGCCGCTGATGAACGGGCGGCTGGTGCCCGAAGTGGACTGGTCGCAGGGTATCGTCTGGACGCTGACGCATGATCCTTTCCTGCTGCAATTCCTGCACCGCTGGTGGGCGTGGGTCGCCGTGGCGGCGCTGGTGTGGCTGGCACGGCAGGTGCGCAAAACCGATCGCTTTGCCTCGGTTGCCGTGCACTCGGCCTTCGGGGTGATGGTGCTGCTCGGCATTGCCACGGTGATGAGCGGGGTTTCCCTGTGGATTGCGGCGGCGCACCAGCTTGTCGGCGCGCTGACCGTCGCGGCGACCGTTTGGGCGATGCACAGCTATGGGCACAGCTATGGGCTGGCACGCCAGCAAGCGCAGGCGGCGCCCTGATGCCAGCGGATGGCACTACCGCCGCGCTGGCTTGGTGCCCGTTCCCCGATCCCGACAGCGCCCGCACCGCTATCGCCATCCTGCTGGACGAAGGTCTGGTCGCCTGCGCCAATATCATCGGCACCATCGAATCGCATTTCGTCTGGGAAGGCACGCGGGCGAGCAGCGCTGAAACCGCCGTGCTGTTCAAAACAACCGCTGTCCTGCTGCCCGATTGCGTTGCACGGTTGGGCAGTGTGCATCCCTATGATACACCCGCGATCATCGGCTGGCGCTGCGATGCGGCGCACCCGGCGACGCTGGCCTGGCTGGCGGCAAGTTGCTCCGCGCCCGTTACCGATGACGAAGGCGGCGCGAACGGCTAAGCCACCTGCACGCCTTATGGTCGGGGCCGGAACGGGGGAGAGTAAACGGCAATGATCGCAACCACCCGGCGCAGGATGCTGGCGGCGGTGCTGGGGGCTGGCGCACTGGGCTGCCTACGCTTGCCCCTTCCCCCGCTGCAGGCCGCTCCTGCCGCTCCGCTGCGCCTGCCAGACACACCTTTGCGGCTGGCCAGAATGCTTGAACGCGGACTTGGCGATGGCGCGGCGATCACGGTGGAGCGCAGCTGGCAGGTGCAGTTCGATCGGCAGGCCCGCGGAATTATCGTTTCCGGACAGCAGATCGCCGCCAAGGTCAGCGCTCCGCCGCATCTGGCGCAGTTCGCCCGGCTCGAAGAAGCGCGCGATCCCGCCACGATGTTTCCGATGATGCTGTCCGACGCCGGGCTCATCCTGTCGGGTGGCACAGCTCCCGGCACGGATGATGATGTTGCCGCCGCCCTGCGTTCGGCAGAAGCGCTGATCGCCAGCCAGCCGGTTCCGGCAGAAGAGCGCGAAGCTTTTCGATCATTTCTGGCGCAGGTACACACGGCGGGCAGCGGGCAGCTTGATACCATGCCCGCCGATCTGCTGTTCCCGGCCAGGCAGCCTGTGAACCGCACCGAGACGGTGGCCCTGCCGGGCGGGCTGACGGGCAGTTTCACGCTGCAATACGAAGCGCAGCCACAGCCCGATGCGCCGTGGCTGCAGCAGGCCGAACGCCGGATCGTAACCCGCGTCGAAGGGCTTGAACGCCGCGCCCGCGAGGCCTGGACTCTGGGGCCGCTCCAGCCCTGAACGACGGCGAGCCGGGGCCGGCAACTTATACGGTATTATTTTACCCTATCGAAAAACCGCCCTTTTGCTTGACTTTCGCGGGGTCTGGCGACAATTGCGCCGCTCTTCTCCCACCGGTTGTTTGATCGGCGGGCGATTCTCGCAGGCATCCCCTGCAAGATAGTTTTGAACCAAGGACACATGCCATGAAGGCGCTCAGCAAGCAGACCCGGTCGATCAAACCGGCCGAGGTCGAAAAGAACTGGCACATCATCGATGCCGATGGCCTCGTCGTCGGCCGTCTGGCCTCGATCATCGCCAACATCCTGCGCGGCAAGACCAAGCCGACCTACACCCCGCACGTGGATTGCGGCGATCACGTGATCGTCATCAACGTCGAAAAGGTGAAGTTCACCGGCAAGAAGATGGGCGACAAGGTCTATTACAAGCACACCGGTCACCCCGGCGGCATCAAGGAAACCACCCCGGACAAGGTGCTCGGCGGCAAGTTCCCCGAGCGCGTGCTGGAAAAGGCTGTGGAACGCATGATCCCGCGCGGCCCGCTGGGCCGTCAGCAGATGCGTGCCCTGCACCTCTATGTCGGCACCGAACACCCGCATGACGGGCAAAAGCCCGCCGTGCTCGATGTTGCTTCCATGAACCGCAAGAACAAGGTCGCCGCATAATGGCTGATGAAACCACAACCGTGTCCGATCTCGCCGATCTGAAGGACATCGCCGGCGACGCTCCGCAGGGCGATGCTGCCGAAATCGCCCGCGTCTCGATGCCGCTGCGCGACCGTGAAGTCGATGCGCAGGGCCGTTCCTACGCCACCGGCCGCCGCAAGGATGCGGTTGCCCGCGTGTGGGTCAAGCCAGGCACCGGCAAGATCACGATCAATGGCCGTGATCAGGAAACCTATTTCGCGCGTCCGACGCTGCGTCTGGTGATCAACCAGCCCTTCACTATCACTGACCGCAGCGGCCAGTACGATGTGGTCTGCACCGTCCGCGGCGGCGGGCTTTCCGGTCAGGCCGGCGCTGTGAAGCACGGCATCGCGCAGGCGCTGTCCAAGTACGAGCCGGAGCTGCGCTCCGCCGTGAAGGCAGAAGGCTTCCTGACCCGCGACAGCCGCGTGGTCGAGCGCAAGAAGTACGGCAAGGCCAAGGCCCGCCGCAGCTTCCAGTTCTCGAAGCGCTAAGACTTACCCGCAAGGGTTACAGAAAGGGCGGCTCCTTCGCGGGAGCCTCCCTTTTCGTTTCTCAGCGCTGCAGCAGCATGAGTGCAAATGCCAATCCGCTGCCGCCGAAAAATACCGGCCACGACCAATAGGCCTTGGCTTCGGCTACACTCACCACTTGGATCGCCAGCGGCCCGCTGTTCACCCCTTGCGAGCCGATAACCAATGCAATCACTGCCGAAAGGATCGCGCCGAATGTCAGCGCCTTGATGAAGTCCATCGCCCCGCCCCCGTTGATGCCACCGATCATGCTGCGGGCAGCCACATCAAGCCCGCACCGTGCGGCAGGGTTTCATCAAAAATTCCTTAAGGCGGGCCTACGGGAAAAGGTTAAGAACCACCTATCCTGCCCGCAGCGGTCTCTTCCGGAACGGCAAAGCGCAATTGCGCCGTGATCTCTCCGCCGGGGCCGCAGATGATTTCACGCCAGGAAGCCGCAGCGCCATCGCGCAGCCGGGTGGATAGCGTGCCTGTGCCGATGGTGCGCATTATCTGCCCGCTGGCAGAGCGGCGCTGCTGATCGAACGGCACGTGGACATGGCCGGAAATGATCGCATGTGCGCCGGCATCGGCGATCCGGGCAAAGGCTTCGTCGCCGCCGATAGTCGGGTTCTTGCGCTTGCCTTCCGGCCCCAGCAAAGGGTGGTGCGCAATCACGATGATCGTGCGCGGATCGCCTTCCAGCGCTGCCAACGCGGACAGCGTTTCACGCAAGGCAGCCGGTTTCACCACGCCATCAGACCACGGTATGCGGGTTTGCGCCCGCACTGTTGTGCGCAGCGGCACCAACACCACATCGGGCGAATCGAACGCGCTGCCCACTGCCGCATTCATACGATTATAGCGCCGGAACGGATCGGTGAACCGTTCCCACGGGTTGTAATAGGGCATGTCGTGATTGCCCGGCTCCAGCACCACCGGCACGCCCAATGCCGCGAACCATTCCTGCGCTGCGGCATATTCGGATCGCTTGGCGCGCTGGGTCAGATCGCCGGTGCACACCACCGCATCGGGCCGCTCTGCCGCAACCGCGCGTGCCACGGCATCAAGCGCAACGCGATCTTCGACCCCGAAATGCACGTCGCTGATATGGAACAGCCGGGTGGTCATGGCAGGCCTATACCCGCCCGTTCAGGATGAGCCAAGCCGCGGCCGCATTGAAGGCCGTATAGCCGCCGTAAGCCCATGCGAACACCGGCCAGCCTTCAACCGAAAGCAGCAGCGCAAAGAACAGCACCGCAAATTCGCTCACCAGAGCTGCCCGCTGGCCCAGCACCTGGCTTGACCGGGGCAGGCGCGACAACAGCGGATGTCCGCTCAGAAACACTGCCCGGTTCAGCGCGAAATTGGCGATTCCCAGAATGAAGATCATGATCGTCGCCAGGTTCATGGCGCCAGTATGGCGATGCGCCGGTCGATTGGGAACCGCCATTTGTCCGCCAATTGGGGCGATTGGTCTTGTGCCCCCCACACCGGTCGGATGCGCGGCGCGGGTTGGTCGAGCGGTGAATGCGCGGCGCCGGCAAGCGGCATATTCATGATTCCAGCAGGACGTCTGACACCCCCCGCATCGGGACCCCGCCCGATCACAGGCACCCTGCCAATGGAGGATGACCGATGAAAACCCCCGCAAAATCTATCTTGAAAACAATTGCCTACGGTATGGCCGCCGCAGGCGTTGCCGGCGCAGCGATCAGCCCTGCCCATGCAGGCAACATCGACAGGATGACGGTCAATGTGCCCACCGCCGATATCAACCTTGCCACGGTGCAGGGCCAGAAAAGGCTCGAACAGCGGCTGGAAAAAGCGGTGCGCACCGTGTGTCGCACCACCAGCCTCACCACCGGATCGCGCGTGCTGACCCAGGAAACCCGCGCCTGCCTCGCCAAGGCGCGTTCAGACGTGAAGCAGCAGGTTGCGGCCCTTTATTCCCGGAACGAGCAACGCGGCGGCTGAACCGCTCACGCTCGCCTGCACCGCCCGATTCCCCGCAGTATGATGGGCGGCGCAGCGGATACGGCCCGAACCCTTACAGTCCCTGGGGTTCGGGCCGGTTTTTTGTTGGGAGGGGGGCCTGCGCCACCAAAGGTGGCACAGACACAAAAACCCTATCTCCCCGCCATCGCCTTGACGCGGGCAAGATAGGTGCGGCCGATCCGCAGCGCGTCGCCATTGAGCAGTTCGGCGGACCACACGCCCAACCCGTCATGCCGCAGCCCGCGGATATTGTCGCGCCGCAGGATGGTGGAACGGTGGATGCGGATGAACTGTTCGGGATCAAGCCGTTCTTCGAGTCCGGCGATGGTCTGGAGCAGCAGATAGGAACGCTGCGCTTCGGGCCCGCCGACATGCAGCCGCACATAATCGCGCTCGGCATCGATCTGGTGAACCTCGTTCACTGCAATCCGCAGCAGTTCCGAACGGTGCGGCACCCACAGCTCGTCGAGATAGCGGCTGGCGCGTTGACGGCGCTGCCCGCGCCGCGCCGCAGCACGTTCGATCGCCCGTTCCAGCCGGTCAGCCGAAACGGGCTTGAGCACGTAATCGACTGCTTCGAGATCGAAAGCCTCAACCGCGAAATGATCATGCGCGGTAACGAAGATCACCACCGGCGCCTGTTCCTGCGCGGCGAAATGCTGCGCCACGCCCAGCCCGTCGAGTTCGGGCATGGTCATGTCGAGCAGCACCAGATCGGGTTCGAGCTTTTCGGCCAACCGCAGCGCCGCAGCGCCATCACTGGCGGTGCCGACCACGCGTACAGCGGGAATCTCGGCGCAGATCACCTGCACGCGTTCCACCGCGAGCGGTTCATCATCGACGATCAGGGTGCGCAGCGGGGTAGGTTCGGTTTCGCGGTCAGCCATGGCGGTATGCCTGCGGGTCGAGGGGTTTGGACAGGGGAATGCGGATTTCGGTGCGATAGCCGCCCGGCACGGGGGCCGAGGTGAAGCCGATGTCGGGGCCAAAGCGGGCCTCCAGCCGGTCTCGCACATTGGCAAGGCCGATACCGAAGCCGTGATCGGCGCCCTGCGGCAGGCCGGGGCCATCATCGCTGACGGTGATGACCAGCCGGTCAAACTCCTCGCGCGCGGCCAGCGTGATCGTGACCGGACGGGCAACCGGCGACACCGCATATTTGACCGAATTTTCCACCAGCGGTTGCAGGATCATGCCCGGCACCCGCGCTTCTTCAAGATCGGCCGGGCAATCGAACACCGTCACCAGCCGGGTCGGGAACCGCACCGTTTCGATATCGAGATAAAGCTTTTGCAGGTCGAATTCGTCACGCAGCGCCACGTCCGATGTCGGCTCGTTGGCAAGGGAGTGGCGGTAAAAACGGCTGATGGTCTGGATCATCCGTTCGGCGCGGTCGGCCTTGCCGGTCATCACCAGCGCCGATAGCGAATTCAGCGTGTTGAACAGGAAATGCGGGTTCACCTGATACCGCAGGGATCGCAGCTCGGCGGCCTTGGCAGCAGAACGGAACTGTTCCTCGCGCCGCTGCGATGCCTGTGCCTGCACGCCTGCCAGCAACGCAAAATAGGTCGAAGCCCAGGCCAGCAGCAGGAAATACCGCCCCAGCGCGACATCCAGCAGCTTGCGCCAGAAATCGACATTGGTTTCCGCCGGCGCGATGATCACCGGCTGCGAATCAATCACATCGTCGTCCGCCGCGGCGCCAGCAGCCATGCCGCCTGCCGGGGAAACCTGCCGTATCGGCACATCGACCAGCAGGTTGCCGGATTCGTCACGGCGCAAGTTGAGATTGTACTTCTTGGCGTAGGCCTGCTCCTGCAAGATCTCCATGTCCTTGAACACGAAGTAATTGACCTGCCCGATCGCCAGCGCCACCGGCATCGCCAGCACCAGCGCGGCGAAAATCTTGACCCACATCGCTCTGGTGTCGACCAGCCGCAACAGCAGCCACAGCACCATCGTGAACAACACGCCCACCCCGGTCACAGTCGCCCGTCGCCACCCCAGTTCGAACTGGAGGCCGAAATCCATCACGTAACTGCGGAAGGTGGTGAGGACGAAATAGGTCGCCCACAGCACGAGCATCGAAATCAGCACCGTGCGAAACGGAACGGTGGCAGAAGCCCCTGCCGGGGACACATCGCTGGAACGGGTCGTCGTCATTATGGCTTGAAGCGATAACGCCCCCGCCGGGCAAAGACCACTGGCAGGGGCGCTTGTCGTCGGGCGGGGTCTAGTCTTGGTCGAATGATGAACGGATGTTCATCACCGACCAACGGCAATCAATCCCTTGGCCGGATCATATCCGCCGGCACCACCCACTGCGCGAACTGTTCTTCCGTCAGCAGGCCCAGCGCCAGTGCCGATTCCTTCAGCGTAGTGCCTTCGGCATGGGCCTTCTTGGCGATCTTGGCGGCGTTGTCATAACCGATATGCGGGTTGAGCGCCGTCACAAGCATCAGGCTTTCGTTGAGCAACTGGGTGATCCGGCCCGTGTTCGCCTCGATCCCGACCACGCAGTTATCGGTGAAGGCATGGCTCGCATCGCCGATCAGCTTGATCGATTGCAGCACGTTGTAGATCATCACCGGTTTGAACACGTTGAGTTCAAGGTGCCCGTGCGATCCGGCGACCGTCACTGTGGTGTTATTGCCCATCACCTGCGCGCAGACCATCGTCATCGCCTCGCACTGGGTCGGGTTGACCTTGCCCGGCATGATTGACGAACCTGGTTCATTGGCGGGCAGGCTGAGTTCGCCAAGGCCCGAACGCGGGCCGGAGCCGAGCAGGCGGATATCATTGGCGATCTTCATCAGGCTGACGGCGAGCACGTTCAGCGCGCCCGAAATCTCGACCATCGCATCATGGGCGGCGAGAGCTTCGAACTTGTTGGGCGCGGTGACGAAGGCGTGGCCGGTTTCGGCAGCAACTTGCGCCGCGAATTCCTCGGCAAAGCCGACCTTGGAATTGATCCCGGTGCCCACAGCCGTGCCGCCCTGCGCCAGTTCCAGCACGCGCGGCAAAGTCGCCTGCACGCGGGCAATGCCGTATTCGATCTGCTTGGCGTAACCGGAAAACTCCTGCCCCAGCGTCATCGGAGTCGCATCCTGCAAGTGGGTGCGGCCGATCTTGACGATATCGGCAAATTCCTGCGCCTTGGCATCCAGCGCGCCGTGCAGCTTTGTCAGCGCGGGAATCAGGTGATCCAGCGCCTCGACGGCAGCGGCAATGTGCATCGCGGTGGGGAAAGTATCGTTCGACGATTGCCCCATGTTGCAATGATCATTGGGGTGGACGGGATCCTTGCCGCCTTTGGTGCCGGTAAGAATCTCGTTGGCGCGGCTGGCGATCACTTCATTGGCGTTCATGTTCGATTGCGTGCCGCTGCCCGTCTGCCACACCACCAGCGGGAACTGGTCGGCCAGCGTTCCGTCGATCACCTCGCGCGCTGCCTGAACGATAGCCTCGCCCAGCCTGGCATCGAGCACGCCGAGCTTCATGTTGGCACGCGCCGCCGAAAGCTTTTGCAGGCCCAGGGCGCGCACCAGCGCAGGCGGCATTTTTTCGCCGCCGATCGGGAAGTTGACGATGCTGCGCTGCGTTTGCGCACCCCAGTGGACATGCGCGGGAACCGCCACTTCGCCGAGCGAATCCGTCTCGATCCGCACATCCTGTCCGCTCACCGTCATGTCACTCATCGAAGCCATCCCTGCATAAGTCGATTAGAATCCCGTGGGGATTGCGGCTCCCCTAAGCACTCTGCGCAAGCGAGGTCAAAGGCCGAAATCACCATCCCGACAGGCTGCCAAAAGCCTTGGAACAAAGCCACGGCAAGTATAAGGCCGCGCCGACGAAGGACTTGACGGACTGTATTGTGTTACTAATACAGTTTGCGGAGCATCAAAGTGAACAATATGACCACCATGCCGCACACCCCTATCCTTACTGCCACTGCGCGCCGCGCGATGATTGACAGCCAGTTGCGCACCAGCGGCGTGAACGAGGAATATGTGCTGGCGCGGTTGCTGGCCGTCCCGCGTGAGGATTTCCTCCCCGCCAACAAGGCCTCGGTCGCCTATATCGACCGGGCAATTGCGCTCGGCGCTGACGGCCACCTTGCCGCACCATTGTTCTATGGCAAGCTGCTGATGGAAGCCGCGCCCGGCCCGCAAGACCGCGTGCTGGTGGTAGAAGGCGGCACCGGCTACCTCGCTGAACTGCTGCGCCCGCTTGTGGCTGACCTTACCACGGTAAACGCCGCCGATGGCATGAATGCAGCGGCAGCTGCCACATATTCGCTGATCGTCATCGACGGTGCGATCGAACAATTGCCCGATACGCTGACGGCGCAGCTTGCCGATGATGGCCGGATCGTCACCGGCCTGCTGCTGCGGCAGGTCACCCGGCTGGCATCGGGCCGGAAGGTTGCCGGCAATGTCACGCTCCAGCCGCTGGAGGATCTCGGCATTCCGGTGCTGCATGCCTTCGATGTGCCCAAGGGCTGGACTTTCGCGTGATCCGCACCCTCGCCCTGCGGCTGACGGCATCGGCAAGCCTGTTGGCGCTGGCTGTACCTGCGCAGGCCGATACCCTGCGTGAGGCCCTGGCGAGCGCCTATAACACCAACCCGACGCTCGAAGCCGCGCGTGCCAACCAGCGCGCCACCGATGAAAGCGTACCGATCCAGCGTTCGCAAGGCCTGCCTTCGGCCAATATCACGGCGACCCACATCGAGTTCATCCAGCAATCGGCCAACGCCTTTACCGCGCCCGATCGCAATCTGGGTGTGACCGCAGCGTTGCTGGTGCCGGTCTATTCGGGCGGTGCGGTGCGCAACGGCATTGCCGCCGCCAAGGAACGGGTCGAGGCCGGGCAGGCTGACCTGCGCAACACCGAAAGCACGCTGTTTGCCCAGGTCGTTGCCGCCTATATGGATGTGTTGCGGACAGAGGCGCTGGCGGGGCTGGCAGCCAATAATGTCGACGTATTGCGCACCAATCTTGAAGCGACCAGCGACCGGTTCGAGATCGGCGATCTCACCATCACCGATGTCGCGCAATCGCGGTCGCGTCTCGCGGTGGCAGAGGGCGATCTGCAGTCCGCCGAAGCCAACCTGATCGCCGCGCGTGAGACCTACGCCCGGCTGGTCGGCAATGCGCCGGGCGAACTGGCTGCTCCGCCGCCGCTGCCCGGTCTGCCCGACACTGTGGGCGATGCAATTGTCAGCGCGCTGGAAAACAACCCCAACCTTGATGCCGCCAAGCAACGCGCACAGGCCGCTGGGTTCGACACCAAGGCAGCAGGTGCAGGCCGGTTGCCAACGGTCGGCCTGTTCGTGAACGGCGATTACAGCGATTTCTTCGGAACGCTGGGCGGAGCATTCGCCAACGACCTGGTCCAGCGCGAAACCACCGCCAATGCCGGGGTGCGGGTTACCATTCCGCTGTTTCAGGGCGGTCTCCCCGCCGCACAGAAACGCCAGGCAGGCGCGCGCGAATCTGCAGCGCTGGAAGATGTGATCGCGGCCGAACGCCAGATCATTGCCGAAACCCGGTCGACCTATGCCAACTGGCAGGCTGCAAACGGCGTGATCCGCAGCGCGCAGACCGCGGTGGAAGCCGCCGAACTCAGCCTTGAAGGCGTACGTGCCGAAAACTCGATCGGCAACCGCCAGATCCTCGATGTGCTCAACGCCGAACAGGAACTGGTCAACGCCCGCGCCCAATTGGTGACCGCAAGGCGCAATGCCTATGTCGCGGGGTTCAACCTGCTGGCGCTGATGGGCCGCGCCGAAGCGCGCGATCTCAACCTCGATACAGGCAGCATCCTGTACGATCCCACCATCAACGCCGACCGGGTCAGCAGCAAGATGTGGGACTGGGACCGCGACCCCAAGGCCGAAGCGAAATCGACGCGCACCGTTGACATTCCGCCCGCCAACGCAACAATCGGTCCGCAGCTGCTGCCCGGCGAGTAAGAGCGTTCCCGATTCGGGACAGGTCGGGGCACAGGTAATCGGGCGGGAATATGGGGCACATGATGGCACAGGATGGCGAAGCCTCGGTCGAGGAAATCCTCGAATCGATCAAGAAAGTGATCGCCCGCGATAACCGCGCTGGCGCGCTGGAAACGCGACGTCGTCGCGAATCGGTGTCGGATCACGTGATCGCCCCGCAGGCTGACCCCGCACGTCCCCACATGGTGCGCGACGAAGATGATGGCGATGAGAGCGAAGAAGTGCTCGATCTGGCCGATATGGAATGCGCGCCCGAGCCCGAAAGCCCCGTGCCCGATCAGGCCGAAGATGCGCCGCTGATTGCTGAAACCGTGCGCGATGCGATGCACGAAAACCTCGCCGCGCTGGCCATGCTGGCAGAGCCCGGTGCCCGCCCGCAGATCGTGCGTTCGGGTGAAACCTCGCTCGAAGGGCTCACCCGCGAATTGCTGCGCCCGATGCTGGCACAATGGCTGGAGGCCAACCTGCCGGGCATGGTCGAAAAGCTGGTGCAGGCGGAAATCGCCCGGATTGTCGGCAAGCGCCCCTGAAGGCTGGCGCAGCGCGGCGCGGCGGGCTAACCCTGCCGCATGCACAAACCGATGACTTCCGGCGTATTGATCGCCGCAACCCTGTTCGCCGCGCCGCTGGCCGCGCAGACAACCCCTGAAGCCCCATCAGTGCCGGGCGTGACCGCCCCGCCGATGAGCGCTGCCGATCTCGTCACTCTACCGCGTCTGGGAGCGCCGTCGGTGAATGCAGGCGGCACGCTGGCGGTCTATGGTGTCACCACCACCGATCCCGAAAGCCTTGCGCGCAGCACAGGGTTCTACCTGCTCGATCTCACGAAGCCGGGCGCTGCGCCCGTGGCGCTGAATTTCGGGGTCAAGGCATCATCGCCCGCCTTCGGCCCGGACGGGCAGTTGTATTTCCTGAGCGATGCCCCGCCCGAAGATGGCGCGGATGCAATAGGCCGGGTGTGGCGCGTGACGCTGGACAAGGCTGGCAAAATCGGTCCGCCGCAACTGGTCGCAGGTTTTCCCGCTGCCGGGATCGAAGGTTTCAAGCTCGCCCCCAATGGCAAGGCGATCGCCATATGGGCCGCCATCCCGCGCGATTGCCCGACCTTCGGCTGCGCGGATGCCAAGCCAAAGCACCTCCCCGGCCCCGGCAACGGGCGGCTGTATGACAGCGCAGACGGTTTCGTCCGCCATTGGGACAGCTGGGAGACCCCGGGCACCTACAACCGCGTCTTCGTTGCTCCGCTGGCTGATGGAAAGGTCGCAGGCGCCGAAGTGCCCGTCGATGGCATTGATCCTGCCACCGGCCTGATTGCCGACACGCCCACCATGCCCTTTGGCGGCGCGGAAGAAATCGCCTTCGCGCCAGATGGCAGCGCGCTCTATTTCACCGCGCGCAAGGCCGATGCGGACGAGCCGACCTCGACCAATCTCGATATCTACGTGTCCGACCTCAGCGGCGCGGCCCCCACATTGCTGACGGCGGATAATGCCGCGACCGACACCGCGCCCGTGCCTTCGCCCGATGGCCGCTATCTCGCGTGGCTGGCGATGGCGCGTCCGACTTACGAGGCGGACAAGCTGGCGGTGCAACTGCTCGATCTGAAAACCGGCACGCGCCGCAATGTCACAGCCGCCACCGATCTCAGCTTCGGCAGCCTTGCGTGGAGCGCGGATGGCAAATACCTGATCGCCACCGCGCAAAAGGTGCTGGATACGCCCGCTTTCCGGATCGATCCGCAGACCGGCGCGATAACCGAACTCAACCTGATGGCGGGCAACGAAGCGCACATCACCAACCTTTCGCCCCTGCCGGGCGGGCGGCTGCTGTTCACGCGCGATTCGCTCGGCAATCCGTCGGAACTCTTCCTGTCGGACGGTATGCGCCAAGCCCGCCCGCTGACCGATGTCGCCACAACGCTGATGGGGGAGCGTGCCAATATCGTCACCCGCCGGTTCAGCTTCACCGGCGCGGACGGGGCGACGGTGTGGGGCCAGATTACCCGTCTGGCAGAGCAGACCGGGCCGATCCCGGCGATCCTCTACATCCACGGCGGGCCGCAGGGCAGTTTCAACGACAGCTGGTCAACCCGCTGGAACCCGCGGGTCACCGCCTCGCAGGGCTATGCCGTGATCTCGGTCGATTTCCACGGCAGCACCGGATACGGGCAGGCCTTCACCGATGCGATCCGCGAGGATTGGGGCGGCAAGCCGCTGGAAGACCTGCAAAAAGGCTTCGCAGCCGCGCTCGCGCTTGACCCGCAGATCGACGGGGAACGCGCCTGCGCCATGGGGGCGAGTTACGGCGGCTACATGGTCAACTGGATCGCGGGGCAATGGGCCGACCGGTTCGATTGCATCGTCAACCACAATGGCCTGTTCGATACCCGCGCCTTTGCCCATTCGACCGAGGAATTGTGGTTCCCGCACTGGGATTTCGGCGGCTCCTATGAAGCGGCAGCCGCAACCTACGAACGCTGGAATCCGGCCAACCACGTCGACAAGTGGCAAACCCCGATGCTGGTGGTGCTGGGGGAAAAGGACTTCCGCGTGCCTTACACGCAGGGCCTTGGTGCCTACACCATCCTGCGCCAGCGCAATATTCCGGCGCAATTGCTGGTCTTCCCCGAAGAAAACCACTGGGTGCTGGGCGCGAAGAACTCGCTGCAATGGCACGGCACCGTGTTCGCGTGGCTGGATCGCTGGCTGAAGCAGGAAGCGCCTGAATGAGCCGACAGGAACTGCTGTCAGCGCAAACTGCGCTGGCCAAGTGTTACGGCGATCCGGCAAAAGGCACGGCGATCACGCGGCACATCATGCTGTGCGCGGTATCGGACAAGCAGAAATGCTGTTCGCGCGAAGCTGGCGAGGAAGCGTGGAGCTTCCTCAAATCGCGTCTGAAGGAACTCGGGCTCGTCGGCCCGCAGCGGGGCGAGGAAAGCAAGCGCGGGTCAGGCGGCGGCGTGCAGCGCAGCAAGGCCGATTGCCTGCAGGTCTGCGCCGCCGGGCCCGTTGCGGTCGTGTGGCCGGACGGGGTGTGGTATCATTCCTGCGGGCCGGACGTGCTTGAACGGATCATCCAGGAACATCTGGTAGGCGGCGTGCCGGTGGCGGAATACCGCCTTACCCCGCCTGCCTAATCATCCTTGGGCGACCAGAACTCGTCCTTGCCGGGCAGCTGGTTATCGACCGATTCGTCGTGGCCTGTGCCGTTGCTGAGGAACACCAGCCCCATCAGCCCGCCGCCAAGCAGCATGGTCAGGCTGATCCCCAGCGCCACTGCGATGTAGAAATGCACGGAAATCATGCCGTTATAGGCAAACAGGATGGCCGTTGCGATCGCAACGGTCAGCACTGTTACCGCCAGTAACAGCTTCATGATCTGGCGATAACGCGCCCAGGCATGGGCGGCATTCACAGGGTCGTCGAGCGGGGATTTGCGGGCCATGCGGCCCGACATGGGGTTCCCGCGCGCACTTGGCAACGCCCAAAGCATGCAAGCGACCGTTCGTGTGATGCAAGAGACCGCACTATCCGCGTGATCATGCGGATTCGCTTTTTGTCCTTACTCATGTCACTCTGGCGGTCTGGAGAGAGGAGTCTGCCATGACCATTGCCAGAATCATTGCCGCGCGCGGCCCATCCGACATTATCGCCTGCGATGTGACCACGCCTGTATCGCAGGTGGTTGGCACGCTCGCCACCAAACGCATCGGCGCGCTGCCGGTGCTGCGCGAAGGGCGGGTGGTCGGCATCGTATCCGAACGCGATGTGATCTACCGCCTTGCCGATCACGGTGGCACCTGCCTTGATCTGCCGGTCGAAGCGATCATGACCTCGCCCGCCGTGACGGTGGAACCGGGCACCACGGTTGACGAAGCGCTGGCCATGATGACCCGCCGGCGCTTCCGCCACTTTCCGGTGGTGGAGAACGGCGCGCTGGTGGCCTTCATCTCGATCGGCGATCTGGTGAAGCACAAGATGGACGAGGTGCAGCACGAGGCCGATGCGCTGCGCAACTATATTCAGGCGGTTTGATCGCAGGGGTGAGAGTGCTTGAGGAACAGCCCAGCACACCCTAAGTTATGCGTATGACCGCAGCGCCCCTGATCCTCACCCCGTCCGCCGCCAAGCGTGTGGCGTTTATCGCGGCCAAACAGGCACGCCCTGCGATCCTGCGCCTTGCCGTCGAAGGCGGGGGCTGTTCGGGCTTTCAATACAAGTTCGATCTGGCCGATGGGCCGGATGCGGATGACAGCATCAGCGAAACCGACGGAGTGAAACTGGTGGTCGATTCCGTCAGCCTCGATCTGATCGCAGGCAGCACGGTCGATTTCGTCGAATCGCTCGGCGGTGCGGCGTTCAAGGTCGAAAACCCGCAGGCCGCCGCCGGTTGCGGCTGCGGCGCGAGTTTCGGGATTTAGGTTGATATCTTCCCTCGTCATTGCGAGGAGCCGAAGGCGACGCGGCAATCCATCATCCGACCTCGCTTCAAACGGCACTGCCGGTTCATGGATTGCTTCGCTCCGCTCGCAATGACGAGGTAGCCCCATGAAAATCGCCACCTTCAACATCAACGGCATCAAGGCGCGCCTGCCGCGTCTGCTGGAATGGCTTGCCGAAACGCGGCCTGCGGTCGCCTGCCTGCAAGAAATCAAATCGCAGGACGAAGGCTTCCCCGCTGCCGAGTTCGAGGCACTGGGATACTCCGCGATCTGGCACGGGCAGAAAAGCTTTAATGGCGTTGCCATTCTGGTGGACACGCAGGCGGGCTATACCCTTGCCGAAGTGCAGCGCGGGCTAGGCATTCCCGGCCCCAATGAAGGTGACGACGAACAGGCGCGCTATCTGGAAGCGGATGTTTCGGGCGTGCGCATCGCCTGCCTGTACCTGCCCAACGGCAATCCGCATCCGGGGCCGAAATTCACCTACAAGCTGGCGTGGATGGAAAAACTGCGCGCGCGCATGGCCGAAATCTGGGCCGAGGAAGTGCCCGCCGTGGTGCTGGGCGATTTCAATGTCATTCCCGAAGATGACGACACCTGGTCGGTGAAAGCGATGCAGGATGATGCGTTGATGCAGCCCGAAAGCCGCGCCGCCTATGGCCGGATGCTGGCCGATGGCTGGTGCGACGCGATCCGCACCCACAACCCGCGCGGCGGGGTGTGGACGTACTGGGATTATCAGGCGGGCGCATGGCAGCGCGATCACGGCTTCCGGATCGACCACATTCTGCTGTCACCCGAATGCGCCGACCGGCTCGAAGCCTGCGGCGTCGACAAGGAATATCGCGGGCGCGAGAAGGCCAGCGATCACACGCCTGTGTGGGTAAAGCTTTCTGATTAGTCCTCGCCGAGTCTTTTTCGCCCTACCGCTGCGCTACTTGAGGGCGAACCGCGTCAACCGGCGCACAGCGCCGCAAGGGCGAAACAGCGGCGAGGATCAGCGATCAGCGATAAAAGATATGCGTGTCGATCTGCGCCAGCTTCGTCTTGCGCTGGCTCCAGCCGGGACGGACATAGCGGGCGTGGAAGAATACGGCGTCGCCCGCTTCGGATTCCCACATGCCCTGGTGCGCGATGCGGGCGATGGCGACGGCGCGGGTCCATGCGGCTGATCCGGTGCGGATCGCCGGCATCTGGTTGCCACGCATGAAAGAGAATTGCTTGGGCTGGGCGACCACGCTGCAATAGCTGCGCGGGAAACGGCCATCTTCGGTGCGGTTGATGATCACCTGTGCCACGGCAAGCTGGCCTGCCAGCGGTTCACCGCGGGCTTCGAAGTAAACCGCGCCGGCAAGGCAGCGCATCTCTTCGGACAGCGCTTCGCCGGTGTCGATCATGCTCACCAGTTCCGAAAGCGAACCGGCTTCGGTCACAACCGGCGCAGCAGGCTTGGCGGGAAGCGGCTGTACCACTTCCTCGGCGATGAAGGTGATGGGGGTTTCGGGCACCAGCTCTTCAGGTTCGACCGTTGCGGGAACGGAAAGCTGGTCTTGGGCCATTGCAACGGCATCATCGCCGCCGGGAAGAATTGTGGTTGCGAATGTCAGGCCGACAATCGCAGCAATCGTGGCAGTCTTGCGACTCATATACTACACTATTCGGGCGGTGAGCGGGCCCAGACGCAGGATGGAACCTTTTTGCACCAATAAGATTGTGCTGGTTCGAAGAAGCCTGCCGGCCGCTCCCCGTCTGCGTGCTGGTCGATACGGCCGAATTGCCGCCGTGCCAGCCTGCGCGAGGAATTGCGCGGGCCGTTAGCTGCGCCGCGCCGGGGGTCAAGCAAATCAGGCCAATTGCGCGATGAACCGTTCGGGATCCGCGATATCCACCTCGATTAACCACAAATCGCTGTCCTGCGCGCGTCTGCGGGCCAGATAATCGTCAAATTCCTGCGGATTTTCGGCATTTTGCCGCTTTGCAGCAATAAATGTGCGCGAACCATCGGCCTGCGGCATTCTTTCGTAAAGCACGCCATGTTTACCGTGACACAGGGCAACGATCATCACCGTCCCCGCATCGCGTTCACCCTTCGCCAGCACCGTCGCGAACCCGCCCTGCGATTCGGCCAGACGTAAAATCGCGCCTGCTTCAAGGTGGGCTGGCAGGCGGGCCTGATCCATTACAGGCCCGATAGCCCGCCAGCCGCGTATCCCGGCAGGCTGGAAAGCGCCATGCGCGATCGCATGAAGGTGCCGGTGCCGCGCCCGATCTCCTCGCCTTCGGCATCCACCAGCCGCGCTTCGGCGACAAACACGCGCCGCCGCCCACTGACCCAGCGTCCTTCGGCGGTGACACTGCCAGCGCGCAGCGGGCGGGAAAAGTGCAGGTTGAAGCTGGTGGTCAGCAGGAAACGGTCGGTCGCCAGTGTGTTCGCGGCATAGAAGGCCGCATCATCCAGCATCTTGAAATAGATCGTACCGTGCGCCGCCCCTGCCGCGTGGTAATCTTCCGGCGTCACGGTAAAGGTAATGCGCGAAAGCCCTTCGCCCGGAATGTGCAGCTTTGATGTGAACTTGCGGTTGATCGGCGCCGAGACATAGAGCCGCTCCAGCGCGCGATGATGCTGTTCAGCCCCGGTTGCGGGCGAATTTTCCTCACGACCGGTCATCATGCTTCAGACGGATCAGGCAGCGTCGCGGTCAAATTCATTGTTGAGCAACGCATAGACCGCTTCGGTCGTGGGTGCATCGGCGAGCATCTGCATCATCGTTTCATCCCGCGTCAGCCGCGAAATCGCTGCCAGAGCGTGCAAATGCGTTGCCCCGGCGTTTTCGGGCGAGACCAGCCCGCACACCAGCGTGACCGGGCGCGAATCCGCTGCGGCAAAATCGATCGGCGCCTCCAGCCGGATCAGCGCCAGCGACGGGCGGCGCACAGTCTTGCTGCGGCAATGCGGGATCGCCACGCCGCGCCCGAACCCGGTGCTGCCCAGTGCTTCACGCGCTTCAAGGCTTTCCAGCACTTCGCCCGCGTCGAGCCCGTAAGCGTCAGCCAGAAGCTGCGCGGTCTGGGCAAGAACCTTGGGCTTGGTATCAAGCCGCGCAAACGCAATCGCCTGCGGAGAAAGTGCGAGGTTAACGTCCATTATGTTGCAGATCCCGAAATTGTGCGCCCCCATAGTGGCGAAAATCCGGTCCGGACATGCCTGAAAAGCATTGCCGGGCCGGGGCGGCCAGCCCCTCCTGCTACCGCCGTCTGAACCTTGGGATAGTGGCTTTTTACCCTAGGGCAAGGCCAAGTCCCGGCTCTATTTCGGCTCGACCCAACCGATCGAGCCATCGGCGCGCCGGTAAACCATATTATGCCGCTGCGTGCCAGCGTTTTTGAAAAACAGCGCATTGGTGTTCCGCAGATCCATCATCATCACTGCATCGGCGACGCTGGCGGTGGGGATATCGACGCGGGTTTCGGCAATCACCAGCGGCGCATCGGCGGTGATTTCTTCTTCCTCGTCCTGCTCGATCGCGAAGATGGTGTAGGCGGCATCTTCTTCGGCGCGCGTATGACTGGCTTCCTGATGCCGGTCGGTCAGGCGGCGCTTGTAACGGCGCAACTGCTTTTCGATCTTCGCCGCCGCATCATCCAGCGCGACATGCGCATCCTGCGCGCTGCCTTGCGCCTTGAGGATCAGCCCCTGCATCACATGGGTGACAATATCGCAGGTAAAAGCGCCTGCGGGCGCCTTGCCGAAGGTGACGTGGGAGGAAAGCGCACGGTCGAAATACTTGTCGACGATGGCGCCCAGCCGGTCAGCCGCGTGTTCCTGCAGGGCGATGCCGGTTTCCATCTGGTGGCCGGAAATGCGAATATCCATAAGCTCTGTGTCCTCCCGTAGGTGATGGGATCGGGCGCGGGTCTGCTGAACCGTCAGCGGCTCCAGATCGCGTTATCGATCCCGGCAATGAATGCGCTGTGGCGTTCCAGCTCCTCCGGGCTGGCAACATGCGGGCGAGGGTCACGCCGCGGCTTGTCGCTTGGCGGACGGTGCCAGGGCGCGTTGGTGGTGGTGGTGGTTGCGGGCGTAAAATCGCTGTCGACCAGGCCAAGCCCGATCTGCCGCCCGCCGTTCAGTTCGACATAGACCTGCGCCAATAGCTCGGCATCGAGCAACGCGCCGTGTTTCACCCGGTGACTGCGATCAATCCCGTAACGGGTGCACAGGGCATCGAGGCTAAGCTTGGAACCGGGGTGCCGTTTGCGCGCAATGGCGACAGTATCGACCATCCGGTCAATGCTGACGGGGTCGCGCCCGATCAATTGCAGTTCGTTGTTGAGAAACCCGAAATCGAACCCGGCATTATGCGCCACCAGCGGCGCATCACCCAGAAACGTCAGCAATTCATCGGCCACTTCGCCAAAGCGCGGCTTGGTGGCAAGGAAGGCAGCGGACAGGCCATGCACCCGTTCCGCTTCGGGTGGCATATCGCGGTCGGGGTTGAAATAGGCGTGAAACGTGCGGCCCGTTTCCACCCGCCCGACCATTTCGATGCAGCCGATTTCCACCATGCGATCCCCGGTCTTGGGGTCCAACCCGGTGGTTTCGGTATCGAAGATGATTTCGCGTTCTGCTGCCGACATTTTCGGTACTATCCTCCGATGTTCGGGCACTTGCAAGCGCTGGCTGCAACCGGATCGGAATCAATCGGCTTGCGGCGGCAGCCCCGCAATCAGGGCGGCAACCTGCGCCCGTGTATCTTCGAGAGTGGTGCCGGTATCGATCACGTGATCGGCACGGGTGCGCTTTTCCGAATCGTGCAATTGCAGGCCGAAAATATGTTCGAACTTTTCAGGCGTCATGCCGGGGCGGGCGAGCACGCGGGCGCGCTGCACCGCCTCTGGCGCAGAGACGACGACAACCAGATCGACCGCCGCGTTCCCGCCGCGTTCGAACAATAGCGGGATATCGAACACCACGGCGGGCTTGTCGTGATGCACTGCGAGGAATTCAGCGCGTCTGGCCGCGACCGCCGGGTGGACGATGGCTTCGAGCCGCGCGAGCGCATCCTTGTCGGCAAAAACCTGTTGGCCCAGCCGGTCACGATCAACCCCGTCCGACCCGGTCGATCCGGGGAAGGCGGCTTCGATGGCAGGGACCAGTTCGCCGCCCGGCCCCTGCATGGCGCGCACTTCGGCATCGGCATCGAACACGGGGATGCCTGCCTCGGCAAACATGGCCGCAACGGTGGATTTGCCCATGCCGATCGAGCCGGTGAGGCCGATGATGGTGGGGCGGGTCATGATGCCAGGATCGCCCGCAATTCGGCATCATGCTGGCGCGGGGCTCGCTGACCGAAGAACATCTCGAAAGCCGCTGCCGCCTGCCCGATCAGCATCGAGAGGCCGTCGATGGTGCGAAAGCCCCTGTCTTGCGCACCTTGCAGAAACGCCGTGTCGAGCGGGGCGGTGACGATGTCATAGGCGATGCTTCCCGGCGGGGCATGGCTCCAGTCGAAAGCGAGGGCTGGCTGCCCCTGCATCCCCAATGATGATGCGTTGATCACCAGATCGCAGCATTCCTCACGGTCATCGAAGGCGAAGGTGGTGGGATCGGCAAAATGCGACAGATGAATCGCGTGATGCTCCCCCTTGGGCGCGAGTTCATCCAGCAGCGCGCGCGCTTTGGCAGGA
The DNA here is from genome assembly GCF_001296025.1 of Porphyrobacter sp. AAP60. GTDB lineage: Bacteria > Pseudomonadota > Alphaproteobacteria > Sphingomonadales > Sphingomonadaceae > Erythrobacter. The sequence continues at coordinate 458,844 of NZ_LJHV01000008.1, read as the reverse complement.
TCGCGCCCGGCCACCACCAGCGTGAAGCCATGGCCTGCCAGCGCGGTGATGATCGCCCGCGCCGCGCCGCCCGTGCCGATGATGCGGGCCATGCGGAAATAGTGCGTTTCCGCCAGCACGCTTTCGAGTGGCTCCAGGAACCCGCTTGCGTCGGTGTTGGTGCCGCTTAGGCCCGTCTTGACCCCCGGTAGAATGGTGTTGACCGCACCAATCGTGTCAGCCGGAGCCTCGATCCGGCCCAGCAGCGGCATCACCGCCTGCTTGTGCGGCATGGTGACATTGCAACCGCGCCAATCGGGGTCAGCGCGGCGAGCGGCCAGATAATCCGCCAGCTCTGCGGGCCGGACATGGCAGGCGCGATACTCAGCCTCGATCCCCAGCTTGCCGAGCCAGAAATTGTGGATTTTCGGCGACTTCGACTGCGCGATCGGATCGCCGATGACTTCAGCATAGGCCTGTCCTGAGCCCTGTCGAAGGAGAAGGGTCATGCCTGCAGCACCCCTTCCTCGCGCAAAGCGCCCAGCAAGGGCAGCAGCGGCATGCCTAGCACCGTGAACTGGTCGCCTTCGATCTGCTCGAACAATTGCACTCCCGGGCCCTCGATGCGGAACGCGCCGACGGTGTGGCTGATTTCGGGCCACTCAAGTGCCAGATAATGCGCGATAAATTCATCCGACAGCTCGCGCACATGCAGGCGTGCGATACTGGTGTGGCTCCACAGACACCCGTCGTCCTGCACCAGAGCTGCAGCGGAGTGGAGTTCCATCACCTTGCCCGAGAAATACCGCAGATGCTCGCCCGCTTCCTCGGGCGAACGCGGCTTGTCGAAGCGGCGGCCTTCGGCAACCACCAGCGAATCCGATCCCAGAACAAGCGCTTGCGGGTGCAACGCCGCCACCGCTGCGGCTTTGGCGACAGCCAGCGCCTCGGCCACTTCGGCGGGTGAGGCGCCTATGAGGCCCGCCTCCACTGCGCGTTCGTCAATATCGGCAGGGATGCTTTCATAAGCAACGCCTGCCGCATCGAGCATCGCCCGGCGCGAAGCGGATTTGCTGGCGAGAATCAGGTTGTTCATATCGGTTTGCCCACCCCGCCTTCGCTCGCCGGTTTGCGATCGCGCTCCTGCGCGAGGCGGATGATCGCCGCGGCAGTTTCCTCGATCGAGCGGCGGGTGACATCGATCACCGGCCAGCCATTATCGGCAAACATGCGGCGGGCAAATTGCAGTTCGGCCTTCACCCGGTCATTATCGACGTAAGCCGTCTCGGTCGCTTCGTTCAGCGAAAGCAAGCGGTTGCGGCGGATCTGCACGAGACGTTCGGGCGAAGTGGTCAACCCCACCACCAGCGGATGGCGCAAGCGATAAAGCGCCGATGGCGGCGGGCTTTCCACCACCAGCGGGATATTGGCGACCTTGTAACCGCGATTGGCGAGATAGATGCTGGTCGGCGTCTTGGACGAGCGCGATACCCCGGCGAGCAGGATGTCGGCCTCCTCCCAATCTTCATGCGCCAGCCCGTCATCGTGGGCGATGGTGTACTGGATCGCATCGACGCGCTTGAAATAGCTTTCGTCCATCATGTGCTGGCGGCCCGGGCGGCCATGCGCTTCCTGCCCCAATTGCGATTCCAGCGCGGCGGTCACCTGATCGAGCACCGGCACCGCAGGCAGGCCGAGATGGCGGCAATGCTCCTCCAGCCGCTTGCGGGTATCGGGGTTCACCAATGTGTAAAGCACCAGCCCCGGATGGGCGGCGAGATCGGGGACGATCCGGTCAAGATGCTGGAGCGATCGCACCATTGGCCAGAAATGGCGGTTCACTGCGGGATTATCGAACTGCGCCAGCGCCGCCTTGGCGATCATTTCCAGCGTTTCGCCGGTCGAATCCGATACAAGGTGCAGGTTGAGTCGGTTCATGGTGCCGGTCGCGGGTGCCTGTGGACAGAACGCGGCATAAACCACGGGAGAGCACGGCTAACAAGCAGTGGAGCAAATTTCGTGCCCGCTGGCAGGCTTTTTCCAAGGGTACTTGCCCACACGGGACAAGTGTTGTCGACAGGCTGGGAAGAGTGGGGATAAAGCCTGCTTGACGTCCAATCCGTGCGGATTCGGTGGGGGGTGCTTGGGGCTGGCTGGGCTGGGGGTAATCGGACAAGAGCCGGTAATTCCCACTATCCACAGGGCCAACAGACTCCATCAATCCTTTTATAAATTGATTTGTTTTGTTTAAAGGAACCCTATGCCCGGTCCGCTTCTCGATACGCTTAAAGGTGTCCGTCAGGACGTTGCCCCCGTCTGGCTGATGCGCCAAGCGGGGCGCTATCTGCCTGAATATCGGGAACTTCGGGCCGAAAAGGGCGGGTTCCTCGAACTGGTTTACGATAGCGAGGCGGCGGCCGAAATCACTGTGCAGCCGATCCGGCGGTTCGGCTTTGACGGGGCAATCCTGTTTTCCGATATCCTGATCGTGCCGCATGCGATGGGTCAGGGGCTGACCTTTGCGGCCGGTGAAGGCCCGCATCTGGCACCAACGCTGCTGGAGGCAGGGCTCGATTCGTTCACCCCCGCGTTTGAACGGTTCGATCCGGTGTACGAGACCGTGCGCCGCACCCGCGCCCTGATCGGGCCGGATGTGACCATGCTCGGCTTTGCGGGCAGCCCGTGGACCGTGGCGACCTACATGATCGCTGGCGAGGGGTCGAAGGATCAAGGCCCGGCGCGGTTGCTGGCTTACCGGGATCCGGCCCACATGCAGGCGATCATCGACGCGATCATCGAAGTTTCCGTCACCTATCTGCGCGGCCAGATCGATGCCGGGGCCGAAGCCGTGCAGCTGTTCGATAGCTGGGCGGGAAGCCTTGCGCCTGACCAGTTCGAAAAGTGGGTGGTGGCCCCCAATGCCGCGATCACCGCGCAGCTCAAGCAATCGCACCCCGATACCCCGATCATCGGTTTTCCCAAGGGCGCAGGCGCCAAGCTTCCGGCCTATGCCCGCGAAACCGGCGTGGATGCAGTGGGCCTCGATGAAACGCTTGATCCCGCCTGGGCCCATGCCAGCCTGCCTTCCGGAATGCCGGTGCAGGGCAATTTCGATCCGCTGCTGCTGGAAGCCGGCGGCCCGGCCATGGCAGAGCGGCTGCGCACCATCATCGCGGCGTTTGAAGATCGTCCGCATGTCTTCAACCTCGGCCACGGGATCGGGCAGTTCACGCCGATCGCGCATGTCGAGGAATTGCTCAGCGCTTTAAGGGGTTAATCGGGTGCAAGACACGCTTTTGTCGATCTATCTGTTCCTCAAATCGGGGCACGTGATCTTCATGGTGTTCTGGCTGGCGGGGCTGTTCATGCTGCCGCGCCAGTGCATCTACATGCTCGATCATGCGCCCGGTTCCGAAGGGGAGGCCAAGTGGGCGACCCGGATGGGCAAGCTGCGCAAGATCATCCTCACCCCCAGCATGATCATCGTCTGGGTGCTGGGCCTGTCGATGGCCATTTCCGGAGGGCATTTCGCCTTTGGCTGGCTTCACGCCAAGCTGGCGCTGGTGCTGGTGCTGACCGGCTATCATGGCTGGCTGGTCGGGCAGACGAAGAAGATGGCGCGCGGGGAGCGTCCGCTGACCGAGGCCCGCTTGCGGATGATCGGCGAGGTGCCCGGGCTGCTTTTGGTGGTCATCGTTGCGCTGGTTTATCTGAAGCCGTTCTGACCTTGCGATGGCCTGCAGCAATCGCTGATTGACCTGACGGGCGACCCCACCTATTTCGCTATCACCTATCCGGGTACCGGAGCGCCATACGCTCCGCACAGGTCTGCTTTCTCCAAGCCCGGCCCCGCCATAACGGGGCGCTGCCATTTCTGGCGGTACTGACCATCCGGCCACTCCTGACTTTCGGAAATACATAATGCATCTCAAAGACCTCAAGCGAAAGACCCCGGCCGAACTGGTCGCGATGGCGGAAGAACTGGGCGTCGAAGGCGCTTCGACCATGCGCCGCCAGGATCTGCTGTTCAGCATCCTGCGCGAACTGGCCGAGGACGAGGAATACGAAGAAAAGATCATGGGCATCGGCACCATCGAGGTGCTGCAGGACGGCTTCGGCTTCCTGCGCTCGCCCGAGGCGAACTACCTTGCCGGGCCGGATGATATCTACATCTCGCCCAACCAGGTGCGCCGATGGGGCCTGCGTACCGGCGATACGGTTGAAGGTGAGATCCGCGCCCCGCGTGAAGGCGAACGCTATTTCGCGCTGACCACGCTTGCCAAGGTCAATTTCGACGATCCCGACGCGGTCCGCCTGCGCACCAATTTCGATAACCTCACCCCGCTTTATCCCGATCAGAAGCTAAGCCTCGATACCCTCGATCCGACGGTGAAGGACAAGAGCGCGCGGGTGATCGATATCATCGCGCCGCAGGGCAAGGGCCAGCGCGCCCTGATCGTCGCGCCGCCGCGCACCGGTAAAACCGTGCTGCTGCAGAACATCGCCAAGGCAATCACCGACAACCATCCCGAGGTGTTCCTGATCGTCCTGCTGGTCGACGAACGGCCCGAGGAAGTCACCGACATGCAGCGTTCTGTGAAGGGCGAGGTGATCTCCTCGACCTTTGATGAACCCGCCAATCGCCACGTGCAAGTCGCTGAAATGGTGATCGAAAAGGCCAAGCGCCTGGTCGAACACAAACATGATGTGGTGATCCTGCTCGATTCGATCACACGCCTTGGCCGGGCTTACAACACCGTGGTGCCTTCATCGGGCAAGGTGCTGACCGGCGGTGTTGATGCCAACGCATTGCAGCGCCCCAAGCGCTTCTTCGGTGCAGCGCGGAATATCGAGGAAGGCGGCAGCCTCTCGATCATCGCCACCGCGCTGATCGATACCGGCAGCCGCATGGACGAAGTGATCTTCGAAGAGTTCAAGGGCACCGGTAACTCGGAAATCGTGCTTGATCGCAAGGTTTCCGACAAGCGCATTTTCCCCGCGCTCGATGTCGGCAAGTCCGGCACCCGCAAGGAAGAATTGCTGGTGCAGAAGGACAACCTGTCGAAGATGTGGGTGCTGCGCCGCATCCTGATGCAGATGGGCACCGTAGATGCGATGGAATTCCTGCTCGACAAGATGAAGGATTCCAAGACCAACGAAGATTTCTTCGCCACAATGAACCAGTAGGTTGAAATCAACGGGCCGAGGGGTCGGGCCGCAGACGGATGGACGGGAATAGTGCTCAGCCAGTATCTCTATATCAGCACCGCGCCGACCCTGCCGCGCGAGGAAGTGGAAGCTATCCTCTCGGCGAGCGCACAGAATAACCCGGTTCGCGGGATCACCGGGCTATTGCTGTTCAATGGCCGCAATTTTCTCCAGCTGCTCGAGGGCGAGGAGAGCGAGGTTGCGGCGTTGATGGACACCATCACCGCCGATCCGCGTCACAGCGGCGTATCGGTGCTTGACCGGCGCGGGATCGACCAGCGGGCCTGCCCGGATTGGGCGATGAAGCGGGTGATGATCGCCGAAAGCATCGCCAGTCGCCGCGAAATGCTGGAGCAGGAACTGCCCGACAATCTGGATCCCGATGTGCGCAAGATGATCGTGAACTTCGCGGTTCTGAATTAGGTTTTGGCCGCCGCAAGCTGGGATGCCATCATTTCCCAGACCTTGTTGATTGCTTTCAATGGTCGCACCATAACCTTGAAATCGCTTATCTTTCCGCCTTCGTTGAAGCGGATGATATCGACCCCGTTGATGGTCACGCCGTCCAGCTCGGTGACGAATTCGAGCATCATCTCGTCCCCGTCCACCAGCTCGCGCACGTAGTGAAAGCTATCATTGCCCAGTACGTGCGACGCGGCGACGAGGTAGGCCATCACCACCGCCTTGCCGGCTTGCGGCGTGTGCACCACCGGTGAATGGAACACGGCATCATCGGCAAGCAGGGCTGACAGCACTGCCGGATCGCTCCCGCCCATCATGTAATCGTGCCAGCGGGCGAGGCCTGCCTGTGCTGTTGTCATTCCCTGTTCTCCCTTATCGTCCACCGCCCGGCCACCCGAGCAGATCATCCCCGCTGGGCGCATCTTCCAGCCGCAGGGGCTTGCTTCGTTTTTTCCTGCGGCGTTTGTCGACCTCGTCATAGGCAATGCCGCTATCGTCGTTCCGCAGTCGCATGGTGTGGGTATGCCAATCGCCGGTCAGCAGGTTCCAGCTGGCCTGTTTGCCGTCATGGGCAAATGTGCGGCTGTAGAATGTCGCGTCGAGGCCGATCAGCCGCATTGCGCCCAGCTTGTCGTCCCAGCGAAAGCGGCGGGTGGAGGCAACCGCGGTAGTGCCGCCGTTCAGCTCATCAAACAGGAGTACCTTGCCCTCGAACGCCAGCGTGGCGTCCACCAGCGGAAAGGGAGCGAGAGTCAGTGTCTGGACCGTCTGGCCCACCACCACCCGCAATTCGCGCGTCTCTTCCCTGGCCGCTACATAGGCGAGGTCTGCCAAGCCATCGCCGTCGAAATCGGCGCGGGTTTCCACTTCGAGGCGCTCGCCCTCGGCCAGCACTGCCTGTGGCCCCTCCTGCGCGGCGGCGGGAGGGGCGCTGAGTGCCAGCGCGAGGGCGAGAAGGCTCAACCGATATGCTCGGCAAAGAACGCCGCTGTGCGGCTGTCGGCAAGGTTTGCGGCGTCCTCATCGCGGCGTTTGCCGTGTTCGGTCGCAAAGCCGTGATCCAGACCTTCGTAGTCGAACAGCGTCACGCGCGGATGATCGTCCAGGCCTTCGTGCATGGCGGCCTGTGTTTCACGTGAAACAAAGCCATCCTCGGTCGGGATGTGGAGCAACAGCGGATGGGCGATCGCTTCCCTCTCGTGCAGCAACCCGTCGATGCCGACGCCGTAATAACCGACGCTGGCATCGATGCTGGTGCGCGCCGCGGTCATGTAAGCGAGCCTTCCGCCCAAGCAGTATCCCACGCAGCCGACCTTGGCGCTGCCTTCGGTCTCGCGCAGGAAGTTGATGGCGGCCTGGATATCGCGGATGCCGGCATCCTGATCGAACTTGCCCATCAGATCGAGCGCGGTGTTGAATTCGCTCTCGACATCGGGATCGAGCGTGACTTCGGGCTGCAGGCGCCAGAACAGATCGGGCGCGAGCGCGAGGTAGCCTTCTGCGGCCAGCTTGTCGCACTTCTGGCGGATGCCGGGGTTCACCCCGAAAATCTCCTGGATCACGATGATCGCGCCCTTCGCTGTGCCTTGCGGGCGGGCAATATAGGCGCCGAACTTCGTGTCGCCTTCAAGCGTGGGGATTGCTGTGTTGAGGGTCATCAGGGGTCTCTCTGTCATTGGGGGAGCGGGCGGGGCGAACCCTAACGCTTGCCTTGCTTGGCTGCCAAGCCCAAATGAAGGAGGCACGAGGGCGTGAGGAGAACAGTCCCATGAAGATCAACATCGAAATCGAATGCACGCCCGAAGAAGCGCGCAGCTTCATGGGCCTGCCCGATGTGAGCGCGGCCAATTCGGTCTATGTCGATAACATCACCAAGGCGATGCAGGGCGTGTCCAACCCCGATCAGTTGCAGCAATATGCGCAGGCCTTGGCGCCGATGGGGCAGGTGGGGTTGAAGATTTTCCAGAGCTTTGTCGAAAGCGGGATGAAAGCGGCTTCCGGCGCCAAGCCTTCGGAATAAGCACTGATGAACGCGGCGGCCACGATCTTCGCGTTATCGAGCGGTGCGCCGCCCGCTGGTGTCGGGGTGATCCGCGTGTCCGGCCCGCAGGCGGGGGCTGCGTTACTGGCGCTGGCGGGGAGGGTTCCGCCGCCGCGCCGCGCTTCGCTGGCCAAGCTGCGCGCTGTTGACGGCGCGCTGCTGGACGAAGCGCTGGTGCTGTGGTTCCCCGGCCCGAACACCGCAACGGGAGAGGATCTGGCGGAGCTGCATTGCCACGGAGGCCGCGCGGTCATCGCAGCCGTGGAGGCCGCGCTGGCGGCGCTTCCCGGCCTGCGCCGGGCCGAGCCGGGCGAGTTCACCCGCCGGGCCTTCGCCAATGGCCGTATCGATCTGGCCGAGGCCGAAGGGCTGGGCGATCTGCTAGCCGCCGAAACCGATCTGCAACGTGCCGCCGCACTTGCCAATGCGGGCGGGGCCTTGTCACGCCAGGTCGAGGATTGGCGCGAGCGGGTGCTTGTGTCGTCGGCCGAGGTGGAAGGGGTGCTGGATTTTTCGGACGAGGAAGACTCCGCCGATCTGCCCGAATGTTTCACGTGGAACATTGCAAGCCTTGCTGCCGAAATCGGGGAGTGGCTCGCCCGCCCGCGATCTGAGCGGCTGGGGGAGGGTTTCCGCGTGGTGCTCGCCGGGCCGCCAAATGCGGGCAAATCCACTTTGTTCAACGCGGTGATCGAAAGCGAGGCGGCGATCACCTCGCCAATTGCGGGGACGACCCGCGATGTGATCGAGCGCTCGGTCGCGGTGGCAGGCGTGCCGTTCACTTTCGTCGATACGGCGGGGCTAAGGGTGGTCAAGGACGGGGCTGAGGCGGATCAGATCGAGGCTATCGGCATTGCGCGTGCGGAAGCCGAATTGGCGCGGGCCGATCTGGTGCTGTGGCTGGGCCCGGAAGGCGAGGGCCCGGAAGGTGCATGGGAAATCGCCGCGCAGGCTGACCTTCCAGACTTCGCGCCCAAGATGGCAGCACGTTTCACGCTGTCTGCCGAGACCGGCGAGGGGCTTGGCGCACTCAAGCTGGCATTGGTGGAATTGGCCCGCGACGCGCTGCCCAAGCCGGGCGAGGTGGCACTCAATGCGCGCCAGCACGCCCGTCTTTCAGAGGCGGCGGATGCTTTGGTTTCAGCCGGGACGCCGCGCGATCCATTGCTGGTGGCCGAAGAACTGCGGCGAGTGCGCGTGGCATTCGACCGTCTGATTGGCCGTGCGACGACAGAGGATATGCTCGACACGCTGTTCGGGCGCTTCTGCATCGGCAAGTGAGGGCGCATCTTGGCGCGCAATGTTTCACGTGAAACATTTTCGGCTCAAAATTGGCAACCAATGTTTCACGTGAAACATTGGTGGCGATAAAACCTCTCAAATTGTTTCACGTGAAACATTCGTCAGCGCTCACCCGCCACAATCCGCTTTGACGATTCCTCTGCGGACCCCTATCTGCGGGCCATGCACCAGTTTGATGTCATCATCATCGGCGGCGGTCACGCCGGGGTCGAGGCCGCTTGCGCTGCGGCGCGCATGGGTGCGCGCACTGCTCTGGTAAGTTTCGACCTCGCGGCAATCGGCGCGATGAGCTGCAATCCGGCGATTGGGGGGCTGGGCAAAGGCCACCTGGTGCGCGAGGTCGATGCGCTTGACGGCGTGATCGGGCGCGCGGCGGATGCGGGCGCGATCCATTACCGGATGCTCAACCGATCAAAGGGCTCCGCCGTGTGGGGCCCGCGCGTCCAAGCCGACCGGGTGCGGTTCAAGGCGGCGGTGCAGGGCATCGTCCATGCGCAAGAGAACCTAACTCTGATCGAGGGCGAGGCCGCCGCACTGGTTCTCAAGGGCGACAAGGTTGCCGGGCTGGAATTGGCCGATGGTATCATCCTGAACGCGCCGCGCGTGGTGTTATGCACAGGCACCTTCCTCGGCGGCGTGCTGTTTCGCGGCGAGGAACGTTACGAAGGTGGCCGCATCGGCGAGAACGCGGCCAAGTGCCTTGCCGAACAATTGCGCGGGGCCGATCTGCCAATGGCGCGGCTCAAGACCGGCACGCCGCCCCGTCTGGATGGTCGCACGATCAATTGGGCCGTGCTCGAAGAACAGCCCTCGGATGATGAGGCCTGGACGATGTCCGCTCTCACCTCGCGCCGCGTCAACCCGCAGGTGTTTTGCGCGATGACCCGCACCACGCAGGCGGGTCATGATGCGATCCGCGCCAACCTCCACCGCTCGCCGCTGTTTTCCGGTGCGATTGCGGCAGCCGGGCCGCGCTATTGCCCGTCGATAGAGGACAAGATCCACCGCTTCGGCGACCGTGAAGGCCATCAGGTTTTCCTCGAACCCGAAGGGCTGGACACGCACATGGTCTATCCCAATGGCATCAGCACCTCGCTGCCCACCGATGTGCAGGAGGTGGTGGTGCGCACCATGCCGGGGTGCGAGCGGGCGGTGATCGCGCAACCGGGCTACGCGGTGGAGTATGACCATATTGATCCACGTGCGCTGGCGCCCGATTTGCAGCTGCGCGCGATCCCCGGCCTCTATTGCGCGGGACAGATCAACGGCACCACAGGGTACGAAGAAGCCGCCGCGCAAGGGCTGGTCGCCGGGCTTGCGGCTGCGGCTGCGGCGCTGGGGAAGGCCGCGCCCGCGCTGGACCGCGCCAATTCCTATATCGCGGTCATGGTGGATGATCTGACCTTGCAGGGCGTGTCCGAACCTTACCGGATGCTCACCGCCCGCGCCGAATACCGGCTGCGTCTGCGTGCCAACAACGCTGGCACGCGTCTGACGGGGCTGGGCATCGCCGCCGGATGTGTGGGCGACGAGCGCCGCGCATGGTGGGAACAGCGGGAAGAAACCCGCAAGATGTTTCACGTGAAACATTCGCAGCGCGTTCACTCGCGCGATTTGGCTGCGCTTGGCCTTCCGGTGCGCCGCGATCTGGGGGAAAAGCCGCTGTCGGAATGGCTGCGCCACGACGGGGTCACGCCCGCTGCGCTTGCGCCCTGGCTGGGCGATGCCACAGCGCGCGATCCGCTGCTGGCCGAGGAATTGGCCGAAGATGCGGCCTATGCGCCCTATCTGGCGCGGCAGGATAGCGAACTGCGCGATTTGCGCGCGAGCGAGGCTTTGGCGCTGGCGTCAGATTTTCCCTACGCGCAGGTACCGGGCCTTTCCAACGAGATGATCGAGCGTTTGACAAAGGCTGCCCCCGGAACGCTGGCTGCGGCAGGACGGGTGGCGGGTGTGACACCCGCGGCGCTTTCGGCCTTGCTTGTCCATGCGCGGCGGGTTGCCGGCGGGCAGCAGGCGGCATGATCACCAACGAAACCGAAGCCCGCGCCTATGTCGCCGGGTTGACCGACGCCGAAGGCATGGCGCGGATAGAAGCTTTCGCCGCGCTGGTGCTGGAGGAGAATCAGCACCAGAACCTGATCGCCAAGGCGACCGAGGCGCATATCTGGCAGCGGCACATCGCCGACTCCGCCCAGCTTCTGGAAAATGTTTCACGTGAAACATTCGGCGCCAATGCGAATGGCCCGTGGCTCGATCTCGGCAGCGGGCCGGGCTTCCCCGGCTTAGTGATCGCCGCGCTGCATCCGAATATGCCGGTGGTGCTGGTGGAATCCCGCGCGCGGCGGGTGGAGTTTCTCAATCGCTGTATCGCGGCGCTGGGTCTGCCCAAATGCCGGGTCGAAGGCCAGCGGCTTGAGCGGGTCGAACCCTTCCCCGCGCGGGCCATTTCGGCACGTGCCTTTGCCCCCTTGGCGAAACTCCTCACCTTGTCCGCACCCTTCTCCACAAGGCACACCGCCTATGTCTTGCCCAAGGGGCGGTCAGCGGCGCAGGAGTTAGAGACATTGAAGCCTGCGAGTCGGGCAATGTTTCACGTGAAACATTCCTTGACCGATCCCGAAGCCGGGATCATCGTGAAGGCCTGACACGCGAAAGCGCACGGATTCCTCGTGAATTCGCCTGCGGGAAGGACGGGACACCACCATGCTAACCATCGCGATTGCCAATCAGAAGGGCGGAGTGGGCAAAACCACCACCGCGATCAATATCGCCACCGCGATGGCCGCCACGGGCTGGCGCACGCTGCTGATCGACCTCGATCCGCAGGGCAATGCCTCGACCGGGCTCGGCGTTCATGCCGACGCACGTGAAGTTTCCAGCTATGATCTGCTGGTCGATGATGTCGCGCTGGATACCGCTATCATCCCCACATCGATTCCGCGGCTCGATCTGGTGCCTGCCACCGTCGATCTTTCGGGGGCCGAGGTGGAGCTTGTGGCGGTGGAGGGGCGCACGCACAAGTTGCAGCGCGCTTTGGCGAACCACGCGGGGCACGATATCTGCTTCATCGATTGCCCGCCTTCGCTCGGCCTGCTGACGCTGAATGCCCTGTGCGCTGCCGATACGCTGCTGGTGCCGTTGCAGTGCGAATTCTTCGCGTTGGAGGGGTTGAGCCAGCTGCTGCAGACCGTGGATCAGGTGCAGCAGCGCTTCAACCCCGCGCTCGGCATCATCGGGATCGCGCTGACGATGTTTGATCGCCGCAACCGGCTGACCGATCAGGTGTCGGACGATGTGCGCGATTGCCTCGGCAAACTGGTGTTCGATACGGTGATCCCGCGCAACGTGCGCCTGTCCGAAGCGCCGAGCCACGGCTTGCCGGCGCTGATCTATGACCAGCATTGCACCGGCAGCCGCGCCTACATGGCTTTGGCGCGCGAATTGATCGGGCGATTCCCCGCAGAAAGACAAGCCGCATGAGCGATGATGTAACGCAAACCCCTGATATCGCAGCATCTTCACGCGGCGGGGACGATAAGCCGCGGCGTCTGGGCCGGGGCCTTGGCGCATTGCTGGGCGAGACCCGGCGCGAAGAGCCGCTGGTGCGGCGCGATGATGTTCCGGCCGAGCCACCTGCCCCCGGTGCATCGCCGCTGCGGATGGTGCCGCTTGCCCAGATCAAGCCTCTGCCCGGCAACCCGCGCAAGTATTTCGATGAAACCGCGCTGGCGGAACTGGCGGCGTCGATTGCGGCACGCGGGGTGATCCAGCCGATCATTGTCCGCCCGCACCCTGAAGGCACCGGTTATCAGCTGGTCGCGGGTGAGCGGCGCTGGCGGGCTGCGCAAAAGGCGCGGTTGCACGAAATTCCCGCGCTGGTGCGCGATCTGTCAGACCGCGAGGTCATGGCACTGGCGCTGATCGAGAACCTGCAGCGCGAAGACCTCAACCCGGTCGAAGAAGCGCGCGCCTATCACCGCCTGTCCGAACAGGAAGGGATGATCCAGGTCGACATCTCCAAGATGGTCGAGAAATCGCGCAGCCACGTCGCGAACATGATGCGGTTGATGACTTTGCCGGATCGGGTGCTGGATCTGGTCGAATCGGGCCAATTGTCGACCGGCCATGTCCGCGCGCTGATCGGGCGGGATGATGCGCTGGAAGTGGCTGAAATCGCGGTGGCCGAAGGGCTTTCAGTGCGCGAAATCGAGCTGCTGACGCGCAAGCTGTCGCGCAAGGATGCGCCTGCGCCGGCGCAGGCTCCGTTGGCGCTGTCGCAAACCACCGAGAATGCGGATATTTCAGCGGTAGAACAGCACCTTGAGGAGTTTCTTGGCCTGGGCGTCAAGATCAAGCAGGAAGGCGATCCGCGCAAAGGTGCGATCACCATCCGTTACACCACGCTCGATCAGCTCGATCTGCTGTGCCAGCGCCTTACCGGCGGCGAGTTCTGAACACGGAAAAAGGGGAGCCGCGTGCAGCGACTCCCCTTGATTCCCATGTAGATACTGGCGCTTAACGCCCGCCCTTGATCATCTTGGGCGAAGGCCGCTGCGGGATTTCGCGCGCCGCGCCGGGAACGGTGTAGCTCTCGAACCGCTCGGTCTCGCGCACAACCACCTGCTGCTGCACTTCGGTGCGCACCGGCACCATCACCATCTGCGGCGGCGGGGCATAGGTGTAACCATAGCTGTAGCCGCCGGGATAGCCGTAACCATAGGCGGGAGGCGCATAGGCGATCTCGCGGCTGGCGATTCGCCCGCCAGGGGTGCCGTATTGCGAAAGGTAGCTGTCGAGCGCGGCTTCACAATCGTAACGGTTCTTGGCCTTGTCACCGCCGAACAGGCTGCCGATCAGGCCGCCAATCAAGCCGCCTCCGCCCACGCCAAGCGCTGTGCCGAGCACGCGGTCACCCGCGCCGGCGATCTCGTAACCGGCGACCCCGCCGGCAATCGCGCCGAGCAGGCCGCCGATGATCAATCCGGTCTGGTCCCTGTTCTGGCCCTTGGTGCGGCGGCGGCATTCTTCGATCCATTGGTCACGCTCGAACACTGCGGGCGCGGCATAGGCCGGGGCATAGCCATGATGCGCGTAACCCTGAGGTGCATAGCCTTGCGAGTGGTAACCCTGCTGCGCGGCGGGAAGGGGCGCGCGGGGAAGATCGATGCGGCGGGTGCGGGTGATTGTCTCCACCCCGTTGACCACTGTCACCGTCTCGTCCGACTGTACTGCCATGGGGGCCGAGCGATATTCGGCCGGAAGGCTGCGCACCTCGGCCTCGGTCATTGGCGTGAGCGGCGGCAAGTCGCTGTAATTCTGGGCGTTCGCCATAGTGGCAAGGCCGAAGACCGGCAGAGCAACGCCAAAGCGGATAAGAGTGCGAAGCGGCAGGCGCATGGTAAAACCCCCTTGTGGCCGCAACCTGCGGCATATGGTTAGCAAGAGGTTTACCACCGACTAACCCCCGCGCCCAAGCCATGCTGTAGGCGCTGTCCCGTTTCGGGCCCGTTTTGAGCCTTTTTCCAGGAAGTCGGGGGCGAAAAGCTGTCAGATCCGGGTGGATAGCAGTGCGGCCAGCGCCTCGATCCCGGTGGCATCGGCCTGTGTGAAGCGCGCCGGGTGCGGGCTGTCGAGATCGATCACCGCCACTACCTGCCCGTCGCGCAGCACCGGCACCACCAGTTCGGACTGGCTGGCCGCGTCGCAGGCGATGTGGCCGGGAAAGGCGTGGACATCCTCGACCAGCTGGGTCGCGCCGCTGGATGCTGCCGTGCCGCACACGCCGGTGCCCATGGGTATGCGGATACAGGCCGGGCGGCCGACAAACGGGCCCAAGACCAGTTCTAACGCCGGGCTAACCTTGGCGGGCGCCACCCTGTAGAACCCCGCCCAGTTGAGATCGGGAAGAAATTCCCACATCAGCGCCGCAACATTGGCCATGTTGGCAACCGCATCGGGCTCGTCCGCCGTCAAGGCGTCGGCCGCGTTCAGCAGCTCGCGGTAACGTTCGGCCACATCCTGACCATCGGCGGGCTTGAAATCATACACGGTGGGGGAGCCTTTCATTGCTATCCGCCAAATCTTGCCGGTTGCCGCTGACGCAGCCCGGCTCTATTCCCGCTCACATGGCCATCATACGCAAAATCGCAATCACCATCGGGATCATTCTTGTGATCGCCGTGGGTGCCTTCTGGTTCCTCAGCCGCGGCGACACTGCCGAACTTTCGGTCGAGGAGGTCGCCGGCACCGATCCGGTGCTGCAGGAAGCCAATCCGGAATCCTTCCCCACGGTGCAGATTGCCGAGCCGGTGGGCTGGGCGGCTGGCGAAAAGCCCGATGCTGCCGAGGGGCTTGAAGTGGTGCGCTTTGCCGAGGGGCTGGAGCATCCGCGCGTCCTTTATGCCCTGCCCAATGGCGATGTGCTGGCAACCCTGACCCGCGCTCCGGCCAAACAGGACAAAGGCGGCGGGGTGATGGACGCGGTGCGCGGCTGGATCGAAGGGATCCTGTTCGCCAAGGCCGGATC
The DNA here is from genome assembly GCF_001296025.1 of Porphyrobacter sp. AAP60. Classification (GTDB taxonomy): domain Bacteria; phylum Pseudomonadota; class Alphaproteobacteria; order Sphingomonadales; family Sphingomonadaceae; genus Erythrobacter. The sequence goes on along the minus strand of NZ_LJHV01000008.1, from coordinate 443,323 downwards.
GGCGGGCGATTCCCCCAACCAGATCGTGCTGCTGCGCGATGCCGATGGCAATGGCTCTGCCGAAACCACGATTGTGATCCTTGAGGAAGGGCTCGATTCGCCTTCGGGGATGAGCTGGAATGATGGCACATTATATGTCGCCAACCACAACGCCCTGCTGGCTTTCCCCTATGCGCTGGGCAGCGACAAAGTCACCGGCGCTCCGCGCAAGCTGATGGATCTGCCCGGCGGCGGCGGCCACTGGATGCGCAACATCAAGCTCTCGCCCGATGGGCAGCGGCTTTATGTTGCAGTCGGATCGGTGAGCAATATCGGCGAATCCGGCATGGCGGTGGAAGAAGGCCGGGCGATGATCTGGGAATATGATCTTGCCGAAGGCCGCCAGCGCCAGTTTGCAGCGGGCCTGCGCAATCCCAACGGGCTCGATTTCAGCCCCTGGACGGGTGAATTGTGGACCACGGTGAACGAACGCGACATGCTCGGGTCCGATCTGGTGCCCGATTACCTCACCAACGTGCCGGTGGGCGCGCAATATGGCTGGCCGTGGGTCTATTACAAAACCAACCGCGATCGCCGGGTGGACGCACCGATGCCGCGCTTCCTGATGGAATATGTGCGCAATCCCGAATTCGCGCTTGGCCCGCATGTCGCGGCGCTGGGCATGGTGTTCAGCAAGGAAGGCGACCGGATGGGCGAGAGATTCGCCAGCGGCGCCTTTATCGCGCGGCACGGATCGTGGAACCGCAAGCCGCCTTCGGGTTATGACGTGGTGTTTGTGGACTTCGATGCCCGCGGCAATCCGGTGGGTAAGCCGGTGCCGGTGCTGACGGGCTTTCTGAAAGCCGATGGCACCACCCGCGGCCGCCCGACCTGGGTGGAATGGGCGGGTGATGGATCGCTGCTGGTGTCGGACGATACCGCAGGCATCATCTGGCGCGTGCGTTCACCCTCGGCAGCGCCTGCTGCGGCGATTGCGGCGCTGCCAAGCGAACGCCTGCCCGCCCGCGAACTGGTCGATCCGCGCGCCGCTTTCGAGGAAGATTACCTGCGTGAACAGGCCGGACAAAGGTCAAACTAGAGGGTCTTTCTCGCCCGCCCGGCGATTTCGGTAGCGAATTGCAGCGCGGTGCGGCCTGAACGGTTGCCGCGCTGGATCGCGAAAGCCATCGCTTCCTCTGCATCGAAGCCGAGGCCCGGCGGGGCGAGGTAGGCGGAGACAATGGCGAGGTAGGTATCCTTGTCCGCCGGGTGGAACCCCAGCGTCAGGCCGAAGCGATCCGCGAGTGCCAGCGCATCATCGCGCTCGTCGCGTTCGTGGATCGCGGCGCTGGTATCCTCGCGTTCGACAATGGCGCGGCGGTTGGCGGTCACCGCAAGGCGGATATGCGCAGGGCGCGGGGCGATGCCGCCGTCGAGCAGGCTGCGCAGAGCCAGCATTTCGGCCCGCCCGTTCGCGCCGAAGCCAAGATCGTCGATGAACAGCAGGAAACTGCGCGGTTGCTGTGCCAGCGCGGCGATCAGTGCGGGAAAGCTGCCAAGGGAGCCGGGGGCAAGCTGCACCAGCGCCAGCGATTGCGGCGCATCTTTTTGCACATCGGCCACACAGGCGCGCACCAGCGCCGATTTGCCCATGCCGCGCGCGCCCCAAAGCAGCACATCATGCGCCGCCGCGCCGCTTGCGAGCCGCGCGCAATTGTTGCGCAGCGCGACTTTTTGCGCGTCGATCCCGTGGAGTGTATCGAGCGGCAGCGCGTCCAGCACCGGCACTGGCACCGCCTGCCCCTGTGCCTGACCATCTTGCCACAGATAGGCCGGAGCGCATTGCCAGTCCGTGGGCGGCGGGGGCGGGGGCGCTAGCCGTTCGAGCGCGGCGGCGATCCGTTCCAGCGCGTCCCCCCGTTCCATCTCAACCGGCCAGGGCGGCGGCGGGGATGGTGTAGAGCCCTTCGGCCCCGGCGATGGCTCCGGCCTTCAGCCCGATGGCTTCGGGCACGACCCGGTCGAGGAAGAAGCGGACCGTCACCGGCTTGGACTGCGCGAGTTCGGGCGCTGCGCCTGCGGCCACGGCTTCGCCCTGCTTCATCAGCTGCCACCCGGCAACGCACACGGCGGCCATGGTGCAGAAGGGCACGCTGCCGGCAAGGCGATCATCAAGGCTCGCCTCGTCACGCATCCAGCGGGCGATATCCGCGCAATCCTGCGCCAGTGCGGCGAGGGTGCGCCCTTTCTCTTTGGCGCCTGAGGCTTCGCGGGCGATGGTCTCGAACAAAGCCACCATCGCTTCGCCGCCTTCCAGCCCGAGCTTGCGGGTCACAAGGTCAGCCGCCTGAATGCCGTTGGTGCCTTCATAGATCGGGGCAATCCGCGAATCGCGCCAGTGCTGCGCCGCGCCGGTTTCCTCGACAAAGCCCATGCCGCCGTGGATCTGGATGCCGAGGCCCGCCACTTCCACGCCGATATCGGTGCCCCATGCCTTTATCAGCGGTACCACGATTTCGGCCCGCGCCTTGGCGGCTTCATCACCCAGATTGCCGCGATCGACCTGCCCTGCGCAGTAATAGAGCAATGCGCGCGCGCCTTCGGTTAGGGCCTTCATGCGCAGGATCATGCGGCGCACATCGGGGTGTTCGATGATGGCAACAGCCGTCTTGTCGGGCGAACCGGCACGGGCGGACTGCACCCTGTCCCGCGCATAGGCGAGCGCCTGCTGCGTGGCGCGCTCGCCAATCTGCACGCCTTGGTTGCCGACATTGATGCGGGCGTTGTTCATCATCGTGAACATCGCGGCGAGACCCTTGTTCTCGTGGCCGACCAGTTCACCGATGCACTCGCCATTGTCACCGTAACTCATCACGCAGGTGGGCGAGGCGTTGATGCCGAGCTTGTGTTCGATGCTGACGCAGCGCAGATCATTGTGCGGGCCAAGGCTGCCGTCGGCGTTCACGTGATATTTGGGCACCACGAACAGGCTGATCCCGCGCGATCCCTCCGGCGCACCCGGCAGGCGGGCGAGGACGAGGTGGATGATATTGCCCGACAGATCATGTTCGCCCCAGGTGATGTAAATCTTCTGGCCGGTGATCTGGTATTTGCCCGCGTGCGGGCCTTCGTTGACAGGTTCGGCGGTCGATCGCAGCGCGCCGACATCGCTGCCCGCGGCGGGTTCGGTCAGGTTCATCGTGCCTGACCATTCGCCGCTGACGAGTTTGGGCAGATACATTGCCTTCTGATCGTTGGAGCCGTGATGCTCCAGCGCCTCGATCGCGCCGACGCTCAGCATTGGCAGCAGGGTGAAGGCCATGTTCGCCGCGCCGAGGTTTTCCAGCACATTGCATGACAGGGTGAAGGGCAGGCCCTGTCCGCCATGCTCTGCCGGGCTGGCAATCGCGTTCCAGCCCTGCTCGACATAGGCGGAATAGGCCGCATCGAACCCTTCGGGCAGGCGCACGCGGCCATTCTCCAGCTTCGCGCCTTCCAGATCGCCCTTGCGGTTCAGCGGAGCGAATTCGCCAGCCGCAAATTGCCCCACGCCTTCGACGATGGCTTCGACCAGATCGGCTTCGGCATGGGCGAAACGTTCGGACTGCGCCAGTTCCTCGATCCCGGCATTGATGCGGATGGCGAGCAATTGGTCGGCGGTCGGCGGGGTAAAGGGGGTCACTTCGGGGGCGTCCTTGCGTCGGGAAAGGGGCTGCGCACTTGGCAGGGCGGGGGTTTGAATATAGCGCCGGAGCATGAGCGGCAAGAACGTTACGGAAGTGGTGCTGGCAAACGCCGCAGGGATCGCGCGGGCGGCGCAAATCCTCGAATCGGGGGGGCTCGTCGCCGTGCCGACCGAGACGGTCTATGGCCTCGCCGCGCGCGCCGACAGCGCGGGGGCGGTAGCGAAGATTTATGCCGCGAAGGGGCGGCCCGATTTCAACCCGCTGATCGTGCATGTGCGCGATGTGCGCCAAGCGGCGGAATATGCCGATCTTTCACCGGCAGCTGTTGCGCTGGCGGATGAACACTGGCCCGGCCCGCTCACGCTGGTGCTGCCGCGCCGCGCCGGTGCGATTGTGGCTGACGCCGTGACAGCGGGCCTGCCGACCATCGCCTTGCGTGCGCCTGCGCATCCGGCGATGCGGTCCTTGCTGGAGGCAGTCGATTTCCCGCTCGCCGCGCCTTCGGCCAACCGTTCCGGCTTTATCAGCCCCACCTGCGCGGCGCATGTGCTCGCCTCGCTCGACGGGCGGATCAACATGGTGCTGGATGGCGGGGCGACCATGGCGGGGGTGGAATCGACGATTGTCGCGGTGCGATCCGATGGCAGGATCGAAGAACTGCGCCCCGGGCCGATACAGATCGGGTTGCAGGCGGCGGGCGGCGGTATCGAAGCGACGATAGAAGCTCCGGGCCAGCTCGCCAGCCACTATGCGCCGGGAAAGCCGGTGCGGCTGAATGCGCTGGAGGCCGCGCCGGACGAGTTCCTGATCGGTTTCGGCGCGGTGGCGGGTGATGTTACGCTGTCAGCGGGCGGTGATCTCTCCGAGGCCGCTGCGCGCCTTTACGCTGCCTTGCACGAAGCCGCAGATGCCCCGCAGCCGCGCATCGCTGTCGCCCCGGTGCCGGACGAGGGCATTGGCCGCGCGATCAATGACCGGTTGCGGCGGGCAGCGGCCTAATCCCGCTCCGGCTCTAACGGAATGCCCGGCATCAGCGCCTTCATTTCGGCACGGATCGCCTGGGCCTTGTCGCAGGCCGCATCATCGCCATCGGCGCAGCGTTCCATCTGCTTGTCGTAGTCGCGTTCCAGCTTGCCCAGCCGTTCTTCGCGCTTGCGGATTTCGCGCCCGCGATTCTCGTCGGCTTCGGACTGGCTGGTGGTGGCAAGGTCAACGCCCTTGCCCACGGCCCGCACCGGCAGGGTCACGACATCCGCCGCGGCGCGCGCAAGGCACCCTTGCAAGGTACAAGCGGCAAGAATCAATCCGAGGAGGGCAGGTGTGCGCATAGTCACGCAATCTCACCCACGCCTCGCCCGAAAGCAAATCCTATTCTGCGGGCTTGGCGACAATCGGGGCGGTTGGAGCCTTGGGTGCGATCGGAACGCCAGAAGTTTCCGGTGTTTCGACCGGCGCAGGGATCGCAGCGGTGGCGCCGCTGGCGCCGGGCGCGCAGGTGAGTGTGCCCGATCCGAATGCGCTAACGGTGCATTTGGCATTGCCGGTGACGTTGATGTCACCTGCACCGGCAATGCTGGCTGTCACTTCGCCATCCGAGGCAAAGGCAACATCGCCAGCGCCGCCGATGGCGATCTCCGCCGTATCAGCCTTTAACCCGGCCATTTCGACATCACCGCTGCCACCGATCGATATTTCGAGATTGCGCACGGTGCCCGCACCGCTGACCTTGCCTGCCCCGCCGATATTGATGCCGAGCCTTTCAGCGGCAACGGTGCCGAATTCGACCGTACCCGACCCGCCGATAGAGATTTCCGAGGTACTTGCCAGCGTCGCCGCTTTGATCGTGCCGCTGCCAGCGATGGTCACTTCGCGGGGCGCGGGCATGGTGATGAGGATGGTGGCGTTGCTGCTGCCGTTCCAGCCATCTTCACGGGTGATGCCGATTGTTTCGTCGTCGCGCACGAAGCGCAGGGAATCCGTGTTGCTGCCCTCAACCTTAAGCGTAAAGGTGTCCCCTTCGGTAAGGATCACGGTATCGCCCGAGGCGAGCACCACCTCCGACGGGGCTGGCCCGGCGATCTCGACCTCGGATAGCGGCACGCCCTTCTGACCGTTGATCTCGATATCCGCGCCCTCGCAAGCGGTGAGCGTGGACAGCGCGGCCAGCGCCGCGATGGCCGATGCGGCATGGCGGCCGGTCAGTTGGATCATGATATGCCTCTCCTGAAATGCTTAAGCGTATTGCCCGCATAATACACCAACGCGGGCCGCACAATGAAAAAGGGCCGCCCGGCGAAGGGCGGCCCTTTTTGTTCGCGTTGCGCGGGAAAAGCCTCAGGCTTCTTCGGCGCTGTCGTAATATTGCGGCGCGTGTTCGCGCAGCACATCGAGGATCTTGTTCAGCGCGGTCGGCTCGTCGGTTTCTTCCATCGCCGCGAGTTCGCGGGCGAGGCGGCTGGAGGCCGCTTCGAAGATCTGGCGTTCCGAATAGGATTGTTCCGGCTGGTCTTCGGGGCGGAACAGATCGCGGGTCACTTCGGCAATCGACACCAGGTCGCCCGAGTTGATCTTCGCTTCATATTCCTGCGCGCGGCGCGACCACATGGTGCGCTTGACCTTGGGCTTGCCCTTGAGGGTTTCCATCGCCTGCTTCAGCGTCTTGTCCGACGAAAGCTTGCGCATCCCGATCGCTTCGACCTTATTGGTCGGCACGCGGAGCGTCATGCGCTCCTTTTCAAACCGCAGGACATAAAGTTCGAGCTGCATTCCGGCGATTTCCTCGCTCTGGAGCTCGATAACGCGGCCAACGCCGTGCTTGGGGTAAACAACATAATCGCCGACGGTGAATGCGTTTGCGGTGCTTGCCATGCAAGATCCTTTCTGTGAGCCGTCCTGCCAGTGTGAGAGCGGACAACGATCCCGGCGGCGCGACCCGACCTCGGATGAGGGCAAGCGCCGGGAGCGGATCATCCGGTTTGGGGGTTGCTGGTGGTGCGGCCTTCCTGGTTTTCATCGCCTGCGCGGGCTGCGGGCCTGCGCGGTTGCATTATTATATAGCACGCTCGCAACAAAATTGCGAGTCGAACCTGTCAATCGCTCATAAGCCGGCTCGCCGCAGCAAAGTGCGCGCCCAGCAGCAGCAGCCACGCGCTGAGCCAGATCCAGGTCAGGAACACCACCACCGCACCAAGCGATCCGTAGGTCACGTCGTAATTGCCGAAATTGCTTGTATAAAAACCGAAGCCGGCACTGGCCGCGATCCAGCCTGTGGCAAATAGTGCGCCGCCGCGCATGGCTTGGGCGCGGGTTACGGCTTGCCGCTGCGGCACGATGCGATAGGCCAGCGCTGCCCCTGCGAATCCTGCTACCCCCATCAAAAAGTAACTGGCAAAAGCCCCGCCCGATCCTGCAAATATGGTCGAAACCATCGCGGTGATGCCCGCCATCAGGCCCAGCGCCAGAACAGCGCCCAATGTGATCGCCAAGGCGAGAAGGTTACCAGCGATAAAGCCGCGGTCCGGTTGCTCTGCAAAGGCCATGTCGAGCGCGGTGATCAGCGCGCCCGCTGCCACTCTTGCGCCCACCAGCGCCAGTGCGAGCGCAACGACCAGTCCCAGCCCGCTGCTCCCGCCGCGTTGTTCGGTGACGTTGTCGAGCTGTCCCGCCACCAGTTCGCCCGCCGCGCCGGGCAATGTCCGGGTAAGGCTTTCGCCGTGCGCGGCGATGGTTTGCGGGTCGACCGCCAGACCATAGGTCAGAAATGCCGCTGCCAGCAGGGGGACAAGCGCCAGAAATCCGTAATAGGCGATTCCGGCGGCGATCAGGCCGGCATTGCTATCGCTAGCGCGTGACCAGCCGGCCCTGAGAGAGGTAAGAAGAGACTGCATACCCTTTCAACAGGGTAGGCGCAGGCCTGTTCCAATCGCCGGGCGCAGGCAGGGGCCGATCAGTCGCCTTCGCCCGGTTCTGCGCTGAAATAGAGCTGGAACTTGTCCTTTTCGCCCTTGTGCGCATCGGCATCTTCGGGCGGCGCCTTCTGGCTGGTGATGTTCGGCCACTGGGCGGAATACTGGGTGTTCAGTTCCAGCCACTTTTCCAGACCGTCTTCGGTATCGGGCAGGATCGCCTCGGCCGGGCATTCGGGCTCGCACACGCCGCAATCAATGCATTCGCTGGGATTGATCACCAGCATATTTTCGCCCTCATAGAAGCAATCGACCGGGCACACTTCCACACAGTCGGTGTACTTGCACTTGATGCAGTCTTCGGTGACGACGTAAGTCATTGCGGCTCTTTCAAAAGCGATCTTCGGAATCGCCGGACAGAACGCCCGGCACAGGCGGCGACGCGCCTATGGTGTTTTGCCCTTTAGGGTCAAGTCCAGAGCCGTCAACCTCACGATAATGCGAACGCGCCTCGACAGGCGGCCCGCGGCGTTCGGGGAGGGAGAGCAGTTCGATCACCCTGACCTGCTGGCCCATGGCAATGGTCAGCACATCCCCGATACGCACCTGCTCGCTGCCACGCAGCACATGCTTTCTGTTCCGGCGCAAAGCGCGGGTTTCGATCAGTGACAGCGCGGCAGAGCGTGTGCGGGCAAAACGCAGGCAGACCAGCAGACGGTCGACCCGCACCGATCCGGCCGCGCCGCCCGCTGTCATCCTTTCAGCAGGTCCGCCAACTTGTCGAAAGCGCCGCCAGCGCGGGCCGGGCCGGTATCAACCGGGGGCCTGGCGGGGGTCTGGACGGGTCTGGCGGGGCGCTGGCCGCGCCTGTCATCCCCCTGCTGCCTGCTGTTGGCCAGCTTGCCCTTGGCTGGATGGTTTTTGGCTTGCGACCTGTCCTGCCCCTTGCGGCGGGCAGGCCTTTGATCGCGCCCATTATCGCCCTTCTCGTCCGGACGGCGCGGGCGCCAGTGCCAGCGATCGGGCGCGGGGGCGCCTTGCGCGCCTTCGGGCAGCACGCGGGCACGATCGCAGCGAAAGCCAGCACTGCCGAGCAGGCGGCGGGCGTTCTCCGCCTCCAGCCCGATCGACACTGCCAGCGCCAGATCGAGCCGGAAGGGGAGATTGCGCTCCTTCGGCTTGGCCGCTGTCACCACGGCGCGGGAATCGAAGGCGGCGCGCAGGATCTTTTCGGCCAGATCGACGCGGATCGCCTGTGACCCGGCAAAGCGGTATCCGGCGGGCAGACGCCCCTTGGCCCAGCTGCCTTCCGCCAGCACCGGCAGCATCGCGTCCTGAAGCGGGCGCGTATCCAGCCCCAGCGCGTGCAGCAACCGGCGCGGCGCGGGCTTGAGCAGCGGGGCCGCGAAAATATCAAGCGCGCCAAAGGTGATCCCCAGCTTGCGCAGATAGGGGCGCATTTCCTTGGGCAGGTGCTCCAGACCCGCTTCCTCGCGCGAAATCACCCCGCGTGCATCGATCAGGGTGATCACCAGCGCGCGTGCCTGCGACCCCGCCTCGGGATCGCGTGCGGCCTCTGCCAGCTTGCGCAAGGGATCAAGCGGTTCAAGCTGCTTGTCGAGCCATGCGGCAAGGCCCGCCTCCAGCTTTGCCTTGGCACTTTCCGAAAGCAGCACCACATCGCGGGTCAGGGCGAGTTTGGGCGCACCGAAGGGGTGGCCGGGGAAGGTGATATCCGCCAGCGCGCGGCCGCCACCCTGACCACGCCAGCGAATCGCGCCGCCGCTGATCTCCAGTTCGGCCAGCCCTTCACCCAGCAGCCAATCCGCACGCTTCTCCAGCAGCGCGGGCAGCGCCTTTTCGCCGGCCGCCAGCAGCATCCGCCGATCAGCCACGCCGGCATCGGGATCGACATGGAAGCGGAAGCCCTCAAGCCGCCCGATGGTTTCTCCCTCGACCGTCAACTGGCCATCGGGTTCGAGTGTGACGGGCAGCGCGCTTGCATCCTGCCCCAGCGATTTCATCAAGAGTGTCGTCCTTCGGTTCACGAATCTTTCGGTCAGCCGCGCGTGCAGCGCATCCGAAAGCTTCGCCTCGACCGCGCGAGCCCGCGCCGCCATTTCGTCTCGAGCCAGCACCCAATCAGGCCGCTGGCAGATATAAGCCCAGCTGCGAATCGCCGCGATTCGCCCTTGCAGCGTGTCGATGTCGCCCTGCATCCGGTCAAGTTCCGCGATGCGCGCAGCGACGAAATCCGCGCCGATATAACCCTGACCCAGGTCCTGCCACAGCCGCGCGATAAACCTTGCGTGCTGTTCCACGCCCAGATTGCGGAAATCGGGGAGCGAACACGCCTCCCAGAAGCGCCGCACCGATCCCGCCCCGCGCACCGATTGCCCGAGCGAATCTTCCGAAAGCCGCCGCAGCACCGCCATGTCGATCGCTTCGGGCGCGCCGCGCAGCACGGTTTCGGCAGGCCGCGCTTCCAGATCGGCGATCAGCGTGCGCAGGCTATCGAACCGCGGTGTGGCATCGCGCCAGAACAGATGCGTCAGCGGCGCGAACTTGTGTTCCTCGATCGCGTAGACTTCTTCATCGGTGAAGGCGAGCGGTTCACCCTGCTGGCTCGCCGTGCTCATGCCAGACAGCGTGCCGAAGGTGCCATCGCGCTGGTGCCGCCCGGCACGCCCCGCGATCTGCGCCATTTCCGCCGGGGTCAGCCGCCGTTTGCGCCTGCCATCATATTTCGACAGCGCAGCAAAGGCGACATGATCGAGATCAAGGTTCAACCCCATGCCGATGGCATCGGTGGCCACGATGTAATCGACCTCGCCCGACTGGAACAGTTCGACCTGCTTGTTGCGGGTTTCGGGCGAGAGCGCGCCCATCACCACCGCCGCGCCGCCGCGAAACCGCCGCAGCGCTTCGGCCATGGCGTAAACCTGTTCGATACTGAAGGCGACCACCGCGCTGCGTTTGGGCAGGCGCGAAAGTTTGCAGATGCCTGCATGGCTGAGGGTGGAAAAGCGCGGGCGGCTGGTGATTTCGGCCTTGGGTATCAGCGCCCTGACCATCGGTTCCAGCGATGCGGAGCCGAGGATCATCGTTTCCTCCCGCCCGCGCGCGTGCAGCAGGCGATCGGTGAAGATATGCCCGCGTTCGGGGTCTGCGCCCAGCTGCGCTTCGTCGATTGCCACAAAGGCGACCTCGCCGACGGTGCGCGGCATGGCTTCGGCGGTGCACAGGAAATAGCGCGCATCCGGCGGCTCGATCCGCTCCTCGCCGGTGATCAGCGCGACCTGCTTGTCCCCCTTGATGGCGCGCACGCGGTCATAAACCTCGCGCGCCAGCAGCCGCAGGGGGAAGCCCATCATGCCGCTGGAATGGCCGCACATGCGCTCGATCGCCAGGTGGGTCTTGCCGGTGTTGGTCGGCCCAAGCACGGCGCGCACGCGGCTGTCATCGCCGGGGCGGGGGGAAAGGGGCTTGTTCACGACTTTCAGGGTTCTGTCAGGCTTGCGGGCAGCGGGCAAGGGCGGCGGTCCGGCGTGCTGCCACCTACGCACAACACCTTATCGCATCCGCAGTGCGGCTGGTCGCTGGTTAACGCCGGATTTACTTTGTTCTGGCATCAAAATGCGACAAGGGGTGGCCTTGTGTGACAGTGAGCCTCGCAACATACGGGCGCCGCTTTCGAGGCATTGATGTTGGACCATGCGCGCAACCTGAACGATCTGCCGGAGCCGGAAAGCGGCTCTGATGCGGAACCGCGTGCGGGCGAGAGTGCCAATGCGCTGGTGCCGATCAATCCCGAAACCGCGCGCGACCTGCTGCCCTATTTCCGCAATGCCAGGGCCTTGGCCCCGCCGACACCGGCGCAAAAGGCAAAGCGCCGGATGGTTGCGCGGATCAACGGGGTGGGTGAACGCTATGACAAGTGGCGTCTTGGCGTCTCGCGCCGGTTCGACGCGCTCGATCTGGCGCCTGATCTGGCCGAGAACATCGGCAGCCGCCGCTGGTTTCGCGGATTGGGAACGCTGGTGGCGCTGGGCGCGCTGGCGCTGGCTTTCTGGCCTGACCTGACCCCGCTCGAAGCGCGCCCCGCGATGCCGCAGGGCGAAGCGATCGACAGCGAATTGCGCAGCCAGATGATCCTGCCGCTGGCACTGGGCGCGGATTCGGGCCGCCGCATGGGGCCGACCGAGGCGGTAATCCCGCTCAAAAGCGCGCCGGAACGCCCGCAGATCGCAATGGTGGTGACACTGGCGCCGGGTGACAGTTTTACCTCGATGCTGCGCCGCGCAGGCGTGTCGGCGGGCGATGTCGATCGCGCTGCCGCGCTGGTCGGTCAGGCCTTGCCGGTGGGCGAGATTGCTTCGGGCACGCAGATGGATGTGCTGCTGGGCCGCCGGCCCGCACCGGGCGAGCCGCGACCGCTCAACAGCCTCGCCTTCCGTGCGCGGTTCGATCTGCAGCTGGAACTCGTCCGGCCCGGTGTGGGCGAGACCGCCGAAGATGGCACCCCGGTGCTGCCAAGCGGGCCCCTGGCGCTGAAGCGTAACATCATCCGCGTCGATGATACCCCGCTCAGGGTGCGCGGCATGGTGGGCAGCAGCCTTTACCGTTCGATGCGGCAGGCAGGTGTCCCGGCCAGTGCTGTGCAGGAATATCTCAAAGCGCTCGATGCGCAGATCGACATGGAGCGCGAAGTGCGCGCGAGCGATGAATTCGATATCATCATCGGCTATCGCCGCGCCGCCACCGGCGAACGCCAGGCAGGCCAGCTGATGTATGCAGGCGTTGACCGGGCGGGCAAGCCGCGCACGCAGCTGATGCGCTGGGGCAGCGACGGGCGGTTCTACGAAGCTTCGGGCGTGGGCGAGCAGCGTCGCGGCCTGCTGGCGCCCGTGCCGGGGCCGATCTCGTCGAATTACGGGATGCGCCGCCACCCGATCCTTGGCTACACCCGGATGCACGCGGGCATGGATTTCAAGGCGCGTCACGGCACCCCGATTGTCGCAGCGTCCGATGGCCGGGTGAGTGCGGCGGGCCGTGCAGGTGGCTGCGGCATCGCGGTGCGGCTGGAGCATGGCGGCGGGCTCTCCACCCGCTATTGCCACATGAGCCGCATGGCGGTGGGCGCAGGCCAGCAGGTGCGGCGCGGGCAGGTGATCGGCTATGTCGGATCGACCGGCCTTTCGACCGGCCCGCACCTCCATTATGAAATGTATCGCGGCGGCCGGGCGATCAACCCCGCCAGCGTCGCATTCGTCACCCGGGCCGAGCTTTCGGGCACCCAGCTGCTGGATTTCCGCCGCCAGCTGATCAAGCTGAAAGAGATCGAGGTTGGCGCCGCATTGCAGGATCTCGCCCCGCTGCCGAACGAGATCAGGGAACCCGTGCGCGAGATCGAGAAGATCGACATCGCGGCCAAACCGGCCACGGCCAGCGTTGCTGCGGGCAAGCTGTAACGAAGACTTGTCGCGCCCGCGCGATTGGGCGTAAGCCTTGCCCCCATGACCGGAAGCTATCCCAACACCCGCCTACGCCGCAGCCGCGCCACCGGCTGGAGCCGCGCGCTGCACCGCGAGACCATCCTCACCCCCGCCGATCTGATCTGGCCGCTGTTCGTGACCGCCGGAAAGGGCGTGGAAGAACCGATCGCGACTTTGCCGGGCGTGTCGCGCTGGTCGGTCGATGGTATTGTGGCACGGGCGAAAGAGGCAGCGGCGCTGGGCATTCCGGTGGTCGCGCTGTTCCCCAACACCCCGCGCGAGCTTCGCAGCGATGACGGGGCAGAGGCGCATAATCCCGATAACCTGATGTGCCAGGCGATCCGCGCGATCAAGGATGCCTGCGGCGACAGCATCGGCGTGCTGACCGATGTGGCGCTCGATCCCTATACCTCTCACGGGCAGGACGGGCTGGTGAATGATGCAGGCTACGTGGTGAACGACGATACGGTCGCCGCGCTGGTCGATCAGGCGGTCAATCAGGCCGATGCGGGGGCGGATATCATTGCGCCCAGCGACATGATGGACGGCCGCATCCACGCGATCCGCCGTGCGCTGGAAATGCACGGCCATGCCAATGTGCAGATCATGTCCTACGCTGCGAAATATGCCAGCGCCTTCTATGGCCCGTTCCGCGATGCGGTGGGCAGCGGAGGCTTGCTGAAGGGCGACAAGAAAACCTACCAGATGGACCCGGCAAATGGCGACGAGGCGCTGCGCGAAGTCGCGCTCGACATTGCCGAGGGTGCCGATAGCGTGATGGTGAAGCCGGGCCTTGCCTATCTCGATATTATCTACCGCGTGAAGCAACGCTTCGATGTGCCGGTGTTCGCCTATCAGGTGAGCGGCGAATACGCGATGATCGAAGCCGCGCAGGCGGCCGGGATCGGGGATCGCGATGCGCTGGTGCTGGAAAAGCTGATCGCCTTCAAACGTGCCGGGTGCAGCGGTATCCTGACCTATCACGCCGCGCATGTCGCCCGCCTGCTCGGCGGCTGAAGCCTTGGCGGAGTTCCGACACGAAACCGCTCGCCTTGCCTTGCGCGATTGGCGCGAGGATGACTGGCCGGAGTTCTGGCGCACCACCAACACGCCTGCTGTCATGCGCTGGCTGGGCGGTGTGGCAGATGATGCCACCCGCACAGCCGCCCGGTCGCGGCTGGAAGCTTATCAGCGCGATCACGGCCATACCTTCTGGGTGGTCGAGCGCTGCGAGGACGGCGCGCTGCTCGGTTTTTGCGGGCTGAAACGCTCCAACCAGCCGGGCGGGCCGCAGGGAATGATGGAGGTCGGCTGGCGGCTGCGCGAAGATGCCTGGGGAAAGGGTTACGCCAAAGAAGCCGCCGCCGCGGCGCTCGATCTCGCCTTCGACCAGTTCGATGCGGACGAGGTGATCGCGCTGACGGTGCAGGGCAATACCGGCAGCTGGGGCCTGATGCTGCGGCTGGGGATGGAGCGGCGCGAGGATCTGGATTTCGACAGCGCCGATTTCGATCCCGAAAACCCGCGCATCATCGCCTATTCCATCGCCCGCCAGATTTGGCAGAAAGCAGGGGCTGCCGGGCGATAGGCCGGACGATAGCCCCTTATGGACCGACCGATAATGACCTCCCCCCGCCGCTCGCTGTTCGTTGCGGCCATTCTGGCGGGCAGTTTCCTGTTGTTTCTGGTGCAACCGCTGATGGCGCGGCTCGCCTTGCCGCGGCTGGGGGGCACGCCGAATGTCTGGAACAGCGCGATGCTGGTATATCAGGCGCTGCTGCTTGGCGGATACGCCTATGCCCACCTGATTGGCAGACTGGCGTTGCGGCGTCAGTTGATGCTGCACATCGGGCTGCTCTTGCTCGCCGCGCTTACTTTGCCGCTGGCGCTGGCCGATTTGCCCGGCTTTGGCGCAGGTCTGGAAGTGTTCTGGGTGCCCGCCCTGCTGTTTGCATCGGTTGGCCCGGTGTTCTTCCTGATTTCCGCGCAGGCCCCGCTGATCCAGCGCTGGTATTCGGCTGATCCTGACGCGGGCGATCCTTACCCGCTCTATGCCGCTTCGAACCTCGGCAGCTTTGCCGGGTTGCTGAGTTACCCGCTGCTGATCGAGCCGCTTTTGCCGCTGGTCCAGCAAAGCCTCGTCTGGAGCCTCGGTTACGGCGCGATGCTGCTGTTGCTGCTGCTGGTGGCCGCAGCGCGCTGGCATGGTGAGACACAGGGCGCCGCGCAGGGCACCGCACATGGTGAGGCGGAACCCGCCAACACCGCCGATCCGGTCGGCTGGCGGCGCATTGTGCTGTGGCTGGCGCTGGCAGCGGTGCCTTCGGGCCTGATGCTGTCGACCACCACGCATCTGACAACCGATATCTTTGCCATGCCGCTGCTGTGGGTGATCCCGCTGGGGTTGTATCTGCTCAGCTTCAGCGTGGCCTTTGCGCAGCAGCGCTGGCTGGCGCGAATGATCACCCGCGCCGCGCCGGTCGTGGTGCTACTGGCGGGCGGAATGGCCATGGTTTCGCAATCGGGCGGCGGTCTGTGGCTGCTGGCGGCTTCGGTGGCGCTATTGTTCGTCATTGCGGTCGCGCTGCACAGCCGGATGTACGAATTGCGGCCCGATCCTTCGCGCCTGACGCTGTTCTACCTCGTGATGTCGGCGGGCGGAGTGCTTGGCGGACTGTTTACGGCGCTGCTTGCACCGCTGCTGTTCGACTGGGTGTGGGAACATCCGCTGCTGGTGCTCGCCGCAGCGGCGCTGATCCCGCTGCGCTGGTTTGCCACATGGCAGGCGCGGATTGTTTCCGGTGGCACGATGCGGATTGTGCTGCTCGGCGCCGGGCTGCTGCTTGCCTTCGTGCTGGGGTGGCTGTTGTTCTATGCCACGCTGGGCGATGTCGGGCTGTGGGCGATCGTGCTGTATGGCGGGCTGGCTGCGATCGCGCTGGTGCTGGCCTTCAACCGCTTCGCCTTTGTGGCAGTGTTCTGCTGCATGATGGTGGCCACCAGTCTTGTCGGACACGGCCGCACCTATGCCCACGGCGAACGGGTGCGCAGTTATTTCGGTGTCTATAACGTCATCACGAACACGGCGCTGGGCCTGCGCATTCTGGCGAGCGGCACGACCGATCACGGGCGGCAATTCCTCCATCCCGAAAAGCGGCGCGAGCCGACCGCCTATTATGGCCGCAATTCCGGGGTCGGCCTGCTGTTGGCCCGCACATCGCAGGTGATGGGCAAAGGCGCCGACATTGGCGTTGTGGGTTTGGGGACAGGCACGCTCGCCTGTTACCGCGAGCCTGATCAGACCTATCGCTTCTATGAAATCGACCCGGCGATCCTCGATTTTTCGGCCGCGGGCAAGTTCACCTTCCTCGCCGATTGCGCGCCGGATAGCGAAACCGTGATCGGCGATGCCCGGCTGGCGCTGGAACGCGAGCCCGCCGGACAATATGATGTGCTTGTGGTGGACGCATTCTCGTCGGATTCGATCCCGCTGCACCTGCTGACCCGCGAAGCCCTGCAGACCTATCGCCGCTCGATCACGGATGGCGGGGCGATTGCGATCCACATTTCCAACCGCTTCTTCAATCTCGAACCGGTGCTGGCGGCACTGGCGCAAGATGCCGGGCTGTTCGCTGCCGTGCGCGCCGATGCGCCGGACACCGCTTCGATGCTGACCTATTCGGTGTGGGTGGTGATGGCACCGCAGGAGACCACGCTGACAGCGATCACCCAAGACAGCCCGCCCGCAACATGGCGCAAGCCTGTCGCGCCGGCGCCATCGGTGTGGAGCGATCAATATGCATCGACTTTGCCGCAGTTTCGCTGGCATGAACTGGTCGACTGAAACGCAATCCAGGGCTTCGACATGATCAAACTCTCCGGAAACCCGCGACCCTGCCGTGGTGCATGGCAGGCGGCATGACGGCGGCGGTGCTCACCACGCAGCGGCTGGTGCTGCGGCAGATCGGCGATGGCGACCTTGATGCGCACATGACGCTGCTCAACACGCCTGCGGTGATGCGGCATCTGGGCGGGGTGCAGCCACGCGCCGTGATCGCGGCCAAGCACGCCGCCGCGCGCGCCAGTTTTGCCGCGCATGGTTACGGTTTCATGCTCGCCGAAGAACGCGAGAGCCGCGAAATCGTCGCCCATTGCGGGCTGCGCAAAGTCGCCCACCCGCTCGCGCCCAACCCGCAGGATTTCGAAATCGGCTGGCTGGTGCGCGAGGATCGCTGGCGGATGGGCTATGCGGTAGAAGCGATGCGGGCTGTGGTGGACTGGGGCTTCGCCGTCCACGCCGCGCCGCATCTGGTCGCGCTGACCTGCCAGCCCAACGTGGGCAGTTGGCGATTGATGGAAAAGCTTGGCATGGAACGCCGCGAAGACCTCGATTTCAGCGATCCGGCTGACCCCGAACCGATTATCCAGTACGCGATCACGCGCGAAGAATGGGAGAGCCAGCAATGAACCACAAAATGGGCGAAAGACCCGGCGTCAACATCATCCCGATCCACGGCAAGACGCCGCGGATCCACGAAACCGCCTTCATCGCACCCGGCTGCACGATCATCGGCGATGTGGTGATCGGGGCGGGTTCCTCGATCTGGTACAATTGCGTGCTGCGCGCCGATGTGTTTTCGATCCGCATCGGGGAACGCACCAATGTGCAGGATGGCAGCATCCTCCACTGCGATCCGCCGCGCCCCGGCGATCCTGACGGGTGCCCGCTGGTGATCGGCGATGATGTGCTGATCGGCCACATGGCGATGGTACACGGCTGCACGATCCATGATCGCGGCTTTGTCGGCCTCGGCGCGATTGTGATGAACAAGGCGGTGATCGCCAGCGATGCGATGCTGGCAGCAGGGGCGATGCTGACCGAGCGCAAGGTGATGGGCGCGCGCGAGTTATGGGCGGGGCGGCCTGCGGTGAAGCTGAAGGATCTGAACGACGCCGCGATTGCCGGAATGCGCATGGGCGTTGCGCATTATGCGGAAAACGCGAAACACCATGCAGAGGCTGTCGCCGCCGCGCTCTAACGCAGCGGCTCGGCGGCCTCTGCAATGGGCGTATCGGGTGTCAGGATACGCCAGTCCTGCGGGTGGCGGCTGTCGATGACGACCACGCCGCCTTTCGGACAAATGTCGAGACAGGGCACCTCGATCACGCCGACCTGGGCCTTGCGACCCTTGCCTGCGCCAAGTTCGCGTTTGAGCGCGGCGGACAGGCGTTTGTCATCGGGGCCGAACCCGCGGCCTTTCTTCGCCAGCTTTTTCGAACATTTCTTGCACACCAGCACGGCGTGCGACCAATTGGAACGGACTTTCGTTTTCATGGAAAGGACAAGTCATTCCGGCGCGGTTTTGATCCATGCTGCGGCGATCCACAGCAGCACGGCCAGCCCGGCAGCAGCACTCGCCCCGGCCAAAGGGCGATGCAGCGCCAGCGCCCCGCCTGCTGCCGCCCCCGCCGCCAGCGCACACCACAGCCAGCCATAGCCGCGGGTGGACTCGAGCGGCCGGCCGGCAAGCCTTGCGGCGATCCCCTGGCCGAAGCGCACCAGCGCCCCGGTCATGTAGGTCACGCCGACAGTTACCTCGCCCGCGCGTGCGAAAACATTATTGGCTAGCCCCATCGCCAGTGCCGACAGGGCGAGAAAGGGGATGGGGTGGCCCGCCGCCAGCAACCCCGCGCCTACGCCCAGCGCCATCGCGACCAGCCCCAGCAGCACCCTCTTGTGCCGCCCTGTCACCCGCCGCCCGATCAGCGCGCCTGCAATCACCCCCGCCAGAAAGCAGGCAATCAGCCCCAGCGGGGCAAGCGCGAGCAGGGGCCGCTCGACCAGATCCACCCCCATGCGCGTGGTGTTGCCCGACATGAACGAGGTGAAATACCCGCCCGCGACCACAAACCCCGTCGCATCCACCAGCCCCGCCAGGCCCGCGAGGCCCAATGCGAGACGCTGCCGGGCGGGATCGTAGCGGTGCATCTTAGGCTTCGGGCTGCTTCAGATATTTCATCATGTAGCCGACATAATCCGCCTTGCCGATCGCCAGACCTTCGGCGCGCAGGATGGAATAGACTGCCATCAGGTGGAAATAGACCTGCGGCGTTGTCCAGTCGCGGCAGTATTCGTGCGCCTGCATCGCGAAAGCCATACCGTTGGGGAGGGTGAACTCCACGGTGTCACGCGCATCTGGCCATGCGGCGGGATCAGTGGCGGCGAGCTGCGCCTGTGCGGCTGCAATCCGGGCGCGGGCATCGGCGAAGCTGGTGATGTCGCTTTCGTCCGTCTTCAGCCCGCTGCCGCCGAGCCGGTTAAGCGCGGTCACCACCTGATCGAGTGTGAAGCGGATCTGGGTATGGAGCGGCAACATGTCCTGCGCCAGCCGCGCTTGCAACAGTGCCTCGCCCTTTTCGTGCGCGCTGGCTTTGGCGACAAGGTGATCGAGCGTACCGAACATGTTGGTATAGGTCGCCAGAGCGGCGGCGGCATAGGACATTGCTTCTCTCCCGTTGCTATTTGCAACTTATCGCCCGCGCACCAGCCTGCGTCAATCCTTTACCAGTGCCCGCAACCCTTCAATCCGGTCGGCCTCGTGCGCGGGTTTGTCCCAGCGGATGCGGTGGATACGGGGGAACCGCATGGCGAGGCCGCTCTTGTGGCGCTTGGAGGCGTGGACGCTGTCAAACGCGACCTCGAACACCAGTTCGCGTTTCACCTCGCGCACCGGGCCGAAGCGATTGAGGGTGTTCTGCCGCACGAAGCGATCGAGTTTTTTCAGCTCCTCGTCGGTAAAGCCCGAATAGGCCTTCCCGACGGGCAGCAATTCGGCGCCCGCGTCGGGATCGCCCGCCCAGCAGCCGAAGGTGTAATCCGAATAAAAGCTCGATCGCTTGCCGCTGCCGCGCTGGGCATACATCAGCACGCAATCGATCAGCAGCGGATCGCGCTTCCACTTGTACCACAGCGCCGCCTTGCGCCCGGCCACATAGGGGCTCATCCGGTGCTTGAGCATCAGGCCTTCGATCGCCTCGTCACGCGCGGTGTCGCGGATCGCGGCGAGCGCGGCGAAATCCTCGGCCTCGACCAGCGCGGACAGATCGAAATGCGTGTCCGGCAGGCGCGGCATCAGGCTTTCGAGAGTTGCGCGGCGCGACTTCCAAGGGTGTTCGCGCCAGTCCTGCCCCTCGGCCAGCAGGACATCGTAAAGCCGCACGAAGGCGGGGGATTCTTTCAGCATCTTGGCCGAGACCGTCTTGCGCCCGAGCCGCTGCTGCAGCGCATTGAAACTCGCCGCGCCGCCCGCTTCTCCGCCTTGGGCCGCGCCGCGCACCAGCAATTCGCCATCCAGCACCGCATCGAACGGCAGTGCTTGCAGCAATTCGGGGAAGGTCGCCGAAATATCGTCGCCCGAGCGCGAATAGACCCGGGTTTCCCCGCCAGCACGGACGAGCTGCACGCGGATACCGTCCCATTTCCACTCGGCGGCGTAATCGGCGAGATCGACCTCGCCGTCCTCTAGCGGATGGGCCAGCATAAAGGGGCGGAAATGCGGTGTGTCGGCCAGATCGGGCGGCGCTCCGCCATCTGCCCCCCAAGCGAACAATTCGGCATAGGGCGGGGTGAGCGCGTGCCAATATTCTTCAACCTCCTCGACCGATACAGCAAAAGCCTGCGCGAAGGCGGTCTTGGCGAGCCGTGCCGATATGCCGACCCGCATCCCGCCGGTTGCCAGCTTGATCAGCGCATAGCGGCCCTTGCTATCGAGCCGGTCGAGCAAGCCCGGCAGTTCCTTAGGCGCGGTGCTTCGTGTGAGAGCGGCAAGGCGGGCGACCACTTCGGCCAGCGGCAGATCGACCTGCGGCGCGGGTTCTTCCGGTTCGGGCCAAAGCAGGCTCGCCGTTTCCGCCGTATCGCCGACAAAATCGCGGCTGAGCGCCCACAGCACCTCGTCCACCCGTTCTTTCATCAGGGTGCGGATGGTGTTGCTTTTCACCGCTGGGAAATCCAGCCCGTCGGTCAGCGCAGCCAGCGCCCAGCCGCGATCCGGGTCAGGCGCGGCGCGCAGATAGGCCGCGATCAGCGCCAGCTTGCGGTTGCGGCTGGTGGTGTAGACCAATGCATCGAGCAGGGCGGCGAATTCTTCCATCAGCCCCCGCCCGCTCGTTCATTGCAGTGCCATGCAAATCGGCTAGAGCGCGAATCCGACGCATCGCACCTGCGCGTCTTTGACAAGGATTCGCCCATATGAAGTTCATTACGCTTGCCGCTCTTGGCCTTGCTGCTGTTGCCATCACCGCTCCGGCTGTTGCCGAAGACAGCGCCGCCACCACCGCGACCGCCGCGGCCTTCACCGTAGACATGCCGATCGAAGCGCTGATGGCGGACGAACGTGCCAAGGCCGTCGTCGCCAAGCACCTCCCCGGCATCGATCAGCACCCGGCCTACGATCAGTTCAAGGCTCTGAGCCTCAAGTCGCTCGCCCCGTTCTCGCAAGGGATGATCACTGAAGAAGTGCTGGGCAAGATCGAAGCTGATCTCGCCGCGATCAAGTAAGGTTTCGGGCGCGGGGGCGGGGAGATCAATCATCCTCGTCCTCGTAGCCGACCAGCGCCAGCGCGCGGGCGCGGCGCTGGTTCAACTGGCACCAGCGCAGCAACGCTTCCTCGCGGCCGTGGGTGATCCAGGTTTCCTGCGGGTTCACCTCGCGAATCGTGCGGGTAAGTTCGTTCCAGTCGGCATGGTCGGAGATGATCAGCGGCAGTTCCACCCCGCGTTGCCGCGCCCGTCCGCGCACCCGCATCCAGCCGCTTGCCATGGCGGTTACCGGATCGGGCAGGCGGCGGCTCCAGCGGTCGTTCAGGGCCGATGGCGGGGCAACGATGACGGCGCCGCGCATCGCATCTTTTGACGGCGCATCGCTGACCAGTCGCAGATCGCCCAGCGCCACGCCGTGATCCTCGTACAGGCGGCACATCGCTTCCATCGCGCCGTGCAGCCAGATCGTGTCCGTGTGGCCCGCTGCGCGCAGTTCGGCGATCACCCGCTGCGCCTTGCCCAGCGCATAGGCACCGACCAGCACGCAGGCATCGGGGTTTTCCGCGCGCGCTGTCAGCAGCTTGCCGATCTCCTCGGCAATCGGCGGGTGGGTGAAGACCGGGAGGCCGAAGGTCGCTTCGGTGATGAAGATGTCGCACGGGGTAACTTGAAAGGGTGCGCAGGTCGGATCGGGCGCGCGCTTGTAATCGCCGGTGATCACCACCCGCTCGCCCGCATGTTCGAGCAGGACCTGTGCAGAGCCGAGCACATGGCCTGCGGGGATGAAGGTCGCGCTCACCCCTCCGCCCAGACCGATGGTTTCGCCATACGCCGCCGCCACCGCCCCATCGCGGGTGTTGTAACGCAGTTCCATGATCGCCAGCGTGGCCGGGGTGGCGATGGTCTCACCATGCCCGCCGCGCGCATGATCGGCATGGCCATGGGTGACGAGCGCACGCGGCACAGGGCGTGACGGGTCAACCCAGATGTCCGCAGGGACAATGTGGATGCCCCACGGTTCGGGCCTGATCCAGGAAAAGGGCGCGGTCATGGTGAGGGAACGGGAAAGGTGCGCAGCCTGTTCCATTCTATCGTCATTGCGAGGAGCCCGAAGGGCGACGCGGCAATCCATGGACTAGCCGCGCCACAAAGTGCAGCCTTGGTCCATGGATCGCTTCGCCAGCGGCTCGCAATGACGAGTTTTGAAGCCTCAGCCTTCGTCAGCTTCAGGCGCAGGCTTTTTGGCGGGGGCTTTTTTTGCCGAAGCCTTTTTCTTCGCCGCCTTCACCTTGGGCGGGGCCGGGGTCATTTCAAAGCTCGGCTTGTTGTCCTTCACGGTGACATGCACCTCGCCGCCTTCGGCCAGCTTGCCGAACAGCAGTTCCTCGGCGAGCGGCTGCTTGATCTTTTCCTGAATCAGGCGGGCCATCGGCCGGGCGCCATAGAGCTTGTCATAGCCCTTGTCCCCAAGCCACGCACGGGCATCGCTGTCGAACTGGATGTGGACGTTCTGTTCAGCCAGCTGCAGTTCCAGCTGGAGGATGAACTTGTCGACCACGCGCGCGACGATGTTCTTGCCGAGATAGGCAAAGGGCACGATCGCATCCAGACGGTTGCGGAATTCGGGGGTGAACATCTTCTTCACCGCCTCGTCGCCCGCGTCTTCCTTCGACACATCGCCAAACCCGATGCCCTGGCGCGCCATGTCGGCAGCGCCGGCATTGGTGGTCATGATCAGCACCACGTTGCGGAAATCCACCGTCTTGCCGTGATGATCGGTCAGGCGGCCATTATCCATCACCTGCAACAGGATGTTGAACAGATCGGGGTGGGCTTTCTCGATCTCGTCCAGCAGCAGCACGCAATGCGGGTTCTGGTCGATCGCATCGGTCAGCAAACCGCCCTGATCATAGCCGACATAGCCCGGAGGCGCGCCGATCAGACGCGAGACCGAGTGACGCTCCATATATTCCGACATATCGAAGCGCTTCAGCTCGATCCCCATGATGCTGGCAAGCTGACGCGCAACCTCGGTCTTGCCGACGCCGGTCGGGCCGGAGAACAGGAAGCTGCCGATCGGCTTGTCGGGATCGCGCAGACCTGCCCGCGAAAGCTTCATCGCGGTGGAAAGCCGCGTGATCGCGTCATCCTGACCGAACACCACATGCTTCAGATCGCGTTCGAGGCTTTCGAGCGCTTTCTTGTCATCCTTGCTGACCGATTTGGGCGGGATGCGCGCCATCGTGGCGATCACCATTTCGATCTCGCGTGCGGTGATGGTCTTCTTGCGGCGGCTGGGCGGCACCAGCATCTGCATCGCGCCGACTTCGTCGATCACATCGATCGCCTTGTCGGGCAGCTTGCGATCATTGATGTAGCGCGCCGAAAGCTCGACCGCGGTCTTGATCGCATCGGGGGTGTATTTCACCTTGTGGTGATCTTCAAAGGCGCTGCGCAGGCCCTTGAGGATCGCGATGGTATCCTCGATCGTGGGCTCGTTCACATCGATCTTCTGGAACCGGCGCAGCAGCGCGCGATCCTTTTCGAAGTGGTTGCGGAATTCCTTGTAGGTGGTGCTGCCGATGCAGCGGATCGCGCCGCTCGACAGGGCGGGCTTGAGCAGGTTCGATGCATCCATCGCCCCGCCGCTGGTCGCGCCCGCGCCGATCACGGTGTGGATTTCATCAATGAACAGCACCGCGTGGGGCATCGCCTCCAGTTCGGTGACGACCTGCTTCAGCCGTTCTTCAAAGTCGCCGCGATAGCGCGTGCCGGCCAGCAGCGCGCCCATATCGAGCGAATAGATCACCGCTTCCAGCAGCACTTCAGGCACGTTGCCTTCAACGATCTTGCGCGCCAGCCCTTCGGCAATCGCCGTTTTGCCGACGCCGGGATCGCCCACGTAAAGCGGGTTGTTCTTGGAACGGCGGCACAGGATCTGGATCGTCCGGTCAACTTCCGGCCCGCGCCCGATGAGCGGATCGATCTTGCCCGCTTCGGCCCGCGCGTTGAGGTTGACGGTGAACTGGTCGAGCGCGGTTTCCTTCTTGCTCGCGCTATCCTTGGTCTGCGCGGGTTCTTCCGCCTTATCGGTGCCGCTTGCGTTCTTCGGCTCGATCTGGCGGCCGCCCTTGCCGATGCCGTGGCTGATGAAGCTCACCGCATCCAGCCGGCTCATGTCCTGCTGCTGGAGGAAATAGACCGCATAGCTATCGCGTTCGGAAAACAGCGCGACCAGCACGTTGGCGCCGGTGACGGTGTCCTTGCCGCTCGACTGGACGTGCAGGATCGCGCGCTGGATCACCCGCTGGAACCCGGCGGTGGGCTGGGGATCGGCCCCGTCCTCTGTCTTGAGCGATTGGTATTCCTGATCGAGATACTGTTTCACGACCTCGCCCAACTCGCCCAGGTCGACCCCGCAGGCGGCCATGACCGCAGCCGCATCCTCGTCACCGATCAGGGCCAGCAACAGGTGTTCAAGCGTGGCATATTCGTGCCGGCGTTCGGACGCATTGCCGAGCGCGTTGTGCAACGTGCGTTCGAGGTTCTGGGCGAAGCTGGGCATGGGAGAGGCCTTTCAGCGGGCGGTGAGTGCTCGTGGCGAATGAGCGGGGAAGGCCATTTCCGAACTATATGGGGCAGAGCGGGCAAATTGCGAATCTGCCGGTAACAAAACGGACAGGAAAAGCGCAGGCATCATCCCGCAGGCCTTCCGAACAGGGCTTCGGCTGCCGTGCGGTGGGCCGCCGCCTTGTCGCGGTGCGCGGTAACGCGGGTGATTTCCGCCTCAAGCAGCGCGATGCGCTCGCCCAGTTCGGCCTGCGAATAGGGCGCGAGATCCTCGGCAGCGAGGCGACTCGCGGCATCTCCTGATGGTCTCGGGCGGTCTGGTTCGTCCATTCAAGGGTAACATCGCAAGCCAAGCGGCTTGCTGTCAATCGGGGAGAACTGTATTCGCCCCGGCCAGGGTGGTTAACTGGTTGGATCGGGGAACTGGAGAATGATGGCACGGGACGTGGCGGGCTTGCCCGAAAACATGCAGGCCATCGGCTTCGATGCGCCGGGCGGGCCCGATGTGTTGCGGCCCGAAACCGCCCCCTTGCCGCGCCTGCGCCCTGACGATGTGCTGATCCGCGTCGCCTATGCCGGGGTCAACCGCCCCGATTGCCTGCAACGCGCGGGCGCATATCCGCCGCCGCCGGGCGCATCGCCGCTGCTGGGGCTGGAGGTTTCGGGCGAGATCGTCGCGGTCGGCACAGAGGTTCCGCGCGAGATGATCGGGCAGTTCGTCGCCGCGCTCACGCCGGGCGGCGGCTATGCCGAATATTGCGCCGCGCACTGGCAGCACTGCCTGCCGGTGCCCGAAGGAATGATGCTCTCCGAAGCCGCCGCGCTTCCCGAAACCCTGTTTACCGTGTGGCACAACCTGTTCGAACGCGGGCTGGCGCGCGATGGCGAAAGCGTGCTGGTTCACGGCGGGACGAGCGGAATCGGCACGATGGCGATCATGCTGGCCAAGGCGTTCGGGATGCAGGTGATCGTGACCTGCGGTGATCAGGCAAAATGCGACGCCGCGACCCGGATCGGCGCCGATCTGGCGATCAATTACCGCGAGGCCGATTTTGTCGAGGCGGTGATGGCGCATACGGGGGGCAAGGGCGTGAATGTGGTGCTCGACATGGTGTCGGGCGATTATGTGGCGCGCAACCTTAAATGCCTTGCCGAAGATGGCCGCCACGTCACCATCGCCGTGCTGGGCGGGGCCAAGGCGGATTTGAACATGGCGGCGGTGATGATGAAGCGCCTGACGCTGACCGGATCGACCCTGCGCCCGCGTTCGGACAGTTTCAAGGCGGCGCTGGCCGATGAAATCGCCGACAATGCCTGGCCGCTGTTCGTGGATGGCGAACTTTCGCCGATAATGGACAAGACCTTCCCGCTGGCCGAAGCCGCTGCCGCCCATGCGCGGATGGAAGCGGGCGAGCATGTCGGCAAGATCGTGCTGGAGGTTGCCGGTGGCTGAGGCAGTCGCAGTGGCAGGAGCAGTAGCAGGGGCGCTCATCCTCCACGAAGACCCGCGCAGCGGCAATTGCTACAAGATCAAGCTGACCGCCGCGCTGCTCGGCCTTCCGCTGGCCACCCGCGCCTATGACATCATGAAGGGCGACACGCGGACGACCGAGTTCCTGTCCAAGGTGAACCCCAACGGACGCATTCCGGTGCTGCAGATCGATGACGCTTCGGGCGCGCGCTTCCTTCCCGAAAGCAACGCTGCCTGCTGGTATCTCGCGCATGGCAGCGCACTGGTTCCCGAGGACCGCTTTGCGCAGGCGGATGTGCTGCGCTGGATGTTCTTCGAACAGTATAATCACGAACCCAATGTCGCCACGCTGCGGTTCTGGCTGCGGTTCGTGGGCGAGGCCAACCTTTCCGAACAGCAGCGCGGGCAGATGATGGCCAAACGCATGGCAGGCTGCGCGGCGCTGGATCTGATGGACCGGCATCTGGCCGATCACGCGTTCTTCTGCGGTGACGCCGTGACGCTCGCCGATATCGCGCTGTTTGCTTACACACACGTCGCCGAGGAAGGCGGTTTCGGCCTGGGCAATTATCCGCATATCGTCCGCTGGATTGCACGGATGCAGGCGCTGCCCGGTTTCGTGAAGATGGATTGATCCGAAATTGACGCAGGTCTGACCGGAAACTGACCCGAAATTGTCACCGGCCTGTGAGTCCCCTGTAACATTTCGCTGCCACAGCGTGGGCCAGCGACATGACATCCGGGGATTTCCCATGACGGCTGCCGACCTCACCGACATCATCAGCGACAACATTTCGAGCTTTCCGCTCACACCCCCACGCATTCCCGAGCCCGAAGGCGGCGAGCGGCGCAGCTTCCGCACCATCTGGATCAGCGATGTGCATCTGGGCACCAAGGGCTGCAACGCCGAAATGCTGATCGACTTCCTCGACAATGTCGACAGCGAGACGATGTATTTGGTCGGCGACATCATCGATGGCTGGCGGCTGAAGAAGAAGTTCTACTGGCCCGCCGCACACAACGACATCGTGTGGCGGATCATGAAACGCGCGCGGCGCGGGACGCGGGTGGTCTATATTCCCGGCAACCACGACGAGATGTTCCGCCAGTTCACCGGATTGAACTTCGGCGGGATCGAGATCCGCCGCGCGGCCTTCCACGACACCGCCGATGGACGCCGCCTGATGGTGCTGCACGGAGACGAATTCGACGCCGTCATGCTGTCGCACCGCTGGCTCGCCTTCGTGGGCGATCATGCCTATCACCTGATGATGAAGCTCAACGTCACGGTCAACGCCGTGCGGCGCTGGCTGGGCAAGCCTTACTGGTCATTGAGCAAAGCGGCCAAGCACAAGGTCAAGAACGCGGTGGAATTCATCGGCAAGTACGAAGAAGTCGTTGCCCGTGCTGCCGGGGAGCGCGGGGTTGACGGTGTGGTGTGCGGCCACATCCACACCGCCGAATTCCGGATGTTCGAACACAACGGCAAGCCGGTCGAATATTGGAATGATGGTGACTGGGTCGAAGGTTGCAACGCGCTGGTGGAACATCACGACGGCCGCATGGAAATCCTCCACTGGCCGGACGAGATCAAGCGCCGCGAAGCAGACCAGACGCCAGCCGTTGCCGATGCCGATGCCGCGCGCGAGGCGGCGTGAACAGTTTCACCACGATCCTGCCGGATAACAGCGCACCGGCGCCCATCGCGCCGCGTTCCATCGCGATCGTCACCGATGCTTGGCACCCGCAGACCAACGGCGTGGTGCGCACGCTTTCCACCACCTGCGATGTGCTGCGCCGATGGGGGCACGAGGTTACGGTGATCTCGCCCGAGGGATATCCTTCGATTCCGGCGCCGACCTATCCCGAAATCCGGCTCGCGCTGACCGCGCCCGGTGCTGTCGGGCGGCGGCTGGCGACAATCGCTCCCGATGCGGTCCATATCGCCACAGAAGGCCCGCTGGGCTTTGCCGCGCGGCGGTATTGCCTCAGCCGCAAGGTTCCCTTCACCACGGCCTACCACACGCAGTTTCCCGATTACCTTGCGCGCCGCACCGGGCTGCCGGCGCGCATTTTCTGGCCTTATATCCGCTGGTTCCATCGCCCGGCCAAAACGATCATGGTCGCCACCGAAACGATCCGCGCCCAGTTGCGCGAACAGGGGCTGACGCAGCTGACCCACTGGAGCCGCGGGGTTGATCTCGACTGTTTCTCCCCCGCCGCTCCGCCGCCGCCCGAATATGCCGGGCTGAAAGGCCCGATCCTGCTCTATGTCGGCCGCGTCGCGGTGGAGAAGAACATCGAGGCCTTCCTCGCCTGCCCCTATCCCGGCACCAAAGTGGTGGTGGGCGATGGCCCGGCCCGCGCCGCGCTGGCAGCGAAATTTCCCGAAGCGCGCTTCCTCGGCAAGAAGACCGGCACGGCGCTGGCGGGCTGTTATGCCGGAGCCGACGTGTTCGTTTTTCCGAGTCGCACCGATACCTTCGGGCTGGTGATGATCGAGGCGCTGGCCTGCGGTACGCCGGTGGCTGCCTTCCCGGTGGCAGGGCCGCTCGACATCGTGACCGATGCGGTCGGCGCGCTGTCCGAAGACCTTACCCGCGCGATTGATGCCGCCCGCTATTGTGACCGCGCCGCCTGCGCTGCCTATGGCGCAAGCTATAGCTGGGAGGCGGCAACGCGGCAGTTCCTTTCGGGTCTGGCGGCGCTGGAAGAAGGCGAGGCCGTGTCGCTGCAAGCCCTCGCTGCATTCTGAATCAAGGTTTGCTTGCCGTTTGGCGCGTCTTCGCCTATCTGGGCGTCCAATGTGGCCGCTCCGGAAGGGGCGGCCCTTTACATTTTCAACGGAGATTTCCCCAATGGCGACCAAGGATCAGCCCAAGCCGCTGATGCCGCATGCCACCGCAACCTGGCTGGTGGACAACACCGCGCTCTCGTTCGAGCAGATTGCCGAGTTCTGCGGCCTCCACATTCTCGAAGTGCAGGCGATGGCCGATGATCTTGCTGGCAGCAAGTACACCGGGCGCGATCCGGTGCATTCGGGCGAGTTGACGCAGGGCGAAATCGAACTGGGTCAGAACGATCCGGCCTATTCGCTCAAGATGCACAAGGCGCCGGTCGAAGTGACCCGCACCAAGGGCCCGCGTTATACCCCGGTGTCCAAGCGGCAGGACAAGCCCGATGGCATCGCGTGGATCCTGCGCAGCCATCCTGAAGTGTCGGATGCGCAGATCGGCAAGCTGATCGGCACCACCCGCAACACCATCGGCGCGATTCGCGATCGTTCGCACTGGAACATCCAGAACATCACGCCGAAAGACCCGGTCACGCTGGGCCTGTGTTCGCAGCGCGAACTGGATGCGATGGTCGCCAAGGCGGCCAAGCGCGCCGGGATCACCGAAGATGCCGAATCGCCGGTGCGAAGCGAGAACAATGATCGCGCCAACCTGATCGCGGAACTGCGCGCAGAGCGTGATGCCAATGTGCAGGCAGCAGGCAAGGCCGCGCAGGAAGCCGAGGCCGAAGCCTGGCTCGCCGCGCGCCGCGCTGCCGAAGCTGCAGAAGAAAAGATCGACCCCGAAAGCGGGTTCATCAAGGATTGATCTGGCTTGGCCGGGGTGCAGCACGCATCCCGGCAACCGCCGGTCATGACGGGTCAGAAAGCGCGGTTCGGGCTGCGGGTTTCGCTTGTGCGCAGGGCCGTTGTCCGCCACTATTACTGACATGACTGTCAGTAGCACTTCCTATCACCACCCCACCCCGCTCGATACCCGGTTTGAAGGCATGAGCCTGCCCGCGATGCTGGAACGCAGCGTCCGCGCCAATCCGGATGCGCCGTTCCTGCATTTTCTTGGGCGGACATATAGTTACGGCGAAATCTTTGCCGATGCGCAGCGCTTTGCCGCAGGGTTGCACGCGGCAGGCATCGTCAAGGGCGACCGTGTCGGCCTGTTCCTGCCCAATGTCCCGATCTATGCCGCGGCCTATTACGGGGCGATGATGGCAGGGGCGATCGTGGTCAATTTCTCGCCGCTCTATTCGGTCGAGGAATTGAGCTGGCAGGTCGGCGACAGTGGCACGCGGGTGCTGGTGACGCTGGATGTGCCCGAACTCTACCAGACAGCCGCCAAGGTGCTCGAAGGATCGGCGCTGGAGACACTGGTGGTCGGCCGTCTTTCGGACATGCTGCCGTGGGTGAAAGGGATGGCGCTGAAGCTGCTCAAGCGCAGCCAGATCGCCGAAGTGGCCTATGGCCCTGCCATTCGCCGCTGGGCCGAAATGACGCCACAAGCCGCGCCCCCCAAGGTTGACGTGACCGCAGCTGATCTGGCGCTGCTGCAATATACCGGCGGCACGACAGGCCGGCCCAAGGGCGCGATGCTGGGGCATGACCAGTTGAGCATCAATGCGCAGCAGGTCGCCGGGATCAACCCCTTCGGCGATGTGCGCAGTGAAGTGTTCATGGGCGCGCTGCCGTTTTTCCATGTGTTCGCCAACACCGCGTTGCTCAACCACGCCTGCGTTACCGGCGCTTCGATTGCGATGGTGCCGCGGTTCGAGGCCAAACAGGTGCTGGAAACGATCCAGAAATACCGCTGCACCGGCTTTCCCGGCGTGCCGACGATGTTTCAGGCGATGCTCGATCACCCCGATCTCGCCAAGACCGATCTTTCCAGCCTGAAGATCTGCATTTCGGGCGGCGCGCCGATGCCAGGCCCTGTCCATGTGCGGTTCGAAGAACTCACCGGTGTGCGGCTGGTCGAAGGTTACGGCCTCACCGAAAGTGCGGGCGTGGTTTCGGCCAACCCCTATGACGGTACTCGCAAGCGCGGCACCATCGGCCAGCTTGTGCCCGGCACCGAAGTCATTCTGCTCGACAAGGAAGACCCCGCGAAGCTCGCCCCCGAAGGCGAGCCGGGCGAACTTGCCGTTCACGGCCCGCAAGTTATGCGCGGTTACTGGAACCGGCCCGAAAGCGATGGTGAATGTTTCGTGGAGCGCGACGGCAAGCGTTACCTGCGCACCGGCGATGTTGCGCGCGTGGACGAGGACGGGTTTCTCGAAATCGTCGACCGGATCAAGGACATGATCGCGGTCGGCGGGTTCAAGGTCTTCCCCAGCGTGGTCGAGGATGTGATTCTCGAACACCCTGCGGTGAAGGAGGCGCTGGTGATCGGCGTGCCCGAAGAATACCGGGGCGAAGTGCCACGCGCCTACGTGACCTTGCAGGAGGAAGGCACCGCCACGGGCGAACAGCTGGCAACCTGGCTGAACGCCCGGATCGGCAAGCACGAACGCGTCGATCAGGTGGTGATCCGCGAAAGCCTGCCCAAGACGATCATCGGCAAGCTCGACCGCAAGACGCTGCGCGCCGAGGTGCTCTGACGCGGGTTATTCGGCTGCCTGTATACTCGTCGGGACAGCTTTGACCGTCTGGCGCGCATTGGGCGCGAACCGGCCATCGACCTGCGCACCCTGTTCGATTGTCAGCGCATCATAGTGCACATCGCCTTCGATCACGGCGCTTTTGAGGATCACCAGTTCGCGGGCGGTGATCGATCCGCTGACCTTGCCGGCCATGCGCGCGCTTTCCGCTGTCACAGCGCCGCTGATGCTGCTCTTTTCGCCCTGCACCAGCGAAGCGCACTTGATGTCGCCTTCGATCGTGCCGTCGATATGCAGATCGGCGGTGGCGCTGATATCGCCCTTGATCACCACATCGGCGCCGATCACGGAAAAGGTCGAACCCGAAGCCATCACATTGCTCCTGCTAACGGGCCGCGGGGACGGCTGGGCGCCCTGATCCGGGGCTGCGGACTTCTTTGAGAACATCGGGGGCGGCCTCCAGAAACGGGCGCGGATTGACTGCGCGGTCATTGATGCGAACTTCGAAATGCAGGTGCGGCCCGGTGGAGCGCCCGGTGCTGCCAAGCCCGCCGATCGTGGCCCCGGCATCCACCGATTGGCCAACCGTGACGCCGATGCGCGACAAGTGGGCGTAACGGGTCAACATCCCGTTACCATGGGTGATCTCGATGGCCTGACCATAGCCCGATTTCCATCCCGCAAACGTCACGCGGCCTTCGGCAGCGGCGAAAATCGGCGAACCGGTCGCGCCCTTGAAATCGATCCCGGCATGCATCGCGCCGCGACCGTTGAAGGGATCGCGGCGATAGCCGAAGCCCGAGGTGATGTTCTCAACCGTAGCAGGCACAACCCGCGGAATGCCATCAAGCGCACGTTCCAGTACGGCCATGCGCGAGAGGGAGAGGCCAAGGCGTTCAAAGCGCGGATCGATTGCGCTGCCGCCGGTAAGAGCTTCGAAGGGGCCGCCCATCGCCTGCTGCGTTTCGCGGCTGAGAACCGTGGGATCGAGGTTCAGTTTGCGCATCGCGGCCTCGGCACGAACCGCACGGGCATCAGCGAAGCGGGTGAGCTTTTCGACAAAGGCAAGCTGGCGGGCTTCGATCTCTGCCAGGCCGCGGGCCTGCGGGATCAGCGCGCTGACCTTGTCGATGGTCTTGGCCGCTTCTGCGGTGGAATCGGTGACGGTCCCGCTGTCCTCGCCTGCCGCGATCATATCCTCGGGCAGCATCCGCGCCATTTCTTCGAGGAACTTCTGGCGATCCTGCAGATCGACAACGACCTTGTCGAGATTGCCGCCATAGGCGTTCAGTCTTTCGCGGGCGGTAGCGACGCGGGCTTTTTCTTCGGCGAAGGAGGCCAGATCAGCCTCTGCCCGGTACTGGCCCCAGCCCATCACCGCGAGTGCGATCAGCCACATCAGCGCCGCTGCCACGACACCCGCCGCGACGCGCATCTGCAGCTTCGCCGAAATTTTGATGAATCGCACCTGACCATCGGCGCGCATGAAAAACTCTCGGTCGGGGAACCACTGATGCAGCCGTTCGCCCCACTTGAGTGCGGTATTGGTGTCTGACAAAGGCGGCCCCGATATTTCTTTTTTTATAATCCCGATCCGCCGCTAACAGCGACGATCGGGCGGGTCGAATCCGCATCTTGCCGGGGCGGCTGAATCGAAATGGAATTGCGGTGAATTGAACATAGGTTGTGGAACATTCCGTAGGGCGGCCTGAACCCGCTGCCGTTTCCCCGCAAAATTGACCGATTCGCACGACCTGACAGCACGCCGCTGCGCTGCTAGAACCTGCGGCATGAAAGCAACATCACTCTCTGCCTCGCCGGCCGATTCGGTCGATCCCCAAACCCTTGTAACAGGTCTCGCGCAAGCGGCCCGGCTGGCCCAGCGCCAGCTGGCGGCCATGCCGAGCGCCGCCCGCGCTGCCGCGCTGCATTTGGCTGCACAGGCCTTGCGCGATGCGATGCCGGCGGTGCTCGAAGCCAACGCGCAAGACCTTGCTGCGGGTAAGGCGAACGGGCTGGCTCCGGCGATGCTTGACCGGCTGGCGCTCGACGAATCGCGGCTTTCCGGCATCGCCGATGCTGTGGCAGCTGTGGCCGATCTGCCTGATCCCGTAGGCGAGGTGATTGATTCGGCCGCGCGTCCCAACGGCCTGCAGCTGTCCCGCGTTCGCGTGCCGATTGGTACCATCGGGATCGTCTACGAAAGCCGCCCTAACGTCACCGCCGATGCCGCCGCGCTGTGTGTGCGCGCAGGCAATGCGGCGCTGCTGCGCGGCGGGAGCGAAGCGGTGCATTCCAACCGCGCGATCCACGCCGCGCTGGTGGCTGGTCTTGTCGAAGGCGGGGTGCCGGCAGAGGCGGTGCAATTGATCCCCACACAAGACCGTGCAGCGGTGGGCGCGATGCTGGCGGCGGCTGGCCTGATCGACATGATCGTGCCGCGCGGCGGGAAAAGCCTTGTTGCGCGCGTGCAAGCCGATGCCCGCGTGCCGGTGCTCGCCCACCTTGACGGCATCTGTCACACCTATGTCCATTCCGCAGCCGATCCCGACATGGCGCGCAGCCTCGCGCTCAATGCCAAGCTGCGCCGCACCGGCATCTGCGGTGCGATGGAGACGCTGCTGATCGATTCGGCCTTTCCGCAATCCGCCGCGCTGGTCGGTGCCCTGATCGACGCGGGCTGCGAAGTGCGCGGCGATGGCCGCACCCAGGCGCTTGATCGCCGCGTGATTCCGGCGAGCGCGAATGACTGGGACACCGAATATCTCGACGCGATTCTGTCGGTCGCGGTGGTGGACGGGCTGGATGATGCGCTGGCACACATCGCGCGCCATTCCTCGGCCCATACCGATGTGATCGTGACGGCAGACGATGCCGCTGCCGAACGCTTTCTTTCAGAGGTCGATAGCGCCATCGTGATGCATAATGCCTCGTCGCAATTCGCCGATGGCGGCGAGTTCGGCCTTGGTGCCGAAATCGGCATCGCCACCGGGCGGCTGCACGCGCGCGGCCCGGTCGCGCTGGAGGGGCTGACGACTTACAAGTGGCAGGTGCGCGGGCAAGGCCAGGCGCGGCCCTGATCGCCTTGCACTCGCGCCGCAATACCATCGGTCTGCTCGGAGGCAGCTTCAACCCTGCCCATGGCGGGCATCGACGGATCAGCCTGTTCGCGGCCGAGGCGCTGGGGCTGGATGCGGTGTGGTGGCTGGTGTCGCCCGGCAATCCGCTGAAGCCCAAGGCAGGGATGGCGCCGCTTGCCGCGCGGCTGCGGTCAGCACAGTTGCAGGCCCGGCGCGCGCCGATTGTGCCCACCGCGATCGAGGCGCAACTGGGAACCCGTTACACCGTCGATACGCTCGCCAAACTGGTGCGCCGCTATCCCAAACAGCGATTCGTATGGCTGATGGGGGCCGATAATCTGGCCGAGATGCACCGCTGGAAAGACTGGCGGCGGATCGCACGGACAATGCCGATTGCGGTAATTGCCCGCCCCGGCTATGATGCCGACGCTATGACGAGCCCCGCCATGGCCTGGTTCAGACGATATCGAACGTCTGCCGCCAGTTTTCGGAAACGGGGGCAATGGAGCGCACCGGCACTGGTGTTATTGCGTTTCGATCCGGATTACCGCTCGGCCACGGCCATTCGCCGTGCCAATGCCGGGTGGGCCGAAGCTTTGCTTGGGCCGGATCGAACTGTGCCGGTACGTGATCAGCTGACATTCCGCAGCATCCGGTCAGGGGAGAACGCATGAAGCGCATTTGCGGCGTTTCGGCACTCCTGCATGTCCTGTTGCGTGTTGTCCGTTCCCATCGCCCTGAAGTCTGGAGATACCCGATTGCCGATTACCGAGGCGTTTATCGCGTCCATTCCGACCGGCGCGGTGCAAGCCGCTGCCAACACCGCCCAATCGCTGGCGCGCTCTGATATGAGCGCCGCAGCCTTGCACGAACTGGTGCTGAAGCAGCTTGATGACGATCAGGCGCAGGAAGTCGTGACGATTCCGCTCGAAGGGAAAAGCTCGATTGCCGATCACATGGTGATCGCCAGCGGACGCTCGACGCGGCAGGTCGCGTCAATGGCGCAAAAGCTGGCCGAAGAGATCAAGAAAGCCGGTTTCGGCCATGCGCGGGTCGAAGGCCTGCCTGCAGCGGATTGGGTGTTGATCGACGCGGGCGATGTGGTGATCCACCTGTTCCGTCCCGAAGTGCGCACCTTCTACAACCTTGAACGCATGTGGTCGTTCGAGGGATCGGAAACGTCGATGCTGGGGCGTAACTGACTTTCCTTTCGAAGGCGCCTCCGCGCCTTCGTCCTCGGCGCTGTTTCAAACCCTGCGGGCTTGAGCGCCTGCGGGCGGCCGGTCGGCCTTGCGGCGGCTGCGCCGCCGGAATCGCTGTTTCTCGGAGGTTGTTTCTATCCTTCTCCACATCATCGCGCGCGGGAAGATTGGCCGGTCGCCCGAGGGTGATCTGGTGGATCGCTATGCCAAGCGCATGAAGTGGCCCGTCAAACTCACCGAATGGCCCGATACCGGGGCTGGCAAGATGGCTGATGCGCTCACCCCGTTCCGTACCGTTCTGCTGGATGAACGCGGACGTGCCATGACGTCGGAAGATTTCGCCCACCTGCTGGGCCGCTGGCGCGATGAAGGCGTGCGAGAAACGCGGTTCATGCTGGGCGCGGCGGATGGCCATTCGGATGCCGAGCGGGAGGGCGCCGATCTGTTGCTTGCCTTCGGCCCTGCCACCTGGCCGCACATGCTGGCGCGCGCGATGCTGATGGAACAGCTTTACCGCGCCACGACCATCCTTGCCGGGCATCCCTATCATCGGGCAGGGTAGCGGTGATGAACCGTCCTGCGCTCCTCACTGTACTTGCCATGGCCGCAGTTTCCGCTGTTTTTGTGGCGGCACTGCCGCCCACCGCGGCGCGGCCTGCTGTCCTGCTGATGGAGCCGGACGAAGCCGAGGCCGCGCTCGCCCGTGCCACCAGCGAAAGCCGCCGCGCCGAAGCCCGCGCCGCCCGTCTTTCGCGTGACGCCGAGGCGGCAACCGAAGCGGTCCAGCGCACTGCCAGCGAAGCCGCCGCGCTTGCCGCCCGCATCCAGCAGGCTGAAGCCGATATCGAAACCGCCCGCGCCCGTTATTCGATCGCGCGGGCCGAGCGCGCGAAGCTGACGGCGCGGCTCGCCAGGAAGCAGGAACCGACCGCACGCCTTGCCGCCGCCTTGCAGACGGCCGCCCGCCGCCCGCTTGCACTGTCTGCCTTGCAGCCGGGGTCACTGAAAGATGTGGTGCATGTGCGCGCCGTGCTCGACAGCGCAATTCCGCAGATACGCGCCCGCACTGCGGCGCTGCGCAGCGAACTTGATCGCGGCCGCGCGCTGGAAGGGCAGGCGGCGCGCTCGCTCGATGAATTGCGCGACAGCGAAGGCGCATTACGCCAGCGACGCGGCGAACTTGCTACGCTGGAAAACCGCCAGCGCATCGCCTCTCGCACCGCGCGCGGAGCGGCTCTGCGCGAGGGCGAACGGGCGCTGGCGCTGGCCGAAGAAGCCCGCGATCTTGACGGGCTGGTTGACCGGCTGGACGAAGTGGCCGCGCTGCGCCGCGAACTGTCTGCCTTGCCCGGCCCGGTGTTGCGCCCTGCCGATCTGTCCGCGCCGCTGCCTGCTGTACCCGATGGCGTGCCTTCGCCTGCGGCTAGCGCACCCCCGCCGGGAGATTTCCAGTTGCCGGTGCAGGGACGCACGCTGACCGGTTTCGGCGCCAGACGGGACAGCGGGCTCGCCAGCACCGGGCTGACGCTCGCCCCGGGCAAGGGCGCGCAGATCGTTGCGCCGGGCCGCGGGCGGATCGCATTTGCGGGCGCCTACCGCGGGTTCGGGCGAATCGTTATCATCGAGCATGACGGCGGCTGGACCAGCCTGGTCACCGGGCTCGAAAGGATCGATGTCGCGGTGGGCGACAGCGTGATCGGCGGCAGTCCGGTCGGCGTGGCCGATGGCGGCAACACCCCTGTCACGATCGAACTTCGGCGCGACGGAACGCCCGTCAACCCGCTGCAGTTTCTACGATAATTCGAGAGTTGCCGGCGGTTTGCCGGGCCGTTTTGTCGCGTCGTGATACGCTGCCCGATGCCGCGCACCTCTCATCTGGCGTTCAGACCGGCGAACCTATACAATCGGAGGATAAAGGAGCATTTCGCACCCATGAAAATCGCCGCTCTCCTGCGCAGCGCCGCACTGGTTACCGCTGTCGCACTGATCCCCGCTACCACCGCCACCATGGCGCAGGTCGATGGCCGCGCCGGGCCGGAGTTCGCCAAACTCTTCGCAGTGTTCCAGCGGGTGAAGGCCAGCTATGTCGAGCCGGTCGAGGATGACGTGTTGATCCGCGGTGCGATTGACGGGATGCTGGCAGCGCTTGATCCGCATTCGGCCTATCTTGATGGCGGTGATCTCCAACGGCTGGAAACGATGATCGACGGGCAATATTCGGGCCTTGGCCTGTCGGTCGTGCTGGCTGATGGCGCAGTCAAGATCGTCTCGCCGTTTCGCGGTAGCCCGGCGGAAAATGCCGGCCTGAAGGCCGGTGATTTCATCACGCACCTTGATGGCAAGCTGATTTACGGCGGCAGTCTGGATGATGCGGTGGCGCAGATGCGCGGGGCTTCGGGCACGTCGATCCGGCTCACAGTGTTCCGTCCAGGCCGTGAGGAGCCGCTGGAGGTGGACGTGACGCGCGGCGTGATCGAGCTGGAGCCGGTCACCCACGAAGTTTCCGAAGGCAATATCGGCGTTATCACCGTCAACGAATTTTCCGCCAATGTCGGCGCAGATGTGTTTGCCGCGTGGCAGGCGATCAAGAAAGATGCGCCCGGTGGCCGCGTGAACGGGCTGGTGCTCGATCTGCGCAACAATCCCGGCGGCAGCCTCGACGAATCGGTCGCGCTCAGCGATCTGTTTCTGACTTCGGGCCGGATCGTCAGCCAGCGTGGCCGCGCGCGGGGCGAGACGATGCTGTACGATGCCGAAACCGTCTATCGCGGCGATATGGCCGAAGGCGTGCCGATGATCGTGCTGATCAATGCCGGTTCGGCTTCGGCCTCCGAAATCGTGGCGGGCGCTTTGCAGGATCACCGCCGCGCGCTGATCATGGGCGAACGCAGCTTCGGCAAGGGCTCGGTGCAATCGCTGCTGCCGCTCGGCAGGGATGCGGCGCTTAAGCTCACCACCGCGCGTTATTTCACCCCGTCGGGCAAATCGGTGCAGGAAGGCGGGATCAAGCCGGATATCGCGGTGCCGCAGATCTCCGATCCCGATTATGTGCTGCGCCAGAAATATCAGACCCGCGAAAGCGATCTGCGCGGCCACCTGATCAACGAACTCGGCATCAAGGACGAGGAGATGGAGGCGGACAAGATCGCCGATCCGCGTTTCCAGCTCACCGCCGTGCAGCTTGAAGAACAGGGCGTGAAGGATTTCCAGCTGCATTACGCTGCAGAAACCCTGCGCCGCACCACCAAGAGTACGGTAGCCCTAAGACCGGCAACGCGCCCGGCCAAGCGTTAGGGCGCAGACTATGGACAATCCGGGTAAAGCCCGCTGGCTTGCCGTGCTGGTTCCTGCCGCACTGCTGGGCGGGGCCTATATTTCGCAATATGCTTTCGGCCTGCCGCCCTGCGAGATGTGCTGGTGGCAGCGTTACCCGCATTTTGCCGCGCTGGGCGTGGGGTTGTTCGCCTTCTGGCTCAAGCCTGCGCAGGTGTGGACGGCGCTGGCGGGATTGGCGATCCTGACTTCTGGCCTGATCGGCGGGTTTCATGCGGGCGTGGAATATGGCTGGTGGGAAGGGATCACTGGCTGTTCGACCCTGCCTGCCAATATCGACGTGATGGATCCTGCCGCAGCCCCGCTGATCCGCTGCGATGTTGCGCCGTGGACATTGTTCGGCATTTCGCTTGCGGGCTTCAATTTCCTCATTTCCAGCCTGAGTGGTGCGGCCATTATGGCCTTGTCCGCGTATAAGAAGTAAGCACCGGGCAAAGGAGCAGACAATGCAACGCGATGAACTCCACCGCATGATCCGGGTCGATCAGGCCGGCGAATTCGGCGCGACCCGGATTTACGAAGGCCAATTGGCCGTGATGGGCGACCGCGGTCCGCACTCGGCGGAAATCCGCCACATGGCCGCGCAGGAGGCCGAACACCGTGCAAAGTTCGATGCGCTGCTGGCGCGGCGAGGCGTGCGCCCGACAGCGCTGCATCCGTTGTGGTCGGCAGCCGGCTATGCCTTGGGTGCAGGAACGGCGTTGCTCGGGCCGGAGGCGGCCATGGCCTGCACCGCGGCGGTCGAGACCGAGATCGACAAGCATTACACCGAACAGCTCGAAAAGCTGGAAGCGTCCGGCGCCGATCCCGAACTCGCGGAAATGATCGAGACCTTCCGCGCCGAGGAGCGCGAACATCTTGATTCGGCCATGGCCAATGGTGCGGAACGGGCGCCCGCCTATCCGCTGCTGGCAGGTGCGATCCGGCTGGGTTGCCGGATTGCGATCAAAGTGAGCGAACGCCTTTGATTTTCGCGCCCGCGCTTGTCCGGGCGAATCTCCGCTGCTGCTGCTGATCCCGGATCAGTCCCGCTCTACCGGCGTTCTCGATCCCACCGGTTGCCAAGGCTGGCCGATCTGTTTCGCCAGCCGGTCGCGCACCTTCCACACCAGCCCGACGCGCCGTTCGGCGATGCCCGGCAGGCTACTCGGATCGCCGCCCAGCCATGGCAGGAACGGGTTGCGCCGCGCATAGGACCACAGCTCCACCCGCTCGCCCGATCGCAGCGATGGGCCACGCGCATGGAAGCCCACCGTGTCGGCGACCACCAGGGTGTTGGCAGGCACTGCCAGCGCCTGCGGGGCGGGCAGTTTCATCGCCGCCAGTTCACGCGCGCCGATGCGCGGCGATCCGCGTGCCGAAAGGCGGTCGATCGCGCGCGGATCGGCAAGGCTGCGCGCACGCTCCCACGCCAGCCTTTCGGGCGTGAAGCGGTGTGATCCCGGCACAAAGGTAAAGGGCCCGTCCTCCACCGCCACCGGATTGAGGAACAGCCAGGCCTTGAGCGAAGAATGGAAGCTGTCGGCGTGCAAGGTTTCCTGCGGGTCAGGCTCGTTCCCGCCCGCCTTGCTGACGATGGTCTGGATATAGTGGAGCGGGGCGATGCGGTAGCTTGCAACATAGTGGAACAGGGCGACGATATCTTCGCGCTCCAGCAAGTGTTGCAGGGCTGGCACGGCGCGCAGCATCGCGGGGTCAACCGCCATGCGGCGGGTGATCGCATCGCCCTGCCGCATCTCGCGCGCTGGCCCCTCATAATTCAGCACCGCCTCGCGCAGGGCGGCGAAATTTTCGGGAGGGATGATATCCGGGATGGCGACGAAACCGTCACGGTCGAAAGCCTCGCGCCACTCGGGCCTCACTTTCGCGGCGAGCCGCCGCCGCCGCCAATCGCACAGCGCTGCCGCCAGCTGCACCCGGCCCACATGCAGCCCGCGCCGGTTGAGCCGCTGCGAGCCGATCAGCGGATTATCGAGGAAGCTCTTGGCCCCGGTGGCCAGCTGAAGCGCCCAAATCGGCGCCAGAAGGGCCTTGCGGATCATGATGTCCTGTCTGTCTCTGAAGCTGTCCGTTGCCGGTGACGGGCTTAGACCCCGAACATAGCGGGTCCAAGCGGATTTTCCCCCTGTCGCCGCAATAACGCATCGTTTCGCAGCGGGATAGTCAGAGGCTCCAGTACACCAGTTCCTCGGGCAGCCGGCCGCGATCCAGCGCGCTTTTGACGTCGATCAGCACGCCGCCGGGCCGCAGTAGTGCTGTCAGCGCCGCCGGATTTTCGAGGTATTCGGCGTGGTTCACCGCCAGTACCAGCGCATCAAGGTCTTTGAGATCGTCAGCCGCGCTCAGGGTGATCCCATATTCGTGCAAGGCCGCCGAAGGTTCGGCCAGCGGATCGCTTACCAGCGCCGCGATGCCATACTCGCGCAGTTCGGCAAGGATATCGGGTACCTTGGAATTGCGGATGTCGGGCACGTCCTGCTTGAAGGTCAGCCCCATCACGCCAACCTTTGCACGGCAGGGGGAAACCCCGCCCGCGATCAGCAGCTTCACCAG
Organism: Porphyrobacter sp. AAP60; assembly: GCF_001296025.1. Lineage (GTDB taxonomy): Bacteria > Pseudomonadota > Alphaproteobacteria > Sphingomonadales > Sphingomonadaceae > Erythrobacter. The sequence goes on along the minus strand of NZ_LJHV01000008.1, from coordinate 401,122 downwards.
CTTTTGCGCGATGGCTTGGCCCATGCTGTCATTGATCCGCCGTCCGGCAAGGATCACTTCGGGCCGGTAGCCCAGCTTTTCCGCCGCTGCCGTGAGGTAAAACGGATCGACCCCGATGCAGTGCCCGCCGACAAGGCCGGGGGTGAAGGGCAGGAAGTTCCACTTTGTCCCCGCTGCCGCCAGCACGTCACGCGTGGCGATCCCCATGCGGTCAAAAATCAGCGCGATTTCGTTCATCAGCGCGATGTTGAGATCGCGCTGGGTGTTCTCGATCACCTTGGCAGCTTCGGCCACCTTGATCGAGGGCGCTTCATGCAGACCCGCATCGACAATCGCCCCGTAAACACTGCGCATCCGTGCCAGGGCAGGCGCGCTATCGGCGGCGATGATCTTGGTGATTGTTTCAAGCCGGTGGACGGAATCGCCGGGGTTGATCCGTTCAGGGCTGTAGCCCAGCGCAAAATCGCGGCCCGGTTCCAATCCCGAATGCGCCGCCAGCCATGGGCCGCAGATGTCTTCGGTAACACCGGGAAACACAGTCGATTCGAACACCACCAACGCGCCCTTTTGCAGGCGTGGGCCGATGGTGGCGCACGCCATTTCCAGCGGCGTGAGATCGGGGCGGCGTTCTTCCGTGATCGGCGTGGGCACTGTGACGATGATGATGCTCGCGCCCTCCAGCACCGCCGGATCGCCCGAGACTTCAAGGCCGCATGACGCCAGCCGGGCATTGTCGATCTCGCGCGTGGCATCATATCCTTCGCGCAGCGCGGCGATGCGGCTGGCGGAAATGTCGAATCCGACGACATTTCCGCACCGCTCGGCCAATGCCACGGCGACAGGAAGGCCGACATAGCCGAGCCCCACGACTGCAATATTCTCGTTCATGCGCGCGGCCTTAGACCGCCACGGCTCAATTTTTCGCTAACTGCCGGTGAACTTTCGGCTTCACCACGGGTTCAGACCACGTAACGTAACGCGGGCTGGACAAACGGCACCGGTGGCGGGCATTGCTGGCCCAACTTCCGCGCACTGACACCCCGCGCACCGACAAAGGATCTCGCGCCATGAAACACCTGCTTGCTTCCGCCGCAGTTCTTGCCGCTCTTGCTGCTGCCGGTCCGGCGGCCGCACAAAGCGCGAACGAAAAGGTCAACATGGTCATCGCCTACAGCGCCGATGAATGCCCCGTCGCGCAGCCCGGCGAAGTGGTGGTGTGCGAGATTCTGGTCGAGGCCGAACGCTATCGCATCCCGTCGAACCTGCGTTACAGCGATTCGCCGGAAAACAACGCTTGGGCCAACCGGGTGGAAGAGATCAAATATGTCGGCGATTTCGGCGCGATGAGCTGCAATCCGGCGGGCGCGGGCGGCTTTACCGGCTGCACCCAGAAGTTCATCGAAGCCGCCTACAAGGACCGCGCCCAGGCAGACGGTGTCCGCTTCGGTCTGCTGATCGAGGAAGCACGGGCCGAACGTCTTTCGACCATCGATGCCGATGCCGCTGCCGAGCAGGAACGGGTCGAGATGATCGAGCGTGAATATATGGAGCGGCTTGAACGCGAACGGCAGGCCGAACTGCCGGGCGAAGGTGAACTTCCGCCGCCGCCCGAATAAACGGGCACGTCAAACCTGATAATATTCCCGGTACCACGCCACAAACCGCGCCACGCCTTCGCGAAAAGGGGTTTGCGGGGAATAGCCGGTCAATGATTGCAGCAGGCTGGCATCGGCCCAGGTCGCCGGCACATCGCCCTGCTGCATCGGCATGAAGTTCTTTATCGCCTCGCGCCCGCATTCTTCTTCGATCGCGGTGATGAAATCCATCAGCCGCACCTTGTCGCCATTGCCGATATTGACCACGCGGAACGGCGCGACCGGCGAGAGGCTGTCGCCCTGCGCAATGTCTTCCGGCGTGGCGGGCCGCACCGGGGCTGCATCGATCAGCAAACGGATGCCGCGCACCAGATCGGCGACGTAAGTGAAATCGCGGTACATCTCGCCATCATTGTAGATGTCGATCGGCGTCCCTTCGAGGATCCCGCGGGTGAATTTGAACAACGCCATATCCGGCCGTCCCCACGGGCCATAGACCGTGAAGAAGCGGAACATGGTGGTCGGCAAATCCCACAGGTGCGCATAGGAATGCGCCATCGCCTCGTTCGCCTTCTTGGTCGCGGCGTAGAGCGTCAGCGGCGTATCGACCTTCTGCCCTTCATCGAACGGCATCTGCGTGTTCGCGCCGTAGACCGAGCTGGTTGACGCCATCAGCAGGTGATCGACCGCCAGTTCGCGTGCGCATTCCATGACGTTGAAGGTGCCGGTCACATTTGCATCGATATAGGCGCGGGGGTTCTCCAGCGAATACCGCACCCCCGCCTGCGCGGCGAGATGCACGATCACATCGGGTTTTTCCGCCAGCGCCAGCGCGTGCAGCGCATCGAAATCCTCCAGCATCCCTTCCGTGCAGGTGAAATGCGGGTGTTGCAGCAGCATCTGGTGACGCCGCTGCTTGATCCGCACGTCATAATAATCGGTCATCCCGTCGAAGCCGACAACGCGGAAACCTTCCGCCAGCAACAGCTGGGAAAGGTGGAAGCCGATGAACCCGGCCGAGCCGGTGACGAGAACGGTCTTCACTTGCGGATCCTTCCGGAAAGCTCTGCTGGGCCGTGCGCTATGGGCGAACCGTCACGTGGTCAAGGACGCGGCGGCGTTGCAGGGCTTTGGGGTCGTTTGCGGTGGCTTGCTGCCAGAGCGATTCCGGTGGTGGCAATCACCGGCCCCAGCCAGTCTGCCAACTGGTCGCTATTCTGCCAGACCCGCCGGTCAAACACCGCGTGCCATGGCATATTGGCGCGAAGGCCCTCGCCGAACTGTTCGATCCAGCGATACTCTGCCTGCGCCACCTCGCGCCCGATGAAATAGGCCGATGCGAGCGCCGCGCCCGCCCACCAGTTGCCGGTGAGCAGACGGATGATGATCTGGATCACGACCGCGAAAATTGCGTGTTCGAAAAGGCTCATGTCGATCATGTGCCTGCGCCCGGCTTAGTCGGGCAACAGCCTGCGCCCTTCGAAGCGGGCGATGGCATGGGTGACCACCTTATCGAGTGCCTCGTCGGAGAAGAACCCGCCGGGGATCAGACAATGGTCGATCAGGACGCGGCGAAAGGCAGCAAAAGTTTCCGCATCGGGGGGAGTTGCCTCGGTCCAGAAGCGATCGAGCCCGTTCTGGAATGTGAGATCGGGCAGGTCGTAAATCGCCTTGCCCAGCACCACCAGCGGAATGCCTCGCGCAAGCCCCAGCGTCCCGCTGGTGCTGTTGATCGTCACCATCCCGCACGCGCGCTCGGCAATCGCCTCGATGTCGCCCCATGCCAGATAATCGACCCGATCCTCGATCCCGAACCGCTTTGCGAGATCGGCGGTTTCAAGTTGCCAGTCGCGCACCCCGTTATCGAGCGGGTGTTCCTTTACCACTAGGCGCGTGCCTGCCGGTGCATGTTCGGCGAAGGATTGCAGCACCACCTTCAGCGCCTCGACAATACCGGCGAAGGGCGAATGCAGCCGGATCTGCGCATCGGAATCGAGCTGCAGCGGGAACAGGAAATAGGGCGCATCCTGTTCCGCCAGCCGCGCGATCAGACTTGCCCCCTGTTCGCGCCGTTCCTCGCGGCGGCTGAGCTTGCGCGCCCAGCCGATGCCTTCGACCAGCGGATGCCACGGCCTGTGGGTGCGCCAGCCCGGGTAGCGCCAGCGCGTCAGAACATCGGCGACATTGTACCACAGCCCTTCGGTCGCGCGGCGACGGAACGATGATGGCACCTTGCGGTGTTCGGGCACTGGCGGCAGTTCGGCGGCGACCGTGCGGTACCATTGCGGGTCGCGTGGCAACAGGCTGTGGCCGTTCACGCCGCCGATCTCCATCGTCACCCAGTCGGGGCGCACATAGCCTTCCTCGAACACCCACACGGTCAGATCGCGTTCCCGGCACACCGCCAGCGCTGCCGTGTGATGATCGCGGCAATCGCCGAACAGCATGACGTCGGTGATATTGTGGTCGTCAACCAGCCGGGTGAAGGCAGCGGGCCATTCGTCCAGAGTCCCGCGAAAGTCGATCCCGTTGGGCAGCCGCCAGAATGCACGGTCGCCGCCGTTGAAGTTGACCTTGAACACCTCATGCCCGGACTTGCGCAGACCTTCCCCGAGCTTCCGGAAAAACGGTCCCATCAGACCCTGCAGCAGCAGCACGCGGCGCGGATTCCCCGATTGCAGAAGCGGATGTGTCGGCGGCAAGATCGGTTGAGCGGTCACGGGAAATCGCAGGATCATTCGATAGGTGCAGGGTTTGCGTGCATCCTCCGTAGGCCTCCCGATACTGGTTTGTCGATGCTGGAACAGCATTTTGTTTTTGCTTTCCATGGTGGTTCGCAGCTAGCCGAGCGGTCATGATTACGGTTGCGCATCATGGGAGCGATGCTCCGCACCGGGGGGTACGCCCCGCGTCGTCCTGTGTGTGGCGCGCGTGATCGAGGCATGGCGCGAACTTGCCCTTGCGGCGCCATTGGCAGGTCTGTTCGCGATCCTTGCCGATGCCTTCGCGCTTCCTCGCGGGCGGACTTCCTTACTACCGCGAAGCCTTGGCGGCACGGCAGTGCTGGTGCTCGCTGCGATGCTGGTTTTCGCGCTCGCGCTCGTGCTGACCGGCGCGCCTGTGGTGTCGGGCGTGGTGGTGGTGGCGCTCTTCGGGGCGCTTGCGCTGATCTCGAACATCAAGCGAAGGGTCTTGGGAGAACCGCTGGTCTTCAGTGACTTCGCATTGATCGGGGCGGTTTTCCAGCACCCGCAATTCTACCTCACCGCATTGCGTCCGGCGCAGGTTGCGGTTTTGGGGGGAGGCGTTGCCGCCCTCGTCGTGGTGCTGGCTTCGCTGTCGAGCCTGGATCTGGCGCCGCGGCTGGCGGGTCTCGGGCTGGGGCTTGGCGCGGGGGCGGGGCTGCCTGCCGCGCTGCGCCGCATCGGTTTTCCCGGTACCGGCCAAGTGCCGGATCCGGATAGTGACGTGATGCGCCACGGGCTGGTGGCAAGCCTGCTTGCACATTGGTACGCATGGCGCGGCACCGCCGATCCCGAACCCTGCCGCGTGCCGCTGATTGCCGGTGCGCCGGACCAGTTGGTCGTCATCGTCCAATGCGAATCTTTCACTGATCCGGTCGCAGTTTTCGGCGATCCCGCGCTATCGCTTCCCGGGCTGGAGGCGGCGCGTAGCTGTGCCTTGCAACACGGCCGGCTGCTGGTTTCCGGCTTCGGGGCCTACACCATGCGGACCGAATTCGGCGTGCTGTTCGGACGCGGTGAAGAGGTGCTTGGCACGCGCCGGTTCGACCCTTTCCTGACTGCGCGCGGCGAGACCAGCTATGCCCTTCCCAAGCGGCTTGACCGGTCCGGCTGGACCAGCTGGTTCGTGCATCCTCACGACATGCGCTTCTACGGACGCGACCGGCTCATGCCCGAAGCCGGGTTCGATCAGCTTGTCGGCGACGAGGCTTTCGCTCCCCCGGCACCGGAAGAGGGGCGCTATGTCACCGACGCAGCAGTTGCCGACCGGATCATCGCGCTTGCGCAGCAGTCCAGCGCGGGCGCGAGCCTGATCTATGCCGTAACGATCGAGAATCATGGCCCCTGGGCACCGGATGAAGCTGACGCGGCGCGCAATGCTGCCCCTTACCTGAGGCTGCTTGGCCATAGCGATGCCATGCTCGAACGCCTGATGGACGCCCTGCCTCGCATCGGCCGGCCGACCATCCTGTGCTTTTTCGGCGATCACCGGCCGAGCATCCCCGGGGCCAGCGAGCCGGGTGCGGAGCGGCATACGCCCTATGTGCTGGTCCGCTTTGCCGCCGATGGCACGCCGGTGCCCGGCAGCGGAGCGGAATGCGACCTTACCCCCGCCGAACTCCACCACGCCATTCTGGATGCCATTCGTCTAGGGGGCCTTGAGCGATAGCAGCAACCGATCCCGCAAGGGGCGGGGCAGCAACCGGTCGAACCAGCGCAGCAGCAGGAACCGCCGGGGTACGACCAGCTCGGCCCGGCCCGCCCTGACCGCCGCGATCATCTTTTCGGCAACCTCGTCGGCAGATATCTCGCCGGGCCGCGATGGCACCGCGCCGGGCTGCACCGCCCCCGCGAAGAAGCCGGGCGATACCAGGGTGACGGTGACCCCGTGGCCCCTCACCGCAAGCCGCAGCGCGTCGACATAGCGCGAGAGCCCGGCCTTGCTTCCCGAATAGGCAGCGGCGAACGGAAGCGAATGCGATGCTGCGGCGGTTCCCACCACGCCGATGCGCCCTTCACCCCGCCCCGCCATGCGGGCGGCCAGTGCTGCGGCCATCGCGGCCGGCGCCGCGAAATTGGTCTGAGCCAGGCGAGCGACCTGGGCCGGGTCTTCGACGATGCTACCGGCCGGCAGCGTATCGCCTTGTCCCGCGACAAGAAACGCCAGATCGAGGGGCTCTGCATCATCCTCGTCCTGCAACGCAGCCAGCGCCGCTGCGCAATCGGAGAGATCGAGCGAGCGGATCTCGGCTTGCGCGCCGCGCTCGCGGCACAAGGCTGCAACCTCGTCCAGTCGTGTGCGGTCCCGGCCCCACATTGACAGGCTCACCCCCGGCTGGGCCAGCCTGAGCGCGAGCGCGCTCCCGAGGGCCCCTGAGGCGCCCGTGATGAAGATACGTATCTGCCCTGAGGGTGGTTTTACAGTCATGTCCGCTATACGGCGGGAACATCGCTCGCGGTCAAGGATTGACCTTCGTGTGAAAAGTTGCCCTGCGCCTCAGCTAAGCTGGCCTACGTGCTCCGCTCATAACCAGGCAGGGTATTTTTTCCATCCAATCGTCGTAATTTCAGTGTCGTACATCGTAACGCCGTTGACAATTTCGAAGGAGCAAAGAAGAGCGTCGAAATGTCTGATGGGTCTCTATCCTCTCGCCCACGCGTGACCTTGTTTCGAAGTAACCGACTCGAGCGGCTGACCGTCGTCTCGCTGCGGGGTTTTGTCGTGCTGTGGGCGATCCTGTTGCCCGCGATTACGTTTGTTGCGATAAGCTATGCGCCGACCATGTGGGCTCCGGCGCTGATCGGCCTTGGCTGGCTGGTATGGTCGCTGACGGAATATCTGCTGCACCGCCATGTTTTCCATTTCGAACCGCGCTCGCGGCTGTTGCAGCGTGCCGTTTTCATCATTCATGGTAACCACCATTCCGATTCGAATGATCCGTTGCGCAATCTTATGCCCCCGATCGTCAGTATTCCGGTGGGGCTGCTGATCTGGGCCGCTGCGATTGCCATAGCTGGGCCTGCGGGCAGCTGGATTTTGCTCGGCTTCATGTCCGGCTATGTGCTGTATGATCTCGTCCACTACGCTTGCCACCAGTTCCCGATGAAAGGGGGGTTGGGCCGGCGGCTCAAGACCCACCACATGCGCCACCACCATCTGCGTGCGAAGGGCAATTACGCGATCACCGGCATGCTGTGGGATCGGGTCTTTTCGACCTATCTCTCCTCGAACAGCAAGGTCTGAGGCGCCGCGGCCAAAGCTGCCGCCGGCCAAGGCGGGCATCCGCCGCCACACAGTCGCGATCCGTAAAGACAGTTTCAGATCCGATGCATGTTTAGCCCGGCACAGGAGGCTGGAAAGCGCGACCACCGGCCTCTGACCGGCGTCACGCCAGCGCCAACCCGGCCCGCTATGGCCCGCATCAGGACATGATCAGCACTGCCGGAGAGCCTTGTCCGCTCCCCAGCCCCGGCGAGAATGGTCAGCCTGTGACCAGTGGTGGCAGCGCCTTGGCCACGTCGTCGATTGCCTTTACCTGCGCAAGGAACGGTTCCAGCGCGTCCAGCGGCAGGGCGCAAGGGCCATCGCATTTGGCATTGTCCGGATCGGGATGCGCTTCAAGAAACAGGCCTGCGATGCCAAGCGCCATGCCCGAACGGGCCAAAGCGGCGACCTGCGCGCGGCGGCCATCGGCGCTGTCAATGCGACCGCCGGGTTTCTGCAAGGCGTGGGTCACATCGAACACCACCGGCGCCATCGGCTTCATGATGTCCATGCCGAGCATATCAACCACAAGATTATTGTAGCCGAACGAGCTGCCGCGCTCGCACAGGATGATCTGTTCGTTACCCGCCTCTGCAAATTTGCGCATAATATGCGTCATTTCGTGCGGCGCGAGGAACTGCGGTTTCTTGATGTTGATGACTGCGCCGGTGCGGGCCATGGCCACCACGAGGTCGGTCTGCCGCGCCAGAAAGGCCGGCAGCTGGATGATGTCGGCCACTTCGGCCACGGGGCCTGCCTGAAACGGCTCGTGCACGTCGGTCAGCACGGGGACGCCGAACCGTTCCTTGACAGCGGCAAGCGTCTGCAATCCCTTTTCCATACCGGGGCCGCGGAACGAGGTGATGGATGAACGGTTGGCTTTGTCGAACGAAGCCTTGAAGACATAGGGGATGCCCAGCTTCGCCGTGACATCGACATAGGCCTGCGCCACCTCGAAAACGATCTCTTCGTCCTCGATCACGTTCATCCCGCCGATCAGGACGAAGGGGCGCTCGTTGGAAAAGACGATGTTGCCATCAAGGGTAACGTCCATGGTGAAACCTTGCTTGTTTTTTAACGGGAAACGGCCGCACCCGGCAGGGCGCAGCATCAGTGGCATGCCGTGAAGCGGTGATCAGGCCGCCTGCGCCTCAGGCGTGGCGCGATAGGCGGCTTCTTCTGCCAGCCACAGATCGGCGTAATCGCAATTCACCCACTCGGCAAACCATGGCCCGCCATTGGTGAAGTGGATCACGCGCGGCGTCTTGGCGGGCTTGGGATATTCGCCTTCGAGAAAATTCCAGTCGAGATCGAGTGCGCCGATCTGCGATTGGTCGGCCACCCATTCGAAACGGTGCAGAAACGCCGGCGTGGCTGAATTGACCAGATCCGGCGTTAGCGCCTTTACATCGGGGTGGGCATTGTTGAACAGCATGAACGATGACCAGTTCTTGCGCGGATAGCGTGTCTGCTTCTTGCCATCCATCTTGATGTCATGACTGGGATCATATTCGTGCTGGACGACATAGACGGCCTTGGCAGGGTCCAGGCCGGCGAGCACGCCGCGAATATCGGTGGTGAACAGGAAATCGCAGTCGGTAAACAAGGTCCAGCCGCTTTGCTGCGCAGCCAGATACGGCGTTAGAAAACGGGTGAGCGAGAACTCGGTGGTCGCGGTCACGTCAACCGGGCGGGTGTAGAGCCCCAGTTCGCGCAGGGCAGGCTGGCGGATCGGATGAACCGTCACGTCACCTCTGCTGTGACGCAGCAGCGAATGGCGTGCAACCTGATAGGCGATATCCTCGCGTGAATCGTAACCGATAAAGACCTTGAAGGGAGAATTCTCGCTCATGCTCAACCTTTTGAAACGCCGGTGAAATCCATTGCCTGCCCGTTGCTCTCGTGCACCGGGCCAACACGCCCCACCACTTGGGAGCCTAGCAGGCTTCCGGACCCATCCGCAAGCGCCACCGGCTCTGGCAAGGCGTAAAGATGTCAAGCATATCCGGCTATTTTGCCAAGGATATCATCATGCACGACCTCGACCAACCTACGCAGATTGCCGGGGTCGGGCCGCCGATATGATCCTGCCGTCACCAGCCGGTAAGTCCCTTCTTTCATCGTCAAGCCGGACCGGGGCGGTGCTGTTGTTGCCACCGCAAAGAGCACCGCAGGCGCGTGGCGATCCAGGAGCCGATCATCGAAGAGCGTGGCCTTCCCCGGTGCGGAAGCCCTTCTTCCACCAGACATTGCCTTTCTCGAACACGACCATGCTGTCGTAAAAGGCAATGCTTTCGGTCGTCCGGGTGAGCTCGGTAGGCTCCAGTTCGCCCTTGGTGTGGTCGGCATTAAGCTCGTCGATCAGCTTCGTGCACTTGTTGATGAACGATTTTCTTCGTTCAGGCCGCCAGCCGATTTAGAGCTTATTGCAAAAAAGCCATACATCTGAGTAGTATCACCGCTTGACGCGCGTCGCCGGACAACCCTCAATCTTTTTTCGTATCAGGCCCCCGCACGCGAGCCCGTTTGAATTTCTCGGTATAACGACGATTATAATCCAACGAAATTCAATGAGAATGAATAAAAGTTATGCCATATATTGAACAATGTCGCCGATTTTATCAAAGTCCATATGACTAATCGAAGGTTTAAATTCAACATGGAAATAAAAACCCCTAGGGCTAGAGATTTGCAAATTTTCGAGGTTCGCAAACTTCTGGCGGCGGGAGAATTTGATCAAGCACTTTCCATAGCGATCAAATTTGTTGAACAAAAAACAGTTCATGTCCTTTGGTATAGGCTCGCAGCCGAAGCGATGACAGGGCTGGGGCGGCCCCTGGAAGCGCTGGATATTTTGCGAGACGCACTTGAGCGCCACCAGGACGATGCTCGCTTGCTTCGGACAGCAAGGGCGATCGCGTTCCAGCATGGGTGCTGGGCGCAAGCGCTAGCCTTTACTGAACAAATTTTGTCATCATCGCCCGATGATATAAAAATGGTCAACTTTAAGTTGCATACTTATTTGGCCATGGGGCGTGATGATGACGTACGAACCTATGCGTTGACAAATGAACCCGTTCATCCCGGGTTGCAAAAAGCTGTTAATTTTGAAGCCTGGACGGGCGAGCTACGAGAGCGTGCAGCGCCTTTTGTCCAGTCTTGGGAGGCAGCCCTTGGAATGAGAAGTGCGCCGACCACAAAGATATCAGAGCAAGATTTCTCTCCTGTCACATTTATCCAGTATTGGAGTCAGGGGGAGCTGCCTGAAGATTTGTCAATCATTTTTAATCAATGGCAAAAATTAGCAAAGGAACTAGGATTAGGCGAAGTAAATCTTTTTAACAAAGACAGTGCTTCTGCATGGATAGCTGAACACGCGCCCGAGTTTTCCCAAGCCTTTGCGTCAGCTTTCCACTATGCGATGGAATCGGATATTTTTCGGATTGCTTATGCGTCGAGAAAGCCGTGTCTCTATGTTGACAGCGACGCGTGGCCGCTACCTGAAGCGGCTGAAATTCTTCGAACTGCAATGCGTCATGGCAACACCATGCTCTATTTTCGGGCGTATAGACCCTGGATATTAAATGGGTTGTTCCTCTCTTACCCAACATGCAATTTCATAAAGTTGCTAGTTAAACAAACCCGCAACCTCAGATTTGACGGACTGCCTCAGAACCACACCACGATTGACGCAATGTTCGGACCTTCACGTTTCAATGACGTTTTGAAAATGTTGATAAAAAGCTCGAGCAATACGTCCATATTGCAGCCCGAAGGTGTCGCCGGGTTATCAATTCTGCGTCTTGATAAGTCAGATGTTTGTTTCACTCACGAAGCTGCCGTAGCAAGCGTCAGACCTCTCTTTTCGCTAGCCTACAAAACGACAGAGGCAAATTGGAAGACACTTGGGGGGCGTGACTAGTTCGTGTTGACGACAGGAATTCCCAAACGGCCCATGTTCTGATCCAAGACTGTTTTTGAGGAGTAATCATCGCTTACGACGACTTGTCGGCTGCGGAGTGGAAATTGTCGGACCGCTGCTGCCGCATGGGCGGGATCGCTGGGCGCGGCCTGCGGACGATAATTGTCGCTTTCTCAATGGCATGTTCCACAATTTTCTCCGTCCGATGCAGCAAGCAAATCGGATCGCGGCCTCAAATGGGAAAGGCTTTTGCGGATGTCCTGCTGTCCGGATAACTCCGCCATGAACTGGCATGATCGGAGAACAGCCTTAACGGGGACATAGCGACCGCGCCTTCGCATAGTCCTCAACCGCTGCGCGGACCGCCTGCCGCTCGGCCGGATCGTGAAAACCCAGTCCGGACATGGCGGCAGCCATGGTCTGTTCGTCCAAGTCGCGCCCGCCGTTCAATTCCGGAAGAAGGTTGGCGAGCTGCACGACAACGCCTCCATCAATGCGGGAAAGCACCGCTTCGATGCTGTCATCGCCGGTCCATGGGAACGGCCCCTCAGGCAGGGGCGTGTCCGTATCTGTAAAGTCGGGAAATGCCAGGTTCGGGAAAGTCTCCATGAGCGCACGCACGACATCGGCGTTGCGGGCACGGATGACATCGCGGGCAAGGTCCGAAATCACGACCGGGCTGCCCACTGGTCTGATTGCGTTGAGCGATTCAAAAAACTTCGCCAGCGCCGTGCTGCGTGGCAGGAGCGCTCCGGGCTGGTCTGGATACACGGCCAGTCGGAACTGCTGCATGACCCGCGCCTGTTCGGCAGTGAGCGATGTGTTGTACGAACCGGGAGGCAAGCTGATCGGGGTGCTGGTGACGTGGGATAGATAGTTCGCGAAGTCTGTAACCACATCCCCGCCGCCCAGGGATTGCCGCTCGAACAACCGCACCTGGAACCGATCCTGCCCGATGAATTCCTGCCAATCCCCCAGCTTCCGATCGATGCGGCGATGGTAGGTATCGGGAGCCGGGAAAAGGTGGCTGCCCTTGATGATCTGCTGGATGCTGGACGCATACATTGCGACCGGGCTGCGGACATAGGCAATCGCTTCGAAAGCTTCGACCGGCGCTGTAATGGTTTCCGCAAGCCGGGCTACGATCTCGGGCGAAAGATTGATGAAATTCTCTGCCGACAGGATCACCCAATCGAAGTTTCGCGCTTCAAGCTGGAGCATCCTCAGCGTTTTGGCAGCCCGTGCCTCGCGCGCTTCGCTGCCCCCCCTGCTGCGCTGGCCTGACAGAAGCGTAAGCGCCGTATGGCCCGAATTGGGGAAATGCGTATCATAATAGACGCGATTATCTGCCAAGTGCTCGCGCGACAGGTATAGCGCGTTTTGTATGGCAGTGCTGCCGCACTTTGCATCACCGATGTGAAGTATGAACTTTGCCACTTTATCCACTGCCTGATAATTCGATCCGGAAACCGGCCAATCGGTAAGAGAGAATTGGCGGCGTCAGCTATCTTTCCTGTGGCCGGGACCGGAAAGGTGCCATTGACTCAGGTGTTGTCGATCGCTTCTTCGTCGCACAGCGCCTGCATCAACGCTTCGGCCTGCTCCATCCGGTCCGGCAATTTGTTCGCCTTTTTCCGGGACGCAGGCTTGCCCGCGCCGGTCTGCATCCCTGCGTAGTGTTTGAGGAATAGCGACATGACGTGGTGCACGCCCTCGGCGCGCACTTCGCGGGCATCCTCTTCGAAATAGGCGCCGCGGGTTATCGGGCTGGTGATGATTTCGTACGACGGGAAATAGTCGCACATGTCGTTGGCGTTGCAGATTTTTTCCGCCGCTATCCGCAGAACCGCCTTGGAATAGGCCGTCGATACCGCCACGTGGCGATCCAGCGCGGTCGCGTTCAGTGGAACGGGCGATACGGTGATGATGAATTTCACCGAAGGGTTGAGCGAACGGATGAAGTCGAGGCTCCACTGGAGGTCGGCAGCCACTTCTTCGACGTCGAAATTGCAAAAGGTGTGGATGTCCTCGTCATAGACCCCGCCGGCCACCCCGGGCGCGAGCGGGTATACCGCACCGTCCCTGCGGTCCATCCAGGTCTCAGTAAGGCCGAGGGTGAAGACGAAGACGTTCATCTCCTTGACTGCGCGGCGCACAGCCGAGAAGTGCGTCCTGCGATCAAGCTTGACCTCGCGCGAACTGACGTAGCCGCCCGGCAGGATCTGCGGACGGAAGGGATCCACCCAGCGACCGTCCTCGCGCCGCCAGGCGCTGTCGATTGGCTTGAAATCGCCAAACGCACGTTCGAGCAACTGGCGCAGCATGCGCGTGGTGTAGACATTGCCGTAACGTGCAGAAAAAAGGCCGTAATTCAACTTCTGGGCCACCTGCCCGTGAAGCAGTGGATGCGGCTGTTCGGTCACGAGGAAATTGAAACCGGACTGCGCGAGGTAGCGCGCGACATGTTGCGCGAAGCAGCTTCCTGCCGTCACCACTTTGTCCTGCGGGTCTATACTGAATGCCGGCTTGCCGACCGGATCGAACAGCGATGGCTCCTTCAGGCCAGGGTCCTTGCGCCAGAACTGGTAATCGGGCTGGCCGACATAGGGGTGACGCTTAGACATTCGCTTTCTTTCCGGGAGATTTTGCATCCAGCTCAAGCGCATCGTTCAGGTGCTGGATGAGGATCCGGCCATAGTGCTGGTTGCCGTGCGTGGGGTCGCGGCCCCAGAACTTGCGATGGAGAAACCCGTCCTTGTCGCGGGTCTTGGGCGGCGCAGTGATGAATGCGATACCGTGTTCTTTATAGATCGACTTCATCAGCGTGCATTGCATCGCATAGAGCTTACGGCGGATCGGTGCAGGAGCGATCCCTGCCTCGAAAAGCTCGGAGAAGGCCTTAGGAAGAATGGTTTTCCCGTCGATCTCGAGAAACGGCGGAGGAGGCGCGAGGACATAAGCCGGGCAATCAAAATGCTCCCTGACCCGCAAGGCGCGGATGACACCGCTTTGCATGCGCCACCGGAGCACTTCCTCGATCACGGCGGCTGGAACGAGGGTGCGCTCCGTGTCGAAATCCTCGAATGGCGGCCACAAGAAGTCGAACTTCGGTTCCCCCTCGATCATGCCGATAATGTTGTGCTCGGTGCCGCCGAATGCAAGAACGAGCTTATTCGGATTGTATAGTTTAAATAAATCGAAGTTAATCTTCGATGCGTCGCTTCCGATCCGGACATCGATACTAACTAACGAGTCATCATGGGTTGCATCGATTGCGCGCGAAATTGCGGTGGAATGGCTCTCTCCCAGTATCAGGACTGGTACTTCGCTGAGCGGGGGATCCGCCATGATTTTCCATGATCTCCGTTTTCAGTTGGCGAATGCTATTGCTTGCCCATCCTTGCGGCGTCAATAGTCATTGACACTCCTGTCACCGATGCGGCATTGGCGTGATATTTCAAGCCACATAGACTGGATTCTGCGGCAATATGGTTTCCGTTACGGCTGAAGTGGGAGGTGCCCCATCCGGCGGTCGCCAATGTGTGCTGTTTGCCGGTGTTCACGGGGACGGGGCGGATGGGCTGGCGCGCATCCTCGTTCATCTCGGGGTGGATCAGGCCGGCGAACCCGATGATTTTCCCGGCAAGCTGAAGGCTCTCAACCGCGAGATTCTGGAATCGGCCGGTTTCGACCAATTTTCGATCGAGCCGCTCCATGCCGGTTGGTATGCATCGCTGCGCCACGCGGAATTCCACGAGCGTGCGGTTGATCTGGTATCAGCGGCGTTTGCTTCGTCTTCGCTGTTCGTCCTGAAAGACCATGCAATCGCGCAATTGATACCGTTCTGGCGCAAGGTGCTGGAAGCCTGCGGCGTCGATGCCGTTGTCATCGATTACCATGACGATCCGGCACGGTTTGCCAGCGGGTTTTCGCAGCTATCCGGCGTGAGCGGGAGTGCCGCCCGCGCGGTATGGCTCGCCCGGGTGCTTGAGTGCGAACATGCCAGTCGCGGCATGGTGCGCGCCCACCTGACGCGGGAGGCCTTGCTGGATGACTGGGAAGCCGCGCTGGGGCGGCTTTCGCAGGCGCTCGGGATCACCTGGCCAGCATGGTCCGCGCGGGTGCGCAAGGCAATCGTAGGCGAACTGATCCCGGACGAACAGGATGCCAATGACCGGGCGCTTCGCAGGGTCCCGCAAGCCGATCAGGTCGACCGCTGGGTGCGGGCGGCGCAGGATATCCTGTGGCGATGGGCGCAGGATGGCGAAGACGATCACGGGCGTGCGCAGATGGACGAACTTCGCGCCGTGTTTGATGAGGCGCGCGAACCGCTCGGCCTCGCTTTCGCGACCGTGGCTGAAATGGGCGAGAAACTGCGGCTCCAGAAACAGGTGGCTGATGGCCTTTCTGCCCGGCTTGCCGATCTCCAGCGCCAGTCTGATGCGATGCGGTCGTCCGCTCCGCCTGCCCGACCCGGGGAGAAACTTGATCGGCCCGCTGCCGCGTCTCCCGCAGATGCCGGTGAACCGGGCACGGCTGAAGCGCGGTGGGAAAAGGTGTTCCGTTGGCGGATTCACGAAGCCGAAGTCCTGACCGAGAAGAATGGTGTGCTGCAGGCCGCGATCGAGCGGCTCAAGGCCGAGGCTGAAGCGCTCGAGACGCGCCGCGCTAATGCTGCCAAAGAGGTCGAGCGGCTGCGTCTGCTGGAGATCGCCGGCAAGGCCGAACTGGGCGCGGCGCGCTCTGAGGTTGCCGCGCTCCGTAAATCGCAGGACGATCTGCGCAAGTCATTCGACGAGGTTCAGAAGTCGCTCGCCGAAGCGCGCCGGCGCGAAGTTGCCATCGAGCGTGTGCATAACGCGCAGTTGGCAAGCGCGGCGAGGGGTGGCTCTGGACGGGCGATTGTTGCCCCATCAAAGTCAATCGGCCAATCGGTGAAATCGCTGCTTCTCTATGTGAAGCCGAAGGCGCGCAAAAAGATGCTGCAGCACAGACGGCAGCGTCGGCTCGTGCTGGAAAGCGGGATGTTCGATGCCCCTTTCTACGCCGCGCGTTATCCCGATGTGGTTGTTGCCGGTGTCGATCTGCTCGATCACTTCATCTCTTCGGGCGGCGCCGAAGGCCGGCATCCCAGCCCGGCGTTCAACAGCAAATGGTATCTGAGCGAATACCCCGACATTCGCGAGAGCGGCCTCAATCCGCTGGTTCATTATCTTGAACATGGGCGGGATGAGGGGCGCCGTCGCCGCGCGCTGACAGATTCCACGACGATTGCGAGCGCGCGGACCGAGGCCTCGGCCGCGCCGACATCGGAATCGCAACGGGCGCTTGAGCAGGTTGCGGCGCCGCCTCCCGAGGTCAGGGCGGCGACCAGCGAGCTGGAAGGAACATGGCGGCCTCGTATCGGCGGCTGGAAAGCCCTGCGCTCTTCCGGCCCGGACCAGCTTTCTGCGATTATGCCGCTCGACCGGCTCGGACAGCAGCCGCAAGCGCGTGCCATTGCGGTGGGCGACAAAATCGTCGCCGTTCTCGCCAGCGAGACGCCCCGGCCGGCCTTCGCGCGCATCGCCCTGTTCGCCGCCATGCGTTCGGGTGCTGCTGCCGCAGTAACGGTGGCGGGCGAGCCGGCGACGGCTGAGGCACCGCACGTCATCCTCGCCGATCACGGGTGCGGTCTGGAACTGCTCGCAGACGGATGGTGTGACAGCCGGTCCGGCCTGACCCTGCGGCTGGCGGGCGGGCTGTCGAGTGTAGCGCGCGTGTTCCAGGCCGATTGTGATGGCCACCTTCACTGTGTTGCCGAGGCGGTGACGGGCGGCGGGGAGGCCGACTATGTGGAGGTGCGCTCTGTCGATCCGCTCGCCCCGCTTCTCGTTCTGGTCTCCAGGGGTGACGGCGTTCTGGTTGACAGCGCGGTGGTGCCCTTCCCTTCGCTGCTGCGCGGCGGTCTCCATTACGGCGAACTGGCAGTGCTTGAAACCGCGCCCGGCAGCATGGCGAGCCTCGCCGAATACAGCCGGACCCTGGCGCTGGAATGGCTGGGCTGGGACCAAGGGCCCGACCGGCATGCGATCGGCCGGATCGAGATCGACATGCGCGGGGCCAGCGGAACCGAACCGATTTTCCGCCCAGCGGTGCTGTCTTCGATCGCGCGGCATTTCGGGATGCCGGTTCGCGCCGTCGAAGGTTCGTACCCTTCCCAGCGCGATCAGCTGGTAGCAATGCTCGAGCCGGCCGGGCAGGCAAGCACGATCGCAGCGCGGATCACCGCGACCGGCGTGCTCGTGCTGCCCAGCGATGCAGTGCCGTCGATCTATGCGCTTGTGGCCCGGCGGATGCCGCACGATCCCGCGCTGTCGCGTTTCGTGGTCGTCGATGCCGCCACCATTCGCCCCACCGCCGATGTCTCGCTGCCCTTCGATGAAGACCTTGCGCGGTTCCAGCATCCGGACATGCCTGCCCATGCGCCCCACGTCCTTTCTCCGGAAAACCGGGACGCGGGCAGGGGCGGTCCGGTATTCCCGCTCGCGGTGCGCCATTACAACAAGCTGGCGTGGCAAGCAGATCCGCTGATGCCGGTTTCGCCCGATCGCGAGATGCCGGTGGAAGTGGGCACCCGCATCGATAAGGCGATCACCGTCGTCATCGATTCCGGCCGGAATCCCGAAGGTATGGCCAATTGCCTCGCGGCACTCGAGAACCAGATCGGAGCCGAAAGCCTCGACGTGATTCTCGCTGGCTGGCCCGATGATCAGCCGCTTCCGCCTTGCGAGCTGCAGGTCCGATCGATCGACGGGCGGGAATTGACGCTGGCCGGGCGACTCAATGCCGCAGCCGAATTGTCCGGGGCGGACCGGCTGATGTTCCTGGCGCCCGGCGTCCTTCTGTCCGATCCACGCACTGCGGCCGCGCTGTCGCGATTGGCCGATCGTCCCGCCACCGCCTCAGTTGCCTGTGCGCTCGTCACCGAGTTGCATGACGAGGGCGATGCGAAGGTGCACAGTGCCGGCTATTTCCCGTCGCGGGTTTCGCTGCATGGCGAACCGGTGTTCGATTTCGACCAGATCGACATCGCCCGGATCATGCCCGCTGCGACATTCCCGGTCGTCGCCAACCATGCGAAATGCGTCCTTTACGACGCGGCGACGTTCCGCAGCCTCGGCGGTTTCGATCAGCGGCGTTTCCCGATGGCGATGCACGATCTCGATCTCGGCTTCCGCGCGCTCGCTGCGGGCCACACCAATCTCTGCACGACGCTCGTCCGCGCGGCGGTCGATGAGGCGGCCCTGAGCGCCGATTTCCCCGATCCGCTCGCTCACCGGTCGGTTCGGCCGGCGGATTGGCAATCCCTGCTCGATCGGGTCGCAGTGGTGAGGGAACTGCGGCGGTGAAGATTCGCGCCCTAGTCCAGTCGAGCCAGTGGTTAGACCGCGCCGGCGTCCGCATCCGCTACCGCCGGATTTCCCCCCACCTCGAAAGACAGGGGGCACGCATCATCGTCGACGAGATCGATAACCTCGAGGCGCGCTGGCTGATCGACGAAGATGTGGTGATCTTCAGCAAATGCACCGACGCCCGCGCCTTGTACGCGGCCGATTACCTGCGCGAACGCGGAATCATGGTCGGGGTGGACATGTTCGATGACTATTTCAGCCCCGGTATCAGCCCCTGCCATCGCCATCGCGAATTCCTGCGCGAGATGGCGTCGCGGGTCGATTTCTTCCTGTGCTCGACCGAGCGGATGCGCGGCGTCGCGGCGGACTTCGCGCCCGATAAGCCCTGCCACGTTTTGAATGACCCGTTCGACACGCTGGACCAGCCGATGCTTGCCAGCCGGCTCGAGGAGAAGGCGGCAAGGGCGCGGGCTGACAGGCGGATCGATGTGCTGTGGTTCGGCAATGGCAACAACCCGGTCTTCCCGGTCGGCCTGACCGATCTTGCGGCCTATGCAGGCGCGTTGCAACCGTTCGCTCGCGCCGGGTACGACGTCAGGCTGAAGGTTCTGACCAACCTGTCGGCGCTGCATTCCGAGAATCTCGCAAGGCTGCGTGCAGTCGGCTTGCCCATGGCGGTCGAGGAGTGGAGCCAGGATGGCGAAGCCCGGGGGATGGAGGAGGCGCTGATTTCGTTCCTCCCGGTCAACCACCAGAATTTCTCCATCGCGAAATCGCTGAACCGGGGCATTTCCGCTCTTACTGGCGGGACCCAGATCCTTTCGGCCGGCTTTGACCTTTATGAAACGATCGGGCCTTTCCGGTACCGCGATGCGAATGATCTGCTGGTCGACCTCGATCAAGGAAGTCTGCGGCTGCGCCCGGACACGCTTCCTGCGCTGAAGGAATGCATGAACGATCTTGCCGATCCGGCCAACGAGGCAGGACGGCTGCTGGAGTTTCTGAAAGGACTTCCTCCGGTTTCGCCTTCCCGTGGCAGCAACGGCACGACCGGTCCGAGCCCTGCCATAATCCACGGTAATCGCACGCCCTATGCCGTGATTGCCTTTGCCCAGGATCGCGGTATCGCCCTGATCGGGACGCCGTTCTGCGCCGCTTCACCCAAGTTCAACCTCCACTTCGATTTTCGCGACGGTGTCGGCCCGATCGAGCTCCGCATGTCGAAGCAGGGTGCCAACATGATCGCACCCTCCATGAAGCCGCTGGTCCGGGAAGATGCAAACAGTGAAGGGCCCTACCCCTTCATTCTCGCTCTGCCTGCGGATGATGCAGACAGCGAGGCGTTGCGCACCTTGCGTCCGGATATGGTCAAGTCTCGCGCAGGGCAGATGGTGCACTATGCGCGGGTGATGGGCTCAATCGAGCGGATTGCGCGTCGCCTGTTTCGGGATTCGAGGATTTACCGGTCCGAACTGGAAGCGCCCTTGATGGGAATGACGCACCTTGATCGCCGGGCGGCGCAGGGTGGCGGGGCGGCGTTGCAATGAGGGATTCTTCCGCAGCCTCGCGTCCGGTGATCGCATTTCTTTTCGACCTTATCCAGGACGTCAATGTCCTGCGCCCGATCATCCGCACCATCGCGCATGAACGCGACGATGCCGATTTGCTGTTCCTGGTCTCCCGGCAGTTCGAAGGGCGCGACAAGCAATGGCTGTGGCGTGCAGAGCTGGACGAACTTGCCAGGGAGACAGCGGCGACCATGTCGCGGTTCGAAGATCCGTTCAGTGCGGTTCGCCGCCTGCAGGAGCGCCGCGGCATCATCTTCTCGGCCAGCGAGTCCAACCTTGCGGCTCATGCGGTCAATCATCATGTTTTCCTTTCGAGCCCTGCCAGCTTCGTGAGGGTCACCGTCCAGCACGGCTACGAATGCGTCGGCTTCGATCAGAACCGCGAACAGACCTTGAGCCACGGGAGTTCGGTAAGGTTCGCGGCCGACGTGCTGTGCGGCTGGGTTGCGCGGGAGCAGCTGCGCCACCTGTGCGTGTCCGAAAGGGACAAGTACCTCGAACTGGGTCCACCGCTGGTGCTCAATCGTCTGTTCGACCGGCAGCCCGGCGGCACCCCGCGCGATACGGGGCTGGTGTGTGAGAATCTGCACTCCGTCCGGATGCGGGCCACGCGCAATTTCCAGCAAACATACCTTGAGACGCTACTGACCTTTGCGGCCGATCAGGCCCGGCGCGGCCGCAAGGTTGCGGTGCGGCCGCATCCCGGCGGGCAGTTCATCGTGAAGAACCAGATCGAGTTGCCGCAGAACGTGGTTTTGGCAAACAAGCCGATGTTCAAGACCGATCTGGAGCGTTTTCTGTTCGGGATTTCCGCCCCTTCGTCCGTGCTCATCGACATGGTTCTGGCCGGCATCCCCACGGCGGTATGGCGCGATGAGGATGCCGTGCTCGATACCACCGCCTATGCGGAACTTGCGCAGGTCGGCACGGTGGCGGAGTGGGATGCCTTCGCCGAAGCAGCCAGCATCGACCCCGCACCTTTCCTCGAACGGCAGCGGCGCTTTCTGCGCCGCACCGGCCTCGATGCCGATCCACAGGTCGTGAGGAAACGTCTCCTCGGCATGGTGGACGCCATGCTTGCCCGCTCAAATGACTTTGCCGAGCCGCGGCTTGCGCGGCCCGATGGCGGCACGCGGCGCGTGTTGCTGGTAGCGAACGGGATCATACCCACGCTGCATATCAGTTTCATCAAGCCCCTTGCGGCGTTGGAGCGCGCGGGTGCGGCCCGCCTGTTCACCATCACCGAAAAGGACATCCTGAAGGCGCGTTCCGTATCGCCGGGTGATCCGGATGCCACGTCCGCCTTCGTCCGCCAGCGGATCGCGGCGGCGCGCCCCGACCTTGCCGTCTTCTGCCGCTATAGCGGTCCGGAAGCGGAGACCATGGCGGGTATGCTGCGGGAGGCCGGCGTGCCGGTGGTATTCCACATCGACGACGACCTTCTCAACGTCCCGCGCGAACTCGGCGAGAAGAAGTTCCTCGAACATAACCGGTCAGAGCGCACTGCGGCGATACGTCACCTGATCGACACAGCCGACGTCGTCTACTGTTCGACCCGGCGGCTGCGCGAACGGTTCGGCGAACTGGGCATCACGCGCGATATGTTTGCCGGCGACATCTACTGCTCGGGCGAGATCATCGCGCCCGCCGAACAACGCGAAGCCCGGATTCTCGGCTTTATGGGCAATGACAAGACGCCCGAGTTGACACTGCTCGCCCCCGTCATCGCCGCCGCGCTTGAACGCCACCCGCGTCTGCGGTTCGAACTGTTCGGCTCGATGCAGTTACCGCCCGAGCTGGAGGGTTTTGGCGACCGGGTGCAGGCCACGCCGCCGATCGGGGATTACGATGCCTTTGTGGCAAAATTTCGCGAATTGCGGTGGGATATCGGCCTCTGCCCTCTGTTGAAGACCCCGTTCAACCTGGTGAAGGCCGATACGAAGTGGGTGGATTACACCTCGATCGGGGCGGCTGTGATTGCCAGTCGCGGCACGGCCTATGATTCCGCCTGCGCCGATGGATGCGGCATCCTGGTCGAGACGATGGACGACTGGGCGGCCGCCATCAATCTGCTCGCGAGCGACCCGGATCGGCGTTTCGCGCAGGTCTCGGCCGCACAGCACAAGCTGCGGGAGCGATACAGCCTCGAGCGTCTGACCGCGCAGGTACTGGACGTTTTCGAAGCGGCAGCAACCGATGCCGTGCGGACGCAGCGTGTGGTAGCAGCATGAAGCGGTCAGGGAGTAGCCCACGATGATGCCCGGCATCGGCGGTGTTGTTGCGAAGATCGATCCGCGGGGGTCACGCTATGTAACCTCCGGGATGGTGCGCGGGTGGATGCCGGTCCCTACCGATGGCCGCGCGGGTGATCTGGTGCACCTGGCGATCGATGGCGAGCGCGCCGCGTCGGTCTTTGTGGACTACGCCGGAAAGGTTCTGCTGGCAGGCAACGGCTACGTTGATCGCCACCCGTTCTGTCTGGAACTGCCCAAGCGGGCATGGGGCCGACAAATCCGCTTCGCCCTGTCCACCGGTGAGGGTGCGACCGTTGGCGATGGTGAAATCATCCTCGACGTCGATGCCGCGGGCGACGGCACTCTGCTCTGCCTTAACGAGACCCTGCGTGCCGAAGTAGACCGGACGCCCACTCTGATCCGGCGCCAGAAACAGGGCGTGGCGCATATCGTCTTCCAAAAAACCTATTGCCGTGACCTGTTTGCGGATCACCACCTGTTGCTGCTCGCAGCGCGCACGGCGGCCGATTACTACGATCTGCAGGCGGCCGGGATCATGGCCGAACAGGCAATGTCCGGAATGCCCGAGACTTATAGCCTGCTATCCCTTGCCGGCAAGGTGCTGCTCAAGCTGGCCCGGTATGCCGAAGCCGACGCGCTGTTCGAGAAGGCCATCCGGCTCGATCCGGCCGCCTTCGATGCCCGCAACGGGCGGATCAAGGCGATCATCGGAGAGGAGGACTGGGAGAGCGCGCTCATTGAGGCCCATCGCCTGCGGCGCGTACTCGAGGAGGGCAGTCCGAACTACGCCGACCTGTCCGGAACGATCGCGTGGCTCAACCTCAACCTCTCGAAGCCCGAGGCGGCGCTGCTGGAGGCGGACCTTGCGCTTGACTGGCAACCGACCAACACCCGGCTGATGCAGATCAAGGCTGATGTTCTCGTTCGGCTGTCGCGCTACGAGGAGGCTATCGAACTCTATCGCAAGGCGCTTAAGCGCGACCCCAAGGCCCCGCTGGTGCGCAAGCGGATCGCTACGGCGCTGATGCTGTCGGGCGAATTTGCCGAGGCTGCGGATCAGGACAAGGGGCGCATGCTCACACCCACTTTCGCACGGCTCAACAACGTCCCTGAAGGACTGCCGCTGTGGCGCGGCGAACTGCAGCCGGGCGGAAAGCTGCTGATCTGGGCGGAGGTGAATTTCGGCGTCGGCCAGAACCTGTTGCATGCCTCCATCATCCCTGATGTCCTGGCGCTCGGCCTCGATGTGGTGCTCGAGGTCGAAGCCCGGCTGGTACCTGTCATGGCCGCCGCCTTTCCGCAGATCGAGGTGGTCGAGCAGGTCCCGCCGGACGCGCAGCGCGGGGACTGGATGGAGCAGGTGGCATGCCACATGCCGATCGGCAGCCTGGTGCGTTTCTTCCGTCGCACCCGGACGGATTATGTCTCATCCAAGCCGTTTCTGAGCCACGATGCCGAGCGCTCCGCGAAGTTGCGCGCGCAGCTCGACGAAGCGAGCGGGGGCAAGCGCTTGCTGGTCGGGATTTCCTGGACATCCAGCAACCCCTTTGTGGGCGACGAGAAGTCGGTGCCGCTCCCAGCCTTGCTCGATGCCCTCGACATTCCGGAAGTGGCGCTCGTCAACCTGCAATATGGCGATCACGCCGCGGCTCTTGCGCAGGCCACCGACGCCACAGGGGTCCAAGTGCTGGAAGTACAGGGCATCGACCGGACCGATGATCTTGCGGGCATGTGCGATCTCGTTGCGGCAATGGACGTCGTAGTCTGCATCGGCCACACCACTGCCCACATTGCCGGCGGGCTTGGCATTCCCAACTTCGTCCTTGTCCCTTCTTCGCCCTTTGCGCACTGGCTTGCAGAGGGCGAGACCTGCGTGTGGTATCCGCATTCCCGGATCCTGCGTCAGGCACCCAGCGAGCGCGGCGACTGGAGCCGGGTCCTGGCGAACGCCGGCGAGTACCTCGGGTGCATGATACTGGGCATTCCCCTGCCCGAGACCATTGGAGATCCGCTGGTTCAGGCGCAGCAATCGGGAGCCTCCGATCCTTCGGTCAACTTCTTCCGCAACGCTCTCGAATTGGCGATGGCGGACTACGACTATCGTCAAATCACCGATTTGATCGCCGAAATCCATGCCCGCCATCCGCGCAATGCCGAACTTCTGACCGTAGTCGGGGATTCGCAGTTTCGCAGCGGCCGGTTCGATCCGGCGCTGTCTGCCTACCGGGCGGCGATTGCGGCGGGTGGCGACCCGGTCGAGCTGACGGTCCGCATGGCCCAGGTCATGCTGGAATGCTATGAGCTGGAACAGGCGGAATCGCTTTTGCACGAACTGGTCGCCAAGGATCCGGCGCTGTTCGAAACCCGGCCCGACATCGTCGTTCTGGAAGCGCAGATCCTGACTTGCCAGGACAAGATGGTGAAGGTGATCGAGCGGCTTAAACCCTTGCTTGAGCGCGACCCGGCGAACCACGATGCCGCGCTCACAATCGCCAATGCCTATTCCGAGCGGGGCGAATTCGACAAGGCCCGCCTGGTATTGACCCAGGCTCTTCAAATGGAGGCCAGACCCGCGCTGATTTCAGCGCTCGGTGTCGCGATCGGCCGATCGGGCCTCAGCGAATGGGGCGCGAAGGCGATCGATCAGGCGCGCAAGTATGGCCCCGATCCCCTCGGGACCTTCTGGCTCGCCCAGTTCGACAAGGACAAGGCTCCGCGCAAGCCCTGGCTGTTCGAGACAACAGAAGTCACCTTGCCGAAGGATGCCGCGGATCGGGTCACTGTGTTCGTCTGCATGGATACCCGCTATTGCCTGCTTTACTTGGGAACCATCGCGGCCTCGCTCGCCAAGAATTCGCCTGATACGAATCTCCACGTGCATCTCGTCGATCCCGCCGAGGCCGCGCTCGAATGTCTGGCGGCGGCCGAGAAACTGCTGGGGCCGGACCGCGTCAGCCACGGGATCGAGAAGCCTCGCCTCGGCAAGTTCGACAGCGAGCAACGCAAAACCTATTTCGCTTCGATCCGCTTCGTGCGGCTGGCCGAGATGATGCGGGCTGCACCCGGAACATACTTCGTTATGGACGTGGACAATATCGTGCGCGGCGACCTGAATGTCTGCCGGTCGCTGATGTGGAAGGCCGATGTCCTGATCCGCAATCGCTTCTCGATCGAACCGCACCTCGCATTGGCGGCCTGCGGTATCATGCTGGCTGACAGCGAATCCGCGCGCGACTTCATGGACCGCACCGCAAGCTACATCCTCGATGCGATCCACACCGGCCATGTGGCATGGTTTCTTGATCAGATCGCGCTGAGTTACGCGTTGAAGGCGGCGCCGTCGGACCCGAGCCTCAAGCTCAAGGTCAAGCAACTGCCGACGGCCCTGCTCGACTGGGATTTTGCGGCCGATTCGTTAGTCTGGACCGGCAAGGGCAAGCGCCGCCTGAAAAACGAGCGCTACCTGCAGGAATACAACCGCTACTTCGAGACCTTCACCAAGACGAAGCTCGCATCGGTGTGACGGGAGGGGTCGTGGCGATGCAGAAATACGAAGCGATCACGGTCTTTGGCAACTGCCAGGGCGATCAGCTTGCCGCTTGCCTCCGCCGAATGTTGCCGGGTGTCGCGATAGATTTCGTGCGGTACAATGACAAAGTCGATCCGTTGTCGCAGACAGGCGGTCCGGAACGGCGGCTGGTGCTCGTCGGGAATCCGGGGATGTCCTTCGCCGATGCCATTGCGGGGCTGCGACAAAGGCACGATACGCTGGATTTTCCGGCAATTGTCCATGCAGGCTTCCAGCCCGACCTGATACGCCCCAAGGTCGACAAGGTGCTGGTGCAAGGACCGATGGGGTCCAATCACTCCGCTCTGATCCTGCACGGCTTTCTCTCCGGCTACGACGAAGCGCAAACCGCAGCACTGTTTTGTCACGATGTTTTCGAGCGGCTTGGCTATTTTCGCGCGCGCGCCGGATCCGATGCTCACATGCGCAAGCAATTCGAGAAACTCGGCCTGTGGGACGAACGTGAACTTGCACCCCTGCTGGCCGGTGGGTGCTTCATGCACAGCACGCTGCATCCCAAGCTGCCTGTGATGGCCATGCTTGCCAGGCTGCTGCTTGCAAAGGTGGGTATCGTACCGGAGGTTCGCTATCCTGAAAACCTCATGCCGGACGAGCTGGCGAGCAATATCGTCTGGCCTGTCTATCCCGAGATTGCCGAACATTTCGGCGTCGCTGGCGGCGAATATGTGTTCCAGTTCAAGCCCAGGCCTGAAAGCACCTTCGGTTTGGATGAATTCATTGCCAGATCATTTGCCGCCTATCGCCAGATCGCGCTCGACCGCACCTGTCATCCGCGGCTGTCGGAAGAAGGTCTGCTGGGGCTTGAAGGCAAGCCAGCCGGAACCGGACCATCCCACAACCCCTATCGTTCTTTCCCCGATCACCAGTTCTGGCGGCGGGGGGTACTGGCACCCGGCCACGGTGCTCTGGACCCTGTGGCCGAGCCGGGGTTCCGTATCGGGCCGGACACGCGGATCGGCACCGCGGGAAGCTGTTTTGCGCAGCACATTGCCCGCCGGCTTGCGGCTTCCGGTCATGATTACCTCGTCACCGAAGGCGGCGATGGCCTCGATCCGGCCGAGCGCACCCGCCGGAACTATGGTGTCTATTCCGCGCGTTACGGCAACGTCTATACCACACGCCAACTGCGCCAGCTGTTCGAACGCGCCCAAGGGAGCTTGATGCCGGAGGATCACACCTGGCGCCGGCCGGACGGGCGCTATGTCGATCCCTTCCGGCCAGAGATCGAACCGGACGGGTTCGCCAGTCCTGAGCTGGTCGCGGCATCACGGCAGGAGCACCTGGCAGCAGTGCGAAAACTTTTTGCCGAGGTGGATGTGCTGGTGTTCACGCTCGGCTTGACCGAGGCTTGGCATTCGACTGTCGATGGGGCGGTATTCCCGCTGTGCCCGATGGCGGTTTCCCCCGAGGTTGATGCCGGGTCTTATGAGCCGGTAAACTTCACCCACAGCGAAGTGCTCGAGGATCTGAATGCGTTTCTGACGCAGCTTCGCGGCGTGAACCCGGGCGTGAAAGTGCTGCTCACCGTATCACCGGTGCCGTTAGTCGCCACCTTCGAGAACCGTCACGTGCTTGTCTCGACCACCGCGAGCAAGGCAATCCTGCGCAGTGTTGCGGACGAGGTCTGCAGAAACGATCCGTCCGTCTTTTACTTCCCCAGTTTCGAAATCGTGGCCAACCCCTATTTCGAAGCGAGCTACTTCGATCCTGCGGACGCGCGCTCGGTCAAGTCCGAGGGGGTCGCCCATGTCATGAGCGTGTTTCTGAAACACTATTCGCAGCTTAACTTCGATGCTGGAACGGCTGATCACTCGGCCGAGCTGGACGAGGAACAGAAAGTCGTCTGCGAAGAGGAAAGCCTCGATCCGTGAAGGCACCCCACAGCCAAACCCAAGCAGAAAATTGAAAGCATATTTTGCATGTCCAAGACTATCCTGATCACCGGCGGGGCCGGCTTTATCGGCACGCATCTCACCCGGCTCGCCGCCGCTGCGGGCCATTCGGTGCGACTGCTGGACAACCTCTCTCCGCAGATCCACGGCGAGAACCCCGCTTTCACGCCGCCGCCCGGTGTGGAATTTGTGCTGGGCGATGTGACAGTGCGCGAGGACATGGAAGGCGCGCTGCGTGGTGTCGACACGGTGGTGCATCTCGCCGCCGAGACCGGAACCGGCCAGTCGATGTACGAGATCGACAGGTATTACCGGGTCAATGTGCAGGGCACAGCCACGCTGCTGGATATCCTGGCCAATGCGCAAACAGATGTGCGCAATATCGTGCTGGCATCCAGCCGATCCGTTTATGGCGAAGGTGCTTACCTGTGCAACGCGTGCGATCCGGCGGGGAAGCGGTGCTATCCCGGAGCGCGGCTACCCGCGCAGCTCGCCGCGCATGACTGGACGCCGAAATGCCCTGATTGCGGAGCGGACGTAGTGGAAACCGCTACGCGCGAGGATGACAAGCTGTCGCCGGCATCCATTTACGCCGCCACCAAGCTGGCGCAGGAAGAGATGATCCGCATCGCAGCCACCTCGCAGGGTCTGTCCCATGCGGTGCTGCGCTTCCAGAATGTCTATGGCGAGGGGCAGTCGCTGCAGAATCCCTACACCGGCATTCTCTCGATCTTTTCCACCCGCCTGCGTCTCGGGCTGTCGTTGCCGGTGTTCGAGGACGGCGAGGAAACGCGCGACTTTGTTCATGTCGAGGATGTTGCCCGCGCGGTGCTGGGCTTCGTCGAAGCTCCGGCAACGCAGGGCGCGTTGGCGAATGTGGGCTATGGGAAGCCCACGTCGATCATGCAGGTCGCGACATTGCTGGCCCGTTTCATGGATTCCGACATCGTCCCCCACGTCAGCGCACAATACCGCGTCGGCGATATCCGCCACAACTATGCCGACCTGTCAGCTCTCGAGGCGGCGACGGGTATGCGCCCAGAGATTTCGCTGGAGGAAGGCCTGGAGCGTTTTTGCGCCTGGGTCCGCACCCAGCCTGTGCCGCAGGACATGCTCGACAAGGCCAACGCGGAATTGAAAGCGCGCAATCTGATGGGCTGATCCAGATCGGGGCCAGATCGGGGGCAATCGTCCGCCCCCGGGCGCGCGTCACATGTCGTCGCTGTCGTGCGTTTGCGCTTCCAGCAATGGTTTGTCCTTGGCCTTTGCCTTGGCCAGCGCCCGTTGTTCGAGCGCCTTTGGCCCAAGCAGCATGCGCTTGTAATCCCAATAGGCCTCGTCCGGGTCGGCATATTCGACGATCTTGCCATCGCGCAGCAGCAGGAACCGGTTGCAGTTGGCCTGCAGGTAGCCGCGGCTGTGCGAGACCATGACCAAGGTTTTGTCCTTGCGCTTCTCGAACAATTCGTACTGGCAACGCTCGCGGAAGCTTTCGTCACCGACTGCCATGACCTCATCGACGAGATAACAGTCGAAATCGATCGTCATCGAGACCGCGAAGGCCAGCCGCGCGCGCATACCCGACGAATAGCTCATCACCGGCTCGTTCAGGTACGAGCCGAGCTCGGTGAACTCTTCGATGAAAGGCAGTTGCGCGTTGAAATCCGAGCCATAGATGCGGCAGATAAAGCGCAGGTTGTCCAGCCCGGTAAGGCGCCCGTGGAAGCCGCCGGTGAAGGCGAGTGGCCAGGACACGCTCATCGAGCGCCGGACCATCCCGCTTGTGGGCGCCTCGGCTCCGGCGATCATGCGCACGAGGGTCGATTTGCCCGCGCCGTTGCGGCCGAGTATCCCGACCCTGTCCGCCGGACGCACCACCATGTTGATGCCATCAAGGATGGTGCGCGGCCCCGCATTCGACGGGTACACTTTAACAAGGTCGATGACTTCGATCATTCCTGATCCGACCCCTTACCCACCTGTCGGACCAGCGCAAGGCCGGCGAATGTCAGCAGAAGATTGAACACCATGACATAGCCGACGTCGTAATAGGCCGTCATCTTGCTCCCGAACCAGCCTTCCCGGATGATTTCCACGCAGTTCAGCATCGGCAGATAGAGCACGATCTCGCGCGCATCCGGCGGCAGGGCGTCGGCGATGAAGGCGGTGCCCGAGAACGGCAGAAGCGCATAGGTCATCGGCGGCCAAAGCTTGGCTATGACTTCGTACTTTTCCGACAGCCCCCCCAGCACCAGGGCGAGACCCACAGCAAACCAGGCCAGCAAAAGCCAGCCGCCAAGAACCTGAAATGCGTCTTCGGGGGGCAGCAGCAATTCGACCGACCAGAAGGCGATCCCCAGCACGACAAAGCTGGTCGTCCCCGCCAGGACTTCGAGGATAATGCGCGCCCAGTAGACATCGGGAATCTGAACCTGCCGGTGAAACAGCAGGGACTTGTTGCTTTCAAGCGCCCCGAAGCAGCGATTGGGAAGGTTGCGCCACAGGAACAGCGCCGAATAGCCGGTCAGGGCAAAGGCAATGATCGGCAGGTCCGATCCGTGGATCGTCTTGGTCGCCGTCCAGATCGCGGCGATGACCAGCGTGAACAGCATGGGCTCGACGAAGAGCCACAGAAAGCCGATGTTCTGGCGCCCATAGCGTGTCATGATTTCACGCAGGACAAGCGCCCAGATCACACGCCCTTGAACCGTGACTTGTCGGACGAAGGCGCGACGGTCCTGACCTATGGGGACGAGATCATTCGCCACGCTGGTGTCTCAACTTATTGCGCATGTTCTTTAATGCCTGCCGCCAGCATCGATGCGATACCCCAGGCGACCAGTCCCAGCGCGAAAGTTGCCAGGATGCTGCGCAGGCGGCGCGGCTCTATCGGTGAGTCGGGGAGGTTGGGCTGCGCGATGCGCTGCACATAGACCTGCTGGCGGCGCGCATCGTTGCGTGCTTCCTGAAGCGAGGCGAGCGCTACAGCCAACTGCTTGTCGGTGAACTCGTTCTCGACGAAAAGCCGCTGGTATTCCGCCGAATTGGCGGCGAGTGACTTGTTGCTGCCGGTAAGGCTCGTGTTCTGCGCCTTGATTTCCGCTTCGAGCGTCTGGATCTGGGACGCGATAGAGGGGATCTGCGGGTTCTGCGGCGTGAACTGGCGCAGCTGCCGCAGCCGCGTGCGCGCGGTGATGAGTTGGTCCTGGAGCTTGGAAATCATTTCGAGCGTCGCGGTGGCCTGTATTTCGGGATCGACCACGCCATTGCGGTTCCTGAAGCTGGCCAGCGCCGCTCCGGCCTGACGCGACTGCTCCTTGGCGTCTTCGACCTCGGCCAATGCAAACTTGATCAGGTCTTCCCTGCTGCGTTCGTTCATGCGGTTGATGGTGCCTTCCGCCATCCGCAGGATCCGCTCGTTGAAAGCATGGGCATCTTTGGCTGTGTAGGCCCGGACGGTGAGCGTCGAAATCGACGATGTCACCTCGGTTTCGATTTTTACCTTGTTCAGATAATGCTTGTAGAGATCCTCGAAGGAATCGTTGACGCCGAAGGCACCGAAGCGTTCGCCGAACCAGATGCTGTCCTTGCTGTAGGCTTCCTTGAAAGCATCATTCCTGTTGATGGCGCGCAAGGCGTCACGGGACTCGACATAGGCCTTAGCAGAAAAGGATTCGTCGCTGGCACCCCCCAGGCCGGTGGCCCCGGCCAATGCGGCGCCGATCCCCGTCGGCGCGCCCCTGTCAGGGCTGCGCACCACGAAATTCGACTCCGATACGTAGACGTCCGAGGCCAGCAGACCGAAATAGACGACCGCGATGAGTGTGGGAGCGACAACGAGCAGATTGAAAAGGAACGCCGGGCCCCTCAATCCATTGGAAAACCTGAATGCCATGGGGTGTGACGGCCTCTGAACTCACCTGATGCTGATGGTCGTGTGATTACATCATGCCCATGGCCTCAAAGGCCCCTGAAAGCAAACCCAATCTCGGGCACCAGTCCCTTGCAATGCGGCCTTGCGGTTCATCTGCGCGACAGGCCGAACGCTGCAACTCGACAGTGTTTGGTTAGCAATGTAAGTCGCAGGACCGAATTACGAGGATCAGAGAAGAGTGGGTTTACGATCGACGTGGAATGCGATTTCGGCTGTTTTTAAGGGGGGTTATCCCCTGGCGGAGGATCGGGATCGTGCTGCGGATGGTCGGCAGCCCGTCCGGGCCAAGCCGATTGCCGCATCTCTCGATCCGGAGGCGGCGCAGGCCCATTCCGCATCGCCCGGGATCCCGCATCCGGGCATTGTCGAACTCGTGGGCGACGTTGAAGGCAACCACATCGAAGTCGGCAGCAACATCATTCTGACCGGGACGATCAGGGGACAGGGCAATTTTATCAGAATCGGGGCAACCGAAAACCCGCAAACGCTCAACCTTCATGTTTTCGGGAATGACAACGAGATATTGATCGGCACCGGATCGTTTCTGCAGAACCTGAGGATCGAGATCGGCAGCGCGCGCTGGCTGTGCTCGCGCGCGCGGTTGAGGATCGGTGACGGCTTCTCGATCGCCAGCCAGGGCCGCTTCATCCTGCCGAATTCGGGCAACCTTCTCGAGATTGGCGACAACTGCATGTTTTCCAGCAATATCGTCGTGCGCGGGGGGGAATATCCGCATCTCGTCTTCGATCAGAAAAGCGGTGCCTATCTTGATGTCTCGGACGGGATTTTCATCGGCGATCACGTCTGGGTGGGCGAGGGGGCATTCATCGGCAAATCGGTGACCTTGCCGGGCGACTGCATCGTCGGCACGCGCAGTGTCGTGACCAAGCGCTTCGAGGAAACGCATTGCGTGATCGCCGGAAATCCCGCGCGGGTCGTGAAACGCTCGGTGCAGTGGGTCGCGAACGAGTTCATGCTCGAGGCACAGTTCCCCGCCGGCCACACGGCGTTCGCGGATACGGCTATCGACAGGATCAACCGTGCGGAACGCGAGCGTGCCGAGGCGATGGCGGCATCCGATGTGCGAGCGGCCGCGGTGCAGGACGAACCGGACTGAGCGATGCCCACTTTGTACAGCCCAAGACCGCCGCTTGTCCTTCCCGCCGTGTGCGACAACGACCTGTCGCATCCGATCGCGCTATCGAATGTCTGGAAACACAGACCCCACTGGGCTATCGGAATGGTCGGCGGCTCCGGATTGCGGCATGTTTGCGTGCCGCAGGATTATCGGTGCGACCGCTTTTCTGCGGCGATGCAATGGCTTAAGATATTTTTAGGAACCCTCCACAAGCTCCCGATCACACGACCGGGCCAAGACGTTGTGAATCATGACTGGAACACGCATGAGCTTCGATAATCCGGCTGCATCCGCACATCATGCGGCGAGACGAACCCGCAGGTCGGGTTTCGTTGCCGCGTTGCTGCTCGCCACGGCGCTGGCAGGCTGCACCTCGCTGGGCAGCAGCGGCCCGCCGGCCGGGGCGATCCGCGATGCGCAGGGCGCGGACTTTGCGGGAGCCGATATCCGCGTCGTCGATCTCTCCCCCGAGGTCGCGCAGGGCCTGTCTGCAACTGCGCGGAGCGAGTCTTTCGCCAAGGCGTTTGGCGATGGCGCGCCGGTCGGAACCGTGATCGGTGCCGGTGACGTGCTCGACGTGTCGGTCTGGGAGGCCCCGCCTGCGGCGCTGTTCGGAATGTTCGGCCAGCCCACCGGCGCCGCCGCGGCGACCGATACGACGCTCGCCAAGGAGACTGACCTTCCCCAGCAGATGGTCGATGCCGACGGCCTTGTGTCGCTGCCATTCATCGGTCGCCTGCCCGCAGCCGGGCGCACGCCGCGCCAACTGGAGAACGACATCACTGCCCGGTTGAGGGGTATTGCCAATCAGCCGCAGGTCAGTGTGGGGCTGATGCGCAACGCCAGCGCGAATGTGAACGTCGTCGGCAAGGTGGTAACGAACGGCCGTGTCCCGCTCACCCCCCGCGGGGAACGCCTGCTCGATGTGATTGCCGTTGCGGGCGGCGTGGCTGAAAGGCTGGAGCGGACCTCGATCCAGATCACCCGCGACAACCAGGTCGTGACGATGCCGATGGACACCATCGTGCGCGATCCGCGGCAGAATATCCGCCTTCAGCCCGACGACGTCGTCACTGCGCTCTACCAGCCCTATAGCTTCACCGCTCTCGGCGCGGTGGGCATGCAATCGGAAGTGGATTTCGAAGCGACGGGGATCACGCTGTCGCAGGCCATGGGCAGGGTGAGCGGCCTGCAGGATACCCGCGCAAACGTGAAGGGCGTGTTCGTCTTCCGGCTCGAAGACCCCAGCCGGCTCGATCCGGCGGTTGTCTCCGGTGCGCGCCTGATGCCTGACGGGACGCTGCCGGTCATCTATCGCATCGACCTTTCGGATCCGCGCGGGGTTTTCCTGATGCAAAGCTTCCAGATGCACAATCGCGACGTTCTTTACGTGTCGAACGCACCCGGCGTGGACTTGCAGAGGTTCGTGACGATCCTTTCGCAGATCGCGTTCTCGCTCATCGGCATCACGAATGCCGTTGCACCGGGGAATTGATCGGTTCAGCCAGGGTTTCGTGAGGCTACTGCAAGTCGGTTTGATGGAGAATATACCTTATGCGGCGCGGGGCGTGATCCGGCCGATGCTCGCTTGCCTCATGCTGCTGTCGCCTTTCCCGGCGACAGCAGCTGACGACCAATCGCTGACGCTTGCTTCGTTCGGCGCCGTGGGCGATGACCGCGCGGACGATACGCAGGCGCTGCAAAAGGCATTTCGGCAGGCCTCCGGCCGCTGTCTGGATGGCGAAGGGCGCACCTACCGGGTGCGCGGAACTTTGCGGGGCGCCGCCGATTTCTGCCTCGCCAATGCCCGCCTGAGGCAGGATGTTGCGGCGTTCGACACGCGGCCATGGATGCGGGGCGATTGTCCGGTAGAAAAGGACGCTCAAGCGCTTGCCGATTGCGGGGATCCGGCCATGCCCGATCCGGTTCCCGCCGGGCTTGATGCCTATCTCTACACCCGCACCCTGCTGATCCGGCCCGAGCGGGGCGAGCCGCCCATCAAGGTTTCGCTACGCAATGTCACCGTTGATCGCGGGGCCAGCCCCGAATCCGGCGCTCGCAGCGACGCGGCCGGTATCTGGATCGGCAATGCTCGGGATCTTGTTCTCGAAGATGTCGAGGTGACCGGGGCAGGAAAGGGCTATGGCGTGATCATCGTGGATTCCGCCGATATCACGATCAGACGTCTGTGGCTGCACGACATGGTCTGGGCCCCCTATCTCGGCGATGCACCGCTGTTGCTGGACAGGGCACGGCACATTGGCTGGAATAGCGTTCCCCTCCGCGAGTTCCGCCGGGCCGGCGATCGCGGCGCGCGGCAGAACGGATTTTACGGAACGCGCTCGCAGGAGCAGTTGACCTGCCTGTCGATCGAGGGTTCGAGCAACGTGCTGATCGACGACTTGCGCATCGACGGGTGCCGTGCACGCTTTGTCGAAGGCGATATTCCCTGGCAAACCGACGGAATGGGGGTCGGCCAATCCAGCAGCAACATCCAGATCGAGAACGCGAGAATCTCCGATACCTGGGAAGGGATCGACATGGGCAATGTCGACAATATCGCTCTCAGCAATGCCGAGATCACGGATAGTTTCAACTACGCCGTCAAGGTCGGATACCAGACACACGCAGTCTCGCTTGTCGACAGCGTTTTCAGCCGTGCAGGCATTGCCGGCGTTGTGATCTCCGGACCTGTGAGGGACACGCTGATCCGGCGGGTGCGCATCGACGAGCCGGGCCGGATATTTTTCGCAGGTGCGATGCAGAGCCCTTGGGGGCAAGGGCGTGCGGGGGTCGA
Organism: Porphyrobacter sp. AAP60; assembly: GCF_001296025.1. Lineage (GTDB taxonomy): Bacteria > Pseudomonadota > Alphaproteobacteria > Sphingomonadales > Sphingomonadaceae > Erythrobacter. The sequence continues at coordinate 365,029 of NZ_LJHV01000008.1, read as the reverse complement.
GTTGGACATGGGCAACCCGGCGCAGCACGCCAAGGCCTATCCGACGGGCGTTTTGCTTGAAAATGTGACCGTGCGCGGCGGCCGGGACTGCCCCCTGGGCCTGCTCAACCGCACCCCTGAGCGGGTTTCGCTGGAAGGCCTTCGCGTGAGCGGCTGTGAAGCGGTGAGCCAACACGCCCCGCGGTGATGCCGGAACCTCCGGTATTGCTCACACCGGCGTGCCTTCGACCGGCCACTGGCCAAGGCGGTGGCTCAGCCAGAATTCCACCTTTTCGATGTGATCGTGCCAGCCAAGCGGCCTAAGGCCTGCGGCCTCGGCGACGCGCTGTTGTCGCTGCGGTGAATTGCCGCTGTATTCAACCAGCGCTTTGAGCCAGGCATCTTCGTCGGCCACATCGATCAGCAAGGGGGCGCTGCCCGCGATCTCGCGATAAACCGCCAGACTGTTGGCGATGACAGGCGCGCCCAGCGCCAGCGCTTCGATGACCGGCAGCCCGTAACCTTCGGCGTGGCTCGGCATCAGCACCGCCCGCGATCCTGCGATCCAGCTGGCCAGCGCCGCGTCGTCGCAGCGGCCCAACTCGATGACGCGCCCGTGCCGGGGCTGTTCCCGCCCCAGTTCGGCGAAGACATCGTCGGCCAGCCATCCGCGCTGGCCGATGAAAACCAGATCGGGTGTCCCGGCGCCCATGATGTCCCGCAAACGCGGCCACAGCCGCAATAGCAACGCGTGGTTTTTGCGCGCTTCGATCGTGCCGGTGGCCAGAAAATAGGGTTTGGGGTGGATGCCGTCATTCGGGTGGGCCTCGAGCGGCTCAACACCCAAATGGGCGACAAGGGATTCCGGCATGGGAAGTCCCTCGCCATCTGCAAATTGCGCAAGGTCATCCAGGGTTGCCTGCGAGTTGGCAATTATCCCATGCGCGCTGTGCAAGGCCTGCCGCATCCGCATCCGGTGACGGGCGTCCTCTCCCTCGCGGCAGAATTGCGGGTGCGTGATCGGGATGAGGTCGTGGATCAGGTAAACCGGGCGAACGCCGCTTCGCTGTGTCCATTCCGTCAGGCCCGGCGCATTGAGGCCCGTATGACCGACGTTGAGCAGGATCTTGCCGGAAATTGGCGGTTTTCCTGCAAGGCGGCGCATCAGCGCGCGCAGCACGATGGCGCATAGGCGGGCCTTGAAGCCAGCGCCATGCTCCGCTTGCAACAGGGCAAACAGCTGATCGCTTTCCGCAGCGGGCAGCACCAGACGCAGCGATTTCCATTGGACGAGAGCCAGCGAGCGATCGGCAAAGGCCGTGAGATAGGCCAGGCAAACCCGGTCGATCCCGGTCGGCAGTCTGGCGCCGTTCAACCGCCAGATCAGCCGGCTGACGTCGAGAATATAGGGGCGGTTACCGCTCATCGGGACGGGGCTCATCGGGAGAGGCCGATCCGGTCCGAAGCCAGTTTCAGCGCGCGCCTGATCCCTTTGGGGCCCCGTGCCACAGCGCGCAGCAGCGGCCAGAAATCGGTCCATACCGTGCGCTTGTCATCCAGCGAGGCATAAATGTGCCAGAACCCGTCGACGCCGACAGCTTCGGGCAGATTGAAGACTCCGTGGAAGCCGAAGGGCGCTGCCACATCGCGATCCCGTTCGAACGCAAAGGCGCTGGCGGCGGCCCGGTCGGCAAAGCGCAAGCCCTTGCCCTGTTCGAGCAGTGGCCGGTTGATCCGGGCGATGACGAGATCCTCAGCCGCATCGCTATGCACGAATTGCGGATCGCGCGCCGCGAGCATCAGGCGCTTGCTGCGCAGGGAAAAACCGCCATTGCCGACATCGTGCCCGTCGCCAAACTGCGGCCAGGGAGCGCCGATGTAATCACAGGCGAGGAAGGCCTCATCCCATGCCGATGGATTGAGGATGAACCCGTCCCACTGCACGATCAGGCAATGGCTGGTCCCGACCCAGTCGGCCAGATCGCGCAGCACGAAGCGGGAATATTCCGATGATGATCCGACGCGGGGTATCGCAACCTTTTCGATCCCCTGCGGCAAATCGGGGATTTCCGCATCGGTGAACAGCAGCGCCTTGCCGAAGTTCGCCACGGCCAGGCAGCGCTTCATCGCGGCAAGGCTTGCTGCAAGATTGACACTGGCAACCGCGCATAGTGTGACGTCGGGCAGGGCGAGGCGCTCGCTCACAATCGCACCACGAACTGCTCGCCGAACTGACTCAGCTCGGGATGATGGAACGGATCGAGCGATCGGTCGGTCTTCCAGATTCGCTTCAGTGCCGCCAATTCGCCGTCGAAGCGGGCTTTGCCCGGGCCATCGCGGTCGAACCCGCGGGACTTGGATTCGTGGTGGATCAGGCAAGCGCGTGGTTCGTAAAAGCTCTGCCAGCCGCGCTCGTTCAGCTTGAGGCACAGGTCCACATCATTGAAGGCCACGGCAAAATCGCCAGCGTTGAACCCGCCGACGGCTTCAAACCGGTCCTTGCGCAGCACCAGACAGGCGGCCGTGACCGCGCTGACATATTGCGGCAGATGGACACGGCGGAAATAGCCTTCTGCGCCGTCGCTTTGCAGCCGGTGGGCGTGGCCCGCGCCGCCGCCGACGCCGATGACGATGCCTGCGTGCTGCACCGAGCGGTCAGGGTAAAGCAGCCGCGCACCTGCCGCGCCAACCTCTTCGCGCATCGCGGCGGCGGCGAGAAACGACAGCCAATCGGGCGCAATCATCTCGATGTCGTTATTGAGGAAACAGATCAGCGGGCCCGCAAGGCGGGGCACGGCATTATTGTGCATCCGTGCATAATTGAACGGGCCGGGCTGCCGTTCGATGGTCACGCCCTCACGCTCCAGCTGCTCGAGATAATCGAGGGTTTCGGGATCGCTGGAGCCGTTGTCGATGACCGTTATGTCCAAGGACGGGTAATCGGTTGCGCGCACTCCGGCCATGCAGGTGCGCAGCAGCGCGACATGGTCACGCGTGGGGATAACCAGGCTCACGTGCGGCAGGGATGCTTCCGGCAATTGTGCGGGCGGTAACACCGGGGCAGGCCTGCGCATGCGGTGATGCAGCACATGCGGCACATGGACAGACTTCTGGCTGACAAGATTCAAGGCGCCGCGCGGCCAGTCCGGGCCGACCATGGCGGCATCGCACAGGAACAGGCTGGAATGCGACACGAAATCGTGATGCAGCGCCAATTCGGCGTTCCACAGCGGCTTGAGATGCGGGGACTGCCTGTGTCCTTCCTGCCAAAGATCGTCGTCAGCGTAGAACACCAGCCCATGCGGCTCTGCTTCCAGCGCTGCACGATAGGCCCTGATCGCGCACGGGGCGAGCAGGTCGCCGCATTCGACCGCGATCAGCCAGCAGGCTGGGCGCCCGCCGAGCCAGCGCCCCAGTGCCTTGGTGTCGGGAAGGGTAATGCAATCCTCGGACGTCACAGGGCCAAGCAGCACGACATCCACAGCCTCGGCACGGGTCTCGGCGATCGAGCCCAGGGTTCGGGCCAGATCGCTGGTGCTGGCGCGGCAATCGATCACGATGACGATTGGCGGCACACCGGGATCGGCGGGGATTGTGCGGATGCGCTGGACTTCGCGGCTTGCCATCCACAAGTCGTAGGCGTGGCGGGTGTGCCCCATCAAGGCCGAGAACCGGTGGCGCGAACGCAGTTTGAGCCCGCGAATGCGCCAGCCGACGCCTTGCAGATAGTCCCCGGGACGGGCTGCCAGCGCTTCGAGGTGCACCAGCGCACGCAGCAGCGGTCGCGGCAGGTTCATTTCACGAAGCCATTTTCCCGCCAGACCGCCTCAGGCGATGCCTCGTTCGGCGAGAATGCGCTCGATCACCGGAACATCGCTGGGATTGTTGAGCTCGATCGAGTCCCAAGCCAGCGGGTCGAGATGAAGGAGGCCTACCGCGAGCCCAAGGTCGAGGAAGCGCAATTGCTCCAGCCCTTCCAGCTGTTCCAGCTGGCTGGCGGGTGCGGCATTGTAGAGCCGCAGCGCATCGGGGCGATAGGCATAGAGGCCAAGGTGCAAGCTGATCGGCGGAAACTCCGCCAGAGCATCCTTCTCGGGCAGGTAGGGGACGAGGCGCTTGGAGAAGTAGAGCGCGCGATCCTTGCTGGTGCCGACCACGGTGGTCCCGCCGACGCGTCCGTTTGCGGCGTCTTCGGCCAAGTGGGCATAGACCGAGCGCGAGCACCGCACCGCCGGGGTGGCCATCGTCAGCGCCGGTTCGGAATCGAGCCGGGCGACGAGATCGCTTACGATGTGGCTCGGAGAAAGCGGCGCATCGCCCTGAAGATTGACGATGATGTCCGCCACATCGCCCAAGCGGGCAATCGCATCGGCGCAGCGCTCCGTCCCATTGGCGCAGCTTTCGGCTGTCATCACAACCTGGCCGCCGAAACCGGCGACGTGATCGGCGATGCGATCATCGTCGGTCGCCACCCACACACCAGAGCAGCCTTCGACTGCAGCGGCACATTCCCAGCTGCGCTGGATCAGCGTCTTCGCTTCGCCCCCGGCTCCCCGGAGCGAGACCAGCGGCTTTCCGGGATACCGGGTCGACGCGTAGCGGGCCGGGATGATGATGGCGAAACTGGAGGTCGGCATGGGTCTGCCTATATCGGTCAGCCGAGTCCGATGCGAACGAAATCGTGGATGTGCACAACGCCTTGCGGCTTGCGGCGGCCTTCCGCGTCGGTCTCGACAATGAACGCCGCTGTGATCTTCAGGTCGTTCAGCACTTCGAGAGCGGCCTCTGCGCTCATCGCGCCATCGAGGCACTTGGGCATCGCGGTCATCACTTCGCGGGCCGATACGCTCGACAGGGAATCGAAGTGGCGGCGCAAGTCGCCGTCGGTCACTACGCCGAGCAGAAAGCCTTCCTTGTCGACGATCCCTGCGATGCCGAAACCGCGCGAGGTCATGACAGAAATGACCTCGTGCATGGGGGCTTCTGCCGGAGCAAGCGGCATGGAAATCCCGTAATGCATGAAATCCTTTACGGGCAGCAGGCGCATGCCGATCGCGCCGCCCGGATGCAGCATCTTCATGCCTTCATGCGTAAAGCCTCTGAGGTCCATCACGGCCATTGCCAGCGCATCGCACAAGGCAAGCTGGAGCGTGGTCGACGTGGTCGGCGCGATGTTGGAGCGGCAGGCTTCCCTTGCGGCGGGAAGGCAAAGCTTCACCTTGGCGCTGCCCATAACCGGCGATTGCCGGCGCGAGGCAATGCCGATCACCGGCACTTCGATCGCCTTGGCGCGGAACAGGATCGCCTGCAGTTCAGCCGTGCTGCCTGAGTTCGAAATCACCAGCAGCACATCGCCGGGCACCATCATCCCGAGGTCGCCGTGCGCCGCTTCGCCCGGATGGACATAGAACGAAGGCGTTCCCGTAGCCGAGAAGGTGGCCGCAGCCTTCCGTCCGATCTGGCCCGACTTGCCCATGCCGGTGACGATGACGCGACCCTTGGCGCCAAGAATTGTCCGACATGCCTCGACAAAGCTTTCATCGAGCGAATCTTCGAGCATGGAAAGCGCCTCGCGCTCGGTCCGCACGACTTCGGCGCCCCGCGCCAGGATCGCCTTGCTATCCGAATGCGACAACAAAACGGTGGTTTCCAGGGGCGTCACTTCCGGAGCACTGATTGTACCGGTTTTCTTGGCTTCCATAGGTTTCGCTTTCGATTGCCCTGGCCGAATGTCGGGCCTATTGCACGGTTGCGAATGGCGTTACAACTACATGACACGCAAAGAAACTTCGCGTTGCCGCACATAAGGTGCGCCCTGTCGCAAGCGCGGGGAAGGGTTGCAGCGGCGCAGGCGAGGGTGCAGGGGCGTAACGGAGCTGACCGGACGGGCCCAGCGCGCCCAACATGCAAACCTGCAAACAGGCAATCGGAACCAGACGCTTGAACGCAAGTCTCGACAAGGCCGTGGGTGAAGCTCTGCGCGAAGCGGCTCGGGTCGCGATCCTGCCCCGCTTTACGCCGGGGCGGCCGATCGATGCCGACTTCAAGGTTGCTGACGAAGCGGTTACCGCAGCCGACCGCGAGAGCGAGCAGATCCTGCATGACCGGCTCGCCGCACTGATCCCCGGCGCGCATGTCGTGGGGGAGGAGGCAGTGCACTTCGCGCCTGCATTGATGGAACTGCTTTCCCAGGGAACCTGCTGGATCATAGACCCGCTCGATGGCACCGGGAATTTCGCCAAAGGGCTTGCCCCCTTCGGAATGCTGGTGGCCCTGGCCGAACATGGGTGTCCGGTTGCGGGATGGATCTACGATCCCGTCGCGGACCGGATGTGCAGTGCGCATCGCGGACGCGGAGCCTTGGTCGATGGGCAGGCTTTCCGTTCACCCGTATGGCAGGGCGACCGGGCGACAGTCGCGGTGACCCGGCTGTTTGCCCAGCCCGAGCGCCGCAATGCGCTTGTCGCCGCGCTTGCCGGCCGCTTCGATGTCGTGGACAGTCCGCGCTGCGCCGCCGACCAGTATCCGCGGGTTGCCGCGGGCGGCAATGATGCGACCCTGTTCACCCGCACCATAGCCTGGGATCATGCGGCCGGCGTCGTATTCCTTGAAGAGGCTGGCGGGGTTGCGCGGCGGCAGGATGGCATGGCCTACCATTGCGGCGATCCGGACGCGGGCCTTGTCATCGCCAGCTGTCAGCGCCGATGGGACGAAGTCGCGCAGTGTCTCGACGCGGCCGGCATGGTGCTGGCGGGGGCGCACCTTGCCTGACGTTATTCCTTTTCTGCGGATTCCCCCTTTTCCGCGCAGCAGATCCACCGATCTCGCCCGTGACGGTGCTGGTGCCGGTGCCGGTTTTGGTGAAGAGGCGGCAGGTGACATTGTGGCTGCCCTGCGGCGGGCACGCGTGGGCGGGACTTTCTGGCTTGGCGACGCCGATCTTCCCGATGATCGCGATGTCCTGCTCTGTGCGTCGACGCCGCAGGGCCGCCAAGCGGTGCTGGCCGCCGCCGAGTCCGAAGGGTTGATCGGCCGTGCCGCGATGCGTGGTGAAGGCAGGGAGGATTTGCCGTCCTTTTCCGCTGCAAGCGATCCCTGGACGCTTTGTGCCCGCGCGCGCTGCATCATCGCCCATGCCGATGACGAGTGGGCGCTCGTCGGCGCGCTCGCGGGGTGCGATCTCATTATCGTGGGCAAGGGGCGATACCATGACCTCGCGCAAGCCGGAGGGCTGGAGCGTGCCGTGCAGGCCGAGGTGCTGGACGGCTGGAGTTACGTCGACCCGTTCACGCGTCAGCCCGCAAGCGCGCTTGCAACCATCGAACAACTGGCTGCATGGCGCGAGCTTATCGAAGCCAACCGCCGCTTTGCTGCCATCTTTGGCGTTGCCGGGTGGAAACGGGTCACCACCGATCCGCTGCTGTGGGACGGCACGGGCCCGATCCGGCACCGCTCAAGCCTGCGTCCGGGCGAACTGGCGGCAGGCGACACCGTGCTGGCGTGGATTGCGCGAACCGACGAGCACGCGGTCGGGCAGCTTTCCGATCTGGGTATTGCCGTTGGCGAAATCGAAGACGGTATGATCCGGTCAAGCGGACTTGGCGCGAATTGCGTGCCGCCCCTGTCGATTGCGGTCGATGCCCTCGGCCCACACTTCGACCCTTCCCGGCCCAGCGAGCTGGAAAATATCCTGCAAAATGCGGATATTGATACGGCCATGTGCGCCCGCGCCGCGCGCCTGCGCGCAGAGGTCGTGCAGCGCGGGATCGGCAAATACGGGCAGGATCGTAACGCTGCACCCGTCCAGCCCCGCGAAAGTGGCCGCGTTGTGCTGGTGGCGGGCCAGGTGGAGGATGATCGCTCGGTTCTGTGCGGCGGCCCATGGCTCGACAATTTTTCGCTTTTGCAAAATGCCCGCGCGCTGGAGCCGGACGCATGGATCATCTTCAAACCGCATCCCGATGTCGAGGCCGGGCACCGCAAGGGCCATGTGCCGGATGACAAGGTGCTGGCATTCGCCAACGCGATCGATCGCACATCTTCGATGCCCGCATTGCTGGCCCGCGTCGATGCGGTGCATGTGATCACGTCGCTGGCCGGTTTCGAAGCCCTGCTGCGGGGCTGCGAAGTGGTGACGCACGGCGTCCCGTTCTATGCCGGCTGGGGGCTGACGCGCGATCTTGGCCCTGTGCCGGAGCGCCGGTCGCGGCGGCGATCGCTCGACGAAATCGTTGCTGCAACGCTTATCCTGTACCCGCGCTACCTCGACCCGGTGACGCGCCTGCCCTGTTCGCCCGAAATGCTGCTAAGCCGGATCGACAAGGGCGAGGCGCACATCCGTACGCCCCGGATCCTGTTTCGCGAGCTGTTGGGCCGGGCAAAACTGCTGCTGGGGTGGCGCTGAACTGCGACCCCGCCCCGCAATCAACCCAGAGCGATATCGGGCGCGTCTTCCTGCTTCATGCCGACCACATGGTAGCCCGCGTCGACGTGATGCGTTTCGCCGGTCACGCCCGATGCCAGATCGGACAGCAGATAAAGCGCCGATCCGCCGACATCATCGATCGTGACGTTTCTCCTTAGCGGGGCGTTGTATTCGTTCCATTTGAGGATGTAGCGGAAATCGCCGATTCCGCTTGCCGCCAGTGTCTTGATCGGCCCGGCGCTGATCGCGTTGACGCGGATGTTGCGCGGTCCGAGATCATTGGCGAGATATTTGACGCTGGTTTCCAGCGCTGCCTTGGCCACGCCCATCACGTTGTAATGCGGCACGACCTTTTCCGCGCCGTAATAGCTCAGCGTCAGGATCGCTCCGCCGCTTTCGGGCATCATCGCGGCGGCACGCTGGGTGATCGCCACCAGCGAATAGGCCGAGATGTTCATCGTCATCAGGAAATTGTCGAGGCTGGTATCGACATAGTGCCCGCGCAATTCGTTCTTGTCGGAAAAGCCGATCGCGTGGACCACGAAATCAAGACTGTCCCAGCGTTCCTTGAGCGTAGCGAAAGCGGCATCGAGCGATTCCATGCTGGAAACGTCGCATTCAAAAGTGAAATCGCTGCCCAGTTGTTCGGCCAGCGGGATCACGCGCTTGGCCAGCGCATCGCCCTGATAGGAGAAAGCCAGCTGCGCCCCGTGTTCCGCGAGCTTTTTGGCGATGCCCCAGGCAATGGACTTGTCATTGGCGAGCCCCATGATGAGGCCGCGTTTGCCTGCCATCAATCCGTCCATTTATGCCTTCTCCTCGCGGGGCTCGCCGGGAGCCGACGCCTCGTGCGCCAGCGCCGCGTTCAGTTCTGCGCCAATAACGACGCCAAGACCAACGAGCCAGAAAAACAACAGCGTCACCATGCTTCCGGCAAGGCTGCCGTAGGTGAGATCATAGGTAAAGACGCTGCGCAACACCACCGGCAGTGCGGCGGCAACCACCAGCCACCATACCGTGGTGAACACAGCGCCGGGCCATTTGGGCCACTGTTTTCCGCGATAGGACAGCGGGGTCAAGGTGACGAACAGCACCCATAGCGATGCGGCAAGGCCCAGACCGGGAACGATGCGCGACAACCGCAGCGCGCCGATCCAGTTGCCAAGCTGCGGCACAACCGCCTGAATCACTTCCTGCGCGCCGCCGATCAGCACTTGTGCGAACAGCGACAGCATCAGCAACACGACAGCGCCCAAGATCAGCCCGATCGACACCAGCCGCTTTTGCCAGAAGGTGCGCCCGGTCTTGGTATCATAGGCGCGGCGCAGGATATCGCGGATCGTCTCGATCAGGCTCGACACCGTCCATAGGCCCACCGCGGCGCCTGCCCACAGCAACCAGCCAGACCGGGCGTAGATGACGTTTTCGGCGACGGGCACAATTACTGCAGCAACCGAATCCGGCATTGCGCGGGCGACTGAAAAGACGATGGTCTGGGCATTCTCCCGCCCGCCGATCAGATCGAACAGCGCTGCGCCGAGAATGAAGAACGGGAAGATCGCCAGCATCGACAGGTAGGCAAGATTGCCGGCGTGGATAAAGCCTTCGTTGAACGTGCCGACTGCAACGCGGCGAACCACGCGTCCGGCGTGTCTGAGCGAGGAATTGCTGGCAAGCCGGGCAAGCATCACAAATGTGCCCGGCTATTGGCCGAACTTCTCCCGCGGCCGCGCCATATCGACCCAGCCTTCGAGCCGTTCCTCGAGCGGCGCAAGATCGGCCGGCAGCTGGATTTCCAGCGTCACCAGCTGATCGCCCCGTTCGGGCTTGCCTTCGGCGGTCTTGCCGTGTTTGCGCGTCCAGCCCTTGCCGCCAAGCCGCAATACGGTGCCACTGCTGCTGCCCGGCTTGATTGTCAGCATTACCGCACCATCGACCGTGGGGCATTTGACCTTCGCGCCGCGCACGGCTTCGTCGAGGGTGATCGGCAGGTCCATTCGGATATTGTCGCCATCGCGCCGGAAGAACGGGTGCGTGCCGACTTCGACCATAACGATTCCGTCGCCGTGCCCGCCGGTGCCGGGGTGGCCCTTGTCCTTCAGGCGCATCATCGTGCCGTCTTCGACCCCGGCCGGCAGTTTCAGGTTGATCGCCTTGCCATCGGCCAGCGTGATCCGCTGGTCGCGCCCGGCGGCGGCATCGACGAATGGCACGGCGAGACGGTACTGGATATCGGCACCGCGCCGCGGCGGCGGCGGCGGCTGGCGACCGAAGCCGCGCTTGGCACCGGCCTGCTGGCGCGCCTTGCCGCCGAACAATCCTTCGAACAGATCGCCAAGATCGACCTCGTCGCCGCCGAACCCGCCAAAATCGCCGTTACCCTGAGCCCCGCCCGGGCCAGCACCATAAGTCCCGCCGCGGCCATAGCCAGGTCGCCCGCCCATCCCGGCAAAAGGATTGGCGGGGTTGCCCTCACCATCGATCTCGCCGCGATCATACTGGGCGCGCTTGGCCTTGTCCGACAGCAGATCATAGGCGCGGGTAGCATCGGAAAACTTCTCCGATGCCTTGGGATTATCCTTGTTGCGATCGGGGTGCAGTTCCTTGGCGAGCTTGCGATAAGCGCTCTTGATATCCGCTTCGGATGCAGTGCGGGCAACGCCAAGGGTGATGTAGGGATCGCGCATGGCGTATTAGCTAGGTGAGACAGTCGCCATGCGCAAGCGTGGGCTGGGTGCAAGTGCATGACGAAATTGCGAGCGATGCACTTTGCGCAGGCGGCAAGCGTGTCTATGTCCGGCGCTGGTTCAGCAAGGACACCCACCATGAACGAAGCCGCCCCCCTCGATGATGCCCAGCTGGCCGACTCGGTGCTGCCCGCAGGCGCTGACCCCTTCGACCTGTTCGAGGAGTGGTTTGCGGCCGCGCAGGTGGGGGAGATCAATGATCCCAATGCGATGGCGCTGGCCACCGCCACCCCCGATGCCGCGCCCTCGGTTCGGATGGTGCTGCTGAAGGGGCATGGCAAGGATCAGATCGCAGGCGGCGGCTTCACATTCTTCACCAATGCCGAAAGCCGGAAAGGTCAGCACATCCGCGCCAATATGCAGGCGGCGCTGCTGTTTCACTGGAAAAGCCTGCGTCGCCAGATTCGCATCGAAGGCCCGCTGACCGAAGTCAGCCCCGAAGCTGCCGACGCCTATTTCCATTCGCGCCCGTATAAAAGCCAGGTCGGCAGCGCAGCGAGTGACCAGTCGCGCCCCTTGCCGGAACGCCAGACATACCTCGACCGGGTGCAGGAATTGTGGGCTGCGCACGAGGAAGAAGGCAAGGTGCCGCGTCCGCCGCACTGGACCGGCTTCACCCTCAGCCCGCGCCGGATCGAGTTCTGGATCGATCGCGACAACCGGTTGCATGACCGGCGCGAATTTATCCGCGATGCTGCTGATGCGGCGTGGTCCGATACACTGCTCTACCCGTGAGGCCCGGAATGACCCAGAAAATCCCCTATTGGCATGTCGATGCCTTCAGCGCCCGGCCCTTTGGCGGCAATCAGGCGGCTGTGATGGTGCTGGACGAATGGCTGCCCGATGATGTGCTGGTCGCCATCGCGGCCGAAAACCTGTTCGCCGAAACCGCCTTCGTGGTGCGCGACACCACCGGAGAGGCGGAATGGGAGCTGCGCTGGTGCACGCCGACTTATGAAATCGCCCTGTGCGGTCATGCGACGCTGGCGAGCGGGCACGTGCTGCTTGCGCGGGACGGCGGTGAGCGGATCACCTTCCGTACCCGTAAGTCCGGCGTGCTGGAGGTGGCGAGCCTGGGCGATGCCTATGAACTCGCGCTGCCCGCGATCGCCACGCAGCCCGATAGCGCCGCCAATCAGGCGGAAGCGATCCGGCTGCTGGGGGCCGCGCCGCTGGACATTGCGCGTTCGGAACTGGGCTACAACATCTATCTCTATGAAAACGAGGCGGCGGTGCGCGGCCTTGCGCCCGATATCCGTGGGCTGGAGCGGCTGGGCAAAGACCAGTTCATCATTACCGCGCCGGGGGATCGCACCGATATTGTCAGCCGGGTGTTCGTCCCCGGCGGCGGGGTGGACGAGGATAGCGTCACCGGATCGGCCCACGCGGTGCTGACGCCTTATTGGGCCAAACGGCTGGGGCGCGGCAGCTTTACCGCGCATCAGGCCAGCACGCGGGGCGGCGATCTGACGCTGCGGCTGGCCAAAGACGAACGGGGCGAAAAAGCATGGCTCGGCGGGCCGTGCGTCACGGTCGTCGAGGGCAGCTTCTACCTCTGAGGGTAGAGTTCGAGAATATCCGCTACCTGCTGCAACATCGGCGGCCGTTCCTTGCTGTCCGAATGGCCGAGCCGCACCAGCGTGACCCGCTGACCGGGTGAAACCAGCACATATTGCCCCATGTGCCCGATCAGGCTGAACAGATTATCGGGCGCACGGTCGGGGAACAGCGGGTGCTGCGCAGGTTCGGTGCCGGGGATCGGGCGGTTGAGCCAGGTTTGCAGGCCATAATGCGGGCTGGCGGGGCTCGGCGTGACCATTGCTTCAACCCAGCGCTGCGGCACCAGCTGTTCGCCGCCCGGACTGCGGCCCTTGCGGCGCAGCATTTCGCCCAGCTTGGCCCAGTCACGCGCGGTCGCGTGCATCAGGCTGCCGCCGATCAGCGTGCCGCTCGCATCGAATTCCAGCACCATCGATTCCATGCCGAGCGGGCCGAGCAACCGTTCCTGCAGGTATTCCGCCACAGCCTTGCGCCGGGCTTCGGGTGCCGCGCTATCGGTCAGCGCGCGGGCGGCGATATCGGCGAGGATCACCGTGGTGTTTGACGAATATTCGAACACCTTGCCCGGCTCTGCTTCAAGCGGCTGTTCTTCGGCCCAGCGCGCCATGTTGTCGCGCCCGTCGAGGAACAGCATCCGCACTTCGCTGCTTTCATAAGGCGGATCGCCTGCTTCGGTGTGCCGCAGACCGCTGCGCATCTGGAGCAGGTGGCGCAGGGTTATCTCGGCACGCGGATCGCCGGGGCGCTGCCACAGGGGCACCGGCGCGGGCGCATCAAGGCTCAGCTTGCCATCGGCCACCAGCATCCCGATCAGCACGGCGGTGACCGTTTTGGCCATCGACCAGCTGATGAAGCGCGTGTCCTTGTTATAGCCCGGCCCGTAACGTTCGGCGGCGATTTCGCCATCGGCCATCACCACCACGGCGCGGGTTTCGCCGAGGCCCTTGATCGTGAACAGATCATCGATCTGCCGCGCAAGCTGATCCTTTGGCGCACCGGCCTTGTCGGTAACGGCGGCCAAAGCCTCCTGTGACAGCGGCGCTTCGACAGGCGGCGCAGCACCGCAGCCGGCGATCAGGAACAGGGCTGGCGCGAGCACAATGGCGCGGTTAAGGACGGCGGGTCTGAGGGTCATCGCGCCCTCAATTCCCGATGCAGTCGGGTTTTGCAATGGGGCTTGGCAATGGCAAAATCGCACTCTCCTGCAACCACCGGCCGCCCGCGCTGGGGCTTGTGGCTGCTGGCAATCATCGTGCTGGGGCTGGGCACAGCCGTGTGGGCCTTCCGCGAGCCGATCAACGGCTATGGCAGCATTGCTTCGGCCTATTCGGCAAGGGTGGGGTGTTCGTGCCGCTTTGTCGCCGGGCGCAGCCTTGATGATTGCGCCAAGGACAAGCTGGCCGGGATGGAAGCTGTGACGCTGGTCGAGGATGCCGAGACGAAAAGCGTCACTGCGCGCTTCCCCCTGGTTGCCGGGGCGACGGCCACCTATCGCAAGGGTTACGGCTGCGTGCTGGAGCAGTGGGAGGGGTAAAGCACCCGAATGTTTCTACTTCGTAGAGCTTCGCTTCCACGTGAAACATTGCTCCCATCAGGGTCAAGCGCAGGCAAGCAGGGGTCTAAGCGGGGTCTGGCGCGACCTGGCGGGGGTCTAACCCGGCATTTTTTCGGTCGAATCGACCCATCCGCCGCCGATCACCCTATCCCCGGCATAGATCACCGCCGCCTGCCCGGGGGCGACACCATATTCGGGCTGTGCAAAGCGGATCGTGACCGCCGCGCCATCTCCCGGTGTGCCTTCCAGTGTCACCGGCACCGGTTTGGCCATGCTGCGCACCTTGGCAGTAAGCGGCTCATCGCCCAGCGGGCCGATGCGGTTGGTCTCGGTCACCCGCGCCGCGCTCACTGCCAGCATCCGCTTGGGGCCGACGCGCACTTCGCGTGATGCCGCATCAAGCCCGATGACATAGAGCGGTTCCGGCTGGCCGCCGATCTCCAGCCCTTTGCGCTGACCGACGGTGAAGTGGACGATGCCTTTGTGCTCACCCAGCACCGCGCCGGTGGCAGCGTGGACGATATTGCCTGGCGCCGCGCCTTCGGGCCGCACCTTGGTGACGATCTTGGCGTAATTGCCATCGGGCACAAAGCAGATGTCCTGCGAATCCGGCTTGGCGGCGTTCCTCAGCCCCGCTGCTTCGGCAAGCTCACGCACCTGCGGCTTGGGCATCCCGCCCAGCGGAAAGCGCAGATAATCGAGCTGCGCCTCGGTGGTGCCATAAAGAAAATAGGACTGGTCACGTGCCGGATCGAAGGCGCGGTGAAGTTGCGGGCCATCAGGGGTCATAACGCGGCGCACATAATGCCCGGTTGCAAGGCAATCCGCGCCCAGTTCGCGCGCCATGCGGAACAGATCGGTAAATTTCGGCCCCATATTGCAGCGAATGCAGGGCACCGGCGTGCGCCCGGCGAGATATTCGTCGGCAAACTGTTCGACCACATCTTCGCGAAAAGCGCTTTCATGGTCGAACACATAATGCGCGATGCCCAGCCTGTCGGCCACGGCGCGGGCATCCCGAATATCGTCGCCCGCGCAGCACGCGCCCTTGCGCCCCGTGGCTGCGCCATAATCATACAGCTGCAACGTGATGCCGATCACTTCCGCGCCGCTGGCATGGGCCAGCGCGGCCACCACTGAACTGTCCACCCCGCCGCTCATCGCCACGACGATGCGGCATTCGGCTGCGGCACGCGGCAGATCGAACAGCGCGGCGGCATCGAGCGCAGGTCCGGAGGAGAGCGCGGCCAGTGGGCCGGCGTCAAGAAGAGTGGGCATGGTCATGGGAATGCTTGTGCCTATAGCGATTGCCGCCCGGTTTCGCCAGTGCCGCCAATGAAAGGCTGACCAACGGGACAGCACTTTTCCTAAGCTTGGGTAAATGGCAGTTTTACCTGATCTTGACGAGCGCGCCTTATGACTCGGCGTCATGTTCGAAAAAGCGAATCCTGTTTCCGCCTCGTCACGCGCTCTTGCGGGCGGTTTCCGTCATGGAGAAAGTGCCGCCGGGCGCTTCGAAGCGCGTGGCCCGCGGCGGGCCGGCGATGCCCTACGGGCCGTGGAATGGAGCGAAATCACCGCAAGATTGAATGCCGCGCGTGATTTGCGGCTGCTGATGCGCAACGAATCGCAAGCGCAGATCGAAGTCGCGTCTGCCAGCTTCGGCGATGCCGCCGCCAGCTATTTCGCACTGATTGATGAAAGCGAACCGGACATTAACCCTGATGCTTTAGGGCAATCTAAAGTCTTCGGTGTCACGTTCGCTTCAAGCGAAGCAAACCGTCCGGGTGATGCAGCAGACCAGAATGCGGGCGCAGCACCGGGCGATGCGAGAGAAATGAAATGATCGAGAATCAGGATATCCGTCCCGCACAGGTTATCGGCCCGCTTGGCGAGCCGCTGACTATTGCGGATCTGCCAGCCCCCGAAACCAAGCGCTGGGTCGTCCGGCGCAAGGCCGAGGTTGTGGCTGCCGTCAATGGCGGCCTGCTGACGCTTGACGAGGCGTTGGCCCGCTATGGTCTGACGCTGGAGGAATTCGCCTCGTGGCAGCGTGCGGTCGATCGTTCGGGGATGCACGGATTGCGCGTCACCAAGATCCAGCATTACCGCGACCTTTACGAGCGCCAGCTGAAGTACTGACCCGCCCGATTTTCCGTTCATCCTGCAAAAAGCCCGCTTCGCCATCAAGGCGTTGCGGGCTTTCGGCTATTCGCGGCACCATCCGGCCCGGGCGGCGCGGGGATTTTTTGCATGTGCCGTCCCGTTACGGAGATAGATTATGGGATGGATAGTAGCACTGATCGTCGGCGGGATCGCCGGCTGGCTGGCAAGTAAGGTGATGAACCGCGATGCCTCGATGGGGATCGTGTTGAACATTATCGTCGGCTGCATCGGATCGGTTATCGGCAACTGGATTGCTGGCCCCCTGCTGGGGATCAGCGGAAGCGTGCAGGAATTCTCGATCACCGGGCTTCTGGTTGCCTTGCTTGGCGCAGTTGTATTGCTGGGGATCGTCAACCTGTTCCAGCGCGGCAAAGTGCGTTAATTCCTACACGTCGCTCCCTCGCTCGGAACCGTAGGGCTGCGCCCTTCGTCTAGGCGGAAAGTCACCTGTCGATGGGTGCATTGCAGCATCGCGCCTGACATTCTATCAGGCGTTGCAGTTGGTGACTTATCCGAGTAATACACTTCGAGGCCGGAGTGTCCGTTGCGCGCGGCCGGTCCGAGTGAGGGAATGGCGATGAATTACGAAACAACGATCAGGGCCGAAGCGGCGGATGGCGTCAGCACCGATTTCAGCGGTTCGCGCACTCTGGCTGCGCCTGCGGTTCCGCGCTGGCTGATCATTGGCGGCCTGGGCGTATTCGGGTTGCTGCTGGCGATTGCGGCGTGGTTCGCGCTGGCAGGCGGAGAGCCCGCCGCTGTCGGTGATGACAATTCGCAGGCAGCAACCGTCACCGTTGTCACCCCGGGCAAAACCTCCGTTTCGGGCGAGATCGAAGCACCCGGCACGCTTGCCGCACGGCGCCCGATGCCGGTCGGTGTGGTTGGAGAAGGCGGTCAGGTGCTGCGCGTTACTGTGGATGCAGGCGACTGGGTGCAGCGCGGGCAGGTGCTCGCGGTGGTCGATCGTTCGGTGCAGGTGCAGCAGGCCGAAGCGCAATCGGCGCAGATCGAGGTTGCCCGCGCCGATGCCAATCTGGCGCAGGCCAATCTTGACCGTGCCTTGCAGCTGGTTGAGCGCGGGTTTGTATCCAAGGCCGATGTCGACCGCTTGACCGCGACCCGCGATGCCGCCGCCGCACGCGTCAAGGTTGCCCAGGCGCAGCTGGCCGAACAGCGCGCCCGCAACCAGCGGCTCAACATCTATGCCCCGGCGAGCGGTTACGTGCTGGCCCGCAATGTCGAGCCCGGCCAGACCGTGGGCGCCGGTTCACCCGCGCTGTTCACCATTGCCAGCGGCGGCGAGATGGAAATGCTCGCCCAGCTTTCCGAAGAACAGCTTGCCAAGCTGTCGATCGGCACGATGGCGACAGTCACGCCGACCGGATCGGAAAAGAGCTTTTCCGGACAGATCTGGCAGCTTGCGCCGGTGATCGATCAGGCCACCCGGCAGGGCACGGCGCGGATCGCGCTGTCGTTCACGCCTGAATTGCGGCCCGGCGGTTTTGCCACGGCGCGGATCAACAGCGGCACCTTTACCGCAACGATCCTGCCCGAAAGCGCGGTGCTGGCCGATGACGAAGGCAGCTTTGTCTATGTGATCGACAAGGATAACAAGGCCGTGCGCCGCGCGGTCAAAACCGGCGCAGTGACGGAAAGCGGCATTGCCATCACCTCGGGCCTTTCGGGTACCGAACAGGTCGTGCTGCGCGCCGGCGGGTTCCTCAACCCGGGCGAAACGGTCAATCCGCAGCCGCTCAAGCAGTAACCATCCATCCCGGCGCGGCTGTTCCGCGTAACTGACGGGGTTCAGATCCAAGTCCCGCGAAGCACAGGCAGATAAATTATGGCTCTCCGCGACATCTCGGCCTGGTCGATCCGCAACCCGGTGATTCCGCTGGTGCTGTTCACCGGCCTGCTGTTTGCCGGGATCGTCAGCTTCATGCGGCTGGACGTTACCAACAACCCCGATGTCGATTTTCCGGCGGTGGTGGTCAACATCGCGCAGCCGGGCGCTTCGCCGACCGAGATCGAAAACCAGATCACCCAGCGGGTGGAAAGCGCGCTGCGTTCGATCAACGGGGTCAATTCGATCCAGTCGACCGCGCGCGAGGGCAGTTCGAACACCTTCGTCGAATTCGAAATCGGCACCAACCTGATCGAAGCGGTCAACGAGGTCGAGACCGCGATCGACAGTGTGCGCGGCAGCCTGCCCGACGGGATTCTCGAACCGCGGGTGCAGAAGGTCAACGTGGTGGGCGAACCGATCGGCTACACCGCCGTCGAAGCCGACGACATGACGATCGAACAGCTCAGCTGGTTCATCGATGATACGGTCGCCAAGCGGCTGCTGAAGATCGAAGGCATGGCCGAAGTCCAGCGGTTTGGCGGGGTCGATCGCGAGATCGAGGTGATCCTCGATCCGGCGCGGATGCAATCGCTGGGGGTCACTGCCTCGCAGATCAACGCGGTGCTGCGCCAATCGAACCTTGATGCAGCCGGCGGCCTCGCGGAAATCGGCGGCACGCGCCAATCATTGCGGGTGCTGGGCAATTCCGACACCGCCTTCGCCCTGTCGCAGACCCAGATCCAGCTTGGCGGCGGGCGCACTGTGAAACTGGCCGATGTCGCCAAGGTGCGCGATGGCTATTCCGAACGCACCTCGATCAGCGAGGTCAATGGCAAGGAAGTGGTCAACTTCCTGATGAACCGCGCGCGCGGGGCTTCCGACCTTGCCGTCTATGATGCCGCGCTGGTGGAGATGGACAAGATCGAGGCCGAAAACGAAGGCGTGAAGTTCATCAAGCTTTCGACCAGCACCACCTATACCCGCGATCAATACCTGTCGTCGTTGTGGGCACTGGTTGAAGGCGCGGTGCTGGCCGTGGTGGTGGTGTTCCTGTTCCTGCGCGATTGGCGCGCGACCTTCATCAGCGCGGTCGCCATCCCGCTGTCTGCCATCCCGACCTTCTGGTTCATGGATCTGCTGGGGTTCAACCTCAACTTCCTGTCGCTGCTGGCGCTGGCGCTGGTGGCAGGGGTGCTGGTGGACGATGCGATCGTGGAGATCGAGAACATCGTGCGCCACATGCGGATGGGCAAATCGGCCTATCAGGCGAGCATCGATGCCGCAGACGAAATCGGCCTGCCGGTGGTGGCGACATCGTTCTGCATCGTTGCAGTGTTTCTGCCGGTGGGCCTGATGCCGGGCGTATCGGGCCAGTTCTTCCAGAACTTCGGCCTGACCGTGGTGGTCGCGGTGCTGATGTCGCTGGCTGTGGCGCGCATGATCACGCCGTTGATGGCGGCCTATTTCCTGAAGGCCAAGGGTCTTGCCGAACATGGCGATGGGCCGATGGTGCAATCCTACATGCGCGTGCTGGCGTGGACGCTCGACAAGGGCAAAATGATCGCGCGGCGCGCCGGGCTGGAAGGGCCGCGTAACCGTTTCGGCTATGTGCTGGGCCTGCTGCTGGTGGTGATTACGCTGCTGGTCGTGCCCGCACTGGTGCTGTTCGAGGTCTTCAGCGGCTCTGTTACCGGCCTGTGGAAGGGGTTGATCGGGCTGGATGTGCACAAGCAGATCGCCGCATCCGTTTCTGCGGACAGCAACACATTTGTGTACAAGCTGGTCGCCAAGGTGTTCGAAGTCGTGATCGTGCTCACCACGTCGGTGCTTTCGTTCCTTGCAGGCTATTTCACCTTCCGCCTGATCGAACTGCCTGCCGGTGGTTCCAGCCGGTTTGCGCGCAGCATGCGCTGGATGACAGCACGGTTCTACGATCACCGCATCTGGATGCTGGGCGCCGGCTGGTTTTCGTTCCTGATGACGATCCTGCTGTTCGGGCAGGCCCCGGCGCAGTTCCAGCCTAGCATCGACGACGAAAACAGCCGTGTCGAAATCGAGATGGTGCCCGGCACCACGCTGGCCGATACCAAGCGGATCGTAAACGGCGTCGCCGCGCGGCTGCGGCAGGAGCCGGAAGTCGAACGGCTGCTGGAACGCATCCGCCAGGGGGAAACCTCGTCGATCTTCGTCAAGCTGAAGGATGATCGCGCGCGCACCTCGATCGAATTCGAGCGTGAACTGGCGCCGGTGCTGGCACAAGTCCCCGATGCCCGCGTGCGGTTCCAGTCGCAAAGCGGCGGTTTCGGTTCGGGCCGCGATATGACTGTGATGCTGGCCGGTTCCGATCCGGTGCTGCTGGATCAGACCGCAACCCAGCTTGTCGAACAGATGAAGGGGCTCAGGTCGCTGGTTGCGCCGCGGATCAGCGCCGATCTCAACCGCCCCGAAATCATCATCACCCCGCGCACCCAGATCGCTGCCGAACTGGGCGTGACAACGGCTGCCCTTTCGCAAACGATCCGCATCGCCACGCTGGGCGAGATCGAACAGAACGCCGCAAGGTTCTCGCTCTCGGATCGCCAGATCCCGATTGTGGTGCGCCTGTCCGAACAGGCGCGTACCGATTTCCGCACCATCGAAAACCTGCCGGTGCCTACCGCCAATGGCGGATCGGTGCCCTTGAGCCGGGTGGCGGACATCAGCTTCGGTTCCGGCCCGACCGCGATCCAGCGTTACAACCAGAACCGCCGCGTGCTGGTGGGGGCTGACCTTGCCGCAGGCGTGCTGAAGGGCGATGCGCAGGCGCAGATCGACGCGCTGCCGGTGCTTCAGGAACTGCCCACCGGTGTGATCCGCGATGTCGTGGGTGAAGAACAATGGCAGGCCGAACTGATCACCAACCTGATCATCGCGATCATCTCGGGCGTGCTGCTGGTGTTTGCGGTGCTGGTGCTGCTCTACAAGCGGTTGATGAGCCCGCTGGTCAACATGACCTCGCTCGCGCTCGCGCCGTTGGGCGGGGTGGTGCTGATCTGGCTGCTGGGCCAGCCGCAATCCATGCCGGTCTATATCGGCATCCTGCTGCTGCTGGGCATCGTGTCGAAGAATTCGATCCTGCTGATCGACTTCGCGATCGAGGAAATGAACAAGGGCGTGCCCCAGATCGAAGCGATCATGGATGCGGGCCACAAGCGTGCCCAGCCGATTGTCATGACAACCGTGGCGATGACTGCAGGGATGGTGCCGGTGGCACTGTCGCTGACGGGTGACGGCGCGTGGCGCCAGCCGATGGGGATCGTAGTGATCGGCGGGCTGGTGCTGTCCACCTTGCTGACGCTGCTGATCGTGCCAGCCGGTTTCAGCCTGGCAGACAGCTTTGAAAAGCGCGTTGGCCCGTGGCTGCGGAACCGGCTGCTGACCTATAAACCGGGCGATGATACGCGCCCGCATGGGGAAGGTGAGCCTGATCTGCCTTTCCCCGGTCTGCCCGGCAATGCTTCACCCATTCCGGCGCGGCGTCTGCCGCCCGGGCACGAGCCGGCCGAGTGACGGGTCAAGGGCGTGGCCGGTTATAGCGTGACTGGCACGCCCGATCCGCGCTAGAGGCAAGCCATGGCGACACCTTCCCTGAGGCCTCTGACGTTGGGCGGGCAACCGCTCACCACCGATCGTGCGCGCCGGATGCGCTGGACGGCGACCGGTATGCTGGCAGCCATGGCGGTGATGTTCTTTGCCACCCATGCGCTGGCGGTGACAGGGCACCCGGCGTGGGGCTACGTCAATTCCTTTGCCGAGGCGGCCATGGTGGGCGGGCTGGCAGACTGGTTCGCGGTGACGGCGCTGTTCCGCCATCCGCTGGGCCTGCCGATCCCGCACACCGCGATCATTCCGGAGAACAAAGACCGGATCGCGGAGACGATGGCGCAATTCCTGCGCGAAAACTTCCTCACCCCCGCCGTGGTGGCGCGGCGCATGGCGGGAATGAACGTGGCCAAGGCGGCGGGCGAATTTCTGGCGGCCTCGCCGGAACGCGGCGCGGATCAGGGCGGCATCGATCACCGCTCGCGCATTACCAGCGGCGCGGCGGAATTGCTGGCCGAAGTGCTCGAATCGCTCGATCCCGACCGGCTCGGCAATCAGGTGCGCAGCGGTTTGGCAGGGCAGTTGGCAAAGCTCGATATTGCCCCGCTGGCCGGGCGCATGATCGAAACCACCATGGCGGACAAGCGCCACCAGCCGCTGATCGATGGATTTGTGCGCTGGGCGGGTCTGACGCTGGAAGATAACGAGGAGACGATCCGCGATATCATCCACCAGCGCGTCGCTGGGGTGCTGCGCTGGGCGGGGATCGACAAGACCATTTCTTCCAGCGTGCTCGACGGGCTCTACAAATTGCTCGCCGAAGTGTTGGTGAATCCGGATCACCCCCTGCGCGGCAAGATCGAGGAAGGCTTGCAGAAGCTGGGGCAGGATTTGCAGCACGATCCCGAAACCCGCGCCAAGGTGGAGGATATGAAGCGCGATCTGATCGCCAACCCGGCGGTGGCGGTGTGGTGGACAGGCGTGTGGGAACGCATCCGCCGTTCCCTGATCACCCGCGCCCGCGATCCCGAAAGCAGCATGGGCGAGGAAATGCGCAACATGCTGGCTGAACTCGGTGGGGCTTTGCAAGCGGACGAGCGGCTGCAACACCAGATCAACCGCTTTGCCCGCCGCACCATGGTGGGCGTTGCCACCCGCTATGGCGACCAGATCGTGCGGCTGGTGTCGGAAACGGTCAAGCGCTGGGACGCGACCACGATCACCGATCGTGTGGAAGGCGCGGTGGGCCGCGATCTGCAGTTTATCCGCATCAACGGCACGCTGGTGGGCGGCCTGGTGGGCATGACGCTGCACTTTATCACAACGGTGGTGATGTGAGCCGGGCCAGCCCTGCCGTGTATTCGCAGGGTCGCCGGTTCTGCGTTCAGGATCAGCCGAATATGTGATATCGATTGAATCGATTGGGACTGCGGGGGGCTGGCGTGGCCGAGAATCAGGAAGTTTACGTTCTCGACGAGGCATCGATGGTGCGGCTGTGGCTGACAGCGCGGGTCGATAGCGGTGCCATGAACCAAGCCGAAGCGAACCGGTTCTGGAACGATTACGTCCGTGGCGGCTCGCGTTATCTGGCAACCTATTTTGCCACTGCGGGTGATGTGCTGACCTTGACGCGGCTCGCCAGAGACCTCGGCACCCCGCTCGGCCAAGTCGCCTTCAAGTCCTATAACGGCAAGATGCACGTCATTTTCAAAGGCCACGCTGGCCTGCGCAAAGTCCTGACGGGAACGCGTTATGGTGTCACCAATGCGAAAGTCGTCAGTCTTGGGATTG
This sequence comes from Porphyrobacter sp. AAP60, assembly GCF_001296025.1. Classification (GTDB taxonomy): domain Bacteria; phylum Pseudomonadota; class Alphaproteobacteria; order Sphingomonadales; family Sphingomonadaceae; genus Erythrobacter. The sequence goes on along the minus strand of NZ_LJHV01000008.1, from coordinate 341,375 downwards.
GCGAAAAGGGCGTGCGGCAGGCCGTGCGCAAGGGCGGCGTTCTTTCGATCATTCTCGTCACCGCGTGGAATATCACCGATTATGTTCTCAACGACAGCGTGACGCTGGGGCAGTTCATCGGCCAGACCGCGACCGATATTGCCAAGATCGGGGCATCGGCAGCGGTCGGGGCGATCGCCGGCGCAGCGGTGGTGGGCACGGCAGTCGGCGCCTTTGCCCTCGGCCCGCTGATCGTTGCGGTGGCTGTTGGCGTGGGCGTGGCGCTGGCGCTGGATTACCTCGACAACAAGTTTGGCTGGACCCAGAAGCTCCAGAGGTTCCTCGACGACAAGATTGCCGCGGTAAACGCGAAGCTGCGTGAAATTCGCGACGATGCGAGGTTGTTCGCGATCCGGAGCGCGGCCGAAGTGCTCGACGAACTGGTCGATCTGGCCGCTGAAAGCGCGCGCCGCCGCTTCCTGCGCGAGATCGACAGGTATTTCCCCGTGCTGCCGAACTGGCCCAGCACGCCAAGCCTGCCGCGCCGCCCTAGCACCCCGAGCTTTCCGAGCCTCCCGAGCCTCCCGAGCCTCCCGAGCCTTCCGAGCCTTCCGACACTCCCAAGTCTTCCGAGCCTCCCCAGCTTTCCGAGCCTCCCCAGCCTACCGAGCGTTCCGCGCCTCCCGCGCCTGCCGTGGATGCGATAGGCGATCAGCGTGGGCAGCAAGTCTGAAGCTAGCGGCACTCAGCATTCCGGCCGCCTTCTGGGCTGGGGATTCGGCATCTGGGGGGTGGTGCTGTTGGGCTACTCCGCTGTCTCGATTTATGAATTTGCCGATGCCTATGTGAGGCGAGCCGCGATCATTGTGTGGGATGATGGAGGCTGGGTGGCCCTGCCTATCGCCATCGCGCTGCTCGCGCTGGCCCTCGCCCTGTATATCGGTCGCCATCACGGGCCCAACGTCGATGGGGCGCGCAGCGATGCGATCAAGCGCCTGCTGGTGCTGACGGCATGTGTGCTGCCTTTCGTGATCGTGCTCCCCTTCGGCGCGCACTGGGTTTTCGGACGGCAGCTGGAGGCGCGGGGATACAATGAATGTATTTACGGCGTGTGGGTCGCGGTTGGCCGCGTGCCCGATGTTCCGGCGACACCCGCTGCATGTCGCGGTCTTTCAGGCGACCTTGAGAGCAATAGCACGGGCTGACGGCAATGTGGCTGCCATTCGCCAGGGGGGCGCTGTGAAGGTGCGTGCCAGACCTACCCGATCCGGTAGGTGACAGACGTCGCAAACAGTGAGCGGAACGGCTGGCCATTGGCATCACGGGCTGGTTCGAAACGGGCGCGCTGCATCACGTCGCAGACGGACGATTCCAGCCGGATGGTGTTGGTGGCCTTGATCAGCGTGCAGCTTTCAACCGCCCCTTCAGCGGTGACTATCACCCGCATGCGCATGATGGCCTGTTCACCCTGGGCGAGTGCATCACGTGGGTAGCTGGAGAGGATCTTGCGAACCAGCGCCTCCTCGTTGAGCCAGCGCGCCTTGCTTTGCGCAGTCAAGTGGCGCTCGGGATCGAGGCCCCATTCGCCGAGAAGATCAAGCGTGCACTGGTTGAGCGCCTTGAATGCTTCGTCCATCGCGCCGGTTTGAAGCCGAACCGTGCGCCCGCCTTGCTGCAACTCGACAAACTGCATTTGCTGGCCGAAATTCACGTCCAACTGCGGCAGCCCCGGCTGGCCGGTTTCTCCCAATTTGTTGGCCTCCGGCTCACCGCTACCGGGCCGCAGGTTCGAAAATATAACCCCGGTACCAAAACCTCCGACCGAACCTGTGAAAGGGGTGGTTCGGAACGGCTGGTGGCCATCGAAAAATCGCACTTCGGTGCGCGCGAGGCTGCGGAAGCGGCTGAAGGACGGTCCTGCAACCGTCACTCCGGCTTCGCGCGCGGGCCAATATTGTTGGAAAGCGAGGAAGTGCGTGCTGTCGCCGTCGCCAAACAGGCGGGTGAGCATGCACTTGTCGTCGGCGTAATCGAGGTTCCAAGCGCTGCTTGGCTGAACGACGACAGGCTCCGCTCCGAATGCCGGCGTGGCGGTGATGGCGAGGGCGGCAAGGGCAAGGATGGTGCGACGCATAAAGAAACCTCCGGCAGTCATGCGAGACTGCCGGAGGTTCGTTTCGAATTAAAGTCTTTTGCGATGAACCGCTTACAGCGCGTTCGTCAGTTCCGGCACGGCGGTGTAGAGATCCGCGACAAGGCCGATATCCGCGACCTGGAAGATCGGGGCGTCCTCATCCTTGTTGATGGCGATGATGACCTTGGAATCCTTCATGCCCGCCAAATGCTGGATCGCGCCCGAGATGCCGATGGCGAAGTAGACTTCCGGTGCCACGATCTTGCCGGTCTGGCCGACCTGATAGTCGTTCGGCACATAGCCCGCATCGACTGCCGCACGGCTCGCCCCGATCGCCGCGCCGAGCTTGTCCGCCAGCGGCGTGATGGTCGCTTCGAAAGTTTCCGCATCCTTCAGCGCACGGCCACCCGAGACGATGATCTTGGCGCTGGTGAGTTCGGGACGCTCGCTCTTGGCGATTTCTGAGCTGACGAAGCTGGAGGTGCCGGCATCGCCCGTGCCGCCGATGGCTTCGATGGTGCCCGAACCGCCTTCGGTCGCAGCCTTTTCAAACGCGGTTCCGCGCACGGTGATCACCAGCTTAGCATCAGTCGATTCGACCGTGGCGATGGCATTGCCGGCGTAGATCGGGCGGGTGAAGGTCTTGGGGCCTTCAACCGACAGGATTTCGCTGACCTGCATCACATCGAGGTGCGCCGCAACGCGCGGGGCGACGTTCTTGCCCTGCGTGGTGGCGGCGGCGAGGAATGCATCGTGATCGCCCATCAGCTCCGCTGCGAGCGGGGCGACGTTTTCGGCAAGGCCGTTGGCATAGGCGGCGTCATCGGCAACGTGGACCTTGCCCACGCCAGCGATTTTGGCCGCCGCTTCGGCAACGCTGCCGCAATTGTGGCCGGCTACCAGCAGGTGCACTTCGCCCAGCTTAGCGGCGGCGGTGACGACCGCGAGGGTCGCATCATGCACCGCAGTGTTATCATGTTCGACGAGAACCAGAGTCTTCATTGAACTTACCTCTCAATTGAAACCCGTTCGCTTCGAGCGAAGTCGAGAAGCCTGTCTCGACTACGGGCTGCGCCCTCCGCTCGACACGAACGGGGGCGGGGTTAATCTTCAAGCGATGCCGAGCGCCTTGACCTTCTCGACCAGCGCAGCAACGTCGGCGACCTTTTCGCCTGCCTGACGCACCGGCGGCTCGGCGACTTTGAGGGTCTTGAGACGCGGGGTCAGATCGACGCCGTAATCGGCAGCGGTCTTGGCGGCGAGCGGCTTCTGCTTGGCCTTCATGATATTGGGCAAGCTGGCATAGCGCGGCTCGTTCAGGCGCAGGTCGGTGGTGACGATTGCGGGCATCGCGAGCTTCACGGTCTGCAAGCCGCCATCGACTTCGCGCTTCACGGTGACGTGATCGCCTTCGACTTCAACGGTGTTGGCAAAGGTGCCCTGCGGACGGCCCATCAGCGCAGCGAGCATCTGGCCAGTCTGGTTCGAATCGTCCGAAATCGACTGCTTGCCAAGGATGATGAGGCCGGGGGCTTCTTCATCGGCGATGGCCTTGAGGATCTTGGCCACTGCCAGCGGCTCCGCATCTTCATCGGTCTCGACAAGGATCGCACGGTCAGCGCCCATGGCAAGCGCGGTGCGCAGGGTTTCCTGCGCCTTGGCCGGGCCGACGCTGATGGCGACGATTTCGGTGGCTGCGCCCTTTTCCTTGAGACGGATGGCTTCTTCCACCGCGATCTCGTCGAACGGGTTCATGCTCATCTTGACGTTGGCAAGGTCAACGCCCGTGCCATCGGCCTTGACCCGCGGCTTGACGTTGTAATCGATCACCCGCTTGACGGGGACGAGGATTTTCATGGGGCGTTCCTTCCTCTCAAAGAATCATGGGCCGCTTGAGCCCTTGGCCGCCCGCCTAACTTGCGTTTACGTAAACGTCAAGCGAGGCGGGCCGCGATAAGGCCGGGCGAGATTGATACGCGATCAGCCCCGCCCGGGATGAATATGCCGAAGAAGGCCGGCTTGATCAGGCGGCCTTCTTCACTTCCGCCACGATCTTCTGCGCTGCATCGCCCAGATTATCGGCGCTGACGATGGCGAGGCCCGAATTGTTCAGGATCGCCTTGCCTTCGGCCACATTGGTGCCTTCCAGACGCACGACCAGCGGAACCTGCAGGTTCACATCCTTGGCGGCCTGCACGATGCCGTTGGCAATCACGTCGCACTTCATGATCCCGCCGAAGATGTTGACGAGGATGCCTTCCACCGCCGGGTCTTTCAGGATGATCTTGAACGCAGCCGTGACCTTTTCGGTGGTCGCACCGCCGCCCACGTCGAGGAAGTTGGCCGGGAAAGCGCCGTTCAGCTTGATGATGTCCATCGTCGCCATGGCAAGGCCTGCGCCGTTGACCATGCAGCCGATGTTCCCATCAAGCTTGATGTAGGCGAGGTCATATTCCGATGCTTCGACTTCCGCCGGATCTTCCTCGGTCACGTCGCGCAGGGCTTCGATCGCGGGGTGGCGATACAGCGCGTTGCCATCGAAGCTCATCTTGGCATCGAGCACCAGCAGCTTGCCGTCTTCGCTTTCGACCAGCGGGTTGATTTCCAGCATCTCGCAATCGGTGGCGAGGAAGGCATCATACAACTGCTTGGCCAGCTTCTGCGCCTGCTTGTTGAGATCGCCGGTCAGCTTCAGCGCGAAGGCCACGGCGCGGCCATGGTGCGGCTGGAAGCCCTGTGCGGGATCGACGCTGAAGCTGGTGATCAGTTCAGGCGTGTCATGCGCCACGGTTTCGATATCCATCCCGCCCTCGGTCGAAACGACAAAGGCGACGCGTCCGGTGGCACGGTCAACCAGCAGCGAGAGATAGTATTCCTTGGCGATATCAACACCGTCGGTGATGTAGAGGCGGTTAACCTGCTTGCCCGCATCGCCAGTCTGGATGGTGACCAGCGTGTTGCCGAGCATTTCCTTGGCGTGGGCTTCCACTTCCTCAAGGCTCTTGGCAAGACGCACGCCGCCCTTGGCATCAGCCGGCAGTTCCTTGAACTTGCCCTTGCCGCGCCCGCCAGCGTGGATCTGCGCCTTCACCACATAAAGCGGCCCGGGCAGTTTCTTGGCAGCTTCCACCGCTTCTTCGACGCTCAAGGCGGCGTGACCGGCGGGGATGGCGAGCCCGTGCTCGGCAAGCAGTTCCTTGGCCTGATATTCATGGACGTTCATGGCGTATCGATCCCTTCTTCTCAAATCCTGGGGAGAGGTTTGTTTGCGGGGGGCCTAAGCACGGATCGTCCCTCTTGAAAAGTGCTGTGTGCTGGCGCAACAGCTTGGCTTTGATGATTGCCAAAAATGATAGACCGTGATCGCCTTCTTACAATCGTCCGCGAGGCGGGCCGGATCGCCCATTCGCGCTGGCCGGGTGCCGGGCATGATCTGCATAGCTGGGACAAGACCCCCGGCAACCCGGTGTGCGAAGCCGATCTGGAGGTTGACCGCTTCCTCAAACGCGAGCTGGCGCGGTTGCTGCCGTCAGCCGCTTGGCTTTCCGAAGAAACCGCAGATGACAAGACGCGCACCGCCAGCGGGTTGATCTGGCTGGTCGATCCGGTCGATGGCACCCGCGATTTCGTTGCGGGACGCAGCGGATGGGCGGTGTCGGTCGCGCTGGTCAGCGGAGGGCGACCGCTGATCGGGATGCTTGCCGCGCCTGCGCGGGGGGAGGAATGGGTGGCGGTGGCCGGGCAGGGCGCGACCCTCAACGGTCTGCCGATCCGCGCCAGCATGCGCAGCACTTTTCCCGGCGCGCGCGTGCCGACCCACAGTCTGCCCAAGGACGATTCCGATCTGGTCGCGGTCGAACAGCCCAATTCGATTGCGCTGCGAATCGCGATGGTCGCCGATAACCGCGCCGATCTGGTGGCGACATTGCGCTGGGGGTTCGAGTGGGACATCGCCGCTGCCGCCCTGATCGCGCGCGAGGCCGGCGCCGAGGTCAGCGATGCATTCGGCCAGCCGCTGGCCTACAACAAGCATGATCCGCGGGATTTTGGTGTGCTGGTCTGCTCGCCCGCGATCCACGCTGCAGCGGTGGCGCGGCTGGCGGAGCGGGCTGCGGCGCTGCGCTGATCCGTTCCTGGTGTCTGGTGCAGAACGCAAACGGGCTGCCCATTCGGGCAGCCCGCAAGCGCGACCGCGCGCCCGCAGCGATGCGAACGACAGGTCGCGTGAGCGAGGATCGGGGGCGCGGGGGCGCCCCCGAAATCATCAGTTCCCGCGCGCGGCGTTTACATCGTCCTGGCTGACCGGGATGATCTTGATTTCAACGCGGCGGTTCATCGGTTCGTTGACATTGTCGCCGGTCTTCACGCGCAGATAATCATACTGCTCGCCAAAACCCTGCGTCGCCATGCGTGACCGGGCTACGCCGCGTGCGGCAAGGTAATCTGCCACTGCCTGCGCGCGCTGTTCCGACAGGCGCTGGTTTACAGCGGGCGAACCGGTCGTGTCGGTGAACCCGTAAACGTCGATCAGGCTGTTCGGATAACGGATCAGGCTTTCGGCAACGTTGTTGAGCGTGTCGAGAAAGCCGGGGTTGATCGAAGCCGAGCCGGTGGCGAAGGTGACGCCATCAGGCAGGCGGACAAGGATCGCATCCTGATCGCCCACTTCTTCCACATCCACGCCGCTGCCGGCGGTCTGTTCCTTCAGTTCCTTGATCTGGTCGTCATACTGCTTGCCAAGCACTGCGCCGGCCGAACCGCCGATGCCCGCGCCGATGATGCGCCCGGTATCGCCGCCGATCGCGCCGCCGAGCAGATAGCCGAGCGTGCCGCCGAGGCCGGTGCCGATCGCAGTGCGCGAAATCTTCTTTTCGCCCGTGTTCGGGTCAGTAACGCAGGCGCTGGTGCCAAGCAGCGCAAGCGCGGCTGTTCCAGACAGCAAAATCCGTGAAAATGTCATGATAATTCTCCCTATCTTCAATTGCCGACCATGCCATGGCGCCTGAACGGCGACAGGGTGAACGGGGCGTGCGACGGGCTGATGGCCCTCGCCACCTTCACCTCGCATGAACGCAAAGTCGCCGCATTCACGGATGTTCCATTACCATAGATGTTTGGGTGGCAAGATAGCGCGTTTGTGCTAGCGGAAAAGGGTGACACCATTTCCTGTAACCGACCTGTTCATCATCGTCGGACTCGTTCTGATAAACGGTGTGTTCGCCATGTCCGAACTGGCGATCGTGTCTGCCAAGACCAGTGCGCTTGAGGCAAAGGCGGAAGGCGGATCGGCCGCTGCGCGGATGGCGATCCGGCTGGCGGCTGACCCGGGCAAGTTCCTTTCGACCGTGCAGATCGGCATTACCCTGATCGGGATTATTGCCGGTGCCTATTCCGGGGCAAGTCTGGGCGGGCCGACCGGCGAGCGGCTGATGGCACTGGGCTTGCCCGCACAATATGCCAGCGAGGCGGGGTTTGCCGTTGTCATCGCGCTGACCACCTACCTCAGTGTTGTGGTGGGCGAACTGGTGCCCAAGCAGCTTGCCTTGCGCAACGCGGTGCCGCTGGCGATGATCATGGCCTTGCCGATGTCGCTGCTGTCGCGCGCGGCGGCACCGCTGGTGTGGCTGCTCGATTCCAGTTCGGCGGCGATCATCCGCCTGTTCGGCATCCGCCGCACGGGCGAGCCATCGGTCACCGCAGAAGAGCTGCAAATGATCTTTGCCGAAGCGACCCGATCCGGTGTGATCGAGGATGAACAGCGCCAGATCCTGACCGGCGTGGTGCGTCTGGCAGAGCGCCCCGTGCGCGAAATGATGACCCCGCGCACCGAAGTGGACTGGATCGAGGCCGATGCCGATCTGGCTGAAATCCGCGAGACGATCGAGGACAGCTCGCATTCCTTGCTGCCGGTGGGCGAAGGCTCGCCCGATTCGATCCTTGGCGTGGTCAAGGTGCGCGATGTGCTGGCGGCGCTGGTGGCGGGCACGCCGGTTTCCATCCGCGCGATGATGCGCCGCGTCGAGGTGGTGCCCGATCAGCTTGACGCGATGGACGCGCTGCGGGTGCTGCAATCGTCCGAAGTGGCGATGGCGGCGGTGACCGACGAATATGGCCACTTCGAAGGGATCATTACCCCGGTCGACCTGCTGACTGCGATTGTCGGCAATTTTGCCAGCGATTCCGATGATGGCGATCTGCCTTCGGTGGTGGAACGCGAGGACGGATCCTTGCTGGTGTCGGGATCACTATCCGCCGATGCGCTGGCCGACCGGCTGGGGCTGGATTATGGCGAGGATCGCGAATTCGGCACAGCGGCAGGTTATGCCCTGTCGGTGCTGAAGAAATTGCCGGCCGAAGGTGAGCATTTCACCGATCAGGGCTGGCGATTCGAAGTCATCGACATGGATGGCCGCCGGATCGACAAGCTGCTGGTGAGCGGGATTACCGAGGGCGGGGACTAGCGTAGAGCTCAACAGCCTTCGTCTCCGACACCTCAGATCAGTGCAAGAAACGGTTGCGCAGCGACCGCAAGGTCGCATGAGCGAGGAAGTCGCGCGCCCGGAGGGGCGCGCGCAAATCAAGAAGGTATAACCGTTGAAGCCGACTGGCCGTCACCTTCCGGCGCGGCGATGATGTCGCGGGTGACGCGGCCCTTGGCGACCGTGTTGGTGCCGGTATCGCCCACCTGGCTACGGATGCCAGGCGCGGCACTTCCGGCGCGGTCGATCACGCTCGCTTCGATCCGGCTGCGGGCTGCCGGGCCGCCGAACAGGGCTTCAAGCGCTTGCTCCGATGCGGCACCTTCGTTCGGGCGCGGCGCGCCGGGGGCGGGCGGGGTGAGGCTGAAATCGGGCGGCACCACCAGCGGCGCCTGCCGCTGCACGGCGAATTCATCGGGACGCTCACGATTGAACACGCCGCCGCCGCCGCCACAGGCAGCCAGCATTGCCGAGGCACCGGCCAGCAGGATTACGGGTGCAAACTTACGCATCTTTGGGCTCTCCACGGGACACATCCCCGGTTTCGGTTGCGTCCTTGTCGCGCACGAACAGGCTGCGGGCAAGGATTATGACGACGCCGATGGTAATCGCGGCATCGGCGATGTTGAAGATCAGGAACGGGCGGAAATCGCCGATATGGAAGTCGGCAAAATCGATGACATAGCCGAACAGATAGCGATCACGGATATTGCCGATCGCCCCGCCCAGAATCAGCGCGAGGCCGGTGATATCGCCCAAACGCTTTTCACGCATCATCCACACCAGCACCACCACCGCGATCACGCCCGTCATCAGCACCAGCAGCCAACGGGTTTCCATGTTGGTTGCCTGCAACATGCCGAGCGATATTCCGCGGTTTTCGGTATAGGTGAGATCGAAAAAGGGCAGCAGATCGATATTGCCGACCTGGCGGAGTGCCAGCGGGCCGGTAACATACCACTTCACCACCTGATCGATCACCGCAATGAAGGCGGCGAGCGCAAGGCCGATCAAGCGGTTGCGGGTGAGAAGACCGCTCATGCTGCTGTATCCAGCACGGCGACCACATCATCACAGCGCCCGCACAGCGCAGCCTCTTCGGCAACGTCGGGCAGCAGCCGCCAGCAGCGGCCGCATTTGTGGTGGGTGGTCTTGGTTACAGTCACGCCTTCGCCTTGCCCCCGCGTCACTGTCGCGGTGATGAACAATTCGGCCAGAGCCGCGTCTGTCACGCCTTCCGGCACGGCGCTGGCTGGCACCACGACTTCGGCTTCGAGGCTGGAGCGGATCGTCTTGTCGCGCCGCAGCGGTTCGATGGCTTCGTTGACCTGATCCCGCAGCGCCCGCAGCGCTCCCCACTTGGCGGCATCGGCGCGCACACCCAGAACACTGGGCCATTCGAGCAGGTGGACAGAGCCCCGCTGGCCGTCCTCGTCCGCCTCGCCATCTGCGGGATAGCGGGTCAGCCACACTTCCTCCGCCGTGAACACCAGCACCGGCGCGGCGTAGCGGATCAGCGCGTGGAACAGGAGATCGAGCACGGTGCGATAGGCATTGCGCGTCACGCTATCCGGCCCGTCGCAATAGAGCGAATCCTTGCGGATATCGAAGTAGAAGGCGCTGAGGTCTTCATTGCAGAAATCGACCAGCAGGCGGGTGTAGAGGTTGAAGTCGTAGCTTTCCGCCGCCGCCTTCAGCTTCGCGTCGAGTTCGCTCAGCAGCGCGAGGACATAGACTTCCAGCTCCGGCAGTGCCCCGCCGTCGCTCATGTCGCCCACAAACCCGTCGAGCGCGCCCAATAGGTAGCGGAAGGTGTTGCGCAGCTTGCGATACTGGTCGCCGACGCCCTTGAGGATCTCGTCACCGATGCGGTGATCCTCGGTGAAGTCGACCGAAAGCGCCCACAACCGGATGATGTCCGCGCCGGTCTGCTCCATCACCGTGACCGGACTGATGGTATTGCCGAGGCTCTTGGACATCTTCTTGCCCTTGGCATCCATCGTGAAGCCGTGGGTCAGCACCTGATCGTATGGCGCGCGGCCCCGCGTGGCGCAGGATTGCAGCAGCGAGGACTGGAACCAGCCGCGATGCTGGTCGCTGCCTTCGAGGTAGAGGTTGGCGGGCCATGTCAGGTCCGGCCAGCGCCCGGATTCGAGCACGAAGGCATGGGTGCAGCCGCTATCGAACCACACGTCGAGAATGTCGGTGACCATTTCCCAGTCATCGGGGTTGTGCGCCGCGCCGAGATATTCCGCCTTGCGCGCCTCGTCCCAGGCATCGACGCCTTCCTGCATGACAGCGGCGACAATGCGGTGGTTTACCTCGGCGTCTTGCAGATAGGTGCCATCGGGCCGCACGAACAGCGTGATCGGCACGCCCCATGCGCGCTGGCGGGAGAGCACCCAGTCGGGCCGCCCCTCGACCATCGCGCCGATGCGGTTGCGGCCCTTTTCGGGGATGAATTCCACGCGCTGGATTTCCTCCACCGCACGCTCGCGCAGGGTGGGCGAGGCGCAGAGGGTTTCCTCGGTCGGGTCGATTGCGCCGCCCTCGTTTTCCCAGCCCTTTTCCGCACGGGTCTTGGGCTCGATCCACTCCATCACCCGGTCCATCGGCACAAACCACTGCGGGGTGCAGCGGAAGATCACCTTGGCCTTGGAGCGCCACGAGTGGGGGTAGGAGTGCGCGTAGTCCGCGCTCGCCGCGAGCAGCGCGCCGGTTTCGCGCAGGTCCGAACAGATCGGCCCGTCGGGCGCGTTGAACTTGGGGTTGATGACGCTCATGCGCCGCTCATCCGCACCGCCCAGCCATTGCCAGTCGTCGCGGTAGCGGCCGTCGTCCATCACCGCGAAGACGGGGTTGATGCCTGCCGATTTGCACAGGTCGAAGTCGTCCTCGCCGTGATCGGGCGCCATGTGGACGAGGCCGGTGCCGCTGTCGGTGGTGACGAAGTCGCCGGGGAGCAGCGGGCGCGGCGCGGCGTAAAACCCGCCGAGATGGTGCATCGGGTGGCGGGCGAGGGTGCCGGCAAGGTCTGCGCCTTTGAAAGACATCTCAATGTGCGGTGCGAGTGTGATTGTCCCTGCACCACTCTCAGCCAATAGGCTTGTCAAATAAGTAGACAGTCTCTTGGCAAGTTCATGGATTAAAGGACGGGCCACGAGGAAGCGGGCGCCCATCAAATTGTTTAGGACAGGATAGTCACTGGGTCGTTGTTGTGGGCCCCATCCAACTGTCCCAACACCGAAGCCGACAGTGCAATACTCAACCTCCGGCCCATAGGCCAAAGCCTGGTTGACCGGGATCGTCCACGGCGTCGTCGTCCAGATCACCGCGTGCGCGCCGACCAGCTCGGGGATCGGCGATTCCACGATCTCGAAGGCCACGTCGATCTGGGTCGAGGTGATGTCCTCGTATTCGACCTCCGCCTCGGCCAGCGCGGTCTTTTCGACCGGGGACCACATCACCGGCTTGGATCCGCGATAGAGGTTTCCGGCCTCGGCAAACTTCAGCAGTTCGGCGACAATCGTGCCTTCGGCCTGCGGATCCATGGTCAGGTAGGGATTGCTCCAATCACCCATGATGCCCAGCCGTTTGAGCTGCTCGCGCTGCACATCCACCCAATTTTGGGCGTAAGCGCGGCATTCGGCGCGGAACTCCGCCGCGGGGACTTCGTCCTTGTTCAGCTTCTTCTTGCGGTATTGTTCCTCGACCTTCCATTCGATCGGCAGGCCGTGGCAGTCCCAGCCCGGCACGTAAGGCGCATCACGGCCCAGTAGGTTCTGGGTGCGGCAGACCATGTCTTTCAGGATATGGTTGAGCGCATGGCCGATATGCATGTCGCCATTGGCATAGGGCGGGCCATCGTGGAGGATGAACTTCTCGCGCCCGCGCCGCGCATCGCGCAGGGCGTTATACAGCCCGATCTGCTCCCAGCGCGCGGCAATGCCCGGCTCCTTCTGTGGGAGGCCGGCCTTCATGGGGAAATCGGTCTTCGGCAGGAAGACGGTGTCCCGGTAATCGCGCTTGGTTTCGTCAGACATAGGCTCGCGCCGTTAGGGCAATTGGAGCCTGCGATAAAGTGTTTGCGCGCACAACGTCCCTTTCTCGTCATGCTGAACTTGTTTCAGCATCCATTCCTCGGCTTCAAGCGGCGGTTATTGGGGCCAAATGGATCCTGAAACGAGTTCAGGATGACGAAGAGAGAAGGCGGCGGGCTTCGGCGCAATCCTTGTCCATCTGTTCGATCAGCGCATCGAGCCCGTCAAACTTCGCCTCTCCGCGCAGGAAGTGGTGAAAGGCGACTTCGATCTCCTGCCCGTAGAGATCGCCGGAGAAGTCGAAGAAGAACGGTTCGAGCAATTCCTTGGGCGGTTCGAACTGCGGGCGGATGCCGATATTGGCCGCACCTTGCAGCACTTCGCCCGTCGCAAGGATGCGCCCCTTCACGGCATAGATGCCGTATTTCGGGCGCAGATAGCTGTCGATGGCGAGGTTCGCGGTGGGATAGCCGATGGTGCGCCCGCGCTTGTCGCCGTGTTCGACAATGCCGCGAATCGCGAAGGGGCGGGTGAGCCATTGCGCCGCTAGCTGCGGATCGCCGTCACGCAAGGCCTGGCGGATGCGGCTGGAGGACACCACCTCGCCCCCGTCGGCGACTGGTTCGACCACCCGTGATTGCAGGCCCAGTTCGCCGCCCAGCGTCCGCAGCAGGTCGACGTTCCCCTTGGCGCCCTTGCCGAAGGTGAAATCGCCGCCGGTCACAACGCCATGCGCGCCGAAGCGTTCGATCAGGATGGCGCGGATGAAATCTTCGGCGCTGGTGCCGGCCAGATCGGCATCGAAGTGGAACACCAGCATCGCGGTTGCGCCTGCGGCCAGATACAATTCCTGCCTCTGCTCCAGCGTGGTGAGCCGGAAAGGCGGAACATCGGGTTTGAAAAAACGCACCGGATGCGGATCGAAGGTGGCGATGATCGAAGGGCAGCCCTCGGCCTGCGCCCAGCGGATCGCCTCGCCCGCAACCGCCTGATGGCCGCGATGAAAGCCGTCGAAATTGCCGAGTGCGATGATGGCACCCCGCAGCGCATCAGGCACAGGATCGCGGTGATCGAGCCAGCGCATCAGACCGCGACCGCCCTGCGATACGTCAGGAACGAGAACGCCGGATGCGCAGCTTCTGCCGCGTGATCCTCGCGCCCTTCCAGCACCCAATCGCGGCCCGGTTCAGCCATGAAGGTATCGCCCTGATAGTCGGCGTGGATTTGCGTGAGTTCGATCCGGTGGGCGAGCGGCATGAACACGTCATAGATCGCCGCCCCGCCAATCACCGCGATTTCGCCGCTATCATTGTCCTTGGCCGCCAGCGCCAGTGCATCCTTGACCGATCCGGCCATTTCCGCGCCCGCGGCCGCAAAATCATCGCGGCGCGACAGCACGATATGGCGGCGGCCGGGCAGCAGGCCGGGCAGGCTTTCAAAGGTCTTGCGGCCCATGATCATCGGCTTGCCGGTGGTGAGCGCCTTGAAATGCCTGAGGTCGGCAGGCAGCCGCCACGGCAGATCGCCGTCATAGCCGATCGCGCCATTGGCGGCGCGGGCGTAGATCAGAACGATTTCGGGTGTCATCGGCCCATGCTCATCGAATGGCGTGGCTCACACGGGTGACGTGGCCCATCTTGCGCCCCTCGCGCACTTCGCGCTTGCCGTAAAGGTGCAGGTGCGGCTCGCCCGGCTCGGACAGGATCTGGTGCGCGGTCAAGGACGCATCGCCCACGATATTGCGCATCTCGATCGCGGCAAAGCGGGTCTTGGTGCCGCCCAGCGGCAGACCGGCAATGGCGCGAATATGGTTTTCGAACTGGCTGGTGGCCGCGCCTTCGATCGTCCAGTGGCCGGAATTGTGCACCCGCGGGGCCATCTCGTTGAAAACGGGGCCGTTGCGGGTGGCGAAGAACTCCAGCGTCAGCACCCCGACATAGCCCAGCGCATCGGCAGTGCGGGCCGCAAGCTCGCGCGCGGCGGGCACTTGCGCCTCGACCAGAGCGCCTGCGGGCAGGATCGAGCGGGCCAGCATCCCGCCTTCGTGAAGGTTGGCGGTGGAATCCCAGAACCTGATCGCCCCGTCCTTGCCGCGCACCAGAATCACTGAAAATTCAGTCTCGTAAGTGACGAAGCCTTCATACACGCAAGGCGCGCCGGGAAAGCGCACGCCGCCAGCTTCGAGCGCCGAGCCGACCCGCCACTGGCCCTTGCCGTCATAGCCATCGCGCGCGGTCTTGAGGATGCCGGGCGTGCCGATGCGGATGATTGCGGCGTCAAAGTCCTCCCCGCTTTCAACCCTGGCATAGGGCGCGGGCACGCCGCCAAGGTCTGCGACGAATTGTTTCTCGTGAAAACGGTCCTGCGCAACCTCTAACGCGCGCAAGGGGCAGGCAAGCAGCGCCTGCGGCAGGGCGGCGACCGTGGCCAGCGGCACGTTTTCAAACTCCCATGACACCACATCGCAGCGCGCCGCCAATTCCGACAGCGCAGCGCTGTCGTCCCAATCGGCGGTGATGAAGGCGGAGCAGGCTTCGGCTGCGACATTGTCGCCTTCAGGCGCAAAGCCGATCACCCTGTAGCCCAGCTGCAAGGCGGCCACGGCCATCATCCGGCCAAGCTGGCCGCCGCCCAAAATCCCGATGGTGGAGCCTGCGGGCAGCATCAGTCTTGCGGAGCCTCTGCCACGGCAGCGCTTTTGGCAGCGCGCCAATCCTGCAGGCGTTCGGACAAATCCTTGTCCCCCAGCGCGAGGATCGCTGCGGCCAGCAGCCCGGCGTTCTTCGCGCCTGCCTCACCGATCGCCAGCGTGCCGACCGGCACCCCGCCCGGCATCTGCACGATCGACAGCAGGCTATCCATGCCGCTCAAAGCCTTGGACTGCACCGGCACGCCCAGCACCGGCAGGTGGGTCATGCTGGCGATCATGCCGGGCAAGTGCGCCGCGCCGCCCGCGCCGGCGATGATGACATCGAAGCCTTCGCCCTCCGCGCCCTTGGCGAAAGCCACCATCCGGTCAGGCGTGCGGTGGGCCGAGGTAATGCGCGCTTCGTAAGGCACTTCCAGCTCGTCCAGCACTTCGGCGGCGGCTTTCATGGTCGGCCAGTCCGACTGGCTGCCCATGACGATGGCAACGCGTCCCCCCGTGGCTTCCATCATGCGTCCTTCAGATAATAACGCGCCCCCGGCACCATTGCCGCATCGAAATCATAGATGATCGGCTGGCCGGTGGGAATCTCGAGATCGGTGATGTCCGCATCCGAAATGCCCGACAGGTGCTTGACCAGTGCGCGCAGGGAATTGCCGTGGGCGGAGATGATCACCGTCTCGCCGCTGGCCAGCACCGGCAGGATGGTGCTTTCCCAATAGGGCAGCACCCGCTCGATCGTCAGCTTCAGGCTTTCGGCCTGCGGTACCGCGATCCCTTCATAACGCGGGTCTGCCGCGAGATCGAAAGCACTGCCCGCTTCGATCACCGGCGGCGGCACATCGAAACTGCGGCGCCAGATCAGCACCTGTTCGTCACCATGCTTGTCGCGGGTTTCCTGCTTGTCGAGGCCCGTCAGCCCGCCATAGTGGCGTTCATTCAGCCGCCAGTCCTTGATCTCGGGAATCCACAGCCGCCCTGCCGATTCCAGCGCCAGATGCAGCGTCTTGATCGCGCGCGTCTGGAGCGAGGTAAAAGCGCGGGTGGGCAGCACGCCCTTGTCTTTCAGCAGCACGCCTGCCGCTGTCGCTTCGGCCACGCCTTGCGGGGTCAGATCGACATCCCACCAGCCGGTGAAGCGGTTTTCGAGGTTCCACTGGCTCTGGCCGTGGCGGACAAGGATAAGCTTGGGCATTGTGTCTCCGGGCGTTTGTTGGGCTCGGTTGCGTATCCAGCAAGAGCGCGCGGCGTTAGCCCTCGCCGGGCGGAAAGGGAAGGGGCTGCGTCGTTTCCGAATCGCTACCAATATCGGCAGTCGCCCGGGCCTGCGCCTTCCTGCGCCGCAGGTTTTCGCGCAGTTTGGCCGCCAGCCGGTCTTCCCTTGCCTGGGCCGGGGACATATTCTTGCG
This sequence comes from Porphyrobacter sp. AAP60, assembly GCF_001296025.1. Classification (GTDB taxonomy): domain Bacteria; phylum Pseudomonadota; class Alphaproteobacteria; order Sphingomonadales; family Sphingomonadaceae; genus Erythrobacter. Next base: position 324,687 of record NZ_LJHV01000008.1, on the reverse strand, counting down.
GGAGACTTCATTCATGAGCAACGCCTTGGCCTTAACTGTGATTGGCATCAAGCCCGGCTTGACAAGTGGCGGAAGCGCGACAATAGCGCCCGCCTGATCCGGGCTGCTGTAGCTCAGTGGTAGAGCGCGTCATTGGTAATGACGAGGTCGGGAGTTCAATCCTCCCCAGCAGCACCATCGCCCGAGACACCCCCACACCCGATGGCACCGGCCCACGCAGATGCGGCCTTATGCGCGCAACCATTCTGCCGTGATTGTACCGCTGTGCCCCTCGGGCGCCAATGCAGCGCGCAGGGCTTCCAGCAGCAGCGGCAGACTTTGCGTGAAGGCGTAGGGCGGATTGACGATGAACAGCCCGGCGCCATTATACAGCCCGGGCTGGTCGGTGTCATAGAGCCAGTGCTCCACCGTCAGGAACTTCGCGATGCCGGTCTGGCGCAGCTTGTCCTTCCAGCGCAGATGTGCCGCGCGGTCCTTCAGCGGATACCAGATGACCGTCACGCCATGCGCCCACTTGCGGTGCGCGGTAGCGAGCGTGGCGGTGATGCGGGCGCGCTCGTCGGTCTGCTCGTAGGGTGGGTCGACCACCACCACACCGCGCGGGCTGCGCGTCGGCAGCATCGCCAGCCACAGCTCGTAGGCATCGCGTTCGTGCACTGCCGCCGGGGTGCCGCGCATCGCGGCGCGCAGCAGGTTGGCGTCTTCGGGATGCTTTTCATTGAGGATCAGCGCATCCTGCGGGCGCAGCAGCCCTGCCAGAATGTGCGGGCTGCCGGGATAGAGACGCAGGCCCGCGGGCATGGCTGCGCCCGTATTCACCGCCTGAACGGCGGCGCGGTAGTCATCCAGCAACGGATTTGCATCGGCAAAGGCGCGCATCACGCCGCCCGCAGCCTCGCCCGTGCGCTGCGCCGCGTCGCTCTGGAGATCGTAGAGCCCGCAGCCGGCATGGGTGTCGATCAGCGTCAGCGCGGAAGGCTTTTGCTGCAACGCCTGTACCAGCGCGATCAGCAGGGCGTGCTTGACCACATCGGCGCTGTTGCCGGCATGGAAGGAGTGGCGGTAATTCATGGGGGATGCGTGAACCTTGCGATTGTCCGTCTTGCCGTTGTGCGTCCCTATCGTCCCGAGGCCGCCCTGTCTGCAAGCCTGTGCGGCGCGCACACCTCGGCTCTGTCAGGCGGCATAGGCAGCCACCCCCAAAATTGACGATACGCCCCGCCCCCCCACTCGGCTATCCCCTGTGATCACAACCGCGACCAGGGAGAGGTGCGCTATGGATCTGGGACTCAAGGGCAAGAAGGTCATCATGAACGGCGGGGCGCATGGCCTTGGCCTGCAATCATTGAAGCTGTTCGCCGCCGAGGGCGCGGATGTCGCCTTTTTCAGCCGCAAGGAAGACAAGATCGAAGCCGCCAAGGCCGAAATCGACGCCGCCGGGCCGGGCAAGGTGTTTGCCGAAGTGTTCGACATGGCATCCGGCACCGATGCCTATCAGGCGTGGCTGGAAAAGGCCGCGCAGGAACTGGGCGGCTGCGATATCTTCGTCCACACCGCCAGCGCTTCGGGCACCGGCGGGGCGGGGGACTGGCAGGCCTGCCTTGATATGGACATCAAGGGCGCGGCCTATGCGGTCGAGACCTTGACGCCTTATCTCGAGGCATCGGAAACCGGCTCCATCGTGATGCTCTCATCCACCGCCGCGCTCGAAACCTTCATCGCGCCCAACCCGTTCAACGCGCTGAAGGCGGCGCTGATCACCTATGCCTCGCAATTGTCGCAGGCGCTCGCGGCGCAGGGCATCCGGGTGAACACGGTCAGCCCCGGCGCGGTCTATTACAAGGGCGGCAACTGGGAAGTGATCGAGGAGCATATGAAGCCGCTCTACGACGCCACCCTCGCCAAGATGCCCACGGGCCGCTTTGGCGAGCCGGTGGAGGTGGCGAAAGCGATCGTATTCGTCGCCAGCCCGGCGGTGCCTTACATGACCGGCGCGAATATCGTCGTCGATGGCGGGTTCACGCAAAGAGTGCAGTTCTAAACACCAACCTCCGTTCGCCTCGAGCGTAGTCGAGAGGCTAGCTCGAGGTGTCTCGACTACGCTCGACACGAACGGAACAATGAAGCGATCCGGACAGGATCAATGAGGTGACACACATGGCGCAAATCGACCGCGACAAGCTGCTCGACATCTACACCCGCACGATGAAGGTTAACCGCACGGACGAGAAGTTCCGCGAGCTGCTGATGGGCGGCAAGGTGGCGGTGATGTATTACTGCGTGCGCGGGCAGGAGCTGGTCTCGGCAGCCGCGATGGCGGCCTTGGAAAAGGACGATTACGTCGTCTGCACCTATCGCGGGCAGGGCGAACAGACCGCCAAGGGCATTCCGATGGAAAAGTGGTGGGGCGAATGCCTCGGCAAGGCGACCGGCACCTGCAAGGGCAAGGGCGGCACCATGCACATCACCGATCCGGAAACCGGCATCATGGTGACGACAGGCGTGGTCGGCAGCGGCCTGCCGATTGCCAACGGGCTTGCGATGGCGAGCCAGAACAACGGCGATGGCAGGGTCACGGTGGTCAGCTTCGGCGACGGCGCGGCCAATATCGGCGGCTTCCACGAAGCGATGAACATGGCCCAGCTCTACAAGCTGCCCGTGATCTTCCTGTGCCAGAACAACCGTTACGGCGAACACACATCTTACGCCGACCATACCGACAGCCCCAACATTGCCAGCCGCGCCGCGGGCTACGGGATGAAGGGCGTGACGGTTGACGGCAATGACGTCCACCAGATTTACCCTGCGATGCAGGAGGCCGTTGCGCGGGCGCGGGCGGGCGAAGGGCCGACGCTGGTGGAGGCCATGTGTTACCGCATGATGGGCCACTTCTTCGGCGCCGACTTCAGCTACATGCCGCCTGAACACATCGCCGAAATGAAGGCCGAAGACCCGCTGCCCAAGCTGCGGCAGGTGATGCTGGATCACCAGTTCACCGAGGAAGAACTCGACGCCATCGTGGCCGATATCAATGCCCAGATCGATGCAGCGGTGCAGCACGCACTTGATGCGCCGCTGCCGGACACCGATGAAATCTACAAAGACGTGCTGGAGGAGACCGCCTGATGGCCCAGATCACCATGACCCAGGCGCTGAACCTCGCCATCGACGAGGCGATGGCTGAAGATGCCGGCGTGTTCTGCCTTGGCGAGGATGTCTCCGCCAAGCAGGGCGGGGGCGTGTTCAAGGTCACATCCGGCCTGACCGAGAAATACGGCGAGCACCGCATCCGCGCGACGCCTATTTCCGAAACCGCGATCATCGGCGCGGCGGTCGGTGCGGCGCTCGCCGGACAGCGTCCGATTGCCGAGATCATGCTGATGAACTTCGTCGGCGTGTGCATGGACCAGATCGTCAACCACGCGGCCAAGCTGCGCTTCATGTCGGGCGGGCAGACCCCGTGCCCGATGGTGATCCGCACCACCACCGGCGTTGGCGTCGGCTTCGGCGGGCAGCATTCGGACATGCTGGAGGCGTGGTTCGCGCATGTTGCGGGGATTCATGTGGTGACGCCTTCGAACCCCGCCGATGCGCGCGGACTGATGCGCGCGAGCATCGACGCGAACGACCCGGTGATCTTCATCGAGAACATCCTGTGTTACGGCCTCAAAGCCGAAGACCCTGGCCCGGGCTACCGCGTGCCGCTCGGCAAGGCGGCTGTGGCGCGCGAGGGCAGCGATATCTCGATCATCACCTATGGCCGCACCGTGCTCGATGCGCTCGAAGTGGCGGGCGAATTGGAAAAAGAGGGCATCAGCGTCGAGGTGATCGACCTGCGCACCATCGCGCCTTACGACGAGGCAACCGTGCTGGCCTCCGTTCGCAAGACCGGCCGTGCGATTACCCTGCACGAAGCGGTGCGCCCCTTCGGCACCGGCGCGGAAATCGCCGCCAATATCCAGGAAAAGTGCTGGGACAGCCTGAAGGGCCCCGTCCGGCGCATCGGCGGGACGTTCTCGGCGGTGCCATTTGCCTCGCATCTTGAGCAGGCCTGGATTCCGCAGAAGTCTGACATGATCGCCCAGATCAAAGCATCGGTAGGTAAGCACTAAATGGCATCGGAAATCCGCATCCCCAAGCTCGGCATGAGCGCGGTTGAAATGACTCTCGTCGAATGGATGTTCGGCGAGGGCGAGCGCGTCGAGAAGGGCGAGATCATCTACACCGTCGAAACCGACAAGAGCACAACCGAGATCGAAGCCCAGGCCAGCGGGATCATCCACCCGACGGGCGAGGAAGGCGCGGTCTACAAGGTCGGCGATTTGATCGGCACCATCGAAGAGTGAGCACGCCCAGAGAACTTCTGGCGAAGGTCTATGCCACCGCCGGCACCCGCGATTGGGATGCGGTCGAGGCGCTGATCCACCCCGATTTCGTGCTTTACGAAGCCAATTCGCTGCCCTTTGCGGGTGAATGGCGGGGCAAGGATGCGCTGCAACGCTGCGCTGCCGCGATGTATGGCACCTGGGCCGATACCAGTCTCGAAATGCTAGACTGCACCGGGGGCGAGACATGGGCGGTGATGGTGATCCGCCTGACCATGCATCCCAAGGATGGCAGCGCGCCCTTCACCCAGACGATCTGCGAGGCGGGTTGTTTCGAGGACGGGCTGCTGCGCGAGCTTCGCATCCACTATTTCGACGCCGCCGAAATCGCCGCGCGTGCGTGAGGCCGAAGCCAGCTTTCGGGCCGCTTGAGACCTTGACCCGCCGTCGTCACCCCGTGTCAGACACGGGGCGACGAACACGAGTGCGGATTACCCGAAAGCGGGCCGGTAATTGCTTTCGCCCCATTCCTGCCGCTTGGTCCAGTCGCCAAGGTTTTCCAGCTTGCCCTCCAGTTCGGGGAAGCGTTCATAAACGTGGTCCATATCGACCGCGAAGGGCCTGGTCGGGGCTTCGTTGTTGTATTCGTAGAACGCCTGAATCCCCTTGGCGAAATCATCGCGCATTTCGGGCGGCATGGTGTCGCCTGCGGCTTCGACCAGATAGCGGCCGAATTCTTCCGGCGTGCAGGGATCATATTTGATCTCCTTGCCCAGCGCGTCAGACAAGTACTGCGTCACCTGCTTGCCGACCAGCCGCTCCGGCCCGCCGATATTCAGCCACGCGCCTTCCATGTCGGGCCGTTCGAGGCTGGCGAGCATGAAGCGCGCTACGTCATCAAGGCTGATCCAGTTGGCCTGAAGATCGGGGTTGTGCGGGTACACATAACGCCCTTCGCCCACGATAAAGGGCCGCGCCCAGTTGGTCAGCAGGTTATCCATGAACAGCACGGAACCGAAGACCGTCCCCGGCGCGCCGCTGCGCCACAGCGCGTTGATGCCCTTGGTGTTCTCGCCATAGGTGAAGGGATCGCCGGGCTTGTCGGGAATCCAGCTCGATGTGTTCCAGACGACACGCTTGACCCCGATATGGGCGGCGACCTTGCCGACCTCGCCGATCAGGTAGGCGCGGTCTGCGCGGGCTTGAAGCGGGTGGGTGTAGAAGATGTAATCGCTGCCTTCGAGCGCGTCCTGAAATGTCGCGGTGTCGTACAGGTCCATCGGCCGCACTTCGACACGCTCCACCCCTTCGACCGGCGCGCCTTCCAGCGCGTCCGGGCGGCGCGAGATTGCGCGCACATCATACCCTGCCGCGAGCGCCTGGCGCACCTGAGCGAGGCCCTGCCTGCCGCTTGCGCCAATTACTGTGACGAGTGCCATTTGTGTCTCTCCCTATCCTGATTGACCGGAAGACTAGGAAGGGCATCGTCCCTACGCACCGCGCCAAAGTGATAGCCGCAGGGCCAGACACCCCTAGCGAAAAGGCGGGGTTGCCGTAGCGTTGCGTGCGCCGGACAGTGCCGGGCATGACGAACCGCTATTGGCGCATTGCCCGTCGCCCCGAAGGCACCGATTTCGCCCATGCGCTGGAGCTGGCGGACGCACCGCTCGCCCCGTTGGCGATGGGCGAAATCCGTATCCGCAACACGCACCTTTCGATGGACGCAGGCACGCGCATGTGGCTGACGAGCCGCGAGGATGGCTATCAGCCGCCGCTTCCGGTGGGCGGGCCGATGACAGGGCTGGTGCTGGGTGAGGTGCTGGAAAGCCGGGCCGATGGCTTTGCGCCCGGCGATCTGGTGCGCGCCTTCGGGCAGTGGAGCGATGTCAGCACGGTCGATGCGGTGATGTCTGGCGCGTTGCTGCTTGATCCAACGGTGGAGGATCGCCGCGCATGGTTCGGTCCGCTGGGGATGAACGGGTGGACGGCGCTGTGGGGCGTGGAACAGACCGGCGCTGCCCGGCCGGGCGAGCGGGTGCTGGTCTCCGCCGCCGCGGGCGCAACCGGCATTCTGGCGGTGCAGATCGCCAAACTGCTCGGCTGCGAGGCGTGGGGCATCGCGGGCGGCGCGGCCAAGTGCGCTTACCTGACGCAGGAACTGGGGATCGCAGGCGCGGTCGATTACAAGGCTGCTGATGTCGGCGCGCAGCTCGACAAGGCTGGCGGATTCGATGTCTATTTCGACAATGTCGGCGGGCCGTTGCTCGACGCGGTGCTCACCCGCATGAACCACTATGGCCGGATCGCGGTGTGCGGATTGCTGGCCGATTACACCGCTGGCACCCGCACCGCGCCGAAAAAGTTCGATCAGGTGCTGATGCGGCGATTGCGGATCGAGGGGTTCTTCTCGCCCGATTTCATGCACGAAGGCCCGAGCCTGACCCGCCGCCTGCGTGAATGGGTCGAGGCGGGCGATCTGGTGATGCCCTATGACGTGACGCAGGGGCTGGAAAACACGCTGACCGCCTATGCCAAGCTTTTTACCGGCGCCAATATCGGCAAGGTGATTGTGGAGCTGGAGCAATGACAGGCACGATAGAAGACCGCGAAGCCATCCGCGATATCCTCGCCGCCTATGCCCACGCGATCGACCGGCGGCGGTGGGGGATGATGGAGCACCTGTTTCACGATGACGCGGTGTTCAAATTCGGCGTGATCGAGGGCGATTGGCGCGGGTTTGTGGAACAGGCGCGCGCCGTGATCGACCCATGCCTCGCCACCCAGCACCAGTTGGGGCAGGTGCAATTCGGCTTCGCAAGTGACAGCGTCTGCCACACCGAAACCTATATGACCGCAATGCACACCATCCCGCCGGGATACCCCTTGGCGGCGGTGTTTCCAGACAAGGGCGTGATCTACTCCGCCATCGTCGCGGGCCGCTATGTCGACCGCTTCGAAAAGCGGAATGGGGAATGGCGCATAGCCATGCGCACGGGCCTTTACGACTGGCGCGAGTTCCGGATCGCAGAGGGCGTTGATCTCAGCGACACGCCGGAAGGCGCGGCGGGATACCACGACGTCCGCGATCCTTCGACGGCGGTGGTGGCGCGGTGGCTGGGCTAGGGCCGCATTTGCCCTTTGTTCGTCATGCTGAACTTGTTTCAGCATCCATCGCGCGCCCCAAAACGGCGGTGCGTGTGGAGGGATGGAACCTGAAACAAGTTCAGGGTGACGAAGCGGGATTAGCGGGAGGGGGACGTTAGCGCTTGAAAGCAAAAACCCCGCTCATCGTCGCGACCTGCTCCTCGCCGCGCCAGATGCCGCCCGAACAATAGGCCGTGCGCCCGCCCAGCCGGTCGATCCGCGCGCGCGCTTCCAGCCAATCGTCCAATCTGGCGGCGCTGAGGTAATTGACCGTCAGCGTCACGGTCGAAGGCGTCAGCCGGGGGCGCTCGGCATCGTAAACCGCATGGCTCAGGGCGACATCGGCGAAGGTCGAGATCACTCCGCCGTGGGCTGCGTCTTGATAGTTGATGTGGTGCGGACAGACAGCCAAGCCGACCACCCGCACCCCGTCCAGCGCCGCGCCCAGATAATAAGGCCCGCCGTGATCGAGAAAGCCGGGGGTGAAGGTGGCGGGTTCAAAGCCTGCGGGAATATCCATCCCCCCAACCTAACGCCCGCCGGCATCCGCGCCGCTATGAATTGTGCCAATGACAGGCCTTCGCGCAGGGTCTATTCCCCGGCGCATGGGAGAAAACATCGCTGTCGCCGCCGAATCCTTCTGCGACGTCGTGCGCGAACATGCGCGCGCGCAGGGGGACACCATTGCCTTCACCTATGATGGCGAGGACATCAGCTTCGCCGCACTGGATGAAGGCGCAAACCGGGTCGCAAACGGGCTTGTCGCGCTCGGCGTGAAGCCGGGCGAGAGGGTGGCGTTTCTCGGCAAGAACCATCCGCTCTATTTCGAAGCATTGGTGGGCGCGGCGCGGATCGGCGCGGTGATGACACCGGTCAACTGGCGGCTCGCCCCGCCCGAAGTCGCCTACATTCTCGGCAATTCGCAGGCCCGCGTGGTGTTTCTGGGCGAAGGCTTTGCCGAAGTGCTGGCGAGCATCCGCGGCGATTGTGCGGCGCTGGAACAGGTCATCGGTATCGACGCGCCCGATTATCCCGGCACCAATTACCGCATCTGGCGCGACGGCTTCCCCGCGAGCGCGCCCGCGCACCGCGTGCGGTCAGAGGATGATGCGCTGCAACTCTACACATCGGGCACGACCGGCAAGCCCAAGGGCGCAGTGATGACCCACGGATCGATCCTGTCCAGCCGCGATGCCAAGACATCGGGCGAGGAAATGCGCACCTGGCAGGAACCGGTCCCCGGCGATGTCACGCTGCTGGCCATGCCGTGTTTCCACATCAGCGGCACCGGCACCGGGATCGGCACAATGGTGGCGGGCAGCAATGCCATCGTCCTGCCCGAATATGATCCGGCCAAAGCGCTCGATCTGATCCAGAACTTCAACATCTCGAAAATCTTTCTGGTGCCCGCCGCGATCCAGATCCTGCTCAACCACCCCAAGGTGGGCGAGGTCGATTTCAGCCGCTTGAAATACGTCACCTACGGCGCTTCGCCGATTCCGCTCGAACTGATGCGCGAAGCGATGCGGGTGATGGGCTGCGGGTTCGTGCAGATGTACGGGATGACCGAGACCAGCGGCACCATCGTCGCGCTCGATCCCGAAGATCACGTGCCCGAAGGCAGCCCGCGGATGCGCAGCGTGGGCAAGCCGCTGGCGGGCGTGGAATTGAAGATTATCGACGAGGGTGGCTGCGAAGTTCCCGCCGGCACGGTGGGCGAAATCGCCACGCGGTCATCCAAGAACATGCGCGGGTACTGGAACAACCCCGATGCCACCGCCGCCACCATCGATGCCCAAGGCTGGCTGCGCACCGGCGACGCGGGTTATCTGGATGAGGACGGCTATCTCTATATCCACGACCGGGTGAAGGACATGATCATTTCCGGCGGAGAGAACGTCTATCCCGCCGAGGTCGAAAACGCGCTCTATTCGCACCCCAAGGTGGCGGATGTGGCCGTGATCGGCGTGCCGGACGCGAAATGGGGCGAGGCGGTGAAGGCCTGCGTGGTGGTGAAACCGGGCGAGGAGCTGGGCGAAGCCGAACTGATCGCCCACGCGCGCCAGCAGATCGCCGGTTACAAATGCCCCAAGTCGATCGATTTCATCCCCGCCCTTCCGCGCAATCCGTCAGGCAAGATCCTGCGCCGCGAACTGCGCGCGCCGTACTGGGTGGGGAAAGACCGGGCGGTGAATTAGGGACTTTTGTCGACGGTCTGGCGCGGAAGTTTTTGAAGGCTCTCACTTCGTCATTGCGAGCAAAGCGGCAGCGAAGCTGGCCAAGGGCCAACCAATCCATGACCAGTCCTTCCGGCCGGAACCAATTGTCCATGGATTGCCGCGGCCTTCGGCCTCGCAATGACGAGTGCAAGGGCTAACCCCCCGCCAGCCCCGGCAGATCAACCAGCGCTGCGCGGCATTCGGCATCGGCCAGCGCGGCCACCACCGAAAAGGCGACGAATTTCGGCTCGCCCAGATGGGCGATCACTTGCGCTGCCTCGGCATCGGTGATCGCGGTGTGTTCGAACGGGATGCGCCGCGCATAGGCGAGCGCTGTGCGGGTGCCTTCATCAAGCGCAGCGTCATCGATCGCCGCAGCCTCCATCGCGTGCACCGCTGCAATCGCTTGCCGGATCAGTGCCACGAACCGCGCATCGAGCGCGCTTTCTGCCCGCTTGCGAAACGCGGCGTAATGTTCGGCCAGCACCGGATCGCTGGCGAGCGCTGCGTGGACGGGGCCGCTCACTCTGCTGCCTCCAGCACGGCGGGCGTGGGCAGCACGGTGCGGGTCATTTCCTCCGGTTCCAGCCCCATCGTGATCAGCGCCTTGGCCAGCGCGAGGAACAGCGTCACCCCCAGACCCAGCTCGGCAATCTGTGCAGGCGTCAGGTGGCGTTGCAGCGCCGCCCGCGCGTCGCCGGTCAGCAATTCGGGATCGTGGATCAGCGCATCGGTGAATTTCAGCACCGCCTTTTCGGTATCGGTCAGCCGCGCTGATGCCTCGTAACCATCGGTGATATCGTCAACCACATCCTCGCCCAGGCCCTGCGCCACGGCCTTGTCGAAGCGGACATTGCGGCAGAACCCGCATTCGGTGACGCGGGCGTTGCGCATCCGTGCCACCTCCTTGATCCGTGCAGGCACCACGTCCGATCCCCAGAACCGCCCGTAAAGCGCGGCGAAACTCGCGGCGATATCGGGCTGGTGCGCCAGAACCGAGCCGAAATGCGCGGGCTCGCCCGCAATGGCCGATGATACGCGGGGGGTGGTGGACATGGGCGTTTTCTCCTTGAAGGGTCAGGATGATGCATTGGCGCGGGCCGCCGTCCGCCCGGCGATATAGCCGAAGGTCAGCGCCGGGCCGAGCGTGCCGCCTGCACCTGCGTAAATCCCGCCGGTGGGGCAGGCGATGGCATTGCCCGCGCCCAGCAGGCCGGGGATGACTGCCCCATCATGGTCCAGAATGCGCGCCCGCCCATCGGTGCGCGGCCCGCCATTGGTGCCGAGCAAGCCGGAGTGAATCTCCACCGCGTAAAACGGCGCTTCGCGGATTGTGCCCAGCGTCACCGCCGTGCCTTCCCGGCTGCGGTCGCCGTAGAAGTGATCATAGGCGGATGTGCCGCGCCCGAAATCGGGGTCATGGCCTGCATCGGCATGGGAATTGAAGCGCGCCACGGTTTCAGCCAGCACCGCGCCTTCCAATCCGATCTGCTGCGCCAGCCCTTCCAGCGTATCGGCGCGCATCACCCAATCGGGGATCGGCTGCCCCGGCTGGCGCGTGCCGAGCGGATAGCGCGCCGCATATTGCGCATCGAAGATCAGATAAGCGGGCAGGTTGCGATAATCGTAGCTCGCCGGATCGAACTGGTGGAACACGCCGCCCAATGCCGAATAGTTGGCCGCTTCATTGCAGAAGCGTTGGCCGGAGCGGTTGACCATGATCGAATGCGGCACGGTGCGTTCGATCAGAATGATCTGGGCGCGTTGCTCGCCGCTGGCCCATGGCGCATCGGGGGTGACCAGCGTGGGCGCCCACCACGCGCTGGTCATATTGCCCAGCTTCGCGCCTGCTTGCATGGCCAGCTTCAACCCGCCGCCGCTGGCCGTGGGCGGGCTGGCGGGAGCGGTGACGGGGCCGCGCAGGAAGGTCTGGCGCAGTTCTGCATCCCATTCGAACCCGCCGGTGGCGATCACTACCCCGCGCCGCGCGTGCAACGTCAGCGGCTGGCTGCCGCGTTCCGCTTCGATGCCGGTGATCCGTGCCCCCTCGCGCAGCAGGCGCTTGGTCGTCACGCCCAGCATAGGCTCAATCCCGCGCGTCAGACACGCCTTCAGCAGTCGCGCCACCATCGCCTGACCGAAACCGCATTGCCGCAGCTCCATGCGCTGCCCCAGCACGTGCGGAGGCGGCAGCGACGCAGCACCGCCCAGCGGGGTTTCGCGCAGCATCAGCGGCTTGGGTTCTTCGATGGCGTAGATTTTCGCGGCCCAATCGCCCAGTTCCGCCAGCGCGAACAGATCATGGTCGAGCGCGCGGCTGCCTTCGGGTTTCGCGCCGGGGCGGTCGAGATAGTAATCGGGATAGCCCGGCAGCACCGCCACTTTCAGCGCGTCGATGCTTTCAAGGAAAGCCAGCGCTTCGGGCCCGCGATCAACGAAAGCCTCTAGCGTTTCATCCACCAGATCGCCGTGATCCAGACTGCGGAAATAGGCGAGCGCGTCTTCGGGTGTATCGTCCATTCCGGCGGCGCGCATCCGCGGGTTGTCCGCCACCCAGATCACCCCGCCCGAAATCGCCGAGGTGCCGCCGATGCGGTCGTGCTGTTCCACCAGCAGCACCTCCGCGCCGGTTTCATGCGCCGCGAGCGCAGCCGCCATGCCCGCCGCGCCGGTGCCGAGGATGATGACGTCGGTTTCCTGCATGGCAGCCATAGACGCCTGCGAGGGAGCCTGCGGCAATTGCTCATTTTGGCAAGGTGCGCTTCGTCCGTGTCTCCCCTACTCGTCATTGCGAGCCGAAGGCGAAGCAATCCATGGACCGAGGTTGCGCAAGAAAGCGACGGCAGGCCATGGATTGCCGCGTCGCCTGCGGCTCCTCGCAATGACGAGAGGAACGGGAATGAAACTGGCAGGAAAAATCGCCGCGATTACCGGCGGCACGGCGGGCATGGGGCGCGGGATTGCCGAGGCGTTTCTGGCCGAGGGCGGCACGGTCGCACTGTTCGCCCGCAATGCGGACAAGGGCGCGAAAGTGCTGGAGGAACTCAAGGCAGGCGACCGCGCCATCTTCATCGCAGGCGACGTGATGGAGCAGGCCGATCTCGAAGGCTTCATCGACCAGACCATCGCCCATTTCGGCACGATCGACATCCTCGTGAACAATGCGGGCGGAGCGGGCGATTTGCAGCCGCTGGTGAACCTGTCCGATCACGCCTTTGACGAAGCGATGAAGTGGAACGTCTATTCCACCTTCTGGGCCACGCGCCGTGCGCTTCCGACGATGATCGAAAAAGGTGACGGGCGGGTGATCAACATCTCGTCGATGGAGGGCAAGCACGGCAAGGCGGTGCTGACTGCCTATTCCGCCGCCAAGCATGCGGTGAACGGTATGACCAAAAGCCTCGCCCGCGAAGTCGGCGTGTCGGGCGTCACCGTCAACGCGATCTGCCCCGGCATCGTCATCACTGACATCATCAAGAACAACGGCCCCGCTACTGCCAAGGCGATGGGCATGGAACTGGACGAGATGATCGCGATGTTCGCTGCCGATTCGGCGATCAAGCGGCCCAATACGGTCGAGGAAGTGGCGGCTGTGGCAGTCCTGCTGGCTAGCGAGGCAGGCGCCGGGATCACCGGCCAGCAGATCAGCGTTGACGGCGGAACGGCGCAATATTGATGCGGGTTAGGCCGGGCTAGGTGCCGTCTTGACCCTGCCTTGACCCCGGCTTGATCCGGGCGGCGGGAATGTTTCACGTGAAACATTCCCGTTTGCGCTTACCCCTGCAACTTCGCCATCGCCGCGCCCACGGCTGCCGCCACATCGCCCGCCTGCGGATTGCCGCGCATGATCACCCCGCCATTGGGCTGGATATTCGCCCCGGTGACATAGGCCTGATCGGTGCTGAGCCACAGGCAGGCATGGGCGACATCCTCGACCGTATTCAAACGCCCCATCGGGTAACGCGGCAGGAATGCGTCGGTCAGGCCGGGCACGGCAAAGCTGTCATGCGTCATCGGGCTATCGGTGAAGGCGGGCGAGACGGTATTGGCCTTGATCCCCAAGTGCCCGTAATCATTGGCGACACACTCGATCAACGCCTCGCTGCCGCGCTTGGTGCCGATATAGGCGGCGTGGTTAGTGATGATCGCCTTGGTGGTGGCAGAAGACAGCGAAATCAGCGATCCGCCGGTCGGCTGCTGCGCGCTCATCACCCGAACGAAGGCCTGCAGGAAATGGTGCACGCCCTTGAACTGCAGCGCCACAATCTGGTCGAGCTGTTCCTCGGTGATTTCCTCAAGGCTGGCGAGCAGCCCCCAGCCGGTGGTGTTGATCGCGATATCGACCCGTCCGAAGGTGTCGCGGGCCTTGTCAGCCATGGCGTTGACCTGGGATCGGCTGGTGATGTCGCACAGCGCATAGGCTCCGCCGATATCCTCGGCCAGCGCGGCGAGCTGGGCTTCCTTGCGGCCTGCCACCATTACCTTTGCGCCTTCGCTTGCGAACAGGCGGGCGATGACCTGCCCCATATTGCCTTGCGATGCCGCCCCCAGCACCACCGCGGTCTTGCCCTGCAATTGTCCCATCATGTCTCTCCTCTGGCTGGCGGGACTACCACGCATCACTGCTGCCCCACCCTTCCCAAAAGTGTCCATTGTTTGCGCGCGCGGTGCGGCGGATAGCCGGTGCAACAGAGTGGGAGAGCGCGAACATGTTTACAGGACCGCTGGAAGATCGCGTCGCGATCACCGAATTGAACGGCACCTATGCCGATGGGGTGGTGCGGTTCGACGCCGATACCTGGGGCAGCGTGTGGGCGGACGATGCCGACTGGGATCTGATGGGCCACAAGACCAAGGGGAAAGACGCGATTGTCGCCTTCTGGAACGGGGCGATGGGCGGATTGCAGGCGGTGAGTTTCCAATGCGTGCCCTGCATGATCGAAGTCACCGGAAACACGGCGACATCGCGGGTGCAGACGCAGGAAATCCTCAAGCCCAAGGATGGCAAAGCGCGCCATGTGGGCGGGCTGTATGAAGACGAATTGGCCAAGGTGGACGGGCGCTGGGTGTTCACCAGCCGCATCTTCAAAATCATCGCCGAATTCGGTGTGGAGGGGTAATCGACATGGCAAAAATCCTGATTTCCGCGCAGATCGATCTCGATCCCGCGCAGCGTGACGAGGCGCTGCGCACCGCCCGTCCGCATATCGCAGCCGCGCTCGCGGAAAAGGGCTGCATCCATTACGACTGGAGCGCCTGTTCGATGAATCCGGCGCGGGTCAACGTGTTCGAGGAATGGGAGAGCGAGGAAGCCCTCGCCGCGCATTTCCGCGATCCCGCCTATACCGGAATGCGCGATCATATTGGCCAGTTCGGGATCACGGGCGCGGTCAGCGCCAAATACCGCGTGGACGCCGAAGGCCCGGTCTATAACGCCGAAGGACAGGCGACAGAGGCGTTCGATTAAGCTGCTAGGAGCGATCCTCGCCGGTGGGCAGGCGCGGCGGTTCGGCAGCGACAAGGCCCACGCGTTGTATCAAGGCGAGCGGCTGATCGACCGCGTGGCGGCCGCGCTGTCGGCGCAATGCGATGCGGTGGTGGTGTGCGGCCGTGACGAGCCGGGGTTCACCTGCATAGCCGATTGGCCGGAGGCGGGTCTCGGCCCGCTTGGCGGGCTGGCTGCAGCGCTGCGCCATGCCGGGGCGGGCGGGTTTACCCATGTGCTGTCTGCGGGGGTCGATGCACCCGATCTGCCGCGTGATCTGGCCGCTATTCTCGCAGGCGAGGGCGCCGCGATTGTCGAGAGCCAGCCGGTGGTGGGGCTGTGGCCGGTAGCGGCTTTGCCTGCGCTGGAGGCGTTTCTGGGCAGCGGCGGGCGCTCGCTCTACCGCTTTGCCGACGCGATAGCTGCGCGCCAGATCGACCTTCCGGCCACGTTGATGAATGTGAACACGCCCGAAGATTTGGAGCAATCTAAAAATCGTTCGGGCTGAGCTTGTCGAAGCCCTGTCCTTTCTTTGCACCGTCGCAAGAAAGAAGAAGTGCGGCCCTTCGACAAGCTCAGGGAAAACGGGGAAAGTGTCTTACAGCTTCAGCAACTGCTTCCCGCGGTTCTGGCCGCTGAACAGGCGCTGCAAGGTTTGTGGCGCATTCTCGAAACCGTGCTGGATGTCTTCCTGATAGGTCAGGCTGCCGTCCTTGACGAAGCCTTCGAGCCGCTTGCGGATGCCGGGGAACTCGGCCGCCCAGTCGAGCACGATGAAGCCTGTCATGGTGCCGCGCCGGAACACGAGGTTGAAGTAATTCTCCGGCCCGGCGGGCAGGCTGCCGGTCTCGTAACGGCTGATCCCGCCGCAGATTACCACGCGGGCGTTGGTGGCAATGCAGGCGAGCATATCGTTCAAGATCTTGCCGCCGACATTGTCGTAGATGACGTCGACCCCGCGCGGGCAGAGTTCCCTGATCTGCGCCTTCACATTATCGGCCTTGTAATCAATCGCGGCGTCATAACCCGCCTCGCGCACCAGCCAGTCGCACTTGTCCTGTCCGCCCGCGATGCCGACCACGCGGCAACCGGCGAGCTTGGCAAGCTGGCCGACGATGCTGCCCGTCGCGCCCGCCGCGCCGCTGACCAGCACGGTATCGCCCGCCACGGGCTTGCCGACCTTGAACAGCCCGCAATAGGCGGTCAGCCCGGTCGTCCCCAGCACCGACAGAACAGCGGTGGGCGACAGATCGGTTTCAACCTTGGTCAATTCCTTGCCATCGGTGACGAGATATTCTGTCCAGCCGGTGGTGCCGAACACCATGTCGCCCACCGCGAACCTGCCGCCATTGCTCGCGACCACTTCGGCAATCCCGCTGCCGCGCATCACATCGCCGATCGCCATGGGTGCGACGTAATCGGCAATGTTCTCCATCCAGCCCTTCTGCGCCGGATCGAAGCCGAGATAATGCAGCTTGAGCAGCATTTCGCCTTGGGCCGGATCTTGCAATTCGGTTGTGGTCAGCTTGAAATCATTGTCGATTGCGATCCCGCGACCGCGCGGGTGACCGTTCAGAAGCCATTGGCGGGTGGTGGTGGGCATCGGTCAATCTCCTGAAAATCGTCTGCCCTATTGCGGGCGCAACCCGCGCGCCTCCACGGACAAAAGTATCAGTCGAGCGGTTTTGGCCCTGTGGTAATCTCCTGTCCAAAGGGAGAGCATCATGGGCCTGTCGACTCACAAGACTTTCTGCCGTTTCTGCCATGCCAACTGCGCGATGGAAGTGGATGTCGCGGACGGAAAGGTGATCGAGGTGCGCGGCGATCCCGATGATCCGGCCTATGGCGGCTATACCTGCATGAAGGGGCGCGAGCTGCCGGATTCGCACAATTCGGAAAACCGCCTGCATCATAGCCTTGTCCGCAATGAGGCGGGCGAATTCGTCTCCACCCCGATGCCCGAAGCCTTGGCCCATGTGGCGAGCGAGTTGCGCCGGATCATTGACGAGCACGGCCCGCATTCGGTGGCGGTGTTCATGGGATCGGGCGGGTTCCAGAACTCTGCCGCAATGGCCGCTTCGCTATCTTTCGCGCAGGCGGTGGGCAGCCGCAATTTCTACACCTCGGTCACGCTCGATCAGCCTGCCAAGGTCTTCACCACCCAGCGTTACGGCAAGTGGATGGCCGGGCCGAACACCTTTTCCGAGAGCGACGTCGCGCTGTTCATCGGCAACAACCCGATCGTGTCGCACTATGCGCCGGTCGGCGGCGTGCCGCCCTTCAGCCCCTCGCGCCGCATCCGCGACCAGAAGGCCAAGGGGCTGAAGCTGATCGTCGCCGACCCGCGCGAAAGTGATGTGGCGCGGCTCGCGGATATCTATCTGCCGGTAAAGCCAGGAGAAGACCCTGCGATGCTGGCGGGGATGCTCAATGTGATCATTTCCGAAGGGCTGTATGATCGCAATTTCGTTGCCGCCCATGTCGATGGCTTCGATGAACTGGCAGCAGCCGTGAAGGCCTTCCCGCCCGAAGTCGCGGCGACACGTGCCGGGCTGGACACAGATCAGCTCGTCGCCGCTGCCCGGATGTTTGCAGGCGGGTCGAAAGGCTGCGCCACCACCGGCACCGGGCCGGAAATGGCGGGCAACGGCACGCTCACCGAATATCTCGTCACCTGTCTCAACACGATCTGCGCCCGCTTCAAACAGGAAGGCGAAAAGGCCGCGATCCCCGGCGTATTCAGCCCCTATCAGGACGCGCGCCGCGCACAGGTTGCGCCGCCGGTGCCGATGTTCGGCGCCGAAGGCATGCCCAAATCGCGCTTCCGGGGCCTGGGCCATCTCGGCTGGGAGATGCCCTGCAACGTGCTGGCGGACGAAATTCTCACTCCGGGCGAAGGGCAGGTGCGGGCGCTGATTTCGGTTGGCGGCAATCCGGTGGTCGGCTTCCCCGATCAGGCCAAGATGGTGCGGGCTCTGGATGATCTGGAACTCTTCGTACAGATCGACCCGTGGATGAGCGCCAGCGCCAAGCGCGCCACCGTGGTGCTTGCGCCCTCGCAATGTCTGGAACGCGAAGACATCACCAACCTTTCCGAATGGTGGCACGAGGAACCTTACGCCCGCTATGTCGAACCCGTGGTGGCTGCGCCCGGCGACGTGATCGACGAATATGAAATGTTCTGGACGCTCGCCCATCATCTCGGGATCACGATGGTGCTGAACGGCGGGCCTTTGCCGATGGATCGCAAGCCATCGAAGCAGGAATTCCTCGATCTGATGGTGACCGGCAGCCTGATGAAACCATCCGACGTGCGCAAGGACTGTCAGGCCAATGGCGGCGCGGCGATGATCTATCCCGAGGTGCATCCCAAGGTTGAACCGCTGGATGAAAGCGAATTCCACCGCTTCGATCTGGCGGTCGGCGCGATGCCTTCCGAGATCCTGAAATATGCCGATAATCCGGCGAGCCGCGAGGGGTTTGACTTCCGCCTGATCAGCCGTCGGTCGAAGACGCGGTTCAATTCGATCGGCCACCCGCTGAAGAAATTGCAGGACAAGACCACCACCAACCCGGCCTATATCCATCCCGATGACATCGCTGCGCTGGGGCTGGCGGAAGGTGGGTTGGTCGCGATCACATCGCCCCACGCCACGATCCACGGCGTGGTGAAGGCGAGCGACAAGGTGCGGCGCGGGCTTGTGTCGATGGCCCATGCTTACGGCGATGCCGATGCGACCAAGGAGGATGTGCGGGAACGCGGATCATCCACCAACCGGCTGGTGAGCGAAGTGGTCGATTACGATCCGATCACCGGACAGAGTTTGCAAAGCGCCATTCCGGTGAAGCTGGAACCGGCCTGATTCCTAACCCCTGAATCCGTTCGGGCTGAGCCTGTCGAAGCCCTGATCTTCCTTTCCCGAAGAGAAGTGCGGGCCTTCGACAAGCTCAGGGCGAACGGAATGGAGATATCCAGTAATGCCCACCAACCGCCGCTTCCTGCTCCAGCGCCGCCCAGATGGCACGCCCGTCAAAGACGACTTCGAACTCGTCACCGAACCCACCCCCGCGCTGGAGGAAGGCCAGTTCCTGATCCGCAACCACTATGCCTCGCTGGATCCGGCGATGCGCGGCTGGATGGATGCAGAGGGCAATTACATGCCGCCGATTCCCTTGGGCGATCCGGTGCGCGCCAGCACCATCGGCGTGGTCGAGGAAAGCCGTGCAGAAGGCTTTGCGCCCGGCCAGTGGGTGATGGGCCTCAACGCGCTGGAGGACTATTCGGTCAGCGCCGTCGGCGGCTTCACCCAGCCGATTGATCCTTCGCTGGTGCCGAGCGTCACCAATTACCTGTCGATCTTCGGCGCGGTGGGGATGACGGCCTATTTCGGCTTCCTCGAAGTGTGCCGACCCAAGGCGGGCGAAACCGTGCTGGTATCGGGCGCGGCGGGGGCGGTCGGTTCACTGGTAGGCCAGCTCGCGAAAATCCACGGCTGTCGCGCAGTCGGCATCGCGGGCGGCCCGGCCAAATGCGCGCGCCTGATCGAGAAATACGGCTTCGACGCCGCCATCGACTATCGCGGCAAGGATGAAGCGGCGCTCACCGCCGCGATTGCCGAGGCCTGCCCCGATGGCGTGGACGTGATTTTCGAAAATGTCGGCGGGATCATTCTGGATGCCGGGCTGATGAACCTGAACCTGCATTCCCGCGTCGGGCTGTGCGGCCTTATCAGCGAATACAACACCGCGCCGCGCGGCATCCGCAACTTGTGGCAGCTGATCGTCAAGCGCGCCCATATCCGCGGATTGCTTGTGGCTGATTACGTCCCCCGCTTTGCCGAGGGCGCGGCACAGATGGGCGTGTGGGCGGCGCAAGGCAAACTCACCATCGACGAGCATATCGACGAAGGGTTGGAAAACGCCTTCGACAGCTTCATGCGGCTGTTTGCGGGCACCAATGATGGCAAAATGATCCTCAAGATCGCCTGATGGCCCAGACTGTCCGGCGCTCACTGCTTGTGCTGTCCGGGGGGCATCCTTACGAGGCCGAGCCATTTGCGGCGCTGATCGGCAATCTGGGCGAATGGGACGTCACCCATCTCGTCCACCCCGAAGGCGGCGAGGCCGATGCGGAAGCTGTGATCGTCGCAGCCGACGCGCTGCTGTTTTACGACATGGCGGGATACACCTTTGCCGATGGCGCGGTAAGGATGCGTGCGCCGTCGGAGGCTTACCGCGCTGCCATTACGGCGCGCTTTGCGGCGGGAAAAGGCGCAGTGGCGCTGCACCATGCGCTGGCGGGCTGGGCGCTTTGGCCGGAGTGGCATGAATGGCTTGGCGGCGGGTTCCTGTATCAGCCAGGCGACTGGCAGGGCGAGGCTTGGCCGGACTCCGGCTATCGTCACGATGTCGCCTTTGAAGCGCGGATTGTCGCCGATCACCCGGTAACAAGCGGCGTTCCGGAACGGTTCCCGGTGACTGACGAGCTTTACCTCTGCCCGATTGACGAGGCCGCGATCATCCCGCTCGCCCGCGCCGAGGGCTTCGCATTCACGCCCGCCAATTTCTACTCCGCTGCCAATGCCGTCGCCGGTGCGATGTTCAGCCGCGAAGGATGGGACCATCCGCAGGGCAGCAATTGCATTGCGTGGGAAAGCCGCACCTGTCCCGCCCCGCTGGTCTATCTGCAATGCGGCGATGGCCCCGCAACCTACGCCAACCCCCACGTGCGCCGGTTGCTGGCAAACGCGCTCGATTACACCTCAGGAGAAACGCCATGACCCCGCAAGCGACCGTCGAGGCCTTTATCGGCCACTGGAACAGCGGCGATATGGAGGCGATGTATGCGCTCTGCGCCGAGGATGTGGTGTGGCACAATATCCCGATGGAGCCGGTATCGGGCAAGGCTGCGTTTCGCGCCGCGGTCGACGGGTTCAATGGCGATATTGCCGGCTGCGAATGGCAGCTCCATGCCATCGCGGCAAACGGCAACACCGTGCTGACCGAGCGCTCCGATGGTTTCACCTTCTCCGACGGCCGCCGGGCCGCGATCCGCGTGATGGGCACCTTTGAAATCGGTCAGGACGGTCTGATCACCGCCTGGCGCGACTATTTCGACAGCCAAGAGTTCCAGCGCGAATTCGCAGGCGGCTGATGCGGAGGATGCAACCCTAACACAAACGTGCATCGCATCGGGGGGGGCGACATGGCTAGGCTCTCCGCATAATTTCCAAGGGTCTGGAGCCACCTGCCATGAACAAGCCTGAAGGCAATGTGTTCGCGCCTGAAACACTGATCGATCCGTTCGACTATTACCGTGCCATCCACGATGCCGGAATCGCGATCGAGCACCTTGAAGGCATGAACACCTGGGTGGTCTATTCCTATGATCTGTGCAGCGAGGCGGCGGCCAAGCCGGACGTGTTCTCGAACGATTTCACCGCGCTGATGGGGCGCGAGGCGGACGAGGATATCCAGGCGATCCTGGCCGAAGGCTGGCCCGATCTTCCCACTCTGCTGACCGCCGATCACCCCGTCCACACCCGCAACCGTAAGCTGGTAAACCTCGCCTTTTCCGCCCCGCGCGTGAATGCGATCGAAGCCGATATGCGCCAGAAGTCGATCGAATTGATCGAAGCTTTTGCCGACAAGGGCGCATGCGAGTTCGTCGAGGAATTCGGCGTGCCACTGCCGGTCGCGATGATTGCAGGCCAGATCGGGCTGGATGATGATCCCAAACGGGTGAAACGCTGGTCCGATGCGGCGGTCGACCGGTTCAGCCAGATGGTCGATCACGACCGCAAGCTGGAATGCGCGCGCAGCCTCGTCGAATTCCAGCATTACATGAAAGGCTTGATCGATGATCGCCGCGCCAATGGCGGCAATGATCTGCTGACCGATCTGGTCCAAGCGCGGATCGAGGGTGAAACCCCGCTGACAGATCCCGAAATCATGTCGCTGATGCAGCAGTTCATGGTGGCGGGGAACGAAACCACCACGTCAACACTGGCGGGCGGATTGCTCCAGCTGATCCGCAATCCCGATCAGATGGCCAAGGCCAAGGCGGCAGCCGGTGGCCGCGATCCCAAGGTGCTGGGCAATCTGGTGGAAGAGGCGCTGCGTTACGAAACGCCCACGGCGGGCATGTGGCGCATCGTGAAGGCCGATACCGAGTTGGGCGGCGTGGCGATCCCCGCAGGCGCGGTGGTGCAACTGCGCTATGCCGCGGCCAACCGCGATCCGAAGCGTTTCCCCGATCCCGACCGCTTCGACATCGACCGCACCAATGCCCGCACGCACCTCAGCTTCGGCAAGGGCCCGCATATGTGCGTGGGCAACATGCTGAGCCGGAAGGAAATGCTGGTCGCCTTCGACGAGCTGCTCGAACGGCTCGATAATTTCGCAGTGGCCGACGAAAGCGAAATCCGAATCCTGCCCAACATCCTGCTGCGCGGCGTCACCCACCTGCCTATCACTTTCACCCGGAAAGCCTGAGCACAATGAATTTCGACCTGTCCGAAGAACAGGAAATGTTCGTATCCTCGGTGGAGCGGTTCGCCGCGCCGGTGGATGTCGAGGCGCGCCGCAAGCTGCGCCTGTCGCCGACGGGGTATGACCGCGCGCGCTGGCAGCAATTGGCCGAACTGGGTCTGATCGCGCTCGCGGTGAGCGAGGCTGCGGGCGGAATGGGCGGATCGGCGGTTGATCTCGCGCTGGTGGCCGAGGCCTTGGGGAAGGCCAATGCGCCTGATCCGCTGCTGGAACACGGGGTGCTGCCTGCGCTGCTGCTTGAACGCAGCGGCGCGCATCAGGCGCTCGAAGGCGTGCTGGCAGGCACCACTATCGCCACGCTCGCCTGGACTGAACGCGGGCAACGTTACAGTCTCACAGCCAAGGGCATGAAGGCGGAACAGGGCGCGGACGGCTTCGCCCTCACCGGCGAAAAGACGATGGTGATGGGCGCGCTGATCGCCGACCTGTTCATCGTCACCGCCGACCTTGACGGAGAGACCGCCTGCTTCCTCGTCCCGCGCGATGCTGCCGGGCTGGAGGTGCGTGCCTATCGTCTGGCCGATGGCAGCATCGCGGGCGAGATCAAGCTGACCCGCACGCCTGCTGCCGCGAGGCTGACGCTGGATGCCGCCGGGCTCAATGCCATCGCGGCCGACATGCGTCTTTACGCCGCTGCCGAGATGGTAGGCCTAGGTCAACGCCTGCTCGATGACACGCTGGCCTATGTGAAGGAACGTGAACAATTCGGCGTGGCAATCGGATCGTTTCAGGCGCTTCAGCACCGGTTGGTCGATTGCTACGCGCGCGAGGAACAGGCGCGCTCGATGCTGTATCGTGCCGCACTGACTGACCGCGCCGATGCCGCGAAATGGCAACGCGCTGCCGCCGGTGCGAAGGCTTTTATCGGCGAGAATGTCGATGCCATCGCGCGCGAAGCGGTGCAGATGCATGGCGGGATGGGGATCACAGATGAACTCGCGATCGGCCATGCGCTCAAGCGTGTGCTGGTGCTGACCCGCCTGTTCGGTGACATCGACACCGTGCTGGCAGAATACGCGCTGGCCGCCTGACGGCCTGCTGGAGGGGACTGAAATATGGGCGACAAGATCGACCCCAATCTTTGGAGCGACGGGGCTGAGCCGCATTTGATGGGCGGACGCCTGCCTTCGGGCCAGATCGTCTTTCCGATGCCGCAAGGCGATGCAGCGCAGGGCGTGGAGCCTTACAAGCTCTCGCGCCGGGGCAAGCTGTGGTCGTGGACCAGCCAAGGCTTTCTGCCGAAGGAACCCTATGAAGGCCCCGGCTCCGGCCCCGGAGAAGGCCCGCCTGATTTCCAGCCCTACCTGATCGGCTATGTCGAACTACCCGGTGAGGTAATCGTCGAAAGCCGGATCGTGGATGCGCGGCTGGAAGACCTGCATCTGGGCATGGATCTGGAATTCTGCATCGTGCCGTTCAACGCGGTGCACGATACCTTCGCCTTCCGTCCCGTTGCCGCAGCAGAAAGCGCAGAGGAGTTCAGGGCCGCATGAGCGAGAATGTCTATATCATCGGTGCGGGCATCCACCCCTTCGGGCGCACAGACGGCCGGTCAGGCCGCGAACAGGGGGTCTATGCCGTTCGTGAGGCATTGGCCGATGCAGGGCTGGAATGGCCCGATATCGAATGCGCCTATGGCGGCTCCGCTGCGGCAGGCAATGCCGATATCATGGTGAACGAGCTGGGGCTGACTTCGCTTCCCTTTACCAACGTGGCGAACGGCTGCGCCACAGGCGGCAGCGCGCTCGCCGCATCGCAGCAGGCCATCGCCAGCGGCATGTATGACCTTGCGCTAGCGGTCGGGTTCGACAAGCACCCGCGCGGCGCCTTCAACGCCAAGCCTGCCGATTACGGCCTGCCCGAATGGTACGGCCAGACCGGCATGATGCTGACCACGCAGTTTTTCGCGCTGAAGATCCAGCGTTACATGCAATTGCACGGGATCAGCCGCACAGCGCTGGGCCGGGTGGCGGAAAAGGCGTTTCGCAACGGCACGTTGACGCCCCATGCATGGCGGCGCAGTCCGGTCGATCTCGAAACGATCATGAACGCGCCGATGATCAACGATCCGCTGACCAAATACATGTTCTGCTCACCTGCCGAGGGCGCAGTGGCGCTTATTTTGGCCAGCGAGAAGAAGATGAAGGAACTCGGCGCGGACGGTGTGAAGATCCGCGCCGTGTCTGTGAAAACCCGCCCGCCCAATTCCTTCGAGGTGTTCCAGGCCGGCATCAGCATCGAAGAGGGCGGCAAGCCCACAGTACTCGCATCGCAGGCCGCGTTCGAGCGCGCCGGGATCGGCCCTGAAGACATCGGCGTAGCGCAGTTGCAGGACACCGAAAGCGGCGCGGAAATCATGCACATGGCCGAAAACGGCTTCTGCAAGGATGGCGATCAGGAAGAATGGCTCGCCAATGGCTGGACCGAGATCGGCGGGAAGCTGCCGGTCAACACCGATGGCGGATGCCTTGCTTGCGGGGAGCCGGTCGGCGCGTCAGGCCTCAGGCAGGTGTATGAAAACGTGACGCAACTGCGCGGCCGCGCGGGCGAGCGACAGGTGCCCGAAAAGAATGGGCGCACACCGCGCTTCGGCTACTCCCATGTCTATGGCGCCCCCGGCCTTTCGGGCGTTGCGATCCTGGAGCGCGAATGACCCGGACGGAAAACATGGGGCGTATGCAGGGCAAGGTCGCGCTGGCTTCGGGCGGGGCCGAGGGGATCGGCGCTGCGGTCGCGCGCTTGATCATCGCCGAAGGCGGCAGCGTGATGCTGGGCGATGTGCAGCTGGAAAAAGCACAAGCGCTCGCCGCTGAACTGGGTGACCACGCGGCGGCCTGCCCGCTTGATGTGCGCGAACTCAGCCAATGGGAAGCCGCTGTGGCGGCCACACAAGCACGCTTCGGTAAGCTGACCGTGCTGTGCAACATCGCGGGTATTTCCGAACCCGGCAACGTGCCCGACGGGACGCTCGACGTGTGGCATCGCACCATCGACATAAACCTGCACGGGCCGTTCTACGGAATGCGCGCCGCGATCCCGGCGATGGAGGCGAGCGGAGAGGCCTGCGCCATCGTCAACATCGGATCGATGATCGCGATGCGCCCCGCTTCGTTCGTCGCAGCCTATTCTGCATCCAAAACCGGCCTGCGAGGGCTTACACAAAGCGTTGCGCTCGATCTGGCCGAACGCGGCCTGCCGATCCGCGCCAACATTGTGCACCCCGGCGCAATCCGCACGCCGATGTATAACCGCTACAAGTTCTCAGGCGCCGATACGCCGGAGAATATCGAGACCAACTTCGCCGCCACCCACCCGATGAACCGCATCGGCGAGCCCGAGGAAGTTGCCCGCGCGGTGGTGTTCCTCGCCAGCGACGAGGCCAGCTTTACCACGGGCTGCGATTTCACCGTCGATGGCGGCGGAAGCATCAGGAGCTGACATGGCAGAGCAACCCGCCACCCGTATCGACGCGCATTTCATCGCTGCGGGCAAATATCACGACATCGACTTTCCGCGGATCGAGATCCTCAAACTGCTGGCAGAACACCCGCATATCCGCACCACCGTGGCAGCGGATTATTCGGGGCTGGAACGGCTCGATCAGTGCCGCTTCCTGATCACATATACCTGTGATCTGATGCCGACGCCCGAGCAGGCCGCGCAGATCAAGGCGTGGATGGAAAAAGGCGGCAAGTGGATGGCGCTGCATGGCACCAATTCGATCCTCGTCTTCACCGCAGATGGTCTGGTCGATGCGCCAGATGATCGTCCGGACGTGATGGAAATGCTCGGCACGCAGTTCGTGGCGCACCCGCCGATTGGCAAGTTCCCGGTCGAGGTGGTGAACAAGGACCATGAACTGACCCAAGGCATCGAAGATTTCGAGGTGGTGGACGAGCTTTACCTCTCCAAGACCACCGCGCCGATCGAAACCCTGATGCAGACGACATTCGAAGGCGAGGCGACCGGCTTCACGCAAAGCCAGTGGGGGCCGACAACCGTACCTGTCCTCTATACGAGGGATATCGGCGCCGGGCAGATCGTTTACAATGCGCTGGGCCATTGCCGCGGGCATTATGATCTGCCCGGCATGGCCGATTTCTACCCGCACAAGGAAATGTGCGCCTGGAATTACGATGTCTATTATGACCTGCTGCGGCGCACGATCCGCTGGGCCATGAGAGACGGGAACTGATTGCGACAAACGGGATCCGATTGACATGGACATGGAGTTTTCGCCTGAGGACATCGCCTTCCGCGAAGAAGTGCGCGCCTTCTTGCATGACAATCTGCCCGAGCGGCTGCGCGATGGCGCGCGCCGTACGCCGGGCGTGTTTGTCGAGCCCGATATCGGGATGGAATGGCACCGCATCCTCTATGCCAAAGGTTGGGTCGCGCCGCACTGGCCCAAGGCCGATGGCGGCACAGGCTGGACACCAACGCAAAAGTTCATCTTTGAAAAGGAATGCGCGCTGGCGGGCGCGCCTGCGCTCGCAATCCTCGGTCTGCGGCTTGTCGGCCCGGTCATCTGCGCGTTCGGCACGCCCGAACAAAAGGCGCGGTTCCTGCCGCGCATTCTGGCGGGCGAGGATTACTGGTGTCAGGGTTACTCCGAGCCCGGCAGCGGTTCCGACCTTGCTTCGCTGAAAACGTCAGCCCGGCTTGATGGCGACGAATATGTCATCAACGGATCGAAGATCTGGACCACCCACGCCCACCACGCCAACTGGATTTTTGCGCTGGTGCGCACTGATGCCACGGTGAAAAAGCAGGCCGGGATCAGCTTTCTGCTGGTGCCAATGGATCAGCCGGGCGTCAGCGTCACGCCGATCCATTCGATGTCGGGCGATCACGAGGTCAACGCGGTATTCTTCACCGACGCGCGAACGCCTGCCGAAAACCTGATCGGCACCGAAGGCGCGGGCTGGACCATCGCCAAGTTCCTGCTGGAGAACGAACGCGGCGGATCATGCTATGCCCCCCGCCTGCTCCAGAGTATCGGGCGGCTGGAAGCGCTGGCGCAAACCCAGCCTTCGGGCGTCAACGGCGCGATTGCGCACGATCCGCGTTTCCGTGACCGGCTAGCCCGCGTGCGGCTTGAAGCCGAGGCGCTTGAGGTCACCGAACTGCGCATCCTCGCGGAATTGGCCAAGGGCCGCGCGCCGGGGCCGCAGACCTCGCTGGTCAAGCTACTGGGTTCGAATATCGGCCAACAGGTCGATGTGCTGCGGCTGGAACTGCTGGGGCCGGACGCGCTGCAATTACCGCTGGAACGCCCGCTTTACGGCAATGAAGCGCCCGAACCGGTCGGCAGCGAATATGCCCAGACTGCGATGGGCCGCTATCTCAACAACCGCGCCGCGACGATCTTCGGCGGATCGGACGAGGTGCAAAAAAACATCATCGCCAAGACCGTGCTCGGTCTCTGAGAGGACACGACTCATGGACGTATCGAAGCTGATGTTCCGCGAAGGCTTGATGACGGGCGAGCGCATTCTCGTCACCGGCGGCGGCACCGGATTGGGCCGCGAAATGGCCGAAGCGTTCCTGAAGCTGGGCGCGACCGTTTACATCTGCGGGCGGCGACAGGTGAAGCTGGATGAGACGGCTGCGGAACTCGCCGCACTCCACGGTGGCAAGATTGTCGGCCACGCCTGCGACATCCGCGATGCGGATGCGATCCATGCGATGGTGGATAGCATCTGGGCCGATGGCGGCGCGCTGACCGGCGTGGTCAACAATGCAGCGGGCAACTTCATCAGCCGCACCGAGGATCTTTCGGTGAACGGGTTCAATGCCATCGCAGACATCGTGATGCGCGGCACGTTTTACGTAACGCTCGACATCGGTAAGCGGTTGATTGCGGAGAAGAAAAAGGCCAGCTTCCTCTCGATCCTGACCACCTGGGTCTGGTCAGGCAGCGCCTTTGTGGTGCCGTCTGCCATGTCAAAGACCGCGATCAACGCGATGACCCAGAGCCTTGCGACCGAATGGGGCCGCTATGGCCTGCGCTTCAACGCCATTGCTCCGGGCCTTTTCCCGACCAAGGGGATGAGCTCGCGCCTTTCGCCGGGCGGGCAGGGTGGCAACTCCAAGAACGACCTCAACCCGATGGGCCGCGCAGGCGAGATGCACGAACTGGCCAACCTCGCGGTGTTCCTGATGGGGTCGGGGGCGGAATATGTGAACGGCCAGACCATCGCCATCGACGGGGCGGGTTTCCAGGCCAATGGCGGCACCTTCTATCCGATGCTCCACGCGCTGGGCGATGCCGAATGGGATCAGATGCGCGCCATGATCAAGGGCACCAACGACAAGGACAAAGCCGACCGCGCTGTCGGCTGAATGCCCTGCACGCCAGACAAGCAAACGGCGCGGGAGGCAAGCTCCCGCGCCGTTTGCGTGTACGCGTTATCGCTGGATCAAAGCTGCACTTCGGCGACCTTGTCCTTGTAATCTTCCTTGGGATCGATCCCCAGCAGCATCTTCATTCCCGCAACCACCGATGACGCGTCGATCCACACATGCGCAAGCTCGGCATCAAGCCGGATCAGAGCGATCTTCGGATCGTCTTTGCCTTCATACCATGCGGCCACGAAGCGGTTCCAGAGCTTGTCGATCACAGCCCGGTCGCGCGTCGTGGTCAGCGAACCGTGGATCGCCGCCCACAGATCATGCCCCTTGGATACGAAATGCGCATTGGCACGCTTGCCCTGGCCGGCAAGTTCGCCCTGCTGGATCATCTGGTAGAGCGCGTTGTCAGTCGAGGTGAAGAACCACACGGGACCGTGGTACTCGCCGCGTTTGTAAAGATTTTCGTCAAGCTGCGCAGTCATGGGGCGCGCATGACCATCTTCCTCGCCGACAATGCCGAGGAACATGGTCATGTCGCTTTTCACTGCTTCCCAGAACTTCGTCCGCATTTCCGCTTCGTTCGTCATGGTCGTCTCCCATTTCTTGTGATCGGGAGGCGCAAGACACCGGGCGGGCAGAAAGTTCCGTATTAGTAGACCTCGAAGAGACCAGCTGCCCCCATTCCGCCACCAACGCACATGGTGACGACCACGTACTTGGCGCCGCGGCGCTTGCCTTCGATCAGCGCGTGGCCGGTGCAGCGGGCGCCGGTCATGCCGTAGGGGTGGCCGATCGAGATCGAGCCGCCGTTGACGTTGAGGATGTCGTTATCGATCCCGAGCTTATCGCGGCAGTAGAGCACCTGCACCGCAAATGCCTCGTTCAGCTCCCATAGCCCGATGTCATCCATCTTGAGGCCGGTCTGCTTGAGCAGCTTGGGGATCGCGAAGACCGGGCCGATGCCCATCTCGTCAGGCTCGGTGCCGGCAACCGCCATGCCGACATAGCGGCCAAGCGGCTGGAGGCCCTTCTGTTCGGCCAGCTTGGCTTCCATCAGCACGCTTGCCGAGGAACCGTCCGAAAGCTGCGAGGCATTGCCTGCAGTGATGACCATGCCCGGGCCCATGACGGGGTTCAGGCTCTGGAGGCCTTCCAGGGTGGTTTCGGGGCGGTTGCCTTCATCCTTGGTCAGGGTGAATTCGCGCTGGCTGACTTCCTTCGTTTCCTTGTCCATCACGTTCATGGTGGTGGTGACGGGGACGATTTCGTCGTCGAACTTGCCGGCCTGCTGGGCGGCAGCAGTGCGCATCTGCGACTGGTAGGCGTATTCATCCTGCACTTCGCGGCTGATGTTGTAACGCTTGGCCACCGTTTCGGCGGTTTGCAGCATCGGCATGTAGACATTGCCGTGCATGGCGAGCAGCGACTTGTCCATCGACACGCGCATCTCCGGCGTCTGCACCATGGAGATCGAATCCTGACCGCCGCCGACGACGATATCCATGTTGTCGACGATGATCTGCTTGGCCGCGGTCGAAATCGCCATCAGGCCGGATGAGCATTGGCGGTCAATGGTCTGGCCCGATACGCCCACCGGGCAACCGGCGCGCAGCGCGACCTGGCGGGCGATGTTGCCGGCCTGCGTGCCCTGCGTGAGCACAGCGCCCCACACCACATCATCAATCGCGCCCGTTTCGATCCCGGCGCGTTCGATGGCCGGGGTGAGGGAAAGCGCGCCGAGGGTGGCACCGGGAGTGGCGTTGAAAGCGCCCTTGTAAGCACGGCCAATCGGCGTGCGGGCGGTGGAAACGATTACGGCTTCACGTGCCATGATTAGGGTATCCTTGTTGTCGTTTGTCAGCCGCCGCCCCGACACGTGCCAGGGCGGCGAAAAGGGGAGCTCACACGAAGTACTGCGTGATCCACTCGCACATCAGGGCGGGCTTTTCCTCACCTTCGATTTCGATAGTGATCTCGCAGGTCTGCTGCCACTGGCCGGGGCGCTTTTCGACCATTTCGGTGAGCTTCCAGTGGCCACGGATGCGCTTGCCGGCGCGGACCGGAGCGATGAAGCGGGTCTTGTTACCGCCGTAGTTGACGCCCATTTTTACGCCATCAATGCGCGGCGCGCCGCCTTGGGCGCCAAGATAGGGGATCATCGACAAGGTCAGGAAGCCGTGGGCGATGGTGCCGCCGAACGGGGTCATCTTCGCCATCTCTTCGTTCACGTGGATGAACTGGTGGTCACCGGTTGCTTCGGCAAACTGGTTGATGCGTTCCTGGCTCATCTCGGCCCATTCGCTGGTGCCGATGGTTTCGCCAACCTTGGCGGCCAATTCCTGCGGGGTCATAGGCTTCCTCCTCCTTGTATCGCGCAGGCGAAATCCCGTGTCCGCCGCGCCTCTATCGACCGGCTTCATGGCGGATGATCACAGGGAGCGCAACGTCTCTGACGGAGGGGGCGCTATGCCGTTACGGCACCGCGGATCTTGCCTGTGATGGCCTGCTTGCGCACTTCGCTGCGCCCCAGCAAACTGCGGGCCGAATCGATCCGCAGGCAATAGGTGTGCAAAGCAATCTGCAATCCGACGAGCATCAGCATGACCGGCTGATAGGCGATCCCCTGGAAGGTCGCCCCGACCAGATAGACCACCGCGCCCATCTGCAACGCAGCCGCGAAGGGCGCGATCCAGCGGGTCGCCTCGTCCTCCTCGCCGCGCCAACGGCGCTGGACGCGTTCCATCTGCCACAAGCCCAACAGGTGCAGCGCCACCCAGATGATCAGCCCGGGCCAGCCCTGCTCTCCCAGCATTTCAAAGAATGACGAGTGGTAAGCCCGGCCCTTGTCGACCACTTCGCGATATTCCACGCTGGTGGTGTTTCCGTTCACCTCCTTGACCGGCATGACATAGGCAAACCGGTTGCCGCGATAGGCATCGAACCCGCCGCCGAACGGTTTTTCACCCACGTAATCGAGCGTCCATTTCCACACCGCCACCCGGGTCGAGGCGCTCTCGTCCCCACCCGGTGCGGCAATGGTTGCCATGCGCTCGTAATAGCTTTGCGGCAGGAACGGCAGCGCCGCGAGGCCCAGCAGTCCAGCCCCCGCGATGAACAGAAACCGCCGCTTGGTGTAACGCAGCGTCAGCGCGCCCAGCGCAGCGATGCACAGCAGCCCGGTGCGCGCTTCGGTGCCGATCGGTACAAGCAGGCACGCAAAGGTCAGCGCCACCGCGAAACCCGTGACCAACCAGTGCGGGCGGAAGATCGTGCCGTGGCGCACAAACCACCACAGCATCGGGATCAACCCGATGGCGACTGTCGCCAAGGTTGAACTTTCATAGATTCCGCTATTGTCGTTGACGAAGAATTTGAGGTTTTCATATCCCCCGCCGCCCAGCACCGTCTTCATCCCGGTGCCGATTACGATGGTAGCGATCGACAGCAGCAGCACCAGCGCCAGCCCTTCGATCCGGGCGCGGGTGGTCAGCGTCAGCGGCAGGAAAATCGCAAACAGCAGCGCCTTCCACACCCAGTCCCATTTGGTCGCAGCATCCAGAGGGAAATCGGCGTTACCGGTGGTCCATCCGCAATAGAGCAGCAATGCCAGCATCATCCCCTGACGCACCGTGAAGCGTGCGCCCGATTTGCGGTCGAGCGCGATCCACCCGCCAAAGGCAGCGGCAAAGGCGATCAGCGAAACCGGCAGGCTGGCGATCAGCGAATATCCAATCCGCTGAGGGGCAAGAATGTCGATATAGACATACAGCAGCACCCACAGGAACGGGCGGCGCAGGCCGAGCACCAGCACGTATCCGATGAAAGCAAGGAAAACGAGGTCGAGCATCAGCCTTGCCCGGCTCCTTCTGGCGCAGCGCCTTCAGCGCCATCGTCATGCCCGCCTGACTGGCGCGCGCGGCGCGCGGCATTGCGGCCCGCCATGCTGGTCGCCTTGCGGTTTTCGGCGGTCTCGGATTTGATGCTGCCGATCAGCGGATCTTCGTCCAGCCCTTCGCGCATCACTAGCCGCAGCAGCGCAATGGCCAGCAGGCCATGGCCGAGGGCAAGCGCGAAATAATCGATCATGGGTCAAAGGCTCCGGGCCGGGCGGGATGCGCAAGGATAGCGCCATGCAGTTGACGCGGCGTTAAGCACGCTTGCGATAAGCACCCTGTCATGACCCGCGTGCTCCATGTCCTCGATCATTCGCTGCCGCTCCACAGCGGCTACACCTTCCGCACCCGAGCGATTCTCAAGGCACAGCAAGGGCTGGGGCTGGAAGTGCGCGGAATTACCGGTCAGCGCCACAATTGCGAAGCGGCGCTGAACGGTTCGCCCGAGGAAGCCGACGGGCTGATGTTCCATCGCACTCCGGGAACGCCCTCGGGCCCGCCAGCTTTGCGCGAGATCGGTGAGATCGCTGCTCTGGCTGATGCAATCGGCAAGGTGGCACTGGAATGGCGGCCCGATATCATCCACGCCCATTCGCCTGCCCTGTGCGGCGCGGCAGCGCAACGCGCGGCTCGCACGCTCGGCATTCCGTTTGTCTATGAAATCCGCGCCTTCTGGGAAGATGCGGCGGTCGGCAATCTGACCGGCACCGAAGGCAGCATCAAATACCGCCTTACCCGCGCGCTGGAAACGCGGGTGGCGAAATCGGCGGATGCGCTGTTTGCTATCTGCGAAGGTCTGAAACAGGATCTGGCCGCGCGCGGTATTCCTGAAGGCAAGATCGGGATCATGCGCAACGGGGTCGATCTCGAAATGTTCGGCGAGCCGGTGCCGCGTGACAACGCGTTGGCGCAGGCACTCGGCATTGCTCCGGGCGCGCCTGTTATCGGCTATATCGGCAGCTTCTATGCCTATGAAGGCGTTGATGATCTGATTGCGGCCATGCCTTTGCTGCGCCAGTCACACCCCGATGCGCGACTGCTGCTGGTAGGCGCAGGGCCGATGACGGAAAGCTGGCGCGCTGCGGCGAAGGCCCTGCCTGATCCGGCGGCAGTGATTTTCACCGGACGCGTGCCGCATACCGAGGTCGAACGCTATTATTCGCTGGTCGATGTGCTTGCCTATCCGCGCAAGGGCCAGCGGCTGACCGATCTGGTCACGCCCTTGAAACCGCTGGAAGCGATGGCGCAGCGGCGGCTGGTCGCCGCATCCAGTGTCGGCGGGCACCGCGAACTCATCACCGATGGCGATACCGGCACGCTGTTTGCGCCGGATGATCCCGCCGCCTGCGCCGCCGCGCTGGCCCGGCTGCTCGCGAATCGTGAAGGTTGGGATGCGATGCGGATCCGCGCCGAAGCCCATGTCCGCGCCCGCCACGACTGGGCTGCCAATGCTCGTGATTATCTTTCTGTTTACCATATTTTGTTAACCCGAAACGAAGGCGGGCACCTGCGGGGCGCAGACGCTGCCAAGGCAACAACGGGATAACAGGGCAATGACAATCGGGCAGCAGGATTACATCCCGAAGCGCAAGGGCGCATGGGCCGCATCGCGCAAGCCGCAGAGATTGTCCGAACATCGGGCCTTCGCTCCGATGCTGGGGTTGTGGGGCGCGGCGCTTGCCGGGCTTTCGATCATGGTGCTGCCCGCCAGCCTCGTAGCAAATGTGGCCAGTGGTTCAGGTCTGATGCTGCTCGGCGATCAGGCGCAGGTCGTGCTCGCTGGGCTCGCGGCATTGTTGCTGGGCGGGGTGATGTATCTGCTGGCCGGCGGCGGGAAACGTGAAGGGCGCCGCAGTGTCGATGCGCCCTCTCTCGTTGCCATGGCAAGGCGGCAGGTGCACGCCATCGATCCGCAGCGCGACCTTGGCAGTGCCAGCTTCGACGAGCCGATTGCCGATGTGCCGTTTGCGCCGAAGCAGCCGGTTCAGCCCCAGCCCGCTATTCAGGAAGAGCCCGCCATTCAGGAAGCGCCGCCGCCGCGTGCGCTCGATCTGTCGGAATTCGCCCAATTGCCGGGCCGCAACGCGGTGTGGGTCGAAGACGCCCCTGAAACAGCTTCGGCCGCCCCTGTCGAAATGCCGCCAGAGCCGGTTGCCCTGCGATCTGTTCCGGCGGCCGTGAACCCGAGCGCAGCCGCATTGGCACGCCTGCGCGCCACCCCGCCACAACAGCTGAGCCTTGCCGAAATGGTAGAGCGGTTCGCAGGCGCACTGCACGAACACCGCGAAGTCGGGCCCGACAAGGCGCCCGGCCGCCGCGATCTGGCCGCCCGCGAAGCGGCACTGGCCGAAGCGTTAAAGGCGCTCGCCGCCTTGACCGGACACTCTGGACAGTCCGCAGCAGCAGAGCGGGACGAGCCGCTGCGCGATGCGCTGGCCAGCCTGCAAGGCGTGCGCGGAGCGGCCTGACCCATAGCCAGTCACGCAAAAGCTGCAACCGACCCGGCTGGATGATGAATGCAGCGCAATCTATCGATAGTTTGAATACCTCTGCGAGAAATAATGCTTCGCGCAAACCCATTGCCAAACCCGCTTCCTGTCGGCATGAGGGGGCCGAAATCGGGTGAGGCACGCCGCCTGCGGCAGCCCTTGTCCGGATTAATCGCCGCCGTGCGCCTGTCAGGCTGTTACAGCCACAGTGCGGATGGTGGCATCTGACAGATCGGACCTACGCCATGGGATACCCCTCCTCCCAGGGTCTTTATGACCCCGCCAACGAACATGACGCCTGCGGCGTCGGCATGGTTGCGCACATCAAGGGCGAGAAAAGCCACGCGATTATCGCGCAGGCGCTGGAGATTCTCGAAAAGCTCGATCACCGCGGTGCGGTCGGCGCCGATCCGTTGCTGGGGGATGGGGCCGGCATCCTGATCCAGATTCCCGATCCGCTGATTCGCCGCTGGGCCGAAGCCAACTGCCATGATCTGCCTGCACCGGGTGACTATGCCATCGGCATGTGCTTCCTGCCGCGCGATGATGCCGCGCGTGCCTTCGTCAAGGCGCGGATGGAGGCTTTTACTGTCAAGGAAGGTCAACGCTTCATCGGTTGGCGCGATGTGCCGGTCACGATGGATGGTCTCGGCCAGGCCGTTATCGATTCGATGCCGGAAATCCGGATGGCTGTAATCGGGCGCGGGCCCAACTGTCCCGATCAGGACGCGTTCGAACGCAAGTTGCTGACCATCCGCAAGCAGGTGCAAAACCCGCTCGCACAGCTGGCCGAAAAGCACGACCTGCCGGGCGTGACCGAAACCTACATCCCCAGCTTCTCGACCCGTACGGTGGTGTACAAGGGCCTGTTGCTGGCAACCCAGGTGGGCAGCTTCTACAATGATCTGCGCGACCCGGCCTGCGTGTCGGCGCTCGGCCTCGTGCACCAGCGCTTTTCAACCAACACCTTTCCCAGCTGGCGGCTGGCGCATCCTTACCGCTTCATCGCCCACAACGGCGAAATCAACACCGTGCGCGGCAACGTCAACTGGATGAACGCACGCCGCCGCACGATGGAAAGCGAACTGCTCGGCCCCGATCTCGACAAGATGTGGCCGATCATCCCGCACGGACAATCGGACACTGCGTGCCTCGACAACGCGCTCGAACTGCTGATCGCGGGCGGATACAGCCTTGCCCATGCGATGATGATGCTGATCCCCGAAGCGTGGAGCGGCAATGAACTGATGGACCCCGCCCGCCGGGCCTTTTACGAATATCACGCCGCGCTGATGGAGCCGTGGGACGGCCCGGCAGCTGTGTGTTTCACCGATGGTCGCCAGATCGGCGCGACGCTGGACCGCAACGGCCTGCGCCCTGCCCGCTTCTGCGTCACGAAAGACGATATCGTCTGCCTCGCCTCGGAAAGCGGGGTGCTGCCCTTTGCCGAACAGGACATCGTGCGCAAATGGCGGCTCCAGCCCGGCAAGATGCTGCTGATCGACCTCGATCAGGGCCGCATCATCGAGGATGACGAGTTGAAGGCCGATCTGGCGCAGGCCCAGCCCTATGCCCAGTGGTTGCGCCAAGCGCAGTACAAGCTGGAAGATATCACTGACGTGGTGCCAGAGCCGGGGGCAATTCCGGCAGAGGAAACCTCTCTGCTGCAGCGCCAACAGGCGTTCGGCTACACGCAGGAAGATATCGCCCGCTTTCTTGAGCCCATGGCGGTGGACGGCGATGATCCGATCGGATCGATGGGCACTGACACGCCGATCGCGGTTTTGAGCGATCGTGCGCGGCTGCTGTATGATTATTTCAAGCAGAACTTTGCACAGGTCACCAACCCGCCGATCGATCCGATCCGCGAAGAACTGGTGATGAGCCTGACCAGCATGATCGGTCCGCGGCCGAACCTGCTGGGCCGCGATGCCGGCACGCACAAGCGGTTGGAAGTGCATCAGCCGATCCTCACCAACGAGGATCTGGCCAAGATCCGCTCGGTCGAGGAAGCGCTGGATGGTGCCTTCCGCTGCGCCACCATCGACATGACTTGGGACGCCGACACAGGCGCTGATGGCCTCGACATGGCGATCAAGGAAATGTGCTGGGCCGCGACCGAGGCCGTGCTTCAGGATCACAACATTCTGGTGCTGTCCGACCGCAGCCAGAGCGAGGCCCGCGTGCCGATGCCGGCGCTGCTCGCTACGGCAGCAGTGCATCATCACCTTGTCCGCCAGGGCCTGCGGATGCAGACCGGCCTGGTGGTCGAAACCGGCGAAGCGCGCGAAGTGCATCACTTCTGCGTGCTGGCAGGATACGGCGCGGAAGCGATCAACCCCTATCTGGCGTTCGAGACGATCGAGGCTTTGCGGGTCAAGCGCCACGCCGATCTGCCTGCCGCCAAGGTGCAGCAGAACTTCATCAAGGGTGTGGGTAAGGGCATCCGCAAGGTCATGTCCAAGATGGGCATTTCGACCTACCAGTCATACTGCGGCGCGCAGATTTTCGACGCAGTCGGCCTGTCTACTGCCTTCACCCAGAAGTATTTCACTGGCACCGCCACCACCATCGAGGGCATCGGCCTTGCCGAAGTCGCCGAGGAGGCCCTTCGCCGCCACGGTCAGGCTTATGGCGACAACCCGCTGTATGACGGGATGCTCGATGTCGGCGGGATCTACCAATACCGCTTGCGCGGTGAAGAACACGCCTGGACGCCGCAGAACGTCGCCCAGTTGCAGCACGCGGTGCGCGGCAATGACCCGAAAAACTACGCCGAATTTGCAGCCAGCATCAACGAACAGTCCGAAAGGCTGCTGACGATCCGCGGTTTGCTGGAATTCAAGAAGGCGGCGACCCCGATCCCCTTGGACGAAGTTGAACCAGCGGCAGAGATCGTGAAGCGTTTCTCGACCGGGGCGATGAGCCTCGGCTCGATCAGCCACGAAGCGCATTCGACCATGGCGATTGCTATGAACCGCATCGGTGGGCGTTCGAACACGGGTGAAGGCGGGGAGGAGCCGTTCCGGTTCACCCCGATGGCGAATGGCGATTCGATGCGCAGCCGAATCAAGCAGGTCGCCTCGGGCCGGTTCGGGGTGACCACCGAATATCTCGTCAATTCGGACGATATCCAGATCAAGATGGCGCAGGGGGCCAAGCCCGGTGAAGGCGGCCAGCTGCCCGGCCACAAGGTCGACAAGCGCATCGGCGCGGTGCGGCACTCGACGCCGGGCGTTGGCCTGATCTCGCCCCCGCCGCATCACGACATCTATTCGATCGAAGATTTGGCGCAGCTGATCCACGATCTCAAGAACGTGAACCCGGTCGCGCGGATTTCGGTCAAGCTGGTGTCCGAAGTCGGCGTCGGTACGGTGGCAGCGGGCGTGTCCAAGGCGCGCGCGGACCACGTGACGATTGCGGGCTATGACGGCGGGACGGGCGCTTCTCCGCTCACGTCGCTAACTCACGCGGGTTCGCCGTGGGAAATCGGCCTTGCCGAGACCCAGCAGACTCTGCTGCTCAACGATCTGCGTGAACGGATTGCGGTGCAGGTCGATGGGGGCCTTCGCACGGGCCGCGACGTTGCCATCGGCGCGCTTCTGGGCGCAGACGAGTTCGGCTTTGCCACCGCCCCGCTGATTGCGGCCGGGTGCATCATGATGCGCAAGTGCCACCTCAACACCTGCCCCGTCGGTGTGGCTACGCAAGACCCGGTGCTGCGCGCGCGCTTTACCGGTCAGCCGGAACACGTGGTCAACTACATGTTCTTCGTCGCCGAAGAACTGCGAGCCATCATGGCGGAAATGGGCATCCGCACCGTCGCCGAGATGGTCGGGCGGGTCGACCTGCTCGATACCCACCGGATGGAGCGCCACTGGAAGGCGCGCGGGATCGATCTTGGCCGCATCCTGCATCAAGTTACCCTGAAAGACGGCGCGTCCTTGCGCCAGCGCAGCGTGCAGGATCACGGGTTGGACGGCGCGCTCGACAACCAGCTGATCGCCGATTGCCGCAATGCGATCGACGCAAAGCAGCCGGTGCAGCTGGAATACGCAGTGCGCAACGTGAACCGCACTGTCGGGGCGATGCTTTCGGGC
This sequence comes from Porphyrobacter sp. AAP60, assembly GCF_001296025.1. Classification (GTDB taxonomy): domain Bacteria; phylum Pseudomonadota; class Alphaproteobacteria; order Sphingomonadales; family Sphingomonadaceae; genus Erythrobacter. The sequence goes on along the minus strand of NZ_LJHV01000008.1, from coordinate 285,127 downwards.
GAGGTGGCCAAGGCCCACGGACACGAGGGCCTGCCGACTGACACGATCCGCATCAACCTGACAGGGGTTGCCGGGCAGAGCTTCGGTGCGTGGCTGGCCCACGGCGTGACGCTGGATCTGGTGGGCGATGCCAACGACTATGTCGGCAAGGGGCTTTCGGGCGGGCGTATCATCGTGCGTCAACCCGAAACTGCGCCCCGCAACGCGCAGGACAACATCATCGTCGGTAACACCGTGCTCTATGGTGCGATCGCGGGCGAGGCCTATTTCAACGGCGTTGCAGGTGAACGGTTTGCGGTGCGCAATTCGGGCGCCGTCGCAGTGGTCGAAGGCACCGGCGATCACGGCTGCGAATACATGACCGGCGGCGTGGTGGTGGTGCTCGGCAAGACCGGGCGCAACTTTGCGGCGGGCATGAGCGGCGGGGTCGCCTATGTCTATGATCCGGAAGGCGCTTTTGATGCGCTGGTGAATCATGCGCAGGTCGATCTGCTGCCGATTTCGGCGGATCCCGATGCCGATGAAGGAACGGGCCGTCCGTCGCAGCGTCCGCGCAGCGTCAATGATTTCGGCATGGGCGACATGCTGCGTCACGACGCCGAACGCCTGCGCATTCTGGTGGAACGCCATCAGCTTCACACCGGCAGCAAGCTGGCGGGCGATCTGCTGGCTGATTGGGACGCAGCGCTGACCCGCTTCGTCAAGGTGATGCCGCGCGATTATGCAGCAGCCCTGAAACGGCTCGAGGCCGAGCGCCACGAAGCCGCCAGCGTCGCAGCCGAATAGATTTCAGGAACGAGACAGTAAAATGGGCAAGGAAACCGGATTTCTCGAGCTGGACCGCCGCGAGCGGGATTATCTCGATCCGCAGGAACGGCTGAAGAACTACCGCGAATTCATCATCCAGCCGGATGAAGGCACGCTGGCGGGCCAAGCCTCGCGCTGCATGAATTGCGGCATTCCCTACTGCCACAATGGCTGTCCGGTAAACAACCTGATCCCGGACTGGAACCACCTCGTCTATGAGGCGGACTGGAAGCGAGCGCTCGACATGCTCCATTCCACCAACAACTTCCCCGAGTTTACCGGCCGCATCTGCCCCGCCCCGTGCGAGGCGGCGTGCACGCTCAACATCATTGATCAGCCGGTGACGATCAAATCGATCGAATGCGCAATCATTGATCGCGGATGGAAGGAAGGCTGGGTCACACCGCAGGTGCCAGCGAAAAAGACCGGCAAATCGGTAGCGGTGATCGGCTCCGGCCCGGCGGGGCTCGCCTGCGCGCAGCAACTGGCGCGCGCCGGGCATTCTGTCACCGTGTTTGAAAAGAGCGACCGTCTGGGCGGCTTGCTGCGTTACGGCATCCCCGATTTCAAGATGGAAAAGCATCTCATCAATCGCCGTGCCCAGCAGATGGAAGCCGAAGGGGTGACGTTCAAAACCTCGAAGGAAGTCGGCGTCGATATCTCGTTCAAGTCCTTGCAGGAAAACTTCGACGCGGTGGTTCTGGCAGGCGGCGCAGAAGATGCGCGCCCGCTGTCGATCCCCGGCGCAGAAATGCCGGGCGTGCGCCTGGCGATGGAGTTCCTGACCCAGCAGAACAAGCGGGTGGCGGGCGATGATGAACTGCGCGCCGCGCCGCGCGGCAGCCTTACCGCCACCGGAAAGCATGTCGTGGTGCTGGGCGGCGGAGATACCGGCAGCGACTGTGTCGGCACATCGAACCGGCAGGGCGCACTCAGCGTCACCCAGCTCGAAATCATGCCGAAGCCGCCCGAAAAGGAAGACAAGGCGCTGACCTGGCCCGACTGGCCAATGAAACTGCGCACGTCGTCAAGCCATCAGGAAGGCGTGGAGCGCGACTGGGCCGTCTTGGCCAAGCGCGTCATCGGCGATGGCGAAAAGGTCACCGGCCTCGAATGCGTACGGGTCGAATGGCTGGGCGGGCAAATGCAGGAAATGGCGGGCAGCGAATTCACGATCCCGGCCGATCTGATCCTGCTGGCGATGGGCTTTGTCGGGCCGAAAAAGGCAGGCCTGCTCGAACAGGCGGGCGTTTCGCTCTCCGGGCGCGGGAATGTCGATGCCGACACCGAAAGCTACGCCACCAGCGAGCCCGGCGTGTTCGCTTGCGGCGACATGCGGCGCGGGCAAAGCCTGGTCGTCTGGGCGATCCGCGAAGGCAGGCAGGCTGCAAGATCAGTGGATCAGGCGCTGATGGGAGTCAGCGAACTTCCGCGCTAGAGCGCTTTTCGAGCCACGGGCGCAGCGGAAACAGCCACTGCTCCCTGATCGACAACCGCTTGCGATCATCCTGCCCGACGATGGCGGATTCGCCTTCGCGATAGGTGCCGAACACACGGTCCCACAGGATCACGCTGTTGCCGTAGTTGCAGCGTGTGTCTTCGTAACTCAGCGCCGTGTGATGCAGGCTGTGATTGCGGATGGTGGTGAACAGAAAGCCGTACCAGATCGGCGGATCGGCGCGAACATTGGCGTGGGCAAAGGTGGCAATCGCGCCGGCCGATGTAATCGAGGCAAACAACGCGTTGAGGTTCACATCGAGCAGCGCGATCACGCCGAGACTGATCAGAAACAGCTCGACAGGGTTGCCGACAAAGCCCTTCATCGCATTGAGCTGGGTGATGTGGTGATGCGGCGCGTGGGTCAGCCACAGCGGCGTCCAGTTGTGCATCGCGCGGTGCATCCAGTACTGGCCGAATTCGAACAACAGCATGACTGCCAGTACCTGCACGAGGAAAGGACTGGCGGCCAGCCACGGAGTTCCGATGCCCCAGGCCTGCTTCAGGTCGGTCAGCGGGCCGTTGACCAGCATATCGGACAGGAAACCGATAACCCCGTAACCAAACGCGACGTAAAAGATGTCCGTCGCCAGTTCGCGCCTGTTGATCCGCCAGCCTTCGTGGCGTTCGAACACCAGTTCGAGCAATTGCACAAACGCTATGGTGGCCAGCCCGACAACAATGATCATCCATGGCGCATCGACCCACGCAGCGGGCGCAAAGGCCCAGAAAGCCCAGATCGCCGCGACAGTCGCTGGCGGCAGAAGGTTGATGAGCAATTGTTTCACCGGATCACACCCCATGTTCGCCTCACGCTGTAAGGCTGCCACCCGGACACGGAGAATACGCCATTATGCGTAAGGGGTCGAGGTGTGAGCGATATCGGCTATCGAACGCAACCGGACGAAAGCAGGCGTTCGGGATGCGACCCGGTAACAATCGCTCCGCGTGATCGACTCTTTGATCGAATTTGGTAGAACTACGCCATGCCATCGGCACGACAGAACTCAGCAAAATGCTTTTTTGTCGCTTGGGTGTTGGCCTGGGCAACAGCCGTCTATCTGCCAAGCCTTGCCATCACGCTGCTATCGCTCTCGCCGCTCGCGTCGGGTGGAAACCTGCTCCTTGATACCTTCCGGGTTGCGGACGAGGTTTCGCCGGCCGCGAAGCTGTCCTACGCGTTCCTCTTCGGCGCCTTCATTATATCGGCACGAATGGTTGGCGCGGGACACGGGGTGGCCACAAATGTTGTGATAGGTGTGATCAGCATTGCGCTGGTCGTGGCACTGCTTCCTCAATATTGGTCGCGTGGCTTTGGCATCGGCCTGCAAGGAGTGAGGTTTGACCCGCTCCCAACCGCCATCTATCTCATCGGAGGTTTCGCGAGCGGTGTCGTTTTCTCCCTGCTCGAAGCAAAATGCTTGTCACGCGGTCAATTGCACGCACCTGATCACTCGTCAGAAGATTGACAGCGACCGCAGGAAACCGCCCAGCTCCAACCATTCAGCCCAAAGCCCGGCAATCCCAAAAGCAGCCGCTCCGTCTGCGGGGGGAAAAGCCTATTCCGCCGCCTGCCGTTGCTCATGGGCAAAAATGTCGACCAGTTCATCGTCGCTCGCTGCAACCAGGCGCTCGGCCCAGCCGTGGAACACCTGACCGCCCTTTTCATTGCGGCCGAACAAGACCTCTTTCATCAGCCCCGATTGCAGTGCCTGGTGCTGGCGTTTGCCAGTCGCATAATCTTCATCGCGCACCACCACTTCAAGGAAGTTGAACTGGTCATGCGCGGCCTGCACCTGCTCGGGCGTTTCGGGTTGGTTTTCCATGACATAGAATTGGGTGGTGTAGCTGGTGCCGACATCCGCGCCGGGGAACAGTTGACTGATAAGCGCCCCGCGCTGCCCGCCGCCGTAAAAGCTGGCGATCGAAATGTGCGGGAAGATCGTCCACACGCCCTGCACCAGCACTTCTTGCGGCAGATCATCATCTGCCATCGCGGCCAGATCCATCTGCTGATCATCGTCCCCCTGCACCTTGATCGCGAATTGCGACGGGGTCGACAGGCGCTGGTGCGGGCCGAAGGCGAAGTAATTTGCGCGGTTGTAGAAATCGGCTCCGAAGGTGTCTTTGTGCAGCACCGGCAGGTGGTAGAAATCGAGATAGCCGTCGTAAGCCGTCTTCCAGTTCGGCCCTTCGAGCACGCGGCTGGCAAACAGCGTCCAGCCATCGAATTCGAACGCCTTTAGCAGTTCGTCATAGCCGCACAGATAATCGGGGATCGACAGTTTCGACGCGGGATCGAGCGTCACCCAGATCAGGCCTGCATTCTCGTAAACCGGGAATTTGGTCAGGCAATGCTGGCTCTTGTCGATCTTTCCGAAATCCTGCGCGTCGGCCACCCCGATCAGGTCACCGGTCGCCTTGAATGTCCAGCCGTGATAGCCGCAGGTGAAGCGGCTGGCATTGCCGCAGCCATTGGCCAGCGGGTTCCCGCGATGGGTGCACATATTGAGGAAGGCGCCCATGCTGCCATCCTTCTGGCGGCTGAGCAGTAGCGGCACGCCGCAGATATCCATCGCCTTGAAATCGCCGGGGTTGGGCAGTTCGCACGATGGCGCGACCATCAGCGGCAGGCGCCGGAAGATCTGCTTTTTCTCCAGATCGAACAGGGCAGGGTCGGTATAGGCGCTGGCGGGAACGCGCACGACATCATCGGCATATTCCATCGTATCGGCCGCGCCGTGGGCGACAAGATTGCGGGTCATTTCGACCAGGGTCTCGCGTGACATGCTCATTCTCCCGAGTGTTGCCCGAAGCATCCGCCTTCGCCGCGTCTGCGGCAATGATCACTTTTGGCAAAAGCAAATGGACCACGTGCAAAGGGGCAGGCCATTGCTGGCCCGCCCCTCCATATTCCCGTTGTTGCAGCCGGTCAGAACCGGAAGCTGACTTCCGCAAACACCTGACGCCCACGGTTCTGGGTGAGGATGAGGTCATCTCCCCCCGGCGGCAGGAACGGACGCCCGCCCGATGTGATCACGAAGATCTTGTCGGTCAGATTGGTCGCCACCAGCGACAGCTTCCAGTTGCCATCGGGGTGACCGACAGAAACGTTGGTGTCCAGCGTCCAGAAGCTGGGCTGCTCATAGTCGTCGAACGAGGTTTCATCAGTGATGTAGCCATCATTGTAGGCAGCGTTGCCCGACATGAACAGTTCGAGAGTGTCACTGAGCGGCACTGTCCAATCTACCGCAATATTGCCCGACCATTCCGGAGCCTGGCTGCCGCGCCGGCCCTTGAGGTTGATCAGCCCGCCCTGACCGCCCGGCTGGAAGAAGTCATCGGTGTACTTGGCATCGAGGTATGACAGGTTGGACGATATCCGCAGCCCGTCAACCGGCGTGCGCCAACCGGCTTCGATGTCAACGCCCTTGGTGGTCAGTTCGCCTGCATTGCTGGTGACGAACTGGATTGTCTGGGCATTGAAGTTCTGCACCTGCAGATTCTTGAACACGTACTGGTAAGCGGTCGCGTTGAAGGTGACGGTGCGATCCGCAAATTGTGATTTAAGCCCGATTTCCCCGCCGATGGCTTCTTCCGACTGGAAGATCAGCGAGCTGAAATCGCCGCTGGTCGCAGCCTGGCTGAGGCTGTTGGACGGCAGCGCCGAGTTATCGATCCCGCCTGATTTGAAGCCGGTCTTGAACGAGGCGAAGATGTTGATGTCGTCGCTGGCCTGATATTTCAGGGTCGCTTCGGGCGAGAAATTGTCATCCTTGAAGGGGATCGGGCCGGAGAAGAAGCCCGGCTGCACGAAGCCCGGCCCTTGCAGGAAGGTGTGAACGTAAGGCACCGCAATCGTCTGCACCTTGGTTTCATCGGTCCAGCGTACCCCGCCCGAAAGTTCGAGCTGATCGGTCAGGTCGATGATCACGCTGCCGAAGAATGACAGGGCTTCGGTCTTGGTAAGATGGGTCTTGTCCCAGTCATAAGTGAAGCCGGTGGCCGGATCGGGGCCGAGGAACGAGATGTTGACGCCCTGTTGCGAGGTATCAAAGGTAATGGTGCGGTCCTCGTAGAACGCGCCCAGCATGAAGTTGAAGGCACCGTCGAAGTCCGAGGCAAGCCGCACTTCCTGGGTATATTGTTCCAGCTTGTTGATCGGATCGGACGACCCTGCACCGCCCGGCAGGCGGGTGCCGTTGGGGCCGGGGATGAACCCGCCATAGGAATAGGGCTCGAAATCGACCGCATCCATGCTGACCAAGCCCGAGACCGAGGTGAGGCTAAGCGTGTCGGACAGGTCGAGTTCGAATTGCAGGCGGCCGAACCAGATGTCGGTTTCGCCAAAGGGCACGCCGTTGCGACCCGCCGCCTTTGACGGCGTTGGCACACCGCCCGCCAGCGGCCCTGCAGAATCTGTGGTGTAATAGCGCTGGTCAAAGGCGTTACAATCGTAACCCGCCGGAAGATTGACTGCGCCGCCCAGCAGGAAAATCGAATCCGCCACGCCATTGGCACCGCAGAACACTTCGCCGGTGCCCAGCGCGCCGTCGTTTTCGTGCTTGGTATATTGCAGTTTGAAGTTGGACCGGAACCTGTCCGACGGCTGCCAATCTAGCGTCAGGCGGCCGATGAAATCGGTCAGCCCGCGCTTCTGGTTCACCGCAGGCGTGTTGTCCTGCATCAGCATGAATTCGTCGATATCATTGAACTGCGCGGCCACGCGGATGCCGAGCGTATCGCTGAGCGGGCCGGAAATATAGCCGCTGACGAGGTAGCCCTTTTCCTCGAATTCATAGGACCCGCGCATCCCCACTTCCCAGTTCGGGGTCGGGTTGGCAGAGCGCAGTGACAGCACGCCTGCCGTGGCCGATTTGCCGAAGAACAGCGATTGCGGGCCGCGCAGCACGTCGACCTGTTCGACATCGAAGAAACCGGCCTGCACCATCCGCATGGTCGACACGACGACGCCGTCATATTCGAACGCCACGGCAGAATCGAACGCCGCCGAAATGTTCGACGAACCCACGCCGCGCAAGCTGAGCTGGCCGCCCGAACCCGAACCGCCGACCTGCACGTTCAATGTCGGCACGCGGCTGGTAATGTCGGCCACCTGATCGATGTTATAGCGTTGCAGCGTTTCGCCGCCGATGGCGGTGACGGTGACCGGCACTTCCTGCAGGGTTTCATTCTGGCGGCGCGCCTGCACCACGATTACGCGGTCTTCGGGGGCCTGTTCGGCGCCTTCGGTATCCTGCGCAAAGGCGACGCCTGGCATTGCTGCCATGCCGCTGAAGGCAGCGCCGCACAGCAGCGCGCGCCGGAATCCGCCTGAGCGGGCAAGGCATGCAATTCGAGCATGAAGCATAGTCATGGTCCTCTCTCCCCATCGGACCGCGGCTCTCCCGCGTGCCCTGTTTTCCCAACCTCCGGGGCGTGTCTCCTTCACGCCTTTCGGTATGTGGTGCAGGTGTATGATCCCCCGCCGCGCGCACCATCCGCAAAAGCGATAGTGACTTGCACAAACTGCGACAAAAACGTCACATGGCTCCTTAAAGCACGATGCCGTAACGTCACTCTGCCGCTTGTCGTGCGTTTGATGCATCACGTTCCATCTGCGCGTCGCGCGGATCATGCGGCCACACCCACTCCGGCCCGATCACCGGATCGACCCTGAGTTCCGGCGGTACGCTGGCTTCCCCGATCATCGCATCGAGGCTTTGGTGGAACGAATAAATCCGCGCTTCCTGATAGGACAGCGGCACAGACCGGAACGCCGATCCCAGCATCGATTGCTGGATTGCTTCGCCGAACTGGGTGTCTTCCAGAATGATCGGGCTCATCTGCCGTCCGTTCGGCTGGCTGGTGTCGGCGACCGTCCACAGATCGGGCGCGGGCTCGTCTCCCCAGTCGGGCGCCATCGTCACCAGTTCTATCCGCGTCGTCGTCAGCGAAGTCGGCCAGAACACTAGCGGCGGCACGAAATAGTTCGACAGCGGCGAAACCCAGTTGGGAAACAGCGTATAACTTTGGGTGCAGGTGCGCCCCAATTCGCCGACGGTCTCGATCTGCTGCCAGCCAGGCGGGCTTTCGATTGCGCGCACGTGCTCGCGGTCGGTCGTGCGCGGCGGCGGGGCGAGCATCCGGGCGTGGCCATTGGGGTACATGGTGTTGAGATTGCGCTGGCTATCCACCAGCGGGGCGACGGTGTCGGGGTGGATAAAGGGCACATGGTAGACCTCCATGTTGGCCTCCATCGCTACCTTCCAGTTGCATTGCAGATCGAAGGTGTGCCGCGCCGCCAGCCGGATGCGGTCAAACGCGAACTCTTCCCACTCGCGCGCGATGGGGCCGAGCCAGTCGAGCAGCGGCATCGCCGCCATGTCGAAATTGACGTAGATCACCTTGCCGAACAGCTCGCAGCGCACCGGCAGCAGGCCGCGGCAGCCCATATCGAAACCGGCGGGGAAATCGCGCCTTTCCGGCACACCCACCAGCCTGCCGTCGGTCTTGTAAGTCCAGTTGTGATAGCCGCACATCAGGCGCGATGATTTGCCGCGATCCTCGGTCACCACCGGCGCGCCGCGATGGCGGCAGGTGTTGTGGAACGCCCGCACCACCCCGTCCATGCCATGCACGATCACGATCGGATCTCCGGCATTGTGCCAGCGCATGTAGCAGCCGGGTTCGGGAATCTCGTCCATATGTCCGGCAAACAGCCAGCTTTTGCGGAACACATGCGCCTGTTCGAGCGCAAAATATTCGGGCGAGGTGTATCGCCCGGCGGGCATGTCGGGCAGCGCGGGGAAACCTTCGGGCGGGGCGGTGCGCGTGCCTTCCCAATCCATCAGCGCCTTCAACCGCGCGATTTCGCTTGCGTCCATCATGCTCGCCGCTTCCTCCTGGTGCGAGGATACATCGCGCGATGCTGCAAGCGGCCTCGCGCTTTCGACAGTGGCACGCGCCAACCCGCCGCCTAGGCTGGCCGGACAAGACAAGGCTTTTGGGAGAGAGCACCATGAATCTGGGAGCGTCAGGCAGGGTCGCGGGCAAGATTGCGCTCGTCACGGGCGGGGCAATGGGGCTGGGCAAGGCCGATTGCGAGGCGCTGGCGCGCGAAGGGGCCAAGGTGATCGTCACAGACCGCGATGCCGAACTCGCCCATCAGGTGGCAGACAGCATCGGCGGCGATGCGCTGGCGCTCGACGTGACCGACGAAGACCAATGGGCCGAGGTGATGCGCGCTGTGCAGGAACGCCACGGCGGGCTTGATATCCTCGTCAACAATGCCGGCAATGTGATCTTCGAAAGCATCGAGGAATGTTCGACCGCGCATTTCCGCCTGCATCTCGATATTCACGTGGTCGGCACCTTCTTCGGCTGCAAATATGCCCTGCCGCTGATGAAGCACCGGCACGAGACAATCGGCGGGGGCGGATCATCCATCATCAACATGGCTTCGACCGCGGCGCTGATGGGTTACGGCAATATCCCGGCCTACACTGCGTCCAAGGCCGCGATCGCCGGAATGACCCGCAGCCTTGCGGTCGATTTTCAGGACAAGGGTTACGGCGTCCGCGTCAATGCGTTGGCGCCTGGTGGGATCGAAACCCCGATGGTGATGGGCATTTCGGGCCGCGGCGGGGAAAAGCCGATGGATATCCCCGAAGGCCCGCTCGCTGCCGATGCGCTGGGGCACCCCCGTGATGTGGCGGGCTGCGTGCTGTTCCTTGCCAGTGACGAAGCCCGGTTTCTCAACGGCCTGACGATACCGGTGGACAATGGCCTCTACGCCCGCCCCCATCACTGAGGCCCCCGCGCCGGGCGCCTACCGCTGGTACGTGCTGGGGCTGCTGACACTCACCAGCGCGTTCAGCGTAGCTGACCGGCTGGTGTTCGGCATTCTGGTCGAGGACATCAAGGCCGAGTTCGACCTTTCGGATTTCGAGCTTGGGCTGCTGGGCGGGCTGGCCTTCAGCCTCGTCTATGTGTTGGCCGGATTCCCCGCAGCGCGGCTCGCCGACCGGTCGACCCGCAAGAATATCGTTGCGGCGGCGATCGGGTTCTGGAGCCTGATGACCGCTGCTTGCGGGCTGGCGACAGGGTTCTGGACGCTGTTTGCTGCCCGCACCGGGGTGGGCGTGGGGGAGGGTTGTTCCGGCCCTTCATCGCAAAGCCTTGTCGCAGATTACTTTTCCCGCGCCGAACTGGCCAAGGCCATGGGGTTCCTGACCATCGGCGCGAGCATGGGGACGGCGGGCGGCCTCATCATCGGCGGGCAGCTGGCGGAGATATTCAACTGGCGCTGGGCGTTTGTGCTGATGGGCCTGCCGGGCCTGCTGCTGGGCGCGGTGATCTATTTCACCGTGCGCGAGCCCTTGCGCGGGCGCTATGCTCCCGTCGGCACGGATATGGCGCAATTGCCCTTGGGGCAGACGATCCGCAGCCTGCTGACCAACCGCGTGTTCATGGGGCTGGCAATGGGCTGGGCGGTGCAGATCATGATCGGCTATGGCCTCGCCTTCTGGATGGCGGCGGTGATGCTGCGGCAATTCCCGATCTCGACCGGGGATGTGGGCCTGTATCTCGGATTCACCTTTTTTCTGGGCGGGATACCGGGGCCGATCCTTGGCGGATATATCACCCACTGGCTGTGCCTGCGCGATGAACGCTGGCGGGCGTGGTTGCCGGGGGTGGTGAGCCTCGGCTGCGTGGTGCCATTGGGGATGAGCCTGACGTCGAGCGGCTTTGGTGCCTTTCTCGGCTGGTTCGGGCTGGCCTATGCGATCTATGTCGCCAGTCAGGCGGGGATCCTTTCGGGCATCCAGGCAGCGGTGGAGCCTGCGAGCCGGGGGTTCGCGGTGGCGATTGCGCTGTTCTTCAACAACCTCATCGGCCAGATGCTGGGCCTCGGCGTTATCGGCGCGCTGAGCGATGGGCTTGGCCCGACGCAAGGGACAAGCGCGCTGGCGATAGCGGTGTTCGGGGTGTGCCTTGTCGCAGGGGTGGCATCACTGGCGATTTTCCTGTGGACCGCCGCGCAGATGGGGCCAAGCGGCTATCTGGCGAAGATGCGCGGGGGCTAAACTCCCCTTCAGCGCGGGCTGGCACGGGGCTGCTGGCTGATTTTTTCCCCATTGAAGCGCGATCGGGGAGAGTGACCGGCCAATTTGTGTATGATGCCGCATATGAAAAATCTTGCAGCGATCTGGTTCGGCATTCCCCTGTGGCAGCGTATTCTCGGCGCACTGGCGCTCGGCGCTCTTGCTGGCTGGCTTTTGGGCCCGGCGGCTGCGCAATTGCAGTGGATCGGCGATCTGTTCATCCGCATGATCCGTATGCTGATCGTGCCGCTGGTGTTCGTGACGCTGGTTTCCGGCGTGGCGTCGATGGCGGCGCCTGCCAAGCTTGGCTCGATCGGGCTGAGAGCGATGGCGCTCTATATGGCGACGACTTTTGTTGCGATCCTGTTCGGGCTGGCAGGCGCGCTGATCCTGCAACCAGGACGCGGAGTCACACTCGACGGCGGGTCTTCAGCCGATGCGCTGGCTGCACCCGTGCCGCTGGGCGAACGCCTCATGGGCATCGTGCCCGAGAACGTCTTTGCCGCATTTGCCGCGGGCGACATCCTTGCGATCATATTTTTCGGCGTGCTGCTGGGTGCGGGGTTGCTGATGGCCGGCGAGGCGGGCAGGCCGCTCACCCGCCTGTTCGCTGCCGGTTCGGAAGTGATGCTCAAGGTCACGCATATCGTGATGGAGGTTGCGCCGATCGGCGTGTTCGCGCTGGTCGCATCGGTTATGGGGAGCGAGGGCGTCTCGGCTTTCGTCACGGTGTTTGCGCTGGTGCTGGTCATCTATCTGGGCGGCGCTGCCCACATGGCTTTGGTGCATGGCGGGATGGTGCGGTTGTTTGCTGGTCGTTCACCGCTCGCTTTCTTTGCCGTCGCGCGTGCGCCGCAGTTGCTGGCATTCTCGACCAGTTCGAGCGCCGCGACCCTTCCCCTGACTCTTTCCGCAGCCAAGGAAGGTCTGCATATCCGCCCTGCCGTCGCATCCTCGGTCATCCCGCTGGGGGCCACGATCAACATGGACGGCACGGCCCTGTATGTGGCGGCAGTGGCCGTTTTTGCCGCGCAGATTTTCGGCGTGCCGCTCGGCGTCGGCGATTATGCCACGATCGCGCTCACCACAGTGCTGGTGTCGATCGGCACGGCATCGGTGCCTTCGGCATCGCTGTTCCTGATGGCAGCAGTTCTCGATGTCATCGGCATCACGCCCGAACAGACTGCGCTTGTGATCGCCTTTCTGCTGCCGTTTGACCGCATTCTCGACATGTGGCGCACAGTCATCAACGTCACCGGCGATCTTGCGGTGGCTACCAGCGTTGCAGCGATGGAGGGTGAACTGGACGAGGCACCACAGTCTGCAGAGGCACCGCAGGTGTGACTGCACAATTGTCCGGGATAATCGAAACAGGCGCCACTTGCGGCGAACCGGCGTCTAACGGACAGCAAGGTCAGCAATGGGCTGCCCTGCACGCCAACCTCAGACGAATTTCAGGATTTCGCTGGCCACAAGATCAGGCGCCGAACAATGCACAGCCTGGCCCGCATTTTCAAAAATCGAGTAAGTGCAAAAACCCTCTCTCGCGAATTGATCGACTTGTTCAACGCTGAAAATGGGGTCCAGTCGCCCTGACAGAAAGTGCAGCGGGCAGGCCGGGCGCAGCGATTTACGAAAATCGTGATGCACAAGCGCCAGATCCTTGGCGAAAGCCTTGCCGTCCTGTGCCAGAACCATCGATGCCGACGCCATCACCAGCGCAAAATTTGCAGGATCGAACACCGCCTTAATATCAGCCGGGGATCCTGCATACATGCGCTGAAGGGCAAATTCGGCGCCGGATTTGCGGGCCAGGTGGAACCCGGCGGCCACCACCACATTCAGCGCCTTGGGTGCATCGCGTGCCAGCGAAAACACAGTGCGCTGGATCGGCGGCAAGCGGCGCATCCCGGCGGAATCCATGGGAATGCTCGAACCGATCCCAAGCAGGCGGGCAAACCGGTCCGGCTTGCGCGCGGCGGCTTCGATCAGGGGCACGATCCCGTTCACCAGTCCGATGCCGGTGCAACCTTGCAGACCCAGATGCTCGGCAAGGGTGACAATGGCGTGCGCGCCGTCATCCAGCGCGGTCCCGTCACCCATATCCGAATTGCCGAAGCCGGGACGACAGATCGTGAAGAGCTGGATATTCGCCGCGTGGATCGCTTCCTGGATGGCGGGTGCCAGCACATAACCTGTCAGCGGACCGTGGCATAGCAATGCCGGGCGGCCCCCTTCCTTGCCCATCCAGCTATAGGCAATCGCCCGGCCTGCATCATCGAAGCATAAGCGCTCGCGGCCCAAGGGATCACGCCAGCGCGCCTGGGGCGATGGAGCGCCGGTGTGATTGGCGCAAACCAGAGCAATCAGCCGGATCAGTTCGACCTGGCCAGTGGCCTGGGTCTTGTCAAAAATGCACTGCAACTGGGTGCGCACCGTGCGAATACTGGTGCCGCGGTCCGCCGCGATCCGCGCCGGATCGGGATCATTGTACAAGGCTTCTGCGACAGCGGCTTCGGCTTCGGTCAACCCGAATGCCTCGCGCAGCAAGCGCCCGACACGCGGGTTCCACGGGGCAGTCATCACGCGGATCACGATCATCACGCCGGGCCCCGTTTCCGGGCTAATCAGTTCGGCTTCGGCAAGATCGGAAATGCCGCGTTCACGGGGGATCTTCAGCAAGGCCAGCGCGCGATTGCCGCCAAGCCGTGCCGACCGGCGCAAGGCATGAAGCTCGCCCAGACTGTCGGGATCGATCCAGTCCAGATCGGTCTTGCGCCCCACTGCCAGATTGAAGCGATCTGCCGCTGCTGCGTTGATGGCAATCACCTGATCGGAAAGGCTCATCACCAGCGCCGGCGCATCAAGATCGGCGACATGGGCTTCAATGCTGTTCTTGCCTGTTTGCGGCGCAGGCAGGCGCGCAAAAATGGCGGCAACGGCCTCGCTCGTCCGTTCAAGCGCGCCGTTTTCCAGCGGTGTGGATTTGGAGCGTTCAAACCCGAGGATGCGCTGGCGCCAGGCTTCGACCAGCGCATCGAAGGCCTGCGGTTCTGCCAGCACCCGATAGGATGCCTCGACGATTTCAAGCTCATCGTCCGAAAGATTGGGTGGCAGCTCCGGCTGCCCGTCCGGTTGGGGCGGCTGCTTGCCGCCCGGCCCCTGATATGAACGCATGCACCGCCCCTGCGCCGAGGATGTCGACGCAAGCAGCCTACATAATTTCTCTGACCAAGCCAGTCTGCAAATGTCCTTGGGTTGGAAGCAGGAGGCAATCAGGCGCTAGATCAGCTCGATCCCCCCAAAGGCATCATAGATCCGCTTCGGCTTGCGCGAATTGTTCGTCCAATCATCGATGAGGAAGCTCAAATGGCCGGGCATCCGGCTTGGGTTTGTTGATTTGCCTTAAGATTTCATCTCCCGCCGGGTCATCAGTCATTTGACCTATGCGCGGAAAATCTGTCGCGCTTATCGAATCGGAGACGCCCGCCGGGGGCGACAGGCAGCACACCCCGCTGCGACCGATCTGATGCGTGGAGTAGATGATGCGAAGGAAAGTCTTGGCCGTGGTTGCACTGGTGTGCGCCAGCTTGGGAGGCGCGGCGCTGGCGCAACAGATCGGCATGCTGCAGAGCGGCTATGTGCAGGAAGGCAATCTGCTGCGCCCCGGCAACATCATCGAAACGATCACGATGAGCAATCCCGGGCAGAATGCCGACACCTGCCGAAAGGCCTGCGACGCCAATAGCGAATGCGGAGCCTTCAGCTACACCCAGACTGCGCCCAACAGAAAGCCGGTCTGTCATTTGCGGCTGATCGCTCTGCCCGGCGGTGCGCGCCGCGATCATGGCTATGCGCAGGTAGTATCGGGCACGAGGATTTCCTACGTCAAGGATGTCCACAAGATCACGCTTTACGGCAATACCAGCCTGACCGGAGCAGCCCTGCTGCGCAATGTGCCTTCGCGTGCGAATGATCCGGTCGAATGTTCCGACCTGTGTTCGCGCGATGCCGGTTGTCAGGCGTTTACCTATAACCCGCCGCGCAGGACGGCTGGCCGCGCGGCCGAGGCGATGTGCACCCTGCACAAGACGGCGGGCAAGCAGACGCCGCAGGCCGGTGCGCTGTCAGGGGTGAAGTCCGGCGCGCTGGCGGCGCCGGCGCGTCCACGCGCCGCCGTGCCGCCTGCTGCCCGCGATGCTGTTCCCGCGCGCGATCTGCCCGCGCAGCGCGCTACTGGTGCGCGCCCGGCGATCAAGCCGCCTGTCGCCCCGCCTCCCGGCAATACTCCGGCACCGCAGACGGGCGGAACCGAATTTCCCGGCGAAATGAACTTCCCGGGCGAAATGACCTCTCCCGGCGAAAAGGATCCTTCGCGGGAAAAGTGAGCAGGCATCCCCGCTGCAACAGCGCCTCACAGCCGGGTTTTGGCGAGCACATTCACAAAGGGAATATCATCATGCGTAGTATCTTGAGCGCCATAGTCATGGCTGCGCTGGCCTTTGTCGCATTCGCCGCAGCAGGCAGCGCGCAAGCCCAAGACGCAAGCTGGACCGGCACGTGGAACAGCCAGCACGGCGAATTGCGGCTGATCCAGGAAGGCAGCCGGGTTTACGGCGACTATGCCGAGCGGGGCTATTTCGAGGGCCGGGTTTCCCAGGATGGCACGCGCCTGCGCGGCACGTTCCAGTACAATTCCCCCCGCACCAGCAATGGTTACATCGAATTCAGGCGGAGCGGCAGCAGCTTCACCGGCGGGTGGAACTGGGCGCGCAGCGGCCCGGTCGATGCGTCCAAGGGCAATTGGAAAGGCAGCCTGAAAAGCGCGGCCTTACCGCAGCTCCGCTACGCTGTGGGCCGCGATGAACACTGGGCGGATTTCTGGACAGACGCCGGCAGCGCGGCGCACGACTGGTCGTTTGCCGGTGTTCCCGCAGAAGAAGACGGCAGCTTTGCGATGGAGGATTTCGGCGAGGAGAGTGCCGAATATCAAGCCGAAGACCGCCAGTTCACATATGTCGACGGCGCCGACGCAGGCGATGACACGGACGATGGCTACGACACCGGCAGCTACGACGATGGAGCCTACACCGATATTGCCGCTCCCGGTGGCCCGTGGATGGGCACATTCTCGACCAATCACGGCGATATCCGCCTGATCCAGATCGGGAACCGGGTGTTCGGCGATTATGCCGCGCGCGGGTTCTTCGAAGGCTGCGTGCACAATAGCGGCCAGACTTTGCGGGGCACATTCCAGTACCTCAGCCCGCGCAGCAAGCATGGCTTCATCGAGTTCCGGCTGAACGATGATCTCTTCGAAGGGCAGTGGACCTGGACCAGCAGCGGCCTGCCACGCGCAGGCAGCGCCATCAACTGGCGCGGCACCCGCAAGGCAAGCGATGCACCGACGCTGACCTCCGTCGATCAGGACGGAACCCACTTTGCCGATATGTGGAACGCGATCGGTGTCAGCCAGCGTGCTTGGGTTCTGGGTCAGCAAGGCTCGGATCAATGCGCCGCGTCAGGTCTGTGATGATTTGCGCAGTGTTGAGCGACATCGGGAAGTCAATGATGAACGGATACCTTCAACCCACTGCCGCTGTTGTCTGCGTTGCGACTGCGATCATCGCCACCCCGCCATGACGCAGGCGCCACGGATCGGAGATCGAGCGGGACGCAGGAGAATGCGCCAGCAGCAACGGGGCGCCCGGCTGTTAGGAACTCCAGTCCTTCGCCCAATCGCTCGGGCCTCATCAACAATGCACCAGAGAAGTATCGCAAAATGGATAGAGAACTTCGCGCCTGTGAATGCACTTTCGTCGAAATTCTCAAAATTGGTCGACTACCCAGTTGGTTTCATTCTGATTTTAATTTGATTGGATTTGCGTAGCCAAACGTACAGCGAAGGTAATTCACTCCGGTGAACCAATTCATTTAAGTGAAAATTAGTCGAAGGATAAAATTATGACTTTTTCCCAAAATTTTTCTGCCATTGTCGTTGCCCTGGCTGTTATCGCGAGCACCCAGGTTGCCGCCCAAAACACCGCGTCCACAGCGCAACAAAGCTGGCCCTTCCCGTCCGATATGTCGCCGACCTTCGATCCGAAGTTCATCGACGTTCACATCAATGATGCAAAGGCGCTGGGGCAGTTGCAGATCGCCGAGCGCGCGCTGTACGGTCAGATGGGGATTTATGCCTATTGCGAAACCGCAAACGGCGCGCGCGAACTCGCCCCGTTTGGATCCCCGCCCAACCAGATCCTCAACCTCAAGCGCGAGCAGGCGACCACCAACGCGCAATCCCTGCTTTCGGGCAATCGCGGCACTAGGCGCTTCGTCTATGATCGCGCTTGCCTGGCGAATGGCCGGATCTCGATCCAGATCCAGACAAACCTGAAACGGCGCGGGCCCATCGCCCGGCGCGACACCAATTTCGGCTATCGCTCGACCAAGATCTATCTCGACCAGCTGCCGCGGTTGAATCAGTCGCAGGGCGGCATCTCGGGCACCCAACGGGGTCGCTGGCAATTCAACACCTCGGACACGGGTGGAACCCGCGATCTCTATCGTCCGTTCGGCCAGACTTTCGAGCTGTATGGCAGCATTCAGCTCGCCCGTTGACGGGTGTATCCCGCCATGCTGCCGCGGAACGGCGGCGCGCCAAGGAAGATAGGGGCCGCCGCCGCATCCCGCCGATCGTCAGGCGGTCCCAGCCCCGTTTCAGCAATGACCAGGAGTAGCCCCGATGCCTCGTACGATCCTTTTCACCGCACCCACCATCCTTGCACTGCTCGCCGCTTGCGGCGGCGCTGCGCCGGTTGATCTCGATACAGCCGATGGCAGCGCCGATTTCACCATGAAAGATGGCACCGCAATTTCGACCGACACAACCGGCAAGGGCATGACTCCGCCGGACAATCTGCCTGATTTCGCTCCGATCTTTCCTGGCGGCACTGTTCAGCAGGTGATGGTGAATGATCGTTCGCCCACCAAGGGGATCATTTCTTATACGGCCAAGGCCAGCATTGACGAGGTCGCCCGCTTCTACATCGGCAAGGCCCAGACTGCGGGACTTGATCTGAAGCAGGATGATACGCCGTCCGATCAGTCGCGCTCGATCACTTTCGTGAAATCGCCCGAACCCGGTGTGGATATCGGCTTTCAGGCGAATATCAGCTCGGGCTACCAGCCAGAAGGCATGGTCAATGTCGCGCTGACTTATGCGGGGCCGGGGTGATCAGCGCCGCAACCGTTTCACCACGCCATCGGCAAGCGGGCGGGCGGACAGCGTAACCTCGCGGTCCGCCGCTGCGCTTGCCCAGGCATTCCCGTTGGGGTTGAGGGCGCGCGCACGCGGGGCCCGGTCGCGCAGTTTTTGCACTGCGGTGAAGTAATCTTCGTTCTTGTGATAGCCGAACTGGACCGCATTGCCGCGTACGTCCATGTCGTCATGCTGGAGCAGAACACCGTCGTCACGCCCGATGACGAGGAGCCGCCCGGCATGGCGATACAGGCCGCCGACATAGGGAACAGCCGGCACCGGATCATGATTGACCACGATCCGAAGATTATCGGGAACTGCGCGTTCGAAAGCATCGGCGAAGGTGGGATTGCCGACCCGCGGCGCGCCTGATGTGATGACGGTGATGCTGGCGAAATCAGCCCCGCGGTTCACGGCCATATCATAGGCCATCAGCTGCGCGATCGCGCCGCCCAGGCTGTGACCGGTGATGTACAGGTGAACGCCTGTCTGGCCGCTCAGCCCTTGTAGCACCTGCGAGCGAAGCTTGAGATAGCTTCCCTGGAATCCGGCATGGACCAGGGCCTGACCGCGTTGCGCTGCCGGAATGAAGGATGGCTGGACCTGCCTGATGTTACCATCCAGCAGCACTCCAGCTGTAACCGTGTCACGGAACGAATCGCCTTTGGTTCCGCGAAAGGCGACAACAATGGCATTGCCCTTTTTCGCGACCGCCGCGCGCAACAGTGAATCGCGCAAACCGCCATCGTTGATGATTCCCCGTCCCAGCAATTGCCAGCCCATGCGCTGATATTCCCGCGCAGCAGCTACATCACCGCTGGTCTGGCGATCGCCCCTTTGCGAGACGGCCCGGACGTGGCGTTGCATTTCGAATGCGGTGGCGATTTTCGAAGGGGTCAGATCGCGTCCATGAACAAGCCCGTGGCTGGTATCGGCCCCAGCCCCTGAACCTGCGGCGGAACTGGCAGCAGCGGGCCGGCTGAAGCCGGTGATCCACTGGCGATACTTGGCCGGTGCACCGTTGATGAACCGCGAGCGGTTGCCCGGCAGGCGGAAATTGATGATTGGCGGTGGGGTGTCGGCGGTGCGCGTACCGGTCCACCGACGATCGGCAGCCCCTGCATTATGCGCTGGCAAGGGCGCAGATTCCCACGCCCACGCCCCGGCGAAGCGGCGGTTGTCAGGATCAAGCCTGAATTCGGCATAGCCGATATTCCCATCGGGATTGACGAAAACCGCCCGTACCCGGCCTGTTGAGGCATCGATGATACCCTCGATGGTGCCGTCCCTGTAATCGCCGAAAACATGGTCGTCGTTCTGGACCAGCCGCAGCTGACCATAGGGCGTATCCCAGGCACCCTGCCATTGCTGTGCCGCCACGGGCGCGGCGCTTACGGCGGCGACAACGCAAACCGCAGCAGCGACCGGCTGTAGAAAATCATGCATCTGCTTCTCCCAGAGATTGTGGCCCGGCTATGTCAGCGGCGCGGGGTCTGCGTGGTGTTCGGAACAGGGGCATCGGGCATCATCGGCATCGGCTCATTCGGGTCAGCCATGTTAGGGTGGTCTGGCAGCATCCCTGCACTTTCCGCTTCCCAATCCGTCGTCGCAGACATGGGACTGCCATCCAAACCCGCGTCAGTCGGATCATCATCGGGTTGGCCGGTTCCGAGAATGGTGCTGGCTCTATCGGCTGTGCGGTCGATCCCGTCGGCCACCTGTCTGACCTGTGTCACCGAACGTTCGAGGCTCGCAGCCGAGCTCTCGATATCTGTGGCTTTCTGCTCGATGCGCTCAAGCGCGCGGCCGATCCTGCCGAACAGGCCTTGCGCATGGGCGGGCGGAGCAAGCCCCGGGGCAACCATGATCACTAGCGCACTGAGCGTCAGCACCCTGCGATGAGTGCGGTATTGTGCGGTCGGTTGCATCCCAATCTCCTTGCAACGTCCATGGGTGAGTGCCGGGGCACGCCGTTTTGGGCCGCACAAGGATCAGAGCCACAAAGCGTCGCTGACCGTGCCACCGGGTTGACGGAGAGAATGACCCTTCAGCCATCCCACTGCGTTGCCTTGGCTTTATCGGTCGAAAGCGATCCCCGCATACACCATATGACTTAGGCGACACATTTCGCTGCGGCTTTTGCGCGCGTGGTCGGTGGGCGCCGCAGACAAGCAGGCGCAGATGATCGCGATCTTCGCCGAACAGGGTGGGGCAGGTCGACCGGAAAAGGCGCTAATGTTGTGGATTGCCCGGTTTCAAAGGCAATGTGTCGCTTTGAAGCCCTGCTGCTACTCGGCGTCTTTCCACACGGCGGCAGATGCCCGCCGGTTATGCGTTTCGACAAACCGGGCGAGGTTGTCGGTGCCTTCGGGCAGCTTCCAGCCCACGGTGAAACCGAAATTGGCGAAAGCGAAGATCAGCAGATCGGCAAAGGTGAACCGGCCCAGCGCGATGTGGTTTCTGCTCCCTAGAAACCCGTCGAACATCCGCCATTTTGCGTCCGCCATGGAGGAAAGTTCCGCGCCCGCTTCGGGCGAGACGACTGCCATGCGCGGTTCGAACATCGGACGGCCTGCACCGGCGCGGAAGCCCATCGTCATCGGCACCACCACCTCCTGATCGAACAGGCGTGCCCACTTGCGCACCATGGCGCGCTCCACCGGAGTTTCTCCGAACAGGTTGGGCTCCGGGTGATGTTCCTCGATGAATTCGCAGATCGGCCAGCTTTCGGTCAGGCAGGTGCCATCATCCAGCTCCAGCGTGGGCGTGGTGCCGAGCGGGTTTTTCGCCACGTAATCCGCATCCTGCCGGTTCTGGCCGGAGATGATGTCATAGTGGACACGCTGGAAATCCTTCCCCTCTTCCAGCCCCTTTTCGATCATGAACATCCGCACAAGACGCGGGTTGGGGCCGAGGCTGGAATGCAGAATGGTCATGCGTGTCTCTCCCGAATGGTCTGGCAGCGGTTCTAGTGGCGCGCGGGCCACCCGTCGCCCTCATAAATCCGCTAGGCCAGACAGGAAAATCGCTTGCACGAAGCCACTGTATTGCGCCAGTAATGCACCATGGATCAAACGACCGACCTCGCGCCCGCTGCCCCCTCCGCCACCGGGCCGCTTGACGATGACGAGGCGCTGACGAAGCTGCATCCCAATTATGCCCACGCCTTGCGGCTGCGTACCACCTTTACAGCAATCCCGTTCCTGATCGGCGCATTGGTGCTGGAAACGGCCTTGCGCGATCAGGCGCTGTTTCCGCCCGGAGTGATCGCCGGGCCGGTGCTGCTGATCGCGCTGGCGCTGATCATCCGCATTCCCAGCCGCCGATATCACGCGCGCGGATACCAGATCAGTGCCGACCGGCTGCGGGTGGTGCGCGGCATTCTGTTCCGGTCGGACACAGTGGTGCCGTTCGGGCGGGTGCAGCACATCGATGTGCACCAGGGCCCGCTCGACCGGTTCTTCGGCATCGCCACGCTGACCTTGCACACCGCAGGCAACCATAATTCCAGCGTAGCCCTGCCCGGCCTGGGCGAGCCGTTGGCGCGCGAGATGCGCGAAGATATCCGTGCGCATATCCGCCGCGAGTCAATGTGAGGTTCGTCTGATGAACGAGCCGCAACGCACTGCGCCGGTCAGCGTCGTCCTCGGCGCGATTGCCAGTATCCGCAGCGCGATCATTCCGGCGATTGCGATCGCTTTTTCCGGCATTGGCGGTTCGGGCCGGATTGTGGTCGCGATTAGTGTCGGGCTGGCAGCGGCGGTGATTGGCATGGCGGTCAGCTATATCGGCTGGCGGCGGCTGACCTACACCATTGGGGAAACCGATATCCGGGTGGAAAGCGGTATTCTCAGCCGCGCGGCGCGGTCTGTGCCGTTCGAGCGGATTCAGGATGTCAGCCTTGAAGCCAAGCCCTTGCCGCGCCTGTTCGGGCTGGTTTCGGTCAAGTTTGAAACCGGTGCAGGCGGGGGCGATGATCTCGCACTGGAATACCTTGCCAGCGCCGAGGGTGAACGCCTGCGCCAACTGGTGCGGGAACGTCGCGAGGATGAAGCGGCATCAACCTCTGGCAGCGGCGCTGCGGTGGAAGCCGAAGCCGATGGCGAAGTGCTTTATGCCATCTCTCCGCGCCGGCTGCTCACCTTCGGCCTGTTCGAATTCTCGCTCGCGGTGTTCGCGGTGCTGGGCGGCTTGCTGCAATATGTCGATACCGTCTCCGATCTCGATATCTGGAATGTCGATCTGTGGCGCGGCTGGCTGGAAGAACAGGGCAGTTTTCTGGCCAGCCTAGGCCGCTATGCGCAGGTGGCAGGGGCGGCCGCCGGGCTGATCGGGTTGGTGTTCATCGGCATTGCTACCGGTGTGGTGCGCACCGCTTTACGCGATTGGGGATTCACGCTGACCCGGTCATCGCGCGGATTCCGGCGTCAGCGCGGATTGCTGACCCGCACCGATGTGGTGATGCCCGCGCACCGGGTTCAGGGGATCGTGATCGGCACCGGTCTATTGCGGTATCGGTTCGGTTGGCACGGCCTCAGCTTTGTCAGCCTCGCGCAGGATGCCGAAAGCGAAAGTCACGAGGTCGCGCCGTTTGCAAAGATGGAGGAAATCGCCCCGATTGTCAGCGCGGCAGGGTTCCACCTGCCAGACGACACGACGCGATGGCAGCACGCGAGCAAGCGCCAGCGCACTGACAAGGCCGTGCTTGATGCGTTGCCCTTTGCGCTTGCGTTGATCCCCGTCGCGATCTTTGCGCCGTTCGGCTTTGCCTTCATTCCGCTGGGCTTGGCCGTGGTGGCGGTGGCGGCCAATCTCTACGCGTGGGAATTCCGGCGCTTTGCACTCGACAAGGCGCAGATTTTTTCGACCACCGGGCTGATGTCACCCACCAGCCGGATCGCGACGCGGCTGAAACTCCATTCAGTCGAAATCGCGCAGGGGCCGCTGGCGCGCTGGCGCGGCTATGCCACGGTGCATCTGGGGCTGGCGGGCGGAACCTTTGCCATTCCCGGCGTGCCTCTGGCCGAAGCGCGCAGTCTGCGGGCACAGGTGCTGGAGACGATTGCGGCGACCGATTATTCGCGGCTCGATGCGCCGTTGGAAGATGGGGCGCTGGAAGAAGCTGGCGATCAGGCTTTCAGCGCGGCCCAATCCGGGTTTTCGGAAAACTTGGCGGCAACATAGCTGCAATCGGGGCGGATCAGGAAGTCCTGCCGGCCTGCGTCTTCGACCAGCCGTTCCACCAGCGCTGCCGCCACACCGCGCCCGCCGATCGCGCGCGGCACGATGGTATGCGCGGCGATCCGCACCTCTTTGCCGTCACGTGCCGTGCCCGGCTCCCATTCGAGATAGCCTTCCTCGGTCTCGCCTTCGACCACCGCGACATAGCGTCCGCCTTGTCCTGCGACGTGGTGGGTGATTGTCACCTGTGCCGGTTCGTTGCTCATCTGCGGTCGCTCCGTGGTGTTTGGCTGCTTGTATTGGCGGCGTTGGCGGTTAGAGGCGAATGCCGATGACACTCGCGAAACCTTTCCTGTCCGACAACGCCGCTGCCGTCCACCCCAAGCTGTGGGAGGCGATGCGCAAGGCCGACGAACCGGACAATCCATACGACGGAGACGCGCTTTCGGGCGAGCTTGACGCGCATTTCACCGCGCTGTTCGGCCGGGAATGCGCCGCTTTGTGGGTGGCGACGGGGACTGCGGCCAATTGCCTGGCGCTTGCCACGATGTGCGCCCCCCATGGCGGCGTGGTGTGTCATGCCGAAGCACACATCGAGGTCGATGAAGGCGGCGCACCGGGGTTCTATCTCCACGGTGCCAAGCTGATGCACGCTGATGGCGAAGGTGCAAAGCTGACGCCGCAGGGTATCGCCGCTGTGATCGACCCGATCCGCAATGATGTGCATCAGGTGCAGCCGCATGCCATCGCGATCACGCAGGCGAGCGAATATGGCTGCACCTATTCGCCCGATGAACTCGGCGCGCTGGGGGCGTTTGCGAAGGAGCGCCGGCTGGGCCTGCACATGGACGGGGCGCGGTTCGCCAATGCGGCTGCGTTTCTGGGCGGATCACCCGAAACGGCGGCACGCAGCGCCAGCGGCCCGGTCGATAGCCTCGCCTTCGGCTTCATCAAGAACGGCGGCATGGGGGCCGAGGCGGTGATCATGTTTGACCCTGAGGCTGCGATGCAGGTGCGTTACCGCCGCAAGCGTGCCGGACACCTGCAATGCAAGGGCCGCTATCTTGCCGCGCAGATACTGGCGATGTTGGATAACGGACTGTGGCTCGCCAACGCGGCTCATGCCAACGCGGCGGCGCAGGAAGTGGCGGCGGGTTGCGCCGACCGCCTGCTGCACCCGGTCGAGGCAAACGAGCTGTTCGTGCGCCTGACCCCAGCGGAGCGTGACGCGCTGCGCTCGCAGGATTTCGCCTTTTATGACTGGGGCGCCGATTCCGCCCGGTTCGTCACTGCCTGGAACACCCGCAGCGAAGACGCCGTCGCACTCGGCAAGGCCATCACCGCCCTATGACAACCGTATCCGCGCCGTCGATGCTTAGCGCGAAAGTGCTGATCCCCTTTATGCTAACTGGCACGATCTGGGGGTCGACCTGGTTTGTCATCACCGGCCAGATTGCCGATGTGCCTGCGGCGTGGAGCGTATTTTATCGCTTCATGCTGGCGACGCCTGCACTGTTCGTGCTCGCGGTGATCATGGGCAACCGGCTGCGCCTGAACCGGCCCGAACATCTGCTCGCGCTGGGTGTAGGCATTGCGCAGTTCAGCGGCAATTTCCTGTTCGTCTATCATTCCGAACAGCACATCACATCGGGCATTGTCGCGGTGATGTTCGCGCTGCTGATGGTGCCTAATGCGATCTTCGCCAAGGTCTTCATCGGCGAAAAGGTGCAGCCGGGCTTCATTGGCGGGAGCTTAGTCGCGATTGCGGGCGTAGCCATGCTGCTGGTGCACGAATGGCGCGTCGCCCCGCTGGACGGGAATGTGGGCCTCGGCATTGCGTTGGCCATCGGCGGGATGCTGGCTGCGTCCATTGCCAACGTGGTGCAGGCCAACCCCACCGGGCGCGGCGTGCCGATGGTCAGCCTGCTCGCATGGGCGATGCTTTACGGGACGATCTTCGACTTTGTTTATGCCTTCGTAACGGCCGGCCCGCCGGCATTGCCGGCGGCATGGCAATTCTGGGCGGGAACGGCCTATCTCGCGATCATCGGATCGGTCGTCACCTTCCCGCTGCATTACAATCTGGTGCGCGAGATTGGCGCGGGGAAAACGGCTTATAATGCGATCGTCACGGTCTGCGTGGCGATGCTGCTGTCGACGCTGTTCGAAGGCTTCAAATGGGATGCGCTGTCGATAGGCGGTATGGCGCTCGCGCTGATCGGCATGGGGCTGGCCCTTCGGGCAAGACGGGTGAAGGCGGTGCAGGTGCAGCAATCCGGTGCGCTGCGGCGTTAGATTTTCCGTGCGCCCTCCGGCGCACGGTCCTCGCTCGACGCGCAGCAAAACTGCGCCCGCTGCGGGCGGGCGGTCGCCCTTGCGGCCCTGCGGGCCGTCGCGCCATTATTAAACGAGCGCCGCTAGCCCTTCGTCATAGGTTGGAAATTGCGGCCGCCAGCCCAGCACCCGCTTGGCCTTGCCATTGGCGACCCGGCGGTTTTCCATGTAGAACCCGCGCGCCATTTCCGACAGGTTGGCTTCCTCCAGCGTTTCCAGCGGCGGCGGCTCCAGCCCGAGCAGACGGCAGGCGTGTTCGGTAACGGCGTTCCCGCTCGCTGGCAGATCGTCACCGAGATTATAGGCGCCCGGGGCTGCGTCTTGTACCAGCGCGGCAACCACTCCGCTGACGATATCATCGACATGGATACGGCTGAACACCTGATCCGGCAGATCGATCCGTCGCGCCTTGCCCTCTCGCACCCGGTCCAATGCGCTGCGGCCCGGCCCATAGATGCCCGGCAGGCGAAACACCCGCGCATCCATGCCAAGCCATGCGAGGTCAGCCTCGGCGCGGGCGTTTCTGCGGCCTTCACCGGATTGCGCGATGGTCGGGGTTGCTTCGTCGACCCATGCGCCCTGCCGGTCGCCGTAAACCCCGGTGGAAGAAAGATAGCCGAGCCGCTTTCCTGCAATATCATCCGCATAGCGTTCAAGCACCAGATCGGCCCCGGATTGCCGCGCAGGCGGGACGGAAGACAGCACATGGATACAGCCATCGAGCGCCGCGCGAACGGCATCCGGATCGTCAAAGTCGATATTGCCCGCGCTGCCGGTGGCATCGACCTGCCACCCGCGCATTTCCAGCGCACCGGCAATCCGGCTCGCGGTGTATCCAAGGCCAAAGATGAACAATCGCGCCATGCAGATGTCCCTGCCGCTGGACTGGCGCGCAAATCAACCTAAATCGGGTGGCATGGATATCGCAACCACCCCGACGAACCCCCAAGGCAACCCGGAAATCGCGGATGCCGCCCCGACCCCGCAAGATCCCCCGGTAATCCGGCGTGAGGATTACAAGCCCTTCCCTTGGTTGGTGCCGTCGACGAAGCTGGCCTTCTTTCTCGGCCTGGAGGAAACACGCGTTTCCGCCACGCTCAAGGTCGAACCGAACCCGGCGGCAGAAGCGGCCGCCACGCTGCGTCTGAACGGCGACGGGATTACGCCTCTTGCGGTGACTGTTGACG
This sequence comes from Porphyrobacter sp. AAP60, assembly GCF_001296025.1. Classification (GTDB taxonomy): domain Bacteria; phylum Pseudomonadota; class Alphaproteobacteria; order Sphingomonadales; family Sphingomonadaceae; genus Erythrobacter. The sequence goes on along the minus strand of NZ_LJHV01000008.1, from coordinate 257,753 downwards.
GCGAAGACACAGACGCCTGGGAGATGGACGGCCCCGATCTCGTCATTCCCCTCAGCGCCGCGCCGCACGAGGTGAGCATCCTCAACGGCATAAAGCCCAGCGCCAACACCCAGTTGATGGGCCTTTATGCTTCGAACGGGATGCTCTGCACTCAATGCGAATCGGAAGGGTTCCGGCGGATCACTTTCTTCCCCGACCGGCCCGATGTGCTGTCAGTCTATCAGGTGCTGATGGAGGGCGATCCCTCGGCCTTCCCGATTCTTCTGTGCAACGGCAACAAGGTGGCAGAGGGCGTGCGCGAAAACGGCACGCATTGGGCCGAGTGGCATGATCCCTGGCCCAAGCCGTCCTATCTCTTTGCGCTGGTAGCGGGCGATCTGGTGGCGAACTCCAAGCCCTTCACGACCCGCTCGGGCCGCGAAGTCGAATGCAACGTCTGGGTTCGCGCCGAAGACCTCGAACGCACCGACCACGCGCTGGAATCGCTCCATCGTTCGATGAAGTGGGATGAAGACGTGTTCGGCCGCGAATATGATCTCGATCTCTACAACATTGTCGCCGTCAGCGATTTCAACATGGGGGCGATGGAGAACAAGGGGCTCAACGTCTTCAACACCAAATATGTGCTGGCCGATCCCGACACCGCCACCGATGCCGATTTTGACGCGGTCGAAGGCGTGATCGCGCACGAATATTTCCACAACTGGTCGGGCAACCGCATCACCTGCCGCGACTGGTTCCAGCTATCGCTGAAGGAGGGCTTCACCGTCCTGCGCGACCAATTGTTCTCGCAGGACATGCGGGGCGAGGCGGTCAAGCGGATCGAGGACGTGCGGATCCTGCGCGCTGCCCAGTTCCCCGAAGATGGCGGGCCACTGGCCCACCCGATCCGGCCCGACAGCTACCGCGAGATCAGCAATTTCTATACCGCCACCGTTTATAACAAGGGCGCGGAAGTCATCCGCATGATGCGCAGCATCGTCGGGGAGAAGCGATTCCGCGCCGGCACCGATCTCTACTTTTATCGTCACGATGGCGAGGCGGCGACCTGCGAGGATTTCATCACCGCGATCGAGGACGGAGCAGGGGTTGACCTGACGCAGTTCCGCCGCTGGTATTCGCAAGCCGGCACGCCGCGTGTCACCGTGCGTCAAGCGGTGGAGGGCGATAGCCTTGTTCTCACCCTCAACCAGCACGTGCCTGCCACTCCCGGCCAGCCTGACAAGCTGCCGATGCCGGTTCCGCTGCGGGTTGCGGTGCATTCACGCGCAAACGGCACCCTCGGCGATGAAAAGCTGATCATTCTTGCCGATGCCGAGCAAGCCTTCACCTTGCCGCTGGACGGCCCCGATCCGGTGGTGTCGATCAATCGCAGTTTCACTGCTCCGGTGGTGATCGAGCGGGCCTTGCAAAGCGAAGACCTCGTGTTCCTCGCCGCTCAGGACAATGATCCCTTCGCCCGTTCCGAAGCCTTGCAGGAGCTTGCCGTCAGCCATCTGGTCGGCATAGCGAGCGGCGAATTCTCCGCCGCCGAACAGGCTGCGGGCGAGGCTGCGATTATCGACGCTTTCCGTTCCAGCCTTGCCGATGCGGCGCTCGAAGATGCCATGCGCGGCGAATTGATGGTGCTTCCCAGCGAAACCTACCTGTTCGAAGTCATGGCCAGCGGGGCCCGCAAAGCCGATCCGGGCGCGATCCATACCGCGCGCGAGGGGTTGAAATCGGCCATCGGCGCGGCGCTCGCGGACGAATTGCAGGCTCTCCACGCCCGGGCATCGGCGGTGATGCTGGACGATCCGGCCGGACGCGGCGCGCGCAAGGTCAAAACTCTCGCCCTTGCCTTGATTGCGGCAGCTGATCCCGCCCGTGCCGCCACGCTGGCGGCGGCACAATATGATGCGGCAGACAACATGACCGACCGGCAGGGCGCGCTGATGGTGCTGTGCGGGCTCGACCATCCGGCGCGGGCCGAAAAGCTGGCGGCGTTTCACGAACGCTACAGTGACAATCCGCTGGTGGTGGACAAGTGGTTTACTTTGCAGGCACTTTCGCTTCACTCCGATGTGATCCAGCACGTGCGCGATCTGGCCGAACACCCTGATTTCACCATGAAGAACCCCAACCGCGTGCGATCGCTGCACATGGCATTTGCGGGCAACCCCAAGGGCTTCCATGCCGCGAGCGGCGAAGGTTACCGGATGGTGGCCGACGTGATCCTCGCGCTTGATCCGATCAACCCGCAAACTGCGGCCCGGTTCGTGCCAGCACTCGGACGGTGGCGCCGGATCGAGCCGGTGCGCGCGAGCCTGATGAAGGGCGAACTGGAACGGATCATGGCGGCGGGCAATCTGTCACGCGACACCTTCGAGCAGGTCAGCCGCTCGCTGGAGGGGTAAAGTGGCCGCATTCCAGATCGACCGCGCACCGCTGCTGGACGGGGTTCCGCATGGTTTTTTCGGCAGCGCGGGCGGGGCGCACCAGTTCGGCTTCGGCGGGCCGGGCGATTCGGAGTATGTGCGCGCCTTGCGCGCTGCTGCGGCAGATGCAATTCTGCCTGACGGCGCGCTTGCCGCGCCGCATCAGGTCCACTCACCCGATGTGGTGCATGTGACTGCGGCTTGGGACGATGCCGCCACAGGTCGTCCGGTGGCCGACGCGGTCGTCACCGCCACTCGGGGCGTGGTGCTCGGCATCGTCACTGCTGACTGCGCACCGGTGTTGTTCGCTGACCAGCATGCGGGCGTGATCGGCGCGTCCCATGCCGGGTGGCGCGGGGCGGTGGAGGGGGTGTTGGAAAACACCATCGCCGCAATGGAGGCGCTTGGCGCCAGCCGGCACAACATCGCCGCCGCGATCGGCCCTACGATTGCGCAATCCAGTTACGAGGTCAACACACCTTTCCGCGCGCATTTCGGCGCGGATGCTGAGAGATTTTTCAGCCCTGCTCCGGAACGGGAGGGTACCCCGCGCTGGCATTTCGATCTTCCTGGATTCATTGTCGCAAGGCTGGCCAGTGCAGGCCTCGGCAAAATTGCGGATATTGGTCGGGATACTTTATCGCAGGTCGCGCGTTACCATTCGCATCGACGCTCGACGCAAGCGGGCGAGGCGAATTATGGCCGCCAGATCAGCATGATCGCGCTGCCGTAAGGCTGTCTTGCACGTGGGCGAATGGGGCTTGATCAAAACACGGTTGGTTTTTGCAATAATTGCCGTTAATTGCCCCCCGCAAGCTCCGGGCGGGCTGCGTGACAGAAGCGCAGGCTGATCGGGGCAGGGTTCAATCCGACGGATCACAGCGGAGGCATTCGCCTTCGATACAGGAACACCACGCCGCGCCGGGCGTTTCACCAGCGCGGCACTACGAGCAGGGTATTTGACGATGGCTGAGATGAGCGGTGCTACCACTCCGGCAGTTGCCTCTGAACCGGAAACCGGAGACGGCGTTCGCCGCCGTGACTGGATTCACATCGCTGCGCTGAGCACTGCCGGCGTTGGCGGGGCTTCGCTACTGTTCCCGCTGGTCAGCCAGATGGCGCCTTCGGCCGACGTGCTTGCCGCAAGCAGCACCGATATCGATGTCAGCGCGATCCAGCCGGGTCAGAGCATCAAGACCACTTTCCGCAAGCAACCGCTGTTCGTGAAGCGCCTGACGCCGCAGGAAATCGCAGCGGCCAAGGCCGATGACGCCACCGACATGCGCGATCCGGCCACATTGGCCTCGCGCACCAAGGAAGGGCACGAGGATATTCTCATCACCATGGGTGTCTGCACCCACCTCGGCTGCGTGCCGCTGGGCGCTGCAGAAGGCGAGAACAAGGGCGAGTTCGGCGGTTATTTCTGCCCGTGTCACGGATCGCATTACGACGTGGCAGGTCGCATCCGCAAAGGCCCCGCGCCAACCAACCTGCTCGTGCCGGAATATGCGTTCAGCTCTGATACCGTCGTCCGTGTCGGCTGATCTTGCGTAACTGACTGACAACGATAATCGACCCGACCCGTAACATCGATCATTTCGAGAGAACGCTATGAGTTTCGCCTGGGCAAAGCAGTACGAGCCAAAATCCGCATTCACCAAGTGGATTGACGAGAAATTGCCGTTTCCGCGGCTCGTGTACAACGCGGTCGGCGCCGGTTATCCGGTGCCGCGCAACCTCAACTACATGTGGAATTTCGGCGTGCTCGCCGGGTTCTGCCTGATGATCCAGATCGTCACCGGGGTTGTGTTGGCGATGCATTATGCCGCCAACCAGGCTGTTGCCTTCGGCACAGTCGAACACATCATGCGCAACGTCAATTATGGCTGGATGATGCGTTATGCGCACGCCAACGGCGCGAGCTTCTTCTTCATTGTGATTTACCTGCACATTTTCCGCGGGTTCTTCTATTCCTCCTACAAAGCCCCGCGCGAGATGATCTGGTTGCTGGGTGTTGTGATCTTTCTGCTGATGATGGCGACTGCCTTCATGGGTTACGTGTTGCCGTGGGGCCAGATGAGCTTCTGGGGCGCGCAGGTGATCACCGGTCTGTTCAGCGCGATCCCGCTGGTTGGTGAGCCGCTGCAGGTGTGGCTGTTGGGCGGTTTCGCGCCGGATAACGCCGCACTGAACCGCTTCTTCTCGCTGCACTTCCTGCTGCCCTTCGTGATTGCGGGCGTTGTGATCCTGCACATCTGGGCGCTGCATATTCCCGGCTCGTCAAACCCGACCGGCGTGGAAGTGAAGCAGGAATCGGACACGGTTCCATTCCACCCTTATTATACATCCAAGGACGGGTTCGGTCTGGGCGTGTTCCTGATCTTCTTCACCCTGTTCGTGTTTTTCCTGCCCAATGTGCTGGGCCACCCGGATAACTACATCGAAGCCAACCCGCTTTCGACACCGGCGCTGATCGTTCCGGAATGGTACTTCTATCCGTTCTACGCGATCCTGCGGGCCTTCACCGGTGACCTCACCATTCCGTTCACCGGCATCGTGCTAATCCCGGCCAAGCTGCTCGGTGTGATCGGGATGTTTGGTGCGATCCTCGTGTGGTTCTTCCTGCCCTGGCTGGACAAGAGCCCGGTGCGGTCGGGCCATTATCGCCCGCTGTTCCGCAAGTTCTTCTGGTTTGGCCTGATGCCGACCATGGCGGCGCTGTTCTATCTTGGCGGTGCGCACGCTGAAGAGCCGTACATCATGCTCAGCCAGATCTTCACAGCTTACTACTTTATGCACTTCCTGGTGATCCTGCCGATCATCAGCCAGATTGAAGTGCCCAAGCCGCTGCCCTTCTCGATTACCGAAGGGGTGCTTGGTTCCGACAAGCCCGGCACCACGTCGGGCGGAGGCAAGATCGATCCTGACAGTGTGGTCGATGGTCGTCCCGGCACCGCTACCGATGGTTCGCTGCAACCGGCCGAGTAATCGGCCGGAAGCATCTTCCCAAACAATCTGAACCGATAACTAGAAAGAGTTCAGTCATGTCTATTCGTTTCGGAGGCATCATTGCAGGCCTCGCCATCACACTGGTGCTGGTGCTTTGGTCGCTTGCGCCCGGCGTCTATAATTTTGCGTTCGGCCCGGCGCCGGAAAAGCAGCCTTCCTACGCATTCTACGAACATGGCGAAGGCCCGGCGGGCGGTTTCTCGTTCGATGGCGCTTTCGGCAAGTGGGATTACGGCCAGCTGCAGCGCGGCTACCAAGTGTACAAGGAAGTTTGCTCGGCCTGCCACAGCCTGAAGTTTGTCGCGTTCCGCAACCTGCGCGAACTCGGTTACACCGAGGCTGAAGTCGATGCCGAAGCCAAGAGCTGGACAGTGCCGGGGATCGATCCGGACACGGGCGAGACGACCACCCGTCCCGGGATGCCGACCGATTACTTCCCGATGCCGTTCCCCAATTCGATCGCCGCAGCGGCTGCCAACAACAACGCGATCCCGCCGGATCTTTCGCTGATGACCAAGGCGCGTCACGACGGATCGAACTACGTCTACGATCTGCTGACCGGTTATGGCGAGCCCGATCCCGAGAAGGCCGCGAAGGTCGGTTTTGAAACGCCGCTGGGCCTCTATTTCAACAAGCACTTCCCCAATGTGAACATTGCAATGGCCCCGCCCATCGCGATTGACGGGCAGGTGACCTATGCCGATGGCACCGAAGCGACGGTCTCGCAGATGTCGAAGGACGTCGCTGCCTTCCTGACCTGGACGGCAGAACCTTCGCTAATCGAACGCAAGCAGACCGGTTGGTTCGTGCTCGGGTTCCTGCTGTTCGCGACTGTGCTGGCTTTCCTTAGCTACAAGCAGGTCTGGGCCGGGATGAAGCCGAAGAAGAAGTAAGCTTTCCGATTACCCGAAAGCTTCAGGCGCCCCGCCATCCCCTTGCGGATGGCGGGGTGCTTGTGCATTCAGACCCGTGAAAGGGGCCGCTTCCACCATGATCGCACCGCATTTGTCACCCGACGAGTTGAAGGCGCTGGTGCGCACCGTGCCGGATTTTCCGCAACCGGGCATCCAGTTCCGCGATATCACCACGCTGATCGGCCATGATCAGGGCATGGCGGCCAGCGTGCATCACCTCGCCCGGCTGGCGGATGCGGCAGGCGCGCACAAGATCGCTGGAATGGAAGCGCGTGGCTTCATCTTCGGCGCAGCGGTGGCGGTGCAGCTTGGGGTGGGATTTGTCCCGGTAAGAAAGCCCGGCAAGTTGCCCATCGATACGATCGGCATCGATTATGCGCTCGAATACGGCACCGACCGGCTCGAAATGGATCCGGGCGCGGTCGAGCCGGGGCAGAAGGTTGTGATGGTTGATGATCTGATCGCTACTGGCGGCACTGCGCTCGCCTCGGCCGCGTTGCTGCGCCGCGCGGGCGCTGTGATCGAACAGGCGCTATTCGTGATCGATCTTCCAGACCTCGGCGGCGCAGCGCGGCTGCGCGATGCCGGTATTACTGTGAACGCGCTGATGGCATTCGAAGGCGAGTAACCGGCGCGGACCGAGGAACAAACCGGCCCTAAACAGGGTTGCTGCGTCAGGTTGTGCTGGTGCTGTAACCTCGTCTATGGCGGGCAAGCGCAAGCAGCGCATTCGACAGGGCAATTTCGTAACAAGGGACCGCCAGACCGCCAATGGCCATACCATTGACGCTTCTCACGCTGGTGGCGCTGCCATTCCTTGCCGCGCTGGCCATTGCGCTGGTGACGGGGGCGAGCCGTGCCGTGCATTCGGGCATTGCTGGCGGAGCGAGCGCCGTCGGCCTCGCGCTGCTGGCTACGCTGGCGGGCCCGGTGATCGCGGGCGAAGTGCCGACAGCGCGGTGGGACTGGGTGCCAACGCTCGGACTTGATCTGGCATTGATGGTTGATCCGCTGGGCCTGATGTTTGCTGGCCTGATCCTAGGCATTGGCCTGCTGGTGGTAATCTTTGCCCATTTCTATCTCTACGCGGGCGAGGCGACAGGACGGTTCTTTGCTAGCCTGATGCTGTTTCAGGGCGCGATGCTGGGCATCGTGATCGCAGGCAATGTGCTGCTGCTGTTGGTGTTCTGGGAGTTGACCAGCCTCGCCTCGTTTCTGTTGATCGGGTTCTGGCAGCACAAGGCCGAAGGGCGGCAGGGCGCGCGCATGGCACTGGCGGTGACAGGCGGAGGCGGTCTGGCGCTGATTGGCGGCCTGCTGCTGCTGGGCGTGGTGGCGGGATCGTTCGATCTGGCGACTATCCTTGAACGCGGTGACATTGTTCGCGCCTCTCCGCACTATCCGGTGCTGCTGGGGCTGATCCTGCTGGGGTGCTTCACCAAATCGGCGCAGTTCCCGTTCCATTTCTGGCTCCCCCACGCAATGGCAGCCCCCACCCCGGTGAGCGCCTATCTCCACTCTGCCACCATGGTGAAGGCGGGGGTGTTCCTGCTCGCAAGGCTATGGCCGGTGCTGGCCGGGACGGAAGCTTACACGCTGATCGTTACCAGCGTTGGCCTGATCACGATGATACTGGGCGCGGGCGTGGCGCTGTTCCGGCATGACCTGAAAAGCATCCTTGCCTATTCGACCATCAGCCAGCTCGGCATGCTGGTGATGCTACTGGGCTTTTCGCTCAAGGCGGCGGCGCTGGCTGCGGTGCTGCACATACTCAACCACGCAGCTTTCAAGGCTGCGCTGTTCATGAGCGCAGGGATCGTCGAACACGAAACCGGCACGCGCGATATCCGGCGTTTGGGCGGGTTGGCCAAAGCGATGCCGATTACCGCAATCATTGCGACACTCGCCGCCGCATCTATGGCGGGCCTACCGCCGCTGGGCGGGTTCATATCGAAAGAGCTGATGCTCTACGAAACGCCAAAGGTCGCGTTGTTGGGCCTGCCATGGCTGCTGCCGGTACTGGCCACGTTGGGCGCGACTTTCTCGGTCGGTTATTCGCTGCGGTTGGCCGGGCATCTGTTCTTAGGCAAGCCGCGCGAGGCTGAACCTTTTGCCCGCGCGCATGATCCGGGCGCTGGCATGTGGGGCGGCCCCGCCCTGCTGACCGCGCTGGCGGTGTTGCTGGGACTGATCCCTATGGCACTCGCCGCGCCGCTGGTAGGCGCAGTCACGGGCGCGGTGACCGGTGCGCCTGCACCAGAGTTTGATCTTGCGTTGTGGCACGGGGTCAACCTTGCGCTTGTCCTCAGCCTGATCGCGGTTGCCGGCGGCGCTCTGCTGCTATGGCAGCACCAAACATTGCTGGCACTGTGGGAACGCGTGCGCTGGCCCGATGCCAAACGGATGTTTGAAGCCACGATCGCCTTTGCCGATCGCTGGACGCGCAAGGCGATCGTGGCGTCCCACGCGCCCTCGTTGCAAAATATGCTGCTGGCGACGTTCGGCGTGATTGTGGCCCTAGTGATCGATGGGGTGGTGACCGGCGGCGGAGTGTTGACCGGCGCCCGTCCGGGTCTGCCCGCTTCTGCGCCCGGCATCATCGCATGGGTGTTGATGATCGCGGCCACGGCTGCGGTGGTGAATGATTCGCGCAACCGCCTGCGGGTGCTGATCTATATCAGCGTCATCGGCCTCGTGATCAGCCTCGCCTTCGTGCAGTTTTCCGCGCCCGATCTCGCGCTTACGCAGATTTCGGTCGAGGTGGTCACGATCCTGCTGTTGCTGCTGGCGCTGAACCTGCTGCCGAAAAGCCCGCCACTGCTATCATCCGCGCCGCGCAAGTGGCGTGACGGGGCGCTGGCGGTTGCCGGCGGCGTGCTGGTTGGCGGGATCGCATGGGCCATGCTGACGCGAGATGTCGGCACCACCATCGCCGCCTATCACCTTGCCAATGCCAAATCGGGCGGGGGCGGCACCAATGTCGTCAATGTCATCCTCGTCGATTTCCGCGCCTTCGATACGCTGGGCGAGATTATCGTTCTCGGGGTTGCCGGACTGGGTATTTTCGCGCTGCTGGATACCGCTGTGGTCGGCGCAGCAGGTGCGCGGCTGCGGGCGTGGCGCATGGACACTGTCCTGTCGCCCGAACGCCATCCGATGATGCTGGTGATGGCGAGCCGCATCGTGTTGCCGCTGACATTGACGGTGGGGATATTCCTGTTCCTGCGCGGGCATAACCAGCCTGGCGGCGGTTTCATTGCCGCGCTGGTGGTGGCGATTGCCTTCCTTGTCCAATATCTTGCCGCGGGCTTCGACTGGTCTGATGAGCGGCGCCGGTTCAGCGAGCACAAGATGATTGCATGGGGTGTGCTTGCAGCGATAGCGACGGGTCTCGGTTCCCTGCTTTTCGGTGCCAATTTCCTGACTTCGACCTTCGAATACTTCACGCTTCCCCTGATCGGAACTTTCGAACTGGCAAGCGCGATGATGTTCGATATCGGCGTATTCCTCGCCGTATTCGGCGCGGTCATGCTGGCGCTGGCCAAGCTCAGCAACATTGCCCAGCGCGCCGCGCGTGCGACGGTCGAGCAGCATGAACGGGAGACCGGGGCATGACCTACGAGTTCCTCGTCGCAAGTGCGATCGGCGTGCTGGTGGCAGGCGGCATTTTTCTTGCCCTGCGTGCGCGCACTTTTCAGGTGGTGCTGGGCCTCACGCTCATCTCCTACGCGGTCAATCTGTTCCTGTTCGCATCGGGGCGACTGGTGGTGGGGCGCCCGCCGATTTGGGACAAGGCGGTTGCCGAATACACCGATCCCCTGCCGCAGGCGCTGGCGCTGACGGCGATCGTGATCACCTTCGGCATGACCGCCTTTGTAGTGATCCTCAGCCTGCGCAGCTTCCTTGAAACCGGCAGCGACCATGTCGATGGCGATACCGTTCCCTGCGACGCGCAGGACGGGCTGGGCGGCAACAAAGGCGGGGGCGATCAGCCGTGATCCTGGCCGAACATCTGCCCGTGCTGCCAGTGGCGATCCCCGCGCTGGCCGCACCTTTCGCGCTGCTGGTGATGCGGCGGCGGCGGGCACTGGGCGTTGGTATAGCGCTGACCTCGTGCCTGGCCATGCTTGGCGCAGCGTTGGCTCTGATGGCACGGGTGATCGATGGCACCATCATTTCCTATGCCATGGGCGATTGGCCCGCACCGTTCGGCATCGTGCTTGTGGCCGACAGGCTGGCCGCGATGATGCTGGTGCTGACCGCTACACTGGCCCTGATTGCTCTGCTGCACGCGGTTGTAACCCGCGCCGATCGCAAGGGCTGGCATTTCCACCCGCTTTTCCAGTTCCAGCTGATGGGATTGAACGGTGCGTTCCTGACCGGCGATCTGTTCAACCTGTTCGTGTTTTTCGAAGTGCTGCTGATCGCATCCTACGGTCTGATGCTGCACGGGCAGGGTTCGGCCCGGTTGAAGGCCGGGGTGCAATATGTGGTGGTGAACCTTGTCGGTTCGTCGGTCTTCCTGATTGCGCTGGGGCTGCTTTATTCACTCACCGGCACACTCAACATGGCCGATATGGGCCTGCGTGTGGCAGAGATTGCCCCTGCCGATCAGGGCTTGCTGCGGATTGCCGCGCTGCTGCTGGTGAGCGTGTTCGCGCTGAAGGCCGCAGTCGCACCGCTCCACCTGTGGCTGGCGCGCACCTATGCCGTCTCTACTCCGGCAGTTGCAGCGCTGTTTGCGATCATGACCAAGGTTGGTGTCTATTCGATAATCCGGGTGGTGCCGCAGGTGTTTGGCGATGGCGCGGGAGCTGCTGCGTGGGTGCCAGCGCCCTATTTGCTGCCTGCCGCGATAGTGAGCGCCGTGATCGGCTTTGCCGGGGTTTTCGTGGCCCGCAGCCTTTCGGAACAGGCCGCATATGCAGTGGTCGGATCAACCGGCACGCTGCTGATTGCGGTTGCAGGCTGGACGCCCGAAAGCCTTGGTGCCGCGCTTTATTATCTCGTTCATTCCACCATTGCGGCTGCTGCGCTGTTTCTGGTGGCAGATGTGGTCGCGCGCCGCCGCAGGGGTTATGGCGACAGCGCCAGCCCCGGAGCCGATTTCGCGGATCGGCAAGGCGCCGGACTGTTGTTTATGGTGGCCGCCATTGCCGTTTGCGGATTGCCGCCACTATCGGGCTTTATCGGCAAGCTGCTGATCCTCAAATCGCTCGCCCCGTTGCCGGACTGGGGGGCGGGATGGACAGTGATCCTGGTGACGACCTTTATCGGTGTGATCGGTTTTGCGCGCGTAGGCAGCGCGGTGTTCTGGAAGGCTGCCGCTGCTGAGCCCCAACAGCCAGTCCCGGGCACCAGCCGCGCCGATTTTGCCGCACCGGTTATTGCCCTTGCGCTGTTAGTGGCACTTTCGGTCGGGGCAGGCTGGGCAAGCGCCTATGCCAACGCCGCCGCCGCGCAGGTGCTTGATCCGACGCAGAGCGCGGCGGTGGTGCTGCTGCAAGGGGGCGCGTCATGAACCGCCTGCTTCCACACCCCGGTCTCAGCGCGCTGCTGGTGGCAATGTGGATGGTGATGGTCAACGACATCTCCTTCGGCTCGCTATTCCTTGGCATTGTGATCGGCATAGTGGTTCCGCTGTTCACCGCGCCTTGGTGGCCGGGGCGACCCCACGTGCGATTTGCACCAGGCATCGCCTATGTCGGGCTGGTGCTGTGGGATATCATAATTGCCAATTTCGAAGTTGCCGCGATCATCCTGTTCAAGCCGAACCGTGATCTGCGCCCGGCATGGCTGACCGTACCGCTCGATCTGACCACGCCCGAAGCGATCACTGTGTTTGCAGGCACGATCAGCCTGACCCCTGGCACGGTATCAGCGGATGTTTCGGCCTGCGGGAAATATCTGCTGGTGCATGCCCTCCACGCGCCTGAGCCAGGGGCCGAGGTTGCCAAGGTCAAGGCGCGGTATGAATCCCGGCTGATGAGGATATTCGTATGATCGGCTATGCGCTCGCCTTCGGCTTCGGTGCGCTCGGTCTGGCGCTGGCGATGAACCTGTGGCGGTTGTTCAAAGGGCCGGGCGTGGCCGATCGCATCTTCGCGCTCGATACAATGGTGATCAACGTGATCGGGCTGATCGTACTTGCCGGAATTGCGGGCAACAGCGGCACCTCCTTCGAAGCAGCGCTGCTGCTGGCGATGGTCGGCTTTGTCGGCACGGTCGCCTATGCCAAGTTCCTCCTGCGCGGGGATATCATCGAATGACCGGCGGTGTGTCCTTGGCCGAGGTGGTCGTCAGCGCGCTGATCGTGCTTGGCGGTGCGTTTGCACTGATCGGCAGCTGGGGGCTGGTGCGCCTGCCTTCGCTGATGGAACGGCTTCATGGGCCGACCAAGGCGACCACGCTGGGGCTGGGTGGGATTCTGGTTGCCTCGATCGTGTGGTTCCAGTTCGTCCGCGGGGAATGGACCACGCACGAATTGCTGGTGTCCGTGTTCCTGTTCGTCACCGCGCCGATCAGCGCCAACATGATTGCCAAGGTGCATCTGCTGCGGCTTCGCCAGGGCGATGCGTCAGAGCCGGGTGGTCCCGCAGGCGAGCCTTTGCCGCCCGCTGCCGGAGTGGACTGGGCAACGCATGAAGCCCCCCAACTGGGCACGCCGGGCGATCTTGAAGGCGATTGAGGCGCTATGCGCCAACGCACAGCGGCAGGGTGAACAAGATGTCGCCTGACACGACCGTACCGATGCAGGGCGAGGGTGTCCGTTTTGGCGAAATGGTGAGCGTGTTTGCTCGCATTGGCGTGCTGAGCTTTGGCGGGCCAGCGGGACAGATCGCCCTGATGCACCACGAACTGGTGGAAAAGCGGCGCTGGATCGGCGAGGCGGATTTCCTCCACGGGCTCAATTTCTGCCACCTGCTACCCGGTCCCGAAGCACAGCAGCTTGCCACTTGGATCGGCTGGCGCCTGCACGGCATGCGCGGCGGGTTGGTAGCGGGCTTGTTGTTCGTGATTCCCGGCGCAGTGATCATCCTTGCGCTGTCGATGCTCTACGCAGTGGCGGCTGATCTGGCATGGGTCGCGGCGGTGTTTCTGGGCGTAAAGGCGGCGGTGCTGGCGATTGTGGTGCAGGCGTTGATGCGCATTGCAGGGCGCGCACTCGATACGCCGCTCAAACGGGGGCTGGCGCTGGGTGCGTTTCTGGGCCTGTTCCTGTTTGACCTGCCATTTCCGCTGATCGTGCTGGGGGCAGGCGCCATTGGCGTGATCGCGGCGGCGTTTCGTCCCGGTTGGCTGGCGCTGAAGCCCGCTGCGGCGCCCTCTGCCCCGTCCCGCCCTCCGTGGCGCAGCACCATCGGTGCGGCGGCGCTGTGGGGCACGGTCTGGGCAGCGCCAATGGTGCTGATTGCGCTCACGCTGGGCCGCGATCACGTGTTTTGGGACATCGGCGTGTTTTTCTCGCAGCTGGCTGTGGTGACATTTGGCGGAGCCTACGCGGTGCTGGCCTATATGGCGCAGGAAGCGGTGCAGAGCTTTGGCTGGCTGCGGCCGGGCGAAATGGCCGACGGGCTGGGACTGGCCGAAACCACACCCGGCCCGCTGATCCTCGTCACGCAATTCGTCGGCTATCTCGCCGCCTTCCGCGCGCCCGATCCGTTCACGCCGCTGGTGGCCGGTTTGCTGGGGGCCATCCTGACGACTTGGGTCACCTTTGCGCCGTGCTTCATGTGGATTTTCGCGTTGGCGCCGTGGATTGACCGGCTGGGCCATGCGGCGCGGTTGAAGGGTGGTCTGGCAGCGGTAACAGCGGCGGTGGTGGGCGTGATCGCCAACCTTACCGCATGGTTCGCACTGCACGTTCTGTTCGCGCGGGTAGGGGAACGAAGCTTCGGCCCGGTGCGGCTTGATTGGCCCGATATTGCCAGCCTCGATTGGCGTGCCGCCGTGCTGGCGGTGCTTGCTGTGCTGCTGGCGTTCCGGTTCGGCTGGTCAGTGCTGAGCATTCTGGCGCTCAGCGCGGCGGGCGGAGTTGCGCTGGCGTGGGCCACATGAAAGCCGCCGCCAGCGCTCAAAATCGCGATACTGCCCGCTGAGGGCCAGATTTGATCTGGTTTTCAGTGATTTGGAGGCTGGAGCGCGTAGCGGGAATCGGCGCCACATTTCCATGATCTCGAAAACCGCAGGTTGTTGGGTCTGCGAAGGCGTTTCTATCCCGCTGTGGGAGAAGGTCTAGGACCAGCTTTTGGCACCGGTTCGATTCCCCATTTTGCCCCAAAGAGCAAAACAAACGCTTGCACCGTTCGTGTTCGCTGGCACATCTGCCGAACGCGTTCGGCAGATTTCTCGGGTTCTGACAAAAGCGGCCGCCCAGCTAGCGCGCCCTAAACGGACACCTGGTCGAGACGGTCAGTCCATACGGCAGCGATAAACCAAAATGCCAGACCGGCGAAGGCCTCTACGCACATTCTCGGATGACTGCGTCCAGCGTGTAAATGTCGCCAGTCGGCGCGGCCGTAATCGTCGCGCTTCCCGCCATGCAGATGCCGAGCCGCTTCGCCTGTTCCGGTTCTAGCGCGAGCCTGAACCGACCCGGCTTGATTTGCTCGAAGAAATAAGAGCCGCCGCGCTCGGTCCGCGTCGATCCGGCGACGTCGCCCTTGTCGTCCAGCAGCAGCAGCCGCAGTCCGGAAACCCCGCGCGCTGTGTCTGCGCCTTCAAAGGTGATTGTCCCCTCGATCTCGCTCAGAGCAACAATCGGGAAGTCCATCACGTGAAAACGTCCGGCGCGGGGCACGATCTCAATTCCCCGGGAGGCCGGGGCCATCATGATATCGGGCAGGCTTGCAGGATCGACTTGAACTGCAACCGGGTTGCCATTGCCAAGCCGCGTGAGCAGGGCCATCCCTTGTTCATCGGTTGTTGCGGTGTTGTTGAACACGTTGAAATTCACGTCCCTGAGCGGAACATCGCCTGCGCTGAAGGTGCCGTTGCCATCTATGTCCTGAAATGCTCTCAGGCTGACTGCCCCCGATGAAGCCTGCCCCGGTGGCGCGACGAAGACATTGCGCTTGTAAGGATCGCGGCCGAAGCTCAACCCAAGCCGCAGCGCGACCGAATAGCTTTTCTGTTCGAAGGCATAGGTTCCGTCAATCGCTACGGTGAACTTGTCGAATTCACGCACTGCAGAGGCGCCAAGCCCAAATTCGCCCGTCTGGAATGAGTGGAAGGCTTGCCCGCTGACCGAGGTGCGATCATCGACCTGATAGGCAAGTTGCACAGAACCATTGGTAATTTCAGGGCCTTGCAACAGCGCATAGCCCACCGATGCGCGCATCTGCACCCGTGAGCGCTTGAAAGTGGCAAGGTCGAAATTGCCGATCAGTTGGGAAAAGCCTGTGCCGTCTGGGTTGGTGTTGCGCGAATATTCCATCGTGTTCGACACCACCACGCCGGGCAGGCGAAAGGAGCTTCGGAAGATGGCGTTGGTATCGGATCGCCCGTTCTCGAATTCAACGTGGCGAATGCGGGCGGCGATCGGGATGGCTTGTCGAGGCAGCTTGATGTTACCGTTGAAATCGAGCTCGGTCGCGCGGCGTAGGGGATCGCGGGTGTTGACCCTGATTTCGTCCCGGAAACCGCCGCCATATTCAAAGTGGGACAGCGAGAACGCGCCGCCCATCAGGCGTCCGCCGATCCCGGCACCTATTGCAGTGCTCCCATCGGTTCCAAGGGCCCCGTCGGCACGAAAGGCGAGCGAGCCAAAGCCGCTTCGCAGTCCGGCCGTAGCAACCGACAAGGTGCCATCATCCTCTTCGAAATAGGCGAGGCTTGTAACGGCAGTGAGCTTTGAGTTCAGTCCGTAAGACAGCCTTGCGGCAGCTTGCCAACTTCCAAAACCTTCGATCGGATTGAAGTTCGGGCCTCGAACAGCCAGCAGGTTTTCGCCGCGCTGAACCAGGCCGACATCATATTCAAACTGCCCCGTCGCCAGCCGCCCATCGCCCACTGTGACGCGCCGGATTTCTTCGCGGCGCTGCCCTTGCGGCCCGTAGAACACCAGACGAAACACGTTGAGCCCGTAATCGACCGGCACTTCGAGGAATTCGTATTGATCATTTGCCGCGCTGGCGATCGAGCCCACAAGAACATCATTGCGGTAAAGTTCGACTTCATATCCATTGGGCAGGATCCCGCGCAGATCGATTTGTTCGAACACGGATGCGTTCTGGAATGGCCGGTTTGTGATATATGCGCCGCGCCCGGCTTGCCCGCGCAGCCCCAAAGGCATCGAGGATGTGGCGACGTCGCCGAACTGGAAATCGGTGGCGTCCAGCGGGCCGAGCAGGTTGCCTTCCGCATCGCTGCGTCCCAGCTGGATGAGGGATGCCACCAGGCCGTCCCTGGTCGAGGCGGAAAAATAGGTTTGGGCGGTCATGAATGCCAAATCCCCGCCAAGCCGCAGATCGCCTTCAAGCCGCGAACCCATCGGGGAATCCGAAACCGCGCGCATTTCAACGTCGGCAAGCGGCATTGATGCGGCCAGCCATGGCGTTTCCTGCCGTGGCCAGGCCGCCTGCTGCGGTCTTCCCTCGCGTGCCCCCAGCTGCGCCCGCTCTGCCTCGCGCCGCATCCGTTCCTCGAAAGGAAAAGGCTCCAGCGTGGCAAGATAGATTGCCTGCGCTCTCAGGTTCGGCTTCAACTCAAGCGGAAAAATCTCGCCGAACAGCTCGCTGCGCAGGAACATTTCGCCATCAAAGGCTTGGGCCTCGCCAGGCCTCAGCGGTCGCATGCCTTCGGGCGTGATCAGGGTTTGCTCGCGCAGGTTGATGGTGAGGCTTCGCGCTTCGTCCAGGAACCATCCGTTAGCATAGTTGCCATCGTCACTGACCCGGATCGCGAGATCAAGAATGCGCGCAATCTCGCCAACCGGCAGGAAGACCGCTTCACGCGTGCCATAGGCAACCACCGTATCAGTGGCATCAAAGCCCTTAATCTTCAGCTGCAAGATCAGTTCGTCATCAATCGTAAAGGCCGGTTTGCGTTCTTCGGCAGGGAATGTTTGGGTGCCGGGACGAATGTCGTAATTTTGCTGCTGCTGGGCCGCCAGTTCCGTTGGTGCTGTGCCATTTGGCAGACTTGCCGGACTGGCCGATTCAATCGGCCGGGCAACGGGCTTGATCGGAACAGCGGCGGCAAGCGCAGCGCCTGCCTCGATCATTCGGATCCTGGCAGGACTTGCGTCAGCCTTGGCCAACAATTCCTGCGGCGCCAAACTCCGGTCGTTCTCGGGAGCGGTATCGGAAGCGGGCATTGGCCGCGCGGCAGCCGAAACCGCGGCGTTCTGCGGAATCGACGCTGACGCCGGTTGTGGATCGCCCATGCGATGATCGTGTGCACTTTCAGCCGTCCGGTCGGTAAGCGGGGGAACGGCAACAAAATCGGGCGCTAGACGATCATATGGCCCGCGCACCATCGGGCCAGAGGCTCCGGGCGCGATCAGGGCGTCTGAATTGTCGAGGCGAAAGGTCCAGGGGGCCAGTTGAGCGACGCCTGACCCGGTCGATTTCTGGACCTTTGGGGTAACGAGGGTTGCTGATGGCTGCACGCCCACCGCCGCGCGTCCGGCCGCGGGCTGTGCCTGAAAGGCGGCGCGGATCAAACGGTCGGGCTGAGAAGCTGTCATTGGCACAGCACTATGGCGGGGCATGGCCTTGATTTCGGGCGGTTGCCGAAGGTCCGGCACGACCTTCAGTAGACGCGCAACCGGCACCGTGTCCTGGGCAGTGGACGCAGTAACGACCAGCTGCGCAGGCACGCTTGCCCCGGCGTTATCCCATGGCCGAGCCATGAGCGGCCCACCCAGCAATCCTGGAAGAGCGGCAATTGCTGCAAGAACGCCGATCTTGCGAAAAATGGTCACGGCACGACAAAGGTCTGCTTGGCCAGTGTGTCACCGGGGGCGACATCGTCATCAACGAAGGTTGCGGTGACGGTCATGCCCGAGGTCAATTTGCTGATGTCGAATTCGGGATTGATGGCCAATTGTACCTTGCGGGCATCGATTTCGGGATAGACCCCGATCCCGCGGGCCACGACGAGCGGTGCTTCCTGTCCGGGCGCCGTGATGATCAGGTCGCCATAGGCCGATCTCGTGCCACTGCGCGAAATGGTGAGCGAGACTTGTGGGCCGCCATCGCCCGGAGAGATGCTGAAGTCCGCAAGGCCAACCTCAAGCGTGGTGCTGCCAACGCGAACGATCACCGGGATCGAAATACCGAAACGCGGGCGGATCGTAACGCCCACGTTGCCCGCGGCCTGATTGCCGCCGCCGAGCGCATCGTCGATCGAGAAGCCATCGTTGATGTCGCTGGGGACTGAGACCACTGTGAAATGCGCACGATATTCTCCATCAGGCAGGTCGGCCGGCGGCCTTGCCATGATGCGGACGGTCTGAGCCTCACTGCCCAGCAAAAGCACGCGGCGCGGTGACCAGCGCAGCATGTCGCTTGCTGTCTTCACCTCACTGGCATCAACGTTAGCGGGCAGGTTGCTGAATGGAATGATCTGACCACGATCAGTCATGATCATATTGGCGACCGAGATCTCGTATTCGCCTTCGAACGGCATCTTGTTGTAAAGACCAACCGAGGCAACACGTTGGCGTTGGTCCATCACGATCCGGCGCGGATAGATGTTAATGTCGCCCATCCCGCCAACAGAGCCATCGGGAACCTCGCCCGCTTTCACCTCCGGCAGTTCGGCAGGGGCTTCAGCCACTTCGGCAACGTCCTCAGCCGCTTCGAGAGCAAGGCTTTGCCCCAGAAGCGGCGCAGCAAAGCATAATGCCAATAGCCCGATCGCCCCGGACAAATTGCTCGAGCCGAAAATGTATTTTCTGTGCGTCATTTTACCGCCTGAGAACCTTTGAAACCTAGGTTCTTCTACGGTAAACGTGGTTAATATTCGGTAAGGATGTCAGCGATCAGTTATAGATTATCGTGACGTCGAATTCGCCGCGATAGGCTCCGGGAGCTTGATTCCCGTTGATGCGCAGAGTGCCCCCCATGTCCAACCGATAGACGCGGTTGCGGCCCACGCCGGATATTACAACCAACCGCCCTGCAATAGCGTTGACCGTCATGTTGGCGGTGCCGTTGGTAATGATAACAGTGCTCGGAATGAACACCGTGCCACCAAAATTGCCTGCTTGATCGACAGTAAACTGCGCTGGGCCGCGCCCACCGGCAGGTTGTGCCATATTCGTTGACGACACCACTTCGCCCGTAGCGTTGAAAGTGCCATCGACGTTGACCCGGATCGTGCTCGCATTGCCGGGTGAGGCAAAGCGGCCGAAACGCAGATCGGAGATGCGCCGGATCGTGATCGGGTCGGCAACTTCGGCTGCGGCTGTTCCGCTTCCCTGAAAGCTATCGCCAGGTTCCGCAGATACTGGAGCAGCCAAAAGGGATGCAGTGAGGGCGCAAGCCCCCATAAAAATTTTGGAAAAGCGCATGGTTACCTCCTGAGCGGGCATGAGGGGCGCAGGCCGGGGCTCTTCGAACCGCGACCCGCGCCCACTAGCTAGGCTCAGTTGTAAGCAACCGTGACGGCGTATGAACCGGTATAGGTGCCGGCGGATTCGCCGCCAGCGACGCTGAGCGTCCCGCCGACGGAGAACGCTGCTGCGCCAGCAGCGTCAAGCGTGCCGGCGGTCGCGGCACTGGTGGTGAAGTTCATGGAGTCGGTGCCGTTGGTCACCGAACCACCGGCGGTGGCAATGGTGAAAGCGCGGTTCGCGTCACCTGCTACGGTAAAGGCGTCAGCCGCTTCGACCGAGCCACCGAGAAGCGTGACTTCGCCAGCGGCGGTGCCGACACCGGCCTGATCGACAGTCACAGTGCCGCCGGCATCACCTGTGGTGAAAGTGCCGAAGTTCAGCGACGCGCCATTGACGTGCACCAGCGTGATCGGTGCGACCACCTCGGCGGTAGCGGCACCCTGTGCGGTCGAGGTATCGCCCGGAGCAGCGGCAGCCGGAGTCGCGATGAAAGCTGCGGTGGCAGCCAGAACGATGAGCTTCTTCAAGGTAATTCCCCTTCGAATTCGTTGGTCTCGGCCGAATCTGGTCTTCAACGGCCAACGGGAAACACGGTTAGCGATCCGTTCCCGTCAAAACCGTAATTACCCTGGTTCGATTAAAAACTTACTTATCGCGAATTCGTGATTAGTTAACCAATATGGCCCGCACTATTGACGACGCGGGAAACTGTGTAACCACGCCAAAGGCGCGCTTGGTAGCCGGATACACGAAGGGACGATGAGCCTCGCTCACCGCCCCTTTGCCCAGCCCTTACTGCGCTCTGGCATCATCAGCGCGTTATGCGTTAGCACCTTGGCGCCTTGACATTAGTTGTAGGAAACGATGACCGGCAGTTCGGCGCGGAACACATCAGGCCGGGTTCCGGCAGGCACTTGCAGCGTTCCGCCCACGAAAAAACTATCGCGACCCGCAATGTCGAGACGTCCTTCGCCCATGGCGGAAGGGGCATTGGAACTGCGCACTTCCAGACTGACAACGGTCAGACTGGCCCCGGTCCTGACACCATATGCGACAATCTGTCCGGGCCAGGAGACGCGGTAACTTCTGCTTGGTTCGCCAGACACACCAAAGCTTGCCCGGTGCGGCATACAGTCCGATTGGCTCGGACACAGCGATCTTGCCGTATTGATGTAGCGCGGCGGCGATCCATCCGGAGCAACTTCGACTGACCCCCGCCCAGCAGAACCGACCACGATCGAGCCAAAAGAGAGATCGGATAACGGGACGGCGCGGATCGGGATCACCACTTCGGCTTCAGCGCGGCCTAATGTGGTCGCGCCATTTTTCGCAAAGGCAGTTGGTGCAAAGGTCAACACGACTATCGGTAGGGATCGCGCCACAAACAGCAGCGGAAATCTTATGGCACGAAGCACCCTTGCCGATCTCACAGCCGATCTCTTCCCGTGATTCTGGCGTCGATGCTTATCGGAATATCGACCCTGGCCCCACCGAAATTGCGTGAGATATCCAGCCGTCCGCCAACGGTGAAAGTTCTTGAGCAGACTCTTGTGCGGCATCCCGTCAGACGAATGGTCATCGCTTCGCCCGATGCGACGCGTGAATGACCGGGTAAGTCCGTTTCAAAAGCAGACAACCGCGCATTGACGCCTCCGAACAGCAAACTGCTGGGGGCCGACATCACAAGTTCGATCGTAACGTCCAGCACATGTTTGCTTTCGTTCCCGCGATCATATTCAATCGTGAAGCGGGCGGGGCGTGGCTGGCGGCCGTCCAGCGTTACGATCGCCGAATCAATGACCGCTCCCGACGCGCTTACACTGCGAGAGCCGCTGCCGAAGACCATAAATGTCCCAAAGCTGAGCTCACTTTGGCTGCGCACACGCACTTCCTGCGGTTTTGCAATTGCTGGCGTAGCTATCAGCCATGACACCGCAAGGCACATCGCGACAATTGCGTGGCTGCCGACGGGCTTGCACATAGCGTCGAATCTGGCTCCTCGTCAGCAGAGCAGGGCTCTTAACATATCGCAGTCTACAGAATGTTCTGTCAGCAAAGCATAGCGGAAATGCCACGCAACGAAAACTGATACACAACATCGATCTTTGCAGTCTTCCCGCAATGGGGCGGTTCGCAGGTCATGTCGAAGGAAAGACCCGGTCCCAATAAAAATCTGATGCATCCGGCGCGATTGCGAAAGCTGCATGTGGTTTTCGGCGGGAGCAGACATTATCGCCGATGTTCGGGAGCGACTGTGTCTGGGGCGACAGGCGACGCATTAATCGGCTGCGATCAACGGCAGCTCGGGAATTGTGGAGCGGGTAGCGGGAAGCCAAATTTTGGCTTAATTAATGGATATCAAAGGCTAAATTCTGACTATGAAATCTCTCTGGCCCCCAACCGGCATCCCAAATTTGCTGGATGCATGTGGAAAACTTGGGACAGTCCGGTTCGGATTCGAAGTTAGGAATCGTCAATCAGATTCGGATGACCGAGCTTGGCAGATTTGTGTGGCCTTTTCAGACATATAGTGTCCAAATTATCGAATCCGATTGGCTAGTCGGATTTGATTGAGAAGCTGCCACATCCATTTTTCGCCGTTTTCAGGTTTTAAATCAGCGTGATATACTTGCGACCCGTCGCGTACGGTGTGCCTATGTCTCGAGCTTAACAGATCGAGACCAATCTCTAAGCTCGACGCGGAAATCGACATTTCGCGTAGACTAGGGGGTGGGATCGCCCTGCGCAGGGTTGTCAGACGAATTCAGGTGTCCGCTTTGCGCCCCATGTAAGTCATAGCTGGTCGCCTAAGAGCGGACCTGCTTGCCCAGTCGGCTCGAAAGGCGGGCTCCCAGACTTTGCGGTCGTTCCCCTGCGATGTGTCTAGCGGCAGGTCCCGCCTCGAGCGAACAACCAGCGTTCATCTGTCCAGATCGGCATGATTACAGCAACTGGGCGGGTTGCTGAAAGGCCGGTTTCGGATCGGAGTCTTCGCAGCATGCGCCAAGAACCGGTCTATCGACAAGCGATCATCCGCGGCCCAACTAATCGCGTTGATCTTCGTCCACCCCGAACTGTCCCGGAAATCTGCCCAGTCCGGCCAGAGCGTTTACATGCCCATCGCAGCCGGAAAAACCACTTCGGCCCGCAAGCCGCCTTGCGAGCGGTTGGACAAGCGGATCTGCGCGCCGTGGGTATGGGCGATGGCGCGGGCTATGCCGAGCCCCAAGCCGGTGCCGCCGGTCGCCTTGTTGCGCGATGCCTCGCCGCGGAAAAACGGCTCGAACACTCGCCCCAGCTGGTGTTCGGGGATGCCGGGACCGTTGTCCTCCACTGCGATCGTCAGCCCTGCAGCGCCCCGCTCGACGAAAAGGCCCACCCATCCTTTGCCGTACCGCCTTGCGTTTTCGAACAGGTTCTCGAACATCCGAGCAATTGCCAAACGGCTCCCGGCAATCATGAACGGGTCCGACGCCTTGTCCTGCGTGACATCAATCATCTGCGGCGAAGCCTTGGCGAGGGCGGCGATGAAGGAGCGCAGTTCGATCAATTCGTGCTCCGCGACCGGATGTTCGGCGCGGGCATAGGCCATCATGTCCGACAGCAGACGCTCCATCTGGGCCAGATCGGGTTCGATCTCGGCGACCGGGACATTCTCCCTGCCATCGGTCCTGAGGCGCAGTTTCGTGAGTCCTGTGCGAATATCGTGCGCAATCGCGACCATGATCTGTTCGCGCTCGCGGATCAGCCCGTCGAGCCGCAGCCGCATCCGGTTGAGCGCCTGCGCCAGACGGCGCAGCTCACGCGGGCCGGTTTCCGAGACGGGCACCGCGGTTTCCGCAAGCCCGACAAGTTCGGCATCATGCTCCAACACGCGGATCGGCCGCATGATAACCGCATGGAGCGCAAAGCCCAGCAGCACAGTAACCACCAGCACCACCGCGATCAAGAAATAGGGGGCATAGGCTGCCTCGGTGTAGAATATCGAAGGCGCCAGCCAGATGTTGAGCGCTCTGCCATCCTCAAGAGCAACGGCCATTTGGAGCGCGCTCGACGTGTTGTAGAAGATGTCGGGGTTTGCTCCGCTCCGCCGGGCAAGTTCAAGCGCGCCGACTTCATCGAAGCGAATGTCCCGCTCCCGTAGCCGCTGTGCGACAGCATTGTCGGTCCCGGTCAGCAGCGCCTGCCGGGCGCGATCCGAGGCGAGTTCGCCCGAAAAGCCGTCCGCGATCCAGGCAATCCGCGAACGGCTCGCATAGGTCGACAGGATCGCCCCTTCGGCTTCCGGCGGTGAGGTCTCGATCAGCCACACCAGTTCGGCAATGCTGTCGGCGCTCTCGGTGATGGCACGATCGAAAATGCGGCTCGATAGCGGCGTCTGCATGATCACGATCAGCCCGGCGAGAGTCAGGACCAGCAGTCCGAAAGTCAGCGCCAGCACCCGCGCCAAGATCGAGTTGAACACGCCGCCCATCTGCCTGCTTACAGCCCTTCGCGCGTCACCGGGGCCGAGAAGGCATAGCCAAGATTGCGCACGGTCTTGATGAAGAGCGGCTGCTTGGGATCCGGTTCGATCTTGCGCCGGATGCGACTGATCTGCGAATCGATGCTGCGGTCAAAGGGGTTGGTGTTCACCCCGCGCGACAGATCAAGCAGCATCTCGCGCGAGAGCACCCGCGGCGCGCGTTCGACCAGCGCCAGCAGCAGCGCGAACTCACCCGATGTCAGCGCGACTTCGTTTCCGCGCGCGTCCTTCAGGGCGAGTTGATCAGGCAGAACGGTGAACCCCTCGAACCGCCAGACGCGCGTCGGCGGTGGGGCCGGAGCGGGGGCAGTATCAGTGTCGCGGCGACGCAGCACCGCCTTGATCCGGGCGACCAGCTCGCGCGGGTTGAACGGCTTGCCCAGATAATCATCCGCGCCGATTTCCAGCCCGACAATCCGGTCGATATCCTCGGCCATGGCGGTGAGCATGATGACCGGGATATTGGAGGTCGCCCGCAAGCGGCGGCAGAAGCTGAGGCCGTCTTCGCCCGGCATCATCAGGTCGAGCACCACAAGATCGGCCCGCGCCTCTGCAATTGGCGCTTCGGCTTCGGCCACTGAATGCGCCGTCAGGGTGCGCATCCCGCTGCGTTCCAGCACCCCGGCAACGAGGGCCAGAAGCTCGGGATCGTCATCAACGACGAGGATGGTTGGGCCCTGTTGCACGGGGCAATGATAGGCACCCGCCGGACTTGGCTCCAGAGCCATTTTGCAACCATTTGTGTCTGGACACGCGCGCTGTGGCAACATTTCGTCACAAATTGTGTCGTGCCAGGCAAATGAGGGCAAAGCGGCGCGGTCATTCTCTCTCCATCGCAACTGATGGAGACCCCCGATGACCGAGACTTCAATTCATTTCCCCGTTCTTGTGGCGAGCCTTGTGATCGGCCTCGCGCTGACCCTTGCCGTCCCGGCCCACGCGCAATCGCATGACCAAATGCGGAAGCTGCTCGAACGTGCCGACACCAATGGCGATGGCGAGATCACCCGCGCCGAATTCGATCGGGTCCGCGCCGAGATGTTCGCGCGCCTCGATCGCAATGGTGACGGCTATGTCGACAGCAAGGACCGCCCCCGGATGTTCGGCGAGCGCTTCGATCAGGCCTACCGCATGCTTTCGTCGCTGGACACAAACGGTGACCGGCGGATTTCGCGCGCCGAGCTCGCCAACGGCGAAGCGCCTGCCTTCGTTGCCGGTGACACCAATGGCGACAATGTCCTCAGCCGCACCGAGATCGCCGCGCTCAGTTCGCCCCGCTGAGCCCGGCCGGCCCACCATCACCCGATCCGCTGGAGCACACCATGCTGACCGATCAGCCCCCGATTGCCTTCGTCCTTGTCGTCGCCCTCTTCGCGCTGGCCGAGTTCGTCTGGCGCAGGCGATCAGGGCGAGGGTATGATCTTGGTTCGCTGGGTGCCAGCCTCGGCGTGATGGTGGGCCAATTCGTTTCCAAGCTCATCAATGGCGGCGTGGTGACCGCCGCGATGTTCGCGGTGTTCGCGCTAGCGCCTGTGCAATGGGCGCTGGATGATTGGCGCACCTGGGCGGCCGGTTTCATCGTGCTGGAGTTCTTCTATTACTGGCAGCACCGTTTCAGCCACACGATCCGCTGGCTGTGGACGTCCCATGCGGTGCACCATTCGCCCAACGAATTCACCTTGCCCGCTGCCGTCCGGCTTGGCTGGACCGGGACGATCTCGGGCGCGTGGGTGGTATTGCTGCCGATGGCGCTGATGGGCTTTCATCCCGTGGTGATCGCGACGCTCATGGCGGTGAACCTGCGCTACCAGTATTTCCTGCATACCGAGGCTGTGGGCAAGCTCGGCCCGCTGGAATGGGTGTTCAACACGCCCTCGCATCACCGGGTGCATCACGGTTCGAACCCCACCTATCTCGACACCAATTTCGGCGGCGTGCTGATCGTGTTCGATCGCCTGTTCGGCACTTTCGTAGCCGAGCGGGCGGACGAGCCAGTGCGCTACGGCCTGACCACGCCGGTCACCAGCAACAACCCCTTCGTGATCGCCTTTCACGAATGGGCGAACCTGTGGCGCGACCTGAAGCAGGCGCGCTCGGTGCACAGCGCATGGCGTGCGCTGTTCGGGCGGCCCGCGGCGCCCCTCGGCAGACCGCTTTCCGATCCCCCGCAGCAGGCGCTTACCCCCGCCTGATCACCCCACACGCAAAACCTGGAGAACCACCATGACCCCCACCCTTCGCCCGCATAGCCTGCTGTGCATCGTCGCTGCCTTTGCCCTGTCGTCGTGCGGCGGCGACGAGACCACCGCGCCGGTTGCCGTCGCACCCGCCCCGACCCCCACGCCCACGCCGACCCCAACGCCCACGCCCACCCCGACGCCCACCCCGACCAGCGCGAGGCTGCTAGAGGACATCAAGTACGGCGAAGGCGCGACCACGACCGGCAAGGTCGACCTGCTGCTCGATATCTACCAGCCCCAAGCCACCTGCACCGCCCCGCGTCCCACGGTCTTCTATGTCCACGGCGGCGGTTTCATTCTCGGCGACAAACAGGACCAGCTCGTGGCCGCCATCGCCCCGCAGATCACCGCCGCAGGTATCAACTTCGTCTCGATCAATTACCGGCTCAGCGGCGATAGTCCGGTCTTTTCGCAGGAATTTTCCGCCTTCGCGCAGGCGCTGGTCGATGATGGCTTCGCCAATCCCCAAAGCAATCTCTTCCCCGCCGTGGTCAGCGCCATTGAGGACGGAGTCACCGCCCTGCGCTGGATGGACGCAAACGCGGACGAATA
Organism: Porphyrobacter sp. AAP60; assembly: GCF_001296025.1. Lineage (GTDB taxonomy): Bacteria > Pseudomonadota > Alphaproteobacteria > Sphingomonadales > Sphingomonadaceae > Erythrobacter. Next base: position 230,532 of record NZ_LJHV01000008.1, on the reverse strand, counting down.
TTGCCTCGACATAGATCGCATGGGCTATTGGGGCTCGTCGGCAGGCACGATTATCACCGCTCAGATTGCCTATGGGCTCAACCAGTTCGGCATTGCCCGGCCCGAACCGCGCTTCCACAACGCCTGGTGGGGCGAGCTTTTCCGTATCAGCGACCTTGAAGCGGGCGAGGTTCCGTTCCTGATCCTGCATGGCGAAAATGACCCGCTGGTGGATATCCAGGTCTCGCGTGATCTGGCGGCGCGGGCCGATGCGGTGGGGGTGCCCTATGCCTTCTACACGCTGGTCGGCACCGGGCACGGTTTCGACACCAACAATCAGGCGCAGACCGCCGCCGGCGTCGAGGCTTCGGTCAGGTTTGCGGTGGATCATCTGACTGGCGGCACGCCAACCTATGGCCGCTTTGATTTGCCTTAGGGAGAGTTGCAAGCGGCAACGCCTCTTTCCCGTGCAAGCATTACCGGGAATGGGCGTTGCCGCCATTCGCCGTTCCGCCCAGCTCTGGGTCGAGATCTGCCGGAAGGTCTTGGGGCGTGCCTGCCGTCCCGCGGAGGCGTGGCGAACGGCGGGTTTCGCCACGAGCCGACAACGAGCATTCAGAACGCTAAGTCAAGATGCCGCCTGTCTGCGTACGTGCTGCTCGTGTTCCATGAGCAAATGGTCACCCATCCATGGCAAGGCGCCTCACCACCCGCATCATCAAGCCCGAGCTTGAGCAATTGCCTAATGCGAACGATTAAGCCATCAAGTCGGCTGAAGGGGAAGGATAATGAAGCGAATCGGGCTCGGGCTCTTGGTGTTGGTGGTGATCGTCCTGGCGGCGGGCTTCGTGTTCCAGAAGTCGATCGGTGCGGCCCTCTACCAGCGTGCGGCGCAGGCAGTGCCCGGGCGCGACCTGCTGGCAAGCCTAGGCGACGGTCTTCATGTCGGGCTGTGCGGCACCGGCTCGCCCATGACCAACCCGACCCGCGCCGGGCCCTGCAATGTGGTTGTCGCCGGAAACCAGGTGCTGGTGATCGACATGGGCGAGAATGGCAATCGCAACCTCAACATGATGGGCATCAGCGCCGGCGATGTCGACGCCTTGCTGCTCACCCATTTCCATTCGGACCATATCGACGGCCTTGGTCCGCTGATGCTGTACCACTGGACCCGCGGCACCAGCACCGCCCCGCTGCCGGTCTATGGCCCCGAAGGCGTCGAGCAGGTGGTGGCCGGCTTCAATGCCGCCTATGCGCTCGATCACAGCTACCGGATCGCGCATCACGGCGAAGAGGTCGTGCCATCCAGCGGGGGAGGGGCTACGGCGCGGCCCTTTGCGCTGGAGGGCAACTCCGCCGTCATCTTTCAGAGCGGCGGCCTCACCGTGACGGCGTTCAAGGTCGATCACGACCCGATCAAGCCTGCGGTCGGCTATCGCTTTGACTACAAGGGGCGCAGCGTGTGCATCAGCGGCGATGCGGCCAAATCCGACAACCTGATCGCGAGCTGCAAGGGGGCCGATCTGATTGTCCATGATGCCTTGCAGCCGCAGATGCTCAGGAAGGTCGGGGCGGCCTTCGCGGCTGACGGCAATGCCAGCACCGCGAAGATCTTCACCGACATCGAGGATTACCACTCCACGCCCGAACAGGCGGCAGAGAGCGCGCAAGCGGCGGGCGCGCGGATGCTGGTGCTCTCGCACCTCGTCCCGCCGCTGCCGTTCTCCTATCTCTACCCCGCCTTCCTCGGCGACGCGCCCGAACGGTTCGACGGCGGAATCGTGGTCGGCGAGGATGGGATGCTGTTCTCGCTACCGCCGCAAACCGAGGCTATTGATCGCCGCAGTCTGCTATAGGGCAGGGCCCAATGTACAAGCTCCACGGCGCGCTGGCGTCACCCTATTCGATGAAGATGCGGGCGATCCTGCGCTATCGCCGGATCCCGCATGTCTGGTCGCAAGGCCCGGCGGCGCGCGCGGCGCAGGCGCATGTGAAGGCGCCGGTGATCCCGGTGCTGGAATATCCCGATGGCCATTTCGCCAATGACAGCACGGCGCTGATCCACGATCTCGAAGCGCGGCACGCCGAGCGCTCGATCGTCCCCGACGATCCGGCGCAGGCGTTCGTCGCGCATCTCATCGAGGATTTTGCCGATGAATGGCTGACCAAGGCGATGTTCGGCTATCGCTGGCTAGAGACGGTGGATCAGGACCAGATGAGCCACTGGCTCGCCTTCGACCTGTTCCAGGGCGGCGGGCTGGCGCAGATCGAGAGCTTCGCCAGCGCCTTCCGTGACCGGCAGGTCGGGCGCATGGCGCTGGTTGGCTGCACGCGCGAAAATTTCCCGCTGATCGAGGCCTCCACCCGCCGGGTGCTGGCCGCGCTGGAAGCGCATGTAACCACGGGCCATTGGCTGTTCGGCACCCGCCCGTCGCTGGCGGAGTTCGGGATTTACGGGCAGTTCTCGCAACTCGGAGTCGATCCGACCGCGCAGGCGATGATGCGCCGCGACTATCCGTACACCTATCGCTGGCTCGCCCATGTCGACGATGCCTCGGGCGTGGAGGGCGATTGGGCGCCGGGATGGCCCCCGGTGGTCGAGGCGCTGCTGAGCGAAGCAGGCCGGGTTTACGCGTCTTTCTTGCTCGCCAACGAAGCTGCACTTGCGGCGGGGCAAAGCAGCTTCCGAATTGAGGTCGACGGATTGCCCTATGAACAGGGTACTTTTGGCTATCAGGTGAAGTGCCTCAATGCCTTGCGCCGCAGCTATGCCGAACTGCCCCCGGCCGCGCGCGCCGAGGTCGACGCGCTGCTGGCGCGCCATGATATGCTGGCACTCTTCGCCTAACGCGGCGCGGGCAGTTGGTTGTCGACGAGGCGGAAGCCGATGTGATCGGTGCCGAGGTCACGTTCCTGGAACTGGCGCGCGGCGGGGCGGTACCGGGCGCAGTAATTGGCTGCGCACAGGTATGACCCGCCTTTGATCACGTTGACCGGCAGGCCCGGACGCGCTGCGGCGGTGGTCCATTCCCAGACATTGCCGATCATATCGTGGAGGCCAAAGGCATTGGCCGGAAAGCAACCGACCGGCGCGCGGGCGGTGAAGCCATCTTCGCCAAGGTCGCGGGCGGGGAAGACGCCTTGATAATAATTGGCGGTCGGGTTGCCAGCCGCATCCTTGGGCTCGGGCAGGCTCTCGGCGCCAGCGCGTGCGGCAAATTCCCACTGCTCCTCGCTCGGCAGCGACAGCCCGGCCCACTGCGCATAGGCGAGTGCGTCATTATAGGTGACCTGCACCACTGGATCATTGTCGCGCCCGTCGATCGCGCTTTCAGGGCCAGATGGATTACGCCAACTGGCGCCCGGCACCCAATTCCACCAATTGCGATTGTCGGACGTCGGCACCCGGAACACGGCCGATCCGGGCAGAAGCATTTCGGGCGGCGCGCCCGGCAAGCTGGGCGGATCGCGCTCGGCCTCGGTGCGGTAGCCGGTGGCGGCGACAAATCGGGAAAACTGGGCGTTGGTGACCTCGGTCTGGCTCATCCAGAAGCCTGCCACCTCAACCTCACGCGGTGGGCCCTCCTCGGAGTAGCGGGCATCCTCACCCATGGTGAAGTGGCCGCCCGCAATCCACACCATGCCTGGTTCGGTCAGGCCGGTGCAGGCGGCGGCAACCACCTTCCGCCGGTCCTGCTGCGGCGCCTCCCCGCAGGCGGAAACCGCAAACAGCAAGGCAAGCATTAGCCCAAATGGCCCGCTTGCGAACTGCCGCCGATTGGACCGCGCCTGCTCGGCCCACTTGTCGTTGTGCCCAATCATTCCTGCCTCACCCGGATCGTCATCGACCATGTGGCACATCTTGCGTCAATATGCTCTATCCGGTCCACCCACGCTGGACATCATGCCGCATCGCCACGCGTCCATTGACACCACATCGACCAAAAATGTAGTGCATTAATCCACAAGTGGGAGAGCGTGGCATGAAAGTGGGTCGGTTGGTTCTGCTGGGTCTTGTTACCCTCATTGCGCTGTTCATGGGGCTCAACGCGGGCCTCTGGCTGATTGTCCCGGCGCGCGCGGCCAAGGTGCTTGAAATGCCCTTGCTGACCGGCTCGGGCCTGAGCAGCCAGATGGATATTGGCGCATTCTTCATGAGCGCGGCCACTTTCGCGGCCCTCGCACTGTTCACGCGCGACCGGCCGTGGTTCATCGCGGCGTCGGTGATGCTGCTGGGCGCGGCCGCTTACCGCACCGGCGCCTTCCTGTTCCACGGTGCCCCTTTCCTCGCCCACATGGTGGGGATCGAGATCGTGATGGGCTCCATTCTCATCACCGCCAGCCGCGTGCTCGGGCGCGGGCGCGAGAGCAACGGCTAGGCCATGCAGACCCTACGATCGCGACTGCTGCTGCCGTTCCTTGCCATCGCCGCTCTGGTGGGCGCAACCGGACCCGCTGTGCAGGCGGACAAGCGCCCCAACGTCGTGATCATCCTTGCCGATGATGTCGCCCTGATGGACTTTGGCGCCTATGGCGGGGAGGCGCGCACCCCCAATATAGACATGCTGGCGGGGCGCGGGGCGCTGTTCACGCACTACCGCGCCTCGCCGCTGTGCTCGCCTTCGCGCGCGATGCTGCTGACCGGGATGGACGCGCACCTCACCGGGGTCGCCACCATTCCCGAAGTCCTGCCCAAGGAGCAGCGCGGCCAGCCCGGATACAAAATGGCGTTGGAGCCGGGCGTGCTGACGCTCGCCGACCGCTTGCGGGCGCAGGGCTATCGGACGGTGATGGCGGGGAAGTGGCACATGGGCGAGGCGGCGGACGAAATGCCGCAGGCCCACGGCTTCGACCGCAGCTTTGCGCTGGCAGCCTCGGGCGCGGACAATTGGGACGACCGCTCCTACATGCCCTACTACAAGGACGCGCCGTGGTTCGAGGACGGGGTCGAGACGAGCCTGCCAGAGGATTTCTATTCCTCGCGCTTCATTGTCGATACGGCGATCGAATATCTGGCCGAGACCGATCCGGCCAAGCCGTTCTTCGCCTATCTGCCGTTTCAGGCGATCCACATTCCGGTGCAGGCCCCGCAGGAATTCATCGACCGCTACAAGGGGCGCTATGATCGGGGCTGGGAGGCGTTGCGGGAGGAGCGCCACCGGAAGGCGCAAGCGCTGGGCCTGATCCCGCAGGGTGCGCCGCTCGCTGCGCTTGCCCCCGGTCACCGCGCTTGGGAGAGCCTGACAGACGAGGACCGCGCGCTCTATGCGGCGCGGATGGAAGTGAATGCAGCGATGCTGGAGGCGATGGACTTCCACATCGGGCGGCTGATCGCGCACCTCAAGGCCAAGGGTGCGTACGACAATACGATCTTCATCGTCTCCTCCGACAATGGCCCAGAACCTTCGCGAGGGGACGACAGCGCCGTCATCAGCCTGTTCCACAGACTGGCCGGCTATCACGTCGGCGCCGATAACATGGGCGGTCCGGGGTCATGGGGCTTTATCGGCCCGGAATGGGCGGCCGCCGCCGCCACACCCGGCGCGTGGTTCAAGTTTTACGCCACAGAGGGCGGGATCCGCGTGCCGCTGATCATGGCGGGGCCCGGCATTGCTCCGCAGCGGGTCACCAGCCCGGCGATGATCACCGATGTCGCCCCGACCGTGCTTGACTGGCTTGAGATCGACCCGAAGCTAGCCAAGGGCAAGCCGATGACCGGCCGCAGCCTGCTGCCGGTTCTCAGCGGTGCAGCCGAAAGCGCCTATGGCCCTGGCGAGGCGCGCGCAGTTGAGGTCTCGGGCAATTCGGCGCTCTATCTCGGCGATTACAAGATCACCCGCAGCGTGCCCCCGGTCGGCGATGGCATTTGGCGGCTTTACAATCTCGCGCGCGATCCGGGCGAGACCACCGATCTCAGCGCCAGCGAGCCTGTGGTCATGCAGCGGCTGCTCGCCGAATACAGCGCCTATGCCAAGCGGGTGGGCGTGCTGGAGATGCCGGAGGGCTATGATTCCTTCGTCCAGGTGACCAGAAACACCGGCGCGCGGCTGCTCAACAATTACCCCTGGCTTTATGGTGTGCTGGGCGGGATCCTGCTGATGTTTGCTGCGGTGATCTGGCTGGCGGTGCGTTTGGTTCGGGCGTTGCTGCGCCGGCGCCGCACCGCTCAATAGGCCTGCGTCGCGATCACGCGGGTGCGCTTGAGGCCCTCGTCGCGGTCGCTGAGCGCCCGGCGGTAGAAAGGGAATTGCTCCATGGCGAAGATCGCAGTCGGATCGGGGTAGATCATCGCTGCAACGTCATCCCAGGGCGCCTGCCAGTCCGGACTATTTGGCGCAGCCAGCACCGCTGTGATCCGGCCGGCAAACAGGAATTGACCGCCGACGCCGTGAACGGCCCGCATGGCCTGGCGGCCATAGCGATGATAGGCCGCGCGCCCGTCCGCAGCGTCACCCTTGGCGATGGCGGGATATTCGAGGTAATTCATCATCGTTACGGGCAAATCCTGAGGCAGGGCCTGGGCCTTGGCGATGGCTTCCATAGTGGGCAGCACATCGCGCCGCCCATCGATCTGGTCGAGCGCGGTCGGCAATGGCGCCGCAGGCCTGCGGGTGAGGCCGAGCAGATGCCGCAGCCGAAGCACTCCGAGGGCCATCGCGGGGACTGGAGTCAGGGCGACCTCGGCCACAAACAGGTCTGACACCTTTGGCTGGGCCTTCAGCTCCTGCAGAGCGCGCGGGTCGGGCGGCAAGATCAGGTAATCGGTCCAGTAGGGCTCGCCGTCACCGATCAGAGTGTACAGGGACGATGAAGCCCACAGGGCGTCAGGAGCGATCAGACGCAACGCCGGATCATCCCGCTGCAGCGCTGCAAAAATGACCGTGTCATGCCGATAGATGCGCCGCGATGGCTGCCGCAGCCCGGTGATCATGGCCGCGGCGATGGCCAGTACGACAAGCCCGCCAATGACGGCCAGAGCCGTGAGCACGATGTTCATTCTCGTCGATCCCTCAATTGGGCCAGAGGATGTATTCATCCCCCTTGGCGGCGGCCTGATCGAGGGTCTTGTCGATCACGATCGGGCTGATCAGGCTGTGTGGCCAGAGAGAGGGCACCGCATTGGCGTGGTGCGCGGCGAGCAGGGCCTTCAGCTCGGCGACCTTCTGCGGCTGCTGGCGCGCAAGGTTGGCCTTCTCGGTCGGATCGGCGGCGAGATTGAACAGCCACAGCTTGTTCTGGTAGCCATCCACCTGCAGCTTCCAGTCGCCCGCGCGCACCACCCGGTAGTTGCCCGATTGCCAGAAGATCGCATCATCCTTGCGTGTGAGCGGGCCAGTGCCGGAGGCGGCGGGCATGAAGTTGACCCCGTCGATCACCCGGTCGGTCGGTAGAGGCACGCCAGCGGCCGCGGCAAGGCTCGGGAACAGGTCGATATGCGCTACCGGAGTATCGACCACCGTACCCGGCGCGATCCGCTGCGGCCATTTCACAAACATCGGCACGCGGATGCCGCCTTCGAACAAGGTGATCTTCCAGCCGCGATAGGGGGCGTTGACCTCGGGGATGCCGATATAACCCGGCGCGCCATTGTCGCTGCTGAGCACCACGATGGTGTTGTCGGCCATCCCCTCGGCCTCCAGCTTGTCGAGCACCCGCCCGACGCTGCGATCCACCGCGCGGATCATAGCGGCATAGACCCGCTCGCGATGCGTCCCGAATTCGCCGACCGCGTCGAAATCCTCCTTGGTCGCCTGCAGCGGCGTGTGCGGCGCCCAATGCGCGAGGTGGAGGAAGAACGGGCGGTTGCGGTTGGCCTCGATCACCCGCAGCGTCTCGTCGGTCCACCAGTCGGTGAGATAGCCGCCCGGCGTGAAGGGCTCGCCGCCATTGTAGGACGCGGCGTAGCTCATCGCGGCCCACAGGAACTTGTCGATCGGATCGAAATCGAGCCGGGCGTTGACGACGTTCGGGTCATCCTCGGGCAGGTACAACCCGCTGTGCATCAGCAGGCTTTCATCGAAACCCTGCGCATTGGGCAGGAATTGCGGGCTGTTGCCGAGGTGCCATTTGCCGATGTGGACGGTGTGGTAGTCCTGCTGCTTGAGCAGTTCGGCAATGGTGATTTCCGATTGCGGCAGGCCCTTGTTGCGGAACGGCAGGTCATCGTCATTCACCGCGGGATTGACCTCGAGCGGGGGCAGGTGGGTTTGCTCGCGGCCTGATGCGAAAGCGGCGATCACATTGGTCATGCCATCGGGCGTGGGCGTGAATTCAAACCCGGTGCGGGTGGGGTATCGCCCGGTCATCAGCATCGCGCGTGATGGCGCGCAGGTGCCGGTGCCCGAATAGGCCTGGCTGAAGATCGCGCCTTGTGCCGCCAGCTTGTCGATATTGGGGGTAGGCACGCGGCCCCCGGCGATGCCGCCGCCAAAGGTGGTGATGTCGTTGTAGCCCAGATCATCAAGCAGGATGAAGACGATATTGGGCGGTCGCTCGGTAAGCGGCGCGGTGGCCTCGGCCGGACCCTGGTTCCATGCGACAACCTGCGTGGGCCCGGGTTCGATCCGGTTCGCCTCGGCCCGGTTGAGCGCGATGGCCTGAATGATTGCCGCCCGGTTGAACCACCCCAACGCGCCGATCAGCAACACTGCGACAAGCGTGCCGATCCCTATCTTCTTGAGCATTCCGTTTCCTCTCAGCGCGGCATCGCGGCGCCTAAGCCTTACCGCTGGAGCCTTGCCCACCGCAGTGGCACGCCGCTCCCGCACAGAATTAATGGAAGCAATTAGAAAACGCAATCCACTCCGCAGAAAGGCGAGGATTCCAACCTGCACCGGCTGCCTGCAACTCGGCTCTTGCGAGGGAGAAAATAATGTCTACCATTAATGCAATGTAGCAGCCGTCGCAGACAGAATGGTGGCGGACGACCTTGGGAGGGTAAATTGCAGCAAGATCACCGGGGCCATGCGCCCATTGCACTTCGTTCGGCTCTGGCGATTGGGGCCGCACTGCCAGCTTTGCTGGTCGGCCTCGCCGCGCCCCTGCATGCGCAGAATCAAGGCGTGGGCGAGTCCGAACCGCAGGAGGTGCAGACCCCTCGCATTCCGGTGATCGTGGTCACCGCCACCAAGCGCGAACAGACCCTGCAGGAAACCCCGGTCGCGGTTTCGGTCGTAAGTGCCGAGGAGATCGAGGCTGCCGAGATTCAGGACTTGCTCGATCTCCAAACCCTGGTCCCCTCACTGGCGGTTCGCCAAGGGCAGACTTCGGGCAACACCACCTTCTTCATTCGCGGGTTCGGCAACGGCCAGAACGCGATCGGGCTTGAGCCTTCGGTCGGGGTGTTCATCGACGGGGTCTATCGTTCGCGCTCGGCGGCTTCGATTTCGGACCTGCCCAATCTCGAACGGGTCGAGGTGCTCCGCGGGCCGCAATCGACGCTGTTCGGCAAGAACGCCTCGGCGGGGGTCATTTCGGTCACCACCCGCAAGCCGCAATTCGAATTCGGCGGCCGGGTGGAATCAAGCATCGGCAATTATGATCACCGCCGCGTTGATGCCTTTGTCACCGGCCCCATCACCGAGAACCTCGCGGCCTCATTGTCGGGCAACTACAACCGCCGCGACGGGTTTTTCGACGATCTTGGCACCGGCGCCGATACCAATCAGCGCGATCGCTGGGGCGTGCGGGGGGACATCCTGTGGGAGCCCACGCTCGATGTCAGTTTTCGGCTGATTGCCGATTACGACAAAATCGACGAAGTGTGCTGCGGCATCACCAATCTGATCGAAGGCCCGACTGGCGCCAGTATTCGCGCCATCGGCGGGCAATTTGTCTCGGAAGACCCGTTTTCCTACGATGTCTATTATGACGTAGCTCCCGCCAATGAAATCGAGAACGCGGGCGTCTCGATTCAGGGCGATGCCGATCTTGGCTTTGCCGCGCTGACCAGCATCACCGCCTATCGCAGTAACAAAAGCTCATCCGATTTCGATGCTGACATCACCAATCTTTCGCTGTTCAGCACGGTCGCGCAGCAGAGCGATATCGAGACCTTCACGCAGGAAATCCGGCTGCAATCGGTAGGCACTGGCAATTTCATCGACTGGACGGTTGGCGGGTTCTATTTTGACGAGAAGCTGGCGGTCAACAACCAGATCCTCAACGGCGCCGATTACCGCCGCTATCTTGATGCGATCGGCAACCCGCAAGTGCTCGCCAATCTCGAGAACTTTATCACCCAGAGCACCGGAACCCGTCCGCCCACGCTGGGCGGTGCCGGCCAGGGGGTTGCCGATAGCGGCAATCAGGACAACACGGCCTGGTCGGTGTTCGCGTCGGTTGACTTGAACCTCACCGACCGGCTGACCGCCACGTTTGGCATCAGCTACACCGAGGACGAAAAGCAGGTCAGCTTTGAGGCGGTGAGCACCGAGGCGCTGTCGAGCCTCAATCTTGACCAGCTGGGCTATGCAGCAACCCTGTCACAGCTTTTGTCGGGGCGGGGCATCAACCCCACCAACCCCGCTCAGGTCGGGAGCTTCATCCAAGCCAACCCGCAGGCCTATGCGCAGCTCCAGCAGCAGGCTCTGACCGTGGCCCGCGGCCCGAACAATCCCTTTAATGCTTTGCGCGCGCTGCAGCCCTTTCCCGCTTTTCTCGGCTATCCCAATGCGGTCGAAGACGGGCGGAGCAACGACAGCAGCACCGACTTTACCGTGCGGCTGGCCTATGATGTGACCGACAACATCAATGTCTATGCATCTTATGCGACGGGCTTCAAGGCGACCTCGTGGAATCTTTCGCGCCAGAGCCGCCCGTTCGCGGGCGATTACACGGCGGGCAATCCAGTGTTTGATCGCTTCACCCAGCGTCCGGTGTTCGTGACGCCCGCTTCCCCGATCGCTGATGCGGGTCTCAGCAGCGTCAACTTGTCCACGGGCACCCGCTTCGCTGGGCCCGAGGATGCCGAAGTTTACGAAATCGGCCTCAAGGCCGCGTTCGATCGGGTGAGCTTCAACCTGACGGTGTTCGATCAGACGATCCAGAACTTCCAGACCAATGTCTTTCTCGACAATGGCTTCGTGCTTGCCAACGCGGCGGAGCAATCGACCATGGGGGTGGAGTTCGATTTCAACTGGAACCCCTATCAAGGGCTGATCCTGTCGGGCGGGGCGACCTTCCTCGATCCGGTCTATGACAGCTTCCCCAATTTCGGGAACGGGGTCGACATCTCCGGCCAGCAGCCGCAAGGCATCGCCGAGACCCAGTTCACTCTTGCGGCCAATTACGGTTTCACCATTGGCAGCCTCGATGCCTTCGTGCGGGCTGACTGGCAGCATATCGGGGATTCGCCGTTCTTCGACGATCCGGCGCAACAGGCGATCATTGACGCGTTTGATTACACGCGCGAACAGAACCTCATCAACGCCTCGCTCGGCATCCGCACGCAGAAGGGCTTTGCGGTCAGCCTGTGGGCGCGCAATCTGTTCAATGACGAATATCTCGTTTTTGCCAGCCCGACGGTGCTTCAGGCTGGGTCTTTCAGCGGCGCGCCCGGCCAGCCGCGCACTTTCGGCTTGACCGTGCGCCGGTCGTTCTGAGGCGGGGATGGCCCGTTTCCTGCGATACCTCGCGCAGCTCCCGCCGGTGCTGCTGGCGCTGATCTTCGGGGCGCAGGGGATCATGTGGCTCGTCAATCCCGCCAGGGCCGTCCGGTTCTGGGGCTTTCCCCTGCCGGAAGGCGGGATGGGCCTCAGTTCGATGATCGGCGCGCTGGCGGGCTGGTCGCTGACCATCGCGGTGTGCCTGCTGCTGGCGCTGATCCGGCGGCAGCGATTCTGGTATTATCCGCCGATGATGATTTTGGGCTTTCTGGCGCTCGGGCGGATCGTGGCGGGCACCCTGCATGGCGCGCCGTCCTTGCCTGGAAGGTTCATTCCCGAGCTGGTGTTCGTCGCCCTACTCTATCTCGCCGCGCGGGCGACCGCAGCGCCGCGCGATGCTTGAACAGCGGGTCGAACCACGTTAAAGCGGGGGAATAATGCATCGCATTACACCGCGACAATGGCAGCGTGGCCCGAAGGATATGGGAGAGTCGATGATGATGAAATTGTTGATTGGACTTGGCCTTGTTATGATCCCGGTGGCGGTCGGCCTCTTGTGGATGACCCGTGACGGCGCGATGGTGACGCCGCAGGGATCGGGAGGGGTCACCACCGCTTCAGGAACATTCGAAGGCTTCCCCCTGCCCGACTATGCCGCCGCAGCCCTGCCGCAGGGCTACAAGAGCTACCTCGTCGAAGTCGAACCGGGGATCAAGATCCACGTGCTCGAAGCCGGAGAGGGCACGCCGATCTATCTTCAGCACGGCAATCCGACCAATGGCCTGCTCTATCGCAAGATCTGGCAGGAACTCCCCACCGACCGGATGCGGCTGATCATGCCGACCATGGTGGGCCTCGGCTTTTCCACCAAGATCCCGGCGAGCGACCACACGCTGGAAAACCACGTGCGCTGGATGAATGAAGCGCTGCGCCAGATCAATCCGGGCGGGCTCGTTTATGTCGGGCAGGACTGGGGCGGAGCGGTTGGCCTCGGCGCGCTGATGCGTTCGTCCGAGCTGCTCAAGGGCATGGTCATTCTCAACACCGGGTTCATGGCGCCCAAGGAGAAGTTCGAGCTTTCGCGCCCGCACGCCATCGCCGCCACCCCGATCATGGGCGAGGTCCTGCTCGAAAACGTCGTCTCGGTGTTCGATCGCCTGCATGAGACGCAGGGCGATCCGGCCTCGATCCCGCCTGAAGTCGCCGCGCTCTACGCTCGCCCGGTGCGCGAGAGCGGCAACATCAAGGGGCCTCTGGCGCTGATGCGGATGGTCCCCACCGGCCCCGATCACCCGACCTCCCCGCTGATGAGCAAGGTCGAGGCCTATGCCCGGGCGCTCAAGGTGCCGACCGAGATCGTGTGGGGCACGCGCGATCCCATACTCGCCCGCCTTTTGCCCGCGATGATCGAAATGTACCCGGCGGCACGGGTGACCGAGACCGAGGCAGGCCACTTCCTTCAGGAAGAAGTGCCGGTCGAGATCGCCGAGGCTATCGAGCGCGTCGTGGCGGCGGTGGAGGCGGAGTAACCGCCCCCGCGCGCGCTACCGGCCAAGCTGGCGCAGGTTTTCGGCGTGCTTGGCCTCATCGATCTGGTAGCGCGCGATCACCGCGATCATGCTGAGCCACAGCGCCAGCACCAGCGGCACGTAAAGGGCGCCCATCCACCACAGCGTGTCGGCACTGACCTCTTCGACCTTGGCCCCGGTCGGCAAGGCGGCGAGTGTCAGCACCGCGCTCGCCGCCATCACGCCGAGGCCGCGCACTGACTTGTCAACGAAGGTCTCCGCCGCGTTGAAGACGCCTTCCGAGCGTCGCCCGGTTGTGACCTCGCTATCCTCGACCAGATCGGCCAGCATTGCGGAAAAGAGGATCTGGAAGCAGATGATCAAGCCGACATCGATAATCTGTGCCACCAGCACGAACCAGAACACGAAAGGATCGTCATTGGGCGGCAACAGGCCGGCGAGCCGCAGGACAATCGGCAACGGGGCGCCGAGGAAGGCGACCAACCCGACTATGATTGCCCCGCGCTTCTTGCCCATGCGCCGTGAGGCAATCGGGGCCAGCACAAAGCCGATCAGCGCAGCCACGAACGTCCCAAGGAACAGCATACCGGTCTCTATTTCACTGAAGCCCCAGAAATAGATGAAGAAATAGAGCGACATGCCCGAGCTCAGCCCCGCCGCGATGCCGAACAGCATGGCGCCTGCGAACAGCGCCAGAAACGAGCGATTTGACAGGGTTTCGAGCAATTCGCCAAAGATCAGCCTGAAGGTGACACGGCGCTTGGGCGGTGCCGGGGTGAGGTAGGGGATGCGCGAATGCACACCGATGGAACCGATCAGGATCGATAGCAAGATCACCACCGCCGCCACGGTGCCGTAAGTGAGGTAGGCCTCGGGATTGAAACGGCCATCGGCAATCTCCGGGGTCTTCGAGCGCGGAAACAGGATGAAGAACATCCATACCGACAACGCATTGCCGCCGGTCCACCCCAGGAAATAGCGCAGACTGATCAGCGAGGTGCGCTCGCCGTAATCGGCGGTCAGTTCGGGGGTCAGCGCGGATGACGGCGTGCGGTAGAAGGTGAGCGCGGTGCGGACCGTGACGGCCAGCACCAGCAGATACCAGAACAGCACGCTCTGGCTTGCCCCCTCCTGGGGCGGCGACCACAGGAGGAAGAAGCTCAGCGCCACCGGGATCGCTGAAGCATACATCATCGGATGCCGCCGCCCCCAGCGCGAGCGGAAATTGTCCGACCAATAGCCCACGATGGGATCACTGATCGCATCGCATATCAGTGCGATCAGGATCGCAAGACCCACCAGCCGCGCATCGAGCCCGACCACCTGACTATAGTAGATGAGCAGGAAGAACTCGAACCCGCCCGCTGCCACACCCGGGGCAATCGCGCCAAGGCCAAACGCCAGCCTGGTCCAGCGACCGAGCGGCGGGGCCGCGACCGGGAACACCAGCGGCCTTGCAGCGGCGGCCGCGCCGCGGTCAGCATCATGCACAGGCGCTCTCCCCAAGAGGCGTAACGCGGGTCCTTACAATTTTTCCTCAACTTGCTATTTCTGTGCGAGGATAAGTGGACCCGGCATTGCCATTCTAATGCTTGACATTACTAGCGAGTGATATGGAAGTTTCAAGCCGTCAGGACACCAAGGCCGAATTGCTGCGATCAGCCGAGCGGCTGATTGCCGAGAAGGGGCTCGGCGCGGTCTCGGTCAAAATGATCACCACTGATGCGGGCGCGCGCAATCCCAGCGCGGTGCATTACCATTTCGGCAGCATCGAAAGCCTGATCGAGGAAGTCTTCGCCAAGCGCTACCGCGGAATCGAGGCCGAGCGGGCGGTGCGGCTCGAACGGGTCACCGAGAGCGATCCGCAGGCTCGGCTGGTGGCCTTGGTCGAAGCGGCGATCGGGCCCTTTCTCGAAGTCTGCCTTGAAGAGTACGGCCGAGTCTACGCACGGTTCTGTTTGCAGTTCGTTTCCGATCCGCGGTTCGACTACGCCAAGCTGATCATGAACGCGGGGGCGCACACCTTAGTGCGGCTGAGCGAGGAGATCATCGCTTGCCTGCCGCACATCCCGCTCGCAACGCTGGAGCCCCGGATGCGACAGAGTTTCGTCATCGCGATGGTTCAGGCCGTGAGCTTTGCCCGCGCGGTCGAGGCGGGGACAGCAGCGCCGATTGAAGCCGCGGTCAGGGAAGCGGCCATCTGTCAGGTGGCCTATCTGAGCGCGCCTGCTTAAGCGCCGGTGATAGCCGCGCTCGCTTGACAATCTAATGTAATGCATTAAATTGCCCTCATCACAGTGCGATGGCCGCTGCGCTTCGCCGCCTACCCATGGCGCCGGGTCGCACCCTGCCGTTGATGGCAGGCCATCCGGTGCAGCGCACAAACCAGGTGAGGGGTCTGCATGATGACGACGGTGCTCGAAAAGGCTGATATCAAGGCGAAATACGCCGCCGAGCGCGCCAAGCGCCTGCGCCCTGATGGCAATGCGCAATACCAGCGGCTGTCGGGCAAGTTCGCCGCGCTCGCGGCCGATCCCTACACGCCCTATATTGAGCGCGATCCGGTGGCCGATCACGTCACGTTCGCCTTTATCGGAGCAGGCATGTCGGGCCTGGTAGTCGGCGCGCGGCTCAAGGAAGCGGGGATCGATAGTTTCCGGCTGATCGACAAGGCCGGCGGGGTCGGCGGGACCTGGTACTGGAACCGTTATCCCGGCGCGCGCTGCGACACGGCAGCGATGATCTACCTGCCGCTGCTCGAAGAGACCGGCTACCGCCCGAGCGAAAAATACGTCCGCGGGCCCGAAATCCTCGCCCACTGCGAGCGAATCGCCCAGCATTACGGCCTCTACGACAAGGCTCTGTTCCACACCGAAGTGTCGAGCATCGAATGGCAAGAGTCCGCGCGGGTCTGGCGGATCACCACAAACCGGGGCGATGATTTCACCGCCAAATATGTCGCGATCGGCACCGGGCCGCTGCATGTCGCCAAGCTGCCGGGCATTCCGGGGATCGAGAATTTCCAGGGCAAGTCGTTCCACACCAGCCGCTGGGATTACGACTATACTGGCGGCGATGCGCTGGGCGCGCCGATGGACAAGCTTGCCGACAAGCGGGTCGCCATCATCGGCACCGGGGCAACCGGCGTGCAGTGCATCCCGCAAGTCGCCAAGACCGCAAAGCAGCTTTACGTGTTCCAGCGCACGCCGTCCTCGGTCGATGTGCGGGGTAATCATCCGATCGACCCCGAATGGTTCGCCAACATTGCTCAGCCGGGCTGGCAGAAGCGCTGGATGGACAATTTCGTCGAGAACATGGGCGGGGGCATTCCGTCCGAAGACCTGATCAATGATGGCTGGACCGCAATCTCGCGCCGCATCCGCGAAAGGGCGCTCGGCGGCACGCCGCTGTGGTTGGCTCGGCTGCTCGCGCGTTTGCGCCGGGCGCTCGGCACCACGCCCAGCCAGGAAAGCACCGCGCGGGTGCGGGCGGCCTTCGAGGATGCCGATATCGAGACAATGGAAAGGATCCGCGGGCGGGTCGACAGCTTGGTCACCGACCCGCACACTGCCGAGCATTTGAAGCCGTGGTATTCCCAGCTCTGCAAGCGGCCCTGCTTCAGCGACGAATATCTGCCCGCCTTCAACGCCCCTAACACCACGCTGGTGGATACCGATGGCAAGGGGGTCGAACAGATCACCGAAACCGGGCTGATGGTCGGCGGCAAGCACTATGAGGTCGATTGCATCGTCTACGCCTCGGGCTTCGAATTTGGGGCCAATTTCCAGCTCAAGACGGGCTTTGATCTCAAGGGGCGCGGCGGGCAAATGCTGTCCGAATATTGGGCCGATGGTCTACAGACGCTGCACGGCCTCCACATGCACGGCTTTCCCAATGCGTTTGCGGTGCAGATGAACCAGGGGGCCAACATGGTCTCCAACATCCCGCACAACATCGTCGATCACGCCGCCACCATCGCGCAGGTCGTCGCCCATGCCGAGCACCACGGCTATGCCGAGGTCGAGCCCACGCAGGAGGCCGTCGACGCATGGGTCAAGCTAATCCTCAGCACACCGCCCTCGATGATCACCTCGGCCGATTGCACGCCCGGCTTCTGGAACAACGAGGGGCAAGGCTGGGACGAAAAATTCCGCCGCTCTCAAGGTCACCCCGGCGGTGCGGACGGCTTCTTCCGCCACATTGCTGCCTGGCGCCGCGCGGGGGATTTCCGAGGTCTGGTGTTCAGCGCGTAGGCGCCAGCGGCGCACCGGGGTTTGCGCCGCGCGTGCAGACCGGTAAGTTAGCTGTGAGACAAGCGCGGGGAGAGGCACCATGAGCGAAACTGTTGACGTTTTCTGGTCATTCCGCAGCCCCTATTCGCGGCTGGTGACGGCAGACCTCCTCCAGCTGCGCGACGACTATGCTGTCGATGTCCAGCTGCGCGTCGTGCTGCCGCTGGCGGTGCGCAATCCGCAGGCGCTGTTCGATTCCTCCAACCGTAGGCCGCCGCGCTACATTGTCATGGACAGCGTCCGCCGGGGCGAAATGCTCGGCCGGCCGATCGTTTTCCCGGCCGATCCCGATCCGATCGTGCAGGATTTCCGTACGATGGAGGTCGCCAAGGAGCAGCCCTATATCTACCGCCTGTCGAAGTTGGGTGTGGAGGCCAATCGCCGGGGTCGGGGCGTTGAGCTGGCTGACCGGGTCGCCGCGCTGATCTTTGGCGGCACGCGCGGGTGGGATCAGGGCGACCTGCTCAAGGAAGCCGTGGCCGATGCTGGGCTGGACCTTGCCGAGCTCGATGCGGCCATTGAAAGCGGCGATCATCTCGAAGAGATCGCGTGCAACCAAGACACGCTCGATGCCGCTGGGCACTGGGGCGTGCCGACCATGGTGTTTCGCGAGGAGCCATTCTTCGGGCAGGACCGGATCGATACCCTGCGCTGGCGGCTTGACCGCGCCGGTCTCGCCAAGAGCTAGGCGCTGCGCGGCGCCAGATTATCGCCCAATCCACTGCGGTATGGCTCCGGTTAATGTTATGCATTATATCAGGGCTTCAGGGCGGTTGGTCGCGGGTCCCGCGATTCTTCGGCCCCGAGCTTCTGCCTGACCCATAAACCTTTGGAGATTGACCGATGAAGACCCTTGCAAAGATTGCTGCCTTCGCGGCAGCGGCGATGTTCCTTGCCCCGGCGGCCCACGCCGACATGTACCAGGACCGGCTCAACGAGCTGCGGACCAAGTTCAAGGCCTCCGACACCAACAAGGACGGCAAGCTAACGCACAAGGAAGCCAAGGACGGCGGGATGACCCGCGTTGCTGCCAATTTCAGCCGGATCGATACCGACAAGGACGGCTTTGTCACCCTCGCCCAACTCGAGGCTCAGATGGCTGCGCGCTTCAAGTAAGCGGCCAGCGCGGGGCGCGCCGATGTGGTGGATCGGCGCGCTCCGCACCCTTTGCTATTCTGGCGGAAAATCCTTCAGAACCTTGGTAACCCCTTCGCGGATCTTGGCCGAATCGAGATTGCCCCGTCGGCCCACCACCTCGGACGTATTGACCGTCTTGGTGCCCGCCCCGTGCCAGACGGGGGATTTCGTCTTCACATCATAAATGTCGATCGCCAGCGTGCCTTCGGTGTAGGCCTCCACCTCGGTGGTGGTGACGGTCACCGGGGTGATCGCGCCCACCGCGACGGGCCGACGATAGGCCGGGTAATAGGCCCGGCCCCAGCGCCAATTGGTCTGGTTCACCCAGAAGGTCTCGGGGCTTTTGATCACCTCGGTGGTGCTGCGGCTGCCGACCGTGAACGACACGCCGAAATCGGCCTGTTCGAGCGCTTCGACGTAGCGATAGCCCTTCGCCTCGAGCTCGGCGCGAACCTCGCGGGCGAGCCGCGGCTCCAGCATCGGCGGCACGCGGGTTGCGCCCAGCACCGTCATCGGGCTTTCTCCCGCCCAGGCGAAGGTTTTGTAGGTCCCGAAATCATGGGCCTGATCAAAGTCCGAGGTGAACTTGGTGGTGGCGCAACCAGACAGCATCAGAGCGCCAGCAGCGATGGCAAGGTGAAGTTTGGTCATCATGTTCTCCGCTCAAAATCCAACGGCAGCATGCCGCCCATGGCTTGCGCCAAACTCCGGCTCACTTGGGTGACGGAAGCTCTGCACGGGTCACCACGCCATCGCCGTTTCGATCCAGCATGGCGAAGATGTCGGGATCGGACCTGTTCCACTCATCAAGGGTAACGCGCCCATCCTTATTGCTATCGAACACTGACTTGACCTGATCGAAGGCCGGTTCAAACTTTCGCTTTGCCATGGGCCTTTTAGGTCTGTCCTGCTTGTCGATGACCCCGTCCTCGTTGCGGTCGAGCCTGGCGAACATCTGCGCGCGATGCTGAATGAGCTCGGCACGCGTCGTCTTTCCGTCACCGTTGAGGTCGGCCTCGATCATCATCTCGGCAATCTTTTCGAGCGCCTCAATGTTCGGCTGAGCCGACAGGGTGCCAGTGGTCACGGGCGACATGGAAACGGCAAGCGCACCGAGTATTGGAAAAACCTTGTTCATGTCACACCTTTTGGCTTTGCGGGGCGGTCCCCGATCACGGCTCTGACCGCGTAGAGGGCACAGCTAATGTGATACATTAATTGCTTGCGGTGATCAATGGCCAACAGCGGTTTCTGACGGGCCTAATGACCGATATGGAAGCGCAAACCTCATTGGCCGCTTTGGTGCATTCTGTTGACAGCTTCTGTCAAAAGCGGACGTTCATAGTGGCTGTCGCGAACGACCGGCCTTGGGTCGGCAGCTGCCGTCTTCGAATAGCTGATAGGGCTACTGTTTTGGGCTTCTGTTCGCCGAAACAATCCACTCGGCAAGTGGCGAATCGCTGACATGTTGCGTGCCGTTCAACCGCCAGAACTCGATCCCGGCTTTTCAGCCCAACCTGCCGGAGGCTCCCGTTCTGGGCGAATGTCTGAGAGTTCCGAGCTCAAGGAGTCAGAGGCATTGAATCCGAACCGCGCGATTGGGGAACAGTGAGCACACCCTACCCCGCGAATTCGGGTTGCATATCTCTGATATTTCGACGGAAACACGGTTTGTGCACAAATGATCCGCCTGCGAGTTATGCGGGTTTGCGGCGAGTTGTGGGCAACTCGCTTAGCCATAACAAGTTGAATAGAAGTCGAAATTCTTCGATTTAATGCGGGTCGTAGACGAGTTGCGGCTTAAACCTCCGATCACCGCTTCCCCGCCTTGATCGGCACGACCTCCGCGCCCTTCCGCAGCTGGTCGAGGTGATTGCTCCACCATTGCGCCATGGCTACGCGCTCCTTCCAGTGGGCTCCGCGGTGGTACGCGGCACGGACTCTGTCGCTATCGCCATGAGCTAAGGCACGCTCGATCGCATCGGGGTGCCACTTGCCGCTTTCGTTGAGCAGGGTTGATGCCATCGCGCGGAAGCCGTGGGCGGTCATCTCGACTGTGGAATAGCCGAGGCGGCGCAGGCCTGCGTTGATCGTGTTGTCGCTCATCGGACGCTTGCGGGAGCGGATCGAAGGGAAGACGTAGCCGTCGGGGCCAGTTAGCGTGCGGAGGTCTTCGAGGATCGCAATCGACTGGCGTGAGAGCGGGACGAGGTGATCCTTGCGCATCTTGGTTTTGCCCGCTGGGATGGTCCACAAGGCCCCTTCGAAATCGAACTCGTTCCACTCGGCATGGCGCAGTTCGCCGGGGCGGACGAAGACATGTGGGGCCAGCTGCATAGCCAGTTTTGTAATCGGCTGGCCCTCATAGCCGTCGATGGCGCGCAGCAGTTCGCCCACGCGCACCGGGTCGATTATTGCGCCGTAGTGGGTGACGGTGGGAGCGGTCAGCGCGCCGCGCAGGTCGCGCGTGGGGTCCGATGAAAGGCGGGCGGTCGCTACAGCATAGCGGAATACTGCGCCGGCTAGTTGAAGGGTACGGCGAGCGCTTTCCAGTTGGCCTTTCCGCTCGATCTTTCGGACGGCAATCAGCACGTCCGCAGGTTCGATATCGGTGATGGGAAGCTTGCCAATCGATCCCTTGAGCAGCGACAGCAGATACTCGCTGCGCGTGGCCGTGCTCACTGCCCAGGCCTTTTGACCATCGCGCCGCCGCTTCGCACAGAACTCGGCGGCAATGGCGTCGAAGGTTGTCTCGGCCTGGATGCGCGATCGCACCTTCTCGCGTTGCTTTTCGCGGCCGGGATCCTTTCCAGCAGCGACCAACTCGCGGGCGTCATCACGCCTGCGCCGCGCCTCCGCGAGCCCAACCTGAGGGTAGATGCCGATCGCCAGCTTCTTCTCTTTGCCGTCGATGCGATATTTGACCCGCCACAGCTTGCCGCCGGACGGCTGCACCAAGAGGAACAGACCGAGAGTATCACCCACCTTATAGGGCTTCTCGCGCGGCTTGACGTTCCGGATCGCAACATCTGTCAGCGGCATGGCCCTCGGTCCTTTCCTAGCTGGTGGCCCCACGTGGGGGCCAGTCCAATTGCCCGAAATGCCTTGGCCCCGCGATGTGGCCCCCAAGGGCCCCGGATGCAGCGGGAAGAATAGGGACATTCTCGGACGACCGAGGGCCTAAATCCCTCGGATTTCCAAGGGGTTTATAGACTTTCTGGGGCTGTTTGGGAAGGGAGGGCTGGAGCGGGTAGCGGGAATCGAACCCGCATAGCCAGCTTGGAAGGCTGGAGCTTTACCACTAAGCTATACCCGCCCGCTCGCGCGCTCCAATGCCATCAGGCGGGGGCTTGCGTCAACGCTGTTTTGGCGCTGCGGCTATTGCGGGTTCACGGCCATGTTATCGATCAGGCGGGTGCCTGCGATCCTTGCCGCCACCAGCAGGCGGGCGGGCCCGGTTGTCAGCGCAGGAAGTGGGGTGAGCGATGTGCTGTCGGCTAGTACCGCGTAATCGATGCGGTCGAAACCGGCAGCGACGATTTCCGCCTCCAGCCCGGCAAGCGCACCGGCGACATCCGCTCCGCCCTTGATGGCCGCAATCGCTGCCCGCATGGCACGTGGAAGGGCGGCGGCAGCGGCGCGCTGTTCCGGCGCGAGATAGCGGTTGCGGCTGCTCATCGCGAGCCCGTCAGCCTCGCGCACGGTCGGCACGCCGATGATCGCGTCAACGTGCGGGCGACAGAGATCGAGATCGCGCGCCATCGCCCGGATCACCGCAAGCTGTTGGAAGTCCTTCTCGCCAAACAGCGCCACATCGGGCTGCACTTGGTTGAATAGCTTGCAAACCACGGTTGCCACCCCGTCGAAATGGCCAGGCCGGGCGGCGCCGCACAGGCCATCGCTGACGCCGGTCACGCTGATGTTGGTGGCAAAGCCGGCGGGATACATCGCCTCGGCCGAGGGAGCCCATAGCAGCGCGCACCCTTCGCCCTCCAGCATGGCGGCATCGGCGGCGAGCTGGCGTGGGTAGGCGTCCAGATCCTCGTTCGGCCCGAACTGTTTGGGATTGACGAAGATCGAGGCAACGACGTGATCGGCAACCGCTTGCGCACGGCGCACCAGCGTCAGATGGCCTTCGTGCAGCGCGCCCATCGTTGGCACAAGCGCGATGCGCTTGCCATCGCCGCGCAACTGTCCCAGCGCGGTTCTCAACATATCGAGCGTCTTGACCGTTTGCACCGCTTCGCCTCCAAGGATAAACCGCTGGCAGCGCCCTAGCGGTGCTTCCTGTCCCATTTCAAGCGGCTGCACTGCGGCCGCCGAGCGAGTAACCCGCCATGCCGCCCGCCCAGCCTGCAAATCAACCGCTTCCACCGCGCAAGTTGCGGCCGGGACAGGCGCACCGCATCGTCTTCGCCAACGAGAAGGGCGGCACCGGCAAATCGACCACTGCGGTGCACGTTGCGGTGGCGCTGTCATACCTCGGCGCGCGTGTAGCCTCGATCGACCTCGACCCGCGCCAGCGCACGATGCACCGCTATATCGAAAACCGGCTGGGCACGCTGGAACAGCGCGGGCTGACCCTGCCAACGCCCGATTGCGAAGTGTTTCGCGGGGCAAACACCGGCGATCTGATGGCCATGATCCGGCGGCTGGAGGCAAATTGCGATTTCCTGATCATCGACAATCCGGGCCGCGATGATCCCTATGCGCGGATCGCGGTGGAACATGCCGATACGCTGGTGACGCCGATGAACGACAGTTTTGTCGATTTCGACCTTATCGGTCAGGTCGATGCCGAGACGTTCAAGGTCAAGAAGCTGTCGTTCTTTGCCGAACTGATCTGGGAGGCGCGGATGAAGCGCAGCCGGATGACGCTGGAGCAACAGCGCCCCGAAATGGACTGGATCGTGGTGCGCAACCGCACCGGCCACGTCGAAGCGCGCAACCAGGCGCGTTTGCAGAAAGCGCTGGGGGAAATGGCCAAACGCGTCGGTTTCCGCGTAACGCCCGGTCTTAGCGAGCGCGTGATTTACCGCGAGCTGTTTCCTTCGGGGCTGACACTGCTCGACAAGGGGCATCTCGGTGAGCTTGGCACCAGTCACCTGATCGCGCGGCAGGAATTGCGTGCGCTGGTGATGGCGCTGGCCTTGCCGCAGTTCACGCCCGGACGCAGCGAACTGGCGCCGGCCTGAACGATGCTGGTGCGCGCCCTTATCCTGATTGTGGCGGTGTGTGTGCTGTGCCGCTGGGGACTGGGCAAGTGGCCGTGGGAATATCTGCGCTCTGTCCCCGTGCGCCAGCAAGCCATCGAACGCGCACGCAACCTGCTGGGCGTAAACGCCGCCGCCACCCGCGACGATGTGATTTCCGCCCACCGGAGGCTGACCGCGCTGGTGCATCCCGATCGGGGCGGAACGACTGCCGCCATGCAGGAAGCCAATGCAGCGCGCGATCTTCTGCTGGCGAACCTCCCCGCTGCACCTTTACCGCCCGACGAGGGCAATGGCTCCGATCAATCGCGGGATTGACACATTTCGGCGGCAGGCGTCTTGGCCAATGATCGGCAAGGCGGCAGGATTGTTCTTGCGATACCGACCGTTTTACCAGCCATAATGACGACGTGGCAGCAACCCTGCCGAACCGCTTTCGAGGAGCCACCCCGCACCATGCAACACCAGTTCCACCCTTCCGTACTGCGGGAATACGACATCCGCGGTATCATCGGCGAAACGCTGGGGGCGGATGACGCACGGGCGATCGGTCGGGCATTCGGAACCCTGCTGCGCGAGGCTGGCGGAGCGACTGTAGCGGTGGGATATGACGGACGGATCAGTTCACCCATGCTCGAACATGCGCTGGTCGAAGGCTTGACGGCGAGCGGGTGTGATGTGGTGCGGATCGGCCTGAGCGCCACCCCGATGCTTTATTATGCCGAGGCGTCAGCCGAACAGGTGGATGGCGGCATTCAGATAACTGGCAGCCACAATCCCCCCAATTACAATGGCTTCAAGATGGTATTTCTTGGCCGGCCGTTCTTCGGCGCCGATATCCAGAAGCTCGGGAAACTGGCAGCAGACGGGGCCTTCGCCAGCGGCGTGGGTGAGGTTACCACGCGCGACATCATGGGCGAGTATGTCGAGCGCCTGCTCGAAGGACTGGCCGGGATCGATACTGGCAAGCTCGAAGGCCTGAAGGTCGGCTGGGATGCCGGGAACGGCGCTGCCGGCCCTGCGCTCGAAGCGCTGGCTGCCCGGCTGCCGGGGGAGCATCATTTGCTGTTTACCGATGTTGACGGACATTTTCCCAACCACCATCCTGATCCGACTGTTGAAGCCAATCTGGCCGACTTGCGGGCTCTCGTCGCTGAGAAGAACCTCGATTTCGGAGTAGCTTTTGACGGGGATGGCGACCGCATCGGTGCGATCGATGGCACGGGCAGGGTCATCTGGGGCGATCAGCTGCTGATGATCTATGCCGAAGATCTGCTGAAAAATCGCCCCGGTGCGACGATTATCGCCGATGTTAAGGCCAGCCGGGCGCTGTTTGACCGGGTGGCGGAACTGGGCGGGGAGCCGCTTATGTGGAAGACCGGCCATTCGCTGATTAAGTCCAAAATGAAGGAAACCGGGGCGCCGCTGGCCGGCGAGATGAGCGGACACGTGTTTTTTGCCGATGACTACTACGGCTTCGACGATGCGCTTTATGCCGGTGTCCGGCTGCTGGCCGCTTCGGCGCGGCTGGGTAAATCGGTCACTGGGTTGCGTGGTGCGATCCCGCCTATGCTGAACACGCCCGAACTGCGTTTTCAGGTTGATGAGGCGCGCAAGTTTGCCGCCATGGCGGAGATTTCAGCGCGTCTCACCACTGCTCCCGGTGCCGGGGTCGAAAGCGTCAACGCCACCGATGGCGTGCGGGTCAACACCGCGGACGGATGGTGGCTGCTGCGCGCTTCGAACACGCAGGATGTGCTGGTTGCGCGCGCGGAGAGCGAAAGCGCTGAAGGGCTGGATCGGCTGATGGCGCAGATCGACGAGCAGTTAGCTCTGTCAGGGCTGGAGCGGGGCGAAAGCGTGGGCCACTGATGCGGTTGCGCTGTGCCATGACGGTGCCCGACGATGTACTCAAGGGATTGTAAGTCACCCGCAACACAGGCTGGCGCAATTCGCGATGCTGGGGCAGTGATGGGCAACACACTTGGAGAGAATCAATGAAGTCCACTCTGTTTGCCGCGTGCGCCGCGCTTTCCCTGCTGGCCGCTCCGGTCGCACTATGCGCGCAAAACCCGGAGGCGCAGGCAGAGGATGTGATGATCGATGATGCCGTCGCTTCCGATGAGCCTGACGAGTTGACGCAGGCGATGGCGATGCTTGGCGCGATGTTCCCGGCCGAGCCGCTGACCGCCGAACAGGAGGCCCGCCTGCCGCAGGCGCAGCGCATCATCAACCGGATGATCCCTGACGGGACCTTGTCCGAAATGATGGGATCAATGTTCGACAAGATGCTTGGCCCGATCATGCAGATGGGCGGCTCTGCCGCTACCACCACCGTGACGGCGGCAACGGGGCTGAGCACCTATGATCTCGATCTGACCCCGGAACAGACCGAGGAACTGGCGGGCCTCTTCGATCCGGCGTGGGCCGTGCGGCAGGAACGCGAAATGGCGATGCTTCCCGACATGATGACGCAGATGATGGACGCGATGGAACCCGGCATGCGCAAGGCGATGGCCGAGCTTTATGCGATCAACTTCAACCCGACCGAACTGGCCGAGATCGAGGCGTTTTTCCTCACCGAAACCGGCACGAACTACGCCCGCAAAAGCTTCACCATGTCGAGCGATCCGCGCGTCCTCAGCGCGACGATGGAGGCGATGCCGGCGATGATGGGCACTATCGGATCGATTGAGCAGAAGTTGGCCGAGGCCACGGCCGACCTTCCGGCCAAACGCAATTTCGCCGACCTCGCTCCAGCCGAACAGGCCAGAGTGGCCGAACTGACCGGCTATGCGGTCGAGGAGATTGAAGCCAATCTTTATGCCACCGAAGAAGCATCATGGGAGGCGATGGATGCCGCCGATGCTGCTGCCGATGAGGCCGCCGCCGAGGCTGACGCTGAGTGATGTGACCGCACAGCAAACCGGGCCCGCCGACGCTTCGCTACCCCCCGAAATCACAACGTGGTTCGTGCAGCGCGGGTGGCGGGTGCGGCGGCATCAGCTTGAAATGCTTGCCAAGGCGCGGGCGGGCCGTGATGCGCTGCTGGTGGCCGATACCGGGGCAGGCAAGACGCTGGCGGGGTTTCTGCCGACCCTGTGCGACTTTGCGTCCTCTGATGGTGTGCTGCCGCCTGAAGGTTTGCACACGCTCTACGTCTCGCCGCTGAAGGCGCTGGCGCAGGATGTGAAGCGCAACCTGCTGGCCCCGATCGAGGAAATCGGCCTGCCGATCCGGGTCGAAACCCGTAGCGGCGATACTCCGT
The DNA here is from genome assembly GCF_001296025.1 of Porphyrobacter sp. AAP60. GTDB lineage: Bacteria > Pseudomonadota > Alphaproteobacteria > Sphingomonadales > Sphingomonadaceae > Erythrobacter. The sequence continues at coordinate 203,508 of NZ_LJHV01000008.1, read as the reverse complement.
CGGACCGCAAGAAACGCCAGCGTGAACGCCCGCCGCATGTGCTGCTTACGACGCCGGAAAGTCTTTCGCTGCTGCTATCCTACCCTGAAAGCGCTGACCTGTTCGCGGGGCTGAAGCGGATCGTGATCGACGAGGTGCACGCCTTTGCGACCGACAAGCGCGGCGATCTGCTGGCGCTGAGCCTTGCCCGGTTGCACGCCCTGGCACCGCAGGCGCAGCGGGTGGCGTTGTCTGCCACCCTCGCCAATCCACGCGACTTCCAGGAATGGCTGGCCCCGCAACACGCTGATGCGGGGGGCGAAATTGCCGCGGCCGATTTGGTACTGGGCGAGGACGGGGCCGATCCCGAGGTGGAAATCCTGCTCCCGATCGAAGAACGCGTGCCGTGGGGCGGGCACGCGGGGCGCTGGGCGGTGCCGCAGCTTTACGAGGCGATAAAGGCCAACCGCACCACGCTGGTCTTCACCAACACGCGGTTTCTGGCAGAGTTCATTTTCCAGTGCCTGTGGGAGGCGAACGAGGACCACCTGCCCATCGGCATCCACCACGGCAGCCTCTCGGTGGAAGCGCGGCGCAAGGTCGAAGAAGCGATGGCGCGCGGGGAATTGCGTGCGCTGGTCTGCACTGCCAGCCTCGATCTGGGGATTGACTGGGGCGATATCGATCTCGTCGTGCAGATGGGGGCGCCCAAGGGTTCCTCGCGCCTGCTCCAGCGGATCGGGCGGGCGGGGCACCGGCTGGATACGCCAAGCCGCGCGGTGCTGGTGCCGGGCAATCGCTTTGAATTCCTTGAAGCAATGGCGGCCAAGGATGCGGTCGATCAGGGCCAGCGCGATGGCGAGGCGTTCCGGCCCGGCGGGCTTGATGTGCTGGCCCAGCACGTGATGGCCTGCGCCTGTGCGGGGCCGTTTCACGAAGGGGAGTTGCTGGCCGAGGTGCGATCCAGCCTCGCCTATAGCTGGGTGGACGATGCGACCTTTGGCCGTGTGCTGAGCTTCGTGTCGAATGGCGGCTATGCGCTCAGGGCCTATGACCGGTTCCAGCGGATTGTGCGTGACAAATCAGGTGTCTGGCGGCTTTCCCACCCCAATCAGGCGCAGCGCCACCGGATGAATGCGGGGATCATCGTCGATTCCGAAATGCTCATTGTGCGGTTCAAGAATGGCCGAAGTCTGGGCAAGGTCGAGGAGCGGTTTGCCGCACAGCTTTCACCCGGCGATACTTTCTTCTTCGCGGGCATCAGCCTTGAGGTTGAAAGCGTGAAGGACATGGACGTGGTGGTGCGCGCTGCCAAAAAAAGCGCCACTATTCCGTCATATGGCGGCCTTCGCCTGCCGCTCACCACCCACCTGGCGACCCGCGTGCAGGCGATGCTGGCAGACCGGGCTGGCTGGGGGCGGTTCCCCGATGATGTGCGCGAATGGCTGGAGATGCAGGACTATCGCAGCCGGCTGCCTGCGCCGGGCGAGTTGTTGGTCGAGAGCTTCCCGCACGCAGGGAAACACTACACCTGTTACTACACATTCGAGGGGTGGAACGCGAACCAGTCACTGGGGATGCTGATTACCCGGCGGATGGAAGATCGCGGGCTGATGCCGGGCGGGTTTGTGGCGAATGATTATTGTCTCGCGGTATGGGGGCTGAAGCCGGTCGATAACCCTGCCCCTTTGTTATCGCCCGATATTCTGACCGACGAGTTCGTCGAATGGGTCACCGAAAGCCACCTTTTGCGCCGCGCATTCCGCGAGGTGGCGGTGATCAGCGGGCTGGTGGAACGCCAGCATCCCGGCAAGAAGAAGACCGGCAAACAGGTCACCTTTTCGACTGATCTCATTTACGATGTGCTGAAGAAATACGAGCCGGATCATGTGCTTATCGAGGCAGCATGGGCCGATGCGCGGGCGCGGATGACGGATGTGGGGCGGCTTGCCGGTCTGCTTGAACGGTCGGAGCGCGAGCTGGTGCATGTCTCGCTGGAGCGGGTGTCGCCGCTGGCGGTGCCGGTCATGACGATGATCGGGCGTGAGGCGGTGCCGCAAGGCGCGGTGGATGATGAATTGCTACTGGAGGCCGAGGGGCTGATTGCCGCCGCGATGCGGCCCGATCCGGAGCAGGAGGCCGATTAGCGCAAAATGTTTCACGTGAAACATTGCGATTGCCCGATCAGGCTGTCGGCGCGGTGGCACAAGCGACGAAACCCGCGCCAATCCATTCAAAAAGGGCGCTGCGATCGCTCGCAACGCCCCTTTTGGTGATAGTCTAGGCGAAGCTAGACGGGGTCAAGACCGACCTAAGGCCGGTCTAGCCCCGGCAAATCACTTGCCGAATTCGCGATACTTGTCGTTGCCGACAAACCCGAACTTGGTCACGCCCGATGCCTTGATGGTTTGCAGCACGCGGGCCGACAGCTGATAGCTGGCAAGCGCTTCAGGCTCGAACTGCAGTTCGGGCTCGGGCACCATCGTGGTCGATTGCTGCAGGGCAGAGACCAGCTGACCTTCGCTGATCGATTCGCCATTCCACAGGATCAGATCGTCTTGCGACAGAACCAGCTTGTTCTTCGTCGGCTCGACCAGCGGCGGCGGCGAATTGTTGGGCTGCGGCAAATCGATGTCGACCGAGTGGGTCGCCACCGGGATGGTGATGATGAACATGATCAGCAGAACGAGCAGAACGTCGATCAGCGGCGTCATGTTCATTTCCATCATCGGCTCGCCGTCGAGTTTTCCTCCGGCCATACCCATGTCAGTTACTCCTTGAAAAACCTAAACAATCAGCCGTTCGGATCAACCGGGTTCGAAATGAACCCGACGATCGGATAGCCCGCGCGCTGCACGTTGTAGATCGCGCCGGCAACACACCGCCACGGAGCCTGAACGTCACCGCGAATATGCACCTGCGGGATCGCTTCGGGATCCTGCATCAGCGCTTCGGCGCCGCCCGCACGACGGACGATGGCATCGAGACGATCAAACGCCATCTTTTCCAGTTCGGCCGAGGTAACAGGCGTGATGTTGTTGAAATAGACCCGGCATTCGCCCCCGCGCGAGGCGCCTGCAAAGCCCGGCTCCCCTGCGCTGCGTCCGGCGGCATCGGTGGTGCTGATCGTAAGCAGCAGGTTTTCCACCTTGTCCTTGGATTCTTCGGATTCGAAGACCGGAATTTCCAGCCGTTCGATCGTCTGAATCGCCACCGGAACCGCGATGAGGAAGATGATCAGGAGCACCAGCATCACGTCCACCAGCGGCGTGGTGTTGATGTCGGACAGTGGGGTATCCGCCCCGCCTCCCATCGAAATCGCCATTGTGAATTCCTACCTGTGTCAAACAATTTGACTTGAAGACTTGCCCCGGACGGCCCCGTTTACAGGGACGGTATCCGGGTGGAAGTGGCGGGGGCGACCATCACGATCGGCCCCCGCCGCTTGTGACAATGGTGATCAGGCCTTCGGGGCAGGCGCTGCGGGCTTGGCAGCCGGCTTGGCAGCCGGAGCTGCTGCCGTCACAGTCGGCTTCACCGCGCCGTTCGAGTTCATGTAGGCCAGCAGATCGGTCGTGAAGGTGCTGAGCATGGCGGCGATGCGGCGGTTGCGCGACTGCAGCCAGTTGAACGCGAACACGGCAGGCACAGCCACGAGCAGACCGATGGCGGTCATGATCAGCGCTTCACCAACCGGGCCGGCGACCTTGTCGATCGAGGCGTTGCCGGCGATGCCGATGTTGATCAGTGCGCGGTAGATCCCGATCACGGTGCCGAGCAGACCCACGAAAGGTGCGGTCGCACCGACGGTTGCCAGGAACGGCAGGCCGCCCGCGAGCACGGCGTTGATCGAATCTTCCGAACGCTGCAGCGAACCGTGCATGTAATCATGCGATTCAAGGCTGTCGGTCATCTTGCCGTGCTCGTCCTGCGCCTTCACGGCGTCGTCGGCGAGCTGGCGCCATGCGCTGTCCTTGTCGAGCTTGGTCGCGCCTTCGCGCAGGCTGCCGGCGCGCCAGAAGGCGGTCTGCACGTTCTTGTACTGGTTCATCACCTTGTTCTGTTCGAACAGCTTGGTGAACATGATGTAGAACGAGCCGACCGACATGATGACCATCACGGCAAGGATCGTCCAGGCGACTGGGCCGCCCTCGCGCATGGCTTCGACGAAGCCGAACTTGTTTTCGGGTGCTGCTTCACCGGCTGCTGCGGCGAGAAGATAAAGGTTCATTGCGAAAAGTCCTCTTGAAAATGTTGTACCGGGGGCGGGCGGCTGCACCGCCCGCCGGATAATCCGTCAGTTCAAACGATAGGTAATGCGGGTGGTGTAACTGCCCGACGTCGGGTTACCGGCGGCATCCAGTGCCGGTTCAAAGCGTGAATAACGCTCCATCCCAACACAGGCCGCCTGATCCAGAATGGACGAACCGCTTGATGCGGTTACCGAACATCCGGTTGCCCGGCCATCGGCTGTCACCGTCACGCGCACACCCACGGTACCCTCGGTTTCCTCACGCAGAGCGCGAGCCGGGTAGTTTTCCTGAATGCGCGCAGCCCAGCTGCGTTCGTTCTTGGTGCGGGCACCGCGAGCCTTCGAAGGCGCCGGCGGGGCAGGCGGGGTTGGCGGGCCCGGAGGGGCCACGTTGCTCGCTTGCGTATTCACCGGCTGCGGCGGCGGCGGAATTGGCACCGACTTCACCTCTGGCGGATTCGGCGCGATGTCAAACGGCGGCGGCGGCGCTACCGGCGGCGGGGGCGAAGTTTGCTCCGGCACTTCTTCGGGCGGCGGTGGCTCGTCCGGTGGCGGCGGCGGTTCTTCTTCCTTGACTTCGACGGTGGTCACACGTTCGACCATTTCCTTGACGGCATCGACGGCAAGAAAGACGACCATGCCCAGCCCGACGCTCCCGACGATCGCTAGTGCGATGATCAGTGAGACTAGCTTGGGGCCGGTCAATCCTTGTTGTTGGCTAGCGTAGGACATCCAGCGCTTTCTCTCCAATTACTCGCCGATCAGGGGATCGGCACACTCCCCATTCTCCGCCCTTTCGGACGGGCGAATGGATCCCGGTTATTTTGGCCCTCCCATGTCGAAAAACACGGCACGGGCGTGTGCTGGATATGCACGCCGCCCGAACCTGATCCCGACTGGTACGTTCTGGACGCCTTAGTCCTGAACGCAACCTGAGCTGTCTGCGTGGCAATGTCCCCAGTCCCGCGCAGTCAGCACTCGGGCTTTAACGGGCAACCCCAAGCCGATCAAACGCTTTTGCGGTTCAGGGCGGATTCACTGCGAGCCATGTGCAATAGGGAGTGCTAAAGCTGCATGCTGGAACCGATCGATGAGAACCATGATGACACCACAGGTTAAAGACGAATTAACCCGCTTTTTCAGGCCTATGGCGGCAGCCGCATTGGTCCTGGGCGGGATGGTGGTTGCACCCCTTGCAGCCCCCGATGCAGTCCGTGCACAAACTTCATCTGCCCCTACGGCGGCGGCAACAAATGGGCCGACTTATGCCGATCTGGCGACATTTTCTGACGCGGCAGACCTTGTCGTGCGCGTCCAGATTCGCCGCCAGACGGTGCTGAAGCCTGATCGTGCGCCCGGCCTCGCAGCGGGATTCGCGCGTCTTTACATCGAGGCTGACACGGTGGCGCTGATCGCCGGCCGCGCTTCGGTGGGCGGCGCTCTGGCATATCTGGTTGATGTCCCGCTTGATGCAAAGGGCAAGGTGCCCAAGCTGAAAAAGCGCGAATTCGTGCTGTTTGCCGATAGCGTGCCAGGCCGCGCGGGCGAGGTGCGGCTGGTCGCGCCGGGCGCGCAGCTGGAATATACGCCCGCGCTTGAGGCACGGCTGCGCCCGCTGCTGAGCGAAATCTACGCTGCCAGTGTGCCGCCGCGTATCACCGGCATCAGCGATGCGCTGGCGGTGGCGGGCACCTTGACGGGCGAATCGGAAACCCAGATTTTTCTGGCAACCGAAAACCGTTCGCCCGTGTCGATCACGGTGCTGCGGCGTCCGGGGCAGACCCCGCAGTGGGGCGTTTCGTGGGGCGAAATCATCGATTCCTCGGCCCGCCCGCCTGCACCCGAAACGCTGCGCTGGTATCGCCTCGCCTGTTCGCTGCCCGCGCAATTGCCGAGCAACGCCAATCTCGCGCGCGAACCGGAGGCGCGGCGGCTGGCGGCGGGGGATTATGCCTATGTGATCGCCCAGCTTGGCCCGTGCACGCGGCGCATCACGCAGGCCCCTGCGGCAAGCTGACAGCTTGACCGCACGGGCTGCGTGGTTAAGCGGCGTTGCGATTCATGATGGAGCGCCGCTTGACCACCACCGCACCTGCCCCTGCACCTATGGCCCCGCTACGTATCGCCATCGCCGGTCTCGGCACGGTTGGCGCAGGGGTTATCCGGCTGCTTGATACCAACCGCGCTCTGATTGCGGCGCGGGCGGGACGCGGGATCGAGGTGGTGGCTGTCAGCGCGCGCGATCGCGGCAAGGATCGCGGCGTCGATATCGCCCGCTTTGCGTGGGAAGACGATATGACCGCGCTGGCCCGGCGCGATGATGTGGATGTGGTGGTGGAACTGGTCGGCGGTTCGGACGGCCCGGCGCTGACATTGTCGCGCGCAACGTTGAGCGCGGGCAAGGGCCTTGTCACCGCCAACAAGGCAATGGTCGCGCATCACGGGCTGGAACTGGCACAGCTGGCCGAAGGGCATAATGCCGCCCTGAAGTTCGAAGCAGCCGTCGGCGGCGGCATCCCGGTGATCAAGGGCCTGCGCGAAGGCACCAGCGCCAATGCGCTGACGAAGGTTTACGGCATCCTCAACGGCACCTGCAATTATATCCTCTCGACCATGGAGCGCACCGGGGCCGATTTCGCCGATGTGCTGGCCGAGGCGCAAAAGCTGGGCTTTGCCGAGGCTGATCCGGCCTTCGACATCGAAGGCGTGGATGCGGCGCACAAGCTGGCGATCCTGGCCGCGATCGGGTTCGGCACGCGGGTCGATTTCGCTGGCGTGCGGGTGAGCGGCATTACGCAGGTACGCGCCGCCGATATCGCGCAGGCCGATGCGCTGGGCTTTGTGATCCGGCTGATCGGGGAAGCCGATGTGGAAGAGACTGCCGATGGGGCGCGCCTGCTCCAGCGCGTGCGGCCCTGCCTTGTCGCCAGAGGCCACCCCTTGAGCGCTGTCGACGGCGCCACCAATGCCGTGGTGGCGGAGGGCAATTTCTCCGGCCGCCTGCTGTTTCAGGGCGCAGGCGCGGGCGACGGGCCGACCGCGAGCGCGGTTGCCGCCGACCTGATCGACATTGCGCGCGACGAAGTGGGCGCGCCCTTCTCGATCCCCAGCAGCCAATTGGCCGCGCTGCCACCGGCCGAACCGGGCCACCGTACCGAGCGCACCTATATCCGCTTCATGGTGAAAGACCGCCCCGGCGTGCTGGCCGAACTCACCGCCGCGCTGCGCGATGGTGACGTTTCGATTGAAAGCCTGATCCAGCAAGGCCGTTCGCAAAGCGGGGGCGAGGTGATGGTGGCGATGGTCACGCACGAAGGGCCGGAACGCTGTGTGGCCAAGGCGCTGGCGCTGCTCGAAGGGTCGGACAGCCTTTCGGGCGAGCCGCTGGTGCTGCCGATTTTGCCGCTCTAGGGTAAAGCATTGCACCATTTCCGTTCGCCCTGAGCTTGTCGAAGGGCTGCTTTTCCTTTGGGCTTAAGTGTGTGACGGAAGAAGAAGGACGGTCCTTCGACAAGCTCAGGACGAACGGAGTAAGGGCTCTTCGGCTGATGGTTCCTCGGGTCCACCCACCTCCGGCAAGCCCAGTTCCGCTTCCAGCCGGGTGCGGGCCTCATCTGAAAGTGGCGCGTCGTCGCCCTGCAAGGGGGCCAACCCCTGCGCCACCCTTTCGGCATCCGATCCGGCGGGCGGCGGCGGGATGGCTTCGACGTCGATGATCAGCGCCTCATCCTTGGGGCATGGCCCGATGAAGCATAGTCCGCTGATCGTGGGCGGCCCGCGAAAGATGCCCGGCCCGGCCACATCCGGAGGCGCAATCGTGCCGGCGTTCTGGGTGCGTTCGGCGTAATCTTTCAGCCATGCGGCGCGGCTGCCGCTGTAAAGCTGCGAGGTGTCGACCTCCAGCGATCGGCACACCACAATCTCGCCATCAATGATGCCGCGTTCGCGCTGGTCTTCGCATTCCTTGACCAGCGCGGCATTGGCAGCCTCGGGCGCGGGCGGCGGGGCGAGGATGTCGATGGTTTCGGGCGGCGAGCCGGTCGGCGCATCGGGGCCGAGATCGATCGGAATGCGCTCCGGCTCGGGCGGCGCGTTCAGCGGGGCGCGCTGCGGCGGGCGGGTCGCCTCGCGCAGGGGCGGCAGGCGGAGGGTCTGCTCGGGCGGCACCTGCGGCCCGATGGGCACCTGCGGCTCGGTTGCCACCTGCGCAGCCAGCGCGATGAAGAAGAAGGGGAAGGGCACGGCCTATGCTGCCTAACTGCCCTTCTTCTTGCCCCTCGGCGGAGTGGCGGTCTTGATGCCTGCCGCTTCGCGCCGGGCCCTTTCTTCTTCCTCGGTCAGTTCGCGTTCTTCGTTCAGCGGCGGCAGCCCGCGTGAAATCCGGTCGGCATCGGAACCGGCGGGCGCCTGCGGCAGGGCTTCGACATCGATCATCAGCGCTGGCGGCGGCACCCCGCCAAAGCTGATCGGATTGCCGTGATTGGGAATGCCGAAGGCTTCGGGCGCACGCGTGCCACCCTTGAGCATGGTTTCCTGCGCATAGCGTTTTTGCGCGGCGGCGCGGCTTTCGGAAAGCGAATTGCTGCCATCATCGCCCACCTGGCGGCACACCACGATTTCGCCGCTGATTGTGCCGGCATCGGCGCGGTCTTCGCATTCCTGTACCTGCGCCTGATTGATCTCCCCGCGCGGCACGGTGACCATCACATTGACGCGCGGACGCGGCGGCACGTCGAGCGGCGGGGAGGTGGTTGCCGCCGGATCGGCGGGCGGAGTCGCTGCGGTGTCATCCTGCGCGATCACAGGGGCGCTGATCAAAAGGGCCATAAGCGGCAGAACGGCGCGGAAACCCGGCACGATAGGCATGGCATTGCTCGACAAACCCGTCTCCATCCGCTTAAGCCCCCTGCCGATACATGGTCTGGTCGCATCCAGAGCGAAGAAGGGCTGAATTGCGCATGAACTCGTCAAACGATACCCACCTCACCGCCGCTGATCAAGCAGCCAGCGACGCAGCCAGCGACAATGCAATCCAGCGCGTTCTGGTGCTGGAGATGGTGCGCGTCACCGAAGCGGCGGCGATTGCCGCTGCGCAATTGATCGGGCGCGGGGATGAAAAAGCCGCCGATGCCGCCGCTGTCGAAGCCATGCGCCGCGCTTTCGATACGCTCTATATGGATGGCACCGTGGTGATCGGCGAGGGCGAGCGCGATGAAGCGCCGATGCTGTTCATCGGTGAAAAGGTCGGTATCGGCAAAGGCCCCAAGATCGACATCGCGCTCGATCCGCTGGAAGGCACCACCATCACCGCCAAGGCCGGGCCCAATGCGCTGGCCGTGCTGGCGGCGGCGGAAGAAGGCTGCCTGTTGAACGCGCCCGATGTTTACATGGACAAGCTGGCGGTCGGCCCCGGTTACCCCGAAGGCATCATCGATCTGGCCAAGTCCGCGACCGAGAATGTGATGGCGGTGGCAGAGGCCAAGGGCGTGAAGCCGCGCGACATCAATGTCTGCGTGCTGGATCGTCCGCGCCATGCCGAACTGATCGCAGAGCTACGCAGCATCGGCTGCGGTGTGGTGCTGATCGGTGATGGCGATGTGGCGGGCGTGATCGCGGTGACCGACGAGGAAACCACGATCGACATGTATATGGGCCAGGGCGGCGCACCCGAAGGCGTGCTGGCCGCAGCCGCGCTGCGCTGCGTGGGCGGGCAGTTCAACGGGCGGCTGGTGTTCCGCAACGAAGATGAAAAGGCCCGCGCCCGCAAGTGGGGGATCGAGGATCTGAACCGCATCTACAAGCTGGAAGATCTGGCGAAGGGCGACTGCATCTTCGCCGCCACCGGCGTGACCGACGGCTCGCTGCTCGACGGGGTCAAGCGCCGCCGCAAGCCCACGGGAGAGGTCTACATGACCACCGAAAGCGTGGTGATGCGGGCATCATCGGGGACGGTAAGGTGGATTCGCGGAGAGCACAGGATCGCGTGATCGGTTAAAGGGCGCAGGGCCGCTGCTACCGCCAAGGCCCTCCGCACCGTCTGCCCGCAGGCACACAACGGCGCGTCAGCCGCTAATTCGCCGCGCCCGGCACCATCGGATCCGGCCCCGCAGGAACCACGCCGGTCGGATTGATGTGCGAATGGCTCTCGTAATAGTGACGCTGGATGTGCCGGAAATTGACCGTCTCGGCGATGTCTTCCAGCGCGTAGAACCGGCGGGTAAACGCGGCGAGGTTCGGATAATCCGCGATCCGGCGAATGTTGCACTTGAAATGCCCATGATAAACCGGATCGAAGCGGATCAGCGTTGTCCAAAGCCGGATGTCGGCTTCGGTAAGCTGTCCGCCGACCAGCCAGTCTTGGCCTTCCAGACGTTTCTCAAGCTCGTCCAGCATCGCAAACAGCGGTATCACGGCATCTTCGTAGGCCTGCTGCGAGGCAGCGAAACCGGCCTTGTACACGCCGTTGTTCACCGCGCCGTACACGCGGTCGTTCAGTACATCGATCTCGGCCCGCAACGCTTCGGGATAAAGATCGCGATCATTTGCGCCGCAATCGTCGAAGGCGCTGCCCAGCATCCGCAGGATATCGGCGCTTTCGTTGTTCACGATGGTGCCGGTCTTCGTGTCCCACAGCAGCGGCACCGTGACATGGCCCGAATAGTCCGGCTTGGCCTTGGTGTAGACCTGATGAAGGGCTTGCGCGCCGCACAGTGGATCGGGCGTCACGCATTCGCCCTTCCGGAAAGACCAGCCTCCGTCTTTCATCAGCCAGTGAACCACCACCAGTTCGATCTCGCCGGTAAGCCCCTTCAGGTGGCGGGCGATATTGGCGCGGTGTGCCCATGGGCAGGCGAGGCTGATGTAGAGCCGATAGCGCCCCGGTTCGGCCTGAAAACCACCTGTCCCGGTCGGGCCGGGCGATCCGTCGGGCGTTATCCAGTTGCGAAAGGCGCTCTCGTCGCGCTCGAACGCGCCGCTATCCGCGTCGTTATAATCCCATTCGTCATGCCATTCGCCGTCTTTGAGAAAACCCATGCTTCACCTTTTTGCTATGGGAGGGAAAGCAGGCCGGAAGCGTTTGGGTTCCCGACTGGCGCGGTACTGTCTGCTGCACGGGCCAGGGCGTGGCCCGCATGGGATCAAGAGGAAACACCGTCGTATCATCCAACCGGTCGACAAAGCTCCCTCCCACGTTGCAATTCCATGACGCCGCGCTAGGCGGAGTGCACCACCTGCGCTCGGGGATTCGCACATCATGAAGATCATGTCCGGCAATTCGAACCTGCCGCTTGCCCGGGCCATTGCGGCCTATCTCGAAATCCCGCTGACCGATGCCAGCGTCCGGCGCTTTTCGGACGAGGAAGTGTTCGTGGAAATCCACGAAAACGTGCGCGGCGAGGATGTGTTCGTCGTCCAGCCGACCAATTTTCCGGCGAACGACAACCTGATGGAATTGCTGATCTGCATCGATGCGCTGCGCCGCGCTTCGGCCAAGCGGATCACGGCGGTGGTGCCCTATTTCGGCTATGCCCGGCAGGATCGCAAACCCGGCCCGCGCACGCCGATTTCGGCCAAGCTGGTGGCGAACCTGATTACCGAGGCGGGTGCCGACCGGATGCTGGCGGTGGATCTCCACGCTGGCCAGATCCAGGGCTTCTTCGATATCCCGACTGACAACCTTTATGCCGCCCCGGTGATGGCGGCGGATATCCAGACGCGGTACGGCGATCAATCGCTGATGGTCGTCAGCCCCGATGTCGGCGGCGTGGTGCGCGCCCGGGCGCTGGCCAAGCGGCTCGACAATGCCCCGCTCGCCATCGTCGACAAGCGCCGCGATCGTCCGGGCGAATCGGAAGTCATGAACATCATCGGCGATGTCGAAGGGCGGCATTGCATCTTGATCGACGATATCGTCGATTCGGGCGGCACGCTGTGCAACGCGGCCGAAGCGCTGCTGGAAAACGGTGCGAAATCGGTCGCGGCCTATATCACCCACGGTGTGTTGTCGGGCGGAGCGGTGGCGCGGATCAACGGATCGAGCCTGAAGGAACTGGTGATCACCGATTCGATCCGCCCGACCGAAGCCGCCGAAGCATCGGACCGCATCCGCATCCTGCCCATCGCCCCGCTGGTGGGCGAAGCGATCCGCCGGATTGCGGATGAAAGCTCGGTGAGTTCGCTGTTCGATTAAGTTCGTCATTGCGAGCCGCAGGCGAAGCAATCCATGGCCAGACATTGCGGCAATCGCTACGCCAATCCATGGATTGCCGCGTCGCTTCGCTCCTCGCAATGACGAGGTGAGGGAAATGTTCGATCCCGCCGAAGTGCGCAGTCACCTGATCGAAGCGGCCCGCGCGCGGCAGGTCTTTACCTACGGCGCGCTGCTGGGCACCCTTGGCCACGCCTTCACCCGCCCGCTGATGCGGCAGTTGTGCAAGGTGCTCGACGCGCTTGACGAGAATGGGCGCGCTTGCGGCGAACCGGGCCTTGCGGTGCTGGTGGTGCGCCAGTCTGACGGGCTGCCGGGGCAAGGCTGGTTCGTCAGCCGCACAGGCGTTTACGACGACTTGCCGCTGGAGTGGGAGGGACCGGAGGCGCGCAGGTTTACCGAGGCTCGACAGGCCGAGGCGTTCGATTATTGGAAAGCACCATGACTGACAAAGACCTCGCTCTCGCCCTGCGCCTTGCCGATCTGGCTGGCGCTGCCATCCGTCCTCTGTTTCGCGGAGCATGGAGCGAGGAAAAGAAGGCCGACCGCAGCTTCGTGACCGAAGCCGACCGCGCCGCCGAAGCCGCGATGCGCCGGTTGATCGAGGCCGAGTTCCCGCGCGACGGGATCATCGGTGAGGAATATGGCACTCGCAACGAAGGCGCTGGCCGCCAATGGGTGCTCGATCCGATTGACGGCACCACCAGTTTCATCGCCGGCCGCCCGATCTTCGGCACGCTGATCGCGTTGTTGCAGGATGGCTGGCCGGTGCTGGGCATCATCGATCAGCCGGTTGCGGGTGAACGCTGGGTGGGGCGCATCGGCCAGCCGACGCTGTTCAATGGCAAGCCTGCCGCAGCGCGCCCGCTGAAAGACATCGCCGACGCGGTGCTCGCCACCACCAGCCCGCATCTTTTCACCAATGAGGAAGCCGATGCCTTCATGTCGGTGGCCAAGAATGTGGCGGAAAAGAAGATCATCTACGGCGGCGACTGCTACAATTACGGCCTCGTCGCATCCGGGCATGTCGACGTAGTGATCGAGGCCGGCCTGAAGCTTTACGATTACGCCGCGCTGGTGCCGGTGGTCGAGGGCGCAGGCGGCATGATGGCCGACTGGCAGGGCAACCCGCTCGACGCAGGCAGTCACGGCACGGTGATCGCGCTGGGCGATCCGGCGCGGCTGGAAGATGTGCTGGAGGCGATGGGATAGGGTTGCATCCGCTTTGCTGCTGTTTCAGCGCAAGGTTGCCGTGCGGGAAGCGATCCCGTTGCACCGGCACTCACGCCAGACCGATGCCCTATGGCCCCGCCGCCCCGATCGGCGGGCAGGCCTTAAACGCCGATATCAGAACTTGTAACCCAGCCCGAACTGGAACTGGCGCGGCGGGCCGGCATTGCGTTGCACAAAATCCGCGCCCCCGCCGAACTGGATCTGGTTCGATGTGGTCGCGGCATTGGCAAATCCGCTTTGATTGTTGGCGTTGAGAATGTTGAACACATCTGCGCTCGCCTCGATCCGGCCACCGAACACCGGCAGCGCATATCGGACACCCATATCAATGCTGGCCGACCACGGCAGGCGGGCGGAATTGCGCCCTTCGCCCGGATAGCGATCCGAATTGCCGAGGAAGTTTTCGCCAAAGCTCGCCCCGTCGCCGTTCAGATCCTGCGTGCCGAAAATCCGCGCATCGGGCACCAGATTGACCGGCTGGCCAGACTGGAACAGGGCTGCCAGCGTCACGGTCAACCCGTTTGCCGGATAGAGATACCCCACCGCCGAAATCACGTGCCGCCGATCATTCGCGGACGGGCCCCATTCGGTGCTGAAATCATTGGCATTTGCGGCGCGGAAATTGATGTCGTCGGTGTCGTTCTTCAGGCTCGACAGGGTGTAGCTGACCCGGAAGGCGTAATCATCATCCCCGCGCAACTTGATCGCCTGCAGGATCAGCGCGAGATATTCGGCCTCGCCCGCGGTTTCGGAAACAGTGATCTGCCGCGCCCCGCCGGGCACCAGCGCCACCGGACGGGTGGCATCGGCATCGGCCTGGGAGCGTACCAGACCAAGGCTGCGTGCCAGCGCAAACCGCGCCGCATTGTCCGGCAAAGCGCGCAACTCGGCGATGTTGGCATCGGTGAGATTGGCAAGGTTGGGGCTGAACGGCGCGGGCGCATTGAGATCGCGCAGCCGCACCAGATTATGCGAGCGGCTGTAAAGCGCATCGACCGACAGCGTAAGATGTTCCGCCGCCTGATACTGGTATCCGCCGCTCAGCTGCACGCTCCACGGATTGTCATAGCCGGTGGGGGAGAGAATGCGTCCCTCGCCCAGCGTTGCCGTGCCGCGCAACGCTTGCACCGCTTCAGGCGAGGGGCAGGCGGATACGGTGGCGCAGGGCGGCGCCACGGTGAGGTTGCCGTCAAAGGTGATGTCTGAAAGGTCGGTGCTAGCCGGGATCAGCCCTGCTGCCTGCAATTGTCCCAGTTGCGCGAGGAACCCCGGCGCGGTGGTGTTGCGCTGCAAGGCGTCGGACACAACGGCGTAAGATAGCTTGCCGGTGAAAATCCCTGCGCCGAACCGCACTGATGACCGTGCGCCCGGCTGCCAGTTCAGGGCAAGGCGCGGCGCGATGTTGTCGGTATCACCGCTGCCACTGCCTTCTTCCGTCAGGGTGTCGTAATCCCACCGCAAGCCCAGCGTGGCGGTGAGCGTGGGGGACAGCTGCCATTGATCCTCAAGGTAGAAGGCCAGCAGCGTCTGGCTGGTGCCGAAGCTTTGCGGGCGCAGTTCGACCGCGTAGTTCGCCACCACTGGGTTCAATGCCAGCACATCCTGCGCATTCAGCGCGAGGCCCCGCCCTGCAAGGCTGGCCAGCTGGCCCGCGGTCAGATCAACCGTGAAATTGCCATCGGGATTGCCACCGCCCAGCAGCGCGAAGTCCGAACGGATCACATCCGCGCCCACCCGCAAGGTGTGCGCACCGAAGGCGCGTTGCAGCCGGTGGGTGGTCTGCCATGTCTCTTCAAGGCTATCGAACACGAAGCCGGGGTTGCCGACCACTGCGGCGACCAGCCCGGTGGTATCGCGCACCACCACTTGCGGCCCCGGCGCGCCCACCGCCTCGCCATAATCCCAGCGGAACCGGCTGAACTGAACCGCCCCGTCATAAGACCATTCGCTACCCGCATAGCTGGCGGTGGCGGCAACAAGGGTGGAGTTCCTGTCCTGCTGCGATCCGGCAGAGGGGAAGGTGGCATTGCCTCCGCCCAATCCGCCGCCGGGCCGGTCGATCGTCACGCGGCCCACATTGCCGCGCAGGCCCAGCGTCCAGTCTTCGGTCAACCGGTGGTCGATCCGCAGCGAGGCGAGGTGAAAGGTGTTATTGCCGGTGACAGTATCGACAATGGCCAGCGCGGGCGCATCCACCACCTGCGTGTTGCGATCACGGGTATATTCGTAATTCGCGTAAAAGAAGGTCTTGTCGCGGCTGATCGGCCCGCCTGCGGCAAAGCCCGTCTGATAGCGTTCAAAGCTTTCGCCGACGGGGTTGCCCGACAGGTCGCGGCGGGGGAAGGGCGATCGGGAATCGAGCGGCCTGCCGGGGCGAACCAAGCTATAAATCTCGCCGGTAAAATCATTGCTGCCCGAGGGGGTAGTATAATTGACGATGCCGTTGGCAGTGCGTCCGTATGCTGCCGAATAGGAGTTCGCCAGCACCGTCACTTCGCGGGTGAAGCCCAGCGGCACGGGGAAGCGGATGCCGCCCAGGAAGTTCTCGTTATTGTCCAGCCCGTCGATCAGGTAGTTCGTATCGAGCCCGTTCGATCCGTTGATCGAGATGGAGGGCGCTTCAGGGAAAAATCCCGTCGAGGGGACGACATTGGGCAGGCGGATCAGCGCGCCCAGCACATCGCGGCCTTCGATGGGCAGGGCGACCAGCTGCTCGCGCCCCAGCGAAGCGGAGATTTCGGCGTTGGCGGTGTTCAATCCGGTGATGGCGCGTGATGCTGTCACGATAATGCCCGCGCTTTGGGCAGCGGCAAGTTGCAGGATCACGCTGCGGGTAAAGTTTGCGCGCAGTTCAACCGGTTGCGCGGCGATTGCAGCGTAGCGATCCGAAGCGGGTACCGAAACCAGATACTCCCCCGCAGTCGTCAAACCATCGACCTGCACCGTTCCGCGTTCGTTGGTGCGCACAGTGCGGCTCAGCCCGATGGCGGGGTTGGCGATTGTCACCTCGGCACCGGCCACCGGCGCGCCTGCGGTATCGACCACTGTGATTTCAATCCCGGCCTGCTGCGCTTGCGCAGGCGTAGCGGCAACCAATGCCGCCGCGGCCAGCGCAGTTGCTGCTGCGCCAGTCCGAAGGATAGTCACGATCACCGTATTCCCCTGTTCAATTGGCGCGCAAGGCGCGTGGCGATTGGCCTGTTGCGGCGGAGTTCGTGCAGCGCAAGCCAAAGGTTACGCAGATCCGGCAAAGGTGCCACCGGCGCCCGGCCACCGCACCTTGCACAAAACCCCAGCGCCGCCGGTAACCTTCTGGACGCTTGCGACGAACCGGCGGATAATCAGGCCTGTGACCACCGCCACGGGGATGCATCGTTTGATGCCCCTCAGCGGTGCAGCCGGGGGCAGGGGGGAAGAAGAATGAACGCCATTTCTGCCGTTTCTGCCCGTGCAACTGGCGGGGCCATAGGCGGGCCGGGCTGTAAACCTTTCGGAACCCCGGACCTGCTGGCGAAAGCATGTGCCGCATGAGAGCCGACGAGGCGACCCTCGCCCGCCTGATGGTCATGTCGCAGCAGGGTGACAAGCAGGCCTATGCCAGCCTGCTGGAGGCCTGCCAGCGCTGGCTGCGCGGCTATTATGCGCGGCGCGTGGCCCCTGCGCAGCTTGACGATCTGGTGCAGGAAACCCTGATCGCGCTGCACACCAAGCGCGCTTCGTGGGATTCGGCCCGCCCCTTCCTGCCGTGGCTGGCGGCGATTGCCCGCTATCGCTGGGTCGATCACCTGCGACGCCTGTACCGCGCCGGAGAATGCGAGCTGCAGGCCGAGATCGCCGGAAACGACGATGAACCCGCGATCGCGGCCCGCATCACCCTGGAACGATTGTTCGGTGTGCTGCCCGAAGCCCAGGCCCGCGCCATCGCATTGGTCAAGATCGAAGGCCTCAGCATAGCCGAAGCGTCGCATGCAACCGGCCAGAGCGAATCCCTTGTCAAAGTGAACATCCACCGCGGCCTGAAAAAGCTGGCCCACATGATCGAGAAAGCCTGAATTATGGTACGCAATTGCGATGTTCTGATTGCAGAACTGGCCGGCGGGCTTGAACCGGTAAAGCCGCTGCGCTTTGCCCACGGCATGGCAATTACGCTGATTGCGGCTGCGGTTTCGGTGGCGGTCGTGATCGCGCTGTTCGGGATGCGTCCCGATCTTCAGGCTGGAATGGTCAATCCGGTGCATCTGATTGCCACCGGACTGTTCCTGGGCCTCGCCGTGGCTGCCAGCGTTACTGTGATCGTGATGAGCCGCCCTTGTGTGGGCAGTGATCATGGCGGCTGGAGATGGGCGGCCGCGATGGCAGCGCTGCTGCCCGCAGCAGGGCTGATCGTCGGCTTGGCCGGCGGCGGGGATCTGGTTTCGCAGGAAAGCTTCAACCACGGGCTGACATGCTTTGCCATCGGCAGCAGTGGTTCGGTGCTGGTGCTGGCTATTCTCGTATGGTGGCTGCGCAAGGGCGCGCCGACCGCGCCGGACCGGGCCGGTCTTGTCACAGGGATTGCGGCAGGAAGCTTCGGAATCTTCGCCTTTTCGCTGCATTGCCCCGAAAGCGATATCGTCCACATCGGCGTTTGGCACAGCGCAGTGGTGCTGTCCATGGGCGCAGTCGGCCGCGCTGTGGTGCCCCTGCTGGTGCGCTGGTAACAGCGGCCCAAAATACCCCAGTCCGGGGCCGTAGATCCCGTGCTGGATCTTGCGGCAAAACCCGTGCCGATTGCCACGTTTTCTTAAGGGCTTGTCTGCCATCGGCACCGTGTGACTGATCTCTCCCGCCTTGATTCGATCCAGAGCCTCGGGCTGGAGGATTTGCCTGACCGGGACCTGTTTTCACGGATCACCGTGCTGGCCAGCACCATGCTGAAATGCCCGATCGCGTTGCTTTCGGTAATCGAGCAGGATCGCCAGTGGTTTCTCGGGCAGACAGGAACAGAGCTGCGCGAGACTGCGATCGAAGATTCGTTCTGCGCTTTGTGCGTGGAGGAAGGCGTGCCGCTGTTAATTGACGATGCGCGCACCCATCCCCGCCTGAGCAACAGCAATCTTGTCACCGGGCAGCCATATATCCGGTCATATCTGGGTGTCCCGATTCGGGCTGACGGCGGGGTTCTGATT
Organism: Porphyrobacter sp. AAP60; assembly: GCF_001296025.1. GTDB lineage: Bacteria > Pseudomonadota > Alphaproteobacteria > Sphingomonadales > Sphingomonadaceae > Erythrobacter. The sequence continues at coordinate 184,667 of NZ_LJHV01000008.1, read as the reverse complement.
GGTGCGCTTTGCGCGATTTCACCTGAAACCGGCGCCTTTACCGCCAATCAGACCGCTACCTTGTCGATGCTGGCCGAACTGGCCGAACAAAGCATTTCGCTGCACATACGCACGCGTGAACTGGCGGCGTCCAATACGGCGCTGGGCCAATCGGCCCGAATCTTCCGGCAAGCCGAACGCGCCGTCAATGTCGGCAGCTGGCGCGTCGATATTGCCCGCAGAAGGCTGCAATGGTCGGATCAGGTCTACCTGATCGCCGGACTGGAGCCGTGCGATTCGGTCAGCATTGACGATGCGGTGAAGCTCTACCAGCCCCATGACCGGGCAATGGTCAGCGCGGCGCTGCGCGCCACGATCGAAGAAGGCAAACCCTTTGTGGTCGAAACCAGCATCACCCGCGAAAATGGCGAACAGCGCCGCATCCGCATGGTGGGGGAACGGATCGACATTGATGGCCGGCCCGATAGCGTGGCCGGAATCATCCTCGATTGCACCGAGGAACACCTGCGCAATGTCGCGCTGAAACGCGCCGCCGAACGCGACCGGCTGACGGGGCTTTTCAACCGCGCCAGCTTTGACCGGCGGCTTGCCGCGGCGATGGAACGGGCCGATCTGGAACCGGTCACGGTGGCGTTGCTCGATCTCGACGGGTTCAAGGATGTCAATGACACGCTTGGCCATCTGGTGGGTGACCGGGTGCTGGAAGCGATCGCCGGACAGCTCCAGATCAGGACCACCTCCGGGGTTTTCCTGGCCCGCTGGGGCGGCGATGAATTCGCAATACTGTTTCCCGCATCGATGACGCTGGACGATGTGACCCGCTTCCTCGGTGATCTGCTCGGCGAATTTACCGAGATTGCGCCGCTTGGCAGCACCATGCTCAAGATCGGGGCGACCTGCGGGGTGGCGCGGATGCACAGCTCTGCGAGCAGCGAGGAAATCATGCGCCGCGCCGATCTGGCGCTGTATCGCGGCAAGGAAGACGGCGGCGGCCAGGTGGTGTGTTGGGATCCGCAGATCGAGGCGCGCCAGTCCGAACGCCAGCAGGCCATCGGGCGGCTGCGCGGCGCGCTCAAGGCCGGGAGAGCGATGGCCGCCTATCAGCCGATCGTAGAGTTGGAGAGCGGACAGATCGTATCGGTCGAAGCGCTGCTGCGGCTTCGCGACGAATGCGGCAACCTGCTTGCCGCAGGCGATGTGTTTGCCGCACTGCTCGATCCCGAATTGTCACGGCAGGTGTCGCGCGTGATGCTCGATTGCGTCATCGCAGATGGCCCTGCAATTCTGGCTCTGTTCGGCCCCGATTGCCGGATCGGATTGAACATGTCCGAAGCGGATTTGCGGCAGGGCGATTTCGTGCGCCACTTGATCGAAGTGATCGACAACAGCCCGCTCAGCCCGGCAAACATCACCATCGAAGTGACCGAGACGATGCTGATCGATGCGCGCGGCAATTTGCGGGCGTCGCTGGCGATGCTGGACGAATGCGGTTTCACCATCTGTCTCGATGATTTCGGCACCGGCTTTTCCTCGCTCACGCATCTGCGCGCCTTCCCGATCAGGAAGGTCAAGATCGACCGCGATTTCATTGCCGGGATCGCGGATGACCACCAGTCACGGCTGATCATTCAGGCGATCGTGCAGATGGCGCACAGCCTTGGGCTGCGGGTGGTGGCCGAAGGGGTCGAGACCGAGGAACAGGAGATTTTCCTGCGCGCGATCGGATGCCGCCATGTGCAGGGCTACCGCTTTGGCAGACCGGCCTTGCTGCCGGATATGCAGAGCCGTTTCGCAGCCGGGGCCGAAGCGCGCAAAAGCGCCTGATTACCCGCCCAGCATCGCGTCGCGCGGCGTATCACCGGCGCCGAAGATGAAAGTCTCTACCTGCGTGCCTGCGCCGATGTTCACCCGGTTTTCCTGCCGCGCCCAGACATCTGTGAGAATCTGCGAATTGACTGTCAGTCGTGCCTCGCCTGCCGGGGCGGGGGTTTCCTGATAGACCATCAGGCTGCCGCCACTGATCTCGCTGCCGACATAGCCGGGGGTGACGGTTTCGCCATTGACCGTCAGCAGGAAACGCCGCGTGACATAGGCGGCGAATTCCTCGCGGCTCTTGGCGCTGCCGACGATATCCGGCACCCTTGCGCCCTGCATCCGCAGCGCGTGTTCTGCATCGTGCACTGGCACCTGATGGGTGATCTCGATCCGGTCGGTGCGCGGGTTGAGCGACACCGTGCTGATCGCGATCTTCTGCTGGTGCGCCATGAGCGGCGCGGCCAGCAGCATTGCCACAACAACAAGAAGACGGCGGATCACTTGCGGTCTTTCTGCTTTTCAGCCCCTGCGGCCTCGCCCATCAGATCGCGGCTGACGCGCGATTTGCTGGCTTCGTCCTTGAAGGCTTCGACCCGGCTGGGGATGATCCGGCGCGGGTAGTGGTTGTTCTCGATATCGGCATCGGCGGTTTCCCAATCGGGATCGACCACCACTTGCACCAGTTCCTTGCCCTTCGGGAAAACCAGCAGCTTGGCGACTTCCTTTGCGTTGCGGCGCCAGATTTCGGCCGGGATCATCATCTTTTCGGTCTTGCCGTCGGCAAAGGTCAGGCCAAGGATGATCGGCATCACCAGCCCGCCCTTGTTACTGAAATTGAGGACGTAGTAATTCGCGTCTTCCTTGACCGCGCGATCAAACGCGGCGCGTTCCCAGCGGGTCAGCCCGTCGAGGAAATCGGTGTAGCTCTTGCGATCCTTGGGGACGACGGTGAACTGGTCGTTGTCATCGTAGAAATCCGTGACGCCGGGGTTTTCCAGCACCCAGATCGGCAGGCGCTGTTCACGGTTGAGCCGGTTGCCGATAACCTCGGGCTCGGCAGCGCGCTCGGCGCGGCGGCGGGGCAGGTCGATGTCCGGATCCTTGGTGTCCATCTTCAGCCGGTAGATCGAATCAAGGCTGATATCGACGTGATCGGTGGTGTAGAACCAGCCGCGCCAGAACCAGTCGAGATCGGTGCCCGATGCTTCCTCGATGGTGCGGAAGAAATCGGACGGGGTGGGCCGTTTGAACTTCCAGCGCCGCGCATATTCCTTCAGCGCGAAATCGAACCGCTCGCGCCCGATGATGGTATCGCGCAGCAGATGATAGGCGGCAGATGGCTTGCCATAAGCGTTCGCGCCCAGATTGGTCACCGAGTCCGAATGCGTCATGATCGGCTGCTGGTCGTTCGACACCATGTAGCTGATCATGTCGCGCGGCAGGCTGCGGGTCCACGGCATGTCCGGATCCCATTCGTAGCCAGCAACCGAATCGAGGAAGGAATTGATCCCTTCATCCATCCACGTCCACTGGCGCTCATCCGAATTGACCGTCATCGGGAAGTAGATGTGGCCGATCTCGTGGATCACCACGCCCACCAGAAACACCTTTTCCGCTTCGGAATAGGTGCGGCTGCCATCCTTGTTGAGGTTGGTACGCGGGCCGTTGAAGGTGATCATCGGATATTCCATCCCGCCAACCGGCCCGTTGACCGATTGGGCGGTGGGGTAGGGATAATCGAAGCTGAAGCGTGAATAGACCTTCATGGTGTGAACCACCGCGGCGGTTGAATATTTGCGCCACAGATCGCCGCCTTCCTTGGGCCAGAAGCTCATGGCGAGCACGGTTTCATGCTCCGCGCCGGGCTGCTTGTGCCCTTGCGCATCCCACATGAACTTGCGGCTGGAAGCCCAGGCGAAATCGCGCACGTTGGCGGCGTTGAACTGCCACGTCTTTTTCCCACGCGGATTGCCGGCTTCGGCAGCGGCGGCTTCCTGCGGGGTGACGATGAACATCGGTGCATCGGCGTTCTTCGCCGCTTCCAGCCGCTGGCGCTGGGCGGCAGTCAGCACCGTTTCGGCGTTCTGGAGCACGCCGGTGGAGGCGACGATGTGATCGTCGGGCACCGTCATTTCGACCTGGTAATCGCCGAATTCGAGCGTGAATTCGCCCCGGCCCAGAAACTCCTTGTTGTGCCAGCCTTCGTAGTCCGAATAGGCCACCATGCGCGGGAACCACTGCGCCATCAGGTAGATGTCGTTCCCGCCCTTGCGCGGATCATCGGGGAAATGTTCGTAACCCGAACGCGCGCTGACCGCGTCTTCCTCCACGATGTTGAACGCCCATTCGATGGTGAACTCTGTCGTCTCGCCCGATGCCAGCGGCGCGGGCAGATCGATCCGCATCAGCGTGCCGACGATGGTGTGCGGCAGATCGGCGCCCGCCAGCGTGCGGACGGCGTTGATGTCATAGCCATACTGGTTGTCGGCCATCGCCTGCTGGCGGCGCAGTTCTTCCATCGACAGCCTGGTCGGCTCGCTGCCCGAACCCAGCGTCACCTTCGGCCCGCGCCGGCCGGGGCCGCCGAACGCATCGGTCAGTTCTGCCATCGAATCGTTGCGGAAGATGTTCTGATCCAGCTGCATCCACAGCCACGGCAGGCTATCGGGTGAATTGTTGGTGTAACGGATCGTGGCCCGCGCAGTCAGGCGGCGCTTGGCTTCGTCGAGTTCGGCCTGGATCGTGTAATCGACTTTTTGCTGCCAGTATTCATGCCCCGGCGCACCGCTGGCGTTGCGGTAGGTGTTGGGCGTGGGCAGCACTTCATCGAGCTGGCGGAACTTGTCTTCGAACGAACCCTTGGTCTGCTGCACACCCTGAGCCGAAAGGGGCGCGGCGGCAGGGACGGCGAACAGCAAAGCGGCGACAAGCAGCACGAAACGCAAGGGCGTTCTCCGGAATTGCGATGTGTGATCGGTGGCAGGTGAGAGCGCAAAAGCGCGGGGCGCGCAAGCGGGTATCCTGCCTGAAGGCGCAATTTTGTTTCGTGGATGGCATCGCAAGCACGTTTGCCCTATCCTTGGCGCCGATGACCCAACCGCCCTGGCACGCCCTGCACGAAGCCGCCTGCGCGCGCGGGGAGAGCACCTATCGCGATCCCGAAACCGGCTACACCGTGTTCACGCGGTTCACCCATCTCAAACGCGGCAAGTGCTGCGGATCGGCCTGCCGCCATTGTCCTTTCGGCCACGAAGCCGTGCCTGCGCCACGCTGACACTTGCAAAGCGTCCACGCTGCGGGGATAGGCGGGGGCCAAGGAGACAGACCCATGAAGACCCGCGCCGCCGTCGCTTTCGCCGCCAAACAACCGCTTGAAATCGTCGAGCTTGATCTCGAAGGTCCCAAGGCTGGCGAAGTGCTGGTCGAAATCATGGCGACCGGCATTTGCCACACCGATGCCTATACGCTGGACGGGCTGGACAGCGAGGGCATCTTCCCCAGCGTGCTGGGCCATGAAGGCGCGGGCATCGTGCGCGAGGTTGGCGCAGGCGTGACCAGTGTGAAGCCCGGCGATCACGTGATCCCGCTCTACACGCCGGAATGCCGCCAGTGTAAGTCGTGCCTCAGCGGCAAGACCAACCTGTGCACCGCGATCCGCGCCACCCAGGGCAAGGGGTTGATGCCCGATGGCACGACGCGCTTCAGCTACAAAGGCCAGCCGATCTATCATTACATGGGCTGTTCGACCTTCAGCAATTTCACCGTCCTGCCCGAAATCGCAGTCGCCAAAATCCGCGAGGACGCGCCGTTCCAGAGCGCCTGCTACATCGGCTGCGGGGTGACGACCGGGGTTGGCGCGGTGACCAACACGGCCAAGGTGCAGGTGGGCGATAATGTCGTGGTGTTCGGCCTTGGCGGGATCGGCCTCAACGTGATTCAGGGTGCAAGGCTGGCGGGGGCGAACCTGATCATCGGCGTCGATATCAACCCCGACCGCGAGGAATGGGGCAAGCGCTTCGGTATGACCCATTTCCTCAACACCAAGGGCATGAGCCGCGAGGAAACCGTCGCCAAGGTGGTCGAAATGACCGATGGCGGGGCGGATTACACCTTCGATGCCACCGGCAACACCGAAGTCATGCGCACCGCGCTGGAGGCCTGCCATCGCGGCTGGGGCACCAGCATCATCATCGGCGTGGCCGAAGCGGGCAAGGAAATCGCCACCCGCCCGTTCCAGCTCGTCACCGGGCGCAACTGGCGCGGCACCGCATTCGGCGGGGCCAAGGGCCGCACCGATGTGCCCAAGATCGTCGACATGTACATGACCGGCAAGATCGAGATCGACCCGATGATCACCCACGTCATGGGCCTCGAGGAAATCAACACCGCTTTCGATCTGATGCACGAAGGCAAGTCGATCCGTTCTGTCGTGGTATTCTGATGGAGACCGTCTCGGAAAATCGCAGCCACGGCGGCACGCAGGGCGTTTATCGCCATGTGTCCGCCGCGACCGGCACCGACATGACCTTTGCGGTGTTCGTTCCCGACCATGCGCCGGGGGCCAGGCTGCCGGTGCTGTGGTATCTCTCAGGCCTCACCTGCACCCATGCCAACGTCATGGAAAAAGGCGAATACCGTGCCGCCTGCGCGCAGCATGGTGTGATCTTCGTCGCCCCCGATACTTCACCGCGCGGCGATGATGTGCCCGATGCGGCGGACGAATATGACTTCGGCAAGGGGGCCGGCTTCTACCTCGATGCCACGCAGGAACCATGGGCGCGGCATTACCGGATGCGCAGCTATATCGAAGATGAACTTCCCGCGCTGATCGCCGGAAGCTTCCCTGCCGACATGGCGCGGCAGGGCATCACCGGCCACTCGATGGGCGGCCACGGCGCGCTTACCATCGCCTTGCGCAACCCGGCCCGGTTCCGCTCGGTCAGCGCCTTTGCACCGATCTGCGCGCCTTCGCAGGTGCCATGGGGCGAAAAGGCGTTTGGTCGCTACCTCGGCGATGATCGCGCCGTGTGGGCGCAGCACGATGCGGTCGCACTGATCGAAGGCGGCGCCCGCTTGACCGGCCTGCTCGTAGATCAGGGCAGCGCCGACAATTTTCTGGACGAACAGCTGGGCACCCCGCTGCTTGCCGCCGCGTGTCAGGCTGCGGGCATTCCGGCGGATATCCGGATGCAGGAGGGTTACGATCACTCCTATTATTTCATCTCCACCTTTATGGCCGATCACATCGCATGGCACGCGGCGCGTCTGGCCTAGGCGCTGATGTGGCGGGGCCTGTGGTTAACCGTGTGGTTACACCGTAACGTTATGGCCTGAAACCATAGCGGCCTCCGGCGCCCAGGGTGAGTAATGTACGAAAGCAGGATTGCAGCCGATCATCTGACAGTCGCGGCGACTGCGGGCTTCCCGCCCGCGATTGACGCACTGGCGGATTGCAACCTGTCGGGGCACGGGTTTTTGCGCGCCGCGTGGTATCGCGCGGGCGCTGCCACGGGCGGGCGCACGCTGCTGCTTCGGCGCGGAGATGCGGAGGCGGACAGCACTGTAATCGCCGCCATTCCGACTGTGCCCTTCGGCCCCGCCTTGGCCCGTGCGCGCAAGGTGCCGGGTGCCTATTGGCCGTTCCGTTCGCCCCTGATCGCGCCTGCTTGCAACGCCTTCGACCTGGCCCATGCGCTGGAGCATCCGGCGGCCCGCACGCTTGGCCCGGTGTTGCGGGTTGGCCCGGCGCGGACCCGTGATCCGGGTGTGCAGGTGTTGATCGACGCGGCGCAGATGGCGGGATGGGCCGTGCTGGCGCGTGCCGTGGGCACAAGCTGGGTGATCGATCTGGATGCCGCCCGCGCTGCGGGATACCCGCGCACTTCGGTCGCCAAGAAATTGCGGGCTGGATGGCGCAAGCTGGAAGCGCTCGGCACGCCGCACTGGCGCCATGTGCGCGGCAACCAGTGGAGCGAAAGCGTGCTGGATGATCTTGCCCGGATCGAAGGTGAAAGCTGGATCGCCCGCTCGACCGATGGCAGCGGCGCGAAGTTCATCAACCGCGAAACGCGCGCTTTCTGGCAAGGCGTGCTTGCCGATCCGGAACTTGCCGAACGGCTTTCCGCGACCATTCTGATGCTGGATGACCGCCCGATTGCCTTCAGCTTCGATCTCGATGACGGGCCGGTGCAATACAGCATTGCAGGCAGCTATGCCGAGGATCTGGCGCGGCTCAACATCGGCAAAATCGTGAATTTCCGGGCAATGGACGATGCCATTGCCGATGGCCAGCGCGTGCTGGACATGGGGCTGGGTGACAGCGGCTACAAACGCGAAATGGGCGCGGCGGCAGGCTATGACATGGCCGATCTGCTGTTCGTGCGCAGCCGCACTGCGGCGCGCCTGCTGGCCCCGGTATGGGGCGCCGAACTGACCCCGGCCCGGCTCTTTTCCATGCCTTCATCGAAGCCCGCCCGTGGCTGAGGCCGATCCTGCCGCCACCGGCCCGTCGCTCGCCGCGCAGGTGCGCACGGCAGTGATCTGGCGTTCGGGCAGCCAGGTTCTGACCCAGATTGTATCCTGGGCTTCCACCCTGATCGTCATCCGCCTGCTGGCCCCGCAGGATTACGGCCTGTTTGCGATGGCGCAGGTCATGCTGATGCTGCTCAGCACCATGAACGGCTGGGGATTGGCGAGCGCGCTGATCCGCGAGGAGCATGTCAGCGAGGAACGCCTGCGGCAGACTTTGGGGATGCTGATCCTGCTCAACGCGGGGCTGGCGCTGGCGCAGTTCCTTGCCGCGCCGCTGGTGGCGTTGTGGTTCGATCAGCCGCTGGTGGCAGACCTGCTGCGGGTGCAATCGCTGCTTTATCTCGCCGTGCCGTTCTGCGCGCTGCCGCATGCCATGCTGAGCCGCAGCATGGATTTCCGCCGCCCGGCACAGGTGCGGCTGGTGGCGGCGGTGGCGGGCGCTGTCACCGCGCTGACAGGGGCGCTTTCGGGCTGGGGCGTGTGGACGCTGGTCGCCGCGCCGATGGTGATGCTGCTGACCGAAGCGATCGGCATGACCCGCGCCGCGCGTGCACCGATCCGCCCGATCTTCCGTTTTGCAGGCGCAGGCCATATCGCCGGTTTCGGAGGGGTGATGACGATGACCCAGCTGTTCTGGTTCGTGCAGAGCCAGGCCGATGTGGTGATCGCGGGCCGCGTGCTCGATCCGCATACGCTGGGGGTTTACACCACCGGGCTGTTCCTTGCGCAATTGCTCGCTGCCAAGTTTGTGCCGCCGATCAACGAAGTCGCCTATGCCGCCTATTCGCGCCAGCAGGGAACCGGGCCCGAACCGTTGCTGGCCACGATCCGGCTGGTGATGCTGATAGCGATGCCCGCCTATGCCGGGATCGCCGTGGTCGCGCCGGTGCTGGTGCCCGTGCTGCTGGGTGACAAGTGGCTTGAGATCGTCCCGCTGCTGCCGATCCTGGCGGGCGCGATGGCGATGATGACATTGCAGATCCTGTTTGCCCCCGCCACCAACGCGCGCGGGGTGCCTTGGGCGGCCTTGCGGATTGCGATGATCGGCAGCGTGATCATGCCCACAGCCTTTCTGATCGGATCGCAATTCGGCGTGAACGGATTTGCGTGGGGTTGGGTTGGCGGAATGGCAATGTTGACCATGGCCACCGTTACCTTGTCGGGCCGGATCGTAGGGCTGCGCCTTGCCGGATTGGCGAGCGCGGTAACGCCGCCGCTGGCCGCTGCCTTGGTGATGGCGGCGGGGGTCGCGGGGGTGCTTTCGCTTATGCCTGCTGGCCTGTCACCACTGCTGGGGCTGGTGAGCGCCGTTGTGCTGGGCGTGGCACTGTATGGCGGGCTGTTGCACTTGATCGCCCCTTCGCGGATTGCCGAAGCGCTGCATTTCATCCGCTACCGCGCCGAGGCCGATCCCGTTGCCGCTCCGGCGGAATAGGCCCTGTCAAAACCGTGCGATTGACACCTGCGGCCCGATCCGGTTGGGCAGCGGGATGATTGCGACCCGTCCTGCCCCCGTCACCCGCACACACCACATCAATGGTATAGACCTTGCCGTGCACCACTGGGCCGCACCCGAGGGCAGCACTGCTGCGCCGCTGGTGTTCGCCCATGCCACCGGGTTTCACGGACGGGTGTTCGATGCCATCATCGAAAGCTTCCCCAGTCACCACGCCTTCGCCATCGACCTGCGCGGGCATGGGCAATCGGGCGGAGGGCCGATCGACGATTGGCGGCTGGTTTCCAGCGATGTCGCTGACTTCCTTGCGCAAACCGGGATTACCGGCGCGGTCGGCATCGGCCATTCGATGGGGGCGCACACGCTGTTGCAGGTGGCCGCCGATCACCCACAGGCCTTTGCCCGGCTGGTCTTGTTCGATCCCGTGATCCTTGCGCCGGAATATTACACCGCGCCGGAAACGATCTTCACCGCCGACAATCCGCACCCCGCAATCCGCCGCAAACGCGATTTTGCATCTCCTGAAGCGATGATGGAACGGTTCGCCAGCCGCGATCCCTACAACCTGTTCGACGCCCGCGTTTTTGCCGATTACTGCCGTTTCGGCCTTGTCCCCGCCGCATCGGGTGAGGGCATGGAACTGGCCTGTTCGCCCGAGGTTGAGGCGAGCGTCTATGCCTCAAGCCGCAGCAATGGCGCGCTGCTGGATGCGGCCCGCCGCGTCGAAATGCCCGTGCTGGTGGTGCGCGCCAAGCAAACCGATCTTCAGGATTTCAAAAGCTCGCCGACCTGGCCCGAGCTGGCTTCGATCCTGCCGCAGGGCACGGACTTGCACCGGCCCGATCGCACCCATTTCCACCCGCTGGAAGATCCGGCCGATGCCGCCCGGATCATTGGCGAATGGCTGGGCTGAAACCCCCTGCGATCAATGTTTCACGTGAAACATTGGCCGAAAGCTAACCGGCGGCGGCCAATAGATCCCTGATATCGCTTTGTATTTCGGAAAGTGCCTGAGCATCGGGTTGTAGGATACTGGCCCCCGCCCGCCCTGCCAGCCCGCCATAGAACGCCTTGAGACTGGCGCTGAGCGGGTGGGCCGGGGCGACCGATTGGGCCAGCCACAACAGGATGCTTTGCGCACGGGCAAGCGGATGGCTGGGCACAGGCAAGCCCCGGTCTAGCGCGGCCAAGGCGGTGCCTAGCGCGCCTGCCGCTTCTTCCAGACAGATGCGGGTGAGATCGCCGCTGCCCGATGCCTCGATCCGCGCATCGAGTTCGACCCGGCGATAGGCGGCGGCAGGATTGCGGGCGAGCATCAGCATGGCGTCTGTCTTTTAACGATCATCGGAAGACCATGCGGCGACCTGCGCACGCAGGAAGTTGAGCGTCGATTGCGAAGCGGCCACGCGCCGTTCGCTGGCGGCAAACTGTCTGGTCAACCTTTCGCGTAACCCCTCCTGCTGCTCGGCAATCGCGCTCAGGCGTTCGTCCGCGCTGGCAAGCTGGGTTTCGAACCGCCGCAGCGATCCGCCCAGCGATCCGGGATCGGAGATCAGGCTGTTTTCACGGGCGAAGCGATCGACCGTGGCGAACACGCCCGAGGGGCCGATGGTGAACATCGCCGCCACCGCATCGGCATTGTTATCAAGCGCCTGGTTGAGCCGCGCCGTATCCAGCCGGAAGGTGCCTTCGCGGGTGATGGCAAGGCCCAGATCGCCCAGCGTGCGCGGCGCGCCGCCGGCGGCATTGGGCATCACGATCTGCCCGGCCAATCCGGCCAGATCGCGGCGCAATTCGCGCGCCCCCGGATCATTGCCCAGTTCCCCGCCCACTGGCGCGGCGAGCGTGGCAAGCTGGCCGACGATATCATTCATCGCGGCGACGAAATCATTCATCAGGCCCGACACCGCTTCGGTGTTGCTGGTAAAGGCAAGGCTGGTGGCTGCGCCGGTGTTCGTGCCTGTCAGCGTCAGACCGAAACCGCCTGGCAGGCCGGTCACGCGGTTGGTGGGGCTGGTGCGTTCCACCGTATCGAGCAGATAGACCGCATCCTTCGCGGTGTTGCGCAACTCGCCCGCATCGCTTGCCGGTTCCCAGCCGAGATAGGCCAGATCGCCCGCCACCGTGCCGCCGCCTGCACCTGCCGCTTCGAGCACGAAACCGCTGGCCGCGCCTTCGGCGCCTTTCAGCACCAGTTGCGCACCATTCGGCCCTTCGGCGACATAGGCGCTGATCGTCCCGCCGCCGGCCTGCGTGATCTTGCCCGCGACGCTCGCCAGCGTGTCTTCGGCGGTCACTTCGATATTCAGCGGCGCGCGCGCTGCATCGCCGTTGAAGCTGGCACCGTCAACCGTGCCGAACCGCACGGTCAACGTGCCTGCGCCTGCCAGCGCATCACGGCTGGCATAGTTTCTGGAAACCAGCGTCTGCCCTTCGGCCAACTGTCGCACTTCCAGATTGAAATTGCCGCGCGGCGTAAGGCCGGCGGGCACATTCACCCGCGCCACGGCAGGATTGCCGATCTCCGCACGCGGCGCCAGATCGCCGTTGCGAATCCGGTCGCCCAGCGCGCTGGCAAGACTTGTGATCGATCCGCGCAGCTGGGCAGCGGCGGAAATCTGCGCTTCCAGCCGTTCGCGCCGGGAAGTGACCGATTGGCGCTGCGCGGCAAAGCTGGCGTCCGAAATGTCGCCCGCCAGCTTGATGAAATCCACGCCGCTGCCTGCGCCAAGGGCCGAAATGATTGATGAACCGCTGGTTTCCATGCCTGTCAGAACGGGCGCTGGCGGCGGAGTTTAAGCGCGGTTTTCCGGCCTGCCGTCACCATCGAACCGCAGTTCGGAGGGCACTTCGATCACCGGGCGGCGGGGGTTTGCCCCGCGTTTCAGCGCCAGCACGAAAGCCACCAGCGCGGCGATGGCGACATATAATTCCTCGCGCACCATCTGGTTGGGTTTGGTGGTGAAATAGACCGCGCGGGCAAGCTGCGGATATTCCAACAAGGGAAGACCGGTTTCGCCCGCGATTTCGCGCATGGCGAGCGCAACGTCGCCGCGCCCGCGTGCCAGCACCACAGGCGCAGGCGCCAGCGCGGGATCATATGTCAGCGCGACCGCGAAATGCAGCGGGTTCACGATCACGAACTGCGCTTCCTGCATCGCCTTGGCCACACCGCCGCGCGCCAGATCGCGCTGGCGCTGGCGGCGGGCGGATTTCATTTCGGGCGAGCCTTCTGACTGCTTGTGTTCATCACGCAGGTCTTGCAGGCTCATCTTCAGCCGCTTGCCGCGCTGGAAACGTTGCAGCGGGTAATCGATCCCCGCGATCACCAGCAGGCCCAGCAGCAGCGCGCCGACCAGCGAGGTGAAGGCGTCCACGGCAAAGCCCAGCTGCGCCTCCAGCGGGCTGGCCCCCAGCACCAGCAAGGCGGGCAGGCGGCCAGTGGCCCACCACCACGCGATGCCGCCCAGCAGCGCCAGTTTCAGCAGCCCCTTGCCCAGTTCGATCAAACCTTGCCAGCCAAGGATGCGCTTCAGCCCGGACAGCGGATTGATGCGCGATCCCTTGAAGGCCATGTTGCCGGGGTTGAAGCGCCCCTCGCCCAGCAGCAATTGCGAAGCGATGGTGAATGTGGCGACGATCAGTCCCAGCGCCATGATCGGCGGAAGGGCAGCCAGCGCAGCATTGCCGATCACCGCGCCGGGGGCAAAGCCATCCAGCGCAGCACGATCAAAGCTGAAGCCCGCACGGGCGACCTGCGCCAACCCGTCGTTCAGCCAGCCGCCGAGCGCCATCAGCGCCAGCGCGCCGGTGCCGGTACCGACCAGCGTGGCGACTTCCTTGGAGCGCAACACATCGCCGTTTTTGGCGGCATCGGATTTGCGCTTTTCGGTGGGGTCGAAGGTCTTTTCGCCCGGAGTTTCTTCAGCCATTTACGGCGTCTCCGGTGCGATCAGGCCGGCGGAATGATCGAGCGCGGTTTCGAGCACGCCGCGCAGCTGCCCGGTCATCACCGGCATGGCGATGATCAGCGCGGCAATCCCGGCCAGCACGCCTGCGGGCAGGCCGAGCGCGAACAGGTTGAGCGCGGGGGCAGAACGCGCGATCAGGCCCGTCACCACCTGCACCAGCAGCAGCACCAGCACCACCGGCAGCGCAATCGCTGCGGCTGTGGCAAGGCCATACCCCATGAACATCACGACACTTTGCGCCTGCCACGCGCCAAACCCGCCGCTGCCCGCAGGCAGCAGGCGATAGGATTCGACCAGCAATTCATACCACAGCAGATGCGCGCCGATGGCGTAGAACAGCAGGCTGAGGACAATGCCGAAAAACGTGCCCAGCGCGCCCGATTGCGCGCCGCTGCTGGGATCGATCGAGGTGGCAATGGCAAGGCCCATCGTGCCCGAAATCTGCTCGGCCGCGATCAGGGGGATCGCAAAGGCGAGTTGCAGGACAAAGCCCAGCGCCGTGCCCACCAGCACTTCGTGCAGCACGGCGAGCACCGCGGCAAAACTCAGCATTTCGGGCAAGGCTGCAACCGGCACCCAGACAGCGATGAAATAGCCGAAGGTGATGCTCAGCAGGATGCGCACCGGCGCGGGCACGGCCATGCCTCCCACCATCGGTGCAGCCATGAAGGCGGCTCCGCAGCGGATCGACAGGAAGAATATCTGCCACAGCTGCGCCTCGATAGAGCCGAGGCCGGGATCGAGGGCGTTCACGGCGTCACGCCGCCATATCCGCGACCTGCGCCATGATCTCGCGGGTGAAATCGGCGAGCAGGCCCATCATCGCAGCGCCCAGCACCACGAACACCAGCGCGGTGATGGCAAGTTTGGGGATGAAGGACAGCGTCTGTTCGTTGACCGATGTGGCGGCCTGGATGATGCCGACAACAAGACCCACCACCAATGCTGCAATCAGCACCGGCCCGGCGATCAGCGCGGTCACCCACAGCGTCTGGTCGGCCAGCGCGAGAAGGGCAGCATCTTCCTGCATGTCAGGCGAAGCTCCCCACTAGGAAAAGCTAAGGGCCAAGCTGCCCATCAGCAGCGCCCAGCCATCGACCAGCACGAACAGCAACAGCTTGAACGGCAGCGAGATGATGGTGGGGCTGAGCATCATCATGCCAAGGCTCATCAGCACACTGGCGACCACCAGATCGATGACGAGGAAGGGCAGAAAGATCATGAAACCGATCTGGAATGCGGTTTCCAATTCGCTGGTGACAAAGGCGGGCAACAGGATCGAAAAGGGCACGTCCTTGCCACTGGCGAATGTGCCGCCGCCTGCAATATCGGTGAACATCATCAGGTTGCTCTCGCGCGTCTGGCGCAGCATGAAGCTGTGGAACGCCTCTCCCGCCTGTATGATCGCGGCATCGGCGCCGATGGTTCCGGCGGCATAGGGGGCAATCGCGTTCGCGTTCACCAGATCCAGCGTCGGCGCCATCACAAACAGGCTGAGGAACAGCGCAAGGCCCGCCAGCACCTGCCCCGGCGGGGAGCCTTGCAGACCGAGCGCCTGCCGCAGGATCGCCAGCACCACCAGAATGCGCAGGAAGCTGGTCATCATCAGCACCAGCGATGGCAGGATGGTGAGCAGGCCCATCACCACCAGCAGCTGCAACGACATGCTCAGCGGCGTGTCCTCGCCGGCCCCCTGATCGCCCAATGCGCGCTCGATCGCAGAGCCGACCCCGGCCGCGACCGGATCGGGCGCGGTGATGGGCGCGGCGGCAGAAGCTATCTGCGGGGCGCAAAACATGGTTAACGCGATCAGGCACACCAGTGCCGTTCGCAGCGTAAAGACGCTTCGCATCATTCGCTCTCCGTCAGGCCGGTCGCGGGGGCTTCACCCAGACGGACAAGTCCGTGGCGGGTGCAGCCCAGCAGGATTTCGCGGTCATGGAAACGCACCACGGCCAGCTTCATGCCGGGGGCGACCATGCTGGTTTCGATCAGATGCAGATGCCGCGCGCCAGCGGCACCGGGTGCGCCGTGCAGGCGGGTTTGCAGCCAGCGGGTCAGCCACAGGCTCCCCCAGATCAGCCCGCCCAGCAGCGGCAGCAGCAGCGCAAGCCGCAGGAGGTATTCAAGCATCGCCCCGCGCCCCGGTTACGCGGCGTCGCCAGCGCCGACGGCCGGTTCGGCAACTGCGGCGGCAAGATCAGCGGCGGGCGGCATATTCTGCCCGTCTTCACCGATCAGGCTGACGATCCGCAGGGCAAAGCGGCCCTTTTCGGCCACCACTTCGCCGCGCGCGATCACACGGCCATTGGCGGTGACATCGAGCAGTTCGTCCGTCAGCCGGTCCAGCGCGACCGTGCTGCCTTCGCCCAGCATCAGCACATCGCGCAGCGGCATTTCGGTGCGGCCCAGTTCAACCGAAAGGCGCACGGCAACATCGCCGAAACGGTGAAAGGCAGCTGGTTGGAAAGCAGTCATTACGCGACACCTTCTGAAGGGGTGGGAAAACGGGTCAGGCGGATCGCCATGTGATCTTCACTGGTGCCGACAGCGCCGTGCGCGATCAGCGTTTCGCCCGCCATCAGCGGCACCTGACGGCCCATGGCGAGCGGGATGGTATCGCCCGCTTTCAGGCTTTGCAGCCGGGTCAGCGACAGATCGAATTCGGCCAGCACCACATGCAGCGGCAGCGGCACAGCGGCAAAGGGCGCGGCCAATGGGCTGGCGGCGGCCCGGCCAGAAAGCGGGCGGGCTGGCCTGCCGGAACCGGGCAACAGCCGGTCCATCCGTTCGGCTGCAACGGCAAGGCTGGCGCGCCATTCGCAGCCAGCGGGGTTGGCGATGGACAATGTGAACACCACGCAGGCAGCGTCCAGTGCGAAAGGTTTCAGCCGCGCCGCGCTTTCACTGCGCACGATCACTTCACCGCCCGCGATGACGCCGGAAGTCGGCGGCGTGTCGCCATAACTGACGGTGGTAATCGCCCCGGCGATCATCGCCGCCGCTTCATCCACCAGCAGCGCGGCAGAGCGCGGCAATTGTTCGGGCGCGGTTCCGGCAGGCTTGCCATCGCCGCCGAAGGAACGATCGGTCAAGGCCAGCGCAGTGGCAAAATCGAAGCTGAGCAGCGCGGTTTCTCCGCTTGCGCCCACCCGCAGCAGGCTGTTGGCGGCAACCATCCCGATCCGCCGCAGCGCATCCGCGCCGTTCAGCGCTTCGGGTTCGGACACGCTGACTTCCAGCCGGTCTCCTGCCAGCAATGGTGACAGATCATCGGCCAGCGTACGGGCCAGATCGCGCCGCCATGCGGCCAGCATTTCAGCGCGCTCTTCAGGGCGCGGGCCGCGCGCCAGGCTATGGGCGGTCAGTTCGGCGCAATGCTGCGCGGCGGCGCGCACGGGCGCGAAATCGTGGGAAACCCTCATTGAACGATGAACCCGCGGAAGTGCACGGCATCAACGCCGCCGAAGCCTTCGTTTTCCTCCAGCACATCATTGATCGCCTTGGTCAGCCGCTTGCCCAGGCGTTCCTTGCCCGTGACATCATAGACCTCGGCTTCGGGGGTTGCGGCCAGCTGCGTGAGAATGGCCGAACGGATCGCCAGCTCGTGGTTCTGCACCCATTGCAGCACCCGGCCATCGCGGCGGGTGGAAACGGCCAGTTCCATCTGCACCAGCCCCGGCGAATCCGCGAGGTTGGAGGTGAAGCTTTCCTCGAACGAATAATAGGCGGTGCGATACTTGCTGCCACCTTCGCCATAGACCGGCGGGGCGGCATCCTTTTTCTTTTCGGCACCGGGCAGGGGATAGGCTTCTTCATCGCCCTTCATCACCAGCTTGGGGGTGTCGACTTCGGCTTTCGCATGATCGCCGCCGAAAACGCCCATGGCGAAAGCGCCATAGGCACCGCCCGCGCCAAGGCCCAGCAGCAGCACCGCGCCGAGGACGATCTTGATCATCCCGCCCTTGCCGGACTTGCCGCCGCCTTCTGCGTCCTTTTCAGCTTTGTCCTTGGTCTTGGACATGCGTACTCACCTTCCCTGTTCGCTTCTTGCCCCCGGCCGCAGCCGCTTCAGGCGAAAACGCCGCGCTGCTGCGGATCGGGCCGTTCTGCATCCGCCGCGCCGGTCCTGCCTGCCACCGTATCGGTGGTGTTGGCCTGACGCTGGCTTTGCGGGTGGGACGAACCGCCCTGATCACGAGCCTGTGATTGCCCCAGGTATGGTTGAGACGATCCTTGCCCCCCGTTAGGGGAAGCCCCGTAGCGTGCGTCCCCTGACCCATTTTGAGCCGTGCCATTCTGGCCCGTATTGGTTGCGGCGCTGTCAGACGCGGCGGCCACGGCGCGGTCTGCCAAGGCCGCGTGGATCGCGGGGACAAAGCCGGGATCGCGGCTGGCCAGCACCGCGCGCCAGCCTTCGGTGCCGGTGGTCTCCAGCCGCAGCGAGACGAAGCCGAAATCGGCGTGGCGCACAGTCATTTCGGGGCGCGCGGCGCGCAGGGCTTCACGGATCTCGCCCACGGCGGCGATGGTGCTTTCCTGATTGACGCCAGGGCTGCGCGGTTCGATCCGCTCGGTCGCGGGGGCGAGGGGGGCAGATGCCGGTGCGGCGGCGAGTGCGGCAGGGGCCGGGGCTGGCTGGCTGGCCGGTGCGGCGGACGCGGAACCGGGGCCGGGGGCCGGGGCGGCCTCAGCCTCACCCGCAAGCACCGCGGATGCGGCAGCGGGGCCAGAGGCCGGAACCGGATCGAACGGCAGATCGGGCGAAACCGTTGCTTCGGGCATGGCGGCCAATGCGGCGCTGACCGGGGTGCTGGCGGGGGGCCGCACAGCGACGCGGGGCGCAATCGCAGAGGCAGGGGCGGGCGCTGGCGCGGGCTGCACCGCCGCAGCCACTGCGGCGATGACCGTGGCGGCGGGCGTTCCGGTATCCGGCGCGGCGGCAAGCGGTTCTGCCGCGGGTTCGGCAACAGGTTCTTGCAGCTGCGTGCCAGCCTCGTCCTGCGGGGGATCGACAGGTTCGGCAGCAGCCACAGGGTTCGCCGCCTCCGGCGCTTCGGTTTCAGGGGGGATCACCGCCGCGGTCTGGACTGGCAGCGGATTGGCCCCAGTCTCAGACAGCGTCTCAGGCAAAGTCTCAGGCAGAGTCTCGGCCAGCGTCTCGGGCAGGGCTTCGGCGACCGGCGCAAACTGGCCCGCGAAGGGCAGCGGCTTCACCTCCGCCGCCGAACCGGCCTTGGGCGGCAAGCTGGTGCCGCTATCCGGCAAGATCCTGCCGGTGGGCACGATATGGGGCGGGGCCACAGTGGCGGGAGGCGTCGTGACAGGCACCAGCGTCGTGGTCTCGGGCATGGCGGCGTGCAGCAGGCCTGCAAAATCAAGGCCACCGCCGCCCTCTGCGGGCCCGGCTTCTCCGCGCAACGCCGCACCCGGCTGTGCAGGCAGACCGGGTGCGGGCGCGCCGGGGGGCGGGGGGAGATCGGGAAGCGTCGGGATCATCGGCAAGTCCTCGAAAGAAAGGGGCTGGTCAGGTCTCGCGTTTGCTTTGCAACTTGCGTGCCATTGTGCTGGCCTCATGTGCAGCCTCGCGCCGCGCCTTGGCTGCATCCAGCGCGGCGCGGGCTTCGTCCTGCCGTTCGGCGAGACGTTTGGCGCGGCTTTCGATCCGGGCGAGGGTTTCGGCCTGCCACTCGCTTTGGCGTGCAGCGTCCCTGGCGGCATCGCTGGCAGTGGTGGCCAACTGCGCCAGACTGGCGGTGAAGGCAGCGCGGCCCATCAGCGCCGCGCCGGTGGTATCGCCCGGCGCAGGCGCGCTGGAGCCGACCAGTGCGCGGCTGCGGGCGGCCAGAGCCTGGCTGCGCGCTTCGGCCTCGATCGCTTCGGACAGCCCGCGCAAGGCCTGCTTGCGCGCCGCGTCTGCGATCATGCTCTGGCGCTGGATCAGGGCGAGGCGGCGGGCCTCAACCATGCTGTGGGTCCATCAGTTGCAGCAGCGCTGCATGGCTGGCGGACAGCGCTTCAGCCGCGCCGCGCCCCTGTGTCAGAAAGGCATCGATCACGCCTGACAGCGCTAGCGCTTCATCCAGCAGCGGATCGCTGCCGGCACGGTAAGCACCCATCAGCACCAGATCGCGGTTATCCTCGCGCGCGGCGATCAGGGCGCGCAGGCGGCGCGATGCGGCGGCAATATCGCGCGGCACCAGATCATCCATCACCCGGCTCAGCGATGCGGGCACGTCAATCGCCGGGTAATGCCCGCGCTGCGCCAGCGCACGGCTGAGCACGATGTGCCCGTCCAGAATGGCGCGGGCGGTATCGACCACCGGATCATTGCCATCATCGCCGTCTGCCAGCACGGTGTAGATTCCCGTCACCGCCCCGCCGGTGCGCGCCGAATTGCCTGCACGCTCGACCAGACGGGTAACGGCTGCCAGCGCGGATGGCGGATAGCCCCGCGCTGCGCCCGGTTCCCCCAGCACCAGCGCCAATTCGCGTGCGGCGTGGGCAACGCGGGTCAGGCTGTCGAGGATCAGCAGCACCCGCTTGCCCTGACTGCGAAAATATTCCGCAATAGCGCTGGCATATTGCGCCGCGCGCAGCCGCAGGTTGGGTGCGTGATCGGCGGGGACGGCGACCACCACGATGCCGCCCCGCCGATGCCCCGCCATGTGGCGGGAAACGAAATCCGAAACTTCGCGGGCGCGCTCGCCAATCAGCGCCACCACGGTCACATCAGCCACCGCGTGGCCCGCGATGGTATCGACCAGCACCGATTTGCCGACGCCCGATCCGGCCATGATGCCGAGCCTTTGGCCGACGCCCATGGTGGCCAGCGCATTGATCGCCCGCACCCCGCAATCGAAGGGCACGTGCACGCTCGCCCGCTCCAGCGCCGCTTCGCGCTGTCCGGCGAGCGGCCATGCCTGTTTCAGATCGAGCCTTGGCCCGCCATCAATCGGATCGCCCAGCGCATCGACCGCGCGGCCCAGCAGGCCCGGCCCGACCCGCACCTCGCCCGGATTGCCAAGGGCGCGCACCCGCGCCTGCGGACGCAGCAGCATCGCATCGCCCAGCAGCATCATCAGCGAATGTCCGGCGCGAAAGCCGATCACCTCGGCAAGGCATTCCTCGCCCGCATCATTTTCGATTGCGCCCAGTGATCCCACCGGCAGCGGCAGGCCGGCAACCTCGATCAACCCGCCATCGCAGGCGACCACGCGCCCGGTCAGAACCGGGCCGGATTCGACCGTGGCCGCACGCATCCGCGCCAGATCGAGCTGCAATTCCCCGATCATCCGCGCACCGCCGCTGCAATCGCACGGCGCCATTCGGCCGGGCCATCGCTGACCGCGCCATCCGGCCCTTCGATCAGCACCGTCCCGCGCTCCAGCGCCGCATCCGCAGCCACCTTCCAGCCGCCCAGCGCCGCTGCATCCAGCAGTGCAAGGTCTTCAGGGTGGCAATGCAGCGTCAGGCTTTCCGCAGCTCCGCCGATCCGCTGCGCCGCCGCATGGCAGCGCGCCAGCAAGGTATCGCGATCCAGCGCGCATCCGGCCAGCGCCGCATCGCACAGCGCGATCACGGTAGCGGCCAGATCATCGGCCAGCACACCTTGCGCCGTTTCATCAAGCGACCGCAGGGCGAGCCGCAGCGCACGCTGGCGGGTGGCGGCAGCATCTGCCTCGGCCTCGGCCATGGCGCGCCCTGCCGCCAGCCCTTCGGCATAGGCGCGGGCGAGGGCGTCTTCTGCCGGATCGGGCAAATCGGGCTCCGGTTGCGCGATGGACGCGGGCTTCGCCTCGGCCATGCCGAAGGGCATCGTCTCGCTGAAGGCGGTCGGCCCTTCCAGCAACGCCAGCCAGCCGGGTTGCGGACGGGGGGCGGAAGGGGGCGGGGCGTCCATCACGCCCAGCCACTCAGACGAATTCGCCACTACCGCTTCCGATCACGATTTCGCCTGAATCCGCAAGGCCGCGGGCAATTTCGACGATGGTCTTCTGCGCCGCTGCCACTTCGCTCTTGGCCAGGCGGCCGCGCAGTTCGATCTCGTCGCGCACGCCGTCGGCCGCACGGCTCGACATGGCGGCGAAGAAGGGGGCACGGTCGGCTTCGGGAAGACCCTTGAGCGCGTCGACCAGCTTCTCGTTGTCGACATCGCGCAGCAGGCGGCCCATCGACATGGGATCGAGCGCGAACAGCATTTCGAAGGTGAACAATTCCTCCTCGATCCGCTCCGCCAAGGGGGCATCGCGGCTGGCGATGGTGGGCAAGACGGTGTGGCGCAATTCGCCTGCCGCCAGATTGATCAGGTTGGCTGCTTCACGCGGGCCGCCCAGCGTCAGCGCGGCGGTGCCGAAGGTGGCACTGATCCGCTGGGTCAGCAGAGTATCGATGGTGGCAATCGCCTGGGCTGATATCGCCCCGGCGCGCGCCACCCGTTCAACCACCTGCGATTGCAGATCCAGTGGCAGCATGGCGAGGATTTCCGCTGCCGGTTCGGGTTCGATCAGCAGCAGCAGCGCGGCGATCACCTGCGGGTGTTCGTCAAGGATCAGCTTCACCAGCACTGTCGGCGCCAGCCAGCGCGCCATTTCCAGGCTGCGCGGCGCGGCATCGGGTTCGATCCGCGCCATCATGCTTTCCGCCCGCGCCGGGCCAAGCGCCTTGTCGAGCAGGCTTCGCACCCGGTCGGTGCGCCCGCGCTGCGGCAGGATTTCGCGTGCGGCCTCGCCGGTGAAATCGGCCAGCGCTTCGGCCATGCGCGGCTGATCGATCTCGCCCAGCGCCATCATCGCTGCGCCCAGCTTTTCCAGCTCGTCCGGCCCAAGGCGGGAAAGCAGGCTGGTCGCCTCGTCATCGCCCAGCAGCATCAGGAACACTGCCGCCCGGTCAACCCGGCTCAGCAGCGAGTCGGCGGCAGCGCCGCCTGCGCCTGCATCTTCGGCTTCGGTCAGATCGGCGGCGAGGCTCATGATGCGCGCGCCCCCGACACATGATTGTCCGGGCCTTCCAGCAGCATTCGCTGCAAGGCTTCCACGGCGCGTTCGGGCTGGCTGGTCGCCAGACGCCGGGCAAGATCGACCTGTTGCGGCAGATCACCAAGCGATGCGCCATTGCCGTCGCGGCCGATTGCCATGCCGGCTTGTTCGCCGCCATCCGCCTCTGCGTTTTCCGGCACCGCATCTGCCGCGAGCGGTGCAGGATCACTCTTGCCCTTCAGTTTGGCGATCAGCGGGCGCACCGCCAGCAGCAGCACCAGCAGCACCGCCAGCAGCATCGCGCCATAACGCACGAGCATCGCAAACCACGGTTGTTCGTAAAAGGCGGGCGGCGCGAGATCGGCGGGTTCGAACTTGCTCGCCACCACCTCGATCTGGTCACCGCGCTGCACATTGGCGCCCACGGCAGCGCTGACGAGCGCTTCCAATTGCGCCGCTGTCATCGGGGCGGCTTTCTTGAGCGCGGCATCGCTGATCGCGACCGCCACCGAAAGCTTCTTCAGCCCGCCGGGCCGCGCCGTGGTGACAGCAACTTCGCGCCCGAGTTCATAGCTGCGCTGGGTCGCGGTTTCGGTGTCGGTCGGCCCGGTCCCTGCTGCAGCAGCAGCAGGCTGCGGCGGGCCATCGACCAGCTCGGCCTGCGGCGGCGGGGTGTTGGCGGTTACCCCCGGCACCCCGCCCGCAGGCGCTGCGCCGGTGCGGCTGGCGTTGCGTTCGCTTTCATTGCGGACAACGCCTTCCTTTTCATAGGTCTCGCGCGCGGATGTCACCTCGGTCTGATCGAGTTCGACCTGCACCTGCGCTGAAAAATTGCCTTCGCCCAGCAAGGGCAAAAGCAGGCTGTCCACCTGTTCGCGCAGCTTGGCTTCATGTTCGCGTTGCAGCAGCAGGCCATCGGCGCGATCTTGACGCGGGTCGGATAGCAGGCGGCCGTTCTGGTCAACCACCCGCACCGCATCGGCGCTTAGGCCCGGCACCGATCCGGCGACAAGGTTGACGATTGCATCGACCTGGGATTGCGAAAGGCTGCGCCCGCTGACCAGCCGCACCATCACCGAAGCCGAAGGCGCGTTGTTTTCGCGCACGAACACCGATCGTTCGGGCGTGGCGAGATGGACGCGGACGGATTCGATCCCGTCGATTTCGCGGATGGTCAGGGTCAGTTCGCGCTCGCGTGCCAGCCGCAGGCGTTCGCCTTCCAGCGTGCGCGACGTGCCCAGCGGCATCGCATCGAGCATGGCAGACGCGTCTTCGGGTGCGGCGATCCCGGCATCGCTGGCAACCAGCATCTTCGCGCGGTAGATATCGTCCTCCGCCACGGAAATCGCGCCGGTGCCATTGTCGATGGCATAGCCAATCCCGCCAGCCTCCAGCGTGGCAACCACCTTGGCGCGTTCGGCATCGGTGAGGCTGGAATAGAGCAGCCGGTCAGGCCCGCCCGCCATGCTCATCCACAAAGCGCCGGCTGCTGCCAGCGCGCCGACACCCGCCAGCGCGGGCAAGGCGCGTGACAGGGCGGGCTGGGCGATGAAATCCGCTGCCGCAGGTGGCAACATGGTGCGCCAGCTGGTGGGCGCAGGAACAGGCATGGCCGCGCCGGTCGCGGGCACCGGAAGGGAAACGTCAGCCATCTATCAGCCCCCCATCCGCATGATATCTTGATAGGCGTTCAGCAGCTTGTTGCGGACCTGCAAGGTCGCCTCGAAAGCCACGCCCGCTTCCTGCCGCGCCAGCATCACCTGCGCGATATCGGTCACCTGCCCGCGTTCATAGGCAACCTGCATGTCGCCCGAATGCTGCTGCACCGCATTGACCTGCCGCAGCGCGGAATTGAGCGTATCGGCAAAACCTGCACCGGGTGCCTGAACAGGGGCCTGGGCGGGCGCAAAACCCTGACCAGCTTCGCTTGCGGCGCGCACTTCGCGCAGGGCATTGCTGCGTTCGAGCACTGCCGAACGCAGCGCCATCACGTCCTGCACCCCTGTCATCGGACGCAGGCCGTTCATGCCGCACCTGCTGCGGCAAGCATTCCGGCCCCGCGCATCGAGGCGAGGCGGTACCGCAAGGTGCGTTCCGAAATGCCGAGGCTGCGTGCGGTTGCGGCGCGGTTGCCGCTGTTGTTGGCGAGAGTTTCAAGGATCGCCCGCGCTTCAGAGGCAAAAGCCACGTCCGACAGCGAACGGGTTTTGGCGGCCTGCAAGGAGGCGTAAGCGGCGGCGGCGGGAATTGCCGCACCATTATCGGTTGCGGGGCGCACCGCTGTGTCGAAGACGATGTGTTCGGGCGCAATCACGCTCGCCCCGTCGGCCAGCAGGATTGCGCGGCGGATGACATTTTCCAGCTCGCGTACATTGCCGGGCCACGGATGCGCTTCCAGCAAGCTCAATGCCTCGCGCGCAATCCATCCGGGGCAGCCTGCTGCGGCCGCGTGGCGCAGCAGCATCCCGAAGGCGAGCGGGGCGATATCGCCGGGCCGGTCCCGCAGTGCGGGCAGCGTCATGGGGAATACATTGAGGCGGTAAAGCAGATCCTCGCGGAAGCGCCCGGCTTCAACCTCTGCAGCAAGATGCCGGTTGGTGGCTGCGACCACCCGCACATCGACCGTGACCGGCTTTGTCGCGCCCAGCGGCAGGATCTCGCCTTCCTGCAATGCGCGCAGCAGCTTGGCCTGCAACGCCAGCGGCAGTTCGCCGATCTCGTCGAGCAGCAGCGTGCCCTTGTCGGCAGCGCGGAACAGGCCTTCGCCTGCTTCGGCAGCCCCGGTAAAGGCGCCCTTCTTGTGGCCAAACAGCAGCGCTTCCAGCATCGCTTCGGGCATGGCGGCGCAATTGACTGCCACAAACGGGCCATCGGCACGAGGGGAAAGCCGGTGGACGAACTGCGCCATCACTTCCTTGCCGGTGCCGGTCGGCCCTTCGAGCAGGACGGGAATCTCGCTCGCCGCAATACGTTCGGCCAGAGTCAGCAGTGCAAGGGTCTGCGGATCGCCTGCAATCGGCCAGCCGCCCTGCGCCGAAGCGGCAATCAATGCCGGGCGCGCATCGCCGGGGGCGGCCGGATCATACCGCAAGGCAACCCGCTGCGCCGCCGCCAGCGCCAGCGACGGGGCGGTATCATGCGCCAGATCGATTGCGACCATGCCATTGCGCGCCAGCCCCGCTGCCAGCGCGGGCCGGATCGCCTCGCCCAGCACAATGCGATCGCGCTGCCAGGTTCCGCCCATCAGCGGAACGGTCATCCCGATCAGCGCTTCGTGGCCGCTATCGCAAGTGGCAGCGGTGGTGGTCGCTGTGAGTGTCATGATTGCCCCTGACTTTGTGTTACCGGCAATCCAATGCCGCCTGCACGTTGCACATGTGGCAAATTTAAGCCCCCGTAGCTTCCCCTATGCCGGGATCAGGGCAAACCCCTATCCAGCGGCGCGGCAAGACAGCGCGCCTTTAGGCAGCCCAAAACAAACACATGATTCAGAAGGATTATTTTTCTCGCTTAAACATCCCGCACGGCAGCCGCTCTATTGGCCAGCAGCGACGGGCCAGTTCGTCCTGCCTGACCATTCAGGAGTTTCGATAATGAGCGTGATCAACACCAATATCTCGGCGCTGCGCGCCACCAACGCCGGCGTTCAGGCCAACAACATGCTTGGTACCGCGATGGAGCGTCTTTCGACCGGCAAGCGGATCAACTCGGCCAAGGACGATGCCGCCGGTCTGGCCATCGCCACCTCGATGACCTCGCAGGTGCGCGGTATGAGCCAGGGCGTTCGCAACGCCAACGACGGCATTTCCATGGCGCAAACGGCAGAAGGCGCGCTGAACGAAGTCACCAACATGCTGCAGCGCCAGCGCGAATTGACCGTTCAGGCATCGAACGGCACCTATTCTTCCGACGACCTTGCCGCCATCGGTGCGGAAATGACCACTCTGAACACGCAGATCACTGCGGTTCTGACCAACACCGAGTTCAACGGCCAGAAACTGTTCGACGGCACGGCCGGTGCAGCGGGCGATGGCTCGGTAAGGGTGCAGGCTGGCGCGAATGCGGCCGATGATGTCACGCTCGATCTGTCGACGGACCTCACTTCGGATGCCGATCTGGCTGCCGCAGCAGCGGTAGACGTGACGGGTCTGGCTGGCGACGGCAGCGAATTGGCGCTGTTCGATGATGCCATCAAGGTGATCTCGACCACCCGGGCCAATCTGGGTGCTTCGCAGAACCAGCTGGAATCGGCGATCAACAACCTCAACAACAACATCACCAACCTGTCGGACGCCCGTTCGCGGATCGAAGACACCGATTATTCGCAGGAAACCACCGCGCTCGCCAAGGCCCAGATCCTTGGTCAGGCATCCACCGCGATGCTGGCGCAGGCCAACCAGTCGCAGCAGAACGTGCTGTCGCTGCTGCGTTAATCCCTCAACCCCGCGCCCGCCCCTCTCCCCTGGGGGCAGGCAGGCAAGCAAGCCCGGAGCCGCAAGGTTCCGGGCTTTTTGTTGTGAGGTTTCGGAGAAAGGCAGTTTTCCCGCCTGCCCGGACAAAAGCGGCCACGTATTCGTGGGGCCGGGAACCGCTGCAATCGGAACTTTCCGTCCATTCGGCCTTAGATGTTCAACGGCATAGTTCGCAACTCGCCGCTTGCCCTGATCTCCCACTGCCTCCACAAGCGTCCGCGAAATGATCGGGAGAAAGTGATTGCTGTTCCACACAATGGTAGGCTCCAACGACATCGAGCGGTCGCGGCAGTTCTACAACGCGGTTCTGGGTGTTCTGGGAATGCCAGAACCGATGAACAATATTGCCGGAAGCGGGCATATGCGCCTATTCTACCCTAACCCGGGCGGAACAAACTTCATCGTCACTCAGCCGATCAACGATGAACCGGCGACCGTGGCGAACGGGGCTACGGTTGCTTTCTCGTGCAATTCGCCCGAACAGGTTCAGCAATTTCATGATGTGGCCGTCGCCAACGGCGGAACGTCAATCGAAGACGCTCCCGGCCCGCGGGAGTCTGCGATGGGAACGATCCACCTGACCTACGTGCGCGACCCTGATGGTAACAAGCTGTGCGGAATTCACATCCCCGGATAGGCTTTTTCAACTCGTCCCCAGCCTGCATCGCCGGGGCAGTGACCGGTGGGGAGCGGCCTTTCCGCTCTCCACCCATCTTCCGCCACCCACACACCATCCCACGATGCCCGAAAGCCGCTATCGCCGGGCTAGGCCCAATCGCCCAGCAGGGGGGTGAATTCGTCCACCCGGATCGCCTGCCACACGCCGCCAGTAAGGTAGGGATCATCCGCCAGTATGGCCCGCGCTGCCGCTTCGTCGGCGGCTTTCACGATCAGCAGCGATCCGATGATCAGCCCGTCAGACCGTTTCAACGGGCCGACGATCACGAAATGATCGGCGTTGGCGTGGACGAAATCGAGATGCGCCGGGCGGTGGATCGCCCGCAGCCGTCCGCCATCCTCTCCGTCGCGGCAGTGGAAGCAGAACATGCGCATGTGAATGATCCCCCGGTTTGCGCAGCAGGCTAACCGCCCGTGCCGAAGCGATCAAGCAGGCCTGTTGCAAACACTGAACTTGAAGCGAAGCCCTGCGGGGTTCAGAGGCCGAGTATCCCTCCCGAATCGTTTCAGGTGAAACCACATATGGCTGACGTTGCCGCGACCTTCCCCCAGCTTGACCGCGCCGATCTGCGCCGTGCCTACCGGCAGGAGGAGGAAGCCTGCATCATCGAACGGCTGGAACAGGCCGCCCCTGCCGCGCGGGTCCACA
Organism: Porphyrobacter sp. AAP60; assembly: GCF_001296025.1. Lineage (GTDB taxonomy): Bacteria > Pseudomonadota > Alphaproteobacteria > Sphingomonadales > Sphingomonadaceae > Erythrobacter. The sequence continues at coordinate 156,117 of NZ_LJHV01000008.1, read as the reverse complement.
CGGAGGCCGCCCGCCTTGCGATTGATCTGATCAACGGCGCCCGCGCCCACAAGGCCAGCGGGATCGACGCCTTCCTGCAGCAATACGGGCTTGATACCGAAGAAGGCATCGCGCTGATGTGCCTGGCCGAAGCCCTGCTGCGCGTGCCCGATGCCGCCACCGCCGATGCGCTGATCAAGGACAAGATCGGTTCTATCGAATGGAGCGATCATCTGGGAAGCAGCAGTTCCACCTTCGTCAACGCCGCGACGTTTTCGTTGATGCTGACCGGCGAAGTGCTCGATTCGCCCGATGCCCGGCAACGCGGCATGGGCGGGGTGCTGAAGCGCGCGATGAACCGGCTGGGCGAACCGGTGATCCGCACGGCAACCGCGCAGGCGATGAAGATCCTTGGCGGGCAGTTCGTGTTCGGCCGCACCATCGAAGAAGCGCTGAAACGCGCCGCGCCCGAACGTGCGCAGGGCATCACCCACAGTTTCGACATGCTGGGCGAAGCGGCGATGACCTTTGCCGATGCCGAGAAATACCGCCAGAGTTACGATGCCGCGCTGACCCGGTTGGCGCGCGAAGCGGGGGCGGGGGTGATCGGATCGCCCGGCATTTCGGTGAAACTGTCGGCGCTCCACCCCAAATACACGTTTTTCCACGCCGATCAGGCGCGGGCCGATATGGTGCCGGTGATCCGTGCGCTGGCGATGCGCGCCCGCGATGCCGATATCCATTTCACCATCGATGCCGAAGAGGCCGAACGGCTTGAACTCAGCATGGACATCATCGAGGAACTGGTCGCCGATGACGATCTGTTCCGCCGTCCCGATGGCAGCCGCTGGGAAGGCTTCGGCCTTGCGATCCAGGCCTACCAGAAACGCGGCGTGGCGGTATGCGACTGGGCGGGGAAACTCGCCCGCAGGCATGGGCGCAAATTGTTCGTGCGGCTGGTGAAGGGCGCTTACTGGGACAGCGAAGTGAAGCTGGCGCAGGTGGGCGGATACAGCGATTATCCGGTGTTCACCCGCAAGGTGGCAACCGATGTCAGTTACCTCGCCTGCGCGGCCCGCTTGTTCGAACACAGCGATGTGATCTTCCCGGCCTTTGCCACGCACAACGCCTATACGATCGGCGCGATCAAGGCGATGAGCGGGGGCCAACCGGCCTCAAGCAGCGAAGCGGTAGGCCAACCAAAACGCTTCGAATTCCAGCGTCTGCACGGCATGGGCGAGGAAGTTTACGAGGCGCTGCGCCGGATGGAAGGCAACAACCCCACCCCGGTGCGGATCTATGCGCCGGTGGGCGGCCACAAGGAATTGCTGGCCTATCTGGTGCGCCGTCTGCTGGAAAACGGCGCCAACACCAGCTTCGTCAACCGCATGGGCGATGCCGATACCGCGCCTGAAGAACTGGTGGGCGATCCGGTGGCGGAACTCGCGGCGCTCAGCCCGCGCCGCAATCCGGCGATCCCGCTGCCGGGTGCGATTTTCGGGAAGCGCAAGAACAGCGCCGGGATCGACCTTTCCGATCCGCTGGTGCGCGAACCGCTGATGGCGCAGCTTGCGAAACTGGACAATGTCCACTGGCGTGCCAAGCCGACCTTCCCCGCCGCCGCGGCGGGCGAAATCGCGCCGATCACCATGCCGCATGATCTGGCAAGCGTCGTCGGCACCCGCCATGATGCCACTGCCGAGGAGGTTGAAGCCGCCTTCACCCGCGCCGCCGCGATCCAGCCCGGCTGGGACGCGCTGGGCGGGGAAGCACGGGCGCTGCTACTGGAAGAAGCCGCCGATCTGTTCGAGGCGCATACGGCCGAATTCCTCAGCCTGTGCCAGCGCGAAGCGGGCAAGACGCTGCTCGATAGCGTGCTCGAACTGCGCGAGGCGGTCGATTTCCTGCGTTATTACGCGGCCGAGGCGCGGCGCCAGTTTGCCGAGCCCACGATTCTGCCGGGGCCGACAGGGGAGGAGAACTCGCTCTCGCTGCACGGACGCGGGGTGTTTGCCACGATTTCCCCGTGGAACTTCCCGCTGGCAATTTTCATCGGCATGGCTTCGGCCGCACTGGCAGCGGGCAATGCCGTGATTGCCAAGCCGGCCGAACAGACGCCGCTGATTGCCGCCTTGGCGGTAAAACTGTGCCACGAAGCGGGCATTCCGCCCGAAGCGTTCCAGATTCTGCCCGGCGCGGGGCAGGTAGGCCAGTTGATCGTTGCCGATCCGCGGCTGGCCGGGGTCGCCTTCACCGGATCGACCGAAACTGCGCAGGCGATCAACCGTACGCTCGCCAATCGCGACGGGCCGATTGCCACGCTGATCGCCGAAACGGGCGGGCAGAACGCGATGATCGTCGACAGTTCGGCGCTGCCCGAACAGGTGGTGCGCGATGTGATGGGAAGCGCCTTTCAAAGCGCGGGCCAGCGCTGTTCGGCCCTGCGCGTGCTCTATCTGCAGGATGATATTGCCGATCACATGCTGGCGATGATCCAGGGCGGGTTCGAAGCGCTCAATATCGGCGATCCGGTGCGTCTTTCGACCGATATCGGCCCGGTGATCGATCCCGATGCGCAGGCGCGGCTGGAACGCCACGTGGCGCGCTGCATCGCCAGCGAGCGCAACGTTACCCGCCTGCCGCTGCCGCCGGGGGTGGAGCAGGGCTGCTTTGTCGCCCCCACCATCGTCGAAATCGGATCGATCCGCGATATTGCGCGCGAACATTTCGGCCCGATCCTGCACGTTGCGCGCTTCCGTGCGGGCGAGCTGGGCAAGGTGGTGGACGATATCAACGCCACCGGCTTCGGCCTTACGCTGGGCCTGCACAGCCGCATCGCGGAAACGCGGCGGTTTGTGCAAACCCGCGCAAGGGTCGGCAATTTCTACGTCAACCGCAACCAGATCGGTGCGGTGGTGGAAAGCCAGCCGTTCGGCGGCGAGGGCCTGTCGGGCACCGGGCCGAAGGCGGGCGGGCCGCATTACCTTGCGCGCTTCGCGACCGAGCGGGTGATGACGATCGACACCACGGCGGCAGGCGGCAACGCCAGCCTGCTGGCGGCGGGATAGACTTCTGCGGGGCCGGGTGAGGGGTAGGCGGGGGCGCTGATCCCCCCTATCTTTCACCCCATGTCCGACACGCCGAAATCAGCGCCGACCACCATCAAGGTTGGCAGTTACAACATCCACAAGGGTATCGGCACCGATCGCAAACGTGATCCGGCCCGCATCCTCAAGGTGCTGGCAGAGGTCGATGCCGATGTTGTCTGCCTGCAGGAAGCGGACTTGCGCTTCGGCACCCGCGCCAGCGTGCTGCCGCCGTTCCTGATCGAGAGCCACAGCGATTACGTGCCGGTGCCGCTTGATGTGCAGACCGATTCAATGGGGTGGCACGGCAATGCGATTCTGGTGCGGCAGGGGATCACGGTGGAAAGCCACGACATCATCCACATCCCCTGCCTTGAACCACGCGGGGTGGTGACAGCGACGGTGGCAATCGGCGGGATGAGCCTCAGCGTGTTCGGGATGCATCTCGATCTGTCGGGCCTGTGGCGGGTGCGCCAGGCCCGCGCCATTGCCGCGCTGGGCGATGCGGCGCGGGCAGAGCGGCCCACGGTGTTGATGGGCGATATCAACGAATGGCGTGCGAATGCCGGGTGTTTCCGCGAATTCGGGCGGCATTTTTCGGTGCTTGATCCCGGCCCCAGCTTCCACAGCCAGCGGCCGATCGGCAGGCTCGACCGGATCATGCATTGCGATCGGCTGGTGGCGAAAGAATGCGGCGTGCACCGCAGCGCGCTGGCGACGACGGCGTCCGATCACCTGCCGGTGTGGGCGGAGTTCGAAGTACGGTAAGCGCCCAGAGCGCCTCCCGCCTTTACGAAAGCGCTGCGGAAAGCGCGTTGCGGCTTTGCGATGCTTCGCGGAACGACACCATCACGCGGCGGTCTTCATCCCATAATGCCAGACGCAATGTGCCGCACGCCTGCAGCGCGGTAAACCGGTTGAGATCGCGCAGGTGGGGGTGGCTTTCCAGCACCTCCGGCAAGCGATAGAACGGAATTCTGCTGGCAAGATGGTGGACATGATGGATGCCGATATAGCCGGTGAACCAGCCCAATACCGGCGGCAGATCAAGGTGCGAGCTTCCGTGCAGCGCGGCATCATGGAACGACCAGTCTTCGGCCTTGTCCCAATGCGCATCGGGGAACTGGTGCTGCACATAGAAAAGCCAGACACCCATTGATGCAGCGCTGAGCAACACGGGCAGGAACACCATGGCGGTGGTGGCAAAGCCCCAGAAGTAAACCGGAATCGCCAGCACCAGCGCAGTCACCAGATTGGTCACGATCGCGCTGATCCAGTAGATCGACCCTTCCTTCATCAGGCCGATCGGAAGCCGGTGGCGCAGAAGAAACAGATAGGCCGGGCCGAAGCCCAGCAGCACTACGGGATGGCGATACAGGCGGTAGCCGAAGCGTTGCAGCGCCGTGCGTCCGCGGTATTCGCGCACTGTCAGCGTATCGACATCGCCAATCCCGCGTGCATCCAGATTGCCGGTGGCGGCATGGTGCAGCGCGTGCGAACGGCGCCAGCAATCATAAGGGGTCAGCGTGAACACGCCCATCGCCCGGCCCAGCCAATCATTATTCGCCCGGCTTTTCAGAAAGGCGCCGTGGCCGCAATCATGCTGGATGATGAACAGCCGCAGCAGGAACAGGCCGGCAAGCGGCGTTGCTGCAAGCGCTATGACCCAGCCAGCATCAACTGCCATCGCGATCAGGGCGAACAGGCCGAGAAACGGGATCAGCGTGACTGCCAGTTCCCACGCGCTGCGGAGTGGCTGCGGATCGCGAAACGCCTGCAGGTCTCGCATCAGTTTCCGGGGATCGATCGGCGCGGTGTCTGTGTTTTCGCGGCTGTCGATGAAGGTCGTTTGGTGTTGAATAGCGTTCACATCCTGTCCGCTAATTGGATCAAGACAATTTGTCACGCGGGTTTGACAATTCGGCGTAAACCGGAAGCCGGATCGGCTGCCTGGCGAAGACTCATCCGGATAATCGCGCGCTGCCCCTTGCTGGCGTGATCGCCATCGGGAATCACTTGGTCATGGCGATTCTCTCCGACAAATGGATCCGCGCACAGGCGCTCGAACACGGCATGATCGAACCCTTTGTCGAGGCCCAGCGGCGCGACGGGGTGATTTCCTATGGCCTGTCATCTTACGGCTATGACGCAAGGGTCGCGCCGGAGTTCAAGATTTTCACCAACGTCAATTCATCGGTGGTCGATCCCAAGGCGTTCGATCCGGGCAGCTTTGTCGACCGCGAGACCGATTGCTGCATCATCCCGCCCAACAGCTTTGCACTGGCCCGCACAGTCGAATATTTTCGCGTGCCGGAAGATGTGCTGGTGATCTGTCTGGGCAAAAGCACCTATGCGCGCTGCGGCATCATCGTGAACGTCACCCCGCTGGAGCCGGGCTGGGAAGGGCACGTGACACTGGAGTTTTCGAACACCACGCCGCTGCCTGCCAAAATCTACGCCAATGAAGGCGCGTGCCAGTTCCTGTTCCTCAAGGGCAACGAACGCTGCGAGACCAGCTATAAGGACCGCGCAGGCAAATATATGGGCCAGCGCGGGGTAACCCTGCCGCGGTTGTGACCCTTTCCCGTTCGTGCTGAGCTTGTCGAAGCACCGTACTTTCTTCTAGCACGACACTGAAGAAGCAGGACGGCCCATCGACAAGCTCGGGGCAAACGGAAAGAGGGATCACATGACCACCCGCGAATTCGACATCATCATCTATGGCGCCACCGGCTACACCGGAAGGCTCGTCGCCGAATATCTGGCCACCCACTACGGTGCGCGCGAAGATGGCCCGAAATGGGCGATGGCAGGCCGCAGCCTCGCCAAGCTGGAGGAGGTGCGCGACCTGATCGCCGCGCCGGCCACCACGCCGCTGGTGGTCGCCGATGCCGAAAGCAGCGCCGACCTGGAAGCCATGTGCCTGCGCACCCGTGTCGTGCTCACCACGGTTGGCCCGTACCAGCTTTATGGCGACAAGCTGCTCGCCGCCTGCGTTGCGACCGGCACCGATTATGCCGATCTGTGCGGGGAACCGGCATGGATGGCGGAGAAGATTGCAGAGCATCAGGCTGCGGCCGCCGCCACCGGCGCACGCATCTGTTTCTCGTCGGGCTTCGATTCGATCCCCTTCGATCTCGGCGTGATGATGACGCAGAAGGCCTGCGTCGAACGCTTCGGCAAGCCAGCCCCGCGCATCCGTGGCCGCGTGCGCGCGATGCAGGGCACGTTTTCGGGCGGCACCGCAGCCAGCCTTGGCGCGACGATGAAGGCGGCGGCGAAAAGCCCTTCGCTGATCAACGTGCTGCGTAATCCTTTCGCGCTCACACCGGGTTTCGAAGGGCCGGATCAGCCATCGGGCATGATCCCGAGCCACGAGGAAGACCTCGGCAAGTGGTCCGCACCCTTCGTGATGGCGCCGATCAACACCAAGAACGTGCACCGCACCAACTTCCTGCTCGGCCACCCTTACGGCACCGATTTCAAGTATGACGAGATGATGCTGACCAGCCCCGGCGATGCGGGCCGGGCTGCGGCCAATGCGGCGCTGGAATTCATGAAGAACCCGTTCGGGTCAAAGCCGCCCAAGCCCGGCGAAGGCCCGACCCCCGATGAACGCGCAAACGGCTTCTACGATGTCGTCTTCGTCGCCGACATGGCCGACGGAGGCCGGCTGCAATTCGGCGTGAAGGGCCGCTATGATCCGGGTTATGGCTCGACCTGCCGGATGCTGTCGGAAACCGGCATCGCTCTGCTGGCCTGCGACAAGCCCGGCGGGATCGGCACGCCCGGCAGTTTCCTTGGCGAAGACCTCGTCAAACGGCTCGAAGAGCATGCCGAACTGACCTTCGCTGTCGAAAATTGATCGGGCGGGCATGAAAAAGGGGGCAGCCGGTGTTTCCGGTTGCCCCCTTTTCCTGCAACACGTGCATGCCCTTGCTCGGGGCCGTGCGGCCTGAGTGGTTGTGCCTCAGAAACTCAGGCGCACGCTTGCACGGAAGTTACGGCCCACCAGCGGCACGAAATCCTTGGTGAAGCTGGCATGGCGGCGGCCGGTCACATCGAACAGGTTGTCCGCAGCGATCTGCACCGTCACGTTCTGGTTTTCTGCCAGCGGACGCCATGCAATCAGAGCGTTGACCAGCGTGAAGCTGTCGGTCGGGGATTCAAAGGTGGTCACGCGGTTCTGCTTGTCGAACCACTGCACTTCGCCGCGCACATCGAACGCGCCGGTCTGGGCTTCCAGCGCGCCGAGCAGGCTCAGCGGCGGGATGCGCGGCACGGCGGTGTCATCGGCCAGTTCCGCCTCGACATAGGACGCGCGCAGATCGGTCAGCAGGCGGAACGATCCGGTGTCGATCACGGGGTAGCTCAGCTCTGCTTCGAACCCCCAGAAATCGGCATCCTGCTGGAGATACTGGAACACCGGCAGATCGTCTTCCTCCTCCCCGGTTTCCTCAAGGAAGATGTAGTTGTCGAACCACTGGCGATAGGCCGTCAGGGCAAAGGTGCCCGCCCCGATGCTGCCGCGGGCATAGGCTTCCAGCCCCCAAGCGCGTTCGGTGCGCAGGTCGGCATCGCCGATCTCGAACGCCTGCGTGGCAATGTGCGGGCCGTTGGAGAACAGCTCTTCCGCGCTCGGCGCACGTTCGACCCGCGAACCGTTGATGCCCACGCGCACGCCTTCGATGCCTTCATAAACAAGGCCAAGCGCGCCCGAGAAGGTATCGTAATCACGCTCGACCCCGATGGTCTGGGCTTCGACATTGGTGAACTCGGCGCGGGCGGCGGCTTCGATCTGGATCGGGCCGGTGCCGAATTCCTGCAGCGTGAACACCGCCAGCTGATCGGTCAGGTTCGGCGGAACATAGGCTTCGGCGCCTTCGGCAAAGAAATCGCGGTGGCTGAATTGCACGCCGGTTGACCCGCGCAGCATGCCGCTGGCCTTTTGCACCAGTTCGGCGCGCGCTTCGATGCTGGTCGAATCGAACACGGTGCCCACTTCGGCGCCTTCGAATTCGGTGTGGGTGTAATCCGAATAGCCGACGCGCAGCTTCAGACGCTCGATCGCGCCTTCGCCCAGATAGATGTCGCCCTTGAAGTCGGCGCGGAACTGCTTGAGCCCGATGGTGACGAGTTCCTCACCCTCTTCCTCGCCGCCTTCTTCTTCGCCTTCTTCTTCGCCGTGATGGTGGTGGCCTGCACCCGGACGGGTGGGCACGCCGTAGGTGGTGTCATACCAGCCGAGCGATGCACCAAAGGTGCTTTCGCCGAGGATCAGGCCAAGCCCGGCGTTGATCGTCCAGCTTTCCATCGCGGAATTGGGCACGGTGCCGCGCTGACCGGCGGCTTCGCGCAGTTCGGCGGCTTCTTCCAGCTCGCCCTCTTCGGCTTCTTCGGCGGCATCGGCCAGCAGATCGGCGCGCAATGCGGGTGCGACCTGAAAGCCGCCGATTTCAAAGTCATCGGTCTCGCGCCACGATCCATCGACATGGAACACAAGGTTCGATCCGATCCCGACATCCACCGAAGCCGCTCCGGTGCGCAGGTTGGTGGCGCTGTCGATCCCGCCAAAGGCATCGATGTGAAACGCTTCGTCAGGCATCCGGGTGGGGATGCGCTTGTCGATCACGTTGACCGCGCCGCCGATCGCCTGGCTGCCGTAAAGCAGCACGGCGGGCCCGCGCAGCACTTCGATCCGCTCGACCGTGATCGGCTCGATCGAGGTGGCGTGATCGACCGAGGTGTTCGAAACATCCGCCGTGCCCACGCCGTCCACCAGCACGCGCACACGCTCGCCCTGCTGGCCACGCAATACGGGGCGCGAGGAGCCGGGGGCAAAGCTGGTGGCGGACACGCCGGGCAGCTTGGTCAGCAAATCGCCGATCTGGCCGGTCACCATGTCGCGCTGGATATCGCGCACTTCGAGCACGCTGGTGCCTGCCAGCACGTCGAGTTCCTTCAGGCCCGAAGCGCTGACGATGATGTTGCCTTCGGCATCGGACTGACGGTTGTGGAGATCATCGTCCACTGCGGCGCCGGATTGGGCCGGAGTGGTTTGCGCCAGTGCGGGCAAGGCGACAAAGGCCGATCCCAGCACAGCGGCAAGGGCAAGGCGCGAGGTTGCAAGAAGAGGCTTGCGGTTGATCATGGCAGTTCCCGTAGTTTTTATGTGATAACGTATCACGCATCTAGCGCCCGATGATCCAAATGCAACCCGCAAAGCCGCAGGTGCGTGCAGGAAGGAACGCAAGGTGTGTCCGTGATGCGACACATCTGTGTACTCGGGGCTGTTCTCTGGTCAGCAGGTCAGCGGGAAAGGCCGCCGCCGATCTCCCGGCACTTCAGCTCGATTATCCGCCACGCAAGCCGCGATGGCCGTCCGCCTGCACGGCGCAATTCGTCATCGACACATACCTGAGCGGGCGTTCGGGTATCCGCTTGCCCGTTGCGCAGGGCGCGATCGAGATCGACGATGTCCTGCAAATCCTGCGGGGCGAGATCTCCGATCGCAATATCCCCGCGCCGGAGCGCTTCGTAATTGGCCTGCGCCCGTGCGATCCGGTCGACCGAAGGGGAAGGTGCGGCAGGGGCAGGCGAAGCGGCGGGGGGCGGAGCGCGGCTGATGATCACCGGCTGGCCTGCGTGGACAGGAAGGCCGCTGGTCAAAGCGGTTGCCAGTGCGGCCAGCCAGACGGCCCTTGTGCGAATTATCACCACCAATAGCCCTCCTCCGTCGACTTTTGGCGCTTGCGATTTGAGCCATCAGTTCGGGCAGGCACGGTGGCGCGTGCAGACTGAACAGGCGCTTTCCAATGTCCGCAATCAGCAGCCAAAGGCGTGGCCCGAAGGCCTTTAGTTCGCAAATGTCTAGGAAAACTGGAGCGGGCGAAGGGATTCGAACCCTCGACCCCAACCTTGGCAAGGTTGTGCTCTACCCCTGAGCTACGCCCGCTCACTGGCGCTGACAGAAACCCGCAATTGCGTAGGTTCTGCCGGAGAGGCGGCGCGATTAGCAGCGCCTTCCCAAGCCTGCAAGCGCTAAATTGGCCCGATTGGGGCTTGATCGCGTCGGCCCGAACGGCCAGCACACGCCAGCGCTTCACATCTGCAACCAAAGTCCCACATTGGGGGCACAGGCGCAGACGCGCACAACCACAAGCAGGAGCACGCACCTTGGCCAGCATGGGACTGAGCATCGACGAACAGAAAGCGGTCGAACGCTTCCGCAAGGATGTGGTCGATCCATCGCAGACCAGCCTCGTCATCCTCGATTTCTGGGCCGAATGGTGCGGGCCGTGCAAGGCGCTGACCCCGGTGCTGGAAAAGGTCGCCGCCGAATATGCCGACAAGGGCGTGCTGCTGGCCAAGATCAACGTGGACGAGGAACAGTTCATCGCCGCGCAGTTTCAGGTGCGGTCGATCCCCACGGTCTATGCCATGTTCCAGGGCCAGCCGGTCGCCGATCTGACCAATGCCCGCAGCGAATCGCAGCTGAAGGCCATGCTTGACCAGTTGCTGGGGCAATTGCCGGTGCAGGCGGGCGCGCAAGGTGCCGCCGCGGCCGCACCGAAAGGCCCCACGTCCGAGGAAATCGCCCAGTTCATCAAGCTGGGCGAGGATGCGCTGGCCGCCGCCGATCCGCAGCGCGCTGTCAGCATCTTTGCCCAGATCACCGAATTCGCCCCCGAAAACGCCCCCGCCCACGCAGGGCTGGTGCGCGCATTGGTGCAGATGGGCGAAGTGGAGGAAGCGCAGCAAGTGATGGCCGTGATCGATAGCGATCCGCGCCTTGCCACCGATCCGGCGATTGCGCCTGCCCGCAGCGCGCTCGAACTGGCTGGCACCCGCGTTGATGACAGCGAACTGGCCGCCCTGCGCGCCGCTGCCACCGCTGCGCCCGATGATATGGATGCGCAACTGGCGCTGGCCGAAGCCGCCTTTGCCGCAGGCCAGCGCGATGAAGCTGCCGACACGCTGCTGGCCATGATCGCCGCTGACCGTGAATGGAACGAGGGCGCGGCGCGGGCCAAGCTGCTCAAGATGTTCGAGGCCACCGGCCTTGAGGATGAATGGGTGGTCGGCGTCCGCCGCCGCCTGTCGCGCGTATTGTTTGGATGACCCAGACAATGTCCAAGCGCCTCTCGATCTTCCCGCTGACCGGCGCGGTGCTGTTTCCCGGCATGCAATTGCCGCTCCATATCTTTGAACCGCGTTACCGGGCGCTGGTGGGCGATGCGCTGATTCGCGACCGCCAGATCGCGATGATCCAGCCGCAGCGTCTGGTTGACGGAGCGCCGCTGTATAATGTCGGCTGCGTCGGCCGGATCGGCGAGGTGCAGGCAATGGATGACGGGCGCTACAATATCATCCTCGAAGGCGTCGCCCGTTTCCGCCTGCTGCGCGAACTGGATGTGGCCACCGCCTTCCGCCAGATCGAAGCGGATATCTATGACGAGGACGAAGGCGAAACCCTGTCCCATGCCCAGCGCGGCGGGTTCGAACGCGAGGCGCGGGCCTTTGCCGATATGCAGGGGTATAGCGTTGACTGGGATTCGGTCGAACGACTGGATGATCGCTCGCTGATCAACGGCGTCTCGCAGATCGCGCCCTTCGATCCGGCGTCAAAGCAGGCGCTGCTGGAAGCCGAAACCCTGACCGACCGCTGCGAGCTGCTGGTGCAGTTGATGCAGTTTTACGGCCGCACGGATGGCAGCGAGGAAATCACGACGCTGCAATAGCGGCCATCATTCGCCGTGTTCCCGCCCGAAATCGGGGCGTTCATCGTCCTGACCCTGTTCGATCACCTGCCGCCGGATCGCGCGGGTGCGGGTGAACAGGTCGAACAATGTGTCCCCGTCGCCTGAACGGATGGCGCGTTGCAGGGCGGTCAAATCCTCGCTGAAACGTCCCAGCATCTCCAGCACCGCGCCCTTGTTGGTCAGGAACACATCGCGCCACATGACAGGATCGGACGCGGCAATGCGGGTGAAATCGCGGAAACCGCCAGCCGAGTATTTGATGACTTCGCTTTGCGTCACGTCCTCCAGATCGCTGGCGGTGCCGACGATGGTGTAGGCAATCAGGTGCGGGATGTGGCTGGTCACGGCCAGCACCAGATCATGGTGGGCGGCGTCCATCAGTTCGACCCTGGAGCCGAGCCCGGTCCAGAAATCGCTCAAGGCGTCGAGCGCTGCCGGATCGCAGTCTTCGGGCGGGGTAATGATGCACCACCGGCCTGCAAACAGCGCGGCAAAGCCTGCGTCCGGCCCGCTCTGTTCGGTGCCTGCGACAGGGTGCGCGGGGATGATGCAGGCACCGGGCAATGCTTTGGCAAGCGCTTTGGCAACCGCTTCCTTGGACGAGCCGACATCGCTGATGATCGCGTGCGGGGCGAGCCCCGGCGCAATCGCCCGCGCTGCTTCGGCCATCGCACCCACGGGCACGCACAGGATCACCAGGTCGGCGCCCGCAACGGCGTCCTCGGCCCGCTCGCACACTTGATCGACCAACCCGCGCTCCGCAGCACGCTCGCGCACGCCGGCGTCGCGATCCCAGCCCGTGGTGGCAATCGCAAGCCCCCGCGCCTTGATGGCGAGACCGATCGAACCGCCCAGCAGGCCCAGCCCGATGATGGCAACCCGTGCAATCGTCATACCGCTTCCCCGCACAAGGCGCGCAGGGCAGCGATCACGCGGGTCATATCCTCTGACTTGCCGATAGTGATCCGCAAGGATCGGGGCAGGCCCTGTCCCGGCAGATGCCGCACAGCATAGCCCGCGTCCGACAGTGCTTCCAAAGCACCGGCTGCGGTCACAGCGCCATCAAAATGCACCAGCAGGAAGTTCGCCTCGCTGGGGCTGGCGCTGAGGCCGTGATTGCCGAGCGCCGCGACAGCCTCTGCCAGCCGAGCGCGTTCGGCCATGTTGTGTTTGCGAGTGGCAGCGACGAAGGCCTGATCGCCCAGCGCAGCCAAAGCCGCCTTCTGCCCGCTGACCGACACATTGAACGCGCCGCGCAGCCGGTTGACGAGATCGATCAGATGCGGCGCGCCTGTCACCCAGCCGACCCGTTCCGATGCGAGGCCATAGGCTTTCGAGAAGGTGCGGCTGACCAGCACGTTTTCGTTCGCGGCGGCGAGTTCGAATGCGGCATGTTGCAGCGCCGGATCGACATATTCGCCATAAGCCTCGTCGACGATCAGCAGCACGTCTGATGGCAGGCCCGCGTGCAGCCGTACGACTTCGGACGGAGCCAAAAAGCTGCCCACGGGATTGTTGGGATTATCGAGCAGCACGACCCTGGTGCGCTCTGTCACCGCCGCCAGCAGATTATCGACCGAAGCGGCATAGGAATTATCTTCGGCAAACACGGCTTGCGCGCCAACCTTGTGCGCCAGCAGCGGGTAGAGCGAGAAGGAATAGCGCGAGGCCAGCACCTCGTTCCCCTGACCGGCGAGCGCCTGCACCGCGCAATGCAGCAATTCGCCCGATCCTGTGCCGCAAACGATCCGGTCGGGATCGAGGCCGTGCACTTCGGCGATCTTTTCCCGCAAGGCGCGGGCATCGGGATCGGGGTAATCGGCCGGATTGTGACCCTCGGCCAAGGCAGCCAGCGCCGCCGGGCTGCTGCCGAGCGGGTTTTCATTGGCCGAAAGTTTCACCAGCGGCTTTCCGCTCGCCGACTTGGACTTGCCGGGCACATAGGCGTGAATCTGCGCGATCCAGGGTTTGGGCTGGGGCTTGGCCAGAGGCTTTGAGTTGGGCTTGGACATCGGACTGGCGCGATAGCCAGTTTGGCGGTGCGAATACAGCGCGAAAACGCGGGCGGTGCCAGTGGCTGTGATTGACATGGGCATGGGCCTCCCCCAATTCGCATCGCTCATGAACGCTGCCCCCGCCACGCTGGTCTATGCCATTCCCGATCCCCTGCCGCTCGATAGCGGACAGGTGCTCGAAGGCGCGCAGATCGCCTATGAGACTTACGGCACACTGGCGGCTGACAAGGGCAACGCGGTGCTGGTGTGCCATGCCCTGACCGGCGACCAGTATCTTGCCAGTCCGCACCCGATCACCGGCAAGCCGGGCTGGTGGGAACGGATGGTCGGGCCGGGCAAGCCGATCGACACGGGCCGGCATTTCGTCATCTGCGCCAATGTCATCGGCAGCTGCATGGGATCGACCGGGCCTGCGAGCCCAGACCCTGGCACGCCCGATAGCGCACCTTATGCAATGCGTTTTCCCGTCATCACCATCCGCGACATGGTGCGCGGGCTGGTCGCGCTGCTTGACGGGTTGGGGATCGAGCGGTTGCACGCCGTGGTGGGCGGATCGATGGGCGGGATGCAGGCATTGAGCCTTGCCGCCAACTGGCCGACACGCGCGGCGCGGGTGCTGGTGATCGCATCCACCGCCCGCCATTCGGCGCAGAACATCGCCTTTCACGAAGTCGGCCGGCAGGCGATCATGGCCGATCCGGCTTGGGCGCAAGGCGATTACTACGCGGCTGATGCCAAGCCCGACAATGGCCTGGCCGTGGCGCGGATGGCGGCACATATCACCTATCTTTCGGAAGCGGGGCTGACCGAGAAATTCGGGCGGCGCTTGCAAGACCGCGAGGCCAAGGGCTTTGGTTTCGACGCAGAGTTTCAGGTCGAAAGCTACCTGCGCTATCAGGGCAGCGGCTTCACCCGCAGGTTCGATGCCAACAGCTATCTCTACATCACCCGCGCGATGGATTATTTCGACATTGCCGAAGAACATGGCGGCAAGCTGGCGACCGCCTTTGCCGGGGCAAGCGCAAGGTTCTGCCTTGTCAGCTTCGATACCGATTGGCTCTACCCCACCGCAGAAAGCCGCCACATCGTCCACGCGCTCAACGCTGCGGGCGCGAAAGTCAGCTTTGTCGAGCTTTCGGCGCCGCACGGGCACGACAGTTTTCTGCTGGAGCACGAGCAGCTTGACCGGGTGGTGAAGGGGTTCGTCGAGTGACCTTACGCCCCGATCTTGCCGCCATCGCTGCGCACGTTGCGCCCGGCAGCCGGGTGCTGGACATTGGCTGTGGTGACGGGGCGCTGATGGCGGAGCTGGAGAGTGCCAGCGGCTGCGATGCGCGGGGCATGGAGCTTGACGGCGAACTGGTCGAACGCTGCGTGTCGCGCGGGCTTTCGGTTGTACAGGGCGATGCCAATCTCGATCTGGCGAATTACCCCGACAAGGCGTTCGACTACGCGATCCTCAGCCAGACGCTCCAGACCGCGACCCGGCCCGATCTGATCCTCGATGAACTGCTGCGGGTCGGGCGGCGCGCCTTCGTGTCGTTCCCCAACTTCGCCCACTGGCGCACCCGCGCCGCGCTGATGTTCGGCGGGCGGATGCCGGTGACTCGCGCGCTGCCGGTGAGCTGGTACGAGACCCAGAACATCCACCACGTCACGGTCGAGGATTTCCGCGATCTGGCGCGGGCCAAGGGCGCGACCATCGAGCGCGCGTGGTTCTTCGCCAATGAAACGCAAATCGGCGCGCCAGCAGCTAACTGGCGCGCCGAATTCGCGGTGTTTGAACTCAGTCGGTAATCAGCCTGCGCGGTGCAGCATGCACAGCTTGTGCCCGTCCAGGTCCAGCACATAGCCGAGGTTCAATGTCCCCATCGCGCCGGTGCGCGGGCCGGGTGCGTCCTCGATCGAGGTGCCGCCCGCAGCGACTGCCGCGTCGTGAAACGCCTGAACCTGTTCGAGGCTGTCGCAGGCAAAGCCGATCGTCGATCCGTTGGCGCAGGCCGCTGGTTCGTTGTTGATCGGCTGGCTGATCGCGAAAATGCCGCCATTGTGGAACCAGAACGCGCGCTTGTGGCCGGTGGCGGCTTCGTTGATGTTGCCGGGCCCTGCGCCGAGCGTTGCGAGCACGGCGTCATAAAACGCCTTGGCGCGATCGAAATCATTGGTGCCGATCATCACGTGACTGAACATTGGTAGAAGTCTCCTCTCATAAGACAGGTTGCGGATTAGGACGGATTCCGGCGTGCGGCAATGCCGATTCCGGTAGCGCAAGGTTCATGTCGCAGTGCATAGAATAAGCCATGCTCACCCCGCTTCTCGCCGCCGCACTGGCGCTTCAGGCTGCGCCTGCGGCCGCTGCTTCCGAACCTGCCGTGATCTCTCAGGAAAACCGTGCACTGCTGCGCTGCGCTGCGGCCTTTGCGCTGGTCGCCAACCGGCAGGCGCAGGGCGAAGCCAGCGCCCGGCAGTGGCCTGATGTGGGCACCCGCGGGCGCGAATTCTTCGTGTTGGCGATGGCGCAATTGATGGATGCCACCGGGCTTGACCGCGCCGGGATCACCCGGCTTGCGGGCGATGAAGCCAGGGCGCTTGCCGCCAGCGGGGATACGGACAAGATCATGCCATCGTGCCTGTTGATGCTGGAAGCATCCGGCATCTGAATACTCCCCCGCTTACCATCGCGGGGCCATGGATTTGACTTTGGAATTGCGGCATGGAGCGGGCCTATGTGGCAACTCCATCAATTCCCGCTATGCCCTTTCAGTCGCAAGATCCGGCTGCTGCTGAGCGAAAAGAACATTCCCTTCGATCTGGTGCGCGAAGACCCGTGGGCTGCATCCGACATGTTCTTCAACCTCAATCCGGCCGGGCGCACTCCGGTGATTGTCAATCAGGAAAAGAACGTCATCATCCCCGATAGCCGGGCGATTGCGGAATATTTCGAGGAGACGGTCGATCGCACCCCGATGATCAACGGCACGGCAGCGCAGCGCGCCGAAATCCGCCGTCTGGTCGCGCTGTTCGACGAGAATTTCTACGCCGATGTCACTGCCCCGCTTTTGTCGGAACGGATGAAGAAGCGGATCCTGCGCCAACCGCCCGATAGCGGCGCGCTGCGCAATGCCATGAAGATGGCGCACGGGCATCTCGACTATCTCGACTGGTTGATCGACAACCGGCCATGGGTGGCAGGTTCCACGATGAGCCTCGCTGATCTGGCGGCGGCGGCACAGATTTCGGTCGCGGATTATCTCGGCGGGATCGACTGGGCCGGGCACGAACAATCGCGTGGCTGGTATGCCGTATTCAAAAGCAGGCCGAGCTTTCGCCCGCTGCTGACCGAGCGGATGGAGCAGATCAAGCCGCCGCCGCATTATGCGCAGGTGGATGGGTAGCATCCTCGCTCACGGGGCCTGAAGGCCCCGTCGCTGCGGGCGCGCAGTCGCGCTTGCGGAATGTCTTCGACATTCCGATATTGGCGTGCACGAGAGAGGAAGCCTTATGATCGACGATCCCCGCACTATCACCGACGCCGAATGGCGCGAGAAGCTTGATCCCATGCAGTATCATGTGCTGCGCGAAGCCGGGACCGAACGCGCCTTCACTGGCGAATATGACAAGTTCTATGACGAAGGCGAATATCATTGCGCCGCCTGCGGCACGCAATTGTTCTATTCGACCGCCAAGTATAATTCCGGCTGTGGTTGGCCCGCTTTCACCCGGCCTGCGGATGAGGAGGTGATCGAAGAACATCGCGATACCGCTTACGGCATGATCCGCACCGAAGTGCGCTGCGGGACGTGCGGCGGGCATCTGGGCCATGTGTTTCCCGATGGCCCGCCCGAACAGGGCGGCCTGCGGTATTGCATCAATTCCGCTGCGCTCATCTTCACCCCGGCAGAAGACTGAGCAGCCTGCAAAGGGTGAACGGGGGATGTCCGGGGGATGGTGCGCGATTGCCGGTTCACCCGCGGTTACAACTTGCCTATGCAAGGCGTCGGGGTCTCACCACTTGGCGGCGGGCATCAATTGAGCATGGACAATGTCGAAAAGGGGTGAGCGGTTGCAGGCCAGGAACGCGCGCGGAAAGCGCCGGGCGGCGACCGAACGGTCAGCAACGCCTCCGGTGAACGGTGCGGGCGGCGAACCTCCGCCGCGCTGGCGCCGCTGGCTGAAGCGCGGGCTGCTGGGCGGGGCCGCGTTGGCGCTGCTGGGCGCGGTGTTTCTGGCTTTTGCCGTGATCTTCGCGGCACAATCCCTGCCCAGCTACGGAACCTTGCAGGCAACCCAGCCGGGGCAGACCATCGTGGTGCGCGCGCGTGACGGGCGCGAGCTGGTGGAGCTTGGCCCCAGCTTTGGCGAGTGGCTGGATTACGAAGAAATCCCTGAAAACATGACCAACGCGATGGTCGCGGTGGAAGACAAGCGCTTCCGGTCGCATTACGGCGTCGATCCGGTGCGGCTGACCGGCGCGCTGATCGAAGGGCTGACAGGAACGCGCGCAAGGTTGGGCGGCACCTCCACGATTACCCAGCAGCTGGCGCGCAACCTGTTCCTCAACAACAACCGCTCGCTTGACCGCAAGGCGCGCGAAGCG
This sequence comes from Porphyrobacter sp. AAP60, assembly GCF_001296025.1. GTDB lineage: Bacteria > Pseudomonadota > Alphaproteobacteria > Sphingomonadales > Sphingomonadaceae > Erythrobacter. The sequence continues at coordinate 137,678 of NZ_LJHV01000008.1, read as the reverse complement.
GTGCTGGCGATGGCGCTGGAATGGCGGTTTTCCAAGGACGAGATCCTCGAGCTTTATCTCAACAAGGTCTATTTCGGCGGCGGCGCCTATGGCATCGATTCCGCCAGCCGCAAGTTCTTCAGCCACCCGGCCACCGAGCTGAGCGTCGAGGAAGCCGCGATTATTGCCGGGCTGGTCAAGGCGCCCAGCCGCTATTCGCCCACAGCCGATGTGCAGGCCGCGGTTGACCGTGCGCAGGTGGTGCTGCGGTTGATGCGCGAACAGGGCTATATTTCCGCCGATCAGGCGGCTGTCGATGTCAGCGCGGTGCAGCTCAAGGAACAGTCGGGCCAGAACTCGGTGCGGTATTTCACGGATTGGGTGCTGCCGCAGCTCGATATCATCCTGCCTGAAACTTACGAGCCGATCGAGGTGTGGACGACGCTCGACATCGGGATGCAGCGCGCCGCCACCGCCGCGATCGAGGCCAACACGCCCAGTGGAACGCAAGGCGCGCTGGTCAGCCTTGATCGTGACGGGGCGATCCTCGCGATGGTCGGCGGCACCGATTATGTTGAAAGCAATTACAACCGCGCCACCGCCGCGATGCGTCAGCCGGGTTCTGCATGGAAGCTGTTTGTCTATCTTGCCGCCTTGGAGGCTGGCTATACGCCCGAGGACAAAGTGGTCGACACGCCGGTGACGATCAACGGCTGGAGCCCGCGCAATTCCAACGGGCGCAATATCGGCGAAACCGATGTGCGCACGGCGTTTGCCTTTTCGATCAACACTGTGGCGGCGCAGCTGGGCAATGAAGTCGGCTTCGGCACTGTTTCGTCGATGGCCAAGCGGTTCGGGATCAGTTCGCAAGTGTCGACTTACCCTTCGATGGTGCTGGGGTCGTCAGAGGTGCGCGTGATCGAGATGACGCAGGCTTTTGCGGCGATTTCAGCCAAAGGGCAGGCGGTCTCCCCTTACGGCATCACCAAAGTGACCAGCGCGAGCGGCGATGTGCTCTACAGCCACGAAGCCACGCGCAGGTCGTCGCTTGTGCCCGATTACGTGGTCGCCGGTGCCACCGATATCCTGCAGGCCGCAGTCCAGACCGGTACGGGCCGCGCGGCGCAAATCGGACGCCCGGTGGCGGGCAAGACCGGCACCACATCATCGAACAAGGACGGCTGGTTCATCGGTTTTTCCAGCGGGATCACCACAGGGGTGTGGATGGGCCGCGATGATGCCAGGGCGGTATCGGGCTTGCAGGGTGGGCGGGCCCCGGCGCAGGCTTTTGCCGCCTATATGCGCTATGCTGTCAGGGATCGCCCGGTCGAGGAATTCGACGTGACGCTCAACTTGCCCGAATGGCAGCTGGAGCCCGATGAAGAGGCGATGTTCGGCGATCCGGACGAATATTACTACATCGATGAACAGGGCAATCTGATCGAGCCCGGTCGGCGCGATCCGGCGGAAAGCCCCCTGGGGATCGAGGGCGAACAGGCTCCGCCTGCGGCCAGCCGGGATTTTCTGGAGGAGGCAACGGGCGGTGAAATACCGCGGGTGCCGCGCCGGGTTCCGCCGCAGCCGCCGCTGCCGCCAGCCCAGCAGCAGTCCCAGTCCCAGTCTCAATCCCAGGCCCAGCAATCGCCTGTCTTCTGATACAAAAAGGGCGCCGGGAGATTATCCCGGCGCCCTTTCTTGTAGCCAGTAAAACCGTTCAGCGCAGGCGGATCGGGAAGAAGGCCGGCGGCTGGGTGCGGCGCTGGACGCGCAGCAGGATCGCCTCGCGGTTCTCGGCGCTAGCGGCATTGACCTGTGCCAGCAGGTCTTCAACCGAAGCCACCGCCTGATAATTGGCCGACAGCACGATGTCGCCGCGGCGCAAGCCCTTGCGCGCCGCGTCCGAATTGGGATCGACGGTGCCGATCACCACGCCCTTGGTATCGGTCGGAACGCCCAGCGAGCGGGCGATCTGCGCGGTCATGGGGATCACCTGCAGGCCGAGCTTTTCTTCGATCGTGCCATCCGAAGCGCCCGGTGCCATCGGTTCTTCCGCGTCGGGATCGAAGGTCTGGGCCTGCTGGCGCAATTCCGCTTCGGTGGGACGTTTGCCGAGGGTGACATTGAGGGCCACCGTTTTGCCATCGCGCAGCAATTCGACCGGCACCTGCGCGCCCGGTTCGAGATTGGCGACGAGGAAGGAGACGGTTTGTTCAGCCGTCACGTCCTTGCCGTTGACCTTGGTGACGATATCGCCGGGCTTCAATCCTGCGCGCAAGGCCGGGCTGTCATCCTGCACGGTCTGGACCAGTTCCCCGCGCCGTTTGGGCAAGCCAAGCGAGGCAGCGAAATCTTCGTCGATCGGCTGAAGCTGCACACCGAGATAGCCGCGCTGGATTTCCCGGCCCGAACGCAGCTGCTCCACAATCGGAGCAGCAATTTCGGCGGGGATCGCAAAGCCGATGCCGACACTTCCGCCCGAAGGTGAGAAGATCGCATTGTTGATACCGATGACATTGCCGCGCATGTCGAACAGCGGGCCGCCCGAATTGCCGCGGTTGATGCTGGCATCGGTCTGGAGATAACGATCATAGGCGCCGCCCTGGCCGGTGTTGCGGTACACCGCCGAGATAATTCCGCTGGTTACAGTGCCGCCAAGGCCGAAGGGATTGCCGATTGCCACCACCCATTCGCCCACGCGGGTCGCACTGGAATCGCCGAATGCAACATAGGGGAAACTGCGATTGGCCTTGATCTTGAGCACGGCAAGGTCGGATGCGGCGTCCGCGCCGACCAGTTCGGCTTCGTATTCCGTGCCATCGGGCAGGGTGACAGTGATCGATTCCAGCTTTGCCCGCGTATCGGGCGGCGAAATCACGTGGTTGTTCGTGACCACAAACCCATCTGCCGAAATGATGAAGCCCGAACCCAGGGATTGCGCCTCGCGGGTCTGCGGCTGGCCGCTGCCACCGCCCTGACGGCGGTTGAACAGTTCAGCAAAGGGGGTGCCCGCGAACGGGTTGTTCTGCACTTCGATCCGCTGGCGGGTGGCGATATTGACCACGGCTGGCTGGAGCTGCGCGGTCAGATCCGCAAAGCTTGCAGGCGCACCGGCAACCGGAACCACGCGGTTCATCACCGTTTCATCATTCTGAGCCACCTGCGCGCCCACAGGCGCACCGGTAATCAGCGAAATGGCAGCGCCGCCCACCAGCAGCGCGCTTGAAAGTCCATATACGTAGCGCACGTTCTTCACGTCCTCATGGTCCTTATCCAATGAAGGAATGCACGGGGTTGCCGCTGCGTTCCTCAAACCTTTGACGGGGCCAGCCAGACGGCTGGTTTCAATGCCCCAAATGCGCTGTCCGGGCCTGAACGGCGATTGAACATCGCCCCCGTTTGCCGGACGCTATCAGCCGCTGGTCGAACGCGTCAGCGGGTGCCGCCGCGGAACTGGCGGAAGTATTCGCTATCCTCCGACAGAACCATGGCGCTTTGGCCTTCGCCCGACAGGAACGTCTGGCGATAACTCTGCATGGCACGGTAGAAATCGTAGAACTGCGGATCCTTGCCATAGGCATCGGCGTAGGTGCGGGCAGCCTCGGCATTCGCTTCGGCCTGGATGATCTGCGCATCGCGTTGCCCGGCGGCACGGATGGTCGCGGCTTCTTCCTGCCGGTCGGTTTCCATCCGGGTGAAGGCGGCATCGAGCGGGCGGCCTTCGGGAAGGTCAGCCGCCTTGATCCGTACGTCCAGCACCTGCGCGCCGTAATTGCGCGCCTGTGCATCCAGTGTGCGGGTGATGTTGGTCATCGCCGTGCCGCGTTCGGCATTGATCAGCGCCGAAAACGGGCGCCGGCCCAGTTCCTGCCGCAGCACCGAGGTGAGGATTGGCAGCAACTGCGCTTCCAGCTGGCGCTCGGTTCCGGCGCGTTCGACCAGCTTGACCGGATCGATGATGCGATAGCGCGCATAGGCATCGACCTGAAGCCGCTGCTGATCATTCGAGAGCACCTGCTGACGCGACATGTCGAGATCGAGCACCCGGCGATCGACCATCTGAACTTCTTCGGCAATCGGGATGCGCCAGTTAATACCTGCACCCGTCTGGCCGTAAGGCTGATCGGGGCGGAACTGGTTCAACACACGATGCGGCTGGCCGGTGCGGATAACCACGGCCTGATGGGTTTCGGGGATGATCACAACCGTCGATGCCAGCGCCACCAGGGCGATGATCGCGACGATAAAGAGCGCCTTGTAGTTCTGAAGCACAGAATTCATGGGTCTTACTCTCCCTGTGCCTGCGAGGGCGGGGCCGGGGTTTGTGCCCGGCGCCGCAATTCGGGCAGCGGCAGATACGGGGTGACATTACCGGATTCGACGATGGTCTTGTCGGTCTTGGACAGCACCGCCTCCATGGTTTCATAATAAAGCCGGCGGCGCGTCACTTCGGGGGCGAGGCGGTATTCTTCGTAAATATTGTTGAACTCGCTCGCGTCGCCCTGTGCCCGTGCGAGCACCTGCTGCGCCACGGCGCGTGAACGGTTGATCGCGGCGTCGGCATCCTGTTGCGCGGACGACACGTCCTTGAACGCTTCCTCGACCCGGCTTGGCGGATCGGTCTTGTTGATTTCGATACCCTGCACCAGAATGCCCGAACGATAGGCATCAAGCCGTGCCTGCATGCGTTCGCGCACATCCTGTTCGATTTCGGCGCGGCCTTCACCGGTCAGCACCTTGTCGAGCCCCTGCCGCGCCACGGCCCCGCGCATGGCGGCCTCGCCGATTTCCATCAGCGCGTTGCGCGGATCGGCCAGCTGGTATTTGTAAAGTGTCAGGTCAGAGATGTTCCAGCGGATCACGTAAGACAGATCGACCAGGTTCTGATCGGCGGTGAGGATCAGCTTTTCGGTGGCGGTGCCGGGCACCTCTTCCGAGCGGATCTGAGTCACGTTTTCCTTTTCGACAATCTGGATCGGCCAGGGCGCGGTAATGTTCGTGCCCGAATCGAGCGTGTCCGAATATTTGCCGCCCAGCCATGTCACCACTGCCTGTTCGCCCGGCTGGACGAAATGGAAGCTCGACAAGAGGATCCACACGGCAGCGATCCCGCCGAGGATGAAGGGCAGCCAGCTTTTGCCGTTGCTGCGTTCGGGCAGGCGGAAGCCGGGGCCGCCGGGGCCACCGCCGGCGCGGCGCGGGCCTTCGGGGCCGCGGGTCTTGAAAATATCCTCGATGCTGGCCGAGCGGCGTTTGCCGGGCTCGTTCCCGCCGGGCAGCCACGGGTTGCGCGGCCCACCGCCGCTACCGCCCCCGCTGCCGCCTTCATTGCCGGGCTCGTCACCGTTGCCGGAGCCGCCCCAGGGGTTATTTTTGCCAGCCATGGCAAGGCCGCGAAGGCCTGCGCCAAGACGTTCTCTCCAACCGTCCGATCTTTGCATTCTGTCGTTATAGGCACGCGATCTTACGAAAAACAGGGGTTGGCTGCGTGATTTTGGTGTTAGAGGCGTGACGAAATGAACAACTCACCACAAACACCCCGCCAACCTGACGCGGAAGAGGCGCTGATCCGCGCCGCGCTTTCGCCTGAAATCAACCATCGCCTGCGTTCGGCACGGATCGTTTCGGGCCGTGCAATCATCGTTGCTGAGGCTGGCGATCTGTCCGATTCCGCCCGCGCAGAGCTTGAAGGCATGATCACTGCCGCGCTCACGCCGTTGCCCGGCATTGCCGAAGTTCACATCGCGCTGACGGGTGAACGCCGCCGCCGCCGGTTGATCGCGGTGGGATCGGGCAAGGGCGGGGTCGGCAAATCGACGCTGACCACCAATCTTGCGGTCGCCCTTGCACGGATGGGCCGCAAGGTCGGCGTGATCGATGGTGACATCTATGGCCCTTCGCAGCCCAAGTTGCTGAAAACCGAAGGGGTCAAGCCGGGCGCGACGTCTGATGGCAAGCAGTTGGTGGCGATTGACAGCCCCTACGATGTCAAAGTGCTATCGATGGGGCACATCGTTGCGCCCGGCAAAGCCCTGGCGTGGCGCGGACCGATGACCGGCAAGGCGCTGACCCAATTGGTCGATGCCGATTGGGGTGAGACCGATCTGCTGCTGATCGATCTGCCGCCAGGCACGGGCGATGTGCAGCTTTCGATGCTGTCCGCCCACCGTCCCGACGGCGCAATCCTTGTTTCGACCCCGCAGGATCTCGCGCTGATCGATGCGGCGCGGGCCGGGCAATTGTTCGAACAGGGCGAAGTGCCGATCATCGGACTGGTCGAGAATATGGCAGGCTATGTCTGCCCCCATTGCGGCGAGATGAGTGATCCGTTTGGACAGGGCGGGGTCGAGAAATTCGCAGCGGCGCTCGATATCCCCTTCCTTGGCCGGGTGCCGCTGACGCTGGCGACGCGGATCGCGGGCGACAAGGGCGAGCCTCCGGCGGCGGGCGATGACGATACAGCCGCGCCCTTCGTGGCAATTGCCGGGCGGCTGGCCCGCTGGCTCGATACCGGGGCGATCTAGGCGATGCAGGTCACGCGGCGGGGGGTGCTGACAGGGGCGGCAGCGGGCGGCGGTCTGCTGGTCGCCTGGTGGCTGATGCCGCGCACCTATCGCACGCCTTTGGTCGCCGCGAGCGGGGAATATGTGTTCGGCGCGTGGCTGAAGATCGCGTCTGACGGAGTGGTATCGGTCGCGGTGCCGCAGCTGGAAATGGGGCAGGGCATTGCAACACTGCTGCCGCAGATCGTGGCCCATGAACTGGGCGCGGATTGGCGGCAGGTGGCGATGGAGCCCGCGCCGGTTTCGGGCGCCTATGGCAATATCCCGCTTGCGCAGAAGTGGATCGGGCTGTGGGATCCGACTTTCTCCGGGCTTTCCGATGGCACCGATACCATGATGGCGGAACGCTTTGCCGGATCGCAGCGCTTCAACGCTACCGCCGATGGCACATCGATTGCCGCCTACGAAATGCCCTGCCGCGCCGCTGCCGCTTCGGCGCGTGCGATGCTGGCACAGGAAGCGGCATCACGCTGGGGCGTATCCTGGGAGGCGTGCGAGGTCGCGGACGGGTTCGTGACGCATGGCGACAACCGCGCAACTTTTGGCGAGCTGGCCGGGGCCGCGGCAGAATGGACGCCGCCCGATCCCCCGCCCCTGCGTCCCGAACCTCTACGCGAAGCCCCGCTGTCTGCCGAATCGGAACAGGCACCGGCCTATCCCCGGCTTGATCTGCCGTCCAAGGTGGATGGATCTTTCCGCTTTGCCGGTGATGTGCGCTTGCCGGGCATGGTCTATGCCTCGATCCGCCACGGGCCGGTGGACGATTCCGAACTGACCGGCTTCAACCCCGCAGGGGCTGCCGGGATCAAAGGGGTCGCCGGGATCGTCAAGAGCAAGCGGTGGCTGGCGGTGGCGGCCACCACCTGGTGGAGCGCCGATGCAGCGCTGGATGCGATGAAACCCCGTTTTGCCGCTGCCAATCCGGTCAGCGGCAACCAGATCGCGGCCCGGCTCGACACCACGCTCAGAGGCGGAAAGGCCTTCCCGATTGCCGAAACCGGGTTTGGCGGAGAGGCATTGCAGCGGGTCGATATCGCCCGGCGCTACGAAGTCGAGCCTGCCTATGCCGCGCCGCTGGAAACGGCCTGTGCCGCGGCGCGCTATGCCGACGGGCGGCTTGATCTGTGGATGGCGAGCCAGGCGCCCGAACAGGCGCGCATCGCTGCCGCCCGCGCCATCGGTATCGCGGCCGAGGATGTGGCGCTTTATCCCATGCCGGCAGGTGGTAGCTTCGATGCACGGCTGGAACATGATCACGCCATCGAAATCGCGCTGATAGCAAAAGAACTGGGCCGCCCCGTCCAGCTGACCTGGCCGCGCCGGGACGAGCTGATCCGCAGCCGCCCGCGTGCGCCTGCCTGGATGCTGCTCGGCGCGCAGGTTTCCAGAGCGAACCCCGGCGCGATCGATGCGATGCGCCTGCGGATTGCCACGCCGCCGGCCGCACGCGAGTTCGGCAAGCGGTTGTTCGACAATCTGACCACCACGGCGGCGATCCGCGAGACGACCGGAAAGCCCGATCCGCTTGCCTGCGAAGGCGCGGTGCCGCCGTACCAATTGCCCGCGGTACTGGTCGAACACCTGCCGACCGAAATCGGCCTGCCGGTGGGCCGGGTGCGCGGCAATTCATACGGGCCGACGATTTTCGCGATCGAAAGCTTCATCGACGAGATCGCGGCGAAATATCAGCGCGAGCCGCTGTCGTTCCGCATGGCGATGCTGGGCAGCGATGTGCGGCTGGCGGCCTGCCTGCAACGCGCAGCGCAACTGGCTGGCTGGGATGGCGGTGCCGATCAGAGCGGGCAGGGCATTGCCTGCGCCCGCATCGGCGAAGGGCCGGAAGGCGCGCGGATCGCCTGCGTCGCCACGGCCCGGCAGGGCGAAGGCGGGGTGCGCGTCACCCGGCTTTCGGCAGCGGTCGATATCGGGCGGATCATCAATCACGATATCGCGCTCCAGCAGATCGAGGGCGGACTGGTGTTCGGTATCGGCATCGCGCTGGGCAATCCGGTGAAACTGCGCAGCGGTTTGCCGGAAAGCACCGCTTACGGAGCGCTCGGCCTGCCCACCGTGGACGATTGCCCGGAGATGCGGATCGAATTCATCGCCAGCGAAGCCCCCCCGTCCGATCCGGGCGAACTGGGCGCGGTGGTTGCTCCGCCTGCCATCGCCAATGCATTGTTTTCGGCCACGGGCTTGCGCCTGCGCCGACTGCCCCTACTTTCGGACGGCATATGACCCGGACTTTTTTGCAACATAGAACCCGGGCAAGCGCATTTGCCCGGAAACGAAACCGCTGCGGCGCGTTAGGGCGGCAATGACCTGGCAGACCCAGCGCCTTCCGGGCGACCATCCTCCTGTATCGAGCGGCAAGATCGGCGTCCTGCTGGTCAATCTCGGCACGCCTGACGGGCCTGACCCGGATTCTGTCCGGCGCTATCTCAAGCAGTTCCTGTCAGACCGCCGCGTGATCGAAATCCCGGCGGTGGTGTGGCAGCCGATCTTGCGCGGCATCATCCTCAACACCCGGCCGCAGAAAAGCGCGAAGGCCTATGCCAAGATCTGGACGGATCGGGGATCGCCGCTGGCCGATATCACCGCGCAGCAGGCTGAGGCGATGGCCAAGGTGATGCAACCCCGGTTTGGCGAAAAGGTCGTGGTCGATTACGCCATGCGTTACGGCAAGCCATCGATCGAACAGCGCCTGACCGAGATGATGGCCCAAGGTTGCGATCGCATCGTGATTTCGCCGATGTATCCGCAATATTGCGCCGCCACCACCGCGACCGTGTTTGACGAGGTCGCCCGCGTGCTGGGCACCATGCGCTGGCAGCCCGCGCTGCGGTTTGTCCCGCCCTATCACGATGATCCCGCCTATCTGGGCGCGCTGGCCGATGATCTGGGGCGGCAGGTGCAGGCGCTGGCTTTCAAGCCCGAAGTGATGCTGATGAGCTTTCACGGGATGCCGCTGCAAACGCTGGAAAAGGGCGATCCCTATTTCTGCCACTGCTCCAAGACCGCCCGTTTGCTGCGCGAGGAATTGGCGACCCGGCCCGAATTCGAAGGCGTCCGGTTCGAAACCACCTTCCAGTCGCGCTTCGGCCCGGCGCGCTGGCTGGAACCGTCAACCGACACGACCCTGATTGCCGAAGGGGAAAAGGGCACCAAGCGGCTGGTGGTCGCCGCCCCCGGTTTCGCCGCCGACTGCGTCGAGACGCTGGAAGAACTGGCGCTGGAAGGGCGGGACGAATTCATCGAGGCAGGCGGCGAGGATTACGCTGTGCTCGATTGCCTCAACGCCTCGGGCCACGGCGTCGCCATGATCGAGACGATCCTGCTCCGCGAGCTTTCCGGCTGGATTTGACGGCTGGGATTATTTACACCAAGGTCAGTTGCGAATCCGAACCCGTTACGGAGCCTGATCCCATGGCCACGCTTGCCGCCGACCCGCAGACCGCCGCTTTCCCGCATTGGAGCGAAGGTAACCCGACCGAGGCTGACCTTGCGCACATCCCCGGCGAGGGCGGCTGGCCGGTGGTGGGCAATACCTTCAAGATGCTGGCCGATCCGCATGGCTTTGTGGCCAAACGGATCGAACAATTCGGCAAGGTCTATCGCAACCGTGCTTTCGGCGGCTGGCAGGTCGCGTTGCTCGGGGCCGAGGCGAACGAGCTGTTATTGTTCAACAAGGACAAGATCTTCAGTTCCGAACAGGGCTGGGGCCCGATCCTTGATCAGCTGTTCCCGCGCGGGTTGATGCTGATGGATTTCGACCATCACCGGATCGATCGCCGCGCCCTGTCGATCGCGTTCAAGCCCGAACCGATGCGGCATTATTCTGGCGCGCTCAATCGCGGGATCGCCCGCGAAGTGGCGGGCTGGGCCGGGCCGAAGGAGTTCTATCCGGCGATCAAGAAGCTTACGCTCGATCTGGCTGCCGACAGTTTCATCGGCCTGCCGTGGGGGCCCGAAGCGGACAAGATCAACGCGGCTTTCGTCGATATGGTGCAGGCCTCGGTCGCGCCGGTGCGCAAGCCCTTGCCCTTCACCAAGATGAAAAAGGGCGTGGATGGCCGCGCCTTTCTGGTCGACTATTTCACCAAGGAAACCCTGCGCCGCCGGGCCGAGGGCGGCGGGCAGGACATGTTCAGCCAGTTCGCCACCGCCACCCGCGAGGATGGATCGCTGCTGCCGGTCGACGAGGTGGTCGACCACATGAACTTCCTGATGATGGCCGCGCATGACACCATCACATCGTCCGCCACATCGCTGATCTATCACTTGGCCACCAACCCCGAATGGCAGGAAAAACTGCGCGAGGAGATCATGGCGGTGACCGGCGGGCCGGACGGTGACGGCAATCCGCGTGCCCTCGATTACGATGATCTGGGCAAGCTCGACCTCACCGAAATGGCGTTCAAGGAATCATTGCGGATGATCCCGCCGGTGCCCTCGATGCCGCGCCGGGCCTTGCGCGAATTCGAATATGGCGGATACCGCATTCCTGCAGGCACGATGGTGGGGATCAACATCTACTGGACCCACCATTCCGAGGAATACTGGGACAATCCCTTCGCCTTCGATCCGCTGCGCTTCACGCCCGATCAGGTGAAGGCGCGGCACAAGTATGCCTGGGTGCCGTTCGGCGGCGGAGCGCATATGTGCCTCGGCCTGCACTTTGCCTATATGCAGGTGAAGATCCTGCTGGCCCAATTGCTGCAACGCTACCGGATCGAGGCGGCCGAGGGTTACAATCCCGATTGGCAGGATTGGCCGATCCCGCAGCCCAAGGATGGCTTGCAGGTGACGTTCACGAGTCTTTGATGTTCCGCAGCGCGTCCGCGCTGCGAAATCCTCGCTCACGCGATCTGAAGATCGCATCACTGCGGGCGCACAGTCGTGCTTGCGGCGGCTACGCCGCCGGAGACATCCCAGAATGTTTCACGTGAAACATTGCTCGATCGCAGCGCGAGACGGGGCTAGAGGGGGTCTAGAGGGGGTCTGGACGAGGCTAGCGGGGGTCTAACCCCGCTCTAAATCGTCATTGCGAGCCGAAGGCATGGCAATCCATGGCCCGCCTTCGGGTTTCCCGCGGCCTCAGTTCATGGATTGCTTTGTCGCCTGCGGCTCCTCGCAATGACGAAGGGTTTTCAAAAATCCCAGGCGATCCCGTCCTTCTCCCAATCGCCATAGCGGGTGGGGGAAAGATCACGCGGCTCGTCTTTCAGCGGATCGGTCAACTTCGGGGCGGGCACCGGATCATTGCTCCAATGCGCGGGCTTTTTGAACTGCTTGGCGGCTTCGGACTTTTGCTTGGTCATTCCATCCAAATGCGCATGGTGGCACTTTGTTTCAATACTGGTTAGTGGCCCACCAATGGCCTTACCTCCCGGACTATCCGTGCGCCGCTCCGCGCTTCGCCTGCTTGATGCCGTGTTCCGGCGGGGCGAGACGCTTGAGCAGGCCGAAGCCGCCGCTCTGCGCGATATGCGCAAGGCGCCCGATCGTGCGCTGACCAAGGCGATTGCGGGCGAGACCCTGCGCTGGCTGACCGATCTCGATGCGCTGATCGACAGCGCCACCCAGCAACGCTTGCCCGATGATGCCAAGGCACGGATGGTGCTGCGGCTGATGCTGGCCCAGACGTTGCGGCTGGATACCCCGGCCCATGCGGTGATCGCAACCGGACTGCCCTTGCTCGAAGGCGGGCCGCGCCGCCTTGCCCACGGGGTGTTCTCCGCGCTGGTGAAGCCGGGCCGCAGCGTGCTGTCCGAAGCGCCGACCTTGCCCGAACCCGTGCGCAACCGCTGGGGCGATGAACGCGCCAACGCGATCGCGCCCGGCCTCGCCTTCCCGCCCGAACTCGATTTGGCGCTGAAAGACGCCGCCGAAACCGAAACCCGCGCTGTGGCGATGGGCGGCATCACGCTCGCGCCCGGCCATGTGCGCCTGCCGCGCGGGGCCGCGGTGGAAAGCCTTGCCGATTACAAGGCGGGCGATTGGTGGGTGCAGGATCTCGCCGCTTCGATCCCGGCGCGGTTGCTGGGTAATGGAGCGGGCAAGAACGTGCTCGATCTGTGCGCCGCGCCCGGCGGCAAGACGATGCAACTGGCCGCATCAGGCTGGAACGTCACCGCGCTCGATAGCTCCAAACGGCGGCTTGAGCTGTTGAAGGACAATCTCAAGCGCACCGGCCTGAAAGCCTCACCCGTGCGTGCCGACGCGTTGACGTGGGAGCCGAAGCACCGCTTCGACGCGATCCTGATCGATGCGCCCTGCACCGCGACGGGCACCTGCCGCCGCCACCCCGATGTGCTGCACCGCATCGGCAAGGGGCACATCGGCGACATGGTGGAACTGCAACGCGGCCTCGCGGCCAAGGCGGCGGAATGGCTCAATCCCGGCGGCGTGCTGGTTTATGCAGTATGCTCGCTGGAGGCCGAGGAAGGCGAGGAGCAGGCCGCGTGGATCGCTGCGAATTGCGGCCTTAGCCCCAAGCCGATCATGGCGGAGGAACTGCCCGCAGGCCTCGCGCCGACCGCCGAAGGCTGGCTGCGCACCCATCCGGGAATGCTGCCCGATCACGGCGGGCTGGACGGGTTTTTCGTGGGGCGGTGGATTAAGGCCTAGAATCACCGTCGCCCCGGACTTGATCCGGGGCTCGGCTTGCTTCTTCCGTTCCAGCAAGAGAAAAGCCAAGCCCCGTGTCAAGCACGGGGCGACGAACCTTGGATTGTCGCCAATGGAGTTGCTTGCTGCAATTTTGCTTTCGGGACTGTGCCCGGGCGCGGCGAATGACCGAAAGTGGGTGGACAGCAGCCATGCAGGTGTTATCGATTTGTCCGCAATTGCGGCCATGCGGCTATGGGCCTAAGCGCCAGACGCACGCTCGCCTGCCTTCTTTGTCCACGCTGGCCCGACCCTTTCAATAGCATCGGTCCAGATCAGTCCGTTGAAGCCTGACGGAACAGCATCAATATCGTCAGGGTCCGTGATGCCGGGGGCACCATTCTCGTTTTCGACGTTTCCAAGGAAGATCACGGTCGTGTTCGATTGGCGCATCCGTTCAAGAAACCGGTTGGGCCATCCCCATACCAGTTGCCTGTAGTTGATCGGCACCCCGATCACGCTGTCGACGCAAGATGCCGGCAAGTTCGTGCTCCAGCTGACCTTCATGTAATCAAGGGTGCACTTCTTCATCTCCGCTTTGGAGAAAGCAAAGCCGTTCGGGTTGATTGCTTTCCAGCGCCCCACGGGCTTCTCGTGGCCATAGACCATGATCTTGTCATCGATAACGATCCCGTTGCGCTCCAGATAGGCATGCAGAAGATCCGCTTCCTCTATCCAGCGGCTTTTGAAGTTGATCAGGAAGCGTTGCTCGGGAAAGGCCTTCAGCACTTCAGCGAGCGACGGCATCATGCCCTTGCCCTGCCCACGGAACGGGAAGGTCTTGCCGCCATCGGCAGTGTAGCCATAGCCGACATCGAGCGATTTGAGATATTCCAGCGATAGCTCACGCGTGACGCCCTTCCCTTCGGTGCGGCAATCGATCGTCCAATCGTGGAAGACCACGAACGCGTTGTCGGTCGTCGGGTGAATATCGATCTCAAGGATGTCGGCGCCTGCCTGAAAGCTGGCTGCAATCGATGGCAGGGTGTTCTCGATATAAGGGTTCGTCGGGGGCAGCATGCGGTTGGCGGTGCAGGTGTCCTTGTCGATCCCAGTCCGGTCGTAAAGCTGATGGATTCCCCTGTGGGCCATCAACCGCGCTTCGCCCTGAGGCTCAGGCGCAAGCCAAGATGCATTGGCGAAATAGACCGCGCCGACCAACAAGACTGCTGCAAGGAGAAATGCGCGACGTCGTTTCATGTGCCGGTGTCCAGCCTAGATTTAGGTGCATGTCTTAAAGCACATATTGCCCCTCGGGGAATGGCGGAAACGGGGTCGTTTCCAGAATGGCAGCATTTTTCCGAATGATTACGAAAGCAGCCCTTTCGCTCAATCCTTCACATACTTCTGAAACGACTTGCGCAATTTCATCAGCTTGGGCGGGATGACCGCCTGGCAATAGGGGTTGCGCTGGCCTTCGCCGTCCCAGTATTCCTGATGGTAATCTTCGGCCGGATACCATTCCATCACCTGTTCGCCGCCCGACAGGCCTTCGATGGTGGTCACCGCCATCTTGCCGTTTTCGGCGTTCCATCGCCCGATGGCGGCTTCCGCCTCGGCGCCCTGTTCGTCTGACAACGGGAAGATCGCGCTGCGATATTGCGTGCCGATGTCGCCGCCCTGCCGGTTCAGCTGCGTCGGATCATGCGTGCCAAGAAACACGTCGTAAATCTCGGCAAGGCTGATCGCGTGGGGATCGAACGTCACGCGGATGCCTTCGGCATGGCCGGTGGTGCCGGTGCAGACTTCCTTGTAGGTCGGGCTGGGCTTGCTGCCGCCGATATAGCCGCTTTCGACCAGGCTCACGCCCACCACATCGCGGAACACCGCCTCTGTGCACCAAAAGCACCCGCCCGCGATGATCGCAGTCTCTGATGCCGTTTCCAAATTGCTCATCGAATTCTCCGCTGATTTCTGCCAGAGATAGGGCTGGAAACCGGATTTGCCACTGCTGCGTTGTCGCCAGTGTCTGATATTCCAAGGGAGAGTACCCGTGAAAAAGTTGATTCTAGCCCTCACCGCTGCGAGCGGCCTTGCGATTGCCGCGCCGCTGCTGGCCGATGGTCACGCCAAGCCCGAAGGCTCCAGCTTCGCCGCAACCCATGCCGAGGCGATTTCAGGTGCGGTCAATCATCCGACCCGCAAGGATGACAAGGCGCGCGACGTTCACCGCCACCCGTCCGAAACGCTGGCCTTCTTCCAGGTCGCGCCGGACATGAAGGTGGGCGAATATTCGCCCGGGGGCGGCTGGTATTCGCGCCTGCTGGGCCATTATCTCGGGGGCGAGGGCGAGCTGGTCGGCCTCTACACCAACCCGCTGAGCGCGTCTGCCGATCCGGCCCGCCAGCAGCGTGTCCGCGACATGGCGGCTGGTTTCGGCGCGGAAGTGGCCGGTTATACCGGGTTGCCCGCAGACAAGTTCAGCGGTCTGACGCTCGACAAGGCGGCCGAACAGAAGGGCACCTTCGATCGCATTCTGGTGATCCGCGCGCTGCACGGCATCACCCGCGCCGGGATTGCGGATACCGAGATTCGCGCGATGCGCGAACTGCTCAAGGATGATGGCTATATCGGCATCGTCCAGCACCGCGCCAAGGCGGATGCGCCGTGGTCCTATGCCAATGGCACGAAGGGCTATCTGAAGCAGCAGGACGTGGTTGATTTCATGCGCCTCAACGGCTTTGAACTGGTTGGGACAAGCGAAATCAACGCCAACGCCAAGGATCCCGCCAACCACCCCGAAGGCGTGTGGGAAATGCCCCCGGTGCAGGCCACCAAGCGTGCCGATCTGGCTGACCTTGGCGAAAGCGACCGCATGACTCTCCTGTTCAAGAAGTCGATGTAATGCAGTAGAGGCGGCGACATGACCAAGATCACTGTCGCCGCCCTTCAGCTTGCCCTCGGCTCGGATGACGAAGCTGCCAACATTGCCGCCGTCACGGCGCTGGTGGAGGAGGCTGCGGCCCAGGGTGCGCAGCTGATCCTGCCGCCGGAACTGTTTTCCGGCCCCTATTTCTGCCGCGAGGAAGACGAGGCGCTGTTCGCGCTCGCCCGCCCGACGCCTGAGCATCCCAGCGTGATCGCGATGCAGGCGCTGGCAGCGCGTCTGAAGGTGACGATCCCGACCAGCTTTTTCGAGCGCGACGGGCACCACTATTACAACACTCTTGCGATGATCGGCCCGGATGGCGGCATCATGGGCACCTACCGCAAAAGCCATATCCCCGATGGGCCGGGGTATGAGGAAAAATACTATTTCCGACCCGGCAATGATGGCTTCAAGGTGTGGGATGTGCCGGGCGAGGATGGCGCGCTGGTGAAGGTCGGCGTCGGCATCTGCTGGGACCAGTGGTATCCCGAAACGGCCCGCGTCATGGCCTTGATGGGGGCGGAAGTGCTGCTTTATCCCACCGCCATCGGTTCCGAGCCCTATGACGCCGATCTCGACACCAGCCGCATGTGGCGCCGCGCCATGCTGGGCCATGCAGTGTCGAACTGCATGCCGGTGGTCGCAAGCAACCGGATCGGACACGAAGGGCCTGAAGACCGCGCGCAGTCCTTTTACGGTCATTCCTTCATCACCGATGAATGGGGCGATTTCCTTGCCGAATATGGCGCGGCGGAAACCGGCGTACTGACCGCACGGCTCGATCTGGCGCAGGCGGCGCGGCACCGCGCGGGCATGGGCTTTTTCCGCGATCGCCGCCCGCAGCTTTACGGCCGCATCGCGCAAGACATCTGAGCCCGGGGGTTTGAAGGTGTCCAGCACCTATCTCGTCGCGCTGGGCAGCAACCGGCGGCACGGGTTTTATGGTCCGCCGCCGGGCGTGGTGCATGCCGCGATGGAGGAAATCGCCGCGCTCGGCACCGTCAGCGCGCGCTCTGCCGTCATGGCCAGCGCCCCGATGGGCGCGGCGCGGCGCCGATTCGCCAATGCGGCGCTGGTGCTGGAAAGCGACCTTACCCCGCCCGCGCTGCTCGCCGCGCTCAAGCGGATGGAGCGTGAATTCGGCCGGCGGCGCGGCCAGCGCTGGGGCGACCGGGTGCTGGATCTGGACGTGGTACTGTGGAGCGGCGGGATCTGGCGGTCAAAAGGCCTCGCCATCCCTCACCCCGCCTATGCGCGGCGCGATTTCGTGCTGGCCCCGGCGCGGGCGATTGCCCCCGGCTGGCGCGATCCGCTGAACGGTTTCACCATCGCGCAAGCCTTTGCCCGCTTGACCCGCCGCCGCCCCCTGCCTAGGTGAGCGCCCTTCGCGCTTCGGCGCGGCTTCCGGTGGACCCGTAGCTCAGTTGGTAGAGCAACGGACTTTTAATCTGTAGGTCTCGGGTTCGAGCCCCGACGGGTCCACCATTTTCGTTCTTCGCACCCGCCTCCGCGGCTTCGTCCTCGCTAGATGTCTTGCGCTTCGCTTCGGACCCGCTGCGGGCGGGCGGTCGCCCTTGCAGTTGCGTTGCAACCGGGCAAGCTCTGCCGCTTCAAGGTCGAGAGGCCTGCGCCATCACATCCCGCGCGGCACGGCTACCTTTTGGCAGGTTATCGGCACCATGCGGCCCACCGTCCAGGTCGCCTCGTCGCCCTTGCTCCAGAACTGGTGCGTCGGGCTCATGTATCTCGCGCCCGATGCCGCCTTGTCAGCTGGCAGGGTGACCGGCCTGTCATTGTTCATCTGCACCATGATCCGGTCGTCCGAGAGGTTGTCGACCTTCAGCCGTGTGCCATCGCCGCAATCGTAATAGGCGCTTACCCCCGGCCCGCCGACCGGTGCGCAGGCACCCAGTGCGATGGTGCTGGCCGCGATTGCGATCATTCCGATTTTTATAAGTCCATCTCCCCGTACAGACGGGAAGATTACACTATCTCGGCAGCCACTCAAAGCGCGGGCCGAGTTCCCCGCGCGTCAAGCCAGCGGGCGGCCTTCACCCCGCCGGTGATCAGGAACGGCACCAGCACCAGCGACAGCACGACCTTGGCGATCACCTGTCCGATCAGCAGGTTCATGATCGGGAACAGGCCGTAAAAGGCCAGCGTGATGAAGATCACCGAATCGACCGCCTGCGACAGTGCCGAGGCAATCGCGCCGCGTACCATCAGGCCGAGGGTCGATTCCGCGCCGGCCCCCTTCAGCCGGTCGAAAATCCAGATGTTGAGCAGCAGCGAGGTAATGTAAGCCGCCGGGCCCGCCGCCCACACCCGCCACACCGTGCTGTGCACCCGCTCGAACGCGGCCAGATCATCGGCGCGCCCTGCGATCATCTCGGTCGAGGCGGGCAGGTTCAGCACCAGCGCCATCAGCAGCGAGGATATCAGCAGCGGCAGAAAGCCCCACCACACGATCCGCTGCGCAAACTGGCGCCCGTAAATCTGCGCCATCGTGCTGGAAATCACCACCAGCAGCAGAAAGGCGAAAATCCCGCTCTCTACCGCCAGATCGGTCGGCCATAACTGCACCTGCTTGTACGCCAGCACGCCTGCCAGCACAGTCATCCCGCCATAAACCAACGTGAACACGAACAGGCCCAGCGGCATGTTCGGCGGCATGGTGGTGAGCGGAGCGGCGGTGGCGGCGGGCGCGGTTTCTGTCATCTCCTGCTTGCTAGCCAGCGCGCGCGCAAAAGAAAAGCGGCGCGGGCCGCCCAATCACCGGCAGGCCTGTAACCGGCGCCATCCGGCTGGCTTGCCGCAGTGCGGCTGTGGGTCTGCCCGGCCATGCCCCTTGCAACTCGCGGCGCAAACTGCCACCCCGCCAGCTTCAGGGGTCACATTTTTCCGCAAAAGCACAAGCACAAGGGCAATTCGCTGCCGTGAACGAGAGTATCACGTCCATCTTGCTGAGCCTCATCGGGGTGTTCGCGATTCTGGGCATCGCCTTTGCGCTGTCTACGGCCAAGCGGAAGATCAATCTGCGGGTCGTGGGATCGGCCTTTGCCTTGCAAGCCTTCACCGCTCTGATCGTGCTGCGTACCGATGCGGGCGTAGCGGTGATCGGCGGGCTTTCGCAGGGCGTGATCGCGCTGCTCGATTTCTCCAAGGTCGGGATCACATCGGTGTTCGGGCCGATGGAAAACAATCCCTTTGCCAACACCTTCGTGATCGCGGCGCTGCCGGTGATCGTGTTCTTCGCCGCGATTGTCTCGATCCTCTATCACCTCGGCATCATGCAGAAACTGGTGCGCTGGGTGGGCGGGGCGATCGGCTGGATCACCGGCATCAGCCGGGTCGAGGCGCTGGGCGCGGCAGCGAACATATTCGTTGGCCAATCGGAAAGCCCGCTGGTGGTGCGGCCCTATCTCGCAGCGCTGTCGCCGCCTGCACTGTTCACGCTGATGAGCGTCGGCATGGCAGGCGTGGCAGGCACGATTCTGGCCGCCTACGCCAGCTTCATCGGGGAAGAAGCCGTGCCGTTTCTGCTGGCTGCCGCCTTCATGTCGGCGCCGGGCGGGATCCTGATGGCCAAGATCATGATGCCGGATGATGGTTCGGTACCTGCCGGGGGGCAGAACAGCACCGTCGGCCTTGCCGCGGTGGCGAAGGCGCGGGGCAAGGTCAATTCGCTGACCGAAGCGACCCGCGTGGTGATGTATGATGAAAACGGGCAGGAGGTCGAACTGCCGCAGGCCCGCATCAGCGCGGTCGGCCCCGCCTCGATCCTCGAAGGCGGCGCCAAGGCCGACGAGGTCAGCGCGGCTGAAACCTTCGAGGAAGGCCAGCGCCCCGCCAACATTATCGAAGCCGCAGCGCAAGGCACGCAGACGGGTGTGAAGCTGGCGGTTGCGGTTGGAGCGATGGTGATGGTGTTCGTCGCGCTGGTTGCGCTGGCCAACGGGCTGCTGGCCGGGATCGGCGGCGGAATCGTGAGCTTTGCCGATGGCATGGGCGCGCCGCTGGCACCTGCGACCGCCGAATGGCTGGCCAATGTCAGTTTCCAGCAATTGCTCGGCTATATTTTTGCGCCTGTGATGTTCCTGATCGGTATTTCGGATTGGGAACAGGCGCAGATTGCAGGCGGATTGTTCGGCACCAAGATCGTGCTCAACGAATTTGTCGCCTTCATCGATCTGGGGGCAATGCAGTCGGGCGAACTGACGGAACGCAGCCGTGCGATCATCACCTTTGCGCTGTGCGGTTTTGCCAACTTCTCCTCGATCGCGATCCAGATGGCGGTGACCGGCGGGCTGGCACCGAACCAGCGTCCGGTGATTGCGCGACTGGGCCTGCGGGCGCTGGCGGCGGGCAGCCTCGCCAACCTGATGAGCGCCGCACTGGCGAGCCTGTTTTTGCCGCTTTAGCGGGCCGCCTTGCCTCTTGGCAGGCGCGCAGGCGCGGGTGTAGAGGGCGCGCATGACCAATATCGCATCCGTCTCGCTCGCCCAGCCGCTTGAAACCATCGCCGATGAACTTGGCCGCAGCTTTGGCGAATACGGCTTTGCCGTGGTGCGCGATCACGGGATCCCGCAGGCCCTGATCGACGAGGCCGAGGCGGTTTCGAAGGCGTTCTTCGCCCTGCCCGACGCGGTCAAGCGCACCTACAAGATCGAAGGCGGCGGTGGCGCGCGCGGTTACACCCCCTTCGGCACCGAAAAGGCCAAGGATGCCGAAGTGTTCGATCTCAAGGAGTTCTGGCACGTCGGGCGCGATCTGCCCGCAGGCCATCCGCTGTCTGAATTCATGGCCCCCAATGTCTGGCCGACCGAAGTCGAAGGCTTCCGCGAAACCATGGCTGCGCTGTTCGCCGCGTTCGAAACTGCCGGTGGCCGCGTGCTCGAAGCGATTGCACTGCACCTCGGTCGCCCGCGGGATTTCTTCGCGGACAGCGTGGAAGACGGCAATTCGGTGATGCGCCTGCTGCATTACCCGCCGCTCGGCGAAGGCGCTCCCGAAGGGGCGATTCGCGCTGCGGGGCACGAGGATATCAATACCATCACCCTGCTGCTGGGCGCGGAGGAAGCGGGTCTGGAACTGCTGACCGCCGCCGGCACCTGGCACGCCGTCGATGTGCCGCCGGGCGCGCTGGTGATCAATGTCGGCGACATGTTGCAGCGCCAGACCAACGGACGGCTTCGTTCGACCACGCACCGGGTGGTGAACCCGCGCGGAGATGCTGCGCGGCGGGCGCGTTATTCCATGCCGTTCTTCCTGCATTTTCGGCCCGATTTCCTGATCGAACCGCTGCCCGAATGCATTGATACCGATGCCGCGACTCAGCCGCAGCCGCCGATCACCGCGCATGATTTCCTGATGCAGCGCCTGCGCGAGATCAATCTCGCCTGACGGGCGCTTTTTTGCCCCTTTGATCCGCAAAAGGAAAATCCTTGCGGGCGTTGCTGCAATGCAACACCGTTGTGCGGAACTGGCGCAATTCCGATAGTTTTCTGGCGTTCGGAAAGACTCCGACTAAGGAATCGCCGCGCAGGGGCAGGGCATTTCATCAAACTGTCACAGAACAGTCGCTTTGCCGCAAGCGTTCGGGCCTAGGGCAGGCCGCGTCAGTATAACTCTCCACTGTATTCAGGGGCTCCTACCATGAAGCTTAAGTATCTCCTTGCGGCCAGCATCGTCAGCCTTGCCGCAACCACCACGATCGCAACGCCTGCGTTCGCGCAGGAAACCACCTCGTCCGTGCGCGGCGACGTGCTCGATTCGAACGGCAACCCGGTTGCCGGTGCCACCGTCGTCGTGACCCACGTGCCGTCGGGCACGCGTTCGACCCAGACGACCGATGCGGCAGGCGGCTTCAATGCTTCTGGCCTGCGTCTGGGCGGCCCGTTCAGCATCACCGTGACCGCTGACGGGTACGAGACCGCCGATCAGGAAATCGGCTTCCTTTCCGCAGGTCAGGCGCAACGCATCAGCGTGGCGCTGGCCGATGCCGGACAGACCATCGTGGTCTCGGGTGCACGTCAGAAGTCGTCGATCTCGCTCGCGACCGGCGCGGCCACCGTGCTGACCGCCCGCGACATTGCCGGCGTTGCCAACATCAACCGCGACATCCGCAACCTTGCTGCGCGCGATCCGCTGGTGACGCTTGATGCCACCAACAACGGCGCGATCAGCATTCTGGGCCAGAACAACCGTTTCAACCGCTTCACCATCGACGGTGTGGCCTTTGGCGATCCCTTCGGCCTCGAATCGGGCGGCCTCGTGTCGGCTCGTGGCCCGGTGCCGCTTGATGCGATCAGCGAATTTGCGGTCGAAGTCGCGCCGGTGGATATCCAGCAGGGCTTCTTCCAGGGCGGCGCGATCAACGCGCAGCTGCGTTCAGGCGGCAACCGTTTCACCTTCATGGGCGGCGCCTATTACCAGGATGACAGCCTGCGCGGCGACCGTGCCCGCGAACTGACCCGCACCGGCGCGTTCGAATCGCAGATCTACACCGCACAGGTCACTGGCCCGATCATCAAGGACAAGCTGTTCTTCGCGGTTACTTACGAACGCACCCGTGACACCGTGCCTTCGCAGGTGGCCCCGTCGCAGCTTGGCATCACCGACGCGCAGATCTCGCAGATCGGTGACATTGCGCAGAACGTCTACAATTTCGATACGCTGGGCGTGGCTGATTCCATCACCGAAAAGGACGACAAACTCGTCACCAAGATCGACTGGAACGTCGCCGATGGTCACCGGATCAGCGCGACCTATATCTGGAATGAAGCCAGCCTGCTGGCCGGACAATCCGGTGTGGGCGAAATTAACGCGACCAACCCCACCTTCAACCTGCTGTCGAACAACTACACGCAGGGTGCGGTCAACCATTTCGGCATGGTGCAGTCGAACAACCAGTGGTCGGACAGCTTCTCGACCCAGCTGCGCGTCTCTTACGCCGATTATGTGCGTCTTCAGGTGCCGGTCGGCGGGAATACCGACTTTGGTCAGTTCCAGATCTGTCTTGATCCGATGGCTTCGGGCAACCCGCTGCAGTGCCCCACCGGGGTGCGTCGCCTGCGCTTCGGCCCGGATGTCAGCCGCCAATCGAACGAGCTGGAATCGCAGTCGCTCAACATCGAATTCGCTGCCACGCTCAAGCTCAACAACCACACCGTCAAGGTGATCGCCGAGCGTCGCACGCAGGACATTCGCAACCTGTTCGCCCAGCGGACTTCGGGTGCCTGGCTGTTCGACGGGATCGACCAGCTTCAGGGCCGCCAGGCTGCCGAACTCGACCTTGCCGTGCCACTGCGCGGCGGGATCGACACTGTGACCGCCGAATTCCAGAACAACAGCTGGACCTTCGGGATCATGGACACGATCGACGTGACCGACAACCTGACTGTGGTTGCCGGGATGCGTTACGATCTGCTCGACACGCCGGATCGTCCGTTCAACAACGAAACCTTCCTCGATCGCTTCGGCTTCCCCAACACGTCGACACTGAACGGCCGCGATCTGTTCCAGCCGCGCTTCGGCATCAACTGGCAGGCGAGCGATCGTCTGCAGATCCGTGGTTCGGCCGGTATCTTCGGGGGCGGCAACCCGAACGTGTGGATTTCGAACAGCTATTCGAACCCCGGCCCGACGCTTGGCCGCGCGCAGGTGCGTCGCAATGCCGACGGCACGTTCTCGGTCGCAGGCATCTCGGGTCTGACCCCGGCGCAGGTGCAGGCAATCGGCGCGGCAACGCTCAACAACGTATCGGGCGGCACCGGCATTCCGCAGACGCTCGTCGATGCCATTCGTGCGGCTGGTTCCGGCGCGGCGCCGACCAACGCGCTCGACCCGAACTTCAACCCGCCTTCGCAATGGCGTATTTCGGGCTCGGTCGATTACGAAGCCAACCTCGGCTTCCTTGGTGACGGCTGGAACCTTGGCGCGGATGTAATCTACTCGAAGGTGCGTGATGCCCTCGATTGGACCGATCTGCGTTCGGTTGAAACCGGCACCACCTTGCCCGATGGCCGCACACGCTACAGCATCCTGCCCGGTTTCACCGGCACCAACACCGATGTTCTGCTCACCAACACCGATTTCGGCGACAGCCTGAGCGTTGTTGCGCGGTTCAACAAGCGTTGGAACGCTGGCTTCTTCCTGAATGGTGCCTACACCTATCAGGACGCGGTCGATCAGAACCCCGGCACGTCTTCGGTGGCGTTCTCGAACTACACCAACACGGTGTTTGGCGATGATCCGAACTTTGCGGCGCAGGGCATCTCGAACTATCAGCGCGATCACCAGTTCCGTCTGGGCGCTGGCTATGATGCCGAACTGTTCGGGGACAACAACACCCGCATCGAGTTCTTCTACAATGTGCGTTCGGGCCAGCGTTACAGCTACGCCTTCGCGGATCAGGCTTCGGGCAACAACCGCTCGAACGTGTTCGGCGTTGTTGGCCGCAACCAGCGTGGGCTGCTGTATGTGCCGAACGTCAGCAACCCGACTGCCGATGCCAACGTGATCTACGCACCGGGCTTCGATTTCGCCGGGTTCCAGAACTTCGTCCAGAACTCGGAACTGAACGAATATCAGGGCCAGATCGCGCCGAAGAACATCGCCAAGACCCCGTGGGTGCACAAGCTCGACCTGTCGGTTCGTCAGCAGGTGCCGTTCGTGCTCGGCGGAAAGCTGGAGCTTCTGGCGGATGTCGAAAACGTGCTCAACATGATCGACAAGGATTGGGGCACGGTCCGTCAGGTCGGCTTCCCCTATGCCGCACCGGTGGTGAATGTGACCTGCTCGAACGCGGCATGTGACCAGTTCGTCTATGCCAACCGTTCGGGTGCGACCTTCCGGGCGCCCGTCGAAGCAACCAATATCAATGGTTCGCTGTGGGGTGTGCGCTTCGGGGTCCGTCTGGCCTTCTGATCGCAACCCGATCCTGAATACACGAAAGGGCGGCCCGGCAACGGGTCGCCCTTTTGCTTTGTGTGCAGCAGGCAGGGGGTGCGGCCCCCTTGTCCCGCGCGTTTGATTAGCTGTTGGCTGAGCGGTGGTCGCTTGCCTGCGCTGCGTCGCGTTCAGCCAGCGCCAGCAGTTGCCGCGCGAGTGACCGGCTGTCGGCGGCGCTACCGGCATGGCGCAGCGCCCGTTCGAGCGCGGCTGCGGCGGTGCCCAAGGCCGGTTCGCCAAACATCGCCGCTGTACCTGCAAGCTTGTGCGCCAGGCGGATCAACTCCTCGGCCTCGGCCTGCGCAGCACCGTCCGGCACGGGCTTGCTCTCATCCCCGCCCAGCGCGCCGTCATCATCCAGCGCGCGGCGCACGGCTGCAACTGCCTCGGCCCGCCGCATCTGCCAGCGGGCCACCAGCTGCGGCGAACGGGCGAGCGTCGAAGCGCGCTCAGCGGCGCGCGGCGCGTTGTTTTCTGCGGCCTCGATAATGCGGGTTGGCAACCAGCGCTGCAGCGCGCGCGCCAGTTGCGCCAGCACCACCGGCTTTGCCAGATGCCCCTGCATTCCAGCAGCCCGCGCGGCGGCGATGTCTTCGGGAAAGGCATTGGCGGTCAGCGCGATGATCGGCAGCAGCCCCGGCCCGATCCCTTCACCGCGGATCGCGCGCGTGGCGGCATAGCCATCGCAATCGGGCATCTGCACATCCATCAGCACCAGATCATAGGGCCGCCCGCGCATGATGCTGTCGATCACCATCGCGATGCCTTCGTTCCCATCATGCGCGACTTCGACCTTCTGCCCGCAGCGTTCCAGCATTTCGCACATCAGCAGGCGGTTGATATCGTGATCCTCAACCAGCAGAATACGCGAATTGGCAGGCATATCGGCTGCGGCAACCGGTTCCGGCGGCGCGAGCGCGGCGACCGGCTGGGCAAGCGCAGCGGGCAGGACGAGGGTGAAACGCGATCCTTCGCCCGGTGCGCTGTCCACCTCGATCCGCCCACCCATCAGTGCGGCGAGCTGGCGGCTGATCGACAGGCCGAGCCCGGTGCCGCCAAAGCGGCGCGCGGTTTCCGCATCGGCCTGGGTAAAGGGCTGGAAGATCGTTTCCAGCCGGGTTTCGCTGATGCCGATGCCGGTATCGGCCACTGTCACGCGCAGCTCGCGCGGGGACAAGGCGTAGCTGACATCGATCCGCCCTGCCTCGGTAAACTTCACGGCATTGCCGATCAGATTGAGCGCGATCTGCCGCAGTCGCAACCCGTCAGTCAGCACCCAGGGCTGTGGCGGATCGTCACCATCGCCGTCATGCGAGAAGGTGAGTGCGATGCCCTTTTCTTCTGCCCCCAGCCGGTGCAGCGCCGCGCATTCGGACAGGCTGGCGTGAATATCGACCGGCGCACGGTCTATCGTGAACTGCCCGCTTTCGATCTTGCTGAGATCGAGCACGTCATTGAGCAGCATCATCATCGACCGGCCCGATTGCACGATCAGTTCGGCAAAACGGCGCTGATCGGCGGCGAGTTCGCCTTGCAGCATCAATTCGGCAAAGCCCAGCACGCCGTTCATCGGGGTGCGGATTTCGTGGCTCATATTGGCGAGGAAATCGGATTTGGCCTGCGCCGCGTTTTCCGCATGGCGGCGGGCGCGGGTCAGCAGCTGTTCCAGCTCCACCCGCTCTGTCACATCGCGCGCGGCCACTACCACGCCTTCGCGCTCCCCGGTTTCAGGGTTGTGCACCACTGCGCAATCGGCTTCGAGAAACACGGGTGTGCCATCGGCCTGATCAGCAAAGCGGCGGTAGGTGAGGCGTTCCTTCTCACTCGTCCCGTCAAGCAGCCGGTGCAGCGCCTGCAGCGTGCGATCACGCGATTCCGGATGCAGCCGCGCGGCCAGCGGCTTGCCGATATAGGTTTCAGGCGCTGCCCCCATCACCTCGCGCACCGAGGGCGAGGCATAGGTGCACACGCCTTGCAGGTCATAGCGCAGGATCGCATCGGTGATGTTTTCCGCCAGCAGATCCAGCTGGCGCTTGCCCGCTTCCAACGCAGCAAGCATCCGGTCCCGCCCGGCCAGAATCGCCGCAACGGGCAGGCCGGTGAGGAAGTTGGCGGCGATGAAGACCTGCAACAGATGCAGTCCGGTAATCGTGCTGCCGCTGGCTGCATGGATCGGGCCGAAGCCTGCAAAGCTCATTCCGCCCGCAACCACCGCTACCCCGCCACCATGCAGAGCGCTGCCAAGGCTGCCCAGCCGGAACGCATGCAGCAGCGTGATCGGCTGGATCAGGAACACCAGCGGATAATGCGTCTGGCGGAATATCAGGAAGGTGCAGATCATCCCGCCGGCCAGCAAGGCGAAGGCTTCAGCCGGGTGGGCCGGACCAGCGGGCAATTGCCCCCGCATCCGGTCAACCAGCAGCAAGGCGGTGGGCACGATCAGGATCATCGCCATGCTGTCAGTCAGGAACCACTTGATCAGCCCCGCCTGAATCCCGCCGGCTGTGCCGCTCATCACAGGTGCAACCACCAGCGCCGACAGCAGCGGCCCCATCAACCCGCCGGCCCAGATAAAACGGGCGAGATCGGTCAGCGTGTTCATGTCGGGCTGTCGCCGCGATGCACTGCGGGTGAGTGCCAGCACGGCGATGATTTCGACAAGATTGGCAAGCGAGAACACCAATGACAGGTGAGCAGGCTGATCAGCCACAACATTGGCGGCCAGACTGCCGGCAAAGGCGGCAAGCAGGAACGGCACTTCATTGCTGATCCGCGCGCGCAGCAACAGCGCGACGGCTGCAGCATTGGACAACCAGACCGGGCTGACAGAATCGCTGGCCTGCGCCAGCAACAAGCTCAGACAGGCGAGGCCGAGATAAAGCATCCCGCCAAGCACTGCTGCCAGCACGCTGGACCGGTCCATCTTGCCGACTGCGATCGATGCATTGCTGCCGCCTGATCGCATTGCCGGCAGATCGCCCGGCAATAGCGGGCTGGCAGATGGACGACAGGGTGCGGGGCGCGGCGCATCGCGGCCATCAGTGCGGGCATCGGGCACAGACATGCCTACCCTGTCATCGGTGACAAGGCCGGAATCATGGTCAGCAAGGTCATCCGCGATGCCCTGTTCGTGGTCCAATGCGCGCTCGATCGATGCGCTCCATCGCAAATTGTTGCAGGATGGTTATAACCGCTTGTCGCCACCTGCGGGCGGAGACACGTCCGGAATGGAGCAATCGGGAAACGTCATGTCGTCGACACCCAGCGAGCGGGGATTTCGTGCCCGGCGCCGCAAGCCAAGCCTGCCGCTGATTGCGGGTATCGTGCTGTTGCATATCGCCGCACTCTACGGCCTTGCCCGCGCGCTTGCGCCCGATTTCACCGCAGGGGTGGAGCGCGAGGTTGTGTCGGCATTTACCGTCACCATCACTGCACCGCCCGATCCGCCGCCGCCGGAGAATCAGTCCGAACCGGATGAGGGCGCGCAGGGCGATCCCGGCCGCGATGCGGTGGCCCAGCCTGTCACCAGCCAGCCCCCGCGCGTGCGGGTGAAGCAGGATACGGCCATGCCGCGGGCATCGTCCACCGGCACTGCGACCCAATCGGGTGCGGCCAATGCCGGGGATGGCACCGGGGCGGCAGGTTCTGGCCTTGGCACCGGCAGCGGCAATCAGGGAAGCGGGCGCGGCGGGATTGCGGTGTCGAAACCGGTTCACATTTCCGGCGGGATCGATAATGCCCGCGACTTTCCCGTGCCGGCGGGCGGACGCGATGCCCGGCGCGGCACCGAAGTGGTGGTGCGGGTGATCGTGGGCACTGACGGGCGCGCGCGCGATTGTTCGGTCTACCGCGCCAGCCCGGATGCCGAGGCTGACCGGATCACCTGCGAGCTGGTCGTATCCCGGCTCGGCTTCCGTCCGGCAATGGATGCTGCCGGAAATCCGGTCGCTGCGCCGTTTTACTGGCGCCAGAAATGGTTTTGACGCAAACCGGTTGTCAAGACCGGGTAGAGTAAACAGTCACCGGGGCTCGGCTGCCGTCGTCATGTTGGTGCGCCACGGGCCAAACAAGGGAATTTCGCGTGACAGCCATTCATCCGGTCATCCTGTGCGGCGGCAGCGGCACGCGGCTGTGGCCGGTGAGTCGCAAGGCGCTGCCCAAGCCGTTCCTGCCGCTGGTGAGCGAGGAAACCCTGTTTGAACAGGCAGTGCGCAGGGTGGCGGGTGACGACCGCTTTGCCCCGCCGATGGTTGTGGCAGGCGCCGCCCATGCCGATGTGATCATGGCGCAGATGGGCGATACGCCGGGTGCGCGGCTGGTGATCGAACCGGCGGCGAAGAACACCGCCCCTGCAATTGCTCTGGCCGCCGTGCTGCTTCCGCCCGATGCGGTGATGCTGGTCTGCCCGAGCGATCATCACATTGCCGACAGCGCCGCCTTCCGCGCCGCAGCGTTGGCCGCTGCGGCGCTGGCGCGCGAAGATTATCTCGTCTGCTTCGGCATCGCGCCCGACCGGCCCGAAACCGGCTATGGTTATCTCCAGCGCGGGGAGCCGCTGGCGGGCGGCTATGCGATCCGTCGCTTTGTCGAAAAGCCCGATCTGGCGCGGGCGCAGGATTATCTCGCCAGTGGGGATTATAGCTGGAACGGCGGAATCTTCGCCTTGCGCGCCGGGCAACTGCTCGAAGAAGTCGCCGCGCACCGCCCGGATATGGCGCGGCAAGTCGCGCAAGCAGTGGCAGAGGGGCGCGAGGAGGGCGCGTGCTTCCACCCCGCCGCGGGGCCTTTTGCCGCCATAACCGGGGACTCGATCGATTACGCGGTGATGGAAAACACCGCCCGTGCCGCGATGGTGCCGGTGGACATGGGCTGGTCGGATATCGGCAACTGGGCCGCGCTCGCCGATGCGCTGGCAGCCACGCCGGGCGCCGCCGATGCCGCCGGCAATATCGCACGCGGGCCTGCCGACTTTGCGGATTGCGACGGCGTGCTGGCGATGAGTGACGGCCCGCGCATTTCCGTCGTCGGGTTGACCGATGTGTGCATCATCGTGTCCGGCGGCGAAGTGCTCGTCACCACCCGCGATGGCGCGCAGGTGGTCGGCAAACTGCCGGGCGCGGTAAACCAATGAGCCTCCGGCAACTGCCCACCCGCATGGTCGAAAAGGTCTGGGGCCGCGATAGCCTGCCCGCGCCCTTCCATGCCCCCGCCGGGCAGCGGATCGGTGAAATCTGGTTCGAACCCCCGCCCGAAATGCCGCAGGTGCTGGTCAAATACCTGTTCACCTCGCAGAAGCTGTCGGTGCAGGTGCATCCGTCGGATGAAACCGCGCTGGCGGGCGAGGCGGGCAAGGCGGAATGCTGGCTGGTGCTCGATGCCGAACCCGACGCGCGGCTCGCTATCGGGTTCGATCGTCATGTGACGGCGGCGGAAATCGAAGCCGCAGCGCGGGACGGCACGATCGAAGCGCTGCTGACCTGGCATCCGGCACAGGCTGGCGATCTGTTCTATCTGCCCGCAGGCACGGTGCACGCCATCGGCCCCGGCCTTTCGCTGGTGGAAGTACAGCAGACCAGTGACAGCACCTTCCGCCTTTACGATTATGGCCGCCCGCGCGAACTCCATCTGGATCGCGCACTGGCGGTGGCCGAAGGTGCGCCCTACGCTGCACGCCACCGTCGCACGATTGCCGATGGGCCGGTGCTGGTCGATGGCCCGCATTTCCGGCTCGACCGGGTGGAGGGCGCGCCCGATGAAGCGACCCATGCCGCCTATCCCGGCGCAATGTTGGCGCTGCCCTTGGCGGGCGAGGTGGTCGCGCTTGATGGTTCGGCAAAGGCAGGCGCGGGGGAATGTCTGGTCGCCCCCGGCCTTGATGCGCTCGATTTCAGCGGTGCCGGTGTGACCTTGCTGACGCGCGGGATCTAGGGCTGACCCGCGGGATTTAGCGCGGATCAGCCTGCCAGCGGGCCTTTATGGGGCGAGCAGCCGCCCGCCTTCCTTCTTCACCGCCGCTTCCAGCGGGCCGCGCATCACGCTCAGCAGCATCGGCAGGTCCATTTCGATGACCACCTCGCTGTCGCGCACTTCGACGCCGCCGGGGATGGTCATGCCCATCACTTCGGCGGTGATGTCCATGCGGTCTTCGCTGGGCCAGCCGGTGGTGACGCTGGCGAGGCCCGGAGGGAAGAAATCCGCGATTTCGCTGGCATGGGCGCGCATCCGGCGGCGCACTTCATCCCTGGACAGATCGTGGGGAAGGGTCACGCGCATGGGTTAGCGTTCCTGCTTTGCGGGAGTGGCCGAAAAATCCGGCAGCGGGACGCCGGTACCGGTATCGCGCATGTCTTCCAGCGCATCGGCCCCGCCGTAACGGTATTCGAGATAGCGGCTCTTGATCGCGAGATCATCCAGCGCGCCTTCGGCCAGCCGCCGCGTCACGCGGTCAACCTCGCCCGAGAGTTTCGACAGGCTTTCCGTCAGGCGCTCGTCAGCGGTTTTGCCAGTGTGTTCTTCCTTGCGCAGATGCGCGGGGATCTTGCGGTAATTATCGATGGTTTCGGGGATGTATTCCCCCACCAGCTCGCGCACTTCGGACATTGCAGGGTGCGCAGCGTCAATTGTACGCAATTGCAGGCCGAGCGCATCCAGTTGCACGCCAAGCTGATCGACGATCGCCTGCGCCGGAGCGGGCAGGGCAGGGCGCTGCGCCTCCAGCCACAATTCGGTGCGCGCCACCATCTGCTGCGGATTGCCGAGGGTCAGTTCCGCGCGCTTGGGGGTCTTGATCTTCGGGAAGCTCGAAAACACGGCAATGGCGACGGCCGTCGCCACCACCACCGCCATCACGCCCCAGAAGCCGATCCCATTGACGAAGGCTCCGGCAATCCCCGCACCCAGCCAGATCGTGACGATGGCGATGGCAATGTTACGCACCCGCTTGAGCAGGCTCTTCATCTTGAGCTCAGCCGACCCCTTGCCGATGCTTTTGCCCGGCCGATGCGTGCCGCCATCGCGCTGCACCGCGAGACTGGTCTTGGCCTCACGCAGGATACGGTCGGAATGGGGCGTTGTGTCGGGCATTATTTATCCAGCGCCAGCAAGGATGGCGTCTGCGAGGCGACCTTGGCCTGCGCCTGTGCCTGCCCTTCAGCCCGCGCGATATAGCCTTTCGATTTTTCGACTTCGGCAGACAGGGTCGTGACTGTCTGCTTCATGCTGTCGAGCGCGCGCACCTTGAAATTGTCCACCTCGTCCATCGTGTCATAGATGTTCTGGAAGGCGCGTTGCAGCGTTTCCAGCGGGATGGTGCTGGACGCCGCCTGTTCGTGGATCTGCGCGGTCTGTTCGCGCAGCAGCGTGCTGGTGGAATCGATGATGTCGCTGGTGGTTTTGTTGAGCGCCGTGATCTGGCCGAGCACCAATCGCTGATTGGTCATCGCCTGCGCCACAGTCACCGCCGTGCGCAGCGCGCCGACGGTGGTGGTGCTGGCGCGGTCGACGCCCTTGACCAGTTCGACATTGTTTTTCTTCACCAGGTCAAGCGCAAGGTAGCCCTGCACGCTCACCGCCATCTGGGTCAGCAGATCCTGCGTGCGCTGGCGGACATAGAACAGCGCGGATTCGCGCAGCGCCTTGGCCTTCGCCGGATCCGAGCTGTCGAGTTCCAGCGCCTTGGCCTCGAGCCGCGCATCCAGCGTCTTGGCGATGTGGATCATCTGCTCCAGCTCGCCCATCGCCGCCCACAGCTTCTGCCGCTCGGTATCGATCGCAGCATTATCGAGGTGGAGTTCCTTCTTCCCGCTTTCGAGCCGCTGGAGGATCGACGAAATATGCCCCTGCGCGGATGTGTAGCTGTCGAAATAGTTCTTCAGCTTGTTGCCGAACGGGATGATGCCGAGAATCTTGCGCGGGCCGGAAAGCTTGCCCTTGCGGCCCGGATCAAGATCTTCGACCGTGCGGCGCAGCTCGGCCAAGTCCTTGCCCACGGTGCCATCGCCATCCATCGCGCGCACCGGGCGATCGAGAAAGCGGTTCGACATCGCGGCAGCGGCGCGGATCTGTTCCTGCCCCATGCGGGTGATCTGATCGACCTTCTCGCCGAATTGCGGCGAATTGGCATCGGTCGTGACCAGATCGTTGACGAAGGCATCAACCTTCGTGTCGAGCTTCGATTTCTGCTCGGTCGTGACCGGCACCAGCCCTGCGGCCTGTTCGGGCGTGACATCGGGCACAGGATCGGGCGCGTTGAGCGTAAAGGGGGTCGCGGTGACCGTTTGTGTTTCCGTGCTCATGCCTGTCGTTCGCTCCCTCAGAACCCGGCGACGCGGCGCGGGGTGATTTCCACTGTATTAGTGATCTAAAACACACCTTTCAAGTTTGCGTTGCAAGCTAGCGCGGAACGCACCCTTTCGTCCATCGCCGCGATAGGGCGTCATTGGGCAAGTGCGCTGATGGCTTGGCAAACATTCGCGCGTCGGGCTATCGCGGGCCTTTGTTATGATATTGGCAAAGGCCGACTGATGAACGCATCCACAGGTTCCACCGCTTCGCCCGAAGCCGCTGCCGAGGCCGAAGCGCAAGAGAACCCCGTGCCGGAAAGCACAGAGCAGCCCCACGGTTTGCGCGGTGTGGTGGAAGCTGTGCGGTCATGGTGGACGGTTCATGTCATCGGCCAGGTCGATCAGGCCGAAGTGATCGAGCGGCGGCGCCATGATGGTGCATTATCCGAACATTATCTGTTCATGACCGCGATGAGCGGCGGGATCGCGATCCTGGGCCTGCTGTTGTCCTCGCCTGCGGTGGTGATCGGTGCGATGTTGCTGTCGCCGCTGATGGGGCCGATCATGGGGCTGGGCTTTGCGCTCGCGATCGGCGACTGGGCGTGGCTGAAGCAATCGATGCGCACGCTGATTGTCGGCAGTGTGATAGGCATATTGCTGTGCGCATTGCTGGTGTTCTTTTCACCGATCCAGACCATCACCAGTGAAATCGCCGCGCGCACCCGGCCCAACCTGTTCGACCTGTTTGTCGCGCTGTTTTCGGCGCTCGCCGGCGCCTATGCCATGATCCGCGGGCGCGAAGGGGCGATTGTCGGCGTGGCGATCGCCACGGCGCTGATGCCGCCGATCGCTGTCGTCGGCTTTGGCCTGGCCACCTTCAACTGGACGGTCTTTTCGGGCGCGCTGCTGTTGTTCGTCACCAACTTCATCACCATCGCGCTGACGGCATTTGCGATGGCCAGACTGTATGGCTTCCGCAATTCCCTGAGCAAGCGCAACACCATGTTCCAGAACATCGCCTTGCTGGCGGTGTTCGTCGGGCTGGCGGTGCCGCTGGCCTTCTCGCTCCAGCAGATTGCGTGGGAAACCAACGCCCAGCGCATCGTGCGCGACGAATTCGGCGAGACGTTCGAACGCCCGGCGCAGCTTGATGCGGTGGAAATCGACTTTGGCGCCAGTCCGATGGGTGTCAGCGCGATTGTGTTCACGCCGGTGATCCGGCCGGACGCCGAAAGCGACCTTGCCCGCCGCCTCACTCTGCGGCTGGGCCGCCCGGTCGACCTGACGCTGACCCAGTCGCAGACCGAAACCGGCGCGGGCGCGGCGCAGCGGGCGCAGCTATCCGCCACCCGCGCGCGGGAGGAAACCGCGGCCAACGAACGCCTGAAAGCGCTCGCCACGCGGCTGTCGCTGGCGGCCGGCGTGGCCGAGTCCGAGGTGCTGATCGACCGCAACCGCCGCCGCGCGCTGGTGCGGGCCAAGCGGATCGAGGGTGCGCCGCTGGCTGTCTATCGCACCCTGGAAACCCGCATCAGCGCCAGCGAGCCGGAGTGGACGATCGAACTGATCCCGCCTGCAGGCGCGCTTCCGGCAAGCATTGCCTTCGATGGTGCGGAACTGACCGAATCGGGCCGTGCCGCTCTCGCGTTGACAGGCTGGGCAGCCCAGCGGCTTGATCGACGTGTGGTGCTGACTGGTCCAGCCACCGAGGCACAGACGGCTGCCGAAACTTTGCGCGGCAATGGCATCGCTGTCAGCATCCGCAGCGGAGCAGGCCCGCTGCGCCCCGAATGGGCGCCCGAGGGAGAGTAGCGCTGCCGCCCACCCAATCCGCGCTCCGGTTGCTGGGCCGGCTTTGGTGATGCCACGGAAAGTGTTGTTATTCAGGAAACGACCCCGTTTCCGACGGTCGTGCAAATGGAGGGCGCGAGCAAGGCATGTAAAAAATATTTGACATCACGCGGGATGCTGCCATCTATGTAGAAGATTTTTTACATAGGAGGAATTTATGGCCTTTCGTGAACGCTCGGCATGGGTGATGGGCTGCACGCTTGTCCTGGTTGGTGGATTTTATCTCAAGCTTGTGATCGGCGACGGGGTTCCACCTTCATCCGCCGCAATTCCCTTCGTGCTTGGCGCTGTGGTTTTGTCGATAGCAGCCCAAATTGTGCTTGCGGTGGCGTCGCCTCGCGAAGCGTCCAGCCCCGTCGACGAGCGCGAACGGGTAGTGATCGAAAAAGCAGCACATTTCTCGTCGTATGTTCTGGCAACCGGGGTCGTTGTAGGCCTTGGCGCCTTCATGCTTTCGCAAGACGGAATGAGGCTGTTTCACATCGTGCTGACGTCGCTTATTCTCGGGCAGCTTGCGGAATACGGCGCTCAGATTTTCCTGCTTCGTTCAAGGGTCTGACCAGTGGGAAAGGCACCTCCAATCACCAACCGGGTCCGTGAACTCCGCGAGGCTCATGGCCAAATGAGCCAGGCGGCCCTTGGTGAAGCGGTCGGCGTCACTCGCCATACAATCATTGCTATCGAGCAGGCTCGCTATTCCCCCAGCCTTGAAACTGGGTTCCGCATTGCGAGGGTGTTCAATGTCGGCTTGGAAGACGTATTTGGTTGGGAGGGTGACTAAACACCGGCTTGCTTGCCGGGTAGCGCCTCGTCCCATGTGGCCTTTCCACCCGCCCCGTGCCGTTCGCTAAGCGCATTCGTCTGCCGAATAGCGGACGCTGGCTGCGCGGCGCGTGGCGGACTTATGCTGCCAGATCGATCGGCACAATTTCGCCCGCCAGATACAGCTTCTTGGCCTTGGCGCGGCTCAGCTTGCCGGATGATGTGCGCGGCAGGGTGCGCGGGGGGACGAGCTCGACGATGCAGCTCATGCCGGTGACCGACCGCACCTTATCGGCAATCTGGTCGCGCAGGCGCACGCGTTCCTCAGGATCGGAAACCTTGCAGTGCACCAGTACGGCGGGGGCTTCCTCGCCGTTTTCCATCTCGATCGAGAAGGCGGCGATATCGCCGTGGTTGAAGCCGGGCAATTGCTCCACCGCCCATTCGATATCCTGCGGCCAGTGGTTCTTGCCGTTGATGATGATCATGTCCTTCGCCCGGCCGACGATGAACAGGTAGCCGTTGGCGGTGTAACCCATGTCGCCGGTATCGAGCCAAGCGTTCCCGTCTTTATCTGGGACGAGACAATCTGTGGTGGCTTCGGGATTGCGGAAATAGGAGTGCATCACGCTCGGCCCGCGGCACCAGACCTTGCCGATCTGGTGATCGCTGCGCGCTGCGCTGTCTTCGCCCAGAATCGCCACCTCCATATCGGGTAGCGCCTTGCCGCAATTGACAATCGCGCGATAGCGGGCCGGGCGCGACAGATCACGAGGCGCGCCCGACAGGCGTTCTTCCTCGACCAGTTCGACGCGGATGCCTTCGCCCGGCGGCATTACCGTCACCGCCAGCACCGCTTCGGCAAGGCCATAGGACGGGGTGAAGGAAGATGCCTTGAACCCGGCTTCGGCAAAGGCATTGACGAAGCTTTGCATCACGTCCGGGCGGATCATGTCCGCGCCGTTGCCCGCGATGCGCCAGCGCGACAGGTCGAACCGTTCGGCAACATTGCTCTGGCTGGAAATGCGGCGCGCGCAGATGTCGTAACCGAAGGTGGGGGAGTAGCTGAGCGTGTTGCCGGGATTGCGGCTGATCATGTCGAGCCACGCCAGCGGGCGGCGGGCAAAGGCATCGGGTTTCAGATAATCGCCCGACACCTGATTGGCGATCAGCGACAGCAGGCAGCCGACCAGACCCATATCGTGATACCACGGCAGCCAGCTGACGCAGCGATCATTCTCGCCCAGCTCCATCGTGGTCGAATGGCCATACAGGTTGTGCAGCAGCGCCCGGTGGGTGACAGCCACGCCGGTGGGGAACCGGGTCGATCCGCTGGAATATTGCAGATAGCAGATATCGTCCGGGTTGGCCTGCGGCAGATCGCATTCGGGCGCGGGGCGCTGGCCGAAATCCTGCCAGCTTTCGGCCTGGCATCCCTGCCGCGCTGCCGCCGAAGACGCCATTTCGGCGATTTCTTCGGGATAGAGCAGCAGCTTCGGATCGGAGCTTTGCAGTTGCACCGCCAGCTGGTCGATAAAGTTTTCCTTGCCCCCGAAGGTCGTCGGCAGGGGCAGCGGTACCGGCCAGGCGCCAGCATAGACGCAGGCGCAGAACAATGCGGCGAAATCCGCGCCGGTCTCGGCAATCAGGGCAACCCTGTCTTCCTTGCCGATGCCCGCCGCGATCAGGCGACGCGCCATCACCAGCGCATCTTCGCGCATTTCGGCGTAGGGATAGACGCGCGCCAGTTCCCCGCGCATGTCGTGAAAGTTCAGCCCCTTGCGGCTGAGGGCGGCATAATCGATCGCGTCATTGAACGTTGCAAACTGCGCACGAATCCGTGGCAGTTCGCAATCATTCGGCGTCGGCATCAAGGCGGCGTCGTTCATATTTTTCAGCGATACCCGTTGTTTGCGGCGCGTCCCTTGGCGTAAATCCGCGCGCGCTCTGGCATTACCCCGTATTGCCGGTCATAATCCGGCAGTGTCCGATAATTGGCATTTAAACTGGAAGGTGGCACGAATAAGGCGAAATGGTTTCACGTAAAGCGAATTCGTCATCGCCCGGTAGTGATGCCGGGGAAGATTCCGGGCGGCAGCGTCGGGACGGGAAGCGGGTGAAACCTCCGTTGACCGAGGCTGCCTTGCGCGATCTGGCGCTGCATTATGCCGCCCGCTTTGCGACCACGGCAGCGCGGGTCGAGGCCTATCTGGCGCGCAAGATCAGGGAACGCGGGCTGGCCGAGGTTCGTGCCGGGGATCGGGCCGGGGATGGGGGCGCCCGCACCATTCAGGTTGATATTCCTGCACTTGTCGCCCGTTTGGTGGAGCTCGGCTACGTCGATGATGATGCCTATGCCCGGGCGCGGGCGCGGGATCTTGGCGCGCGCGGATACGGCGGGCGGCGGGTGGAAGAGACTCTGCGGTTTGCGGGTGTGGGCGCAAAGGTGCGGGCGGCCCATGCGCCGGGCGAAGCCGCCGGACGCCGCGCTGCCGCGCTGATGGCACAGAAAAAGCGGATCGGCCCGTGGAGCATGGGGCGCGATCCGGCAACCGATCCGCTGGCAGCGCGCAAGGCCCATGAAAAAGCCGTTGCAGCAATGCTGCGGGCAGGCCACCAGTATGATCATGTGCGCTACGTTCTCGCTGCCAAGGGGCCCGAGGATGTCGAGCAGTGGCTGGAAGAAGCAGCCGATCAGGAAGGAAGCGAAGGCATATGGTAAGGCACATGCTGGTGGCAGGGGCGATGGCGCTGGGGATGCTGGCGGCATGTTCGCCGGCCGAAACCGCCACCGCGCGCACGCAGGCTCCCGCGGCGGCAGAGGCGGCAGAGGCAGCGCGCCATCCGGTCTCCGGGCTGGAGGTGATCGATCTGGTGGTCGATCGCGGGGGCAAGGCGCTGCCGTTCAGGGTTGAAGTTGCCGCCAGTCCCCAAGCACGGGCCAAGGGGCTGATGTTCCGCACCGAACTGGGCGATAATGAAGGAATGCTGTTCCCCTCCGCCGCGCCGGAGCCGCAGTCTTTCTGGATGAAGAACACGCCGCTATCGCTCGACATCATCTTTGTTGGCGCGGATGGACGGATCAGCAACATCGCGGCCAATACCGTGCCCTATTCGCTCGATTCGGTGGCGTCGTCCGGGTTTGCCAGCGCGGTTCTGGAACTGCGCGCGGGCCGCGCGGCGGAGCTTGGGATCATGCCGGGAGACCGGGTTGTGTATACCCTGCCCTGAAACAACTCCCTCTTGGCGCTGTGATCCAATTCCGCTACGCGCGCCGCTATGGGAATCCTTGCAAAGATCTTCACCTGGTGGGACGGCGCAACGCTGGGCACACAGCTGTGGGCCAGCCGCGCCAAAGGCGACCACGTCGGCACCGATGCGGCAGGCAACAAGTATTATCGCGCAAAGGCGAAATCCGCCGGCCCTTCGGACGGTTCCTATACCAGCCGCGACAAGCGCTGGGTGATCTACAACGGCGCCAATGATGCCAGCCGCGTGCCGGCCGAATGGCACGGCTGGCTGCACGGCACCTATGACGAGGTGCCTGAAAGCCATCTGCCGCCGCCGCGCATCTGGGAGGTCGATTATACCCCCAATGCGACCGGCACCGCGCAGGCCTATGTCCCGCAGGGCGCTCTGGAACGTGGCGGCCAGCGCGCACGGGCCGTGGGCGATTACGAGGCGTGGACCCCCGGTAGCGCGGATATCTGAGACCGATGGCCCCGGCTTTCCGCCTTGCCGCAGCGCTTGCTTGCGCTTTGCCGCTGGCGGCTTGCGGGGAGGGTGCGGGCACGCCGACCGATACCGTCACGATCAACCTTGACGATGCAGCGCCTGCCGCACCGGCAGCCGCCACACCTGCTGCGCCGAGCAAGGATTATGGCGCCACTCCGATGGAAGATCGCATTGCGGTGATCGGGCTGCTGAACAAGCGCAACAATGTTTCCGAGGAGATCAGGCTTAAGCCCGGCGAATCGGTCGAAAGGGGCCCGGTCGCCATCCGCCTTTCCGCTTGCGAGCGCACGGCGCCTTGGGAAATGCCGCAGGAAACCGGCGCTTTCGTCCAGGTCGATATCCAGGAGCGCGGGGCCCAGCAGCGCCGCCGCGTCTTTTCCGGCTGGTTGTTCCGCGAATCGCCCAGCCTGAATGTGGTCGAACACCCGGTCTATGATGTCTGGGTCAAGGATTGCACGATGCGCTTCCCGGGCGAGGAAGGATCGGCAGCGGCGGATAAGCCTGCGGCCAAACCCGCTGCGCCGCGCCCGTCGCCCGCTGCTTCGACAGCTCCTGCGCCGGAAGCGTAAGCCGCACCCCCGGTAAAGCCGCGCCACGCCATGCCAAGGCTGGCGTGCGGCTGGCCCCCGGCGTCTTCCACCAGCTTGCGGTAATCGGCCTGCGCCAGTTCGACCGCGCCCATCGATCGCAGATGATCGGTCATGAACTGGCAATCGAGCAGGGCAAACCCCGCGTCCCGCATCAGCGCCACCAGCCACGCCAGCGCAACCTTGCTGGCATCGGGCACGCGGCTGAACATGCTCTCTCCGCAGAACACCCGGTCGAACGAGACGCCATATAATCCGCCAACCAGCTGCGGCGCGCCCTCACCATCCTCCAGCCAGCATTCGACCGAATGGGCGTGACCGGCACGGTGAAGGCCGAGATAGCTCTGCACGATCCGTTCGCTGATCCAGGTTTCGGGATGATCGGCGCGTGGCTGCGCGCAAGCGCGGATCACCTGTTCGAATGCGCGATCAACTGTCACGGTGAAGCGATCAGCGCGTATCACCTTGCGCAACGACTTCGACATGCGGAGATAATTCAGCGGGATGGCTGCTCGCTCGCGCGGCTCCACCCAGAACACTTCGGTATCCTCGCGGGTATCGGCCATCGGAAAGATGCCGCTGCGATAGGCCAGGAGCAGGGTTTCGACCGGGATCGGAGGGCGTTGCGGCGCGTGCATGGTTGCGCCGCATAATACAGGCGGCAAAGAGGATTGCCTATCCCCCCCGCCTTCGATAAAGGCACCGCTCCAAAGCGCTGCAGGGGTGTAGCTCAGTTGGTAGAGCATCGGTCTCCAAAACCGAGGGCCTGCGGTTCGAGTCCGCACACCCCTGCCATTACTGTAAAGTAATGTAAGCCGCTGAAAAGACTTGCTCTACCCTGCAAGCGGAAACCCCGCGGCACCCTGGCATGGTCTGATTTGACCATCATGATTCGGCCTCTCTTGGACTGCAATAGGCGAGGGATTTGAGGCTGGAGATCCCTTCTCAATTTATCCCGTGCAATCATATATTTGTGGCCCAGAATGGATCCGCCTGACCGATTGCCAGGCACTGGCAAAGCAGTCGAAGAATTTCGGTTCGTTTCCATCCCGTATGCATTGTCTTGATCTACCCACTCGATTTACGGCACCATATGCAGCCTTTGTTTTTGTCGCTGCTTTTCGCCCGCACGATCAAGAATGCCCTTAAGCTCAGCCAATGGGACCGGTTTTCCGAAGAGGTAGCCCTGCATCTCGTGACACCCCAGATCGCGCAGGATGCTGGCTTGCGTTTCGTGTTCCACACCTTCGGCGATAACGTTCATATCAAGCGCCATTGCCAGCGTGACCGCGCCGGCAACCAGCATGGTTGCCTTGCTACCGGGCTCGAGCCCCTTCAGCAGGGACTTGTCGATCTTGATGTGGGTGAAGCCGTAAGACTTGAGGTAGTGGATGCTGGTGAAACCCGTCCCAAAATCGTCTAGCGCAAGCGAAATGCCAGCCGCTTTCAAGGTATTCATCGCCTTGATCGCCATACGTGGATTGGTCAGCAGATAACTTTCCGTCATCTCCAACTGCAGGCATTCGGGCGGGAAGCCGGTCTGCTTCACAATATCGAGAACTTGCCGTTCAAATCCCGGATGCCGGAATTGGGCCGGCGACACATTCACGCTTAGGCCCAGCCCGCTAATAGGCTGGATCTCGCGGCAAGCGCGCTCAAGCACATAGAGGCCGAGAGGGTGGATTTGGCCCGTCATTTCCGCGACTGAAATGAACTCGTCAGGTGAAAGCGCGCCTTGGGCGCGGCGAGGCCAACGCAGCAGTGCTTCGACAGCGACAATCGCGCCGCTGGCTGCATCGATAATCGGTTGATACACCAAATCGAATTCGCCGCTGCCCAACCCGGTGCCGATCTGGCCTTCGATCTCGATGCGTCTCAGCCGTCCCTTGTCAAGCTCATCACTGTAAATCGCTACCTGCCCCTTGCCCCCGGTTTTGGCGTGATACATCGCAAGGTCTGCCCGGCGCAGCAGTTCGCGCGGGTTCACGCCCGCGTCTGTATTGCTGGCAATGCCGATCGATCCGCTGATTTGCAGCACATGGCGATCAACCAGCACGGGCAGCGCCATCTGTTCAAGCAGGCGCAGCGCTAACGTTAGGGCTGATGCATGCGCATTTTCGGCAATCCCGGCGGATTCCAGCAGCACCGCGAATTCATCCCCGCCCACCCGGGCCAGGATAGCATTGTCGGGGCATTGTTCGCGCAGGCGCTGGCAGACGGTGCGGATCAGTTCGTCACCGGCATGATGGCCATGTTCGTCGTTGACCAACTTGAAGCCGTCCAAGTCGATAAACACAATGGCCAAACTGTTTTTCAGCAATCCTTCCTGCTGTTCCAGGCGATCAAGCCGGGCAAGAAGCTCCCGCCGATTGGGTAGGCCGGAAAGCGGATCGCTAAACGCGATACGGCGATTTTCCTCACTCAGCTTTTCGGTTTCCAGCTGGCGGGTGTGCAGCGTGCGGCGTGACTGCACGACTTCGGAAAAGGAGCGGTTGAAGCTGTGCGTGACAACCGCCATGCCGATGCACACGCAGCACAGCACCAGCGATTGCGGTAACAGCTGGCCACCTTCCACCCATGAGAAATAGAGCGCAAAGGAAATCGTGCTCACCGCCGCGACCAGCATCGCAGCCGCCCGCAGGGTCATCAGACAAAAGACGGTGCTGACCTGGCTCAGTGCGAGGAAAAAGGTAAGGTTACTTCGAGCATACGCACCCGCGTCCTGATAGACCCAAATCACCCAGGCATTGAAAGTCAGAGTCATCATCACGGCAAGCAGGCAAGTGCGCTTGAGATGCTTCGAGATTTGTGTGTCATTCAAATTTTGCGCGTGACCCTGTCGTAGCCACCAGATCGCCCGGGTGATGGCGATTGCGGAAATGGCGATTGGAGCAAACAGCGTCTTGACCAGCAGCGCTGCATTGAAAGACGTCACGGTGATAGCCACCGTATTGCAGACGAGAATCCCGTAAAGAAGCGGGATATGCCCCTGAAACGAGCGGAATTGCGCTCGCATCAATTCTGGATCGCTCGTGTCCAGATCGAAAAGTCGGATGATATCTCGCATTGCCTTACAAGTGGCCTTCCGTGTGACCGCACCAAGGCGCGACTTTAAAGCGGCCGAGTTAAAGACAACGGTGTTAGATGATAAATAGATTCCCCCAGTTGGAGGAAGCAGCCATGCCGCAGTCCCCCTATGAACGGCGGCTTCTACGGCACGGTAGAAGTTTTGATCGGGCTTGGAATACCCGAGAGAGGCAGCGTAATGCATGCCATCGAAGCTATCTTTCAGCGCCAGTCGATCCCAAAGGTATTCTTCCCGCCGCAACCCGGCCGCGGGGGTGGTGATCAATTCACCGACGCGCATACGCCGGTCTCTTTCGCCGCAGTTTTGATTGCGATCCCGAGCCTGCTTCTGAAAAAGCCGGCCGGACAGGATTGCTGACGCCGCGACCGGGCAATTGCGGCTACCCTGAAAAGCGGGCAGCTCGACCCGGCTACGGAACATTCATCGCTTTTCCATCTTCCTTAAGTTCGAACACATGCTGAAATCGCATGTGACAAATTTGAGGAAAACATAATTATGAACGTCAATACCGCCGCGCTCGAAACGCTGATCGACACGACCTATGATTCGGTCGAAGGCTACCGCAAGGCTGGCGAAACCGCCAAGTCGCCCGAATTGAAGC
Source organism: Porphyrobacter sp. AAP60 (assembly GCF_001296025.1). Classification (GTDB taxonomy): domain Bacteria; phylum Pseudomonadota; class Alphaproteobacteria; order Sphingomonadales; family Sphingomonadaceae; genus Erythrobacter. The sequence continues at coordinate 93,743 of NZ_LJHV01000008.1, read as the reverse complement.
GGATCCTGTCGGAACAGGCCGCAAAGCGCCAGAAGACGCTTGATAAGCTCAACGCCGAACTGACCCGTCTGGGCGGCAATCTGGTGACCAAGGGCACCGCAACCGGCGGACTGCACCGGCTGTGGATGGACCTTACCGACCTGTTCGCGAGCGGCGACAAGGTTGCAGTCGAGCGTGTCGAGGAAGGCGAAGATTACCTCGCCAAGAAGTTCGAGCAAGCGCTCGAGGCAACCGATCTCGATCCGACCACGCGCTCGGTGGTTCAGTCCGCCCTTTCCGAAATCCGCGAAGGCGAACGCATGACCGATCGCCTGGCCGATCAGTACGACTGATTTTTCGATCCGGCAGCGCGGCGCCCCCACCCCCCCGCGCGCCGCGCTGCTGGTTCCTGCATTTTTCCACTTTTCGAGGACACCCATTATGGCCCGCAAACCCTCCCCCGACGACATATCCCCGGCAACCGGCAACGCGCTGCGCGACCGCCAGCAGGGCGAGGGTTCGGCAACCTTCACTGACAACACCGGCAATGCGGGCGAATTGCATCAGGACATTGAGGCCAGCGGCGACCATGGCGATGGCGCGGCCCACCTGACCGACAACCACGGTCACCGCATCGCCGACAACCAGAACTCGCTGCGCGCAGGCGAACGCGGACCGACGCTGCTCGAGGATTTCGTGCTGCGCGAGAAGATCTTCCATTTCGACCATGAGCGTATCCCTGAGCGGATCGTCCACGCCCGCGGCTCCGGTGCACACGGCACTTTCGAGGTTACCCGTCCAATCCCCGAATGGACCCGCGCGGGGCTATTTCAGAACGCCGGCACCACCTGCCCCGTGTTCGTCCGCTTCTCGACGGTCGCAGGCGGCTCCGGCAGCGTCGACACGCCGCGCGATGTCCGCGGCTTTGCAGTCAAACTCTATACCGAGGAAGGCAACTGGGATCTGGTCGGTAACAACATCCCGGTGTTCTTCATTCAGGACGCTATCAAGTTTCCCGACCTCGTGCACAGCGTGAAGATGGAGGCCGATCGCGGCTACCCGCAGGCCGCCAGCGCGCATGATACCTTCTGGGATTTCGTCAGCCTGATGCCCGAAACGATGCACATGGTGATGTGGGCGATGTCGGATCGCGGCATCCCGCGATCGCTGCGCATGATTGAGGGCTTCGGCGTCCACACCTTCCGTCTCATCAATGCAGAAGGTGAAGGCCGGTTTGTGAAATTCCACTGGAAGCCGGTGCTGGGTCTTCAGAGCACGACATGGGACGAAGCGGTGAAAATTGCCGGGGCCGATCCCGATTTCCACCGCCGCGATCTTTGGGAAGCGATCGATGCAGGCGATTATCCGCAGTGGGACTTGGGCGTGCAGGTGTTCGACGAGGCGTGGGCGGCCAAGCAGCCCTATGATGTGCTCGACGCCACCAAGCTCATTCCTGAAGAGGAAATCCCGGTCGAAGTGATCGGCCGCATGACGCTGAACCGCAATGTCGACAATTTCTTCGCCGAAACCGAACAGGTTGCCTTTCTTCCGACCAACATTTTGCCTGGTATGGATTTTTCCAATGACCCGCTGCTACAGGGCCGCCTGTTCAGCTATCTCGACACCCAGAAATCGCGGCTGGGCACGACCAACTTCCACCAGATTCCGATCAACGCGCCCAAGTGCCCGTTCCACAACATGCAGCGCGACGGGATGATGCAGACGCTCGTGCCCAAGGGCCGCGCGAATTACGAACCCAACTCGCTCGCTGAAGCTGGTGAGGACGGCGGCCCGCGCGCTTGCCCTGAAACCGGGTTCACATCGTTCCGCGAAAACGCCGAGCGTAACGATCCCACGGAAAAGCTGCGCGTGAGGGCCGATACCTTTGCCGATCACTACAGCCAGGCGCGGATGTTCTACCTCTCGCAGACCGAGAACGAGCAGGCGCACATCGCCTCCGCGCTGGTGTTCGAACTTTCCAAGGTGAGCATCGAACACATCCCGCCGGCGGTCATCGCCCGTTTGCGCAACATCGACGAAGACCTTGCCAAGCGGGTCGCTGAAGGGCTCGGCGTCGATCTGCCCACGAAGGCTAAGGCCGCCAAGGAGCCGGTCGATCTGGGCACGTCTGATGCGCTCTCGATCCAGAAAAACGCCGAGGCGACTTTCAAAGGCCGCAAGGTTGGTATCCTGTTCGACGAAGGGTCGAACAAGGAGTTGATCGATGAGATCGTCGCCGGAGTCGAAAAGGCGGGCGGCACCAGTTTCCTGGTCGCGCCCAAGATCGGGCCATTGAAGGTCAAGGGCGGCACGCTCAAGGCCGATGGACAGCTGGCCGGCACGCCTTCGGTGATGTTCGATGCGGTGGTCGCGATCCTGATGCCCGAGCGTGCCGAAAAGCTCGCCAAGGATGTCGGCGCGGTCGCGTGGTTTGCCGATGCCTGGTTCCACTGCAAGACCATCGGCGCCTGCGGCGGCACGCGCGAGCATTTGCTGCCCAAGGCGAATATCGAGCCGGACGACGGCATCGTCGATCCGGAAGACTTCGTGAAGACCGGCCCGATCCGCCATTGGCACCGCGAACCCAAGGTCCGCGATCTGGCGTAATCCTATGTGACAGAAAGCAAGGCCGCCGGTGACTGGCTTCAGTTGCCGGCGGCTTTGTCCTTGCGGGCCTCAACATAGTCTTCGGCAATGTCACGGGCGTTGGCGCGGTCGCTTCGATCCGCTGCTTCGGGCTCGTCATTGAGGCGCTCGGCACGGTCAGGATCAAGGCAAAGATCGCTCACGATCGCGCGGTGATCCGATCCGATATCACGCAGCACGCGCATGTCCTTGAACAGAAAATGCTCGCTTACAAAAATGTGGTCGAGCGGCCAGGCGAGCCAGATCATGTTTGACGGAAAGGTCGCAAAGCTGCCCCGGCCGATCCGCGGGTCGAGCAGGCGGGCGGTCTTTTTGAACAATTCGGAGGTATTCGACCAGGCCACATCGTTAAAATCGCCTACCACCATGACCGGGCGCGTTTCGGTTTCGGCAAGTCTGCCGACCCTGACCAGTTCGAAGTCGCGCTCGTCGGTGTCAATGCCGGGGCGCGGCGGGTGGGGGTGGATGCCGAAGAACCGCACCTTGCGCCCATCGACCGACAGGGTTGCCATGACCGAAGGCGTTTCGGGCATCGCAAGGTCTTGAATGGTTGCATCGGTCATGGCGAAGCGAGAGGCGAACATCATGCCATAGGTATTGGGCAGCGGCCGATCGAGCCGGTGCGGATAATTGCGCAGCACAGGTTCGAGCGCCGCAGCCCAAGCGTCATCTGTTTCAGTGAGCAGGATGACATCCGGGTTTTCCTCGCGGATCAGTTCGAGCGCTCGGGCGTAATCGCGATTATCCTGCAGCACGTTAAAGGCGAACACGCGGATGCACGCTGCATCGTCACTGGCAGCCGCTGCCGATTTGACTTCGGTTGCAGCGAGAAAACTGTGCGGGAAGATGCGATAGCCCTGCCACACTGCGCACACTGCCAGAAGCAGCGGCAGAACCGGACGGGTCTTGCGATCCAGCACGGCTGTCAGACCTGCAAGCACGCAAAGAGTAATGAAGATCTGGAGCCGCGGGAAATCCCAGACCCGAATCCACCATTGTTCAAACCAGGTGGCGCTCGCCAGCGACCCTGCAATCATGATCACTGCCAACGCACGCACGGTCCACAAGCCCACGCCGCCCAATCGCGTCCATTCTCGCGCCAAAGCCCTTGCATCCCTTTGCAGATTGTCGATCGAATGCGCGCAATATGAACAATTTGGCCTCATGGCGAGACCCCTTAATGGTCCGCAGCAGATGCAAGCCGCCGGCGGCAATCATCCGTGAGCAAAACACCAGCAGCAAGGGAGGCGTCGCTGGCAGGCAGACCCAGCAGATGGGCGGCAGGATCTTCGCGCGCGATGCGGTGTCGCGGGCCCATACCTTCTGTTTTGCGGTCGGCGATGTGGCGGTCAACGGGGCAGCGGTTTTTGCGGGTCAGGGGTCGCACTTCTGCAGCTTGATTTGCAGCAAGCAGAAGAAAACCGTGCGGGCGATGGAACACTCGCGCTTCGTGATGGCTTAGAGGCGGAAAGGAGACCCACGTGACCCGATCAATATCCGTGAACGGCGCCGCTCATCCGCTCCCCAATGATCCGCGGGTCTCATTGCTGGATTTCCTGCGAGACGGTTTGAGGCTCACGGGCACCAAGAAAGGCTGCGATCACGGCCAGTGCGGTGCCTGCACCGTCATCGTCAACGGAATCCGTATCAATAGTTGCCTTACCCTTGCAGCGATGCACGAAGACGACGAGGTTACTACTATCGAAGGCCTTGGAACGCCTGATGCGCCTTCGCCGCTTCAGCAGGCTTTTCTGGAGCACGACGGGTTCCAATGCGGCTATTGCACGCCGGGCCAGATTTGTTCGGCCACCGCGCTGCTGGATGAAATCGCGTCGAATTGGCCCAGCGATGCAAGCGGCGATCTGGTCGGCACGCTCACCTTGTCCGACGAGGAAATCAGGGAACGCATGAGCGGAAATCTGTGCCGATGCGGCGCTTATGCCAATATCGTCGCGGCCATTCGCGACGTGGCGGAGCAGCGGACATGAGGGCCTTCGATTACATTCGCCCAGTATCGCTGGAAGAGGCGGGCCGCCGGTTGGCTGAAACGTCCGCCAAGGCTATTGCTGGCGGCACCAATTTGCTCGATCTGATGAAATTGCAGGTCGAAACGCCCTCCGCCGTGTGCGACATCAGCCGCCTTGATCTTGCGACCATCGCCGATACGCCGGACGGTGGGCTATTCATCGGTGCGCTGGTGACGAACACACAGACCGCAGTGCATCAGCGGGTCCGCAAGGATTACCCGCTATTGGCCCGCGCCATTCTTGCCGGCGCGACGCAACAGCTGCGCAACAAGGCCACCACCGGCGGCAATCTGTGTCAGCGCACCCGTTGCTTCTATTTCACCAATGCCGACCAGCCCTGCAATAAGCGCGATCCGGGCAGCGGCTGCGGCGCAATCGGCGGCATCGCCAAGCTCCATGCCGTGCTCGGCACGAGCGAACATTGCATCGCGACCTATCCCGGCGACATGGCCGTGGCCATGACCGCGCTTGGCGGCGTTGTCGAGATTGTTGGGGCTGACGGGCATGCGCGCAGTGTGCCCGTCGCCGATTTCCATTGCCTGCCCGGCGATACGCCGTGGCGCGAGAACGTGCTCGAAGAGGGCGACATCATCACCGCGGTCACGCTGCCTGCGCCCGTTGGCGGGCTGCAGACTTATCGCAAGGTGCGAGAACGATCATCTTATGCTTTTGCGCTCGTTTCGGTAGCGGCCATTGTTGCAATGGACGATCAGGGCAAGATTGCCCGCGCCGATTTGGCGTTCGGCGGGCTTGCGCACAAGCCTTGGCACGATCCGCGCATCGGCGATCTACTGGTGGGCGAAGCGCCTTCTGCGGCCTTGTTCGACAAGGCGGCCGACCTGTTGCTGGAAACTGCGCAAGGTTACGGCGAAAACGATTTCAAGATCCCTTTGGCGCGGCGGACGCTTCGTGCAGTTCTTGAGGAAGTGACCGGAGCATCATCATGATCGTCCACGAAAAGCAGGACAACCCGGATACGGCCAATCGGCTCGACGGCATGAAGCAAGGCGTGCTGGGGACTGCCATGTCCCGCATCGACGGGTTGGCCAAGGTAACGGGAACGGCGCTATACGCAGCCGAGTATTCGGCCGATAACTGCGCCGAAGGCGTGTTGGCAACTGCCACGATTACCCGGGGTGTCGTCAACGCGATCGACAAGAAAGCCGCGCTCGCGCTTCCCGGGGTTATCGCCGTGATCGACGATCCGCGCCTCACGACCAGGGCCGCGCAGGGCACCGCAGATGAGGCCCCGCAGCAGGATCCAGCGCGGGTGTGCTACTGGGGTCAGCCCATCGCTCTGGTGGTGGCCGAAACCTTTGAACAGGCGCGCCATGCCGCAAAACATCTCGTCGTCGACTACGGCGAAGAGGTGGACGCGCCGGTCGACCCTGAAGCCGTCAAGCCCGAGGAGCAGACCGAAGAGACGGTCAGCCAAGGCGACCTCGACGCCGCCATGAGCGCAGCGGCCCATGCGGTCGATGTGACGTTCACGACCAAAGGCCATGCCTCGGCTGCGATGGAGCCTCACGCCGCCATCGCCAGTTGGAACGGCGATGATCTGACCGTCCACGCATCGCTCCAGATGCTCAACTACAACATCACCGAACTGGCCGATGCGCTGGGCATTCCCGAGCAGCGCATCCGCCTGATCGCGCGCTATGTCGGCGGCGGGTTCGGATCAAAATTGGGTATCAGCGAGGAAGTGGTTGCAGCCGCGATTGCGGCGCAAGAAATCGGGCGCCCGGTCAGGGTCGTGATGACCCGCCAGCACGTGTTCCAGGCAATCATGCGCCGCTCTGAAAGCACCCAGCGCCTTCGCCTGTGCGTCGATGCTGCGGGGAAGCTGACTGGATTCGGACATCATGCGCTGGTGTCCAACCTTCCGGGGGAAGAGTTTGCCGAGCCCGTGCTGCAATCCTCGCATTTCCTTTATGCCGGCGCCAATCGGGAGCTGAAGCTGGAATTAGCCCGGATCCACCGAATGACGGCCGGATCGGTTCGCGCGCCCGGTGAGGCGGTGGGGATGCCCGCACTGGAATGCGCGATGGATATGCTCGCCGAGGCGGCCGGTATCGACCCGGTCAAGTTGCGGCTGATGAACATTCCCGAAAAGGACCCGGAAAAAGGGCTCCCCTTCTCCAGCCATACGCTGGCCGACTGCCTCACCCAGGCCGCAAAGGCGTTCGGTTGGGATCATGGCCTGCGCAAACCGCGCCAAACGCGCAAGGGCGAATGGTGGATCGGCACCGGCATGGCGAGCGCGGCGCGCGTTCATAACGTCATGGAAGCCAAGGCCCGCGTCACACTGAAGGCCGATGGCACGGCGGTGGTCGAAACCGACATGACGGATATCGGCACCGGCACGTACACCATCGCTGCGCAAATTGTGGGCGAAATGCTGGGTCTCGCGCCTGACCGTGTTCTTGTTGACCTTGGCGACAGCCGGCATCCGCGCGGGCCGGGCTCTGGCGGCAGCTGGGGGGCGCCTTCGATCGGGTCGGCTCTCTATGTCGCGTGCAAGGCGATCCGCGAGGAATTGGCAAAGCGCCTCGATATCGACGAGCCCGATCTGGCACTGCGCAATGGCGCGACATCGTCCGGCACGCAGCTTACCGAACTTCTGCGGGGCGAGGATCTGGCGCGCGTAGGCCATTACGAACCCGGCGCGATCTCGGAGGATTTCACTGCATCGGGCTTCGGCGCTTTCTTTGCGCAGGTGCGGGTCAATGCGTTTACCGGCGAAACGCGGGTTGACCGGATGCTGGGCGCGTTCGGCTTCGGCCGGGTTCTCAACCGCAAGACCGCACGCTCGCAATGTCTTGGCGGTATCACATGGAGCATTGGCACGGCCCTGACCGAAGCACTCGAATTCGATCCGCGCGATGGTCACTTGGTCAATGGCGATCTGGCCGAATACCACGTGCCGGTGAACCGCGATGTGCCTGACCTCGATGTCATCCTTGTCGAAGAACGCGACGCGGCCGCAAGCCCGATTCAGGCCAAAGGCATCGGCGAACTAGGGATGTGCGGCGGTGCAGCGGCGATCGGCAATGCCATCTACAATGCCAGCGGCGCGCGTGTTCTGGACTTCCCGATGACGCCAGACCGTGTGATTGCTGCCATGCCTGATTGACAGCCGAACAGCCGCCGCGGGGCGCGAATCCGCCATGGGGAGACGCGAGGCAAGCTGCGTCTCCAAGGGGGGCGCTCGCTCAACGATTAATGCTATGAGACCGCAAGTCCGGGATCAAATGCGCGGTAATGTCAATTTGAATCAAATGCTTTGCTGGTGCGGCTGTGTTTAGGATGGGGGCGCGGGCAATGATGGCAGATTATCCAGAAGAAATGCCGATTGCAGCGTTGGCGGGGCTTTCCCGCGAACCTTTGTTCATCCCGTCGCAAGGCGAAACGTGTATTCCTGTCGATGAAACGAGTTCATCAACGCACAGGAGATACGAAGATGAGTGCCTACACCTTTCGTTCCTCGCGCCCCGATCAATGGGTCAGCCCGCGCCCCACGCGTGATCCTGCGCGCGGCCGTGCAATTCATGGCCCGCTGGTGCCGATGCAGCAGCCCGGATTGCTGGAGCGCCTGTTCAGCTTGCGCTGAGCCGCGCAATCTGCCCAAGCATTCTTGCAATTGTCCGCTGCCCGGCGTAAGGAGCCGACGTCTTTTCCGACATTGGTAGTGTATCCAGCCCCTCCGGCGACCTTGTCCCGGGCGGCGCGGCCCCCTACCTGAAAGCCGGTCGGCGAAGGCGCAGGCATTACGCGAAGGAAACGGGCTATCATGGCCGAACAGAACACCCCCGCCAAAGGCGGAGCCGAAGAAAAGAAGCGCAAGACCTCGGTCGGCGAATTCGCCAATCAGGTGCGCACCGAAACCAGCAAGATCGTGTGGCCGACTCGTGAAGAGACGATCCGCACGTCGATCTTCGTGTTCATTTTCATGATCATTCTGTCGCTGTTCTTCTTCGCCATCGACAGCGCGTTTGGCGCAATCGTGCGTGCCGCGATCGGCCTGCTGCAATAAGGCCGCCTGGCCGCAACCTTCTGCCCGTCAGACCCCAATTCCAAGGACACTTCATGGCTCGCTGGTACATCATCCACGCTTATTCCGGTTTCGAGAACAAGGTGCGCGACGCGATCATTTCCGAAGCCGAACGGCTTGGCCTGTCCGAAGGCGTCGAGGAAGTGCAGGTTCCCACCGAAACCATCACCGAGGTGAAGCGTGGCAAGAAGGTGCAGGTCGAACGCAAGTTCATGCCCGGCTACGTGCTGGCCAAGCTGAATCTGACCGATGATGTCTATCACCTTGTGAAGAACACCCCCAAGGTGACCGGCTTCCTCGGAACGATGAACAAGCCGCAGCCGATCTCCGAAAAGGAAGCCTCGCGCTATTTCGGCGGCGTTGCCGCAGCACAGGCCGAACCCAAGCGCGAGATCAGCGTCGATTACGAAATCGGCGATTCGGTCAAGGTTCTGGAAGGCCCGTTCGCCAGCTTCAACGGGATTGTGGAAGAACTCGATTTCGACAAGGCCAAGGTCAAGGTTTCGGTTTCGATCTTCGGTCGCGGAACGCCGGTGGAGCTCGATTTCGAGCACGTCGAACTGGCGAAGTGAGTTTTGCGCTCGCCCCTCCGGGCGAGCGTCCTCGGCGCTGTTCCGCGCTTCGCGCGGGCGCCTGCGGGCGGCCTTGCAGGTGTGCTTTGCACGTCTGCGCCTTCGGCTTCGACTCCGCCCTTGCGCCCTCTTCGAGGCCGACCCAGCGCTTGCGATTTTAGGTCATGAAAACCCGCCCCGGTATCTGTCAGCGCAAGCGCCGCTATGGCTCGCGCGAAGAAGCCGACGCGGCAGCTTTGCGGGCCGACGTTGCCTTGCGCACTTACAAATGCGCGCTTTGTAAGCAATTCCATCTCACCAGCCGCACCAAGGGGCTGCGTCCGCCGCGCGGTTTCGGTTGATTTCGTAACCCGTGCCGCCTATGCGCGCGCCTTCGCTGCCTTCAGGGCAGTGATTCCGTGCGGGAGCCGCCGCTGTGCACGCAGCCGGGGCGTTTGACCGCTTAACATGAGCCGCGATGGAAACAGCGCGGCAACAGTGCGACAGGAGTAAGGCCACATGGCCAAGAAAATTGAAGGCTACATCAAGCTGCAGGTGCCCGCGGGCTCTGCCACCCCTTCGCCGCCGATCGGTCCGGCGCTGGGTCAGCGCGGCGTGAACATCATGGAATTCTGCAAGGCGTTCAATGCGTCGACGCAGGAAATGGAAAAGGGCATGCCGATCCCGACCGTGATCACGGTCTATGCGGATCGCTCGTTCACTTTCGTGACCAAGACCGCACCGGCGACCTACTTCATCAAGAAGGCCGCCAACCTGAAGTCGGGCTCGAAGGAGCCGGGCAAGATTTCGGCTGGCACCATCAAGAGCTCGCAGATCCGCGAAATCGCAGAAGCCAAGATGGTCGATCTCAACGCGAACGATATTGATCAGGCCATGAAGATCATCGCGGGTTCTGCCCGTTCGATGGGCCTCGAAGTGGTGGAGGGCTAAAAACATGACCAAGATCACCAAGAAGGCCAAGGTGCTGGCTTCGCTCGACCGCGAAAAGCTCTACACCGTCGATGAAGCGCTGACCGTGCTGCGTCAGCACAAGACCAAGTTCGACGAAACCGTCGAAGTGGCTATGAACCTCGGCGTCGATCCGCGTCACGCCGATCAGATGGTGCGCGGCATGGTGTCGCTGCCTTCGGGCACCGGCAAGGACGTGCGCGTGGCCGTTTTCGCCCGCGGCGACAACGCCGAAAAGGCGCTGGCCGCCGGTGCCGACAAGGTTGGCGCGGAAGACCTGATGGAAGACATGATGGCCGGTAATCTCGATTACGACCGCGTCATCGCCTCGCCCGACATGATGGGTGTGGTCGGCCGGTTGGGCAAGACGCTCGGCCCCAAGGGCCTGATGCCGAACCCCAAGCTCGGCACCGTCACCCCCAACGTCGCGCAAGCGGTCAAGGACGCCAAGAGCGGCCAGGTCGAATACCGCGTCGAAAAGCAGGGTATCATCCACTCAGGCATCGGCAAGCTCAGCTTTTCGGACGACGCGCTGAAGGCCAACTTCAAGGCGCTGACCGAAGCCGTCGTGAAGTCGAAGCCCGCAGGCGCCAAGGGCAAGTACGTCCGCAAGGTCACAGTGACCTCGTCGATGGGCCCGGGCCTGAAGGTCGACCTTTCGGAAGTCGAAGGGGCGTGATTTTGGCGAGGCGACCGCGTCCGCGCTCGCCTTTCCTCGCTCACGGAGCCTGAAGGCTCCATCGCTGCGGGCGCCCGGTCGGACTTGCGAGCCCTTCGGGCTCGGCGGTTGGAAACCAAAGAAACAAAGGGGTCGGGAGCATCTGCTTTCGGCCCCTTTGCTTTGTTGTCTAAGTCATTCGCCCCCCTTGTGATCGGCCCCGGCTGCACCATTTCGTATCGATAAGGTGCAGCGCCTCTCTCCCCGCCCCGCTGCGTTGTCCGGAAAGAGGTTCTGTGATGCCCGCTTCGTCTCAAGATGGAAGCTCGTGGCTTGACCCCAAGTGGTTCGTGGCCGGTTTTGCGCTGGTCGTGTTCGGGCTGATCATTACCTATGATGTCCGGCTTGGTTTGGCAGCGGGCGCACTGCTTGCCGCTGCCGGATTCGTTTGGCTGTATCTCGCCTTGCGCTATGCCCCGCACAACGCGGCGGAGTCCGGACGCAGCGTGCTGGTGGAACGGGTGCGTCAGCAGGCGAGCAATCGCCGGTTGGCGGCCGCGCAGATGGCCCGGGTTGCTCCGTTGCCAGTTCCCGCCCCGGTCGCTGCGGTGATGCCGTCAGGCCCGCAGCAGGGACCGAATTCGCCCCAGCGCCCCTGATCGCTGCGCCAAGGCCTTGGCTTGCGCTGCGCCTGCATCAAACCCGGCGCGCGCGCCCAGCAAGGTGCGGTTACCCAGCGTCGGCTTCAGCAGGACAAGGCTGGAACAGGCGGCATGGCCGGTGCCGAACATTTCCTTGTGCGCACCGTCGCCTTCGGTGAAATCGAACCAGCGATAGCGCGCCTCATCAAACAACCGTTCCAGCGCGTCCATCTGCAACACAGTGCCGGGTGAAAGCCGCGCCCATGCCGGGTCGTAACCGAGATGGGCATAGACCAGTGTCTGCCCTGTCACTGGCAAAGCCAGATAGGCCACCGCCTCGCCCCCAGCATGGAGCAGGAAGCAGCGCATCCGGTCCGCCTCAGCAGCCGCCAGCATGATCTGGCGAGCCTCGGGAGTGTCTGGCAATCCGGCATCGAGCAGCCGGGCCTGATAGGTCTTGGCCGAAAGGGGCAGGGCCGCCGCGAGGAAGACGTCGATCTCGGCAGGAGTGCGATGTTCGCTGACGGTGTAACCGCCTGCCTCGTCCGCCAGCTTCCTTGCCTTGCGCCGCAGGGTTGAACGGGTCTTGCCTGAAAACCCCGCCATGTATTCGGAAAAGCCCTGCCCCATGTCGATATAATGGCGCCGGTAATCCTGCCGTCCGCCCGCGACATAGCCGGGAAAATGCGCCGCAACGTAAGGCAGGCTGGCGGTCGGGGCAGACAGTACGCGCAATCCGTCGGGGCCGCTGGGCGGCGCTTCGGGCGGAGTGCCGGCGAGCACATCTTCCAGCGTGAAGGCCCAGTTTGCCAGCTGCCGCGGCACGCTCAGCAGGCGGCGAGAGCCGAGGGTAAAATCGATGCTGATGGTTTGGGCGGCAGCCATGGCGGGGCCCGCTCTAGCGCGCGCCGTAAAGCGCGTTGGATACGAATTGTTCGGCCAGCCGCATCCCCGTACGCACCGGATTGGCGGGCAGCAACGGGTCATCCTTGGTGATCATCCGCAAGCCTGGCGGATTGTCCTTGTAGTTCGCGGTCTCCACCTTGCGCATCGAAGCCAGCGACTTGACCAGTCCGATGAAACGGCGACGCACGATGTGGTTCACCGCCAGCTTGCGCCGGTTGATGAGTTCGAAGGAATGGCTCACCAGTGTAAAGCTGCTGCGCTCGCAATCGCACGCATGCCGGATCGCGGCGAGCATTTCGGCCAGCGTCAGCGCGGTGATCTGGGCGTGTCTTTGCCCGCCGCCCAGTGTTCCGATTGAGCCGATGGGCACTTCGATCACCCCCATGTGTCCCACGGGATCAAGGTGGTGGGGGCCAAGGCCGATCCGGCAATCAGCATCGGGTATCGCCGGACAGAAGCTCGTATCGTAGTCCATGCCGACCGCCGCAAGCGCGCGCAGCGTATCATCATTCGCGCCGTAATTGCCTGCGCGGAATGCCACTGGCGCGGGCGCGCCCGCCGCGATCAGTGTGGTGCGCGCGTAATCGAGCAGTTCGCACTGATCTTCGAACGGGAAATCGGCCATGTTACGGCCGGTGCGTCCCGATGACAGCGGATTGGCCCCGCCCGCCAGTGCGAGCCATTCGGTATGACAATGCAATTGCACGTCCTGCCCCGCAGCGATGATCGGGCCCACTACATCCTCGATTGCGGCAACGCCCCACACCAGCGCGGGCATGGGATCGACGAAAAACACCGCTTTTTGCCCGTAAAGTTCGAGCAACGCGAGCTTGTGGGTAATCCCCGCCGGCCCTTCCGGTGTGACGCAGGCGATCGACCGGGCGAAATTTTCTGCCCGGTCAGCCAGTCCCGGCCCGGTGTAGAGCCCCGAGGAATACTCGGTATCGATGGTGATGAAGACCCGTGTCGGCATGATTATGGCCATAACCGGAAAGGGTTAAAGCGAGGTGATGATGTTACCTTCGCCTCACCGGAGTGCGGTCAGATACCGCCGGGGGTAAAGGCGTGACCCTGAGTGGCGAGGCCTTTGCACAGGCTTTCAGCGCAGGCTGTAAGAGCATCCGCGCTGGTCGACCGGATCACGAAATTGGCGCCAACCCGGCCTTCACGGAAAAACGGATAGGAACCGATCTGGCAGGCTTCATGCGCGGCTTCGGTCTGGCGCAGCAATGCGGCAACTTCGCTTTCGGCAACCCAGCAGCCAATGGTTTCAGACAAGAGCGGCGCGCCGCCTTCCAACTGGCCAGTGAGCGCATCGAGCATTCCGGCCGTGATGTGCGGCACGCCCGCCATCAGGAACAGGTTGCCGCGGCGGATGCCGGGCGCACCCGACATGCGATTGGGGATGAGCTGCGACCCTTCGGGCACGCGGGCCATGCGCAACCGACCTTCGTTCAGCCCGCCGCGGGTTTCGTAATAGCGTTCCAGCAATGCGCGGGCTTCGGGATGGATCACCACCGGCACGCCGAGCGCGGCAGCCACTGCGTCCACCGTGATGTCATCATGGGTGGGGCCAATCCCGCCCGTGGTGAACAGGTAATCATAGGCAGCGCTCAAATCGTTCACTGCTGCGACGATACGGCTTTCGACATCGGGAACCACGCGCACTTCAGCAAGGCGGATGCCCTGCACCTGCAGCCAGCTGGCCACCTGCGCGATGTTCTTGTCATGGGTGCGGCCGGACAGGATCTCGTCACCGATGACGATGAGGCCGGCAGTCCAGATTTTTTCGGGAGAGGTCATGGGGTGAGGGTTAGGGGAGAATGGCAGTCAGCAAAAGTCTTTCGTCACCCAAACCGTTCGCCTCGAGCGTAGTCGAGAGGCCACCGCGCAGGTGTCTCGACTACGCTCGACATGAACGGCGTTTGGTGGCGCCCTATTCTGCGGCTTCCAATTGCTCCTCGGCTCCACGCGCATTGGCACCGGGCTTGGAGAAGGTCAGGATCCCATCGGCCAACGGGTCATCCTTCATCCGCTTGCGATCCAGCACATATTCCTGATTGAGCCGCCACGGATAAGCCACCGAATTGCGCGGCATGATGTGCTTGCCGCGCTGAATATAGCCGGACGAGAAATCGAACACGTCGTCCTCGACAATTGCGGCTTCGCCTTCGGGGGTCATCACAGGGGTGGCGATGGTGCTGCCTGTCTTGCGCATCTGTTCGAGCACGCGGCAGACGTAATCGGAGTTGATATCGGCGCGCAACGTCCAGCTGGCGTTCAAGTATCCGAACACCACCGCCAAGTTGGGCAGGTTCGAGAACATGCAGCCCTTGTAGTAGAACCGCTGGTTGAAGGCGACCGGTTCGCCATCGACGCTGATGGCAATCTTGCCTGCCACAGCCAGTTTCAGCCCCGTCGCTGTCACCACGATGTCGGCAGGCAGAAACTGCCCATCGGCCAACCGCACGCCGCCCTGTTCGAATTTAGCGATCTGGCCGGTGACGATATCGGCCTTGCCCGCCTTCATTGCAGTGAACAGATCTTGGTCGGGCACCAGACACAGCCGCTGTTCCCACGGGTTGTAGGGCGGGGTGAAGGTCGCCTTGTCGTAATCCGGGCCAAGCGCTTCCTCGATCTTCTTGTAGAGCGCGTCTTTCACCTTCTGCGGATTGTCACGCGCCAGTTTGAAGCTGAAATCCTGCATCTTGATGTTCTTGAACCGCGTCAGGCGATAGGCCAGTTTTTCCGGCAGCACCTTGCGCAGGAAATTGGCCACCGCATCCTTGGCCGGGCGGGTGAACATCCATGTCGGCGTGCGCTGGAGCATGGTGACGTGCGCGGCCTTGTCTGTCATCGCTGGCACAATCGTCACTGCGGTCGCACCCGAACCGATCACGACGATATTCTTGCCGGCGTAATCGCAATCATCAGGCCAGAATTGCGGGTGCAGCACCTGTCCCTCGAACGCGCCGAAATCGAAGCCGGGATCGTACGCCTCGTCGTAATCGTAATAGCCTGATCCGAGGTAGATGAAGTTCGCCGTCAGCCGCGTGCGCGAACCATCGGCCAGCTCCATCTCCACATGCCAGCGCGCCTCATCATGACGGAAATCGGCGCTGATCACTTTGTGACCGAAGCGGATGTGCTGGCGGATGCCGCGTTCATCCACGATCCGGTCGAGGTAATCGAGGATCGCGGGCGCATCGGCGATGCTCTTTTCGTGGCGCCACGGTTCGAAATCGAAGCCGAGCGTGTGCATGTCGCTGTCCGAACGGATGCCGGGATAGCGGAACAGATCCCACGTCCCGCCGAGATTGTCGCGCCGTTCGACGATGGCGTAGGAATGGTGCGGCGCTTTCATGTGCATATGCGCGGCCATCCCGATTCCGGAAATCCCGGCACCGACGATCAAAACGTCAAAATCTGGGGGTGTTGCAAGCATGGTGGGTCTCTCTCTCCCGTGTTGCGGCAGATGTAATCACAAGGCCCGCGCAAAAGCGAGTCTTGAATAGCAAACTGCAACTGAGTTTTGGGTGACGCGCTGCGGCCGAGGCGCTAGGCGCTGGCCCATGAGAAACTTGCTGCGCCTGTCCGCCTGTTCGCTTGCTATTGCCTTTGCCGCCCCGCTTGCCGCGCAGGACGATGAGGTCGTCGATGATGAGTTCGGGGCCAGGGAGATCATCGTCACCGGGCGCGGGCTTGATCCGGCGCTGTCGACCGGCATTTACGCCACGACCACGCTGGATCGCGAGGTCATCATCGCCAGCCCCTCTGGCCGGATCGAGGATGTGCTGCGCGGGGTTGCGGGCTTCCAGCAGTTCCGCCGCTCGGACAGCCGCTCATCGAACTCGAGCGCGCAAGGCGTAACGCTCCGCGCGCTGGGCGGCAATGCGACGAGCCGCGCGCTGGTGCTGCTCGACGGGGTGCCGCTGGCCGACCCCTTCTTCGGCTATATCCCGCTGTCCGCTATCGCGCCCGAAACGCTGGGCGAAATACGCGTCACGCGCGGGGGCGGCTCGGGGCCGTTCGGCGCGGGCGCGCTGGCTGGCACGATCGAGCTGGAAAGTGCCGAGCCGGGGGCAACCGCAGGTTTCCTTGGCAGCGCGGCAATCAATGACCGGGCCGAAACCGAGCTTTCAAGCGTGCTGACCCAGCGATTGGGGCGCGGCTTTGCCGTCGCCAGCGGGCGCTGGGATCGGGGGCAGGGGTTCTTCACCACGCCTGAAGACCAGCGACTGCCTGCCACCGCCCGCGCCGCATTCGATAGCTGGAATGCCGCGCTGCGAGCGGTTGCCCCGCTGACCGACGATGTCGAAGTGCAGGCCCGCGTCGCCGCGTTCCGCGATGCGCGCACGCTGCGCTTTGAAGGCGCGGATTCCACCAGCGAGGGCGAGGAAGCCTCGATCCGCTTTGTCGGCCGCGGGGCGTGGGCGTTCGATGCGCTGGCCTATGTGCAAACGCGCGATTTTTCCAACATTGTGATCAGCTCCACCCGCTTTACCCCGGCACTCGATCAGCGCCGCACACCGTCGACCGGGATCGGCGGCAAGTTCGAACTGCGGCCGCCGCTGCTGGAAGGCCACGATATCCGCATCGGCGCCGATTACCGCCGCGCGGAAGGAGAATTGCAGGAAGAAGCGATCAGCGCCTTTACCGGCCTGATTACCGAACGCCGCCGTGCAGGCGGGGCCACTGCGAACCTCGGCCTGTTTGTCGAGGATGACTGGCAGATCGGCCCGCTGCTGGTGAACGGGGGACTGCGCGCGGACCGTTCCAGCATCACCGGGGGGTTCTTTGACGCCGTGACCGCTGCCGGTGTGCCGGTCAGCACGCTGGTGGCGCCTGACCGCAGCGACTGGACGCTGAGCTGGCGTGCAGGCGCATCGCTCAACGCCACCCGCAGGCTCGATCTGCGCGCGGCGGCTTACACCGGGCTGCGCCTGCCCACGCTGAATGAACTCTACCGGCCTTTCGTGGTCTTCCCGGTGGTAACCCAGGCCAATGCGGCGCTGGAGAACGAGCGGCTTGAAGGGTTCGAGATCGGGTTCGATTGGCAGCCGGTCAATGCGCTGGTGCTGTCGGTCACGGCGTTCGACAACGAGGTTGAAAACGCCATCGCCAATGTGACCATCGCCCCCAACCTGCGCCAGCGGCAGAATCTGCCGGCAATCACCGCGCGCGGGATCGAGGCCAAACTGGCAGCCAGGTTCGGCGCGGTCAGCATCCACGGATCAATGGCCTGGACCGACGCCGAGGTGCGCGGGGAGGGCGCATCGCTCAGCCTTGATGGCAATCGCCCGGCACAGACACCGCAATTCGCCACCAGCCTGACCCTCGGCTGGCAGCCCGCGCCCGGCTGGCAACTCGCCGGAACGCTGCGCCATGTCTCGGCCCAGTTCGAAGATGATCTGCAGATGGATCGGCTCGCCCCCGCGACGACACTGGATGCATTCCTGTCCGCTCCGCTGATAAAAAAATTGTCGTTGGTGCTGCGCGCAGAGAACCTGACCGGGGCGGAGATCGTGACGCGCAATCAGGGTGGGTCAATCGATCTCGGCGTGCCGCGCACCGTGTGGCTGGGTTTACGTTACGGATTCTGATGAATTCCAGCTAATCAGAGAAGCGCGCGCAATATAGTTGCTGAATAGAGTGCGCCTGCGAAGTCATGCTGCGCCGCAACACACTATGTTGCATTTTTGATACTATCGCCGAGAACTTCCCTGTTACCCTTGTTAGGCGGCGCAAGGGTGATAGGCTTCCCTCCGCAACGCCAAGCCCGGCGCAAAGACCGGCTGGCATGTGGAGAGAGGGAAAATATGACGCGCAAGTTTGCAACTTTCGCCTGCGGCCTGATGGCCTGCAGCGCATTGACTGCCCCCGCATTCGCTCAGGATGAAACAGCTGACGGCCCCGAGGTTCGGAGCGACAATGTCATCATCGTGACCGCCACCCGCCGCGCGCAGGACGTGCAGGACATTCCGCTGGCGGTTACGGCGATTTCGCCGCAGCAGCTCGATAACCAGGGTGTGGTCAACATCCAGCAAGTCACCGCGCTTGCTCCCAGCTTCAGCAGCTCGCAGGCGCAGCTGGCATCCGGCTCCGTGGTGCTGCGCGTTCGCGGCGTCGGCACGACGTCGAACAACATCGGCTTCGAAAGCGCGGTCGGTATCTTCATTGATGGCGCCTATCAGTCACGCCCCGGCGTTGCGCTTGGTGAATTTGTCGATGTCGAACGGGTCGAAGTGCTGCGCGGCCCGCAGGGCACGCTGTTCGGGCGCAACACTTCTGCCGGCGCGCTCAACGTCACCAATGTTCGCCCTGATGTCACCGAATTCGGCGGCTTCGTGAATGCCGGATACGGCAACTTCAATGAAGTCAGCGTGCAAGGCGCCATCAACGCACCGATTGTGAAAGACACGCTCGCGCTGCGTCTCACCGGCGCCTATCGCCAGCGTGACGGTTTCCTCGATGTGGTCGACCGCACAGGCGCCAAGATTGGCGAAACCAATGATGTCGATCAGTGGCTGGTGCGCGGCCAGCTGGGCTGGGACACCGAAAGCGGCCTACGCGGACGCATCATCGCTGACTATTCCAATAGTCAGGCCAGCTGCTGCGGGGCGATTGAACTGTTTCAGTCACCGTTGGTAACTGGCGGCGCCTATGCTGCGGTCGGCCTGGGCGCAAACGGCGGAAATGGTCAACCATCGGTCGCCACCAGCCGCGATGATCAAGGCGCATTCGAACGGGCGATGGACAACCGTGTTGTGTCGGCCAACTTCGCCCCGCGCGCCGATGTCGACAACTACGGTGTGACCGGCGAACTGGAATTCCCGATTTCCGACAGTGCCGATCTGATCTTCATCGGCTCGTACCGCCATTATGAGAGCTTCGAAGCCTACGATTCCGACTTCACCGGCCTCGATATCTTCAATGTCGATGCCCTGAACCTCGAGATCGATACCTGGACGGCCGAACTGCGCCTTCAGGGCGAAAGTATGGGTGGCAAGCTGAACTACATGGTCGGCGGGTTCTATTCTGACGAAAGGCTCGATCAGTCGATCAGCTTTGCGCTGGGTCAGGACTACGGCGAGAATGTCGGCGCGTTGCTTTTTCCTGCCACTGCAGGTGCGCTTGGGCCCAATCCGCTAACTCTTTTCACCGGAGTGGATCCGGCCGGAACGCGCAACACCAACCGCTTCCAGCAGGATGCAAAGAGCTACGCGATTTTCACGCATAACTCGCTCGAGCTGGCTCAGGGTCTCGAGCTGACACTGGGCGCCCGTTATTCGTGGGAAGAAAAGTCGGGCGGGTTCACGCAGCCGGCAGTCAACAACCAAATATGCCCCGCTACGCTGGGTGCGATTGGGGCGGCCGGCAGGCCCGCAGTGGTACCGGCCTCTCTGGCGCCCACGTTCGTCGCATTGGGTTGCTTCGGCTTCACCGCACCGGCCGACCTGCCGCAAGCCGCCGTGCTGCCGCTGGTGCGCACCTTCCAGTCCGATTTCGATGACGAGGAACTGATCTACACGATCAAGCTCGGCTATGAATTCAGCCCGTTTGTGAACAGCTACGCCAGCTTCACCCACGGCTACAAGGCTGGCGGTATCAACCTTGATACCACTGCAGCAGTTGGCGGGGCAGACCCGACCTTCCTTTCGGAAGAGGTCGATGCTTACGAAGTGGGCGTAAAGGCGCGCACCGCGAATGGCGCGGTGACGCTGAACGTGGCGGCGTTCTACGAAGAGTTCAGCAACTTCCAGGTGCTCGAATTCACCGGGACGGCGTTCGCCACCTTCAACGTGCCCAAGGCTGAAACCAAGGGGATCGAAGTCGAAGGCCTGATCCGGCCCAATGACGAACTTACCCTGAACCTCGGTGCCACCTTGCTCGAAGCAAGCTACCCTGATGATTGCGCAGGCACGCAAACGTCGGTGCAGGTGCTGTCGCTGTGCGGTAATGACCTGACCAATGCGCCGAACTTTGTGGGTCTGATCGGTGCCTTGTGGGAAAAGCCGATCAGCGATTCGACTGAGTTCTTCTTCTCCGGTCAGGTCCGGATGGAGAGCGATCAGCGCACTTCGACCCAGGCGATCATCCTGCCGGGTGCCGCTGAAATCGCAGCCAACGGCGGTCTGCAGCAAGCGATTGACGTAGCCCCGCCGATCATCGCCGACATTCAGGACGGCAAGGCTTTCGTGAACCTGCGTGCGGGCTTGAAGTTTGCCAATGGCGCCTATGCGATCGAAGGCTGGGTCAACAACCTGACCGACGAAGTGGTGCGCGGTGTGACCTTCAACACCACGCTGCGCGGATCGGGTGCGGCGAACTCGCGTTCGGCCTTCACCCTGCCGCCGCGCCAGTACGGCGTGACACTGCGCGCCAAGTTCTAAGGGCGCAGCGCAAGTTAGCTCCGAAAAGGAGCGGGAGAGGGGGCAGCTCGCTTAGGCGAGCTGCCTTTTCTTGTTTGCGAAGGCGCCTCCGCGCCTTCGTCGTCGGGGCTGTTCCTCCGCTACGCTACGGGCCCCTGCGGGCGCGCGGTCGCGCTTGCGACGCATGCGGCGTCGTTCCATCGCCACTTGGCAAGGTGTGGT
Source organism: Porphyrobacter sp. AAP60 (assembly GCF_001296025.1). Classification (GTDB taxonomy): domain Bacteria; phylum Pseudomonadota; class Alphaproteobacteria; order Sphingomonadales; family Sphingomonadaceae; genus Erythrobacter. The sequence continues at coordinate 72,721 of NZ_LJHV01000008.1, read as the reverse complement.
GCAGGCACGAAAAAGGCGGCCCGTTGCGGGGCCGCCTTCTCCAATTTCAATCCTCACTCCGGAACGGTCGCGCCAGCGACCGCAAGGCCGACCGGCCGTCCGCAGGTGCTCGATCCTGCAAGGATCGAAACGCACCGAGGACGTGCCCGCGGAGGCGGGCACGCATCACATAGAACGCGCGATCAGCATCTTCATGATCTCGTTCGAACCGCCGTAAATCCGCGCAATGCGGGTGTCGCGGTACATGCGGGCGATGGCGTAATCATTGATGTAGCCCGCGCCGCCGTGGAATTGCAGGCACTTGTCGACGACTTCCGATTGCAGCTCGGTGACCCAGTATTTCGCCATGCTGGCGGTGGCGACATCCAGCTTGCTTTCGAGCAGCTTGGCGATGCAATCATTGACGAACACCCGCGCCGCCGTGCCGCGCGCCTTGAGGTCGGCCAGCACGAACTGGGTGTTCTGGAAATCCCAGATCGTCTTGCCGAAAGCCTTGCGGTTCTTGACGTATTCGACCGTCACATCGAGCGCCTTTTCGATCCCCGAAATGGCGTTCATCGCGATCACCAGGCGTTCCTGCGGCAGTTCGCCCATCAGCTGGTAGAACCCGCGCCCCTCGACCCCGCCGAGCAGATTGTCCGCCGGAATGAAGACGTTATCGAAGAACAGCTCGCTGGTGTCCTGCGCATCCAGCCCGATCTTGTCGAGCTTCTTGCCGCGCGCAAAGCCTTCCGCGCCGTCAGTTTCGAGCAGCAGCAGCGAAATGCCCTTGGCACCTTCCGCCGGATCGGTCTTGGCGACGACGATGATGAAGTCCGCCAGTTGACCGTTGGAAATCCACGTTTTCGAGCCGTTGAGGCGGTAGCCGTTGCCATCTTGCAGCGCGGTGGTCTTGATCGATTGCAGATCAGACCCGGCATCAGGCTCGCTCATCGCGATCGCGCTGACGAGGTCGCCTGCGACAAGGCGCGGCAGGTATTTCTGCTTCTGCTCCTCGGTGCCGTGACGCACCAGATAGGGCAGGATGATCGTGTTGTGCAGGCTTGCGCCGAAGCCGTCGACCCCGTGTTTGCCCTGCTGGTCGATCACCACCATGTCGTGCCGGAAATCGCCGCCGTGGCCGCCATATTCGGTCGGCACCGACACGCCAAGCAGCCCTGCTGCGCCCGCTTCGCGCCAGAATTCGCGTTCGACCATCCCGTCCTCGCGCCATTTCTCGACCCGCTTTTGCGGGGCGTGCTGGGCATAGAACTTGCCGACCGCGTCGGCGAAGATGGCGATTTCCTCTTCTTCCATGAAGGCTGGCTGCGGCACATCAATGACGGGCATTTCTCTCTCCTGTGATCCCAAAACGTCTGGCGCGCCTCGATCCCGGCGGGGCCCCTGCCAGCGCCAATGATTCTACTTCGTAGAGCTTCGCTTCCACGTGAAACATCGACCTGGCCTGCATCAAGCGGGGGTCTAACCGGCATCAAGATCGACCTGGCACCGGTATTTTCCCGCCTGCCACGGGGAAACGCGGGCCTGTTCTTACTTGCCCGTCCAGTTCGGCTTGCGCTTTTCAGCGAAAGCGGCCGCACCTTCGCGGGCATCGTGGCTGACGAACACCGGGCCGATCAGCTGGCCCTGCTTGGCATAGCGGTCTTCCATCGCCCAGCCGCGCGATTGCTTCATCACTGCCTTGGACACCTTTACCGCCAGCGGGCCATTGGCTGCAATCTTCGCCGCCAGCGCCTTGGCACCTTCAAGCGCCGGACCTTCGGTCACTTCGTTGATCAGGCCCAGCTGATAAGCGCGCTCTGCCCCGATAAAATCGCCGGTCAGCGCCAGTTCCAGCGCGATGCGTTCGGGGATCTGGTCAGGCAGCATCATCACGCCGCCCGCCGCTGCCACAAGCCCGCGCTTCACTTCGGGAATGCCGAACTTCGCATTGGCGTTGGCCACCACCAGATCGCAGGCGATCATCAGTTCCAGCCCGCCTGCCAGCGCATAGCCTTCCACCGCCGCGATCAGCGGCTTTGCGGGCGGAGCCTGCACCACGCCGCCAAACCCGCGCCCTTCGACGCTGGGGGTTTCGCCGCGCAGAAAGCCTTTGAGATCCATGCCCGAACAGAAGGTGCCGCCCGCCCCGGTGATGATGCCGACGCGCAGATCGTCTTCCGCATCCAGCCGGTCCATCGCGGCCGCGATTCCTTCGGCAGCAGCGCGGGTCATCGCGTTTTTGGCTTCGGGACGGTTGATGGTGACGATGAGGACGCCGTCCTCCACTTCGGTCAGCACTTCGGGTGCGGTGGTGTCGCTCACAATCATTATCCTCTCTTTGGCCCTATCGAATTTGCCATTGCAATTTGAAACGCAATTCTTGTGCGAGTGGTGCAGCGGGTTTACGGATGCGTCAACCGCATTTTCGCTACATCGGGAGAGGAATATCATGGCCGAGGCTTACATCATCGACGCAGTGCGCACCCCGCGCGGGATCGGCAAGCAGGGCAAGGGCGCGCTGGCTGCCGAACATCCGCAGCATCTGGCCGCGACCGTGCTGAAAGCGATCAAGGACCGCAACGGTCTGGACACCGCCACCGTTGATGACGTGATCTGGTCGGTTTCAACGCAGGACGGGATGCAGGCGGGCGACATGGGCCGCATGGCCGCGCTGGATGCGGGCTTTGACATCACCTCGTCGGGCACCACGCTCGATCGTTTCTGCGGCGGCGGGATCACCAGCGTGGCGCTGGCATCGGCGCAGGTGATGAGCGGGATGGAAGATTGCGTGATCGCGGGCGGCACCGAGATGATGAGCCTGACCGGCGCGATGGCGCAGGAAAAGATGAAGGCCGGGATCAAGCCGCCGATGATGGGCAGCTATAATGAACGCCTTCAGGCCGTGCATCCGCAGTCGCATCAGGGCATTTGCGGCGATGCTATCGCCAGCATGGAAGGCTTCACCCGCGAAGAACTGGACGAAGTCGGATACCGTTCGCAGCAGCGTGCTGCCGCTGCGATGGCGGCCGGGCATTTCGCCAAATCGGTGGTGCCGGTGGTGGCCGACGATGGCACCGTGCTGTTGGATCACGATGAATACCCGCGCCCGCAAACCACCCGCGAAGACCTTGCCAACCTGCAACCGGCCTTCCCCAAGATCGCCGATGTGCCGCTGGACGCCAATGGCACCACCTTCCGCAAGCTGATCAACCAGAAATATCCTGATCTGGACATCCAGCATTTCCACCATGCGGGCAATTCTTCCGGTGTGGTCGATGGTGCTGCGGCGGTGCTGATTGCTTCCAAGGACTATGCGCAAAAGCACGGGCTGAAGCCGCGCGCGCGCATCGTCGCCACCTGCAACATGGGCGATGATCCGACACTGATGCTGAACGCTCCGGTGCCGGCGGCCAAGAAGGTGCTGGCGAAGGCTGGCCTCACCACCGACGATATCGACCTGTTCGAAATCAACGAAGCCTTTGCGGTCGTCGCCGCCAAGTTCGTGCGCGATCTGGAGCTTGATTGGGACAAGGTGAACGTCAACGGCGGTTCCATCGCTCTGGGCCACCCGATCGGCGCGACCGGATCGATCCTGATCGGCACCGTGGTGGACGAGCTGGAACGGCGCGGCGGGCGTTATGGCCTTGTCACCATGTGCGCGGCGGGCGGCATGGCCCCTGCGATCATCGTCGAACGGGTCGAAGACTTTGTCGACTGAGGTGCCAGATAACACCCCGGTCATCATCGGGGTGGGCCAATATTCGGAGAGGGTGGGCGAGCCGGGCTATGCCGCCCTCTCCTACATGGACTTGGCCGGACGGGCGCTGGCAGAGGCGATTGCGGATTCCGGGGCGAGCGGTTCTGTGGCCGATGCCATCGACACCCTCGCCGCGATCCGCGCCTTTGAAATGTCGCGGCCTGACAGGAAGCCGCCGTTCGGCGCGGCGGATAATGTGCCGCGTGCGATTGCCAAGCGCGTGGGCGCAAACCCGGCGCGGGCGATCCTCACGACCACCGGCGGGCAGGCCAACCAGCAATTGGTGGGCGAGTTTGCGCAGGCCATCGCGGCGGGGGAAAGCCAGTGTGCGGTGATCGTCGGTTCCGAAGCGATCTCAACCGTGCTGGCGCTGTCGGCCAAGGGCGAGACGCCTGACTGGTCGGAGGAGATCGGCGGGGACTTTGAAGATCAGGGCTTCGGGGTCGATGAACTCATGGAGCCCGCGCTGTTTGCGCATGGCGCAAGCGGGGCAATCCCGCTTTACGCGCTGGCGGAGAATGCGCGGCGCCACCGGCTGGGCATGGGGCTGGAGGAATACCGGCTGGAAATCGGTACACTATTTGCGCCTTTCACCAGGGTGGCAGCGGCGAACCCGCATTCCGCGGCTCCGGTCGTGCGCACGGCAGAAGAACTCGCCACCGTCACCGACCGCAACCGCATCGTCGCAGAACCCTATCCGCGCATGACCGTGGCGCGCGATCAGGTGAATCAGGCGGCGGCGATTATCGTGTGCAGCGCCGGTCTGGCTCGCCAGCTTGGCGTGCCGGAGGACAAGTGGGTGCATATCCACGCCGTCACCGCCGCGACCGAATTGAAGCTGTCACAGCGGCCTGACTTGGCGGGCAATCCCGCCTCGCTCGCATCCGTCGATGCCGCGCTGGCGCGGGCGGGGAAGGGCATGGCCGACATGGTGTACCTCGACTTCTATTCGTGTTTTGCGATTCCCGTCTTCAACCAGTGCGACCATTTCGGGCTGGCGGTGGACGACCCGAGAGGTCTCACTCTGACGGGCGGCCTGCCGTTCTTCGGCGGGGCAGGGAACAATTATTCGGCCCATGCCATCGCCGAGGCGGTGCAGCGGGTGCGCGGTGACCGGGGCAGTTTCGCGCTGGTCGGGGCGAATGGCGGCTGGATGAGCAAATATGCCACCGGCATCTACTCGACCGAGCCTGCCGATTGGAGCGCGAATGATCGCTTCGCCGTGCTGCCCAAGGCGACCGACACAGTGGCACTGGCCAAGGGGCCGGTGGATAGCGCGGTGGTCGAAACCTACACCATCAACCGCAGCCCCAAGGGTGCCGAAGCGATCTTCATCGGCCGCAGCGACGCAGGCGAGCGGGTGGTGGGCAATGCCGACTTGGCCGACCCTGCAACCGCTGCGGCGTTCGAGGGGGGTGAGCCATTCGGCGCACGCCTCGCCCTGACGCAGGATGATCGCGGGCGGACGCTGGGGCGCATCACCTGACCTTGGGCCTGACCTTGCGCGAATCGCTGGTTTCGGGTATTTGGTTTCAATTGAAACTAAATCGCCAGCGGGGACTGCACCGATGAATGCACCGACAAAAGACCTGTTCGAAAACCCTGTGGGCCTCGACGGGTTCGAATTCGTCGAATTCTGCGCGCCGGAAAAGGGCGTGCTGGAACCGGTGTTCGAAGCGATGGGCTTCACCCGCGTGGCGCATCACCGTTCGAAGGATGTCGATCTGTGGCGGCAGGGCGGCATCAACCTGATCGCCAATTACGAACCGCGCAGCGCGGCTTGGTATTTCGCGCGCGAACATGGCGCGTCGGCCTGCGGGATGGCGTTCCGCGTGCGCGATGCGGCCAAGGCCTACGATCATCTGATCGCCAAGGGCGCGGAACCCGTCGCCAACGAACCCGGCCCGATGGAACTGCGCATCCCGGCCATCCGCGGCATCGGCGGGGCGATCCTCTATCTGGTGGATCGTTACGCGGGCGCGGGCAATAATCTGACCATCTACGACATTGATTTCGAGTATCTGCCCGGCGTTGATCCCTATCCGGTGGGCGCGGGCTTCCACACCATCGATCACCTTACCCACAATGTTTACACCGGGCGGATGAAGTACTGGGCCGATTACTACGAGACCCTGTTCAACTTCCGCGAGATCCGCTTCTTCGACATCAAAGGCGAATATACTGGCCTCACCAGTAAGGCGCTGACCGCGCCCGACGGCAAGATCCGTATCCCGCTGAATGAAGAGGGCGAAGGCGGTAAAGGCCAGATCGACGAGTTCCTGAAAGCTTTCAACGGCGAAGGCATCCAGCACATTGCGCTGATCTGCGATGATCTGGTGGCGTGCTGGGACCGCCTCAAGGCGCTGGGCGTGCCCTTCATGACCGCGCCGCCTGCTGCCTATTATGCGATGCTGGAAGGTCGCCTGCCGGGCCACGGCGAGGATGTGGACGCGCTCCAGATGCGCGGCATTCTGCTGGATGGCACAACGGAAGGCGGCAGCCCCCGCCTGCTGCTGCAGATCTTCGCGCAGGCGCAGGTCGGGCCGGTGTTCTTCGAATTCATCCAGCGCAAGGGCGACGACGGCTTTGGCGAGGGCAACTTCAAGGCCCTGTTCGAAAGCATGGAACGCGACCAGATCGAACGCGGCGTGCTGTCGGTAGAGGAACAGGCACAGTGACCGCCCACCCCATCGCCCTCGCCGGAATCCACCACGCCGCCTATCGCTGCAAGGACGCGAAGGAGACGGTGGAATGGTACGCCCGCGTGCTGGGCATGACCTACACCACCGCCTTTGCCGAGGATCACGTGCCCTCCACCGGCGAATATGATCCCTACATGCACATCTTCCTCGACGCGGGGAACGGCAATATTCTGGCGTTTTTCGAACTGCCCAACCAGCCGGACATGGGCCGCGATCCCAACACCCCGCAATGGGTGCAGCATCTGGCGCTGAAGGTGCCTTCGGAAGAGGCGCTGCTCGCCGCCAAGGCCCATATCGAGGCGCAGGGGATCGACGTGCTCGGCCCGACGCATCACGGCATCTTCAAATCGATCTACTTCTTCGATCCCAACGGCCACCGCGTGGAACTCGCTGCCGATATCGGCACGGCGGAGCAATATGCCGAACTCGCCCGCGTGGCGCCCGTGATGCTGGAGGAATGGTCGCAGACCAAGAAAGCCCCGCGCCACGCTGATTGGCTGCATGAACTGGCCCGCGCGGAGCATGCATCCAAGGGCTGACTTTCCTTTCCGGCAGGGCGATGTGCCGCTCACCTGATGTTCAGCAAAAGGCCCGTATTGATGAACGCGAACGGACCTGACCCCGCAGGCCCGTGGGCGCCACTTTATTGGCTGAGGCCACAGGTTGATGGCGCCCTGCTTGCCGCTGGCAATGAAAGGAATAAATGATGCGACCCCTCCCGATTCTGACTGCAGGCGCGATTGCCTTTGCTCTGGCAGCCCCTGCCATGGCCGCTCCCGACGGCAAGCGCGCAGGCTATGATCGCAGCGAGCCGATGGCCCGCGCCGAAATGATGGCCAAGGTCGATCAGCGTTTTGCCAAGCTGGACGCCAATGGCGATGGCGCGATCGATGCCGCTGAAATGGCCGCTCACCGCGAAGCCATGAAGGCTGCACGCGCCGAGCGGATGGCCGCGATGAGCGAAGAGGACAAGGCCAAGCGACAGGCCAGGATGGAAGAGCGCCGCGCGGCGATGAAAGAGCGCTGGGCCAAGCGCGCCGCCAGCGGCACCGAGGCGCGCGGTGAGCGGGCCAAGGGCAAGCGCGGCTGGCTGGCGCGGATGGATGCCGATGGCGACGGGCTGATCACCAGCGAAGAGTTTTCGGCGCGTGCTGCGGCGCGGTTTGACCGTCTCGATGTCAATGGTGACGGCATCGTCACCCCTGAAGAACGCAAGGCTGCGCGCGGCACCGCAAAGGGCTGACATGCGCTGATATTCCCCGGCAGGCGAGGCCCCTTGCGGGCTGGCCTGCCGGGCTTTTTGCGCCAGTCCAGCCGACGCCGCATACTCACCCCGAGCCCCCTATCAGGGGAGGGGCTTTCAAATTGATCCAACGCAAAGCGCAGCTGCGCCCTTTCCCGCACTTTGGGCCATCCAAGGAGGGGGAATCGGTTCATGCGCATTCTGTTCGTTCATCCCAATTACCGTTCCGGCGGGGCAGAGATAGCGGGAACCTGGCCGCCCGCCTGGGTGCCCTATCTCACCGGGCCGCTGCGCCGCGCCGGGTTTGACGATATTCACTTCATCGACGCGATGACCGAAGGCCTGTCTGATGACGATCTGGCCGAGCGGATGCGCGCATTGCAGCCCGATGTCGTCGGAACCACCGCGATCACGCCTTCGATCTACGCCGCCGAACGCGTGCTGGAGGTCGCAGCGCTCACCGTGCCGCGTGCGGTGCGGGTGCTGGGCGGCATCCACGCGACTTTCATGTACGGGCAGGTGCTGGCTGAAGCGCCGCATATCGACGTGATCGTTCGCGGCGAGGGCGAGGAGATTGCGGTCGAACTGTTCACCGCGATTGCCGAAGGCCGCTGGCTCGATGACCGGGCGCGGATCAAGGGCCTCGCCTACCGCGACGGCGAGAAAATCATCGCCACCGAAGCCGCGCCCACGATCAAGGACATGGGTTCGATCAAGCCCGATTGGGATATCCTCGACTGGGATCAGTACAAATACATTCCGCTCGGCACCCGCGTTGCCATTCCCAACCTCGCACGCGGCTGCCCCTTCACCTGCTCGTTCTGTTCGCAATGGAAGTTCTGGCGCGACTACCGCGTGCGCGACCCGAAAGACGTGGTCGACGAGATTCAGGAACTCCATGAAAAGCACGGCGTCGGCTTCTTCATCCTTGCGGACGAGGAGCCGACCATCAACCGCAAGACCTTCGTCCGCTTCTGTCAGGAGCTGATCGACCGCGGCCTGCCCGACAAGGTGAAATGGGGCATCAACACCCGCGTCACCGATATCTACCGCGACAAGGAACTGCTGTCTTTCTACCGCCGCGCGGGTCTCGTCCACGTCAGCTTGGGCACCGAAGCCGCCGCACAGATGAAGCTCGACCGTTTCAACAAGGAAACCAAGGTCGGCGAGAACAAGGAGGCGATCCGGCTCCTTCGCGAAGCCGACATTTTCGTCGAAGCGCAATTCATCGTCGGGCTGGACAATGAAACCGCCGAGACGCTGGAGGAAACCTATCAGATGGCGTGGGACTGGCAGCCCGATCTCGCCAATTGGGCGATGTACACACCGTGGCCCTACACGCCCTTGTTCGAAGAGCTGAAGGATCAGGTCGAGGTCCACGACTTCTCGAAATACAACTTCGTCACCCCGATCATGAAGCCCGCCGCGATGGAGCGCGGGGAACTGCTCAACGGGGTGATGAAGAACTACCGCCGGTTTTATATGCAAAAGGCGCTGTTCCACTATCCGTGGCGCGGCACCGGTTTCCGGCGGCGGTATCTGCTGGGGTGCCTCTATGCCTTCCTGCGGGCGGGCTTCAAACGTACCTTCTATGATCTGGGCAAAGCCGGATACTGGGGGCCGCAGACCGCGAAAAAGGTCGATTTCCACTTCGATGAAAGCCGCGCCGCCGCCGCCGATGCCGCGACCGACTGGCAGACCAACGCCGACAAAGCCGCACAGGCGCAGGAACGCCGGGATGCCGTGCGCGCGCAGATGAAAGCGCGCGGCGATGAACGGGCGCAAACACGCGCCAAAGACCGGCTGGAGCTGTAACCATGGCAAGCCTGGCGCACAGCAAGAGCGCGCTGATCGGGCCGAATGCGGTGCTTCAGGCGGTGGCGGTGATGGAGGACAGGCTGGGGCAGGCCGAAACACAGGCGATCCTCGCCGATGCCCGGATCGGCGCGCTTCCTTCGGGCGACCACATGATCCCCGAAATCGAGGCGCTTCGGCTCCATCGCTGGCTGGCGTTGCACGATCCCGTCGGCAGCTTCACCATCGCCGAAGAAGCGGGCGCCCGCACCGCCGATTACATCATCGCCAACCGCATTCCGCAGCCTGCGGTGTGGCTGCTGCGGCGTTTGCCCGCGATGCTCGCCGCACCGCTGCTGATGGCGGCTATCGGTAGACATGCGTGGACTTTCATCGGCGCCGGGTCATTTTCCGCACAAGGGGCGTGGGCTTTCACGATCGATCGCACCGCAGCCGATGACCCGGTTCCGCCGCCCGACAGTCTGTTTCACTGGTATGCAGCGGTGTTCACCCAACTTTACCTGCAGTTGGTTGCAGATGACTGTAACTGCACTATTGTTGGTGCCCCGCTAGACCGGCCGTTGTCGGTTTTATACAATATAACGCGGCGGCAAAATCGGGCGTCAGAGTAACGGGTCTGAGTCCAGCGTTTTATTTTACTTCTCTACGTTGACTCGCTTAGCGGGGCTTAATATCCGGTAAACCACTGACTGGTTCGCGCGGTTAACCTAGCGGACAACCCATAAGCAGTTCCGGGGGGAAGCTGAATGAAGTTTGCTACAGCCCACATTGGCGCATTTGTTTCGCTGTGCGCGATTGCCACAGCCGCGCCGGCGCTGGCACAATCGAACGGGCAATCAGCGAACGATCTGCGCCTCCCCGATACCCAGCGTGACGAGCAGGCCCAGGGCGTGCGCGTTGATCGCGATGGCGGGATGAAGGCGCCGTGCCCGTTCGACGGCAGCGATCTCAAGGTCACCATCAACAAGTTGCAGTTCGGCAAGGCTGGCGGCGGCGAGCTGGATGAAAAGCTGGCGCGGTCGCTTGCGCGCGTGTCTGCACCCCAGGGGATGCAATCAATCGCGGTGGTTTGCGACGTGCGCGATGCCGCGAATCAGGCGCTGCGCGAAGACGGCTGGATTGCCAGCGTGCAGGTGCCGCAGCAGGATTTGGCCGATACACTGCGGCTTGACGTGATTTCGGCGCGCATCTCGGAAATCCGCGTCAACGGCAATGCTGGCCCCTATCGCAATGCGCTGTCCAATGTGCTTGAACCGTTGCAGGCGCTCGATCCGCTGAACGAACGCGATGCCGAACGTATTCTGCTTAACGCCAATGACATTCCTGGGCTGAGCGTGCGGTTGGCGCTGGCGCCATCGGGCGAAGCGCCCGGTGTGGTGATCGGCAACCTTTCCGTCGATTTCCAGCGTTACGCCGCGTTCTTCAATGTCCGCAATTACAACGCCCGCAGCATCGGGCGCGAGACCGCGTTTGCGCGGGTGGATATCAACGGCCTGACCGGGCTTTCGGACGTGACCTTCATCGGCGCGCAGACCACCATCGATTTCGAAGAACAGACCATCGTGCAGGGCGGCCATGAATTCGGGCTGGGCGGCAGCGGGCTGCGGCTGGGCGGTCAGGTGACCTATGCCTGGGCGAAGCCGACGATCCAGAACCTCGATCTTGAAACCGATACGCTGCTGGCGAACATCGCGCTGACCTATCCGCTGGTGCGCACCCCGCTCAAGCAGACGGATATTTCGCTCGGGTTCGATTACATCGATCAGGACAATACGGTCGGCGTGACCACGCTCAGCAAGGATGCGCTGCGCACGCTGTATCTGCGGGCCGAAACGCGGGGCCGCAAGACCCGGCTCGACCGTTCGACCTGGCTGAGTTACGCGGCCTTTACCGAAGTGCGCAAGGGCCTCAGCCTGTTCGGCGCGACAGAATTCGGCGGGGCGTTCGGCTTTGCCCAGACCGACGGTATTTCCGCCTCTCGTCCGTTCGGCAAATCCACTGCGCTGGTGGTGCGCGGCGGCTTTGATGCGACCTGGTATCTCAACCAGACCTTCGATCTGCGCACCCGCGTCGAAGGCCAGTGGACCGATGATCCGCTGCTCAACTTCGAAGAATATTCGATCGGCAACCTCAGCATCGGGCGCGGTTATGATCCGGGCGCGAACAGCGGCGACCGCGCGATCGGCTTCTCGGTCGAACCGGGCGTGACCCTGTTCGATGACATGAAGCACCGCCTGCAGGCTTTCGGCTTCTACGACATGATCAAGCTGGAAAACCTCGATCCCAATACCCCTTCGCCCGAACGCACGCTCGCGTCGGTCGGCGGGGGGCTGCGATATTCGCTGGGGCAAGGCCTCAATATCGAAGTCGCCTACGCCAAGCCGCTCGACAAGGCCTTGGCATTCGATGCGGAAAAACCGCCTGAGCGCGTGCTGTTCACGCTCACTACCCGCTTCCCGGCACTGTTCCGTTGAGCCCCTCAGGCGAAGGAGAATTCGAAATGGCAATTGCGAACCGGAAGTTCCGCACGAGCATGTTGCTCTCCACCGCCATGGTCGCAGCTTTCGCTGTGCCGGGGGTGGCCCATGCCCAGTTGGTAAACTCGGGCGATCTGGTCAGCGCAGTCGACAGCGGCGGCAATGGCGGGCAGCTGACGGTTGTCGATACCAGCGCGACGCAGACCGATATGACGGTGCTGAGCCGCGTTGTGGTGGCCAACTGGAACCGCTTCAACGTCACCACCGGCACAACGGTCAATGTCCTCAACGGAACCGTCGATCCGACCGCGACGCTGGTCAACCGCGTGATCGGTGCCAACTTCTCGGACATCAGCGGCACGATCAACGCGCAAAACGTGAACCTGTGGCTGATCAACCAGAACGGGATCGTGTTCGGCGATGGCGCTGCGGTGAACAGCGCGTCGTTCTTTGCCTCGACCATCGACGTTGCGAACCAAGATGTCTTCGATTTCTACGAAGGCACCATGGGGTTTGGCGGCCCTTCCAACAGGCTGAACTTCTCCGGATCGCTCGGCAATGGGATCACCACCGCTTCGCCCAACGTGACCTTTGTGACCGACGGGTCGCTGATGTTCGTTTCCGAACAGCTCAATCTTGACGCGAATTTCGATGCCGGGTCGGGCCGCGTCAGCTTTGTCACGGCAGCTGATGTCGATGTCACCTTCACGCCCGGCAGCCCGCTGACCTATGTGGTCAACGCCGGGACAACGGTGGCGCAGGGCCAGACCATCGCGGGCGCGATCGAAGGCGCCGGGGTCGATTTCGCGATGTTCACCGCCGCCGGTGTGGTCAATGCGGTGCTGCAGGTGGATGCGACCGTCACCGCCAATGCGGCAGCCGTCACCGATAATGGTGTGCGCCTGTTTGCCGAACAGGCCGGCGCGGGCACTGTCACGGTTGAACTGAGCGAGGCTATGACCGGCACGGGCGCGGTCGATCTGCGGACGGATGGCAACTTCAGCACCGCTGCGGGGATTACCGGCAGCAGCATCGATTTTGTGGCTGGCGGTTCAGCCAACTTCGCTGATCTAATTGCGACGGCGGGTGCTATCGATCTTGATGTCTTTGGCGGCAATCTGGTTGCTGGTGATGTTCAGGCCACGGGCAGAATCTTTTTCACCGCGCCCGGCACTGCCGAAGCATCGTTTGCCAGCCTCGTTTCGACTGGTGGCATGGTCGCCGTCTCCGGCGCCATTCCAGGGACGGTTTCGGTTGCCGGATTGACCCAAGGCACCGTGGTTGACCTGTTCGGCATTAATGCACTTAACCTCGGCGATGTGACGGCCACCTCCGGCGGCGTTTCGCTCTCTTCGATCAACGGGTCGATCACGGCAGACGACATAAGTTCCGCTGGCAACGCAAGCCTTGTTGCGGGTAACCAGATTGCGGCGGGCGATGTCTTGGCCAGCACCGGCACAATCACGCTCAACGCCGTGAACGGCATAACCACGACTTCGGTTCGTGCCACGACCGGTGCCATCAACATTGACGGCGGCAGTGCGCTCGATCTGGGCACGCTCGAAGCCGGCGGGAACATCGCGCTCGACACGTTCGACGGCATTACCACGGCTGCGGTTACCGCAGGCGGCGCGCTGACTGTCGGCGGAGCAGTGGTGCCGAGCGCGGTGACCTTCACCGGCAACGCCAGCGCGCAGTCGATCACGATTGACACTCCGGGTCTGGTCTCGACAGCCGATCTGACGGCGACGGCAGGCAGCATCGCGGTGAATGCCAACGCGCTGTCAGGCGGCTTGCTCAGCGCTACCGATGATGTCGTTTTCAGAGGTGCTGGCTCGTTTGTGGCGGCGGGTGTCACGGCAGACAGCGATGGCGACGATGCAGGTGATGCACTGATCGGTCAGGGCCCCATGGGATCCAGCCCGCTCGAAATTACGATCTCCGGAACAACATCGGGCGCTGCGGCCTTCCTGCGCGCCAACGTGGTGAATGTCGGCAACGTGACCGCCACTGCTGGCGATGCGACCCTTTCTGCCGTCTCGATTGATGCTGGCGCAGTCAGTGCCACAGGCGGTGACGTCAATATTGACGCAATCTCCAATGTCACCGTCGGCTCTGTCCTGTCGACGGCTGCCGGCATGGTCGGTGGCAATGCATCATTGCGGAGCAACGCGGGCGGCAACGTTGGTGTTGGTTCGATTGCAGCAGATGGTACCGTTGCGCTCGATACCACCGGCGGTTTGACAACCGGTGCGATTACAGCCGGCGGCGCGCTGACAGTTGGCGGGACGTCTGTACCCAATGCCGTGACTTTCGGCGGCAATGCCAGCGCGGCGAGCATCACTGTCGATACCAGCGGTGCCTTCTTAGCGCAGGGTGTGACTGCGACCGCAGGCGGGGTGGACGTTGATGCGGCCTCGATTACCGCAGGCGCGGTCTCGGCGACCGGCGGCGATGTGATCTTGCTGGCGAGTGGCGGCATCACCACAACCTCGATCGGTGCCAGCGGCGCGATCGATGTGGACAGCACCGGCGGCGGAACGCTTGATCTGGGTGCGGTGACTGGCAGCGGGGCGGCGAACCTTGATACGACCGGCACGCTGACGCTTGGCACGGTCAATGTCGGCGGGGCGCTGGTGATCGGGGCGCTCAACGATCCGGCCACGCTGAATCTCAACGGCAATATCACGGCGGGCAGCTTTGCTTACACCACGCTGAATCCATTCGTGTCGCAGAACATCACCACGACCAATGGTGATCTGAACATCGACGCGGCCTCGATTGCGACCGGCGCGCTGGCTGCGCAAAATGGCGGCGGCGTGATCCTGACCGCAACCGGCAACATCACGACGGCCTCGATTGCATCGAACGAGCCGGGGATCGTCAACGGGTTCATCGACGTCGAGAGCACCGGCGGCGGGACGGTGAATCTGGGCGCGCTGTCGAGCGACGGGAATATTGATCTGGATACGAGCGGCCTGGTGACCGCGACCACGATCAGCTCGCTGGGCGATCTGACCATTGGCGGCACCGCCACGCCGACCACGGTGACCTTCACCGGCAATGTCAGCGCGAATGCGATCGACATCGACGCGACCGGTTTGGTGACGGCGCAAAACATCGCTTCGACCGGTGGCGATCTTAACATCCTTGCGGATGCGATCAGCGCAGGCGCGGTGACCTCGACCGAGGGCGATGTGATCCTGTCGGCGACGAACAATATCACCACCGCTTCGATCACCTCGAATCAGGCGTTTGGATCGGGCGGTGCGATCGATGTCGACAGCACCGGCGGCGGGACGCTTGATCTGGGTGCGCTGACCGGCAGCGGTGCGGCCAACCTTGATACGACCGGCACGCTGACGCTGGGCACGGTCAATGTCGGCGGGGCGCTGGTGATCGGGGCGCTCAACGATCCGGCCACGCTGAATCTCAACGGCAATATCACGGCGGGCAGCTTTGCGTATACAACTGCGAACCCGTTCGTGTCACAGGATATCACCACGACCAATGGTGATCTGAACATCGACGCCGCCTCGATTGCGACCGGCGCGCTGTCGGCAACCGGCGGCGATGTCAATCTGGTGGCGGTCGGCAATATCACCACAGCCTCGATTGCGGCGACCGCTGCAGCAATGGTTGGCGGCGCGATCGATGTCGACAGCACCGGCGGCGGTGCGCTTGATCTGGGCGCGCTGACAGCGACCCAGGGCATTACGCTCGACACCGCAGGCAATCTCACCACCGGGGCGATCCTGGCTGGAGGAGGCCTGCAGGTTGGTGACGGAACGACTGGCCCCAACGGAATCACGATCACCGGCAATGTGACCGCGCAGAGCATCGCGCTGACCAGCCTGACCGGGATTGCCGCGCAAGATATCGAAGCCACAGGCGGATCAGTTTCGCTCCTGACGGGCAATAACGATGATCTGATTGCGGGCAACGTGCTGGCAACCGGTGACATCAGTTTCGCAGGCTCTTCCTTGGGACAGGCGCAATTTGCGAGCTTGGTTTCGACCGGCGGCAACGTGGGGAACACCGGCTCGCTTCCAGGCACAATCGTGGTGACGGGGCAAACGCGCGGATTGAGTGTCAACCTCAATTCCGGCTTTGACATCACCGTTGCCGATGTGACCAGCACAGCCGGGAGCGTCAGCGTGCGGTCATTCCTGGGCAATACCGTGACCGGGAATGTCTCGGCAACGGGCGGAAACGCTACTATCGGCGCGTCCATACTTGACAATAATTCCGGCGCATCTGTCACGACCGGTACGATCACAACTGTCGGCGGCAATGTTCTGCTTGCGGCCCCCGGTGGCGTTACCACTGGCGCGATCAGTGCCACTGCAGACGGCGGCCTGCCGCAATTCATCGACGCACGCAGCACTGCAGGCGGTAATCTCGATCTCGCAAGCCTTACCGCTGACGGGGACATCACGCTCAACACCACAGGCCAGATTTTGGCGGGCACTGTTGCCGCTGGCGGAAACCTGGTGGTCGGCTCGATCGCAGAACCATCGGCCGTAACCTTCACGGGGAGCGTTTCGGCATCGGCGATTACCATCGATGCGCTTGGCGCATTCATGGCTGGCGACATGACCGCCACCAACGCAATCGACGTCGATGTCGGCGGCCCGATCACCACCGGCAACCTCGAAGCCGATCTGATCACGCTGCTGGCAGTCGGCGGGATCACCACCGGCAACATTCTGGCTAACCAATCCCTCGCACTGGGTACCACTGGTGCGAACCTGCAGGTTGGTGATGTGACCCTGGGCAACATTGGTGCCAGCCTGTCGCTGTCAGCCGACGGCGCGGGTGCCAACGTGATCGCGGGCGATTTGCGCACCAATAATGGCAATATCCTTGTCACTGCGGCCAATGCGATCACCGCCGGCGTTGTAGCCACTTCGCTGATGGGCAGTTCGACCGCAGGCACCATCGGGCTTCATGCTGGCCAGAATATCACCACCGACATGCTGACTGCGGGTGAGGATCTGCTGGTCGAAGCCGCGGGCAACTTCGTCGCAGGTGCGATCACCGTGGGCGATGATGCAATCATCGGTGCGGGCGGCAGCGTCACCACCGGCAACATTCTTGCAACCGGCCTTGGTAGCGATGCCAACCTGGTTTCGTTCAACGGAGCAGCGGGTGCTTCCACCTTCGGCTTTGCGGCTGAAACGCTGACCGGCAGCAATGTCGCTATCACAGCAGACGGCGCGCTTTCCAGCGGAACTGTCACTGCGCAGGACAACATCACGCTTGATGCCGCCAGTATTGCCACTCAGGCGCTGGCAGCGGTCAACGGCAGTGTCGACCTGACAGCCCTTGGCGCCATCACCACGGCTTCGGTTGCCGCGGGCGATGCGATTGCGGCCGAAAGCACCGGTGGCGGCGTGCTGAACCTCGGCACGCTCGATGCAGGCGCGGGTGTTACGCTCGACACCACCGGCAGCCTGACGACAGCCGCGATCACCGCGGACGGCAGCCTGCTGGTCGGCAGCACGCGCGCCCCATCGGCGGTCAGCTTCACTGGCGACGTCAGCGCGCTGGATATCGGTATTGTTGCGGCAGGCGCGCTGACAGCGCTTGATCTGGTTTCCACCGGCGGGCTGATCGATGTTGATGCAGCTTCGATCAATGCGATTGCGATCGAGGCGAATGGCGGCGGTGTTTCTCTGCTCGCCACCGGCGGCATCACCACGGCAACGATCACTGCCGATGACGGGATTACGGCTGAAAGCACCGGCGGCGGCGCGCTTGATCTGGGCACGCTGGATGCCGGGCTGGGCGTTGCGCTCGATACCACTGGCAGCATTACCACCGCCGGGATCATGGCGGGCGGGGCACTGGCAGTTGGCCAGCTGCGCACGCCGGGCGCTGTGACCTTCACCGGAAATGTCGCCGCGGGCAGCATCACGGTTGATGCCGACCTTGCGTTCGATGCGCTCGATCTGACGACGACCGGTGGCGCGATCAATGTCGACGCTCTCTCGATCAACGCTGACACGCTGACTTCGGTTGGCGGCGGTGTGGTGCTGCTTGCGCAGGACGGGGTGACCACCTCGGCGATCACTTCGTCCGGCCTGATCGATGTCGACAGCACCAATGGCGGCGCGCTCGACCTCGGCACGCTCGATGCGGGCGCAGGCATCGCGCTTGACACCGCGGGCAGCATCACCGCTGCTGAAATCACCGCTGGCGGCGCGCTGCAAGTGGGCCAGACGCTTGCGCCCGATGGTGTCACCTTCCTCGATGACGTTTCCGCGCAAAGCATCACAATCGATACGACCGGCGCGCTCGAAGCGCTCAACCTTGCTTCGACCAATGGTGCCATCGATATCGGCGCGGCCTCAATCGCGGTTGACGCAATTTCAGCCACCGGCGGAAATGCGACCCTGCTGGCGACCACCTTCGTCACAACCGACTCGATCACTGCGACCGGTGCGATCGATGTCGACAGCACCAATGGCGGCGCGCTCAATCTCGGCACGCTGTCGGCAGGTGGCGGTATTGCGCTCGATACACTCGGCACGGTCACCACCGGGGCGATCACCGCTGGCGGCGCTCTGGTGGTTGGCGCGGCGCGCGAACCGGGTGCGGTGACCTTCACCGGCAACGTATCGGGCAGCAGCATCACGGTTGATGCAGGCGGGGCGTTCAGCGGCCAGAACCTGACCTCGACAGCGGGCGCGATCGACATTGACGCAGGCACGATCACCGCGCTGACGCTCTCGGCGACTGGCGGCGGTGCAACCTTGCAGGCTGTCAATGGTGTGCAGACCTCCTCGATCACCTCTTCCGGCGCGATCGATGTCGACAGTACGGCGGGCGGCGCGCTTAACCTTGGCCCGCTCGGTTCGGGTGCCGGCATCACGCTCGATACCACCGGCAACATCGCCGTCGCCGCGATCACTGCGGGCGGCGCGCTGGTTGTCGGCGGTACGGCTGAACCGGGCACCGTATCCTTCACCGGCGACACGACGGCGGGCAGCATCACGGTTGATGTGAGCGGCGTCTTCACCGGTCAGAACCTGGCGACGACCGGTGGAATCATCGATATCGATGCCCGCACGATCACGGCAAATACCGTGGCAGCGACCGGCGGCGATGTCCAGCTGGCGTCGGTTGGTGATATCACCACCGGCGCGATCACCGCGACCCGCGCGGGCGGCGTTGGGGGCGCCATCGATATCGACAGCACCGGTACCGGAGAAGCTGCTGGCACGCTCAACATTGCAGCACTGCTGGCCGATCTCGGCATCTCGCTCGACACGCAGGGCGCGATCATGACCGGATCGCTCACTGCGCGTGGCGGCGCGATTGCGGCCAATGGCCGGACGATCGATTCCGGCGCGATTGCCGCAACCGGCGGCGATGTGCTGCTGCAGGCGAGCGGCGCAATCACCACCGGGACAGTGTCGGCAAGCCGCGCGGGCGGTGTTGGCGGTGCGATCGATATCGACAGCACGGCAGGCGGAACGGTGAGGCCCGGGGCGATGACAGCCACACAGGGCATCGCCATCGACACCGCTGGCAGTGTCATTACAGATGCCATCACCGCAGGCGGCGATCTTACGATCGGCACAGCGGTGCGGACTTCGACTGTCACCTTCAATGGCGCCGCGCAGGCTGCCAACATGAGCGTGGACGCCAGCGGCCTTGTGACCACGCAGGCGCTGCGGGCCAGCACCGGCACGATCGATATCGAGGCGGGCGATCTCGCTCTCACCGCCGGGCCGGTCGAAGCGCGCAATGTGATCCTGACTTCGTTCGATAACGGCTCAGTCGGGCTTGGTTCGGAAACGGGTGATTTCAGCCTGACCGATACCGAACTCGGCCTGATCCAGGCGGATAGCCTGCTGATCAATGCCGGGACGAGCCGGGTCGGCATCGCGGAGGTCACCTTCGGGGCGAATGCCGGCCGCGACACCGTCGCCATTGCCACGACGGGCGAGATCAACATCACCGGCAACATTACCGGCACGGCAGGGACCCGCACGTTCCGGTTCGGCGGCACGGCAGCCGGCACCGGACGGGCATCGCGGATCACTTCCGACATCAACCGCGCGAATGTGAACCTTGGCACCAATGCGCTCGAACTGCGCGGCGATGCCATCGTGTTCGGCCAGACCGAGTTTGATGAGGCCACGCGCGACTTGTCGATCGCCGAACTGGTGCGCGATTTCATCTCGAACCCGAACTCGATCCTGTATGATCCGCGCGCGGCGATCACCAATCCGGTCTATCTGACGGCGGGCAACCTCTCCGTCACCTATGGCGGATCGGCACTGTTCCAGAACACTTCGACGCGCACGGCCGGAAACATCTTCAGCGGGGTGGTGCTGGCAGGCGGCAATAGTGGACTGCCAACGCTGGCGCTCACCCCGGATGCCCCGGGCGGCGGTGGCAGCGGGCCGGCGACCAATGCCTTTGCGCTGTTCGGCAGCATCAACGGGTTCGACGGATCGGCCGCAGCCCTGCTGGGTCAATCGGTGATCGGAGTGGATGGTGATGTGTTGCTTGATGCATCGCGCATCAACGGCTGCGTCATCGGCAGCGGTGCGGACTGCGTTACCACCATCGTCGGCAATGTCGTGATGACGGTACCGCGCGAGGTGATCTCGCTGCTGGTCGCGGAAGACCGGCTGCTGGTGCCGTTCGATCCGCTGGTGGGCACCAACAACGAAAGCCTGTTCTCCGATGCGGCAAGCGCTTCGGCGGACGAAGAGGAATGCGAAAACCGGGATGCCAACGGCGTCTGCGTCAGCAACTAGGGAGCTTTGCAACATGTCAGGACTACGGCTGACCCGGAATATCATCGGCGGCGCAGCGCTGACCCTCGTGCTGTCGGCCTGTGCTACAGTGCCGGCCTCCGGGCCTGTGGGGGTGTTGGCGCTGGGCAACAATGCCAGCGGGGAACGCTGCACGGCTTTGCCCAACTGGACTGATCCGGCGCATCCCGGCTTCATCAAGAACCCGGACATCTACTCGGTCAATTGCACCGGCGCGGTCACCGATGCTCTGGCGCGCGTCCGGGTGTTCCCTTCGGTCGCGGCCCGTACCGCTGCCAGCGGCGATCTGCAGTGCGGCGCGTCCAGCGATGTCGCATTGGCCGGTTTTGACCGGGCCAGCGCACGGCGCTGTTTCGATCCGGCCTTGGGCTTTGCGACGATTGTGGTCGATGCCGACAAGGGTGCCAGCGCGGTGCAGATATCCGCTGCCAGCAATGCCGTGGGTGCAGGCTATCAGGCTGCCCTGCTCCTGACCGGACAGCAGGGCGATGGCGATGTGACATCGGCCCGCACGCCGGTTGATCTTGCCAGCCTCGCCGCGCTGCCGACCGATCTGGCAGTGGGGCCGCAATCGGACGGCCCGCGCGAAACCGCCGACACGCTGCTGGCCCGTGCGACCGAGCTGAACTTTCGCGGGTTGAGCGCCGATGCATCACGGTTCCTGCGCAACGAACTCAACCGCCTCCCCGCAGGCACACCGCCCCGGGTGCGGGCGCAGTTGCTGCTCGAGGCGGGCCTGGCGGATTCCAACATCCGCTTCTTCCGTAGCGCCGACAGCAATCTGGCTGAGGCCGAGTCCGTCATTCGCGGGCTTGGCGGTGCCGATCAACGCGTCCTTCGGCCCAAGCTGGATACCTATCGCGGGCTTCACGCGCTCAACCAGCGCGATTTTGCCGCAGCACGCAGGACTCTCGCCCCGCTTGCCAACCGGGCGAGCACCCGGGTGCAGGGGTTGAACGATCCGGCCACGCTGGTGCAGCTCAATGCGGTCGGCAACGACACCGGCGATATCCGTTCGGCAATTGCCGTGCCCAATCTCGAACTCGCGCGCGAAACCGTGATCGGCGTGCAAGGCAACTGGGCGCTGAGCGTGGCGGAATTGTCGTCCGGTAATCGCGGGGCGGCGCTGCGGGCGATCGATCTGGCGCAGAACGAGCTGGAACGTCTCAGCCGTTCGCTTGAAGGGCAGCGCATCAATCAGGACGGGCTGTTCTGGCTGAACGCGCGGCTGGTGCGCCAGCGTGGCCGCATCCAGGCCGAAAGCGGCGATTACGCCGGTGCCGTTGCATCTTTCGACAAGGCGATTTCCACCCTGACGGCGACTGGCCGGGGCGGCACCTTTGCGCCTGATGATCCGGTCGTCGCCGAACTGCGGCTGGAACGCGCATCGATGGTCGATCGCGCAGGGCGCCCGGCCGGCGAGGTCGAGGCAGCCTATGGCGAGGCGCTCGACGCCATGCTTTTCGCGCGTGAGGCCAGCGGAGGATTTTCGACCGCCCTGTTGCATCCCTATCTTGATCGCCTTGCCGTGCGCATTGCCAGCGGCGACAAGGCAGCGGCCAAACGCTATTTCGATGCCTTGCAGGTCGCTGGCGAAAGCAGCGCCGCACGCCAGCTCAGCCAGTTGCAGGAAGTGGTCGGCGAAGACCCGGCGATTGCCGTCAAGCAGCGCGAACGGCTCGACCTGCGCCGCCAGCTCAGCGAAATCGCGGCCAACATTGTCGATGCCCGCAATCTGGGCCAGCCAGTGGACAAGCTGGAAGCCGATCGCGCCCGTACGCAGGCCGCCTTCAGCGAAATCGAAGCCGAACTGGCCGCCAACTCCCGCCTTGCGCAGGTGTCTGACCGGCCGGCTGATCTGGCTGCGGTGCAAGCCAAGCTGAAGCCGGGTGAAGGCTATGTCCGCCTGACGGTGATGAATGACCGCGTGTTCGGCATTCTGGTCGATCGTGACGATGCCTATCCGATCCGTCCAAGCCTGTCCTCCGGTGATATCATCGGGCTGGCCAATGCCGTGCGACGTTCGTCCGAAGTCGGCGATGACCGGGTGCTGCCCGATTTCTCGGTCGGCGCGTCAACAGCGCTGTATAAGGCGCTGTTCGCCGGGGTTGACGGCAACCTGCGGGCGCGCACGGAACTGGTGTTCGATGGCGGCGCGGTGCTGGCCGGTCTGCCCGCCGGTCTGCTTGTGACCGATCGTCCCGCGCCCGCTTCCAAGGGCAAGGCCCGTCACGATTACAGCGGGGTCGCCTTTCTGGCGAAGCAGGTGCCGAATTCGGTGGCGATGTCGCCGCGCAGCTTTATCGCTTCGCGTGAATTTGCGCCTTCGCGGGCCACGCAGGGCTTGATCGGCTTCGCTGCGCCGGAAGGCATCGGCCAGCAGCCGATCGGCACGGGGGGCAAGTTCCGCATTGGCCCGTGCCTGATCGATTCCACCGCGGTTACTGCCTATAGCAACCGGTTCTCGCCTATTGCCGCAGACGAAATCTTCATCGCGGCCGAAGCGCTGGGGCTGAATGGCCAGCCGACACTGGTCAGCGGTGCGAGCTTCTCCGATACCGAAATGGTGCGGCGGGGCGCAGCGGCAAACGGTTTTGCCGATTACAAGGTTCTGCACTTCGCCACCCACGGGCTGACCGAAGGCCAGTTTGATTGCAAAGGCGCGCCCGCTGCCCTGCTGACATCGTTCGGCGGTAGTGATGCCTCCGATCTGCTCCTTAGCTATGACGAGATCGCCAGCCTCAAGCTTGATGCCAATCTGGTGGTTCTTTCAGCTTGCGACACTGCTTCGCGAACGGGGGAAGGGACACAGATCCGCGCGGGCGAGGCCCAGCCGGGCAGCACGCTGGATGGGCTGGTGCGTGCCTTCTTTGCAGCGGGCAGCCGGTCGGTCATGGCGACCTATTGGGAAGCGGCCAATAATGATGCAACCACGCTGCTGATGGCGGAATTCTATGCTGCCGGACGCGATAAGACGATTTCGGAATCGCTCAGCGTCGCGCAAAACACGCTGATCGATATCCCGGAAACCTCGCACCCGTTCTTCTGGGCGAGCTTCTTTGTGGTGGGCGATACCGACAATACCATTCTTGGCGGCGCCAAGATGACGGTGGCGGCGCGATAAGCCCATGCCCCCCGCCGCCCGTATCACCGACATGCACACCTGCCCGATGGTCAATCCCGGGCCGGTCCCGCATGTCGGCGGTCCGGTGATCAAGGGGCAGCCCAACGTGCTCACCTGCATGATGCCGCAGGCGCGCGTATCGGATCAATGTGTCTGCGTTGGCCCGCCCGATATCATTGTGAAGGGGTCTGCAACCGTGCTGGTGGGCAGCCTGCCGGCCGCGAGGATGGGCGATAATACCGCGCATGGGGGCGTGATCGTGACCGGTGCGCCGACAGTGCTGATCGGCGATTCCGCCAATAGTGGCGGCGGCGGGGCTGGCGGCGGCATGGGTATGGCCGTGCCAGTGCCGCTGACCGCGCCCAACCTGCAGGCCAAGACGATGATCGGCGCGCACAAGGCAGGCAAACCGTTCTGCCGCATCTGCAAGAAATAGCGGATGAGTGCCTGTGGCTGATTGGTTCGCGATCGTCGACGGGGCGGCCGATCCGCGCCTTTATCCGGTGATCCAGACCGCTGGTCAGCACGTTTGCCTTTATGAAGCCGATTACCCCCAAGAAACGCTTTCGGCGCTGCCGCATCTCGTCCGCATGGTGCCGGGCGAACAATTGCCCGAATTGTGGCGGCGGCACGAATCCGGGCGGTTCTGGGGCATGGCGTGCCAATCATCCTTGAACCTGCGCGCCCTGCGGCGGCACTTGCGCAAATTCACCACTGCGCGCCTGCCGCTGGGCGATGTCGTGCTGTTCCGGTTCTGGGACCCACGCGTCTTTGCGACCTTTGCCGAAAGCGCCACGCCTGAGGAAATCGGCCCGTTCTTCAACGGGGTCGAAGTCGTGATTATCGATCTTGGCCCCGATGGCCGCCGCCGGTACTGGTGGGAGGGCGAGAGCCTGAAAATGTCGCAGGCCGCGCCCAGCTCTAACCCTGGGGTTTCGGCTTAGCAGCAGGTTTTGCGGCAGGCTTCTTCGGGCTGTTCGCCGCCGCGATTTCGGCGCTGGTTGCCTTGCGCTGCGCCAGATACATACGCAATTCAGCCCCCGTCAGCGCTTCTGTCACGGTGTTTTCAAAGCTCAACGGATCGACATAATTGCCATCGGTGCGAATTTCGAAATGCAGGTGCGGGCCGGTTGAACCGCCCGTTGTGCCGACATAGCCGATCACCTGTCCCTGCATCACCGAAGCGCCCACTCCCTGCCCTTCGGCGAAGGCATTGAGGTGCATGTAGCGGGTTTCCAGCCCGTCGCCGTGATCGATCTTGATCAGATTGCCTGCGCCCCCCGCCATCGCCTGAAAGATCACTGTGCCTTTGCCCGCCGCAAAGATCGGGGTGCCGGTGGGTGCGGCAAAATCGACCCCGTTATGCGCCTTCTGGATGTTGTAGATCGGATGTTTGCGAACGCCGAAGCGTGATGTGATGCGGGCGCCATCCACCGGAGTGCGCATCAGCGACCGGGCGTTGCCTTGCCCGCCCTCGTCGAACCAGCGCGGCTCGGCCTCGTCGGGCGGAGTGAAGGCATAGAAGCTACGCTTGATCCCGTCGGTTTCGTATTCGACCGCGATCAGCCGCGGCGGTTCGACCTCGCGTCCGGCGCGGGTGACGTTTTCTTCCCAGGTCGCGCTGAACCGGTCGCCCGGCTTGATCTGACCCCAGTCGATATCAAAGGCGAAAGCCTTGGTGAAATCGCTGACGAGGCTGTTGGGGATCCCCGCCTCCACTGCCGAAAGGTAGAAGATGTTGTGCTTGATCGTCCCGCCTACCTGCCGCACCCGCACCTGCGCGGTTTCGACTACGCTTTCACGCTTGAACCCTCCGTCGCCCGCCCGAATCAGGCGGATCGCCGCGCCATTTTCCAGTTCGGCGGTGAGCGAGTGGATCGCGGGCTTCGCGCCTTTGCTGTCGAGTTCTACCGTGACAGTCATCGGCTCCATCGTGCCGAGCGCGGCAATCACTTCTTCGGCAGCGAAATAGGCATCGCCGGTATCGATTCCCATTTCTTCCAGACTGAGGCCGAGTTCGTTCATGTCGGCAGCCGGAAATATCCGTGTATCATAACGCGGCGCTGCCATCGGAGCGGCAGCTGCAACCGGCGCAGGCGCGCTCTGGTGCGCTTCGGCGCCTGGCTTTCCGAAGAAAGCGCCCCACGGCACCAGCAGGGCAAGCCCCGCCATGGCGGCAAGCCCGATCACACTGCCGCCCACCCACAGTGCTGTCGGACGCTTGGCGGGGGGAGCTTCGGAAACAACGGGTTCGGGCGCGATTTGTGATACGGAATCGGCAGGCGGAGCCGGGCTTACCCAGGTGCGCGGATTGAAACTGGTGGATTCTGTTTCCATCGCCGCCGCTTCCACAATCCGGGCGATCACCTGTTCCACATCCGGCCAGGGGATCGAAAACGATAACGGGTATGAACGCCGTGCTTTATCTGTCCCGCATCCTATGCTTAACTGCTGCGGAATTGGGGGGCAAGGGATGAGCGATCGAAATCGTGTTGCGTGGCGGGAGGGCATGTTCCTGCGTCCGCAACACTTTCAGGCGCAGGATCGCTTTGTCGAAAGCTATGTCGCCGCGCGGCACGATTGGGCCTTGCCATTTTCGTGGGGCGTGGCCGAGCTGGAGATCGATCATGCGCTGGCAGAATTGGGCCAGTTCGCGATCCGCAAGGCGCGCGGCATCATGCCCGATGGCACGCCGTTTGCGATCCCCGCCGATATGCCCGCGCCGCAGCCGCTGGCCATCAGCCCGCAAACCCGCGATGCGGTGATCTATCTCACCCTGCCGCCGCGTGTGTCTGGGGCGGTGGAATTCATGGACAAGGAAAGCGGCTCGCTCGATGCGCGCTTCCTGGTGGCGCAGCAGACCATCGGCGACAATTTTTCGACCGAGCGCACCAGCGAAGACATCGAACTTGGCACCGCCAACCTGCGTTACGGCGTCACGCCCGACGAGACCGAGGGCCGGCTGCTGCTGGGCCTTGCCCGCATCCGCGAAGTGGCCGGCAAGAAACTGGTGTTCGATGACCGCTACATCGCGCCGACGCTCGATCTCAAGGCCTGCCGGTTGCGCGCCGGATTGTCCGATCTGATCGGCCGGGCCGACCAGATGGTTTCCGAACTGGCCCTGCGCGCCGCTGAAACGACCGACGGCGGGCAGGATACCTACAAGGCGTTTCTGCTGCTTCAGGCATTGAACCGCTGGGTCGCGATCCTCGGACATCTGGCGCACATGCCCGCAATCCACCCCGAAAGGGTGTTCGAAAATCTGCGCGCCATGGCTGGCGAGGTGTCCACGCTGACCCGCAAGGAACGCCGCCCGCCCGAACTGCCGCTGTATGATCACGAAAATCTGCAAGGCTGCTTTGATCCGCTGATCGACCTGCTGCAATTGCTGCTGTCAGGCGTGATCGAACGTTCGGTCGAGCCGCTGCCGCTGGTGGCGCGCGGGCCGGGGCAGTTCATGCACGTGATCAAGAACCGCACGCTGCTGCGCCAGAGCTATATCTATCTCGCCGTGTCGGACAAGACGAAGGCAATGGAGGATATCCGCAAGCGCTTTCCCGCGGTGTGCAAGATCGGCCCCAACACCAAGATGCCGACACTGGTGGCATCCGCGCTGCCGGGCATTACGCTGCGCCACACCACCACCCCGCCAAGCCAGCTGCATGTGCTGCCCGGCTTTGTCTATTTCGAACTCGATCGCGGATCTCCGGATTGGCCGGAGGTTTACGACGCAGCGGCGCTGGGCCTGTTCGTATCCGACGACTGGCCCGAACTCAAACTCGAGCTGTGGGCGGTTAAGCAGAAACAATGACCAGCGACGATCGCAACAAGACCGTGTTCAGGCCTTCGCCGCTGAAGCGCGGCGGGGGCGATGGCAATGCTGCAACTCCGGGCACGCCGCCGCCGGCAGCAGGCGGTTTTTCCGGAATGGACGACTGGGATCAGACCGCTCCGGCTTCGGCTCCGCCACCGTCATCGGGCGGCGGCGGGTTCAGTCCGCTGGGCAGCGATCCTTTCGCTGCGACCGCACCTGCCGGGGGGGCGGCAGCGCCCGGCGGGGCAGTGCTGGCCGAGCAGCAGTTCAGCGATTCGGTGCCGCAGCCGCCGCAACCGCGCCGTGATCGCAACATCATCATGGCGCACGCAGCCCCGGTGCTGGCAATGGCCGCCGCGCTGCAATCGGGCCGCTGGCAGGTGTCGATGGGCGAGTTCCACCGCCGTGCCAAGGATGCGATCAGCGCCTTTGATGCCGCGATCCAGCCAGCCTATCCCGACGGGGTCAAGCAGCGCGCCAAATATGCGCTATGCGCCACGATCGACGATATCGCCCAGAACCTGCCCGGCGTGGGCGGCGGCGGCGCCCAGTGGGCGCAGCGCAACATGGTGGTTACCTTCTTCCGCGAGAATATCGCGGGCGACCGTTTCTGGGATTTCGTCAACGAGATCCTGCGCGATCCGGCGCGCAACCGCGATCTGATCGAGCTTTTTCACGCCTGCCTTGCCGCAGGGTTCGAAGGCCGCACCCGCGCCATGCCCGATGGTCACAGCAAGAAAGGCCAGGTGATGGCGAGCCTGATCGGCGCGCTCGAACATGTGCGCAGCCTGTCCCAGAGCGAGGTTGTCAGCCATTGGCGCGGCGAGACGGCGCCGCGCAAACCCCACAATTTCTGGAGCATCATCGGGCTGGCCGCGGCTGCTGCTGCGGGCCTGTGCTTCCTGATCTATCTGGTGTTCTTCGTAACCCTGATGCTGACCGGACAGGACGCCTATGATCGCGTCGCGGGCCTGTTTCCCGCAGAGCCGGTGGCGCTGGCCCGCGAGGCGCAGGTACTCGAACTCCCACCGACCGGCACGGAGCAGCGTCTGCGCACCTTCCTTGCCGAAGAAATCGCGCAAGGGCTGGTGGTGGTGCAGGGCAACCGGGTGCGCACCACGGTGGGCACTTTGTTCGAACCCGCCGCCGCCGATCTGGTCACTGGCCGTGCAGGAATTTTCGAGAAGATCGGCAAAGCGATCCAGCTGGAAAAAGGCCCGGTTTCTGTCGAAGGCCATGCCGATTCCGACAGGATCAGCCCGACCATCCAGTTTGCCGATAACCTCGCCCTGTCCAAAGCGCGGGCGGACATGGTGGCGCAGATTGTACGTGCGCAGTTGACCGATCCGGGCCGGGTCAGCGTAGTCGGTCTGGGGGATACCGTGCCGATTGCCACGAACGCCACGGCAGAGGGCAAGGCGCAGAACCGCCGGGTCGAATTCGTGGTCGAAACGGGCCAGTGATCAGCACACGCGGGGGCGAAGACCGATGAAGAAGTTCCTGACAAGCTGGTGGACGATTTCGATCGGTACCATCGTGCTGCTTGCGCTGCTGCTGTGTGTGGGCCTGCCGCTGTTTGTGGAATTCCTCCAACCGCTGTGGGTACGGCTGACCATCTCCGGGCTGCTGTTGGCGGTTTGGCTCACGTGGTTCCTGCTGCGCCGCCGGGCGGCAAAAAAGGCCGAGGCCGCACTGGCCGCCGAGCTTGCCGGGCCTGATGCCAGCGCCGAAGAAGCGGGCGCGGTGCAGGGCCGGATGGCCGAAGCGCTGAAGCAGTTGCGCGAAGCTGGCGGAGGCAAGCGCGGATATCTCAACGCCCAGCCGTGGTATGTGATCATCGGCCCTCCGGGCGCGGGGAAGACCACCGCGCTGCTCAATTCCGGTCTGCGTTTCCCGCTCGCCGATCAGACGCTGGCGGGCAGCGGGGGCACCCGCAATCTGGATTTCCTGTTCGCTGAAGAAGCCGTGCTGGTCGATACGGCAGGGCGATACACCACACAGGATTCGGACAGCGCGGTCGATAATGCCGGGTGGAAGCGCCTGCTCGAACTGCTGCGCAAGCACCGCCCGTTCGAACCCGTCAACGGCATTCTGGTGGCGATTCCGGCTGACGATTTGCAGGTTGGCGATGTGCGGGTGATCGATAATCACGCCGCGATCATCCGCCGCCGCCTGCGCGAAATCCGCGAGGTCTTGCAGGTCGAACTGCCGGTCTATCTGCTGATCACCAAGGCTGATCTGCTGGCCGGGATGGGCGAATATTTCGGCGATCTGGATGTCGATGGCCGCCGCGCGGTGATCGGCCACACCTTCGACTGGAAAGGCCCGCGGCTGTCGGCCGAGGATGTGACTTCCGCGTTCGACGACGTCACCAATGATGTCGCCGCGCGCCAGCCCAAGCGGCTGGAGGAAGAAAAAGACATGCGCCGCCGCGGGCTGATCCTGGGCTTTCCCGGCCAGCTCCATGCCTTGCGCCCGGCCTTGTTCCGCCTGATCGAAGGCGCGTTTCTGAACGAGGATCGCCCGAGCGGCAAACTGCGCGGGTTCTATCTGACGTCCGGCACGCAAGATGGCAGCGCGATTGATCGCATCCTGCAAGGCGTCAGTAAGACCTACGGCGATACCGGCGCGGCTGCGGGCGGTGCGTCCCGCGATGGCAAGGCGTTTTTCCTCAACCGCCTGTTGCAGGATGTGGTGTTCAAGGAAGCCGGCCTGCCCGTTTCCGATGCTGCACTGGTACGCAAGCGCAAGTCGCAGATCATGGCAGCCAGCATCGGGCTTGCCGCCGCGGTGGTGCTGGCGGTGGTCGCGTGGACGGTCAGCTTCATTGGCAACCGTTCTTTCCAGAGCGATACGCTGGCAGCGTCCTCGGCGCTCGGTCAGGAGATTGACGCGAGCCGGATCGATCTGGTGCGGATCGGCAATAGCGATGCCTCGCTCGAACAGGTGCTGCCGCTGCTGGATGCCCTGCGCGATCTGCCCGAAGGCTATCAGGCGCAGGCGGCAGGCGGGCCTTCGCTGACGCGGCGTTTCGGCCTGTTCCAGAGCGGTCTGGCCCAGCGCAATGCCGAAGCCTATCATGTCGGGCTAAGGCGCATTCTTCTGCCGCGCATCATGCTGCGGCTGGAAGACAAGATGCGCGCGGAACTGTCCGATCCGCTGGCGCTGTACGAACCGCTCAAGGTCTATCTGATGCTGGGCGGCGGAGCGCCCGAAGGCGTGATCGACCCCGAAACCGTCCGCCGTCATGTGGCAAGGGACTGGGCGACCGATCTGTATCCGGGGTCTGAAATGGCGCAGGTACGCGAACGGTTGATCCTGCACCTCGATGCCCTGTCGAAAGACCAGAACCTGTCTGCGGCATGGGCGGGCGGGCGTGCGCCCTTGGATGCGCAACTGGTGGCGTCATCGCGCCAGGCGGTGTCGAGCATGTCGCTATCCCAGCGCGCCTTTGCAATCATGCGCGAAAAGGCTTCCGACCCGTCGAAAGACTGGGTGATGGCCGAAGTGCTGCAAGCGGGCGATGCCGCCGCATTTGCCAATCCCGACAAGGTGCTGGCAATCCGTGTGCCATACCTTTTCAAGCGCGAAGGCTTTGAAAAGGCCTATACCGTCGCGCGCGAAACCGTTCAGGCAGATCTGAAGCGCGAACAATGGGTGCTCGGCAAGAACACCGTCAGCGTGCAGAGCGAAATGGGCGGGCTGCGTCAGGGCATCTCGACCATCTATGCGCAGGAATACATCGCCTATTGGAAGGGTGTGGTCGATTCGCTCCAGGCGGCAGATTACTTCAACGATCCGCAGGCTTTCCGCGCGCTGACCAAGGATCCTTCGCCGCTTCGCACAGTGCTGCTGGAAGTGCGGGCCAATACCGATTTCTCGCAGGCCAGTGCCATGGGCCGGGCTGCCGATCTGGCGGGCAAGCGCGCCAAGCAGAACCGGTTCGTGAACACCGCGAGCAAGATCATCGGGCCGGGCGGCGGCGGGGCAATGTCGGCCGATGCCGAAATCAGCATGGCCTTTGCCGATCTCAATTCATGGACGGGCACGCCCGAAGCGCCCGGCGGCGTGGCAGATTTCATCACCGCCGTGCGCCAGACATTCTCGCAGGTGCGCGCATCGGGCGCACCGGGATCAGTCACCGGCAGTGCAGACCGCCTGGCGCAGATCAAGGGGGAGCTCGATACGGTCGCCACGCAGGCGCCGGAAATGATCCAGAAGTTTGCCGGCGATGTCGTCAGCGGCGGTGGGTCGGCGCAGGTGAGCGTGCTGCAAGGAGAAACCACGCTGGCCTATAGCCAGCAGGTGCTGCCCGCTTGCGAGACGGCGGTAACGGGCAAGTTCCCGTTCGAGAAAGCCTCCGCCAGCGATGCCGAGGTTTCCGACGTGCGTGCCGCCTTTGGCCCCGGCGGACTGGTACCGGTGTTCGTTCAAAGCCGGCTTGATGGCTATCTCGATCGCAGCGGCGATTACTGGCGCTGGGCTACCGGCGATCCGGTGGTGGCGAGCTTCAACCCGGTCACGCCGAGCAACATGCAGAAGGCTTCGGCGCTGACGCTGACCATCGGCGAAGGCCTGCCCATGCGGATCGAACTGACCCAGCTGGGGCGTGAGGCGGGGCGGGTCGAACTGACCACCGGCGGCATTCCCATGCAGTTCGATCTTGATGAAAACCCGGGCGAGGAACTGACCTGGCAAGTCGGCGGCGGAATGGTGCAGGCGTCCGAACTGAAGATCATCGGCAATGGCGGGATCGACGGGCTGGATGCATCCGATCAGGTGATCTGGCGGCGGCCCGAAAGCGGCCCGTGGTCGCTGTTCCGCCTGTTGGAGCGCGCCCGCATCCGCAACCTGTCCGAAGGCGAGGTGGAGGCGGTGTTCAACCCCGGCCCGGCGCGCGCGGTCTTCCGCATTTCCTTCCCGGAAGATCGCAACCCTTTCACCCTTGGCGGTCTGTGGTCGGTCAAATGCCCGCAGATGCTTTGACCCGCACAATGATCGACGCTGCGGGGCTGGATCACCCGGCGATTTTCGGCAAGCTGCCGGGGCACGGCGATTTCATCAGCCGTGGCCTGTCCGGTGACCTGCGCAGCGTGATTGATCACTGGCTGAGCGACTGGCTCGCCGCGGCACGGGCAGACCGGGCGGAAACTTTCGAATCCGATTACGAAGTCGCCGCGCCGTGGTTATTCGAAGGCGCCAACGTCACCGCCGTGCTGTTGCCAAGCATGGATGCTGTCGGCCGCCGCTTCCCGCTGCTGGTGCTGACTGCGCCCGACCGCATGACCCAATCCGTTTATGATGCGATGGTCGAAGCACTGCTTGAAGGCACCTCGGCCGATGATCTGCGAGGTGCTCTTGCCGCCCTTGCGGCCAGCGCGCCTCAAAGCGGGCGCAAGCCGCGCTGGTTCCTGCCCGATGGCGCCGAACAACTTTTGCCCATGCCCGACAGCGTGGGTTCGTGGCCTTCAGTGGAAGGATGCTTCGTGTGACGATGATCCCCTTCAGGGCGGCTGGCCGCAGCGAAACCGGACTCGTGCGGTCGCAAAACGAAGATTCGATGCTCCTCGATGATGAAACCGGCCTGTGGGTGGTGTTTGACGGAATGGGCGGTCACCAGAACGGGGCAACCGCCTCGCGCATGGCGGCCCATGCCTTTGCCGAGGTGCGCTTGCCTGAAGATTTCGACAGCGCGATCGAAGGCTTTGCCAGCACGATCCATCAGGTGAACGCCGAGATCGCTGAGGCTGCCGAGGCCAATGGCGGCGGAACGATGGGCACCACGGCGGTGGGGCTGATCATGCGCGGGCGTGAATTCGCGGCCGGCTGGGTGGGCGATAGCCGTGCTTACATCATGCGGCGCGGCGGGTTGTTCCAGCTGACCGTCGATCACACCCACGTGCAGGATCTGATCGACGAGGGGATCCTCACCCCCGCCGATGCAATCGGCCATCCGATGTCGCACGTGCTGACCCGCGCTCTGGGAGTTGCCCCGCAGGTGCAGGTCGACATCATCAAGGACGAAGTTGAACCGGGCGACCGTTTCCTGTTGTGCAGCGACGGGTTGAGCGGCCCTGTGACCGACGCGGAAATTCGCGATCTTTTGCACGCAGAACATCCGCAGGCGGCGGTCGACGCGCTGATCGAACGCGCCTATGCCAGAGGCGCGCCTGACAATGTTACGGCGGTTGTGATCGAAATCGGTGCTTTCTAGACCATGAGCTCGCCCCCCGAAGACGAAGACCGCACGGTCTACCAGCCCAAGGGCACGCCAACCCCGACGCCCAAACCGGCGCCTGCATCCGATGCACCTGCCGCTGCGACTCCCGCAGCAGAGCCCAACACGACCGGCCAGCAGATTGCCAATGGCGAAGTGCTCAACGGCATTTACCGCATCACCCGCTTCCTCGCGAAGGGCGGGATGGGCGAGGTGTACGAAGCGGTCAATGTCCACCAGACCAGCGAGAAGGTCGCGGTCAAGGTGATGCTCCAGCATCTGGCGCAGGACGAACTGGTCGCCGCGATGTTCGCCAAGGAAGCCGCAACGCTCACCCGGTTGCATCACGAAGCGATCGTGCAATACCGGCTCGCCGCGCGCGACAGCCTCGGGCGGCCCTATATCGTTACCGAATTCATCGACGGGCCAAGCCTCGAAGCGCGGCTGGGCAAGCTCAAGCTGACCGATGCCCAATTTGTCGCCGTGGCGCAGAAGCTCGCCGCAGGTCTTGGCACCGCGCATACGCTGGGCGCAATTCACCGCGACATCGCGCCCGACAATATCCTGCTGGCAGGGGACGATCCGGCGCGCCCCAAGATCATCGACTTCGGCATTGCCAAGGATGCGCGCGAACAATCGGGCACGATTGTGGGCGACGGCTTTGCCGGCAAGCTGCGCTATGTCGCGCCCGAACAGCTGGGCGAATATGGCCGCAATGTCGGCCCGTGGTCGGACATCTACAGCCTTGCGCTGACGCTGCGCGCGGTGCTGGCGGGCAAGCATTCGGACATGGGCGGTTCGCTGTCCGATGCTGTGCGCAAGCGCATGACCGTGCCCGACCTGTCGGATATTCCGCCGCAGTTCCGGCACGCTTTCGAAGCAGCGTTGCAGCCCGACCCGGCGCAACGACCGCAATCGATGGCGGCGTTCAATCTGATGCTGACAGATGCGCGGCCCAAGGGCGGCGCGCAGCCATCGGCAGATGCCGCCGCAGCAGGCGGGCCGACCGGGAAGACCAAGCTCGACGCCAAACCCTCTGGCGGCAAAGGGCTGGCCGAAAAGCTGGGCGGCATGCTGCCCGCCGGGTCTGGCAACAACCGCCTGCCACTGATGATCGGCGGCGGGGTTGTGGCATTGCTGGCGCTGGTCGGCACGGTGATCGCGGTCAGCCTTGGCGGCGATGATCCCGTGCCTGCGCCCGCTGCGGAGATTGCGGAAGCGGATAATGGCGCTGTGGCCGGGCCTGCCCCCGGTTCGCCCGAGTTTGCAGCCCTCGCCAAACAGGCAGCCGGCAACGTCCCGTGTTCGTGGCTGACGCTGGCCAGCGCTGACAGCGGAGCGGCGAAATTCACCGGCGCAGCGGCGGTTCCGGCCGAGGCGCAGACCGCACTGGCGCGGGCGCTGGAAGCGGGCGGCGCGCGGGTGCCTGCGCTCGATTTTGGCAATGTCGTGCGCTTTACCAGGGATGATTGCGCCTTCATCGACGCGCTTCGCGAAGGGCGCGGACGCGGCGTGACGATCAAGACCCCGCAGCTCGCCTATGAAGCACGGATGGAATCGCTGGGCGCCGATTTCGAAGGTGAACAGCTTCATGCCAAGGTGCCGATCAATATCGAAGGGGTAAAGGCGGGTGACGATGTCGCCTTGCTGGCGATCACCGATGGAGGATCGCGCGGCGTACTGGGCCTGCACCGCAGCGAACTGGAAGCCTTCGTCACCAGCTTCAAGGGCAAC
This sequence comes from Porphyrobacter sp. AAP60, assembly GCF_001296025.1. Taxonomy (GTDB): domain Bacteria; phylum Pseudomonadota; class Alphaproteobacteria; order Sphingomonadales; family Sphingomonadaceae; genus Erythrobacter. The sequence continues at coordinate 37,061 of NZ_LJHV01000008.1, read as the reverse complement.
GTCACCGGATCGGGTTACTCGATGTATTACCCGGCGCTGATGTCGGAGGTGAAGCGGGTCGATTTTGGCCTGATCGTCATCACCAGTCCAACCCCGCTGCCCGAAAATATGCGCAACGTCGATGCGGGCTGGGCGGAGCGCTTCCGCGATGGAGTGAAGACGAAGGGCTGGGCGGCAGATGTGATGTGGGCGACTGCCGAGGATCGCCAGCCCGGTTGACGGTTCGGTGCGACGGGGCGTCAGCGCCGCGGACGCTGGTTTGCTTCTTCGTAAGCCTGCCGGAACTCGCGCGAGAAGACTTCGAGAAAGGCCTCTGCCGATCCTTCGGCCACGCCGCTGAATTGCGCTTCGTATGCCTTCCACAAGGCCGCTTCGCGTTGGCCCGGCAGCACTTTGGACAGCAGCCCCTGTTCCTTGGTGCGGGCCTTGATCGCGGCGGGAGAGAAACGGTTCAGCGTCTCGCGCAGCGCGCCCTGCATCGCCTTGAGCGTGGCGATCTGGTGGGCCTGAAGATCGCGGTAAGCCTCCTCGATCGCGTCTTCGGCTTCCATGTAGCCGCGCAGCTTCGGGTTCATCATCATCTGCAACGCCTGATCGACATTGCGGGCGAATTTGAGCGGGTTGTTGCCATCAAAGCCGAGCGCGGTTCCGGCGGCGCCCATTTCGTCCTTGGCGCGGGCCCGGGCTTCCAGCAGGATCATCAATCCGGCGAGCAGGTGGCGCAGCATCCGTCCGGTTTTGGCGGCGGATTCCTCGGGCGAAAGCTTGATCTGGCTGGCGGGCACGCCCAGTTCGCCCAGCAGCGCGCCGAATACGGCATCCGGTCGAGCGGGCGGGGGCGGTTGCGGCACCGGCATGGTAGCATCATTGTCGGCTGCGGCCGCATGGGGAACCGGCGAGGGCCGCACATGGATCGGCGGGGTGGCCGGCGCGGGTGCGGGTGCATGGGCGGGCGAAGAAGCGGGCGCTTCAGCACCCGGACCCCATGGACCGACAGTCGGTTGATCGACCGGATCCGGCCACGGGTCGGCTGGGGGCGGCGATGAGGGGAAGGGGGCTTGCGGCGCGCCGGGATCGAGCGGCGCGAAGCTCCCGCCCGAAGGCGGTGGCGTTGGCGGTGGCGGTGGCGACTGTACTGGCGCCGGAATAGGCCCGGGTGCGGGCGCGAAAGGGTCATCCGAAAGCGGCGCAAACCCGCCCCCGGAAGGTGGTGCCGGGGCAGCGGCGCCGGGCAGCGGATCGAACCCGCCGCTGCTGGCGGGGGGCGGCGCGGGCGCAGCAGGTGGTGTGCCGCCGGGTAGCGGCGCAAAGCCCGAAGGTTCGCCGCCGTCGACCGCAAAGGGATCGAACGCCGGATCGACCGACCACGAGGCATTGGTCCAGTCGATTTCGTTCTTGGCGGTGAAATCGCTGAAGATGTCATCGGCGCTTGGGGTGTTGGAGGCGCGCGCGAGATCTTCCGACCATACCGAATTGCGATCCGGCGCCGTCCCGCCGCCTCCGGGAATGTCCCAGCCCCCATCTTCGGGGAAGCCCGATGCGGCGGGCGCGGGCGCTGGCGCGGATGGTCGGCCGCCGGGCACATCGTCCCACGCCTGCCACGAAGGCCCGCGCGCAGAGGCAGCGGCCTGTTCCTGTTCGGCCTGGTGCTGTTGCAAGGCTGTGCCGCTCAACCGGGCTTCGATTAGATAGGGGCCGATCCGGATGCGGTCGCCCGGCGCCACCCGGTGCGCACCATCAAGCCGTTGATCCGAAGCGCCGACGAAGGTGCCATTGGTGCTGCCGTAATCGATCAGATAATAGCTGTTGTCACGGAACTGGATCTCGCAATGCTTGCTCGATACCGAGCGCGCTTCATCGGGCAGCACCCATTCGCAGGTGAGCGAGCGGCCCAGATTGGCACCGCGGTTGTTGAGCACCAGTTCGGTGTTGGCGCCGTGTTCTATACCTGCACCATTGATGATCTTGAGCGTCAGGGTCATGGCGTCAGGGCCGGCTTGCGTCCGTTGGTGGCCAATTGATCGGCCAGATCAAGAATGCGCCCTGAAAGCCCGGCTCCCTCGGCTGCGCCTGCGGCGATTACCGATTGGATGGCACCAGCGATCAGTTGGCCCATAAGGCCCGGTTCGGCAGGCACCGGCGGAGTGTCTTCCGGCGCAATCGATCCGCCTGAAAAGAACACTGCCAGACCGATCAGCGTTTCCGGCCAATCGCGGTCCGCCTGTTCGACCAGACGTTCCACCGCGCGGCGGTTTTCATCATCCGGTTCGCCCAGCCAGCGCTGGATGGTGTCACGCACCAGCATCCGGGCGGCGAAATCGTCGGCCGAAGGATCAAGCGGGGGCAGACTGGACAGCGCCCAGTCGATCGCTTCCAGTTTGGGCAGGGCCGCAGCGACATAGGTGATCGCCGCCATCACTTCGCCCCTGGTACGCAGGTCGCGGAAATAACCGTCGGGCGACACGTCCTCATCAGGCCAGAGCGCGCGCGCCAGCTTCGCTTCCTCGGCGATCTGGCGGGCGGAGCTCCAGAAGACGATATTCCAGTCAGTCATGATGTGCCGAAATGTTCCTTTACCGCATGTGCGGGTCGATGAGGACGAATCGATAGGCCGGGCGACAGGCTGACCGCCGGCTGCGCGATCAGTTGATCTTAATCAGCGCGCCCTTTTCGGTCAAAATCCCGCCGGCGGAAACCTCGGTCATGGCCTGGCCCTTCACATTGACCATCAGCGAGGTAATCGATGCTTCTGTCTGGGTCAGTTTGAGCACCGTCTGCCCCACCTTCAGTTCGATCGATTGCATTGCTTCGATCGTGACCTTGCCCATGCTGGTCTTGATGGTGAGGTTGCCCTGACTGATCGTCAGATCGTCATTGCCCTTGCTGATCGTGGTCTTGCGGTTGCCATCGGTGATGGTGTTGGTTTCGTTCTTCTTCAGCTTGTATTCGCGGTTGCCGTCAATCGTGACCTTTTCGTCTTCCTTGACGTAACGCTGGCGATTGTGGCCGACCTTCAGTTCTTCGTCATGCCCGATATGGGTGCTGGTATCATACCGCACGCGCACGTTCATATCGCGCTCGGCATGCAGGAAGACCTCTTCCTTGCCGCCCTTGTCCTCGAAGCGGAGTTCGTTGGCCTTGGGCTCACCCGTGTCGAGTTTTTCAGCCTTGGTGTAGGCTGTCTGCTCGCCATAGGTCAGGGTACGCCAGACCGCGCGGGTCTTGTTGGCGGGTAGCGGATAGATGGGCATCGCTTCGGCATTGAACACCCGCCCGGTCACTACCGGCTGATCGGGATCGCCGTGGAGGAAATCGACCAGCACTTCATGGCCGACCCGCGGCAGGATGATATTGCCCAGCCCGCCGGTTTGCGACACGCGGATCCAGCAGGTGGACTTTTCATCCGGCGTGCTGGCACGGTCCCAATGGAACCGCACTTTCACGCGGCCATATTCGTCGGTGTAGATCGTCTCGCCCGAAGGCCCGGTGACGATCGCCGATTCCACCCCCACAACACGCGGCTTTTCAGTGCGGCGCACGGCGCGGAACTGGGTTTTGGCCGGGATCGCCAGAAAGCTGACGTCGTCCTGCCCCATGTTGCCGGTGCCTGAATGGTAGTTTTGCGCGCGCAAGGTGTGCTGGGTGGCGACAATCAGATATTCATCGTTGAAACGGGCAACCGGGTGATTGCTGACCTTGATCGTCGCGCCGGCGCACAGGCTTTTGGCGGTCGTGCGGCCGATGAAGGTGCGGCGCCGGGCGCGGAACTCTTCGAGCCGCACCTTGCTTAACCGGTTGGCGCGGGCGGCGGTGATGAACTGGCCGGGGTAATCGTAATGCTCCTGTGCATCCTTGGGATGCTGCGATTCGTCCACCGCCTTGCCATCGACAGCATCGACAGGCTTTTTGAAATCATAATCACGCAGGGCAACCTGTTCGTGCCCGCTGCTGGCCACCCGTTCGGCCCAGGTGCCGAGCGCGTGGTGTCCGCCGAGATCGGCTGAAACATGATAGGCCTGCGCGGTTTCCGCAGCCGCGTTGAATGCGATGGTCGGATGTTTGCCCGGCTTGTGGGTGCTGGCCTTGTCGCAGATCACCATCAGGTGCTTTTCTTCGGAATGTTCGAAGAAATAATACAGCCCTTCCTGCTCCATCAGGCGCGACAGGAAGTGAAAATCGCTTTCGCCATATTGGACGCAGTATTCGAACGGCTCGTAACTTTCGGTGACGCGCAGCTCGTAGTCGCTGATCCCGGCCGACGCGAAGACATCCTTGATGATGTCGATCACGGTCTTTTCCTGAAAGATCGCAAAGCCGCGCTTGCTTGCCATGAAGTGGGTGAAGGGGCGCAGCGAAAGATTGTAATGGAACCCGTCGCCATCTTCGTCCAGATGCGCGGCTTCCACCAGCAGGCCGTTGAAGTAACGGACGATGTCCTGTTCTTCGTAAACCGTAACGCTCACCGGTTCGCCGATGTGCGGGGCAAGATCAATCTCGCCCAGCGTTGCGACAATCTGCAATTCCACTTCGAACGGATTGGACAGTTCTTCTCGCGTGGAGAGCGAGACATACTCGACTTGCTCCCCGCCGAGGCCAACCGCCAGCCTGATTTCGCGGTATTCTGATGTCATCGCGAAAAGCCCCCCACAAACTTGATCAACACGCGGTGCCACCCGGTTCCGCTGTCGGCCACTATTCCCAACAGGACTGCTCCCAATTGGGACGTGCCGATCTCGTTCGGCTTGTAAGTCGTCGGCCAAGGTGTTACCGAAAGGCTAACAAAAGACAAATCCAAAATCGGTCTGGTCGCAATAGTGTTTCCCGCTCTGCTTGTGCAGAGCAATTCGATCTGGAGTCGAATCATGATGACCCGTTTTCCGATGATTGCTGCGGCCGCTCTGTTGAGCATCCCGGCGGTTGCTCATGCTGCTGAACAGGAACTTGATCCGGTGCGCCTCGCCGAACTGCGCTGCCAGCTTGGCGGCGAGTGCGGGGAGCCCGCGGGCGTTCTTGCTGCGGGGGACGAAACCGGCGATGTTGTGGTTGATGTGCGGGCCGGCAATGCTTCCGGACGTGCGGCCAGCCCGTTCCCTGATTTCAAGACGCTTCAGGCGATGAAAAAGAAGGGCGGCGGCGCTGCCCCTGCGATGGTGCCTGCTGCGACTCGGCCGGGCCGTGATGTGGCGCGAGTCGCATCACGTGACATGGCAGCCCCTGTGGTGGGCAGGCGCAGTTCGGTCGGCGCTGCGGTTGCAGCCGAAGCTGCGGTTGCCAAGCGCGCCAATCTGTTTGTGACCTTCCGCCTGGGCTCGGCCGAGCTTGAACCTTCGGCGATCAAGGAAATCAGCACGCTGGCAGAAGCCATCCGGCTCAACAGCGAGGCCGGTCAGCTGAAGCGCGTACGGATTGCGGGCCACACCGATGCCACCGGCGATGATGAGGTGAACACAAAGCTTTCGGCTGATCGTGCGGCTGCTGTGCGGCAGGCGCTGCTGGAGCGCGGGATTGCGGCAGAGATGCTTGAAGCTGAAGGGTTTGGCAGCCAGCAGCCGATCGATGGTTACGCGCCCACGCACGGGATCAATCGCCGGGTCGAGGCGGTCGTTATCGATTAAACGACCAGCTCGATCGGGGGGGTAACGAGCTTGAAGACTATCGAAGAATTACTGGCGCCCGTCTCTGACGAGCAGCCATGCGGTGAGGATCTGGACGAAAGTCTGGAGTTCGACACGCTGCGCGCTGCGTTCGATGAGGATTTCGCGCTAGATACCGGTATGGCTTCGCTGGCCGATGGTGAAAAGCGGCTGGCGCCGGTCAACTGGTCGGATACTTTCGACAATATCGAAGAACTTTGCGGTCAGACCAAGGATCTCTACCTCGCCGTAAGCTATGCCCGCTGCGGCATTGTGCGCGGCGATCCGGAGATTGTGGATCAGGGCTTGCAGTTTGCTGCGCGGCTGCTGGAAGAGCACTGGGACACGGTCTATCCGCTGGTGGATGATCCCGGCGGGCGGCTGCGCGGGCCATTATTCGAAGATCTGGCGCGTCGCGGCGCATTTGCGATGCCGTTCCTCGGCATGCCGCTGATCCTCGGCAATCGCGGCAGCATCAAGGCTGAACAACTGCTCGATGTGCATGAGAATGGCGGCGCTTCGGATTCCTATCCGGCGGTGCGCGGGACGCTCGATCAACTCGACGATGAGGCGAAAGGCGCGATTGCGGCGCAGCTTGCCTCGATGCTCGATTCCCTGACGCGGATCGAGGCCGTCTTGCGCGAACAGGGCGTCAGTGGCCGGCCCGATTTCAGCACTCTGCGTGATACGATCAGTCTGGTGGAAGAAGCCTACCTTGCGCTGGCAGGGCTCGCGGTGCCCGAAGCGGAAGATGGCGAAGGTGACGGCGATGATGAGGCGGGTGATACCGAATCGGCCGGACCCGGTGGGCCCGCTTTCGGCGGCGCGGTCAAATCGCGTGACGACGTGATGAAGGCGCTGAACGCGATCGAACAATACTATGCCCGTGCAGAACCGGGGCACCCGATGCGGCTTGCCATGGGACGGATGCGCAGTTGGGTGAACAAGGACTTCATGGAAATCCTTGAAGACATCGCCCCGCGTAGTCTTGATGACGTTAAAAGTGTTTTGCTTGAGCGCAGCGATGTGGAATGATCATGGTTGATCAAGTCTTTCAACGGTCGGCAGGGCGAGTCGAAATCGTTTTTGCTGGAACAGTTCCAGGGCCGATCAAAGGGGGAATATAATGTCAGATTCCGGTCAGAAGTTTATCAGCCGCAATCGCTCGCCGCGCGTTCACATCTCTTACGATGTCGAAACCTATGGTGCGCGCAAGTCGGTTGAATTGCCGTTTGTCATGGGCGTCATCTCCGATCTTTCCGGCAAGAGCGAAGTCGCCAAGAAAGATCTCAAGGATCGTGATTTCCTCGAATTCGATGTCGACAACTTCGATAAGCGCATGGGCGCCATCGCGCCGCGTGCCTCGTTTTTCGTCGACAATGAAATCGAAGGCGAAGGCAAGCTGGCGGTCGATCTGACGTTCAAGAAAATGGACGATTTCGATCCCGGCAAGATCGCCGAGGCTGTGCCTGCGCTGGCCAAGCTGCTTGATGCCCGCCGTCAGCTCAACGATCTGTTGATCGCCATGGATGGCAAGCAGAACGCCACCGAATTGCTCGAAAAGGTGATGCAGGACGAAAACCTGCTCAAGGCGCTGAGCGCGGCCCAGGCCGAGCAAGGTGCCGGCACGACTGACGGCGGCGAATAAGCCTTTCTGCTTGCGCCCGCCGGGCGTTGGTTTTCTCGAGTTCGTAACGGAGGACATGATGGCATCGGATCCATCGAAGCTGGATCAAGCACAGGTCGCAGAGGCGATCACGGTCGATGATTTCGCCGAGCTCATCCAGCGCGACTTCAAGCCGCGCTCGGACGAGAAGCGCGGTCAGATCGAAGCGGCGGTCAAAACGCTCGCACAACAGGCGCTTTCGGGCGCGGTGAAGATGGGCGACGACGTGTTCTCGACCATCGATGCGATGGTGTCCGAGATCGATCGCAAGCTGTCGCAGCAGATGAATGCGATCCTCCATCACCCCGAACTCCAGGCTCTGGAATCGGCGTGGCGCGGGCTCGATTATCTCGTCTCGGGCAGTGAGACCGGGCAGGATCTCAAGATCAGGGTAATGAACATCAGCCAGTCCGAACTTTCGGCGATGTTCAAGCAATATCGCGGCAATGCCTGGGACCAGAGCCCGCTGTTCAAGAAAGTCTATGAATCCGAATTCGGCCAGTTGGGCGGCGTGCCTTTCGGCGCTTTCGTGTGCGATATGTATTTCGACCACTCGTCGAAAGATCTGAACGTGATGAAGGGCCTCGCCCGTATCGGCGCAGCCTCGCACGCGCCGATGATCGCGGCGGCGGATTCGAACCTACTGGGCATGGACACATGGACGGAAGTGTCCGACCCGCGCGATCTCGCCAACCGGTTCGACACCACCGAACACGCCGCGTGGAATGCCTTCCGCAGCTCGGATGACAGCAAATATCTGGCGCTGACGATGCCCCGCATCCTCGGCCGCGCGACCTATTCGATGAAGGACAACCCCATCGAAGAATTCGCGTTCGACGAAACGACCGATGGCGAACATGACAAGCATTTGTGGGTCAACTCGGCCTACGCGATGGGTGTGCGCATCAATGCCGCGTTCCGCGAATACGGCTGGTGCACGCGCATCCGCGGGGTTGAATCCGGTGGCACGGTGAAGGATCTGCCGCTGGCGACTTTCCCGACCGATGATGGCGGCGTTGACCAGAAATGCCCGACCGAAGTGGCGATTTCTGACCGGCGCGAGGCAGAACTTTCCGAACTCGGCCTGCTCCCGCTGATTCACCGCAAGGGCACAACGGATGCGACCTTCATCGGATCGCAAACCGTTCACAAACCGGCCAAGTATGACGATCCCAATGCCACCGCCAATGCGCGGCTGGCAGCGCGTCTGCCTTACCTGTTCGCCAGCTGCCGTTTCGCCCATTACCTCAAGTGCATGGTGCGCGACTGGATTGGCGGCACCCGCGAAGGGCCGCAATTGCAGGCCGATCTCAGCGACTGGGTTCACCAGTATGTTACCGCCGACCCGGATTCGGCCACTGAAGAAACCAAGGCGCGTCTCCCGCTGAAGCGTGCCGAGGTCACTGTCGAACCGGATCCCGAGAATCCGGGCTATTATAAGAGCCGCTTCCTGTTTGTGCCGCACCACCAGTTGGAAGGTATGGACGTGAGCGTCAGCATGGTGTCGCAGCTGCCTCAGGGTAAGTAAGTTTCAATAGCGTGAAGCATTTCCAAGCGATGGAGAAATAACATGGAAGTTTCGATCTTTCTGAAACTCGACGGGATCGAGGGTGAATCCACCGATGAAGCGCACCCGAATGAAATCAAGCTGAGCAGCTTCAGCTTTTCGGCGTTCAATTCCTCGGCTTACAACAACGCTTCGAAGACCGTTTCGAAGGGCCAGGCCAACATGGGCGACATCGCCTTTTCAAAGGAAGTCGACAAGACTTCGGTCGCCCTGTTCAAGGCCTGCGCTGCCGGCAAGGTCATCCCCAAGGGCGTGATCTCGTTCCAGTCGAACGTCGGTGACGACAAGAAAATCGACTTCCTCAAGTACGAACTCGAAAACGTCGTGATCAACAACTACAATTTCTCGGCATCCAGCATGGCCGATGAAAGCGGTAGCCTGACCTATGCCAAGATCCGCCAGATCTACGATCAGCGCGATGAAAAGGGCACGTCGAAGGGCAAGGTCGAAGGTTACTTCGACGTTCTGCTCAATAAGGCCGGTTAATCAGCCCATTGGGGGGCAGCGAGGCAAGAGATGGTCAAGGCTAATGAATTGCTTGCCTCTGGCGATGTCGCCGCTGCCCGCCAGCAACTGATCGAAGAAGTGCGTGCGAACCCCGGCGATGTCGGGGTTCGCATGTTTCTGTTCCAGATGTGTGCCCTGCTGGGCGAATGGGACAGGGCCAAGGCGCAGTTGGAAACGCTGGCCAAACTCGATCCCGAAGCGCGGATGCTCTCGGTCGCCTACACGCAGTGCATCGCGGCTGAAGCCGTGCGGGCCAGCGTGTTTGCCGGCAAGGAACCGGCGCCCATTCTCGCCAAGGTCGAATGGGGCGATGCCCTGTCGGCAGCATTGATGGCCCGGCAAAGCGGCGCGGGCGACGCCGACGATCTTTACGCGCAGGTGTTTGATGCCGCGCCGACCACCGCCGGTACCACCGATGCCGGTCACGAATTTGACTGGATCGCCGATGCCGATCCGCGGCTTGGCCCGGTGACCGAGGCGATCATCGCCGGGCGGTACGGGTTGATGCCGTTCTGCGCGCTGGAAAATCTTACCATCAACGCGCCGGTGGATTTGCGCGATACGGTGTGGGTTCAGGCCGAATTCGGGCTGACCCAGGGCGCGCGCGTCGCCGGGTTCATTCCGCTGCGCTATCCCGGCAGCGAAGCGGCGGATGACGCCGCGATGGTGCGCGGCACTGCCACCGGCTGGCTGGCCGATGACAATGGTGAATACCCCTTGGGCCACCGGCTGTTCGCCTTCTCGGACGGCAGCGAAGTGCCGGTGCAGGAACTGCGCGAATTGACCATGCGAACAAACTGACGATGTCGGTCAAGGTTCGTCTTACCCCCACTTTGTTTGACAAGCTGGCTTCGGGCAATGATTTCGGCGGTCTGTCTGCCGATGCCGACATGCCCACCGTGGGGCGCGAGGACTTCCGCAATTTCGCGGTCGCCAACCTTGAGCGCTTTACCGAAAAATCGCTGCGGGCTTCGGTCATGCGCGACCTGGCATGGCTGCTGAATACAATTTCGTTCGAATCGACGCAGGACTTGTCGCGCCATCCACAGGTGCGCGATTCGGTGCTCAATTTCGGGGTGCGCGATTTTGCCGGGCGTTCGCTTGGGCGGGACGCTGCGCGCGAACAGGCGCGCGAGATCCGCCGTGCAATCCTGCGTTTCGAACCGCGCATCAATCCGGCCAGCCTGCGGGTGGAACCGCGCGGGCGGGTGGATGGATCGGGCAAGGTCGGTTTCGTGATCGAAGGCGAGATTACCGGCGGCCCGCAGGCCTTGCCGGTGCGGCTGAAGACCGATGTCGATGTGGAAACCATGACCGTTGAAGTGAGCGAGTGATGGATCCCCGGCTGGTCGAATATTACGAGGCCGAACTGGAATATCTGCGGGTCCAGTCGCTCGAATTTGCCGCCAAGCATGAAACCGTGGCGACCCGGCTGGGCCTGACTGGCGGCGAGCGTGATCCCTATGTCGAACGGCTGCTGGAAGGCGTGGCTTTCCTGTCGAGCCGGGTGCAGCTGAAGCTGGACGACCAGTTTCCCGAATTCACCCAGCATCTGCTGCAGGCGGTGCAGCCGCACTACCTCGCACCCACGCCCTCGATGTGCATTGTCAGCATTGATCCGGTGGTGGGTGATCCCGGCCTTGCCCGCGGGCATCACATCCCGCGCCGCACGCAGTTTTCGGCCGAACCGCAGGGCAAGTCGCGCACGCCGGTGATTTTTGAAAGCGGGCAGGATGTCACGCTGTGGCCGCTCAGGATCGGATCGGCAGAATATGTCGGCAGCCGGGCGGGTGCGGCGCGTTATGCCGATCTGGCGGGCGTGCGCGCGCAGGCGGCGCTGACGATCCGGCTGGAGGCGCAGGACGGGATCGACCTGTCCACCATCGCTGCGGATGAATTGCCGATCTATCTCGATGGCGGCGAAGGCGTCGCAAACGAGCTTTACCGGCAGCTGATCGGCGATGCGATTGCTGTGGTCGCCCGCCCGCTCGATGTGGCAGGGGCGGCTCATGTTCTGCTGGACACACCGGTGCAGCACGGGTTCGGCGAGGATTGCGCGCTGCTGCCGGATGACGGGCGTACGCTATCGGCTTACCGGCTGCTGACCGAATATTTCGCCTGCCCCGAACGCTTTCGTTTCGTGAAGCTGCGGTCGCTGCGCAAGGCGCTGGCGCTGTCGAAAAAGGCGGTGGAGATCACCATTCTGTTTGGCCGATCATCCGATGCGCTGGTGCAATCGGTGGGGACCGCCAACCTGCGCCTGTTTGCCACCCCCGCGATTAACCTGTTCGAAAAGCCGCTGAGCCGTATCCCCTTCAACGAAGCGGAACATGAATTCCAGGTGTTGGCAGACCGTGACGGGCCACTCGATTTCGAGGTGTTCCGGCTGCTCAAGGTCGAGGCGTTCGATCGCGAGAACCAGAACCCGCGCGAGGTTGCGCCGCTCTATTCCTATGGCTCGCTGCTGTATGATTACCGTTCGGCGCTGTTCTATACCTCGCGGCTGCGGCTGCGGCAGATGTCGCGCAAGGAGCGCCGGATGCGCGGGCGCGAGGATTATATCGGCACCGATATGTTCATATCGCTGACCAGTCCGGGTGATCCGGGCCGCCTTGAAAGCGTGCATGATCTGGCCCTGCGCGCGCTGGTGACCAACCGCGAACTGCCGGTCGACCTGAAAGTGTCGGGCGATTTCCATCTGACTGCTTCCAGTGTGGCCGCACGGGCGATCAAGATTGTGCGTTCGCCCACCCGCCCGCTGCCGCCGCTGGGGCTGGGCGATGCGGCATGGCGGGTGATCGGACATCTGACCCCCAATTACGCCACGCTGATCGGTGAAGGCAGCAGTGATGGGGGGATGCTGCGCAATCACCTTGCGCTGTATGGCCGCGCCGATGATCCGGTGATGCGTTCGCAGATCGACGGGATCGTCGCGGTGAAGGGCGAACATGTGACCCGGCGTGTGCCGGGGCTGGGGCGTATGGCGCTGGCGCGCGGGCTTCGGATCGATATCGAGCTGGATGATGCCGCCTTCGATCAATCGCGCATTTTCCTGTTCAGCGCGGTGATCGAACGGTTCCTGAGCGGGTTTGTGACGGTCAATTCCTTCACCGAAACCCATTTTCACAGCAAAACGCAGGGGGAGGTCGCCAAATGGCCACCGAGGATCGGGACGCGCGAGCCTATCTGACCTTCGCCGAGCGCGCGGCCGCCGCGCCGCAACGCTTCAGCCTGTTTGCGCTGGTGCGCGGGTTGGCGGCACGGGCATTGGGCAAGCCTTCGGTCGGGCAAAGCCGCCTGCCTTCGCAGGATATCGTCCGTTTGCGGCAGGTGCCGCACACCCGCTTTCCTGCCGCTACTCTTGAACGTGTGGATATAGAGGGCGGGCGGGCGGAGGCTTCGGGCTACTGGCTTGGCCTGACCGGGCCGATGTCACCGCTGCCGCTGCACCTGACAGAATTTGCGGCCTATGAACGCAAATACGCCAAGACCTATCCGTTCGGCGATTTCCTCGATCTGCTGGCCGGGCGCTTCCTGCAACTGTTCTACCGCGCCTGGGCCGTGTCGCAGCCCGCGGTGCAGGCTGACCGGGTGGAGGATGATCATTTCGCCGATTTCATCGGTGCGTTAACCGGCGCGCGCGAAGGCGCGACCGAACAATCGGCGTTCTCGGCCAATGCCCGCCTGCATTACGCCGCGCTGTTTGCATCCCGCCGCAGTGCCGGGGCGATTGCGGGGGGATTGCAGCACCTGCTTGGCCTGTCGGTGACAGTGCGCGAATTCGTGCCGGTGATGCGCGATATCGCGCCAGAGGATCAGACCCGGCTGGGGGTGTGCCACCACCGCCTGGGCGATGCGATGCTGGGGCGGCAGGTCTATTTGGTGGCAGACCGGTTCGAGGTGAAGATCGCCGCGCAGACCCATCAGCAATTCCGGCGGTTGCTGCCCGGCGGTGATCAGTTTCCGCTGGCGGCAGAGGCGCTTGATGCGCTTGCGCCGTCGCATCTCGAATGGGGCATGACATTGTGCCTGCCACAGGCCGAAGTGCGGCCAGCGCGGCTGGGCGATGGGGCGCGACTGGGCTGGTCTTCATGGATCGGCAAGCCGGCCAATGATGATATTCGCAGCGATGTACATTTGCGCCGCTCCTCTGCCAGATTGCAGCAGGGCGCGCGTCTTGGGGGACAAGTGACATGACCGAAATCAGCCGTTCCGCCCTGTTCGGGCGTCTCAACCCGACCGGACTGAAAGCGATCGAAAGCGCCACCGGCTTCTGCAAGATGCGCGGCAATCCCTATGTGGAGCTGGTGCACTGGGTGCATATCCTGCTGCAGGATGCCCAGAACGATGTCGCAGCGATCCGCCGGGCGTTCAACATCGATGATACGCAATTGGCACGCGATACGGTGGCGGCGCTTGATGCCTTGCCGCGCGGGGCGAGCGCGATTTCGGATTTCTCGCCGCAGATCGAAGAGGCGATCGAGAAGGGCTGGCTCTACGCCTCGCTGCAATTCGGCGCGGCCAAGGTGCGCAGCGGGCATCTGATTTACGGGATGCTGAAGACCAACACCCTGCGCAATGCCTTGCAGAACATCAGCCTCGAATTCCGCAAGATCGACGCGAACCGCCTTGCGAGCGATTTCGAGAACGTGATGCGCGGATCGACCGAGACCACACAGGTGGCAGGCGCGACTGCCACTTCCGATGCAGGCGGCGGGGCCGGTGCGGGCGGGGCGACAGGTGAAGGCAGCGCGCTGGCGCAGTACTCCATCGACCTGACGCAGCAGGCAAAGGACGGCAAGATCGAAACGATCATCGGCCGCGATGCCGAGGTTCGTCAGTTGGTCGATATCCTGCTGCGCCGCCGCCAGAACAACCCGATTCTGGTGGGTGAGGCAGGCGTCGGCAAGACCGCGGTGGTCGAGGGCTTCGCCAAACGGCTGGCCGAAGGCGATGTGCCGCCGTCACTGCAAGGCGTCACCCTGCGCACGCTCGACATCGGGATGATGCAGGCGGGCGCGAGCGTGAAGGGCGAGTTCGAAAAGCGCCTGCGCGCGGTGATCGACGAGGTCGAGGGTTCTGCCACCCCGATTATCCTGTTCATTGACGAGATCCACACGCTGGTGGGCGCAGGCGGCGCGGCGGGCACGGGCGATGCGGCCAACCTGCTCAAGCCCGCGCTCGCCCGCGGCAATCTGCGCACCATCGGCGCGACAACCTATGCCGAATACCGCCAGTATTTCGAGAAAGACCCCGCGCTGACCCGCCGGTTCCAGACAGTCGATATCGCCGAGCCTGACCGCGAAAAGGCGATCCTGATGATCCGTTCGATCGCGCCGATGATGGAGAACCACCACAAGACCGTGGTGTTGGATGAAGCGGTTGATGCCGCTGTCACCCTGTCGCAGCGTTACGTGCCTGCCCGCCAGTTGCCCGACAAGGCGGTAAGCCTGCTCGATACCGCCGCCGCACGCGTTGCGGTCTCGCAGCATGGCACCCCTGCCCGGGTCGAGGATCGCAAGCGCAAGCTCGAACTGCTCGAAGTCGAAAAGGAAGTGGTCGAGCGGGAACGCGGCGCGCAATACCGCGACGATGATCGCCACGAAAAGATCACCGCCGAAATCGAGGACGCCAAGGTGGCGCTCGATGAGGCGATGGCCAAGTGGGAGGGCGAAAAAGCCGCGCTCGCCAAGGTGGTCGAAGCCCGCGATGCGCTGACCGCTGCCCGCGCCCCGGTGGAAGAAGGCGCGGAGCCTGCTGGCGATGAAACCGCTGCGATGGCCGCGCTGAAAGAGGCGCTCGATGCACTTCACGCCGCGCAGGGCGATGATCCGATGGTGTTCGGCGTGGTGGATAGCGATGCCGTATCGGCAGTCGTCGCCGATTGGACGGGCATCCCCGTGGGCCGCATGGTCAAGGACGAGATCAAGTCGACGCTCGATCTGGCCGAACGCATGAAGGCCCGCGTCATCGGGCAGGATCACGCGATGGACGCGATTGCCAAGCGTATCCAGACCAGCCGCGCGAAACTGGACAATCCCAACAAGCCGGTCGGCGTGTTCATGCTGTGCGGCCCATCGGGCGTCGGCAAGACCGAGACCGCGGTGGTGCTTTCCGAGCTGCTGTTTGCAGGCGAGGAATCGATGATCACCATCAACATGAGCGAGTTTCAGGAAGCGCATACCGTCTCCACGCTCAAGGGCGCGCCTGCCGGTTACGTGGGTTACGGCCAAGGCGGCGTGCTGACCGAAGCGGTGCGGCGGCGGCCCTATTCGGTGGTGCTGCTGGATGAGGTGGAAAAGGCCCACCCCGACGTGCACGAGATGTTCTTCCAGGTGTTCGACAAGGGCTTCATGAACGATGCCGAGGGCCGGTACATCGATTTCAAGAACACCCTGATCCTGCTGACCAGCAATTGCGGCACCGATCTGATCATGGACATGACGTCCGATCCCGAACTGACCCCGCCGCCCGAAGCCATGGCCACCGCGCTGCGGCCTGAACTGCTCAAGGTCTTCCCGCCCGCACTGATCGGGCGCACGGTGCAGCTGGCTTACGTGCCGCTCAGCAAGGAAATGCTCGGCGGGATCGTGCGCATCCAGCTCGACCGGATCAAGAAGCGCATCCAGGGCAACCACAAGATCGCCTTCACTTACGGCGATGATGTGATCGAATTCATCGTGGCGCGCTGCACCGACGGAGATTCGGGTGGGCGCATGATCGACAATATCCTGACCAACACGATGCTGCCCGAAATGTCGGTGCAACTGCTGGAAAAGCAGATGGACGGCGCGGCGGTGACCAGCATCGAAGTAAAGGCGGGCGAGAGCGGGTTTGTTTACGATTTCGGGTGAGGGGGGAAGGATTTATGGTCGCGATGTGTTCGACGGAGACTGCCGCTTTGCTTAAACAATCGCAAAACCCTGAAGTCTAGGAAATGGCGAAAAACACGGCGATCATTGCCGGTTTGACGGGGATATTCAGCGCAAGCCTCGATATGGCATCAGAGGCGGCGCAAAAGGGAAAGCCACTTGAAGTCATTTTCGCACAGAAAGGTATTGATTTACTGAAAATCGTCGAGACTAGGGTTCCATCAAAGGAGTTAAAGATCTTCAACACATTCAGTAGCGTAAGCCTGTCCAATATCGCTTTCGTCGTTTTGAAAAATGTCAATCCTTCGAAGGTACTAGATGTTGGCGCGATGGTAAAAGTTCAAAAAATTGATGATTCTGGGTGGAATGAGTACCAGGCATCAATGTGCGATCGCAATTATAAGCCTTGCAGCTACGACTGGTTTGACAGTGGCGGCTGCCTCGACAGGATTGGATTATTAGCGGCGTAGTGGCTCAATCTATCGAGACATATGGAGTATGTCGCGCTCAAGTACTAAATTAGGATAGTAGTTGACTTTTCACAATTTCATAACCGTTGAATTCATTAAAATGAATTTTCGAATCGGATTTTAAAAGGAGGAAGTATGGCTGACTATTTGGACAAGCGAATCGGTAATTTTTGCCAGAGCATCCAGCAACTTATCGATGAATATTTGCCCGTCAGTTCGCCACAGAAGCAAAAGTTCATCGAAATGCTGAACGATTGCGCTGACCGTGCCGACAAGTCACCGGAGGATTCTATAGGCTTCATGCGGCGCGAGTTGCAACCGCTACGCCAGCAGATCAAGTTCCAGACAGGCAAAGATTTACGGATCAGCTAGGCTCTGGAACCCGCACCGCGCTCATGCCCGCCCTGCTCGGTGTCATCGGATGCCGCCCCCGCAGGCCGTCCGCGTTTCGGGCCCTTGCTGATCGCAACCTTCACCCCGCGCCGCGCCAGCGCTTCGCGCAGCAGCACCTCGATCTCGGCGTTGACGCTGCGCAGTTCGGCATCTGCCATCCGCTGCACCGCATCGTGAAGCGCCGGATCGAGGCGCAGGGCAAAGGCTTTCTTGGCAGGCATCACGACCTCAATAAAGTGACCCTGCATTGATCACGGGATGGGCTTCCTGTTCGGCGCACAGCACCACCATCAGGTTGGATACCATTGCGGCGCGGCGTTCATCATCCAGCTCGACAACGCCCTTCTCGCTCAGCTGGTTCAATGCCATTTCAACCATTGAAACCGCGCCTTCCACCAGCTTGGCGCGGGCTGCGATCACGGCTTCGGCTTGCTGGCGGCGCAGCATCGCGCTAGCGATTTCCGGGGCGTAGGCCAGGTGGGTCAGGCCGCATTCGTCCACCGTGATGCCGGCAACCGCAAGCCGCTCGATCAGGGCGGCGCGCAGTTCCACGCCGACTTCCTCGTGATTGCCGCGCAGGGTGATTTCGAGATGTTCGATATCATCATAGGGGTAACGCGATCCGATGGCGCGCACGGCGGCTTCCATCTGGGCGGTCACGAATTCGCGATAATCATCGACATCGAACAATGCCTGCGCAGTGTCGGTCACCCGCCACACCACCTGCGCGGCCATTTCGATCGGATTGCCGCGTGCATCGTTAACCTTGATCTTCTCGCTGATGACGTTGTTGGCGCGCACCGCGATCTTCTTGCGGGCGAGCCACGGCAGCACCCAGCGCAGGCCTTCGTTGCGATCGGTGCCTTTGTATGCGCCGAACAGCTGGATCGCGGCGGCTTCGTTCGGGTTGATCATGTAAAAACCGGTGAGGATGAACAGGCCGATCAGGCCGCTGATGATCGCCCCGATCATCATCAGCCCATCGACTTGCGGATCGGGCGCAACCGCCCGGATGAACAGCCACACCGCAGCCACCACCAGCACAAGGCTGACAAGCAGCATGATATATCCGCTTTGGGTGCTGGCCGGGGTTTCATGGCTGCGGTTGAGCCCGGGGGTAACAGAAGTGAACATGACGAATCTCCATTGGCGATATAATTATGATATCATATTTATATCAGATCGCATGGCCGTCAAGCAGATTTGGTTGCCGGCTGGAACGGGCAATGTGGATCGCCGCTTGGCGTGCCGCCCCGTTTGGCTGTAGCATGTGTTGTCATGCAGCGGCGAAGGGGGGCTGAAGCAGTGCAGACTGGCAATGATGCGCCATCGCCGCCACCGGTGCCAAGGCGAGCGGTGCTGTTCCTCAGCTATTCCCGTGTCGATCTGCCCCATGCCCGTCCGGTGATCGATTTGCTCGAAGGGGCGGGCTTCGATGTGTGGTGGGACGGGCGGCTGGAAGGCGGGGAGAATTACCTCAGGACTACCGAGGCCGCGCTGGAAGGGGCGGCGGCGGTGGTTGTGCTGTGGTCGGCGACATCGGTGGATTCGCACTGGGTGCGCGACGAAGCGCAGCGCGGGCGGGAACGCGGGTGCCTTGTCCCGCTGTCGATTGACGGCACAATGGCGCCGCTGGGCTTCCGGCAGTTCCAACTGCTTGATATCAGCAGCTGGAATGGCAAGGCTGACGCACCCGAAGCCGCCCGGATCGTGGTTGCAGTGCGGGCCAAGGCAGGCGGGGCGCAGGGTGGGTTAGACCCTGTCTTGCCCGCGCTTGACCCTGTCTTGCCTGCCTCCAGACCCGCGCCCGCTGGCGGATTTGCACTGTCGCGCCGCACCTTGATGCTGGGCGGTGCGGCGCTGGCGGGCGGTGCCGGTGTGCTGGGTGTATGGAAGTCCGGCTTGCTGGGCGGTGCGGGGGAACGGGCGATCTCGATGGTCGTTCTGCCGTTTGCCAACCTCACCGGCGACCCTGAGAAAGAGTGGTTTTCCCAAGGGCTTTCCAATGAGTTACGCTCCGTCCTCGCGCGCAATCCGCGGCTCAGGGTATCGGCCCCGACCTCGTCCAGCGCGATCGAGGGTGAGGATGAATTCGCCATCGGCCGCAAACTGGGCGTGGGCCACATCCTGCGCGGCAGCGTGCAGCGCGATGCCACCCGCCTGAGGATCGCGGCACAACTGGTGGCGATTGATGGCGGGGTGGTTCGCTGGGGCGAAACCTATGACCGGGGCCTGGAAGATATCTTCGCAGTACAATCTGAAATATCGGAAAAGGTTGCGCTTTCTCTGGTCGCCGAAATCGCGACCGATCAGGAAGCGAAAAGCGCTGTCGCCGCGCAGGAGGATGTCGGGGGCACCCGTTCGGTCATCGCCTATGAAGCATATCTGCGCGGGTTTGCGCTCTACGACCTGTCGACCGGGCAGGAGACAGACCGGGCGGCGCTGGCACAGTTTGATGGGGCAATTGCGGAAGACCCGGCCTATGCTGCGGCCCACGCGATGCGATCGACCATGCTGGCCGCTATCGCCAATGCCGCCAGCCAAGCCGACGAGACGCGGCGGCTTTATGCGCAGGCCATCACTGCGGCAGAGCGGGCCATCGCGATCGAGCCGAAGCTGGCGCGCGGCCACCTTGCCCTGGGATTTGCCTTGAACAACGGACAGTTGCAGCGCGCCGCCGCGGCGGAGCATTACCGCGCGGCAGAACAGCTTGCGCCGGGCGACGCCGATGCCTTGCGCGGGGTGGCATTGTTCCATTCTTACGGCACGGATCAGGCGCTTGCCGCGCGGATGATCGCGCGGGTGCTGGAACTGGATCCTCTCAATGCACGGGCGTTTCTGGCGGCAGGGTTCATTGCGTTGTTCGCCCGCGATTATCCGCTGGTCATCACCCGGATGGAACGCGCTTTGCAGCTCAATCCCGGCATTTCCAGCGCGCATTTCGGCATCGCCAATGCGCGATTGATGCAGGGTGATGCGGCGGGCGCACTGGCTGCTGCGGCGAAGGAACCGGTGCCGATCTTCAGGCTGACAGCCACCGCCATTGCGGCGGCAAAACAAGGTGATGTCGCAGCGTCACAGACTGCCTTCGATGCGGTGATGCGTGAATATGGCGATGTCAGTCGGTACCAACAGGCGCAGATTTTGGCGCAGCGCGGTGCGGCAGCGCAGGCCTTGACGCGGCTCGAACAGGCTTACGTGGCGCGTGATCCTGGGATGCTGTTTGCACCCAATGATCCGCTGCTTGATCCCTTGCGCGGCGAGGCGGAATTCAGGGATTTGCTTTCGCGCCTTGGGTCATGATACCAAAACGTGCCCGATGTGGGGTGATCAAAGGGGGTAATGAACATGAGAAAGATACTGACTTTCGTAGCGGTTGCAGGTGGCGCGCTGGCACTGGCTGCGTGTGAAGGCAAGACCGCGGAAGAACCGGCTGCACCGGCTGAAACCGAAATGATGGCACCTGCCGCAGAACCGGTCGACGAAGCCGCTGCCGCCGCCGCGGATATTGATCCGACCAGCAATCCGATCCGCCCTGCTGAAGCGCCGATGACCGAGGCCGGGGCTGCTCCGGCGGCTGAATAGGCCTACCTTCCCGTGCAATGTTTCACGTGAAACATTGCACGGGGCGAAGGCAAGGCGGGGTCTAGAGGGGGTCTAGACGACACCTGGAGCGACCAAGCCGCAGCCTAGCGCATCCTGGAAATGGGCAGATATTGTGCCAGCCATTGCCTGACCTTCGGGTGGGCAACGCGGATATAGCGGCTTGGTTTGTCGGCTGTGCCGCAATCTTTGCCGCCGCTGACCACGCCGATCACGGTTGGTACCTTGTCGACATCGCCAAAGCTGATCAGCGGGCCGCCGCTGTCGCCGTCGCAGGCTTGTCCGCCATCTTCGGCCCTGCTTTGATCGGCGCACACCACCGAATCGCGCCGCTTGCTGTCCCTGAGTTTGGTCTGGTTGGTGCAGGATGTCCTGTCGCGCAGCCGCAACCGCGCACCGCGCAGGTGATCGGGTATCAATCCCGTGCCCACCTTGGTCACGCCCCAGCCATAGGTCATCACCGGTTCAAGCGCTTCCAGCTTGCGCTGTTCAAGCGGCAGGGGATCCAGCCGCACGCGCGCCGGGGGCGTTGCCTTGCGCCCGCGCGTGCCCCGCCGTGTGTCGAACTGGACGAGCGCAATATCGAAGGCCAGCACCTCGCGATCATAATCGGGATGCGGGATCGCCCGCAGGATCGGATAGCTGAAGCCTTCATCCGTCAGCGGATTGCTGAGACCCAGCCGCACCCGGTGCCCGGCCTTGTCGATGGAAAAATCCTGATCGGTCAGACAGTGCGCAGCGGTGAGGATCCAGCCTTCGCTGATTACGGTGCCCCCGCACAAAACCCGCTGTGCCGGAACATAGGTTTCCTGCCCCAGCACGGGGGGGCGCCATAGCAGCGCCTGCCACGGGGCTTCGCCGCGAGTCACGGTAAAGCCTCTGATCACGCGGACAACGGGCACGCACAATGTGTCGCTGTAGCTCTGCCCTTCGAACACCACGGTGGTGGTGGTGCAGGCGCGTTTGTAATCTTCCTGGATTTCCTTCTTCCGCTGTTCTGCCAGCTGGCGCTCCCGTTCCGCCTCTTGCTCCACTTCCTCAGGTGTAAGGTCAGGGCCGAAATTGGCCTTGGCCAGCACCAGCGGGGCAGCTGCATTACGCGCCCCGTAATCTTTGAGAAAATCGCAGGCCTTGCCAGAGAAGACCGCGTTTTCGCAAATATCGAGATACAGGGTGGCAGCCGCGGCTTCGTCCTGTTGCAACAGGTCGCCCTTGGCCAGCAGATCGGCAAGAGTTTCGCAGACGGCTCGTTCACCAGAGGCGCAGCTGCGATCGAGATAGAATTGCAGGCGGGCCGGATCGGACGCGATATTTGCGCGTGATTGGTCAATCAGCAGTCTGGCAGCAGGCCAGCAGGCTTTGGTTGCACCGGCATCACATCCCGCGCCGAGCACCGCCAGAGCGCGCATTTTATCGGCAACAGGGCTGGCAGCATCTGCCAGCATTTGCCCTAAGGTGAGGCACGATGTCTGATCCCCGCTATCACATTGGACGGTAAGCAGCGGCTCGGCGCGGATATGGGCGGCGGGCGAACAGGAGTATTCATCCAGCATGCAGGCGCGATCGAAATATTGCAGCGCGGCCGCGCGCACCGGCTCATCACGCAAATAGGCATCGTTCAGCACGGCGCGTCCGCGTTCATCGCATGATTGGGCGCTGCCAGCCGCGCAGGCGAGTTGCTGATACTCTGCAAACCGCGCGGCAGAGTCATATTCGATCAGCCGGTACCAGTGGGCTGCGGCATCCTCGCAGGCCTTCATATCGCCCGCGCGGCACTGCCGGTCCAGCAAAGCGCGGCCTTCGTCCTGTTGAGCGCGTGAGCTGTCCGGCCCGATCAACAATGCTGCCAGCGTGCGGCACGCGGCCTGCCCGCCGCGTTCGCAGGTGGCGCGGCGCAGGGCATCGGCGGCTTGCAGGTCAGGTTCGGCAAAGGTGCCGAACGCCAAAGCGTCAGCTTCTGCATCGCAGCCATTCAACATTCCCAGCGTGCAGGCACGGGCGTAAAACAGGTTGGCGAGGAGCTTGTCATCATCGCTTTCTGTTTCCTCAAGCACTGTTCCCAGGTCGAAACATCCGGCGCCGCTGCCACCATCGCAAGCACGGCGAAACAGCAATTCGGCCACCGGACGGTTTTGCGGCCGACCTTCACCGAGGTAGTAGGCGCGGCCAAGATCGGCGCAGGCCGCCCATCTATCTGCCCTAGTTCCGGCCCCTGCTCGTCCTGTGCAGGCGATTTCGTAGGTATCGGCCTGCGCCTCTTCCCGGGCACGCTGTTCGGCGGGTTTAGCAGGATCGGCACGCGGGATGCCTTTTGTTGGATAAACGCGCGGTACCGGCAGATCGGCGGGCACCGGATTTGCCCACGCGGGCGTGGCCGGACTTGCCAAGGCAATCAGCAGCGCCAACAGTGATAGAAGCCGGATAGCCATCGCAACCCTCCCCCCAGAGACGCCCGTTATGCACCTGACGCCAATACCCGTCAAACCGGCAAACCGGATCGCATCCCTCTTGTAACGGGCAAGCACAAGGGCTTAAGCAATCACAGGCCTGCGACGTTGCGCGGGCGAGGGGGTGACGGGGCGATGCCGGAAACTGGGCCGGAAACTGGGCCGGAAACTGGGCTGGAAACCGGGGCGGCGCAGATCGGTACGCAAATCCGCGATAGCTGGCAGCCGCATCTTGCGCTGGGCATTACCGGGCACCGCGCATCCAATGATTCGTTCTGCGCGCACGGCGATGCGATTGCGGCGTCGCTGGCCGAACTGTTTGCCCGCATCGAAGCGATGGTCGCCGTGCTGCCCGGTGCGCAGGGCGCGGTGCGGTTGCACAGCCTGATGGTGGACGGAACCGATCAGGTGGCAGCGCGGCTGGCGCTGGAATGCGGGTGGGAACTGGCGGTGCCCTTGCCGTTCGGCGCGGTGCTGAACAGCGCGATCAATGCCCATCCGGCCAGCGCTGCCGATGCCGCTGCGATGCTGGCGGGCAGGCCGTCTGCCGATCCTGCGGTGGAGGCGAAGGCTGCGGCCATCCGGGCAATCACGGCGCGCGCGCAATTGTTCGAACTGGCAGACCGCGATGCCGAGGTGGAGGCGCTGTGGCTTGCCAGTCTCGCCGATCCCGATGATCGCGGCGCGGCGCGGGCGTTTGATGCGCTGGTATCGGACAATGTCGCGCTGGCAGGCCGCGTGATGATCGAACGCACCGATCTGGTGATCGCAGTGTGGGACGGGAAGGTCGCCAATCTGCCGGGTGGAACGGGGCACACGATTGTGACTGCGCTGACGATGGGCACGCCGGTGCTGCTGATCGACCCGGCAGCGTCGGGGGCATGGCGCATCGTTACCCGGCCCGAAGAACTGGCCCAGCCAGCGCCCGCTGAAGGCGCGCATGATGTCGCCCGGCTCGAAGCGATCATCGGCGCTGCCATGGCGGTGGACGGGTGGAGCGCCGATCAGCTGACGCGCGAGGTGTGGCGCGGGCGCAGCAGCCGGTGGTTCGGGCTGTATCGCCGGATCGAACGGGTGTTCGGCGGCGGCGGTGCGATCTTCGGTTCGTTGCGGGTCGATTACGAAGCGCCCGATGCCATTGCGCAAGGCAGCGGCGCGCCTGTCGTCACCGCTGCGCAGACCATGCCGGGCGGCGATGCGGCGATGGCGGCGCATCTCGCCAACGGAGTGCTGCCGCTGTTCGCCTGGGCCGATGGCATCGCCAGCCGCCTTGCCGATGCCTATCGCAGCGGCATGGGGGTCAATTTCGTGCTGGCGACGCTGGCGGTGATCATCGGGATCGCGTTCCTCCCCACCGGCCTTGGCGAATACAAGTGGGCCTTTGCCGCGGTTGAACTGCTGCTGCTGGCGGGCATTCTGGGGCTGACGGCGGCGGGATCGCGGCTCGGCTGGCACCGGCGCTGGTTCGAACTGCGGCGGGTGGCGGAATATATGCGCCATGCGCCTGCGCTGCTGCTGCTCGGCGTGGCCCGCCCCACCGGTCGCTGGGCGCGGGAAGGCGGGGGCGAGGGCAATGCCGAGTGGCCCGAACATTTCGTGCGTCACGCGCTGCGCGAAGCCGGATTGCCGCAGGTGCGCGTGACGCGGGACTATCTGCGCGCCGGGCTGGCCGGGCTGGCGCTGCCACACCTCACCGCCCAACGCACCTATCACGAAGCCAAAGCCCACCGGCTGGAGAAGGTGCACCACCGGCTCGACAAGACGGCGGAGACCTGTTTCGTTCTCGCTGTGGTTTCGGTGGTTGGCTATCTGCTGCTGAAGGGCGGGGGGATCGCAGGGGTGGTGCCCAAGCAGTTGGCCGCCGACCTGTCGCCGCTGTTCACTTTCCTCGGCGTGGCCTTCCCCACACTCGGCGCGAACCTTGCAGGCCTACGCTATTTCGGGGATTTCGAACGTTTCGGCGCGATTTCGCGGGTGGCGGCAGAGCGGCTTGGCGAGATCGAGGCGCGGGTCACGCTGCTGTTATCGGGTGACGAAGCCGCGCTGACCTATGCCGCCGCCGCCGATCTGGTGCACGCGCTGGATGATGCGGTGGTCGAGGAAATTGCCAGCTGGCAATCGGTGTTCGGTGCCAAGCATCTGGCGCTGCCGGCCTAAGCCATCTGCTCGGGCTTTCCGGTCGCCCCGATCTTTGCGCGCATCAACCCATCGAACAGCCGCCGCCGCGCCGGGCTGCCGATAGCAACCGCAAATGTCCCGAACGCACGGCGATCGGGCCATAGCGGATCGGCGGGCGCATCGCGGGCGGTGCAGGTGTCGAACAGCACCGGCGGCTCCCCGTCGAGAGTGCGTGCCACATGGCGCATCAGCAATTGTCCGGGCGCGGCGCTGCGGTATGCCTCGTCAAACGCCAGCTTGTAGCCATAGGCATGGCCGCCAGTGACGAACCAGCTGGTCATCGCCACGATTGTCTCGCCCGCAGTCAGGCTGGCAAGCCGCACTGTGCCGCTACTGTGGCCGTGGCGGATGACTTCGCGGAACAGCGCGCTGTTGGCACTGTCCCAGGCCAATGCGCTGCCGGCCTGATCCTTCCACCCCGCACGTTCCAGCGCGAGGAAGGCCGCCACCCACGGATCGCAACTCTCGCCGCTGTCGTGCAGCACCAGCCGCACCGGGCCAAGATCGCTTGCCAGCCGCGCCTCCAGCGCATCGAGCCGCGTGTCGAGCTTGCCCATGGCCAGAGGATCGGGTTGGCTTGAAGCGAGGCGCGCGGGCCGTGTGAAGCTGTCGCTCACATGCATGATACGGCCCTGCTCGGCGCACAGGCTGGCCAATGCCAGCGTCACCGGGTCGTTTACCGGCATCGGTCCGCAGCACAGCCCCAATGCCACACCTGGCTTGCGATCGAGCCGCGCCAACAGTGCCTGCCAGAAAGCCTTTTCTGCGCCCGGCAACACCAGCGGCGTACCCAGAAACTGATCGGCGGCGTGCCAACCGTGCAGTGCGGGCACAGGCACCCGCCCGATCGCCGGCCTCATCACCAGAGGCAGCGCGCCAAGCCATTCGCCAGACGCCTGCCGCACAACCGCCAGCCGTAACGACCATTCGCGGCCACAATGGCGCAGCGCTGGTTCCATGAACCAGTCTTGCGCAAAGATATTTCCCGGTGTGGCCCGCGCAGCCAGTTCGGCCCAGCGTTTGCGTTCGTGCTGCGGCAGGCCCGCAGGACGGCGCAGTTCGACCTTGGCCAGCGCAGCAGCGAACGAAGTGTTCAGCGCAGCCGACCAGCGGTCGATCAGCGGGTATGACAGCCGGTTCGGCGCGCGCGGTGGTGTTGCCGTAAATTTGCGCACCGAACCGGGGTCCATCAGTGACATGATTGCGGCCCTGCCAAGTAAAATCCCTGTTCGATATGAGGGGTTTACGTGATTCCGGTAAAGAGGCCGTTAATATGTTGCAGCAGGGTGATGGTAATATGATGGGCGGCTTCAGCCCAGCAGCATCACGTTCATCAGGCGGCCCGGCACCATGAAGGCGGCAACGCCCGGCAGCATCAGCGCGGTCAGATAGGTGAACACCAGATGCCGCTTGTGCGCTTGAATATCCCCGCGCCGGGCCGTCGCCACCACCTTCCACGCCGCATGGAAGGTGATCGGAACGAACAGGTGGATCCAGCTATAACCGCCCGATGACTGGATGAAGATCGCCGATGTCGCGGTGATCAGCATCAGCACCAGCCACAGCTTGCCGAGCTGCTTGTGCAGCGTGGTGCCTTTCTTCGCCAGCAGCAGCCACCCGCCCAGCGGGATGGTGGGCAGCACGGCGGCGACATGGATGATGACCGGCAGCTTGTTGTAGTGGTGCAGGTTCTCGACCATCCCCAACGCCGCCTTGCCCAGCGCGAGCAGCACGGCAAAGCTCATGGTGAAGCAGGCGAGGCTGACAGCCGTGCGGGCCACCGGGCCGATATCGAAGCTGGCAGCGGGCTTGCCGATGATGCGGCGGGCGGTGGTTGAGGGCGCGGGGGTCAGAGTGAAGGCGGTCATGGCAGGTCTCCGTCTTGGCAGGTTGTTGCTTGCTGGGATCAGGATGCCGCCGCCCCGTTGGCGCGCAATCGCGCTTGCGCCGATGGGGCCGGGTTTGCGCGAAATGGCGCGAAACCGCCGCAAGATCGGTGGTTTGCCACTTTACGAAGCGCGAACGGGCAGGCACCAAGGGCACATGAACAGCCCTTCGGGTCTCCCGCGCCGCAATCTTGTGCGCCGGATCGTGATCGATCTGGCGGTCATGGTGGCGATCGGCGTGTTTCTGGGGGTGATCGGGCCGTTCGGCAGCAGCGCCGCGCCCTTGCCTGTGCGGGTTGCCAGCTGGACCGGCTTTGCCTTGCTCGGCTATGTCTTTTACCGCCCGATGGACCCGCTGGCGACATGGGCGCACCGCACGCTCGATCTGCCGCGCTGGGCGCTGCTGATCGGCACCTGTCTGATTGCGACTTTTCCGATG
This sequence comes from Porphyrobacter sp. AAP60, assembly GCF_001296025.1. Taxonomy (GTDB): domain Bacteria; phylum Pseudomonadota; class Alphaproteobacteria; order Sphingomonadales; family Sphingomonadaceae; genus Erythrobacter. Next base: position 9,400 of record NZ_LJHV01000008.1, on the reverse strand, counting down.
TCGGCTGCGATCATTACGATCGGCAGCCTGCCGAATGCCCCTTCATGGCCCGGCCTTGAATCGGCGATGGCGACCTATTTTTCGGTATTGGTGATCGGCGGCGCGGTGACCGCATTCTTCAATCTGGCCAAGCCGGGGGAAATCGCCCCCGCCGGCGCCCCGCCGCCGATGGCCGCCCCGGGCCCGATGCCTGCGCCAATGCTTTCTCCGGTGTTTGCCCCGGCCCCTGTGCCGCCGGTTCCACCGCCCAACCCGCTGTTCGACCAGCTTCCGGCTGACCTTGGCAGCGATATCATCGCGCTGGAGATGGAAGACCACTACCTGCGCGTTCACACCGCGCTGGGATCGGCATTGGTGCTGATGCGGTTGCGTGACGGGATTGCGCTGCTGGGCGAGCTTGAAGGCATGCAGGTGCACCGCAGTTGGTGGGTAGCGCGCGGCGCGGTGGAAGATGTGCTGCGCGACGGGCGCAATATCCGCCTGAAACTGCCGCGCGGGATCGAGGCTCCGGTCGCCCGCGCCAAGGTGGCCGATCTGCGCGATGTGCGCTGGTTGTGAAGGGGCATAAAAAAGGGCCCCCGGTATTGCTACCGGAGGCCCTTTGACATCGTACCAGTCGTCTCAGTGATACGCTCAGTGATACTTGGCGTAGCTCACGTCGAAACGATCGGCATTCATCACCTTGTTCCAGGCCGAGATGAAGTCGCACACGAACTTGCCCTCGTTTCCGGCTTCGGCATAGACTTCCGCCTGGGCGCGCAATTGCGAGTTTGATCCGAACACCAGATCGGTGCGGGTCGCGCGCCAGCGCTCCTCGCCGGTCTTGCGGTCGGTGCCGACATATTCCTCGTCACCACTTTCATCCACGGGCGCCCACTTGGTGTTCATGTCCAAGAGGTTGCGGAAGAAGTCCGGCGTCAGCTTGCCCGGCGTTTCGGTGAGCACGCCGATGCGGTGGCCGTGATGGGCGTGATCGCTCACCGCACCCAGCGCCCGCATCCCGCCAACCAGCACGGTCAGTTCCGGGATCGACAGGCCGAGCAGATGCGCCCGGTCGATCAACATGTCCTCGGTCTTCACGCTTGCCTTGGTCTTCAGGTAGTTGCGGAAGCCATCGGCAAACGGCTCCAGCGGCTCGAAGCTTTCGGCATCGGTGTGTTCGTCGGTCGCATCGCCGCGACCGCCCATGAACGGCACGGTCACATCGAACCCGGCATCCTTCGCGGCCTTCTCGACGGCTGCCGAGCCTGCCAGCACTATCGCATCGGCCATGCTCAGCGAACCACGGTGCGCTTCGATGGTGTCCAGCACCTTGCCCAGTTCTTCCGGATCATTGACCGCCCAGCCGCGCTGCGGCTCTAGCCGGATGCGTGCGCCATTGGCGCCGCCGCGATGGTCGGAATTGCGATAGGTGGAGGCCGAAGCCCACGCCGCCTTGACCAGTTCGCGCACCGAAAGCCCGCTGCCAAGGATCGCGTCCTTGAACCGCGCGATTTCCGCATCCGAAGGCGTGGTGCCAGCCGGAACGGGATCCATCCAGATCAGCGTTTCTTCCGGCACTTCGGGGCCCATGTAACGCACCTTCGGCCCCATATCGCGGTGGCACAGTTTGAACCATGCGCGGGCAAAGGCATCGTCGAGCGCGGACTGATCGTTCAGGAACTTCTCGGAAATCTTGCGATATTCCGGATCGCGCTTCAGCGCCATGTCGGCGGTGGTCATGATGGTCGGCACCTTCTTCGACGGATCGCGCGCGTCCGGGGCCATGTCTTCGGGATCGGGGTTGATCGGCGTCCATTGATGCGCCCCGGCGGGCGACTTCACCAGTTCGAATTCATATTTGAACAGCAGCCGGAAGTAGTCATTGCCCCAAGCGGTCGGATTGGGTGTCCACGCGCCTTCGATGCCGGAGGTGGTAATGTTGCCCGCAGCGATTTCAGCTTCGTCATTGAGCCAGCCGAAGCCCATCAGGTGCAGGTCTTCGCTTTCCGGCGCTCCGCCGAAGGTGTCGGCCGGGTGCGCGCCGTGGCATTTGCCGAAGGCGTGTCCGCCAGCGGTGAGCGCCACGGTCTCCTCGTCGTTCATCGCCATGCGGGCGAAGGTTTCGCGCATGTCGCGGGCCATGCCTTCGGGATCGTGCGGATCGCCGCCCGGCCCTTCGGGATTGACGTAGATCAGGCCCATCTGGATCGCGGCGAGCGGGTTGTCGAGCGCCATGCCTTCCTTGGGCTGGATGCGGGTGGCCACGCCTTCGTTGACCCACTGTTCTTCGGTACCCCAATAGACGCTTTCGGGCTCGAACACATCGGCACGGCCGCCGCCGAAGCCGAACACCGGGCCGCCCATGCTTTCAATGGCGACATTGCCGGTCAGGATGAACAGGTCGGCCCAGCTGATGTTCTTGCCGTATTTCTGCTTGATCGGCCACAGCAGGCGGCGTGCCTTGTCGAGGTTGCCGTTGTCGGGCCAGGAGTTGAGCGGCGCGAACCGCTGCTGACCGGAGCTCGCACCACCGCGCCCGTCGCCGGTGCGATAGGTGCCGGCCGCGTGCCAGGCCATGCGGATGAAGAACGGGCCGTAATGCCCGTAATCGGCCGGCCACCACGGCTGGCTGTCGGTCATCAGCGCGGTCAGATCGGCCTTGAGGGCGTTGTAATCCAGCGCGTTGAAGGCCTCGGCATAGTCGAAATCTTCGCCGTAGGGATTGGCGCTCTTGCCGCCTTCGGTCAGGATATCGAGCTGCATCGCCTCGGGCCACCAATCGCGGTTGGTGCGGCCCAGCAGGCTGCGCATCTCTTGGCTGCCGTGGAACGGGCAACCGCTCATCTCGCCAGTTTTTGCATCCATGATCGTTCTCTCCTCGCGTTTTGATTGCGTCAGACTCGCCCCGAGAGCGTGGTCTATGGAGAGAGAATGACGCTTTCGGGATGGAGCGTCCAATCGATTAATGCGGAGGGTTTGATTGATTGAGGCGATTAGTGAGCATAGACGGCAAAAGAAAGGGCGGGCCTTTCGTGCCCACCCCCAACCCCTCCCGCAGGCGGGAGGGGATTATCAGCGCAACCAGTCCCCCTCCCGCCTGCGGGAGGGGTTAGGGGTGGGCACGTAGCTTACGCAGCCTGCGCCACTTCCGCCACCGTCTCGTTGCGGATCAGGAAGTCGAACGCGCCAAGGCCCGCCTTTGCGCCTTCGCCCATCGCGACAACGATCTGCTTGTGCGGCACGGTGGTGCAATCGCCCGCCGCGTAGATACCCGGCAGGTTGGTTGCGCCGTGATCATCGATCACGATTTCACCGTGCTTGCTGAGTTCAAGGCCGGTTTCGCGCAACCATTCGGTGTTGGGAACAAGGCCGATCTGCACGAACACGCCTTCCAGCACGATTTGCCGTTCATCGCCGCTCGCACGGTCTTTCACGACAAGGCCGTTCACGCGGGTGCCGTCACCCAGCACTTCGGTGGTCTGGCCATTGGTGATGATCTCCACGTTGGGCATGGAGCGCAGCTTGCGTTGCAGCACTTCGTCAGCCCGCAGCTTGGTGTCGAATTCGATCAGCGTCACGTGGCCGACGATCCCGGCAAGATCGATCGCTGCTTCGACGCCGGAATTGCCGCCGCCGATGACTGCGATCCGCTTGCCCTTGAACAGCGGCCCATCGCAGTGCGGGCAATAGGCCACGCCCTTGTTGCGATACTCGGCCTCGCCCGGCACGCCGAGGTTGCGCCAGCGCGCGCCGGTGGAGAGCACCAGCGAACGTGCGCGCAAGGCGGCGCCATTGGCCATCACGACCTCGTGATAGCCGCCCACGTCCTTGGCTGGCTTCAGTTCCACCGTGCGGGCGAGATCCATCAGATCGATTTCGTATTCGCCAACGTGGCTCTTCAGGCTTTCCGTCAGCTTAGGGCCTTCGGTGTAGGGGGTGCCCGGCAGGTTTTCGATACCGAGTGTATCCATCAACTGCCCGCCAAAGCGTTCTGCCGCGATGCCGGTGCGGAAACCCTTGCGCGCGGTATAGACCGCCGCCGATGCACCAGCGGGGCCGCCACCGATCACCAGCACCTCGAACGGAGCCTTGGCGGCCAGCTTTTCGGCTGCACGCGCATCAGCGTTCACATCCAGCTTCGACAGGATTTCGGCCAGTTCCATCTTGCCGTTGTAGAACGGCTCACCGTTGAGGAAGGTCGCAGGCACAGCCATGATGTCGCGTGCTTCGACTTCACTCTGAAAGGTGCCGCCTTCGATCAGTGTTGCCGTGATGCGCGGGTTTTCCAGCGCCATCAGCGTCAACGCCTGCACCACATCGGGGCAGTTGTGGCAGCTCAGCGAGAAGAACATCTCGAAATGGAAGTCGCCTTCCAGCGCGCGCACCTGTTCGATCAGGTCGGCGTCAACCTTGGGCGGGTGGCCGCCGGCCCACAGCAACGCGAGCACCAGCGACGTGAATTCGTGGCCCATCGGCAGGCCGGCAAAGCGCACCCACTTCGTTGCGTCCGAAGCGCGGCGGATGATGAAGCTGGGCTTGCGATCATCCGTCCCGTCAAACCGGGCGGTGACAAGATCGTGCTGCGCGGCGATCTGTTCGATCAGCTGGCGGGTCTGACGCGACTTTTCGCTGTCATCGATGCTGGCGACAAGTTCGATGCCCTCGCGCAAGTTGCCGAGGTAGGTTTTGAGCTGGGCCTGCATGGCGGCGTCGAGCATGGCAGTGTGTCCTTCGTCATTGCGAGGAGCCCCACAAGGGGCGACGTGGCAATCCATGGAATGATCGTTCCAGCGGCAGTAACGTGAGGCCATGGATTGCCGCGTCGCCTCCGGCTCCTCGCAATGACGAGGAAGGGGCGTTTGGTTGGGTAACGCGGGACCGGTGGCCCTGCCCAAAGGGGAGGGGCGGGCACATCCGGTCCCGGCTACGACCCGAGGGCTCAGGCTCTCGGGATTTTACGGCCAGCGCGGTGCCGAGGGGGAGGGGGGAGAAGCCCCGCGCTGGCCGGTTCGGTGGTCGGCTTAAATCTTGCCGACGAGATCGAGCGAAGGGGCCAGCGTGTCGCTGCCTTCTTCCCACGCTGCCGGGCAGACCTGACCGGGGTTGGCGCGCACATATTGGGCGGCCTTGATCTTGCGGGTCAGTTCGTTGGCATTGCGGCCCACGCCTTCGCAGGTGATTTCCATGATCTGGATCACGCCGTCCGGATCGACCACGAAGGTCGCACGATCGGCAAGGCCCGAATCCTGACGCAGCACGCCGAACTGATTCGACAATACGTGATTCTGGTCACCCAGGAACGGGAAGGTCAGCTTGCTGATCTTGTCCGAATTGTCATGCCAGGCCTTGTGGCTGAAATGCGTGTCGGTGCTGACGGCATAGACTTCAACGCCCATGGCCTGCAGCTGGCTGTACTTTTCGCCCATGTCTTCCAACTCGGTCGGGCAAACGAAGGTCCAGTCGGCCGGATAGAAGAAGAACACCGACCACTTGCCTGCGAGGTCTTCGTTGGTGACGTCGAAGAAGTCCTTGCCAGCCTGGAAAGCGGTGGCGGTGAAGGGCTGGATGGTCGAACCGATGATACCCATGGGAGTTTGTCCTTTTGATGGGGTTGAGAGGTTTGGTTGAAGCTTGTGATGCCCAGATAAGGTGTTTTGCGCTGCACAAAAGTTGATTGTTGCGATTGCGAAGATCGCTTTTTTCAATCTGTGGCGCGGGAACCGATCGCTTTTATCGAAACATGATCGGGTCCGGTCCTGCTGCGGCGGCCCGTCATAGGGGCCGCCGCAGGGACATTGATTGGTGTCAGATATTGGCAGCGAAGAACTCGGCCAGATCGGTCTTGAGGCGATCGGTGACGGTGGCGAACACCGCATGGGGTTCATCGGCATATTCGATCAGTGTCGCGCCTTCGATATGCTGCGCTGCTGCACGGCCCGTTGCATCAATAGGAACGGTTTGATCGTTGGTGCCGTGGATGACCAGCGTGGGAACCTTGAAGTGCGGCAGATCGGGGCGGAAATCGGTGTAGGCAAACGCCGCGGCTGATTGCAGCGTGGCATATTGCGATGCCTTCATCGTGGTCAGCCATGCCCAGTGCCGTTCTTCGTCGCTGACCTGCGTACCCGGGCCGCCGACACCGTAGAAATCCTTGAAGAAGCCGGTGAAGAACGCGCGGAAATCGTCCTTCATGCCCTGCGTCATCTCTTGGAAAGTCGCGTCGGGCAGGCCATCGGGATTGTCATCGGTCTTGAGCATGTAGGGAACGACCGAACTGACCAGTGCGGCGGCCGTGACGCCCTTGCCGCCATGGCGGCTCATGTAGCGAGCGATTTCCCCGCCCCCCATCGAGAAGCCGGCAAGCGCAATGTTGTCGGTCAGCCCGAGATGCGCGATCAGATCGGCCAGGTCGTCGCTGAAGGTGTCGTAATCATACCCGCCGGGCGCGTGATCCGACGCGCCGAATCCGCGCCGGTCATAGGCGATGGCGCGCATGCCGTTTTCGGCCAGATGCATCATCACCGGGTCCCAGCTGTCGGCCGACAGGGGCCAACCGTGGATCAGAATGACCGGGCGGCCTTCGCCCAATTCCTTGAAACGGATCGCGGTATCATCACGGGTTTTGAATTGCGGCATGCGGCAAACTCCTTGCTTGTAAAAAACTTTCATGGGGAAAGGTCACAAGGAGGCGTGATGTTCCGTCGGATTGGCGCAGCGCTGCAACGGGCCAAGGCGTTATTGCACGCACTGCCCGCTTTCTTGCCGTACTACCGCTTACGCTATTTGTCCGCGGTGCAGCAGTTTGTGATCGGCCAGCACCAGCGCCATCATTGCCTCGACCACCGGGGTGCCGCGGATGCCGACGCATGGGTCGTGGCGGCCCTTGGTGACCACCTCGACCGCCTCGCCCGCCGCGTTGATCGATTCCACCGGGGTCAGGATCGACGAGGTCGGTTTGAACGCCACCCGGCACACCACCGGCTGTCCGGTCGAAATGCCACCCGCGGTGCCGCCCGCATGGTTGCTGGCATATTCTGGCTTGCCGTCAGAGCCGGGCCGCATCCGGTCGGCGTTCTGCTCGCCGGTCAGGCGCGCAGCGGCGAAACCGTCACCGATTTCCACGCCCTTGACCGCGTTGATCGTCATCATCGCTGCGGCCAGATCGCTGTCGAGCTTGGCATAGATCGGTGCGCCCCAGCCTGCCGGGACGCCGGTTGCAACACATTCCACCACCGCGCCCAACGATGATCCGGCCAGCCTCGCTTCATCGACCTTGGCTTCCCAGCGCTTGGCAGCTTCGGGATCGGGGCAGAAGAACGGGTTGTTCGCGATTTCGGCATAGTCGATCCGCGCCGGGTCAATCTGATCGCCGCCCAACTCGCACACATAGGCCGTGATACTGACTTCGGGGATCACCAGCCGCGCCACCGCGCCTGCTGCCACCCGCGCCGCCGTTTCGCGTGCGGATGACCGCCCGCCGCCGCGATAGTCGCGGATGCCGTATTTGGCATCATAGGCGTAGTCGGCATGGCCCGGGCGGTATTGCTGGGCGATGTCGGAATAATCTTTCGACCGCTGATCGGTGTTCTCGATCATCAGGCTGATCGGCGTGCCGGTTGTCTTGCCCTCGAAGGCGCCGGACAGGATGCGCACCAGATCATCCTCGCGCCGCTGCGTTGTAAAGCGGCTGGTGCCGGGCTTTCTTGCATCCATGAAGGGCTGGATGAACGCTTCGCTGATCGCGAGGCCCGGCGGGCACCCGTCAACCACCGCGCCAAGCGCGGGCCCATGACTTTCGCCCCAAGTGGTAAAGCGCAGCACGCGCCCGAAGGTGTTCCAGCTCATGGTTTCGCCATCTGGCGCAAGTGTGGGCATCTGTCCATAAAGGCTGGACGCCGTTTTCGGCTTGGGCCAAGAACAAACCATGATCGCGAAACTCTCAGGCAGGCTTGATGCGACCGGCGAGGATTGGGCCGTGGTTGACGTGGGCGGGGTGGGCTACCTTGTCCATTGCTCCAGCCGCACGCTCGCCGCGCTGGGCGAGGTCGGAGAGGGCTGCACCGTCCACACGCAATTGCAGGTGAGCGAGAACGACATGCGCCTGCTGGGCTTTGCCGACAGCGGCGAGCGCGACTGGTTCCGGCTGTTGACCGGCGTGCAGGGCGTGGGCAGCAAGGTCGCGCTGGCGATCCTCTCGGCGCTCTCGACCGGAGAGTTGCGCGACGCCTGCGGCAAAAGCGATGCCGCGATGGTCGCCCGCGCGCAGGGCGTCGGCCCGAAGCTGGCAGGGCGGATCGTCAACGAGTTGAAGGACAAGGCGGGCGGAATGCCGGGCGGCTCCGGCGGCTTTGCGGCTGGCGTTGCGGCGGCCCCTGCGGGCAGCAAGGGCGCGGATGCGGCGAGCGCGCTGGAGAACCTCGGCTTCAAGCCTGCCGTGGCCGCGCAGGCCGTGGCGCGGGCGCTGGAGGAACTGGGCGAGGGTGCGAGCGAGGGCGACCTGATCCGCGTGGCGCTGAAGAAGGCGGCATCTTAGGAGGACGACATGATGCGTATTGCTCTGACATTGGTTCTGGCGCTCACCGCCGCACCGCTTGCCGCGCAGGATATGAGCGTGTTCAAACCCGGCCCGGTGCTGACCGAATTCGGTGCACACGCTCCGGTGCCGGGGATGACGCAACTGCCCGCCGACAGCCAGTTCGCGATCGCCTTCGATGTGGCAACGCCCGCCGCAGAGGGGTCGACCAATCGCGGTTTCGACAGCGCGGCGCGGTTCCTCAATATGCATGTGGCAAACGGGGTACCGCCGGAGAACATCCGGTTGGTGGTGGTCGTCCACGGCAAGGCCTCGCTGGAACTGCTGACCAACGCCGCACACGCCGCCAACCCGCTTTCGCGTCAGGGCGATAACCCTTCAGGCAAACTGGTCGAGGCGCTGCTGGAGGCGGACGTGCGATTTATCCTGTGCGGCCAGAGCGCGGCGGCTTACGGCATCGCGCCCGAAGACCTGATCCCCGGCGTCGAAATGTCGCTTTCCGCCATGACCGCGCACGCGCTGTTGCAGGCGAATGGCTTTACGGTGAACCCGTTTTGAGACCGTGAGATGATTTTTGTGAGGGGCATCAAGGGCAATACGAAACTCAACCCTGCTATTAAGGTGTGGGGAGGGCTTTGCCTGCTTGTTCTGATCGCCGCAGCCGGTGCGCTATGGCGTTTTGATGCTTTCCGCGATCGAGTGGAGGCTTGTGAAGCCAAGGGCGGGGACTGGATTGGCGGAGCACTCATCAGCGCGTTTTGTGAGCCAGCACCAAAGAGAGAACGCGAGTTTGACTGACACCCCCCTCCACACCCCCGCCCGCCAGCCGGGTGATCCGGACGCGGCCCTGCGCCCGCGCCGATTGGCCGAATTCGTCGGGCAGGA
>NZ_LJHV01000007.1 GCF_001296025.1 Porphyrobacter sp. AAP60 | reverse complement strand
ACTGGAATACGCTGCAGTTGAAATCCACACCAGCGTCGACGGTCGCAAGGGTGTGGTCCTGACCGGGGTCAGCCGCGCCGCCGAACGCCAGGTGATGCAGGCTATCGCCGAAATTCTCGGACCGGTGCGGAACCCGCGCTATCTGCTGGTGCGCCGCTCTTGGCTGGGGCTGCGAAGGCGTATCGATTACCACGCGGTCCCGGCGGCATTGGGGGCCCGTAAGGAATTCGCCGAGCGCTTCGCGGAGCTTTGGCTGGAGCGAATTGGCTGTTCCGATCTCGTTTTCGCTCGGACCGCAGAAAGCCGCCTGCTTATCCTGCAAGCGCGAGCGTCGTCTTTTGCAGCCGGATTTCAGCGAAACGTCGACCGCCGCTCGGTATGGCTCTGATCTGGCGAGCTACACTGAACTTCGGCAGATGATAATCAGGCAACGAGCCAAGGCAGAAAACCACCCACGATCGGTCATGAGCCAGACCGGTGCGCGGCCCCGAAAGCCGCCGGGCAGATTCAACGGGTTTTGTGCCAGCAGCGGAAATTCTGAAAGCGACCCCGTAACGGTCATTAGGTTCTGACGACGATTTCGATCCTGTCGGGAGTTAGCTTCAGCAGCCGACCGAGCGTCAGCCTCCCCAACCCCGCCGTTTGACGCCCTTTCGGAACGAGCGACGGCACGACTATGGCCAATCGGCAACAGGTTAGCGCGGGTGCGGAGAAGCCATGGCATGGCCGATTGCCAGGCCCTTCGCCCGATGCTTATTGTCAACCCCGACGCCGCGATTCTGCTGCGATTTCATTGCCTTTGCTTGGGGAGAGATTTCATGGCCCGCACCACTATTCTTTCGCTTCGTGCCGTATCCTGCCTTGCCATCGCAGCCAGTCTGGCGCTCGCCGCGCCACCAGCCGTGCTGGCTCAGGATGCGCCCCCCCCGAGCGCTCCGGCCCCTGCCGCGCCGGTTGGCGGCGTCCCGGCCTGGGAGATCACCAGCCCCGATTTTCCCGCCGATGCCGCTGTCACCTTCGGCCGCCTCTCCAACGGGATGCGTTATGCCCTGATGCGCAACACCAACCCCCAGGGTGAGGCCGCAGTGCGCTTCGCCGTCGCGGTCGGCGCGCGCGAGGAAACCGATGCCGAAAACGGTGCAGCGCACTTTGTCGAGCACATGGCCTTCAACGGCTCCACCAACATCCCCGAAGGCCAGATGCTGCCGATGCTTGAGCGGCTTGGGCTGGCATTCGGCGCTGACACCAATGCCACCACCAGCTTTGAATTCACCACCTACCAGCTGCAGCTGCCGCGCACCAATGACGAGACGGTCGACACTGCACTGAAAGTGATCCGCGAAATGGCGGGCGAGCTGACCTTCGATCCCGCCGCCGTCGATCGCGAGCGCGGCATCATGCTGAGCGAGGCGCAGGTGCGCAACGATCCGGGCCGGCGGCGCGGGACCGATTATCTCCAGGCAGCACTGCCGGGATCACGGTTGGGCAACCGGGTGCGCGCCGATGAAGAACGCATCCGCAACATCACGGCCGCGGAGCTCAAGGCCTTCTACGATGGCTACTACCGCCCCGAGCGCGCGACGCTGGTGATCGTCGGCGATTTCGATGTCGCCGCGATGGAAGCCAAGATCAAGGCGGCCTTTTCCGACTGGCAGGGCGAGGGTGCGGCGCGCGAGCGCTATCAGAGCCCGATCCCCGATGGCACGGGGGCGCCAGCCATTGCCGCCTTCGTCGATCCCGCCGTCCCCGAGATCATCGAGTTGCAGCGCATTTCGGCGTGGGAGCCGGCGGCCAACACTGTCGAGGACGCGCGCGCCGATGTGCTGCGCGCGATTGCCGGAGCGGCGCTGACCAATCGCATTTCTGCTCTCTCGCGCGCGGCGGATGCGCCTACGGTGTTAGCACAGGCGGGCCAGCAGCCAGTGTATGGCAGCGCAGAATCCTTCGGCCTGCTGGTCGTCGCAAAGGATGGGAAATGGCGTGAGGCGCTCGCCTTGGCTGAACAGGAACTGCGCCGGGCAAATGAATACGGCTTCACCGCGTCTGAAATCGCCGAGGCCAAGGCCAATATCGAAACCGCGCTCGCCAATGCCGCGGCCCAGGCCGCCGGGCGCAACAGCGCCGAGATTGCCGAAGGGCTGGTGGATGCCAGCCTGCGCGATGCGGTGTGGACCTCGCCCGCGCTCGATCTCGCATTCTACCGCGCCATCGCCCCCTCGCTGACGCCCGAGACCGTCAGCGAAGCCTTCGGCGCTGCCTGGCAGGGTGGGCCGACGGTGGTGCACGTATCGACCAAGCAGCCGGTTGATGGCGGCACGCAGGCTATCGCCGCCGCGCTTACGCAAAGCGCCGCTGTCGCTGTGACCGCGCCGGCCGAGGCGGCCGAGGTGCAATTCGCCTATAGCGAGTGGGGCCAGCCCGGCACGGTGGTAGAGGACAAGACTATCGCCGATCTCGGCATCCGCACGGTGCGCTTTGCCAACGGCCTCCAGCTCAATCTCAAGACGACCACGTTCGAGCCGGGCAAGGTCGCCTTCGAACTGCGCATCGGCGACGGCTTGGCGAGCTTCCCCAAGGACCGGCAGGGCCTGCGCGAGATGCTCCCCACGGTCGCCAGTATCGATGGCTTTGAAAAGCATGATATTGACGAATTGCGCCGCGTGTTGGCGGGCAAGGCGGTCGGCATCGGCCTCGGCGCCGAGGAAGATGCGTTGGTGGCGGAAGGTCAGACCACGCCGACCGATCTCAAACTGCAGCTCGATCTGCTCGGCGCGCGGCTGACCGCGACCGGCTGGCGGCCTGAAACTGCGGCCCAATGGGCCGGGGTTGCGCCGATCGTGGTGCAGAATATCCGTTCCGGCCCTGTGCCAGTGCTCTCGGTGGCGCTGGGCGCGGTGCTGGCCGATGGTGACGCGCGCTTCGGCCTCGGCGATGTCAGCCAGATCGGTCAGGTCACGGTCGATGACCTGAAGGCCGTGGTCGCGCGGCAATTGGCCAGCGGAGCGCTGTCGCTCGGTCTGGTCGGCGACTTCGATCCTGACGCGGCGATTGCCGAGGTCGCGGCGACGCTGGGCGCGCTGCCGGCCCGCCCGGTTCGCAGCGAGGCGCTGGATGGCGCCGCACCGGTCGCCTTTGTCACTGATCGCACCACGCGGGTGCTGACCCACACGGGCGCTGCCGATCAGGGCGCGCTGGCGCTCGCCTGGCCCACCACCGACGGCCGCGACCAGAGCGACGATTACACCCGCGATCTGCTCGCCGCCGTGATGAACCTGCGCCTGACCGAGAAGCTGCGCGAGGAGCTGGGCGCGACCTATTCGCCGCAAGCGCTCAGCTATTCGCCGCTCACCTACGACGGATTCGGCTATATCGTGGCGATCGCCACTCTGCCGTCTGAAGGGATGGACGACACCGCTGCGGCAATCCGCGCCATCGCGCAGGAACTGGCAGCCGCGCCCCCCTCGGCAGATCTGGTCGAACGGGCGCGCAACCCGATCCGCGCGAGCTTCGAGCGGGGCGAGACGCAAAACCAGGGCTGGGTCAGCATCGTCGCGGCAGCGCAAAGCGATCCGGTGCTGCTTGAGCGGCGGCGCAAGCGCACTGCCACCCTCGACGCGATCACCTCGGCCGATCTGCAGGCCGCCGCGCAGCGCTATCTGGCGGGGGCCACCCCGATCGAGCTGCGCGTCGTCCCCGAAGCGAAGCCCTGATCGGGGCGCGGGCCAAATTACAGGGGCGGCGCGGTGAAGATCCACGGGCAACGACGGCTTTACCGCGTCTGCAATGCCGAGGTTGTCGTCGACAACGCCTTCAGCTGATGGGGTTGGGCGCAGGAGCGCTGGCAAATCAATGGCGAGGCCATACGGGCGACCAGCGGGTGGTGGGTGTTCCGCCGCTCATTCGACGAACCGTGGCTCACCCCGCTGGGCGACGGCATCCTCGCTGTGGAAATGCGCGCGAAGGCGACCCATGTGGTGTGCCGCGTGCTACTGGACGGTGTCGTGCTCGAACACGACGCCCTGTTCGAGGCCAGCTGACAGGGCCGTGGCCGCTGGCCCGAGGCGGACGCTTGGAGCGAGGTGCGCCGCTTTGCGGTCTTCGATGGGCTGTCACTGGGCTCGCGGCGCCGGGGGCAGACGGCCTCAGGTGCCTAACAATTGAGCGTGACCGGGTCAAAACACGCGTTGGAGCAGGGCCATTCGGGATGTCGTCAATGATGCAGCGCACGAGGAAGCATATCAACTTTCGCATTGCGCCGCTCGCATGCTGGCGTTGCTCCAGAGCAGACCTTCTGATCTCCATCCATCAATGGTCATAAGCGGCGCCACGGTTCGATCCCAAAAGCGGCGTGGCGGCTTTGCCTCGCTTCTGAAAAATCCCTGCCATTCAGGAAACGACCCCATTCTCGACGTAGCATGGGCCGTTTGATTCAGGTTCCCACATTGCTACGTTGCAGGAATGCTGCTGAACTTTTTGCAAGGCGTTGCATTCGTGGTCTTCACCGCGAGTCTCACGCTCGCCCTGACCTTTTTATTCAGATTGCTACCGGGGATAGGGAAGGTCAGCCTTCTCGGGATTGACCTTGCCTTCATTTTGGGCCTGTGGACTGCCTTGCCGCTCGCTCAGGCATTGTTCCGAAGAATACCTTGGCTTCGTTTCCGTGGTCTTTAGCAGTGCCTAACACGGCAAGCTTAAGGTCCTTCGCGCAGAAGGATTTAGCGCAAGGGTAATTGCAAACGCTGAGCCGAACATGCCGGTCTATTTTGTGACAACCGACGCGATGCTGGGCACTGCGGTAAACTTCAGGCCTCCTGTATCGCAGATGCCATCGCCGAATTAGGGCACGACTGCTTCCGGCTGCACGAGTTCGCAGAAGCTGACATTTTCTGGGTTGGTCCATGCCTCTTGCATCAGCGCACCCTGGAACCAGCCATATTGCATGGAATCGAGCGTTTCGTAATTGTCGTTGAAGAAGGCACGCGGATCCTGCCCGTCCGGGACCGGATTGGGGAGTCGGCCAAGAAAGCCCGTGAAGGCATCGATCCGCGCCGGGAGCGCGCCTCCGGTCGTCTCATGGATACGCCAGAAAGCGATTGCGATGCGGTTCGCCTCGAGCTCGCTTTCCCAACGGTCGAGACCAGCGAGGCGCCCCGACACATGCTGCGCCCAGTGCCCAAGCTCGTGCGGAACGAGCAAGCTGTTGAACACATCGACAAATAACGTTTGGCTGTCCTCCATGCCTGCGGCTTCGGCCCAACCAGTCATTAGCCCCTGAAGCTCAGGCGGCAATTCGCTGTAACGGCTCACACGCACGGTGCGGTCACTCGGCTCATAAGAAATCAGCGCCGGGTGAGTTTCGACTTTTAGATTAGGTAGGAAACTGGGTCGAGCGCCGCATCTGTTGTAGGCCGCAGCGAAATTTGCGCCGATCAGTTGAACGTCGCTGGCCAGCGCATCAATGGGTGCGACAGGCTGCATCATCGACATGGTCAGCGACATAAAGCCCGCTGTCACGATAGCCATACTCTACTCCAATGCTCATTATCAGGAAGGGTTCGAGAGGGTTACAGCGATCACCAGGCCCGTCGCGGCAAATTCATTTTTGGCCCTGATGGTGCGACTGGATGCGATCTTCGTCAAAGCGAAGGAAACGCGCGGCGTTGTCGTAAAAGATCGCGCGCTTATGGGCTTCGTCGAGAAAGGGCGCTTCCTCGACAACCTGGATCGCCCGCTCCTGCATTTCCGGAGCAAAGAACATGTCCGAGCCGAACATCACACGGTCGATGAATCCGGCGTCGACGATCGCCTGAAGGTAACGATAGAAGGACGGCTTGGGGAAACCGACCGCGATTGCCCCGATGTCGACGTGTATTTGCGGATGTGTGTAGAGGGTGACCAGCAGATCATCGAGCATCGGCCAGCCCGCATGCATCAACCAAACGCGGAGCTTGGGGTGTCGCATCACCACTTCCTCCATGGCAAGGGGGCTATGCAGCCGCCCACGATACTGCGGAAAGGCGAAATAGGGGGCACCTGGAGGGCCGGTGCCGACATGGATGCCGACCGGCACGTCCAGCTCTTCGGCTAGTGCCCATAGAGGCTCGAGCGAAGGATCGTCCGGTGCGACCCCTTCATATTGCGTGGCCACTTCGGCGATCACGTCCAGTTCGCCCGCAGCATGCCGCCTGCGCAATTCCGCGATGACCTCCGGCTTTCGGACGTCCATCGACGACGGGATGCCCTTGAGCCACCGGCCAGGCGCGCGCGCAGTCCATTCGGCAATGAGGCCAGCGTCTCCGCCGACCACGGAGATAACGTTGCGCCGCTCCATGATCGCGAGCAACTGCAGGGTCTGCTCGGCATCGTCGGCCGGCATCGTCACGAGGTTCTCGCAATCCGGCTTGGTCATCCACTCCATAACTGCTGCCGGCGCCTCCGCGCCCGAATTTGCGACCGGCATGACTTCATACGGCGCACAAAAGACAGAAGGTCCAGCTAGTGCGACAGGTTCGGCATGGACATGCATGTCGATGATCGGAGGCGGCGTTTGAGCGTGGGCAAAGTATGGCATCCCCGCCAGCAAAATCGAGCTCAGAAGCCTGTTCGCAAACACACATGCCATTATGCCCTCGCTGGTTGGAGTGATGTCGGGCTCCTTGTAATTCATCACGGGCTGCGCGTATTTGGGAATCGTGCTTTTCTGACTCTCCGCATTTGAGGAACGTCCGACATGCTGACAGCTACTCCCGCCTCAGCATTGCGCCGCATTCCTCAGGAAATGCAGGATGCGGTTTTGCATCGCGGCCAGTGGTCGCTTTGCGCGATGGAGCATTCCTTGATCGGAGCGGTCCATCTGACCGACCCCGGTGCGCCGTTTCATCACTTCGGACTTTGCATGGGAAGTGCCCCGGTCCGTGCGGGAATGTCCGGTGATGGCCGCCCGCTCGGCGCGGCTCTCGCCCGGGGTGATATGGCAGTGATCGAGGCCGGTGTGGGCGGAACGTCCTGGTGGGACACACCGTTCGAATCGGCCTGTTTTTACTTCACTGACGAATCATTAGCTCTCGCTCTCGGACGCGATGTCGATCCGGGCGGGCACCTGGTGCGCAGTGCAATGGGTTTTCGGTCATCAAATATCAGGCGGTTGCTCGAAACACTCCAGGCCGATGCTGCAGCAGGCCAGCCACATGGTGCGCTGGTGGGCGATGCGGTGTTCGTGGCACTGGCGTCTGCACTTGTGGTGCCCGAACACGACTGGGCGTGTCGGGCTCAGCCCGGAACACCAGACTGGAGGGTTCGGCGAGCATTAGAATATATCCATGCCCATCTGACCGAGCCGATGACCATTCCGGAAATTGCCGCGGCGGCCGGAACTAGCCCGTTTCATCTCAACCGTCAGTTTCGCGTTGTCATGGGCACATCGCTCTGGCGCTACATCCTGCATGAGCGCGCGCGCGTGGCATTCGACTTGATGCAGGATTCCGGTTTGAGTCTCACAGTCGTATCTGCCGCTGCCGGGTTTGAAACCTATACAAGCTTCATTGACGCGACCCGAAGTAGGTTTGGTCTTTTGCCTTCCAAATTGCGTCGCACTCTGGGGCTGTGATCACGCCCTTGATTACCAGTCTGGAATGGCTGCACGCGGGTTCTTCGCTGAAGTCTAGCGGTAAGGTGGACCCTAAAGCCATGATGCGACTGCACGCTCATAAAGTGGCTGGTTTCGAAAATAGCGGCCACTCGCGCCGGCTCAACAGAATGGCGCATTGTGGGTCGCGAACGGCCGGAAGGTCATGAGACAAAGCCGCTGTTCCGAAGTCGCCCGCCTATTGGCAGGGTTCGCCAAAAGCCCGCAATCCGGATTTACTCGACCTGCCGGAGATGACGAAAGAGAAGCTACGCTAAAGGTGCTCGAAATAGGAAGATCAACCCGCTCACATTGGAGGCCAAGGTGCCATAGTGAGATAGGTGACCGGAGCTAATCCCCCCCTCGCTATTTGCGGGCCCGCTGAGGTGGCGGGCATATCGGGTCTTGCGCGCGAAGCGTATACGCGCTGACAAGAGCGAGCCCTGCCCCAAAGGCGAGGTCAGAGGGGGCGCGAAGGGACGAGTTGACGATACCTCTCCAACAAACTCTCCCCCAGATAATCCGAGAAACTATTTCAAAAAATCAATAGGGTGCAAGACTATGCGCAACGCTTGATTAATAGCAACAGACCAACTCAAGATCGCAACTATAGCTACGTGCCGCCATTCGACTCTCCCCCCACATCGGTCAGCCGCAACGGGTCGAGCTTCACCTGTAATCCGACGGGCAGTTCACCGGCTCTTCGTCGTAATCCGCCTGGGGCCGAGGATCTGGCTGGGATGCGACGCCATGAGCATTGATCTGCCTCCAAACACGATCGTCACTTCTCACAGTGGTCATTTGTAAGTCTCGCGGCGGTCCGAAAAGGCGCGCACACGCCGGCGCCACGCCCGGTAACTGCCCGGCTTCAAGGTTTTGCGCATGACTTCGCGCACCTCATCCGCGCTCAGGCCATACAGGGCCTCAATGCTGGCAAAGCTTGCTGAATCGCTCAACGCCATTTCAACGATCTCACTTAAGGTGGCATCGTCCAGATTGTGTTTCGGCATCGGTCTTCCCGAAGGTTGGATTGCGCAAGGGTCAGGGCTGCGGTGTCAGGCCGATGACAGCGACCAGGGGATCTCCCGCCGCGCCATCCGCCAGCAAGTTGGCGCTAATATTCACAAACCCGGCGCGCTCCAGATAGAGCTTTACCAAGGCGGCCTGCCCGCCCGTGTCTAGCGCCTGCCAGATCGCCACCGCCTTGGTCGGGAAGCAGCGATTGGAAAAGCTGATAATGAACGGAGCGCCCGGTGCCAGCACACGCCGCACCTCTGTGAATACCGCCAGCGGCTGCTGGAGATATTGCACGCCCACGCAGGCCATTGCCGCATCGAACGCCTGATCGCCAAGCGGGAGCAGCGACTTCTGGTTGAGGTTCTGCACGAACCACCGCGTCAGGCGCGGGTTCGCTTCCAGTTCGACGGCATTCATGCCGTGGCCGACGACCTCGACGTAGCCCTGATCATCGGGCAGATGGCTGACGCAGCTCGACATCAAATCCAGCAGACTACCGCCAGCGGGAAGTAGCTTGCGATAGAGATGCGTCAATGCGGCAACCGCGCCCTCATCAATATGCGTGACCAGCCGGGGCGGGGCGTAGAAGTCCAGATCATCGCCCATATCCTGCTTGGCAAACGCCTCGGGCGGGCATTCGGGGAAGGGATGATCGCTCATGCGAATATCGCTTCGAATGTCGCTTCATCCACCACATCGCCGCCCCGGCTGTGCAGGTAACGCCACATCGGCCGCCACATGTCAGCACTCCGGCGCACCGGCGCAAGGAAGCGGGGCAGGGAGGCCTCTACAATCGCATCGGCCTCTGCATCCGGCTCCGTGCCGCTGGCGCGATACCAGAGCGCGCGAGCGGCAGCCGGGTCGGCGCACAGACCGGGCGTCACCGCATTCAGCGTGGCCACCAAGCCTGCGATAGACGCCCGCACATCCTGAGGCGCATCGCTCGCGCCGATCAGTTCCAGCGCCGAGAAATTGGGAATACCCGCCTCCGCGGTAGTGATCATCTGCGTATTCATTCCGCGCACCTGCGCCGAGACGCCTTCGACATTGGCAAACGCCAGCCACGCTCCGTCAAAGCCAGCGGCAAGATTATCGACATGGCTGAAGCCAGCGGCTTCGATTATGACCTGGCCGCTGCCGAGCACCGCGCCGCGCCCTGCCATCCACCCGCGCAGGATGTCGACACACAGGCTGTCGGTTGTCGGATTGGAAACGGGCGATGCAATACGCACCGGAGCGCCCTTGATCAGCTGCTTCAGCGCGGCGCGATGCATCAGCACGCCGCCCTCGGTCGCAAAGAAACAGCCATGTGATGTCAGCGCTAGCTCACGCTGCTCCACAAGGTGAAGCGGTTCATTGACCACCAGATCAACGGCGCCCTCAGCCAGCGCTGCAAACCCATCATAGTGATCGTCAGGGATCACCAGCTCGATATTCCAGCCATCGGCCTGCAACCGTTCACTTGCGGCCAGCAAGGGCAGGTGATCGGGGTTGAGGAACCATTCGAGAGCGATGCGCAGATGTGTCATGGCCGATTGGGTCGCAGGCGGTTGCGGACTAGTCAAACGCCGTTTGCTCCCAGCAGGCGACAAAATGCTTTTGGAATGCGGGTTCTATCGGTGACGCGCTGCTTGCAACTTTTGCGGGCGGCCTTAGGGCGCGCGAACGCAATTGGCCGGTAGCCCCGAGAGCCCAACCTGCAAACGGAGTTCGACATGACCGAGGCTATCGGCCTGGATTTCGGCACGACCAACACCGTCGCCGCACTGGTGGACGGCGCGGGCGGGTCCGAACTGATCGAATTCCAGAGTGCACAATCGAGCGGGGCGACATTCCGCTCCGCATTGTGCTTCTGGGAGGATGGCGGGGTTGCCAGTGAGGCCGGCCCATGGGCCATCGAGGAATACCTTGAGAGCCCCTCCGACTGCCGCTTCGTCCAGTCCTTCAAGTCTGTGGTGGCGAGCCCGTCCTTTGAACGCGCTCTCATCTTCAACCGTCCATACCGGTTCGAGGATATGGGCCAACTGTTTCTGCGCAAACTGGTGGCCCATGCGGGCGGGAAGCTGGATGATCGCCCAAGGCGCGTGATCGTGGGGCGCCCGGTCGAATATGCTGGCGCCCAGCCTGACAGCGATCTCGCGCGCGAGCGTTACCGGGCGATGTTCAGCGAGTTTGGCGTTGAAGTCCACTACGTCTACGAGCCTCTGGGTGCTGCGTTCAGCTATGCGACTCGGCTGACCGAGCCTGCCACGGTTCTGGTTGCCGATTTCGGTGGCGGGACCACAGACTTCTCGATCGTCCGGATTGCAGAACCCGGCGCGGCGCAACGCTGCACCCCGCTGGCCTCGTCCGGGATCGGGATTGCAGGTGATCGCTTCGACCAGCGGATTGTCGACCGGCTGGTGCTGCCGATGCTGGGGAAGGGCGGCAAATACCGGTCGTTCGACAAACTGTTAGATATTCCGAACGGCTGGTTCGCGGACTTCTCCGACTGGTCGCGGCTCGCTTTGATGCGCAACCGCCGGACGCTTGAGGAACTGCGGCGCCTACAGCGTAACGCCGTGGATCCGGCGGCAATCGAGCGGCTGATCGCGCTGATCGAACATGAGCAAGGCTATCCGCTCTATGCAGCGGTCGGACAATTGAAGCGGGCGCTGTCGGACGCGGAAAGCGCGCAATTCCGGTTCGACGGGGGAGGGCTCGAAATCGCTGTTGAGGTAGAGCGCGCTGCTTTTGAGGGTTGGATTGCCCCTGACCTTGCCCGCATCGAGCAAGCTCTCGATCATGCGCTTGTTCGGGCCGGTGTCGCGGCGGAGCAGATTGACCGCGTGTTTCTGACCGGCGGCTCATCCCTGATTCCTGCTGTGCGCCGTCTGTTCGATCGGCGCTTCGGGACCGACCGGATTGCCTCGGGCGGGGAACTCACATCGATTGCGCACGGGCTTGCCATGATCGGCGCGCTGCCCGATCCAGACCGTTGGGCAGCATAGCCGCCTTGCCCGCCATCTTGGCGCGGTTGGATCGGGCGCAAATGCGGGAACCGCTCTTCGCTTTGGCTCGGAAAGTGTGGTGCAGCCGTTACAAGCTCCGAACGGTGCGCGGGTCGTAGAGCCATTTGCGAACTTTCCGCGCGGTGACCTTCACGATGTCAGGATGTCGCGGATTGATGAGCACGTTGCTTTCCTCCGGCACGATGACAGAAGGCACCCGCAGCAACAGGCTGGCATTTGACCGCGCCCAGCGCGTGCCGAGGTCCGATGACGTCTTGCTGGCTGGCTCGGCATCCCATCCAACCGGGGCAGAGGTCGAGTCGATCAATTCGGCTGCATTCCAGACCGCGCCGGGGATGGTGATCTCGATAAGGTAGCGATTGAGCGGCAGGCCGCCCGCGTTGAGATGGACGATCGTCTCAAGCGCTGCCAGCGCGCGGTTGGCCGAGGTATAGACCACCGGCGTGCCCTTGTCGTTCCAGCGCCCGCCGGTGATCTCGGCCCCCTTGCCGCTGAGGTCATCGGCCTCGTAATCCCGGGTGTCCGACGCAATCCGCCAGACTGATATGCTCATGCATAGGCTCCGGTCTGGATCCGGGCGAGGGCCTCGGACACCATCGATTGCCCCTCCATTGTATCGAGCAGCGCCATCGGGAGCGTGCCGCCGAGCGCAGGCAGCGGCTCGCGCAGCCAGCGCGACAGCCATTCGGGGGCATCGAAATCCTCGGGTTCGCCGGACTCGGCAATGATCGCCTCGACCTGCCCGATCAGACGCGCCACGCCGAGCAGACGTTCGCTTTCATCACTGGCGAGCTGCTCGCTCTGCGTGATCTTGCGGTTCACGGTGGCGGTCTTGAGGCCGAGCGCCTGATAGAGCACCTTCTGCTCGACCCCAAGCGCCTGAACCAGCCGCTTGGCCTCGATCGCCGGCACACCATCGCGGATCATGGCAATGCGCGCTTGCGGGGAGGCGGCGAAGATTTCGCTATAAGTTTTGCCTACTTTGCCCGTTACAGATTTGCCTGCGGTTGTGGCCTTCGGCTTACCGCGGCTGGTCATGGGCTTGTCGGTGTAGGTGGCAGAGGTGGCCATCATTGCTCCTTTGAGCATTTAAATAGTTCATTTGAGCGAGAAGAGCAATGAGAAGCTGGCTGGTCGCTCCCGTCAGTGATTTGCGATGGCGAGCGACCATTTGCCGCCTTGTTCGTCGAAACAAGACGTTAGGACAAATGGGTGATAAAGCGGCATGGCTACAGAACTTGATCGTCCTCAGCGGCTCGCAATCCTTATCGACGCGGACAATGCGTCGCCGCGAGCGGCGGCGGCGATCTTCGAGGAGATTGCGACGATCGGGGAGGCGAGTGCCCGGCGCATTTATGGTGATTTTTCAGGCACACGCCTCAAGGGCTGGGCAGAAGTGCTGGCCACCTTTGCCATTATCCCGCAGCAGAATTTTGCCAATACGGTAGGCAAGAACGCTTCGGACATCGCGCTCGTCATCGACGCGATGGATCTGCTCCACAGTGGCCGCTTCGACGGGTTTTGCCTCGTGTCATCAGACAGCGACTTCACCCGGCTTGCCGCCCGGATCCGGGAGCAGGGTCTGGATGTCTATGGTTTCGGCGAGCAGAAAACCCCCGAGAGCTTCCGACGGGCATGCAAGCGCTTCATCTACACCGAGAACCTGCTTTCCCCTGCCGATAACGCGGCGCCTTCCGGAACAGGAGCGGATGAAACTGTATCGACTGGGGCGTCACCCAAGCAGCCGCCCGTTGCCGCTATACCACTGATCCAAACCGCGCTGAGCCAGATGGACGACGTGGATGGCTGGCACTTCCTTGGCGCTGTCGGTCAACGACTTGCAGCCCTGATGCCCGATTTTGACCCTCGCACCTACGGGTGTCCGAAGCTGCTGACGCTGATTGAGAAGTCGGGCGCTTTCGATGTCAGGCGGGAGAACCTGAAGGTATTTATCCGGAGCACTAACGCCGCGTGATCTTGCCACGCTTGGCTATATGATCTGGTGCCCGCTAAGGGTGAAGGAATGTGTGGGGCGAACGCTGGCGTCGTTCTTTATTTTGGTTTGTAAGACAGGATGCGGGTCCACTTTTCCGACCACCTCCAAAGCCTAGAAAACCGCGGATTGGAACATGCCCTTTGGGTCGGACTCAGACCAGGTGACATAGGACTTTGCCCCGGCCATGAAAAATTACTACCCTTCAGCAACCGACCCCGAAATAGACATATTACGAACTCTTAGTGGGTGACAGTCGGCACCGGATCCGTTGGTAGCTGATGCCAAGGCGCTTCCGGATGCGAGCTAGCCGGCTCCTCTTTCACCTTTCGCTCTCTCCAGACGGGCCCGCCTTACGCGACATGCCCAGTCTCTTACCCAAAGTCGGCTGTTAATCGGGAAGGCATTTTCTGTTCGGCGTCCCAACCAGCTATAACTTCCAAGTCTTGTATCGCAGGAACATCTACTCGGATTTCGATGGCTAGCGCTTTTCGACTCAAAAGAAGATAGCCAGGACCTTTTATCTCGCGCTTAATCGCTCGCTATCTTGGTCATGAGGAAAGCGGCAATTCGCTCTGCCGAATCTCATGAAAATTCCCTCTGCAGGGTTCCTGCTGATCTTCAACGAAGCCGATTAAGGCGCCTTTGAACATTGCTCAAATGCTCCGACGGGGTCATCCCTTCACATTCATTGATGCACCATGCAGCCTTATCCAGTGCAGTCTGATCGTGGTTCTCCTCAAACTGATCAAGGCAGGCCGCTGCGCGAGTAGTGAGCAATATTTTTCGTTCTTCCACGCTCAGGTCGTATGATCGGTCGTGTAGAAAGTCAGTGCGGAATATTGCTTCTTTGTGAAGGCCAGCTTTCCTGAGAGCTGGGACCAAATTGATCAGGACATCCACAAGGATCTTGGGATAAGCAGCGTCGGCCCAGTTGCCCATAATCTTTGCGAGGGCCTCCGCTCGGTCATATCTTGATATGACCGAAACGAGATTTCGTCTTCGCTCAAGGTGAGGGGGATCTTCGTCCTTGGTTGATGCGATGGCGTCAATTAGCGTATCTAAATCCCACGAGTTGATCTCACCCGCGAAGCCAAAGGCGGCGATGATTTCCCTACGCTGCCGCTCACTTTCGGCACGAAGATTCTGCTTTTTCTGGAATACGGGCGCAAGGCGAGGATCGAAATATACAAAACCGCCATTGAGGGCGAAGTTTCGCCGACGACCGCTCGTATCACGAACCGTCAACAAGTGAGAATCGCGATCACAGTGTAGGATCGTCACCGGATCTTCGGGATCCTGTCGGTAGAACCTGCAGCCTACAAGTGCATCGGCGAGTTCAGCGCCGATCTCTTCTGAAAGCCATGAAGCAACAGCTTCGCCCGAAATTTCTTCGCAGTCGCCGAGGCCGTCGGAGCCTGTCTCTTTCATCACTATCCCTGCTGCTAGCTTCGGCCGTCGAGCAATTCGCGGCACCCTCGTTCCATTATGACCCGCTAATGGTTGATGCTTGCCTCGCGTCAGGCAGGCAGAATTCCTGAATCTTACCCTTACGAAGGACGGACTTCGTCCGTTCACTTAGCCATTCATTCAACTGCGTCACCATGCTTCCAGAACGTAGGACATCTGTTGTCCGGTGGCTCAGACGCTTATGCGAAACTGATGGGTCCTGATCGTGGTGTAGAACTCGTCGATCACGGCGATTTTCGAGGCCATGGGGCGCCCGTTACATGACTTCGCTGATGTGGCGTGGACCTCATGGATAAGTGAAGCGGAGCCTCCCGTCAGTATCCATCCATGAAAAGAACCATTTCAACGCCTCGCACCGTCCAAGAGGAGCTTCCCCCGTCTCGGACGGGCATGGGGCCAAATTCCCGCTTGTAGTTAAGAACCGCAGCCATCTCACGAACAATTTGTGATGCGGCAAATTGGCAGCTCCATTTCCCATAACCCCACTTCCAGCCTCTCGATCGGAGATCCGAGATGTGCTGTGGGCGGCTTCCACCCCGGCCAGGAACGAGCCCGAGAGCCGACTTCAAGCCTGGCGCTAGCTGTTGGACGTGCCCGTGATCGAGTGTCGCTCGCTCGATTGCCCGTAGCAGGGAAATGGATACGCGACTGTCAAAGATAACGTGCGGGTTGGCCAGTCGTGAGGAGCAAACCGCTGCTAGCTTGGTCCACGCTGAGTCCAGAGGAGCTCCAAATTTGTTCTCGCCAGTCATAGCGGTCAACATGACGGCTCGGATGACGTCGATATCGGGGTTTCGATGTCCTTTCCCTCTGGAGACGCCGCCCCATTCAAAAAGCTTTTCGACCGCACCGGCAATTTGAACGGATTCATTGGGCGCCCAAGACGTTCCATTCTCAAGAACATCGACCGCAGCGCAAAGAATATCTTCAATCGGCAGCAGCGCTTTGAGGGTGCTGAACGGACCAGCCTTACGCCATTGGTAGGCAAGGAACCGGTCAGCCCAACTCGACGCTTCAGGGCCAGCCGCGCCCCGCTTCGGTTTGTAGGTGAAGCTCGTTGTCGCAAAGTGTTTCACCAATGCTTCGGCAAGGACGCGCGAGGCGGTTGGATCGATCGAATAGCCGGAAGGGCGGCTATTCGAAGCTTTATTATCTTGCATGGCAGCGGAAACTCTTCCCACGATTATTTGATTTCGGTGTGTGACAGCCAATAACGAAAAACATGGTCATGGTCGCAGATTGTCTAGCAGATTTGTAAAGCTCGTTCGTCGCTGTCAGCCACGAACAGCGCGAGCGGCGTTACGGCTCTGCTACGCTTGTCACCCCTTATGCACACCCCGAACTATGTCGTCGTGTCGCACTGCCCGGACGTGAGCTTCCTGCTCGAGGGTCTCGATTGCTCCAGGACGCACCTCTCTCAGCGAGGCAATCGCTGCTTCGGCCTCCCAGCCTAGTTCGACCAAGAGGCGGGCTGCGATCATTCCGGCACGGCCTAAACCGCCTTTGCAGTGAATCAGAATGTTTGCCCCTTCGCGGAGCAACGCGCGAAGCGATGGACTGGCATCGGTCCATTCCCGTTCAAAGTGATCGCAGGGGACGGACACGTCGGCAATCGGCAGATGCGCCCAAATGAGGTCGCGCGCGCCAAACGCTTCACCAAGGCCTGCGACACGCAGATCTATGAGCTCCTGCTGCGTTACCAAGGTGACAACGGCAGCAGCACCCCAAAATGTAATTGCATCGCAATCCAACTCGAGATCGCGCGTCCATGATCCAGAGAGTGCGTCAGACTGGTGCTTTCCCGGGCAGAATGTGATGCCGATTCGGCCCGAGCCGGAGAAGGGCACGATTTCCGCGATTAGTAGTGGGTGAGTGATGCTAGTCTTCATTCGCAACCTTCCTTCAATGCCGGTGGGGTTCCGTCGATGAAGGCGTCACCATTGGAAGCCAGCCGACGTTTGTGAAAAACGCTTCTGAGCTGCTTGGGTGATCGCGATAGAGAAATCGGCTTTTCCCTATACTCTGGCTGGCCCGGCGAACTGCGAAACAAGCCCGACGCCAAATTTGCAGGACTTACGTGGGTCACGAAATCTCCAGCAGCCGGTCGGCCGTGTCGATTAGCCGATCGCTCCAAGCGATCCTCTTAAGCCATTCGTAAGGGATCCCATCGATGCCGAAACGCCCGCCAGCGAGCTGTCCTGCAATTGCCGCCACCGTGTCGGCGTCATCGCCAAGATTGGCGGCGAGTAGGATGATCTCTCGAAAGTTCGTCGCGCGTGCATTGCACCACAAGGCAGCCTCAAGCGAATGAGCAACATAGCCGCTGCTGGAAATTTCCGAGCGCGACTTTTCTTGCCAGCTGCCGGCAATGATCGGGCCAATCGGGTCAGGATGATCGAGCGACTTTGCTTGTTCGATTGCGTCTCCGATATCTGCGCCCAAGATCACCGCACGCAAAATGACCGCCCATGCTTCGCAAGAATCAAGGCAGGCGGAGGCCGCGTGCGTCGTGGAACTCTGCAAACGCGCTTCATCGCGCATAGCCTGCGGATCACGCCAGGCGCCGCGGATCGCAATTGGCGCAAGCCGCATCAAAGAACCATTACCCGCTGATT
Source organism: Porphyrobacter sp. AAP60 (assembly GCF_001296025.1). Taxonomy (GTDB): domain Bacteria; phylum Pseudomonadota; class Alphaproteobacteria; order Sphingomonadales; family Sphingomonadaceae; genus Erythrobacter. Next base: position 42,268 of record NZ_LJHV01000007.1, on the reverse strand, counting down.
GAGGATGCCTTGATCCAGCAATCGGGTCACCGGTTAGTTCAAACTGCGCCAATGCCGAGCTTGTCGCATGTCCAATATCGAAACAATCGCCGGTCGGACTGTATTCGCCGTCACGCCACCATAGGCAGAACCGCTGCATGAGATCATTCGGGTTCAAACCATCATGCGCGATGAGGCTATCAGCCAAAGCTAGCGCCATTGACGTGTCATCTGTCCAATAGCCGACGGGAAGATTGAACGGGCCGCCTCCGATCATGTCAGTTAGCAATGCTGTGCTGTCTCGCATGCTAAACTCAAGAGTGGTGCCAACTGCGTCGCCGATTGCAAGCCCGAGCAAGGCACCCCGCGCTCGGCAGCGAACGTCTGCCCACCCTGATGGAGGGGCTTTATCATTGATCATCTGTCCTCCTCCCCCTTCAACCTTCAAAGCGGGATGGTTCGTCGGAGTTAGGCCCATCTCACTGGCCGCTTCAAAGATGAACCGCGGCCGGCTTCACACGGAATCATGTTCGCCGTTGAGGCTGACGAACTTTGATCTCGTCCTGGACAAGGTTGAATTGAAGCACTTCGTCGGTCGAGTTTTGTAGATCGGGCTTGAACACGCCAACGTAGCGCAGCAGGTTGGCGCCGAGCGCATCCTTACCCTTAGCGAAAACTATGAACCTGCGATCTGGGTTCTTTTCGTAGTCGCGCCGTTGATCCTGAATCGATGACCGGCCCCGATCATCCATGGCCCGTTCGTAAATGACTTTCCCGCCATCAGTCAGTTCGTTCAGCCAGCAATCGTGGCGGTAAAGGCGCGGAAACCAAACTGTATCGCCGCTACCATCTGGGATTGTCCAAACCCCTCTTTGCAAATTGACCCCCGTGAAGCCGAAGCATCGCAATGCATCGACTTGGCGGCGAAAAAGCACGTTGTCGGCGACGCAAATGCTGCCTTTTTCAATGATCCGCTGTGGATCATAGCGCGACTCGAAATCCCAAGGTTCAAAGAGGCCTCGTGCAAGCTGCACCTGCTTCTCTGACCTGATAAAGTCGATTTCCACGTCTACTAAAGCCGCGACATCGGAATAATCCATGTGAGCGCCTTTGCCGTCAACAACTGGGATGCGCCGGACCTCGTGCCCAGTGATCTGGACGATGTCCTGCTCCCTCATCTCGTCATCTGGCACATAGGCAAGCCCAAGTTCACCTTCCGCATTTTTTTGAAAGTGGTGCCCCTCATCAACCTCGATATGAATGCCGAACTGAGGGAAATACAAATCAGTCAACGCTCTCTTGCCATTCGGCAATCTTACCAGCTGCTGAGTAACAATTTCAATTTCGGGATCGTCCAGTTTGTGAATTATTCTCGATATGACAAAGAGCTCCCAGCCTTTATGCGAGATTTTCCTCAAGCTTTTCAAAATAAAATTGGTCTTGTTTGTGGTCATTTTGGTCTCCCAATGTAATGTCTTTTTGGACTGCGATCGACGCAAGGCTGATCAATCGCCCTTCTGAAGCATGGGGTGTTGGATGGGTTTAGGTTAGCAAATGCTGCGAACACATAGGCTGCGGCGCTCAGCGAACGCTGTTCGTCCCTACGAGACCTAATTGAGCATTTTCGGTGCTGGCGGGGCTAGCGCGGCAATTTCCGGCTCATCAGGCCAGGGTTCAAACAGGTGGCCGTGTTCGTCTGAACTGATGGAAGAGCGGAAAATCTCTGCGAACATGCGGGCTATGCGAAGAAATTGCCTTTGGTCCAGCCCATCATGGATAGGCAGGGCATAGTGCCCATAAAGCCGGTTGCTCTGGTCGCCGACGAAGAATTGGAGCATAAGCAAGTCAGAGTTCAACGTGTTGATGCAGAGCAGCTGTTCAAGCTCGCTCGGCTCGTCCGTGAAATCCCAGTAGGTGGAAAAGATCAGGATCGGACGTTCGACGTCGAGCCGAATCCAAAAGTTGAACGCAAGGGCGGTGACATAGATATCGTTGTCACCGCGGACCTCATGATCAATGGCTGCATCGGCAAGGATGGCGCTCAAAAGGTCAGGATTGATTTGGTTCATTGGCGTCAATGGCAGTGCTCCTTTGTGCGTCAGGGCAAATGGCCTCTAGTAGTTAGCTGCGACAAATCTGGTCATGTCTTACGCATCGGTTGGGTTGGTATGGAGAGCGATTGCGTCCAATTGCGTCCAATTGGTTTGTGGCGGCTTACGCTGCTCAGGCACCGGCTTTTCCGCTTCACGGACCGATTTAGCTGTCCTTCTGATACGATGCCTTCGTGCTCATCTAATTGTATCGAAGTGAAAAATTAAGTCGATTTTCTTTTTGTGCCTGCCATGATGTTCGGCATTGCCGTATAACTCAGGGCCGGGACCAACATGACTGCAGATGATCCGCTTCACCCCCTCATCTTGAAGCACAAGCAGCGCGCCTTGCGTGACGGCTTCGCCTTGCCACTCACATTGCGCGTGCACCGCGCGCTGAGTTGGCTGCTTCGGGCACATCGCGAGGAAGAAGATTTCGACACGCGCTTCATCATGCTGTGGATCGGCTTCAACGCGGCATATGCTGGCAATCTTGAGCGCGCCTTGGACGACCAGGGGGGAGGGCGACGCCCAGAGGCTGCCAACGAGCGGGAGCGCTTCGACGGTTTCTTCCGCGATCTCGTGAGGCTCGATACGGACGGGCGGATCTACAAGGCGTTGTGGACGCGCTTTCCGCAGGAAATTCGCATTCTCCTCGACAACCGTTTCGTCTTCGCGCCGTTCTGGAAGCACCACGCGCGTTCGCCCGGCGGTGCAGGGTGGGAGATCACCTTCGAGGCAGCTAAGCGTGCGGCGAATTCCGCACTGGCGGCGGGCAATACCCCGGTGGTTCTCTCAATTCTGTTCGATCGGCTCTATGTCCTGCGCAACCAGTTGCTCCACGGCGGTGCGACTTGGAACAGCGCTGCAAACCGGGCGCAAGTTCGTGACGGGGCTGCGATCCTTGACCATCTGCTGCCGCTCTTTGTTGATTTGATGATGGACAACCCGGACGAGCACTGGGCGATGCCGATGTATCCGGTGATTGAAGAATGAGTGACCGTTATTGTCGTATCATGGCTGTAGGAAACCCAGCATGATACAAACTCACAGTTCCAATCGCCGCTTCGGCCTATCCAAATCGAAGATAACTGCCTTCGAACAATGTCCGAAGAAACTATGGCTTTCGGTCCATCGGCCTGAAGTAGCCGAACAGGATGACGGTGCCGAAGCGCGGTTTGCCACTGGAAACACCGTGGGCGAGATTGCTTGCGCCCTGCATCCAGGGGGTGTGATGGTCGACCCCCCGTCACTGTCCGAAGCGCTGGCCAAGACGTCTTCGCTGATCATGGGTGGCCATCCCGGCCCGATTTTCGAGGCAACCTTCGAGCATGATGGCGTGCTGGTGCGGGTCGACGTGCTCGAACGGCTGGAAAGCGGGGGCTGGACCGCAGCCGAGGTCAAGAGTTCGGGCAAGGTCAAGGATTACCACCGCGGCGATCTTGCCACACAGATCTGGGTCATGCGCGAGGCGGGGGTTGAGCTGAAACGCGCCGCCATCCGCCATATCGACACCAGCTTCGTGTTGTCGCGGGAGGGTGATTACGCTGGGCTGTTTACCGACGCCGATTTGCTCGGCGAGCTGTATGACACCATCTCCGCACGCCCTGAAGTGGTGGCGGAGGCACGCTCGGTTTTGTCTGGCGATGAACCTCGGAAGGAGATGGGTGATCATTGCAATGCACCCTTTATCTGCGAATTTGCTGCCTATTGCAGCCGCGACCTACCGCAAGGACCGGAATGGCCTGTGACCCTGCTCCCCTATGGCGGGGGCAAGCGCTGGCTGGAGCGCGGGGTCGATGATTTGCTCGACCTTGCCGAAGCCGATCTGAACGACCGCCACGCCCGCATCCTTGCCGCCACCCGCGACGGCATCCCGTTCCACGATGCCGAAGGCGCACGCAAAGCGATGTCCGGGTGGGGCTGGCCTCGTGCCTGGCTTGACTTCGAGACCGTCGCCCCTGCAATTCCTCGGTGGTTAGGCACGCGCCCCTTTCAGCAGGTTCCGTTCCAGTTCTCGCTTCACCTCGAACGGCGCGGCGGGCGCATGACCCATCACGAGTTCCTGAGTTGCGACGGTAGCGACCCGCGCCGGGCCTGCGCCGAGGCGCTGGTGGCGAACATCCCCACAGGCGCCACGATTATCGCCTACAATGCCGCGTTCGAGCGCAGCGTTCTGCGAGCGTTGGCGACGTCCTTCCCCGATCTTGCGCCGCGCCTCGAAACGATGGCGGAGGCGACTGTCGATCTCCTGCCCGTCGCCCGCAATCACTGGTATCACCGCGATCAGCGCGGCAGCTGGTCGATCAAGGCGGTGCTCCCGACCATCGCCCCCGAGCTAGATTATGGCGCGCTTGAAGTGAAGGATGGCGGCGATGCGCAGGCGGCATGGTTCGAAGCTGCCGATCCGGTTTGCGATCCGCTGCGGCGCGAGGCGCTGGAAGAGGCGCTCAAGACCTATTGCGCGAGGGACACGTGGGCCATGGTCGCGGTGGCCCGATCCTTGGCTGGCAGCTGATGGGGCTGATAGTTATGCGACGACCGAAATCAGTTTCCGCGCTCGAAGATATTGGCCGAGTGCGCCTGTCCGAAAACTTCTTCATGCGCGACATGCTCTATTCCGAGATCGCCAATCTCTATGGCATCCCCAACATCCCCGATGATCCTGACCTGGCGATCGCGGCCGGGACCCGGCTGTGTGAGGACCTGCTTGAGCCGATGTGGGAAAAGCTGGGACGCATCTCGATCCGCTCGGCGTTCCGCTCCTGCGCGGTCAACGAAGCGGGGGTAGGTAAGCACAATTGCGCGCGCAACGAGGCGAACTACGCCGCCCATATCTGGGACCGGCGTGACGCCGATGGCCACATGGGCGCGACTGCGTGCATCGTGGTGCACAGCTTCCTCCCTTACTATGAGCGCACCGGAAACTGGCAGGCGCTGGCGTGGTGGGTGCACGATCATGTGCCGTGGAATGCCGGGCTGACGTTCTTCCCCAAGCTCGCGGCCTTCAACATCTCTTGGCACGAAAAGGCAGAGCGCAGCATCTACAGCTATGCGGCTCCGAAGGGGTGGCTGACCAAGCCGGGAATGGGCAATTACAATAGCTCGCACATCGGCGACCATGAAGCGTGGCTTGCCGAAGCAGGCGCTGAGGCCTGACCCCCGGCTTGCAGCGTCAGCGGGCCGCCTTAAGGGTAGCGCCAGTCGGTAGATCCTTGCAATTCTCGTTCATTATCATTTCGATGACCAATTCTGTCGTATCGCTGCCCTAAGCCTGCGATCGAAGGGATGATCCATGCGCCTCCACGAAGGACAAACACTTTTTTCGCCCACCGACCTTGTGCGGTTTCTCGGTTGCAACCATGCCACCGCGCTCGATCTGGTGCGTCTGGCCGATCCGGACGGTGCGCCCGCACTGGCCCAAGACGATGCGATGGCAAAGCTGGTTCAGCAAGCCGGACTCGAGCACGAGGAACGGTTCCGCAAGCAGCTTGCGGGCGAGGGCGAGCTCGTCGAAATTCCCACTAATCGGTCTTTAGATGAACGTGCCCGGCTAACGACCGAAGCCATCCAGAGGGGCGTGCCCGCAATTTTTCAGGCGGCGTTCCTGCAGTCCCCGTGGAGCGGCTTTGCTGATTTTCTGGTGCGGGTGGAGGAGCCCTCTGCAATGGGTGCATGGTCCTATGAACCGGTCGACACCAAGCTCGCCCGCTCGGCCAAGGCTTCACATCTCGTCCAGCTCGGGCTTTATGCGCGAATGATCGCGACCATTCAGGGTCGCAGCCCGCGGCGGGTTCACGTCGAACTCGGTGACGGACGGCGCGAAAGTTACCGGTTCGTCGATTTCGCCAAGGTGCTTTCGGCCGCAATTGAACGGTTCACGGACTTCGTGTCAGGCGATCCCGGCGCCACGAGCCCCGAGCCATGCGCCGCTTGTCCGTTGTGCCCGTGGCGCGAGCATTGCGGCGCGGTGTGGGAAACCGAGGAGCATCTTTCGCTCGTCGCCGGGCTCGGGAGGCCGCAGGCTCAGAAGCTCAAGGACGCCGGGATCGAGACGTTGGCGGCGCTTGCACAATTGCCCGATCGTATCAAAGTGCCGCGGATGGCGCCCGCGACGCTGGACAAGCTGCGCGCCCAGGCCCAGCTGCAACTGGCGCGGCGGGCCGGCGGCGAGCCTGTGGTCGTGGCGCTGCCGGTGGAAACAGGGCGAGGCCTCGCCCTGCTGCCACCGCCGGATCCGGCGGATCTGTTCTTCGATCTCGAGGGTGATCCGTTGGAGGACGGCGGTCGTGATTATCTTTGGGGCGTGCATTACCGCGATGGCGGACGATCCGAGTTTCGCTTCCGCTGGGGTCACGATGCGGCCGAGGAGCGTCGCGCCTTCGAAGACACGCTTGACTGGATGGCTGATCATCTCGTCCGTAATCCGGGCGCCCACATTTATCACTACGCGCCTTATGAGATTACCGCGCTGCGCCGTCTTTCTACGCTGCATGCCAGCCGCGAGGCTGTGCTTGATCGCCTGCTGCGCGAGCGCCGCTTTGTCGATCTCTACGCCGTTTTGCGTCAGGCCGTGCGCACCTCGGAACCCAACCTCTCGCTCAAGACGATGGAAGTTTTCTTTGCCGAAAAGCGCGACGGGGCTGTGACCAAGGCTGACCAGTCGGTGGTCGAATACAAGAGCTGGCAGCAGACCGGCGAACAACGGATCCTTGATGACATCCTCGAATACAACAAGGTCGATTGCGAGAACACCGAAGGCCTGCGCGACTGGCTGGTGTCGCTCCGCATGGATCACCTACCCTGGCGAGACATCGGTCCGCCGGTTGCCGTGAGCGAGGAGAAGTCTGAACAGCGCGAGCAGGCCGAGCAACGCTCAAGGCGGCTGATCGAAGCAATTGATGCAGGCACTTTGCCAACAACACCCGCGGGCCGTGCTCTGGTCGGACACCTGACTGAATTTCACCGCAGGGCGGACAAGCCTGCCCTCTGGGAAATGTTCGATCGTTGCGAGCGCGAGGTTGACGAGCTGGTTGAGGACACCGAATGCATCGGTGCGATTGAGCCTGACCCCGACGGCGACGGGGTATGGCGGCGCCCGGAGAAACGTAGCACCATCGCCCGCTATCGCTTTCCGCCCCAAGAGACGAAGCTGCGCGAAGGCGATGTCGTATTGCATGCGCCGACGCTGTCGAAAGTTGGAACGATCGTCGCGCTCGATGGGGAAGCCGGGCAGGTCGAGGTCAAGCGGGGCAATGGTGCGAAGGGTATTTGGCCCGAGGACGGATCCCTTATTCCCGAGCCGACCGTCCCCAGCGAGATCCTCGTCTCTGCAGTCCGCCGCGTGGCAATGGCTTGGGCGGGGATGAACGAGGCGCAGTGGCTGCACGGCGATACCGATCCCGACGGTCTGGAAACATGGTCCTGCGGTCTATCAGACGGCCCGCCCTACCGCGCGCTCCTCGATCTGATTGAACGCGAACCGCCGCGCCTTGTCGGATGGGAGGGCGGACCGCTGGTTCGTGAAGGCGAAAGCCTTGTCGAGGCCGCAACCTTGCGCTGCCTTGCTATGGACGAGACAGCCTTGTTTATTCAGGGACCGCCCGGCACCGGCAAGACCTACACTTCGGCCCACGTGATCTGCGCGCTACTGGCGGCAGGCAAGCGCGTTGGTGTGTCGAGCAACAGCCATAAGGCGATCAACAACCTGCTAGCCAAGATTGAGGACGTTGCCGAGGAAACTGGGCTCGACTTCTGCGGTGTCAAAAAGTCCACGCGAGGCAAGGAGGATCAGCGGCTTAACGGGCGCATCATCACCGACGTTGAAGCCGTGCAGGACGTCCACGATTATCTTCCGGATCTGGTTGGGGGCACGGCGTGGCTGTTTGCGGACAGCGATTTCGATCAGCATTTCGATTACCTGTTTATCGACGAAGCGGGGCAAGTGTCTCTTGGCCATCTGCTGGCGATGGGTTCGGCGGCCAAGAATGTCGTGCTCGTTGGCGACCAGATGCAGCTATCCCAGCCGATCCAAGGCGCGCATCCGGGCGAGAGCGGCTTATCAGCGCTCGATTACTTGTTGCAGGGCGAAGCAACTGTGGCGCCCGATCGGGGAATCCTGCTCGACACCAGCTGGCGAATGCATCCTTCGATTTGCGGGTTTATTTCCGAGGCAGTCTACGATGGGCGGCTCAAGGCGCATCCCGACTGCGCACGCCAACGGTTGCACCTTTCGCGTGGTCATGATCCGGCGCTGGCGGAGAGCGGCATCAGCTTCGTAGCCATGGATCATACGGGATGCGGCCAGCGCAGCGATGCCGAGGTGGCGCGGGTCAAGCAGCTGGCCGAAGCACTGATCGGCACGCCGTTTACCGCGCGCGACGGTTCTCAAGGGACCATCGGCTGGAACAACATTCTGATCGTCGCGCCCTATAACGTGCAGGTCAACGCGCTTAGGGCTGCGCTGCCGCAAGCCGCGAGGGTGGGCACGGTCGACAAGTTCCAGGGTCAGGAAGCCGAGGTGGTGATCGTCTCGCTTGCGACTTCCAGCCCCGATGACCTGCCGCGCAACGTTGAGTTCTTCTACTCCAAGAACCGCATCAACGTCGCCATCAGCCGCGCGCGCACGCTTGCGCTCGTGCTGGCCAATCCGAAACTGCTGGAGCTCGATGCAAAAAGCATTGAACATCTGAGACTTGTGAATACGCTGGCCTGGGTAGCCGAGGAGGGGTGCAAGTGAGAAGACCTGATATTCAGGCCGTAGAACGAGCTGCAGCTGAGTTCGATCGGCTCGGGCGCGGCGCATTCATGAAGAAATACCAATTTGCTGACCGAAACATCACTTATGAAGTTGAAATTGATGGCAAAAAGTATCCATCGAAAGCAATCTTCGGCGCAGCATTTGCCTACATGCCCGACGGGGAAGCTCGTGACAGCGAAACATGCAACGGCACCGAAGCTCGGGAGCATCTAGCGCGGCTTGGCCTTCGCATCGTGGATCGGCGCGGTGATGTGTCTCAAACCCAAGCTGACCGAATTCGTGATTTTGTAATCACCAACTTCATAGAACCAGCTCGGCAGAGCCGCGAGCGTGTGGTCGAAGTCGTGTCTGGTGATGTTCACACCCGTATGGGCCTTGAGAACGCTATGCCTGCGGTCTGCGGAGCGCTGGAAGGGCGGATGTTTGCGGAAAGAGCTAAGGTTACCCTGATTGATCGACGCAGCCCGATTGGCAGCGATCAGCCCAGCTCGACTATTCGCTATCGTTTCGGGCTGCAGGGCGGGAACGATATCCAGATCGACCGCGCCGCTTTGGAGCGCCTGAGGGATAAATTCCTTTCAATTCATCATGATTTCAAGACTTTCGATGAAAGTCCAAGCTTCGCGTCGTTGGAGCGGGACTATAAGCATGTAGTTGTGCTGAAGGCTGCCTTGACCCTCGCTGTGGAAGGTCAAAGCGACGAAGCTCTTGGCGCTGCACTCATCGACCTCTTGGCTGGGCGAGCAGGGGTAGAATGCAATCTCATCGATTGGCGGGCGCAAAAGGTCATCGATAATGCGCGCACGTCGCATCCAGGCTTAGTTGAAGCGGCTACCGGACGACTGGCGCGCGCTGAAGATTCTGTTGAAGGCGTCGTCGCCTATCTGGCGACCGTCTGGCCGGTCATGCGCGGGGATTTGCCGAGCAATCCTTACGCCGAAAGCAGGATGTTCCCCACAATGCTTCGGGCCCTTGTTGAGCCGAATGGGGTATTGCCGATCCGATCAACACCAACCGACTATGCCGCGCGCTTGCTGCTTGGCAGTCCTGCTTTCGCAAATGCGCCCCTTGCGCGCGGTGAACTCGAACGGGTGAATGCCATGGCCCGCGAAATTTTGCGGATCATGGATGAAGATTGGAACTGGAACCCGCGTGACATGTGGGACGTCCAAGGCTTTCTTTGGGTAACCTGTAAGGACAAGCTGGAAGCGCCCCGCGAACTTGATCCGGTGCCAATATGGATGGTCACTTCGCTTTGGGGACAAGAAGACGGCTTGCCGCGCTTTGTCGAGCGCGGAGAGTGGAGCCTGCTTACCGACACCGGAAGCGCCAACAACCGCCGCGTTCGCGAAATGCATGCTGGCGATCGCATCTTCTTGAAGGACTTCGTGCCGCGCGCCCGCGATCTGCCCTTCGATGTCGGGACGGGGATCGTCACCGCGCTGCGTTTCCGCGCCGAGGGCACTATCACTGAGGTGAGTGAGGATGGCCTCCGGGTCGGTGTCGACTGGCAGACGTGGCCGGAGCCGCGCACCTGGTTCTTCTACACCAACAACGACGCGGTCTGGCGGCTGCGCGAGCCCGGCGACAGCGTTTATGCCGATCAACTGCGGCGCTTCCTGCTCGACGGCGAGCCGCAAGACCACGCCATGTTTCTGAATGATCCCTTCTGGCGCGACCGGCTGTTCGGTGCCGGAGCAAGCGACGAGATGCCGACCATGCAACCCACGAACCTCATCCTTTATGGCCCTCCGGGAACGGGCAAGACCTATCGCACAGCGCAGGAGGCTGTGCGGCTGTGCGGCGAAACAGCGCCTGACGATCGCGACGAGCTCATGCGGCGTTATGAGGAGCTATCCAAGGCAGGTCGCATTCGCTTCGTGACGTTCCACCAGAGCTTTTCCTACGAGGAATTCGTTGAAGGGCTGCGGCCAGAGACCGCCCTTAATGATGAGCAAGAAGGGTCTGTGGGCGGGTTTCGTCTCGAACCGGTTCCCGGAATCTTTCGTGAACTGTGTGCAGTCGCGGAGGAGGCTCGCAAGCGCCCTAAAGCCCATCAACCCGGTTTCGATTTCACTGGACGCAAATTCTGGAAGATGAGCCTTGGCAGGGTGGGCCAGCAGGATAGCGTCTATGATCGGGCCATCGAAGACGGGCACATTTCCCTTGGCTATGGCAGGGACATTGACTGGTCGGATGAGCGTTTTGCGACACTCGATGCGATCCGCAATGAGTGGGAGAGTGCTCCGCGCGAGGATGACCGTCCCAGCAATTACCGTCAGCTTCACCCTTTCCGCAACGAGCTGAAGATCGGCGATATTGTGATCGTTCCTGCCAGCAACCGGACATTCCGCGCTGTCGGTGAGGTGGTCGGCGACTATTACTATGAGCCGGAAGGGGAGCCGACCTATTACCACAGGCGCCGCGTCCGGTGGTTGGTTGTCCTGGATGAACCTCTTCCGCTCGATACGATCATCGAGGGGGATTTCATGATGCGATCCTTCTATTCGATCCCTGCTAGAAGGGTGAACCACGATGCATTGGCCCGTCTGATCCAGCCCGTTGCAGCATCGGATAATGGATTTGCTGACAGTGGAGAAACACAGCAATTCGTCCTGATTATCGATGAAATCAACCGTGCCAATGTCTCCAAGGTGTTCGGTGAGCTGATCACGCTGATCGAACCCGACAAAAGGCTCGGCATGCGCAATCCCCTCAAGGTGCGGTTGCCCTATTCCAAGCGCGAGTTCGGGGTGCCGGCCAACCTCCACATGATCGGCACCATGAACACCGCTGATCGGTCGATTGCGCTGCTCGACACCGCGCTGCGCCGGCGGTTCCGTTTCGAGGAGATGGCGCCTGACACTTCGATCCCTGCCTTCATCGCTGCGGAGAACTCGACCGGCTTGCCGCTGGGTGCCGTCCTCAACACCATGAATCGCCGGATAGAATACCTCGTCGACCGGGATCACCGTATCGGCCATGCGTTCTTCATCGGCTGCGACACCAAGGCTGACGTCGATGCGGTGATGCGCGACAAGGTCATCCCGCTGCTCCAGGAATACTTCTTCGACGACTGGAACCGGCTCGCAGCTGTGTTGGGCGAGAAGGACAAGGGCGGCAATTTCCTGACCTGCGAGATCATCGAGGATCCGATGGGCGAGGGCGGGGAGCCGCTGAAAAGCTGGCGGGTTCGGTCGCATTTCGATGAGGGGGCCTATACCCGGCTCGTGTCCGCGCGCGCTGCAACGCCCTCCGATTTGGAGGATGAAGCTTGAGCGGGGCGCAGCCGGTCTTCCTTCCGGGCGTGCCCGAGGACAAGGTGCGCGAGATCTTTGGGCGGGCGGCGGGCAATGAGATTGCCAGCGGTAAGTTTGCCAGTCCGCAGAGCAGCGCGGCACTGGCGGCAAATGGCTTCGGGTGGTTCCTTGACCGGCCCGCCGATTGCCCGCTGTTTCCGTCGGTTGCCGACCTTGGTGGCCCGGTGACTGCGGTCGCAATCGAACGCGAGCTGCGCTTCCCGTGGAGCGGCGGGCGTCATCCGTGGCTCGATGCGGTGGTGTGGACCGACACTCAAGTCATCGGCGTCGAATCCAAGCGCTACGAGCCCTATCGCGACAGCAAGGTTGCAGAGTTGTCCGACGCTTATGACCGCGATGTCTGGGGTGAGGGCATGCAGGGTTGGTGCGCTATGCGGGACCTGCTGCGGGCCGAACCACGGCGCTACAAGCATCTCGATGCCGCGCAGCTGGTAAAGCATGCGCTGGGCCTTGCGACCGAAAGCACCCGGTCAGGCCTGTCCCCCGCGCTGGTTTACCTCTACGCCGAGCCGCAGGATGCCTGCCGCAACTCGCTAGAGGCCTTCCTTGCCCACCGCCGCGAGATCGAAGATTTTCACGGCATCGTCGCGGGCAACCGAGTGCGCTTTGCCACGTGTTCGTGGGGCGGATGGTTGGCCTGCTTTACCGGTGAGGCAGCCGATCATGCCCGCGCGGTGCGCGAGGCATTTGCCCCGTGACGCATCTGACGATCCACGAGTGGGGCCATGTCCGGTTTGGCGATCATGGGCTGACCCAAACCCACGCTCACGCGCTTCACGCGGCTGCCTGCGAGCACCCGCTGGCGCATGATGATGCGACCAATATCCTCGTTCTCGGGCGCGACCGGATCATCGCGCGCCAGATGGTCGGGATGGTTTCGGCCAAGGGATGCAGCCTGGAGATCTTGCCCAAGGTCGATTCTGATGCCGGGGCAGAGGAGAGCGACAAGACCGTGCGCAGCCGCCTCGTGCGGATGCTGGATGTGGCGCTCGGGCTCGACCTCGATAGCGGGGCCGAGGCTGCAATTGCCCGGCAGAAGAGCACTCTGCTGGAAATCCTGATCGACGCCTTTGCCACCCGCCTGCTTGCCGAGGTGCGGCGCGGCCTGCCGCGCGCCTATATCCAGTGCGAAGAAGATCTACCGGCTTTGCGCGGCCGGCTTGATGTGACCCGCCAATTCACCCGCAATGCAGTGCGGCCCGACCGGCTTGCCTGCCGCTTCGATCAGCTTGAGGCTGATACGCCATTGATGCGGATCATGGCGGCGGCCACCGTGTTCCTCGCCCGCCATACCCGCTCCCTCGGCACCCGGCGCAAGCTTGACGAGCTGCGACACGCCCTGGCTGACATCCCGCTGATGCCGATCACGCGGCTGCCATGGCAGGCAGTGCGAATCGATCGCACCAACCGGCGCTGGGAGGCGCTGTTCCGGCTCGCCCGGCTGCTGCTCCAGCGCGATTGGCAAGCGACCCACCATGAGGCAAAGGCCCCCGAGGGCCTGACGCTGCTGTTCCCGATGAACGACCTGTTCGAGAAGTATGTCGCGGTGCTGCTGCGCCGGGCGCTGGCGGGCAGCGACATCGAAGTGCTCGACCAAGGCGGCCACCGTGCCTGCCTCGGCGCCTTCACCGGCGAGCATCTCGAAAGCGGCAATGTTTTCCGCACAAAGCCCGACATCATGCTTTGCCAGCGTGGCCAGGTCGTGGCGATCATTGACACTAAGTGGAAGAAGCTCAGCCCCGACCCGCTCGATCGCAAGCACGGGGTAAGCCAGGCCGACGTCTATCAGCTGATGGCCTATGCGCGGCTTTATCGAACGGCCGAGCTGATGTTGCTCTATCCCGGACGACCGGGGCAGGGGTGCGCTGAGCGCGCGCAGTTCGGCATGGCGGGCGGGAGCGAGCGTCTCAGGATCGCAACGGCGGATGTCTCGCTGGACGAGCAGGTTTTGATCGAGGCTCTCAGGACACTGGTGATGGAGCCCTCGGCCGCCGATGCGGTCCCATTACTTCTGGCAACAGAATAGCGAGACGCCATGGCACGCAATGCAAAACTCGACCGGCTGCTCACCCTGGTCAAGGCGCTGGGAGAGAGTGCCGAAGGTCTGACCCTCGACGAGATGGCCGAGCTGATCGGCGCCAACCGCCGCACCGCCGAGCGGCTGCGCGATCTCATCCTCGTGCACTTCGATCTCGAGGAAAGCGTCGATGACCGCCACAAGCGCTTCCGCATTCCGGGCGCGCTGCCGTCGCCTTTCACCCAGCCCAATGTCGCCGAGATCGCCGCTCTGCAGTCGCTCGCCGATACCGCTCGGAAGGCGGGATCGGCGCAGGCCCTTCTGCTCGAAACCCTGGTTGGCAAAGTGCAGGCGGGCCTGAGGCGCGAGGTCAAGAGCCGTATGGCTCCAGACCTTGACCCGCTAGTGCGGCTTCAGCGCCACCATGTCCCCGCTGGCCCGATGATCGAACATGCGCCGGAGACCGTGGCGCAGGTTCAGGGCGCGATGATGGCCGGGATGTGCCTTGAATTTGATTACCTTGCCGACGGTGCGACAGAGCCGAAGTGGCGGCGGGTCATTCCGTTGGGCCTGATCCACGGGCCTGCGACCTATCTGATCGGCAAGATCCCCGGCCGCGATCTGGAACCTGCCCCCTATCGTCTCGATCGCATTACCGAAGCTCGGGTCAGCAATCAGCCCGGTGCGGCGAGCGAGGATTGGGATTTGGACCAATGGATGAGCGCCAGTTTCGGCATCTGGCGCGAACAAGGCCACGACATCGTGTTGAGAGTTGCTCCGGAAAGCGCCGAACGTGCGCGTCGGTGGCGTTTTCACCCTCAGCAGGTGATCGAACAGGATGGTGATGAACTGGTGGTGCGATTTTGCTCCGGAGGCCTGCGCGAGATCGCAGAACATCTGTTCACGTGGGGTGGTGCGGTGCGGATCGAGTCCCCGGACGAACTTCGGGCGGTGATGCGGGAGAGACTGTCTGCAGCGTCTCAGAGTTTCGCTTAGCTTTCCTAGATTAACCGCTGCAATCCGCCCATTGGCGGCTATGATGGGCATAATACTCAAGGGGTTGCCATGAACGTTTTCGAGCTCGATGCTGATCTGATCGCCAGATACGAGAAGTTCGCGCGTTCGTTTACCTCGATCCGTGCCTCAGACCTTCGAGAGCAGATTGATGCTGTTTATGAAGGTGGCAAGTTCTGGCCCGAACCGCTCATCGGGCTCAACCCCGAGTTCAAGCGCGGACGCTCAGTTTCTGACTTAGCCCAGCAAGGGGTTGTCGACCCGGATCTTGAAGCTGTCTTTTCGCTCGGGTCTCCTCGCACACCTATCAGCTTGCATCTCCATCAAGAGCAGGCGCTGATGAAGGCGCTGCAAAACCGGAACTACATCGTCACGACCGGCACCGGGTCTGGCAAATCGCTTTGCTTCTTCGTTCCGATCATCAACCGGATCCTTGCTGCGCGGCGTGCTGGTGAGCCGCGGCGGACACGCGCGATTGTGATCTATCCGATGAATGCTCTGGCCAACTCGCAACGTGAGGAGTTGGAGAAATTCATCGAACACTGCGGCTTGGACACGAACCTAAAGCCGACCTTCGCGCGCTACACCGGTCAGGAGCAGGACAGCGAACGCAGGACAGTGGCCGCCAATGCGCCGGATATCATCCTGACTAACTTCATGATGCTCGAGCTGCTGATGACGCGGCAGGATGAACTCGACCAGCAAGTTATCGAAAACATGAAAGGGCTCGAGTTTCTCGTTCTTGACGAGCTCCACACCTATCGCGGTCGCCAAGGCGCGGACGTTGCCATGCTTGTTCGCCGGGTGCGCGAACGCATGGGGTCGAACAAGATGCTGTGCGTTGGCACATCGGCTACTATGGCATCGGGCGACGAAGACGCAGGACGAAATGCGGTATCCAAGGTCGGAAGCACGTTGTTCGGAAGTCCTGTTTTCTCAGAAGATGTTATCACGGAAAGCCTTGTTCGGCGCACTCAGGGCTTGCCGTCAGACGCTGCACTGCGTGCCGCCATCCTCGAGTCTGCCGAAGCTGCAACATTCGAAGAATTCGCTTGCGATCCGCTCGCCTGCTGGATCGAGATGAACATCGGGCTTGATGGCGGCGAAGTCCTGAAACGTGCGACCCCGAGCACGATGACCGAGGCGGCGGACGCGCTTGCACAAGTGACGCAGCTAGAGCCGACGCAGTGCCGCGCTGCTATCGCTGAGCGGCTGGTCGCCATGAATGAATGTCGCAATGACCGCGATCAGGCCTTCATGGCTTTTAAAATTCATCGCTTTCTGTCGGGTGCAGGGACTGCGCATACAACGCTTGCGCCATCCGGTAGCCGCCGTGTTTCTCTGGTTGGCGAGAAGTTTGACCGAGAGGAGACCAGATCCCGGCTCTATCCCGTCTATTTCTGTCGGGACTGCGGTCAGGAAGTCCATAGCGTCTCGATCGACAACTGGGGCAGTGTCATCGCTCGTCCTATCGACGTCGCTCCTCGCCCTGACGCGACAGGCGAAGATATCGAACACGGCTTTCTCGTGCCCGATGCGAGCGGTGATCTCGAGTTTGCAGGCGATGTCGAAGACTATCCCGCCAGTTGGCAGGAGACCACCGCAACGGGGCAGTTGCGTCTCAAGAATTCCCATCGCGGTAAGCACGATGGCCGTCAGATGCGACTTGGACGGGATGGCCGGCATGACCCGGAAGGCCTGCTATGCTGGTTCTTCCCCGGTCAGTTTCGATTCTGCCCGCACTGCAAGAGCCAGCCTGCGCCGCAAGCGCGCGATATCAACAAGCTGGCAGGACTTTCGGCAGAAGGCAGAAGTTCCGCAACGACCCTGATCACAACGGCAGCGCTCGACTGGATGGAACGGGCAGGTCAACCGGTCGAGATACATCGCCGCAAACTGCTCGGCTTTACCGATAATCGGCAGGACGCAGCCCTCCAGTCAGGCCATTTCAACGACTTCATCTTCGTAACATTGCTGCGCGGCGCCATGCTGCAGGCGGTGCGGTCAGCGGGGGAAGATGGCCTCTCTCATGAGGAGTTCGGAAACGCGCTTAGAAAGGCGCTCGGGTTCGATCCCGATCTGCGGGAGCGCCGGACGGAATGGATGCTCGATCCCGACCCGGTGAGTTTCTCCGCAATCGATGAAGCCAAGAAGTCGATCAACAGGGTGCTCGCGCACCGGCTTTGGAATGACCTGCGCAGAGGCTGGCGTTTTACCAACCCAAACCTCGACCAGCTCGATCTGATCAGGATCGTCTATCCTGGGATTCGGATGTTGGCCGAAGATCAGGCGACATGCTCAGGCGCACATCGCGAACGCATGAGCGAAACCGAAGAGCGCGGCTTCTCGATCTTGTCGCAAGTCCCGGCGGACAAACGCGAGAAGATGTTCCGGCTGTTGTTCGACCATATGCGTCAGGGCTTGGCTATCGCAGTCGATGCGCTCGATCCGAATGAGCTTGAAGCGGTGTCGATCAAGTCGCGCCAGTTCCTCAAGGACCCGTGGGCTATTTCGCAGGAGGAACAGAACCACGACCTCAGCGCGCAGACAGCGCTGGTCGTGGGCACGCAAGGCAGCAAGTATGACCGAATCGTCCGTGTTTCAGCACGCGGTGGTTTGGCGAGGACGATCGCGGCTGAGGTCGGTGACCTGCCCCTTGTTGATCGCGAGCCACTTATTGAAGCGATGCTCCTCGCAGCTGCGCGGCATCAGATGGCGCGGGAGTTTGCAGCCGGTCAGCTCTTGGGTTGGCGGCTTGCGCCCGGCGCGCTGCGGATCATACCGGGTGAGGGGCAACCGAAGAAGGGGCAGGACAACAAGTTCTTCGCCGAGCTCTACTCCGACGTTGCCGTGCGGCTTGCTGCACCCGGCGGGTTGCCTCTGGCATTTGAAGCGCGCGAGCATACCGCACAGGTCGAGTCCTTGCTCCGCGAGATGCGCGAATGTCGTTTTCGCTTCGGGGACAGCGACAAGCAGCGCATGGTCGAGATCGCCAGCGATGCCAAAGTGATCGCAGAGAAGCGGGATTTCCTGCCGCTGCTCTACTGCTCGCCTACCATGGAGCTTGGCGTCGATATCTCCCAGCTCAACGTCGTCTATCTGCGCAACGCGCCCCCGACCCCGGCCAATTACGCCCAGCGTGCCGGGCGGGCGGGACGAAGCGGCCAAGCCGCTCTGGTCGTCACCTACTGCGCCGCCCAGAGCCCTCACGATCAATACTATTTCGAGCGTCGGACCGATCTCGTTGCTGGGATCGTCAAGGCGCCCGCGATCGATCTGGTCAACCCGGACCTGCTGGCCTCGCACGTCAATGCTGAGTGGCTAGCGGCAGCGAAGGAAGGTCTTGGCAAATCGATCCCCGAAAATCTCGATATGAATGATGAGGCTTTGCCGATCTGTTCACGGCTGATCTCGGCATTCGCCTCGGCGACGAGCGATATAGAAGCGCGCGAGCGGGCGGTCAGGATCGTCGGCTCGGCGCTGCCGGCAGAAGGTTCACCAATGACCGGTAGCCCCGAGGATTTCGTGACGGCCCGGTGGGGGATCGCGGGGCATGCCATTGACCAAGCCTTCAAGCGCTGGCGCACGCTCTATCGATCAGCAAACGAAGAGCGGCGTGAAGCATCGGCTATCGCTGATCGGCCTGGCCTTTCGGCTCAGGAACGCAAGGATGCCCGGTCGCGCTACGTGGCGGCCGACAAACAGGTCGAACTTTTGGCCAAGGGTGTCTCATCAGCAAGCTCGGACTTCTACGCCTATCGCTACTTGGCGACCGAAGGCTTCCTGCCTGGCTACAATTTTCCGCGGCTTCCGCTCTACGCCTTCGTCGATAGTGACCGTGGATCGGCAGTGCTGCAGCGACCGCGCTTTCTGGCAATTGCCGAGTTCGGGCCAAACAGCCTCGTCTATCATGAGGGCAAGGCGTTCAGCTGCAACCGCGCCAAGCTTCCTGCTGGCACTCGAGGTAACGATAACAAGCTCATCACATCGACGATGCGCTGCTGCCACGCCTGCGGTGCCGCTCATAGCAGCGAGACCATCGAACGGTGCATCGTGTGTCATGAGCCGCTCACCGAGGAAGGGCGACTGTCGAAGCTTTATCGGATCGAGAATGTCGATGCGGCCCCGAGGTCTCGCATTACGGCGAACGACGAGGACCGCCAACGCCGCGGATTCGACCTGAGGACAATCTTTGAGTGGGATCCGGTTCGCCAGGAAAGCCTGTTGCTCAAGACTTCGGACGGACCTTTGGCAGCGTTGCGTTATGGCCCGCAGACCAAGCTTTCGCGTGTGAACCTCGGCTTGCGGCGCCGTGCGCATAAGGAACATACAGGCTTCGATATCGACACGATCTCGGGCCGCTGGCTCAAGAATGAGGCGCAGGGTGAGGATGAGGGCTACGTCGACAATAGCGCCAAACGCCAATCTATCGTGCCTGTCGTCGAAGACACCAAGAACGCGCTACTGCTGAAGTTCGATCATCTGATCGAGCTCGACAACAATCAAATGGCGACACTGCAGCATGCGCTAGTGCGCGCCATCGAAGCCGAGCATGTGCTGGAAGCGGGCGAGCTTTTGGGCGAACCCCTGCCGACCAAGGACAACCGCAAAGCGCTTCTGTTCTACGAAGCCTCTGAAGGCGGTGCTGGCGTTCTGAAGCGGTTGATGGATGGGCCAGAACATTGGCGTCGCCTCGCCGCCGTCGCGCTCGATCTGATGCATTACCGTCTCGAGGCGGGCAGGCTCGTCGCGAAAGATGATGCCTGTGTTGCCGGCTGCTATCGCTGCGTCCTGTCCTACTACAACCAGCCAGATCATGAGATGATCGACCGGCGTGACGAAGGGGTGCTTGATGTGCTTGTCGGGCTCGCCGCGTGCGAGAGGGACTGGCCTGCGAGCGGTCCTGCGGGCGCCGACACCCAATCTGATCCTTGGCTTGCGGCCTTCGCCAGCTGGGGTTTGCCTGCGCCCTCGAGCGAGACCATTGCGGGGATCGAGTATTCCATGGTCTGGCCCGGCCACATGGTGATGGCGGTTACGCAATCTCCATCGGACGCCTTGCGTGATCGCTGCGCAGAGCTCGGCCGAGAATTGATTGTGCTGCCCGATGAACCCGGCACCACGCCGCCATCAGATCTGGCGATCGCATTGGGAGTTTCTGCATGACATCCGTTTCCGTTGCCCCCGGCCAGCTCCAGATCGGTGACCTGGTGCATGCCCGGGGACGCGAGTGGATCGTGTTGGCAAAGCCGTCGGAAGGCCTTCTGCGGGTTCGGCCTTTGTCGGGCTCGGAGGACGATGCGATCCTCATCGCCCCGAAACTGGAACGCGAGCCCGTGCGTGAGGCGAGCTTTGCTCTGCCCAACGCAGAGCAGCTAGACACGCAGGATGCCGCACGGCTCCTGACCGATGCACTGCGGCTCTCCTTGCGCCGGGGGGCGGGGCCATTCCGCAGCGCGGCCCATCTCGGCGTCGAACCGCGTGCGTATCAGCTCGTGCCGCTGCTCATGGCTTTGCGGCTCGAGGTCAAACGGATGCTGATCGCGGACGATGTCGGCATCGGGAAGACGATTGAAGCCGGCATGATCCTGCGCGAGATGCTGGACCGCGGGGAGATCGACAGCTTCACGGTCCTGTGCCCGCCGCATCTGGTCGATCAATGGGTGGGCGAACTCGCCCAGAAATTCGACATCGATGCTGTGGCCGTTACCTCAGCGCGTGCGCGTTCGCTGGAGCAGGGTATTGCTCTTGGCGACACGATCTTCGGCGTTCATCCCTTCACGGTCGTGAGCCTCGACTACATCAAGGCCGATAGCCGCCGCGAAGGCTTTGCGCAGGCGTGTCCGAAGTTCGTGATCGTCGATGAGGCGCATAGCTGCGTCGGCGGCAGTGAGAAGGGCACCCAGCAGCGCTTCTCCTTGTTGCAACGCCTCGTCGAGGATGAGGCCCGCCACATGCTCCTGCTGACCGCCACGCCCCACAGCGGCAATCAGGATGCCTATGCCCGCCTCTTGAGCCTGCTCCATCCCGATCTGTCACGTGCGCCGGATACGCTCGATGCCAACGCCCTCGAACGCTACCGGCGGCGGCTTGCTCAGCATTTCGTCCAGCGTCGCCGGGCCGACATTGCTGGCAAGTGGGGCGAGAGCGATTCTTTTGCCGAGCCCATGAAGGCTGACGCACCCTATAGTTTGACGGGCGATTTTCAGGCATTTCAGGAAGATGTCCTCGAATACTGCTTGGGCGTCGCAACACGCGCCGATGGGGCGCAAGCTCGCCGTCTGGCCTTCTGGGGCACGCTCGCCCTGATGCGCTGTGTCGGCTCGTCCCCTGCTGCGGCATTGAGTGCATTGCGGAATCGGCTGTCCGGCATGGCCGATGAGGCTCTACTTGGGCCGGTCCTTTTCGACGACGATGACGATGAGTTTGCCGATACCGATATCGAGCCGGCGACCGCCGGAGACAGCGAAGAGATCACAAAACTTCGCCAACTGATTACGCAAGCCGAAGACCTGTGCGCGCGATTTGCTGACGATCCCAAATTTCGCGAACTTCTCGCACAGGTCAAGGATCTTACCAGCAACAAGGAAGCCCGCCCTGTCATCTTCTGCCGCTTCATCGCCACTGCCGAAGCTGTGGGCGAGGCGCTGCGCGGCCGCTTCAAGTCCCACACCGTCGAGGTTGTCACCGGTCGCCTCACGCCCGAGGAACGGCGCGCGCGGGTCGAGGCGCTCGAGGATCATCCCAATCGCATCCTGGTCGCCACGGATTGCCTGTCGGAGGGGATCAACCTCCAGTCGCTGTTCAACGCCGTGATCCATTACGACCTCAACTGGAACCCAACGCGCCACCAGCAGCGCGATGGCCGCGTCGACCGCTTCGGTCAGCAGGCTGAGCACGTCTGGTCGGTCATGATGTTCGGGGCGAATTCGATCATCGATGGCGCGGTGATCAAGGTCATCACCGAGAAGATGAAGCGGATTCAGAAGGAAACCGGGGTTATCGTCCCCGTTCCCGAGGACTCATCGAGCGTATCCAATGCCTTGATGCAGGCCATGCTGCTGCACTCGAGCAAGCCACGTGCGCAGGGCCTGTTCGATTTCGGCGACGCCGAGGCCACGCTCGAGACCCAGTGGCGCAATGCTCAGGAAAACGCTCATAAGACGCAGACCCGCTATGCCCAGACGGCGCTGAAGCCCGAGGAAGTGCTGCCCGAATGGCACAAGCTGCGCGATCTGCTCGGAGGGCCGGACGAGGTTGAGCGGTTCACTCGCCGCGCGCTGGCACGGCTTGATGTGCCGCTAGGGCAGCAAAGCAAGCATTGGCGTGTGCGCTATGATGATATGCCGCAGCAGCTCCGCGAGAAGCTCGCGACGCGGGGGCTGACTGGCACCCGCATCATTGGCTTCCGTGACAAGTTGTCCCCTAATGTCGCGCAGGTCGGCCGCACCCATCCGCTTGTGGCAACGCTCGCCGGAACAATGGCCGAGGGCGCGCTCGATCCGAACGGTGTCGAGGGTAAGGCGACCCTTGGACGGGCCGGCGTGTGGATGACCCGCGGCGTAGACAAGCTGACGGTCCTTCTCGCTCTGCGGCTACGCTTCAAGCTGGTCACCAGCGGGCGCCGCACTCTGCTCGCCGAAGAAGCGACCGGCATTGCCTTTGGCCCGCAGTCTAATGAGCCCATTGCGATCGGCGCCGAGGCGCTGGCCTTACTGGAGCACGAAGCCACCCGCAGTATCGAGCCGCCCGCGAACCAGCGCCAGATCGACCTTGCACTCGCGCGCCACGCCGATTTCCAACCCGCAATCGCCGCCTATGCCGCCGAACGCGCCGCCGCTCTCTCGCATGATCACGAGCGTGTAAAGGCCGCCACCCGCGGGGATGGCGTCACCACCACCGTCGAGCCAGTTCTGCCCGCCGACATCATCGGCCTCTATGTCCTCGTGCCGGAGGCCAACTGATGGCACGCCGTTCTTCCTCCACCGAACTCGGTCTTGTCGCCGTCACCATCGAGGGTGGACTGATTGCGCCCGAACAGGTGCAGAAGGTCATCGCCGCCGATCGCACCCCCAAGACTGCCGACAGCTACGCCTGCCCCAAAGGCACCAGCCTCGGCGACGAGATCGCGCGCTTCTTCCGCATCGGTCAGGCGATCTGGCGCGACTATGATCAGGCGGACGCCAAGACCATCGCCCGGACCGCCGCCTTCGCCCGCGACCTGCTGACCCAGTGCCTCGGCTTCACCGACCTGCAAGGCCCGGTCGAACACCGCGAGGGCACTCGCCGTTACCGCATCGCATGGGAAGGCAAGGGCGGCAGAGTTCCGGTAGTCGTCGCTGCCCCGGTTGAGACCGGCGATAGCTTCGCCAAATCCCAGCCCGAGTTCGGCGACGGCGAAGGCGGCCGCCCGCGCCGTTCGCCCACCGCGCTCCTGCAGGACTGGCTCAACGGCACCGAACACGCCCTGTGGGGCCTCGTCTTCGCGGGAGACCGCGTGCGGATCATGCGCGACAACGCCAGCCTCACACGCCCCGCCTGGATCGAGGCCGATCTCGGGGCGATGTTCCGTGACGAGATGTTCGCGGACTTCACCGCCTTCTGGCTCCTTGCCCACGCAACCCGCTTCGGCGCGCAGGAGGCTGCCCCATCCGATTGCCCGCTGGAACAGTGGCGCGAGGCCGGGCTCAAACAGGGGGTCGAGGCCCGCAAGGACCTCTACGCCAACGTCGCCACCGCGCTGGAGGAACTGGGGCAGGGCATCGTCACCGCCAACCCGGACCTGCGCGACCAGATCGCCACCGGCGCGCTCCCCATGCAGGCACTGTTCGAGGAACTGCTCCGCACCGTCTACCGCCTCATCTTCCTCGCCGTCGCTGAGGACCGCGACCTCCTCCACCCCCGCCGCACCCCGCGCGAAGCCCGCCAGCTTTATGCGCAAGGCTACAGCTTCACCTTCTGGCGCGAACGCAGCCGCCGCCGTGTTGCGCGTGACAGCCATCATGATGCGTGGGAGGCGATGAAGGTCACGCTCGCCGCGCTCGAACATGGCGAGGAAATGCTCGGACTGCCCGCGCTGGGCGGCCTGTTCTCCCAATCCTCCACCCGCCACCTCAACGCCGCCACCATCCCCAACCGCGCCTTCCTCGCCGCGCTGTTCTGCCTCGGCTTCATCCGCAAGGACGGAATCACCCACCGCATCAACTGGCGCGATCTCAAAACCGAGGAACTGGGCTCCGTCTACGAAGGCCTCCTCGAAATCCGCCCCAGCCTTACCGCTAGCGGCGATTTCCAGCTCGGCACCGGGGCCAAGGGCAACGACCGCAAGACCTCCGGTTCCTACTACACCCCGGACAGCCTCGTCGAATGCCTGCTCGACAGCGCCCTCAACCCGGTGCTCGAACGCGCCGAGGCATCCGGCGCAACGCCCGAGGAGAAGGTCGCCGCCATCCTCGATCTCAAGGTCATCGATCCGGCCTGCGGATCGGGCCACTTCCTGCTCGGTGCCGCCCGCCGCATGGCCGACCGGGTCGCGCGCCTGCGCAACGAGGATGCGGGCAAAGAAGAGACGCAGGCCGCCCTGCGCGATGTCGTCTCCCGCTGCATCCACGGGGTCGATCGCAACCCGATGGCGGTCGAACTCGCCAAGGTCGCGCTGTGGATCGAGTCCGTCTCGCCCGGCCAGCCCTTGGGCTTCCTCGATGCCAACATCCGCTGCGGAGACGCGCTGCTCGGCGTGTTCGACCTCGCCGTGCTCGAAGATGGCATCCCGGACGAGGCCTACAAGCCGCTCACCGGTGACAGCAAGGACGCGGCCAAGTTCTATCTCAAGCTGAACCGCGACGCGAAGAAGGGGCAGGGCGCCTTCGATTTCGCAGGCGGCGGCGGGTTCATGCCTTCCAAGCCCATTGCGGCGGGGCTCGGCCGGATCAAAGCGATGTCCGAGGATACCGTCGGCCAGGTCGAGAAGAAGCGGCAGGCGTTTGAGGCGTGGAAAGCCGATGCCGCACGCTACAGCACAGAAGTCGCCTGCGATCTCTACATGGCCGCCTTCCTGATGCCGAAGACCGAGGTGCCCGCGAGCCACCACCGTGCGATGGTGCCGACCACCGGCGATGTGCGGCAAAGGCTGGCGGGCGGTCAGGTCTACGGCCCGCTGGAGGGGGCTGCCCGCGAAGTCGCCGGCGCGGCGAGCGTGCTGCACTGGCCGCTCGAATTCCCCGACGTGATGGTGGGCAAGGGCGGCTTTGATGTGGTGCTCGGCAATCCGCCGTGGGAGCGGATCAAGCTTCAGGAGCAGGAGTTCTTCGCTGGGCATCCGGTGGCCGAAGAGCCTAACGCCGCCGCCCGCACCCGGGCCATCGCGAAGCTCGCCGAAGCGCCCGAAGGTTCACCTGACCGCAGGCTCTACGAGGCCTTCCAGATCGCCAAGCGTATCGCCGAAGCGACCAGCACCTTCGCCCGCGTGCTGGGTGAAAGTGGCGGGCGCTACCGCTACACCGGCACGGGCGACGTCAACACCTATGCCCTGTTCGCCGAGCACTTCCTTAATCTCACGCGCGAAGGTGGCGGGGCGGGGCTGATTGTTCCGACCGGGATTGCTGCCGATGCGACCTTTGCGCCATTCTTTGGCTATTTGGTCAACTCCCGGCGGCTTGCGGGGCTGGTTGACTTCGAGAACAGCGCGCCGCTGTTCGAGGGCGTCCATCGCAGCTTTAAGTTCTGTCTGCTGACCATCAGCAGCGCCGTGGCTGAGGCAACGTTCTCGTTCTTCCTCACCGACCCCGCACAGCTTGAACATGTTGAGCGGCGGTTCACTCTATCACCATCTCAGATTTCTCGGATAAACCCTAATACTAAAACCGCCCCGGTTTTTCGCGCACGACGCGATGCTGAACTGACCTCGGCGATCTATGAAAGAGTTCCGGTGCTGATCGAGGAGGAGCGGGGTGCAGCGGGCAATCCGTGGGGGTTCGACTACATGACGAAGATGTTCGACATGGCGGATAGCAGCCACCTGTTCCGAGATATCGGACAACTTGAGGCCGAGAACTTCGTCAAAGACGGCACAGATTGGGTGCAAGAGACAGGAACTCGATACGTGCCCCTCTACGAGGCCAAGATGGTCCATCATTACGATCATCGCTGGGCGACGTTCGATAATGCGAGCAGTCGCGACTCAACGCTTGCCGAGAAAAAGGACCCGGCATTTGAGCCTCTACCGCGATACTGGCTGAGCGTGAGCCTCGCAAAAGGTCGTCAGAAAACGAAAGATTGGGACCGAGGCTGGC
Source organism: Porphyrobacter sp. AAP60 (assembly GCF_001296025.1). GTDB lineage: Bacteria > Pseudomonadota > Alphaproteobacteria > Sphingomonadales > Sphingomonadaceae > Erythrobacter. The sequence continues at coordinate 15,797 of NZ_LJHV01000007.1, read as the reverse complement.
TGATGGGCTGGCGCGATATCACCAACTCGACCAATGAACGGACAGCGATATTCAGCGTCTATCCGGCGTTCGCGATAGGCCACACGATCCGAAATCTGTTCCTGCGTCAGCCGACCGAAGTGGCCGCCGCTTTCATCGGAAACACCTGCTGTATTCCGCTCGATTTTGTGGCTCGCCAACAAGTCGGTGGGACGCACTTAACCGTGGAGATGGTCAAGCAGTTCCCCATCCTCCCCCCCAGCGCCTACGACGAAGCCGCGCTCGCCTTCATCGTCCCGCGTGTGCTGGAGCTTACCTATACCAGCCATTCCATGGCCCCCTTCGCCCGCGACCTCGGCTACGAAGGCCCGCCCTTCGCATGGGACGAAGACCGCCGCGCCCACCTGCGCGCCGAGCTCGACGCCTGGTATGCCCTCGCCTACGGCCTCACCCGTGACGAACTGCGCTACGTCCTCGATCCCAAGGACGTGATGGGCGAAGACTACCCCAGCGAAACCTTCCGCGTCCTCCAGAAGAACGAAATCGCCCGCCACGGCGAATACCGCACCCGCCGCCTCGTCCTCGCCGCCTACGACGAACTGACGGCCCAAGGCATGAGGCCGAGAGTGGAGGGGTATCGATGAATTTCAAAAAGGGGGGAAGAACATGGCACAAAGGCTGAAGGTTTCGCTCAAGCCCAAGCCGGCGCTGACGATGCGCAGGGTCGCGCTCGAGCACGAGCGTCTGGTCTACGTCATCTGCGCCGATAAGAAGCTCAAGTATCCGAACGGCTATTCTCAGATTGCCTATATCGGGACGACGAAGAACGGCATTGCCCGCGTCGCAGCCAGTGCTGCTTTCCGATCTTGGGATGTCCTCTGGTCGCGCGGCGTGCATTCGGCCGACGTGCGCATCGTAACGTGCCGACCCCGGCAGGGTTTCAAGTCGTGGATGAAGCTTGAACGTGCGCTCATCTTGGCGTTCCGGGAAAAGTTCGGCGAGCCCCCGATGTGCAACGTGCAGGGACGAGCAATGAAGTTGCAGGACGAGTTTGATCGGTTCTCGTTCGACCGTCTGAGCCGGATCATCGACACATTGTCGGAGACGGGCGCCAAGAGCGAGCGGGAGCCGATCACAGACACAATCACCGGCGGCGATGAGGAAGAGGCTTAACATGGAAGAGCTGAAGGCTGTAGCGCGCGAGGCGCTCGATGCATTCGCCAAGATATCGAATTCGGCCGGTCAGACTCTGCGCGACAAAGGGCTGAGCCTAGAAAGCCTTGCCGTGGTCAATCAGGCGACAGCAGAGACGATCGCGCGGGATATGCAGCTCCGCAATGCGGCGCGGAATAGCGACTGTCAGCGGCTCCGGTATGAACCGACCATCGCCCGCATCGTCGTCATCGATGAGGACGAGAAGCAGGAGACGATCTATATCTCTCCGGTCGGGACCGTCAGCGCGGCCGGTGTTGTATCATGCAGCTATCTCAGCCCTAAAGGGCGGCTGGCTTCGCTCCCAGTCGGCCAAGGCACGGATATCCGGCTGCCGAGCGGTAATCGATGGTTCGACGTCGTCGAGAAAATGACCTTCAAGCCGACTCAGGTCGCTGGTGAGTGGGACTCTTGTCCGGCGGTCGAATTTCGGGAAGGCATGGGCCCACGGACTATTAAGTCACTGCGCGAACTGCTGCGCGACGAAGGCTTTTCCGCCGAAGAAGCTGATGCTTTGGCGGACTGGCTGGCGGACGATGAGGCATCGGAGAACGTCGTCGAAGGGCTGATGCGGGACAGTCTGACCGCGATGCAGCTTCGTGTCGCAGCCTTGCTGGACCAGTTCCAGGACGAGATCCTCCGTAAACCCATCGATAGCCAGATCGCAGTTCTCGGGCCGCCGGGGACGGGGAAGACGACCACCCTGATCAAGCGCCTGCGCAGGACTGTCGACATGCACCACCTCTCCGATGATGAACGTGAGATCGTCGATGGCACAGATGAGGCGGGGCTTGAACACCCGAACAGCTGGACGATGTTCACGCCGACTGAGTTACTTCGGCTCTATGTGATGGACGCTCTGGGGAAGGAAGGTGTCCCAGTCCACGATCAGCGGCTCAAAGTGTGGGACGTCTACCGTCACGAGATCTGCCGGAATGATCTGGCCATCCTGAGCACGGGGACGCGTAGTGGCCTTGTTTACAAGCCCGACTTGCCGGTGTTTCTGCCAGGAACATTGCAGAGTCAGATCGAATGGTTCGATGCGTTCGATGCATTCCAGAGGGACCTTTTCGTAGCGCAACTGCGTGCCGAGGCAGAGCGCCTAGCTGTGGCAGAGGACGCGCGCATTGCAGCCATCGGCCGCCGAGTGATCGGAATGCTTGACCGCGGCGCAGTCAATCCGCTCCAGATCGTCGGCGAAATTGCGGGCGTTGCCGAAGAATTGCGAAAGGCGGCGAGTGAAATGACTGGCGCTGTGCAAGCCGCGCTTGATGCTCCCTTGCAATCCTATGCACGAGCTGATGCTGGCCTTCTTGATGACCTTTCCGCTTTCGTGGCCAAGCTGATGTCTGAGGCCGCCGGGGAAGTCGCCGAAGACCTTGACGATGACGTGGACGATGAAGACGACGAGGATGAAGATGCTCGACGCCCTGTTTCCGGACGCAAACTGACGGTCGACGTATTCCGAAGTGCGATGCGTGCCCGCGCGATCGGACAGGCAACTGGCCGGTCTCCGGGCGCACGCACCCGGAGCGGCAGGGTTCTCCAGTTTCTACGCGATCGGCCGCTCGAATTACCTGATCTGAAGGCCATTGGCGGGCGCCTCCTCGTGCAGCGAGCTGCCCGGCGGATAGCGAAAGCACCGGCAACGTGGCTGTCGGGCGTGTCGCTACGTTACCGACAATTCCGCAGAGCGATGCGTGCAGAAGGGCGATGGTATTCCGACAACGCGATTGGCAGTAGCGACGCCCATCCGGCTGAGGTCGACGCCATTTTGCTCGCGATCGTCGCTCAAGCCCGAGCGATGTCCAAGGATCGGCTACTTCCATCACGGCTCGATGGGCGCAGACCCGTGCTTTTGGACGCGGTAGCGCGACTCCGCCGAAATCAGATCCTCATCGATGAGGCGACGGACTTTTCGCCGCTCCAGTTGGCGGTGATGCGCAACCTCGCGAGCATCGAAACTGACGCAGTCTTCATATCGGGGGACTTCAATCAACGTCTCACGGTCTGGGGCAGCCGAAGCCAAGAAGATCTTCGGTGGGCCGTGCCGGCCATCGATGTTTATCCGATCTCGATCAGCTATCGACAAAGCCGCAAGCTCGCCGAATTCGCTGTAACTCTCGCGAAGCTGCAGGGTGGCGAAGTTGACGAGCAGGGTCCTGTTGGAATGGATAATGAGGGCTTCTCGCCTGCGCTTGGGTTGGGCTTGAGCTCGATCGATGAGCGCGCGCGGTGGCTGGCGTCCCGTATTGCCGAGATCAATAGGCTTAGCTCCGGAACGATGCCGACCATCGCCGTGCTTGTTGAAAATGAGGACGAGATGGACGAGCTCGCGGTCGCGTTGGGCGGTATGGTCGAGCACCTCAACCTGCCGGTGGTTCCATGTCCGCGCGGCCAAGTGAAGGGCCAGGCAACAGAGGTTCGGATCTTCGATGTGAAGCACATTAAGGGCCTCGAGTTCGAAGCTGTCTTCTTCACAAACGTTGATCGTCTCGCCCTCGAGCAGCCAGACCTGTTCGACCGATTTATCTACGTCGGGGCTACGAGAGCTGCAACTTTCCTCGGCCTTACGTCGTCGGACAATCAGCTACCAAACGTGCTTGAGCTACTCCGGCCCGACATGTGCCTCGCGTGGAGTTAGGCTGAGATGTCGCAAGACGCTTGGCTCGATTTCCGAAGCAACATTCCCCATCCCATCTTCCGGGTCGAGCTTGATCAGGCAGCTTATAATCACGGCTTCCGCAAGGCCAATGGCATCGCCGACGGGTGGCTTTGGTTCAAATCCGATGAGGGCGTGCCAGGGGAAGTGGCACTTGCCAGTGGTATCAATCCCGATGGTTCGCCTTGGTTTCTCGCGGTCGAACATGCGGGTGTGGCCGCCAAACTAGGGGCGGAATTGGCGGACGCGGCAGTCAATCCGCCCGCACATTTCAAGGGTGCGTTCGCCTTTGTCACCCAAGCTGAACTTCGCTCTGCACTGTCCCGTGCATTCCATCTGGCCCGCAGCCTGCCGACGTTTCCGCTCGCTCAATACGAGGCTGAGGTAGCTGGTTTAGGCAACACCGAGGTCGAGCGCATCGTTAAAGAGCGGGTGGGACAAGGGTATTTCCGCCGAGCGTTGCTCGATTTTTGGGCAGGTCGTTGCCCCGTAACCGGGATCAGTGACGAGCCGCTCCTACGTGCCAGCCACATCGTGCCATGGGCCCATTGTCACACCGACGAGCAGCGTCTTGACGTGTTCAACGGGCTACTTTTGGCAGCTCACTGGGATGCGGCATTTGATCGTGGTTTGGTGAGCTTCGATGATGACGGGCGGGCATTGTTGAAGCCGGATCTGAGCGCGGCGGCACGTGAATTGCTCGCGCCGGACCACGCTCCGTTAGTCCCGCTTGAGGACTCGCACCGCCGCTCGCTGATGTGGCACCGCAGCCACTTCGGCTTCGAAGCATGAACAGACTGTCGTGGGCCGGCTCGCCAACGTTCACTGCACCGACTTATCGGCCATAGGCATATGGCGACCGTCCTTTCAGCGCAGCAGCGTGAGCAGTCGGCTGGCTCAGTCTATACAGTCACACAGAACGTAGTTTGTGATTGAAGAAGCATTCGGGCCCGGTTCAGCGGGCTGGGACAGCGCGGCATTCACCGCTTCTTCTATGTCATCAAGACACTTTAGGCTGGCCAAAGCCAGCGCCGATATCCGCCGGTTTGAAGCGAGACCATCACCGTCAGCGAGAACGTTGAGGAGATTCCTCAATATCTCAGCGTCATATAGGACTGTGCCCAAGTGTGTGGCTGTGGGAGCCGCTGATCTTTGGCTGGCACTGGCGATTTTCGACTTCGATCTCTTCATTAGAGGTTCTCCAATAGTGGTTTCTCACCTATTTATAGAATGAGAACATTAAAAGAACAAATAGGGAGTGATGGAAATGGTAATCGACTGATTAATTGGAGAGATGAGATTTTGATTGTGGATTGATTTTGCCCGGAGAGGGTGATGCTATGTCGTTTGAGCCGTTAATGATCGATGCCGATGCCTTATGGGCTGCACAAGCGAACAGAATGCCCCAGACATAGCCACGATGCATTCTACCGGCTGTTCCAATACGAATGAGTGTGGTCCGGGCACGAGGTTCGACATTGATCTCAGCGGCCGACAATCCGGCTTTGCGCAGCGCAGTGATCATTTTGGCACAGGCCGTTTGCGGAACCGTGATATAGCCGCGCACACGGTCATAACCTGCCAGAAAACATTGGCTGATCAGATCCATGACCGGAGGATCAAGGTGTCGAAACCCGTGATAAAGTTTCGCAAGGACGGCATGCTCGTCATCCGTCAGCTGACGCACTGACCTTTGGCGGTCGGTGAGGTCGATTTCCATAAACCGAAGACTTGATTTCCCGTTACGACCCCTAGTGGTCATTGCAACAATGTCGTCCAGTTCCCGAGCTAAGCGCTTGCCATAGAGGGTGGTCAGCGTTGGGTGCTGGCGGATGAGATCCCGTTCGTCTTGTGTGGAAGCGCACAGAAATGCGGCCAGCACTTCGCAGCTAGGCTCGCCGTTTCCGGGCAACAGTGGGGCACGGACTTTCGCTCCAAGAGATGGGCTGAAGGCCGCCTCTCCCCTTTCGATAAGTTCGCCTAGCATGATAGCATCTAGAGCATGATCGCTTTGCGCAGGCCGGCCCCGCTTACGCCGGACAGTCTGCCCATGTTCTTTCTGTTTTCTCTTCCGGCTTGAGGCCTGGGCAGCTGCTTCATCGCTAATCCTCAACAACCTTGCCGCGAGCCTCGTCGGGATGGCGCGCATGGTCTCGGAGCGCGAGACATAGTTCCCAGCGAGCCAGTCATGCAGGTGAAAGTATGACACGAGGGTCGAACGCTCGCCCGAATGCCCCAGCAGAGCTCCCGCAGCATGAAGCGCGTTCAGCCCGAGCCTGTCCTTTCCAAGCAGCGTGTCCGCGATCCGACCTCTCCGCTCGTGGGAAACTACTGATCTATCGATAGGAAGAACCAGCTCTTCATCCGGCACATCAAAAGGGAGCGCAAGCGTCGCAATCAAATAGGAGCCGAAGCTATGGCGAAGATCATGGAACACGGCGCCTGTGTTTCCAGTGAACCGCTTGATTTCGTGCTCAACGTCTCGCTTAATCCGACGATAGAAATCGGTATCGGTTATCGGAAATAGCTGCCGATTGCGCGGTCGATGCACTCTGCCCATCAACACCATGACTTCGGTTCGTCGGTGTAGCCACCATGCTTTGACCTCATCGAGTTCAGGCTGCTCCAGCAGACAATGCAATGGCACAACCCGCCGTCCTGCGAGCGTTTTTGTCCTAGCTCCTTCGTTGTCTCTGACATGAAGCTCGGCGCATGACGCGGTGAACACCAGATCATTGATATTCAAGTGAATGGCTTCCAGCCACCTCAGCCCTGCGCGGAACCCCAAGATAACGAGGATGCGTGAAGTCGCCCCTTCCGGCTTTTGTCGGTCGAAGCTGTCCAAAATGAGTGCATACTCCTCCGCCGTAACGACCTGGGCTCGAGGGACGTTAGCTTCCCTCACCGCACGGTCCTCGATCGTCAGTGCGAATGAGCCGAGCGATCGGTTCTGCCAGTCGAGAAAGCACGCCATGTGGTTCCATGTTGTGTCGCTCCCTCCTCTTTCTTCGACACCGTCGGAAAGGGCCTTAGCCAAATCCCTTGGGTTGCAGAGCCACGGGTCGTCGCTACCGAAGCTTGTGCGCAGCATGGAAAGCAAGACAGACGCGCGTTGCCGGATTGTGGACGGAGCAAGGCCTTTCCTGCGTTGTCGGGGGTCAATCGACGGATCAAGGCGAGCCGCAGCCCACGTAAGAACATGACGTTCAACGGGAAGCAGGTCGTTTCTCATCGACGCATTTTGAAGGGCTTGTGCTGCTTTCTTGAATTCCGTCGGACGGCTTGCACGTGATTGAGGTAGCACATCATCCATCAGACGTAGGATAGGGTCATTTGCAGGCCATCGCCGTGTATTCGGAAGATTTTTCTTCGGACGGTTCAATGGCACCGCAGCCTTGCCCATCAACCGCTCCCAGTGCGGCTCTGGCAGGCTTGTGCTTTGGCCGGCGGCTAGAAGGCTCTCGATGAGGAAGCCGGGCATTCTTGTGCGCCACTTGACTTTTGCAGCAGCGAAAAAGCTCTTGGCCAGTGCTTTTCGGCGGTCAGGATGCCATGTTTCGGCGCCAAACGCCTGAGCGATGACTTCCACATGATCAAAGGGCGTTGCACGATCAGCTTCAGCTGTTGAGCCTCTGTCCTTCCGCTTATATCTCGTTCGACTTTCAGGCGCCCCCCACCAGCTCTCAAGGACATGATCGTTCTCAAACTCGGTGTTTTTCTCTAGCACATCCGGTTTGAGCTTGAAGTTTTGTGGACCGGCCGATTGGATTTTGAGCAATATCAGATGCGTTAGTGGATCGGCGACCCAACGACGTTCGTGAGCCTTGCCGTTTTTTTCGGGCAACGAAAAATTTATCCAGATCTGATCGGCAATTCGGATGTGCGTTTCTTTTCCGACACGCTCACGAGGCGTCGATCGAAAGTCTATGACAGGCGCGCAGGCCGCGCGGAAGAATTCTTGCCAGACCCGCTTGTCGAGCAGTGCACCGAACAAGACTGCGCTCGCGAATGCATAGCATTTGGCGTTGAACTCATCATAAGGCTGCTCAAATGCGGAAAGCCGATTGATTAGCACGCGTTCGAAGAGGTCAGCACGCTTGAGCTCGACGATCTGACCAAGGTCGAGCAGATTTTTTTCAGCTCCCCGTAGATGGAGCCGTTCATGCAGTGCCACGGTCGTTATAGTCCTCGCTGGGGCTCAAGGCCGCAACATTGACAGAGTGCGGTGATCGCTCGTTTCAGCTCGGCGCGATAGGCTAGAGGGTCAAGGCCCGCCGTTTTGCTCCATGGTTCAGTCCCCTGGTGCCAGTGACCAAAAAAGGCATGGAGTGTTTCGCTGCTAACGGTTCCAATCAGAGCGGATCTGGCAAAGTGGCGGGCAAAGTTCGGGGGGTAGGGCCAACCCTTTCCGCGGAAGGTTTTGCGCAACAGGGCTCGGTCCAGAACCTGAAGCGATCCGTCATCCGCAATCAGGTAAGGCGAGCCATCATGATCATCGGGCACGAGCTGCGGATGGCGTTCATGCATCGTCCGCATATGAGATTGGTAGAAGCCCAGTTGTTCCAGGCATTCCTCGCTAACCCATATGAGACGGGTTTTAAATTGGCCTTTGGTGGGCTTGTCGTCCAGCATTTGGTAGCCTGTGAGAGGATCAATCCGATCCAACGAAGGCAACAACGCGCGTGTGGGCCGTGCGCATGTCGCGATCAGATAAAACAGGACGGTGTAAAGCGTCATTGCGTTATGCATCGCGACGATCGGCTTTTTGCGGAGCTTGCGACGTATCAAAAGCGGTGCACGAATTTGCGCCAGAAGGTCGGAAACATCGCCAATCCGCGGCGCATATCGGCTTCCGTAGTGTTGCTCGTCATCGAAGTTCAGAAGTGGTTCGACGATGTCGAAGCCGTCCAATGCCTTGCCAAGGATGGTCACCGCCTTTGAAGCAGATACAGACGTGTAGTGGATGACCGTCTTGGCAATGAGCGGGACGTTACCAGTGATGATTGCAGCTATCGCGGTATCGCCATTCTCCATTTCGCTCAGCCGCTGAAACAACCAGCCTTCAGCGAGGCGCAAGGAGCTCCGAATTGCGGCCTTGCGGATTTCCTTATGTGCAGCGTCGTGCGCCTCGTCCGAATTCCAGGGAAACAGCGGCTGGCCTGGTGTCGGCGGAGAGGCCATTTGTTCAAGGAGACGCCGTGTTCGCACCGAACAGGGCAGGGCGATAAGATCGCCCCTTTTTGCGTGTGCTGGTTCTTGGTCCTCGGGGAATTTCTGCTGACTACTTGGTCGGCCGGGCTTTAGCCACCACACCCACTGCGAGCCAATTGCAAGGCAGGGTGTGCTTGGCATACTTTCGGGTTCGCATAGGACTGGAATGCCAGCGAAGGACCCCGCAGATCGCCCTGTTGTAAGAACCGCCGACAAGAGTGCAGCTGACGTGATTTCAGAGTGGGTCGCGCGGACCGCACGGGCATCGAGATGTTGGCGCAGCCCCTCTATCTCCGCTGCGGTAAGGCTGGTGCCGGCATAGGGAAGCATCTGGTTCTGCCGAGCATAGGCTTGCCCCCACCCGCGGAGAATTCGAGCGTTGCTGCGCTCGGCAGAACTGGCCTTGCATTTATCTGATGACGTGATCTCAATTTGAGGCATTTTCAGTCACTTCAAATCCTCTGGGAGAGAGCACAGAAGTGGCGGTTCAGGCTTAACAAAGGCATAAAAAGGACAAGTGATTACCGCGATCCCCCATAAAGCCGGCCAAAACGAGAGTTTTATGAGGTCCTAAACCCTCAAAATTGAGCAGTGTTGACAGCCGTTGGAATTTTTTCTGCCGTTTCGTCCCGTTCGGCGCTGAAAAGCACGAACCGACATCGCCAGCTCATGGTCGCAGCTGGCGAGTTCGACGTCGTATGAAGGCAAAAAGGGAAAAGGAAACCTGCCGTGAAATCGGCAAGGTGGGAGGAAAAGGAAGTGTTGGGCTTAACGGCTTGGCCTTCGCCCTGCCGGTTTCGATAACCGAAACTGGAGTAAATCTATGTTGAATGCACACCACCTCGATCCGGTCAGCGAAGCTTTCGCTGACCGGCTTACTGACAATCCCGATTACAGAGTCCTGCGGACGCTTCCGCAGCCCTATTCTAAAATGATGGGGGAGGGCAGCCCTCCCGAAGGCCAATGCGTGGCCCTGGTCGATCTGGAGACCACCTCTCTTTACCCAGAAACTGGCGCGATCATCGAAGTGGCGATCAAGCTGCTTTGGGTTGCGGAGGATGGGAAGCTTTTGGGGCATTTCCCGATCTACTCTTGGCTGGAAGATCCGGGCTTTCCGCTCGATCCGCAGATTGTCCATTTGACGGGATTGCGGGACGCGGATTTGTCCGGGAAGAAAATCGATGACGAGGCCGTGGCGCGATTATTGGACCGGTCCGACCTGATCGTCGCGCATAATGCAGCGTTTGATGCGGCTTGGATCGAGCAACGTTGGCCGCAGCTAGCGGGGCGTGCCTGGGCGTGTTCCTGCCAGGAGATCGACTGGCTTGGGCTTGGGCTCGATGGACGAGGTCAGCAGTATCTACTCCAACAGCATGGTTGGTTCTCTCGGGCGCACCGGGCCGCAGGCGATGTCTGGTCGCTGTTTTGGCTGCTCCTGCAATCCGGGTCCGAACGTGAAGGGCAAGGCGCTCTTGGTCAGATCAGTGCTGATGATCGCACTGCTCTGGCCACGCCAACCCACTTGCAACGTTTGCTAGCAGCCAGCGGCCGGACCAGCATCAAGATCGAAGCGATTGGTATCCCGTTCAGCAAGAAGGCCTTGCTGGCGCAGCGAGGCTATCGCTGGGATCCCGGTTTGAAGCGCCGGTATTGGTGGCGACAGCTGGACCCCAAAGATGTCGAGGCCGAGCAAGTGTGGTTCAGCCGTCGTGGTTTGCCCGAACCGCGATGCGTGCCGATCGGCGCACATGAGCGCCACCGTTGATCGGCGCACCGCCGGTCATCCCATAACCCAAACATCCAACAACCAATCACCCCATCAGGCCCGCCTAGTGCGGGCTTGATGCGTTTTGAGGAGAATAGAAGTGAACAGTTTCAACGACACCGCCAATGTAACTGGCATGCTTGCCGATCCGGTTTCGACCGCCGACGAAAGCGCATTGGCAGCAGCGCTTGAGCGTGATGCGGCCATGTTTGTCTCCCGGCCCAAAAGCAGTGGGCCTGAGCAGCACCGACCGCTGCGCCTGATCGTTTGCGATTTCGAATATGCGTATGATCGCAGTGCTTATGCCGGGTATACCGTCAGCGAAGGAAAGGGCGGTCGCACTGATCTGCGCTGGCCGTTTCACCGGGTCGCGGCTGCGTCATGGATGGTGCTGCGATTTGACCCGCAGGCCGATTTGCCGGCGATCGAGGAATGCGTTGTCATTGCCAACGATGAAGCTGATGAGCAGGGACTCGTCAGTCGCTTTTTCGATGCGTTGTCTCAATACCCTGATGCGATCTGCACAACCTGGGCCGGGGAGTTCAAGGATCTGGCGGTGCTACGGAAATGTGCGGGCGAACTGGGCTTGCAGCTTCCCCATCAGCTGCGTGACCTCAACCCCTATGCCTATGCGCGGCTTGACCTGTGCCAAGCGGTAACTGGCAAGGCGAAGCCAGTGCATCTGCCCGAATACGCGATGGGCACGCACATCCCGTGCAAGCCTTCACCGAGCAAGGACATCGGCCCGCTGGTCGAGAAGGGTAAGTGGCTAGAGGTGCGTGACCAGTGCCTCGCCGACGTGCTGACGACATGTGTTGTCGCCCTTCGGCATCTGCATGCGCAAGGGGTGATCGCCTGTCATCCGCCTCGCAGCCTTGAGGTTCTGGCGGAGGCAGCGGGGAGGGCGGTGCCCGCCAGCCGGTTCGTCCGCAATAGCTTTGCCCCTTGGTCCCGCGATCAGGTTGCCGCCTCAAAGTTGAAGGGTGTGGTGCACCGGGCTGAGTGAAACGCTGCGGCAATTCTCCATATCCTCGACCTGACCCTACCCAAAATAAGGAGAACCCCATGACCTGATCACCACGCTGACCGCCCGGACGCGTTGCGCATGCCCGTCGCCGTAGCATCAAGCGCCACCCATTCGGCTCCCGCAATCAGGGAGCCAATCCGCCGCAAGTCCATTCCGGACGCTGCGGCTTTTTTGTATCCAAAGGAAACCTACAATGCCCAAATCTACCAAACCGCGTCGCGGCCGTGCCAGCAGCACATGCCGCAGTCTGGTGCCCAGCAATCGCCCATCTACCGCGATCGCGTTGCCCCAACGCCTGACCCTCGGTGACCACGAAATCCACCCCGAGCAGATCCTCAACATCTCGGAACGCCGACCTTATGGGGAGGGGCCGTGGAAAGATGAGCCTGACAGAGTGGCGTGGACAGACGCCGCCACCGGCTACGCCTGCCTGATCCTGCGCCAAAAGGACGGAACACTGGCCGGTTATGTTGCCATCGGATCGTCGCATCCGCTGTGGGGTTATGAGCACGATGCGATCCCGCCCGAGCTTGGCATACGGCCGCACGAGGGGATCGATTATGCGGCGCTGTGTAATCAAAACGGCCCGCCTGCGCTCCAGATCTGTCACGTGCGCCATGTTACGCGGGTGCAGCAAAGCGCGCCTATGGCATCGGACAGCGATGCGGCAGGTTCTCCCGACGCCTGGTGGTTCGGCTTTACCTGCGACAAGGACGGCGACCTTCTGCCCAAAGGAAACTTTCGCAACGACAAGAACCGGGAGGTCGGCCCGCGCGTATACCGCGACATCGGCTATGTCGCAGATCAGGTCGTGCACCTTGCTGATAAGCTCTGGGCACTCGACGATCAGGCGCCTGGCATCGATGGCGAGGGCGCTCCCGACCGAGGCGTGCCGCTTACCCTTCATTCCAAATCCAAAGCGCTGCTTCCTCGCAAGGGAGGTAGCCATGAAGCATAACTGGAGACCTGATCCGCGCGGCTATGCTTCCCACCGCCACCCTGATCTTCCATGGGGCCATTGGATGCGAGTGGACCCAGACGTCGATGGGCTGATCGATGAAGAGGGCGGCGTATGGCCAAGCTTGCGACACTACTTCTGGGTGCATCGCCTCGGCATGCCAGGAAGCGGAATAGGTTCGGTCGATCGGGGCTGCGATGTGCTGCTCAGCGTCCTGCATGCCGAGATGAACCGCACGGTTGGGTATGAGGAGTGGGTTTTAGACCTGTTCGGTGAAAGCTGGGAGGGGGGGCGCCACTACAAATCGTGGCTCTATGGCCAAGGCCTCCTCGATAACTCTCACGTTACCATAGAAGGCGAGGCTGCAGTGCGAATGCTGGCCGCCACGCGTCCGGTCGACGCCCCCGATATTGCTCCGATCGACTTCGCCGCGAGCTGGAACGGGCTTGATCGCGGTATAACCCGCGAACGGCGCGAGCAGGTGATGGAAATGCGGGAGGCCATGGGCAGGGCGCTGCGTTACCGCTTTGTCCGAGAGCCGGTTGCGGGAAAGCCCGGCTTGAAGCTGATCGGGTTCGAGATGGGCAACAACATCCCGCTCACACGGGTGCTGTGGACAATCGCGTTTCCAGACGATTACGCGCGTGATCGCCTGTTCGCCTGGCTCGCGGATCGTCTCGATCGCTGGCAATTCTGGGGCGAAATGGCGGCCGTCGAAGGCTCACGGGCCTTCAGCGAACATCTTCTGCGCCTGCGGTTTGCTGACGAGCCGATAGACCTAGCGTAATGGGCGGGGGTGCTGTTCGTTGATCAGCATCCCCACCATTCCCCTTCATCGCCGCCATTAACAGAACCGAAGTAGGCAGGTGAAGTTTCCAACCCAACCCGTCCGGCCCCGTTAGAGGTCTGCGTCGCATCAGCCTGCCGCAATCGCGGTCGCACTTTCTTTAGAATCAATGCCTAAACCGGCAGCACGGCGGTTGGCAATGGTAAGGAAAACCGGCCGGCCTTCCAAGCAAGCAAGATGGAGTTTCAGGCGTGTTCAAGATCAGCGAACAATGGAAGGACTTCGAACGTCCTGCAAGGCGCGGCGCAAAGGGCTGGAACAAGGACTTTGACGATGGCGTCTCAATCTTCTTGCGCCTCAATGATTGGGCGCGCTGCTGTCTCACTTCCGATCTCATCCAAGCATGGCAGTTCGAGCTTCCACTGAACCGGGCGATGGCCAGCGGCGCACTGCGACAAGCTTGGGAAAGCGAACCATATTTGGGTGGGATGCGGTGCGGGTCCTTCGTGAGCAAGGTCGCGCACGACGATGACATCGATATCTATTGGAACATTGATGAGTTCGCCGAAGCCTGGGGACCGACCCTGATGACCTCCGAAGAGGAAAAGAAGTTCGAGGCAATGGAATTCCCCCTTACTGTATATCGGGGAGGGACCGGCAGCATCGACGAGGTTGCGCAGGGTGTCAGCTGGACGTTGGACCTCGAGATTGCCAAATTTTATGCGTTGGACTGGCCTAAACGATGGGGCATCGAGCGGGAGCCGATGATTGTCTCCATGCAGGTAGAGTGGGACGACGTCTTTGCCTTTCTCAATGGACGCAAGGAATCGGAACTGCTCGTGCCATTCGCCTCGTTTTTTCGCGACGCGATGACCGAGGTGACGGATCGTGTGGATGTCAGATTGGCTGGATAGCGGCAGCGCGCCTGCAGCGACTCCCTCGATCCCGACTGTCTTGATGAGGAGAAGATCCCTACAACGCATCGCATGCGATCCGCGGGTTCGGACATCGTCGATTTTCCGACGCCTCTCGGCATCCGAAACTTTAAACGGCGACTGTTTGGCAGCTTTCCGGCTGACATTACAGGACTGCTGCCGTGCGACGTTCAAATACGGCCTTTTCTTTGCAGCTTCGCATAGGTTCTTCCGCCACTTCCAGCGGGCTGATTAGCAACTGTATCGATGGGGCAACAAGAAGCATATTGCCACCTTTCAACCCCGCACGCATCGACGGCAGTTGTCGACACAGACCCGGCCAATGACGACCGCCGAGTTGAACGGCCAGTTCTGCCAAAAGCCGCCACGCTGCTGTTGAGATCGCCGATCGGCACCGCTTACGACCGAAGCTGGGTGGTAAGGTGAAGGGCGGGGCTGGCACGATGATGCCAGCCTAGCCGTCAGCAATCTCGATTTTTGGGGACGTGCGCGCGCGCATTGCAGTGTCGTCTACCATAGCGAAATGCCCTGAAAGTCGCATGCGGGCGATGTGAGCATGGGAAATCGGCAGAGTGAAGCATCATTGCGCTGAGATACCTCGCTGGCATTGCCACCCGCTCTGACTTCCTTAAATTGAGGCGGCATGGCACGGAAACGGTCGCTTTCATGTCACCTTCAGAACCTCGCCGCAATTCAACGTCAGGCACGTCATGACACTGTTCACAATTCCGAGCTCCGCCTTCACGATCGCATTCCTTGTTTTTGCTGCACCGTCATGGGCTGCAGGCGACCCGCCCCTTGCTGCGGGCGAGAGGGTTCTGGGTGCCGACGGAGAGCCGGTCGGCACGATCGACGAAGTGCAGGGAGAGGCGGTATTGCTGAACACGGGCACCGCGGTCGCATTGATTACAGCGAGATCACTTTTGCGTTCGGGCGATACTTTGGAAATCAGCGCCACGAAGGAAGAGCTGGTCGAGATGGTCGAAGAGCAGCAGCGCAAGGAGGCTGCCCGACGTGACGAATATATTGCGGCGGGTCGGCTTGTTCGCAGCGTGGACAGTCAGCCTATCGGTAGGATTGTGGCGATTGAGGATCAGGTCAATTCGGTCGTCATCCTTCGCAACGAGGGGGTCATCGCTCTGCGTCGAGATCATTTTGCGGTCGTCGACGATAAGCTCGTGGCGCTGTTCACGCGCCGGCAAATCGATGAAAATACCAAGCCTGTGCCCGAAGCCTTGCGGCAGAGGCTCCCCCCCCCCCC
>NZ_LJHV01000006.1 GCF_001296025.1 Porphyrobacter sp. AAP60 | reverse complement strand
CCGCCGCTGTTGCCATTCCCGTTATTGCCGTCGCCGTTCCCGCCGCCGTTGCCATTTCCGTTGCCGTTATTGCCGTCGCCGTTCCCGCCGCCGTTCCCGTTGCCGTCACCGTTGCCGTTGCCGTTGTTACCGTCGCCGTTCCCGCTGCCGTTGCCGTCACCGTTGCCGTTGCCGTTCCCGCCAGCGTTCCCGTTGCCGTTGCCGTTGCCACCAGCATTGCTGTTTCCGTTGCCGGAGCCTGCGTCGGAGCCAGACCCGTTGCCGCTTCCGCCGCCGTTGCCATTCCCGTTGCCGTTGCCGTTGTTGCCGTCGTCGCCGTTGCCGCCGCCGTTGCCGTTTCCATTGCCTTGGCCACTGCCGCTATTGCCGTCGCCGTTGCCGCTATCGCCGCCGGAACCCGCATCGGAGCCAGACCCGTTGCCGTTGCCGTTGTCGCCGTTGCTGTTGCCGTTACCACCTGCTCCATTGCCACCAGCAGCGCAGCTTCCCTGATAGCAAACAGCGCCATCGCTACCGCGACCGCCCTGCGTGCCGAACGCCGGGGCAGAGCCGCGGCTGGTGTTTTCCGACACGACAATCGCCGCGATCACCGACACCTCGCCGGATGCAAAACCGCCGGTCAGGCTGCGCACGTCGCCCGGGCTGCTGGCGATCACTTCTCGTACCCGGTTCGGGGCATTGTCCGAAGCGGCAGCGGCAGGCTGTATCCGGGCAGGCGCTGCGGCAGATGCGGGGCTGCTTGCTGCCGGAGCGCTGGCCGGGCGCGCCGGAGAATCGATGACCTTGCGGCCTTCCCCTTCGACCACCAGACGCATCATATCGCCCGATGCCACCATCGCCACGGCGCCGGGCAGGATCAGATCGCGCGCGCCGCCATCGGGCGTCGCCACTTCCACTGCGCCTTCGGTAACCTGCAGACTCGCGCCATCCTCGCCAACGGTGATGATGAAGGTCGTTCCTTTCACCACAGCCGCCAGATAGGGCGTCTGCACCCCGAAATGCGGATCGGCCTTCTTGCCGATGTTGAACAACGCGCTGCCATAATCCTGGATGACCTGCACCAGCGACCGTTCGGGCGCGGTCTGCGGAATGCGGATCTGCGCATTCTGGCGCAGCGTCACGAATTCGCGCCCGCGCACCAGTACTGCGGTGGATTTCGCTGCCGTGCGTACCATCGCACCCGGAACCACGGCCGCGCCGGTGGTCGCTGCACGCTGGCCCTGCGCGTCGATGACCATCACCGAGCCCTTGGCCTCGCTAATGGTCCAGCCGGCATTCTGCGCATGCGCAGCCACGCCGCTGAATAACAGCAGCATGATGGGCATGAAAATGCGTGACAACAGGCGCATGCGATTCTCCTTGCCTGCCCATTACTTCGGCAAGTCTCCACGTGACGTTGATGGGGATGGTAAAAAAAGGCTTAGCTGAAATTTGCTTAACCATTTTGGGTTAGGCCCATCGCCGATTCCAAGGAGATGAATCGGCTTTGCGCTGCATGTTGTTAATCGGAACGGTGCCTTTGCTGATCGCCAGTCATGGCCTGGCGGCGCAGGATGCGCTCGACCGGACAAATCCTGTGCAGCAGGTCGAACGCGAACGGCCATTGGGCGAAGTTGATCGGGCAATCCGAATCGAAGTGCAGCCAGTGCTCGATCAACCCGATGCCGCTACCGATACGGGCAGCGTTGCTGTCGGCTCGGTGGTGATCGACGGGCTGGAGACCCTGACCCGCAGCGATTTTGCCGCTGTGATCGAACCTTTTGCAGGCCGTAATCTCGACCGCAGCGAATTGCGCGCTCTGACCGATGCCATCGCTGAAACCGCCCGCAGCCGCGGCCTTATCCTCGCTTCCGCATGGATCCCCGAACAGGCGCTGGTCGGCGGGATGCTGCGCGTGCGGGTTGATGAAGGCACGATTGATGACGTGCGGGTGGAAGGGTCCGATGATCCGGCGATCCGCGCACAGCTTGCCCGGCTGATCGGTATGCGTCCTGTCACGCTTTCCGCATTGCAACGCGAAGTGCTGCTGACCGATGATTTGCCGGGGGTCTGGATCCGCTCCACCCGCTTCGAAAATAACGGCAACCGCCGCGTGCTGGTGGTGGATGCCCGGCGGCAGGACTTCGGCGGATCGGTGCTGGTCGCGACTGATGGCACCAAGCCGGTAGGCCCGGTGCGCGCGCGCATCGATCTGGATGCCAATGGCCTAATTTCCCCGCGCGACCGGGTCGATCTCAGCTACACTATGTCTCCGCTTGATCCCGGCGAGCTGGCTTTCTTCAGCGCGCGATACAGTGTGATCGTGAATGATCTGGGCACACAGGTCGGCCTGTTCGGCACCTATTCGCAAACCGAACCCGGCGCCTATCTCGCCGCGCGTCAGATTGAAGGCGAAGCATGGCAGGGGGGCATCCGCCTGCGCCACCCGTTGATGCGCACCCAGCGGCGCAGCCTGTGGCTGGAAGCCAGCGGCGAGGTACAGGATTTGCGGCAGGATCGTTTCGGGTCGCTTGCCCGGCATGACAGGATCGCGCTCGCCCGGCTGGGCTTCTACGGTTATGGCGCATTGGCGGGCGGCACCTTGCAGGGCCGCGCGACGGTAAGCCGCGGGCTTGATATTCTGGACGCCACCCGGCTTGGCGATCCGCTGGCCTCGCGCACCGATGCTTCCTCGCAGTTCACCACGCTATCGTGGTGGCTGAACTGGCGGCGCGGGCTGGCCAAGCGGGTCAGCCTTTCGCTGGCTGCAAACGGCCAGTTCTCGTCCGATCCGCTGCTGATCGGCGAAAGTTTCGCGCTGGGCGGCAATGCCTTCCTGCGCGGCTATGATTTTGCCCAGCGCGTGGGCGACCGGGGCATCGCCGGGGTGGGCGAACTGCGATACGACTGGCCCGATGCGCTGGGCGTGGTGCGCAATGTGCAGCTTTATGCCTTTGCCGATGGCGGCACCGTGTCGAACCTTGAAGGCGGTCTGGGCGGCGGCACGCTGGCTTCAGGCGGCGGGGGCTTCCGCGCCGATCTGACCCGCAATCTCGATCTCGATTTCGAAGTCGCCGTGCCCCTGACCGAAGCGCGCTATGATACCAATGACAAAACGCCGCGCCTCAATCTCAGGGTGGTGCAATCGTTCTGAAGCGGATAGGCCCGCGTCATGGACATGGCTGACCTCCTCCAACGCTATTTCGGCACCCGCGAACTTGAAGACATCGCGCCATCCGCGCTGCCTGCCGGGGTGGAGCGGATGCGGGTGGATTTCGGGATGGAGCAGGAACGCGGGCCGCGTTTTGCCCTGTGGACGCTGCTGCTGGTGCTGGGCGATGCGCCCGATCTCGATGTCGCCTTCGAGCACGAGGAAGACCGCGAGGCAGCCCGCAATCTGATGGATATGCTGGCCGCCGCGCCGCCCGAATAGCTGCCGCCAGGCTCCCACGCGATTTAATCACAAGCCAAACACGCCCGAAGTGTGTATGGGCAGCGCAATGACGCTCTGCGCGACCTCGGCTCCGGCCTGATCTGCGCTCCGTTGTCTCCCTTGTCTCCTCGCCTGCCCGTTGCGGCGGGCGCCCCTGTCTGAAAGCCTTCTCCCCATGTTATTTCCCGATCTGCCCGCTGGCCTCGCCGAGGCCTTGACCACGCGCGGCTACACCGCCCTTACCCCGGTGCAGTCCGCCGTTGTCGAACCGGAAGCGCATGGCCGCGATCTCGTCGTTTCGGCGCAGACCGGTTCGGGCAAGACAGTCGCTTTCGGCCTCGCCTTTGCCGATCAGGTGCTGGACGAAGAAGGCCGCGTGCGCCGCGCCGCTGGCCCCTTGGCGCTGGTGATCGCGCCGACGCGGGAACTGGCGCTGCAAGTCGCGCGTGAGCTGGACTGGCTCTACAAATCCGCAGGCGCACGCATCGCCACCTGCGTGGGCGGCATGAACCCTCAGGTCGAACGCCGCGCCCTGGCTGGCGGCGTGAGCATTGTGGTCGGCACACCGGGCCGCCTGCGCGACCATCTGGAACGCGGTGCGCTCGACCTGTCGGCCCTGTCTGCCGTGGTGCTTGATGAAGCCGACGAAATGCTCGACATGGGCTTCCGCGAGGAACTCGAGGAAATTCTCGAAGCGACGCCGGAAGGCCGCAGGGTGCTGATGTTCTCGGCCACCATGCCGCGCCCGATCGAAGCGCTTGCCCGTCGTTACCAGCGCGATGCGCTGCGCATCCAGACCGGCGGCACCGAACGCGGCCACGGCGATATCGCCTATCAGGCGGTCACCGTATCGCCTTCGGAAATCGAGAACGCGGTGGTCAACCTGCTGCGCTTTCACGAGGCGGAAACCGCGATCCTGTTCTGCGCCACGCGCGACAATGTGCGCCACCTTCACGCCACCTTGCAGGAACGCGGCTTTGGCGTCGTTGCGCTTTCGGGTGAACACTCACAGCAGGAACGCAACCAGGCCTTGCAGGCCCTGCGCGATCGCCGCGCCCGCGTTTGCGTGGCGACCGATGTGGCCGCACGCGGGATCGATCTTCCCTCGCTGAGCCTTGTGGTTCACGTCGAAATCCCCCGTGATGC
The DNA here is from genome assembly GCF_001296025.1 of Porphyrobacter sp. AAP60. Lineage (GTDB taxonomy): Bacteria > Pseudomonadota > Alphaproteobacteria > Sphingomonadales > Sphingomonadaceae > Erythrobacter. Next base: position 32,168 of record NZ_LJHV01000006.1, on the reverse strand, counting down.
CGAAACCTTGCAGCACCGTTCGGGCCGCACGGGCCGTGCGGGCAAGAAGGGCATTGCTGTCATCATCGTCCCCTATCCGCGCCGCAAGCGGATCGAATCCATGCTGCGCCATGCCAAGATCAACGCCGAATGGACCACCGCGCCCGATCGCGATGCCATTGTTGCGCAGGACCGTGTGCGCTTGCTGGAAAAGCTGATGCAGCCGGTCGAAGTGACCGATGGCGACCGCGAACTGGCTGACAAGCTGCTGGAAACCCGCACCCCGCAGGAAATCGCCGCGATGCTGGTGCAGGCGCACCGCGCCACGATGCCGGAACCTGAAGAACTGCTCGCCCAAAGTATCGATTCCCAGCGCGCCGCGCATCAGGAAAAGCACCGCGAAGGGTTCGAGGATACGGTGTGGTTCCGGATGGATATCGGCCGCCGCCAGAACGCCGAAGCGCGCTGGATCATGCCGCTGATCTGTCGGCGCGGGCATGTCACCCGCAACGAAATCGGCGCGATCCGCATCGCCCAGACCGAAACTTTTTTCCAGATCCCCCGCGCTATCGCCGGCAAGTTTGCCGAAGCGGTGGCAGCAACTGCGGGCAGCGAGGAAAACGGCGGCTATGTCGCCATCGAACAGTCCAACGAACCGCCGCGCATGGCCGCGCGCGAAAACGCCAAGCGCGGCAAGCCCAATGGCCCCGGCCCGCAGCGCACCTTCAAGCCCAAGCCCGCAGGCGGCGGCGGCAAGCCCTATGCCGGGGGCAAACCCCATGGCGGCGGCAAGTTCAAGCACAAGAACAAGGGGCGCGACTGACGCGCCCCGTTACGCTGCTTCAGTAATTCCACTGCGCCTGAACGCGCAGGATTTGCCCTTCGGCCTGACCAAGGCGGCGCTCATCGGCTTCCTTGCGTGATGCAAAGCCATAGGTGGCGGTGATTTCCAGCGCCGGGGTCGGCAGGAATTCCAGGCCGAGTTCAAGCTCCTCGGTTTCAAGCCGCGGCGCATTGACCGCGCCCTTGAAGCCGCCGCGGTAATATTGCCAGCGCGCAAAGGGATAGAACGGGCCGAGCGGCGATTCTTTGACGCGGCCCATCGCCTGCACGTATCCGCCGGTGATCGGGCGTTCCTCGATCTGCCCGGTGGCGGGGTCGAATTCAGGGCCGGTGCCCCAGTTCCATTCCGCTTGCAGGCCAAAGGGCTGCGGATAGAGCACCGCGTGCACCCCGGCGCGGTTGTCCTTGTAACTGATCGCGCTGACGCCTCCGGTGCGCACTTCGGGCCGGATGCGATTGCGCATCACCGATCCGCCCAGTTCGAACACCTGCCCTTCCAGCCCCAGCCCTTCGAGTTCGAACGGCCAGGTCGCCAGTGCCACAGTCATCAGGTTATCATCGGTTTCGGTGCGGTTGAGGCCCTGCCCGTTGAATGCGCCCACACCGAAAGCGCCATAATTGCCGAACAGCTTTTGCCCGTCTTGCGAAAGCCGGTCCCATATCTTCTGCACCTGCGGGGGCGTGTAATAGGCAACGATCCCCAGATCACGCTCGCCCGGTGCGGCGCTGTTGATCCCGTCGGTGCGGTCGAGCGCGAGGCGGTTGGACGAGGATTGCAGGTTCTCCCAGCCATAAGGCACCTTCGATTGGCCCAGACGCACGCGGAAGCTCTTGTCGCCGGTGGGGAAGACATCGGCATACATGTCGCGCAGCGAAACCGTGCCGCCGCGCCGCTCACCAACCGACTGGTTCGATACGGTGGCCGCAAAATCGGGCTGAAAGTAGACCGAAACATACTCGTTAAGGTCGCCTTGCAACACGAGCCGCATGCGGCGGAAGCTGAAATTGTTATCGGCGCGCACATCGCCATCGCCGATGGTGCGCAGGCGCGAGATACCGGCAGGCGCGGTCGCATCGCCCGATACGATCTGGTTCATCCGCATCTGGGTATAGCCGCGCAGGGAGAGCTTGTCGTACCATGCCTTGCGCTTGGGCGCATCCGCAGCCGCTACCTGTATCGGCGCAAGTTCGGCTTGGGCCAGCACGACAGGTGAAGCGGGCTCTGCCTGCGGAACGGGAACGGTCTGGGCCGCGACGATAGCGGGCGCGGCAGGCGCTGGCTGTGCGGCCTGCAATTGTTCGACCACCGCCTTCAGTTCGTCAATCTGTCGCTGGAGATCGGCAATCGTGCGGGACTGGTCATCCGCCGCCGCAGGCGCCGTCTGGGCAAAGACGGGGGCCTGCACGCCTGCCATTGCGACCAGAGCAATCATGCCGACGGAGAGAGCGCGAACAGTTGTGGGCATCGCATCGGGCCTTTGCCTATGCCCACAGAACAGCGCGGGCTCGGCCGGGCGAGTATGGCGTATTTGTGTCACACTTGTGACAAATGCCATTCTTCTGCATTCATCCGGTCAATATACGGTCATGTATTGCGCCCTTCGCCTAATCGCCCCGGATAGGGCGCGCACCTGACAATGAGGGGGAAGCTGGATGAACCCCTCCGTTCGGCGCAAAGGTGAACGAAGGCGAATCGGTCGAGATCGAAAGCCTTCATTTTCAAAGGAGCGCCCCATCTGGATCTGATCGGCTTTGCCCTTGCTGTGTTACTAATCGAGCTGACCCCCGGCCCCAATATGGCGTGGCTGGCGGGGCTGGCGGCGGTGGAGGGCCGCCGCGCCGGGTTTGCGGCGGTCGCCGGGGTGGCAATCGGTCTGCTGCTCAACGGATTGCTGGCGGCGCTGGGGCTGGCGGCCCTGCTCCAGACGATGCCGCAACTGCTGACCGGGCTGCGGCTGGCAGGCGCCGCGATGATGCTGGTGCTGGCGATCCAGACATGGCGCGCAGCGACTGTGCCGGGACATGCGGGCGGCACGATCAAGACGCGGGGTGCCTTCTTCACCGGGGCGCTGATCAACCTGCTCAACCCCAAGGCCTATATCTTCTTTGTGGTGGTGGTGCCGCAATTCCTCGGCATGGCCGCGCTCACCCTTTGCAATGCGCTGCTGCTGGCACTTGTCAGCACGGTGATCGCCACGGTGATCCATCTCGCCATCGTGCTGGCGGGCAGCCGGGCGCATGAATGGCTGTCTGATCCCACCCGCACACGGATGACGCGGCGGATATTTGCTGTGGTGATGCTGGGGGTCGCGGCGTCGTTTTTGCTCGCCGATTTCGGCTGAGCAGCAGGCTCGCCCGGCAGCCGCGCCGCCGGGCGAGCCCTTGCATCATGCCAGCGAAACGTGGCGCTTCAGGTGAAGATCGACATTGCCGAACTCGCTGTCGAAAATCGTCAGGCGCTTGAAGAAGTGGCCGATGGCATATTCATCGGTCACGCCGTTGCCGCCGTGGATCTGCACCGCTTCCTGCCCGATCAGCCTTGCGGCCTGCCCGACGCCGACCTTCGCTGCGGAAACCGCACGCTTGCGTTCCACCTCGTCAGAACCGAGGCGCAGGGTCGCGAGGTACGTCAGCGACACAGCCTGTTCGTAAGCCGTGTACATATCGACCATGCGGTGCTGGAGCACCTGGAAGCTGCCGATCGGCACGCCGAACTGCTTGCGCTGGCGCGAATATTCCACTGTCATCGCATGGGCGACCTTCATCGCCCCACAGGCTTCGGCGCACAGTGCAGCGATGGCTTCATCCGTCACCAGCTCGATCAGAGCGAGGCCCTCGCCTTCCGCGCCGATCAGCGCTTCGGCAGGCACCGCAACGTTCTCGAAATAGACTTCCGCAGCGCGGCGGCCATCGACCGTCACGTAATCGCGGGTGGTGATCCCGGCGGTATCCTTGGCGACGACGAACACCGAAACGCCGCTGCGATCGCGCCGTTCGCCGCCGGTGCGGGCGGTGACGATCAGGTGGCTCGCCCAGGGCGCGCCGATGACGACCGCCTTGTGGCCGTTCAGCACATAGCCTGCGCCGTCTTTCTTCGCGGTGGTTTCCAGATCGGCATAATCGAACCGGCCCTTGGGTTCGGCATAGGCGAAGGCGTACACGGAACTGCCCGCCACGATCCCGCCGATGTGTTCTTCCTTCTGCGCTGCGCTGCCGCCGTGCTTCAGGAAGCCGCCTGCGCAAACCACGGTGGGGATGAACGGTTCGACCACCAGGCCTTTGCCGAATTCTTCCATGATCACCATCGCATCGATCGCGCCGCCGCCAAAGCCGCCATCGGCTTCGCTGAACGGCATTCCGAGGATGCCGAGTTCGGCCAGCTGCGCCCACACTTCGGGCCGCCAGCCTGCGCCGCTGGCAATCGCCTTGCGACGGGTTTCCCAATCATATTGTTCACGAACCAGCCGCGACAATCCGTCGCGCACCATGTCCTGTTCTTCGGTGAAGTTGAAATCCACGTATTCTCTCCCGTCGTCCGGCTTTTACAGGCCGAGGATCATCTTGGTGATGATGTTGCGCTGAATCTCGTTCGATCCGCCATAGATCGAAGTTTTGCGCATGTTGAAATAGGTTGCCGCGGCATGCTGCGCATAGTCGGGGCCGACGGGGTGTTCGTTCGTATTATCGTTCGACACACCACCATGATAAGGCGCACCATAGGTGCCGACCGCTTCCAATGTCAGTTCGGTCAGGCGTTGCTGGATTTCTGTGCCCTTGATCTTGAGGATCGAGCTTTCCGGCCCGGGCCCCTTGCCCGCCTGTTCGCCTGCCAGCGTGCGCAGTTCGGTGATTTCCAGCGCGGCCAGATCGATTTCCAGCTGGCTCACTTTGCGGGCAAAATCGAAATCCTTGATCAGAGGCGCGCCGTCATAGCTTTCATTCGCGGCGATTTCGCGCAGCTTTTCAACGCCCCGCTTTGACCGGGCAACCCCGGCAATGCCGCTGCGTTCGTGCGCCAGCAGGAACTTGGCATAGGTCCAGCCCTTGTTCTCCACGCCGACAAGGTTTTCAACCGGCACGCGCACATCGGTCAGCCAGGTTTCGTTGACCTCGTATCCGCCATCAAGCAGCTTGATCGGCTTCACTTCGACACCCGGCGACTTCATGTCGACGAGGATAAAACTGATGCCTTCCTGCGCCTTGGCAGTCGGGTCAGTGCGGCACAGGAAGAAACCCCAATCGGCATGCTGGGCAAGCGTCGTCCATGTCTTCTGACCGTTGATGATGTAGTGATCGCCATCACGCACTGCGGTGGTCTTGAGGCTGGCAAGGTCAGAGCCTGCGCCCGGTTCCGAATAGCCCTGGCACCACCACACTTCGCCGCTGACGATGCCGGGCAGGTGGCGGGCCTTCTGTTCGGCATTGCCGAAGGTATAGATCACCGGGCCGACCATCGAGACGCCGAAAGGCAGCGGCATTACGGTGCTGGCGCGGGCGTTTTCTTCCGACCAGATGTAACGCTGCGTCGGGCTCCAGCCGGTGCCGCCGTATTCAACCGGCCATGCCGGAACCGACCAGCCCTTCTTCCCGAGGATCTTGTGCCAGGCGAGAAAATCCTCGCGGCTCATGTCTTCCCGCATGCCGAAATCGGCGAGGTGCTTGGGATAGTTTTCGGCGATGAAGCTGCGCACTTCGTCGCGGAAGGCCTGTTCTTCGGGGGTGAATTCGAGGTTCATGGCTTGCTCTCTCCAGCAGATGGTCTGTGCTTTGCCATACGCTTTGTCACGCCCTGCGGACGCGGAAAAGAGGCAATCTTCAGGCGGCGGCGCGAAGCGGCCATGCCGCAGCGTCAATGTTTCACGTGAAACATCGGCCAAGCGAAGCAAAGCAGGTCTGGAGGGGGTCTAGCAGGGGTCTGGCGCGACCTAAAGAGGGTCTAACGCGGCCTGCAAGGGGTCAGATTCGCGTCGTCGCGAATCTGTTCCGGTATCGCAAAGATTGCACGGGAGCGGCCCAACACCGCCCCCGTGCAGGATGATCCATCAGAAGCGGTAGGATGCCACGGCCTTGACCGTCTGCGTGCTGAAATCGTCATTGGCGCGCAGGAAATCGACGCCGCCTGCCAGCACGAAAGGATTGGTCGCGCCTGCGGTGCCCTGACCCACGCGGATCAGCGTGTCGTCCTGACCATATTCGGTGTAGAGATATTCGATGCCGAGCGAGAAGTTGCTGCCCAGCTTCTGTTCGATCCCGGCCCCAAGCTGATAACCCCATGCGTTATTGTCGGGGATCACGGTGAAGGAATTGGCCATGTTGCTCGATTCAAACGACTGGTCGAGCTTGGCATAGGCGACGCCGCCGGTGGCGTAGAGCAGCGTGCTTGGCGCCGGGGTGAAACCCGCACGCAGACGCAGTGCCGCGTTGAAATCCATCTCGCGGGTCATGGTGTAGAACGCAGGCGTGGTGCTGAACGCGGCAACGCTGTCACGAAGGTCGGCATTGCCGAATTCGCCGACCAGACCGATCACGGTTTTGCCCATCTGGCGATCATAGCCGAGCCGCACGTGGTAATTCACACCGTCGGAATCATCGCGGCAATTATTGTTCTGGGGCGATGTGGCTTCGCCGCCGCAGAAGCCGGGCGAGAACGCATCCGCGCCGCCAGCGGTGGTAACGGTTTCACCGAAGCTGCCGTTCGACGCGCGATCGAAGGAGATGAATTCATCATCGTCACCGGCCTGGAATTCATAGCCGATCGAAACGCCCACATAGGGCCCATCGAACTCAGCGTCCTGGGCATAGGCAGGGGTGGCAGCGATCACGGCTGCGGCGGATGCGAGCAGAATATTTCTCATGGGGATTCTCCGGCAAATAGATGCGTGGGTTGTCGTTCCAGTCACGAAAGCCTCGCGCAGAATGCCTTGTGATCTGCCGGTCGCCGCGCGGGGTGCGAACGAAGGGGCAGAGGGAATGACAGGTGCCGCCGATCGGCTGCGATCAGGGCAACGGGGGCGCCGCCATGATCGTCAGACAGACAAACGACACCTGCCAAGCCGGCATGCCGTGTGAGACTCTCACGTGAAAGCTACGACGATCTTGAAGCGATCAGATGCAGCGCGGTTCAGATGGTGGAAATTTTTCCGGTCGCGATCGGCGTGCTGCTCGGCGCGGTGTGCGGTGCGCCCTCCGGCGTCTCCAGCGAAACGGCCAGAACAGCGCCATCGACCAGCAGGGCTTTCAGTTCCGGCGGCAGCACCACCAGCGTGGTGCCATCGGCATTGATCAGGCCAAGCGAACGCGGCACCCCGTCACCCGGAATGATCCACAATTCGGGCACCAGCGCGCTATCGGGCAAAGTCACCGCCCGGATACTGAGGCGGTTTTCCTGCGGGCTGAGATTGGCGGCCAGCAAGGTGCCATCCGCGCCTGCCAGCTGCGCAATCGCGGACCCGCCTGACGGTGCCTGCACCTGAACTTCCTGAATGGTTGGCGGGCGGAATACCACCACAGCCGCAAGGCAGGCCGCCAGCGCTCCGGCCAGCGCCGTCGCGCCCCTCCAGAACTGCACCTTGCGCACGTCACCGCCCAGCGGCTGCGCGCCCAGCCGTGCCTCGATTGCGGGCCACAGATTGGAAGGCGGCGGCGTTTCGTCGTAACCTTCACCCAGCGGATCAAGGCGGCCCTGCCATTTGCGCACCATTGCGGCAAAAGCAGGATTGGCCAGCGACTGGCGGATGGCTTCGGCGCGTTCCTCACCTTCAAGCACGCCAAGCGCGAGCTCGGCGGCCATGGCGGTCTGTTCCGGAGTCAGTTGGCTATTCACCCTGAAGGCACCCCCGCAATTGCAGCAGGCCCCGGCGGATCCAGCTTTTGGTCGTGCCCAGCGGAACCTGCATGATGCTTGCCAGCTCCGAATGGCTCGAACCGTCGAAAAATGCCAGCCGGATCGCACGTTGCTGCTGATCGGGCAGGCCTTCAAGACAATCGAAGATATGGGCGCGCCCTTCGTCGGCGGCCATGGCCTCCATCGCCTCGCCGAGATCGGCGCCGGATGCGTCGTCGGGATCGGGCGCCGGCAGCACCGGCGCGCCATGCTTGCGCACCCAGTCGATCGCGGCGTTGCGGGCGACGGCGCACAACCAGGTGATCGGGCTGCCGCACGTCCGGTCAAACCGGCCGGCGCGGTTCCAGACCTTGAGATAAACGTCCTGCAGGATGTCTTCGGCGGCATCCCTGTCCCGCGCGACGCGCAGGCAGACCCCGAAAAGTTTGGCCGATGTGCGTTCGTAAACGGCGGCCAAGGCTGCGCGGTCACCGCGGGCCACCTGCTCGATCAGGCCGCTGAGTTCATCGCGGCGGGCATCGGCAAGTTCGGCGTTCGGCATGTGACTGCGTTATCCAGCGGCGTGATACCTCGCAAGCTGCAAATGTTTGCAGACACGTGAGGAGTCGGCGCAGCGCCAAAGCGGAACAGCGTGCAGGAACTGCAACTTGCTGTCACTCGGTGAGTTCGTAAGGCACCACGCGGCGGTGCCAGTGATGCACCGCGATCTGCTGGTCATTGGGCGGATAGGCGCGCTGTTCGCAATCGGGACGCGGGCAGATGCGGCACGACACGCCAATCGGCGTCACCGCGCGCGGCGATGCCAGATCAAGCCCGTCGGCATAGACGAACTCGCCCGCGTGCTTCACCTCGCAGCCCAGCGCCACGGCATAGCGGCGCGGGTTGCGGTCGAACCGGCCCGATGGTTTGACCAGCCCCTTGGCAATCGACACATAGCGTTCCCCGTCGGGCGTTTCGGCCAGCTGCACCGCGATCCGGTCAGGAATGGCAGCCGCTTCGTGAACGATCCACAGCGGACAGGCTCCGCCAAAACGAGCGAACTGGAAGCGCGTGGCGCTGTGGCGTTTGGTGATGTTGCCCGCCATGTCGACCCGGCAGAAGAAGATCGGCAGGCCGCGCTCGCCCTCGCGCTGCATGGTCGACAGGCGGTGGCAGGTCTGTTCGAAACTGGTCTGGTAAGCCAGCGCCAGCCGGTCGACATCGTGGCGAAAGGCGCGGGCCGAACGGCGGAAATGGCCATAGGGCATCAGCACCGCGCCGGCAGCATAATTGCCCAGCCCCACGGCCAGCAATTCGCGCGCCACCGGGCTGCGCAGGCGGGCATTGGCAACAATCTCGCGGATCGCCTCGCCCAGCGCGGTGGAGGCGACATGATAGGCCAGCTGAAACCGCATACTGGCGGCAGGCTGGCCCGAATCGATCCGCAGCACCCGCTGCACTGCATCGAAACTGCGCAAGGATATGGCAGGCAGCAACTCCACTGTGATGCCGTGCTGCTGCGTCAGATGGCGCAGCAGGCCATCGGTGGTGGGCACATCATCCGCGCCCGAACCGCTGGCCGCAACCTGCGCCGCCAGCCGTTCCGCCGCGCGGTCGATCCGGTCGACGTAATTGTTGGACAGGTGGAACCAGTCGCGCACTTCCTCCCACGGCAGGCGCGCATCCTCGGGCGCATCCAGCGCCAGCGTCTCGTCCACCATCTCCAGCCGCTGGTTGGCGCGGCGCAGGGCGCTGTGCAATTCGACAAAGCGGCGCGCAAAGGCGGGTTGCTGCTGCGCCAGCCGGGCGATGGCTTCGGGCGCGAGCGGGGCATCGAAGATCGGATCGCCCAGCGCCTCACGCAGAAGCAGCGAAAGCTGTTCGGCATCGTCGCCTGGAAAATCCTGCCATTCGAGCGGGAACAGCCGCGTCACCCGCTCGATCAGGCGCGGGGTCAACGGGCGGTCATCATGTTCAAGCTGGCTGAGGTAAGAGGGGCTGATCGCCAGCTTTTCCGCGAGTTCTGCCTGCATCAACTGGTGCCGTTCACGCAGGGCACGCAATTGCACGCCTGCGAAGATTCGTTGCCGTATCGCCATGCGGACAGGCCTAGTTTGCAAAGAATGACTTTGCAACTTTGCAAATTAACATTGGACGGGGGGTGCTGCTTGCGCAAGTCTGCCGGTCATCCGAGAACCCCATGCTCGCGCAAGGAGACTGCAATTGGCCACCAATGTGCTGGAACTTCGTCCGTCAGACCGGATCGGCACCGCGCCGCCACCTGCCAAGGGGCCTGCCACCGGCGTCACGATCCGCGCAGCCGCCGATATCCTGCCCGCCGCACACCGGCTGGCCGGCAAGGTCGGCGATCATGGCCTCAGGATCATGCTGTGGCACGATCTGGCAACGCTCGATCAGCCGGTGGATGATGCAGGCACGCCGATCAACGCGGCCGCCTTCGGCTGGTCGGATGAGGATCTGGCGCCGTGGCACAATATCGACAAGGCACTGCGTTCCCCGCTGCTGCGCGCCGCGCGGGTGGCGTGCGAGCCGCTGTGGATCAACCGCGACGGCATCCACACCCGCGGCGCGAACCGGCTGCTTGACCAGATCGACCTGCTTGACGTCGAAGGCGATGCTTCCGGCGCGGCGATCGTGATCCCGCTGCACATGGCGCTGGGCCAGATCGGCGCGGCGATCCTGACGCCCGAAGACCCGGCGCAGGACGATCTGTCAGCACTCTTTCCCCATGCCGCAGGGCCGCTGGCGGCGGCGATCTGGCAGTTCGTCACCAGCTATGTCAGCGTCTGCCGCGATGAACGCTATCTGCCGTCGGACAGCCTGCTGACCAGCCGCGAGATCGAGTGCCTGAGCTGGGTCGCGCATGGCAAGACCGATTACGAGATCAGCATCATCATGGGCTGCAGCCATGCCGGAATCCGCTATCACGTGACCCGCGCCTGCGCGAAACTGGGAGCGGTCAACCGTGCGCAATCGGTGTTCCGCGCAGCACAACTCGGCTACCTCGGCGTGCCAGGGCAACCGGGCCGCAGCCACGCGGCCCATGCCAACTGACCGCTAACACCAATCAAGCGAGATCAAAGCAAAAGGCTGGCAGAAATGCCGGCCTTTTTGTTGCCCGTTTGCAACCACCCCGAAAGACCTGAACGTACAAACGCATTTAATGCGAGTGACTCGCATTTACATTGAGAATCATTTGCGATACTCGCCGCTGCGCACAGGGCATCGGGCAGGAGCATCGCATGGATCAGACCACCAAACACGGCATGGCAACGGCTGGTGAACGCCTCTGCACCTTGGTCGCGCCTGCATGAACCGCGCCACGATCAAGGCGTGGGTGTGGGTGCACAAGTGGACGAGCCTCGTCTGCACCGCCTTCCTGCTGATGCTGTGCCTCACCGGCCTGCCGCTGATCTTCCATGACGAGATCGACTGGCTGACCGAGGAACAGCCCGCCTTCGGAATGCCGGGAGTGGGCTCGTCCAGCACCGCGCCGGGCCTGCTGCCGCTCGACGACATGCTGGCCCGCGCGCTCGCCAACCGGCCGGGCGAAGTGCCGTTGTATATGGCGTTCGACAACGACCAGCCGTCGATGACGATCACCACCGGCCCGCGCGCGGATTCGCCGGGGTCGGAGATGACGATCCAGTCATTCGACCGTTCGACCGGAGAGCTGATCGGGGCCGTATCGGAAGACAGCGCCAGCGGAGTTGGCGCGGTGATGCACTTCCTGCTGGAACTGCACACCGACATGTTCCTGGGCCTGCCGGGAATGCTGTTCCTCGGCGCAATGGGCGCCGCCTTTGTCGCCGCGCTGGTTTCGGGCGTGGTGCTTTACGCCCCGTTCATGCGCAAGCTCGATTTCGGCACGCTGCGCACCACCCGCAGCGCGCGCACCAAGTGGCTGGATTATCACAACCACCTTGGCATCGTGGCGCTGGCGTGGATGATGGTGGTCGGCCTGACCGGCGTGATCAACGCGCTCGCCGTGCCGATCGAGAGCGCATGGAAAGCCAATGAACTGGCGGCGATGACGGCCGAATATGCCGGGCGCGATCCGCTTGATCCGGCGCGCTACGGATCGATTGATCGGGCAATGGCCGCAGCGCGGGCAGCCCTGCCGGACAACAACCCGCAATTCATAGCTTTCCCCGGCGGCACCTTCAGCTCCAATCATCATTATGCGGTGTTCTTTCAGGGCGACACCCCGCTGACCGAACGGTTGCTGACGCCCGCACTGATCGATGCCGAGAACGGCACCTTCACCGCCGCCCGCGCGATGCCGTGGTATTATCAGGCGCTATCACTGTCGCGCCCGCTGCACTTCGGCGATTACGGCGGCTTGCCATTGAAGCTGCTGTGGGCGGCGCTGACGCTGTTCACCATCCATGTGCTGGGCACCGGGCTGTATCTGTGGCTCGCCAAGCGGCGCTCGCACACACCTGCGCAAGCAGTGGTTCTCACCCCCCTGCCCGAGCCTGCCGAATGAACCGCGCCCGGCCCCTGTCCGCCATCTTTGCATGGCCGATGGCGATCTTCGTGATCGGGCTGGCGGGCCTGATCGTCGCGCTCACCGGCGATGGCTGGCGCGATGCGGCTGCCTGGGCTGCGCTCGCGGCACCAATCGCCGCAGCCGTTTGGGCGATCGCTGCGCGCCGAACCTGATTTTCGAACACAGTTTGCAACAAGGAAACAATCCAAGTGAACACCCACGCCTTTCGCGCTGCCCTGCTCGCCGCGACCACATTTGCCTTCGCCGCGCCCGCCGCCGCGCAAGCGCAGAGCGATGATGACAACCTCATCATCGTCACTGCGCAGCGCAACAACGAATCGGGCGTCGAACAGCGCGGCAGTGTCGGCGTGCTGGGTGACAAGGACGCTGCCGATGTGCCCTTTAACATCCGCAGCTATAACGCCGCGCTGATCCTCAACCAGCAGCCGCAGACGCTGGGGCAGGTGCTCGAGAACGACCCGACCATCCGCACCACCACCGGTTTCGGCATCGCGGGCGAATTGTTCGTAATCCGCGGTTTCGCGCTGTCGGGCGACGATATCGGTTATGACGGGCTTTACGGCATCACGCCGCGCCAATTGGTCGCGCCCGAACTGTACGATGCAGTGCAGGTGCTGAACGGATCGAGCGCCTTCCTCAACGGTGCAGCCCCCGGCGGCAGCGGCATCGGCGGCAGTGTCAACCTGATCCCCAAGCGGGCGACCGATGCCGATATCAACCGCGTCACACTGGGTTACACCGGGCCGGAGCATGTCGGCGGCAGCTTCGATATCGGCCGCCGGATGGGCGCGGGCGGCGAATGGGGCATCCGCATCAACGGCACGGCCCGCAGCGGCGACGTGGCTATCAATGACGAATTCCGCAGCACCTATGTGCTGGGGGCGGCGATTGATTACAATTCCGGCCCGCTGCGCGCCTCGATCGATCTCGCCTACCAGCGGGTCAAGGTATCGCACTTCCGGCCCAAGCTGCGCGTCAACAGCCTGACCGTGATCCCGCAAGCGCCCGATGCGGGCAGCAATTTCGGCCAGCCGTGGCAGTTCACCACGCTGCGCGACATCTTCGGGCAGGCGCGGATCGAATATGACATTGCCCAAGATGTGATGGTCTATGCCGCCTTCGGCGCGCGCGACGGAGCAGAGGAAGGCATCTACAGCACGCCCACGCTGGTGGATGCTGCCAGCGGTGCAATCACCGTCAGCAGTTCCTTCATCCCGCGCACCGACAACAACGAAGCAGCGACCGCCGGTCTGCGGGCAAAGTTCAACACCGGCGGGATCACGCATGAAATCAACGCGGGCGGATCGATCAACTGGCTGGTGAACCGCAATGCCTTTGAATTTTACGCCCTCTCAGCCGGGCAGAACAATCTCTACGCCCCGGTCACGGTGACGCCATCGACCACGGTGACCTTTGCTGCCGGCAATCTCGACAATCCCCTGCCGGCATCCACCGCCCGGCTTTCCAGCCTGTTCGTTTCGGATACCATCGGACTGTGGGAGGATCGCATCCTGCTGACAGCTGGCGTCCGGCTTCAGGAAATCCAGTCAAAGACTTTCGATGTGACCACCGGGGTCCAGACGGGCGGGTACAGGGAAAGCGCCGCAACCCCTGTTGTCGGGGTGGTTTTCAAGCCTGCCGACGGTGTCTCGCTTTACGCCAACCGGATCGAGGCACTGGCTCCGGGCGCAGCAGCGCCGGTCAGCGGCACGGATGTGAATGGCAATGTGGTTCCGGTCACCAATGCGGGCGAAGTATTGCCGCCCTTCGTGTCGGAGCAATACGAGATTGGCGGCAAGCTGGCGCTGGGCGGGATCGACCTGTCGCTGGCGCTGTTCCAGATCGACCGCGAAACCGCGATCCTGCGGCCTGACCCGGATCAGGCGGGCGCACTGGAATTCGGGCCGTTCGGGATCCAGCGCAATCGCGGGGTCGAATTCACGCTGGCGGGCGAGCTTGCCGAAGGTTTGCGGCTGATTGCGGGCGGATCGATCATCGATGCCAAGCTGCGCCGCACCCTGAACGGGGTGGACGAAGGCAATCAGGCGGTTGGCGTGCCCGAATATCTGCTCAACGCCAATCTGGAATGGGACGTGCCGTTTGTGCCCGCGCTCACGCTCACAGGGCGTGTGGTGCATACCGGCGAACAGGCGGCCAATATCGGCAACACGCTGTTCCTTGATGACTGGACACGCTTCGATATCGGCGCGCGTTATGTCGCGGTGGTGGGCGGGCAGCCGCTGACGCTGCGCGTCAATCTCGATAATGTGGCAGATGCCGATTACTGGGCCTCAGCCTTCGACAGCTTCCGCCCCGATCTGCAACTGGGCGCACCGCGCACGTTCAAGGCATCGGTCACCTACGACTTCTGATGGACGACTTCTGATGCTGAGGCACCGGGCGGCGGCTGTGCGCCCCGCCCGGTCGCATCATTCAGACGGTTTCGATTTCTTCCAGCGCGGTGCCTGCGGCCATCCACACCTGTTCTGCCTCGGCCAGATTGTCGCCTGCCCTGGCGCGCGCGGTCAGCAGGCTTTGCATCTTTGCCCCGCCCTTTCCGGCGCCGCCGCTCAGTTCAAGGATTTCGCGGTCAAGCTTCTCGACATCTGCCGTCAAGCGTTCCACCGCCTTTTCCGCCTTGGCCAAAGCGCTTTGCGCAGATCGGATATCCACCATCGCGTTCGCCCCGCGGGATTTGCTGGCCGTATTGCCGCGATCGCCCTTGGGTTTTCGGCCAAGGATGAAGTCGATGTAATCATCCATGCTGCCATCATATTCGCGCGCGGTTCCGCCATCGACCAGCACCAGCCGGTCTGCGGTCAGTTCCACCATGTGGCGATCATGGCTGATCAGGATCACCGCGCCGGTATAGGTGTTGAGCGCCTGGATCAGCGCTTCGCGCGCGTCGACATCAAGGTGGTTGGTCGGCTCGTCAAGGATCAGCAGGTGCGGCGCATCCCGCGTGATCAGCGCCAGCGCCAGCCGCGCGCGTTCCCCGCCCGAAAGCTTTTCGACCTTCGATTGCGCCCGCGAACCCGAAAAGCCGAAGCGACCCAGTTGCGCGCGCACCGCGCCGGGCGATTGCCCCTCCATCGCGCGGGTCATCAGATCGAGCGGGGTTTCCTCCCCCGCCAGTTCTTCCACCTGATACTGGGTGAAATACCCGACCTTGAGCTTGCCCGGCGCGTTCACCGCGCCTTCTGCCGGAGACAGCTGCGAGGCGAGCAGCCGCGCCAGCGTGGTCTTGCCATTGCCGTTGCGGCCCAGCAGCGCGATGCGATCATCCGCCTCGATCCGGAAGTTCAGGCGTTTGAGGATCGGCGGTGCCTCGCCATAGCCCACTGCCGCGTGTTCCAGCGTGATCATCGGCGATTTCAGCTGGGCCGGATCGGGAAAGTCGAAGCTGAGCGAAGGGTCTTCCATCAGCGCGGCAATCGGCTGCATCTTGGCGAGCATCTTGGCGCGCGATTGCGCCTGCTTGGCGGTGGAAGCTCGGGCGGAGTTGCGGGCGACGTAATCCTGCAACCGCGCCCGCTGCGCATCCTGCGATGCCTTGGCCGCGGCGAGCTGCGCGGCGCGTTCGGCCCGCTGCTTTTCAAACGCATCATAGCCGCCGGGATAGAGCGTCAACTGCCCGCCTTGCAGGTGCAGGATGTGATCGACCACCTTGTTCAGCAGATCGCGTTCATGGCTGATCACCACCAGCGTGGCGGGATAGGATTTGAGGAAGTTTTCCAGCCACAGCGTCGCTTCGAGGTCGAGGTGGTTGCTGGGCTCGTCGAGCAGCAGGATATCAGGTTCGGAAAACAGCAGCGCGCCCAGCGCGATCCGCATCTTCCACCCGCCGGAGAAACTATCGACGGGGCGTTGCTGCATTTCCTCGTCAAAGCCCAGACCGTTGAGGATCTTGGCGGCGCGCGCCGGGGCGGAATAGGCGTCGATCGCCAGCAGGCGTTCATGCACGTCGCCCATCCGGTCCATGTCGGTGCAGGTTTCCAGCTCTTCGAGCAGCGCGGCGCGTTCGGTGGCCGATGCCAGCACCACTTCTTCGGGCGTCATGCTGCCGCTTGGGGCTTCCTGTGCGATATAGCCGATCTTGGCCCGCGTGGGCTTGCTGATTTCCCCGTCGTCGGGCTCGATCTCGCCGATCAGCGCCTTCATCAGCGTGGATTTGCCCGCGCCGTTGCGGCCGATCAGCCCGACGCGCGCGCCTACCGGCACGGTTGCGCTGGCGCGTTCAAGAATGGCCCGGCCGCCAAGCCGCACTGTGACACCGTCAATTGTAAGCATGGGCGCGCCCTTAACAGGGTCGGCCCGCCTTCCCAAAGGAAATCCCCGCGCATCAGGCGGAATGCGAATTCTCTATGCGCCGGCAGGCAGACAGCGCATGGCTGGTGCCGACATGATCTGACCAAACGCATCTTCATCGACAAGCGACGCAGCAAGACCGACGAAACTGCGTTGCGCCCTGCTTTTGTGGATGATAGCAAATACATGTTTTCCATGCCGAGTTTGGCAAGAAAATGAGCAACGGGGTGCAATTGGCTGGTGGGCGGCTTTTGCAAGATGTGCCATCCGGCGACCGCCCCGAAGTCTATTGTGCAAGGGGATAGGGTGTTGGCCAAGGATGATCGCAGCCAGCCCGGCGCACCGCGCACCCCGCGTCTTGCGCTTGCGGTATCGCTCGCCGCCCTGTCTCTTGCCGGATGCGCCGTGCCGCGCGGTGCGCCGCCGCCCATGGCCAGCGCCCAGCCCCTGCCCGAACGCTGGGTCCTGGCAGACCCGGCGGGCGAGGCGATTGCGCTGGATCGGTACTGGGCCATGCTCGGCGATCCGCTGGTCGATGAATATGTGACGCAGGCGCAGTCCGATAATCTCGATATTGCCCAGGCGGTTACGCGCCTGCGTGTGGCCCGCGCCGGATTGCGGCAGGCCCGTGCAGATCGCGTCCCCCGGATCACCGGCAGCGGCGGCGCATCGCGTGACTTCGGCGATTTTGCGAGTGACGATGTCCGCTTCTCGGTCGGCGCGGACGCCGCGTGGGAGGTTGATCTGTTCGGCCGGATCGATGCTTCAGTGGATGCGGCGCGCGGTGATTTGCGCAGCGCAGGCTATTCGCTGGGTGATCTGGAACGCGTGATTACAGCGCAGGTCGCCAGCCAGGTGGTCACCGCCCGATCGATTGCCGCACAGCTTGCGATCGCACGCGGCACGCTGGCCAATCAGGAAGACAACCTGCAAATCGCCCGCTGGCGCAATCAGGCAGGGCTGGTCGCCAGCCTCGATGTCGAACAGGCCCGCACCCAGCGCGCGCAGACCGCAGCGGTGATCCCGCAGCTGGAAAGCGATCTGGTCGCAGTTGCCAATGCGATCTCCACGCTGATCGGGGAGCCGCCGGGCCGGGTTTACCGCGCCTTTGTAGACGCGCCGCGCAGCGTTCCGGTCACCCCGGCGCAGGTCGAACTGACTGCGCCAGCCGATATGCTGCGGCGGCGGCCCGATGTCAGTGCGGCAGAAGCGCGGCTGGCCGCCGATCTTGACCGCGTGGGCGTGGCCCGTGCTCAGCTTTATCCGCTGGTGCGGCTGACCGGCACCGTCGGCACCAATGCGACCGATATTGATAGCCTGTTCGATCTGGTCACCGGCAATGTCTTTGCCAGCCTGACCCAGCTGATTTTCGATGGCGGGCGCGCACGCGGGCAGATCGAAGCGGCGCAGGCGCTGGCTGACGGATCGCTCGCCGCGTGGCGGCAGAGCATCCTGTTTGCGCTGGAGGATGTCGAATCCTCCGCGGTCGATCTCGAAAACAGCGATGCGCGGGTCATTGCGTTGCAGGAAGCCAGCGAGGGGGCGCGCAACGCCGCTTTGCTCGCCCGCAGCCAGTATCAGGCCGGGCTGATCGATTTCCAGACGCTGCTGGTGATCGAAAGCCAGTTGCTGAATACACAGACCGCGCAGGTCAATGCCGAAGCCTCGCGTGCGCTGGCCTTCATCAGTCTGGCCCGCGCACTGGGCGGCGGCTGGTCCGTGCCCGAAGGCGCGGCAATCGAGCAAATGGCGGCAAGGGGGCCAACCGAGTGAACGCAACTACCACACCGCCGGAAGAGCCAAGCGTGGACGAATTCCTCGGCACCAAACCGCGCCCGCGCTGGCGGCGCACGATGAAATATTGGCTGCCCGCCCTGATCGTGGTCCTGATACTCGCGCTGATCATCTCGTCGTTCTTCAGCGAGCCGCCGAAGCCCGATTACATCACCGAGGAGGTCGCGCAGGAATCGCTGTCCCTGTCCGTCACCGCGACCGGCAATCTGCGGCCGACCAATCAGGTGGAAGTCGGCGCGGAAGTGACCGGCCCGCTCGATAGCGTGCTGGTGGATGTCAACGACCGCGTGACCAGGGGGCAGGTGATCGCGGTGATCAACACCGAGATTATCGACCAGCAGGTTGCCTTGTCGCGCGCCAATCTGGGGGCAGCACGGGCAGCTTTGGCACAGGCGCAGGCGACGCTGAACATCGACAAGGTGCAGCTCGAACGGCTTGAAGAAGTGCGCCGGCTGTCGGATGGACGCGTCCCTTCCCTGATCGAAGTCGAACAGGCCGAAGCGGCAGTCGAACGTGACCGGGCGGCGGTTGCTTCCGCCCGCGCCAATATCGACGCGGCGGAAGCATCGCTGAGAGGCAACCTCACCACCCGCAGCCGCGCCGTGATCCGTGCGCCTGTCACAGGCGTGGTGCTCGCCCGCCGGGTCGAACCGGGGCAGACGGTGGTGGCCAGCTTCAACACTGTCACCCTGTTCGTGATCGCCGAGGATCTTTCGGCGATGCAATTGCGCGTATCGATCGATGAAGCTGATGTCGGACAGGTCAAATCGGGGCAGAACGCGACTTTCACTGTCGATGCCTATCCCGGGCGGCGTTTCCCCGCGACGCTGGAACGGGTTGATCTGGCATCCAGCAACACGGTGCAGGGCCAGACCGGAGGCAGCGGCGCGGCGGCGGCGGGTGGATCGGTGGTCAATTACGAAGCGCGGCTTGACGTGCAGAACCAGGATGGCCTGCTGCGCCCCGGCATGACAGCAACCGCAACGATTGCCACGCAGAATACGGGCAATGCATTGCTGGTGCCCAATGCGGCATTGCGTTTCCGCCCCGATGCCAAGGCCGAAGGCGGCGGCGGGGTCTTCCAGCCGCAAATCGGGCTTGAAGACCAGGAGCAAAAGGCCACCATCGGCGAAGGCAGCCGCCAACAGGTGCAGGTGCTGCAAGCCGATGGCACCCTGCGCGCCGTCAATGTGGTGACAGGGCGCAGCGACGGGCGGCGAACGGTTGTGCGATCAAGCGATCTCAAGCCCGGCATGAAAGTGGTTACCGGGCTGAAGGCTGCTGCCCGGTGATGGCAGAACCGCTCATCGCGCTGGAGGGCATCACCAAGACCTTCGGCAACGGAGCAGCCGCGTTTCAGGCGCTCAAAGGCATCGACCTGACCATCGACCGCGGCGAATTTGTTGCGATCATGGGGCCTTCGGGTTCAGGCAAATCGACCACGATGAATATCCTCGGCTGCCTTGATGTGCCCACGGGCGGCGTGTTCCGGTTTCGCGGGGTGGAGGTGCAGAAGCTCGACCGGGATCAGCGCAGCCTGCTGCGCCGCCGCTATCTCGGCTTTGTGTTTCAGGGCTTCAACCTGCTGGCGCGCACCACGGCAATCGAGAATGTCGAACTGCCGCTGCTCTATCGCGGCGAAAAGAAAGCCCAGCGGCGTGAGGCCGCGATGCGGGCGCTGGATCAGGTGGGGCTGGTGCCGTGGGCATCGCACACCCCGGCGGAACTTTCCGGCGGTCAGCAACAGCGTGTCGCCATCGCCCGTGCGCTGGTGACCCAGCCCGATGTGTTGCTGGCGGACGAGCCGACCGGCAACCTCGACAGTGAACGCTCGGTCGAAATCATGGAACTGCTGCGCCGCTTGAACAGCGAAGGCATCACCGTGCTGATGGTCACGCACGAGGAGGAAATGGCCGCCTTTGCCAAAACCATAGTGCGGTTCCGCGATGGCAAGGTTGAACGGATCGAACGCGGTACGCGCGCGCTGCCTGCCGATGGTGCGCCGGCATGATGCTGGGTTCCACCCTGCTGCTGGCGCTGCGCGAAATCCGCCGCCACATCATGCGTTCGATCCTGACGACGCTGGGCATCATCATCGGTGTGGCTGCTGTGGTAACGATGGTGACCGTGGGCAACGGGGTGACCGCATCGGTGCAGGACGAGATTTCCTCGCTCGGCGCGAGCAATTTCATCATCTTCCCGGTCCGCACCACCCGCGGCACGGTCCGCCCGTTCGACGAGACCGATATCCGCGCGGTCGAACAGCAGATTGCCGGGGTCAAGATCGCCGCAGGCGGGGTCGGCGCCAGCGCCACCGCTTTCTACAACGGGCAGGACTGGGACACGCGGATTGAAGGGGGCACCAATCCCCTGCTTGAGGCGCAGACCATCTCGATCGGCGAAGGCCGCGCCTTCAGCAAGGACGAGGAGGAAGCCGGCAAAAGCGTGTGCCTGATCGGTCTCAAGGTGCGCGACGCAATCTTCCCGCGCGGCGCAAGCCCGGTCGGCGAACGCATGCGGCTCGGCGATGTATCGTGCCAGGTCATCGGGGTGATGGAGGAACGCGGCCAGGGCGGCGGGCAGGACGATGACGATGTGGTCTATATGCCGCTCAAGACGGTGCAACGGCGGTTCCGGGGGAACGACAACATCGATTACTTCGTGGTCAAATATGATGCCGCCTATGCCGCCGCATCGATCCAGAACGCGATGGTCGATCTGCTGCGCGAGCGGCGCCTGCTGCAAGGCGATGAACCCAATGATTTCAACATCATCGACACAGCGCAGATCAATCAGGCGCTGGGCGCGGTCACCGGCGCGCTGACGGCAATGGTGGCAATGATCGCATCGATCAGCCTGCTGGTGGGCGGGATCGGCATCATGAACATCATGCTGGTTTCCGTCACAGAACGCACCCGCGAAATCGGCATCCGCCTCGCCATCGGCGCGCTGGCACGCGAGGTGCGGCTGCAATTCCTGACAGAGGCGGTGGTGCTGTGCGCGCTGGGTGGTCTGGTGGGGATCGGGCTGGCATTCGTGGCGTCGATCGGTCTGGCGGCGGCGATTGACGTGCCTTTCGTGTTCGATCCGGTGATCAACATCGTCAGCTTCGTGTTCGCCGCCGGGATGGGGATCGTGTTCGGCTATTACCCCGCCCGCCGCGCCTCGAAGCTCGACCCGATTGACGCCTTGCGGCACGAGTGAGCGACGGGCGGGCGGGCAAGGTTTACCAAAGGCCGGTCAGACCGAAAGCCGCGCTATCCATTCATCGACCCGGCGTTCGAGAATCGACAGCGGCTGCGATCCCGATGCGATCAGCAGATCGTGGAAGCCCTTGATATCGAACCGCTCACCCAAAGTCTCTTCGGCGCGGGCGCGCAGTTCCATGATCTTGAGCATCCCGATCTTGTAACCGGTCGCCTGCCCCGGCAGCGTGATGTAGCGGCGCACTTCGGAACGCGACCGTTCGATCGGCTGGCGGCCGGTGGTGTTCATGTAGGTGACGGCTTCATCCTCGGTCCAGCCCATTGCGTGGATGCCGGTGTCCACCACCAATCGCGCCGCGCGGAACAGCTCAGCATCCAGCCGCATGAAATCGGCTGCAATATCGGGGAAAGCGTTCATTTCCTTGCACAGCGCCTCGGCATAGAGCGCCCAGCCCTCTCCGAATGCGACATAACCGGTGACAGCGCGGAACTTCGGCCCGCCCTGCTGGCGCACCTGGATATCGCCCTGCATGTTATGGCCGGGCACCGCTTCGTGGCACATCAGCGTATACATCGCGGCAGGATCGGGAACCGTGCCGACAAGGTGGACATAAGTCTTGGCCGGGCGCTTGCCATCAGGGCTGGGGGCAGACGCATGAGCCGCGCCGCCTGCCACTTCGGAAAAAGCCGGTTCGCGCACCACTTCGATCCCGTAGGCGGGCAATGTGCCGAAATAGGGCTCCAGCAGAGTCCGCGTGCGCGCGACAAAGGCGTTGGCGGTGTCGAGATATTGCTTGCGCGCCGCGTCATCATACTGGCGCGGCGGGTTCAACCGGGCACGCTCGGCATAGAAGGCATGGCGATCGGCAAGGCCCGACTGACGCGCCAGCGCGTCCTGTTCCGCCTCGATCCGCGCGACTTCGGCGCGGCCGATCGTGTGGATCTGCTGCGCGGTGTAATCGGTGGTGGTGACGAGTTTCAATTCGTTTGCGTAATAGGCATCACCGCCGGGCAGGGTCAGCGCGCCGACCTTGCCGCTGGGCGCGGTGGGCAGGCTTTCTTCGGCCCAGGCAATGACGCGGGCATAGGCAGGCGCAAGCGCGAGGATCGCAGTGCGTGCCTGTTCAAGCAAGCCGTCAGCCTCGGCCTGCCCGATCTTGCCGGAGGCGACCAGCGCAGCGGTCTTCGCCTTTACATCGGCCCACAGCGCGGCATCGTCGCCCTCTGCGAAGGGCGCGCCGGATGTCAGTTTGCGGCTGCCCGCGATGACCGTTTCGATCTGGAACCGCGGCACGCGGATGCCCGCCACCTCGCTCGCCTTCGTCCGCTCGATCGCGATGTCGAGCACAGCCGGCATCCCCCGCAACCGTGCGATGTAATTCTCCAGATCGGCCACATCGGCAACGGTGTGGGTGTTCACCAGAAAATCAGGGAGCTGGCTGTGCGCCGAATAAAGCCGCGAATAGAAGGGCGGGCGATAAAGGCGGTTGGCCTGCGATAGCGCCGCGCGTTCCGCCTCGAGCGCCCAGATATCGAAGTTGACCTGCCCTTCAGGCGACAGCTTGCTGCGATCGAACTGCGCCATCATCCGCGCCGCACTGGCTTCACGCCACGCGACCATGGCTTCGGCAGCGGCATCGCTGGTGTCGTTCCAGCGATCCCCGCCCTCCTTGATCCCCAATCGGGTGGCAAGCTGTGGTTGCTGTTTGACCAGTTCTGCAAACTCGCCGTCCAGAAATGCGGTCAGGCGCGCATCTTCGCGGGCCATATCCTCGGCAGTCGCGGTGGCAGGGGCTGCGGGTGCCTGCGCCAGCGCTGCGGTGCCGGGCACCATGAGGCCCGCGATGACGGTGGCAAGGCTGCGGAAAAGCATGGGTTTCATGGGGGTGTCCTGTCGCAAGCTGATGCGCCACGGGTGTCTGTGGCTGTCCGGCACCGTGGGTAGCGGCCAAACAGATGCGCGTGAAGGCGTTTCGGCGACAGGCAGGGCGGAAAGGGCCGCCAACACTTGATCGCGTGCCATCGCTGCTTCAAGACTGGCGCCAAGGGAGATTAGCCATTCACACATCGATCCGTGCTGCCGTCACACTCGGTCTTGTTGTCACCGTTGCTGCGCCTGCAGCCGCGCAGGACGGATACCGCACGCCGCCAGCGGATGTGACCGACATCGTGACCCGTGCGCCCAGCCCCGGTGTATCAGTCTCGCCCAGCGGAGACCAGATGCTGCTGATCGAACGCGAAGCTCTGCCGCCGGTGGCCGATCTGGCCAAGCCGATGGAAAAGCTGGCAGGATTGCGGCTCGATCCTGCGACCAATGACCGTCACCGCACCCGTTCGCAGATTGGCCTTTCGTTGCAGGACATCGCCAGCGGCACTGTGCGCCCCGTCGCGCTGCCTGCCGATGCCGATCTGTCGCGCCTGTCATGGGCGCCCGATGGATCGAAGGTGGTGTTCGCCAACACACGCCCCGATGCGGTTGATCTCTATGTACTCGATACCGCCACGGCGCAGGCGCGCAAGCTGATGACCGGCGGGGTCAACCCGATCTTCCAGTCGCCCGACTGGATGCCGGACGGTTCGTTGCTGGTGCTGACGATTCCCGCCGCCCGCGGCCCGATTCCAACCGAATCGCTCACCCCTGTCGGCCCGGCGATCCAGACCGCAGCGGGCGGCAAGCAGGCGCAGACCCGCACCTATCAGGACTTGCTGGAAAACCCGCATGACGAAGCGCTGTTCGCGTGGCTCACCACTTCGCAGCCGGTGATCATGTCGCCCGACGGGCGCAGCAAACGCAATGTCGGCGATGCGCGTATCTATACCTCCGTCACCCCGTCGCCCGATGGCAAATATCTGCTGATGGAATGGCTGGAGCAGCCCTTTTCCTATCAGGTGCCGTGGTCGCGCTTCCCGCTGACCAGCGCGGTCTATTCGGCCGACGGCAAGCTGGTGCAGACCATTGCCGAGCAACCGCTGGCCGATGCCCTGCCCGTGCAAGGCGTGGTGACCGGGCGGCGCAACATCCGCTGGCATCCGACCGAGGATGCCCTGCTGCTGTGGGTCGAAGCGCAGGATGGCGGCGATCCGCGCGTGGCAACCGACAACCGCGATAACCTGCTGGCCCTGCCCGCGCCCTTCAGCGGGGAAGCGCGCGTGCTGGCCCGCATGGAAGACCGGTCTTCGGGCGCTTTCGGGATCGAAGGTTCGGATGATCTCATCGCTTACGATTATGATCGTGACACGCGCGAGATCCGCCAGACCCTGATCGATGTGACCGGCAACGAAGCCCCGCGCCAGATCGGCATCCGCAATGCGCAGGATGCCTATAACGACCCCGGCAACCCGCTGTTCACCTACTCCGATCGCGGCACGCGGGTGGCGCGCATGGTCGATGGCAAACTGTTGCTGTCGGGCCTTGGCGCGACACCCGAAGGCTATCGCCCGTTCCTGCGCCGCTTCGATCTGGCGACACAGGAAACCGAAGAGCTGTGGCGCAATTCCGGCGAAGAGTTCGAAGCCGTGGTCGATGTGCTGGCCGAGGACGGCAGCGCGTTTGTGACCTCATACGAAAGCCCGACCAACCCGGGCAACTTCCGGCTCCATTCCGCGGGCGACGCCCGGTTCCTGACAGCCTTCCCCGATCCGCACCCCGAACTGACCGGGATCAAGCGCGAGCTGGTGACTTACCAGCGCGGCGACGGGGTCGATCTTACCGCGACGCTCTATCTGCCGTCGGATTACAAGCAGGGGGACAAGCTGCCGGTGGTCGTGTGGGCCTATCCGATGGAATATAATGACGCGGCAACGGCAGGGCAGAACCGCGATTCCCCCTACCGTTTCACCCGCGTCGGCGGGTATTCGCCGCTGTTCTTCCTGACACAGGGCTATGCCGTGCTTGACCGCGCGGCGATGCCGGTGGTCGGCGCCGATCCGGAAACGGTCAACGACAGCTTCATCGAACAGATCGTCATGAGCGCGCGGGCGGCAGTCGATTTCACTGTCGAACGCGGGTTCGGCGACGGGGTGCGGGTGGGCGTGGGCGGCCACAGTTACGGCGCGTTCATGACCGCGCACCTGCTGGCAAACAGCGACCTGTTCCGCGCCGGCATCGCCCGGTCGGGCGCCTATAACCGCACACTGACCCCGTTCGGTTTCCAGTCCGAACGGCGTGTGTTCTGGGACACGCCGGAGACTTACTACCGCCTCAGCCCGTTCATGGCGGCCAACAAGATCAACGAACCGATCCTGTTCATCCACGGGCAGAATGACAGCAATTCAGGCACGTTCCCCGAACAGTCGGAACGGATGTTCGCGGCTGTGAAAGGCACCGGCGGCACCGCTCGGCTGGTGATGCTGCCGCACGAAGATCACGGCTATCGCGGGCGCGAATCCGTGCTGCACACGCTGTATGAAATGATCGACTGGTTCGATCTGCACGTGAAAAACGCGCCCGTCGCGGCGGAGGAATAGGGGCCGCCGCGCATTACAGCGATGACCAGTCAATCGGCTGGTGGCGATCAAGCCTGCGTGATTGGTCTTCCAGCGGGTATTTCAGGCCGGTGGCGCAGTTGAACAGCAGCGCCTCCTCGTCAGGGCCGACAAGGCCGGTGCGCAGCGCCTTTTCGTAAGCCGCCAGCGTGGCTCCGCCTTCGGGGCACAGCAGCGTGCCATCATCGCGGGCCACGGCTGTCACCGCTTCCGCGATGGCATCATCGGAAACCGCAATGGCAAAGCCGCCACTTTCACGCACGGCATCAAGGATCAGGAAATCGCCCACGGCCTGGGGTACTCGGATGCCAGAGGCAATCGTGGCCGGATCATCCCAGCGCACCGCGTGGCGTTCCCCGTTCTCGAAAGCGCGCACCATCGGCGCGCAGCCTTCGGCCTGCACCGCCACCATGCGCGGGCGTTCAGGGCCGATCAGGCCAATCGCTTCCAGTTCGGCAAAGGCTTTCCACATCCCGATCAACCCGGTTCCGCCGCCGGTCGGGTAGAAGATCACGTCCGGCACGCGCCAGCCGAGCTGTTCGACCAGTTCCAGCCCCATCGTCTTCTTGCCTTCGATCCGGTAGGGTTCCTTCAGGGTCGAAAGGTCGAACCACCCCTGCGTTTCCTTGCCCGCGGCAACCAGCTTGCCGCAATCGTCGATCTGGCCGTTGACCCTGTAAACGCGCGCGCCATAGGCGGCGATTTCGCGGATATTGATCTCGGGCGTTTCTTCGGGAGCGAAGATCACGGCTTCGATGCCAGCCGCCGCCGCATAGGCCGCAGCAGCCGCACCGGCATTGCCATTGGTCGGCATGGCGATCTTGGCAATGCCCAGTTCCTTGGCCATCGAAAGCGCCATCACCAGCCCGCGCGCCTTGAACGATCCGGTCGGCAGGCGGCCCTCGTCCTTGACCAGCAGCGCCCGTGCACCCAACCGCGCCGCTGTTCGCGCCAGTGGCAGGATCGGCGTTGCTTCCTCGCCCAGTTCCAGCCGGTTGGAAAAGTCCGCCAGCGGCAGCAGTTCGCGCCATTTCCACAAGGACGCAGGCCGTGCTGCAAATGTCTCCCGTGAAACCGCATCCCTCAAGGCTGGCAGGTCATAACGCACCAGCAGCGGCCGCCCGGCCTCCGACAGGCCATGCACCACCCCCGCCTCGTACGGTACGCCAGTAAGGCCGCATTCGAGGTGGGTGACAAAATATTCGCGTGAAAGGTCCATGGTGATCTTCGCCCGGAAGTGGATGATGCAAAGGTGACTACTGGCCGCCTTCGCGGGCCCTGTCTGCGTCTTCGTCAGCGTCTGCATCTGCGCGAATACCCGACAGCGCGGCTCCGGCGCTGAGGCCGTGGACCACCGCCGACATTGCAATGCTCACCAGTACCACAAGCCACAGGTCAGCAATCATCGGGACCTCCGCCGTAACGGCCGCGAAGGCGAGATAATAAAGGCTGCCGATTCCCCGCACCCCGAAGGCGGCGACAACAAACCGCTCCTTGTTCGGCTGCCCGGTGCCGGCCAGAGCCGCCCAACCGAACAGCGGGCGGATCACGAAGATAAGGCTTGCCGCAATCGCCACATGCTCAAGCCGGATCTCGTTCCAATAAACGCCAAGCGCCGCGCCGGTCATCAGCAGCAGCACCGCCGTAAGCGTATGCTCGATAGAAAGGTTGAACACATGCAGATCGCCGTGGAAGCTGTGCTTTGATTCGACATGGCGAAAAGCAAGGCCGCCGACGAAGCAGGCGATAAAGCCATAGCCATGAATGGCCTCGGCAAGCCCGTAGCATACCAGCACGCTGGCAAAGGCAAGCACGCCCGAGGCGGTTTCGGCCAGTGCGTTTCCGGCGGGCCAGCGGAACACCACCTGCGCCAGCAACCACCCGGTGATGACGCCGCTGATTGCGCCTGCCACGATCCGGTAGACAAAATCATAGCCAAACCAGGACATGAACTCGGCGCCCGACAAGCCGCCAATCGCGGCGATTGCGAGATACACGAACGGGAAAGCCAGCCCGTCATTCAGCCCTGCCTCGGTGGTCAGTGCAAAGCGCACCGGGTGTTCGCCCCCTTCGCTGGGAGGGCCGACCTGCACATCGCCTGCAAGAACCGGATCGGTCGGCGCCAGCACCGCGCCCAGAAGGATTGCGCTCGCCAATGGCAAGCCTGTGGCCATCCCGGCCAGCGCCACGGCGCAGATTGTCAGCGGCATCGCCACGGCCAGAAGCCGCCAACTTGCCCGCCACCGTGCCAGGGGCCTTACAGCGTCGATCCGCATCCCTGTAGCGAACAGCGCCACGATCACGGTCATTTCACTCAGCGTTTCCCACCATTCAGGCGATTCAATCGGCGCGAACAGGCTTGGCGGCGATTCGAGCATCATGGCGCACACAAAACCGCCGCCAATCAGCAACGCCGATCCCGCAGGCTCGCGCCCCGAAACAAACCGCGGCAGCCAGTAGGCGGCAAAGACTGCCACGCCGATGAACAGCAGAAAATTGTGATAGCTCATCTATGTACTGCCACTTGGCCTGCTCACGGTCGCCGTATGGCCGAGCTTCAGATTGTGAGCATTAACGCGCTAGCGAAAAGCAGGCAACTGCCTCGCCCCGTGCTGAAAGAACCGCGCCGGGCCACGTTTCATGCCGCAGGTCTTGCGCGGAGGCGGCGTTCTCCCGCCCACACCGCCGCGCTCGCGAGGAGCCATCCGAGAAAATATGGCCATGCCGGGCCGCGCTGCTGCGGCATTTCGATTGCGGCCTGATCGTTCTGCCGCGCTGCCCATCGCGCTGTCGCTTCTGCTGTCTCTCTGGCCCTTATCGGTGAGAGAGCATCTGCGGCCAAAACGGGGAAGTCGTAAGTCTGCTGACTATCGCTTCCTGCCTGCGCAATGGTGTAAACCCCCGGATCGGCAGGCCAATATGCCGCGCAGCCGCGCGCGCCCGCATCCGGATCGATGGCAAGCGCAACCTCGCTCTTGTCGGGCGCCATGACCCGTGCCGAAGCCGCAATTCCGCAGATCGCCATCCGCTCACCTGCTTGCACCAGAGCGGGCACGTGCGGGCGGAACAGGCTGTCAGGGCGCGATATGGCGCTTACCGTATCGCTCCACCATTGTTCGTAGCGGTCAGCCTGCCCGTTCAGCACCAACGCGAAGCTGTTGGATACAGTCCACAAGGCGAAGCGCCCTTGCTGGCGTTGCTGCCAGCCGGAAACCATCGCCCCGTCCGCATCTGTCACAACCGGCACGAAGTCGGGCCCGGTGCGGATGATCCACCGCCCGAGATCGGGGGCAGGATCATCGATGGCGTTGATATCATCGGGAACATCATCTGACCCCGGCCCGCGGCGGACAGCAAGTGCATCCGCATCCGTGGCAAGGGGCGGGAGCGCGACCGGGGCAATCTCGCTACCTCCCTCGACCGACAGGCCGAGCCTGCGCCATGTATCGCGCGTGCCGGAGGTTGCCGGCGATGTCATCCGCACCACCACACCCAGCCCCCCGGCAACAGCCTGCGCCAGCGCTCCGCGCGCGCCGCTGCCGAGCCCGGCCAGAAGCCGATCATCGATGATCACCGCATCGGCTTCTCGCAAGGCGGCGGCATCCAGCCTGACCCCGTCGCCCCCCAGATTGATTCCGCCTCCAGCCTCGATCCTGCTTTGCAGGGCAATCCCGGAATCCTCGGCCCAGCGGCGCAGGTATTTGGCTTCGGGCGAAGGCGCCGCGATCAGCAACAGACGGAAAGGCCGTTCGGGCAAGGTCCGCAGCGGCACCGGAGTGTCCGAGACGATGGCCTTGTCTCGCCCGCGCAGCCGCAGGGTAAATTGCGCAAGGCCCGGCGTGCGCGCGGCGCCGCCAAGCGTGAAGCCTCCGCCAGCCCCGATCACCCGCGCATCGACGCGGCGGCCAGCTGGATCGAGCAACTCGGCTGCGCCGCCTTCCAGCCCCGCCGCCTCGCCCGCCAGTGCAAAGACCGATCCGGCGCGCGTGTCTGCCGGTGGATCAAGCCGGATAAGGCCGCGCGGGGTTGGCATAGGCGTAAAATTGGCCCGGATCCCCGCATCATAGTCGCGGTCACGTTCTGTCAGGCCGCGCCCGAAAATGCGGATGCGCTGCACCTGACCATGGCGGCGCAAGGCGGTGGCAAGATCGGGCACACGCTCGGCCCCTTCAACTGGGGGAGCTTCGGGCAGCGCGACCAGCCGCTCGCCCTGCCCTGCACGAACATTGCGCGGTGCCTCGCCAGTGGCCACCAGCAATGCCTCGCCGCCAATCGGCAGCCGCGGCGGGAAGATTGCGAGGTACAGCAGCAGACCGCTCGCCAGCGAGAGCGCTGCGACACCCCACGCCAGCCATTCCCGCCGAAGCAGCAACAGCCGCACCGCCGCAACCAGCGCGCCTGCGCCGATCAGCAGCGCAATCAAGGTTTCGGCCCCGATCACCGCAGACCCTGCACGTAACGCCTGCCAACCGCACCGCCATCATCGCGGCGGCGAACCTGCGCGGGAGGGCGGGTCAGCACCGTCCACAGCTGGCCACGCAGTTTTGCGCGCAAGCCCTGCGCGCCGGGCTGGCTGCGCACCGCATCAATCGCGGCCAGCACGCCAAGCGGATCGCGGATGCGGGCGCTGTTGCCGCGCACCCAGCGATCCAGCCCGTCAAGATCGATCGCGCCCGGCTGGGCCAGCGCCCGCCATGCCGTTGCCGGAACAGCATCCTCGATCGCAAACGGCGTGAGCTGCGCTCCTCCGCCCACGATCCCCTCGCGCTTGCCCGTCAGCCGCCGCGCCATGTCGATCGGGGGTTGCTGCGATCCGATCCGCGGCAGATAGATCCGCGTCGCCTGCTGTACCTGCTTGATGAAATCGAGCGCCTTGTATTCAAACGGCAGGGCGGCTTCGGGCCGCCCCGAACGCAGGTTCAGCTCGGCCTCCCACATCGCATCGAGCGCGGCTTTCAGCAGCTTGCGGGTATCGGGATCGAGCAGGGTCGCCGCTTCGCTCTCGTCATGGACATGGCCATATTCGGCGGTGATGTTGCCGAGATCACCGAATATCGGGGATTCCGGTGCGGCACCGTGATCGTGGCCATCGCCGTCATAATGTTCGGGCTCTGGCGGTGCGTCCTTGTCGGATGTCGGCAGCGGGGGCCGGGGTGTCTCCTCGGCCTCCATGCCGACGAACTGCCCGTATCTCAGGCGCAGCAAGCGCTGATCGACCCCGATGGTGTCGGAACGCACCATGAGTTCATCCTCGCTCAGGTTGCGGCGCTGCTTGATCAGCGCCTCGGTATCGATGATCACCTGACGTTGACTGCGGAAGTAGGCCGGCATCGCCTGCTTGGCCATCAGGTCGAGCCCTTCGGCCTGCTGAGGCGCGGCCGATGGCCAGCGCAGAATTACGCCAGGGCCGCGCACCACCTGCGGGCCGGGCATGCGCGTATCGGCAACGGTCAGCTGCGCAACCAGATCGCTTCCGACCTGAAACCCGTATGCCGCCAGTGGCAGATCGACGACAAAGCGTCTGCGCCGGGGATCGCCGGTGCCGGTAACCGTGCGGCTGCGTTCGGTGAAGCTGACATTCTCGCCCTCACCTACGGCGGTGGTGACGGTCAGGCGGGCGAGCGGATCGACGGCGTAATCATCGCTGGCTTCGAACACCACCCGCCAGCTGCGTTGACCGGGCTGCATCATGACAAGGCCCGAGGCTGGCTCGATCACCCGCACCTGCGGGGGTTCATCGGCAACCGGTTCCAGCCGGTGGGACGGCTGCAGGGCGCTCATCCCCTCGGCCGTGACACGGTAAAGCGATGGGCCGTCAAGCCGCAGCGATCCCCGCCAAACTTCCGCATCCTGCGTCAGGGCAAGGCGCTGGCCGCCAACCAGCTGCAGCGCAGCGGACGGGGGCTGCGGGGCAAAGTCCAGCGTCCATTCGATCCGCGATCCCACCGGCGCGCGAACATCAAGGCTGGTCGCATAGCGGGCCGGCAGGCGCGTATAGGCGGGTGGCACAATCCGCACCCGCTGGCCGGTGAGGCGCGGCTCGCCCGGCGCGGTGGTCAGGCTAGGCGCGGCAGGTGCCAGCGGCGGAGGTGCGGAGTTCTGAACGTGCCAGACAATGACCGCCGCCACCGCCAGCGCACCGAGCGCCCAAGCCACGGCGATGCGCCGCCATGACCAGCTGTCAGCGAGGCTCCCC
>NZ_LJHV01000005.1 GCF_001296025.1 Porphyrobacter sp. AAP60 | reverse complement strand
CCTGATAGTCGCGCCACTTCCCCTTGAAGTTCATGTCCTTGAGCACAGCGGTTCGATAGCAG
This sequence comes from Porphyrobacter sp. AAP60, assembly GCF_001296025.1. Lineage (GTDB taxonomy): Bacteria > Pseudomonadota > Alphaproteobacteria > Sphingomonadales > Sphingomonadaceae > Erythrobacter. The sequence goes on along the minus strand of NZ_LJHV01000005.1, from coordinate 56,622 downwards.
GTGCACTTTCACTCGACCATATGGTTCATTGAAGCTGAGATGGCAGGAATAACAGGTCAGCAAGGCGATCTCAGAACGACGGCTTAGGTGCCGAAAACTGAAGGGCAGGAACTTTATGAAAGGGGGGCAAAGGGACGCCGTCGTCGGTCTTTCCATCGGCGGCGCAGGGGGCGGAATGGCTCTGGGAGCCTCGAAATTGGTGAAAAACCTGAGCCTTTAACCGATCAAATCTCGGGGTAAATTAGAGGGTAAGCTCCGGAATGGTATAATAAAACACATTATAATTCATTGCTCTATAAGATTTATTCGAATCCCACCCTCTCCGCCAATCACCTAATCCTGAAAGCCCTTCCGCCTTCAGCACTGAGAACGGGTGTTACGCCAGTTCGCAAATAACGTCGTTACCTGAGCGAACTACCTTGTAACCCAGGGCTTGAAGCTCCCCAAGTGTCGATTGAGAGATATCTTTCGAGATCTGATAGTCTTCGTACTGCACCACTCGGGGCTTGAAGTTACCGCTGCTGAAGGCGCTCCGAATTATCTCCACATCGTAGCCTTCACAATCGGTAAGCAGGAAATTTGCGTCCGAATACTGCCTTATCACATCTTTGGCAGGCACCGTTTGGACTTGAATCGTGCGAATGTGGCTTTCAATTTTGCTGAACTTGCCTTCGTCGTAGCCAATACCACCCAACGCATTCCTGTCCCGAGAAAAAGAACCGATCCCCTTAGATGATCCGGGCAATCCAAATTTTTCAATGTCAGCATGCGAAACGTAGCTAAACTCGCGCTGGCCAGGTGCAGTAGCGTCATCGACTGCTAAATTGTGACATTTGACATATGGAAATTGGCGCATATTCGCCATCAACAGGTCGAAGTACTCTGGGATTGGTTCGAAAATCTGACCCCACTCGAATTCAAATGTCCGAGCGACATGATGTGGATAAAGTGGGTCCGCGTGTATACCATCATTTCCGCCGATCTGGATGTATCGAATTGGCTCTCTGTTTGGGAAAGCGCGCTTCAGGACGTCGCTTAGAACACTATTCATGGCCATAATTCATCCAATCATACTTTTATCATCAAACCGACAAAATCTTCCTCGACGGGCGATCAGGCTGGGAGTGTCACGATCGGGTCCGTATGTCGTCTGCCTTGCTGGTCTCGCGTTGACAAGCGTGAGCAGCGCTTGAGATCGCAAAAGAATTTGAGATAAACTAACGGTAGGTTTGACGGTTAGTGCCGCGGCTAGAAAGTATCCATCCACCCGCCGATCGTCCATCCGAGTCAACCTTCACGTAGTGAAAAGGCTTGGGTCTTAGTTGAGCTAAAAAAGGAAATACCAATCTATCTATGCGGGCCATCGGCAGTGCTGAATTTGGCACTTTAGAGGCAACTCGGTTTACCGAGGATCCATAAAATAGACGAATAATTATACCGCCAACGTCAGTGGTCGGCGGAAAACCAAATCAATTGCAATTTTTTCATTGATCCGCGCATTGATCCGATACGCTACCGATGCAGAGCATTTTGCAAAATTGAACGGGCCAGATAACAAGCGATGGGCATTTTTGGTGCTGGATGTTTCCGTCGGAGCGCTGGCTGATCTTGGCCGGTATGAGCCTTTCGGGGTCTATGAGCCATAACTTGCCAGTGGGGTGGGGTTAATTGTGAGCAAGCCCCTTTATTCTGAATAAATTTATCAAAAATAACAATCTCATATCCCGTCGGTAGGGCGGAAAACTGATCCTCTATCGACACCACTGATGGCTTGGGGCTACTGTCCGGCAAGGATAGTCGCCCGCATCGCAACATGGGCCACTTGCGTGAATGGAACGGGAATTGTGAACCTTCTTATAAGCACGCAGCTTGATTACTGGTTCGAACAACCTTGCGACGTTCTGCTTCAGGTGGAAGCGGCCGCGATTCCGGGCCAGACCATCGAACATGCCGATATCACGGTCACGCCGTGCGAACATTTCGCCCGCGTCCCGGCGCAAGATGGTGTGGGCGAGCGCATCTGGCTGCGTACGCAGGGCCAGATGCTGGTGAGCTACGAAGCAACCGTCAGCATCAAAAGGGCCGATGGCGATTGCGCCGGGCTGCCAGCAGTCCCGCTCCATCTTTTGCCGGGAGAGGCGGTGCCCTATCTGCTGCCTTCGCGCTATTGCCAATCCAACCAGTTCACCGATTTTGCCGAGGCGGAGTTTGGCGTGCTGGATGGCGGGGCCAAGATCGCGGCAATGCGCGACTGGATTGCCGGGCACCTGTCCTATGTGCCCGGTTCCAGCAATGCGGATACGACGGCGATCGATACGTTCCATGATGGCAAGGGTATCTGCCGCGATTACGCCCATCTGATGATCACCCTGGCCCGCGCTGCCGACATTCCGGCCCGGATCGCCAGTGTTTATGCACCGCGCGTGACTCCGCCTGATTTCCACGCCGTGGCCGAGGTGTTCCTTGGCGGGAATTGGCATATCGTCGATGCAACCGGAATGGCAACGGGCGCAGACACCGCCTTGATCGGCATCGGCCGCGACATTGGCGACGTTGCCTTTCTTACCGCCTTCGGGCCGTTGGAGATGAAAGGCCAAACCGTCAGCGTGAAAACGATGCAGCCCCAATGATTTGGTGATTGCCAAGTGCCTGCCGCTTGGCGATGAAGGTGCGGGGTCATGGACTTTTTCTTCATCCTTTTGTTCGGCGGGTTGATCGCGGCCCTGTGGCTGCGGGCTGACAAGCTTGAGCGCCGCGTCGCCTATCTGGTGCGCCAGCTTGATGCGCTCGCACACTCGCCTTCCGCGCGCCGGGAGGAGCCTGTTGCGCCGGCGGACAGCATCCGAAATGACGCGCATTCGCAGCAGCAGCCCATTGTCGAGCCTCCGATCGAACCTGCACCCGAACCGCTTGCCGACCCAGTCAGCGCCGAGCCGGAGCCAGCATCCGAACCCGCTATTGCCTATGCGACCGCGCCGGAAGAACAGCAGGCCGCCGCACCGAAGCGCGGGTTCTCGTTCGATTTCGAGGATATCTTTGGACGCCGCCTGCCGATTTGGGGCGGCGGGTTTGCACTGGCGATTGCGGGCATCTTCCTCGTGCGTTTCTCGATTGAAGCAGGCTTGCTGACCCCGATGGTGCGGGTGGCGCTGAGTTTTGTGTTCGGCCTCGCACTGCTGGCCGGAGCCGAAACGGCCCACCGCTTTGATGATCGTTTGCGCGATCCGCGCGTGCGGCAGGCACTGGCGGGGGCGGGGCTCGCGACGCTTTATGGCGCGTTCTATCTGGCGGGCACGGCTTACGGATTGATCGGGGCGGGCGCGGCGTTTGTCGGGCTGGCGGCGGTTACCGCAGGGGCCATCGCCTTGTCCTTGCGCTTCGGCCTGCCGAGTGCGGTAATCGGACTGGTCGGCGGGTTTGCCGCGCCGTTACTGGTTGATAGCGACAGCGCCAATGTGCCGCTGCTGTCCTTCTATCTGGCGCTGATCACTGGCGGGCTGGCTTGGAGCGGGCAGGCGCAGGCGCGCCCCTGGCTCGGCTATGCCGCGCTGGCGGCAGGGCTGGGTTGGGGCGTGCTGATGATGGTTGCGGGAGTTTCCAGCAGCTCGGATTTCGCCGCGCTGGGGGTTTACCTGATCGTGCTGGGAACGGTCTTGCCGGCGTTTCTCCATGCGAAGGGCGGGCCAAGCCTGCTGCATCTGATCGCAGGCGGGCTGGCGACGCTGCAGATGGCGGTGCTGGTCACCAATGCCGGGTTCGCGCCGCTGACATGGGGGCTGTATCTGCTGATCGCCGCCGCGCTTTCGGCGCTGGGCTGGCGGTTCGAGGCGTTGCGGCTGGGCACGCTGGTAGCGGCAGGGCTGGGGCTGTGGCTGCTGGTGATCTGGCCCGATCCGGATGCGCAGTTCTTTGCGCTGGTGGCTGCGGCGCAGGTCGTGATCTTTGCCGGGTTGCCGCTCGTCTACCAATGGCTTGCAAGGGCCAAGCTGATCGATCTGGCGCAGCTGGGTGCGGTCAGCCTGATCATGGGGATCATCATCTACACCCGCTTTGGCAGCTGGAGCGCGGATACGAGCGAGCCGTTGCTGGCAGCGGCAATCGCCGGGCTGGCACTGCTGCCGGGCGCGGGTTTTGCGTTGCTGTGGTGGCGCGGGGAAGAGGCCCAGACCCGTGAGGCACTGGTTGTGCTTGCCCCTGCGGCGTTGCTTGGATTTGCCGGACTTTTGCTGGTCACGCCTGCATGGCTTGCCCCGATGATGGCGCTGGCGGCAAGCGCGCCGATCCTGTGGTGTTATGCCCGGCGCGATGCGTTGGCGCTGCACTCTGCGGCATGGGCGGGGGCGGCTGTCACCGCGATTGCATTGATTGTAACGCCCGGCTTTGTGCCGGAAGTGACGCAGCTGGGCGATCTGCCGCAGGCTGCTGACACCGTTCGTGCCGGAATACGCTGGCTGGCGGCGGCGCTGCCGTTTGCCGCCATGGCCTTGATCGCACGTCCGGTTGCAGCGCGAAGCGTGGCAGAGGCTTTCGCCGTGCTGCTGACTTATGGCGTGATCGCGCAATTACTGCCCAGTGCGCCCCTGGCGTGGATTTCTGCGGCGGGCACCATTGCTCTGTTCATATTCCTGCCAGCGAGGCTAGCCGCATGGCTAAGCGCTTTGGCCATCACTGCGGCTTGGGCGATGGCTCCGGTGGCGGGCTGGGCAAGTGCGGGTGCGATGGCGCTGATTGGCGATCCGTTTATGGCGAGCAGCGCGGTTGCGCCTGCCGACCTGGCATTGCGCGTGCTGCCACTGTCGGCTGCACTGGCGGTTCTGCTGTGGAAGGGGCAAGGCCGCGCCATAGATTTCCGCACGGCAGTGCTGACCGGGCTCGGGCTGATCGGCGGGGTGATGCCGCACAGCCTGTTCAAGCAGGCCTTCGCGATCACCTCGCTGTTCCAGTTCGAACATTACGGCATGGGCGAAAGGACCATCTGGCAGGCGCTGCTTGTGCTCGCGGCCTACGGGGCGGGGAAGAAGCTGCCTGCGGGGCTAAGGCGTCCGGTCAGCCTTGGCCTGCTCGCCGCGGCTCTGGCGCATTTCGTATGGTTCACGCTGGCGCTGCACAATCCGCTGCTGGGCGTGCAGCATGTCGGGCCGACACCTGTCGCCAACTGGCTGACGCTGGCGTATTTGACTGCCATTGCCGCCATCTGGCTGGCACGGTTGCAATGGGGCGATGTGCCCGCAGCGGTGCAGCACGTGATCGATGCTGCGGTGATGCTGCTGGTCGCGCTGCTCGCCTATTCGCTGCTGCGGCAGGCGTTTGCCGGATCGGTGCTGCCGTCACGCGCGGTGGGGCAGACCGAAAGCCTGCTGACATCGCTGCTGGGCATCGTGCTGGCGCTGGGCTTCCTGTGGTGGGGATCGTGGCGCGGGCAGCGCAGCTGGCGGATCGGATCGCTGGTGCTGATGCTGATCGCGGTGATCAAGGTGTTCCTTATCGATGCGGCGGGCCTTGAAGGCCTGCTGCGGATCGCGAGCTTCATGGCGCTCGGCTTCAGCCTGATCGGGATCGGCTGGGTTTATTCGCGGCAATTGTCACAGCGCGGAGCGGCGGCCGGGTAGCGGCTGTAAGGCGCGCTGCCCGACTGGTCAGGCAGCCGCTGCCGCGATCACGTCAAGCGCCTCGATTTCGCTAATGACCTCGGCATATTTGGCCTGAAGATCGAACAGGTTGGCTTCGTGCGGGCCTTCGTGGCGGTCCGCGCAGGCATCACGCACCACCAGCGGGATGAAGCCGTATTGCATCGCATCGAGCGCGCTCGCCCGCACGCAGCCGGAGGTCGAATAGCCACCGATCAGCAGCGTATCGATGCCTTGTGTTTTCAGCCCCTCGGCCAGCTCTGTGCCGAAGAAGGCGGAAGGGTATTGCTTGGTGAACACCCGATCACCCGGCATTGGGGCAAGATCATCAGGGAAGGCACCAAGCGGTGATCCTTCGATAAAGGCCTTCAGCACCGGGGCCTTGCGATAGAACACTCCGCCGTTCGAACCATCCGGGCGGTAGCTGACATTGGTGAACACCACCGGCACCCCGGCCGCGCGCGCCGCATCGGCAAGCCGGCGGTTGCTGTCCTTGGCCGCCGCTGCTGTTTCCATATAGAGCGCCGAGCCTTCAGTCAGATAGGCCGCCACCACATCGACAATCAGCAACGCCGGCCGTGTTCCCGGCCGCAGCCGCCCCTCGTACACACCGGCATAATTGTCGGATGCCGAGGGGCCAGCCATCAGATGATCCCGCTTTCGGTGAGCCGTGCCAACTCGCCCGCGTCCATGCCGAGCCTTTCGGCGAAGACCTCGGCATTGTCCTGCCCCGGCGCGGCAGGCGCAGGGCGGCGGATCGTGCTGGGAGTTTTCGACAGCTTGGGGAAGGCGTTCTGCATCTTGATCTTCCCCCGGTTCTGGGTTTCGACCTCGATGATAGCCTCGCGCGCCTGAAAATGCGGATCGGCCATCATGTCGGGCGCGCGATACACACGGCCTGCGGGGATCGAATATTCGGTCATCAGCGCATCGACCTCGTCAACTGTCAGCGTTCCGGTCCATTCGTTGACCAGCGCGTCAAGTTCGTCCTGATGGATTCCGCGCGCGATATGGGTGGCATAACGTTCATCCTGCGCCAATTCGGGCCGGCCCATCGCCTGACACAATCGCGTGAAGATCGCATCGCCGTTGCCGCCGATCATGTAGCTGCCATCCTTGCAGCTATAGACGTTCGACGGCGCGATGCCTTTGAGCACCGAGCCGGAGCGTTCGCGGATCACGCCGTTGCGGTCATATTCGGGGACGAGGCCCTCCATCACCTGCAACACGGATTCGTAAAGAGCAGAATCGACGACCTGCCCTTCGCCGGTCTTCTCGCGGTGATGCAGCGCGGCAAGCACGCCCATGCAGCCATAGGTGGCACACAGCGTATCGCCGATCGAAATGCCCATGCGGGATGGCGGACGATCAGGCTCGCCCACGATATAGCGCCAGCCGCCCATTGCCTCGCCGATCCCGCCAAAGCCAGCGCGGTCGCTATACGGCCCATCCTGCCCATAACCGGACATGCGGGCGATGATCAGACCGGGGTTTATCGCGTGAAGTTCAGCCGGACTTAGGCCCCAGCGTTCCAGCGTGCCGGGCTTGAAGTTTTCGATCAGCACGTCGGCCTGGGCGATCAGGCGCTTGGCCAGCGCCTGACCTTCGGGCACGCGCAGGTTGCAGGTGACCGACCGCTTGTTGCGGGCGATCACTTCCCACTGCACTTTCTCGTCACCCTGACCCCAGTTGCGCATCGGATCGCCCGCGCCCGGCGGCTCGATCTTGACCACGTCTGCGCCCATGTCGCCGAGCAACTGGCCGCAGAAGGGGCCCGCCAGAAGCTGGCCCATTTCCACGACTTTTATGCCTGCAAGCGCGCTCATTCTGCGGCCTCCCTGAGGCTCGTCCAGACAGGCTGGACGGGGGCGGGCAGGCCGGTTTCGGCTTCGCAGTTCGCCCGCAGTGCATCAATGCCGGGGCCGTAATCAAACAATGGCAGTTCGCCGCGGCTGGCAGTCATTTCGCTGCGCAGTGCGGTGGTTGCGGCGGTGACCACCGCGCCTTCGCCATCCGCGATGACACCGTAGGCGCGCGCGCCTTCAGGGGTGACGAGACCTTGCCGGATTTCGAGACTGACCAGTTCAGGATCGCGTGCCAGCGGATCTCCCCAGCCGCCGCCGCCCCAGGTAATGAAGTGCAGCAAGTCGCCCGCCTTCACTGCGACGCTCTCGACCTTGTTGCCGACGATTTCTTGCGTCCCATCGGCGCGTTCGAGCACCTTCTTCGCCCGCGCGCCGGGATGCCCGCCATTCACGCCCCACGGGGGCACGAACCAGCGGTCGTCATGGATCGCAATCTCGCCATCGGCGAGGAAGCGGTAGGTCATGTGGATGCCATTGCCGCCGCGATGCAGCCCCGCGCCGCCGCTATCGGGCGCGGTTGAATAGCGCTCGATGCGAAGGGGGAAGTAGCGTTCGAGGAATTCGTTGGGGACGTTGGTGAAGCCCGGCCACAGCGAATGCCCGTCCGGCCCGTCACCCATCGGGCGGCCCGGAATCCCGCCGAAGCCGATCTGGAACAGCTGGAACCAGTCGCGGGTGCCATCCTCGCGGCTGTCCCAGCCTGAATAGAACAGGTGCGGCGAGGAGGAGAAGCCCGCGGCGTTGAGGAACTCCGGCGTCTTCTGCCCGAGCAATCCGCCGAGAATGTCGAAGATGCGCCCCAGCGCATGGGTGCGGCCCGACAGGGCGGCAGGGAAACGCGGCTTCAGTAGCGATCCTTCGGGGATGCGCACCTCGATCAGATCGTAGAACCCGTCATTGAACAGGATCTGCGGATCGAAGACCATGATCATGTAGATGCCGAAGAACATCTTGAACATGTTTTCATTGAGGAAGAAGTTGATCGAAGCGGCGGATTGCGGATCGGTGCCTTCGAAATCGAGGATCACCTTGTCCCCATCGCGCCACATGGTGCAGCGGATCTTGTAGGGGCCGTATCCCTTGCCGTCGTCGCAGATGTAATCTTCAAAGCTGACGGGCTCCTCGGCCACCGCCATCGCCAGCAGCGACTTCATTGCCCGGTGGTTACGCGCCAGCAGTTCCTGCGTGGCCGAGACATAGACGTCATCGCCAAACCGTTCTGCCATCTCCACCACACGGCGTGCGGCGACGCGGCAGCTGGCAATGAGTGCGTTGAGATCGGCCTGACACCAATCGGGCTTGCGGGTCTGGTGCATCACCAGCTTCATCAGGTCTTCGTTGTATTCGCCTTTTTTCCAGATCTTCACGGGCGGAATGCGCACGCCTTCTTCGAAGATCGACGACGCGCCGATCGGCATGGAGCCGGGCACAGAACCACCGATATCGCTCTGGTGGCCGAACATCGCAGTGAAGGCGATCAAGCGCCCATCCTTGAAAACCGGCAGCATCACCAGCCAGTCATTCGAGTGGCTGATCGCGCCCGCGCAGGAATAGGGATCGCTGAGGAAGATCATGTCTCCATCCTCAAGCGTGCCGTCATAGCTGATCAGGAAGCCGTCGATGAAGCTGCCGAACTGGCCGACGATCATCTTGCCGGCGGGATCGGCGATCAGCGGAAAGGCATCGCCCTGTTCACGGATGCCGGGTGACATGGCGGTGCGCACCAGCGTTGCGTCCATTTCGATGCGCGCGTTGCGCAGCGCGTTTTCGATAATGTCGAGGGTCACCGGGTCGATGGCGACCTTGGCAAAGGGGGTGGTGTTGGGTTCGATGATGCGGGCTGGCATGGTCTTAACCCTTCGCTTTCAGAGTGATGAGGATGTTGCCCACAGCATCCACGGCGGCGCGGCAATCATGTTCGACCAACGTGGTCGAATCCATTTCTGTGATGACCGCCGGGCCTTCGATCACGTCGCCCTGCCGCAGCTTGGCGCGGTCGTAGATCACGGCGGCGCGCTCGGCCCCGTCGATCCATACCGTGTGGTCGCGGATTTTGGCGGCTGACGGGTCGCCGTCGCCCTTGGGCAGCTGCGCGGCGGGCAGGGCGGGGGCCTGCCCCTGTGCCACGGCGCGCAGGTTCACGATTTCGTGGGGGGTATCCATGTTGAAGGTGAACAGCCTGAGGTGTTCTTCATCAAAGCGGGCGAGGATGCCTTCGATCCCGTCCTGCTCCAGCACCGCCTGCGTGATTGTCAGCGGCACTTCAAAGGCTTGGCCAGCATAGCGCACGTCAATTTCGAACAGCGAGGTTATCTGGTCCTCGGGGATGCCATCGGCCAGCAATTCGCTGCGGGTCTGCTGTGCCATGTCATCCAGAACCGCGACCAGATCGGCGATTGCCGTATCCTTGGCGAGGCGCGAGAAGCTGCGCGCCGTTTCCGTCCGCATCCGGGTGGTGGCATCGCCCAGCGCGCACAGCACGCCGGGGGAAACGGGCGAGATTGCGGGCCAGCTGCCCATCAACCGTGCGACGGCATTTACGTGCAGCGGCCCCGCGCCGCCAAAGCCCATCAGCGCAAATTCGCGCGGGTCATAGCCCTGCTGCACCGAGATCATGCGCAGCGCGCCGAACATGTTTTCATTGACGATATCGATGATCCCGCGCGCCGCTTCCATCAGGCTGATGCCAAGCGCATCGGCAATGGTCTGCACCGCCGCCTTCGCGCCTTCACGGTCCAGCTTGAAACTGCCGCCGAGCAGGTCTTCGGGCAGATAGCCCAGCACCACGTTCGCGTCCGTGACGGTAGGCAGCGTGCCGCCCTTGTTATAGGCGACCGGCCCCGGCACCGCGCCCGCGCTTTCCGGGCCGACGCGCAGCGCGCCGGTCAATTGCGGCACGTGGGCAATCGACCCGCCGCCCGCGCCCACGGTCTTCACGTCGAGCGCCGAAGCGCGCACCGACAGGTGCCCCACTTCGGTCGTGCGCTGACGGCGCGGCTCAAGCCCCTGGATCAGCGCCACGTCGGTAGACGTGCCGCCTACGTCCAGCGTCAGGATATTCTCGAAGCCCGCATTCTTCGCCACCCACAGCGCGCCGGTCACCCCGCCTGCGGGGCCGGACATCAGGATGTTGACGGGGTGTTCCTCGGCCTTCTGGCTGCTCATCAAGCCGCCGTCAGACCGCAGCAGCGACAAGCGGCCCTTGAAGCCTTCGGTCGCCAACCGGTCGCGCAGGTTGGAGACGTATTTCGACACCACCGGGCGCACCGCCGCGTTCGCCACAGTCGAGAGAGTGCGTTCATACTCCTGCATTTCGGGCAGGACTTCGTGGGACAGCGAGACGGGTATGCCGGGCAGTTCCTCGGCCGCGATTTCCCCGATCCGCGCTTCATGCGCGCCGTTCAGGTAAGCGTTCATCAGGCTGACGGTCAGCGCCTCGATCCCGTCACCCTTAAGCTTGCGCAGCGCGGCGCGCACCGCGTCTTCATCCAATGGCGCGACCTCGCGCCCTTGGGCGTCCATCCGGCCCGGCACTTCGACCGTGTGTTCCAGCCGCGCCAATGGCTGCGGCTTGGGCCATACGATCCACGCCGCAAGTCCGCCGGGTACGAAGCTGCGCGCGATCTGCATGATGTCGCGGTAACCCTGCGTGGTGACAAGGCCGACCTTCGCGCCTTTGCCCTCCAGCACGGCATTGGTCGCCACGGTGGTGCCGTGCAGAAAATAGGTGATGTCTTCGGCGGTGATCCCGGCCTGCGCCATGATCGCCTTTACGCCCGTCAGGATGCCTTCGGAGGAATCATGCGGGGTCGAAGGCGTCTTGTGCCGCCAGAATCCGCCGCTCGCCTCGTCAAACAGCAGCAGGTCGGTGAAAGTCCCGCCTACATCTACACCCAACCTGTACGTCATGCCGTGTCCTTGCTGTTGTGCTGTTATGCTGCGCGGGCGACCGCCGAAGGCAATTCGCGCCCCAGATGTCCCGCAAACCATTTGTTCGCGGCGATGGCCGCGTCCAGATCAATGCCCGTTGCCACACCAGACCGCACCATCATGTAGACGAGGTCTTCAGTGGCGATATTGCCCGTTGCACGCGGGGCAAAAGGGCACCCGCCCAGCCCGCCGAGCGAGGCGTCGAATACCCTGACACCCGCCTGATAGGCCGCCCATGCATTGGCGATGCCGGTGCCGCGGGTGTTGTGGAAATGGGCGCGCATCGGGATCGCAGGCCCAAGCAATGCGCCGAGCCTGCCGAACAATTCGCCCGCTTCGAAAGGCGTGCCGACCCCGATGGTATCGGCGAGCGCAATTTCCTCCGGCGCTTCGGCAGCAATTTCCGCGGCGATGGAGAGCACGGTTTCGTGCTTCACCTCGCCTTCGAATGGGCAACCGAAGGCTGCGCTGATGGTGACCTGCGCACGCATCCCTTCGGCCTTGGCAAAGCGCAGCATGGCGCGGGTTTCGGCGATGCCTTCCGCGATGGTCTGGCCTTGGTTCTTCTGGCCGAAGGTGTCGCTGGCCACCACCACGCATCCGACCTGATCGACCCCGCGCGCTCCTCCATCACGGGTGGCGAGCGCGCGCATCACGCCGCGCTTGTTCAGCACCAGGCCGATATAGGTGCAGTCTGCGCGGTCGGGCAGGCCAGCGATCACAGCTTCGGCATCGGCCATCTGCGGCACGCGGGCGGGGTGGACGAAGCTCGCCACCTCCAGCCGCCGTGCGCCATATCCGATCATGCGGTCGATCATGGCCAGTTTCACATCGGTGGCGATGATATCAGGCTCGTTCTGCAGCCCGTCACGCGGACCGACCTCGACCAGTTCGATGCTCTCGAAACCCATGGTGACTCGCCTGCTCCCGATTTGGAACCCAAGGGTGAATTACCCAATTTGTATACAATTGCAATCGGCCTGCGACAACCCGATCGCGGCCCGATCGCGGCAGAGCCGGTATCGGCCTGCAATGCCGCTATGGCTCCCCGATGCTATCGGCCGTGTTGGCGGCGCCAACGGTTTTGACGAAGGTGTGGAAGGCGCGGCGCAGGTGGCTGCCCATGACTGCACGCGCCCAATCGGCATCGCGGGCAGCAAAGGCGGCGACCAGTTCGTCATGATCGCGGGCTGACTGGCGCAGGTCTTCCGGCGAATAGGTGCGTGCCGTACGCAGCACCACGGGCGCCTCCACCAGTTTTGCCAGCATCTGCGCGAGACGCGGCGACTGGGCGGCATCGATGATCACTTCATGGAATGCGCGATTGGCTTCCAGAAAGCGCGCGACATCGGGAACGGGCTGCTCGATCGCCGCTTTCAACGCCAGATTGACAGCTTCCAGCTTGTCCATCTGCGCGCCGGAAAGGCGGCGTGCGGCGCGTTCTGCTGCATGGCATTCAAGCATCTGGCGCAGCGCGAACATTTCCTCGATATCGTCACGGCTCCAATCGGCCACGAACATTCGTTTGGTATCGCTGCGCACCAGCAGCAGTTCATCCTCCAGCCGCCGCACTGCCTCGCGCACGGGGGTGCGACTGACGCCGGTGATCTGGGTCAACTGGTCTTCTGTCAGCTGTTCGCCCGCCTTGGCCTCGCCGCTCAACAAGAAGGCGCGGATTGCGGAGTAGGCCTGTTCCGAAGCGCGGCTCATACCGATGCCATCTGGGTAAGGTGTGAAAACCGGGGGATGATCATACCCTTCCGTGATTGCGGCATGACAACCCGTGTCACAACCCCTGCGGCGACAAAAACACACATCCCGCACCGCAATCGTCACATTTGTGCAAAATGCTTGACGGGAGTTATTTGTATACAATAGTCACTACCCAACAGGCAACAGGGGTGTGCCGTGCAGCGTATCAAGGGCTTCATACCGATCGCGATGGATCAGGCAGCGGTGGCAAGCTGCGCGCCCTGTTCTGCGTCCGGCCAGCCGGGCCTCCAACCATTCCACGTTTCGACAGATCACGTTTCGATAGGCGGGGCCAATCGCCGCGTCTGATCCCTCCCTAACATTCCTTTACAGGAGAGCCGTCCCATGAATGTCCGTTTGGTTCTTGCCTCTGGCGCGGCTCTTGGTGCCATTGCCTTCACCGCGCCCGCGATTGCGCAGGATTCGGTCGCCACCGGCCAGGTTGCGGAGGAAGATAACGCAATCATCGTCACCGCCCGTCGCCAGTCGGAAAGCCTCGCAGATGTGCCTGCCGCCGTCACGGTGTTCAGCGCTGAAACCCTCGCCAAAACGGGCGTGCAGCGCGCTGACGATTTCATCCAGCTGACGCCGGGCGTCACCATTGTCACCGGCACGGCAGAGGCGGGCGATACCCAGATCAACATCCGCGGGATCAATGGCGCACGCGACGCGGAAAGCTCGGTCGCGCTGGTAGTTGACGGGATCCTGAAAACCAACACCGCGCAGCTGAACCAGAACCAGGGCACGCTGCGGCAGGTGGAAATCCTCAAAGGCCCGCAGGGCGCGCTCTATGGCCGCAACGCTGCGGCAGGCGCGATCGTGCTGCAAACGCTGAAGCCGGGCGATGTGCTGGAAGGCGGGGTGCTGGTGCGCGCCGCGCAGGACAATACCTATCTCGCCAACGCCTATATCGCGACCCCGATCGGCGATTCTGCCGGGCTGGTGCTGTCGGGCAATTATTCCACCACCGACGGGTTTTTTCGCAACACCTTCCTCGGCAATTCCAAGACAGTCGATGATCAGGAAGTCTGGGGGATCGACGGGCGCTTCGTCGCCGAACTCGGGCCGAACACCGAACTGGATGTAAAGGCGCGCTATGCCGATCTCAGCGGGGCTTCGATCAACTTCAACGCCAGCTTCCACCTGCCCAATTTCGCCGCAGTCGATCCGGCTTTCTTCGAGGATGTGAACACCCGGCAGTTCGGTTATTATTCGAACATCCGCCCCACCAATGACCAGACCACTTTCGAAGCATCAGCCAAGGTCGAACATGATTTCGAAGGCGCAACGCTGACAGCGTGGGTGCTTTATACCGATGTCGACCAGTCGCTGACCGCTGACGGCACCTCGGCCGATTTTGCGCGCTTCACCTTCCCCGGTGCGACCCCGGCTTCGGTCGCGGCATCCAATGCGTGCTTCGGAACCACGGCCGCATTGACCGGCTTCCCGCTCAACGCCCCCACCTTCATCGGCAACAACCCAATCCCATTCATTTTCGATCCGGTGAACGGTTCGACCTTCGGCGCCTATAGCCCGACGACCTGCGACGGCACCCAGCTTCAGGTGCGCCAGCAGGAAGACATCAGCGGCGAAATCCGGCTTGCCTCCAACGGCGATGATGCGGTGAACTGGCAGCTTGGCGCCTATTACCTGCATATCGAACGCGAAGTCGGGATCAGCCTTGGCGCCGATCTTGGCCAGGGTGTCAGCCGCCAGCTTTACAATGCGCCGGGATCAAGCAACCCGACGACCCAGCTTTACCATGATGCCTTCACCACCGATGTCTATGCGCTGTTCGCATCGGTTGATGCCGATCTGTCAGACCGCTTCAACGTCAGCGTGGCAGGCCGGTACGATATCGAGGATCGTCAGGTCGAAAGCCTGGTGCCGGCCGTGTTCGATCCGATCACCGGCGGCCCGATCAACCCCGGCCAGCAGGTGGTGGCGGGCGCAGTGCAGCCGATCGCGCCGCAATCGCAAACCTTCAAGCAGTTCCAGCCCAAGATTTCGCTGCGGTATGAACTGACCGACGATATAAACCTTTACGGCAACTGGGGCATCGGCTTCAAATCGGGCGGCTTCAACAATCAGGGATCGGCCGCGATTGTCGAAACCGGGCTGAACCAGTTCATCGGCAGCACCGTGCTGATCGATGACCAGTACCGTAAGGAAGTGTCCAGCGCCTTCGAAGCGGGGATCAAGGGCACATTGCTGGATGGCGCAGTGACGTTCGATCTGGCGGGATATTACACCAAGATCGACGATATGCAGTTCTTCGAATTCTTCGTCGGCGGGTTCGGCCTGCTGCGCGTGGTTTCGAACATCGACGAGGTCGAGGTTTACGGCGCGGAGCTCAACCTGACTGCCGAGTTGATGCAGGGCTGGACGGTGTTCGGTTCGGCCAACGTCACCGAAAGCGAGATCCTCGCCAACGCCTCGCGCCCGGTGACGGTGGGCAACAAATCGCCCTATACCGCCGATTACACGCTGAACTTCGGCACCCAGCTTGATCTGCCGGTGTCGAACAGCATCGATTTCGTCACCCGCGCCGATTACCGCATCACCGGGCCGACATGGTTCCACTCCTTGCAGGACGATCCCAATCCCACGCTGTTCAGCGGCCTGCTGCCCGGTTCGGCGCTGGCGCTTCCGGCCTTTGTGGGCGATGCCGATTATACCGTGGCGCAGCGCGATGCCTTTGGCGTGATGGATCTGCGCATCGGGTTTGAAGGCGAACAGTGGTCGATCACGGCCTATGCCGAAAACCTGTTCAACGAAAAGTACCTCAACGAAGTGATTACCGCGGTCGAATTCGGCGGATCATTCATCTCGCCCGGCGCACGCCAGCGCTTCGGGGTGGAACTGGGGTACAAGTTCTAAAACCATAAGAGCCCTTCGGGGGACGCCAACGAAAACAAGTTGAAGCGCGCGGGGTTTTGCGACCCGCCCCGCGCGCTTCTTTTTTTGCGGCGGTCAGGGGGCAGGGGCGCTCCACCACGATAATGTCTGGTTGTCATGGGCTGAAGTCCACACGCCTTTGGGCGTCCAGCGCAAAGCGCCGCTGCCGACAGCATCACCCATCCGCGCCCTGATTTCGAGGCTGGCGGGATCGATCACCACCAGCGCCTGATCATCGGTGGTGCGCAGCCACACCATGCCGCCGCCGGTATCGATATCGCCCCATTTCAGATTGTCGCCCACCTTGGTGCGGCCCGCGACTGTCAGCGCCGCCGGATCAACCTTGGCCACGGTGCCATCGCCCTGTTCCTGCACCCACACCGCGCCTTCGCCTGCCGCAAGGAAGCCCGGCGTATCGCCCAGCGGAGTGGTGCCAACCACGGTGTTGGTGGCGGGATCGATCTTCTGCAGCACCTTGCCTTCGCTGCTGACCGCCCAGATCGCGTCAAACCCGAAGGCAAGATACCATGTTTCCGGCGCAACCGGGATGGTGGCGATCACAGTGTTGGTGGCAGGATCGATCCGCGCGACCTTGCCCGCCGGATCGCTTGCCACCCAGACCGATCCGGCACCCGCGACCACGTTGGTTTCGCCCTTGGGGTTGGCAAGGCCGGTGGCGATCTTGGCTTCAAGCGCGGCAGTTTTCAGGTTCACGCGCCACACCTCGCCGCCCTTGCAATTGGCGACCCACAGCGCGCCTTCGGCAATCGCCATGGTGCCGCAGGGGCGCGGCACGGCGAGGCTGGCGAGCTTTTCACTGGTGCTCCACTGTTCCACGCGCCCATCATTGGTGACCCACGCGGTATCGCCATCAATCGCGATGAAATCGGCAAAGCCTGGGACTTTCAGCGCCTTTTCGGTGAGGTCCGGCGCTTCACCAGTTGCAGGCGGCGGAGGCGCATCGGGCGCGCAGGAGGCGAGCAGTGCGCCCGCCATGATCAGCGAGAGGGGGCGGTTAGCAGGATGAGATGTCATCGCAGTCCTTCCATCAGGTCGCGGGCGCGAGGCGGCGCAAAAGCGCGCCGCTTCCCCCAGAATTGCAGCAGGATTAGATATATTACATTTCTTCGCAATCGTAATAATTCCCCATAGACAAACGCTGATGATGGGAGGATGCTGCGACTGCGAAAGGATCCCGAATCATGCTCCAACAGCTTCGCCGCGCAGCCCGTTTTCTCGTTATCGCCTGCGCGCTCGCGGTGGCGGCCTGTTCGGGGGGCGAGGAAGAAGCCGCCCAGCCGCGCAGCGAATTCGCCATCGGCTGGTCGATCTATGCCGGCTGGATGCCATGGCCCTACGCGCAGCAGGCCGGGATCGTGAAGAAATGGGGCGACAAGTACGGGATCGAAATCCGCTTCGTGCAGGTCAATGATTATATCGAAAGTGTGAACCAGTACACCGCGGGCAAGCTGGACGGGGTAACAGTCGCCAATATGGACGCGCTGACCATCCCTGCGGCGGGCGGCAAGGATACCAGCGCGATCATCCTTGGCGATTATTCCAACGGCAATGATGCGGTGCTGCTGAAGGGCGCGGATGGCGTGACGGGGATGAAGGGGCGGCAGGTCTATCTGGCCGAACTGTCGGTCTCGCATTACCTGTTGGCGCGTGCGCTGGAAGAAAACGGGATGAAGCTGACCGCTGTGAAAACGGTCAACACATCGGATGCCGATATTGCCGCCGCCTTTGCCTCGCCCGATGTCACCGCAGCGGTGGCGTGGAACCCGCAGGTGACGACCATGAAGGGCGTGGCGGGCACCAAGGCGGTGTTTTCCTCGGCCGATATTCCGGGCGAGATCCTCGATCTGATGGTGGTCGATACCAAGGTGCTGGCGGCCAACCCCAACCTTGGCAAGGCGTTGGCGGGGATCTGGTATGAAACCATGACGCTGATGATGCGGCAGGATGCCGAGGGCGCCGCCGCACGCGCCGCGATGGCCCAGCTGGCGGGAACGACACCAGACGTGTTCGAAGGCCAGCTTGCCACCACCTTCCTCTATGCCGATCCCGAGGCAGCGGTCGCGGCGATGTCGGCCGATAGCTTGGTAAACACCATGACCCGCGTGCGCGATTTCAGCTTTGCGCAAGGCCTGTTCGGTCAGGGCGCCCGTTCTGCCGATGCGGTGGGGATGGCATTCCCGGCGGGCAAGACGCTGGGCGACACGGCCAATATCAGACTGCGGTTCGATCCCACCTTCATGCAAATGGCAGCGGACGGGGCACTATAGGCCAATGCGCTGGGTCAACCGCACTCCGGGGCGCGGCGCGGCCTTCCTGTTGGGCGCGCTGCCGCTGGCGGTTCTCGCGCTAACCTACATCATCGCCGCGGCAGCGCGGCATGCTGCCAACCCCGCTGACAAAATCCTGCCCCTGCCGGGTGCGATGGCAGAGGCGATGGCGCTGCTGGCGTTTCAGGCCGATCCGCTGTCCGGCGAATACCTGTTCTGGGCCGATACGATCGCGAGTGTCTGGCGGCTTGGTGTAGGATTGGGGATTGCGACCATCTCGACCTTGTTGGTCGGGCTGGTTCTGGGCAGCTTGCCCCCGGTTAGAGCCACGCTAGGCCCCCTCTTGACCGCGATTGCTGTCGTTCCTCCCATCGCTTTGCTGCCAATCCTGTTTATCGTGTTTGGATTGGGGGAGACGGCCAAAGTGGCGCTGATCGTGGTCGGTGTGACCCCGTTCATGATCCGCGATGTGGCAGGGCACGTTGGGGCTCTGCCGCGCGAACAGGTGATCAAGGCGCTGACTTTAGGGGCAAATTCGTGGGGCGTGATGCTGCGCGTTGCCTTGCCCCAGGCGATGCCGCGGCTGATACAGGCGTTGCGATTGTCGCTTGGGCCGGCGTGGGTGTTCCTGATTTCGGCCGAGGCGATCGCGGCTGATGTAGGGCTGGGATATCGCATCTTTCTGGTGCGCCGCTATCTCGCGATGGATGTGATCCTGCCTTACGTGGCATGGATCGCGGTGCTGGCGGTAATCATTGATTTTACACTCGTATTTCTGAGCCGTCGGCTGTTCGGCTGGGCCCACGCGGCGGCGCATTGATGGCGATGCTGAGCCTCAGGAACCTGTGGGTCGAATATGGCGACAAGGTCGTGCTGGAGCGGATTTCGCTCGATATCACAGAGGGTTCCTTCGTCTCGATTGTTGGCCCGTCGGGGGCAGGGAAGAGCAGCCTGCTGCGCGTGATCCTGGGGCAGGAGCAGCCGACGCGTGGCTCGATCACCCTCGATGGCACGCCCTTGCCCGCCGAATGCGGGCCGGATCGGGGGGTGGTGTTTCAGCGCTATTCGGTGTTCCCGCATTTAACTGTGCTGGGCAACACATTGCTGGGACTGGAGTTTTCCGCCTCGCCATTCACCGCCCGGCTGTTCGGCAGCCAGCGCCGCGCCGCAGTTGGGGAAGCCGAGGCGATGCTTGACTCAGTCGGGTTGGCTGACAGCCGCAACCTCTATCCCACGCAAATGTCAGGCGGAATGCAGCAACGCCTTGCGATTGCGCAGGCCCTGATCAAGCGTCCGAGGATATTGCTGCTGGACGAGCCTTTCGGTGCGCTGGATCCCGGTATCCGCGCCGATATGCACACGCTGATCACCCGGCTGTGGCGCGAGCACGGGCTCACGATCATCATGGTAACCCATGATATAAAAGAGGCTTTTTCGCTCGGCACCCGTGTTCTGACGCTGGACAACCACCGCCATGATCCGCACGCGCCGCACCGCTATGGTGCGGGTGTGGTCTACGATCTGGCGCTGCGCAAATCAGCGGCCGGCGTGGACGATGGCAGTATTACGATTGACGCGAATCATAATAACGGACACGATTGACCCATGACTTCCGAACCCTCCCGTCTCGCTCGCTTGAGCATGAGCCTTCCGGCGGAATTGTTCCGCCAGCTCGACATGATGGTGGAGGAACGCGGCCTACCCTCGCGTTCGCAGCTGATTGCCGAACTGATCCGCCACGCTCTGGCCGAGCACGAGGCGCTGACGCGGCCGGAAGATACGCTCGCGGGGACCATCACCATTGTCTATGCCGGTGGCGGCGGACGGGTGCGCCAGCAGCTTGCCGAAACGCAGGTCGATTACCTCAAGGAAGTGATCTCATCACAGCACGTATTCCTTGAACAAGACCAGTCGCTTGAAGTGTTGCTGGTGCAGGGCCCGGCCGTGCGACTGAAGCAGCTATGCGACGCCCTTCGGGCGATCCGCGGTGTGCAGCAATTGCAGTTGGTCACCACCACTGCGCTGCTGCCGCCGCTGCATGAACAGGATGCGCCGCCAGCAAAGGAGGCTGCCGAATGAGCCTCGCCGATCCCAAAGCCGCCCGCGATCACGCACGTGCGCAGGGCGGCACCCGGGTCGAAACCATGCCGATTCTTCCCCCGATAGCTGAGGATCGGCCCGATGGGGTAGCGGCCGAAGACTTGCTTTGGGAGGAAACGATCGCAGCGGGCGGATATGCTGCTCGCAGGCTGCCGCGCGGCGCGTGGCTTCGGTTGATCGACAAGGAAGGGGACGCCTGCGCCAGCCTAAACATCTTCAACGCCGAAATGCCGACTGAGCGGCTCAATGTTGCCGATACAGTCAAGGTACAATGGAACGCCTACCTCGGCGCCGGCAAGCTGCTGCTCAGCGACATGGGCCGCGTGCTCGCCAGCATCATGGAAGACCATGCGGGCACACATGACACCTTCTGCGGTGTATCAAATGCGATCTTTAACACACGAAAATATGGCGATGGACGCAACTCGGGCGCCTTCCCCAACGGGCGTGACCGCCTGATTCTGGGGGCGGCCAAGCACGGGCTGGCCCGCCGCGATGTCCACCCCTGCATAAACCTGTTCAAGGGTACCCGGATCGAGGCGGACGGGGCGATCACCCCCATCATCGGCCCATTCGAACCGGGCCGCGCCATTTTCCTGCGCGCAGAGATGGAAGTGATCATCCTCATCGCCAATTGTCCCCATGTGCTCGACCCGCGGCCCGATTGGAACTCCACTCCGCTGCGGGCCACCGCGTGGCGCGGCCTTACCACCCCCGAACACGATCTTGTGCGCAATGCCACGCCAGAAGGGCTGCGCGCTTTCCTCAATACCGAGGATTACTACCGCCGCTAACCCTCTTGCCCCGAAGGCATAACATGACCAGCGATCCGGCCTTCTCCGGTCTTTCCGGCTCCATCATCCACGACGAGATCGTTCCCGCTCGCGCCCCATGGCTGCACCACGTGGCCATGGGGCAGACGCTCAGGATCGTCGATGTGGAGGGCAATCAGGCTGTCGATTTCCTGATCTATTCCGCCGCCGACGATGCCGAGCGATACAGCGCGCAGGACACGGTTGCCGCACAAGGCAACCTGTTCCTGCGCACCGGCAGCGTGCTCTTGTCAAACGAGGGCAATCCGCTGATGACCATCACAGGCAGCGCGGTCGATTACCATGACACAATCGGCGGGGCGTGTTCATGCGAATCCAATACCCTGCGTTATGGTCATCACACCAAATCCCAGCACGCCTGCGTCGACAACTTCCTTGAGGCAAACCTGACGCAAGCTCGCGGCAAGCGCGATATCGTCTCCAACATTAATTTCTTTATGAATGTACCCGTTGAAGAAGACGGCACGCTCGGCATCGTCGACGGTATCTCTGCGCCGGGCCTGACGGTCGATCTGCGTGCCGAGACCGATGTGATCGTGGTCGTGTCCAACTGCCCGCAGATCAACAACCCCTGTAACGGCTTCAACCCGACGCCGGTTCGCATGATCGTGGCCGCGTGAGTTTCGATGTTGTCCTGATTGCCAATCGCGGCGCGATTGCCACGCGGATTATCCGCACGTGCCGGCAGATGGGTCTGAAATCGGTGGCGGTCTATTCCGAAGCCGACGCAGGATCGCTGCATGTCAGTGCGGCGGACATGGCGGTGTGCATCGGGCCGGGGCCGGCGGCGCAATCCTATCTGAATGTCGAGGCTATACTCGCGACGGCAAAAACAACAGGGGCAGGCGCGATCCACCCGGGATATGGCTTTCTTGCAGAAAACGCCGACTTTGCTGAGGCTTGCTCGGCGGCAGGCATTGCTTTTGTGGGGCCGACACCGGAAAATATCCGCATCTTCGGGCTTAAACATTCCGCCCGCGCGCTGGCTGAGGCGCATGGTCTGCCATTGGCACCCGGCACCGGCTTGCTGACCGGCGAGGACGATGCGGCAGAGGCGGCGGCTCGGGTCGGTTATCCGGTGATGCTCAAGGCTACCGCCGGTGGCGGCGGTATCGGGATGCGCGTCTGCGAAACCGAAGCGGCGCTTCGCGAAGGGTTTGCCGCTGTCATGCGGCAGGGTGAGGCAAGTTTCGGCGATGCGGGCGTTTTCCTCGAACGCTTCATTGCCCACGCTCGCCACCTTGAAGTGCAGATTTTCGGCGACGGAAAGGGCCGTGTCATGGCGCTGGGAGAGCGGGATTGCTCGCTCCAGCGACGCAACCAGAAGGTGGTGGAGGAGGCCCCCGCGCCCTGCCTGTCCGAACCGAAGCGCGCACAGTTGATTGAAACGGCAGTGCGGCTGGGCGAGGCGGCGGGGTATCTTTCAGCAGGCACCGTCGAATTTTTGTATGATGCGCAGCGCGAGGATTTCTTCTTCCTTGAAATGAACACGCGCCTTCAGGTTGAACACGGCGTCACCGAAGAGGTGACGGGCGTTGATCTGGTCGAATGGATGATCCGCGGTGCGGCAGGCGATTTCGCGATGCTTGATGCGCCTGCGCCCACTGTGCGCGGGCACAGCGTCCAAGTGCGGCTTTATGCCGAAGACCCGGCAATGGATTACCGCCCGACCACCGGCACGCTGGTGAATGTCGCCTTCCCTGAAAGTGTGCGCGCCGAAACATGGGTCATGGCGGGCAGCGAAGTCAGCGCCTTTTACGATCCGATGTTGGCCAAGCTGATCACCCGGGCCGACACCCGCGACGGTGCGATTGCCGCGATGCAGATGGCGCTTGATGCATCGCGGATCGACGGGATCGAAACTAACTTGCGCTGGCTGCGCGATGTGGTGCGGGCGCCGGGCTTTGTAAGCGGACAGGTTTCGACAAGTCTTCTCGAAGGCGTCGCACATGCGCCGCTTTCGGTGCGGGTTATCGCTGGAGGAACTGCGACGTCGGTGCAGGACTGGCCGGGCAGACTGGGGCTGTGGGATGTGGGCGTTCCACCAAGCGGGCCGGTGGATGATCTGAGCTTCCGTCTCGGCAACCTGATCCTTGGCAATCCTGAAGGCACGGCGGGGCTGGAAGTGACAGCGAGCGGTCCGACGCTGATGTTCGAGGCGCCTGCGCAGGTTTGCCTGATGGGGGCGGATTTTGGCGCGACGCTGGACGGCGTGGCGGTGGAGCGCGGGGTTTTGCTTGAAATCGCCGTCGGGCAGACGCTGGTGATGGGGCGGGTGCGCGGCGGGGGGATGCGCGGGGCTATCCTGTTTGCGGGCGGGTTGGATGTAGTGCCCTACTTGGGTTCGGCGGCTACTTTCACGCTCGGCAGATTTGGTGGCCATGCGGCGCGGGTGCTGGTGGCCGGTGATGTGCTCCATCTGGGCAATGGCACGGTGGGCGACGGGATTGTGGCAGCGCTCCCTGCGCTGGGGCAGACGTGGGAGCTGCGGGTGCTCTATGGCCCGCACGGTGCGCCCGATTTCTTCACTGACGACGACATTGCGCGGTTCCTCGACGCCGAATGGCAAGTGCATTACAATTCGAACCGCACCGGGGTGCGGCTGGTCGGACCCAAGCCCGAATGGGCACGGCGCGATGGCGGGGAGGCGGGGCTTCATCCGTCGAATATCCACGACAATCCCTATGCCGTTGGCGCGGTGGACTTCACCGGCGACATGCCGATCATTCTGGGGCCTGACGGGCCATCGCTTGGCGGGTTCGTTTGCCCTTTTACGGTTATCGCCGCAGATCGCTGGAAGATCGGCCAGCTTGCGCCCGATGATCGGGTGCGGTTTCTGCCCGTCAGCATTGCCGATGCGAAGGCGGCCATCGCTGCGCCGCTGACCACAAGGCCAGCCTCGATGCCCTCCAGCGCTATTACCGAACTGTCTCCAATCCTCGCCGAGATTCCCGCGCAAGGCAAACGCCCGCGCACGATCTATCGCCAGCAAGGAGACTGCAATATTCTTGTCGAGTATGGCGATATCGTGCTCGATATCGAGCTGCGTATCAGGGTGCACGCGCTGATGCAGGCGCTGGCGCAGACCAAGATACCGGGTGTGATCGATATCACACCCGGTATCCGTTCTTTACAACTGCATTTCGATGGCATCACGCTGGATCAGTCGCGCGCGCTCACCGCGTTGATCGCTGCCGAGCAGGCAATGGGCGATCTCAGCGACTTCGCCATCCCTTCCCGTATCGTCCACCTGCCGCTGAGCTGGCGCGATCCGGCAATCGAGGAAACAGTCCAGAAGTATATCGGCACAGTCCGCGATGATGCACCGTGGTGCCCCGACAACATCGAGTTCATCCGGCGCATCAACGGACTTCCCGACCAGCAAGCAGTGGAAGATCTGATTTTCGATGCCAGCTATCTCGTGCTAGGCCTTGGCGACGTCTATCTTGGCGCGCCGGTGGCCACCCCGGTCGATCCGCGCCACCGGCTTGTAACCACCAAATACAATCCCGCCCGCACCTGGACGCCCCCCAATGTTGTGGGGATCGGCGGAGCATACATGTGCATCTACGGGATGGAGGGGCCCGGCGGGTATCAACTGTTCGGGCGCACCATCCAGGTCTGGAATACCCATCGGCAGACAGATGCTTTCGTGGATGGCAAGCCGTGGCTGCTGCGGTTTTTCGACCAGATCCGCTTTTTCCCCGTCTCCGCCGACGAACTGAGCGAATGGCGGCGCGATTTTCCCCATGGGCGGCGCGCAATCCGCGTTGAGGAAAGCACCTTCCGCCTCGCCGATTATCGCGCTTTCCTGTCTGAAAACGCTTCGAGTATTGCCGCGTTCGAAGCCAGCCGCATGGCCGCCTTCGATGCCGAACGTGCCGCTTGGCAGGCCTCGGGCGAATTCGACCGGGTGAGCGACCTGCTTGCCGCACACGCGGGCGAGAGTGACGCGGGCGCTGTGGAAGTTCCCGAAGGCGCCGATCTGATCGAAGCGCCTTTCGGCGGAAGCGTGTGGAAACTGCTGGTGGCACCGGGCGACGTGGTGGCCGAAGGTGATGTGATCGCAGTGATCGAGGCAATGAAGATGGAATGCCCGTTCGAAGCGCCTTCCAGCGGTACGGTAGAGGCACTTTACATCACCGAACATCAGGCGATCCACCCCGGCGCGCCGATGCTGGCCTTGCGGAGGCATTAATGGTGTTTGACCGACTCAGCGCGACCGTCATCGCTGCCGCAGTGGGCGGCGGTCAGACTTCGGCACTGGCCGTTATCGAGGAGACGCTGGCACGTCTTGCCGCTTATGATGTCCACCAGCCACAGGTGTGGATCAGCCGTGCTGATCCAGATGGCCTGCGCGCAGCTGCCCGTGCGATCGATGCCCGCGTCGCTGCGGGTGAGCACCTGCCGCTGGCAGGCGTGCCCTTTGCGGCCAAGGACAATATCGATGTGGCGGGCATGGAGACGACAGCTGCCTGTCCCGCTTTCGCCTATCAGCCGGATCGCTCGGCCACCGTCATCGAAAAGTTGGAGGCGGCAGGCGCGATCTGTGTCGGGAAGACCAACCTCGATCAGTTCGCGACCGGATTGGTCGGCACGCGCAGCCCCTATGGCATCCCGCGCAATGCCTATAACCGCGATTATGTCAGCGGGGGATCAAGCTCCGGCTCGGCGATTGCGGTCGCGGCAGGGCTGGTGGCCTTTGCCCTCGGCACGGATACGGCGGGATCGGGGCGGGTGCCGGCCGCATTCAATCATCTCATCGGTTTGAAGCCTACCAAAGGCCGATGGAGTACACGGGGGCTGGTGCCGGCCTGTCGCACGCTCGACTGCATTACGGTGTTCACAGACCAGTTGCACGATGCCGCAGCGGTGGACGCGGTGATCGCCGGGTTCGATGAGGGGGATCCATTCTCTCGCCCCGGTACCGATGTTGCTTTAGCTGGTCGCCGGATCGGGGTGCCGCGCCGCGACCAGCGAGTGTTCTTCGGTGACGTGGCGGCCGAATATTTTTACGACCGGGCGCTGGCGGTGCTGGCGCAGGATAGCGAACTGATCGAAATCGACATCGCCCCGCTGCTCGAAGCTGCACGGCTGCTTTATGGCGGGCCGTGGGTGGCCGAACGCACTGCGGCCATCGCCCCGTTGCTGGCAAGCAATCCGCTCGCCATCGATCCCGTGGTGCGTGAGGTTATCGCACCCGGCAGCACCATGCTGGCCACCGATCTGTGGAACGGCATCTACCGACTCGCCGAATTGCAGCGCCATGCGCAAGCTATGTGGGCCGAGGTCGATGTGCTGGCCTTCCCCACCACCGGCACCACTTACCGCGTGGCCGAACTGCTCGAAGCCCCGGTTGCGCTCAACAGCAATCTCGGGCTCTACACCAACTTCGTGAACCTGTTGGACATGGCGGCGGTGGCAGTCCCCGCCGGAAAGCGCGACAACGGCACGGGCTTCGGGATCACGCTGATCGGACCTGCACACAGCGACCGCGCATTGATCGCGCTCGCGCAATCCTATCTGGCGTCTGCCGATCTTCCGCCGCCCCCGCCACTTGATCTTGGAGAGCATATGGACACTGTCAAACTCGCTGTCGTCGGCGCACACCTCGAAGGGATGCCGCTGCACTGGCAACTCACCAGTCGCGGTGCGACCTTTGTCGGCGCCTTCACCACCGCAGCCAATTACAGGCTCTATGCTTTGGCTGATATCGTGCCGCCCAAACCGGCGCTGGTCCATAGTTCCGAAGGCGCGGCCATCGCGCTGGAGGTGTACGAGCTTGATCCGGCCAGCTTCGGCAGCTTCGTTGCCGAAGTCCCCCCGCCGCTGGCTATCGGCACGGTAACGCTGGCTGATGGCAGCAGCGTCAAAGGCTTTGTGGCTGAACCGCGTGCGCTGAACGGTGCGCAGGACATCACCCACCTGGGTGGCTGGCGCGCATATATCGCGAGCCTTTGATCGTGATGCTGCGCCGTGCGTTGATTGTCAGGATCCCCGGATGAGTTCCACGGCGCTCGACCGCTTGCTTGCGCTGGTGCAGGCCACGGGCGACCCCGCCGACGTGGAAGTCGTGGCCGAATTGCAAACCGCATTTGTAGCGCTGCAATCCGCTCGCGATGCAGCCGAAGCGGCGAATGAGGCGAAGACCCGGTTTCTTGCCAGCGTCAGCCACGAAATCCGCTCGCCGCTCAACGCGATCTATGGCTAT
The DNA here is from genome assembly GCF_001296025.1 of Porphyrobacter sp. AAP60. GTDB lineage: Bacteria > Pseudomonadota > Alphaproteobacteria > Sphingomonadales > Sphingomonadaceae > Erythrobacter. Next base: position 29,118 of record NZ_LJHV01000005.1, on the reverse strand, counting down.
GCCCAATTGCTCGAGCGCAACGAAGGGCAGGGCGCGGTGCGCGCCGCACAGGTCATTCGCCGTAGCAGCGAGCATTTGTCGCATCTGATCGAGGGCCTGCTCGACATATCGCAGGTCGAAAGCGGCGCGTTGAAACTCAGCCGCGACACGATCCGGTTTCGATCTTTTCTGGAACAGTTGATCGATATGCTGGAATTGCAGGCTCGAGCGAAGGGTATTGCGCTCGCGCTGGACTGTCCCCCTGGTCTCCCCGAGTTCGTTCGTGGCGATCAGAAGCGGTTGCGGCAGGTCTTGATCAACCTTGTTTCCAACGCGATCAAGTTCACAGACACAGGTTCGGTGACGCTCAAGGTGCATTACCGCAATGAATTGGCGACATTTGCCGTGATCGATACCGGCATTGGCATTGCGCCGGAGGACATTGTCCGAATATTCACCCCCTTCGAACGTGTGGCGGGCGGGGCCGAGGGGCGGCCCGGCATCGGGTTGGGTCTCGCGATCACACAGGCGCTGGTGCGGATCATGGGCGGGGATATTCAGGTAGAAAGCACTTCGGGGCAGGGATCGCATTTTTCAGTGCGGTTGATGCTTTCGCAGCCGCTGGAACCGCCTGTCGACGCTGGCACCGGCGCGGGCGGGGTTCAGGGATATGTCGGGCGCACCCGCAGCTTGCTGCTGGTTGATGATGATCCGGCCCACTTGGCGATGCTTACTGGCTTGCTGGAACCGCTCGGCTTTGCGGTTGCCACGGCGAGCGATGGCGAAGCGGCCCTTGCACTGGCGGCACGGGTGCAGCCCGATCTGGCGCTGCTTGACGTTTCGCTCCCCGGAATGGGGGGATGGGAAATTGCCGAGCAACTGCGACAGCGGTATGGACCGGCTGTGCGGATCGTGATGCTTTCAGGGGAGCATGAACCTCATCCCGCAAATGGTGTGGAGCGCTCCGCCAACGATATGTTCGTGATGAAGCCCTTTGCTTTCGATGTCCTGCTTGACGTCCTTGGTGAACAGCTTGGGATCGAATGGCTACACGCAGGTGGCACGGGCATGAGCGCCGTACGCCCTCTTTCAGCGCAGCTTCCGCCAAACCTGGCAGGGCCAGCCCGCCCCCATTTTGCGGCAATCGAACGGTTTGTGCGCATTGGCCATGTTCGCGCGATCGAGAGCGAGATTGATGCCATTGCCGCGCTGGGCGAGGAAGCGGCGCCGCTGGCAGACAGAATGCGCGGTTGGCTGGATTCCTTCGACCTTGGTGCCTTGTCGGCCTGCGCAAAAGCGGCACAGCGGGATGACTAAAAGGGATTGTATTTTGGTGGTCGACGACAACCCGGAATCTCTCCGGTTTCTTGTCGACACACTTGAATCGGAGGGCATGACGGTGCTGATCGCACGCAGCGGAGAGGCAACTCTGGAATTACTGGATGAGGTTGCGCCCGATCTGATCCTGATGGACGCAATCATGCCTGGCATCAGCGGGCTGGATGCGACCCGCGCAATCAAATCCGATCCTGCAACTGAACATATTCCGGTAATCTTCATGACCGGCCTGAACGAGCCGGAACACGTCGTTGCGGCACTTGGAACAGGCGGGGTCGATTATGTGCGAAAGCCGATCGTGATCGACGAGTTGCTGGCGCGCATCCGTGTGCACCTTGCCAATGCGCGCGTATCCTTCCGCTCGCGATTGGCGCTGGGGCTGGCGGGGCGCAGTCTTGCAGCGCTTGACCGGGATGGTGCGATCATCTGGTGCACGCCGCAAGCCGAGACATTGCTCGTGTCAATCGACCCCGAATGGACTGCCAGTCGCGGCGGCTTGCCTCCGGCCTTGCTCGGGGCTGTCCGGCAATTGCTGTCAGATGCGTCGCAACCCTTGCCGGTAATCCGCGCTGATGTGAGGGGCATGGCAATCGAACTTGCTCTGGTTGCTACCGACCGCCCCGACGAAACATTGCTCCGCATCACCGAAGTGCGCGAGGACAGCAAAATCGAAGCCCTGCAAAAACAAAGCGGGCTGACCCGGCGCGAAGCCGAAGTGTTGTTGTGGGTCAGCTACGGCAAAACCAATCGGACGATCAGCGAGATTCTTGGTATTAGCCCCCGCACGGTCAACAAGCATCTGGAACAGGTTTTCAGGAAACTCGGAGTGGAAACACGCGCTGCTGCCACCGCGATTGCGGTGCGTCATCTTGCCGATTGATACGCACTTCGCCTGAATAGAACAAACTTCTCAAGGGTTCGCGCAAAACTACGTCATTTGGCCACTTCCTCGCAAGGGTGAGGTTGCCAAGGGTGCGAAAGCGAACTGGACGGCACGGGTGATCCCACTCTTCGCGTCAGGTGAGCCACATTGCGGGGCGCGCAGCCAAACAGCTTGAGTGGAGTTCGTGATGGCCGGAGTAAAGGTTGGCAAGCGGATCATCGGGGCAGATGCACCTGTCATTGTCGGCTGGGAAAACATCGGCCGGGTTCAGGGCGGGCCATTCAAGCAGTTATTTTTCACTTATTTTCAGCCCGTGATGCTCATTGCTGCAATCCTGTTCTGGTATTACGCGCCGAATTGGCTTGCCGTTGCTTCCACCGCGATCGCTATCCGGCTTGGCTGGACAGTCCTGTTGCTGGGTCTCGAATGGGTCAATCCGCGCTATGAAAGCTGGCAACTGACATGGAAGGAATTCGCCACTGACGTATTCTACGTCGGGTTGGGCGTTACCTTCCTCGGCATGGTTGATAGCTACATTGGTGATGGCGAAATCATCAAGGCAGTCCAGGGCGCTTTCGATTGGGACAAGTTCAGCTGGTTCACCAGCATGCCGCTGCTGGTGCAGGCACTTCTGATTTCGATGATCTTCGACTTCGGGCAATACTGGATGCATCGCGGAATGCACAACTGGTATCCGCTATGGCTGACCCATGCGCCGCACCATTACATTACCCAGCTCAACGTCAACAAAGGCGCGGTCGGCAACCCGATAGAGCTGTTCCTGATCGGCCTTGGCATTGGCGGATTGTTCGATTTTCTCCCGCGCGCCTTCCTGCTGGCGGGTGCAATCGGGATGACGGTGGCGGTCTATCAGCATATCAATGTGCGCTTCAACACACCGCGCTGGTGGCGTTTTGTGTTCAACACGGTGGAGCACCACAGCGTCCACCATTCGCAAGATTACGAAGCAACCCGCAGCAACTATTCCGGGACATGGATCATCTGGGACAGGATATTCGGCACTTGCGTGGATGGCGAGGCTGAAGTGCTTGGCATGGAAGGCGGACGCCGGATGGATATCCGCGAGACAATGATCTACCCCTTCACCGAAGGGTACAAAACCGCCAGATCAGCCATCGATCGCCGCTTTGGCCGTGAGGCTGCACCTGCACCGCACCTGGAACCGGCAGAGTGAGAGAACTGGCCGAGGGCATCGCCAATCATGCGCACGAACCTTGGAATCAGGCCGGCTTGCCCTCTGCACAAAACGACAAGCGAGGTTTGCGGCTACCCCTGATCGACAACATCTGGCGCGTGCGCGGAGAGCTTCCGCTGGATCCGGCACTGTCGCCCAATGAAGCCTTTGCGCGGATTGACCCGCTGCTACGCACACCGGGAACCGAGATACTGGCAGCGAACGAGACGCTCAGCTATTCCAAGCACAACCCCGCCGCACAGGACAGGCTGGCGACCTTCACGCGTGGAAGCTTCAGGATCGAACGTTCCTCAGCCGGATCGGTGTTGCGGTTTGATTTGTTCAGTCATGCGTTGTTGTTGTGCTTCCTTGCACCGCTGCTGTTCATCGGCTTTGCGCAACTCGCAGTGGCGATAAACACATGGGAAAAGGCGGGGACCGAGGCTGCCGCAAAGCCAAAGGAAGATGACAAGCCGAAGCCGGTCAAAACGCTCAATCCTGTCGATCAATTTCTGGGTGCGCCTGCGCCCGAAGACCCGAACACGAAGAAAGATGAAAAAGAGGACGAGGGCCGCCATTCGCCTAATGGCGGTTACTTCATGGCGGGGCTGTTTGCGCTCATCTATCTCGTTGGCCGCTGGCTTGAACCGTGGCTCGTTCGGAGGCGTCTGCGGGCAGCATTGGAATCACCGCGAGACTCTGCCTAGGACATACGTGCAAAATTGGCGACACCGGGCGCGGATATGCGCGCGGTGTCATTTGCTGCGGGCAAGGGCGGATCATGCGGCGCAAGTGCCGACAGGGCGGCGGTGACCATCTGCACCTGATCATCAGCGATCGAGTAAAAAACCAGCTTGGCATCCTTGCGAGTGCTTACCAGCCCGGCCTTGCGCAGCACGCCAAGCTGCTGCGAGAGGCCGGGCTGTGTGATGCCTGACGCTGATTCAATCTCGCCGACATTGCGTTCCCCCGCCGCCAGCGTCGCCAGAATGTGCCAGCGCAGCGGATGGGCCAGAGCTTTGAGCGCCTCGATCAGATCATCATCTGCCATCACCCGGGCTCCCCGACATGGCGCAAAAACCAGTTGGTCGCATCCTCTGCCGCGAACACCTCGTCAAGATCATGCGTCGGCGCTTTTAGCAACGGTTCGCCCGGCTGCCAGTTTGCCGGTGCCAGCGCGTCGCCCGCGTCGATTGCCTGAAGTCCGTCGATAATGCGCAGCATCTCCGGCACCGAGCGGCCAAGGTTGGCCGGATAACAGGTCATCGCCCGTATCACGCCCTTGGGATCGATGAAGAAGGTGGTGCGCACCGTCGCGCTGTCGTTGTCCTGCGCCGACACCATGCCGAAGGCGCGACCAACCACCAGCGTCGGATCTTCGACGATTGGAAAGCGCACTTCGATCTCAAAGCGATCTCGGATCATCCTGAGCCATGCGAAATGCGAGAACAGGCTATCCACCGACAGCGCCATCAGCGCGCAGTCCCGCGCCTCGAATGCAGCCGTTTCGCGCGCGAGAGCAACGAATTCGGTCGTGCACACAGGTGTGAAATCCGCCGGGTGCGAGAACAGTACAAGCCATCGCCCGCGATAGGACGAAAGCCGTACGGGGCCGATTGTGCTGCGCGCCTCGAAATCCGGCGCGAGATCGCCGATCCGCAACCCCGCGCAAGGGGGGAGGCTGGTGTGTGTCTGATCCATGCCATGCTTCTAGCACTTGACAGAGGGATTGCAATACATATACACAATTTATGAAATCAATTGGAGAATTGTCATGAGCGCGAACGACACGGTTCTTGAAGCTGCGACCGAACAGGTGCTGCACGCCGCCGCAGATGCTGCACTCCGTCCGGAAATCGCCAGCTTTTTTGATCCTGCCACCTTCACCGTCACCTATGTTGTATCCGATCCCGCCACGCGGGAGGCTGCGATTATCGATTCAGTGCTGGACTTCGATCCCAATTCGGGGCGCACGGCCACAGAGTCCGCTGACAAGGTCATCGACCATATCACTTCGCATAATCTGAAAGTGAAATGGCTGCTCGAGACCCATGCCCACGCCGATCACCTGTCGGCGGCGCCCTATCTTCAAGAGAAGATTGGCGGGGAAATCGCCATCGGGGCGGAAATTGCAACCGTCCAGAATGTGTTTGGCAAGCTGTTCAATGCCGGCACCGAGTTTGAGCGCGACGGTTCGCAGTTCGATGCGCTGTTCAAGGATGGCGATACTTTCACCATTGGTAACGTGCCGGTGACTGTCATGCACGTCCCTGGTCACACACCGGCGGACATTGCCTATGTTGTGGGTGACGCAGTGTTCACCGGCGACACCATGTTCATGCCCGATTACGGCACGGCACGCGCCGACTTTCCTGGCGGCGATGCGCGCACGCTGTTCCGGTCGCTGCGCCGCATCCTGTCGTTGCCTCCTGAAACGCGGTTGTTCATGTGCCACGACTATTTGCCCAAGGGACGCACGACATACGTTTGGGAAACCACCGTAGCGGCCGAGCGCGAAGGGAACATCCACGCGCATGACGGCATCACCGAGGACGAATTCGTCCAGATGCGCGAAGCGCGCGATGCAACGCTCGATATGCCTCGGCTGATACTGCCTGCGGTGCAGGTCAATATGCGCGCAGGCCATTTGCCGCCTGCGGATGAGAATGGTGTCACCTATCTCAAGATTCCGGTGAACGCGGTATGACCTTGCCCGGATTTCCCGATGCAGCCCCGCTTGCGGGGCTGGCCGGTGGAGTGCTGATCGGGCTGGCTGCGGCGCTGATGCTGCTGGGTGCAGGGCGCATTGCCGGAGTGTCCGGCATAGCGGCCCGCGCCTTCGGGATCGCAAGCAGTTCCATGCCCCGCGCTGGCGCCTGGGCATTTGTCATCGGTCTGCCGCTGGGTGCGCTGATCGTGGCGAGTTTTTCTGGCGGGGCCGCACCGGCCTTCGCGGGGCCGGTGACGCTGGCCATCGCAGGGCTGATCGTGGGTTTCGGCACTCGGTTGGGTAGCGGCTGCACCAGCGGGCACGGCGTATGCGGCATGAGCCGCCTTTCGCAACGGTCGTTAGTGGCAACAGCAACCTTCATGATCACCGGCTTTGCCACGGTGGCAGCAATGAATGCTCTGGGGTTGGAGGTGTTGCCATGATCCGCGAAACGCTGGTTCCGCTCGGGTCAGGTGTCATTTTCGGGGCCGGATTGACGCTGGGCGGAATGACCGACCCGGCGCGGGTGCGCGGGTTTCTTGACCTGTTCGGCGCATGGGATCCGACGCTTGCCTTCGTGATGGGCGGCGCGGTGCTGGTGATGGCAATGGCCTGGCTGCTCCAGCGAAGGATGCTGCGTCCATTCTTTGCCGATGGTTTCTCCTTGCCCGACCGCAATGACCTGACCCCGCGTCTGATCGGCGGATCGGCGCTGTTCGGGATTGGTTGGGGGATCGCCGGTTTGTGCCCCGGGCCCGGTATTGCCGCGCTGGCAATCGAGCCGCTATCCGCAGCAATTTTTTTGATCGCAATGCTGGTTGGCATGTTCGCGGTTCGCCTTCTGGAAGGAAATGCGTGATGGAACTTCACCAGGTTGACGCCGATTTCGCAGTAGCGCCGCAAATGCAGCCCGAGGAACTGGCCGGCCTTGCTGCGGCAGGGTTCGTCGCGGTCATCTGTACCCGGCCTGATGCCGAAGAACCGGGCCAACCGCCACTTGATGTGATGCGCAACGCCGCGCAGGCAGCAGGGATCGCCTTCCACCACATTCCCGTTGCGGGCGGCATTTTCCCGGCAGCATCTGTAGCGGCCTTTGGCGCGATCCGGCGCGGAACACATGGCAAGGTGCTGGGCTATTGCCGCTCCGGCACACGCGCTGTCACGATGGATGCGCTCGCCAATATCGGAGGTCTGAGCACGGCAGACCGCATCGCTAACGCCAAGGCGGCGGGATACGACCTTTCGGCCTTGGCCGATCGGCTTGACGCTGGCGAATAGGCTGACTGGGCAAGGGATCGACATGAACACAGCATCACACACAATCGTCGTCATCGGTGGCGGCGCGGCAGGGATCGCCGCAGCATCATCGATGCTCAAACGCCGCCCCGACCTCGACATCGCGATTGTCGAACCCGCCGATACCCACGCCTATCAGCCCGGATGGACAATGGTGGGTGGCGGTGTGTTCGACGTTGCCACCACCATCCGGCCGATGGAAAGTGTGATGCCCAAACACGCGACATGGATCAGGCAAGCTGCAGCCAGTTTCCAGCCGGAGGACAATCAGGTCACGCTGCAGGATGGCAGTACGCTGAGATACGAGGTGCTGATCGTCGCTCCCGGCATCCGTCTTGCGTGGGAGAAAATCGCGGGGCTAGAGACTACGCTCGGCCACAATGGGGTCACATCGAACTACCGCGGCGATCTGGCACCTTACACCTGGGAACTGGTGCAGCAGCTTGAATCCGGCCGTGCAATCTTTTCGCAGCCACCAATGCCGATCAAATGCGCGGGCGCACCGCAGAAATCGATGTATCTTGCCTGTGACCATTGGCGCCGGGCAGGGGTGCTGGGCAATATTGATGTCCAGTTCCGCAATGCTGGCGGCGTATTGTTCGGGGTGGCGGATTATGTTCCGGCACTGATGGAATATGTTGAAAAATATGGCATCGGCCTCGAACTCGGCAGCAATCTGATTGCTGTGGATGGCCCGGGCCAGCAGGCTACATTTGCGACGGGTGAGGGTGAGGTAACGGTAGACTTCGACATGCTCCACGTCGTGCCGCCACAGGTCGCGCCGCAGTTTCTGGCAGACAGTCCCCTTGCTGCGGCAAGCGGGTTTACCGATGTCGATCACCATACGCTCCAGCATGTGCGCTACCCCAATGTCTTCGGGCTGGGTGATGCAGGCGCGATGCCCAATGCGAAAACCGCTGCCGCTGCGCGCAAGCAGGCTCCGGTGGTTGCGGTCAACGCGCTGCGACAACTGGATGGCAAGGGGCCGACGGCGGGCTATGACGGCTATGGCTCCTGCCCCCTGACGGTGGAGCGGGGCAAGATCGTGCTGGCCGAATTCGCTTATGGCGGAAAACTCGCGCCCAGCTTTCCGACCTGGTTGGTCGATGGCACAAAGGCCAGCCGCCTGTCGTGGATGTTAAAGGCGGACATGCTGCCTTGGCTGTACTGGAACGGGATGCTGAAGGGGCGTGAATGGCTGGCCGGTCCCGGCGGCCTGATCGCGCAATAGGGCACCGTCATGCTCGCACGTTATTTCCCGATCCTCGAATGGGGGCGCAGCTATGATCGCCCCGCGCTGACCAGCGATCTGATGGCGGCGGTAATCGTCACCATCATGCTGATCCCGCAAAGTCTCGCTTACGCAATGCTGGCCGGATTGCCGCCGGTCGTCGGCCTTTATGCGTCGATCCTGCCGCTCTTCGCTTATGCCCTGTTCGGCACCAGCCGCACGTTGGCGGTGGGGCCGGTTGCGGTGGTTTCGCTGATGACGGCAAGTGCTGTGGGCGCAGTGGCTTCACCGGGAACGGCAGAGTACTGGGAGGCCGCAGTGACGCTCGCCGCCTTGTCGGGCGTGATGCTGGTGGTGCTGGGGTTGCTGCGGCTGGGTTTCCTGGCGAACCTGTTGTCGCACCCGGTCATCAGCGGTTTCATCTCGGCATCCGGCGTACTGATTGCGACCAGCCAGCTGAAGCACATCATCGGGGTAAGTGCGGGCGGGGAGACCTGGCCTGAAATGCTGGCCGGGCTGGCAGGGGCGCTGGGAGATGCAAACCCTGCGACACTAGCCATAGGAATCCCCGCGACCCTGTTCTTGTTCTGGGTGCGCAAGGGATTGAAGCCCGCGCTACAGCACCTCGGCCTTTCACCCCGCGCTGCCGATATGAGCGCCAAGGCCGGGCCGGTTGTGGCAGTGGCGGTAACGATCCTTGCGGTGGTGGGCTTCGGGCTGGAAGCACAGGGCGTATCCGTGGTTGGCGCGATCCCGCAAGGCCTGCCGCCCTTTGCCCTGCCATCCACCGACCTTGCGCTGATCGAGGCACTTTGGGTGCCTGCGCTGCTGATATCGGTGATCGGATTCGTTGAAAGCGTGTCGGTCGCGCAGACGCTGGCCGCCAAGCGACGGCAGCGGATTGTGCCGGATCAGGAATTGATCGGGCTGGGCGCATCGAACATCGCATCGGCTTTTTCGGGCGGCTATCCGGTAACAGGCGGGTTCGCGCGGTCGGTCGTGAACTTCGATGCCGGCGCGCAAACCCCGGCAGCGGGTGCATTCACAGCGATCGGCATTGCGCTTGCCAGCCTGTTTCTCACCCCGCTGCTATTCTACCTGCCCAATGCCACCCTGGCGGCGACCATCATTGTCGCTGTCCTGAGCCTTGTGGATTTCAAGACGCCGCGGCAACTTTGGGTTTATTCCAAGGCCGATTTTGCTGCACACGCAGCGACCATTGCCATAACTCTGGTCGCCGGAGTGGAGTTGGGTGTAATTGCAGGGGTTGCGGTAGGCCTGCTGCTTTACCTGTGGCGTGCCAGCCGGCCTCATGCCGCAATCGTCGGCCGGGTGCCGGGGACCGAGCATTTCCGCAATGTCGAACGTCATACCGTACTAACCCTGCCGTACCTGCTTTCGATCCGGATCGATGAAAGCCTGACCTATCTGAATGCCCGTTGGCTGGAGGAATATGTGCTTGAACAGGTGGCCGAACGACCGTTGCTTCGGCACGTCGTATTGATGTGCAGCGCGGTGAACGCGATTGATGCTTCGGGCCTTGAAAGCCTTGAGGCGATCAACCACCGCCTCGCTGACGGGGGCGTGAAGCTCCACCTTTCCGAAGTAAAGGGCCCGGTCATGGACCGGCTGAAGCGCACCCAATTCCTTGAAGAACTGTCCGGCGCGGTGTTCCTTTCGCAGGACGCAGCCTTTGCCGAACTGGCGCTGGATACCGGCGAGGAAACACCATCGCCGATCCCTGACGAAGCACGGGGAATGATTTGAGTTTCCGCTTAGTCAACCCTGTGCACCGCCGGGCTCCCCCAAATTGCTCGGCGGTGCAACCCTTTGGGCTCGAAACCGTATATCTTGTGCAGTGAATGCAATTGATCGCTGCCGGCAAGGGACTAGCTGCTGACCATGCTTGAGAATCTCGACGCTCTGCTACTCGCGCGGATCCAGTTCGCCTTTACGGTGAGCTTCCATTTCTTCTTCCCGGCATTTTCGATTGGCCTCGCCAGTTATCTGGCAGTGCTGGAAGGGTTGTGGCTGAAGACCGGCAAGAGCGTGTATCTCGACCTGTTCAAATACTGGCTGAAGATTTTCGCGATCGCCTTTGCCATGGGTGTCGTGTCCGGGATCGTCATGTCCTACCAGTTCGGCACCAACTGGTCGGTGTTCTCTGACAAAGCGGGGCCGGTGATCGGGCCGCTGATGGCTTACGAGGTGCTGACCGCTTTCTTCCTCGAAGCGGGCTTCCTCGGCGTAATGCTGTTCGGGATGAACAAGGTCGGCAAGAAATTGCACTTCGCTGCGACGCTGATGGTGGCGCTCGGCACGTTTGTTTCGGCATTCTGGATCCTCAGCGTCAACAGCTGGATGCAGACGCCGACGGGGTACTTCATCGGTGAAAATGGCCAGTTCATGCCGGGCGACAGCTGGTGGGACATCGTTTTCAATCCCAGCTTCCCCTATCGCCTCGTCCACACCGTGATGGCCGCTTACCTGACGACCGCCTTCGTGGTCGGCGCGGTGGGCGCGTGGCATCTGCTGAAAGACAAGGCCAACCCGCACGCGCGCACAATGTTCTCAATGGCGATGTGGATGGCGGCGATTGTCACGCCCTTGCAGATTTTCGCAGGCGACATGCATGGGCTCAATACGCTCGAACATCAGCCCGCCAAGGTGATGGCGATGGAGGGGCATTACCAAAGCCACCCCGAAGGCGCGCCGCTGATCCTGTTCGGTATCCCCGACAGCGAGGCCAAGACGGTGCGCTATGCCATCGAAATTCCCAAGGCATCATCTTTGATCCTCAAGCATGATCTGAATGCGCCGATGGCGGGGCTCGACACGATTCCGGACGACGAAGAGCCGCCGGTGGGCGTAGTGTTCTGGAGCTTCCGCGTCATGGTCGGCATCGGCTTTGCGATGCTCGGCATCGGACTGTGGAGCCTGTGGGGCCGGGTGCGGGGCAGGCTTTATGACATGCCGTGGCTTCACCGTGCCGCGCTGCTGATGGGGCCGAGCGGATTTGCCGCCGTGCTGGCCGGATGGATCACCACCGAAGTCGGCCGCCAACCCTATGTCATCTATGGCGTGCTGCGAACCGCTGACGCCGCAAGCCCGCTCGATGCGCCAGCCGTTGCGGCATCCTTGCTTGCTTTCGTGCTGGTCTATTTCACCGTTTTCGGCATCGGCGTGTGGTACATCCTCAAGCTGATGGGCAAAGCCCCGCATGCTGGCGAATACGGCGTGAAGCGCGGCGATGTCGGCCCGATCCGCACAGCGGGCATAACGCCTGGGCCCACGCAGAATCCGGGCGGGGACGAGACCCTGCCCACCGAAGCGCCGCCGGAAAAGGAGCCGGTGTGATGGATCTCACTGTCATCTGGGCGTTCATCATCGCCTTTGCAGTGTTCGCCTATGTGGTGATGGACGGGTTTGATCTGGGCATCGGCATTCTGTTTCCGACCTTCAACGTCGGGCGCGAGCGTGACCGTGCGATGAATTCGATCGCGCCGGTGTGGGACGGGAACGAGACTTGGCTGGTGCTGGGCGGGGGTGGGCTTTTTGCCGCTTTCCCGCTTGCCTATGCGGTAATCCTGCCTGCAACATATCCATTGATCATCGCGATGCTGCTGGGGCTGGTGTTCCGGGGAGTCGCTTTCGAATACCGCTGGCGTGATCCGGCGCACCAGAGGTTCTGGGACATGGCCTTCACCGGCGGTTCTTTTGTCGCCGCGCTGGCGCAAGGCATGACCCTCGGCGCGCTGCTGCAGGGCATCGAAGTCGAAGGCCGGGCCTATGCCGGCAGTTGGTGGGACTGGCTCACGCCTTACACACTTCTCACAGGTCTTGGGACGGTGGCGGGTTACGCCCTGCTGGGCAGCACGTGGCTGATCTGGAAGCTGGATGGTGACGAACAGGTTCATGCCCGCAAGCTGGCGGTGCGCGCCGCAATTGCCACCATCGTCCTGATGGGCGCGGTGAGCCTCTACAACATCACCCTCAATCCCGAATATGCCGCGCACTGGTTAAGCGCGCCGGAGATTTACTGGGTCGCCCCCGTGCCGGTGATAACGGCGATCATCGCATTCTCGATGCTGCGGGCGATTACGCGCGATCGCAATTCGAAGCCGTTCTGGCTGGCAATCGCCCTGTTCTTCCTCGGGATGAGCGGCCTTGGCGTGACAATCTGGCCCTATGTCGTGCCGCCCGGCCTGACAATCTGGGATGCCGCCGCGCCCGAACGCAGCCAGATTTTCATGCTGGTGGGCGTGGCGATCACGATGCCGCTGATCATCGCCTATACCGTCTGGGCCTACTGGGTGTTCCGCGGCAAGGTCGCTGATGAAGGCTACCACTGATGCTTGCGCCGCCGGAACGTGAGCCTGAACCACCCCTGTGGCAGCGTCTGCTTTGGATGGCAGCCATCTGGGCGGCGAGTGTCGCGGTGCTGGGCGCGGTCGCTTATATTATTCGCCTGTGGATCGCGCCGTGAGCGTCAAGGTCTGGTTTGACGGTGCCTGCCCGCTGTGCACCCGAGAGATTTCGCTGATGCGGCGGCTCGACCGGCGCGGGGCGATCACCTTCGTCGATGTGGCGACGGGCGACGATCCCTTCTGCCCTATAGACCGTGCGTCGCTGCTCGCCCGATTCCATGCCGAAGAGGACGGCGTCGTTCATGACGGTGCGGCAGCTTTTGCCGCCATGTGGCGCGCCATTCCTTTGCTGCGTCCGCTGGGGCTGGCAGCGCGCAATGGAACCGTGCTGCGCGTGCTCGAAGCAGCCTATCTCCGCTTCCTCAAGGTCCGGCCACGTCTGCAACGCTTCTTTGCCTAGAAACCGCTTGCCCTGCGCTACCTGATCGTCTGATCTGTTCCGAAAGAAACGGGAGAGACAATCGCCATGAGCAATTTCGGCGCGATGCAGAATGCCATCTACAACGCCGGCCTTCAGGGCAACCTGCCGACTTGGCCTGTCGATTTCGCCACCTTGGAAAAGCGCGCGCACGAGGCCTTGGGGCCGAGCCTGACGAACTATGTCGCAGGCGGCTGCGGAGATGAACACACGCAGGACCAGAACGCCGCTGCCTTTCACCACTGGGGCATGGTGCCGCGCATGATGGTCGATTGCGCGTCCCGCGACCTTTCCATCGAACTGTTCGGCCACACCTATTCCACCCCGCTGTTCATGACCCCGATCGGGCTCAACGGAGAAGCCTCGCAAGATCGTCACGGCGATATGGCTGCGGCACGGGCTTCGGCAATGACGGGAGTACCCTTCTGCGCATCGACCCTCGCCAATGATCCGCTTGAAGATGTGAAGGCCGCTTGCGGTGATACGCCTGCTTGGTTCCAGCTCTACACGCCCAAGAACCGGGAACTCGCCACCAGTCTGATCCGCCGGGCCGAGGAGGCAGGATACAGCGCCCTTGTGGTGACTCTGGACACTTGGGTGACGGGCTGGCGTCCGCGCGATCTCAATGCCTCGAACTTCCCGCAGCTGCGCGGGAAGGTGCTGCAGAACTACTTCACCGATCCGGTGTTCCGTTCGCTGCTGGCCAAGCCGCCAGAGGACGATCCGGCAGCGGCAATCTTCACCTGGGCGGCCACGTTTGGGCAAGTGCTGACGTGGGATGACATGGCGTGGTTCAAATCGGTGACGAAACTGCCGATTGTGCTCAAAGGTATCTGCCATTCCGATGATGCGCGCCGCGCTGTCGATCATGGGGCGGATGCGATCTATTGCTCGAACCATGGCGGGCGGCAGGCGAACGGCGGGATTGCCACCATTGACCTGCTGGCAGATGTGGTCGCGGCCGCAGGTAATACCCCGGTTCTGTTTGACAGCGGCGTCCGGTCAGGCACCGATGCCGTCAAGGCTTTGGCGATGGGCGCCCGTGCTGTCGGAGTGGGGCGGCCCTATACCTATGGACTGGCGCTGGGCGGGGCCGAAGGCGCGGCGTGGGTCTTAAGGTGCATCCTTGCGGAAGCCGACCTTCTGATGGCCGTTAACGGTTACCCGACCTTGGCTGATGTGCGTTCTGCGGGGGTGCAGCGCACGGATCGGTAGGCTGGGACACAGGCAAGCCCGTTAACCATGTTTGATCTGTGTTTTCCACAGATTTGCTGTTAGTTTTAGGCATAACAAATAGCGAATCGGGAAGCGTTCAATGGCAAGACCTACTATCTGGTCCAGCGGCCCAGATCCCATGCGCCGGACTGTCTGCATTCAGGACGAACGTTCGCGCCGCGCGCGTTATGGCCGTATCCAGCCGATGGAAGCGGGTCGTTCTTCCTTGCTGGGCCGGATTGCCAGCCTGATCGGCTAGAATAGTCCGGCGAGGGTTACCCGCCGGATCGCGCCAGCATGACCAGTTTTGTATCGGTAAAGGCAAGATAGCCTTCCTCGCCCCCTTCCGATCCGAAGCCGCTGTCCCCAATCCCGCCGAACGGGGTATCGGGTGACGCCACGATCAGCTGGTTGATTCCCACCATGCCTGCCCGCAATGCCTTGCCGAGGTAGTGGGCCTCATCAAGGTTGCCGGAAAAGGCATAGGCGGCAAGGCCGTAGCGCAGGCTATTTGCGATCCGCACTGCATCTTCGATCGCTTCGAACGGGACGATCCCGGCAATCGGGCCGAAGGGTTCTTCGGTCATGAAGCGGCTGTCATGTGCAGGATTGGCAATCACGGTCGGCTCGAAAAAGAATCCGCTTCCGGCGATAGTCTTGCCGCCGGAGATAACCTCGCCCCGATTTCCGCCTGCATCCGCGACCACCGCTTCCATCGCCGCGATCCGGCGGCCGTGGGCAAGCGGACCCATGTCGACGCTTTCATCCGCGCCCGGATCGCCGACCCTGATCTTGCCTGCCACTGCCGCGAACTCGGCGACGAAGCGGTCATAGATTTCCCGCGCCACCAGAAACCGGGTGGGGGAAACACACACCTGTCCGGCATTGCGGAACTTGGTGGCCGCACACATGGCCACTGCGCGATCCAGATCGGCGTGCTTGCTGACAATCACCGGCGCATGGCCGCCCAGTTCGGGGGTGAAACGCTTCATATGGCTCGCCGCCAGCGCGCCCAGTTGCTTACCCACTGCGGTTGATCCGGTGAAGCTGACCTTGCGGGTCACCGGGGCGGCGATCAAGTGTTCGGACACCGCAGCCGGATCGCCGTAGACAAGGTTCAGCACGCCTGCTGGCAGGCCCGCATCCATGAAGCATTCGACCAGCATTTGCGCCGAGGCGGGGGTGTTTTCCGCTGGCTTCAGGATTGCGCTGCACCCTGCGGCAAGTGCACCTGCGATCTTCTTGGCGGGCAGATTGACGGGGAAGTTCCACGGGGTCAGCAGCACCGCAGGCCCGATGGGTTCGTGTGTTACCATCTGCGCGATCAGGCTGGCGCTGCGGGTGGGGATCAGGCGTCCGCCGCGCCGCTTTGCCTCTTCACCCAAGAAGTCGATCGTGTCGCATGACGAAGTGATTTCGCCGATCGCCTGCGCGCGCGGCTTGCCCATTTCGGCGGTCACGATACTGGCGATTTCCGGCGCACGCTGGCGCAGCAGTTCGGCAGCGCGGCGCAGCACGGCATGGCGTTCAGCCCCCGGCGTGCGGCTCCAGCGGGCAAAGCCATCCTCTGCCGCTGCCAGAGCGGCATCGAGCTGCGCTGGCGAAGCTTTCGGACACTGTCCGATCACCTGCCCGGTGGCGGGGTTGATCACATCCATCGACCCGGCCTCTCCGGCAGCGATCCATGTGCCGTTGATCAACATCTTTACGGCGGGATATTCGGGGCGGTTGGCGGTCATGGCAGAGGCTCCTTGGTTTGATTCGACCTTGCGCGAACTTGTAATTTTATTACGCCTCCTTTAGCGATGTTTCCGCGTCATCGCGAGGAGAGAATCATGCTGGTCGGCGTCCCCAAGGAAATCAAGCCGAGCGAATTTCGCGTCGGCCTTACCCCCGAAGCCGTGCGGGAATACGTGTCCGCCGGGCACCGTGTCGTCGTGGAAACCGGGGCGGGTCTCGGCATCGACAAGGATGATGACACCTACCGCAAAGCAGGTGCCGAGGTAGCGGATTCCGCTGCCGAAGTCTTCGCGCGGGCCGATATGATCGTGAAGGTCAAGGAGCCGCAGCCCGGTGAATGGGTGCAGCTTCGCGAAGGCCAGATCCTGTTCACTTACCTCCACCTCGCCCCTGATCCCGATCAGGCCCGCGGGCTGATGGCATCGGGCGTTTCGGCGGTTGCTTACGAAACCGTGACCGCTGCGGGCGGTGCACTGCCCTTGCTTGCACCGATGAGCGAAGTTGCCGGACGACTCGCGATCGAGGCGGGGGCGCTGGCGCTGCGGGCCAATACTGGCGGGCGCGGCACCCTGATGGGCGGCGTGCCGGGCGTTTTGCCTGCGCGGGTCGTGATCCTTGGCGGCGGCGTGGTCGGCACGCAGGCGGCGCGGATGGCGGTTGGCCTTGGCGCGACGGTGGAGATTTTCGACCGCTCGCTCCCCCGCCTGCGCCAATTGGACGAGATGTTCCAAGGCCGCGCCATCACACGCTTTTCCACCGCCGGCACGATCGAACAGGCCGTGTCCCAGGCCGATGTCGTGATCGGCGCGGTGCTGATCCCCGGGGCAAGCGCGCCGCATCTGGTGACCCGCGCCATGCTATCCGACATGAAGCGCCGTGCGGTGCTGGTCGATGTCGCGATCGATCAGGGCGGGTGCTTTGAAACCTCGCATGCCACCACCCATGAAAACCCCACTTACGAGGTCGATGGCATCATCCACTACTGCGTCGCCAATATGCCGGGCGCGGTGCCGTTGACGAGTTCCTATGCCCTCAACAACGCAACGCTGCCGTTCGGCCTTGCGCTGGCGAACAAGGGGCTGAAGGCGTGCGAGGATGATCCGCATCTGGCCCTGGGCCTCAACGTGCATCAGGGCAAGATCGTGAACGCTGCCGTGGCCGAGAGCCTGGGGTTTGCCGCCTGAATGTTTCACGTGAAACACAGGCGATGGCGGGCCTAAACGGGGTCTAGGCGAGCCTAAGGGGGGTCTAGCAGGGGTCTAAACCGCCTTGAAACCCCGCAAGATCGGCCTCGCTTGTCCAACTCCGTTCGTCCTGAGCTTGTCGAAGGACTGCACTTCCTTACTCGTCACCGCGCTTGATCAGAAGAACAACCCTTCGACAAGCTCAGGGTGAACGGTGAAGGATTGGAAAATTTAGACCGCCACCACCTGCTGTTCGATCGCGCCGAAGATCGAATGGTTGTGTTCGTCGCGCATTTCGATCCGCACCGTGTCGCCTGTCTGCATGAACGGGGTTGCCGCAGCGCCGCTGGCGATGGTTTCGATCATGCGGATTTCGGCAATGCAGGAATAGCCCGCGCCGCCTTCGGACACCGGCTTGCCCGCGCCGCCATCGGGGCCCTTGTTCGATACCGTGCCGCTGCCGATCACCGTGCCTGCACCCAGATTGCGGGTCTTGGCGGCGTGCGCCACCAGCTGCGCCAGGTTGAAGGTCGCATCCTGCCCAGCATTGGCGCGGCCGAACGGCTGGCCGTTGTAATCCACCATCAGCGGCAGATGGATCAGACTATCGGCCCAGGCATCGCCCAGTTCATCGGGCGTGACAGCGACGGGCGAGAACGCGCTGGCAGGCTTGGACTGGAAGAAGCCGAAGCCCTTTTCCAGTTCCGCCGGGATCAAGCCGCGCAAGGAGACATCATTCACCAGCATCAGCAGCTTGATATGGCCCGCCGCATCTGCGGCTGAAACGCCCATCGGCACATCATCGGTGATGCAGGCAATTTCGCCCTCCATGTCGCAGCCCCACGCGGGATCGCCCAAGGGTATGTCGCCGCGCGGCGGTAGGAAAGCATCCGATCCGCCCTGATACATCAGCGGATCGCTGTAGAAGCTGGCCGGAACCTCGCTGCCGCGGGCCTTTCGCACCAGTTCGACATGGTTGATATAGGCGCTGCCATCGGCCCACTGGTAGGCGCGCGGCAGGGGCGACAAGGCCAGCCGTTCGTGGAATCGCTCGCACGGCACGGTTTCATGTTCGACATCGCGGGCCAGAAGTTCAAGTTCTGGCGCGACCCGTTCCCAATTGTCGATCGCGGCCTGCATGGTCGGCGCGATGTAACCGGCGGCGCAGCAGCGGGTCAGGTCTTTCGAGACCACCACCAGCATTCCGTCACGCGT
This sequence comes from Porphyrobacter sp. AAP60, assembly GCF_001296025.1. GTDB lineage: Bacteria > Pseudomonadota > Alphaproteobacteria > Sphingomonadales > Sphingomonadaceae > Erythrobacter. Next base: position 10,287 of record NZ_LJHV01000005.1, on the reverse strand, counting down.
GCCATTGCCAAGGGTTGCAAGTTTCATTCCTGTGTCCTCCCGAGACGAATTTCTTTTGATGAGCAGCCTAGTTTCATTTGTTCGTCATTGCGAGCCGCAGGCGAAGCAATCCATGAGCAGACGCTGGCACCCTGCGCGATTGCAGTCCATGGATTGCCACGTCGCCTCTGCGAGGCTCCTCGCAATGACGAAGGCAAGGCGTGTCACTTCGGTGCATCCACCTGCTTATCAGGGTGTGCCGCGGCAAAGGCGGGCAGGGCAAGGCACGCGGCCTCGATCCGGGTCATGTGCGGGGACGCTGACAGATCGTAGGCAAACCGCCGCGCATTGGCGAGTTGCGGGATCAGCACCACTTCGAACAGGCCGGGCGCGTCGCCGTGCAGGAAATCGCCGGTGCCAAGCTGCGCCAGCCGCGCCTCCACCGGGTTCAGTGTGCGCGCCAGCCAGGTGCGATACCACGTATCGATTTCGTCCTGCGTATGGCCGAGCGGGTCTTTAAGATATTTCAGCACGGGCAGATTGTTGACCGCGTGAATCTCGGTCGCGATGGCATAGGCCAGTTCGCGCACCGTATAGCGCGCCTCGATATCGGCGGGCAGAAACGGCGACTGCGGATAGGCTTCGTCCAGCCATTCCAGCAGCGCCATGGATTGCGCCCGGTCACGCCCGTCGGCTTCCAGCATCGGCAGCGATCCGAACGGGTTGCGGCTGGTGAAATCGGACGATTTGTTCTCTGCCGTCACCAGATTGACGGGGATATTCTCGAACGCCAGCCCTTTGAGGTTGAGCGCGATGCGCAGGCGGTAAGAGGTCGAACTGCGGAAATAGCCAAACAGCTTCATGTTACTCATGCCCCAGCCATCGCAGGCTTCATCCGGTGGGGCAAGGGGGCGGTGGCCTGTCAGGCAGGCGCCAGCACACGGCTGACCGCATTCAGCAGATCGGCAGGCGGGCAGGGTTTGGCAACAGTGATTGCGCGCGGGAAACGGGCGGCGACTTCGCGGGCGAAGACATGATCGGAATGCAGGATCACCGGCACGTTATCGTCAATCAGCTTCTGCGCCAGTTCATAGGCCAGCCCGTCTTCCAGCTCGATATCGAGCAGCGCGAGATCGGGCTTTTCCTTCTGGCAGGCCAGCATCGCGGACGAAATCCCGGCGTGCGGGCCTTCCACCTCATATCCCGCTTCTTCGAATGTATCGCAGAGGTCGAAGGCGGTGATGTATTCGTCTTCGGCAACAAGAATCCGCAAGCTCATCCATTATCTCCCCGCCCCACCGACTCGGTAGTGTAACACGGATTGGACGTCAGACTTGCGGATTATTAGCCATTCCGGCCGAATTTGTCGGTGAATGCTGCTTCGTCGCCCGCACACAGCAGTTTGGCCTGTTCCACCCACTGGTCGCGCCTGATGCGACCCGAAAAGCGCCCCAGCTGCGCGTCGATCCGTTCGATATCGTCCGCTTCCCATGCGGCGATCTGGACATAGGTGGTGATGCCGAGTTCGCCCAGCAAAGCCACTAATTTGGGGCCAATGCCCTTGATGCGGGCAAGATCATCTGGGGCTGCGGCGGCAGGAGAATCCGCCAATTCGGGTGCGATTTCGGCGCCCATTTCGGCTGCTGGCGTTTCTGCGGGTTCGGTTGCGGGCGCGGGGGTTGGCGCGGGCGCTGCTACGGTCGGCTTGATCACCGGCCCGGCTTCGGCATCGGTGCCCAGCGGCGCTGCGGCCACGGCCTGGGTGTTAGCGGCGGCGGAGACCGTGTCGGCCTTCGCCACGGCAGCAGGGGCCGAATCGATCAGCGCCTGATTGCGTTGCGCCCGCTCAGCGCCTTCGTCCAGCACATCGCGGGCCAGCGGCGGGGCGCCATCTTCGATCACTTTTGCCTTGCGCAGAGACCGTGAGATTACCCAGATCCCCACGACCAGCAGGAAAAGGCCCAGCAGGATCAGCGGTAAGGCGTTCGACAGTTCGGCGGACATAGCAGGGTTTCTCCCTTGGGAATCACAGGTTGCGAGCGCGCTTTAGCAGCGCTCGACCTGTTTTCCCAAGCGCCTTGGCACGGACGTGCTGGCTTCAGCCGCCCTTCATGCTGCCGGCGAGCGCGTTCAGCCGCAAGAATTCCTGCCGCCAGAAATTGTCCCGCCCCTGCCTGCTGTGATCACTGGCCAGCGCGCCGATATCTTCGAAGCCGAAGCCCATCATCATTTCGTCCCCGCGCAGCACCTGGCCGAAGGCGGCAACGGCGGCGGCGAAGGCAAAATCCCCCTTGGGCGCGGCGGCGGTGCGCAGCGTGCTGGATGCCACCACCTGCTCGATCAGTTTCGAGGTATCGCCATCCGGCAGCTTGTAACGCAGCTTGATGGTGGCGGCTTCGGCCAGCCGGGCCTGCGCGGCGGCGGCGGGCGCGTCTTCATACTTGCGCGGGGCGATCCAGCCCTTGCCGCCGGTTGGCACGACTTCGTAGATCGCGGTGATCTGATGGCCCGCGCCGATATCGCCTGCATCGACCAGATCATTATCGAAATCTTCTTCGCGCAGGGCACGGTTTTCATATCCGACAAGGCGGTACTGGCTGATCACTGCGGGGTTGAATTCGACTTGGATTTTCACGTCTTTGGCGATGGTGAACAGGGTGCTGGCCATTTCCTCGCCCAGCACTTTCTTCGCTTCCAGCGCATTGTCGATATAGGCGTAGTTGCCGTTCCCCTTATTGGCGACCTGCTCCATCAGCGCTTCGTTGTAATTGCCTTGGCCAAAGCCCAGCGTGGTCAGAGTGATGCCGCTATCGCGCTTCTTCTCGATCAGTTCGATCAGCGCCTTGGTGTCCGACAGCCCGACATTGAAATCGCCATCTGTGGCAAGGATCACGCGGTTGACCCCGCCCTTGATGAAGTTGTCTTCGGCGATGCGGTACGCCAGTTCGATCCCGGCACCGCCTGCGGTCGATCCGCCTGCGCTGAGGCTTGAAAGCGCGCGGCGGATCTTGGCGGTGTCATTGGTGGGTTCCAGCACCATTCCCGCCGCGCCGGCATAGACCACGATCGAAACTGTGTCCTTGGGGCTGAGTTCGCCAGCAAGGCCCGAAAGCGCGGTCTTGACCAGCGGCAGCTTGTCCGGCGCGTTCATCGATCCCGATACGTCCATCAGGAACACGATGTTCGCCGGGGGCCGTTCGGCCGTGTCGATATCGTAACCGCGCAGGCCGATGCGCATCAGATAGGTGCCGGGGTTCCAGGGGCTTTTCGCCACATCGGTGGTTACCGTGAAAGGTTGGCTGCGATCCTTGGGCGCGGCGTAATCATAGCGGAAATAGTTGATCATCTCCTCGGTTCGCACGGCGGCTTGCGGCGGCATCTGCCCTTGCGTGAGGAAACGGCGGGTGTTGGCATAGGCACCGGTATCGACATCGACGCTGAAGGTGGAGACCGGCTCGGCCTGCGTCAGTTTGACGGGCGAAACTTCCTTGCCATCATACTGTTCGCGCCCCGGATCGGTGGCGATCATCACAGGCGGCGCATAAGTATAGCCAGGAGCGCCTGCAATGCGCGATCCGGTCATCGAAATCGCATCGGCCGTAGCATAGCGCGGGGCAGGCGGCGGGGGCGGCGCCGTAGGCATCCCGACCGGCGAGGGCGGCGCCTTTGCCAATTGTTCGGGCGCTTCCTTCGCGCAAGCCCCAACCACCGCACATAATGCCGCCGCAGCGACCAGCTTCATCCCTCGCATCACCAATTCTCCCCGTGACTTGACGGGCCGAAAAATCGGTTTGCACCGGTGAATAGCGACTGAACGCCCTATACGGACGGCGAAACGTCGGTGGCGGGGGCGACATTCTTGCGGAACAACACCTTGTCATCATCGCCAAAACCGCGCTTCCAGATGATCCACGCATAGGTGCCCAGCACCGCCGGGATGCCCAGCAACAGCTCCGCCCATTCCGGCAGCAGGGTGCCGGCATAGCCGACCACCACTGCTGCCGCCGCTGCGGGTACCAGCGCCCAGCGCCAGTTGCTGACAGGCGCTTTCAGCAGACGTTTGAGCAGCAACGCCTTGATCAGGCTCGACATCGTCAGCGCGATCAACAGCGCGCCGGCTGCGCCTGCCGCCTGATATCCGGGGCCAAGGCCATATTCCTGCGCTGCTTCGATCAGCAGCACAGTCATCACCGCCTGCAAAGCGATGATACCGACCGAAATCGCCAGATTGCGCTTGCGGGCGATGTAGACCAGCACGCTTTCCGATACGACCGCCATCGATGCGGCCACCTCTGCTGCCAGCAGCAGCACCAGCGCGGCGGTGCCTGCGACATAATCCGGCCCCCACACCCCCATCACCGCTTCGCCCGGCACGCCCAGAGACAGCGCGATGCCAAGCTGCACGCCGATGATCCAGAACCCCACCTGCCGCACCTGCGCGGCAATCGCGCCCATATTGCCGATCCGCAGGTTGCGGGTGATCACCGGCGACAGGATCGGTTCGAAACTGGTTTTCAGCTTTTGCGGCAAGGATGCGATCTGCTGCGCGGCGTAATAGATGCCCACCACCTGCGGCGGGGCAAATATCCCGAGGATGAACACATCCAGCAGCCTTGTGCCGCGTTCGATCGCGTCCGCGCCGATGATCGGAAAGGCGCGGGACGACATTGCCAGTATCGCACGGCCTTGCGGCTTCCAGTTCTTTGGCAGGCCATAAGTGCGCAGGAACGACCACAGCGCAGTCAGCAACCCGGCATAGATCGACGTGATGAAGGCCAGTGCCAGCCCCGAATCGCGGGTGGCCGGGATGAAGAAGAACACCCCTGCCGCGATCGAGATCGTCCACGGTTCCACCACCGCCCGCGCGCGCACCATGGTGGCGATGTCATAGCGGTAAGCCTGCGCTGCCAGCAGAATTTCGGTCACGGCAAAGGCCGGAATGGCGGCGACCAGCCAGATATCCTTCGGGCCGTTCATCCCGTTGGGAAACATCGGTTCGGGGAAGGCCAGCAGCAGCAGCGCAGCCAGCGCGGAATAGCCCAGCGCCAGCAGGATGCCATCATAGACAAGGTTGGTTTCCGCACCGCGATCGTCGCCCGCGCCTTCGGAAAGCCGCTGCGCCAGCCCGCGCTTTTCACCCAGCGAACAGATCAGCGCGATAATTTCGATCAGCACCAGCGCGGATGCAAAGCGTCCCAGCGCTTCGGCCCCGTAAAGGCGGGTGGCGATGATCAGGAAAGGGATGCGCGCGATCATCCGCACGGCAAAGCCCATGGTGTTGGTGCGCCCGCCTTTCGCCAGCGCGGCAAGGTCTTCGGCATTACCGGGTTTTCCGGGTGTGCCGGGGGCGCCGGGAGTTCCGGGGCCAGTTCCGGGGGCAATCGGGGTCACGCGGCGGCTTCCCGTTCGGCCTTCAGCGGGCGGGCGAGCAGATCTGCCACCGCCTTGCGCGCATCTTCGCCCTTCAGGATCGCGTCCACCGCGGCAACAATCGGCATGGCGATCCCGCGCTGCGTGGCCAGATCGGCCAGCACCGGCGCGGTATAGGCGCCTTCGGCCACAGTGCGCCGGTCAGCCATCAGATCGGCAGCCGAAGCGCCTTCGCCAAGTGCTTTGCCCAATGAGAAATTGCGGCTGGCGGTGCTGGAGCAGGTCAGCACCAGATCGCCAAGGCCGCATAATCCCGCGAGTGTTTCGGCCCGCGCGCCCAAAGCCTCGCCAAACCGCAGCATTTCGGCATAGCCGCGCGCGATCAGTGCGGCGCGGGCGTTCTGGCCCAGCGCAAGGCCGTCCACCACGCCGCAGGCGATGGCGAGCACATTCTTGACCGCTCCGCCAATCTCCGCGCCGGTGACATCATCGGAATAATAGGGGCGGAAGGCAGGCCGCGCGATGGCAGGGGCAAGGCGTTCCCACTGTTCAGTGCCGCCGCCGCAAGCCAGCGTGACGGCGGTGGGCAGACCGGCGGCGACTTCATGCGCGAAAGTCGGGCCTGACAGAACCGCGATTTCGCTATCGGGCGATGCTTCGCGGGCGACGTGGTTCATCAGCCGCCCGGTGCCAGCCTCGATCCCCTTGGAACACAGCACCAGATCGCGCGGGGGAACGGGCAGGGCGGCCAGCACCTTGCCCAGCACCTGCGCAGGCGTGACGACCAGCGCGGTATCAAGCCCGGCGAAATCCGCCAGATCGCCGGTGGCGCGGATGGTGGAGGAAAGCGCGGCCGATGGCAGGTAGAGCGGATTGCGCTGCCCGGCATTGATCGCATCGACCACTTCCGGTTCGAACGCCCAGATCAACACATCGCGCCCGTCTGTGGCAAGCATCTGCGCAAGGGCGGTGCCCCATGCGCCTGCGCCGATCACGCCGACCATCGCCCGCCCGTCCTGAGCCTGCCGAAGGGTCATGCCTTCACTCCTGCACCGCGCACCGTGTCCGCCTGCGCATCAAGCGGCCAGCGCGGGCGCGCCTGAAAATCCAGCGGGTCACCTGTGAAGCTATTGCCCGCAATTGCCAGCCGCTCGCAACCCGCCCAGGCGATCATCGCGGCATTATCGGTGCATAGCGCCAGCGGCGGCGCGGTAAAGCGCATGGCGTGCCGGCTGGCAAAACCTTCCAGCGCGGCGCGCACTGTCTGGTTGGCGGCAACCCCGCCTGCCACCACCAGCGCGGGGAACGATCCGGCGCGGGTGAGCGCGTGGTCGAGCCGGTCAATCAGGCAATCGACTGCGGCCTGCTGGAAACTGGCGGCAATATCGGCATCGGAATATCCTGATTCCGTTCGTGCTGAGCCTGTCGAAGCACTGTCCTTCTTGGACGAAGGCGCAGCATCCGAAGAAAAGTGCAGCCCTTCGACAAGCTCAGGGCGAACGGATTTACCCTGGTTCTGCTTGGCCCGCAGCACCGCGCTTTTTAGCCCGGCGAAGGAAAAATGCGGCTCGCTCGATCCCTTTAACGGGCGGGGCAGGGGCACGGCCTTGGGATCGCCCTGCAATGCCAGCCGTTCCACCGCAGGCCCGCCGGGGTAACCGAGGCCGAGCAGCTTGGCGGTCTTGTCAAATGCCTCGCCCAGCGCATCGTCTATGGTGGTGGCAAGGCGGCGGTATTGGCCCACGCCTTCCACGGCGAGGATCTGGCAATGCCCGCCCGATACCAACAGCAACAGATAGGGAAAGCCAAGGCTCGCGTCTGCCAGCCGGGGGGACAGCGCATGGCCTTCCAGGTGGTTGATCGCCAGCAGCGGCTTTTCTGCCGCCATCGCCAGCGCCTTTGCGCTGACCAAGCCGACCATCACGCCGCCGATCAGCCCCGGCCCGGCGGTGGCGGCGATGGCATCGACATCGTCCAGCGTCAGTCCGGCTTCGGCCATCACGGCTGCGACCATGGGCGCGACGCGTTCGGCATGGGCGCGGGCGGCGATTTCGGGAACGACCCCGCCATAGGGTGCGTGCTCGGCTTCCTGACTGGCAATCGCTTGCGCAATAATCGTCCGGTCGCCGCGCACCAGTGCCACGGCGGTTTCATCGCAGCTCGATTCGATACCGAGCACGATGTAGGTATCAGAGGTGTGTGTTGCCGATCCCATCCGGCTTCCATCTAGTCTTTGTGGAGGCTAGAGCAAGCACAGCTATGAACGAAGCATCGACAACGGCCCCGCGTTTGCGTCTGGGCACCCGCAATTCCCCCCTCGCGATGGCGCAGGCGGTGGAAACCCGCGCCCGCCTGTGCGCCGCCCATGGCTGGGCGGAGGACGCGATCGAACTCGTCCCCGTGCTGGCCAGCGGCGACAAGGTGCTTGACCGCCCGCTGTCCGAAATCGGCGGCAAGGCGCTGTGGACCAAGGAACTGGATCAATGGCTGGGCGAAGGGCGGATCGACCTTTCGGTGCACTCGGCCAAGGATGTCGAGACGATCCGGCCTGATGCCTTCCATTTCGCAGCTTTCCTGCCGCGTGCCGACCGGCGCGATTGTCTGGTCGGGGCGGCCAGCATCGCCGCGATCCCGCAGGGCGCAGTGGTAGGCACCAGCGCCCCGCGTCGCGCTTCGCAATTGTTGAACCTGCGGCCCGATTGCAAGGTCGTGACCTTCCGCGGGAACGTCGCCACCCGGCTGAAGAAGCTGGCTGAAGGGGAGGCGGATGTGACCTTCCTTGCCGCCGCCGGGCTTGAACGGCTGGGGCAGAGCGAGGTGGGCGCGGCGCTTGACAGCGGCGAGTGGATCCCTGCCGCAGCCCAGGGCGTGATCGCGATAGAATGCCGCGCCGATGATGCGGAAACCACCGCACTGCTCGCCGCGATTGACGATGCACCGACGCGCGCCGAGCTTGAGGCGGAACGCGCGCTGCTCGCTGAACTGGGCGGCACCTGCCATTCGCCGGTCGCGGTATTGTGCGAAACGGCTGGCGATCAGCTTTCCATGCGGGCCGCGCTGTTCAGCCCCGACGGGGCCGAAAGGATCGAAGGCACGGCGACCTTGGCCGCCGGTGATCACACGCCGGTAAAGGCACTCGCCGCAGACCTGCTGGCCCGCGCCACACCGGGGATCGCGCCGCATTTCAGGGGCATGCAATAGGCATGCAATGCCTCGCGCTGCGCCCCGAACCGGGGCTGTCCGCGACGCTGGAGAAAGCCCGCGCCATCGGCCTTGCCATCACCGGCCATGCCTTGTCGGAAATTCGCTCGGTTGACTGGGATTGCCCTGATCCCGCATTGTTTGACGGCCTGCTGATCGGCAGCGCCAATGCCTTCCTGCACGGCGGCGCGAACCTTGCGCTGCTGGCGGACAAGCCCGTCTATGCCGTGGGCGGGGCAACCGCCGATGCCGCGAAGGCGGCAGGGTTTGCCGTTGCGATGGTCGGCAGCGGCGGGTTGCAGGGCGTGCTCGATGCGATTGCGCCGCCCGCCCACCTGCTGCGGATTGCGGGAGAGGAGCATATCCCGCTCACCGCGCCCGATGGCGTGACCTTTACCGAAGTGATTGCCTATCGCAGCGTCTCTCTGCCGCTTGATGCAGCCGCGCCTGTGCTGGCGGGGGGAGATGCGCTGGTGTTGCTCCATTCGGCGGCCACGGCGCGCCATTTCGCAGAGGAATGCGCCCGGCTCGCCCTTGGCCGTTCGGGCATAAGCCTCGCCGCGCTCGGCCCGCGGATCGCGGCGGCGGCAGGAGACGGCTGGGCCGCTGTCCACACCGCTGCCCGCCCTGATGAAGCCGCCTTGTTGGCAATGTCGCGCGAACTGTGCAAATAGGCGGGCAAGCAGGGTCGCAAGAAGCGGATCATAATGGCATCACAACCTGTCACATCACAATATGGAAGCCGCCGGAAGCCTTCGTCCGGGCGCGGCACTATGCTTGCCGTGCTGCTCGCCTTCGTCCTTGGAGGGGCGCTGGTCGGCTATGTCATGTGGTACAATTTTCAGCCGAAACCCGCCGATGTGCCTGATCCGGCACCGCCGATCATGGCCGATCCCTCGCCCACCGCTTTGCCAAGCGATGAAGTCCCGGGCAGTCCAACCGCGCTGGAGGATGCGACCAAGGCCGAACAGGCGGTGGAGCGCGTGGCCGAACAGCAGGGTGGGCTGGACAGCCGCCTTGCCGCTGCCGAACAGCGCCTGACCCAGCTGGATCTGCAAGCCCAGGCTGCCGCAGGCAACGCGGCGCGGGCGGAAAGCCTGCTGATCGCCTTTGCCACCCGCCGCGCGGTCGAACGCGGGGCAGAACTTGGCTATCTTTCCGATCAGCTGCGGCTGCGGTTTGGCGATCAATGGCCCAATGCGGTCAGCACGATCGTGGAGTTTTCCCGCAACCCGATCAGGCTGGACGGGCTGGTTGCCCGGCTGGAAGGGTTGGGCCCGCAGCTCAATGAAAGCAGCGAAGGCCCGTCATGGGCCGCATTCCAGCGCGAGATCGGCCAACTATTCGTGGTGCGGCGGGAAAGCACGCCTTCGCCGCAGCCCCGGCGCCGGTTGGAGCGGGCACGCTGGGCGTTGGAACAAGGACGGTTCCAGTCCGCCATCGACGAGGTCAAGGGCATGCCGGGCGCTGCCAAGGCCGAGGCGTGGATCGCCGATGCCGAACGCTACAAAAAGGCGATGGAGGCGCTGGAAGTGATCGAAACCGCCGCCGTGCTCGATCAGCGCGGATTGCGTGACGGGGCGGGCAATCTGGTGCGGCAATCCAGCCCGCTGGTGCGGCCTTAGTTTTGCGATCGCGCTGACCCGAGATCCAGGCTGGTGCCCACCCCGCTACGACTAACCTCGCCTTCGGCTCGCGAAGTCTCGCTCCCCTCCCGCTTGCGGGAGGGGTTGGGGG
>NZ_LJHV01000004.1 GCF_001296025.1 Porphyrobacter sp. AAP60 | reverse complement strand
CCAGTTCGCATGCCTTAGTGATAACTACGGCTTTCTCATCCACGATACCGACAGCCACGAAACCGTGGCGGTCGACACTCCCGATGGTAAGCAGTATCTGCTCGAAGCCGATATGAAGGGCTGGAAGATCACGCAGATCTGGAACACCCACTGGCACCCCGATCACGCTGGCGGCAACGCCATAATCAAGGAAGCCTCGGGCTGCACCATCACAGGCCCGGCCGAGATCGAAGGCAAATTTCCGGTCGATCGCATCATCGCCCACGGCGACACGGTGAACCTGGGCGAAGTAGAGGCGAAGGTGTTCGACGTATCCGGCCACACCAACGGCCATGTCGCTTTCCACATCCCTAGCGCGGACATTGCGTTTGTGGGCGATGCGGTGTTCGCGCTCGGCTGCGGGCGAATGTTCGAGGGCACGCCCGGTCAGTTCTGGGACAGCCTCAACCGCATCAAGGCTTGGCCGCCAGAAACGCTGCTCTATTGCGCGCACGAATACACTGCCTCGAACGCGAAGTTCGCGCTTCACGCCGATCCGGACAACGTCGCCTTGAAGGTGTATGCCGACGAAATCGCGGCCAAGCGTGCAAAGGATGAATGGACGGTGCCAACAACGCTTCGGCGCGAACTGGCCACCAATCCCTTCCTGCGCGCCGATGATCCGGCCATCATGGCCCATTGGGGCGGCAGCGTGCCGTCAGAGACATTTGCAGCGCTGCGGGCGGCGAAGGACAACTTCTAACCCCATGCAAGCCATCCGGGTCGAAAATCTCTCGCCTGATCTGTCGGGAGTAAGCCTTGTCGACATTCCCGTCCCGTTCTGCGGCCCGGGCGACGTGCTGGTTCAGGTGCGCGCCGCATCGCTCAACTTCCCCGATTTGCTGATGACGCGCGGCGAATATCAGTTCAAACCGGAAACACCCTTCACTAGCGGCCTCGAATTCGCAGGAGAGGTACTTGAGGCCGCGCCGGATAGCGGCTTTGTCGCTGGCGACAGGGTGATGGGCGGCAACAAGACCGGCGCCTTCGCCGAAATCGCAAGCGTTGGCGCAGACAAACTTTCCTTAATACCCCAGGGCATGGACTTTCCTGCCGCTGCCGCGATGGGTGCTGCTTATTCAACCGCCTTCACGGGCCTCGCAGAACTCGGCGGGCTCGAGGACGGCCAATGGGTGCTCGTCCATGGTGCGAGCGGCGGGGTGGGCCTGGCTGCCTGCAACCTTGCCCGCTCGCTGGGGGCTCGTGTGATTGCTACGACAGGCAGCGCGAACAAGCACGACCGCATAGCCGAGCTGGCTCAGCCTGACGCAGTAATCTTGGCCGAAGGACGCTTTAGAGAACAGGTGGCCGAAATCACCGACGGCAAGCTGGCGAATATCGTGTTCGACCCTGTCGGCGGCGATGTGTTCGACGAATCAACCCGCTGCGTCGCCTTTGGTGGCAAGCTGATCGTCGTTGGGTTCACGTCGGGCAGGATTGCCGAGGTCTCGACCAACATTCCGCTGATCAAGGGCTTCAGCATCGTCGGCCTGCGGGCTGGAGAATATGCGCGCCGTTTCCCCCACCGGGGACGCGCAATCCAGGCAGCGATCACGAAGCTGGCGGAAGCTCAAGCAATCACGCCAGCAATCGATCGTATCCTGCCCCTGTCGCGCTGGCGCGAAGGCTTCCATGCGATGGCTCGCCGCGAATTGGTCGGCAAAGTTGTTTTCCTGCCCGGTTCATAAGGCACTAACGAAAAAGGGCGGCCCCGCCGGACCGCCCCTTCAAGTCTAAAACTGACAGGCTCAGAGCGAAGCAATAACCTCGTCGGCCAGCTTGCTATCAGCCGCGCTACCGTGGGCTTGCGCGATCAGCTTGCGCGAGGCAGCGGCAGCGGCAGTCACGGCGCTGGCCTTGACCTCGGCAACGGCAGCACGTTCAGCAGCCGCAATCTTGTCTTCGGCCATGCGCTGGCGGCGGGCGACCATAGTCTCGCTTTCAGCTTCGGCGCGGACGAGGACTGCTTCGGCCTCTTCGCGGGCGGTTGCCAACATCGCTTCAGCGTCTTTTTCAGCGCTGGCGATCTTGGCGGCATATTCATTGCGCAAAGCTTCGGCTTCGGCGCGCAGCGTCTTGGCTTCATCTAGCTGGTTACGGATCTCGGCGATCTTGGCATCCAGCCCGCCGGTGATGAGACCGGGGACCTTCTTCCAAACAAATACCGCGATCAGCGCTGCCATGGCCAGAGCGACCCACTGGTAGGAATCCATGCCGAGTATCGAAGGCTCGGCAGACCCGTCCGCGCTGGTGGCGAGCAGAGTGAGAATATCAGCCATGCGCCATCACCTCCTTGACCGCAGCCTGGGCGACAGCGGGTTCGATATCCGCACCAGCGATCCGTGCGACGATGTCGCGCGCCGCGTCGGCAGCTACCGTTTCGATTTCGGCCATCGCGCTGTTCTGTGCAGCCGCGATGCCTGCCTCGGCCTCGACAATGCGGGCATCGATACGGCCTTGAGCTTCAGCCAGCTTGGCGCTGGACGCTGCTGCTGCCTTTGCCTTGGCATCGGCGATAAGCCCTTGGGCAGCGGCGCGATTTTCATTCTCACGCTTGCGCCACGCCGCCTCTTCGAGGTCGGCGGCATCGCGGGCGGCCTGCGCAGCGGCAAGGTCGCCAGCAATCTGCTGGTCGCGCAAGTCAACCGTGCCCATGATTTTGGGCACCATCCCCAGTCCGACAAGGACAAAGGTCAGGCCGAAGAACAGTAGCAGCCAGAAGACCTGGCTCGACAGCGTTGTGGCGATTTGTTCGATCTGAGGCATTGGTCGCCCTTGTTACCGGCTGTTCACGAGGGAGCGCCGGACGAGAGAGCGATGCTCCCTGCCCGGCGCACCTGATCTTAGCGGAAGATCAGCAGAACGGCGATAACGAAGGCGAGCAGGCCGAGAAGTTCGGCGGCTGCGAAGCCGATGAACAGGCGGCCCTGCTGGCCGTCGGCAGCGCCCGGATTGCGCAGCGCGCCTTCAAGGAACGATGCGAACACGTTGCCCACGCCGAGGGCGGCCAGACCGGCGCCGATTGCGGCGAGACCGGCACCCAGGAGAGCTGCTGCAGTTGCGTCCATGATAGTAAACTCCTTGAGAAAAATCTGATTGTTGATGAGGGGTCTTGAGACAGCCTTGTGGCCGTCAGTGAAGGTTTTCCGCGTCGTTGATATACAGCGAAGTCAGCAGCGCGAACACATAGGCCTGGATACCTGCGACCAGAATTTCCAGCGCGCTGATCGCCACCATCAGGATGAAGCTGGGCACGCCCACCGCAGCGCCGAGCGCCGGGCCGCCTGCGCCGCCAGCAATCACGAAGCTTGCCAGCACCTTGAGCAGCACGTGGCCGGCCATCATCGCAACGAAGAGCCGCAGAGCGAGGCTGAAGGGGCGCACCATGAACGAGATGAATTCGATCGGGGCGATGAAGAACACCATCGGCAGCGGTGTGCCAGCGGGCACAAACAACGAGAAAAAGTGGAACCCATGCCGCACAAAGCCGACGATCAGCACGATCGAGAAGCTCATGATCGCCAGCACGCCGGTTACGGTGAAGTGGCTGGTAAAGGTGAAGGCATGGACGTTGGGGATCAGACCGACCGGCACCAGGCCGAGCAGGTTCCCGAACAGGATGAACATGAAAAGCGTAAAGATGTAAGGCACATACTTGCGCCCTGCCTTGCCGACATTGGCTTCGAGCAGATCGTCGATAAAGCCGGTCATGCTTTCGACCGCCATCTGCCAGCGGCCGGGCACGACTTCACGCTTCATGCCGCCAGCGACGAAAATCGTCACCAGAATAGCGGTGATCGCCATCCACAGCGCTGAGTTGGTGAATGCGATGTTGATCCCGTCAGCCAGTTGCCACTCCGAGCCGAACAGGGGCTCGATGGTGAACTGCTTCATTGGATCGACCTTGCCTTCTTCGGCTGCCACGATCTGTCGGTCCTCAAATGTTTCACATGAAACACGCCCCTAAAGCAAGGCTAGGGCGGGTCAAGCGAGGGTCTAAACCTCGCTATCGGGCCGCTCGGCCTGCTCTGCGGGGCGCGTTTTCGCGCTGAGAATGATGCTTCTGAAGGCCGATACCGTTCCGAGGAACAATCCGGTCAACAGACCCCAGGGCGCGATACCGGCGAGCGAATCTACCGCAAAACCGATAACCAGGCCGCCGATGACCCCCCCAAGAAGTCCGGCCAGAGCGCGGTTGCCGCTGCGATAATTCGCATCGGCCCCTTTCACCTTCGGCCGGTTGCGTTGATCTTCGCGTTCGCGTGCGGCTTTCAACCGCGCTTCGAGCGCATCAATCCGCGCATCCTCAAGGATGGGTTCTCGGGCGGGTTTCTCGTCGCTCATGCCATTCTCCCTAAAACCGAGGATCAGGCACGCGCATCAAGGTACCCGCCGAGGGCGCCGCCCCCTTAGAAGGGGGGTAGAGCCAAGTCAACATGGCGAGAGGCCTGTTTGTGCAGTTGCGAAGAATGTTTTGCGCTCACCCCTCCGGGCGAGCATCCTCGGTGCATTTCGAGCCTTGCAGGCTCGAGCACCTGCGGGCGGCCAGTCGGCCTTGCGGCCCTTCAGGCCGTTATCTACGCAGCTTCGCAAGGAAGCGCTGATCTCGGTCGCGGCAGCGACCGCAAGGGCAACCGCCCGCCCGCAGGCCCGGAAGGGCCGAGGATACCGCAGCCCGCAGGGGCTGCGCGCAGATCAAGGGCACCGCGGATCGCGGATCGGCGGAGCGGCGGTACGGGTCTGCCAGCTGCCATCGGGCGCGCGATATTTTTCGCCCGGCGTGGTGCGAGCGATGGCCTGACACCCCGACGTCAATGCATAAGCTTCCAGCGTAGCGTTGTTTTCCTTGGCCTTTTCGGCATATACTGCGCGGCGCTTGATGTTGATATCATCGACGATGCGCTGCAGCGCGGGATCTGCCGCACCGACGATGCCGAGGTATCCATCGGGCTGTTCCCCGATCTTGCCGGCTGAACGCGCGGCGGCATAGGCCGGATCACGCTGCGCGTGGGCGGCGCCTGCCACAAGGCCGAGCGCTGCCAATGCGGCGATTGCGGCGAGTGCTGAATTGCGCATCATCGTTTCTCCATCACGAGACATGCGGGGTCAGAAGATATCCGCATTCTCGTCAATTGTGTTGGCCGCGTCTTGCGCCAGCCGGTAAATCACTTCTTGCCGGATATTGATGTTGAGCTCGATCACGATCGGTTCGTCCGGCGCTGCAATATTGATGCATCCGCCCGAAACCACCGAAAGCATCGCTACCCCTGCCATCATGGCCCGGCGCCTGCCTTGTCCTTGCCGCCCCATCGGCCCTGCCCCTTCCCCGTTTTCCTGCGAGGATGTGGCAGCGCGTGTTGGCGCGGTCAATTCGTGTTGCGTCATGGCTGGCTTTCGCTTTCGGAAGGTTGAACGGGTTTGGCGGCCGGAGGCAAGACAGGCGCCAATGTCTGCGGCGAAGCTGGCTGCGCCGGGCCCACCGGCACGAACCGGCCGCCCTGCGTGGAGAGCAGCCCCTTGTCGACCGGGTTGCCGAGGTAATCGGCATCCCAGAAGGAGCGCACCATGGTGGCCAGTTCGTAGAAATTCTCCGACCGGACATTGACCTTGAAACGGATCGGCAGCTTCGCCAGCCGCCGGGTCACGAAATTCTGGGTGGTGCCGCTGCCCTGCTGCACCCCGTCAAACTGGAAATTGGTGATGATCTCGCCTGAAAGGTTGCCGTTGAGGCCGATGCTCATCTGCCGGTAATCGAGCGATCGCAGCGCCTGAAAAGCGTAATTGCCCATCGTGCCAAGGTCTTCATAGGTCAGTTCACCAATATAGGCGACATTGCCGCCCGGCGCGCGGCTGAGCAGCAGCCCGCCTTCAATCCGGCCATTGCCATCCTTGTCGAAGATGATCGGCACCGTGCCATCGAACACGCCGGTCGCGCCCAGATTGGTCAGATCCATCTGCGCCACGAAGGTCGCAGCATCCAGACCGACGATCTCGAACACATAGCGTCGTTCTTCGGGCTGGCTGAAATTCATCACCAGCGGGCGCATCTGCAGCGCGCCGCCCATGAAGGGGAAGCGCGCGTCTTCGAGCGTCAATAACGTGCCGTCTCGCACCTCGAACTGCACCCGCCCGTCCAGCACCTCGATCCCCGGATTGATCGCCGCAATGCGCACGGTCTGATCGGGCGCGGTGGTGAGATTGAGCAGGTCGGTGAACACCACCTCGCCCGCCAGCCCGCGCACCGGGCCAAACGCGGCGGCAAAATCCATGCCCGCCGAACGGAAGATGCCGCGGCTGGTAATTGTCTCACCCGTCCAGTCGATCCGGCCATCGCCCGTAACTGTGCCATCGGCAAAGGCGATCACGCCCTTGGCAAGGTAGGACAGGTCTTCGGGCTGGAGCGCCTTGTCGAAAGCAAGACCGGGCACTTTGAAGCTGGCATTGCCTGCTGCGGAGTCAAGATTGTGAGCGATGGTAACATCGGCAATCGCGCGGGCAGAGGCCGGATGGCGCAGCACGGCATCCGCGGCGATCCGGTTGTCTACCAACCGCAAGCTGGCCCCGCCTGCGACCAACGGGTTGAAGCGCGCTGCTCCTTCGGCCGGTCGATCAGTCAGGGTGAAAGCGGCATCGTCCACCCGCAGGGTGCCATCGGCAAACGACCAGCGCCCGCCAAGGTCTGCCAGATCGAGCGGCACGGCATCAATCCGCCCCGCCCCGCCGCTGAATGCGCCGCCGATGTCGCCCGCAAGGCTGCCGGTCAGGCTGGCGGCAGAGAGGCGCATTTCGCTATCGGGTGCGCCGATGCGTGCCGAAAGCCCTTCCACGGCGAAAGGGGCAGGATAACGCAGCTTAACAGCATTGGCGGAAATGGTTGCAGGGCTTTCCCCCAGACTTCCAGCAAGGTTGACCGGCCCGGTCGCGGCCCCGATCCTCAGTCCGTTATTGTAAGCAAGTATCGGCGCACCGCCTTCAGGGCACAGGGCAATTGCCTGCGCTCCAAGCGTGAGGCCCGATAGCGCGAGCCTGTCGAACCTCACCGGCGTGCAGCGCGTGCCCAGTGCCAGCCCGCGTGTATCCATCCACGTGCCTTCCAGTGGCAAAGTCAGATCGGAGATGCCGCCGGCGGGCAGATCGCCGCTGGCGGTCATCAGCCCGTCAAACCGGATCGCGCCGCTGCGTTCCTGCCGCAAGGCGAGCCGCGGGATCGCCAGCCGGTTCGCCCCGGCCGCGTAATCCGTCATCGCCAGCCGCATCGTCCAGCCCTGTCCGGGTGCCTGTTCGATCCGGGCGTTGATATCCGGCAACCCTTCCCCGCCGACCAGCATATTGCCGCGCAGCCCGGTCAAAGCGCCGCCCGCAACCGCCGCGCTTGCCTGCGAGAGAGCCAGCACCGGCGTGCCGCTGCGGCTGGCCAGACTGGCTTCGGGAATGATCATCGCGATTGCATCTTTGTTGTGGCGAATGATGGCATCCACGGCGATGCTGCCGCCTGTGACGGCGCGTTCCAGTCCGCCGCGCGCCTTGGCCAGCAGCGGCGCGATCAGCGTGCCTTGTGATCCGCTTTCAGCGGCGGAGAGTGCGGCGGACAGGTCTGCCCCCGGCTGCAATCCGGTGCCGGTGATCGTGCCGTCCCATTCGCCGCGCGCAAGGTCGCTGCGCCCGCGCCATTCGCCCTTGGCTGCAAGCTTTTCCAGGCGACCCTGCGGCGCGGTGACCGTGGTCAGGGCGAGATCATGCGCCAGCGCAAGCCCGTTGCCGCCCCATTGCAGCTTTGCGGTGCCTGACAGGCCTTCGCCCGATATCGCGCCGATCGCCAGCGCGCTGCCTTCAGCCCTGAAGTCGGCCGTCCCGCCCGAAAAATCGCTTTTTAACGCCAGCGCAGTGCCGATATCGGCCCCGGCAAGGCTGGCCCCGCCGCATTCCAGTTCGCCCAGCCGCAACGGCCCGGCAAGGCGCGGTGCGCCGTCGTTGGTGGTAAGGTTGCCATATAGCGTCGCACGGCTAGCCTTGCAGCCGTCCACGCCGATGTCTGGCGCGGCCACGGCCAGCGTTCCGGCAAAACCGTCATCCAGCCGCCCTGCCCCTTCAAGCCTCAGGCCGACCGGCCCGTAATCGCTTTCCAGCAGCGCACGGGAATCGCGGATCACCATGGTGATGGCGGGCAGCGCGGGCGGTTCATCGCTTCCCGTGAAAACCAGCGGATCCAGCGCGCCTAGACTGAACGTGCCGCCGCGATAGCTGGCAAAGGCGCGTGCGCCATCGATGGTAATGCGATCGACCACCGGCCCGTTCCAGCCGAAGCCGATGTCCACCACCATCCGGCGCACAGTCAGATCAGGGCGGGCCGGATCGCCGACCACAAGGTTTTCGATCACCTGCACCTGCGGCGTGATCGCAACGATATCGTAGGTGGCAGCAACGCCGTTTTCGGTGAGATAATCGTCGATCACATCGCGGGCGATGCGTTCGCGCTCCATCCACGAAGCAGTCCCGCCAATCAGCGCAAGCACCGCCACCCCGCCAGCGATTCGGGTACGCCAGCGCCGCGGCCATAGCCGCCGCGTCGCGCCGTCCTGCGGCCCTTCCCTATGCTGATTGTCAGCCACCGGCATTGCTCCCGACCCTTGCGCGCATCATCCGCCAAAGGCAATGAGGCACAAGGGGATCAATGCTTTCCCGGAGGTCGCATTGCCGGAAGCTGAAGACGGGTTTGAATTCGGGGGCACGCCGCAAGTCCATACGCGGGCAGGGAAAGTTGCGGGCGAAGGACACCGCGCCCGCCTGCGCGAACGGCTGCTGACCGGCGGGGCCGAGGCGCTGGCCGATTACGAAGTGCTCGAATACCTTCTGTTCGCCGCGATCAAGCAGGGCGATACCAAGCCGGTCGCCAAAGCGCTGATCGCGCAGTTCGGAAGCCTGGCAGGCGTGCTGAACGCCGACCCCAAAGCATTGCAGCGGGTCAAGGGCGTAGGCGAAACCAGCGCCGCCGCCTTGAAATCCGTCGCCATCGCCGCCCGCCGCATGACCCGCGGGGAGATCGTCAAGAAGCCGGTGCTGGGCAGCTGGCAGGCGCTGATCGATTACCTCACCACCGATATGGCCCATCTGACGGTGGAACGGGTGCGCGTGCTGTATCTCGATACCAAAAACCGCCTGATCGATGATCATCATGTCGGGGATGGTTCGATCGATGAAGCCGCGATCCACCCGCGCGAGGTGATTCGCAGGGCGATGGATGTGGGGGCGACCGCCATGATCCTTGTCCACAACCACCCCAGCGGCAACCCCGAACCCAGCCGCGCCGATATCCAGATCACCCAGCGCATTGCCGAAGCCGGACGATTGCTCGGTGTGACCGTCCATGATCACGTGATCATCGGGCGCGAAGGCCATACTTCGTTAAGGGCCAAGGGGCTGATCTGATGACAGCGTCCGCGCCGGCCTCGATTCGTTCGAGCGCGCTTCCGGGCGCGCATCCCGGCCATACGCCCTACCGGGCCGAGATTGACGGCCTGCGCGCCATTGCTGTGGGCGGCGTGGTGGCACATCACACCGGCCTTGGCCTGTTGCCCGGCGGCTTTACCGGCGTCGATGTGTTCTTCGTCATAAGTGGTTACCTGATCACGGCCATCATCGCGGCGGAGATGACTGCGGGAAAATTCAGCCAGTGGCGCTTTCTCGAACGGCGCCTGCGCCGGATTGTCCCCGCGCTTGCAGTAATGCTGGCAGCCACGGCCCCGGCGGCATGGGCGATCCTTACCCCTGAAGATTTCCGTCCCTTTGCGCAAAGCCTGACCGCAGCGGCGTTGTTCGCTTCGAACCTGCTGTTTGCACAGAAAGCAGGCTACTTCGATTCTGTCGAAGGGATGCAGCCGCTGCTCCATACCTGGACGCTCGGTGTGGAGGAGCAATTCTACCTGCTGTTCCCGCTGGTGCTGATCGCCTGCCGCCGCTGGCGCCCGGGTGCGATGCTGCCGGTGGTGGCGCTGATGGGGCTGGCGAGTTTCGCGCTAGCGCTGGTGGTTGCCACGCGCTGGCCGCTGCTGTCATTCTACCTTCTGCCGACCAGGCTGTGGGAGTTTGCGCTGGGCGCTGCCTGCGCGCTTTTGCCTGCGCGCGGGACAAATCTGCTGACTGCACGGCCACAGTTACGCGCCCTTCTGGCGATAGCAGGACTGGGCCTGATTGCGGCGGGGTTTCTGCTGATCCAGCCGTATTCCCCCGCGCCCGGCGCGATGTTCCTGCTGCCGACCATCGGGACGGTCTTGGTGATCATGTTCGCCGGTTCTTCCGATCCTGCGGGGCGCCTGCTGGGCCTGCGACCGCTGGTGTGGCTGGGCTTGGTCAGCTTCGGCACATATCTGTGGCATCAGCCGCTGCTGACGCTGGCGCATTACATGTGGTTCGGTGACTTGCCCCTGCCTGTCACTCTGGCATTGGTGGTGGCCTCTGTGGCGTTCGGCTGGGCCTCATACCACTGGATCGAACAGCCCGTACGCCAGCGACGCCTGCTGGCCGGACGCACGGCCTTGCTGGTCGCGTGCAGCACAGCGCTGGCAGTGCCTGTGGCGGCAGGGGTCGCAGGACACCTGAACCTGTTACTGCCTGCCAGCGGTGCCGAGGCAACCCGCCTTGGGGGTCTGCGACCACCGCGCCCGCCCGACGTTATGACCGGCACACCGTCAAAGCCGCTGCCATTCATTCTGTTCGGCGATAGCCACGCGATGCAATATTACGCCGCTCTCAACGACCGCTTCGGAGAGGGCGCGATACTTGCCAAGTCTTCGTGCCTCGCCGCAGGGAAGGTTTCCAATTTCTCGACGGTGGATGCGGGAAGCGCCGAGTGCCGCTCGACCGCTGACAGCCTTGTTGCTTTGGCGGCTGAACGCGGGGTGCGCACCATAATCTGGGCGCAGGTATGGGATCGCGAGCTGTATGCAGACGACCCGGACAAGCCACTGGCGCCCGGCAGCAAGGCCGCAGGTCGCGCGCTGACGGAGTCCATGGCGCGCCTTGCCGACCGGCTACACCAGAACTCACGGATCGTGATCATCAGCAATGCGCCCACCGCTTATGTTGCGGCGCCGCCGATGTTTGAGGGTTGGTTGCGGTGCCGCGCTTTCCGCAATGCCAAGTGCCCCGAAGCCTATCCTGGCGCCAAGGCGGAGGGCATCGCGATCAACGGCGCCTTGCGGGAACTGGCAGCTCGCGATCGGCGCTTCGTCTTTGTCGATGCGCAGGCGCCGCTATGCCCTCAAGGCACCTGCCAGATCATCGAGGACGGCAAGCTCAATTACTGGGATGCGCATCATCTTACGCTGATCGGTGCGCAACGGGTCGTTGCGACCATGCCTTCCGACATCATCGCGCGCTGACAGGTTCGCAAACTTGCCTTGATCGCCCCGCTTGCCTACCGCGCGGGCAACATCTGTCCGATCGGAGTCGAGAATGGTCCCCCGCTACGCCCGCCCAGCCATGACCGCCCTGTGGGAGCCGGAAGCGAAATATCGCATCTGGTTCGAGATCGAGGCGCACGCGACCGAAAAACTCGGCGAACTCGGCGTCGTCCCGCCTTCTGCCGCCAAGGCGCTGTGGGACTGGTGGGCGACCGATCCGGCGATTGACGTTGCTGCGATCGACGCGATCGAGGCCGTGACCAAGCATGACGTGATCGCCTTCCTCACCTGGGTCGCAGAACAGGTGGGCGACGAAGCCCGTTTCATGCATCAAGGCATGACCAGTTCCGATGTGCTCGACACCACGCTTTCGGTGCAACTCGCCCGCGCCACCGATATCCTGCTGGAAGACATGGACGGACTGCTTGCAGCGATCCGCACCCGCGCGGAAGAACACAAATACACGCCGACGATCGGCCGCAGCCACGGTATCCATGCAGAGCCTGTGACGTTCGGGCTGAAACTGGCGCAGGCCTATGCCGAGTTTGACCGCTGCCGTGACAGGCTGGTCGCCGCCCGCAAGGAAATCGCCACCTGCGCGATCAGCGGCGCGGTTGGCACCTTCGCCAACGTCGATCCGGCGGTCGAAGCACACGTGGCCGAAAAGCTGGGCCTCGCCATCGAGCCCGTCAGCACGCAGGTGATCCCGCGTGATCGCCACGCGATGTATTTCGCCACGCTCGCCGTGGTCGCGGGCAGCATCGAGCGGCTCGCCGTCGAAATCCGCCACCTGCAGCGCACCGAAGTGCTGGAGGCGGAGGAGTATTTCTCGCCCGGCCAGAAGGGCTCGAGCGCCATGCCGCACAAGCGCAACCCGATCCTGACCGAAAACCTCACCGGGCAGGCGCGCATGATCCGCGCCTATGCCCTGCCCGCGCTGGAGAATGTGGCGCTGTGGCACGAACGCGATATCTCGCATTCGTCGGTTGAACGCTTCATCGGGCCGGATGCCACCATTACGCTCGATTTCGCACTCGCTCGCCTGACCGGCGTGGTCGAAAAGCTGCTGGTTTACCCGGCGCGTATGCAGAAGAACCTCGATGCCATGGGCGGCCTTGTGCATTCGCAGCGGGTGCTCCTGGCGCTGACGCAGGCAGGCGTGAGCCGCGAGGATGCCTATGCCCTGGTGCAGCGCAACGCGATGAAGGTGTGGGAATCGGACGGCAGGCTGTCGCTGCTCGATCTGCTCAAGGGCGATGCTGATGTCACCGCCGCGCTTTCTCCGGCTGAGCTGGAGGAGAAATTCGACCTCGGCTACCATTTCCGCCACGTCGATACGATCTTCGAGCGCGTGTTCGGTTGACGCTGCGTTTGCTGGACATGCGGAACAAATCGCCTCATCCTCGCCTTTCGAGCGCCACGCACCTGCATTGCGCAGGCGATGAGGAGGCAAAGCGGCTGTGAAGATACTTCGGACCATCATCTGGGTGATCGCGGCGATCGGGTTCCTGATCTTTGCGGTCTATAACTGGAAGCCGGTCGAGCTGACCTTGTGGCAAAACCTGGTGCTGGAAACCAAGGTGCCGGTGCTGGCGATCGTGGCCTTTGCGGCGGGGTTCGTACCGATGTGGGCCGTGCATCGCAGCGTTGTATGGGGCCTCAACCGCCGCGTGCGTGCGCTGGAGAACTCGCTCAAGAACACCGCGATGGCCCGGCAGGCAGAACTGGCTACCGTTCCGGTTGCGGATACATCTGTGGATAAGCCCGGCAAAGGCACGGGCGATGGCAGCGATCCGTTCAGTCCGGCGGATGCCAGTTCCGATGGGGTGAGTGGCAAATGAGCAATCCGGTCTATCTCGCGCTTGATGTGCCCAGTCTCGAACCTGCGAAAACGCTGGTCAACAAGGTCAAGTCGCATATCGGCGGGGTGAAGCTGGGGCTGGAGTTTTTCTGCGCCCATGGCAGCCACGGCGTGCACGAAATTGCGCATCTGGGCTTGCCGATCTTCCTCGATCTGAAGTTTCACGACATTCCCAATACCGTCGCCAAGGCAATGCAGGCCATCCACGTTTACGAACCGGCGATCGTCACCGTACACGCCAGCGGCGGGCGCGCGATGATGGAGGACGCCAAGGCCGCGGCGGCAGCAGGCACCAAGGTGGTGGCGGTGACGATGCTTACCAGCCTCGATACCAATGATCTGACCGCCACCGGCGTGTATGGCAGCGCCGAAACGCAGGTGATGCGGCTGGCCGAGCTTGCCCATGCGGCGGGCCTCGACGGGATCGTGTGCTCCGGTCAGGAGGTGGGCATGGTCAGGAAGGCATGGCGCGACGGCTTCTTCGTCGTCCCCGGCCTCAGGCCCAACGGCGGCGGCACCGGAGACCAGAAGCGCGTGGTGACGCCGAGGCAGGCCCGCGACAACGGCGCGAGCGTGCTGGTGATAGGCCGCCCGATCGCCCGCGCCGACGATCCGGAGGCCGCAGCGCGCGCGATCGAGGCGACGCTTTGATCGGGGGCTGAAATGCTTACCGTCATTGGCGTGGGATTGATGTTTGCGGCGGGACTATTGGCTTATGCGTGGCGCAGGTGTTCCACTGGTCGCATCAGGGTGATCGGTGGCCTGCTTGTCGCATGCCTTCCGGCACTGGCGTTCTCCGGAGTTTGGGTCTGGTCAGAATTGGCAGATAAAACCCATGCTTTTCATGCCTTGCCACCCGAAGAAGGCGTGTCGATCTTCGAATTTCTGCTTGTCTTGCCAATCATCGTCGCGCCGTTCTGGTTGTTCGGAGCAATTTGCGGATACTTGCTGCGCCGGCCTATGAAGCGTCCATGACGCATGGCCGCGCCTGACGGGACTATGCACAGCCAATGACCGACCATTCCACCCCCAACCTGCCCGCGCGCGATTTTGCGGCGACGGCGGCGTTCTATGCCGCGCTCGGGTTCGAGGAAGACTACCGCTCGGACGGGTGGATGATCCTTTCGCGCGGCGGGGCGACGCTGGAATTTTTCCCCTACCCCGATCTCGATCCGTACCACAGTGCGTTCAGTTGCTGTCTCAGGCTTGATGATCTTGATGCGATGATGGCGCAGGTGCGGGAAAGCCATGTGCCCAATGCCCGCGTCGGCATCCCGCGCTTTCACCCACCGCAGCAGGAGGACAGCGGACTGAGCATCGCCTATCTCATCGACCCTGACGGCACGCTGCTGCGCCTGATCCAGAATGATTGACCGGCGATGACCGCCATCACCTCCGCCACGCCTGCAGATGCCCCCGCATTAAAGGCCCTGCTCGAAGCCGCCTATCGCGGTGATGCAGCGCGGCGCGGATGGAATCACGAGGCCGACATTCTCGACGATGAACGCATCGCGCCCGGCGAACTTGAGGCGCTGATGGCCGATCCGGCAGTAACGATCCTGACAGCGCGGGATGGGGCAGACCTCATCGGTTGTGTTGCCGTCACTGAGAAAGGCACGGCACTCGCCTATCTCGGGATGCTCTGCGTGGCACCTGATCTGCAATCATCAGGCCTCGGCCGGCAGCTGCTGGACGGGGCGGAAGAACACGCCCGCGCCGGCGGTATCGCCGCGATGGAAATGACTGTGATCGACAGCCGCGAGGCGCTGATTGCCTGGTACGAACGGCGCGGTTACCGGCGTACCGGCGAGACCCGCCCCTTCCCGGTGCTGCGCGATCCGCCGATTACCTTCGTGGTGCTGGAAAAGCCGCTCGGCCCGTCCTAGGGACACACCATGCCTTCCACCCTCGTCAAGATCTGCGGGCTATCGACTCCCGAAGCCCTTACCGCCGCAGTGCAGGCAGGGGCGAGCCATGTCGGGCTTGTCCATTTCGCCAAAAGCCCGCGCCACCTGTCCTTGGCGAATGCGGCGCGGCTGCGCGATCTGGTGCCGCCTGCTGTCAAGGTCGTGCTGCTGATGGTGAACCCATCGCCCGCGCTGCTGGCCGAAGCGGTGCGCGAGGTGCGCCCTGACGTGGTGCAGTTTCATGGTAGCGAAATGCCCGAGACCCTCGCCCGCTTCCGGGCTGAGACCGGCACCGAGGCATGGCGCGCTTTGGGTGTGCGTGATGCGAATTCGCTGGCCGACGCGGAGCGGTTCCACGGCGCGGCGGATATGCTGCTTTTCGATGCGCCCGCCAGCGGGTTGCCGGGCGGCAATGGCACGCGTTTCGATTGGGATCTGTTGCGCGCCTATAAGGCACCGACTCCGTGGGGCCTCGCAGGAGGGCTGACCCCGTCTAATGTTGCCGAGGCGATCCGGCTGACAGGTGCGCCGCTGGTCGACACGTCCTCTGGCGTCGAAAGCGCACCCGGCATCAAGGACGTGGACAGAATCGCGGCCTTCTGCAAAGCGGCCCAAACCGCCTAACCCGTTCGCCTCGCGCTTAGTCGAGAGGCCATCCGCGCAACAAGTGTCTCGACTTCGCTCGACACGAACGGCATTGACCATTTGATGAACACGCACCTCAACTCCTTCCGCACCCAGCCTGATGATCGCGGCCATTTCGGCCAGTTCGGCGGGCGCTATGTCGCTGAAACGCTGATGCCGCTGGTGCTCGATCTGGAGCGCGAATATCGCGCCGCGCAGGCCGATCCCGCATTTCAGGCCGAGTTCGACGATCTGCTCGAACATTACGTCGGCCGCCCCAGCCCGCTTTATTTCGCGCCTCGCATCACCGAAGAGCTGGGCGGCGCGCAGGTGTGGTTCAAGCGCGACGAGCTCAATCACACCGGCGCGCACAAGATCAACAATTGCATCGGCCAGATCCTGCTCGCCATGCGGATGGGCAAGACCCGCATCATCGCCGAAACCGGCGCGGGCCAGCACGGGGTCGCCACCGCTACCGTCTGCGCACGCTTCGGCCTGCCTTGCGTGATCTACATGGGGGCAGAGGACGTCGCGCGCCAATCGCCCAACGTTTTCCGCATGAAGCTGCTCGGCGCGGAAGTCATCCCCGTCACCAGCGGCGGCGCGACGCTGAAAGACGCAATGAACGAAGGGCTGCGCGACTGGGTCGCGAACGTCCACGACACCTTCTACATCATCGGTACGGCAGCGGGCCCGCATCCGTACCCTGAGATGGTCCGCAACTTCCAGAGCGTGATCGGCAAGGAAGCCCGCGCGCAGATGCTTTCCCGCGTGGGCCGCCTGCCCGATCTGCTGGTTGCCTGCATCGGCGGCGGGTCGAACGCGCTGGGGCTGTTCCACCCGTTCCTCGATGATGCGGACGTGAAGATGCTGGGTGTCGAAGCGGCGGGGCATGGCTTGGATGGCGATCAGCACGCCGCCAGCCTGCTCGGCGGATCGCCCGGCGTGCTCCACGGCAACCGCACCTACCTGCTGCAGGACGAGGACGGCCAGATCACCGAAGGCCACTCGATCAGCGCCGGTTTGGATTACCCCGGCATCGGCCCGGAGCACGCATGGCTGAAGGAATCGGGCCGCGTTGAATACACCGCCGTCACCGATGACGAGGCGCTGGAGGGGTTCCAGCTGCTCTGCCGCACCGAGGGGATCATTCCCGCGCTGGAACCCTCGCACGCCATTGCCGCCGTAGCGAAGGTCGCGCCGACCATGCCGAAGGACAGCATCGTGCTGATGAATCTGTGCGGGCGCGGCGACAAGGACATCTTTACGGTGGCTGAGAAGCTGGGGGTTGAGCTTTGAATTTGCGGAAGTTTGCCTCAGCAATAATTGCCCTGACAGCCGTTGGCGGTCTCATTCTCCGGGTCGCCGGAGTTGTGCGCGAAAATAGCTACTGGCACGGCACTGGATTCGTAATCATCCTCATCGCTGTCGCTGTTCTGATTTTGTCGGACAGACAGGAAGTAAAAGACAAATGACCCGCCTATCCACAACCTTCTCAGCCCCTCACCCTGCACTCGTCTGCTTCATCACCGCAGGCGATGGCGACACTGCGGCCAACCTCGATGCGCTGGTCGAAGCCGGCGCGGATGTGATCGAACTCGGCATGCCCTTCACCGATCCCATGGCTGATGGCCCCGCGATCCAGAGCGCCAATCTGCGCAGCCTCGGCGCGGGCACGACCACGGCGGACGTGCTGCGCTACGCGACCGACTTCCGCGCCCGACACCCAGACGTGCCGTTGGTTCTGATGGGCTATGCCAACCCCATGGTGCGGCGCGGGCCGGAGTGGTTTGCGCAAGCCGCTGCCGATGCGGGCGTGGACGGCGTCATCTGCGTCGACATTCCGCCCGAGGAGGACGACGCGCTCGGCCCGGCTTTGCGCGCGAAGGGCATTGCCCCGATCCGCCTCGCCACCCCGACGACCGATGCCGCGCGTCTGCCGCAGGTGCTCGAAGGGTCACAAGGCTTCCTCTACTACGTCTCGGTCGCCGGGATTACCGGCAAGCAGCAGGCGGTGCAGGCCAGCATCGAGGAAGCCGTGGCGCGGCTCAAGGCATCGACCGATCTGCCCGTCGCGGTCGGCTTCGGCGTGCGCACGCCCGAACAAGCAGCTGCCATCGCCAAGGTAGCAGACGGCGTTGTGGTCGGCTCAGCCCTGGTGGAAATCTGCGGCGAATATGGCGCTGCGGCTCCGGCCAAGCTAAAGGAACTCACCTCCGCCCTAGCCCACGCGGTCCACACCGCCCGTCAGGAGCAAACCGCATGAACTGGTTCACCCGCGTCCGCAGCACGCTCGGCTTCAGCAACGAGAAGAAGACCACGGAGAAGGATCTGTGGATCAAGTGCCCCTCGTGCCAGGAAATGCTGTTCGTCGCCGAGTATGAGGACAACCTCAGCGTCTGCCCGAAATGCGAATATCATGGGCGGATCGGTGCGGATGCGCGGCTTGGGCTGTTGCTTGATCCCGGCTTTGAAATCCTGCCACTGCCCAAGGTCACCGAAGACCCGCTGGGCTTCAAGGACACCAAGAAATACACCGACCGCCTGAAAGCCGCGCGCGCCGCGAACCCGCATGAGGATGCCTTCGTGGTCGGTTCCGGCACCATCGAGACCCGCCCCGCCGTGGTCGGGGTGCAGGACTTCAGCTTCATGGGCGGATCGATGGGCATGGCCGTGGGGCAGGCCTTTTGCGAAGGCGCGCAGAAGGCGCTGGATCGCGGCTGTGCCTATATCGTGGTGACGGCAGCGGGCGGGGCACGGATGCAGGAGGGGATCCTGTCCCTGATGCAGATGCCGCGCGCGACGGTGATGACGCGGCGGCTGAAGCAGGCCGGATTGCCCTATATCGTCGTTCTGACCGATCCTACCACCGGCGGGGTGACCGCCAGTTACGCCATGCTCGGCGACATCCACATTGCTGAACCGGGCGCATTGATCGGCTTTGCAGGCCAGCGCGTCATTCAGGACACGATCCGCGAACAGCTGCCCGAAGGCTTCCAGCGCGCCGAATATTTGCACAAGCACGGCATGGTCGACATGGTCGTGCCGCGCTGGGAGTTGAAGGCGACGCTGGCACAGGTGCTCGATTATCTCCAGCCGGTGAAGGCGGCGTAACCCGCCACTTGCCGTGAAGCCGCTCGATTTCGGACGGTCGGATGACCCGCGCGTTCAGGCCCAGCTTGACCGGCTGAGCGCGCTGAGCGTTCCGCAGGGGCGACTGGGGCTTGAGACAATCCGTTCGCTGATGGAGCGCCTCGGCAACCCGCACCGCAAGCTGCCGCCGGTTTTCCATGTAGCAGGCACCAATGGCAAGGGATCGACCTGCGCCTTCCTGCGCGCGATGCTGGAGGCGGAAGGGTATCGCGTCCACGTCACCACCTCGCCGCATCTGGTGCGCTACAATGAACGCATCCGGCTGGCAGGAGAGTTGATCTCGGACGCTGAATTGGCGGCAATTCTGGCCGAAGTGCTGGATGTGAGCGCGGATCTTGGCCCCAGTTTCTTCGAAGTCACGATCGCCGCCGCCTTCCTCGCCTTCAGCCGCACGCCTGCCGATGCTTGTGTGGTCGAAGTCGGCATGGGCGGGCGCTTCGACGCGACCAATGTGCTGGAGCCCGAAGCGCTGGCCGCCTGCGGGATCGCGGCACTGGGCCTCGATCACGAACGCTTCCTGCTGGCACCGGAGGAAGGCGTGCCGACCGGGCCAATGGCGCGCATTGCGTTCGAGAAGGCGGGGATTGCGAAGAAGGGTGTGCCGCTGGTGACCATGGGAGGATTCTATCCGCCAGAAGCGCAGGCGGCGATTGCAGAGACCACCGTGCGGGTTGGTTCACCGCAGTTCGAGCTGACTGGCGAGCGCACGGACGACGACGCCTTCAATGGGCGGGGTCACCTCTACTACCGCGACCTTTATTGGGAAGATCTGGCCTACCCACCGCCGGACCTTGGTGGTGAGCACCAATATGCAAACGCCGCGCTGGCAATGACCATGCTTTCCGTTCAATCACGCCTCGCAATCAGTTCGCAAAGCATAAGGAACGGGCTGCGTTCCACCCGCTGGCCCGCGCGGATGCAGCGCCTTGGCGCTGGTCCTCTGACAACGCTTGTTCCAGAACAGTCCGTTTGGCTCGACGGTGGCCACAACCCCAGCGCAGGTGCAGCAATCGCTGCACATTTCGACGGGCCGCTACACCTCGTTATCGGCATGATCGAGGGCAAAGACCCCCGCGCGATCATCGAACCGCTCGGCGACCGGATACGCACCCTGACGGTGGTCCCCGTGCCAGGCCATGAGTGCTACCCGGCCAACGCCTTCGGTCCCGAAGCTAGAGCCGCCGGCGATGTTGAGGCCGCCCTGCTTGGCCTGCCTCCCGACGATTTCCCCATCCTCATCGCAGGCTCGCTCTACCTCGCGGGCGAGGTGCTGCGGTTGAACGATGAGCTACCCGACTGATAGCTATTCCGCAGGCACGACCTCGGGCGTAACCACACCGGCGGCGCGTCCAAACCGTACCTGCCGATACCATTCAGCAAGGCACAACGCGACCGCGACAAAGCCGATCAGCGTCGTCAGCACAAACACATCGAAATAGCCGCGATTCTCGATCATCTCGCCCAGCGCCCCGCGCCCCAGCGTCCCCACCAGCAGCGTCAGGGAAGACAGCAGCGCATACTGCACCGCGCTGTATTGCTTCGACACGATGGACGAAAGCCACGCGATATAGGCTGCGCCCGCGATGCCGATGGCGAGGTTTTCGAACATCACCGTGAAAGTCAGCTTCGCCAGCGCCGGACTACCGATCACCGGCACCTGCATGATTGCCCATGTAAAGCCCACCGCATCGCTCGCCGCCTGCATCCGCGCACCGCCAACTGCCAGATCGGCGTAAAGCAGATTGGTCAGCGCAGCCAGCAATGCACCCAGGGTCAGCGTCGCCATACGACCCATCACGGTTAGTAAATACCCGCCCAGCGCCAGCCCGGCGATGATCGCGCCGACGCCGAAGAATTTCGAAGCGAAGGCGACTTCATCATTGGTGTATGCGAGCTCGCCCAGATAAAACGGGTAAGCGAACGTTCCCCAGATCGCGTCGCAGATGCGATAGGTCAGCACCAGCGCAAGGATCAGGATGAGGCTCCAGCCGATCCGGCCAACGAACTCCACCAGCGGCAGAACCAGTGCACGGTAAAGATGATCCATTGCAAACCCTGCCCCGCTCGCAGGCGGCGCATCTTCGGCGAGCAGATTGTTTCCGTCACGCTTTTGCCCGTGCAGCCAGCCAGCCACCAGGGCCGGCACAACCACCGTAGCAACAATGATCCAAGGCCCCCAGTTCAGTGTGAAATCGGTCGGATTGGGACGCTGTTCGGGCGGAAAGGCGAGCGACATGACCATAAAGGTCAACACCACACCAATCGCTGCGGCCCACAGCACGCCGACCAGCATCAGCGCCCGCGCGCGAATTTCGGGGCGCAGTTCTCCGGCGCTGCGCAACGCCAGCAGTTGGGCATCGGATGCTGCATCATCATCCACATTGCCCACCTTGGTATCGGGCGCGAACAGGCCGAGCGCGCCGATACCAAGCAAGATCACACCCATCAGCGCGTAAGTTTCCGGCCAGCCGATCCGCGCTGCGATGATCAGACCAAACGCACCGCCCACCAGCGCGGCGAGACGGTAGCCCATCTGGTACACGGTCGAGAGGATATCGAGCGTGGCCTTCTCGTCGGCCACATCGATGCGCCAGGCGTTGATTGCAATGTCCTGCGTGGCGGATGCGAATGCGCCGATCCCGGCAAGCAAGGAAAACCAGCCAAGCTGGCTGACCGGATCGAGCAGGCTGAGCGTGACGAGGATCGTCCCCAGCAGCAATTGCGCCGGCACCATCCATTGCTTGCGTCGCCCCAATCGCGAGAAGCCTGCGATATTGGCCTTGTCGATCAATGGCGACCACAGGAACTGGAAAGCATAAGCCAGCCCGATCAGCGAAAAGACGCCCATCGTTTCCAGATCGACTTCTGCTTCGGACAGCCACGCATAGAGCGTGCCGAGAAACAACGCGAAGGGCAGCCCGCTGGCAAAGCCGAACAGCGCCATGTAGCCGGTCTTGCGCTGTCCCATTGCGCGAAAGACTGCGGCCCAGCCCGGCTTGCCGCCTTGCGCTTCAGCCATCGATTTCGATCCTTGTTCTTACGGTCATTTGCCTGCACCATTAGGCCGGGACGAGAGAATGAGCAAAGAGCGATGAACGCGCCCACAACAGATATGCCCAATTTGCGCCCCACACCGGGGCAATTGGCGCTGGCCGAGGCAATCCGCAGCGGCACTGGCAAAGTCGCAAGCGGAATGCAGACGGTTCCGGCGAGCAATTACACCTGCCTCGATCACTTCGCGCGCGAGAAAGCGGCGCTGTTTGATCGTCTGCCGCAGGTGCTTTGCCCCTCTGCCTTGTTGCCCGACCCCGGCATGGCTGTGCCGCATGATGCGACCGGCCGTCCGCTCCTGATCACCCGCGATGCTGGCGGCACGGCGCACGTCTTTCTCAACGTCTGCCGCCACCGCGGCACGCGGCTGGTCGAAGGCAGCGATGTGCAATGCGCCAAGCGGCTTGTGTGCCCTTATCACGCATGGACATACCGGCTCGACGGCGGTCTTATAGCGCTGCCCCGGCCCGAAACCTTTCCCGGATTGGACAAGGCTGATTATGGCCTGATCGAGCTGCCGAGTGTCGAGGCAGGCGGACTGATCTGGTTCGCGCCGACAGGCAACGCCGACTTCGGCGATGCCCGCGCGCTGGGCGCAGATCTTGCCGCTTTCGGGCTACCGGACACCCACCTGTTCCGGCGCAAAACGCACACGGTCAAAGGCAACTGGAAGCTGATCATGGATGCCTTCCTTGAAAGCTACCATGTCACCCGCTTGCACTCCGCAACCATTGGCCCGTTCTTCAAGGACGGGATTACTGCAGGCGACCAGATTGGCCCGCACCAGCGTTCTGCCGTAGGGCGGCTGGAGGAAATGGCAGAAGTTGATCTTACCGACATGGCCGCGCTGCGCCGGGTCGTAACCTTCGCCTATCAGTTGCTTCCCGCCACGATCATTGTGCCCAGCCCCGATTACATCAACATTATGGTGCTGATGCCGCAGGCGCATGACCTGACGCTGGTGGAAGACTTCATGCTCATTCCCGAAGCCCCAGCCACCGAAAAGGCGCTGGCGCACTGGGAGAAGAGCTGGAATCTGCTGGATGGGGGGGTATTCGCCTCTGAGGATTTCCGCGCAGCCGAACTCGGCCAGCAGGGCCTTGAAAGCGGCGCGATCAATCATCTGACGCTCGGCACACTGGAAGGCGGGATTGCGCGGTTCGACCAGATCGTGAGCGAAGCCTTGCGGGCGGCGAATTGAAGGCCTAGGCGCGGCGCCTATGCCAAGCCAGCCCCCCAGCTCCGACAGCCGCCCTGAAGGCGCCACAGATTCCGGGCCTCGCCCGGATGGCCAGCGCATTGCCAAGCTGCTTGCCCGCGCCGGTGTGGCCAGTCGCCGCGAAATCGAGCGGATGATTGCAGATGGGCGTGTGGCGCTGAATGGCACGGTGCTCGACACTCCGGCCACGATCCTGTCCAACCTCAAAGGCGTGACGGTGGATGGCAATCCGGTTTCTGCCGCCGAGGCCACAAGGCTGTTCGCTTTCCATAAGCCGACGGGCCTGATTACTGCAGAACGGGACATGGCGGGCCGCCCGACGATTTACACCGCGCTGCGCAATGCCCTGCCCGGCGGAACGCCGCGCCTGATGCCCGTGGGGCGTCTCGATTTGAATACCGAAGGGCTGTTGCTGCTCACCAATGATGGCGGGCTGAAGCGGATGATGGAGCTGCCATCGACCAAGGTGCCGCGCACTTACCGCGCCCGCGCCTTTGGCGAAGTGCAGCAAAGCCAACTTGAAGACCTGATCGAAGGCGTGGAAATCGATGGCGTGCGCTATGGCGCGATCGACGCCAATCTGGAACGCGGGACCGGCCGCAACGTGTGGGTCCAAATGACCATCACAGAAGGCAAGAACCGCGAAGTGCGCCGCGTGCTCGAATATCTCGGGCTGAAGGTCAACCGCCTGATCCGCACCGGATACGGCCCGTTCGATCTTGGCGATCTTCCGCGGGGTCAGGCTGTTGAACTGACCGGCAAGCCGGTGGCGCGGTTCCTGTCGGAAATGACCGGCGAACCGATCCCGCGCGGCGGGGTGAAGAAGGCAGACAAGGTCGAAATTTCGGCCCCTGTCAAAGCGCCGCGCCCGCCTCGTCCCCCGGCGCGCAAGGGCCCGTCCGCCCGCCCCGCGCCGCGCAAAGTTGCCGATGCTGCGGCTTCACCGCGCAAAGCCTCTGATGCGCCCGCAAGCAAAGATCGCAAAGCTCCAACTGGTTCGCCTGCACCGCGCAAAGGCGCCGAAACCCTGACCAATGCACCGCGCAAAGGTCGGGATGGGCCAAACACAACGCGCCCCGGATCCCGGTCGCGCAAGCGCCCGGCGCCAACACGCGGCAACACCCCGCCAAGGGCGCCGCGCAAATGAGAATCATTTCAGGGCAATGGCGCGGACGCAAACTTGTCGCACCAAAGGGTGATGCAACCCGCCCCACAGCCGACCGGATGCGCGAAACGCTGTTTTCGATGCTGACCAGCAGGTTGGGTGATTTCGATGGCTTGCAAGTGGCCGATTTGTTTGCCGGTTCGGGCGCGCTCGGGCTTGAAGCCCTGTCTCGCGGCGCGGCAAACTGCCTGTTCGTAGAGCAGGATCGCGCCGCAATCGATGCGATCCGCACCAATATTACAGCGCTTGGCGCCCAAACCAGCGCGCGAGTGGAGTCCAGTTCGGCCACACAATTGCGCGCAGCCTCGCAGCCGCTTGATCTTATCCTCGTCGACCCGCCCTATCGGTCAGGCACGGGCGCGGTGGCGCTTGACCGGTTGTTGCGGCTCGGCTGGATCGGCCCGCAAACGTGGATCAGCCTTGAAACCGCATTCAACGAAGATGTGGTGATAAAGGGCCTCGCCTGCGAAAGCGAACGCCGGGTCGGCAAGGGCAAGCTCAGCCTTTTCAGACTGGTCGAAACCCCGACCGACCCGGTTCCTATCGGGGACCCCGATTAGCTCTGTGCGGTGCCAGCGCGGCTTTCAATCTGCGCCCAGACCGATTCGCGCTGCGCCTCGGCCATCTGGCTCAGTGTGACCTTGTCGCTATCAGACAGTGCCCAGAACATCTGCTGACGCTCGTCGGTCAGCGAAAAGAAGTAGCTCTGGGTTTCGGCCGGCCATGCCTTGAACGCTGCCTGCTTGTCCTGCGGCCAGGTCTGCATCACTGCTTCCTGATCCGGCGTGATCGGCGCGGCCGGAGCGGCAGTTTCCTGCGTTGTCTCGGGTGGCATCGCTTCGATAGCGGCATCCTGCGCGGCGATCATCGCCGGGGTCATCACCAAGGCCATACCGATCCCGGCAAGGCCAAACTTATTCAGGTACTTATGCATGGGGTGTCTCCAATTTTCCAGGTTATCCCAAGCACAAACGAACGCGTATTCTTGGCCAGCCGCTCAGTCCCCTGCTGGCCGGACCACTCGAATATGGCGCACAATCGAACCGAAGCAATGCAAGCGGGTGTCCGGGTAACCCGTCGCGGAAACAGCCGGGCGCGAATTGTGGCTGAAAAGCGGCAGGGCGAAAATACATTCCCTGACTTGTGCGACATCGCTGCCTTGTGCGCTTGCCCGCGGCACCATTGTTCCCTACCTGTTCGCATGACATCATGAGTATCAATCTGCCCTCCCCCACGTCTGCGCAAGACAATGTCCCCGCCTATGCTGCGCGGTTGAACCCGCCGCAGCGCGCTGCCGTGCTTGCGACCGAAGGGCCGGTGCTGATGCTGGCAGGGGCTGGGACGGGCAAGACGGCTGCCCTTACTGCTCGCCTTGCCCATCTGGTGGCGACCCGGCGCGCCTACCCCTCGCAGATCCTGTGCGTAACATTCACCAACAAGGCCGCACGCGAGATGCGTGAGCGCGTGGCGCACCATCTTGGCCCGGGCGCCGAAGGGATCCCGTGGCTTGGCACGTTCCATTCAATCTGCGCCAAGATGCTGCGCCGCCATGCCGAACTGGTGGGCCTGCAAAGCAATTACACGATCATCGACACCGACGATCAGTTGCGCCTGCTGAAACAGCTGATCACCCAGGCCGATCTTGACGAGAAGCGCTGGCCAGCACGCCAGCTCGCCGGATTGATTGATCGCTGGAAGAACCGAGGGCTGAACCCGGCAGATCTCGATGCGGTCGAGAACGAAGCCTATGCCAACGGCAAGGGCGCAGCGCTTTATGCACGGTATCAGGCGCGGCTGAAGGAATTGAACGCCTGCGATTTCGGCGACCTGATGCTGCATATGCTGAACATCCTGCGCACCCATCACGACATCCTGACCGATTATCAGCGCCGCTTCCGCTATATCATGGTGGACGAATATCAGGACACGAACGCAGTCCAGTATCTGTGGTTGCGACTGCTGGCACAGGAGCACAAGAACATCTGTGTCGTCGGCGATGATGACCAGTCGATCTATTCGTGGCGCGGGGCGGAGGTCGCCAATATCCTGCGGTTCGAGAAAGATTTTCCGGGTGCGGAGGTGATCCGGCTGGAACAGAATTACCGCTCCACCCCGCACATCCTTGGCGCAGCCGCGGGCCTGATCCGCGCCAACAGCCAGCGCCATGACAAGACCCTGTGGACCGAGGTGAACGGCGGCGACAAGGTCAAGGTCATCGGCGTTTGGGACGCCCCCGAAGAGGCGCGCCGGGTGGGCGAGGAAATCGAGCGGCTGGAGCGCGAAGGGGCATCCCTCGGCCAGATCGCGATCCTGGTGCGCGCCCAATATCAGACCCGCGAATTCGAAGACCGCTTCATCCAGATCGGCGTGAATTACCGCATCATCGGCGGTTTCCGGTTTTACGAGCGCGCCGAAATCCGAGATGCACTGGCATACCTGCGCCTGATTGCTCAGCCACAAGACGATCTGGCATTTGAACGCATTCACAACCAGCCCAAACGCGGGCTCGGCGCAAAGGCGCTGGAAGCGATGCACAGCCACGCGCGCCGCACAGGCCTGCCGCTGGCTGCAGCTGCGCTGCAACTGGCCGACAGCGATGAATTGCCCAAGCGCAGCGCCATCACCATCGGCGGTTTGATGCGTCAGTTCCTGCACTGGCGCGCCGAGGCCGAGACGATGTCGCCCTCCGATCTGCTGCGGTTGGTGCTGGAGGAATCGGGTTACAATGCCATGCTGGCCGCGGATCGCACTCCGGAAAGCGCGGGCCGTGCCGAAAACCTGTCCGAACTCGCTCGCGCAATGGAAGAATACGAAACGCTGGGCGATTTCCTCGAACATGTCAGCCTGGTCATGGACAATGAACGCGCCGATGAAGGCGAGACTGTCACAATCATGACCATCCATGCCGCCAAGGGGCTGGAATTCGACAACGTCTTCTGTGTCGGCTGGGAAGAAGGCGTGTTCCCCAGTCAGCGCGCAATCGACGAAGGCGGGCTCGCCAGCCTCGAAGAAGAACGCCGCCTCGCCTATGTCGCGATCACCCGCGCACGGCGGCGCTGCGTGATCCTGCACGCTGCCAACCGCCGCATCTATGGTCAGTGGACGAGCTCCATCCCCTCACGCTTCATTGAAGATCTGCCGGAAGAGCATATCGATCAGGAAACCACCCTCACCGGCGGCGCATCGCTGTGGCGCGCCAACTGGAGCGAGCAGGAAGACCCCTTCGCCCATGTCGCGCGCGACCGCCCCGACCGCGCCCAGACTCGCGGCCCCGGTTGGCAACGGGCGTTGACCTCAGGCTACGACACCAAGCCTGCGCGGGTGCGCGAAAACACCCGGTCAGCCGCCAGCTTCGCCGCGCCTGCCCGCAGCGACATCGCGATTGGCGCGATGGTGAGCCATGACAAATTCGGCACCGGCTGCGTGATCGATCAGGAGGGTAACAAGCTCACCATCCTGTTCGAAGACGCGGGCGAGAAGCGGGTACTGGATAGTTTTGTGACCGTGGTGGGGTAGGTTACTGATATCAAAGCCTATTCAATGAATTCGAGGTCTGTTAGGCTGGCCGCAGCCCTCACTGATGGGAGCCTCAATCATGAAATCGCTACTGGTCGCCTTTGCCCTGTATTTGCCCGCCGCGCTCGCCGCACAGGGCGGCATGCCCGCCGATGATGCAGCCTGCACCGCGCCGGCAGGCTGGGACGAGGTCGTCGCACGCGATCCCGATTTCGTGGTTTTCGGCGAGTTGCATGGAACCCGCGAGGCTCCAGCGCTTGTTCAAAGTCTGATCTG
This sequence comes from Porphyrobacter sp. AAP60, assembly GCF_001296025.1. GTDB lineage: Bacteria > Pseudomonadota > Alphaproteobacteria > Sphingomonadales > Sphingomonadaceae > Erythrobacter. The sequence goes on along the minus strand of NZ_LJHV01000004.1, from coordinate 122,832 downwards.
CGCCGAAGCGAAACGGGAGCAGCGCATGCTACTCGCTGTCGAGCATTCCTCATGGCAAAATGCGGCGTGGCAGGAGGCATGGGCCTTGCCGCACGATGCGTTCCGCGCCGCGCTGCCCGATCTCGGCTGGCGCGGGCGCGATGACGGTGTGGCGAGCAAGGCGATGCTGGCGCTTGTGACGGGTGCTCATGCATTGAAGGATCAGGGCGCGGCGATCGACATCGTCGCTTTCAACGGCGCGCGCGACGATGCCCAGCGCGCCCGCTTTAACGATCTCCCTGCGCAAGGCCCGCACGAGGCGGCACAGGCCGAGAACATCGCCGAAGCTGCTGCGCTCAAGGACTATGACCGGGTGATCGTGCTGGTCGGCAACCTCCACGCCGAAATCGCGCCGCTCAGCATCGGCGGGCCGGATTTCGATCCGATGGCGGTGCGGCTGCGTAGCTATGGCTCGGTGCTCAGTCTCGGGATGCGGCATGCGGGCGGGGAAAATTGGAGCTGTCAGCTCGCCCCCGGAACCAAGCTCGCACCGGGGCAGGAGGTGACGGACGACATGATCACCTGCGCCGCCTCGCGGGCGGGCGCAGAAGGATCAAGCGACCGCGCGCCGCATATCACAGTCGGGAACCTTGCCGAGCCGCAGCTGGCGCGCCGGTTCGACGGCACCTTCTGGCTCGGCCCGATCAGCGCCTCACCCCCGGCGTTTCCGCCAGAAAAATAGAGCTTACCCAAAACCCACATCAAGAAAGTCCGGACGCGGGCCGTTCCATTCGCCAGCGGGGACGGGTTCATCATCCTCGGAGAACCGGCGGCGCGGTTTGCGTTCGTCGCTTACAGCGACACGGTCGGTGCGCTGGCCGGCCTTGTCACGGCGCGGGCGTTCGGCACGTTCCGGTTTCTGTGCACGCTCTTCGGGCGATGCCACTTCACTAGACTGTGTCACGTCCGCAGGCTTTTCACGTGGGGCGCGCTCTGAGCGGGCACGGCGGGGTTTGCGTTCGGCGCGTTCCTCGCGCGCTTCTTCTGCCGGCGCCTCTGCCTTGGCTGCTTCAGTTTTGGCCATCACTTCGGTCAGATCGACGCGCACGTCTTCCTTGCCGAACACCTTGATCGCGCTTCCGGTCAGCTTTTCGACATTGCTGATCGCCTCGGCATCTTCTTCGGATACAAAGGTGAATGCCCGGCCCTTCGCCCCCGCGCGGCCGGTGCGGCCAATGCGGTGGACGTAATCGTCAGGATGCCACGGCGTGTCGTAATTGAACACGTGGCTCACGCCCTTGATATCCAGCCCGCGTGCCGCAACGTCAGATGCGACGAGGATGTTGACCTCGCCCGCCTTGAACCGATCAAGTTCCTTGATCCGGCTCGACTGGTCCATGTCGCCGTGTATTTCCGACGACCGGAAGCCGAAGCGGGTCAGGCTCTGGTTCAACTCGCGCACCGTCGTCTTGCGGTTGGCAAAGATGATCGCGGTTTCCACCAGATCGTTCTCAAGGAACCAGCGCAGCGTGTCCTTCTTCGACCGCGACTTCACCGGCACCTTGAAGGCGGTGATATCGGCATTAGTGGTCGCGGCGCGCGTGGTTTCGATCCGCTTCGGATTGTTGAGGAACTTCTTCGCCAGCTTTTCGATCGGCGCCGGCATGGTGGCCGAAAACAGCATGGTCTGGCGGGTTTCGGGCAGCTTGGAACAGATAAATTCGATATCGGGAATGAACCCCATATCGAGCATCCGGTCAGCCTCGTCGATCACCAGCAGTTCGCAGCCGTTGAGCATGATCTTGCCGCGTTCGAAAAGGTCCATCAACCGGCCCGGCGTGGCAATCAGCACGTCGACCCCGTCAGACAGCGCCTTCAACTGGTCACCCATCTGAACGCCGCCGATGAGCAGCGCCATCTTGAGATCGTGGTTCTTGCCGTATTTCTCGAAATTCTCGGCCACCTGGGCTGCGAGTTCGCGCGTCGGTTCGAGGATCAGTGAACGCGGCATCAGCGCCCGTCTGCGGCCTGAAGCCATCACGTCGATCATGGGGAGCACGAAGCTTGCTGTCTTGCCGGTGCCGGTCTGGGCAATGCCGATCAGGTCGCGCATCATCAGCACAGTCGGGATGGCTTGCGCCTGGATCGCAGTCGGCGTGGTGTAGCCCGCGTCTTCGACGGCTTTGAGCAATTCGGGCGAAAGGCCGAGATCGGCGAAAGTCATGCGGTGTGTGGTGTCCGAGAATAGCGGGCAGGGTTGCTGCCGGGATTGCCGGCCTGCGGGCGCATCGCGCAGCATCAGGCCGCAGCGCCCATCCCCTAAATAGTGGCAAAAGTCAAGGAAACGCGCGGGCCTGCACCCGATAGCGCAAACAAATCAATCGCGCACTTCGACCAATTGGCGCATTGTATCGACTTCGCAACGGGCGCCGGTGCGTGATTGAAGCTTGTCGCGATCAACGCAAAGGCGGCCGTCCTTGCTCTTCTCGACATAAAATCCAGAGTAGAAGTCACGGGCGCGGCAAGCTTTTTCGAGATTGAGCGAAATCATTCGCTGATCCCGGAGAAACAGGACAAGCCGATTTCCGCTGCCGGTCTGCACACCTGCGATCCCGTCAAGGGCCACGCACTTTTCCTTTTTGCGCTCCTCGAACCGCGAGGAAACCGCACGCTGCGGCAATTCGGCAAACAAGCTCTGCCGGGCTGCCGGTGGCTGCGGTGCAATGCGCACAACCACGCGCTGCTCGATGCGGATTTGGCGCATGGTATCACCGCTGCGCAGAGCAGACAGCGGGTTCATGGGCAGTGCCGGATTCTGCGCAGAAGCGGCCTCGCATTGCCGGGCGGAAGGAGCAGGCGCGACATCAAGTTCCGCCACATTGCCTTCCGCCACGATCGGCAGCATCAGCGCCATCGGCGCCGCAAAGGCGACCAGGCTGTGCATGGTGCTGGAACTGTCTCCTAACAGGGCAATGATGCAACTGCACCAAAGCAGCGCCTTAACGGGGCATAACCACGCTTCGCCTTAGCCCGATCAATTGAACCGAGGCTTAACTGGGATACAGGCCTGCGTGAAATCGGTGGCACAAAGCCACGCAACTGTGGCATAGAGGACACAATGCAAAAGACCAGACAGCCACCCCCGCCCGACCGCGATTGTTCGGCCTTTCTCGCAGAAGTTTCAACGCTGCTTGGGCCGCGCGGGATAACCACTGACCCCGAAAGCATGGACGTGTGGCTGACCGATTGGCGGGGACGATACACTGGCAAGGCTGTGGCAATGGCCTCGCCCGCTTCCACCGCAGAAGTGGCCGCTCTGATTCGGCTGTGCGCTGCGCATCGGGTGCCGATTGTTCCGCAAGGAGGCAACAGCGGCATGGCCGGCGGCGCGACCCCGGATGCAACAGGCACCGCGCTGCTGCTGTCGTTGCGACGGATGAATGCAATTCGTGCGATTGATCCGCAAGCGGGACAGGTGGTGTGCGAAGCGGGGCTGATCCTGCAAAACCTTCACGATGCGGCCGAGACTGAGGGGATGCGCTTTCCGCTCACGCTTGGCGGTAAAGGTTCAGCTACGATCGGCGGACTGATCGCCACCAATGCCGGCGGCACACAGGTTCTGCGTCATGGCACCATGCGTGCTCAGGTACTGGGGCTGGAGGCGGTGCTGGCTGATGGCACAGTGCTCGATACACTCACCCCGCTCAAGAAGGACAATCGCGGGTTTGATCTCAAGCAGTTGATGATCGGGTCCGAAGGAACGTTAGGCATCGTAACTGCTGCCACGTTGCGGCTGCTGCCTGCCGCAGTGGGCCGCGCCACCGCCTGGGTTGGGCTGGACGGCATCATCGAGGCGCGCACCCTGCTGCGGCAGACGGAACGCACACTTGGCGATGCGCTGGAAGGTTTCGAAGTTGTCCCGGCTCATTGCCTTGCATCGGTGCTTGCGCACCAGCCGACGGCACGCGCACCCTTGGCTGAAAGCCATGCGTGGAATGCGCTGATCGAATGCGTGTCACCCGTCCGCGATAGTGCGACGGTGCGGGAGGCGCTCGAAACGGCACTGGGAACCGCGCTCGAGGAAGGGCTGATCACCGATGCCGTGATCGCCGCCAACGAAACACAGGCAGAGGATTTCTGGGCCTTGCGCGACGGGATCTCTGCTGCCGAACGCGCATTAGGCCCGGCGATGCAACACGACATTTCCGTGCCTGTCGAGAAAATGCCAGAATTCATCCTCGCCGCCGCGCCCGCGCTCGAGACCGCCTTTCCCGGTACACGGGCTCTGGCTTTCGGGCATCTGGGCGATGGCAATGTGCACTTCCATGTCATGGCGCCCGAAGGTGCAGTGCGCGGAGTGTGGGAGAAAACCGAGGGCAAGGCCGTTTCGGCGCGGGTCTATGATCTTGTCACCCAATGGGGCGGATCGATCAGTGCCGAACACGGCATCGGACAGATGAAGGTGGACGACCTTGCCCGCCTGCACGATCCGGCAGCGCTGGCAGTGATGCGGCGCATCAAGGCTGCGCTCGATCCCGACAATCTGCTCAATCCCGGGAAACTGCTTCACTCTCCCCCAGCCGTGTGATCCTCGCAGCTTGCGCGGCTCGGCGCAAACGCTTAAGGGCCGCGCTTTCGGCGGGGCGTTCCATTTCCGCTGAGGGGATCATCGACCACCGCTTTTTTCCGGAGACGACGTCATGGCCAGCGCGCCGCAACCGCAACTTCCGCTGTTCTACAACGACCTTCTGCCGCTCAACAGCCGCGATCATGCAGACTGGAAAGCCGGCACGCTGGAAAGCGCAGCCTATCTCGCCGCGACCCACGCAATCCCGCTGACCACCGACGAATTCGTTGATGCGCAGCGCCATTTCCCGATCGTTTTCACCTCTGGGGACACCCCGCTGCCGATCGCATTGTTCGGCCTGAACGAAGGCGTGAATACCTTTGTGGGCGATGACAACAAGATCAACGAAGCTATCTATTTGCCCGCCTACGCGCGCCGGTATCCCTTCATCCTCGCGAAGCTTCAGCAGGGCAGCGAAGACATGTCGCTGTGCTTCGATCCCAGCGCGAACCTGGTTCGCAAGGCTGAGGATGGTCTGGCACTGTTCGATGATGCCGGTCAGCCGACCGAGTACACGCAAGGTGTGCTGGATTTCTGCCGCCGCTTTGAAGAAGCTGGTATGCGCACCAAGCAGTTTATGGAAGAACTCGGCAAGCTCGACATCATGATGGACGGCGAAATTGCTATCACCCGCAACGACATGCCCGACAAGCCGTTCATCTACCGCGGTTTCCGCATGGTCGATGAAAACAAGCTGCGCGAACTTTCGGCAGAAGCGCTTGATGGCCTCGCCAAGAATGGCATGCTGATGCTGATCTATGCGCACCTGTTCTCGCTTAATCTGATGCGTACGATCTTCGAACGCCAGCTGGCCCAGGGCCGTGTGCCGATGCCGGCTGAAGGCGCTTCGGCTCCAACACTGAACTAATCGGACACACGGGGCGAAAAAGCTCCGTCGCAAGGAAGTTGAAGACGGGCAGGCTGGGACGCGCCACCTGCTCGTTTTTCGTTACCGGCTATTCTGCCGCGTGCAGCAGCCTTTCTCCTCCACCCAGCAGTGCAGCTTCAGCGCCCAATTCGCGCACAAGCCCTGCTAGCAGTGCCGCCATTGCCGCCAGACCGGGCCCCGGCTCTGCCAGCCGCCGGTCAAGATAGGCCGCGCGGCACACTTCAATCTGCATCGCATGCACACCCGCATGCGGCACACCGTGTCTGTCCAGCACATATCCGCCTGAATAAGGGCGATTCTGCGCCGCCGGGCACCCCTGCCCTTCGAGATGCGTCAGCGCCCGGCCCATCAAAAGATTGTGACAGGCGGCTCCGAAACGGTCACCAAGCACGATGACCGGTGCAAATGCCTCGCCCTCGGCAGGTTTCAGCGGCGGCATCGAATGCAAATCGATCAGCAGCGCCGCGCCCCATTCTGCCCGGATCCGGGCCAGCGTATCCGCCAGCGCGGCGTGATAGGCGGTGTGAATCCCATCGATCCTGTCGCCGAGGTCGTCAGGATCAAGCCGCCCGCGCCAGATTTCTCCTGATCCCGGCAGGCGGCGCGGCACCAACCCAAGCCCGCTGCGCGCGCGGCGGTTGCCACCCTGCCCGGCGCTGGCTGGCGCTGTGCCTTCCGGGCGGCCGCCATCGATCATATCCCAATCAATATCATCATCGGCGCGGTTGAGATCCAGCAGCGCGCGCGGCGCATGGGCGACCAGCAGAGCCGCCCCGGTCTGGCGCGCAATCTCCACACCGAGCCGATCGACGTGGCGATCCTCAAGTCGCAACTGCGCCAGATCAGGGTCACGCATCCGCGCCAGCACAGCCGGGGGATATGCACGACCAGCATGCGGCACAGCGACCAGCACCGGCAGGCGCAGTTGCGGAGGGGCGGAAAGAGTGAACGCCGGCGCATCATTAAGGCCCGGCACGCGGCCGCCGCTGACAGGCACACGCATTGGCGAGCCTGCAGTCAGAGCAGATTTCGGTCTGGAAGCGGGAGGCATCATACCGCCAACCTTGCTGCCGCCTTTGCACGCCTCTGTCAAAGCAAGATCAACCCGCCGACGCGATCAATCGGCACCGCGCCGGGTGCAATCTGGCGCAGGCACAAAGATTTCTTAAGCTCACAGTGCTAACGCCCCTACCATGACATCGACACGCACCCCCCGGATCCTGCTCGCCGAGGATGAAGAAGCCATGCGCACCTATCTTGCGCGGGCGCTGACCAATGCCGGCTATGAAGTGAGCGCGGTGGATCGCGGCACCGATGCCGTACCATTGCTGGAAACCGGCGATTTCGATCTGCTGCTGTCGGACATCGTCATGCCTGAAATGGACGGGATCGAACTGGCCCAGCGTTGTGCGGAAATCTCGCCGCGCACCAAGGTAATGTTCATCACGGGCTTCGCTGCGGTTTCCCTGCGTGCCAGCCGCGAACAACCAACAGCCAAAGTACTGTCAAAGCCGTTCCACCTGCGCGATCTGGTGCTGGAGGTGGAACGTGTGTTCGACGAGGCGGATCAGGCGCGGGTATAGATTTTCCGGCGCTCGAATCGCTTGCACCTTTGCAGGGCTTACGTTAAGGGCCGCCTCCGCCTCGCAAGAGGCCAATCCGATGGTGCGGGCGTATAGCTCAGTGGTAGAGCACTATGTTGACATCGTAGGGGTCGCAAGTTCAATCCTTGCTACGCCCACCATCGGCTGAAACGCTAAACAGCCCGCCTTTAACCGGCGGGCTTTTTTGCGTCTTGCGCCCGGCGCACCAGCGATTGCCATGCATTTGCGCTGCCCCTGCCTTGCAAGCACGCCTCCCTCTGCTAAAGCCCGCGCGGGATCTTACACAGCTTCCTGTCGATCACATGCAGCCCGCGCAGACGGGTGAAGAAGGATAGGGCAACAGCCATGCAGAAAATCAAAGTCGCCAACCCCGTCGTAGAACTCGATGGGGACGAGATGACCCGCATCATCTGGCAATGGATCCGCGAAAGGCTGATCCTGCCTTACCTTGATGTCGACCTCAAATATTACGACCTTTCGATCGAGAACCGCGACGCGACCGATGATCAGGTGACCGTCGATTCCGCCAACGCGATCAAGGAACACGGTGTCGGCGTAAAGTGCGCCACCATCACCCCCGATGAACAGCGCGTCGAGGAATTCGGCCTCAAGAAGATGTGGAAGAGCCCCAATGGCACGATCCGCAACATTCTGGGCGGCGTCGTATTCCGCGAACCGATCGTGATCGATAACGTGCCGCGGCTGGTGCCGGGCTGGACCGACCCGATCGTGGTTGGCCGCCATGCCTTTGGCGACCAGTACAAAGCAACCGACACCCTTATCCCCGGCCCCGGCAAACTGCGGCTGGTGTTCGATGGCGAGGACGGCACGAAGATCGACCTCGACGTGTTCGACTTCCCCAGCGCCGGCGTAGCGATGGCGATGTATAACCTCGACGATTCAATCCGCGACTTTGCGCGTGCCAGTTTCAACTACGGTCTCAACCTCGGCTGGCCAGTGTATCTCAGCACCAAGAACACGATCATGAAAGCCTATGACGGGCGCTTCAAGGATCTGTTTCAGGAAGTGTTCGACAACGAAGGCTTTGCCGAGAAGTTCAAGGCCAAGAACATGGTCTACGAACACCGGTTGATCGACGACATGGTCGCCAGCGCGCTCAAGTGGTCGGGCAAGTTCGTGTGGGCGTGCAAGAACTACGATGGCGATGTGCAGTCGGATACGGTAGCTCAGGGCTTTGGCTCGCTTGGTCTGATGACCTCGGTGCTGCTCAGCCCCGATGGCAAGACCGTGGAAGCCGAAGCCGCGCACGGCACAGTCACCCGCCATTATCGCCAGCACCAGCAGGGCAAGGCGACTTCGACCAACCCGATCGCGTCGATCTTCGCCTGGACCCGCGGACTGATGTATCGCGGCCGTTTCGATAACACCCCCGATGTGGTGAAATTTGCCGAAACGCTCGAACGCGTCTGCATCCAGACGGTTGAAAACGGCTACATGACCAAGGATCTGGCGCTGCTGATTGGCCCGGGGCAGGCATGGCAGACCACCGAACAGTTCTTCGAAACTGTCGCGCAGAATCTGGAAAAGGAAATGGCCAACTGGGCCTGATGTGAAGCCCAACCGCTTCGGCGGGGGACTTGGGGCGGGCTGTCCGGTGGATGGCCCGCCCTTTTGCATTCGGGCTCCGGAACAAGATCGGGGTACAAGATGTTGCCCCACCCAACAACAAAGGGGCTAGAATAAATGGCAAGCAGATCGAAAGCGCGGCTGGAAATCCGCCAGGCCAAGCTCAAGGACGTGCGTGCCATCGGCGACCTTGTCCGCCGCGCCTATGACGATCTGCCCGCCTATACGCAGGGCGAGATCCGGGGCCAGATCAACAATTATTCCGAAGGCTGCTTTGTCGCGCTGTTTGATGGTGCGGTGGTGGGGTACTGCGCCTCGATGCGGCTCGACGAGCGCGTGGCCCTGTCCGACCACACCTGGGACGAAGTTACCGGCAACGGATTCGGCAGCCGCCATGATCCCACCGGCGACTGGCTGTACGGCTATGAACTGTGTGTTGATCCGGCGGTGCGCGGCACAAGGCTCGGGCGGCGCCTTTATGAAGAACGCCGTGCGCTCGCGGAACGGCTCGATCTCACCGGCATCGTGTTCGGCGGACGGATGCCCGGCTATGCCCGTGCCAAGCGCCGCAAAACCAATCGCGCGGAAACGCCGCAGGAATACCTCGACCTCGTGATCGAGAGCAAAATCCACGATCCGGTGCTGCGCTTCCAGCTCGCCAACGGGTTCGAAGCGGCCGGGATCATGCCGAAGTATCTGCCAGAAGATAAAGCCAGCCGCGGCAATGCCGTGCGCATGGTGTGGCGCAATCCTTACGTAGATGGCGATTCCCCGCCCAAGCACCGCCTGCCGCGTGATGTCGAAAGCGTGCGGATCGCCACCTGCCAGCTACAATCTCGCGCGGTTTCCGGCTTTGACGAATTCATCAAGCAAATCGAATATTTCGTCGATGTTGCAGCTGATTACGAGGCAGACTTCATCGTCTTTCCGGAAATGTTCACAGTCATGCTGCTGTCAGCCGAAGACCGCGAACTGACCCCGCTTGAAGCGATCGAGGCGCTGAGTGAATACACACCGCGCATCCGCCAACGCCTTTCCGAAATGGCACTGGCCTTCAACATCAACATCATCGGCGGATCGCACCCCACCCGAATGCCCGACGGCGACATCCACAATGTCGCTTATGTCTGCCTGCGCGATGGATCGATTCACGCGCAGGAAAAGATCCACCCCACCCCCAACGAAGCCTATTGGTGGAACATCAAGGGCGGCGACAGCATCGATGCCATCCCCACCGATTGCGGGCCGATTGGCGTGCTGATCTGTTACGATAGCGAGTTTCCCGAACTCGCGCGCAGGTTGGTGGATGAAGGCGCGCGGATCATCTTCGTGCCGTTCTGCACCGATAGCCGTCAAGGCTACATGCGCGTGCGGTACTGCGCGCAGGCCCGCGCCATCGAAAACCAGTGCTATGTCGTGATGAGCGGTAATGTCGGCAACCTGCCCAATGTCGCCAACATGGATATCCAGTACGCACAAAGCTGCATCCTTACCCCGTGCGATTTCCCTTTCGCGCGTGACGGAATTGCAGCCGAGGCATCGGAAAACGTCGAAACCCTCACGATCAGCGATGTGAACCTTGCCGACCTCAGCTGGGCGCGGGCCGAAGGCACGGTGATGAACCTCGCCGATCGCCGCTTCGATCTGTACCGGATCGAATGGGATAAACGGGTCGGCAACATCAAGGATCCACTGGGCGAGGAACACGTGACCGGCCAGACACGGCCGCTCGGGCCTCCGTCTGCAGGCGGTGGGTGACAGCGCTGCCAGCACACGCTAGGCGTTTGGTGTGGCTGGCGAACTGACCATTACTCCATTCCTGTCTGACGCGCTGGTAATTCTTGGCGCGGCAGGAATCGTGATTCCGGTGTTCGCACGGTTTCGCGTCACCCCGATCATCGGGTTCATCCTGATCGGCGTGCTGGTTGGCCCTTTCGGGCTGGGATCGCTGGTGCCCCGAATACCATGGCTGGAACACATAACGATAACCAACCCGGAAGCGCTGACCCCGTTTGCCGATTTCGGCATCGTGCTGCTGCTGTTCGCTATCGGGCTGGAGCTTTCGTTCAACCGCCTGTGGCAGATGCGCAAGCTGGTGTTCGGCCTGGGCGCGCTGGAATTGCTGATCATCGGCTCCTCGCTTGCTGCCTTTCTCGGATTTGCTGGACTGCTCGACTGGACTGCCGCGCTGGCGCTGGGTTTCGCGCTCGCGTTCTCCTCCACAGCGATCGTGTTGCCGATTTCCGGCACCCGCACCCCGGTGGGGCGAGCGGCGCTTTCGATGTTATTGTTCGAAGACATCATGATTGTCCCGATCATCTTCATCCTCGGCGCGCTTGCCCCCAATGCGCAGGGAGAAGGCTGGGAAGGACTGATCGAAACGTTGTGGCAGGGCGGACTGGTGATCGCAGTGCTGTTGGTGGTCGGGCGCGTCGCCCTGCCCCGGTTGTTCGCACAGGCGGCGCGCACAAAAAGTCCCGAGCTGTTTCTGGCCGCATCGCTGTTGGTGGTCATCGGCTCAAGCCTTGCGACCGCACTCGTCGGCCTCTCGCCCATCGTCGGCGCGCTGATCGCAGGCCTGCTGATTGCCGAGACCGAATATCACACCGAAGTTGAACTCATTATGGAGCCGTTCAAGGGACTTGCCCTCGGCGTGTTCCTGATCACCATCGGAATGAGCATCAACCTGTTCGATATCGGGACACAGATCGGCACGATTGCCATGGCCGTGGTGGGTGTGCTGGTATTCAAGGCATTGGTCACCGGCATCCTTCTACGGTTGATGGGTGCGCGGCGCGGCACTGCGGCGGAAACCGGGGTGCTGATGGCCTCCCCCAGCGAAACGACGCTGATCGTACTGGCCGCAGCCACCAGCGCACTGGTGGTCGACCTCGAAACGGCGCAATTCTGGCAAACCGTCACCGCCATCGGCCTTACCGTCACCCCGTTGCTGGCAAAACTGGGTCGGGTGCTGGCCCGGCAGGTTGATGGCGTGGCTGAACACACCGCCATCAGCGACAGCGACGCCCCCCGGACAATCATCGTGGGTGGCGGCCGCGTGGGACGGCTGATTGCCGACATGATGCACACGCACGCCAAGCCCTATGTGATGATCGATACCAACCCCGATCTCATCGCCAATGCCAAACGTGACGGTTACAACGCCACCTTCGGCGATGCCGCGCGGGGCGATGCGCTGGTGAAACTGAGTGTGGAAACCGCCCCTGCGGTTGTGCTGACAATGGACGAACCTGTGTTGGCCCAGCGCCTTGTTTCCAAGCTGCGCGATGCATATCCCGATCTGCTGATCGTCGCCCGTGCACGGGATACCGATCACGCGGCCGCGATGTACCGGGCCGGGGCAAGCCATGCGGTGCCGGAGACGCTGGAAAGCTCGCTCCAGCTATCCGAAGCGGTGCTGGTCGATATCGGCGTGGCGATGGGCCCGGTGATCGCTTCGATCCACGCCAAGCGCGACGAATATCGCGAACAGCTGGAGCGCGAGGGAGGCCTGAGCGAAAAGCCGATGCTGCGAACGTCGAATTTGGCGACCGGCGCTTAATGCAGCCGCGTCATTCCTCGTCTCGTGCAACCGCCAGGCCGAACGGCTGCTCCAGCGGTTCTAGCAGCGATGCCGCGGGATCAACATCAACCGGCTCGCCATCATAGGTCAAACTGTAGGCCAAGCCCGCACCAGACCACTGAACGCGATATTCGACCAGCGGCCCATCGATCTGCGTCACACCATCTTCGCCGTGAAGATAGCGTTCCTCGATGTGAGAGAAGCGGAAAGCATTCCCTCTGCCGTAACTTCGGCGACATAAGTGCGGTTGCACCAACCTTCGCACAAGACAAACTCGGCCATCTGCTTGCCCGCTTCTTCGTAGAAGCGGACTTCAAAACCCCCGAGATCGCCCGTTTGCTCCGACACAAAGACATTGCTGTATATGCCTTGAGGCGGCGCGGGGCGGTTGACCGAACCGGTCTGCGCCTGACACGCTGCCGCTGCGAACGCAGCAAGCACCGACAGGCCGATCCGCGTCTTCGCGCTGGCGGCGGTCATTGCGCTGCCATCACCGCTTTCACTGCGGTCAGAGCGTCAGCCGCCTTGGCCCCGTCCGGCCCGCCGCCCTGCGCCATATCGGGCCGGCCGCCGCCGCCCTTGCCGCCCAGTGCTTCAACGCCTGCGCGCACCAGATCGACCGCGCTGAAGCGTGCTGTCAGATCATCCGTGACCGCAGCCGCGATGCTGGCCTTCCCGTCATTGACTGCAATCACGGCCGCTACGCCAGAGCCCATCCGCTGCTTGGCCGCATCGAGCAGCGGACGCAGTTCCTTCGGGTCAAGCCCTTCCAGTACCTGACCGCTGAAGGTGACGTCCGCGACGATTTCGTCCGCAATCGCAGACGCGCCGCCAGAACCGCCGCCGCCCAGCGCCATCGCCTTCCTGGCTTCGGCCAGTTCCTTCTCCAGCCGCTTGCGATCGTCGAGAAGTGCGGCAAGGCGCGCAGGGACTTCCTCAGGCGTTGCGCGGATCACGCTTGCGGCAGCCTTGAGCGCTTCCTCGCGGGAAACGAGCCACTGGCGCGCGCCTTCTCCGGTCATTGCTTCGATCCGGCGTACGCCGGAGGATACGGCGCTCTCGGAGATAATCCGGAACACGCCGATATCACCCGTGGCGCGGACATGGGTGCCGCCGCACAATTCGACCGAATAGGTGCGCCCGCCTTCACCCGCACGTCCCATCGCCAGCACACGCACTTCGTCGCCATATTTTTCGCCGAACAGCGCCAACGCGCCAGCTTCGACCGCATCGTCCGGCGTCATCAACCGGGTCGAGACCTGTTCGTTAGCACGGATTTCGGCGTTCACTTCGGCTTCGATCGCCGCAATATCTTCGGGTGTCAGCGCGACCGGATGCGAGAAATCGAACCGCAAACGGTCTTCAGCGACCATGCTGCCCTTCTGCGTAACATGCCCGCCAAGCCGGCCTCGCAGCGCGGCGTGGACAAGGTGCGTCGCGGAGTGGTTGGCCCGGATCCGGTCGCGCCGGTCAACATCGACATCAAGCTGGACATTGTCGCCCACGGCAACTGCGCCTTCCTCGATCCGCACCTGATGCGCATGGAGGCGGCCAAGCGGCTTCGATGTGTCCGTTACAGTTGCCTTGAGGCCCGCGAGGCTCGCCATGGAGCCAGCATCTCCGGTCTGGCCGCCGCTTTCGCCGTAGAACGGGGTTTGATTGGTGAGGATCGCCACCTCATCGCCCGCTGCGGCGCTTTGCACCTCTGCGCCACCCTTGATGATGGCGACCACCCGGCCCTCACCGCTGGTCGCAGCATAGCCGGTGAATTCGCTGGCGCCTTCGCGTTCGGCGATGTCGAACCAGGCTTCGCCCGAGGCTGCATCGCCGCTGCCCTTCCATGCAGCGCGAGCGGCGGCTTTCTGGCGGGCCATCGCAGCGTCGAAGCCGTCCTTGTCGACCCCGATGCCGCGGGCGCGCAAGGCGTCTTCGGTGAGATCATAGGGAAAGCCGAAAGTGTCGTAGAGGCGGAAGGCGATCTCACCGTCGAGCTCGCTGCCGCTGGCAAGATCACCGGTCGCTTCGTCCAGCAATTTCAGCCCTTTGTCGAGCGTACGGCGGAACTGCGTTTCCTCGCGTTCAAGCACTTCCTCGATCAGCGCCTGCCCTCGGGAAAGCTCGGGATAGGCCTGACCCATTTCAGTGACGAGAGCGGGAACCAGGCGGTGCATCAATGGCTCGCTTGCGCCCAGCAGGTGGGCATGACGCATGGCACGGCGCATGATCCGGCGCAGCACATAACCGCGGCCTTCGTTCGATGGCAGAACCCCGTCAGCCATCAGGAAGCTTGTGGAGCGCAAGTGATCGGCGATCACGCGGTGGCTGGCGGCCTGATCGCCTTGCGCGGCAACGCCGGTGAGCGATTCCGAAGCCGAAATCAATGCCTTGAAGGTATCGGTATCGTAATTGTCGTGAACGCCCTGCAGCACTGCGGCGACGCGTTCGATACCCATGCCGGTGTCGATCGAGGGCTTGGGCAGGTCACGACGGCTGCCGTCTGCCTGCTGCTCATACTGCATGAACACCAGGTTCCAGATTTCGACGAACCGGTCGCCGTCTTCATCCGGGCTTCCCGGAGGGCCGCCAAAAATGTGATCGCCATGATCATAGAAGATTTCGGAACAGGGGCCGCAGGGGCCGGTATCGCCCATCGACCAGAAATTATCGTTTGTACTGATACGGATAATGCGATCGTCGGGCAGGCCCGCAACGCGCTTCCACAGTGAATGCGCCTCGTCATCGGTGTGGTAGACCGTGACAGTAAGCTTGTCCTTGGGCAGGCCCCATTCGTTGGTCAGCAATGTCCAGGCATGGGTGATTGCCTCCTCCTTGAAATAGTCGCCGAAGGAGAAATTCCCCAGCATTTCGAAGAAGGTATGGTGGCGGGCTGTGTAGCCGACATTGTCGAGATCATTGTGCTTGCCGCCGGCGCGGACGCATTTTTGCGACGATGCGGCGCGCGGGCTTGGCGGGGTTTCGAGCCCGGTGAACACGTTTTTGAACGGCACCATTCCGGCGTTGACGAACATCAGCGTCGGATCATTGTAGGGCACGAGCGGCGCCGAAGGCGTGGCGGCGTGACCATTCCTACTGAAATAGTCGAGGAAGGAGCGGCGGATGTCGTTCGTGGAGGTCATGGTCGTGCAGTTAGGCATTGCGCGGGGCTAAGGCAATCCACCGCGCAATCGGGGCGACCGACGGCGTTGCAAGCGTGCCACATCCGGGCACCGGATTGCACCGGATTCGGCAATCTGGAGGGAGTCAAGCAGGGGCCTAGGGGGGTCTAAGCGACACCTGGAGGGGTCTAGCGGGGGTCTAGATGGGGTCTGGCCAAGCCTGAAACTCCAACCGAGCCAATCCCTGCCGTTCTCAAACGAAAAGCCGACGCGGGCCTTTGAAAAAGCCTGCGCCGGCGTTCCGGTTTTCCGGGCTGGCCGGTTACCCGGCCGGAGCGCGCTGTGCGCCCCTGTTCATGCCCGCTTGAGGATCAGTCGTCAGAGTCCGCGTCCGGCCCCACCATCATCTCCTCGGCGACCTTGTCAGTGCGGCTGCGGATCGCAGCTTCCAACCGGTCGCAAACTTCAGGGTGCTCCTTGAGGTAGGTTTTTGCGTTTTCACGCCCCTGCCCGATACGGATGCTGTCGTAGGAGAACCAGCTGCCCGACTTTTCAACGAGGCCCGCCTTCACGCCGAGATCGATGATCTCGCCGATCTTGGAGATGCCTTCACCGTACATGATATCGAATTCCACCTGCTTGAACGGCGGGGCGACCTTGTTCTTGACCACCTTCACGCGGGTTGCGTTGCCGGTGATTTCGTCACGATCCTTGATCTGGCCGGTGCGGCGGATGTCGAGCCTGACGCTCGCATAGAATTTCAGCGCATTGCCGCCGGTGGTGGTTTCGGGGTTGCCGTACATCACACCGATTTTCATGCGCAGCTGGTTGATGAAGATCACCATGCAGCGCGAGCGGCTGATCGAGCCGGTCAGCTTGCGCAAGGACTGGCTCATCAAGCGGGCCTGAAGGCCCACGTGCGAATCGCCCATTTCGCCTTCGATTTCAGCGCGCGGCACCAGGGCCGCAACCGAATCGACCACCAGCACATCAATCGCGTTGGAACGCACCAGCGTATCGACGATTTCCAATGCCTGTTCGCCGGTATCGGGCTGGGAGACGATCAGTTCGTCGATATCCACGCCCAGCTTCTTGGCATAGACCGGATCGAGCGCGTGTTCGGCGTCAACAAACGCAGCAGTGCCGCCCATCTTCTGGGCTTCAGCGATAACATGCAGCGCCAGCGTGGTCTTGCCCGAGCTTTCCGGCCCGTAAACTTCGATCACGCGGCCACGCGGCAGGCCGCCAATGCCGAGCGCAATGTCCAAGCCCAGCGACCCGGTCGAAATCGATTCGACCTGCATCGTTTCCTTCGAGCCCAGCTTCATTGCCGAACCCTTGCCGAACGCACGGTCAATCTGCGCAAGCGCGGCTTCGAGAGCCTTTTGACGATCCACGGCTTTTTTGTCCTCTTCCACCAATTTCAATTGGGTAGCCATCGCATGCGCTCCTTCGATTGACCAGAGGTGGCAAGCAGTTTTCCGCCGCCCCGTGGAGCCCATGTATCGCGTTTGTTCTCATGGAACAAGTAGGGAACGAAAATAATTCCTACGCGTGCACCGCGTCGGTCAATCAGCCACTGCGTTACGCAGCTTCCAATCGAATGTGCGGCTCTGGCTGGCTGGCACCGTCAGCTCGACGGTCTGGTAGCCGTTCTTCACCACCACCTTGTGGCGCGGAAAGCGGATGTCATATTCCCCGCCCCTGCCCAGTTGCAGGCGCAGCGTGATCGCGTGCGGATTGGCGTTGGTGAGCTCGGCGCGCATGTTCATCCACTTGCGCCCATCATCGGGATCAGCATTGTCACTGGTCGCGGCGCAGCGGGTGAACACCTGCGCACTGTCATTGAGTTCCAGCTCGATATCCTGCCCGCGCGCATAATCGCGCAAAGACACCTGTCCTGCCAGCTGCGGGCCTCGCTGCGTCGGCTCATACAGCGTCATCTGCCCCTGGGGCAGTGCGATACCGAGGCCTTTGGCGGTTTCGTTCTTGGTTACCAGCAGGACGCTGGCAGGTTGCGGTTCGTCACCATCGCCGATCCACGCATAGGGATCGCAAGCCGCCTGATAGAGGAACCGTGCCTTCACCGCGTCCTTGTTGAGGAAGGCAACCTGCTTCATCCCCTTGGCCGAAACATCGACGCGGCCCGGTACGCGGAACAGCTTGAGATCACCGAGATTTTCCTCGTCAGCGGTGATGACTGCGGCGGATTCGCCCACATCTTCCATCCGCATGCGCGATGCAGTGACGGTGATCATCTCGGCCTCCATCGGCGCATAGGCCATCGCAGGTGGAGGCGGCGGCGGGGGCGGCACGGGGCCGTAATCGGGCACCGGCGATCCTGCCGCCGTGCTGCCGAACGGATAGCAGGTCAGCCGCAGCGGATCGGCTGTGGGCGGATCGGCCAGACTTTGGAAATCGCTTTCGACATTGAGCCTGCCCGCAATGATCTGGAGCCTGGCCTTGTCAAAGCTCTGGCCGTTATCGTTCAACAGCGTCAGCCAGCTGAGCAGCCGCATGGTGAAGCCTTCGCCATCGCCCCCGGCATCACCCCCGCCATCAACATTGTCCAGCATGGTGCCGACATAATTGGCCTGCCAGTCAAAGCCCCAGGCAAGGTAGGTCAGCGTCACATCGTAACTGCCGCCCGCGTCCGAACGGGTATCGACCGAATAGACCGGCGCGGCAGACAGTCCGGCGGGCACGCGATCGAAGGTGAGCTTTTCGGGGAGGCCCGCACAGCGCACCGCTTCGAACCCCTGCCCGGTTTGCAGCACCAGCCCGCCATCAGCCCGCGTGCGCACAACCGCCTGTTCGCTGCGTGTCTCGCCCGTGGCGGGATTGGTGCGAGTGATCGTCACCCGGTTACCCAGCGTCCCGTCCACCAGCGCTGCGGGCGACAGCAGCTGGGCGTTGCGGTTTTTCTCGATCGTGCCGCCGGGAAGGCCGGTGACAATGGCGGACACGCCCACCATCCCCTCGGCCACGCCTTCGAAACGGATGGTGGATTCGCCCTTGGGCAGCGTCACCCGGCGGGTTTCGCTGATCATCGCGAAGCCTTGCGGGTAATTGCGGTTCAGCGGCGCGTCTACATCGCGGTCGGGATCGCGGTAGATCGAAACCGAAAGATCGGTCGGTGGCGAGGCATCGACCACCTCGCGTGCAGCGACAGGCACAGCGATGCCTGCCGCCAGAGCCAGCATACATGTCACGGCGAGGCGCATCGCCCGCGCCCTCAATACCGCGTTTCGTAGGTGACGCGGATCACCCGCTCGCCCTCGGCAGGGACGGGGACGGTGTAGCGCCGCCGGTCGGCGTTCATCTGTTCGCCTGTAATATCTTCAAAGGTGACGCGGGTATCATTGCCCCACCAGCTTCGGGACAGGCCGTTCTGCGTCACTTCGACCGCGACGGGCTCTGCCTTGGCGTTGGTGAGGGTGTAACGCATGGTGGTGCGATAGAAGGTCTTGGGCCGTTCGGCCTGCACCTCCTGCACCAACCTGCCACCTTCGAATACGCGGTAACGCGCGCTCTTTTCCCACTCGGCGCCGGTAATGGTTTCGCGCTTTTCCACCTCGGCCTTTACCGTGATGTCGAAGGCGTCGCCCGTTACCAGCGACAATTCGCTGCCCATCGGGGTGTGGCCGATGCCGTTTTCGCCGATGAATTGCGGGGTGCCTTCGCGGTCGCGCTGGTAAAAGCGCACGGTGCCAGCGGGCAGTGCATCGCCCAGCCCCTGGTTCCTTGACGAGGAAAAGGCGATGCGGCTTTGCACGTTGCGCGGGTCTTCGTCGTTCTGTTCCCAGCCGACGGAGATGGAATAGACCTTGCGCGCGGGCACGGCCTGCACATCAAGGAAGCTCACCTGCTTGGTCTGCGCATTGGCAACGGTGGTGCGGGCCGTGATCGGGTAGAGGTAGAAATCGCCGAGCCGTTCGCGCGCGGCCGCCTCGGTTCCGGCGCGGGTCATGCCGCGGCTGCCGAAGCTGCGCCCGCCCCCGCTGTTCGGGTTCCCGGCGACCAGCACGGTGTCGGCACGGTGGAATGTGGTGCCGGTGTTGTTGGTCAGCGTAACCCAGCCCTGCATATCGATGGTGTTCGCAGCCTCGTTGTAAAGCGCGACATAATCGGCGCTCCACCCCAGGCCGCCGGTGAGATAGCGCAGCGAAACGGGGCGCGTGCCGGCGCGGGCGGAGTCGAGATTGACCGAGAGCGTGGGCCGGGCGCGCAGGTTGGGCGGCACGCGGTCGAAGATCACGCGCACGGGCAGGCCATCGTCGCGCAGCACTTCGATCCGGTCGCCGATCTGGATCACCACGCCGCCTGCGGTCGAGAGCACTTTGGCGCGCTCGCGGGTTTCGGTGCCGGTGGCGGGGTTGGTACGCAGCAGGGTCACGGTTTGCCCGATCGCCTTTTCCATCAGCTTGGTGGGGGTGAGCAGATCGAAATCGAAGTTCTGTTCGATGATCGTGGTATCGGCGGCGGCGAAGCTGAGCGTTTCGGGCCGGATGCTGGCCGAGACATCGGGGAACTCGACCCGGCTGACGCCGCCTGCGATGTTCAACTGCCGCACGTCCTGCACCAGCGTGGTGCCGCCGTTGTAGATGGTGAGCGAGACATCGCCCTGAGCCGTGGCGTCAGGATCGGGGAGCGACTGCGCTGTTGCCGCCGCTGCCAGCCCCACAGCCGCCAGCGCTGCTGCCGAAATCCCGCTTGCACACACAGCTTTGCGATTGATCATATCGTCCCTCCTGCCTCAGGAGGGGTTTATGAGCGATCTGCGCAATTTATCCAAGGTGAACGAGGCGCTGTCAGGCAGTTTTCCCGCGCCGTGTCAGGCCCTCTCGTCTGCACGCGCCTGTTGCAGCACCGCACCGACCTTGTCGCCGATCGACGCGACGCTGAAGGGCTTGGCGATGAAGTGCATGTCGGGAATGTCGATGTCGCGGCGCAGCTGTTCCTCGGCATAGCCCGACATGAACAGCACCGGCATGTTCGGCAGTTTTGCACGGATCGCGCGCACCATTGCAGGGCCATCCATCCCCGGCATCACCACATCGCTGACGACAATATCGAACTGCGTGCTGCCTTCGAGAATCGCGGCCAGCCCCTCTTCGCCATTGGCGCAGGCGGTCACTTCATAGCCAGCGCGGGCCAGTGCGCGTTCTGCGACGATGCGCACCATGTCCTCATCCTCGACCAGCAGCAGCTTGCCGCCAGCCGACCAGTCGGACGATACCAGCGGTGCGGCTTCGCGTTTCTTGGGTGCTTCGCCGCGGTGGACGGGGAAATAGACAGTGAACCGCGCGCCGGTGGGGTGGCCGGTCTTATCGGTGACGTTGTCGGCGAAGATGAACCCGCCTGATTGCTTGACGATCCCGTAGGCGGTCGACAAGCCAAGCCCTGTGCCCTTGCCCTGTTCCTTGGTGGTGAAGAACGGTTCGAACAGCTTGGGCAGCACGTGCGGCGCAATGCCCCCGCCGGTGTCCTGCACGATCAGCACAGTGTAATCGGCGGCAGGCAGCACTTCCGAGCCAAGCTGGATCACCTGCCTGGCCTGCAACGTTCGCGTGTAGAGTGAAATCCGCCCCATCCCGTTTCCGCGCGACTGGATCGCATCGCGGGCATTGACTGCCAGGTTCATGATCACCTGTTCCATCTGCTGCGGATCGGCCCGCACCGCGCCAAGATTGCGATCATGCTGCACGTAATAGGTGATCTTTTCGCCCAGCAGCCGCTTGATCAGCGGGCTGACCTCGCTGACGACGTCAGGCAGCTGGATCACTTCCGGCCGCAGGGTCTGCTGACGCGAGAAGGCGAGCAATTGCCGCGTCAGCGCAGCGGCGCGGTTGGAATTGGCGCGGATCTGCTGGATATCATCATAGTCGCTGTCACCCGGAATGTGGCGCAACAGCATCAGATCGCAGGTGCCGATGATGGCGGTCAGCACGTTGTTGAAATCATGCGCGACTCCGCCTGCCAGTTGCCCCACGGCCTGCATTTTGGTCGCCTGCGCCACCTGCCGCCGCAACTGGTTTTCCTGAGACGAATCCGCAAGGCTCAGCAGCACCGCCGCCTCGCCCAGCCCGCGCACGCCAGCAAGGCCGAGCGACACGGGTTCCTCAGGCGAATTGACCAGCCGCACCGCCACATCGCCGCTGGTCGAAGGCCCACGCCCGTGGCGGCGCACCGCATCGGACAGCGCCGCCTTGTCTTCGCGCGTTACCAGATCGGTCGGGAAGGCTGGCAGCCCCCGCCCTTCGCGCCCGACCGAACGAAGGAAGGCTTCGTTGCCGAACAGGAAGCGTCCGTCACGATCGGTCATCGCAAGGCCCAACGGCAATTGCGCCAGCAAGGCATCAAGCTGCGCGACACCCGCGTGTGATGCCCCGTCCCAGCCCGAACCGATGCCCACGCCGCTATCGATCAGCAGCATCAGCGATGTCGCCTCGTCAGGCCCGGCGGGCGCGCTTTGCGTTTCGGGATCGACCAGCGGAATATCCACCAGCGTCTGCGGCGTTCCGCCGCGCCCTTCGCGGGCGAAGAATATCCGGTCGCGTTCGTCAGAGCGCAGGAAGCTGACGAAATCCTGCCCCATCAGCGTGGCGCGTTCGTCCCCTGCGGCGCGCTCGGCAAAGCCGGCGCTGACGGCGCGGATCACGCCATCGGCACGGGTTATCGCGGTTTCGATCCCGGCCCGGCTCAGCATCTTGCCGAACGGCCCGGCCAGATCGAGCGCGCCAAGATCGGTGCCGCGTGCGCGAACAATCGGGCGCAACCGCCAGATCAGGTGATCTTCGCCCCGCCCGGCCCGCTGCGCGGAAATCTGCCATTCGGATTCGTCCTGCCCTTCGACCTTGTCGAGCGCGGACGCACCATCGCGCCACGCAATGCGCGCCAGCAATGTCACCGCTTCCACCGCCTCGCGCGCAAATGGCAGCGCGGGCGGCGCCGCGCCGACGCCGAAATGTTCGACGAACAGGCTGTTGGCGCACACCATGCGATTGGCGCGATCTGTAATCGCGATCGCCTCGCCCTCGCGCTCGATCGCGGCGACTGTGACTGTCCAGTCGGGCGCGCTTTGCGCTTCTGCCAAAGGCTCGCTGCGCATCCGGTCAAGCACCACTACGCCGCCCAGCAGCACCCCTGCTCCCAGAAGAAAGGCCAATGCAACCAGCCAGCTGGCGGTGGCGACATAAAGCACTGCCGCGCTCAGCAGCAGCGCAGCCCCAAGGCCGGGCAGCAGCCATGTTGGCTGGATACCCGCGCCGGTTTCGGCAACGGTTGCAGTGCCGGTTGCGGTGGGGGCATAGGCAGCGCGATCAGAACGGGTGCCGTTGTGGCGGGACAAGCGGGAGGCTCCTGTAACTCGTTCGGCCTGCCGCCCGCGCCAATGCGCGCGGCTGACCCGGAGCCTCTCCTACTGCGAGCCGAGCCGCTGGTCGAGACGCGCTTCCATGGTCTTCAACCGTCTGGCTCGCCTGCGGGACACTACGGCGCGCCAGACCCAGACAGAAACGAAATAACCCACCATCGGAGCGACCGCCGCCAGCACACCAAAGCCAACAATGGTGACGCCGGCCATCTGAAAGAAATCGACTACCAGCGCCCATGTGGTCGATTCCATCCGGGCGTGGGCAAGCGCGGGGCCAGCCGCATCCAGCCGCAGCGTGAAATTGCCGACCTTGTTGGCAATCACCAGCCAGAACGGCAGGGTAAACGGGTTGGTGACAAACGTAACCAGCGCCGCCAGCGGCACATTGGCGCGCGACGGCAGGGCGAGAAACGCGGCAAGGAACACCTGGCCCAGCGGGATGATAAAGGCCGCAAACAGCCCCAGCGCCACGCCGCGCGGCACCGAGCGGCGGGTGAAACGCCACAATTCCGGTGACAGGAAACGGTGCGCAATCGGGGCGAGATACTTGTTCTTCGCCATGCCTTCGCGCGTGGGTGTGTGTTTGCGGATAAGATCCATCGCCCAGGTCTTTGATCGCCAGCCTGTGGCACGGCGGGGCGCGGGATCGGGGATTGGCGTGGTCATGCGCGCACCAAAACTGTCGGCGCCAATGCAAAGCCCGGAAGCGCATTATTGCAGAAGGTCGGATCAGCCAGCATGGTCACGTGCATATGGGTAGCGCGGCAGTGCTGACCAAGGCATGAATCGCACCCTTCGCAGAATTTTTTCAGCCGCGGTCGCGCATCAGGCGCGCCTTGTCGCGCTTCCAGTCACGATCCTTGATCGTGGCGCGCTTGTCATGGTTCTGCTTGCCCTTGGCCAGCGCCAGTTCCACCTTCGCGCGTCCGGTGCGGTTGAAGTAAACCATCAGCGGCACCAGCGTCATGCCTTTGCGCTCCACCGCGCCGACGAACTTCTCGATCTCGCGTTCGTGCAGCAGCAGTTTGCGCGGGCGGCGCGGCTCGTGGTTCAGGCGGTTGCCGTGGCTGTATTCGGGGATGTTGGCATTGATCAGCCAGACCTGCCCGTCCTTCACCTCGGCATAGCTTTCGGCAATGCTCGCCTCGCCCGCCCTCAAGGCTTTCACCTCGGTGCCCTGCAAGGCCAGTCCGGCTTCGAAGGTGTCCTCGATATAGTAATCGAACCGCGCGCGGCGGTTTTCGGCGACGATCTTGAGCTTGTCGAAGGTAACGGGTTTGGGGCGTGCCATGGGACGCGCGATGTAGGCGCGCGACCGATAAAAAGCGAGGGGCAAAACAAACGCGCGCTTTGCGCTTTGGCCTATGCCCGCGTAGTCCTCGGCAGAGAGGCAAGGGGGAATGCAACCGGATGGCGACAAGCGAAGCCTTCACGATCGGCGGAATTGACATCAGCCCCGGCACTGCGGGGGATGTCGCCTTTCCGATCACCACCATGGCGACCGGAACGGCATCGTCGCTGGCGGTGCGGGTGCTGCACGGTGCGCGCCCCGGCCCGGCAGTGTTCGTCAGCGGTGCAATCCACGGGGACGAGATTGTCGGCACCGCGGTGATACAGCGGCTGGCGCAAACGCTCGATCCGGCGCAGATGGCGGGCACGGTGCTGCTGGTGCCGGTTGCCAATATCTTCGGTTTTCTCAACCGCTCACGCTATTTGCCAGACCGGCGTGATCTGAACCGTAGCTTTCCCGGCAGCGCGGGCGGATCGCTGGCCGGGCAGATCGCCAATATCTTCTACCGCGAAGTGGTGGAACGCTGCGAACTCGGCATCGACATGCATTCTGCCGCGATCCACCGTTACAACCTGCCGCAGGTTCGCATTGCGGCAGGCAATGCCCGGCTGGTCGAACTGGCGATGGCTTTTGGCGCGCCGGTGATCATCGAAAGTCCCCTGCGCGAAGGATCGTTGCGCGACCTCGCCCGGAAAAACGGCGTCGACATGCTGTTGTTTGAAGCGGGAGAGGCGCTGCGGTTTGACAGGCTGTCGATCGAAACCGGGGTGGCAGGCGTGCACCGCGTGCTCGCCCATCTCGGGATGATCGAGGAAGATGACGGCCTTGGCGCGGTGGGCATTCCGGCGCGGGCCAATCACTCGGTCTGGGTCAGGGCGCCGCGCGGGGGCGTGGTGCAGATGGAGCGCGAATCCGGCGCTCCGGTCAGGAAAGGCGATGTGCTGGGCCGGGTCAGCGGATTGTTTGGCGAGGATGCGCAGCCGATGTGCAGCCCGGTCGATGGCATCATCATCGGCCATGCCACCCTGCCCGTGGTGCATCAGGGCGATGCCTTGTTCCACATCGCCGAACTCGACCACCCCGAACGGATCGGCGCGCGGATCGAAAGCATCACCGAAGCGATACTGGCAAGCGAACCGCAAGGCCCGGCAGAACGGCTGCTGGACGAAGACGAGGTGGTTTAAAGCACCCCGGCCAGCACCAGCGCCTCGTCCACGGCCTTCCTCGCCTCTTCGGAAGCTTCGACCAGCGGCAGACGCACTTCAGGCTCGATCCAGTCGTGCACGCGGCTCAGCGCATATTTCACCGGCGCCGGGCTGGCGTCCGAGAACATCGCGTAATGCAGCGGGAACAGGCGGTCGTTCAATTCCCGCGCCTTCTTGAGTTCGTTGGCGGCAATCGCTTCGTGAAACTCGGCACACAACTTGGGCGCGACATTGGCCGTTACCGAAATGCATCCGCGCCCGCCCGCCGCCGCGTGGGGCAACCACAGCTCGTCATTGCCCGAAAGCTGGCAGAATTCGCGCCCAATACCCATGCGGTGATCCGCGACCCGCGAAAGATCGCCGCTCGCATCCTTGATGGCGATGATCCGTTCGGGATATTTGCGCACCAGTTCCACCACCGTATCATCGAGAATATCGGTCACGGTGCGCGCTGGCACATTGTAGAGCACGATCGGCAGTTCGCAGTTTTCCGCAAGATAGCTGAAATGCGCGATCAACCCGGCCTGACTGGGGCGGTTATAATAAGGCGCAACGCATAGGCCTGCCGCCGCGCCTGCCTTGCGGGCAAAGTTCATGTGCAACTGCGCGTTGCGGGTGTCGTTGGAACCGCAGCCCGCAATCACCGGTACGCGCCCTGCTGCCTGTTCGATACAGACTTCGATGACGCGGTGATGCTCGGCGTTGGAGAGCGTCGAGGCCTCCCCCGTCGTCCCGCATGGCACCAGCGCAGCGCTGCCGTTGTCGATCTGCCAGTCGACCAGCCGCCGGAAGGCCGCCTCGTCAAACGTCCCGCCGCGAAAAGGAGTCACCAGAGCGGGTATCGAACCGCTGAACATTGCCATTTTCCTGCCAAAACCTGTAGGTAGCAGCAGCATCGCGATGCGTATCGCGGCCCACTGCACCTCTCTTCGTTCACCACCTGATAAGGAGCCGATTGGCATTATGTCCAGCATGGACCGTAATACTCTGAGATTCTCCCGAATTTGTGCTGGTGTCGGCCTTGCGGCTTTGATGGCAGGCGCAAGCCCGTTGCTGGCGCAAGCCTATGGTGCGCCTGCGGGCGACAACCTCGTCGCGCGCCAGCCATCGTCGGTCAGTGCCGCCATCGCCCGCTGGGAAGTGCTGCAAGCCAGCACCACGCACAGCTTTGCCGATTATGCCGGATTCGTGCTCGCCTACCCCAGCTATCCGCGGATCGATATCCTGCGTCAGCGGGCCGAGGCAGCGCTGGAAAATGAGGCACCTTCGCAAGCCGAAGTGCTGCGCTATTTCGATTCCCAACCGCCGCTGACCAATCCGGGCCGAGCGCGTTACGCATTGGCGCTGGCTGCGATGCAGCGTCCCGAAGCTTTGGCCGAGGCGCGCAAGGCGTGGCGCGGCGGTGCGATGGCCGATCCGGTCGAGCTTTATCTTTCCGGCATTTACGGCGCGCAGTTCACGCCCGAAGACCACGCTGTGCGGATGGATGCGCTGCTGTGGCAGGGCAAGGCCGATGCGGCATCACGGCAGGTGGTCAACCTGCTTGAGCAGGACCGGCCGGTAGCAATCGCCCGCCTTTCACTGTTACGCGGCGCACGGCCTGAAAGCGCCGGGCTTGCTGTACCAGCAACGGCACAAAGCGATCCCGGTTACGTCTTCAATCTGGTCAAGCATCTGCGCACCAGCGGCCAGACCGGCGAAGCGGCTCGCGTATTTGCATCGCGCCCCGATTTCGTGCGCCCTGCACTCGATCCCGAAGCTTTTGTGGGTGATCTCCTGGCTGTGGCCAAGTCCGCACCTACCCGTGATGCGGTGCGCCTTGCCAGCCGCACCGATGATCTGTTCGCGCCGGGCACCGATGTTTCGGCCACCAGCTTCACCCTGCGCGATCGCTACACCGATCTGATGTGGCTGGCGGGCACCAAGGCCCTGTGGGATCTGGGTGACGGCAATGCCGCCGCGCCGCTGTTCCAGCGTTACGGTGATGCAGCCAAGACCCCGCTGACCAAGGCCAAGGGTTATTTCTGGGCAGGCCGCGCCGCGCGCCAATCCGGCAACGAAGCTGCCGCGCGCGCCTATTTCGACATGGCAGCGCGCTGGCCCGATTATTACTACGGCCAGCTTGCCCTTTCGGCGCTTGGCCAGCCGATGCCTGCCTTTGCCGGCCTGCCGCAGCCCGCCATGGATGCGAGCGAGCGCGCCGAGTTCGAAGCCCGCCCGCTGGTCAAGGCGATCCGCGCGCTGGCCACGGGCCGCCGCGACTGGCGGACCGAGCGCCGCTTTTTCGAAGCGTTGGGCGACGAAGCCGCCAGCCCGCAGGAAATGCTGATGGCCGGCATGCTGGCGCGCGAAGTGGGCATGGACGAGCTGGCCGTGGTGCTCGGCATGAAGGCAGGCGAAAACGGGCTTTCGGGGCTGGAACGGATCGGCTTTCCCACCGTCACCACGCCGTCTTTCGTCAATGACTGGACGATGGTGCACGCCATCAGCCGTCAGGAAAGCGAATTCGATCGCAACCGGGTGTCCCACGCCGGCGCGCGCGGGGTGATGCAGTTGATGCCCGGCACTGCCCGCGAACAGGCGGGTAAGCTCGGCATGAATTACATGGCCGCCGATCTTACTGCGACGCCACATTACAACATCCAGCTGGGCGATGCCTATTTCGCCCGGATGATGAGCTATTACGGCGGGGCCTATCCGCTCGCGGTTGGCGCTTACAATGCCGGGCCGGGCCGCGTGAACCAGTGGCTGAGGCTGAACGGCGACCCGCGCCGGGGTGAAATCGACTGGATCACCTGGGTCGAGAAGATCCCGGCCAATTTCGAAACCCGCTATTATATCATGCGGGTGATCGGCAACGCGGTGACCTATTCGCACATGTACCCCTCCGAAGCGGGCCTGCCGCGCCCGGTTGATGCTTTCCTGCGCTGATCGTGCAGAAGGTTCAGGGGGCACCGATTACGCCAGCGGGGATGGCTGCGCTGAAGGCGCGCTATGACCTCCTGCTCGGCACCGAACGTCCGGCGATTGTCGAAATCGTCAGCTGGGCGGCGGGCAATGGTGATCGCAGCGAAAACGGCGATTACCTGTATGGCCGCAAGAAAATGCGCGAGATCGACCGCGAGCTGGCGCATCTGATCAAGCGGATGAAGGCGCTGCGGGTGGTCGACCCGGCTGCCCAGCATGATCGCGGCCGCGTGTTCTTCGGCGCGGCAGTGACCATCGCGGACGAGGATGACAACGCGCAAACCGTAACGCTGGTGGGCGATGACGAACAGGATGCCAGTGCTGGCAGGATCGGCTGGAATTCCCCCATGGCGCGCGCCTTGCGCGGGGCGAGCGTGGGCGATGTGCGGGTGGTGGCCCTGCCTTCTGGCACCCGCGAATGGGAAGTGGTGGCAATCGCCTATGATTAGGCTGTTCGCCCTTGCAGCCATCACTCTTTCAGCGCCTCTGGCGGCGCGCGATAGTCTGGGTGTTTATGATGGTTGGGCCGCGTTCAAAGATGCCAGCCCGGCGCGCTGCTATGCGATTGCCAAGGCGCAAGGCAAGCCTGCTGCGCCCGCCTATGCCACGGTTTCCAACTGGCCGGACAGGAAGGTGCGCGGGGCGCTGCATCTGGTGCTTTCGCGCGAAGTTGCGGAGAAAGCGGCGGTGCGGCTGGCGGTGGGTGGTAAGCGCTTCACTCTTGTTGCCAAGGGGCGCAATGCATGGGCGAAAGACGTGCGTGATGATGCTGCAATCATCGCCGCGCTGCGCGGTGCCAGCCGGATGAGCGTTTCAGCCAGCAGCGCCAAGGGCGGCACTTTTACCGATCGCTACGCCCTGGCCGGCGCCGCCACGGCGATGGATGCGGCAACCGTGGCGTGTGCAGGACGACGCTGACTGGTCAAACCGCCTGCGTGCGACTATATGCGCAGCCCTCATGGCCGATACTGCACTCATGTCCATTCCGGGCCTCGTTGACCCGGTTCCCGCCTCGCGCGACATCACGCCGCGTGATGATGGCCGCGTTGACCTGATCGGTCTGCCGCGCCCGCGCATCCGCGAACTGTTTGCAGAGGCCGGTCTGGACGACAAAGCCGCCAAGCTGCGCGCCAAACAGGTGTTCCACTGGCTCTACCACCGCGGCGTGACAGATTTCGAAGCGATGACAGATATCGCCAAGCCGATGCGCCCGTGGCTGGCCGAGCGGTTCGTGATCGGCCGTCCCGAGATTGTCGAGGCGCAGCACAGCACCGATGGCACCCGCAAATGGCTGCTGCGAACCGCCGATGGCCACGATTTCGAGATGGTGTTCATCCCCGATGAAACCCGCGGCACGCTGTGTGTCTCCTCGCAGGTTGGCTGCACCTTGAACTGCACCTTCTGCCACACCGGCACGATGAAGCTGGTGCGCAACCTGACGCCGGGCGAAATCGTCGGGCAGGTGATGCTGGCACGCGATGCGCTGGGCGAATGGCCCAAGGGCACCATGATCAGCGATGCCGATGTGATCGACGAGGATGACGAGGCCGGCCACTACACCGCCGATGGCCGCCTGCTGACCAACATCGTGATGATGGGCATGGGCGAGCCGCTGTATAACTTCGATCACGTGCGCGATGCATTGAAGCTGGTCATGGATGGCGATGGTCTCGCCCTGTCGAAACGCCGCATTACCCTGTCCACCAGCGGCGTCATCCCAATGATGGAACGCTGCGGCGAGGAAATCGGCGTAAACCTCGCGGTGTCCCTGCACGGCGTGCGCAAGGAAGTGCGCGACGAGCTGGTGCCGCTCAACAAGAAATACGGCATCGAAGACCTGTTGCAGGCCTGCGCTGATTACCCCGGTGCCAGCAATGCCCGCCGCATCACCTTCGAATATGTGATGATCAAGGACAAGAACGACAGCGACGATGATGCGCGCGAACTTGTCCGCCTGCTGCGCCAGTATGATCTGCCCGCAAAGGTCAACCTGATCCCGTTCAATCCGTGGACCGGGAGCGGTTACGAATGTTCGCCCCCCGCCCGCATCCGCGCTTTTTCCGAAATCGTGTTTCAGGGCGGGATCAGCGCGCCGGTGCGCACGCCCCGTGGGCGCGATATCGATGCGGCTTGCGGCCAGCTGAAAACCGCCGCTGAGAAGAAGTCCCGCGCCCAGCGTGATCGCGAGGCAGCAGCGGCAGTAGCCGACGCGTGAGCACCGATCCGGCGACGATCGCGTTCTATCAGGAACGCGCGCCGCACTGGGTTTTCCATTCGGGCGAAGCGCACAGCCACCAGCTTGATGCATTTCTTGACCGCCTGCCAGCGGGCGCGGCGGTGCTGGAACTCGGCTGCGGCGGTGGACGCGATGCGGCGCACATCCGCCAGCGCGGCTTTGCCGTGGATGCCACCGATGCCACCCCCGCGCTCGTCACCCGCGCCAATCAGGCATTCGCACTCGGCGCGCGCGTAATGGCGTTCCACGAACTTGAAGCCGACGGCGCGTATGCCGGGGTCTGGGCGCATGCCTGCCTGCTGCATTGCCCGCGCGGTGCCCTGCCCGATGCCCTCGCCCGCATTCACCGCGCTCTGGTGCCCGGCGGCTGGCATTTCGCCAGCTTCAAGCTGGGCGAGGCCGAGGGACGCGACCTGCTGGGGCGCTTGCACAACTTCCCCACGCCCGAATGGCTGATCGCCGCTTACCAAGCTGCCGGATTTGTCATCGAAGCCCGGCATATATACGCCGGAAAGGCCAGCGATGGCACGCAGCGCGACTGGATCGATCTTACCGTGAGAAAGCCATGAGCATCTGGACTGTCGAAGCCGTCTGCACCGGCACCGCCCGCCCGTTCAACGGTGCCGAATTGAGCGCCATCACCAAACGCCCGCGCGAAGGCACGATGCAGGTGCTGCGCGACGGGCTCGCTCCCGATGAGCAGGCCGACCGCCGTGTGCATGGCGGGCCGGAAATGGCGCTGCACCTCTACCCGCTCGATCATCACGCCTTCTGGCGCGCAACAATCGGCGATCATCCCGCGCTGGATGAGCCCGGCGGTTTCGGATCGAACCTTGCTGTGAGCGGCCTGACCGAGGAGCACGTGCACATCGGCGACCGCTTCCGGCTGGGAGCGGCGCTGATCGAGGTCAGCCAGCCGCGCCAGCCGTGCTGGAAGATTGAACACCGCTTCGGTGCGAAAGGCATGGTGGCCGCAATCATCCGGACGGGGCGCTGTGGCTGGTATTTCCGCGTGATCGACAATGGCGAGGTTGCCGCCGGCGATTCGCTTGAACGAATCAGCATCGGCGCTGCCGAGTGGAGCGTGGCGCAGGTATTTGCCGCACTGATCGCGGGCAAAGGCACACCGGCAGAATATACCGAACTCGCCAATCTGGCTGCGCTCGCGCCCAAATTACGAGAAAAAGCGGCCCTGAAACAGGGTTAAGAACAGCCTATCGCGCGCCAAGGCCGGTTCATCCA
Organism: Porphyrobacter sp. AAP60; assembly: GCF_001296025.1. GTDB lineage: Bacteria > Pseudomonadota > Alphaproteobacteria > Sphingomonadales > Sphingomonadaceae > Erythrobacter. The sequence goes on along the minus strand of NZ_LJHV01000004.1, from coordinate 91,131 downwards.
ACCCTGCTGTTTCCTGATCGCGCCGTTCATCCAGCGTTCCGGTAACCTGAACGAAAAGGGTCGTGCTCCATCGGGGAGCCCTGAAGAAAGGGATACGACCATGAAACTTTTTGCTCTCATCGCCGCCACCGGTTCGCTGGCTGCTCTGGCGGTCCCGGCCCAGGCTGCCGAACTGCCCGCAAACACTGCGCCCATCGGCGCCACAGCATTTGCCGGCTTCAATCACACTTCGGCGCCGGTGATCGACGTCGCAGGCTATGACCGTGACCGTCGCTGGCGCGATGACCGCCGCGATCGCCGCTATCGCGACGACCGCCGCTGGCGCGACGAACGCCGCCTTGGTCGCAATGACCGCGTGTGGCGCGGCAATGACGGACGCTATCGCTGCAAGCGCAATGACGGCACCACCGGCCTTGTGATCGGCGCAATCGGCGGCGCACTGGCCGGTCGTGCAGTGGATACCCGCGGTGACCGCAGTGCCGGCACCCTGCTCGGCGCAATCGGTGGCGGCCTGCTTGGTCGCGAAATTGACCGGGGCGGTGCACGCTGCCGCTGATCCGTGCCGGGGGCGCGACGTGTTCCGCCAATAGTGGAACAGTTGCGCCCCCGGACACCTTTATGCCTTCCGATTGAAGACAGGCCGAAAGGAACTGCCATGAAGAAGATTGCACTCATCATCGCTGCGGGTGCCATGACCTTGCCGATGGCTGCCCCGGCGCAGGCCGATCCGCCGCCACATGCCAAGGCATGGGGCAAGCGCGCCAAGGATCAGCAGCGCCTTTACGACAGCCGTGGTCGCTATGCCGATCCGCGCCGCCTGTCGCGCAATGATCGGATCTGGCGCGACGGTGACCGTTATTATTGCCGCCGCGATAATGGCACGACTGGTCTGGTGATCGGCGCGGGTGTTGGCGCATTGCTTGGCCGCACCATTGATACCCGCGGTGACCGGTCAGCCGGAACCTTGCTTGGCGCAATCGGCGGCGGTCTGCTGGGCCGCGAGATTGATCGCGGAGAACTGCGCTGTCGCTGATGGAATGACGGGACGGGCGGGCCGCAACCTCCCTCCCCGATTGAAGCCTGCGGCCCGTCCTGATAGCGGTGCATTCATGCCCGCAATCACACCACTGCATCCATGAATCGCCCCGCCGTGCTGGTCACAGGCGGGGCGACCCGTATTGGCGCTGCGATCACGCGCCGCTTTGCTGCGGCAGGCTGGCATGTGGTCATCCATTACCGCAGCTCGGCAACGCAGGCAGAAACGCTGGCGGCTGCCTTGCCTTCTGCCGAAGCGATTGCGTTCGATCTCGCCGACGATGATGCGGCGGTGGCCGCAATAACGGCACTGGCAGACAGGCTTGGCGATTGGCGCTGTCTCGTCAATTCGGCCTCGGTCTTCGATTATGACGGTGTAACCGCGCTGAACCCGGCAACGAACCGGCAGGCGATGCAGATCAATGCCCTTGCCCCTGCCCGCCTTGCGCAGGCCTTTCTCGCACACGCGCAAAGCACGGGCGTGCGCAGCGTGATCAATGTCACCGACATGAAGACCGCCAACACCAACCCCGATTTCTTCAGCTACACCATGTCAAAGCACGCGCTGGCCGCCACTATCGGAATGATGGCCAAGGCCGATGCCTGTGCCGGTGCGCGGGTCTATGGCCTTGCTCCCGGCGCGATCCTTGCCAGCCATGACCAGCGCGAAGAGGAAACCGATATTTCCCACCGCATGAACCTGCTGGGCCGCAAAACAGGGGCGAGCGAGATCGCCGATGCGGCGCTGTTTCTTGCCAGCGCGGCGCTGCGCAGCGGCGAAACCCTGTTCATCGACAGCGGCCAGCACCTGCTGGATCAGCCGCGCGATGTGATCTGGCTGGCGCGCGAAGCGGCAGCGGCGGGGGCGGCATGATCCGCCACGCACTCTCGACGCGCCTGTGGCACTGGGTCAACGCGGCCGCGATCATCGTGTTGTTCATGAGCGGGCTGAACATCTCCAACGCGCACCGCTACCTCTATTGGGGCAATTACGGCTTCGATCCGGCTGATGCATGGTTGAAGGTGATACGGTTCCCCGGTTGGGCCACGATCCCGCAGCATTACAACTTGGCCGTGGCGCGTGATTGGCACATCATTGCCGCATGGCCCTTCGCAGTGGGCCTGCTGTTGATCTGGATCGCGATGCTGGCGAACGGCCATTTCCGCCGCGACCTCACCACCACCCAGCGCGACTGGACGCCGGGCGCAGTGCTGGCTTCGGTGAAGGCCCATTCGGGCGGTGCTGGCGGCGCGCAGGGGTACAACCCGGTGCAGCGGATACTCTATGGCATGGTGTTCGGCGTGCTGTTGCCGATGATGGTGATCACCGGCCTTGCGATCAGCCCCGGTTTCGAACCCGCCGCGCCGTGGGTGGTCGATCTTCTGGGCGGCAGACAAAGTGCGCGCTCGCTGCACTTCATCGCCTCCTGGGCCATTTTCGGGTTCGTCGTGATCCACGTCGTGCTGGCCTTGATCGACTGGCGGCGGATTGTCGAGATGGTGACAGGCGGGCGCAAGCAAGGGGATACAGCATGAACGATATTCCCCGCCGCTCGCTGCTCGCCGGGATCGCCGCGCTTGGCGTGGGGGCCTGCGCGAAAATCAATGACAGCGAGACGACCAAGGCGCTGGTTGATGCTGCCGAAGGTTGGCACCGCGCCGCGCACCGCACGCTGGCCGGGCGGCAGGGGTTGGCCCCGGAATATGCGCCCGAAGACCGCTCACCCAGCTTCAAGGGCAATGGTTCGCTGACGGTGGACACCCCGGAATACCGCGACCAGCTTGCCAGGGGCTTTCCCGATTGGGTTCTGCGCGTTGGCGGATTGGTCGAACGTCCGCTGGCCTTCACCCTTGCCGACCTGCGCGCACTGCCCCAGCGCAGCCAGATCACCCGCCACGACTGCGTGGAAGGATGGAGCGCAATCGGCGAATGGACAGGGCCGCAGCTTTCCGGCCTGCTGGACGCCGCCAAAGTGCGCGAGACGGCAAACTTCATCGTCTTTCGCTGTGCCGACCGGCTTTATGGCCGTGACTATTACGAGAGCATCGACATGGTGGAAGCCTTCCACCCGCAGACCATCATCGCCCATGCCCTGAACGGGGAGCCGATCCCGGAAAAGAACGGCGCGCCGCTGCGGATGCGGATCGAACGCCAGCTTGGCTACAAACACGCCAAATATCTCACCGCGATCGAAGCGGTTGCCAGCTTAGACGATATCGGCAGCGGCAAGGGCGGCTTCTGGGAGGATCTCGCCGGTTATCAGTGGTATGCGGGGATCTAGCTTTCGGGATATATCCGCAGCATCGCTTCCCAATCTGCAGCGATAATTTCCTCCAGCACCGCCAGATCAACATCGGCCAGCTTGTTGATGTAAAGGCAGCTTTTGCCGACCGAGTGTTTGCCCAGCCGCGCCATGGCCTCGGCATGGCCAGCAGCTGCCAGATCGTCGCAATACCCGCCCATCAGATACAGCGAATGCTTGGCCTTGCGCGGGCTGAAGCCTGCGCGCATCCAGTGGACATCGCGCCCGCTGGCATAGGTTGTGCGATATTCGCCGTAGCCGATCAGGCTTGCCCCCCACATCCGCGGCGCATGCCCGGTCACCTTGCGAAACAGCGCGTCGATCACCTCTGCCTCGGCGCGCTTGGCGGGCGGTTCGATAGCGCCTAGGTAAGCGGCGACCGAGGCATCGGTCATCTGCGTCTTGGCTTCTGCCATGCGGCTCCCCCATTTCGCTGGCTTGAGTATGTTGTCAGCCGGAGTAACACATCCTGCAGCCCGAGCGAAAGGAGACCCATGAGCAAAAACCTTTTCAATCACTGGCTGTCCCGCGCGGTCAAACAGGGGCAACTTGGCGTGGTCTTCGCCGATGGCAGCGCCGCCACCTTTGGCACACCAGCCCCCGGTTTTCCCGAAATCGTCCTGCGCTTCACCGATGACCGGGTGCCCCGCGATATCGTGCTTGATCCGCGATTGGGCGCAGCGGAAGCCTTCGTCGATGGCCGTTTGCTGATCGAGGAAGGCGATGTGATGGGCCTCGTCAGTCTGCTGCGCAGCAACAGCCCGTGGGACAAGGGCGGCGACTTCGCCCGCGCCAGCACTTTCAAACGCCTGATCAACCGTGCCAGCTTCGCCGCCGAACAGATCAACAACCGCGTCGGATCAAAACAGAACGTCGCGCACCACTATGACATCGGCAACGCGCTTTACGCGCTAATGCTGGATGAAGATCATTGGCAGTATTCCTGCGCCTATTGGGGCGCAGGCGTCGCCACTCTGGCCGAGGCGCAGGGGGCCAAGCTGGCGCATATCGCCACAAAGCTGGCGCTGTCGCCGGGGCAACAGGTGCTCGACATCGGTTGCGGCTGGGGCGGGATGGCGATCCATCTGGCAAGGCATCACGATGTCCACGTGACCGGAATCACCCTGTCCGAAGAGCAGGCCGCCTTTGCCCGCGACCGTGTGCGCGCAGCAGGCGTAGCGGACAAGGTCACGATCCTTCTGGAAGATTACCGCGACACCGCCCAATCCAGCCGCCGGTTCGACCGGATCGTGTCAGTCGGCATGTTCGAACACGTCGGGCGCGCGCAGTTCGAGACATTTTTCGAAGCCAGCGCCCGGATGCTGGCCGATGATGGCGTGATGCTGCTGCACACTATCGGGCGAATGGGCGGGCCGGGCACCACCGATGCCTTCACCCGCAAATACATCTTCCCCGGCGGCTATATTCCTGCATTGTCAGAGACGCTCGCCGCCAGCGAGAAGTTCCGCCTGATCGCCGCAGATGTGGAAACGCTGCGGCTGCATTACGCCCGCACGATCCGCGAATGGTATGCCAACTGCGTCGCCAACCGAGACGCCATTGTCGCGCTGTACGATGAACGCTTCTTCCGGATGTGGACGTTCTATTTGGCGGGCGCGGCCACGGTGTTCGAGCATGGCGGCATGTGCAATTACCAGATCCAGTACGTCCGCAGCCGCCATGCGCTGCCGATCACGCGGGATTATCTGCTCAGCGGGGACTAGGCCACCTCGCGGGCGCCGGGGCGGTTGCGGGGGCGGTAAACCGGCCCGAAACCCATCAGCGCCGCCCCCACCAGCGGCAGCGCCACCACCCACCAGCGGATGCCCGAGACAGAGTCGGGGCTGGCGATCGTCAGCCCTGCTGTCGCCCCCAGCCCCGCGCAGATCGCCAGCACGCCCAGAACGGCACGCAAACGCGGCACAGTGCGCCCGCCGCGGATCGGCCCGAAGCTGCGTTCGTGCCGCGCAAAGATCGCGATCATCGGTAGCAGCGCGAGCACGTAGATGCCGATCCATAGCGGCCGCGAAACCCACCATGCGCCAGTGCCGGGCACCGCGTCCAGCCCCGCCCCGCCAAACGCCAGCCATGTCACTGTCATCACCAGCACGAACGCGGTGAGGTGCCACAGATAGATCGTCATGATCATCCCGTTCATCAGCACCGTTGCTGTCCAGATGCGGACATTATCGAGCATCCTGCGCCCCAGCGGCTCCAGCGCCAGCACAAGCCCCGATTGCACCATTCCCAGCGCGAACAACGCCAGCGTGGGCGGCAGCGAATTGGAAAAGCCATCGGGCGCCGACACCATCGAGACGGGGTAGAAGCCGTAAACCGTGATGCGGATCAGCACGGCGAGGCCCACCGCAAACCACGCCAGCGCGAACAGGCGGTTATCGAACCGCCCGTCGCGCCAGGCAAAACCCAGTTGGTGCACGCCCAGAAACACCCACAGGAAGTTGGTGAAATTGACGAAAGGCACACCCGCCGTAAAGGTCAGCCAATCGGTCAGCATGGCAGCCGGAACAAACACGGCAACACTCAGCCACCCGAACCGTTTCCACGCACGGTAAGCCAGCGGGGTAAAGGCGGTGACCAGCAGATAGACCGCGAGGAACCACACCGGGATCAGCGCCGCCTCGGTCGCCATGCGGATCTGTTCACGCGGCAATCCCGCCTGCGTCAGCACCACCGCCAAGGCCGCCCACAGCAGCAGCACCGGAAACGTCGGCGTGATCAACCGCTGCACCCTGTTTGCCAGCCAGTCACGATAAACGCCGGACTGGCCGGGCGCGGCCTTGCCGATGGTCAGTTGCCAGCTCACCGAATTGGAATAGCCGCCGACCAGAAAGAACACCGGCATCACCTGAAAACCCCAGGTCAGCCAATGGGCCCAATCGGACACCAGCAGCAGATCGCCGCGCTGCAATTCGCCTGCCGCGTTCACATACAGCCCGGCCATCAGCCAATGGCCGACCACCACCGCCATGATCGAAACCGCGCGCAGAAAATCGACCCATCGGTTGCGTTCGGGCGGAGTTTGCTCCGCCAACCCGCGCGCTTTGCTCCACATCTGCAACATCCGGCCCCCGTAAATCACGATTCTCACAGTGTTGGCAGTGACTTATCCGGAACTTCTGACGAAATCATTGATGCCTGCCCAGCCGCCTGCTAACGCGCCCCGCACTCTTGCAGCAAGGAATTTCCCCGTGTCCGATATCAAGCGCGTCGTCCTCGCCTATTCGGGCGGTCTCGATACCAGCGTCATCGCCAAGTGGCTGACCGTGGAACGCGGGCTTGAGGTCGTGACATTCACCGCCGATCTCGGCCAGGGCGAGGAAATCGAACCCGCGCGCGCGAAGGCCAAGGCGATGGGCATTCCTGACGAACACATCTTCATCGAAGACCTGCGCGAAGAATTTGTGCGCGATTTCGTGTTCCCGATGATGCGTGCCAATGCCCGTTATGAAGGCGACTATCTGCTCGGCACCAGCATCGCCCGCCCGCTGATTTCCAAGCGTCTGGTGGAAATCGCGCATGAAACCGGCGCTGATTTCATCGCCCACGGTGCGACCGGCAAGGGCAATGATCAGGTGCGCTTCGAGCTTTCGGCCTATGCGCTCGACCCGGACATCAAGGTGATCGCCCCGTGGCGCGAATGGGACCTGACCAGCCGCACCGCGCTGATCGCCTGGGCCGAAGCGCACCAGATTTCCGTGCCCAAGGACAAGCGCGGCGACAGCCCGTTTTCGACCGACGCGAACCTGCTGCACACCTCGTCCGAGGGCAAGGTGCTGGAAGATCCGTGGGAGGAAACCCCCGATTACGTCTATTCGCGCACGGTCAATCCGGAGGACGCGCCCGATGTGCCGGAATACATCACTGTGGATTTCGAGAAAGGTGACGGGGTGGCGCTGAATGGCGAGGCCATGTCGCCGGCCACTCTGCTGACCGCGCTCAACGAGTTGGGCCGCAAGCATGGCATCGGCCGGCTCGATCTGGTCGAGAACCGCTTTGTCGGCATGAAGAGCCGCGGGATGTACGAGACCCCGGGCGGCGAGATCTACGCCCGCGCGCATCGCGGGATCGAACAGATCACGCTGGATCGCGGCGCAGCGCACCTCAAGGACGAGCTGATGCCGCGCTATGCGGAGCTGATCTACAACGGCTTCTGGTTCAGCCCCGAACGCGAGATGCTGCAAGCCGCGATCGATCACTCGCAGGACAAGGTGACCGGGACCGTGCGGCTGAAGCTCTACAAGGGACTGGCCAGTGTGGTGGGCCGCCAATCGCCCCACTCGCTCTATTCCGAAGCCCACGTGACCTTCGAGGACGATGCGGGTGCCTATGACCAGAAGGACGCCGAAGGCTTCATCAAGCTGAACGGCCTGCGTCTGCGCCTGCTGTCACGCCGCAATCGGGACGCCTGATCGCCCGAAAGACGAGTCGCATCGCTGTACGCGGCGGCTTGCGGGGCATGATCTGCCCGCAAAATGGCGTTTTCCCGGCTGCCCTATGGGCCTGCATTGCGGTTTGCGATGGATTGTTGACTTATCCACTCGCGTCCACAGGCGAAATCGCCCGGAGTGGAAAACTCGGCCTTCAGGATGTTGTCAGATCGCCGATTCAGGCGCACCTTCAACTTGTCTTCGGGACACAAATCAACCGGAACGGAAAGCCGCAAGGCCTTGAAGTTCTAATGGTTCTAATCCCAAGGATGGCGGTGAAATCGTCCACGCGCTGATCGAGAGACGGCATGCACGGGGCTTCGGCTCAATGCAAGCAGGCTCGTTTGAGAACAGCACGACGCGTTATCACCGGACAGGCCCTGAACCGGGCCGGACAGAAGTGCAGCGGAAACGGCGAAAGCCCCCAGTCCGCAGTTTTTGTGACCGGCAACACGGCAAGGTCTCGGCCAGGCAACTGCGCATGGCAGCGGACAGCACAGCCTCCGGGCACATGCAGACCGCAGCAGGGCAGGAGCGAAAGCCGGATGCCGGCGCGAGCGCCGGTGACGAAATCCTGATGATGCCAGTCGCAAGACCGGGCAGGCAGGGATTAGACATCGGGCGCCAAGTATGCGCTGTCGAAAGCAAAGGTCGAAGGTTCGCCGGAGATCGCGCCAGAAGCAGCACATCCACACGCCGGTGAGAGTGGGGTCGGCAGCAATGCCGGCCCCATTTGCTTTGGGCCGCGTATGCTTTGCGACAAGGGGGGGCATCCGGCAACCACGGCGATTTGCCTCTGGGCTGGCCGGACATGACCGAGTCGCTGAACGCCCAAACCGCCAAGAACCACATTCTCGTTGCTTTGTTCCACAACGGTTCGTCGTATTTGCAAGGCGACTCGTTCCATGAATGACGGCTCGGGGCGATGAAATATCAACCCAGTTTGCTTTTGGTGGGCACCCCGAATTATCCGGCGCGTCGTGATCAAGGGAATGCGCATAGCGGGCTTCGGGCCCATCGGGCTTCAGGTGGCCGTGGTCGCCGGGCTGCTCGGGCTGGCGCCGCTCGGCGCTTCGACGGCTGCTGCGCCGGATGCGGGGGCATCGCGTGCCGATCCTGCCGTTAGCGCTGCCGCGATCGAGCTGGTTCCGCTGCAACCTTCTGCCGAGGTCACTGCCCCGGTGTTCGAGCCTGCAGTCGAGACTCCTTCCGCCCCGCAGGAGACCGCGATCGGCAGCGGAAGTGCTTCTTATTACGCCGCAAAGTTCCACGGTCGCCGGACCGCCAGCGGCGAGACGTTCGACAATACCGGGATGACTGCGGCGCACCGCACCTTGCCGTTTGGCAGCCTGGTTCGCGTGAGCAATCCGGCCAATGGCAAGAGCGTGGTGGTGCGGATCAATGATCGCGGGCCGTTCACCAAAGGCCGCGCAATCGACGTCAGCCGCGCCGCTGCCGAGGAACTTGGCCTGATCGCCCGCGGCCATGCCACGGTGGAACTGGCGCTGATCGCAGACTGATCGACCGGACAAGGCTGCCGCGGGCTAGCGGGGGTCTGGAGGGGGTCTAAACGGGTCTAGCGGGGGTCTAAACCGGCCTGAAATCCGATGTTTCACACCCAAACCCTTGTTTTACAGACATTTCGAATGTTTCACGCTCTTTTGCGTTTCGCATCCCATCCGCGCGGCGAGCGCGCTTGCGGGGCTGCGGCCCGATTCACTTCCCCCTCAAGGCGTCGGCAGGCTGATCCCGGCGCTGCGGGCGCAGGATTGCGTGATACCTTCCACTTTGGCGCGCTCGCTGCCCAGCATGTCTGTCAGCGCGAGGCCGTTTTCGGCGAGCCTGTCGGTGGTGCAGGTGCACCATGCGGTGCCCTTGGCCGGATCGGAGACGGCCCGGGCAAAGCGGATCTCGCACTTGGCGATCGCGGCGGCGCGGATATCCTCCGGCGATTGCGGCCCGCATCCCGCCAGCATTGCGGCCATCAGCGGCGCCAGCATGAGCCCCGCCCCGAAACCCGCACCCCGTTGCCGCCCCTGCATTGCCCTGTCCCCCGCTGACCGTAGCGCAGAATAGCCCCCCGCCCCGCCCCGGCCAAGCGCCTGATGATGGGATACCGAGGCACAGGTAGTCCCCCTCCCGCTTGCGGGAGGGGTTAGGGGTGGGAGCGAGCGCAGCGAGCCTTGTGACAGGCCCACCCCCAGCCCCTCCCGCAGGCGGGAGGGGGGTCACGTTCCCCCGCCCGCACAGGTGGCGGAGCGCATCGGGCTGCGGGGGGATATTCGCCATAGCCTCACCTCCCGCCCCGCGCCCGGATCGCCCCTCCCTCACGCTGCGCAGCGCCAGAGCCACAAAACCGCGCTCGCGTGGCCGGACGACGGAGGCGCAGCACACCAACGCGCGCGCGGGTGGAGGCTAGCGGGGGGTGGGGGGTGTAGGAAAGGTGGCCACACGGCGTCCTATTCTTCAATAAATTCGGCGTTATCCAAGCATCCCCGAGCCAAAGCGGTGCGCCAATGGTTGTTGCTGAAGGCCCTGAAGCTCCTAACAGATTTTTCCAAATAATCCCGAACCGCCGCCGCCCCTCCAGACTTCCGAAACTCCTCCACCAGCCCAGACTGGCGAGCAAGTTCGGCAGATGCCTGAATTGAATAAAGCTCCCAAAGGCCAAACTCGGTAAAATGATTGACTAATTTCAGTACGTTATTGGCATGGAGAGATGCAGAATCTATGTCAAATTTTGCAATCCAGTATCCGTCAGTTTTTTCAAGTTTACAAACTAGCCAATCTATTCCTTCAAAATAGTCGAAGTAGGGATGAAGAGGGGCCTCAGTGAAAGATTGATACGTACGATCCCTCTTAATTTTGTTGCAGTCAGCGCAGGAAGGCACCAAGTTCTGAGGACATACCGATAATATCGGAAACTTGCTCTTGGCTAAAAAATGATCCAACTGCCCAACATTGCGGTGATTGCAATATGGACAAATATTATGAGGAGTCGACAATCTAATTTCTTCGTAAAGCAACCTAGCCTTTGAACGCCTCCTCAGTAACCCTTGATCATACAGAGTTATTAAATCTAGTGTGGGAATTTTAATTTCGGCAGGATTGCCATCTGCGATCTCATGGAGTGAGTAAGTCGCACCCTTTTTCGAATAGTCCGCCGAGCTTTCCAAGTAAACTGGTCGAGCCTCTCTTAGTCTCTCCCGCAAATTTTGATCCAAAAAGCGCTCTGAAGCGGCATCATACATCTCTTCCGCAGAGATAGTTGGAGAAGCTAAGTTCAGCATCACTTCAACGCCTGAAGACTGCGAGCAACTGCCATTCCCTCAGCGCCAATCTGATCTTCAAACTCCCCGAGCAATTGGTCTAAACTCCAGCCCTCATCGACCATCTTTTGCCGGATGATCTTGTGAAAGCCGGTCTCAGTTATTTCCAAACCAAAAACAGCATGTGTTAGTCGCCCCACATCCTCACCAAAGGTTTCAAGGGGCGGACGAGAGGCCGCGATAGTTCTTCCAGATCGATTGATTATCCACACGCAGTTTGAGGGAACTTCTTGCAGCACAACCGGTGAATGTGTTGCAACTAGAGCAACCCCATTTTGGCTGATCAACAATTCCGAAAGTGCGCGTATAAAAGCAGAAAGAAGAGGGGGGTGCAAATGACCCTCAGGCTCATCAAGGAGGACAAACGTTTGCTCTTCTACTACTTGAACAAGCCTGGTTATTGTCAATAACACAATCGCGTGGCCTGAGCTTAAACCCCCAAAGATGTCCTTGGCCTCCGCATCCCAATCATCAAAGTGCAAACTAGTGTCTGCTAGATCGGAAACCCCTGATTCCGCAAACAAGGGATCTGATGACAGCGTTGCCAGCGCCCTCGCCCAGCGTTCGCGCTTTACGCCCGACAAACAACTTGATGCTGCGGATACAAAATCCAAGACAAGCTCGCTAGTATGCTTCAGGTAGGGGATCTTTTCGCCATCGTCATCTTTCCAACCTCTTAAACCGATGTGATGAAAGTCCGCATCGTCAATTTTATGGTCGAAAGAATCGAACGCACTAAAGGTTACCGCCGCGAGATTGGCAAACTCTTCACCACCAGAAATCGAGTCAATTTCAAACTGCCCTGAATTTGACGCAGGCGCCATAATCGCTTCGATCATATTATTAAGAGTGGTTGTCTTACCGACTCCATTTCTACCAATTAATACGTGCACATTAGTTGGCGGAAGTGATCCAGGTTTCACCGAAAAATCTAAAACACAAGTTCTGCCAACTTGACGTTCATCTCGAGGTGGAAATGTGTATTTGAAATTGTATGGCGTAAGTTCAACATCTCCGTGAGCCAGTCGATTGTATCTAGTTTTCAATCGGCTGGTATCCATTGACCGAAAAAGCGAAATTTTCGCTACATCTTCGTCCTTATAATTTTCGTATATTGTGAGGTCGTACGCCATATCGTGCATGGCCGGAAAATATATTTCCGCGATACCCAGATTCACTATATCAGAATAATAGTCTCCAGAAAGTCCGACAGAGAAAAACCCCTCTGGTAACTGGGAGAAAGTCTTAGGAATCTCGGTCCGGCGCTCTTCTTTTGATTGGCCCGCATGGCCGATCTTTACCCATCCGAGGTGAAAAGTGCGGCTAGACTGATCGGTGTAACGAACGCCGAATTTGGTCTCATATGTAAACCAATCATCCCAATCATTGTAGATGAGTTGCACAGAATTGGGCATCGCTTGGGTCGCAAGCTCTCCCTTCTCAAAGTTGAAGAAGGTGATCGTCACCAAGTCTCTCCCATCAAGCTAGCTAGCTCAGCCCAGATGCAGCATTAGTAGCCTAACCCAACATCCCCCGCAAATACCCCCCGGTAAAACTTCGCTCCACCTGCGCGACCTGTTCCGGCGTACCAACAGCAACCACCTCACCCCCACGCACACCGCCCTCCGGCCCGAGATCGATGATCCAGTCGGCGGTCTTGATCACGTCGAGGTTGTGTTCGATCACGACGACCGAATTGCCGCCGTCCACCAGCCGGTGCAGCACTTCGAGCAGCTTGCGCACATCCTCGAAATGCAGGCCGGTGGTCGGCTCGTCGAGGATGTAGAGCGTCTGGCCAGTGCTGCGGCGGGCGAGTTCCTTGGCCAGCTTCACCCGCTGCGCCTCGCCGCCGCTCAAGGTCGTCGCCTGCTGGCCGACCTTCACGTAGCCCAGCCCCACCTCGTTCAGCATCCGCATCTTCTCGCGGATCGGGGGGACGGCCTTGAAGAACTCCTCGGCATCCTCGATCGTCATGTCGAGCACGTCGGCGATCGAGTGGCCCTTGAACTTCACCTCCAGCGTTTCACGGTTGTAGCGTTTGCCGTGGCATTCCTCACAGGTGACGTAGACATCGGGGAGGAAGTGCATTTCGATCTTGATCAACCCGTCGCCCTGGCACTTCTCGCAGCGGCCGCCCTTGACGTTGAAGCTGAAGCGCCCCGGCTTGTACCCGCGGGCGAGGCTTTCGGGCAGGCCGGCGAACCAGTCGCGGATCTGGGTGAAGGCGCCGGTGTAGGTGGCGGGGTTGGAGCGCGGGGTGCGGCCGATGGGGGACTGGTCGATCTCGATCACCTTGTCGCAATACTCAAGGCCGGTGATGGAATCGTGTGCGCCCGCGATCACGCGCGCGCCATTGAGCGCCCGCGCCGCGCCGGCCTGCAAGGTGTCGATGGTGAGCGATGATTTGCCCGATCCCGATACACCGGTGATGCAGCAGAAGGTGCCGAGCGGGATTTTCGTCGTCACGCCCTTCAGATTGTTGGCGCGGGCGTTCTTGACCACGATCTTGTGGCCGTTGCCCTTGCGGCGGGTGGCGGGGACTTCGATCTTCCGCCTGCCGGTGAGGTAATCGGCGGTGAGCGATCCCTTGGCCTTGAGTATCTGTTTGAGGCTGCCTTGGGCGACGATCTCCCCCCCGTGCACGCCCGCGCCGGGGCCGAGATCGACGATGTAATCGGCGGTGCGGATCGCGTCCTCGTCATGCTCGACCACGATCACGGTGTTGCCGAGATCGCGCAGGCGTTTGAGGGTTTCGAGCAGGCGATCATTGTCGCGCTGGTGGAGGCCGATGCTGGGCTCGTCGAGCACGTAGAGCACGCCGGACAGGCCGGAGCCGATCTGCGAGGCGAGGCGGATGCGCTGGCTTTCGCCGCCCGATAGGGTGCCGGAGGTGCGATCAAGGTTGAGGTAGTCGAGGCCCACGTTGTCGAGGAAGCCGAGGCGTTCGTTGATTTCCTTCAGGATGGCCTTGGCGATTTGCGATTGCTGCGACGTCAGCTGCGCGTCGAGTGCGAGGAACCACGCCTTTGCGTCCGATACGCTCATGGCGACAGGGGTGGCGATATCGGTATCGGCGATGCGGACGCTCAGCGCCTTTTCGTTGAGGCGTTTGCCGCCGCAGCTCTCGCAAGGCTGCGCGGTCTGGTACTTGGACAGCTCCTCCTGCATCCAGGCGCTTTCGGTCTGCATCAGGCGGCGGTTGAGGTTGCCGATCACGCCTTCGAAGGCCTTGTTCACGGTGTATTCGCGGCGGCCATCCTTGAAGGTAAGCGGCACCGGCATCCCGCCCGTGCCGTGGAGGATGATGAGCTTCTGGTCGGGCTCCAGATCTTTCCACGGGGTGGTCAGATCGAACCCGTAAGCCTTGGCGAGGCTGGCGAGCACCTGCATGTAATAGGGCGACGGCGGGTTGGACTTGGCCCAGGGTACGACCGCGCCCTGTTTCAATGTCAGCGCCTCGTTGGGGACGACCAGCTGCGGATCGAACAGCTGCTTCTCGCCGATCCCGTCACAGGCCGGGCAGGCGCCTTGCGGGGCGTTGAAGGAGAACAGGCGCGGTTCGATTTCCTCGATGGTGAAGCCGCTGACGGGGCAGGCGAACTTCTCGGAAAAAACGATGCGGTTGGACGGCAGGCCTGCGCCTTTCATCGCCTTTCCGGCTTGCGCCTCATCCTCGCGGCCCGGCACCACGCCATCGGCCAGATCGACAAACGCCAGCCCCTCGGCCAGCTTGAGCGCCTGTTCGAAACTGTCGGCCAGCCGCGTTTCGATGCCCTCTTTCACCGCGATCCGGTCAACCACCACTTCGATGTCGTGCTTGAACTTCTTGTCGAGCGCGGGGGCTTCCTCGATCGGATACATTTCGCCGTCGATCCGTACGCGGGTAAAGCCGACGCGCTGCCATTCGGCCAGCTCCTTGCGGTATTCGCCCTTGCGCCCGCGCACCACCGGGGCGAGCAGGAACAGGCGCGTGCCTTCGGGCAAGGCCATCACCCGGTCGACCATCTGGCTGACGGTCTGCGCCGAAATCGGCAGGCCGGTGGCAGGCGAATAGGGCGTGCCGACCCGCGCCCACAGCAGGCGCATATAGTCATAGATCTCGGTGACAGTTGCCACGGTCGAGCGCGGGTTCTTCGAGGTCGTCTTCTGCTCGATACTGATCGCGGGGCTAAGGCCGTCGATATGTTCGACATCGGGCTTCTGCATCATTTCGAGGAACTGGCGCGCATAGGCCGAAAGGCTCTCGACATAGCGCCGCTGCCCTTCGGCATAGATGGTATCGAACGCGAGGCTCGACTTGCCGCTGCCCGAAAGGCCGGTGACCACGATCAGCGCATCGCGCGGCAGATCGATGTCGATACCCTTGAGGTTGTGCTCGCGCGCGCCGCGCACGGAAATGGTGGTAAGGCTCATAAGGTTGATCTGTTCCGGAAATGTTCGCAGATGTAAAGGGCGGCGCGGCGGGCTTTTCCGCAAGCGGGTAGGAGATGGGGACGGGTTGTGCCGGTGCAACGGGTGGGTTGCGATTATGATCCGGGGGCAATCCGGCCCGAAAGAGCGCCAATCAAGACAACCCAAACACCCGCGATCATAGCCGCAATGCTGATTGCAGAACGCCTTCTGGTAAATTCTCACCAAGCAAGTCTATGAACAATAGGGATTTCATCGTAAAAACACCTACCCTACAGAAAATCTGAAGTCGCCAGAATTTGCTGCTTGGGCCACATCAGGGGCCTGTCTGCTGGTCTCCAGCCGGGGCCTCCAGGGTCGCAACCTGGCTCGTCCGACAAGATCTGGCCGGGGGCCGAAACACCCAAAACAGGGCACTCAAACGCCTTTGCGGCGCGTGTTTCGGCCTCTGGTCTTTTCTCCGCCGCTTATCCGGCTGCGCGGCCTGCGATCAAAGCCTGCGCCCCTGCCTCGCCCAGCCACCGCGCATCCACGCCCCAACCTTGCGCAATCACTTGCGGGGCGAGCGCGGTTTGCGGTGGGCCGTCCGCGATCAATCGCCCGTCCTTCAGCACCAGCACCCGGTCGGCATGGTTCATCGCTGTGGCCAGATCGTGCAGCACGATCACCACCCCCTGCCCGCTTGCAGCGCAGCCGCGCAGATGGGCGAGCAAGGCCAACTGATGCGCCAGATCGAGCGCCGCCAACGGTTCATCGGCGAGAATCCATTGCGGCTGCCCCGCCAGCACCCGCGCCAGTAGAACGCGGGCGCGTTCTCCGCCGGAAAGCTGGCTGACCGGGCGATGGCGCAAGGGTTGCAGATCGAGCGCCGCCAGCGCTGCCTCAACCGCGGCGGTTCCGCGATCGCGCCACGGCAGGCGGCCCAGCGCCACAAGGCTTTCCACCGCCACATCCCATGCAATGTCAGGCGTTTGCGGAAGATAGCCGATGGCCTGCGCTCGTCCGCGAGGGTGGAGGCTTGCCAGCGCCGCGCCTTCCAGCATCACGCTCCCCTCTGACGGGGCCAGCAAACCCGCCAGCCCCAGCAGCAGCGATGATTTGCCAGCGCCATTGGGGCCGACGATGGCGGTGATCGTGCCGGGCCGAAGTTCGGCAGAAAGGCCTTCCACCACCCGCTTGCCGCCGCGCACAAGCGCAAGGTTCTCTGCCGCCAGCATCACAGTTGCCCCCGCCGCATCCGCAGCAACAGCCAGCCGAAGAACGGCGCACCGATCAGCGACAGCGCTATGCCGAGCCGCAGTTCCGTCACCAGCGGCATGATGCGCACAATGCTGTCAGCGGCCAGCACAAGGCACGCGCCTGCCAGAGCGCTCGGCAGAATGAGGCTCGACGGCAGGCGGTCAGTCAGCGGGCGCACCAGATGCGGCACCACCAGCCCGACAAAGCCGATGATCCCCGCGACCGCCACACCCGCACCAACCGTCAGCCCCACGCCCACCACCAGCAGCGCCAGCAGCCGCCCAGGATTGAGGCCGAGCGAGCGCGCCGCTTCCTCACCCAGTGTCAGCGCATCGAGGCTGCGGGCCGCCAGCGCCAGCACCGCAATCCCGGCGGCGGTCAGCGGAGCGGCAATGGCAACTTCGCGCCACGAACGGTCGGTCAGCGCGCCGTTGAGCCACAAGACGATTTCCGAAAGGGCAAAGGGATTAGGCGCAAGGGTAATGGCCAACGCGGTGAGCGCGCCTGCAAGGCTCGCCAGCATCAGGCCCGCCAGCGTGAACAGGGCGATCCCTCCGCCTGCTCCGCCTGCTGCATCGGACGATGTTCGCCCCGCGATCAGCGCCAGCAGCGCCATGCCAAGGCCCGCGCCGGTCAGCGCCATCAGCGGCAGGCTCCACGCGGCCAGCACCGGCGGCACGAATGCGCCCAGCCAGAAACTCGCCACCGCGCCCAGCGCCGCCATCGGCGCGATGCCGAACAGGCCGGGATCGGCCAGCGGGTTTCTGAGATAGCCCTGCATCGCCGCACCCGCCGCGCCCAGCCCCGCGCCGATCACGATTCCCAGCACCGCACGCGGCAGGCGCAGTTCGGCGAGGATCAGCAGCGCATTGGGCGCAAGATCGGCGGCAAAGGGGTTGATCCACACCCGCCCCGCCAACAGCGACAGCGGCACCAGCACGGCGAGCAGCAGCGCGAAGATCAGGCTGGCGCGGTTCACGGCTTGCGCTCCACCTCGGCGCGGATGGACCGCAGCCGGGTGCGCGCTTTGGAAATGGTCGGCCCGCCGCAATAAAGCAGCGCGGGATCGAAGGGGGCGACGTGGGTGGATTGGAACGCCTCGTCCAGCACGGGGTGGCGCTGGCCCGCCGCATCGCCTGCCACCAGCAAGACCTGCGGCGGATCGGCGAGCACGCTTTCGAGCGTCACCCTGTCGGCCTGCCGCAACCCGCGTGCAGCGGCGTGGCTGGCAAAACCTTCCTGCCGCAGCAGTTCGGCAATCAGGGTCTGCTCGCCCGCCACGATCTCGCCCGGTTGCCACAGCAGCGCGCTGATCGTTGGCGACGCGGTTGGCGCGGAGGAGGTGATGCTGGCGGCGAGTGCTGCGCCCGCCTGCGCCTGCCCGGCCAGTGCCGCGACCTCGCGCACCTGTGCGATGCTTTCGGCGATGGTCGCGGGGCTGCCGAAGGTTGCCACCCGCAGGCCTGCCCGTTCGAGCGCGCTGCGGGTCGGCTGCGGCAGGTAGATCGAGGCGAGCACCAGATCGGGGCGGAGCGCGATCACCTCCTCCGCCGTGCCGCCGGTCACGCCGTATCGCGCGGCAACCACCTGCGGGATCGAACTGCCACCGGGATCGCGGCTGTAATGCGAAAGCGCCAGCACCTGATCCGGCCCGGCCACCTCCACCAGTATCGCATCGAGGCAGGGGTTGAGGCTGACGATGGTTGGCTGCCCGTCCTCGGCCCGCGATGCTGGCTGCGGCGCGCAGGCGGCGAGCGTCAGGGCGGCGATCACGCCGGTCATCCCGATCCAGAAGCTGCTGTGATCCCGCGCCATATCCGCTCGCGGCGATAGGGCGGCGCGGTCAGGCGCGCAAGCGCAAGGCCTGCCGTTAAGCCCTCACCCCCACCTGTCCGGAATCGGGACGCAGGAGTGCGCGGCCCTCGCCCCGCTGCGCGCAGGCGCGTAGGGCGAGCCCATACTATGACCGCCCGCCGCACCCGTCTCGCGCCTGCCGCCCCTGCCCCAGGGCCAGGGCTTGCGCGTAAAAGCTGGCGCAAGCGCTTGGCGGTGCTGCTTGCTGCGATCACCGTGCCCGCGATGGCAGCCACTGGAGGGGTCGGCGCGCTGCCCGGCCCGGCGGTAGAAAGCACCGCCGCGCTGGCCACCCGTAAAGCCGCCGCTGCCGCTTTGCCGTTCGAACGGCCCGGCATGAGCTTTCCGGGGTCAGCATTCTATTACATGGCCGATCCCGCAGGCAGCGCGCTGGTCGCCCTGCCCACCGCCGATCCGCTTGCACGCGGAGCCGCGGAAAGCGGTCGCGAGCTGGGCGCATTGATCGATGTCGGCGCGGCGGCCAAGCCGTTCTTCACCCCCGGCTCCGGCATCACCCACATGCGGGCGCAGGAATGCCTTGCGCAGGCCGTGTGGTACGAAGCCGCAAGCGAGAGCGAGGCCGGGCAGCGCGCCGTGGCGCAAGTGGTGCTCAACCGCGTGGCGCACCCCGCATGGCCGGCGAGCGTGTGCGGCGTCGTCTATCAGGGATCGCAGCGCAGCACTGGTTGCCAGTTCACCTTCACTTGCGACGGCAGCCTCGGCCGCCGCCCCTCGGGCTCCACCTGGGCGCGGGCGCAGCGGATCGCGGGCGATGCGCTGTCGGGCGATGTCTACGCACCTGTGGGTCTGGCGACGCATTACCACACGCTTTGGGTCAATCCCTATTGGGCGGGCACGCTCGACCATATCGGCACGATCGGCGCGCACCGGTTTTACCGCAATCGCGGTGCGGGCGGGCAGGCTGCGGCCTTTGCGGCCAGTTATGCCGGGTTCGAGCCGGTGGTGAGCGGGCGGACCACCCCCGCCCCTGCGTCTGTCACCTCTGCTGCCTACGCGCCGCTCGATACCGCGCCGGATCGTCCGATAATCGCCTATGATCTCGGCCCGGTGCCCGCCAAGGCCGGAAGCGCAAAAGCTGCCTCGCCCGACGCCAGCACCCCGCCGAGCGAGCCTGCGTCCGGCACCGGCGCGGTCAAGGCGGAATATGCCCGCGCAGGCCAGTGGAAGACCCAGCCGAATACCGCTGCGGCAGCAACGCCAGCCGAATAAGCCATAGCGCTGGCCCGCAAAACAGGGTTAAGGGCGCCGAAACCCTGTTATCACACCAAGATTTAGCGGCGCGGGTCTAGACCCCGGCTCGCACACCGATCCTTGCCGTGTGCGCTATCAGACCCGGAAAGCCCTGCCCCCTATGTCCGTTCGCTTTGCTGCCGCCAACAATCCTGTCCGCCGTATCGGCTGGCGGGCCGCAGGGCGCGGTTTGGTGGCCCCTGCGCTGGCGCGGGCTGTGAACGACAATGGCGATCCCGTCGCAGCTGCGGCCAGCTTCGATCCCCTGCTGGCCGATGCGCTGAAGCATTTCGCCGTCCACGGTCTTGCGTCTGCCAAGGCCGCACTGACCGAGGCCGAGGATGCCGCACAACGCGGCGACGGGAACGCCAGAGCACACTGGCTGGCGATCACCGGGCTCTTCGACCGCCGACTGGCCGACCGCGCGCGCCGCCGCCCGAACCCTGCCTGACCTTACGGCACCTGCGCTACGTCGTTTCCCTGATGCGTTGACCTGAAGCACTTAATGCAACTGCGAACTGTTTGCAAAGATAGTTGCCTGATGCGACCTTTTGACGGTTGCAATCGCATTCCCAGCGGCTTACCGCGCCTTCAGAGTATTAGTCTTAACGGGTGCCATGCCGCTTGGGACGGGGGTTGGCGCCACCGCTGCGTGCCGTAATGCGCGCAACCGTATTTTCGTCCCGATGGATCAGGGAAGGAAGTCCAAGAATGGCCCGCAAGAAGATCGCCCTCGTCGGCGCAGGCAATATCGGCGGCACGCTCGCCCACCTCGCCGCGCTCAAGGGCCTTGGCGATGTTGTTTTGTTCGACGTTGCCGAAGGTATCCCGCAGGGCAAGGCGCTCGATCTTTCGCAGTGCGGCCCGGTTGAAGGCTTTGACGCTTCGATCACCGGGTCGAACGACTATGCTGACATCGCGGGCGCTGACGTAGTGATCGTCACCGCAGGCGTGGCGCGCAAGCCCGGCATGAGCCGCGATGACCTGCTCGGTATCAACCTCAAGGTGATGAAGGCCGTGGGCGAAGGCATTGCTGCCAACTGCCCCGATGCTTTCGTGATCTGCATCACCAACCCGCTCGACGCGATGGTCTGGGCGCTGCGCGAGTTCTCGGGCCTTCCCGCCAACAAGGTCGTCGGCATGGCCGGCGTGCTGGACTCGGCGCGCTTCGCCACCTTCCTCGCATGGGAATTCGGCGTTTCGGTGAAGGACGTGAACGCCTTCGTGCTCGGCGGCCACGGCGATACGATGGTGCCGGTGCTGTCCTACTCGACCATCAACGGCATCCCCGTGAAGGACATGGCCAAGATCAAGGGCATTTCCGAAGATCGCCTCGGCGAAATCGTCCAGCGCACCCGCTCGGGCGGCGGCGAGATTGTCGGCCTGCTCAAGACCGGCTCGGCCTTCTATGCGCCCGCCACCAGCGCCATTTCGATGGCCGAAGCCTACCTCTACGACCAGAAGCGCATCCTGCCCTGCGCGGTGCAGGTTGACGGCAAGTACGGCGTCGATGGCCTCTATGTCGGCGTGCCGGTTGTGATCGGCGCGGGCGGCGCGGAAGAAGTGATCGAGATCAGCCTGACCGACGAGGAAAAGAAGAACCTCGGCGTCAGTGTCGATGCGGTCAAGGAACTGCTCGAGGCGTGCAAGGCGCTGGACAGCTCGCTGGCGTGATTACGTTAGCCCTCCCTCTCCTCACGGCGGCCCTGATGGCTGGTTTCGGCTGGATGGGCTTCCGTCGGAAGTGGATTGCGGCGGGGCTGCTCAGTCTGCCGTTTTTTGGTTTGGCAGTCTGGCTCGAAGTTTCGACAGCTGGTCCGCCCCTGCACGAAAGTAACTTTGGCATCTTGATGCTTTTTTTTGTGTTTGGGCCTCTTGTTGCAGCTTGGCTCGCTTTCGTTTGCGCAGCCGTGATTTCATTCTTTCGGTCGTCAAAGACCGTCTCGGAACCTGGAGACTAACTTAATGTCCATCCTCGTAAACAAAGACACCAAGGTCATCACCCAAGGGATGACCGGCAACACCGGCACCTTCCACACCCAGGCAGCGCTCGATTACGGGACGCAGATGGTCGGCGGTGTGACCCCCGGCAAGGGCGGCACCACCCATATCGGCCTGCCGCAGTTCAATACCGTGCGCGAAGCCAAGGCCGCGACCGGCGCGACCGCCTCGTGCATCTACGTTCCGCCGCCGTTCGCCGCTGACGCGATCTGCGAAGCGATCGATGCCGAGATCGAGCTGATCATCTGCATCACCGAGGGCATCCCGGTGCTCGACATGGTCCGCGCCAAGCGCGCGCTGCAGGGCTCCAAGTCGCGCCTGATCGGCCCCAACTGCCCCGGCGTGCTGACCCCCAACGAATGCAAGATCGGCATCATGCCAGCCAACATTTTCAAGAAGGGCTCTGTCGGCATCGTCTCGCGCTCGGGCACGCTCACCTATGAAGCCGTGCACCAGACCACCATGGCGGGCCTCGGCCAGACCACGGCTGTCGGCATCGGCGGCGATCCGGTCAACGGCACCAACTTCATCGACATGCTCGACCTGTTCCTGGATGATCCGGAAACGGAAAGCATCATCATGATCGGCGAAATCGGCGGATCGGCCGAAGAAGAAGCCGCCGCCTTCATCAAGGCCGAACGCGCCAAGGGCCGCGCCAAGCCGATGGTCGGTTTCATCGCCGGCCTCACCGCCCCTCCGGGCCGCCGCATGGGCCACGCTGGCGCCATCGTCAGCGGCGGTCAGGGCGGCGCGGAAGACAAGATCGCGGCGATGGAAGATGCGGGCATCCGCGTCAGCCCCTCGCCCTCGCTGCTGGGGGAAACCCTCGCCGCGATGCTGAAAGAAATGGCATAACCGCCGTTTAGAATACCGGCCCCTCGCGTGACGCGGGGGGCCATCCTTCCTCCTCCCCGGGAGTCCCATGATGGGCAACGAACCGCAGAACTTCATCCCCGCCTTCGCCGATCAGGAAGGCCCGCAGCCCGGCCCTTCGTGGGAAAAGCGCGGCTGGCTCGACGCGCTCAGCGATAGCGCATCCGATCTGGTCGCGGCGATGGACCCGACCGAGATGAAGCTCGCGGTCAAGGCGGCGGCGAAGGATGCCGGCAAGGCGCTCGATCCCAAGGCGGTGGAGAAAGCTGCCTCGCTTTCGATTGCGGCAATGACGCTGGTGCGGCTGTACCGTGTGCGCGGGCACATGGCGGCAGATCTCGATCCGCTGGGCCTTGCAGGGCGCGAAGGGCCGGAAGACCTGACGCTGGCGTGGCATGGGCTCGCCGGCAAGGAGAACGAAGAGGTCTATGTCGGCGGCGTGCTCGGCATGGAATGGACCACCGTGGGCAAGCTCCACGACCGGCTGTGCGAAGTCTATTGCGGCAAGGTCGGCCTCGAATACATGCACATCGCCGACACCGATGAACGCCGCTTCCTGCAGGAAAAGTTCGAAAGCCCCGGCGACACGATCCAGTTCACCCCCGAAGGCAAGAAGGCGATCCTCGCCGCCGTGCTGCGCGGGGAGCAATACGAAGAATTCCTCGCCAAGAAATATGTCGGCACCAAGCGGTTCGGTCTGGATGGCGGCGAGTCCATGATTCCGGCGCTGGAAGCCGTGATCAAGCATGGCGGTTCATCCGGCGTGCGCGAGATCATCTACGGCATGGCCCACCGCGGCCGGTTGAACGTGCTCGCCAACGTGATGGCGAAACCTTACCGCGTGATCTTCCACGAATTTTCGGGCGGCAGCGCCAACCCCGATGATGTCGGCGGATCGGGCGATGTGAAGTATCACCTTGGCACCTCGACCGACCGCGAGTTCGACGGGATTTCGGTGCACATGAGCCTTGTGCCCAACCCTTCGCACCTTGAAGCGGTCAACCCCGTAGTGCTGGGCAAG
Source organism: Porphyrobacter sp. AAP60 (assembly GCF_001296025.1). Lineage (GTDB taxonomy): Bacteria > Pseudomonadota > Alphaproteobacteria > Sphingomonadales > Sphingomonadaceae > Erythrobacter. The sequence continues at coordinate 67,367 of NZ_LJHV01000004.1, read as the reverse complement.
GCCCGCGCCCAGCAGGCGATCCGCGATGATCTGAAGGTCAAGGCGCAGGTGCTGCCCGTGCTGATCCACGGCGATGCGGCGTTTGCGGGTCAGGGCGTTGTGTGGGAAAGCCTCTCGCTGTCCGGCGTGCCGGGTTACGATACCGGCGGCTGCATCCACTTCATCATCAACAACCAGATCGGTTTCACCACCAGCCCCAAGTTTGCGCGGTCTTCGCCATATCCCAGCGATGTGGCCAAGGGCGTTATGGCGCCGATCCTGCACGTCAACGGCGATGATCCCGAAGCGGTGACCTTCGCCTGCAAGCTGGCGGTCGAATACCGCCAGACCTTCCACCGCGACGTTGTGATCGACATGTGGTGCTATCGCCGCTTCGGCCACAACGAGGGTGACGAGCCCAAGTTCACCCAGCCGCTGATGTACGATTCCATCCGCTCGCACCCCAAGGTCAGCGTCAATTACGAAGGCCGCCTGATCCGCGAAGGCGTGATCGAAGCGGGCACGCGCGAGCGGATGGCGGGCGAATTCGTCGCGCTGCTCGAAGATGAGTTCGAAGCGGGCAAGAACTACAAGGCGAACGAGGCCGACTGGTTCGGCGGGCGCTGGAGCGGGTTGAACAAGCCGGCTGATCCGGAGACCGCGCGCCGCTCTGTCGAAACCGCGATCGAGCCCAAGGTGCTGGATTCGCTGGGCCGCGTGCTGACCGAAGTGCCAGGCGATCTCGCCGTCCACAAGACGCTCGACCGTGTGCTCGCCGCCAAGCGCGAGATGTTCAGCACGGGTGAGGGCTTCGATTGGGCGACGGCAGAGGCGCTCGCATTCGGCAGCCTTGTGATGGAAGGTTACGGCGTGCGCCTGTCCGGTCAGGATTCCGGCCGCGGCACCTTCAGCCAGCGTCACGCGGTGTGGGTCGACCAGACTTCGGAACGCAAATATATCCCTCTCAGCACCCTGCCCCACGGCAAGTTCGAAGTGCACGATTCCACCCTGTCGGAATACGGCGTGCTCGGCTTCGAATACGGGTTTGCGATGGCCGATCCCAAAAGCCTGGTGCTGTGGGAAGGCCAGTTCGGCGATTTCGCCAACGGCGCGCAGATCATGATCGACCAGTTCATCGCATCGGGTGAAAGCAAGTGGTTGCGCGCCAACGGCCTCGTGATGCTGCTGCCGCACGGGTACGAAGGGCAAGGGCCGGAGCATTCCTCTGCCCGTCTGGAACGCTTCCTCCAGCTGTGTGCCGATGACAATATGTGCGTGTGCAACATCACCACACCGGCCAACTACTTCCACGTGCTGCGCCGCCAGATGCTGCGGTCTTTCCGCAAGCCGCTGATCATCATGAGCCCCAAGTCGCTGCTGCGCCACCCGCTGGCCAAGAGCAGCCGCGATGAGTTCCAGGGCGATCGCCAGTTCCGGCGCATCCTTTCCGACACCACCGAAATCGCCGATGAAAAGGTGCGCCGCGTGGTGCTGTGTTCGGGCAAGGTCGCCTATGATCTGATGGAGGCCCGCGATGCTGCGGGGATCGATGATGTCTCGATCATCCGTATCGAACAGCTGTTCCCCTTCCCCGGCGATCCGCTGGCGCTGCGGCTTGGCCGGATGACCAACCTCCAGGACGTGGTGTGGTGTCAGGAAGAACCTCGCAACAATGGCTCATGGTTCTTCGTGAACGAACGGATCGAGGAATCGCTGACCGCCGCAGGTCACACCGGCAAGCGCCCGGTCTATGCCGGGCGCGATGCGGCTGCCTCGCCTGCCACAGGCCTCGCCAGCCGCCACAAGGCCCAGCAGGAGGCGTTGATCGCCGCCGCGCTGGGGCTGTAACGGCCCGCCTTTCTTCACACGAGATTCAAGCAAGTTTCAGGAACCCATTCCAATGGCCACCGAAATCAAAGTCCCCGCTCTCGGCGAATCCGTCACCGAAGGCACGATTGCCGAATGGCTCAAGCAGCCGGGCGAAGCTGTCGCCGCTGACGAGGCGATTTGCAGCCTTGAAACCGACAAGGTCGCGGTTGACGTGCCCTCGCCCGTAGCTGGCGTGATGAGCGAACACCGCGTTGCCGTGGGCGACACGGTTGAAGTCGGCGCTGTGATCGCGGTGATCGATGAAGGCGCAAGCGCTGCCACGGCGGCTCCCGCTGTCGCCGCCAAGGCCGACACGCCTGCCCCGGCAGCGACAGAAGAGCCCTCAGGCGCGGCGCAGACCATGTCGCCTGCGGTGCGCCGTGCGGTGCTGGAACACGGCGTCGATCCCTCCACGATCAAGGGCACCGGCAAGGATGGCCGCCTGACCAAGGAAGATGTGCTGGCGGCGGCCGAAGCCAAGGCGAAGGGCACCCCTGCCCCCGCGCCTGCGCCCGCCCCGGCACCGTCTGCGGCAGCCCCCGCCTCGACCGGCGGCGCGCGCGGCGAAGAACGCGTCAAGATGACGCGGATGCGCCAGACCATCGCCAAGCGGTTGAAGAGCGCGCAGGACAATGCCGCGCTGCTGACCACCTTCAATGATTGCGACATGAGCGCGGTCATGGAGGCACGCGACAAGTACAAGGATCTGTTCGCCAAGAAGCACGACATTCGCCTCGGCTTCATGGGTTTCTTCGCCAAGGCGGCCTGCCTTGCGCTGAAGGACGTGCCGAGCGTCAACGCCTACATCGAAGGCGATGAGATCGTCTATCACGATTACGTCGATATCTCGGTCGCGGTTTCGGCGCCCAACGGCCTTGTCGTCCCCGTGATCCGCGATGCCGACAAGAAGGGCTTTGCCCGGATCGAACAGGACATCGCCGATTTCGGCAAGCGCGCCAAGGAAGGCACGCTGAAGATGGAAGACATGACCGGCGGCACCTTCACCATCTCGAACGGCGGCGTGTTCGGCAGCCTGATGAGCACCCCGATCATCAACCCGCCGCAGAGCGCGGTGCTGGGCCTCCACCGCATCGAGGATCGCCCGGTTGTCCGTAACGGCGAGATCGTGATCCGCCCGATGATGTATCTGGCGCTTTCGTATGATCACCGCCTGATCGACGGGCGCGAGGCTGTAACGGCGCTCAAGATCATCAAGGAAGCGATCGAAGATCCGACGCGGATGCTGATTGATTTGTAAACTTTTTTCCGTTCGGGCTTCGCTGGTGTTGCTGCGCAACAGCTACGCTTCCGAAGCCCTGCTCTTTCTTTCGGAGCAACGGACCCCAAGTGAAGGACTATCCTTCGACAAGCTCAGGATGAGCGGAGTTTTTTATGGCTGAATTCGATTACGACGTCCTCATCATCGGTGCTGGCCCCGGCGGTTATGTCGCGGCGATCCGTGCGGCGCAGCTGGGGTTGAAGACCGCTTGTGTCGAAAGCCGCGAAACGCTCGGCGGGACCTGCCTCAATGTCGGATGCATTCCCTCCAAGGCGCTGCTCCACGGTTCGGAACTGTTTGACGAGGCGAACAACGGCCACTTCGCCACCTGGGGCATCACCGCCACGCCCACGCTCGATCTGGGCAAGATGATGGCCGAAAAGACCAAGGCCGTGGGCGAATTGACCGGCGGGATCGAATTCCTGTTCAAGAAGAACAAGGTCACTTGGCTCAAGGGCCATGCAGCGTTTGAAGACGCGCACACCGTCACCGTCGCGGGCGAAAAGGTCACCGCCAAGGACATCGTGATCGCCACCGGCTCCTCGGTCACCCCGCTCCCGGGCGTCACCGTCGACAACGCGGGCAAGCGCATCGTCGACAGCACCGGCGCGCTTGATCTTGATGAAGTGCCCGAACACCTCGTGGTGATCGGTGGCGGCGTTATCGGGCTGGAGCTTGGCTCGGTATGGCGGCGTCTTGGTGCGAAAGTAACCGTGGTCGAATATCTCGATCAATTGCTCCCCGGCATGGATGGCGATGTGCGCAAGGAAGCGCAGAAGGTCTTCAAGAAGCAGGGCATGGCTATGATGCTCGGCCAGAAGGTCACCGGCGCGAGTGTTGACGGCAAGACCGTGACCCTTACCATCGAAAAAGCCGCAGGCGGCGACGAGCAGACGCTCGAAGCAAGCCACGTGCTGGTCGCCATCGGCCGCCGCCCCAATACCGACGGGTTGGCGCTCGACAAGGCGGGGCTCACCACCAATGCGCGCGGGCAGGTCGAGATCGACCACGATTTCCGCACGTCTGTGCCCAACATCTGGGGCATCGGCGATGTCGTTCCCGGCCCGATGCTCGCCCACAAGGCCGAGGATGAAGGCATCGCGGTGGCCGAGAATATCGCGGGCCTCACCGGCATCGTGAACCATGATGTGATCCCCAGCGTCGTTTATACCGCGCCCGAAATCGCCGGCGTCGGCATCACCGAGGAACAGGCCAAGGAACGCGGGCTCACCGTCAAGATCGGCAAGTTCCCGATGATGGCGAACAGCCGCGCCAAGGCCAACCGCGACACCGAAGGGTTTGTGAAGGTCATCGCCGATGCAGAAACCGACCGGGTGCTGGGCGTGTGGATCATCGCCAGCCTTGCAGGCACGATGATCGCCGAGGCCTGCGTCGCGATGGAATTCGGCGCGACCAGCGAAGACATCGCCTACACCTGCCACGCCCACCCCACCCACGCCGAAGCGCTGAAAGAGGCAGCGATGGCTGTGACGGGCAAGCCGATCCACATGTAAGGCGCAGACGGGGTGTGGGGGCGAGCATCTGATCGCTGGCGCCTCACCCTGCCCTTGCTGTTCCCGTCGCTCGGCGGGCTGGCTTACCTTTATGCCCTCGGTGCGCCCGCGCGACTGGTTGCAGTCAACGCGGGCGCCCTGGCATTGGCGCTGGCGTGGGTCGTGTGGGGATGGCTGCCGGAAGGGCGAAGATCACGGATCGGCTTTGCGGCAACGGCGCTTCTGCTGTTGTTCCTGCCGCCGCTGCTTCAACACGATGTTGACGGGGTGTCGCGCTGGCTGCCGCTCGGAAGGGCGCTTTTTCTCCATTCGGGTGCACTGCTGCTGCCCTTGATCATTGTGATCGCAGCGCGCGAGCCTCGCATCGGACCGTGGCTGCTGGCAATTGCCACAGTCGCTTTGGCTCTCCAACCCGACGCAGGTGTGCTCACCGGCCTCGCCGCCGCGAGCGCGGCTCTGGCTGCGCTGCACCGCTCTTTGACCATCGCGCTTGTCGCCGGTGGAAGCCTGACACTGGCACTCGCAACCTTCGGCGCTGGCGACCTCGCGCCGCAGCTCTATACCGAGGGTGTGCTGGACCATGTAGCGGAGCATTCGCTGGCCGGGGCAGCCGCGCTGGGACTGGTGCTTTTCGGGACACCGCTCTGGTATCTGGTCATCCGGGCAGCAGCGCCGCAAGAAGAAGGCTACGCCCTCGCCGCGCTAATTATCGCGTTCGGGATAATAGCATTCATCGCGCCCTTTCCCTATCCCCTGATCGGTTACGGTGCGGCGCCGATCCTCGGCTTTGGTCTGGCACTCGGCGCAAGCCGGCACGTCACGCCGGTCGGGACAAAGTCCGGCTGACGGCTATCGTGCGCCCGCATGATCCGCTACCGCGTTGCATACATTGCACATAAGGAACGAAAAGTGGCGGCTTGGCGCAAGGTTTCCATTGCAGTAGCGCTGGCCGGCCTGACGCTGTTGGCTGCCTGCAGCAATAGCGCGGAGGGCGAAACCAACGCGCCCCCGCGCGCGACAGACCCTATCGCCTACCCAAAAGATCCTTCGCGGATTGCGGTGGATGTCGATGTTGATCTGGCAGCGCTGGAACGTGCGCTCGAGCGTGAAGTGCCGCGCGAGCTGTGGCAAATCGATCAACCCGAAAGCGAATGCATCGCGCCAAAGACCATCGATCTCGCGCTGTTCAAGGTCAAATCGCCCGAAATCAAATGCCGGATCGTCGGCAAGGTCACGCGCGGACGGCTGCGGCTGAGCGGCAGCGGGCAGAGGCTGGTGGTAAACCTGCCTGTCAACGGGACGCTGGCGGCACGCGATGTTGCAGGCATCTTCAAGGGCGAAACTGCCACGGGCACCGCTGAAGTCGCCCTTGCGATGAGGCTCGATCTGCAACCGGAATGGCGGCTGACGGGTACATCGAAGCTCGATTACCGCTGGACGAAGGAGCCCGGTATCGATTTCATGGGACAGCGGATTACCTTCACCAGCGAGGCCGATCGCGAGCTGCGCCCGATCAAGCGTGACGTCGAACGTATCGTTGCGGGCGAGCTGGCAAAACTCCCGGTCAAGCAAACCGCAACCGAAGGCTGGCGCGCCGGGCACGAGGTGTTCGAACTGAACGAGAAGGACCCGGCGGTCTGGGGCAGGCTCACCCCGCAGCAGTTCCGGTATGGCGGTTACGAGGTCAGGGGACGGGTGCTGACCTTGCAGCTGGGCCTTGATGCCCTGTTCGAAACCTTCGTCGGAATGAAGCCGGAAGCCGTCACCCCCGCTGCCCTGCCCCCTGTGGCCCGGCGCGAAAAAGACACTGTGCGGTCAGTGCTGCACGTGCCGGTGGTGGCCGATTATGCGGTGCTGGAGCCGGTCATCGCCGAGGCTTTGGCCAAGCGGGCGAAGCGGCCATTTGTGATCGAGGATTATGGATCGGTTACCGCCAGCTTCGCCAACATTCGCGTCTATGGCACCGGCAAGGGCCGCATCGCGGTGGGCGCGAAATTTGCCGCGCGCTCCGATTTGCCGGTGGTCGGCAAGGCCAAGGGCACCATCTGGCTGACCGCGCGTCCCGAAAACGAGGCAGGATCGCGCAAGGTGCGCTTTGCCGATGTGGCGGTGACGGGCGAAACCGACATCACCGGCGAGGCATTCCTGTTCGCGCTGGCCAATTCGCCCGGATTCCAGGATGCGATCACATCAGCGCTGGAACAGAACTTCGAAAGCGATTTCAGCAGCCTCAGGGCAAAAATCGATCAGGCGCTGGCGCAGCGCGAGGGACGGATCACCGATTACAGCATCACTATCGGCACGGTGGAAACCGGAATCATCACCGCGCATGGCGAAGGGCTCTACTTGCCGGTCGATGTAACAGCGCGGATCAAGGCGAGGCTGCGGCGCATAGATTGAACAACTGATTTGGCACAAAGGCTTTTGCCGTGCCGCCAGGGCAGATAAGTCCCGATACCGAGAGTGGGGAGAGTTACGCACACATGGCCTATCCGCAACTGACCGACAAATCGGGCGCTTTGGCAACTGCACTGGCTGTCCGCACCCGCAAGATCAGCGTTGCCGAGGCTGTGGACGCCGCGATCACGCGGGTCGAAAAGCTGGATTCCAACATCGATGCCCTGGCCGTGCCCGATTTCGAACGGGCCTACGAAACCGCCAAGGCAATGGACAACGCCGCGCGGCGGCTCGATCAGCCATTGTTCGGCGTGCCGATGACGATCAAGGAAAGCTTCGACGTCGCGGGCCTGCCCACCACCTTCGGCCACCCGCAGTTTCGCGATAGTATCGCGCCGAAGGATTCGCTGCTGGTCAGGCGGTTGAAGGCGGCGGGGGCATTGATCATCGGCAAGACCAACGTGCCGGTGGATCTGACCGACTGGCAGAGTTTCAACCCGGTCTATGGCCGCACCAGCAATCCGCACAATTCCGACCGTTCCCCCGGCGGATCATCCGGTGGCAGTGCGGCGGCAGTCGCCAGCGGCATGGTGGCTTGCGATTACGGCACCGACATCGGCGGATCGGTGCGCGTCCCGGCGCACTTCTGCGGCATCTGGGGCCACAAGACGACCCACGGCCTGATCCCCAAGCACGGCCATGACCATCCCGCCATGTCCCGGCGCGATGGCTTTGTCGCGGCGCATGACAGCCCGCTCAGCATCGCCGGGCCGCTCGCCCGCAACGCGCCCGATCTGGCGCTGCTGGTGGAGGTGGGCGCGGATGTTCCGCTGCGCCGCAAACCGCGCCCGATCAGCGAATGCCGGATGCTGGCGATCACCGCGCTTCCCAATGCGCCCGTCGATGCCAGCGTGATGGCCCCGACCGAAGCCGCGCTGGAAACCCTTGCGCGAGCGGGCCTGCGGATTGATCGCGGCAGCGATCTGCTGCCCGATCAGGCGCTGCAATACCGCCACTACCTCAAGATGATGAACGTGGTGATGGCACGCGGTGCGCCTGCGCCCGATGGCAAGCGGGCTTCGGCCACCGACTGGTTCGATCTGCTCGATGCGCAGGCCGCATGCATCGCGCAGTGGGATGCTGTGTTCGAAACCTACGATTTCGTGCTCGCCCCGCCCGCGCCGGTGCTGGCGGTGCCGCATAGAGACAAGGCGGTGTTCCGCGGCACGATCAATATCGACGGGGTGGAGGAACCGGGCGGCAATGGCCTTGCCTGGGCCGGCCTGGCAACCTTCCCCAACCTGCCCGCCACGGTGCTGCCCATCGGCAGCGGGAACTACCTCGGGGCAGATCTGCCGTGCGGAATGCAGGTGATCGGCCCGCGCTGGCGCGACCTTGATTGTATCGCGGCGGCCGAGGCAATCGGGAACATCTTGCACGGTTGATCCTGCTTCGCCATGGGGCGCGGCATGGCTTCCACTTCCCTCATGCGCTCGCTCGCCAAATGGCACGTCTGGCTCGGTTGGCTGGTCGGCGTGCCGATTGTCATGTGGCTGGCGACCGGATTGCTGATGGTTTCGCGCCCGATCGAGGAAGTGCGGGGCGAACATCTGAAGCGCGAAACGCCCGCACAGCCGCTGGCGATCCCCGGAAGCACACTCGCCGCGCCCGAAGCCAGCCTGAAGGAAATGCGCGTCACCATGCAGGATGGCCGCGCGGTCGCCATCCTCACCACGCTGGACGGGGCAGTGAGCCGGGTCGATTTCGCCACCGGCGCGGCGCTCGATCCGCTGGATGCGTCTGATGCCCGCGCACTGGTGGCCAAGCGGATTATCGGCGGCGCAGCAGCAGAGCGGGTGACGCTGTTCCCGGCCGACAGCACCCCGTTCGATTTCCGCCGCCCACTCGCCGTGTGGCAGGTTGCGCTGGCAGACGGCACCAATGTCTATGTCGGGCGTGACACAGGCGAGATAGAGGCGGTGCGCACCCGCTGGTGGCGCGCCTTCGATTTCGCTTGGGGCCTGCACATCATGGACCTGTCCGAACGGGAGGACACCAGCCATCCGGTACTGATCATCTTCGCCGCACTCGGCCTGACGGGCGCCGTGATCGGCTGTGTGCTGATGTTCCACCGCCGCCGGACGCGAGCCGACCTGCGATGAACCCGACCGTTCTGACCCCGATTCTCGATCTGCTCGATCTGGCAGGGATCGCGCTGTTTGCATTGTCCGGCGCTGTGCTGGCAGCGCGGCTGCGGCAGACCTTCGTGACGATGGGCTTCTTCGCGCTGGTCACCGGCGTGGGCGGGGGCACGGTGCGCGATCTGCTGATCGGCGCGCCGGTGTTCTGGATCACCGATGCCTGGGTGGCCGCGGTGTGCTTGGGCACGGCGCTGATCGCCTGGTTCACCCCGGTGCGGATGTGGGACGGCAAGGGTTTCGATTACGCCGATGGCGCGGGGCTTGCCGCCTATGCCGTACTCGGCAGTGCCAAGGCGATTGCCTATGGCGTGCCGCCGGTTCCTGCCGCGCTGATGGGCGTGATTACCGGGTGCGTGGGCGGGATCATCCGCGATGTGGTGGCGGGCCGCCCGTCGATCATCATGAGCCCCGAACTCTACGTCACCCCTGCCGCATTCACGGCGGTGCTGACGGTGGCGGGAATGCTGGCCGCACCGCAGTTGGGTATCGCGAGAGAATGGGCGTGGGTGCTGGGATTTTTCTGCGGTTTTGCGCTGCGCAGCGCCGCGATCCGGTGGGAATGGGGCCTGCCAAGCTATGGCGGCATGCGGGAGGGGAGCTAACCCCCCCTCCCCCGAAGAATTACAGATCGCCGTCGATGGTTTCGGGAATCTCCTCGCCCGGAATCGGCCCGCCGGGATAGGCGGGCATCCTGTCAGTGACCACTGGTCTGGCCTGGCCCTGGGCCACCTGCATCGGCGCGGACGACATCTGTGCTTCCTGCACGGCAAGATCGGGGCGAACCGATCCGCCTACCGCCATGCGCGCTGTGGCATAGCGCCGGTCATCCCACTGGCCTTCGCCGCGCGGGGCCGGGCTTTCCGCTCCGCCCGAATAACCGATGCCGGAAAAGCCGCCGCCGTAATCGATGCCGTCGATCTGCCCGCTATTGCCGATCCGGCACTGAAACGGCGAACCGTTGAACAGCAATCCGCTGACCACCCAGCCGGCGCCGGTGCGATCGACATTGTCGACCGTATCGACCCGCACATCACGCTCGATCCGGGTAAGGCACTGGTTGACTGCATTGTCGAGGCCCGCTGCGCCGGTGCTGCGCGGTGTCGTCGTGCGGCGATCATCATACCGGCGGTTATCATCGCGCCATTCGCGATCGCGGACATCGCGCTCGACGATCACGACATCGCGATCCCGCTGGCGCCGGTTGTTGCTGCTGGCGATGGCAGCAATACCGCCGATGATCGCAGCGCCAATCAGTACATCGCCCGCGCCAACGCGGTTGCGACGCCATCCGCGCCGGTGGCCCCAACCGCAATTCCAGCGGCAACCCCAATCGGCGGTCGCGGATGCGGGATTATAGCGGCTGCTGTCAAACACTGCTGAAGGTGTGCCCAGCCCGGTTGCGGGAAGGACCGCTGCCGAAGCCGGCGCGGCGAACATGGTGGTACCGGCAAGCGCACCGGCAACTGCCAGGGCACGAATTTTCAGAGCCATAATGCTCCCTCCTGTTTCCATGCGAGCGCCCACCAACGCCCAGATGTGGGAGAGGTTAGCTGGCGCAGGCTTGCGCTGTGCTGAACCGTTTGACGCGAAATACAATCGCCCCGCCTTCCCTTTCAGAGAGGCGGGGCGATGTTGGTGCTCGCGTCCAGAGCGACATACGCGATGCAGAAGAGGGTTAGCGCAGGCCGCGAACACCGCTGAAGTCGATCCGCGGTGCGCCGCGCCCATCGATCCGGCAGGTGAACCGACCACGATCCGAGCCACGGGCATTCCAGCCACCACCCACATCGATCCGGCCCTTCACGCGGAAGCCATTGCGGGTGCGATCAACATCGCGCACGTCGATCACGTCGGCATAGCGGTATCCGCCGAAGCGACGCGCCTGGTTCTCGGCTGCGCGGACGCAGCGATCCACAGCGGTACGCGGGTTGATGCCAAAGTTTCCGCGATTACCGCGGAAATTGCGATCATTGTAGGCATAGCGCCGATCGCCGCGATTATTGTCAAACGCACCGGCCAAGGCCGCGATGCCGCCGATCACCACAGCGCCTGCAATAATCTCGCCGGCGCCGATCCCGCCGCGATCGCGGTGGTCGTCAGCCATTGCAGGGGTGGCAGAGGCCGCAGTCAACGCAGTCGCAGCGACCGCGCCGAGCGTGAGCCGGGCCCATTTGCCGGAGGCCAGCCGGTTGGTCTTGGTGGTCATCAGATCTATCCTCGTCTGGCACCGCGCGCCTGATTGCGGGGGTGACAAGGACGTTTTGCGGGATTCGGGGTGAGATGAAGCTGAATTGTGCTTGCAGGAATTATTAATCTAATTGGCCATTCAGATGAACAAGCCAATCATTCGCTGCCTAACGCGGCCAGCACATCGCGGGTGAAGGCGGCAATGTCGAAGCTTGCGCCCACGGGATCCTCGCCCCGGCGAACGATCACCACGTCGCGGCTAGGCACGATCACCACATACTGCCCGCGATTGCCGAAAGCGGCGAAGGTATCGGGCGGCACGCCTTCGGATTTGTTCAGCAACCAGAACCCCGCGCCATAGCCGAACGGCCCATCGGGCTGCGGGCCGCTGGGGGTAGAAACGTATTTCACCCAGCCTTCGGGGAGGATGCGCTCGCCCGAGGGCAATTTGCCGTCATTGAGGTAAAGCTGGCCAAATTTCGCCAAATCGCCCGCGGTCGTCCAGACTTGCGACGACAGGATATAGTTCCCCTGCCAATCCGTTTCGGCAACCGTCCTATTCATTCCGATCTTGGCGAAAAATTCGGCAGGCGGGTGCGCCGCGAAACTCGGCTTGATCGCAGCGACTGCGGCGAGCGTATCGTTGTTGGCGTAGCGATAGGTACTGCCGGGCGCGGCAATCAGCGGCCAATCGAGCGCCACTTCCTCCACCGTCGCGCCGCCCCAATATAGCGGATCGGTGCGATTGCCCGGCGTATCCGAATATCGGCCCGAGCCCATGCGCAAAAGATGGTCAATGGTGATCGCGCGGCGCGGGTCGGCAACAGCCCCACCGAGGCCCGCCGAGGCGCTGACATCAGCCTCCCCCCGAAAAACCGCGGCACCGACCAGCGTAGCGGCGATCGACTTGGCGACCGACCAGGTCCGCTGCGGGGTCTTGTCATCGAAGCCGGGGGCGAAGAAGGCCGAACTGCGGCGCCCGCCGGGCGAAGCGCGGCTGACCAAAACAGCCGTGGTGCGGCTCCCCTCCCCATACCCGCCCGCCAGCGCCGCCTTCTGCACTCTGTCCACCGATGGAATTTGACGCGCAACAGGCTTGCGACCGGTTCGCTGGTCTCCGGCATCGATGATCTTTCCACGGGCAGGTGGCGCTGGCCGCTCTGCCCGCGTCACTGGCTGGCCCGGATTGCCCCCATTCTCGGGCGCACCGATCGGCAGAATCGCGCATCCGGTCTGCGTCCCTGAATATGCCGCGACGCGGGCCGGAAGATCCTCGGCCCAGTGAACGGCGACATGGGCGATCTGGCCGGTCGGTCGGCGCACGATTTCGAAGGGCAAGTCCGGGATGATTGCATCAAGCGGCGCTTGAATGCCGGTCAGTTCCCACTGTGCCACGCTTTCCGGCGAGCGGATCACCCCGTTTGCTTCGGCATTGGCAATCGCGCCGCACAGCATCAGCGCCTTGTAACCTGCCGCAAGCGTCCGATCGTATCGCGCGTCGAGGCGCTGTTGCTGGTTCTGGGAAGTGGCGGGGACGGCGAGGAGCAGCGTCGCGGCTGCAAGGGCGGTGCGGATCATGGCGCGCAGCCTAGCCTGCGGCCCACAAAAGGAAAGGGCCGGAAGCGTTCCCGCCCCGGCCCTTGTCTGTGTTCATGCGAAGCGCGGCTTACGCGTCTTCGTATTCATCTTCCGACTGCACCGGGCCCGAATCCTGGCCGCGAGCATCTTCGTCACGCTCGACCAGTTCGATGATGGCCATCTGCACCGCGTCCCCGGCGCGCACGCCAGCGCGCAGCACACGGGTGTAGCCGCCTTCACGATCCGAATAGCGCTCGGCCAGAACTTCGAACAGCTTCTTGAGCTGCGCTTCGTCGCCCAGACGGCTCATGGCGAGACGACGGTTCGACAGGCCGCCGCGCTTGGCCAGCGTGATCAGCTTTTCGATGTAAGGGCGCAGTTCCTTGGCCTTGGGCAAGGTGGTCTTGATCTGCTCGTGCTTGATCAGCGCGGCAGCCATGTTGCGGAACAGGGCGTTGCGGTGACCCGTCTTGCGGCCCAGCTTACGGCCCGACATACCATGACGCATTGTAATCTTCCTTCGTTCGAAAAGGGGCCGTTCGAGGTACCCCAGTGCCGGTAGCTGTCAGGGCCGCTACCTTCGCCCGATATGCAAGCCCCTGCCGAAGCAGGGGCTCGCGAATTCATCAGCCGAGAAGTTCTTGTTCGAGCTTCTTGGCCATTTCCTCAATGTTTTCCGGCGGCCAGCCCGGGATATCCATCCCGAGGCGCAGACCCATGCTGGAGAGCACTTCCTTGATCTCGTTGAGCGACTTGCGGCCGAAGTTCGGCGTGCGCAGCATCTCGGCTTCGGTCTTCTGGACCAGATCGCCGATATAGATGATGTTGTCGTTCTTGAGGCAGTTGGCCGAACGCACCGACAGTTCGAGCTCGTCCACCTTCTTGAGGAGGTAACGGTTGAGCTGGTTGGCGTCGCTTTCTTCCGGCTGAACGGCATGGCCGATCATCGCGCCGGCGGGCTGCGGAATACCATCTTCGAAGTGGACGAATAGCGTCAGCTGGTCCTGAAGGATGCGCGCGGCATAGGCCACGGCGTCTTCCGGGGTGACAGTGCCATCGGTTTCGACGGTCAGCGAGAGCTTGTCGTAATCAAGCTCCTGACCGACGCGGGCGTTCTCGACCTTGTAGCTCACCTGACGGACAGGCGAATAGAGCGAGTCGACTGGGATCAGGCCGATCGGCGCATCGGCCGGGCGGTTCTGCACGGCAGGCGAATAGCCCTTACCGGTGTCAGCAGTCAGCTCCATGTTGAGCGTCGCGCCTTCATCGAGCTGGCAGATCACCAGATCCTTGTTCATGATCTCGATATCGCCGGTCACGGCAATATCGCCTGCCTTGACCGCGCCGGGGCCGGTAGCCGAAAGCTGGAGCCGCTTGGGGCCTTCGCCTTCCATCTTGAGCGCGATCTGCTTCACGTTCAGCACGATGTCAGTGACATCTTCACGAACGCCGGCCAGCGACGAGAATTCGTGCAGCACGTTTTCGATCTTGATCGAGGTGATCGCCGCGCCCTGAAGGCTCGACAGCAGCACGCGCCGCAGCGCGTTGCCGAGGGTCAGGCCAAAGCCACGCTCGAGCGGTTCAGCCACGAAAGTGACCTTGCGCTGACGATCGCCGCCATCCTTGATTTCGAGGGAGTTGGGTTTCTTGAGTTCCTGCCAGTTCTTCGTGTTGACGGACATGGATTTCCCCTAATTCGCCTGTGCGGGCGGGTTCAAACTTGGGCGGGCCGGATGCGCGGGATGAGGCGCAGTGTCAGGCCCGATCGGGCGGCGACGGCACGACCTGCCGCCGCCATCCCGGCGGATCAGACGCGGCGGCGCTTCGAGGGCCGGACCCCGTTGTGCGGGATCGGGGTCACGTCACGGATCGATGTAATGTTGAAGCCCACGGCGGCAAGACCGCGCAGTGCGCTTTCGCGGCCCGAACCCGGGCCCTTCACTTCGACTTCCAGCGTGCGAACGCCGTGTTCGGCAGCTTTCTTGCCGGCATCGTCGGCTGCAACCTGTGCGGCATACGGGGTCGACTTGCGGCTGCCTTTGAAACCCATCGCGCCTGCACTGGACCAGCTGATTGCATTGCCCTGCGCGTCGGTGATGGTGATCATGGTATTGTTGAAGCTGGCGTTGATGTGCGCAACGCCGCTGCTGATGTTCTTTTTGTCACGGCGCCGAATACGGCCTGGTTCGCGTGCCATCGTGTAATATCCTCTAGCTCGTCAGAAGGAAAAAGCGTGAGCGGCTAAGCCGCCAGCTTACTTCTTCTTGCCCGCGATGGGCTTGGCCTTGCCCTTGCGGGTGCGGGCGTTGGTGTGAGTGCGCTGGCCACGAACGGGCAGACCGCTGCGATGACGCAAGCCGCGATAGGCACGCAAATCCATCAGGCGCTTGATGTTCATCGCAGTGCTACGACGAAGATCGCCTTCAACGGTGAAGTCAGCATCGATGGTTTCGCGGATCCGCAGCACTTCCTCATCGGTGAGGTCCTGCACACGCGCGGAGTGGGCGATACCCAGCTTTTCAACGATCTGGACAGCCGTGGTACGACCAATTCCGTGAATATAGGTGAGCGCGATAATCACGCGCTTGTTGGTGGGGATATTGACCCCGGCAATACGAGCCACTTATTTCTCCATGCTCCACAGGGACTTGGCCACATTGGGCGGCCACCCTATCTCAACGCTCATCCATCCCCATGTTCGTTTGCAGCAGCGTGCAGGCACGCAAACAGCAAAAAGTCCGGTTGGCACGCGCGAGGGCGATGCCTGCCGAACTTGCTTCGAACATGTCGAATGAGTGGCGCGCATAGGCTGATTCGCGGCGCAGGTCAACCGTGTGGCAAGGGGCAGTCAAGCCCTCGTCAGGCGCGAGGCTGGCTGTCCTCGAGATCGCCAAAGGCGTCGTCAACCGAAGCCGGCTTGTCAACCACGGCAGAGGGTGCCGGGATGCGAGACCTGATTACAGGTACTGCGGTGGTCTTTGCCGCTTCTGTCGTCTTGCCCTCTGCTTCGGCACCGCCATCCGCGCCCGCCGGAGCAGGATCTTCGGACGAAACCGGGCCCTCGGCAGGATCGGACGCGGGCGCCGCATCGGGCATTGCGACCGGGCCAAGCAGATCGGCCAAAGCGGTCAGCTGCGCGCCCATCACCCCGTCAACCGCCTTGGAAATGACAGGGACTTCGTAACGCATCGTCCCGCCGACATTATATTCCCATACGATCCGGGTGCCCTGCTCCACAGTGCTGATCGTGATGGTCAGGATGCCGGTTACCGGCTCGCTCTGGAGCGGGCCGAGCGCGCCTTGCATGCGCAATGCTGTTTCGGGATAGGCCTGTATCACACGCATGTGTTCGACGCTGCCTTGCAGGGTGAAGCGGCCCGGCTCGTCGACTTCGGGAATGGTCTCGCAAAAGCATCCGCCCGCCTGCGGCGTAAGCGTGAGGTTGGCGGCATCGCCTGACCAGGTATGTTCGGAACGCCACCAGCCCGCAGGTGCAATCAGCGCCAGCCATGCGTCTTTGGGACTGGCCTCAACCACAACCTCGTGACGCGAAACGAAGCCATCATCGGTAACGCGGGTCAGTTCGGCCGCTGCCGGGCTGGCGAGCGACAGCGCAGCCACTGCCATAACGGATCGGCACAAATTCGGGCTTACCGGCACCGCCCGTGCCTCAGCTCTTCAAGATCGCGTCGATCTGGCCCGCGACCACATCAATCGCCGCCATCCCGTCAACCCGCGTCACGATGCCGCGTGTTTCATAGCCAGGCAGGATCGGCGCTGTCTTTGCGCGATATTCCTGCATCCGCATCCGCACCGTTTCCTCATTGTCATCGGGGCGGCGTTTGAATTCGGTGCTGCCGCAAACGTCGCAAACGCCGTCTTTGGCAGGCGGGTTGGCAGTGTCATGGTACAGCGCGCCGCAATTCCCGCAGGACAGACGTCCGGTGATCCGTTCGACCAGAGCATCCTCGTTCACTTCGAGTTCGATCACGTGGTCGAGCACCCGGCCATTTCTGGCAAGGATCGCGTCAAGCGCATCGGCTTGGGCCGCCGTGCGGGGATAGCCATCGAAGATCGCGCCGGTCTCGGCGCCCATCGCCGCCAGTTCGGCGTCGATCAGATCGGACACGATTTCGTCGGAAACCAGCTCGCCCCGCTCCATCACGGCCTTGGCCTTGAGGCCAACCGGCGTGCCCGCCTTGACCGCGGCGCGCAACATGTCGCCGGTGGAAAGCTGCCGCATCCCGTGACGTTCGACCAGACCGGCGCTTTGCGTGCCTTTGCCTGCTCCGGGAGGGCCAAGAAGAATGATGTTCACGAACCGTCCCCCATTACGCCGCCGGTTCATGCCGACGGCTTGCTTGCAGACTTGCGGGTTCAACCATGGTCAGCGTCGCGTCAAGCAGACTTAAGTCTGCAATCAGCGCATCCGACCCTTGAGCTTCGCCTTCTTGATCAGATCGCCATACTGGTGCGCCAGCAAATGTGATTGCACCTGGGTTATGGTATCCACAGTCACGTTGACCACGATCAGCAGGCTGGTGCCGCCAAGGAACAACGGAATTCCGGTCTGCGCGATCATGTATTCCGGCACGACACACACAACAGTGAGATAGGCCGCGCCCAGCACCGTGATCCGGGTAAGGACATATTCGAGATAGTCCGCGGTGCGCTTGCCCGGACGGATACCGGGAATGAACCCCCCGTTCTTCTTCAGGTTATCCGCTGTCTCCTCAGGGTTGAAAACAACCGCGGTGTAGAAGAAGCAGAAGAAGATAATCCCGATCGCATAGAGCGCCATGTACAGCGGTTGCCCGTGCGCGAGATACTGGTTCAGCGTGATGATCACATTGCCGAAGGTGCTCTCGGTATCGACCGAGTTGCCGGCGAACTGCGAGATCGTCAGCGGCAGCAGCAACAGCGAACTGGCGAAAATCGGAGGAATCACACCGGCAGTATTGATCTTGAGCGGAAGGTGCGAGCGATCCGCCTGCATCATGCCGCGCTCGGTCGCGCGCTTGGGGTACTGGATCAGCAACCGGCGCTGGGCGCGCTCGAAGAAGCTGATGCCGTAAATCAGCACCGCAATCATCACCAGAAAAGCGATGATGATCCACGGCGCGATCGAACCGGTGCGTCCGCCTTCGAACAGGTTGCTGGCAAAGCTGGGGAACTGGGCGACAATGCCGGCCATGATGATCAGCGAAATACCGTTGCCGATCCCCCGGCTGGTGATCTGCTCACCCAACCAAAGCAGGAACATCGTGCCGCCCACAATGCTGACCACGGCGCCGATACGGAACAGGTAGCCCGGATCGACCACAGCGGCCAAACCGCTTTGCGCGGCGAAGCTTTCCAGACCGACAGCAAGGAAATAACCTTGGATTGCGCACAGGAATACCGTGCCATAACGCGTATACTGGTTCAGCTTCTGCCGCCCGCTCGCGCCTTCTTTTTTCAGGGCAGAAAGCGCCGGGTGGAGGGCCGAAGCCATCTGCACAACAATCGAGGCCGTGATGTACGGCATAACGCCGAGCGCAATCAGGCTCATGCGCTCGAGGCTTCCACCCGAAAATGCGTTGAACAGATCGAGGATGCCGCCGCGGGTCTGTTCATACAGATCGCTGAGGATCAGCGGATTGACGCCCGGCAAAGGCACAAAGCTGAGGAAACGGAAAACAATCAGCGCGCCGATCGTGAACCAGATGCGCTGCTTGAGCTCGGTCGCCTTGGCGAAATTGCCAAGATTGAGGTTGCTCGCGATATTGTCGGCGCGTGATGCCATGTCGTCTTATCGATCCTAGCTCTTGGGTCGTCGGCTGCGCCTGTCAGGCGACCACAACGAACCTTCCCTTGCGCGCCATACCGGCAGCGGTTCTGCACGCGAGAGCGTAAATAGGGAGCGCGGGGGCTCTTGTCGAACCCCCGCGCTCCCAATTTCGTCGATTACTTTGCTGCCGCAGCCTTGGCCGCCTTGTTGGCGTCGCGGCGGGCAAGCTTCTTTTCGTGCTCGGGGGTCGGGGCCGCAGCCACTTCAACCTTGCCGCCAGCCTTCTCGACCGCAGCAATTGCGCCCTTGGTCGCACCGGTCACCGCGAAGGTCACCTTGGAGGTGATTTCGCCCTTGCCGAGCAGACGCACACCATCCTTGCCATCGCGTACCAGGCCAGCGGCCCGCAGGACGTCTTCGGTAATGGTCGCCTTGGCATCGAGCTTTTCAGCGTCGATGAACTTCTGGATCATGCCGATGTTCACTTCGGCATAATCCTTGGCGAAGGGGTTGTTGAAGCCGCGCTTAGGCAGGCGCATGTGCAGCGGCATCTGGCCGCCTTCAAAGCCCTTGATCGCAACACCGGAACGGGCCTTCTGACCCTTTTGACCGCGAGCCGAGGTCTTGCCCTTGCCAGAGCCGATACCACGGCCCACACGCATGCGGCCCTTGCGGGCACCGGCATTGTCGCGGATGTCATTCAGTTTCATAGTCGTGCACTCGCTTTCGCTTTTGTCGCGCTGAGAGAAAGGAAGGCCCCGAATGATCGGGGCCTGCCTGGGTTTTAATCGATCACCTGCACCAGATGCGGGATCTTGGCGATCGCGCCGCGCACTTCAGGGGTATCCTGACGCTCGACGATCTTGTGCATCTTGTTCAGCCCGAGACCGATAAGGATCTTGCGCTGGCTTTCGGGACGACGGATCGGCGAACCGACCTGCTTGATCTTGATGGTAGCCATTATCGGTTACTCCGCGATCGCGGCAGCGTCAGCTTCCGCTTCGGCTGCACTCGATCCGCCGCGACCGAGAAGGTCAGCAACCTTCTTGCCGCGACGCTGAGCAACCGACTTCGGTGAAGTCTGCTCAGTCAGCGCGTCGAAGGTGGCGCGGATCATGTTGTAGGGGTTCGACGTGCCGACCGACTTGGTCACCACATCGGCAACGCCAAGGCTCTCGAACACAGCGCGCATCGGACCACCGGCGATGATGCCAGTACCCGGAGGCGCCGTGCGCAAGGTCACCTTGCCAGCGCCAAAACGGCCATTGCCGTCATGGTGCAGGGTGCGACCTTCCTTGAGCGGAACGCGGATCATCTTCTTGCGGGCTGCAGCAGTCGCCTTGGTGATCGCTTCGGGAACTTCGCGGGCCTTGCCGTGGCCAAAGCCGACGCGGCCCTGACCATCGCCAACCACGACCAGCGCAGCAAAACCGAAGCGCTTACCGCCCTTTACGGTCTTGGAGACGCGGTTGATGTGCACCAGCTTTTCGATGATGCCATCATCTTCTTCCTGACGACCGCCGCGGTTGTTGTCACGGCCGCCACGACCACGACCGCGATCACCGCCGCCGCCCTCGCGGTTGCCGCCACGGCCACGGCCACGACGCTGATTGCCATCATCTGCCTGTGCGGGCGACTGGTTATCAGCCGCCTCGGACGGCGTGGTTGCCACGGCGGGCACCTCGGTCTGGTTTTCGGTGTTCTCTGGCATAATCAGAACTCCAGCCCGCCATCGCGGGCGGCATCGGCCAGCGCCTTGACGCGGCCATGAAACAGGAACCCGCCGCGATCGAACACGACAGTGGTAACGCCCGCCTTCTTGGCGGCTTCGGCGATTGCCTTGCCGACTTCGACAGCAGCATCGACATTGGCGCCGCTCGACTTGACACCGAGCGTCGAGGCTGCGGCAACAGTGCGACCGGCAGCATCATCGATGATCTGCGCGTAGATGTGGCGGCCGGTGCGGTGCACCGACAGACGGGGCTTGCCGCCGGCACGTGCGCGAAGCGCGGTGCGGACGCGGCGACGGCGCCGTTCGAACAGGGAGAGCTTAGCCATCTTACCTCTTCTTCCCTTCCTTGCGGAAGATATACTCGCCGCGGTAAGCGATACCCTTGCCCTTATAGGGCTCGGGCTTGCGCCACCGGCGGATTTCAGCGGCGAACTGGCCGACAGCCTGCTTGTCCACGCCCGAGACTTCGACCGTGGTCTGGTCCGGGGTCTTCACTTCGAGGCCCTCGGGCACCGGAAGATCGACATCGTGGCTGTAGCCGAGCTGCAGCTTCAGGTTCCGGCCCTGTGCGTTGGCACGGTAGCCGACGCCCTTGATCACCAGAACCTTGGTGAAGCCTTCGCTGACGCCTTCGACCAAGTTCGAAACAAGCGTGCGCTGCATGCCCCAGAAGGCGCGTGCCTGCTTGCTGTCATTGGCCGGCTTGACCGAAATCGTGCCATCTTCGACCTTGTAATCGATCAGATCGGACAGACCCAGGGTCAGGGTGCCCTTGGGCCCCTTTACCGTCAGCGTGCCGTTATCGATGGTGGCCGTCACCCCGCCGGGGATCGCCACCGGCTTTTTGCCGATGCGGCTCATCAGAACACCTCCGCCAGCACTTCGCCACCGACGTTGTTGGTGCGTGCCTCGGCATCCGAGAGCACGCCCCGCGGCGTGGAGACGATGGTGATACCAAGGCCGTTGCGGATCGTCGGCAGTTCCTTGGAACCCGAATAGACGCGGCGGCCAGGCTTCGAAACGCGGGCCACGTGCTTGATCGCGGGCTCGCCTTCGAAATATTTCAGTTCAATCCGCAGCGCCTTGTGCTTGCCCGAATTGTCTTCGCTGAAGCCACGGATGTAGCCTTCACGCTGAAGCACTTCGAGCACGCTTGCACGCAGGTTGCTGGCGGGCGTCAGGACGGAGTCCTTCTTCGCACGCTGGCCGTTGCGGATGCGGGTGAGCATATCACCCAGTGGATCGGTCATAGCCATTGTTCAGTCCTCACCAGCTCGACTTGGTCAGACCGGGAATCAACCCGCTGTTGCCAAGCTGACGCAGTTCGATCCGGTTGATGCCGAACTTGCGGTAATAGCCGCGCGGGCGGCCGGTGGTGGCGCAACGGTTGCGAACCCGGGTCGGGTTCGCGTTGCGCGGAAGCTCTGCCATCTTGAGACGCGCCACGAGACGTTCCGTCTCGTCGAGCGATTCATCGGCAGCAATCGCCTTCAGCTTCTCGTACTTCGCAGCGTACTGCTTGACGAGCTTCTTGCGACGCTCATTCTTGTTGATGGAACTCAGTTTCGCCATGGACTTAAGCTCTCTTGCCTAGTGTCTTTTGGGGGAAGCGGCTCACGCCGCCTCCTTCTGTTCGGTCTTGGCCTCGCCAGCGAAGGGGAAGCCGAACAGGCGCAGCAGTTCGCGCGCCTCTTCATCGGTTTTCGCGGTGGTGGTCACGATGATGTCCATCCCGCGGACCTTGTCGATCTTGTCGTAGCTGATTTCGGGGAACACGATCTGTTCCTTCAGCCCCATCGCGTAGTTCCCGCGGCCATCGAACGACTTGGCGTTCAGACCACGAAAGTCACGGATGCGCGGCATTGCCACGGTGACCAGACGATCAAGGAATTCGTACATGCGCTCGCGGCGCAAGGTCACCTTGCATCCGATCGGCATGCCTTCGCGCAGTTTGAACTGGGCGATCGACTTCTTGGCGATGGTGATAACCGGCTTCTGGCCGGCGATCAGCGCCATTTCCTCGGCAGCGGTCTGAACCTTCTTCTTGTCCTGGCTCGCCTCGCCCACGCCCATGTTGAGCGTGATCTTTTCGAGCTTCGGAACTTCGAGACGGTTCTTGTAACCGAACTTTTCGGTCATCGCGGCCACGATTTCGGCGTCATACTTCGCCTTCATCCGTGCCGTGTAGGTGGCATCAGCCATTGATGGTCTCCCCGCTCTTCACAGCAACGCGCACCTTCTTGCCGTCCTTGGTTTCAAACCGGACGCGGGTGGGCTTGCCATCCTTGGGATCGGCCAGAGCGACCTTCGAGATGTGCATCGGAGCCGGAAACCGGTCGATGCCACCCTGGGGGTTGGTCTGGCTGGGCTTGCGGTGACGGGCGGCGATGTTGATGCCTTCGACAACAACCTTGCCATCCTTGGGCATGACCGAGGCGACCGTACCGGTACGACCCTTGTCCTTGCCCGACAGCACGACGACGCTGTCACCCTTCTTGATCTTGGCGGCCGACATTACAGCACCTCCGGAGCAAGCGAGATGATTTTCATGAAGCCACGCGAACGCAGTTCACGCACCACGGGGCCAAAGATACGGGTGCCGATCGGCTCCTCGTTCTTGTTGACCAGCACGGCAGCGTTGCTGTCGAAACGGATGACGGTGCCATCCGGACGACGAACGTCCTTGCGGGTGCGCACGATCACAGCGCGATGAACATCGCCCTTCTTGACCTTCGCGCGCGGCTGCGCCTCCTTGATGGAGACGACGATCACGTCGCCGACACCCGCGGTACGACGCTTCGACCCGCCCAGCACCTTGATGCACTGGACGCGCTTGGCGCCGCTGTTGTCCGCGACGTCGAGATTGGATTGCATCTGGATCATTGATCCGGTTCCTTCTCACTGGCTTTCCGGGACGCCCAATCCGACTGGGGCCCGGTAGTTCCGTTTACGTCTA
This sequence comes from Porphyrobacter sp. AAP60, assembly GCF_001296025.1. GTDB lineage: Bacteria > Pseudomonadota > Alphaproteobacteria > Sphingomonadales > Sphingomonadaceae > Erythrobacter. The sequence goes on along the minus strand of NZ_LJHV01000004.1, from coordinate 43,905 downwards.
ACTCAGTTACCGGCCGCAGCGACGTCGAGGTCAGCCTCGACAGCCTGCGTACCGCCCGCAACAACCCGGTCCTTGACGATCCAGGTCTTGGTCTTGGACATCGGCCGGGTCTCTTCGATCCGGACGACATCACCAACGGTAAACTCGTTGTTCTCATCGTGCGCGTGATACTTCTTCGAGCGCCGGATGATCTTCCCGTAGAGCGGGTGCTTCACCTTGCGTTCGACCAGCACGGTCACGGTCTTGTCGGTCTTGTCGGAGCTCACAGTCCCGACGAGGATGCGCTTGGGCATTGTGGTAACTCCTTACGCTTTGCCGGCGGCGGCTTTGGCCGCGCGCTCGTTCTGAAGCGTTTTGATCTGCGCGATGCTCCGGCGCACCATGCGGATGCGCGACGGGGCTTCGAGCTGGTTGGTCGCAGCCTGGAACCGCAGATTGTACTGCTCGCGCTTCAGCTCGGTGAGCTCGGCGGTCAGTTGATCGTCAGTCTTGGTGCGAAGGTCCGCAAAGTCGGCCATTATTCGCCTCCCAGGTGGCTGGTGTCACCCAGACGGGCGACAACCTTGGTCTTGATCGGCAGCTTCATTGCTGCGCGCTCGAATGCTTCGGCAGCGAGCGGGCCCGCGACGCCATCGAGTTCGAACAGGATGCGGCCCGGCTTAACCCGCGCTGCCCAGTATTCGACAGAACCCTTGCCCTTACCCTGACGGACTTCGGCAGGCTTCTTGGTCACTGGCACATCGGGGAAGATGCGGATCCAGAGACGACCCTGACGCTTGATGTGACGCGTGATCGCACGGCGAGCCGCTTCGATCTGGCGGGCTGTAATCCGCTCGGGTTCCATCGCCTTGAGGCCGTAAGAGCCGAAGTTGAGGGTGGTTCCACCCTTGGCTTCGCCCTTGATCCGTCCCTTGAACTGCTTGCGGAACTTGTGCTTTTTCGGTTGCAACATGGTCTGTTACCTCAACGAGCCGGCCGGACGCCGGAAGTCTGGGCTTCCATCATCAGGCGATCCTGCGCGGTCGGGTCATGGGCGAGGATTTCGCCCTTGAAGATCCACACCTTGATACCGATGATCCCGTAGGCGGTGAGCGCCTCGCAATCGGCGTAATCGATGTTGGCACGCAGCGTGTGAGCCGGAACGCGGCCTTCACGATACGATTCAACACGAGCGATTTCAGCGCCGCCAAGACGGCCACCGCAAGTGATCTTGATGCCCTCGGCCCCGAGACGGATGGCCGACTGCATCGCGCGCTTCATCGCCCGGCGGAATGCCACGCGGCGAACCAGCTGATCAGCGATGCCCTGCGCAACAAGCTTGGCATCAACTTCCGGCTTGCGGATCTCGACGATGTTCAGCTTCACTTCGCTCTGCGTCATCGTGGCAAGCTTCGAACGCAGCTTTTCGATATCTGCGCCCTTCTTGCCGATGATCACGCCGGGACGTGCCGCATAGATCGAAACGCGGCACAGCTTGGCCGGACGCTCGATCACCACCTTGGAAACTGCCGCCTGCGGCAGGTTCTTCATGATGTACTTGCGGATCATGACGTCTTCTTTGAGCAGCTGCGCATAGTCACGCCCTTCGGCGTACCAGCGGCTGTCCCAGGTGCGGTTGATCTGCAGGCGCAGACCGATCGGATTGCTCTTCTGGCCCATCTTACGCCTCTTCTGCTTCGCGAACCACAATCCGCAGCCGTGAGAACGGCTTGAGGATGCGGGTCGACTTGCCGCGACCACGGGTGTGGAACCGCTTCATCGTCACCGACTTGCCGACCGAGGCTTCCGCCACGATCAACGCATCAACGTCGAGGTTGTGGTTGTTTTCAGCGTTGGCGATCGCCGAGGCGAGAACCTTGCTCGCATCGCGTGCCATTGCCCGCTTGGAAAAGGCGAGAATATTCAACGCCTCTTCTGCCTTCTTGCCGCGGATCAGGGCCGCAACGAGGTTGAGCTTCTGCGCCGAACCACGGATTGTGGTGCCGACGGCCAGCGCCTCGTTATCGCCCACGCGGCGGGGTGCCTTAGCCTTGCTCATCAGCGCTTGCCCTTCTTGTCGGCAGCGTGGCCGGGGAAGGTGCGCGTCGGCGCAAATTCACCAAGCTTATGTCCGACCATTTCTTCCGAAACCGAAACGGGAATGAACTTGTGCCCGTTATAGACATTGAAGGTGAGCCCAACGAACTGCGGCAGAATCGTCGAGCGGCGCGACCAGGTCTTGATCGGCTTTGCATTGCTCGCTTCCTGCGCGCCTTCTGCCTTCTTGAGCAGGCTCAGCTCGACAAACGGACCTTTCCAGACGGAACGTGCCATCGTCTTTTACCTCTTCTTCTTCGCGTGACGCGAACGGATGATCATCTTGTCCGTCTGCTTGTTATGGCGAGTGCGGGCACCCTTGGTCGGCTTGCCCCATGGAGTCACCGGATGGCGACCGCCCGAGGTCCGGCCTTCACCACCGCCGTGCGGGTGATCGACCGGGTTCTTGGCAACACCGCGGGTCAGCGGGCGAACGCCCATCCACCGCTTGCGGCCAGCCTTGGCAAAGTTCTGGTTGCCGTTGTCGGGGTTCGACACAGCACCAACCGTACCCATGCAATCGGCGCGCAGATAACGCTGCTCGCCCGAGTTCAGACGCACGATAACCATCGCGCGGTCACGGCCGACGACCTGCACATAGGTGCCTGCCGAACGGGCGATCTGGCCGCCCTTGCCCGGCTTCATCTCAACGTTGTGGCAAATCGTGCCAACCGGCATCTGACCCAGCAGCATCGCGTTGCCCGGCTTGGTGTCGGTCTTTTCGCCAGCCACAACCGTGTCGCCGACAGCAAGGCGCTGCGGAGCGATGATGTAGGCCTGTTCGCCGTCCTCGTACTTGACGAGTGCGATGAACGCCGTGCGGTTGGGGTCATATTCCAGACGCTCGACGGTGGCAGGCTGATCCCACTTGCGACGCTTGAAGTCGATGTAGCGGTACTTCTGCTTGTGACCACCGGCGATGCCACGCGAGGTGACATGACCCTTGTTGTTGCGGCCACCGGTCTTGTGCTTGCCTTCGGTAAGCGCCTTGACCGGCTTGCCCTTCCACAGGGCCGACTTGTCGACCAGAATCAGACCGCGGCGAGCGGGACTGGTCGGTTTATAGTTCTTGAGTGCCATTGTTCGTTTCCTGTCCCTTGGCCTCAGATACCGCTGGTGATGTCGATCATTTCACCCTCGGCGAGGGTGACAATGGCCTTCTTCACATCGGAGCGCGTGTAAGGCTTGCCCTTCCAGCGCTTGGTCTTGCCCTTCATGATCAGGGTATTCACCGAGACGACCTTCTTGTCGTAAATCGCCTCGACGGCTTCCTTGATCTGCGGCTTGGTTGCAGTGCCTGCAACCTTGAAGACCACGGCGTTGTTTTCCGACGCGAGGGTCGACTTTTCCGTGATGTGCGGCGCGATGATCACGTCGTAATGACGCGCATCGACAGTCTGCTTCTTAGCCATTGAAGCGCGCCTCCAGCTTTTCGACAGCGGCCTTGGTCAGCACCAGCGTGTCGTGGTTGAGGATGTCGTAGACGTTGGCGCCCATGGCCGGCATCACGTTGATGCCCGGCAGGTTACCGGCAGCCTTCTTGAAGCCTGCGTCAACCTGTTCGCCGTCGATTACCAGCACCTTGCCCGAAAAACCGGCCTTCTCGAAGTGGCCCTTGAGCACCTTGGTCTTGGCCTCGGCCAATTCCAGGGTGTCAACGATCACAAGACCGTCCTTGGCCTTCGACGAAAGCGCCATCTTCAGACCGAGCGCGCGGATCTTCTTGTTGAGCGACTGCTCGAACTCGCGCTTGCGGGCACCGTGGGCCTTACCGCCGCCGATGAAGATCGGAGCTGCACGGTCGCCGTGACGGGCGGTACCACCACCCTTCTGCTTGCCGAACTTCTTGCCGGTGCGGGCCACGTCCGAACGCTCACGCGTCGGGCGGGCAGTGCCGCGGCGGTTTTCCAGCTGCCAGGTCACGACCCGGTGCAGGATGTCGGCGCGCGGCTCGATGCCGAACACATCGTCCGAAAGCTCGATGTCAGCGCCCTTCAGCGCCGAACCGTCGATGTTCTGAACCTTAATCTTCATGGCTCAGCCTTCCTTGTTTTCGTCGGTGGCCGGAGCGTCGGTTTCGACGGCTTCGGTCACGACCACATCTTCAGCAGCCGTTTCGGCAACCGAGGGGGTCTCTTCAGCGACAGGAGCGTTCTTCGAAAGGACAGCGCCGGGGAACGGCACACCTTCTGGAAGCGGCAGCTTCACAGCGTCACGAACCAGCAACCAGCCATTCTTCGCGCCGGGCACCGAGCCCTTGACGAACAGCAGGCCGCGCTCGGCGTCCGTGCGGACGATTTCGAGGTTCTGCTGGGTGCGCTGACGGTCGCCCATGTGGCCGGCCATCTTCTTGCCCTTGAACACACGGCCCGGATCCTGACGGTTACCCGTCGAACCGTGGGCACGGTGCGAGATCGACACGCCGTGGGTCGCACGCATACCGCCGAAGCCCCAACGCTTCATGGCGCCGGCAAAGCCCTTGCCCTGCGTGTGACCGGTGATGTCGACCATCTGACCGGCGATGAAATGTTCGGCGCTGATGGTCGAACCAACCGGCACGAGGCCGTCGGCGTCTTCGACGCGGAATTCAGCGACGCGCTTCTTCAGGCCGACATCGGCCTTGGCGAAATGTTCACGCTGCGGCTTGGCAACGTTCTTCTGCTTGGCTTCGCCTGCACCCAGCTGGACTGCGAAATAACCATCGCGGTCTGCGGTGCGGTGCGAAACCACCTGGCAATCTTCCAGAGCGAGAACGGTAACGGGCACGTGCCGTCCATCCTCCTGGAAGAGGCGGGTCATCCCGACTTTCTTTGCGATAACGCCGGTGCGCATCGTCAGTTACTCCTCAACAGAGGCACCCTACGGACCATCCGCAAGGTGCATGGCGAGGCCATGTTGCAAGCAACACAGCCCCAGTTCAGCCCGAATTTTCATGCATCGCCCCGTCCGGGCTGATTGCTCCGCTGGCCGGATGGCCGCTGGAGCGAGACGGGGGACGCAGCCCGGATAGATTATCCGGCGGTATCCACCCTATCGTCAGGTGGAGCTATCTGAGCTCCAACGATAGAGGCCCCCTGCCGAAGCGGGGGGCATTTCGGCCGGCTTACGCCAGCTTGATTTCAACGTTCACGCCAGCGGCCAGATCAAGCTTCATCAAAGCATCGACGGTCTGGGCGTTGGGCTGCACGATATCGAGCAGCCGCTTGTAGGTGCGCACCTCGAACTGCTCACGCGACTTCTTGTCGACGTGCGGACCGCGGTTCACGGTGAACTTCTCGATACGCGTCGGCAGAGGAATGGGGCCACGAATAAGAGCGCCAGTGCGGCGGGCCGTATCTGCGATCTCGCCAGTTGCCTGGTCGAGCACGCGGTGATCAAACGCCTTGAGGCGAATACGGATATTCTGAGCTTCCATGTCCTACTACCGATGCGAAAGAGCCAAGGAGCCGCCGGCTACCCGGCATTTCCCAAAAAACAAAGGCCGGCCCCGCCATTTTCCGGTTTCCCGAGGCGGGCGGCCTTCTTCAAAACTGTAACAAACGGGACGAATCTCGTTTGCGGATGCGCGCCTATACGGAGCGTGTTGGATTCTGGCAAGAGCCAACTGAAAGGAAATTGCGCCGAAGCGTAACGACCTCGTCCGCGGTGCGATCACCGCCCTGCCCTCACACAAAAAGGCCCGGCTGCTCCTGATGAGCGGCCGGGCCTGTTTTGCGTTCAGTTAGCTCCCTAACGGGAGCAGAACCTTACTTGGTGATCTTGGCAACGACGCCCGAACCCACGGTGCGGCCGCCTTCGCGAATTGCGAAGCGCAGACCTTCGTCCATGGCGATCGGTGCAATCAGCTTCACGCCGATGGTCACGTTGTCGCCCGGCATCACCATTTCGGTGCCTTCGGGAAGGATCACTTCGCCGGTCACGTCGGTGGTGCGGAAGTAGAACTGCGGGCGGTAGTTGGCGAAGAACGGCGTGTGACGGCCGCCTTCGTCCTTCGACAGCACGTAGACTTCTGCGCTGAACTCGGTGTGCGGGCTAACCGTGCCGGGCTTGCAGAGAACCTGGCCACGCTCGACGTCTTCACGGGCAACGCCGCGGATCAGGGCGCCGACGTTGTCGCCAGCTTCACCGCGATCAAGCAGCTTGCGGAACATTTCCACGCCGGTGACGGTGGTCTTGCGGGTGTCCTTGATGCCGACGATTTCGACTTCTTCGCCCACATTGACGATGCCGGTTTCGATACGGCCGGTCACCACGGTGCCGCGACCCGAGATCGAGAACACGTCTTCGATCGGCATCAGGAACGGCTTGTCGATCGGACGATCGGGCTGCGGAATGAAGCTGTCGACAGCTTCGATCAGCGCGATCACCGAATCCTTGCCGATGTTGTCATCGCGACCTTCGAGAGCGGCGAGAGCCGAGCCCTTGATGATCGGAATGTTATCACCGTCAAAGTCGTACGACGACAGCAGTTCGCGGACTTCCAGTTCGACGAGCTCGAGGATTTCCTCGTCATCGACCTGATCGACCTTGTTCATGTAAACGACCAGTGCCGGCACGCCGACCTGACGGGCGAGCAGGATGTGCTCGCGGGTCTGGGGCATCGGGCCGTCAGCAGCGTTAACCACCAGGATCGCGCCGTCCATCTGGGCGGCACCGGTGATCATGTTCTTCACGTAGTCGGCGTGGCCCGGGCAATCGACGTGGGCGTAGTGACGCGCAGCCGATTCGTACTCGACGTGGGCGGTCGAGATGGTGATCCCGCGCTCACGCTCTTCGGGAGCCTTGTCGATGTTGGCGAAATCGACAGCGGCGCCGCCGTAAACTTCAGCCATCACCTTGGTGATTGCGGCGGTCAGCGTGGTCTTGCCATGGTCAACGTGACCGATGGTGCCGATGTTGCAGTGCGGCTTATTCCGCTGGAACTTTTCCTTGGCCATTTCTCTGGTGTACCTTCTTGAATGAAACGATGTGTTCGCGGGAGAACGGCGGTGCCCGCTGAATCAGGCGCCGCCCCTAGACCGTCAGACCGGCTTAGGCAAGTTTCTCCTTGACCTCGGCTGCGACATTCGCCGGAACCTCGTCATAGTGCGAGAACTGCATGGAGTAGTTCGCACGCCCTTGCGTGAACGAACGCAGCTCGTTGACGTAGCCGAACATGTTGGCGAGCGGGACAAACGCCTCGACCGCCTGGGCATTACCGCGCGTGTCGGTGCCCTGGATCTGTCCGCGCCGGCTGTTGAGATCGCCGATAACGTCGCCCAGATAATCATCCGGAGTGACAACTTCGACCTTCATGATCGGCTCGAGCAGCTTGATCCCGGCCTTCTGCGCGACTTCACGCATGGCACCGCGAGCGGCGATTTCGAACGCAATCGCGCTCGAGTCGACGTCGTGGTACGCACCATCGGTCAGCTTGATGCTGAAGTCGATGATCGGGAACCCGACCAGGTGCCCGCTGGCAGCCTGTTCGCGGAAACCCTTTTCGATCGCCGGGATATATTCGCGCGGGATGTTCCCGCCCTTAATCACGTCTTCGAAGATCACGCCCTGGCCACGCTCACCGGGGATGACCGTAACCTTCACGCGGCCGAACTGGCCCGAGCCACCCGACTGCTTCTTGTGGGTGTAATCGACTTCGACTTCGCGGGCGAGATACTCGCGGTAAGCCACCTGCGGCGCGCCGACGTTGGCTTCGACCTTGAACTCGCGCTTCATGCGGTCGACGATGATGTCGAGGTGCAATTCGCCCATGCCCTTGATGATGGTCTGGCCGCTTTCGTGATCGGTCGAGACGCGGAACGAGGGATCTTCAGCCGACAGGCGGTTGAGCGCGATGCCCATCTTTTCCTGGTCAGCCTTGGTCTTGGGTTCCACCGAAAGCTCGATCACCGGCTCGGGGAATTCCATCCGTTCGAGCACGATCGGCGCCTTTTCCGCGCAGAGCGTATCGCCCGTGGTGGTTTCCTTCATGCCGGCAAGCGCGATGATGTCCCCCGCGAAGGCTTCATCCACGTCCTTGCGCTCGTTCGCATGCATTTCCAGCATACGACCGACCTTTTCCTTCTTGTCCTTCACCGAGTTCAGGTAGGTGCCCTTGGTGAGGTGACCCGAATAAATGCGGATGAAGGTGAGCGAGCCCACGAAGGGATCGTTCATGACCTTGAATGCGAGAGCGCTGAACGGCGCTTCGTCAGTGGCCGGACGGCTGTCGGGCTCGTCGCTGTCGATCTTGACGCCCTGGACGTCAGGAATGTCGAGCGGCGAAGGCAGATAATCGACCACGGCGTCGAGCAGGGGCTGAACGCCCTTGTTCTTGAACGCCGAACCGCAGCACACGGGCACGAACGACTGGTTCAGCGTGCCCTTGCGGATCAGCGCCTTCAGCGTTGCGGCATCAGGCTCGTTGCCTTCGAGATAGGCTTCCATCGCGTCGTCGTCCTGCTCGACGGCAAGCTCGATCAATTCGCTGCGGTAGATCGCCGCTTCATCAGCCAGATCAGCCGGAATCTCTTCGTAGAAGAATTCGGCGCCCAGCGCTTCGTCCTTCCAGATGATCGCGCGGTTGTTCACAAGGTCGACAAGGCCCTTCAGATCGGCTTCGAGACCGATCGGAATGTACAGCACAGCCGGGCGCGCACCCAGACGATCGATGATCGACTGCACGCAATATTTGAAGTTGGCACCGGTGCGGTCGAGCTTGTTGATGAAACACATGCGCGGCACGCCGTACTTGTCGGCCTGACGCCACACGGTTTCGGACTGCGGTTCAACACCGGCCACGCCGTCGAAGCAGGCGACCGCGCCATCGAGCACGCGCAGCGAGCGTTCGACTTCGATGGTGAAGTCCACGTGTCCGGGAGTGTCGATGATGTTGATCCGGTGTTCCGGGCCCTTGCCGTCTTCGGCCTGCCAGAAACAGGTCGTCGCAGCCGAGGTGATCGTGATCCCGCGCTCCTGCTCCTGCTCCATCCAGTCCATCGTCGCCGCGCCATCGTGCACTTCGCCGATCTTGTAGGACTTGCCGGTGTAGAACAGAATCCGCTCGGTCGTGGTGGTCTTGCCGGCGTCGATATGCGCCATAATGCCGATATTGCGGTAGCGTTCGAGCGGATGGCTGCGTGCCATAATGAATTCCCTAAGATTGCTGGAGCCGGGCGGGCCACCCGGGCCTCGCTCGCGCTCCATATAGTTGCTTTTGTGTCAGCGGAAAGACCGGCCGCCCGTTTTTCACCGGAGCGGCCGCTTCCCCTGCCCCGCTCTTACCAGCGGTAGTGCGAGAACGCGCGGTTGGCGTCTGCCATCCGGTGGGTGTCTTCACGCTTCTTGACGGCATTGCCGCGGTTGTTGGCCGCATCCATCAGCTCACCCGACAGACGCGCTGCCATGGTGGTTTCCGGACGACCGCGTGCAGCCGTGATCAGCCAGCGGATCGCCAGCGCCTGGGCACGCTCGGGACGAACCTCGACCGGCACCTGATAGGTCGCACCACCAACACGGCGGCTGCGCACTTCGACCTGCGGCTTCACATTGTTCAGCGCATCGTGGAACAGCTGGATCGGATCGGCCTTGGCCTTCGATTCAACCGTGGCCATCGCGCTGTAAACGATGCCTTCGGCAACCGCTTTTTTGCCGTCATACATGAGGTTGTTCATGAACTTCGACAGGATCTGATCACCATACTGGGGATCGGGCAGGATGACCCGCTTTTCGGGACGACGACGACGTGACATCTTTTTAATTCCTTCGGAATGCGCCCCGACCTTCGTCGGGGCTTGCGGCTCCGGCCCGCTCCCCCGCCCGGCCACCCAGATGCTATCCCGCAGGATGGCCGGGCGGAGGAGCGGTCCGGAGCCGGACCTTGCCTAACCTTACTTCGGACGCTTGGCGCCGTACTTCGAACGCGACTTGCGACGGTCCTTCACACCCTGTGTGTCGAGCACGCCGCGCAGGACGTGGTAACGCACACCGGGAAGATCGCGCACACGCCCGCCGCGGATCAGCACAACAGAGTGCTCCTGCAGGTTGTGGCCTTCACCGGGGATGTAGCTGATGACCTCGCGCTGGTTGGTCAGGCGAACCTTGGCCACCTTGCGCAGCGCCGAGTTCGGCTTCTTCGGGGTCGTCGTGTAAACGCGGGTGCAAACGCCGCGCTTCTGCGGGTTCTGCTCCATCGCAGGGACCTTGGACTTGGCCTTCTGCGGAACGCGGCCCTTGCGGACCAGCTGGTTGATTGTCGGCATTAGTTCTCACTTCACCTGATAAGGGTGGAACGGGTGCCGGAAGATGGGAGGAGGAAAAGCCCTAGACCGCCATCCCGAGCTTCACCCGGAACCGCTGGCAGCTAGCAAAAAGCCCACTGCGAGCATCCAGCCGAAGCTGAAAGACGTCTAAGCCGAAACGCTCCACCCGCAAATCCGGCCCTTCGGCCACCGGGTTACTTTGACGGCTGCCCCCTTGGGAGGAACGCACCGGCAATGTTCAGCTCGAGCCGGGGATTAGCCCGGAAGATGGGCGCCCTTAGGCGGGATTGGATGGGGGGTCAAGGGGCGGCTGCCGGAGCGACCGAAGGAACCTGGAATTGCCGCGTCTCGCTTTGGATAAGCCGCGGCACCGCACTATCTGCGCGATTTCGCTGCAAATCCCCTGGCCATGATGGTTTCGAAATAGGCCGCCATCGCATCACGCGCCTTGTCAGTAAGTCTCACAAAAATACGGCGTTTGTCTTTCTCGTCAGCAGCACGATCCACGTATCCACGCGCTTCAAGTATCTGAATGTACCGCAAAGCTGTGGTGTTTGGCACCCCGCTTCCAAGGCACAAAGAAGAAACGCTGAGGCGCGATTCAGCCAGTTCGGAACGATACAGATCCAGAAGCATCGCCCATGTCGGATCGAAAAACAAATCCTGGTCGAAATACTTCGCGCGCGCCTTACGAGCCGCCAATATCTTATCAAGTGCTACAGTAATATCTTGCCGGCTTGGCTGGATCGGAAGAAACTTTAAGTTCGTTGCTGCCGGGAAGTTCGAATTACCACCGCACACGCGGCTGACAGGTCTTTCGGCATTCAGCGCAATAACGTTGCTGACATCACCACAATTTTCACCCGCCGATTGCGCAGCCCTGCTTTGCACGAAAGCCGTGATGCAATCAATGCACTCGTTAGCTAATTTCATTTCGGTTGGCATAGCGTTGCTTATAACATAGGCTGGTAATCAGTGTTGTCACCTAATCGGGTGTCACCTGATTAGATTACATCAAACTGTCACACTCTCGGGAATGATCGGAAAGCGCATTCTCCCTTGGACAGCCTGAATTTCTGAAGAATGAATTTTGAATTGTAAGTGAGTATGGGCGCAGGCATTGCGGGAAATAATCTGATCAGCCGGATTAACGAGGCTGAGAACGTCACTGCGGTACTTGGCGTCATGTATGATTCCTGCCTCTCAATTGGGGGCGATAAATTCAGTTATCATCCCGAAATCATGTTCGAAGGCGTGGCATCGGCGCGCTCAAAGGTATTCGCGCTGGGTTATCCGTCTGAATGGATGAAACTATACGTGACAGGCAAACAGAAGCTGGTTGATCCCATACCCGACCTGATCATGAAAATGGGCCGCCCGATGACCTGGCAAGAGGCGATTGGTCATTCCAAGCTGGATGCCGTCGCGCTTGCCCATATCGAAGAGGGCCGAAAGTACGGCCTTGTCGATGGTCTTGGCTTTCCCCTCTGGGGCCCGCGCGGGAACAACGCCTATGTGGCAATCGGCTTTCCGCACAACATCGTAAACCTGCCGGCCGATGCGATACGCACCGAACATATGCTGCTGACGGCAGGTCACCAGAAAATCCAGGAATTGATCGCGGCGCAAACGGTCTCGGCAACGCTGTCAGACCGTGAACTTGAGGTGCTGACATGGGTCAGCAAGGGCAAGAGCAACAATGACGTCGCAACCATTCTCGACATCTCCCCTGATACGGTCGCAACCTACAAACGCCGTATTTACGGGAAGCTGGGCAGCCACGACAGAACTGGCGCAACGATAAAGGCTTTGCGGCTGGGGCTTATCCGCTTGTAAGGCAACGCCGCGCCCCCCGGCGGCGCGGATCGGCAAGGGCATGGCAGAGCTGTGCAAGACGCCGCAGCGTGCAAATGACCGATTCGCGGATGACGAAGCCCGCGCACCGGGTTCATGAAACAGTCCGCTGCAAGTTTATCGGCGCGATGTGAGCTGTGATCGGCGAGGATGGCAACCATGGCTGACCATCGCGCTGGAAATGACCCCCAGGCCTCAGCCTTGGAGGAACCCCACCAGAGCCCGCACCTTGCGGCTGCGCCATTGCGGCGCGGGCGCGAGGAGCCAGTAGGCGCGGATCGCCGGTTCGGGCTCGCCGATTCCTTGCAGGCGGCCCTGCGCCAGCGCGGCCTCGGCCAGGGCCAGCGGCAGGATCGTGCGGCCCATCCCGGCGAGCGCGGAATCGAGCGCCTGCCCGGGGCTCCCCGCCTTCACGCAGGGCAGCGTGCCATCGGGCAGCGGGGCGCCGGGCCAGTCGATCCACGCATCCCGGTGCTGCGGCGCGGCGACGGTGACGCGCAGCGCGGGGGCGAGTTGCACCCCTTCGAGATCGCCCGGCCCATCGACCAGCCGGATCGCGAGATCGAGGTTCGCCTCGGTGAAATCGGCGTGTTCATCAGCCGAAAGAATATACTGGATACCCGGCGTGCCCGCCTGAAACCGCGCCAGCCGCGGGGCAAGCCATGCGGCGAAGAATTCGCGCGGGACAGCGATGGTGTAACGATCGGACGCCTGGCCCGCCTGCATCGATTCGACGCTTTCCTCGAACCGCAGGAACCCTTCGCGCAGCGGATCAAGGCCCGCGGTGCCTTCGGGTGTGAGTTCCAGCCCTTTGGGCGTGCGGCGGAACAGCACGACGCCCAGAACATCTTCCAGCGCGCGGATCTGCTGGCCAACGGCGGCAGGCGTGACCGCGAGTTCATCCGCCGCGCGCGTGAACGAAAGGTGCCGCGCGGCGGCATCGAACACGCGCAGGGCGTTAAGGGGGAGATGGGTGCGCTTCACGCGGCGTGCCTAATCGTGCAGCCGCCCGACCGCAATAGTCAGCGCCCCAGTCATCGCTAAGGTCAGCGGGTGCTGCGCCCTTCGGCAGTCTCCGGCGCGGCGAGCGGGAAGAACGGTATGCGCACTTCAGCCGGCGAACCATCACCGCGTTCGAAGGTGTAGAACCCCTCCATCGATCCGAACGGCGTCGTCAGCGGGCAGCCGGAAACGTAATCGTGGCTCTGCCCCGGATCAAGCAGCGGCTGTTCGCCCACCACGCCTTCGCCATCGACATGGTTCACCATCCCGCGCCCGTCAGTGATCCGCCAGTGCCGGGTGCGCAGCCGCAGCGGCTCGTGCGAGGCGTTCTCGATACGGATGTGATAGACCCAGAACCATTTGCCCGCTTCCGGATGCGATTGTTCCGGCAGATAGTTCACGGCAACGCGGACGGTAACCCCGTCGGTTGTGGCAGCGTGCTGGAAAAACTCTTTCATGACGCTCCCAAGGTTAGCGATTCTTTGTGCACCTACAAGAGGGGCAACGCGCTTAACCCCCGCTGTATCCCGCAAGTGCACAATTCACTGCACCGCGAAGCGCGCATCAGCCCCTGGCGAGCAGTTCCTCAATCTGGCCGAGGCGTTCCTTGCCGAAGAACATCTCGTTCGCTTCACCTTTGGGGCCCACAAACATCGTCGGGATGCCGAAGGCGCCGCGGGCGACCACGGTATCGGTGTTGGCGACCAGCCCCTGTTTGACTTCATCGGTCTGGGCGCGGGCAAGCAGATCGGCGGCATCGAAACCTGCGGCGGTGATCGCATCGCCCAAGGCTTGCGGCGATGTCACGTCGATCCCGCCTTCCCAGATCGGACGCAGCAAGGCTTCGGCAAACTGCACCCCGCGCCCATCCTGATCGGCGGCGTAAAGCATCCGCTGGAGCGTGATCGAATTGAACGGAAACTGCGGGTGCAGGCGATAATCGTTCAGGCCGTGGCGGGTGATGAAGCGCTGCATTTCCAGCATCGCATATTCATTCTTGCCCTTCACCTCGGCGTCGCGGAGCATCGGCGGGGCATTGCCCGTCAGCTTGTGCATTCCGCCAAGGAACACGGGGATGACGTCAAGTTCCGCCTCGTAACGGTCGATCAGCTCACGCAGCGGCCACCACACCAGATAGGCGTTGGGGCTGACGAAATCGAACACCAGTTCCACACGCTTGGCCATCATTCGGCTCCCTTAGATCCCCGCCACCGCGAGCGCCTGATCCATGTCTTCGGTGAGATCGGCGATGTCTTCGAGGCCCACATTGATCCGCAGCAGCCCTTCGGTCACGCCCATCGCGGCGCGGGCCTCATCGCCCATGTTGGCGTGGGTGCTGGAGGCAGGGTGGCACATCAGGCTGCGCGCATCGCCGATATTGTTGGAAATATCGATCAATTGCAGCGCGTCGAGCACCGCAAAGGCGCGCTCCCTGCTGCCGACATCCAGCGCGAAGATCGGGCCGGTGGCATCCATCTGCGCCTTGGCGAGATCGTGGCGCGGGTGGCTCGGCAGGCCGGGGTGGAGCAGGTGCCCGCCCGCCTTGATGACCCGCGGTTCGAGGAATTGGCCCAGCGCCACCGCCTGTTCGGATTGCTTGAAGGCGCGCAGCGGCAGCGTCTCCAGCCCCTTCATCACCACCCAGGCATTGAAGGCGCTAAGCGTCGGGCCGGTGTTGCGCTGGAACGGCATCAGCACTTCATCGATCCACTGCTGCGAAGCGCAGATCGCGCCTGCCAGCACGCGGCCCTGCCCGTCCATCAGCTTGGTCGCGCTATAGGCCACCACATCCGCCCCGAAAGCCATCGGGCGCTGCAACACGGGCGAGGCAAAGGCGTTATCGACCACGGTGGTAATCCCGTGCGCACGGGCGAGGCCGCAAACGTGGGCAAGGTCGACGATATCGAGTGTCGGGTTGGCGGGCGTTTCGAAGAAGAACACCTTGGTGTTGGGTCGGATCGCAGCTTCCCATGCGGCGTTATCAGCGCTGTCGATGATGCTGACTTCGATGCCGAATTTCGGAAGCAATTGGTCGCACAGCCAGCGGCAGGAACCAAACGCGGCGCGTGCGGCGACCACGTGATCGCCAGTGGAAAGCTGGCACAGCAAGGCTGCCGTCATCGCCGCCATCCCGGTCGCCTGCGTGCGGCAAGCTTCCGCCCCCTCCATCAGCGCGATGCGTTCTTCCAGCATGGCAACCGTCGGGTTCTGCAGGCGCGAATAGGTCATGCCTACCGCAGTGCCCGCAAACCTGTCGGCCACGGTCTGGGCGTCGTCGTAGGTATAGCCCGAGGTGAGGAACAAGGCCTCGCTCGTCTCGCCATGTTCGCTGCGCCAGGTGCCGCCGCGCAGCGCCTTGGTGGCAGGGCGCCATTTGGCGGTGGCGGCGCGGTCCATTCCGGTGGTCTTTTTCATGGGCGGGGGCTTTAGGACGCTGCGAGGCCGCTCGCAAGCAGGCCTTGCTGCGCAGTATCGCCGTGCCCGACGGCGGACAGCATCAGTGCGCCTTCGATCATGGTCATGAGATAGCGCGCCCCGCCCGCCGGATCGGGATCGTCGGCGGGCATCTGCCCTTCGAGCCAGACGAGCTGGCGCGTCATCATCGCCTGCGCCGCATCATGATAGCCCGGCACACCGCGCGTCGCGCCGGCGACAATATCCCACCACAGCACCAGAAAGGCCTGCATTTCGGGCTTGCTGCCTTCTGCCAAAATCCGCGCAAGGCATTCTTGCCGGGTCGCGGCCCGATCGCTTCCCAGCGCCGCGTCGAGCGCCCCGGAATACAGCTCCGCAATGTAGCCGAGCAGTTCGGTGATCAATGTTTCCTTGTTGCCGAAATGATAGATCAGCATCCGGTCGCTGGTGCCCGCTGCCTTGGCCAAAGGCCGCAGGCTGGCCCCGCCCAACCCGTGTTCGAGCACGTGCGCGGCGAGTTTGGGCAAAAGCGTTTCGCGTGACAATTGCACTGGCAGCATTTTCCTCTTGTAGCGGGCGCTACATAGCCTTATCGGGTTTTGTAGCAAACGCTACATCGAAGGAGACACCCATGACCGCATTCCAGTTCATCTGGCTCGCCGCGCTGATCGGCGGCCTTATCGCCCTTCTAACCATCCTGATTGCAAAGCGCGAGACTGGTAACGCAGCCGTTGCAGCAATGCTGTGCGCCGGTTTCGCGGCCTTCACCGCTGTCCAGATCGGGCAGGAAGGCGTGATCGGATTTTTCACGAATCACTCGCAGGATCTGACCGGATTGCAGGTGTGGTGGGATCTGATCATGTGCGCCTTGATCGCCCTGTTCTTCATCGCCCCGCGCGCGCGGCAGCAAGGCATGAATGTCCCGCTGTGGGCGCTGTTTGCCGGGACTACCGCCAGCATCGGCCTGCTCGCCATGTGCGCCCGCCTGTTCTGGCTGGAGCGGAACGCTGCCCAACCCAAAGCCGCGCCATAATCATCCTTGCCCAAGGGGCGGGCACTGCCTAATCCCCTGGGCAACATGGCCGAAGCGCCCGCGACCTTTCTCCACGAACCCCATGCGCCGCAGCACCCGCGCGATCCGCTGGCGTGGTGTATCGCGATCGCTGCCGCTTATGCCTTGCTGGCGGGCTGGCAGATCACGATCCCTTCCGCGCTGTTCTTCGACGAGATCCATTATATCCCTGCCGCGCGCGAATTGCTGGCGTGGTGGCAGGGCGGAACGGGCGAATATCTCAACCGCGAACACCCCCTGCTGGGCAAGGAGCTGATCGCAGTGGGCATGGCGCTGTTCGGCGACAACCCGCTGGGCTGGCGGATCATGCCGCTGGCGTTCGGCACGCTGGCGCTGTTCGCCGCGATGCGGGCGCTGTGGCACGCCAGCCTTGACCGGTTTGCAACCGCCGCTTTCGGCGTGCTGTTGGCGACCGGGTTTCACCTGTTCGTCCACACTCGCATCGCCATGCTCGATGGATTCATGGCCGCATTTCTCGCGGTTGCCGCATGGCAGCTTGCCGCCGCGATCCGCGAGCCGGAGAATGGCCGCTGGCGGCTGGCGTTGACCGGGATTGCGCTGGGTTGCGCGATGGCGGCCAAATGGAATGCGATACCGCTTGCGGTGATACCCGGCCTCGCGTTCTTCGCCGCGCGCCTTGCTGCCGGACGCCGCCGCCTGCTGCTCAGCCGCCGGGGTGCGCCTGTGCCGGGGATCACGCTGGTCGAAGCCTTCGTGTGGCTCGGCATCGTGCCGCTTGCGGTGTATGCGCTGACCTTCGTGCCGGGTTACTGGCTTACCGAATATCTGCGCCCCTCGCCGTTGGCTACGCAGGGGTTGATCGGGCTGCATGGCCAGATGCTGGAACTGCAAAAGCAGATTCTCGATCCCCATCCTTATCAAAGCACCTGGCCGCAATGGGTGCTGAACACGCGCGGCATCTGGTATCTTTACGAAGTCACGGACGGGACGCAGCGCGGGGTAATGCTGATCGGCAACCCGCTGACGATGCTGCTCGGCCTGCCAGCGTTGGCGTGGTGTCTGGCGGCTGGCGCATGGCGCGGCAATTGGGCCAGGCTGGGGGTGGTGATCGGCTATGCCGCCGCGCTCGGCCTATGGATCATCGCGCCCAAGGCGGTGCAGTTCTATTACCATTATTTCGTGCCGCATTTCTTCCTGCTGGCCGCGCTGGCGCTGGCGCTATCAGACCTGCGCCGGGCGGCTTGGGGCAAATGGCTGGCTTGGGGAGCGCTGGCGGGATCGGCAGGGCTGTTTGCGGTGTTCTACAAAGTGCTCGCCGCCGCCCCGCTCGAAGGGGTGAACAGTTTCGTGAATTGGACGTGGCTGGCGGGGTGGCGGTAGCTTCGTCATTGCGAGCAAAGCGACGCAATCCATGGACCGCACACCCAATTTCCAACCGGCCGTCTACCTCATGGCAAACCACAAAGGCGGAACGATCTACGTCGGTGTGACTTCCGACTTATCGAAAAGGGCGTGGCAGCACCGCGAGGGTGTCGTTGAGGGATTTACTTCAAGATACGGATGTAAGCGGCTGGTGTGGTTCGAATTGCACTCGACAATGGAGCACGCCATCTCCCGCGAGAAGCAGATCAAAGGCGGCTCGCGCAAAGACAAAATCGCGTTGATCGAGGCCGGGAATCCTGATTGGCGGGACTTGTTCTTTGGTCTCAACAGTTAGGCCATGGATTGCTTCGTCGCTGCGCTCCTCGCAATGACGAAGTTCTGTTAAAACCTACCCCACACGAAGCGGCTCGACAGGGCGTAGTTCCACACTGATCCCACCAATATCCCCGCCAGCGCCGCCAGCGCCCAGAACAGGCCCTTCCCTTCCAGAAAAGTTGCCACTGCGACATTGGCGAAAGCACCCACCGCGCAGGTCGCGCAGAAACCCAGCCAGCCGCGCAGCACGGCGCCCCAGCCCTTCAGCCGCTTGTCGCGGTACGTCAGCCAGTTGTTGAGCCAGAAGTTGAAACTCATCGCCACCAGCACCGCCGCAGTCTGCGCCAGCACAAAGCCTTCGCCAATCACGAACAACAAGGCGGACAGCACGGCGAAGTGGACGATCACCCCCAGCCCGCCAACAGTGCCGAACAGCGCAAACCGCGTCGGGATCACCTGCCCCAGCGTCTTGTCGTAAAGCCCGGCGAGGAAATCGAACAGAATGGCGCGGTCCAGCTTGCTTGTCCCTTCACGGCGGGCGGCGAATTGCAGCGGAAACTCCTTCACCCGCAGCGGCGTATCCGATGTCGCCAGCAGATCGAGCAGGATCTTGAACCCGATCCCCGACAGGCGCGGCACCAACGCACGGGCGCGGGCGGTTTCCAGCATGAAATACCCGCTCATCGGGTCGGTCAGATCAACGCCTGTCAGCCTGCGCGCCACGCGGTTGGCGAAAGCGGACAGGCGCTCGCGTTCGGGCGCGTCCCAATCGGCGGTGCTGGCGCCATCGGCAAAGCGGCTGGCGACGGCAATATCGGCCTCGCCTGCCTTGAGGCTCTCCAGCATCGCAGGCAGCAGCGCGGGATCATGCTGGTGGTCGGCATCCATCACCGCCACGTAAGGCGCAGCGGTGGCGCAGAACCCTTCGATTGCCGCGCTCGCCAGCCCGCGCCGCCCGATGCGCTGGATCACGCGCACGCGGGAGTTGGCCAGTGCCAGAGCGCGGGCTTCATCGGCGGTGCCATCGCGGCTGTCATCATCGATGATGATGACTTCCCACGCCGTATCACCCAATGCCGCCGCAATCCGTTCGACCAGCGGGCCGAGGTTCCCGCGTTCGTTCAACGTCGGCAGGATAATGGCGAGGTCGAGCGGCATGGCGTCAGAGGCGCGCGCGCACCGCTTCGCCAATCGCCGCCGTTCCGTGGCTGCCGCCAAGATCGCCGCCGAGGAAGCCGTCAGCCAGCGCCGCCGAGACCGCGGTCTCGATCCGTGCCGCTTCACTCTCCATCCCGAAGGAATGGCGCAACATCATCGCGGCGGACAGGATCGTCGCCATCGGGTTGGCCTTGCCCTGCCCCGCAATATCGGGCGCGCTGCCGTGGATCGGTTCATACAGGCCGAAGGTGCCGAAAGCGGTTTCGCGCTCGCCCAGCGAGGCGCTCGGCAGCAATCCGATGCTCCCTACCGCCGCGCTTGCCAGATCGGACAGGATATCGCCGAACAGATTGCCCGTCAGCATCACTTTGAAGCGATGCGGGTGGCTGACGACCTGCATCGCGGCATTATCGACATACATGTGATCAAGCGGAACTTGGGGATATTCCGCCGCCACTTCCACCACCACATCGCGCCACAACTGGCTGGCTTCGAGCACATTGGCCTTGTCCACGCTGGTAAGACCGTGCCCGGCTGCGGCGGCAGCACGGAAGGCGACATGGGCAATACGGCGCACTTCGGGCGCGGAATAGGCCATCATGTCCCAGCCCTCGCGATCGCCGCTATCTGTGGCGCGCTGGCCCTTGGCGCCGAAATAGACGTCGCCGGTGAGCTCGCGCACGATCAGCATATCGAGGCTGGCAGCAATATCGGGCCGCAGCGGGGAGAGATGCTCCAGCCCGGCGAAGACCTTGGCGGGGCGCAAGTTGGCAAACAGGCCCAGGTGCTTGCGCAGGCCCAGGATCGCCTGTTCGGGGCGCAAGTGGCGTTCCAGCGTATCGCACGAAGGATCACCCACCGCGCCGAACAGGATCGCATCCGCTTCCCGCGCCATGGTGAGCGTTTCTTCCGGCAGCGGCACGCCGTGGCGCTTGTAGGCGATACCGCCGACATCGCCTTCGAACAGGGTCAGCCCCGGCAAGGCCAGCGCTTCCAGCACGCGCACTGCCTCTGCGGTCACTTCCGGGCCGATCCCGTCACCGGGCAGAACTGCGATTTTCATGGGCGGATCACTCTCAGGCTATGCGTTGCAGCCGCTCGACCAGCAGCTTTCGCGCGGCCATAACATCGCCTTTGCGCCCTGCAAGCAGGTAGTGCGCCAGCTGGCCCTCCAGCACGCCAAGCGCCTGCAACTGCGCGGCCAGATCATCGGCCTGCACAGGCACGCCGCCGCCATAACCCATTTCGCGCAGCAACATGGTTTCATAGGCGATCAGCCCGCTCACCCACCCCCGCGCCGAGGGTGAGACGGCAATCGCGCTCATCAAACCATCGAGCGACAGATAGAGATCGGGATAGGACTGCCGTTCGGGCAGCGCGGCCGCCGTCAGTCCGCAGGCCCACTGGATCGCGGCGGCGGGCAGCGGCTCTGTCATCAAGGCAGCGCGGGAATGCTCCAGCTCCAGCCGGGCAAAGGGCAGCTGGCTGGGGGAACGGGTGGTGAGTTCGATCGCGACACGGTTGCCCGGCACCATCACCGCGCGCATCTGCCGCCCGCGCCCGCCCGCGACATAGCCTGCGACAAGCCCGTAATCGGCGGTCAACACCCGCGCGATCGCCCCGGTCTCGCCCTGCGGGCGGCTGGCGAGCAATATGGCAGAGGCGCGCAGGTTCATGCCCGCGCGGCCGGATTACTTGCCCGAGAGCTTGGCTTCCAGCGCGGCGACTTTCGCTTCCAGCGCGTCAGCCTGTTCGCGGGCCTTTTGCGCCATCGCCTTGACCGTATCGAATTCCTCGCGGCTGACGAAATCGATCCCGCCAAAGGCTTCGCGCATCCGTTCGCGCGCGCTGTCACGGGCTTCGCGGGACATGCCCGCCATTGTCCCTGCGGCGCTGTTGGCGAGTTTGACGAGGTCGGCGATGATCGGGTTCTGGCTTTGCATTTTTTCTTTGTGGGGAGGCTTGCACCGAAGTGCAAGCCTATCCTCGCTCATGCGACCTGACGGTCGCGTCGCTGCGGGCGGAGTCTTCGTCGGCCTACCGCTTCGCTGCTTGAGGCCGGACGCGCTTGACCGATGTTCCGGGGCCTACAATTCCACCCGCGTTTCGGCCCCATCAGCTCCGCGCGCGCCGCCATCGGGGTTGGCCATCATGAACTGGTAATTGAGCACGGCGGCAAAGCACAGCCACGCCAGATAAGGCAGCAACATCAGCGCCGCTGCGCGCCGCACCCGCCAGATCAGCGCCAGCGCGATCAGAAGGCTGGCGATCCCGAACCCCAGCACCATCAGGGCGGACAGCATGTCCTGCAGCCCGAAGAACACTGCGGTCCAGCTTTGCGTGCCGATGAAATGGATCGCAAAAGCAATCAGCGCGACGCCCCGTCCATACGCCCCCCACGCGCTCGCCACCAAAGCCAGCGACAGGCCGATCAGGACGAACAGGATCGACCAGACAATCCCGAAAGCGGCGGGCGGCGGGAAGATCGCGGGCTTCACCAGCCCGACAAACCATGCCGTGTCCGGCCCGCCCAATTGCCCCGCCGCAAAGCCGATCAGCAGGATCAGCGGCACCAGAAACAGCGACCAGCGCAAGAAGCTGGCACGCAATTGTTCTTTTGAAGCAAGGACGTTCATGATTTCTCCTGCGCGCAGGGTGCAGCGGCGATTCTGTCCCATAGGCGGAGCGCGGGGATACCAGAGCCACGCGCCAGCGCAAACTTGTCCGCACCGGATCGCCCCGCAATGAGGCACCGGGTTACGCAGCAAACGCAAAGCGGGCATGTTTCTGCTGGAAATTTGTCGAAAGATTTGGGCTACGAACCTGCGTCTGCTAGAGGCTGCCACATTCCTGCCGCGATTCGGTAAGCGCGCTACGGCGGGGGCCACTACATCTTGCGCGCTTGCTCACCATTCCAAGCCGGTTTTCCGGCCCAACAGGGGAATATCACCATGAAGAAGACCTTCGCGCTCGTCGCCGTTCTCGCTCTCGCCACCGCCGCTTGCTCGGCCCCGGCTGAAGAAGCTGCGACCGAAGCAGATACCACTGCCGTTGCTGAAGAGCCCGCCGCTGAAATGGCCGCCGAAGGCGAAGCCATGGCCGCTGAAGGTGCCGAAATGGCTGCCGAAGGCGCCGAAATGGCTGCCGAAGGCGCTGAAGCTGCTGCTGAAGCCGCTCCGGCCGAGTAAGCCTTCGGGCTTGCCCGCCCCGGTGTAATGCCGGGGATCGGACAGATCAAAACCGGCAGTGACCTAACGGTTGCTGCCGGTTTTTTCTTGCTTGGGGTCTTATCCCCGCCGGGCGGCGATCAGGAATTCGACATTGCCCTGCGGCCCGGTGATCGGGCTGGTGGTGATACCTTGCACGTCCCAGCCCAGCCCTTCGATCCATCCGCGCACTTCATCGCACACCCGGACGTGCAGTTCGGGATCGCGCACCACCCCGCCCTTGCCCACTTCCTCGCGCCCCACTTCGAACTGCGGCTTGATCAGCGCGACCAACTGGCACTCAGGCGCGGCCAGTTTCAACGGCACGTCGAGCACCTTGGCCAAGCTGATGAAGCTGGCATCGCACACAACCCAATTGCAGGGCCGGTCGATAAGATCGGGCGTCAGGATGCGGGCGCTGGTCTGTTCGAGCACCGTCACACGCGGGTCTTCGCGCAGCCGCCACGCCAGTTGGTTGGTGCCACTATCGACACAGAACACGTGATCCGCGCCGTGGGTCAGCAACACATCGGTGAACCCGCCGGTTGATGAACCGATATCCATCGCCGTTGCGCCCGCCGGATCAAACCCGAAATGTTCGATCGCGTGCGCCAGCTTGATCCCGCCCCGGCTGACCCAGGGATGATCGCGCCCGCGCACATCGAGCGGCGCGTCTTCGGGCATCTGGTGGCCGGGCTTGTCCACCTTGGTCTCGCCCGCAAACACCAGCCCCGCCATCACCAGCGCCTGCGCCCGCGCGCGGCTTTCAGCCAGCCCGCGTTCGACCAGCAGCTGATCGACACGGCGTTTCTGCGGCTTGGGGGGACGGGTGGAGTTTTCAGACATGGGCATTCCGGGGGTGGACAGGCCAAGGCTCTAGCGCGCAAAGTGCAGGCATGAAAGCCACCACCATCCAGCTTGCCGCCGCCCTGACCCTGACCTTCGGGGTCGCCGCCTGCGTGCCGTCGGCCTCGGCTCCGACACCAACCCCCGCGCCCGTGACAGGAACTGCGCCGCCCGCGCCTTCAGCCGGGGCACCCAGGCAACCTGTGCCAATGCTGACAGAGTGGGACAATCTGCCTGCCACACCGGGTCAATGGCGCTACAGCGCGCGCAATGGCGCCAGCGAGGCGGCATTTTCAGGGCGGGATAATCAGCCACTGGCGCAGCTACGTTGCGATCCGGCCCGCCGCGCGGTCAGCCTCACCTTGCCCGGCGCGAGTGCGCGCGGGTCAGAGATGATTGTCCAGAGCGAGACCCTGTCGCGCGTGCTGCCCTATCCGCAGGCCCCGGGCGGCGCCACCGTGACATTTGCGCCGGGCGATCCGTTGCTGGATGCGATGGCGCTGTCGAAGGGGCGCTTTGCGGTGAACGCAGTGGGCGCCGGCCCGCTCATCCTGCCAAGTTACGCCGAGGTCAGCCGGGTGATCGAGGATTGCCGGTAATTCTCGTCATTGCGAGCTCAGCGAAGCAATCCATGGCCTGACGTCACCAATGGCGGCTCCGGCGGTCCATGGATTGCTTCGTCGCCTTCGGCTCCTCGCAATGACGAAGAACTTCCGATTCTATACATTAATATCCACAGGCTGATGCACAGGATGTCCCCAGCCTGCCCACACCCCTGCCCCGAAACACAAAACGCCCGAGGTTTTCCCCGAGCGTTTCCAGCCACGGCGTTGCGCGGCGAAGAAAGAGTATGACGGCGGAAAAGTTAAATACAAGTCTTGTCCTTTGCCCCGCCATGAATCACATTGCATCTCGAGGCCAGCGGCGAACGCGGCTCTCGGCCCCCGGTGATGCGGCGGGTCTGGCTCACAAGCGCGAAAGGAGGTGATCCGATGTCTCATGGTTCAGTAGCGAGGTCGGTGAAGATCCCTACGGAGCATACTCGGTAATTCTCTAGCCGAGTAAGGCTCTGTGAGCGGCACTTCCGGCCGCTGACCATGTCAAGGGCAGTTCCAGCCAGTCGGCGGAGCTGCCCTTTTCATATTTTGCATTCGGCAAATTCTATTATTCGTCGGAACCGCTAGAGTTTAGAGGACCGGCAGACTACCGTGTTTTTTCAGTTCAAGTGAGCTACAACTTACGTCATTGGGGGTCGGCACAGAGTGATTGTTTGTTACCTTGATGACAGCGACGCGAAGGTTTCCAAAGTCGAAACCATCGCTGGTTACCTCGCCGACGAGGAAGGCTGGTCACGCTTTGAGGAGAAATCGGAGGAGATTTGCTCCAAATATGACGTTGAACTAATTCGCGGCCATGACCTTGATAACCGAAGAAAGGCTTTCAGGGGCTGGACGCAACTGAAGTGTCAAAGGTTTCTCGAAGAAATTAGCATTGCAATGGTTGGGAACGTCATTGGGGGTATAAGTAGGTCGATTGGCAAGGATCACTACAAGCTGCGTAAGAGGCAGCTTATGGAAACATCTCCATCACAAAAGCGATCATTTGCAAGTCTATCAGGATTCGGTTTTTGCTTTGGCAATATATCAGTAGCACTGAAGGACGGCGACGAGTTTGGCATTCGAGATCAAGTGCGGGAAGAGGGAATCATCTTCAATTTAGAGGCAGGAAGCTCCAATAATTTAGACATAGTTAGATACGTTGAAGGTGAAAAAGATCATAGGAATTTGCATATCAACACAATTGTATCGGAGGTGGATAAAAGAAGCTGCCGCGCCATCCAAATTGCAGACCTCTACGCTTTTTATTCGAGACGGAGAGGCAATTATCATGAACGCCGAAAGCACCTGATTATTCCACGTGTGCCAGACATTCATCAGTTACATTTTGGAAAAAAAGTTCCTCACGATACAGCTGTAATTGAAGAACCCTTCATCTCTGGCACAAATCAGAGGACAGGGGAGACTTTCTCGTTCATGGGCTTAACGAAGGGTCTGCATGACTAGCAACCGAAAGTGCCCTTGAGTTAGCTTGGCGTAGGATGCTTGCCCTTGCCCTCGCACCGCACTAATCGCGCAAATCATGCATTTTACCCGCACGCCCCACCCCGCGCCCACGCCTGATGCCACCCGCGAACAGCTGATCGCCGATCCGGGCTTCGGCACGGTGTTCACCGATCACATGGTGGTGATCGATTACGACGAAGCCTTGGGTGGCTGGCAGACCCCCACCATCGGCCCGCGCCAGCCCATCGCGATGGACCCGGCGGCCAGCGTGCTGCACTATGCGCAGGAAATCTTCGAGGGCCTGAAGGCCTATCGTCACCCCGACGGCGGGCTCGGCCTGTTCCGGCCCGAAGCCAACGCCGCGCGCTTCAATGCCTCGGCCGAGCGGCTGGCCATGCCCCAACTTCCGCCCGAACTGTTCCTCGCCGCGATCCGCGAATTGCTCGATGTCGACGGCAACTGGTTCCCCGCGGTCGAGGGGGGCGCGCTGTATCTGCGCCCCTTCATGATCGCGACCGAGGCATTCCTCGGCGTGCGTCCGGCCAAGCAATACAAGTTCATCGTCATTGCCAGCCCGGCGGGCAATTACTTCAAGTCGGGCGCGAAGGCGGTAAGCATCTGGATTTCCGATTACACCCGCGCCGCGCCCGGCGGCACCGGGGCGGCCAAGTGCGGCGGCAATTACGCTGCCAGCTTAGTGCCAACCGGACAGGCCTTTGCCATGGGCCACGATCAGGTGCTGTTCCTCGATGCGGTTGAGCGCAAGTGGGTCGAAGAACTGGGCGGCATGAATCTGTTCTTCGTCTTTGCCGATGGCACCGTGATCACCCCGCCGCTGACTGGCACGATCCTGCCGGGCATCACCCGCGACAGCCTGATGGCGCTGCTGGAAGAACAGGGGCTGACAGTTTCGGAGAGCCCCTATTCCATCGACCAATGGCGCGAGGATGCGGCGAGCGGGCATCTAGTCGAAGTCATGGCCTGCGGCACCGCTGCCGTGGTCACTGCGGTCGGGACCGTTGCCGGGCCGGAAGGAGCGTTCACCATCGGCGCAGGCGGCATCGGCCAGACCACCGCGAAACTCCGCGAGACGCTGGTTGGCATCCAGACGGGACGAATTGCCGATAACCATGGCTGGGTGATGCGGGTTTGATTCAGGTCGCCGCGCTCTACCAGTTCACGCCCTTCGCCGATCCCGAAGCCTTGCGCGGCCCTTTGCTGGCTGCCTGCGAGGCACATGGGATCAAGGGCACCTTGCTGCTCGCCCGCGAAGGGATCAACGGCACCATTGCGGGCACGGACAATGCGCTGGCCAGCGTGCTTGGCCACATCCGCGCGCTGCCCGGTTGTGGCGACCTCGACGTGAAGTTCTCCGCCGCGCCCGAAATGCCATTCCACCGCATGAAGGTGCGGGTGAAGCGCGAAATCGTCACCATGGGCGAACCCGATATCGACCCGACGCTGTCGGCCGGCCACTATGTCGATCCGCATGACTGGAACGCGCTGATCGCAGACCCGGACACCATCGTGATCGACACCCGCAATGATTACGAAGTCGCAGTCGGCACATTTGCAGGCGCGGTTGATCCGCAAACGCCATCATTCCGCGACTTTCCCGCGTGGTTCCGCGAGCACCGCGACGAATTGCTCGAAGGCAAAAAGAAGGTCGCGATGTTCTGCACCGGGGGCATCCGCTGCGAGAAGTCCACCAGCTTCCTGCGCGCCGAGGGGGTGGACGAGGTTTACCACCTCAAGGGCGGCATTCTGAAGTATCTGGAACAGGTGCCTGAAGAACAAAGTCTTTGGCAGGGTGAATGCTTCGTCTTCGATGAGCGCGTTACGGTGCGCCACGGGCTCGAACAGGGCACCTTCCAGCTGTGCCGCGCCTGCCGCCGCCCGCTGGATGCCGCCGCCCTCGCCCATCCCGATTACGAGGACGGGGTCAGCTGCCCCGCCTGCATCGACGAGCGCACGCCGCAGCAACGCGCCGGTTACGCCGAGCGCCAGCGGCAGGAAGCCCTCGCCCGCCAGCGCGGGGAACTGCACGTCGGCGCGGTGCGCCACCCCAGGAAATGACCGAAGCTCCCGTCCTCTATTCCTTCCGCCGTTGCCCCTATGCGATGCGGGCGCGCATGGCGCTGTGGGTGGCGGGAATTGCGGTGACCTTGCGCGAGGTAAAACTCGCCGCCAAGCCGCCCGAACTGATCGAAGCCTCGCCCAAGGCGACCGTACCGGTGCTGGTGCTACCCGATGGAACCGTGATCGATGAAAGCCTCGCCATCATGCGCTGGGCGCTGGCGCAGAATGATCCCGAAGGCTGGCTGGCGGGCGATGATGCGGCGCTGATCGCGACCAATGACGGCGTGTTCAAACACCACCTCGACCGCGCGAAATATCCGGGGCGGTATGACGAGGATGGGGTGACCGATCACCGCGCCGCAGCCCTTGCGCTGCTCCAACCGCTGGAAGCGCGGCTGGAAAGCGCAGCTTTTGTGTGCGGCGAGAAACGCACGCTGACCGACGTTGCGCTGTTCCCCTTCATCCGCCAGTTCGCGCATATCGACCGCGAATGGTTTGCCGCGCAAGCTGTGCCGCGCCTGCAAGACTGGTTGGAGCGGCACATCGCATCCGATCTGTTTGCTGCGATCATGCCCAAGTTTGGCCCTTGGACCGCTGGCGACGCGCCGATCCGTTTCGGGCCATAGCCCGCGGCCCTACCTTAGGTGGTTGTTCGCATGTCCTGACATCGGGCAATGGCGCCTGCAGCAGTCCATTCAACCGCAGAAGGAAACCCCGTGATGTTTGTCGAACCCAATGAGATGGACATCCTTGCCCGGGCCGTGCTGCTCACCGCAGGCGCTCTGCTGTGGGTGGTGCTGCTTGTGCGCATGGTGGGCCTTCGTTCCTTCTCGAAGATGACCGCGTTCGATTTTGTCGCGACAATCGCCACCGGATCGCTGCTGGCGACCGCCGCCACTGCGACAAGCTGGTCCGGTTTTGCGCAGGTGGCCATAGCGATACTGGCATTGATGGCAGTGCAGGCGGCACTCTCCGCGCTGCGCAAGGCGAGCCGGACAGCGCGCGAGTTGCTGGGCAACACGCCGATCCTGCTGATGCGTGATGGCGTGTTCCTTGACGATGCGATGCGCACATCGCGGGTCGCGCGCGAGGATGTGATGGCCAAACTGCGCGAAGCCAATGTGACCGATCTGAAAGCCGTGCGGGCCGTGGTGCTCGAAAACACCGGCGACATTTCGGTACTGCATGGCGGTGAGCTTGATCCCGAATTGCTGCAGGGCGTCCGGGGCGCCGCGCAGGCACCGCGTTAAGCCGGGGCCAACCCGTCCCGGAACGCATCGACCAGCCAGCTGGCCGCCGGGCCTAGCCGCGCATCGCGCCGCCACTGGGCCGAAAGCCGGTAATGCGCGCCGGGCTTTTCCGGCAGATCCAGTTCCACCAGCGCGCCGCCTGCCAGATCGCCCGCCACCATGGCGCGGGGCATATTGCCCCAGCCCAGCCCTTCGCGCAGCAGCGAATGTTTCGCCCCCAGATCGCCCAGCCGCCAGGTCAGCGGGCTGAGCACGGAAAACTCGCGTCCTTCGGTCAACGGCGAACGATCGGTCAGCACCAGTTGCAGATGACGGCGGCTTTCTCCCGGAGCGATATCCGGCTGTGCGAGCGGATGAGAGGGCGCGGCGACCGGAATCAGATCGATCTCGCCCACCGCCTGCCGTTCCAGCGCGGGGTGATCGCCCGGCACCGGCCCGGCGATCGCCAGATCGGCCCCGCCATCGATCACGCAGGCTGCCACCGCGCCAAGCCCTTCGATCCGCAAAGTCAGAGAGCAGGTGGGAAACATCCGCCGGAACTCACCCAGCACCCGCGCGGTCAATTCGCCTGACACCATGACGTCAACCACCAGCGTCAGCGCCGGTTCTTGCCCGGCATGGAGTGACCGCGCCTTGGCCAGCAGCGCGTCTACTCCGTCGGCAATGCCCCGCGCTTCGGCCAGCAGACCTGCACCCGCCGCTGTCAGCACCGGGCGGCGCGATCCCTCGCGTTCGAACAGCGAAAGGGCCAGCTGCGCCTCAAGCTGCGCGATGCCGTAAGACACTGCCGAAACCGCGCGGCCCATCGCCTTGGCAGCGCCGCCAAAACTGCCGTGTTCGGCCACGGCAAGAAAGATTCGCAGATGATCGAGACTGGGATCGCCGAGTTTCATAGGCAGCATGTTCAAATAATCCGAACATCTTGGCAAGTTTTATCGCACTTATCCGTATGAACCATTCCGCCTATCTCCCGTTGCAACAGAACAAGGAGACACGACATGATCGAACTTCGTCCCTTCGACACGCTCGGCGCGGCCAATCATGGCTGGCTGGATGCGCGCCACCATTTCTCTTTCGCCAGCTACCACGATCCCGCCCGCGTCCACTGGGGCGCATTGCGGGTCTGGAATGATGACAAGATCGCCGCAGGCACCGGCTTTCCTACCCATCCGCACAGCGACATGGAGATCATCACCTATGTCCGCAGCGGCGCGATCACGCACCGTGACAGCATGGGCAATGAAGGCCGCACCGAAGCGGGCGACGTGCAGGTGATGAGCGCGGGCAACGGCGTGCGCCATTCGGAATATAATCTCGAAGGCGAGGATACCACGCTGTTCCAGATCTGGATCATCCCCGATGAACGCGGCGGGACCCCAAGCTGGGGCGCACGCCAGTTCCCAAAGGATGAACGCTCGGGCGCTTTCGTTCCGCTCGCCAGCGGGGTCGCCAATGATAACGATGCGCTGACGATCCGCGCCGATGCGCGGGTGCTGGGGGCGACGATCAAAGCGGGGGAAAGCGTGACCTACACGCCCCGCAGTGCTGATCGTCACCTCTATCTGGTGCCCGCCACCGGCAAGATCCGGATCGATGATGTCGAAGCCAATGCCCGTGACGGCGTGGCGATCACCGCGTTGGCAAGCATCACCATCACCGCGCTGGAAGACAGCGAAGTGGTGCTGGTCGACGCGGCGTAACCTTCCTCCCCGGAGCCGGCCGGTTCCCCATCCCCCTCCCGGCCGGCTCCACCCTTTTTCAATCCAAGGACATACCCGATGAGCAACATTCTCTACATCACCGCCAGCATCCGTTCGCAGGACGATTCGGTTTCGCGCGGTCTGGGCCAGCGGATCGTCGAGAACCTTGCCGCCAAGCCCGGCGCCAGCGTCACCACGCGCGATCTGGCCGCCAATGATGTGCCCTATGTCACCGCTGAAAGCTTTGCCGCGGAACGCACGCCTGTGGGCGAGCGGACGCCGGAGCAGAACGAACTGGCCGCTTTCGCCGACACGCTGATCGCCGAATTGCAGGCCGCCGATACCATCGTGATTGCCGCGCCGGTTTACAATTTCGCCCCGCCCGCGACGCTGAAGGCCTGGGCCGATCTGGTCGCCCGCGTCGGCACCACTTTCCGTTACACCGCAACCGGCCCCGAAGGCCTGCTGACCGGAAAGAAGGCCTATCTCGCGATCGCCAGCGGCGGCACGCAGGTGGGCAGCGATTATGATTTCATGACCCGCTGGCTGACCTTCTTCCTCGGCTTTATCGGCATCACCGATGTCGAAATGGTGGCGGCAGACGGGATCATGGGCGAAGGCGGCGAAGAAAAGATCGTGTCGGCGCAGAAGCAGGCCGAACAGATGGCGGCCTGAGTAAACTCACCTCCCCCCTCCCGCTTGCGGGAGGGGCCGGGGTGGGAAAGTAGGCGAAGCCAGACCCCCGTCCAGCCTCGTCTAGACCCCTCTTAGACCCCCTCTAGGCCCCCTCTAGCCTCGCTTTGCTGCGATGTTTCACGTGAAACATCGCAGCAACGGTCACAAGCGTGGCCGCACCAGCAGCGGCTTGAAGATGTTGCGGCTGGGCCGGATCACGATGATCGCGACGCCGATGATCGCAAGGCCCCCGCCCACGATGAGCGGCCACCCGATCTCGTCACCCGTCAGCCACGTCCCGAAAGCAATCGTCAGCAGTGGGGTGAGCAGGGTGAGCGGCACGATCAGGTTCGCATCATGCATCTGAAACAGCCGGAAATAGGCCGAATGCGCGCCCACCGATACGACCAGCCCGGCAAACACCACGCACCCCGCCACCGCCAGCGGCGCTGCCTCGACCGCGGCGATCTGCCCTGTCTCCAGTGCCAGTGAAGCGGGCAGCATCACCGCCAGCGAAGCCACCGCCGCCCAGGCCTGAAGCGCCACCGCGCCAATCTCCAGCCGTTTGACAAAGACCGAGGCAAACGCCCCCACCAGCACGCCGACAAAGGCAAAGCCCAGCCCGACCGGATCGCTCGACCCCGAAGGTGCGCCGATCGCAAGGCCGACTCCGCCCAATGCCAGCGCCATCCCGATCCCGCGCCGCCAGCGCACTTCCTCGCCCAGAAAAATGATCGCAAACAAGACCGTGAGCGGAGCGCCCGCAAGGTTGACGATCCCGACTGCCGAGGGGCTGGCAGTTTGCAGCCCCACAAACTGCATCCCGAAACTGCCCCCGGTGATCGCAAATCCGATCAGCAGTACCATCGGCAGGCGGGCGGGAATCGTGCGCAGCAGCGGGAACAGCACCACCAGCACCATAACCGAACGCAGCACGGTGTAGAACAGCGGCGGCAGGCCCAGCGTGCTCACCGCGATCTTGCTGACCACGACATTCATCGCCCAGGCGACATTGCAGAACAGCATGATGCCGAGCGCGGAAAGGGGCAGGTTCTTCGGCATCAACAGCGGCGCATCACGAGGGTGGGCTGCCGTAAACCTCGCTCACAACATCGGCCGGCAGGCTTTCGCGCAGCTCTTCGCGCCACACGGTCGCCACCGCATCGGATGGTGCGCGCCAGTCCCCGCGCGGGGAAAGCGCACCTGCCGAAGACACCTTCGGCCCATTAGGCAAGGCCGAACGCTTGAACTGCGAAAAGCCGAAGAACCGCGCACAGAACTTGTCCATCCAGCGCACAATGGTGGCGAGATCGTAGGCGTTCTTGCGGTCCTGGGGGAAATCCGCAGGCCACAGCCCGTGATTGTCACCCTTCCACGCATGCCACGCCAGGAACGCCACCTTCGAAGGGCGCTGGCCAAAGCGGATCACGTGGTGGAGGAAGAAGTCGTTCAGCTCATACGGCCCCACCAGTTCCTCGGTCGATTGCACCTTGCCGTCCGCGCCTGCCGGAACAAGTTCGGGCGAAATCTCCGTATCCAGCACCGCAGCCAGCACATCGCCGCAGGCATCGGTGAACTGCCGTGTGCGGATCACCCAGCGGATCAAATACTGGATCAGTGTCTTGGGCACGCCGGCATTGACGCCGTAGTGGCTCATGTGATCGCCCACGCCGTAAGTGCACCAACCCAGCGCCAGTTCCGAAAGATCGCCCGTGCCGATCACGAACCCGCTGTGCTGCCCGGCAAGGCGGAACAGATAGTCCGTCCGCAGTCCGGCCTGCACGTTCTCGAAGGTCACATCATGCACCGGTTCGCCATTGGCAAAGGCGTGGCCGATATCTTCGAGCATTGTGTTCGCTGCGGGGCGAATATCGATCTCGCCCGCCGTGATCTCCATCGCAGCCATCAGGCGGTGGGCGTTGCTCTTCGTGCCTTCCGAGGTGCCGAAGCCGGGCATGGTATAACCGCGAATGGTGGAGCGCGGCAGGCCCAGCCGGTCGCACGCCTTGGCCGCCACGATCAGGGCATGCGTGGAATCAAGCCCGCCCGAAATGCCGATCACCAGGCTTTTCGTCCCCGTGGATTCGATCCGCCGCATCAGCGCATCGACCTGGATGTTGAACGCTTCGTAACAATCCTCGTCGAGCTTTTCGGGCCGGTCGGGCACAAAGGGGAAGCGCGCAATCGGGCGGTTCAGCCCGATGTCGCCCTCGGCATAGGCGTGCTCGAACACGACCCGGCGATAGCTGTCTGCCGGGTTCCCCGCCCATTCGGCAGCATCGGCAAAGGTCTGGTTGCGCATCCGTTCGGCGGCGAGCCGTTCGGTATCGACATCAACCACGCACAGCTCGCCCTTGAGATCAAACCGTGTCGATTGCGCCAGCAGATCGCCCATCTCGTAGATCACGCCCTGCCCGTCCCACGCGAGATCGGTGGTGCT
Source organism: Porphyrobacter sp. AAP60 (assembly GCF_001296025.1). Lineage (GTDB taxonomy): Bacteria > Pseudomonadota > Alphaproteobacteria > Sphingomonadales > Sphingomonadaceae > Erythrobacter. Next base: position 10,170 of record NZ_LJHV01000004.1, on the reverse strand, counting down.
TTCCCCGTATCCGCTGGCGGAATAGACATAGGCGGCGATCGCGCGGGAAGCGCTGGAACGGCAGTGCAGGTGTCGGTCATCCGCCCGCCCAATGGTGACGGGGGACGCTGAAAGATTACACAAAATCAACGCGCCTGCCATCGCAGCCTGCATCCCCGGCGGCACCGGCGCCCAGAAATCCTCGCAGATTTCCACGCCGAAGCGGAAGCCGGGAAGGTTGGCGGCGGCGAACACCAGATCGGTGCCAAACGGCACTTCCTCGCCCGCCACGCCGATCCACAGGTCGGTGCAGCCGCGCCCGTGGGCAAAGTGGCGCTTTTCATAGAATTCGCGGTAATTGGGCAGGAAGCTTTTGGGCACCACGCCCAGAATCTGCCCACCCGCGATCACCACCGCGCAATTGTAAAGCTTGTCAGCCCGGCGTAGCGGCGCGCCGAATACCAGCACCGGGTTGAGATCGGCAGAAGCCGCCACCACCTCGGCCAGAGCCTGCTCGACCCGCTCCAGCATCGCGTGCTGCAACAGCAGATCGTCAATCGCGTAAGATGACAACGTCAGTTCGGGATAGACCACCAGATCAACGTTCGCTGCATGCGCCTTGCGCGCTTCGTCCAAAACGCCTGCGGTATTGTAAGCGACATCGGCGGGGCGGCAGTTCGGTGTGGCCGTGGCCACGCGCACGAAGCCGTGTTCATGCATGTCGTAAAAGGGGTGGACCTGAACCATCGGCTTCGCGTCTCCTGCTGGCGCGGCTGTAACGCGCGATCCGCGCGCTGCCTAGGCCGGGTCGCATGCCAGCAGATCAGCCGCGCTCCCGCATTCTTCCAGAAAGGCGATCAGCCCGCGTTCGGCGCGGGTGAGCCAGCGGGTCTTGCGCGGCAGGCGCAGCCCTGCGCGCCACTCCTCCTGCCCTTCAATCCGTTCGATCACGGCGGGATGAACATAGGAGGACCGCGCAATCGCAGGCGTGTTGCCGAGATGATCGGCGACGTGCTCCAGCATTTCGCCCATCGTCATGCGCGCTCTTGCGGTTGCCAACTTTTCAAACGCCAGCGCGCTGGCATGAAAGGTGCGGAAATGCTTGGCCGAAAAGGCCTCGCCCATGGTCTCGCGCAGGTACAGATTTACGTCCGAAGACGCGACAGAGCGCAGTTCGCCATCGTCGTCTTCGTAGCGGAACAGGTGATCGTCTTCTTCGTCCAGATCCTGCATTTGTTCCACCGCACGTGCCAAAGATGCGTCGGTAAGGACAAGTTCACGCTCCTTGCCGCCTTTGCCAACGAATTGCAGCGCAATCCGCTTTCCGCCGACCTCGGCGTGGTCACTGCGCAGGGTGGTGGCACCGTAACTCTCATTGGCCCGGGCGTAATGTTCATTGCCGACCCGGATTGCCGAAAGGTCGAGCAGGCGCACCACCGCTGCCAATGCGCGTTCGCGGGTCAGATGCTTCTGCGCAAGATCGTCATCCACCCGTTTGCGGACCAGAGGCAGCAATTTGCCAAATCCGGCGCAGGCATCATATTTCGCGCTCTCGCGTTCGGCACGGAACGCCGGGTGATACCGGTATTGCTTGCGCCCGGCATCGTCATAACCTGTGGCCAGGATGTGGCCATTATCGGCGGGGCAAAACCATGCATCGGCATAAGCGGGCGGCAGGGCGATCGCGTTCAATCGCTTGCGTTCCGCCCGGTCGCGGATCAGCTTGCCCGCCGGATCATAATAGGCCCAGCCCTTGCCCGCCCGTCGCCGCGTGATGCCGGGCAAATCATCGTCAACATAGACCAGCTTTTCCATAGCAAAGGAAAGGCGCTGGGCGCTTGCAATGTTCCACCTTGCTGCAGCCCGCCCGCCACCCCAGCTAGGCTTTCACGCTGGCGTGCACTATTGCCGCGCTCAAAGGAGTGACCCGAATGGCCGACGCAACCTATACCCCGCCCCCTGTCTGGAGCGCCGAAACCGTCTCTGGCGGGCGTTTCGCCAACATCAACCGGCCAACAGCGGGCGCGCGCGAGGAACGCGAATTGCCGGTGGGCGATCACCCCTTCCAGCTCTATTCGCTCGCCACCCCCAACGGGGTCAAGGCGACCGTGATGCTCGAAGAATTGCTCGAAGCCGGGCATACGGGCGCCGAATACGACGCATGGACGATCAACATCGGTGATGGCGAACAATTCGGTAGCGGGTTTGTCGGCATCAACCCCAATTCCAAAATCCCCGCCCTGCTCGACCGCAGCGGGCCGACCCCGTTCCGGGTGTTCGAAAGCGGCGCGATCCTTGTCCATCTGGCCGAAAAATTCGGCGCCTTCCTGCCCACCGATCCGCAACGCCGCGCCGAGGTGCTTTCGTGGGTGTTCTGGCAGGTCGCCAGCGGCCCGTTCATGGGCGGCGGCTTCGGCCATTTCTACGCCTATGCGCCGGAAAAATACGAATACCCGATCAACCGCTATGCCATGGAAACCAAGCGGATCTTCGACGTGGCGGACAGGCGGCTGGCCGAGACCCGCTTCCTGGCAGGCGACGATTACACCCTCGCCGACATCGCCAATTTCCCTTGGCTCGCGCCCTTTACCGAGGGCAATATCTACAACGACGCCAAGACTTTTCTGAGCATCGACGAATACAAGAATGTCGCCCGCTGGGTCGCTGAAATCAACGCCCGCCCGGCTGTGCAGCGTGGCCGCATTGTCAACAAGGTATGGGGCGACGAAGACACGCAGTTGAAAGAGCGCCATTCAGCCGCCGATTTTGCCGGAAAGCGGCTGGTTTCCGGCCCGCCTGCATGAACGGTTGGCGAAAGCGCAAATTAACGCGCTTTCGCCCCCTTCACATCCTGATCGAAGCCGTTATAGAGCGCCGCTCTTGCTGGGGCGTAGCCAAGCGGTAAGGCACCGGTTTTTGGTACCGGCATGCGAAGGTTCGAATCCTTCCGCCCCAGCCACGAATATCTTCAGATCCAAATATCTGAAAAATAACGGGTTTCCCTTCGAGTCAAAACCCCGTGGCACCCTGTCGTGGCACCCTGTCGTGGTCCTGATTTCAGCACCATGATTCGAGCGGATTTCAAGCGCAAGACGGCTCTCCGATTTGCGCAGCTTTTCCACCGACAAATGCACATGTTTTGCACCGCGGCTCTGCATCGTGTCCGCTGATCGGTTGAAAGACGCTGAGCTTGCCGATCAGCTACTATGACCGTGTTTGGGACTTATCTGCCGTTCCCAAGCCGCGGGCTGAACGTCTGCTATCGTCATATGCTGAAGTTCAGCTCTTGTCCGAGCGGCGTCGCGTTAAGACTGAATCTGGGCTGCCAGACGACTGGCAGCGTTCGAACATGAAAATAGCAATAGCTGAGGATGTCTTCGGAGCCTCCATGGAGCGTCCCTTGCAACGACGTCCTTGCCGAGCGAGCGAAGCCGCGGCTATGGCGTGCCGATGGGGTTTCACCGCGACATTCTGGCGCTCGACGACGAAGATCTGGAGCGGTTCGTTCGCGACTGGATCGCTCGCAAGACGTCGGACTATGTCGAGGTCCAGCGATTCTCCGGCGCGGGCGACCTCGGCCGGGACGTCGTCGGCTTCCTGACCGACCGAAGGCATGAGGGGCCTTGGCACAATTATCAGTGCAAGCAGTATGGGCGAACCTTGGCGACGTCGTCCGCGCTGCTCGAACTTGGCAAGATCCTGTATCATAGCGACCGCGGCGAGTTTACGCCGCCGACGGTTTACTTCTTCGTCGCGCCGCGCGGAATGGGTCGAGATCTCGAGAAGCTGGTATTCAATCCGTCGGCAATGCGCACCGCGCTGATAGAGCGTTGGGATTCGACCTGCGCCAAGAAGATCGTGCGCGGTCAGACCATCGCGCTGGGGGGCTCGCTTCTTGCGATCATAAACGCGTTCGACTTCGGGCAGGTCAAGCGTCTGACGGTCGACGACATCCTGGGCGACGAAGCTGCGGCGCCGGTGCTGGCGAAGTGGTTCGGCTCTGATCCCGGCCCCGCGCCCCGAGGCATTGTTCCGGTAAACGTGGACATCCGAGAGCAGCCGTATCTCGGCCAGCTGATCGACGCATATGGCGAGCGTGCCGGATCGCCATTCCAAGACCACCTTGCGGTGAGGGATAATCCGCAATTTGGGGAGCACCTGCAGGACCAGCGCAAACGGTTTTTCGAGGCCGACGCCTTCAACCGCTTCTATCGCGACAACACGCTGGAGGAGGACCTCGAGGCGCTTCACGACGACGTCTATCACGGTGTCAACGGCCATTATCGCGGCAATCATGGCGACACGCTGGGACGGATCGATGCCGTGATGTCACAGGCCGCCGCTGTGACACCCGGCGGCCTTCTAGCCCGGCATGCTCGGGTGCAGGTGAAACAGGGCTTCTGTCATCACTTCGCTAACGATGGGAAGTTCGTGTGGAAGAGGTGATCGACCGGTCCGAGCCGATCGGGCTGTTCAACAGCAAACTGGAGACAGGCACGCGTGCCGTGGTCCTTCTCGACGCGGCCTATCCGCGCGCGCTGGATCTCACCCGTCTTACCTGGTTCGACCATCTGGTCGTCCATACCGGCGATGCCGGCGGTCCGTCGAGCCTGCACCCTGCCCTGCCTGAACGGACGGGCGAATTGCTCGTCCGCCGCCGCCTAGTCGAGGACAGCTTGACGCTCATGCGGCGTGTCCACCTCGTCGACGCCGTGGTCGACGAGCATGGCGTCGCATTCCGTGCGAGCGACGAAGCAGCGCCATTCGTCAATTTGATGCGCACCGAATATGCCCAGACGCTGAAAGAGTGCGCGAAGTGGCTGATCGAACATTTCGCCGATCTTTCGGCCGAAGAGCTCGCACGGCGTGTCGAGCATCGGCTGGACCGGTGGTCGGTCGAGTTCAGCTCGGAAAGCTCCCAGCCCGGTGGGGGTTCCTGATGACGATCGTCATCCGCAAGATCGCGTTTTCGGGACAGGGCATCGTGTCTGAACTCGACTTCTTCGACGGGCTCAACCTAGTCTATGGCGCGTCCAACACCGGCAAGTCATTCGCCACCAAGGCGATCGACTACATGCTGGGCGGCTCGCGGCAGCTGCCGGACATCAACGAGCGGCGCCCGTATGAGCGTGCGTGGCTGGGCCTGTCGATGCCGGGTGGCGATGAAATGCTGTCCCGCGCGTTGGCCGGCGGGAACTTCTCAGTCCAGTCAGGGCTCACCATCATCCAGGATGCAGCCGAGGGCATCCGCATACTCGCCGCGAAGCACGACCACACCGACGAAGCGAACCTGTCGCAGTTTTTGTTGGGGCAGATCGGTCTCCGGGGAAAGAGGATCGCGGTCGACACAAACGGCAAGAAACGGTCGCTCAGCTTTCGCGACATCGCACGCTTCTGCATCGTCGACGAAACGACGATCCAAAGCGAGGGCTCGCCCGTCCAGACTAGTAGCCCACTGACTCAGACGGCCGAGCGTAGCGCCTTCAAGCTGCTGCTGACGGGCATCGACGATAGCGCGATCGTCGAGGTTGTGGACAGCCGCACATTCAAGTCGTCCGCCTCGGCGCAGCTCGAGATGCTGGACGACATGCTCGCAGCCGTCGACGTCGAGCTCGAAAATGGGTTCGCCGATGCGGAAAGCCTGAAGGATCAGAACGATCGCCTTGAGGCGACCTTCGCCGCTGCCCAGGCCGAACTCGAAGCAGCGCAGGGATCGATCCAAGACCTGCTCGAACACAAGCGGCGGCTGAGCCTGGAGGTTTCGTTGCTCACGGGCCGCCTCGACGACATCGACCTGAGCCTCGAACGGTTCGCGCAGCTGGACTTGGTCTATGTGTCTGACATCAAAAGACTCGAGGCACTGGACGAGGCTGGTTTTCTCCTGACCCTTGGCGGCGGGCGCGATTGTCCGCTGTGCGGAGCCGCGCCCGATGACCAGCATCATCACCAGGAGGTCGGCGACGTCGAACGCGTCCGGGCCGCGGCGGCCGCAGAAGCCGCGAAGATTGTTCGGCAGCGAGCTGACCTGGCAAACACGGTGGCGCAACTCACGTCAAATCGGCAGAGGCTGCTCGACCATTTGCCGACCATGCAGGATAGCCTAAAGGACACCGAGGCGCAGTTGGAACGCCTTACGCCAAGTGCCACTGAAGCACGTCGCGCAATGTCGGAGATCATGGAGGTGCGTGATCGGATCAGACGCGGCCTGGCGCTGCTCGATCAGCGCAAGTCGCTTCTGGAACGCCGCGCGGACATCGCCGCCCGCAAGCCAGCGGGCAAGGCAGATCGTCCGAAGATCGGCGTCGATGGCCCGACGGCGCACGAGTTCGCCCAGGTCGTCAGCCGAGTTCTGACTGCCTGGAACTTTCCCGGCGACCGCCATGTGTCGTTCGATGAGACTAGCTATGATCTGCGTATTGACGGCAAGTTGCGTGGCCATAATGGCAAGGGCGTTCGCGCGATCACGCATGCAGCGTTCAAAGTGGCCTTGCTGATCTATTGCAAGGAGCGCGGATTGCCACACCCCGGGTTCTTGGTGCTCGACACGCCGCTGCTGACATATCGCGATCCCATCGGCGACGACACGCTGACGGATGAAGAGCGCCTGCTGGCGGCATCGTCGCTCAAGCAACACTTCTTCGCTCACCTCGCTTCGCTGTCAAACGTCGGTCAATTCATCGTCGTCGAGAATGTAGATCCGCCTAGCGACCTGGCGTCCATCGCCAATGTGGTCATTTTCCGTGGTGGATCGGGCGGACGGTCAGGTCTGCTTTAAGCCGAGTTCGCTATCTCTAGGCTGTGCTTGGCTTTCAATACAGTGGCTGCTGGATGGGATCAGGCGCGGAGCCATCAATTGCGCCGGTGGCATTTTGTGCCTCAACAGCATTCGCAATTATCAGTCTTTTGGCTTAACCGCTTTTGTTCCGGAGCGCTGCCGATCGTCCACTTTGATGAGTTCTAACGGCAGTTTTTACCGCGTGCTGACATCCGCTGTTTCGGTGCTGAACGGCTGATACTGGGTCGGCAGCCGTCACGGCTCAGATCGGGCCGTTAATGGCGGCTTTGCCCCGCTCTCGGAAAATTCCTGCCGTTCAGCAGCCGACCCCAACCCGGACATACCAAACTCTGCAGTTAAATGCCGACCCGGCTCACGGCGCATTGCGGCTGTGATGACCTTGTTGCATGCGTGTCGGTTGAGCGCCCGACCGGCCGCTGAATTGACTACAAGCAACAGCGCTGAAGCGCTCGAATGCTTCAACCTTGCCCGTCCCCGGCGACGACTGCTGTCATACCTTGCTGCGCAGCACGCTGTGCGCCGAGGACTCCTCCAAGCAGGTGCAGACCATCCTCTGCATGTAACAGCGCACTGGCAAGGCGATCGGAGTAGTGTGAAGAAGGCCGCCGGAAAGGCGATTGCCTTTCCGCGCCGCGCGGCTAAATTGCCGCTTCAAAACAAGGGGTCGTCCTTCATGTCACCGTTCAAGCCCGCACGCCGGGCCGCTTTCGCCGCTTCCATCGGCGCGCTGGTTTTTGCCCTCGCGGGTTGCGGCGGAGGTGGCGGTGGTGGCGGTGGTGGCGGCGACGGATCGAGTGGCGGCACGAGCAGCAACCGGGCCCCGCAGATCACCTCGGCCTCAGCTGCGACCCTCATTGAGAACAGTGCGCTTTCGCTGCCGCTCTCTGCGAGCGATCCCGATGGCGATGCGGTGACCTTCGCGATTGGCGGGCCTGACGTGGCCGCTTTCCAGTTGTCGGGATCGACCGTGCAGTTCCGTCAGGTGCCGGATTTCGAGCGCCCGGCCGATAGCAACCGCGACAATGTCTACAACCTGACCGTCACCGCTCAGGACAGCCGCGGCGCATCAAGCACCGCAGATGTCACGATCACCGTAACCAACAGCAAGGAAGGGATTGCAGTCACCCGCATCGCGACGGGGTTCACCGATCCGGCAGCCGCGTCGTTCCTTGTGACTCGCAACCTCTCCAACGTCGCCACCACCGGGCAGATCGCGATCGCGCGCACCAATGGCGAGATCTACGATGTCGATGGGGCAACTGGCGCGCGAACCTTGCGGGTGGACATATTTGCCGGGCGGCCGCGCGGACGGCTGCTCGCAATGACTTTCAAGGGCGGCGCGAGCGGCTTCTATAGCGGGCTTTATGCGATCGGACAGGAGCCAGGTGGCCGCGTGTTCCTTCAGCGCTACACTGTCGGCTCCATAGAGGAGCTGGAGATTCTGCCGAACGGCTCGGCGCAAGTTGCCGCCTCGCTGTTCACCGGTCCGGCGAATTCCGGCCAAGGGGGCAACCTCTACATGACTGTCTCTGACGAGTCGGGGACTTCGGCGCAGGATCCAGCCTCGCCGCTTGGCAAACTCATTTTTCTCGAGGAGCAGGATCCTTTTGCCGGCGCAAGCGTGCGCCCCGGGTTTTACATCGCCCGCATCATCGGCAGCGGAATCAGGAGATCTGGCGGCGCGGGCGCGTTCAACGGGGAGATACTGCTTAGCGACCAGGGCGGTTCGTTCGAACAGGAGCTGACCTCCTTCCTTCCAAACGCGCGCCCGCTCGACTTTGGCTGGCCTGGACGCGAAGGCACCCGCGGAATCGGCGCAAATCCACCCGCAGCCGTTAACGGCCCACGCTTGGTCTACGGTTTCGGCAATGGCCCCGATCAGGGCACCGGGATCATCTACGGTGGCCTTTACCGCGGGCCGATCGCCGATCTCGACAACCGGTTCGTGTTTGGCGACCGGAGCGGCACCTTCTGGTCGGTGAAGTTCGCCGATCTCGCCAGCGGGTCCCTGCTTGGGCTGCCACAATTGGATCGGCGGACGCAGGACTTCGTGCCCACTGCGGGACTGATCGAATCTCCGGTAGCGTTCGCGATCGACGATCAAGGCCGCATGTTCATCCTCGACAGCGACGGCGAATTGTTCCGCGTCGACCCGGCGTGATGCCCACGCGTCAGTGAATGGAGATGATCCCGTCAGCCGCCCGCCAGTCCTGTGCGCCGATGAGGTGCTTGCCAGTTCACTTCGTGATTACCGACGCCATGGCGGGGGCCGCACTGAACTTCAGACCGCCAGTGACGCAGGTGCCAGCCCCGGATTGAGGCGAGCGGCAGAAAACACCTAACTCCAGTCATCCCTGGCCGCCCAGCGCAATCCCGAATCCGGTCTGGCACCTTTGCCCACATTTTGGCCAGAAGCAGAAATTCTGAAACCGACCCCAAAGCGGTCTTGTGCGTTAACTGCCGGCCTTATTCCTTTGGCTAGCTAGCGTTATCCTTCCTCCCAGCCAGACCAGACCTTGCGCGATATCGGTCAGTCGAGAGCTGCACTGTTTTGCACCGGTGACCTGAAATTCGCATCAGTGGGCGGTGCGCCCGGCGTGAGAGCCCACTTTGTGACTGTCAGCCTGGGCGGCTTGATTTTGGACTATACGGTTGAAAGAGGATGCGTCGGTCGAAGCATCCTCTTTTCGTGTTATCAACGTGATTGCGACTGGGCGCGCATTGCTTCCTCGATCTGCGCCATGGTGGCACGAACGATCACCGTGCCCTGGTCAGTCAGTGCCAAGGATGTCTTAGGCAGCGTCATTGGCCCGGCGTCGCTCTGGATGGCCACTGCATTGTCCGACACGCCCTGGATTGTGCCGAGTTGCTGATTGTCGGCAGTCTGAACCGGCGCGCCCGCTTTGACCGCAGCATCAAGTTCGGCCTCGTAGGCAGCAACACGCGTGTCAAATTGTTCGACCAGCGAGGCACGGGTTAGCGCGATCTTGGGTCCGTCAGCTCCGCCACTGATCGCAGCGGCGCCAATCGGAACCATCCGCTCGCCAACCTTGAGGACAACGATATCACCTTGCTTGTCCGCAACCGTCCCAACCTCGGCACCGTCCGAACCATAGATCACCGTTCCAGTCTGAACGGGGAGTGCCTGGTCAGCACCGGGAGATACGCCCTGTTGTGCTACTGCCGGAGCAGCGACGGCGATAACCATAGCGGCGGTAGCTGCGAGAAATTGTTTCATGTCGATATCCTTTTCTTCGGCGTTCGAGGTGATCGGGCGGAAGCTAGGGACCGTAAATGAGGCATCAACCTGAAAAGGGACGAGCCGTGCATGAGCCGCCATGCACGCCATCGGCGATCAAACCGCCAGTTTACCGAACAGACATGGCGGCGAGCCT
>NZ_LJHV01000030.1 GCF_001296025.1 Porphyrobacter sp. AAP60 | reverse complement strand
CCACCCAGTTGCAGTCATCAGCGGGCTCGAGGCTGGATCCCGAAAGCCGCCCGGCGGCTCTTGGTGGAAGCAGACGTTCATTTCTCTGATCGGGAAAGACTGGGTCTGGATCGAGATCTGCAGAAGCTAAGCAGCTAATCGGCCGACTATCGGCTTACCCTCGCTGAATGCCCGCCAATCACCTAGGTCGCTTTTTGCACAATGATCTGGTAACACTTACAAGCGATTGTAAGCTCCGTGATAGGGCGGTCCGTCCCAGTTTGCGGCTCAGTCTTAAAGCGAGCAGGATCGACAGCCGATGTTTTCACTTTTTCTTCTGGCAGCTGTACCCGCAGGTGAAACCTTCGCTTGCACACCGGTTGCCGTGTGGGATGGAGACGGGCCAGTCTGGTGCGATGAAGGGCCACGGATCCGGCTGGCTGGCATCGCAGCGCGTGAGATCGACGGTACCTGCAACGCGGGTCACCCTTGCCCCAATGCAAGCGCTATCGATGCACGCGACGCGCTGGTTCGTCTCGTGGGTGAGCCCACCGGGATTGGTCCACATGGCCACGTCACCGTTCGTGGCCCGACGATGCGGTGCCTCTCGGACGGGTCAGGCGTTAGCAATCGCACTGCGGCCTGGTGCACATCTCCCAAGGGAGGTGATTTGTCGTGCGCTATGGTTGCATCGAAGATGGCTGCGAAGTGGGGCCGATATTGGAGGGGGCACGTCTGCAGATGAAAGAATGGGGTCACGATGACGAGCGTTTATCGGTCGGAATGAGGATCGAGGCTATTGTCCTTTCGATAGCATGGATCCTCACGTTGCTGGTTGCCATCTTCGTAGTTGTCGGAACCAGTTCAGCTGATGCACATCCGGGTGGCCTTGCAGCACATGGATGCCACAACGACAGAAAGAATGGCGGAAGGCATTGTCATTGAGGCCCTAACGCAGGTCAGTCGGCCGAGCGTTACAGTGACGGCGGCGACTATTACCCCAATTGCGCTGCAGTGCGAGCAGCAGGTGCTGCACCGCTCTATCGCGGCCAACCGGGATATGGCCGTCATCTCGACAGGGATAATGATGGGAAGGCCTGCGAACAGGATGCATGCCATGATCTTGCGGCCATTCGGGAGTTACTTAAGGCGAAACTGATGGCGGTGACGCGCGAGCATGAAATCTGGGCCATGGCACTTTGGGTGGAGAAGCACCACGAAGCGAATGGCCATGACTTTATCGCCGATCGCATTGTCTCACTCGAAACCGAGGGCGAGCCGGAGGGTGCTGCGTTATGGCGAGCGGTGGAAAGCCGTTATTCGCAGCTGAGAACGGCTCGTATCCCCATTCATGGTCAGCCAGACACACAGCCGAATTAGGGCTATCCTACGCAGAACATAATGTGAACATTAGGGCATCCAAGCGAATCGGAGGCTTTCATGTTGATACTCGATCCGGTAGGCATCGCTGCCCTCGCGGCGCTCGTTACCGCAATCTCTGCGCTCATATGGTCTGTCAGGCGCAAGCCTTAACGCCAAGAGGCTGCCTGTTACTTGGTTACTTCCGCGCCCACCAGATATGCAGACACAGAACTGCAGAACCTCAACTCTGAGGTCAGAGTGAAGGTTGGGTAGCAGTGCACCTTGCGTCAGACTCTACCAAAAAGCGGTCACATTGCAGGGGGGAACGTCAAATTCCATTTCATCGAACAGCGATATGGGTCGGAGAATTTGCTCGTTGCCGAAGTAGTCGGATTCATGGCGACCTA
>NZ_LJHV01000003.1 GCF_001296025.1 Porphyrobacter sp. AAP60 | reverse complement strand
CGCGCGCGCGCGCGGAGGCGATGGATCATACCTTGTTCTTCGGCCCGCCCGGCCTCGGCAAAACCACGCTGGCGCAGATAATCGCGGGCGAACTGGGCGTGGGCTTCCGCGCAACTAGCGGCCCTGTCATCGCCAAGGCAGGGGACTTGGCCGCGCTGCTCACCAATCTCGAACCGCATGACGTGCTGTTCATCGACGAAATCCACCGCCTCTCGCCCGTGGTGGAGGAAGTGCTCTATCCCGCGATGGAAGACCGCGCGCTCGATCTGATCATCGGCGAGGGGCCGTCGGCGCGCTCTGTCCGCATCGACCTGCCGCCCTTCACGCTGATCGGCGCGACCACCCGTCAAGGCCTGCTGACCACGCCGCTGCGCGACCGTTTCGGCATTCCTGTGCGCCTCAATTTCTACAGCCATGATGAGCTGGAACGGGTTGTCACCCGCGCCGCCGGGCTGCTCGGCCTCGCGATTGCGCCCGATGGCGCGCATGAAATTGCTCGGCGTTCACGCGGCACGCCGCGAGTCGCAGGGCGCTTGCTGCGGCGGGTGCGCGACTTTGCCGATGTCGCAGGCGCGGCCTCCGTCACCCGCCATGTCGCGGACGAAGCGCTGACCCGGCTGGAGATCGACCGGCTTGGTCTGGATGCGATGGACCGGCGCTACCTCACCATGATCGCCACCACCTACAAGGGCGGGCCGGTGGGCATTGAAACCCTCGCGGCGGGCCTCGCCGAGCCGCGCGATACGGTGGAGGAAGTGGTCGAACCCTACCTCATCCAGCTAGGCCTGATCGCCCGCACGGCGCGGGGACGGGTGCTGAATGATGATGGCTGGGCGCATCTGGAAATGGCACCCCCCAGAGATTCGCCGCCGCCGCAAGCAGGGCTGTTCGGCGACGATGGTTAACATTAGAGCTAACTGAAGGCCCGATTTCGGTACCAGTTCGGGACAGCGCAGGGGAAATTGCCCGATTCCGGGGCGATTCCGGCGCTTTGCTGCGGCAAGCCATGGTTAAGCGGATTGCCCCTTCCCGCCTTATGACACCAAAAGAACGCTGGATTTGGAGGCGGTGCGGATTGTCTGCACCTTGCCACAGATAACAGGGTTACCGACTATGTCGCTCAAACTGGCCATCGCGAAGCTCTCCGCTGCAGCAGCGGGTGTGGCATTGTTGCAAGGCGGCGCAGTGCGCATGGCCGAGCCGATGAACACCGACGCGCCCGATTTCAGCAGCAAGATCGATAGCAAGATGATCGCTGTCGATCCGGTCACCGGCGCGCGCTACATCAAGACGCGCACCCGCGACCTGCCGATGCCGGAACAGCGCCGCCGCCGGATTGTCGAGCGCACGATCGAATGCCAGCCGGTTGGCCCGGCAGGCGTGGTTGGTGCGCCGTCGATGCCCGCAGGCGCGGTGCAGGCCTATTTCGATCCCAATGAATGCCCGCCGATCGCGCAGGTCGCCTATATGCCCGCGCCTCTGCCCCCGCTCCCGCCGATTTCGGGTGGCGGCGGCCCCGCCGGCGGTTTTGGCGGATTCGGCGGCGGACTGGGTGGTTTCGGCGGCGGATTTGGGGGCGGCTTCTTCGGCGGCTTCTTCGGCGGCGGCGGCTCGTCTTCGGGCGATGTATCTGTTTCGACCACCACTTCGACCTCCGGCGGCGGCACCAGCAACGGATCGAGCGGCGTGGTTGTCGATATCGACATCGACAATTCCACTTCGACCACCTCGTCCTCGGGCACGATTTCCTCGTCGACCGGTCAGGTTTCCACCTCGACCTCGACCGGCCAGGTGTCTTCGAGCACGGGTGCGGTCTCTTCGTCCGGTGATGTTTCGTCTTCGACCGGTGCGGTTTCGTCTTCGGGCAATGTCAGTTCGTCGACAGGTGCTGTTTCCAGCTCCACCGGCGCGGTTTCATCCTCAACTGGCGCGGTGTCGAGTTCGACCGGCGCAGTCTCGTCTTCGACCGGCAGTGTTTCGTCATCGTCGGGCAATGTCAGTTCTTCGACCGGCGCGGTGTCGAGTTCTTCCTCGTCATCCTCCTCGTCTTCGTCGAGCTCGTCCTCGTCGTCTTCGTCCAGCTCATCGGGCGGCGGTTCAAGCGGCAAGCCCGGTGGCGGGTCAAGCGGCAAGCCCGGCAGCTCGGGCGGTTCGGGTGGCGGATCGTCGAGCAGCGGTTCGTCCTCGTCGAGCTCGAGCTCGTCCAGCTCTTCGTCTTCGGGCGGAGCGACCAGCGGCGGTAGCTCGGGCGATCTGACCAGCAGCACCAGCAGCAGCTCTTCCTCGTCATCCTCGTCCTCGTCCAGCAGCAGCGGGTCGTCGAGCGGTTCTTCGGGCTCTTCCGGCAGCAGCGGTTCTTCGGGCAGCAGCGGATCTTCAGGCAGCAGCGGTTCCAGCAGCAGCAGCTCGTCGGGCAGCAGCAGCTCGTCCGGCTCCACTGGCAGCAGCTCTTCCGGCAGCAGCGGATCGTCGTCCTCGTCCTCGTCGTCCTCGTCGTCGTCTTCGTCCAGCAGTTCATCGTCATCGTCGAGCAGCACCAGCGGCAGCACCGGCGGACACGATGTTCCCGCGCCGCCTATGATGATCCTGTTCGGCCTTGCCGCCGCAGCGATCCTCGGCCGCCGCAAGTTCAGCGATGTAGGCTGAGCCTTCGCGCCCTGCGCACAAACGAAAAGGGCGGCCCAGCGGGGGCCGCCCTTTTCGTTTCAGAAGCAAGACCGGGATTTAGCGCGGTGCGAGCGGTTGGCCCGCTTCCTCCCAAGCGGTGATCCCTCCTGCGAGGTGCTCCACTGGTTTTCCGGTAACACCGGCCAGCAACTCACCCGCCATGGCCGAACGGCGACCCGACCGGCAGTAAAGCACCACTTCGCGCCCGTCTGACAGATCAAGGCGGGCCGGATCGAAACGATCGAGTGCGATGTGTTCCGCACCGGGGATCATCCCTTCGGCCACTTCGGCATCGGTGCGCACGTCGATCAGGCGGATATTGCCCGCTTTCAGCCTTGCTGCAAGTTCATCTGCCGTCAGATCGATCATCACGGGCACGACCGGGGCAGCGCTATCGGCCCCGCTATCATCGGCCGCAGGCGTGGCTGCCATCGCCAGTTCGAACCCGAACGGCGCGGATGGCGCACCTTTGCTGTTGCCGTCCTGCTCGCCCCCGCAGGCCGCCAGCGCCAGCATGGCGGTGGCAGCGAGCAGGGTGGAGCGGGGTGCGATCATGCGCCTGTTATGCCGCCAATTTGCGCAGAACGTAATGGAGAATTCCGCCGTGGCGGTAATATTCCATCTCGTTGGCGGTATCGATCCGGCACAAGGCGGTGAAGGTGAAGCCCGTACCATCGGCGCGGGTGACTTCCACAGCGATGTCCTGACCGGGCGTCAGATCGGCGAGGCCGCGGATCGAGAAGGTGTCGTCTGCCGAAAGGCCCAGGCTTTCGCGGGTGTCACCTTCCTTGAACTGCAGGGGCAGCACGCCCATGCCGACCAGGTTCGAACGGTGGATACGTTCAAAGCTTTCGACGATCACCATCCGCACACCCAGCAGGATCGTGCCCTTGGCCGCCCAGTCGCGCGACGAGCCGGTCCCATATTCCTTGCCGCCGATGACAACCAGCGGGGTACCATCGTCCTTGTGGCGCATGGCAGCGTCATAGATCGGCATGGTCTCGCCGTTGTAGGTGGAGAAACCACCTTCGACGCCGGGCACCATTTCATTCTTGATGCGGATGTTGGCGAAGGTGCCGCGCATCATCACATCATGGTTGCCGCGGCGCGAGCCGTAGGAGTTGAAGTCCTTCTTCGCGACCTGGTTCTGCTTGAGGAAGCTGCCTGCCGGGCTGTCTTCCTTGATCGAACCGGCGGGGCTGATGTGGTCGGTGGTGACCGAATCGCCCAGAATCGCGAGCGGCTTGGCATCCACGATGTCCATGATCGGCGCCGGGGTCATGGTCATGCCCTCGAAATAGGGCGGGTTGGCGACATAGGTGCTGCCTGCGCGCCACTGGTAAGTGTCCGACGGTTCGACCGTGATCGCCTGCCAGTGCTCGTCACCGTCATAGACGTTGGCGTAGCGGCTGACGAACATCGAACGGTCGATATTGGCGGCGCGGTTCTCGGCGATTTCCGCGTTGGTGGGCCACAGATCGGCGAGCATCACGTCGTTGCCGTCCTGATCCTGACCGATCGGGGTGGTGGTGATGTCCTCGGTGACGGTGCCCTTCAGCGCGTAAGCCACCACCAGCGGCGGCGAGGCGAGGAAGTTGGCGCGCACATCGGGGCTGACGCGCCCTTCGAAGTTGCGGTTGCCCGAAAGGACGGATGCCGCAACGATGTCATTACCGTTGATCGCGGCGCTGATCGGGGCGGCCAGCGGGCCGGAATTGCCGATGCAGGTAGTGCAGCCATAGCCGACCAGATCGAACCCGACCGCGTCGAGGTGCGCCTGCAGGCCCGACTTCACCAGATAATCAGTGACCACCTGCGAACCGGGGGCGAGCGAGGTCTTGACCCACGGCTTGGGCTTCAGGCCCTTTTCGTTGGCCTTCTTCGCCACCAGTCCGGCAGCAATCAGCACATCGGGGTTTGAAGTGTTGGTGCAGGAAGTAATCGCGGCAATCACCACGTCGCCATCGCCGATGTCGTGGCTCTTGCCTTCAACCGCAACGCGGGCGGGGCCGGATTTGCCGTAAACCTTGCTGAGGTCGCCGTTGAACAGATCGTCCACCTCTTGCAGGATCACCTTGTCCTGCGGGCGCTTCGGCCCGGCAAGGCTGGGGACGACGGTGGCCATGTCGAGGCTCAGCGTCTTGGTGAACACCGGCACGTTGGCCGGGTCAAACCACATGCCCTGCGCCTTGGCATAGGCTTCAACCAGCGCGATGTTTTCTTCGCTGCGGCCGGTCAGACGCATATATTCGGTTGTCTTGTCGTCGATCCCGAAGAAGCCGCAGGTCGCGCCATATTCAGGCGCCATGTTGGCGATGGTCGCGCGGTCAGCCAGCGTGAGGTTGGCGACGCCAGGGCCGTAGAACTCGACGAAGCGGCCGACGACGCCGACGTTGCGGAGCATCTGCACGCAGGTCAGCACCAGATCGGTCGCGGTTACGCCCTCGGCCATCGCACCTTCGAGATGGAAGCCGACCACTTCGGGAATCAGCATCGAAACGGGCTGGCCGAGCATCGCGGCCTCGGCCTCGATCCCGCCGACGCCCCAGCCCAGCACGCCCAGACCGTTGATCATGGTGGTGTGGCTGTCCGTGCCCACGCAGGTGTCGGGATAAGCGACCATCACGCCGTCCGGGCCTTCGCTGGACCACA
Source organism: Porphyrobacter sp. AAP60 (assembly GCF_001296025.1). GTDB lineage: Bacteria > Pseudomonadota > Alphaproteobacteria > Sphingomonadales > Sphingomonadaceae > Erythrobacter. Next base: position 90,495 of record NZ_LJHV01000003.1, on the reverse strand, counting down.
CGGCCTGCGCCAGATGTTCAAGGTTCACCTGGTGGCAGATGCCGGTGCCGGGAGGCACGGCGGTGAAGTTCTGGAAGCTTTTGCTGCCCCACTTCAGGAAGTCGTAACGCTCGGCATTACGCTCGTATTCCAAAGCCATATTGGCTTCCATCGCCTTGGGATGGCCGAATTCGTCGACCATGACCGAGTGGTCGATCACGAGATTGACCGGCACCAGCGGATTGATCTTGGCGGTGTCACCGCCCAGTTTCTTGATCGCATCGCGCATCGCAGCCAGATCCACCACGCAGGGCACGCCGGTGAAATCCTGCAACAGCACGCGCGCGGGGCGGTACTGGATTTCATTGCCGGTGGCGGGGTTGTTCTGCCAGTCGACAATCGCCTGGATGTGTTCACGCCCGACGGTGAAGCCGCCGTCTTCGAAGCGCAGCAGGTTTTCCAGCAGCACCTTCATCGAAATCGGCAGGCGCGACACATCGCCCAAGTGCTCGGCAGCCTTCGCGAGCGAATAATAGGCGTATTGCTTGTCGCCTACGTTGAGGGTCTGGCGGGTAGCGAGCGTGTCCTGGCCGATTGCGGTCATTGGAGGGGTTCCATCCTATTTTAGATTACCCGCCCCGATCCACCAAGGGCGCGGTTTCGCCGCAGCCACTGCGCTTTCAGGCGCGCAAGGTCAAGGGGGCCAAAGGCCGCAGTGCCTCGGCAGAAGGTCTTACGTTACGGCTTCGCTGGCCTCTACCGGGGCCCTGCGGGTCGCCATCCAGCATCCTGCCACGATCAGCGCGGTTCCAGCCAATGTCGGCCAGGTCACGCCCTCGCGGAAGAACAGCCAGCCGAACGCACTGGCCCACACAAAGCCGGAATATTCGGTCGGCACCAGCGCCTGCGCTTCGGCGCGGGCATACGCCCAGGCGATGGCGAGCGACCCGGCAACCGTCAGCGCGCCTGCCGCCAGCAGCGGGATCATCGCCCCGGTGTCTGGCGTCTCCCACGCGAAGGGTGCAAGGGTCAGCAGCACCAGCCCGCCGATCCCGCTGTGGAAGGTCGCTATCTCCAATGGCCCGGCCAACTGCGCCTGTTTGCGAATGACGATGAAATTATAGGCATAGAGCAATGCCGAGACGAACAGCGAGGCCACGCCCAGCGCCGCGCCTTCATCAAACTCGCCTTGCCCGATCCGCCCGCCGACGATCACCAACGTGCCAGCAAAGCCGAGCAGGCTGGCGGAAATCGCCGCACGGCTGATCACCTCGCCCAGCAAGACATGCGCAAGATAAAGCGCAATCAGGGGCGCAATGAAGCTCAGCGCAATCGCTTCGGCCAGCGGCAGGCGGGTGAGCGCGAAGAAAAAGGATAGCGCCATGAAGGCGGACACGATCCCGCGTTCCAGATGCAGCTTCCACACCGCGCGCGAAGGCATGGTCGGCCCGCGCGAAAGCCAGACGGGCGCAATCAGCGCCGCTCCGATGAATGCGCGCAGCACCGTTGCGGTATAGGCGCCGATCATCAACGCCGCTTCTTTCATGAAGGCATCCATCAGCGACAGGAACCCCACGCCAGCCAAGGCGGCAATGAAAGGCAGCAAGGGGTGGTCGCGCAGCGGCATGGCCCGCACTGTTTAATCGCGCTGGCGGCGAAGGTCACGTGGCGGTGATGCATCAGCGCCGCGGCTGTGCACATTCATCCGCCTGAAAGCGAAGGTGGTTGATAGGGGGCGCCAGACCGGAGTAAGGTTGCAAAATATCGATTGCTGCCGCGACCGGCGGCTATACGGGGCAGGAAAAGGCGTTAGAAATGATCAGGTTTTCGGGCAAACTCGCAGGCGGCGCGGCCATTGCAGCGCTGGTGGCGACAGCGGCGCTGGCGCAGGATGGTGCTGCGGCAGGCTCGCAGATGCTTGGCCGCAGCCAGCAGCAGGGCGGCCCGCAGCCTGCGCAGCTTCCGCCCGCAACGCCCAAGCCTGCAGAATCATTCGATCAGGCCTTCCCGCAGACCGTGTCGGAACCCGTGGTGCAGGCCGGAATGGAGGCACCAGCGCCGCTCGTGCAGCCGTGGACCGTCGCGCAAGCGGCCAAACTGGTGGGCGTGATCGAAGGCATCGGGGCAGAAGGGCTTGATCCGGCCGATTACGATCTCGAACCGCTTAAGGTGGCGCTGGCTTCTGGCCCGTCGGACGAATTGAACCAGCTCGCTTCGCAAAGCTTCGTGTGGCTGGTTGAGGATCTGCGCGACGGGCGCACCCCGATGGAGGCGCGCGAACAGTGGTTCGTGGTCGATCCCGATCGCGAAACCTATCGCACTGGCGATATTCTCGCTGAAGCGCTGGCAACCGGTGACATTGCAGCTGCACTGGAGAAGCTCAATCCGACCCACCCCGATTACGCCCGCCTGCGCGCAGCACTGATCAAGACGCCTGAAAGCGAAGCTGCAAAGCGCAAGCTGATCCGCGCCAATATGGACCGCTGGCGCTGGCTGGCACGCGATCTGGGGCAGCAATATCTGATCACCAACGTGCCGGAATTCCAGCTGCGGCTGACGGTCAAGGACCAGATCATCAAGACCTATCGCACAGTCGTCGGCAAGCCGGGGCGCACCGCGACGCCGCAGCTGGCGGAAATGGTGCAGGGCGTGGTGTTCAACCCGACCTGGACGGTGCCGCAGTCCATCGTCAAGGGCGAAGGGCTGGGGGCCAAGGTGCTTGCCAACCCCGCATGGGCCAAGCGTAACGGCTATGTCGGGACCAAGGGTGCCAATGGCTATATCAGCGTGGTGCAGCAGCCGGGGCCGGGCAATTCGCTGGGCCTGATGAAGCTGGAAATGCCCAACCCGCACGCGATCTTCTTCCACGACACGCCTTCGCGTCACCTGTTTGCCAACGAATCGCGGGCGCTAAGCCACGGTTGCATCCGCACCGAACGCGCGCTGGAACTGGCGATGACAATGGCGATTCTGGGCAAGGGCGCGACCAAGGATGAAGCGGTCGCAATCTCCACCTCGGGGAAATACAAGAAGGTCATGCTGGAAAAGCAGTGGCCTGCCTATATCACCTATTTCACGATGGCCTCCGATATCAACGGCGAAATGGCGACCTTCAAGGACATCTACAACCGCGACGCGCCGGTGCTCGCCAGCCTCGAAAAGCCGCGGGTGCGCAACCGCAGCATCCTGCCGACCGACGAGGTGATCGTGATCGAGGATGATTTGCAGGATAGCTAGGGGCGGGTGAAGCGCCTCAATACGCGCTGCTGACGGGACGCTGTCCGAGGTCAAGCGGTGTGCGTTCGATCATCGCCAGTTCGGGCACCGGCTGGATGCTGCCATCTTCTTCCAGACCCAGCGAATCCGCGAATAGCAAGCGCCCGCCGGAAAGGTGCATCAGCGCGATGCGGAACTGTTCCTCCCCCATGGCAAAGCAGCCGTTCGAACGGCCCAGACGGCCCCAGCGTTCGAGATGCGACGGCTCGGCATAATCGGCGCGGTGCATCACGATATAGCGTTGCAGCGCGGCGTTGTTGGTTTCGTCCAGCCCGCCCAGCCGCACCGAAGTGCCATAGCGGCCCTTGTACCATTCCCACGTCACGTAAGCCCCGCGACTGGTCGCGTTGGAACCTTCGGTGTTACTGAACTGCTTGAGCCAGCCATCGTGCTGCGGGTCGGACCCCGTGCCGTGGCTGACATGGTACGACTGCACTTCGGCCCGATCGAGATTGACGAAGTGGAACCGCGGCTTGGCCGAATGCAGGCCGTAATCGGCAATGCCGACAATATCGTGCTTCCAGATGGCGCTGCCCGCCCGCGCCAGTTCGCGCTTGGCGATATCGAACAGGATGCGATCGCGCGGGCTGCCGGGCGCGACGGACGCGAACAGGCGTGAGGGCAAAGCCAATGCCGCCCCGGCCACCAGAGAGCCCTTCAAAAGATCGCGCCGCTTCATCCTGTCATAACCTATATTGCAATGTCCCGGTTCCCAAGCCCAAGATTGTGCCGTCAGCCGCATTAACGCAGCGTTTCATGCCCGATTTCCGGCCGAATTCATACCGGCCTCGTGCAACGCCTTTGCCGCCATGCCCAGTTTGATGACGCCGGGCAGATTGGCCCTAATTGCCTCTGCCACGGGTGCCAATGCTGCAAGGCGCGGGCTGCGTGTCGCCTTCAACCGGGCGATTTCCGGGCCGGTGGGGTGAAGGCGGCTGCGCGCATTGAAGCTTTCGGTCTTGGGATTGGCGGACAACATCGCGCCCGACAGCAGATTGGCCATCACCGCATAGGGATAGGTATCGGGGCAATCGGTCAGCGGTGCGGGCGTGCACAGCGGATTGCGGTCCTCGTCGGTCTTAAAATTGACTTCGAGGAACGCCGCCAGTGCAGCGCTGTAAGGTACGAACGGGGTCTGCACCAGTTGCAGCGTGATGGTATCGCCATCGAAGAACGGACGTGTCTGGCCGCGCGTGTTGAACGGCACGGCGGTGGCGGTGCAATCGATGAACAGCGTGTTCGGCGGCACGGCGACCCGCACATCGCCGAACAGCATCGCCTCAGGCTCGATCGCGGTGACGCGGCCGTTCCGGTGGACGCGGGTGATCTGCTGCATCAGCGCCACCTCGCCTTCGGAAATGACCGCAAAGTGGAACATCGCCGGCTCGACCGCCGGATCGATCCGCAGCATCACGCCGCGCTGTTCGAGCAGGTGGCACAGTTCGCGGCCATTGCTTGCCGCCGTGGCGCTTTCGACCAGCGCGAGCTGGAAATCCACCAGCTCCTCCAATGCGGCGTGGGCCGGTTGCAGCTTGCGGCGATTGAACATCCAGCTGTCGCGCGGTCGCACCCATTCGATCCGTTCCGGCGCGACACCGGCTTCGATCAGCCACACGGCAGTGTCCATCGCAGTCTTGCCGCCGCCAAGGATCACGAAATGCGCCGGCGGATTGGCCGCTTCGAGCCACAGGCCCGGCAGATCGCCCGGAACCGCTCGGCGCGTGCCCGGCATGGCGGCGAAGGCGGGCGTGTGCGTTGCAGGAACCGAGGTCTGGAACCACGTCGCATCAACCAGCTTGCGCCGCACGGCAACAGTCTGCTCGGCCCTAGAAAGGATACCGCGCAAGGCATGCACGTCATCTGTCCGCCCGCGATAATCTGTCAGCGGCAGGTAGGTGACCCGTCCGCTCGGCAGCAGCCGGTCGCGCATCAGCTTGTCATAATAGGCAAGGATTTCGGCATGGCGGGCGAGCGGGTACATCCCGGCATTGTGGCCTTCGGTATCGACCCGGTCGGTGCACAGTTCGAGCGAATTCACGCCGTAGGTTGCGCTCGGCTGGTGCAGGGCGACGAAGGAATAGGCGTCATTCCAATGCCCGCCGGGCCGTGCATGGCGATCAACGATGGTGATGTGGCAATCGGGGTCTTCATCGATCAGCGTATCGGCAAAGGCCAGCCCCACCGCGCCTGCGCCGACAATCAGGTAATCGGTGGTGATGTCCGCCATGCTGCTGTTCCCCGCAAGATGCCAAGGGCGTAGCATCAATCGGCCGAGCGTGCCTGCGCATTCTCATCGGCCATCGCCAGCATTGAACGCGCATGGCGGGCTGCCACCTCGCGCGCATCATCGCCATAGCCTCCGCCCAGTGCCGAGGCGATAGCCAGGCCGCGCTGACGCGCTTGGTTGACCACAAAGCGGTCACGCAGTTCCAGCCCCGCATCGCTCAGCGCGAGCCGCCCCAGCTTGTCGTCCCGGTGCGGATCGACGCCTGCCTGATAGAGCACAAAATCAGGCGCGAAATCAGCCAGCACTCGGGGCAAGTGGCGGCAGAGAGCCTCCATGTAGCCGTCATCATCCACACCGTCAGGAAGGCCGACATCGAGGGTGGAGCGTGCTTTCCTGACCGGGAAGTTCTTTTCCGCATGGAGCGAGAGCGTGAATATCTCCTCGCGGCCCGCAGTCAGGCTGGCTGTGCCATCGCCCTGATGCACATCCAGATCGACGATCAGAATGCGGCGCGCATCGCCTTCGGCAATCAGGCGATTGGCGGTAACGGCAAGATCGTTGAACACGCAATAACCCGCGCCGGTATCATGCAGGGCATGGTGGCTTCCGGCGGCGGAATTGGCGGCATATCCGTGCGTGCGGGCTAGCTGTGCGGCGAGCCAGGTGCCGCCATTGGTGTGGCGCACGCGGGATGTGATCGCGGGGGTCACCGGAAAGCCGATCCGGCGTTCCTTGTCGCGGGGGACTTCGGCGCGGAAAACAGCGTCGACATAATCGGGGCAATGCACCGCTTCCAGCCATTCGCGCGGCATGGGCTTGGGCGCATGTTCGGTGATCGGCGCTCCGCTGGCCCGCAATTCTTCCATCACGAGGTAGTATTTGTCGAAACGGAACGTCCCGCGTTCCGGGCGCGGAGCCATGTAATCGGCGTGGTGGACAACATGGAGCATCGCGGGTCAGAGGTATCCGGAATGCTCGGCGAGGATTTTGCACCCCAGTGCGATCAGGATCACGCCGCCCGCCCGTTCGGCCCAGTCGCCGTAGCGATCGCCCGCGACCCGGCCCAGTTTGACCCCGGCGGCGCTCAACACGAAGGTTACGATGCCGATCAAAGCGGCAGCTGTCAGCCCGGCCACTTCAAGCGTCGGCAGCGTAATTCCGGCCGCCAGCGCATCGACACTGGTCGCCACCCCAGCCACCAGCAATGCCTTGCCGGTCAGGGCGCGGGCAGCTTCATCTTCGCCGACATGGCCGATCAGCATCCGCACGCCGAGGAAAGTCAGCAGGCCGAACGCGATCCAGTGATCGATCGCTTCGATATAATCGAAAGCGATTGCCCCGATCCCCCAGCCGATCAGCGGCATGATGCCCTGAAACACCCCGAAGGTCAGCGCGATGGCGAAGGCTCCGTCAAGTCCGGGTCGGAACCGCGCGCCCTGGGTCAGCGCGACCGCAAAGGCGTCCATCGCCAGCGCAAGGGCCAGAAGCAGCGCAGCAATCATGGCGTAATGGCAGCGTCAGCCAGTTCGGTGAGCTCCGCGAAGATCGCGTCTTCGCTGCGGCTGGCGGCGTTGCGCCAGCTTTGCGCGGTGTCGGCGTTGACCAGATTTCCGTCCGCCGTCAGCACCAGTAGCGCAGGCGTGCCGGGGAAGCCTTCGAGGCCGAAACGTTCCGCCACATCAAGGTTATGCCCGTCACCCGACTGCGGCAGACCGACGTTGACGAACACCAACTCGTACCGCTCGGCCACCAATGCGGCAAAACGCGGGGTTTCCAGCCATCCGGCCAACGCACGGCTATCGTGGCACCAGTTCGCGCCCATCACCAGCAGCACGCGTTTGTCATCGGCAGCCGCGCGGGCGAGCGCGGCATCGACATCGGCCATGGCATCAGGTGTCACGGTGAAGGATTTCGCTTCCGGGTGGGTGGCTAAAGCAGGGGATACCGGCGTCGTCGCGCAAGCGGCCAGCACCAGCGCCAAACTTGCGGCAATCGCTGCGCGGATCACTCTGCGGCTTCTGCCGCTTGCTGCGGGGCAGCGTGGGGATCGAAGGCGACCTGCTCGCCCGCTTCGATGGCGGCGGCCTTTTCCTCGACCAGCCGAACGATGTGATCGAGCATCGCCTCGTCATCAATCGCGTGGGCCTTCATGCCGGAAAGGTAGACCATGTGCTTGCCATTGCCGCCGCCGGTCAGGCCGATATCGGTTTCGCGCGCTTCGCCCGGCCCGTTGACCACGCAGCCGAGCACTGAAAGGCTCATCGGGGTCTTGATGTGTTCAAGCCGCTTTTCCAGCGTCTCGACCGTGCGGATCACGTCGAAGCCCTGCCGCGAGCATGAGGGGCAAGACACCACCCGCACGCCGCGGGTGCGCAGGCCCAGCGCTTTCAGCATGTGGTAGCCGACCTTGATCTCTTCTTCCGGCTCGGCAGACAGCGACACCCGGATCGTGTCACCGATCCCCGCCCACAGCAGACTGCCCATACCGATGCTGGATTTTACCGTGCCGCCGATCAGTCCCCCCGCCTCGGTAATGCCGAGGTGCAGCGGGCAATCGACCGTTTCGGCAAGGCCATGATAGGCCGCGACCGCGAGGAAGACGTCGCTCGCCTTTACCGCCACCTTGTACTCGTGAAAATCGTGATCCTGCAACAGCTTGATGTGATCCAGCGCGCTTTCGATCAGGGCTTCGGGGCAGGGCTCCCCATATTTTTCGAGCAGGTCTTTTTCCAAGGACCCCGCGTTCACGCCAATGCGGATCGCGCAGCCATTGGCCTTGGCGGCGCGCACTACTTCAGCAACGCGCTGGGACGATCCGATATTGCCGGGATTGATGCGCAGGCATGCCGCGCCGGCGTCAGCCGCTTCGAGTGCGCGCTTGTAGTGGAAGTGGATGTCGGCAACGATCGGGATGCGTGCGCCGCGGGTGATCTTCTTGAAATCGCGGGTCGATTCTTCAGTCGGGCAGGACACACGGATAATGTCCGCGCCGACTTCTTCGCAGCGCCGGATCTGGTCGAGCGTGGCGGTGACATCCTCTGTCGGGGTGTTGGTCATGGTCTGCACGGTGATCGGCGCATCGCCGCCCACGGGGACATTCCCCACCATGATCTGACGCGATTTGCGCCGTTCGATTGTGCGCCAGGGCCGAATGGAAGACATGTGCCAGCCTATAGCCGTGCAGGGGTGACGGAGCAATGACTCGCGCGCGCTTGACTTGGCGCTTCGCTTCGCCAGTCTGGCGCGGCAAGGGGAGACACAATGCTGACCGACACCGCGATCGAATTGCGCAGCAGCGCGCCCAGCCTTGTCTTGCGGCTGGTGAAATGGGTGATGGCACGCACCACGCCAGTGTTTCCGCATACCGCAGAAGGGTTCCATCAGCGCATGGCCGGTCGGCCCCTGCCCGCAGATGCGCCGACGCCGGTCGCTTTCACCCGCGATTTCCTGGTCGGCGGTTGGGAGGCAGCGGGGCATCCGGTGGTGACAATCCACCCCAAAAGCGGCCCGGCCACGTGGCATATGCTCTATTTCCATGGCGGCGGGTTCGTGCAGCCGATGTTCAAGGTGCACTGGCCGCTGGTGGGGGCGATGGTGAAACATTGCGGGATCAGCGTCACCGTGCCGCTCTATCCGGTTGTGCCCGAGGCACCGCATTCCGAGCAGGATGCGGTCGCCGATGCGGCCTTTGCGACGCTGGCCGAACATCACGATCCGGCCAAGATCATCCTCAACGGCGATTCCGCGGGCGCGCACATGGCGCTGGCGCTGGCCTTGCGACTGGCCAAGGCAGGCGCGGCGATGCCGGGCAAACTGGCGCTGTTTGCGCCCTGGCTGGATCTGACACTGGCCGATCCCGAAATTGCGGCGGTCGAGCCGCATGACCTGATGCTCAAGATCGGCACGCTGCGCGCCTGCGGGGAAATGGTGGCGGGCGGACGCGATCCGGCGAGCGCCGAAGTCAGCCCGCTCTATGCCTCGGCAGAAGAACTTGCCGCGCTGCCGCCGACGCGCATCTGGACCGGGCGGCACGACATCTTCATCGTCGATTCGCGCACGTTTGTGGGCAAGCTGCGTGCTGCCGGGGTGGATGCAAAACTGTATGAGTACGAGGCCGCGCCGCACGTCTTCATGGCGATCACCCCGACGCGTGAGGCGAAGGATGTGTTCGGCCTGCTGAGCGATTTTCTCGCAGCTTAGAGCCGTAATTCGTAGAGGAATTCGTGGTCGACGTGCTGACCCACTTCAAAGGTGATGTCAGCGATCTTGCCAAAGCCATAGCGCTGATAAAACCGCTGCGCGCCGAAATTCTCCGAAAACACCGAAAGCTGGATCGCATCGCAACCCTGCGCGCGCGCATAGTCCAGCGCCCAGTCCATCAGCGCCGCGCCGATGCCTTCGCCGGTGCGACCGGGTGCGGTATAGAGCTGCCCCAGCGCGATCGGGTTGCGGGCGTCGGAATGCTCCACATACCAGCTGGGGTGACGCATTTTGCAATAGCCGATCAGCTCGCCCGCCTCATCGGCAAGGCGGTGGATGCATTCCGGGCCTGCGATTTCTTCGGCGACGGCGCTTTCGGAATAGACCTGTTCAAGAAACGCGGAGAGATCCTCGGGCCGGTAGAGATGTTCAAAGGTGGCGCAAAAGCTCGAGCTGCCAAGTTGGGCAAGCGCGGGCGCATCGGCGAGTGTGGCAGGGCGCAGAATCATGGATGCCGCCGTAGCGAGCCGGGCCTGCGTTGTTAAGCTGGCGAAAGGTGCAGGGGCGCGTTACATCATCGGGCCATGAAAAACGTCCTCACGCTGATCGCGCTCGCCCTGTTGCCCGCTGCTGCCTTTGCCGAGGAAGCGCCGCCCGAAGCTCCCAAATGGTCGATTGCGATTCACGGGGGGGGCAGGCACGCTCAGCCGCAAGGCGATGACGCCGGAAAAAGAAGCGGAATACGAGGCGGCCTTGCAGGTCGCGCTCGATGCCGGGGCCAAGGTGTTGGCCGAGGGCGGCAGCGCGATGGATGCGATCAAGGCCGCGATCATCCCGATGGAGGATTCCGCCCTGTTCAATGCAGGCAAGGGTGCGGTGTTCACCTGGGATGGCACCAACGAGCTTGATTCCTCGATCATGGACGGGCGGGATCGTTCGGCAGGCGCGGTTGCGGGCGTAAAGACGGTCAAGAACCCGATCCTCCTCGCCGATACCGTGCGCACGCAAAGCGAACACGTGATGCTGATGGGCGCCGGCGCTGAGGCATTCGCGGCGGAAAAGGGCTTTGCCGTCACCCCGCCCGAATATTTCGCCACACCCGCCCGGCGCGAGGCGCTGGAGCGGATGAAGGCGGAACCGCTTTCGGCGTTGGACGTCGATCACAAGTTCGGCACGGTGGGCGCGGTCGCGCTCGACCAGAACGGCAATCTGGCGGCGGGCACGTCGACCGGCGGCATGACCGGCAAGCGCTGGGGCCGCGTGGGTGATGCGCCGGTGATCGGGGCGGGCACCTATGCGGATAACCGCGCCTGCGCGGTGTCAGCGACGGGCTGGGGGGAGTATTTCCTCCGCGTCGGCGTGGCGCATGAGATTTGCGCGCGGCTGCGAATGGAGCGCGAAGAAAAGCGTGGGGCGATTGAATGGGAGGCGTCGCGAGCAGTAAATGAGGCCAATCCCGGCAATATTACATACACTCATGTGAGGTCGATCAATCTGCCTTCACAATCCGCGCAAGATGCTGCTGACGACGTGATGGATGACGTTGCCTCACTCGGCGGCGATGGCGGGGTGATCCTCGTGACGCCCGAAGGTCATGCAATCTTCAGCTTCAACACCAGCGGCATGTATCGCGGCCGGGCCACAAGCGAAGGCGTGCGTGAAGTGGCGATCTTCGGTGGTGAGGATCAGGCTTCGGCTACGCCGGATCATTGAAAAATCTCCGTTCGCCTCGAGCGTAGTCGAGAGGCTCTGGCGAAGGTGTCTCGATTACGCTCGACACGAACGGGTTTGGTGGCGCCTCAATAAAGCTTGCCCACCAGCGGGAGGCCTTTCTCCGGCTCTGCGAATTCCTTGATCACCTTGCCCACCCGCGACAATGTGAGTTCGCCGATGGGCTGCATCGAGGCCTCGGTCTGCCGCGCACGGAAATAGCACGCGAAGGTCAACGGGGGTTGGCCCTTCGGCCCCTCGGCAAAACCGATGTCGATATAGTTGTATTCGGTGCCGCCGATCAGACCGCTGGTGCCGGTCTTGTCGCCCGCAACCCAGCCTTCGGGTAGACCGGCGCGCACGCGGCGCAATCCGGTTTCGGTGGCTATCATCCAGCCCTTTAATTCCGCACGCTCGGCTTCGGGCAGCACATCGCCGTAGATGAGTTTGGCCACGGTGCGCGCCATCGCGGCGGGCGTGGTGGTGTCGCGGAATTCGGCTGTGGGCACGAGGTTCATCTCCGGCTCGTACCGATCCAACCGGCTGGCCTCATCACCGATGCTGCGCCAGAACGCGGTCAGCGCCGCCGGGCCGCCCAGTTCCTTGAGCAGGATATTGGCTGCCGGGTTGTCCGATGTGATCTGCGTTGCCCGCGCCAATTCGCGCAAACTCGCGCCGCTGCCGATCCGCTCGCGGGTAAACGGCGCGTGAGCGATCATATCGGCTTCGGTCCACATGACCTGCTTATCGGCATTGATCGCCCCCGCCGCGTGGCGCTGAAGCAGCAGTGCGGCGAGCGAGAGCTTGAAGGACGAGGCATGGCCGAACCGCCGATCGCGGTTGATGCCGACCGCCATGCCGCTGGCTGTATCGTAAATCTCGACGCCCAAAGTGCCGTTCCCGGCCGCTTCGATCAGGCGCAATTCTGCCGCCAACCGGCCAACCGGGCTTTGATCGGGAGGGATGCAGGCGCTGGCCCCCAAGGCCAACGTTCCGCCGATGAAGAAACGCCTGTCGATCATCATGAGAATTTGTCCGCTTTCCGTTTACCGAACCGCATCTCGCCTTCGAGCTTTGCCCGCAATTGCGCATAGAAGGCTTCGAGGAACGCCCGCTCGTCGCCTGCGCCGGGCTCCCAGCCGATTTTACGGCAGATCGTGGCATGGACAGCGGTGAGCGCATCGGGCCGGGCTTCACGCAGCATCCGTTCCAGCGTTTGCAGCTCCTTTTCGCCGTAAACCGCCAGTTCAGCCTCGCCGAATTCGTAACGCACCCCTGTCAGATCGCTGGTGCGGCGGGCGGCGGCGCCCTGCGTGCTGAGTGCGTCCGCAAGTTTGGTGCGGGGCCGTTCGACCACCCATGTGCCCGCAATGATGTCGCCTGCGCGCAAGGCATCGCGGTTGAAGAACGGGAACAGCAGGAACAGCGCAAACCAGCCGGTCATTACCCAGCCCAGCGGGCCGATTTCCTCGTTGGTATCGGCGCTCGTAAGGGCAAGGATCAGCAATGTCAGCAGCGGATAGAAAATCTCGATATCGCGCAGCAGGTTGCGGGCGATCACGGCTTCGGGGGTCAGCCTGCTGCCGCCGCGTGCCGCCACGCGGATACCGGTGATGCGTTTGCCCAAGGTGGCACCGCGCGGCCCCAGTTCCTGCACCAGAAAATAGCCGTACCAGGTGAAGAACCCGATCAGCACCAGGATGATCTGCATGAATTCCTGCGCGCCCTGCGGCGCGGCGGCCGGGTCAAGCCCTGTGCCGGTAAGCAGTCCGCCTGCTATCCAAAGCAGGATCAGGTAAAAGGCCAGCAGCCCGAACACGATGATCATCACATCCAGCATCAAGGCGCCGGCCCTGCTGCCGCGCGATGCGATGGTCATCGGCAGCGCGATGCCTTCAGGCGTCACCAGCGTGCGGGCGCGTTTTTCTTCCGGGTTAGTGGCGGCAGCGGCGCTCATCCCTCAGCCCCGGGGCTGCGTTTGGGGCGGTAGAGGAAGAAGTACGTCAGCCAGAACAACAGCATCGCGCCGCCGATCATGAAGCGGTTGGCGCTGCCCTCCACCAACTGGCGCGGAAAGGCTTCGAGGAAGGCGGCGACGATCATCATGATCACCACGCCCACCATCACCACTGCGCCGCGCCGCCCGGCCTCGGCTGCGGCATCCAGTACTGGCCGCGTGCCGGGGAAGGCCATGGCCCGCCCGATATGCAGGCCTGCCGCGCCTGACAGCAGAATGCCGAAAATCTCGGTGGTGCCGTGCACGCTCAACCAGGCGGAAATTTCCACCAGCAAGCCCTGCCCGTCGAACAGCCACAGCAAGGCCCCCAGCAGCGCCATGTTGTGCACCATCAGCATCAGTGACGGGATGCCGAAGGCAAAACCGAGTGCAAAGGCGAGGATGCAGACAGCGGAGTTGTTGCTGAACAGCTGCGCGGCGAAGGTGGAAAGCCCGGCTGCGCTTTCTTCCGTAGCGAGGGTCGCCAGCAATTCCTCCCGGCTGGCACCCGGTACGCGGGTATCGGCCAGTCCGCCGGGGACGAGGCGGTAATACCATTCCTCGTTCTGGGCGACGAGCAGCCAGCCTACGATCGCGCCTGCCACCATCACGAACAAGGCGATGCAAATGTCGAGCCATATCTCGCGCACCGCCCGGCTCCATCCGCCCAGCAGGAAATCGCGCAGCCAGCGGGCAAAGCCCTGGCGCGGGCCATAGACCTGGAACCACGCACGCTGCACCAGCCCTTCAAGATAGGCGAGGGTCGAGGCGTCAAGCGAGGTTTCGCGCGCGACGGCAAGGCTGGATGCCGCTGTGCGGTAAAGTGTCGGCAGCGCCAGCAGATCATCGTCCGCGATGCGGCGCAGCCCGCCGCTTTCCATCCGCTTGACGATCTCTTCCAGCTTCCGCCATTCGCCTTCACGTTCCAGCCGGAACCGGTCAGAACGCAGCGCGGCGCTTTCGATATCCGGCGGCGCGACAACAGAACCGCGCCCGAACCATGACGAGATGACGGGCGCCTTCATCCTATGGCCTCGCTGGCGCGAATCGCGAAATAGCGGTCGATCAGGCGCGGGCCGATGGTTTCCCACGGCGCTTCGATCACGTCGATTCCCATGCGGCGCAGCCGGGTCAGCACCAGCTTGCGCTGCTGCGACAGCGTATCGGCGGTGACCGATCGGGCAAGGGTGGCGATATCGCCGGGCGGCGCGGCGATGGTCTGTTCGATTTCGCTATCGGTAATCGTGACGAACAGCACCAGATGCTTGCCCACCAGCCGGCCGAGGCTTTCGACCATCAGTTCGGCACTGGTGGGATCGGTGAAATCGGAAAACAGCACCACCAGCGAACGGCGCTTCAGCTTGGATGTCAGCGTGGCCAGCGCAAGGGTGAAATTGGGCTCTGCCGCGGTGTAATCGAGCCCTGCCGCTGCGCTTTGCAAGCGGTGGAACGCGCGGGCATCACCGATGAAGGGGGTCATGATCTGCGGGCGTTGGGCAAAGCCGAACAGCGCGCACTTATCCCCGCCCTTCAGCACGACATAGGCGCAGGTCAGTGCGGCGGTCACTGCCCGGTCGATACGGGGCAGGCCATCCACCGGCTCGCACATCGCCTGCCCGCAATCGAAGGCGAACACGATCTGGTTGTTGCGTTCGCTCTCGTTCTCGCGGGCGTAAAGGCGCGAGTGGCGGGCGCTGGCTTTCCAGTCGATGCGGCGGCGGTCCATGCCGGGTTCGTATTCGGACAGCGCCTCGAACTGGGTGCCTTCGCCGCGGATGCGCCGGGCGATCAGGCCCAGCTGGGCGTTGCGCAGGAAGGTCTGCAAATCGGGTGAGCGCACCGGCGACAGATCGGGCCATATCCGCACGGCTTGTTCAAGCGGATAGCTGACCTGCCGCGCCCCCAGGCCCAGCGGCCCCTCCCAACGCAACCATGCACGGGGCACATCGGCGGTGCCGCGCCGGTCAGCGGTAAGCATTGTCGTGCCGCGCCAGTCGGCCTCGTCCGGCCGGGGCGCAAGATCGACCGTGATGCGCCCGCCGGGAGCAAGGCGCGCATCGCAGGCGATTGCGGCGGCAACTTTGCGCTGCCGTCCACTGGCAAAGCGCGCGGTCACAGCAAGGCTGGCAGGCTGGCCCACTTCGACATCGGGCGGCGCACTGATATCCCATCCGGCGTTTTTGCCCGAAAACAGGGCATCGGCCGTGATCAGCACCAGCAGCACGCCTGCCAGCAACGGTGCGATGACCCAAGCACCTGGCGCGGTCGCCGCGATCACCAAAGCGACCGGAGCGAGTCCCGCAACCAGCCACGCTGCCCGCTCGGTCGGCGCGACGATCAGCAGCGGCCGCAGTGGCAGCAGCAAGATATTGAGGACAAGGCGCAGGACACGGATCACGTCACCGCGGTGCCTCGGTCGCTTCGACCAGTTCGGCGACCAGTGCTTCCATGTCGCGCCCCTCGATCTCGGCGGCGGGCGAAAGCGTCAGGCGGTGGCGCAATACCGGCACGGCCAGCGCCTTGACGTCATCAGGGATCGCATAGGCGCGGCCTTCCAGCGCGGCGCGGGCGCGGGCGGCCCCTGCCAGCAGCACGGCGGCGCGCGGGGATGCGCCGACGATCAGTTCGCTGTGGTCGCGGGTGGCGCGGATCAGTCTTACGACATAGCGGGTGATTTCTTCGGCCACGGTGACTTGTGACAGCGCGCCGCTGGCTGCGATCAGGCCTGCGGCGTTGGTCACCGCGCTGACGCCCAGATCCGCTGGACGCTGCGGGCCGGATCGCTGGCCGTAGGTGGTGACGATCCGCGCCTCTTCTTCCTCGGCAGGGTAAGGCACCAGAAGCTTGAACAGGAACCGGTCAAGCTGGGCTTCGGGCAGGGGGTAGACGCCCTGATTCTCGATCGGGTTCTGGGTGGCGACCACCATGAAGCGTTCGGGCAGACGATGCGTCTCCCCGTCCAGTGTCACGCGGCGTTCCTGCATCGCTTCGAGCAAGGCGGCCTGCGTCTTGGGCGGGGTGCGATTGATTTCGTCCGCCAGCAACAGATCGCAGAAGATCGGCCCGCGGGTAAGGGTGAACTGGCTGGTCTGGAAGTTGAACAGGTTCGACCCCAGAATATCGCCCGGCAGCAGATCGGGCGTGAACTGGATGCGCCCGAAATCCAGCCCCAGCGCGGTGGCAAAGGCATTGGCGAGGAAGGTCTTGGCGGTTCCCGGCGGGCCTTCCAGCAGGACGTGCCCTTCGCTCAAAAGCGCGGTCAGCAGCATATCCACCATCGCTTCCTGCCCGACAATCGCCTTGGCGATTTCGGCGCGGATCGCATCGGCGAGGCTGCGGACATCGGAAAGGCTCATGGTCATTACGCTATTTCCCCTGGGATAGCTTGGTGTTGAGTTCATCCAGCGCCTGCGCGGCGGCCAGAATTTCGGCGGGTTTGCTGGCGGCCTCCATGCGGGCGGCGCGGCGGGTGAAAGGTTCTTCGTTCGGCAGGCGGCGTGCCAGCGCGGCGTCGATCGCCTCCCGGTCAGCCCGGACAAGGCCAAGCTTGTCGGCAATACGCCGGGCCGAAAGCGCGACATAGGGAGCGCCGAGCAACCGCAACCGGCGTGCACGGACGATCAGGCTGGCTCCGTTGGCGATCAGCCGCTGCTTGCCGAATGCGATTGCAGGGCCACCATTGGCTGCTGCCGGGCCGAACCGCTGGAACGCGCGCCAGCCGACGATCAGCAGCGCCATCAGCAGACACAGGGTCGCGGCGAGGAAGGGCGGACGAAAGGCGAGTGTCAGCAGGTTTTCCGATGCACCGAACCCGTTCAGCGTCATGTCGAAGGTCACGCCGGTGATATCGCCATCATAGGAAAGATCATTAATGAGAGCGAGAGTTGCGGCAGCACGGTTGCTGTCGGCCAGCCCGTAATTGTTCGCCAGATCGGCATCGGCGACAAAGATCGTCCAATGCGCGTCTTCGTAATAGTCGCTGCTCTCATCGCCCACCACTTTCAGCGCCAGCGTGTGGCCAGTGGCATCGGTGATCATTGCCTCGTGCAGGCTATCGCCTTCGGCATACAGGATCGTGCGGGTCGGCATGCTGCCCGCTTCTCCCATACCCTCCCAATCGGGCGCTTCGCCCTGCTTCAGCACTTCAAGCTTGTGTTTGACGGTATAAGGCGCGGGCAGTTTGGCGGCCCATTCAAGCGGGTAGGCTTCACCCAGAGTGACCCAGCCGGGCTTGAATTTTTCGCGCGCTTCTTCGGGCAGGTTGGGCGGCGGCAGGCTGGCGTCCCATTTGGGCAGAATCACCAGCGTCGGCCCGATCTCTTCCCGCTTCTTGAGCAGTGCGGCAAATTCTTCGGGGTCGGTCGCAGGGGGCGGGGTCAGCACCAGCAGATCGTAGGTTTCAAGGCCCGCCGGGCTGCGTGAACGGCTGACCTCGTATCCCTCGGCATCAAGCAGTCGGACCAGCGCAGCATAGCCGTTCAATCCGGTCGCAGCGGCATGGGCATCGCCATTATTGCCGCGCGAACCGAACTCCTCGCCCGCAGCGATCAGCCAGACCAGCGCAAGGAACAGCGCGAAGCCCACGGCAATCAGCGTGAATGCCCCAAAGCGCGAAAAGGCGGCCGGCTGGGCGTTGCTCATGCGGCCTGCCCCCGCACGTTAAGGCGGGCGAGGGCGAATTCGGCGTAGGCAGCGCGGGCGGCTTCCCAGTCGGCCCGTTCCAGTGCCCGCAGCGCGAACAGGCTGCGTTCGACCCGCTCGGCAATCACGCGGAAAGCGGCGCGCGCACCATCGGGCAGAGCTGGCAGCGCGGCCAGTTCGCGCGCGGTGCTGGATGGTTCGACCCAATCTGGCCGCACCGCCGCAATGTGGCCGACAGAGCGTTGCAGCAGCAGGCGTGTGGCCTCGTCAAACCGCCCTTCTGCCGCGAGCCTGTCAGCATCTTCCAGCAATGCCAGACTGGCCGCACGGTCGGGCTGCCATTCGGCATCATCCCCGGCTGCCTTGGTCGCACCCGCTTTGCCGAAGCCCGGCCCGTAAAGCTTTACGAGCATGACCACTGCAAAGGCGACGGCAAGGGCAAGTAGCACCCATTGCAACCAAGGCCATGATGCTCCGATGAGCCGCCCTAGCGGTGCGAAGACCTCTGCAAGGAAACGGAACACGTCGCCCAGAAACTCTTCGAACCAGCCGGGCTGGCGCGGCGGAATTTCGGGAATGGTAACCGGGCTGAACTGGATATCGCCGTCGTTGCGCACGCCTGCCCAGCCATCGGCGGCGGATGCGCCTGAATTGGCTGGCGATTCGGGAGAGATTGGCGTGGCCGGTGCGGTCATTCAGCGCGATTGGTGACACGCCAGCCGCAAGCGCGCAACCGGGAAACGGCCACGCAGCCGATACGCCGCACTCTATCCTCTGGCCCGCGCCTGCGGGTAACTGCCCAGTATGCGCAATTCCTTGGAATGAAACGCGCATTCCTCCAGCGCGCGGTCCACTCCCGGATCGCCGGGCGCGCCGATGATATCGGCGTAAAATGTGGTCGCGGAAAAGCTTGTGCCCTGCTGGTAGCTTTCCAGCTTGGTCATGTTGACCCCGTTGGTCGCAAACCCGCCGAGCGCCTTGTAGAGCGCGGCGGGAATGTTCTTCACCTCGAAGATGAACGTCGTCATCACCGGCTCGCCCGCCAAGGTTTGCGTGGCAACCGGTTCACGCGCTAGGATCACGAAACGGGTCATGTTGTCGGGGCTGTCCTCGACATTGTGCTCGATGATCCTGAGACCATAAAGTTCTGCGGCGATGGCCGGTGCGATGGCTGCAACCGAGGGGTCGCCGCGCTCGGCGACATAGGCGGCGGCGCCTGCCGTATCGGCATGGCTCAAGGGCACGATGCCGCGTTCCCGCAGGTAGTGGCGGGATTGGCCCAGCGCCTGCGGGTGGCTGTAGGCGGCTTCGAACGGGCCTGACCCGATCGCCATCAGCGCATGGTGGATCGGCATGAAATATTCGGCGACGATGTGCAGGCCGCTTTCGGGCAGCAGAAAGTGGATATCTGCCACGCGCCCGTGTTGCGAATTTTCGATGGGGATGATCGCTTGCGCAGCGCGCCCGTCTTTTACCGCGTCCAGCGCATCTTCGAAGCTGAAGCACGGCAGCGCCAGCATGTCCGGGCGGGCCTCGGTCGCGGCGCGGTGCGAGTTTGCTCCGGGTGAACCCTGATAGGCAATCGCCCGTGCCGGTGCGGCGGCGGCAGCGGCGCGCATCCGGTCGACAATCGCAACGGCAGGGGCGGGAAAGGATCGCATGGTAGCCTTGGCTGCTAGAGCGATGCAGGCGATGCGGCAAGTCTGCTTGCAAAAGCCGCAAGAATTGATGCCACGATCAGTCTTGCGCGGGCGTGATGGCGTCACTAAAGGCCTGCTGCAATGACACAGGATAAATCTTCGCAGGATAACGC
Source organism: Porphyrobacter sp. AAP60 (assembly GCF_001296025.1). Lineage (GTDB taxonomy): Bacteria > Pseudomonadota > Alphaproteobacteria > Sphingomonadales > Sphingomonadaceae > Erythrobacter. The sequence goes on along the minus strand of NZ_LJHV01000003.1, from coordinate 70,653 downwards.
TGCAGGCCAGAATGGCGGCGGCGATCTGTTCAACACTGCCGCAGGCTGGGTGCTTTTTGCCGCCGGTCTGGGCCTGGGTCTCTCGATCCTGTCTGGCAAGTATTTCCACGGTGACAAGCCGCAGCGCCCGGAACAGCTCGGCTACGTGATCGAAGGCGCGGTCGAAGAAGGTGCAGGCCCGGCGGAAATGTCGATCGCTGAAGCACTGAACGCGATGCCGGTGGCTGATCTGGTCGTGGCGGGCGAAAAGGCTTATGCCAAGTGCCAGAGCTGCCACACGATCGATGCGGGCGGCGCCAATGGCGTCGGGCCGAATCTTGCCGGTGTGATGGGCGGCCCGGTCGCTGCCAAGGGCGGCTTCGCCTATAGTGCGGAAATGAAGGCGCTGGGCGGCACCTGGGACTGGGAGAAGATGGACGCCTGGCTCAAAAGCCCCAAAGCACTGGTTGCAGGCACCAAGATGAGCTTTGCCGGTCTCGGCAAGGTTGAAGAACGCGCTGCGATTGCCGCCTATCTGAACGCCAATGGTGCGAACATCGCTCTTCCGGCCTTCACGCCCCCCGCTGCAGATGAAGAAGCACTGGGCACGGTCGATGCCGAGGCTGAAGCCGTGGCCGAAGCGGAAGCTGGCACCGATCCGGAAGCCGCCACCGAGTAATTGTCAGGCGGGCGGGCAGCGCAATGCTGCCCTACCCCTTGAACCCCTGAGCGATGACATACCACTCTGACGAGCCCTTGCGGCTCGCCGGAGGCTTGGCGTGCTTCACCACCGTGAAGTGCTTCTTCAGCAGCGCCAGCAGGTCGCTGTCTGTCCCGCCTGCCAGCACCTTGGCGACGAAAGCGCCGCCCGGCGCGAGGTTTTCCACTGCGAACCACGCTGCTGCTTCGACGAGACCCATGGTGCGCAGGTGATCGGTCTGCTTGTGACCGACAGTATTGGCCGCCATGTCCGACAAAACCAGATCGGGCGGGCCGCCCAAGGCTTCGGCCAGCTTTGCCGGCGCTTCATCAGCCATGAAATCCATCTGGAAAATCGTCACGCCTTCCAGAGGCTCAACCTCGAGAAGGTCGATTCCCACCACTTCGGCCTTGGGCGATTTGGCGCGCACCACCTGTGCCCAGCCGCCCGGCGCAATACCCAGATCGACCACCCGCTTCGCGCCCTTCAACAGCCCGAATCGCTCGTCGAGTTCGATCAGTTTGTATGCCGCACGGCTGCGATAGCCATCGGCCTTGGCCTGTTTGACATAGGGATCATTAAGCTGCCGCTCCAGCCAGCGCACTTGTGATGCGGTGCGGCCTTTGGCGGTTTTTACCCGCTTGCTCGGTTCCTTGCTGCCGCGGGTCATGCCGGTTTGCTCCCGCGCGGCTGATTCGTGCGCAGCTTCTGCAAGGCACGCAGGCTGCGTTCGGACTGGCGTTCGGCCGCCATGATGCTGCGCAGAATGCCTTCGCGGATGCCGCGATCCGCCACGCCCAGCCGCCGCGCCGGCCACAGGTCGAGTATCGACTCAAGGATGGCGCAGCCTGCGACCACCAGATCGGCGCGATCCTGCCCGATGCACGGCAGGGTGGCCCGCTCGAACGGGGTCATCACCGAAAGCCGCGCGCTGATGTCGCGCATTTCGGCAGAGGGCACGATTAGCCCATCAACCGCCTTGCGATCATAGCTCGGCAGTTCGAGATAAAGGCTCGCCAGCGTCGTCACCGTGCCGCTGGTTCCCAGCAAACGGATGTCCTCGTGCTCGGCCGCCTTGGCGACGCGGGCAGCAAAGGGCGCAAAGCTGTCTGTCACCAGTTTGAGCATCTCGGCATAACGCGCTTTGCGGGCGATTTCGCTGTCCTCGCCCCGGCCCACGGTGTCGGTCAACGAGACAACGCCCCAGGGGACGCTTTGCCAATCGAGGATGCGCGGCACCCGGCTGGCTTCGGCGGAGCCTGCTTCAACCAGCACCAGTTCGGTCGACCCGCCGCCGATGTCGAAGATCACGGCGGGGCCCGTGCCTTCCTCCAGCAGGATATGACAGCCCAGCACAGCCAGCCGGGCTTCTTCCTCGGCGCTGATGATGTCGAGCACGATGCCTGTTTCCTGGCGCACCCGCTCGATGAAATCGGTGCCGTTGACAGCGCGGCGACATGCCTCGGTCGCTACCGACCGGGCCAGGCGGACATTGCGGCGTTGCAGCTTGTCGGCGCAAATCGACAGGGCTGATAGCGCGCGATCCATCGCTGCGTCCGAAAGGCGCCCGCTGGCCGCCAGCCCTTCGCCCAGTTTGACCACCCGGCTAAAGGCATCGATCACAGTGAAATCCCGCCCTGATGGCCGTGCGATCAGCAAGCGGCAATTGTTGGTGCCAAGATCCAGCGCGGCATAGGCTTCACCGTGGCTGGCAGGCTTCAACCCGCCAATTGCTGACAAATCAGCTTCAGCCCGCTGAAGGTTGCCCCCCGCGCGAAACGGACGGTGCGCATCGCCATTATTGCCCTTGGCCCGGCAATCGCGGGTATTTGTCCGGGCATCGGGCTGAGGGGGGCGTTTGTAGCGGAAATCGGCTACCTTGCCGGACTTGCCGCCCCGTTTTTTCCCAGCATTTCTATTCATGTCCGGCGGGAATGTTTCCGCCATGATCGCAATTCTTTCATATCACCACGCGCAATCATCAAGCGCGCGGCACTTGCCAACTAGCTACCGCAACCCCCGCGCAAGAGCAAGCGGGCCAACGCAACGGCGCGCTTGACCTTGCGTCCGCACAAAACTAGGGAGCGCGCTTGCTGATGCCGTCCACCGGTTTGGTGGTTTGGCCAATGCCCCGTCCTCTAATGGTAAGAGAGCGGACTCTGACTCCGTCAATCAAGGTTCGAATCCTTGCGGGGCATCCAGCCATCCAGCATTATGTAGCGCACGCACAAAGGCCCGGATGGATTTTCCAGCCGTCTCGCCCCACCATCAGGGCATGGGGCAAACAAGCCTCCGTCACTCGCTGAACAAAGGCAACACCGCATCGGCCTGAGCGATCCTTCGATGTTCTGATAACCCCCGGACATTCCCTGCCACCCGCGCTGGCTGTCAGTCTGCCTGCCGCGCCGGAAGTATTGAAAGAGTAGTCACCAGCGCAATGTTTCACGTGAAACATACAGGCTTTGCAAACCAGTTGCGGGTCTAGGCCGCCCCTACTAGGGGTCTAGGCATGACCGAGAAAGACCTGACAGACCGCAAATTCTACCGTGCGGGCGAAGAAACCCAGTTTGCCGAGGGCGGCCCCGAGCGCACCCCGCAAACCGCGCACCCGGCCTACAAGCTGGCTTTCCGCGACACCGATTTCCTGCTGCGCGACGAATTGCGCCCGGTGCGTTTCCAGCTTGAATTGCTCAAGCCCGAAATGCTGCTCGATGAAGCGCGGGTCGGGTCGACGCTGGTGATGTACGGATCGGCCCGCATCCCTTCGCCTGCGCAGGCCGAGGCGCGGGTGGAAGCTGCGAAGAACGGCACCGAATATGATCAGAAGGTCGCCGCGCGGCTGGCCGAGAAGGCCAAGTATTATGACGAGGCCTACAAACTTGCCAGGCTGGTGTCCGAAAAGGGCATTATCGAAAACGGCCTGCGCCAGTTCGTCGTCACCACCGGAGGCGGGCCTTCGATCATGGAGGCGGGCAATCGCGGCGCTTCCGATGCGGGCAGCGAGTCGATCGGTCTCAACATCGTGTTGCCGCATGAGCAGGCGCCCAATCCCTATGTGACGCCGTACCTCAGCTTCCAGTTCCATTACTTCGCGCTGCGCAAGATGCACTTCCTGCTGCGCGCCCGCGCGGTCGCGGTGTTCCCCGGCGGGTTCGGCACCTTCGATGAATTCTTTGAGCTGGTAACCCTGATCCAGACCGGCAAGATGAAGCCGATCCCGATCATCCTGTTCGGCAAGGATTTCTGGACGCGGGTGATCGATTTCGAGGCGCTGGCCGAAGAAGGCACGATTTCGAAGTCCGATCTTGACCTGTTCAGCTGGTGCGAAACGGCGGAGGAGGCGTGGGCCTGCATCGCCGATTTCTACGAGATCAACGGCTAGAGCGTTCTGACCGCCTGATGGCCGAGCGGGCCGCCCCCTGCGCCAAAGCCGGGCGCGGCTTCGATTGCCCGGATCACGAATTGCCGCCCCAGCCTGACCGCGTGTTCCAGCGGCTGGCCGTGGCCAAGCAGCGTCGCAATCGCTGACGACAACGTGCAGCCGGTGCCGTGGGTATGCACCGTGTCGATCCGCGCATGATCGAAGGCGACGGCGCGTGCGCCGGGTGCCAGCAGCACATCGATGATCCGTTCACCCGCTGCGTGCCCGCCCTTTGCCAGCACTGCCGCGCCGGTCGCGCTGGCGAGTTCCTCGGCAGCGTCGATCATATCCTGCGTGGCGGCGAGCGTGCGGCCGACCAGTGCGCCGAGTTCGGGCAGGTTGGGGGTGATCAGGCTTGCCAGCGGGAACAATCGGTCGCGCATCGCCGCCACGGCTTGCGGATCAATCAGCGCCGCGCCGCTGGTGGCGATCATCACCGGATCGAGCACGACGGGCACTTCCACCCCCTCCAGCGCTTCGGCCACGGCGGTGATGATCGCGGCATCATGCAGCATCCCGATCTTGATCGCGTCAACGCCGATATCGCTGACGCACGAGGCGATCTGCTGCGCCACCATCTCCGGCGCAAGCGCGGCGATGCCCTGCACCCCGATGGTGTTCTGCGCGGTGATCGCGGTGATCGCGGTCATGGCATAGCCGCCGAGCATGGTGATGGTCTTGATATCAGCCTGAACGCCCGCGCCGCCGGACGAGTCCGAACCGGCGATGCTGAGAATGCGAGGGGGTGTGCCAAAAGGATGGGACGTGGTCATATCACCGCCATAGCAAGCGCGTGCGGCGGCGGGGATGGTTTTTGTCGGAGCCAGGCAGGAATGGCAGCTTTCGGGGATGCCGCGCGTTGTTGGGAACGTCCGCGTTTGGGTGGGAAGCTGCCGGTCGGCTTTCAGCTTCAAACGCCAGAATAGGCCATCAACAAGGCGAACGAGAGCACTCCGATTGGTAGCATCGCACCGAAAGCAGCAACCAACCCAAGTATGCCGGATGCCGGCGTTGCGCCCCGAAAATCTGCAAGCGCTTTCCGCACGCAATACAGCGCAGTCCAGAGCAGCAGGGCTATCGATAGTCCGGTCAGAGCAATCATGATGGACATCTTGCCCGACCCTCGTAGTGGCGGCAACGGGGTCGCAAGCCGAACGGCAGCTTTTTTCCAAGGCGCTGCCAAAGCAGACGCTGCCTGACCGCGGTCACCCTTTGTGCTTGCGTTCCGTGCTAGGCGGGAATTTCGCGTGCAGCGCCTTTGCCCGCGTCGGCCTGTCTGTCAGTTCTCCGCCGCAATTGGGGCAGCGGTCGTCGAGATCCTCGGCGCATTCGGCGCAGTAGGTGCATTCGAACGAGCAGATGAACGCGCCGGGGGCTTCGGCGGGCAGGCCCACGCCGCAGGTTTCGCAATCGGGGCGCATTTCGAGCATAATTTTCGTCTCCTAGCCCGTTCGCCTCGAGCGAAGTCCAGAGGCATGGCGCTTGTGCTGGTGTGTCTCGACTTCGCTCGACACGAACGGCAAGGTTCAGACCGCCGCCCGCACGGCTTCGCAAATGGCATCGACCACCTGTTCGACCTGGCTCTGGTCATCGCCCTCCGCCATTACGCGGATCACCGGTTCGGTGCCTGATGGACGGATGACGAGGCGGCCCTTGCCGGCCAGCGCAGCTTCGGCCTCGGCGATCACGGCCTTTACGTTCGCATTTTCCAGCGGCTGGCCGCCTTCGTAGCGCACGTTCTTCAAAAGCTGCGGGACAGGTTCGAACACGTGCAGCAATTCGCTCGCCGGGATGCCCGACCTGACAAGGCTCGCCAGCACCCGCAGCGCGGCCACGGTGCCATCGCCGGTGGTGGCGTAATCGAGCATGATCATGTGGCCGGACTGTTCGCCGCCGACATTGTATCCGCCCGCCTTCATCGCTTCGAGCACATAGCGATCACCCACCTTGGCGCGCACGAGATCGAGCCCGCGCTCCGCAAGATAGCGTTCGAGGCCGAGATTGCTCATCACCGTCGCCACGATCCCGCCGCCGCGCAGCAGCCCCTTGTCGTGCATCCGCCCCGCGATCAGCGCCATGATCTGGTCACCATCCACCGCGCGGCCTTTTTCATCGACCACGATCAGCCGGTCGGCATCGCCGTCCAGCGCAATGCCGATATCCGCGCCTTCTTCGACCACCTTGGCCTGCAAGGCGGCAATCGCGGTCGAGCCGACCCCGTCGTTGATGTTGATGCCATTGGGCGACACGCCGAGCGCAACCACTTCCGCGCCCAGCTCCCAGATCGCGGACGGGGCAACCTGATAGGCCGCGCCGTGGGCGCAATCGACCACGACCTTCAGCCCGTCAAAGCGGATTTCGGCGGCAACCGATTGCTTGACCGCGTGGATATAGCGTCCGCGGGCATCCTCGATCCGGCGCGCACGGCCGATGCGTTCGGCGGGTGCCAGGGGGATATCGGTTTCCATCAACCGTTCGATCTCCGCCTCGGCCTCGTCCGACAGCTTGAAGCCATCGGGGCCGAACAGCTTTATCCCGTTATCGGCATAAAGATTGTGGCTGGCGGAAATCATCACGCCCAGATCGGCGCGCATTTCACGGGTGAGCAGGGCGATGGCCGGGGTGGGGAGCGGCCCGGTCATGATCACGTCGATCCCGACGCTGGTAAACCCCGCCACCAGCGCGCTTTCCATCATATAGCCCGAAAGCCGCGTGTCCTTGCCGATCACCACCCGGTGGCGGTGACCGCCGCGCACGAAATGGCGCCCCGCCGCCTGCCCGACTTTCATCGCGGTGGCGGCTGTCATCGCGCCGGCATTGGTGCGACCCCTGATCCCGTCGGTTCCGAACAGCTTGCGACCCATCAAATTTCCCGTCCCTTGCCTCTCACGATTGTGTCACGCTTCTGGCGCGGTTATCGCCCGATGTGAAGGGCGATCGGCCCGCATAAGGACAAGCCATTGCTGGAAAGTGAAATCACAGGTCAAGGCGATCCGGGCGGCGCGGCAGGCAAATTCGCGCTGGTATCGATCCGCCTGCCGGTGGCGCTGACCTTTGCTGCGCTGGTGGGCGGGCTGCTGGCGGGGATCGCGGGCGTGGCGCTGGGCGCGCCGCAGGGCGTGAATGATATCGCGGGGCTGGTGGGTGGATTGTGGCTGCGCGCCTTGCAGATGACGATCATCCCGCTGGTCGCGGCCTTGCTGGTGCTGGGGCTGGTGCAGATGATCATGGCCGCGCGTGTCGGCACGGTGGCGCGGCAGATGCTGCTGATCATGGTGGCGGTGCAATTGGCGGGCGGGGCGTTCACTTCGGTAGCGATGCCTGCGCTGCTGACAGCCTTTCCGGTGCCCGCTGGCGCAAGCGCTTTCCTCGCCCAGACGCCGGAGAGCGTGGGCGAAGTGCCGCGCGTGCTGGATTTCATGGCCTCGCTGGTGTCGCCCAACATCATCTCGGCCGCTGCCGAAACCGCGATGCTGCCGCTGACGATTTTTTTCGTGATGTTCGCGGTGGCGATCACGCGCCTGCCCGAAGATCAGGGGGAGCGGCTGCTGGGGTTCTTCCATGCGCTTGGCAATGTCATGCTGCTGATTATCGGCTGGGTGCTTGCAATCGCCCCCATCGGCGTGTTCGCGCTGGCTTACGGCGTTGGCGTGCAGAGCGGCGGCGGGGCGTTTGCAGCGCTGGGGCACTATGTGCTGACCGTTACAGCGATGGGCACTTTCATTCTGGTGCTGGCCTATGTCATTGCCGCCGGGCTGGGGCGCACGGGCTTGCCCGCCTTCACCAAGGCGGTGCTACCCGCGCAGGCAGTGGCATTGTCCACCCAAAGCTCGCTCGCCAGCCTGCCCGCGATGCTCGACAGTGCCGGGCGGTTGGGCCTCAAGCCCTCGACTGCCGAATTCGTGCTCCCGTTGGCCGTGGTGATCTTCCGCGCGACGAGTGCGGCGATGAACCTTGCCGTGGTCTATTACATCGCTGCGCTGGCGGGGGTGGAGATTTCGCCCGCCATCGCGATTGCCGGCATCCTGATCGCCAGCGTCATCAGCCTTTCCGCTGTCAGCCTGCCCGGATCGATCAGCTTTGTCGTGTCGATCGGCCCGATTGCGCTGGCGATGGGCGTGCCGGTAGAACCGCTCGCGTTGCTGGTGGCGGTAGAGATGCTGCCGGATCTGATGCGCACGCTCGGCAATGTCACCATGAATGTTGGCGTCACCAGCGCGGTTGATCGCGCTGCAACATCGTCCGAGACCACTTCGACTTGAAGCTGCAACCCTTCGTCCACATCTGCGTTATCATCACATAATCGATTCAACCCTGCCTTTTGGAGGACACCATGGCTTTCTCACTTTCCCCGCTGCCCTATCCCGATACCGCGCTTGCACCCGCAATCTCGGCAGAGACGCTGTCGTTCCACTATGGCAAGCATCATCAGACCTATCTCGACAAGATGAACGCGGCGATCGAAGGCACCGCGCACGCGGATAAATCGCTGGAAGAAATCGTCGCCGCATCGCGTGGCAGCGACAAGGGCCTGTTCAACAATTCGGCGCAGACCTGGAACCATGCGTTCTACTGGAACTCGATGGCGCCCTCGACGACCGAACCTTCGGACGATCTCACCGCCAAGATCAACGATGCGTTCGGGTCGGTCGATGATCTGAAGCAGAAGCTCAAGGATCGCGGCGCTGGCCACTTTGCCAGCGGCTGGGTGTGGCTGGCCGAAAAGGGCGGCAAGCTCAGCATCGAGGAAACCCACGATGCCGACACGCTCGCCGATAGCGATTTCAACCCGCTGATGGTGCTCGACGTGTGGGAACACGCCTATTACCTCGATCACCAGAACAAGCGCCCGGCCTATCTGGATGCGGTTGTCGAAAACAAGCTCAACTGGGCCTTCGCCAGCGAAAACCTCGCACGCGGGACGGTGTGGACTTACGCGTAAGACGCTATCCGATTTCGGAATTACAATGGGCCCGTCGCTGAAAAGCGGCGGGCCTTTTCGGTTCTGGTGATCGACGTTCCGTGCCGGGTAAGGATTAGTGATCGGGGGCTGGCATCAGCCCCGCGAACTGACCCCGTTGCCCGCCGCGACCATGTCCAGTTCTTCCAGAATGGCGGAATGGGCGATGTCGTCATCGGTGGCTCGGCGCGGAATGTTGCCCTGTGCCAGCATTTCGGTCAGCGCGGCGCGGGCACGGCCCACGCGGCTTTTGATGGTGCCGACCGCGCAGCCGCAGATTTGCGCGGCTTCCTCGTAAGAAAACCCGCCCGCGCCGACCAGCAACAAAGCCTCGCGCCGCTCCGCTGGCAATGTCAGCAGCGCACGGTGCAAGTCCGACAGATGGATCGGTTCTTCCTGTCCGGCGGGTGCTGTCAGGATGCGTTCGGCCACGCCTTCGTCATACTCGCCGCGAAAGCGGTTGCGGCGCATGTCGGTAAGATAGGCGTTGCGCAAAATCACAAACGTCCATGCCCGCATCGATGTGCCGGGCTCGAAGCGGGCCTGCGCGGCCCACGCCTTGAGCATGGTTTCCTGCACCAGATCATCGGCCACATCGGGCCGGCCGCATAATCCGCGTGCAAAAGCGCGCAGGTGCGGGACGACGTCGGTCAGCTCACGCTTGAAATCGGATTTCTCGCTGGCGGTGCGGGTGTCGCCCGGGGGGGCTTCTTCGCTCATGTGCCGCGGCCCCGACCATCGGAGGATGGTCTGCCCCTGTCATTTTGTTCTGAGCCCTTTTGGTTTGGGCCCTTTTGTTTTGTCTCGTTGTCATTGTCGCTGGCAGACGCGGCATCGCCGCTGTCAAGCCGGTCAAGCAGGTCGCGGAACGCATCGGGCAGGTCTTCTTCGACCACTGAATCATACAGCTGTTTCAGCCCGTCGGCCCATTCGGGCGGGTGGCGATCAGAGGCTCCGCCCCTGCTTGAGCCGCCGCTGCCGTGTTGTTGATTGGAGGCCATGATATTCGGTATTATCCCTGATCGCGTTGTCCGGTTCCACTGTGAAACCTCTCTTGCCTGCAAAAGAGCGAAGGCCGCAACGCTCCGGCCAATACCCTAGAAAGCCGGGTTTGGACGATTTGGGAACGATGCGCTACCAGTTTGGTTCCGCCTTGGGCCGCACCGCTTCCGGTATGCGCCAAGCGGCATGACCCAGCAGGACGCGTGACGAACAATAAGACCAGCTTTACCCCGGAGGTAGAAACGCCTTCCGATCCGCACAACGCGCCGCCCTCGCCTGATCGGGCGCGGCGCTGGCTGGTGTTGTATCCGCGGGCGATCCCGCTGGCGATATTCCTGGCGATTGCCGCGATCACCGCGCTCAGCGTGTTTGCGATCGAAAGCAACGCCCGTGCGCGGGAACGCGCCCAGATGCGCGAATACGCCCAGGGCGTTGCTGCCGCGCTTGATCGCAGCAGCAGCGGGTTTTCATCTTATCTGCGGGCCGGGGCGGCGCTGTTTTCCAGCCTTGATGAAGTCAGCCCCGAAACATTCGACAATTTCGTGCGCGCGTTGAAGCTGAATACCGAATATTCGGGCGCGGAAGGGATCGGCTGGGTGCCGGTGCTGGAAGCGGGCGATCTGCCCGACTATTACGCTCGCACCCGCGCGCGCCAGCCGGACTTTCCCGATATCTATCCGCGCGCCGGCAGCAATACCGGACGGATTGCACCGGTCACGATGTTCGCCCCCGCATCACCGCGCAACCGCCGCGCCTTGGGGTATGACATGTACTCCGATCCCGCCCGCGCTGCCGCCATGGCAGAGGCGGAAGTGACCTTGCGCCCGGCCGCATCGGGCCGCACGGATCTGACACAGGAAACCAGCGGCACTGCGCCGGCCTTTGCGATCTATATGCCGGCCTTCCGCCTTGGGACGGCGGGTGAGCGGCAGCTGGTCGGCTTCGTCTACACCCCGTTCCGTGCCCGCGAATTCCTTGACGCTGCGATCAGCCGCGAAGGGCGGCGCACGTTCGGCGTGCGGTTATATGATGGCGAGGCAAGCACCGGGCACCTGCTGGTAGCCCGGTCGATCGGTGCGGCGGCCAGCGCAACAGTGCAGCAGCAAGTGAAGATCGCCGACCGCGAACTGCAACTCGTGATCGAATCGCCCAACGCACAGGTGCTCAGCCCCTTATCGATGGTGACGTTGAGCTTCGGTCTGGCGCTGGCGAGCCTGCTGATGCTGCTCGCACGTCTGCTAACGCAGCAGGCTTACGAGGATCAGGCGCGGCTTGTGTTCTTTGAAGAGCAGCATTCGATCCGCAATTCGCTGACCCGCGAACTCAACCACCGGGTCAAGAACACACTTGCCAATGTGCTGTCGATCCTGTCGCTGACCCGCCGCCGGGCGAGCGGGCTGGATGATTTTGCCGATAGCCTCGAAGGGCGCATCCGCGCGCTTTCGGCAACACATGATCTGCTGACCGTGACCGATTGGGGCACCACGCCGATCCGCGCTGTGATCGAAGCGGAATTGCAGCATTTCCGCTCCGCACTCGATGATGCGATCCTGCTTGACGGGCCAGATGTGGAGCTGGCTCCCAATGATGCATTGTCATTCGGGCTTGCGGTGCATGAATTGGCCACCAACGCTGCCAAGTACGGGGCGCTGAGCGTCGCTGGCGGGCAGGTTACGATCCGTTGGCAGCGCGGCGCTGATCCGGCGGGCGAGACTGCATGGGCCGAAGTCGAATGGCAGGAAACCGGCGGGCCGCCCGTGGCAAGCCAGCGCCGCCGCGGGTTCGGCACCGAATTGATCGAAAAGATCGTCGCCCATGAACTGCGCCAGCCGGTCGCGCTGGAGTTTGACCCGGCAGGCGTGCGCTGCGTGCTGCGTGTGCCGATCCGTCGCCCGGCAGATTTCCGGATCAGGGAGAAACCGGGCGAGTTAGCCCAGCGGACGGGTTGATCCGAAGAACAGCGCCTGACTGATTGCGGCGCGCACGGTGGCTTCCTGAAATGGTTTGGTGACCAGATAGGTCGGTTCCGGGCGGTCGCCGGTCAGCAGACGTTCGGGATAGGCGGTGATGAAGATCACCGGCATCGACGCGATGCCAAGGATGTCCTCCACCGCATCCAGCCCCGATGATCCATCAGCCAACTGGATATCGGCCAGCACCAGACCCGGAGTTGCCTCGGCCACGGCTGCATTGGCCTGCGTGCGGGTTGCTGCGGTCCCACTGACTGTGTGGCCAAGGCCCGTAACCAGGTCTTCCAGCTGCATCGCGATCAGCGGTTCGTCCTCGATGATCAGGACTGATGTGGTCTGTTCGCGGTCGACATCGGCAATCGCCGCGGCGACCATTGCGTTGATTTCTTCCGGCGAGCGATCGAGGATCGTCGCGGCTTCCTCGACCGAGAAATCTTCCAGCGTGGTCAGCAGCAATGCCTGACGGGCGGGCGGTGTGATGGCGCCAAGCCGCGCCTGTGCACCGGCCTCGTGCTCGCTATCGGTTTCGCCGGTGGCGGCTGGCCCCGAAGCGCTCGACCACACCTTGCTGAAGGCGCGGTACAGCGGAACTCGCCCGCCTGCCATTTCAGCTTTGAGGCTATCGTCTGCCAGCACTGCTTCAAGCATCTCGCGCACATAGGCATCGCCGCTTGCCTGCGATCCTGTCAGCGCGCGGGCATAGCGGCGCAAGAAGGGCAGGTGGCCCGCGATCTGACTTCCGAGAGACATGGTTTACTCCGCTGATGGTTCGCGTGAAGATACGAAAGGTAATCGATACGGGATATAGCGGTTCCCTCACCCGCCGTCGCGCTGATCCGGCAAGTGCTTGTTCCTGCGAAGGAATGCCAATTTTTTCGCAGGATACAAAAAATTTTGTGGCTTGCGGGAACCGCTGGTTGAATGGCGCATTTTCCCTATGTCACCGCCGAGACCCCCCTCCCGTCCAAGCGGCTGGTGATACGATCCCGAAAGCCCTCCATCCTGTTCGTGGGATGGAGGGCTTTTTTGTTCCTTTCGGCCCCTCACCATCTCTGGCGGCTCGGGATCAACCCAGCGCCCGTTCATAGATCGCGTATTCGCGGTTGACGGTGCTGCGGATCGTATCGGCAATCGCAACCATGCCCTGATTGTCTTCAAGCACCCAGCCCAGTTCCCCGCGGGTCGACTGGAACTTGGTGATGGCCTCGATCCGGATCGCCTCGATCATCATGAAGGCAAGCGTTCCGGCCATACGGGTATTGTGCAGTTCTTTCAGCACTCCCATCAGCGGTACCCGCATGCCTGCACCCTTGGGGTGGCGCAGCCAGCGCAGCATGTGGATCCAGCCAAACGGGAACAGCTTGCCCTTGATTTTCTCCAACGCGCTGTTCGCATCGGGCCAGGTCAGCATGAAGGCAACCGGGCGCCCATCGACCTCGGCGATCATGTTGAGTTCTTCGTGGATGATGGGTCGCAATTTCTTGCCGGCATAGGCCACTTCGGCAGGGGTGAAGGGCACAAATCCCCAATTGTCCGACCAGGCATCGTTGAGGATCGCCAGAATGGTCGCGACCTCTTGATCCCAACGGCTTTTGTCCACCCGGCGGACATTGATCCGTTCATTGCGCAGCCCCGACTGGACAAGACGTTGCACAAGCGGACCAAATCCGTTCGTGATATCAAGGTCATAGGTGTATAACGTCTTGGCGCGCGCATAGCCTGCAGCCTCGATCCAGCCGGCATAATGCGCAGGGTGGTGCCCCATCATCATCATCGGCGGGTGATCCTGCCCGCGGATCAGCAGGCCCGGTTCTTCCCAGATCGAAAGCGAGATGGGGCCAAGCACACGCTGCATGCCTTGCCCGGCCAACCACCCTTCCGCCGTGGCCAGCAGCGCGCGCGCGACAGCTTCGTCTTCGGCATCGAAATAGCCGAAGAAGCCGGTGCCGGGGCCAAAACCCTGATTGGCAGGCATAGCCAGCGCCAGTTCATCTATATGCGCCGATATACGTCCCACCGGTTGGCCGCTGCGCATGGCGATGAACAATTGCACCCGTGCATGGCCGAAGAACGGGTTTTTCGCCGGATCGACAAGTTCGATCTGTTCGGAGCGGATTTGCGGGACGAAGTGTTCCAATCGGTCGGAGAATGCCCGTCCCAGATCGACGAAAGCCTTCCGCCCGCGCTTGTCGCTCACCGGCTCGATACTTATCTCTGCCCCGCGCCCTGCCACATCCGTCACGCCGCACATCCCGTATTTGTTTTCAATCAAGGCGTCTGTGTCTCGCCATTGCCATCGACGCAAGACAATCGATCACAGTCACCGATAACACGCGTTTGGCTTGCCACCCGATTTCGCGTAGGGGAGCCGACAGGAAATTGCCGAAATGACCATGCACCAGTCCATCGATCCTGCCCATGCCGGTATGACCGGCCCCGTCAAGGCGACCCGCGTCCAGTTCATGGCCGAGGATGACAAGACGATGCTGCGCGCTGCGCGCGATCTGACCAAGGGGTTGGGGCAGGCAAAGCCGGGCATCTACTGGCCCGACATGCTGCTTTCGGCTGGCGTTGGCTATGTCGGGATTGCAATCGCGATCCTGAACAGCAACCCGGCCGTGCAGATTGCTGCCGGGCTGGTGGCCGCATTGGCGCTGTACCGCGCGTTGATGTTCATCCACGAACTCACCCATATCCACCGCGATGCGCTGCCCGGCTTTCGCACGGGCTGGAACCTGTTGGTCGGCATCCCGCTGCTGATGCCCAGTTTCATGTACGAAGGCGTGCACACCATTCATCACAAGCGCACGCAATATGGCACGGTGGAAGATCCGGAATATCTGCCGCTGGCGTTGATGAAGCCATGGAGCCTGCCGCTGTTCGTGGTGGTCGCGTTGCTTGCGCCGATCGCGCTGATCGTGCGCGCGGCGGTGTTGGTGCCGCTGGGGGCGGTGGTCCCGGCTGTGCGCACCTTCACGTGGGAGCGTTTTTCGGCGCTTTCAATCAACCCCGATTTCCGCCGCAAGCCGCCCGAAGGCGATTTTGTCGGGCGCGTTCGCTGGCAGGAGGCGGGCGTGTTCGTCTGGTCGTGGGCGCTGATCGGTAGTGTGTTTGTGATCGGCTGGCAGCCGCTGTTGACGGCGCTGGTGATCCTTTCGCTGACCGCATTGCTCAACCAGTTGCGCACGCTGGTGGCACATTTGTGGGAGAACGAGGGCGACGCGATGACGGTGACGGCGCAGTTCCTCGACAGCGTCAACGTGCCCCCGCCGGGCATTGCCGCCGAGATTTGGGCACCGGTCGGGCTGCGTTATCACGCGCTGCATCACCTGATGCCGTCGATGCCCTATCACGATCTGCCCGAAGCCCATCGCAGGCTGGCGCGGGAACTGGGCACCGGATCAACTTACGAAGGGGCGAACCATCCGGGCATGACAGTGCTGGTGGCACGGATTGCGCGAAGCACGATGGGGACGCGGGCCTAAGCGCCCACATCCTCAATCCAGAAAGCAGATCATCGCGCAGCGCAGTTCGGGCGGCAGTCCATCGTTGGCTTCGTGGGCCAGTTCGCCTGCCAGGCGCGGATGTGCATCCAGCGCGGTAACTTCGTCAAAACCCAGTCGCGCGTAAAACGGCTCGTTCCACGCCACGTTGCGAAAGGTCGTGAGCGTCAGCGCTCTGAAGCCCGTGTTGCGCGCATCGATCTGCGCAGCGCGCACCAGTCCAGCCCCGATCCCGCGCCGCTGGAATTGCGGCAGGACGTCCATCTGCCAGATATGCAGTTCGCGGCTGAAGGGTTCGGCGACCAGATAGCCTGCCATCGCTTCGCCAACAAAGACGACCAGACAATGTCCCTTGCGGATCAGGCGGCGGAAGCCATCGGCGCTGCGCGTGCCGCCAAGATCAAGGTGAGCATAGCCGGGCAGGTCTGCAAAGATGCGGGCGGCAGCGGACTCGATCCCCGGCATCGCTTCGGCATCATCGGGCCGGGCGAGCCTCAGAGACCAGTCGTTCATTCTTCCGTCCGGATTAGCACCGTTTCGCCCAGCAGCAGGAACAGGAAAAACGGCGCCCAGGCGGCCAGAAATGGCGGGTAGCCGCCGAAACTGCCCATCGCCAGGGCGGCATTATCGATCACGAAATAGGCAAAGCCCAGCGCCATGCCGATGATCGCGCGGACGAACAACTGGCCGGATCGCGCCAGTCCGAAGGCGGCGATCGAACCCAGCAACGGCATCAGCAGCGCCGATAGCGGCCCCGACAGGCGGTGCCACCACTTGGCCCGCATTTCATCGGTGTTGCGGCCTGCGGCCTCGAAGGCATCAATGCTGTCGGACAATTCCCAGAAGCTTTGCGCATCCGCATCGATCGATTGCAGCATGATCCGGTCAGGGGTCAGGTCCTCGCCAACCACCAGGACGGGCAGGTTTTCAGTGATCGCACCAGCCACATCAAAGCGCACCGGGCTTTCCAATTGCCAACCCGGCGCGGCATAGGTGGCTCTGGGGCTGCGCACCTGTTCGCGGATGATCCCGCCCGGCGCGCGGGCATACCAAGTGACCCCTGACAGGACGATGTTTTCGCCGGAGCCGCTCAGGGTAGCGGCTGACAGGATATTGTCGCCATCGGTCAGGTAAACACTCGATCGCACACCGCCAAGGCTCGCATCGACTTCGGGGATCGGGCCGTAGCCGGCCGAATCCCAAGCCTTCAGCGTTGCGTTGGCGCGGGTGACGATGCGTTCATTAAAGCCGAAGCTGACCAGCGAGACCACAGCAGCGGTCAGCAGCAGCGGCGATAGCACCTGATGGGCGGAAAGCCCGGCCGCCTTCATCGCCACCACTTCGCTGTTCTGGTTCAGCGTCACCAGCGTGATCAGCGTTGCGAGCAGCACCGAATAGGGCAGGAACCGCGAGACCAGCTGCGGCATCCGCAAACCGGCATATTGCAGGATCTCCGCCTGTCCGTTGCCCGGCACGGCAAGGATATCGCCTGTGGCCGACAGCAGGTCGAGCGCAAGCAGCACCAGCACCAGCATCACCAGCACCGCAAAGATGCGCACCACAAACATCTTGGCGAGGTAAAGCGTCAGTGTACGCGAAGGGAAAAAGTCGAGCTGCATATTGCCCTATTCCGCCGCAGCGGCCTGTGCTGCCGGTTCGGCCCCGGCGCGGTGGGCGCGCGGCGTGCGGCGCTTGAACAGCTTGCCCACGAGTTTGGAAATCCGCGCGAACATCGTCTCCAGTGCGCCGATCGCCTGCCCGCCCGGCACATAGGCGACGCGGTAATACATCCACAGGATCAGCGCCGCGAACAGCATGAAAGGCACCCACAGCGCCAGCACCGGATCAACCCGGCCCAGCGCCGCCACATCCTCGCCGTACTGGTTCACCTTGTGATAGGCGACCACCATCACGATCGAAACGAACACCCCCAGCGCGCTGGTCGACCGCTTGGGCGGGATCGCCAGCGCCACCGCCAGCAGCGGCATCAGCAGCATCATCACAATCTCGACCAGCCGGAAATTGAAACTGGCAAGGCTGGCATCACGGGCAGTGGCGGGGCTTTCGCGGTTCCAGCCGATCCGCAGCAGTTCGGGCAGGATATATTCGCGGGTCGCATCGCCGCGCGCGCGAAAAGCTTCGATCGCGGGCAGATCGATCGGCAGATCATGGCGGCTGAAGCTGAGCACGCGCGGAGTGTTGCTGCCGGTATCCTGAATGATCGTGCCTTCGGTCAGGCGCAGGATGATCGTATCGGGATTGTCGCGGGTCGCCAGAAACGCCCCCTCGCGCGCGCTGATCGAAAGCACCTGCCCCCGGGTGTTGGACACACGGGCGAAGATCCCGATCAGCTTGCGCCCGTCATCCTCGCTTTCCTCGATCCGCAAGGCCATGCGATCCGCCAGCGTGGTGAATTCGCCGACCTTGATCGAAGCGCCCAGCGCACCCGATCGCAGATCATATTCCATCTGTTCGTAATAATAGCGGCTGATCGGCTGGATGTAGAACACCAGCGCGACGTTCACCGCCAGCAGCGCCAGCGTGATGATGTAGGGCATCCTGAGCAGCCGGTTGTACGACAGCCCCACCGCCCGCATCGTATCCAGTTCCGAAGATGTGGCGAGTTTGCGGAAAGCCAGCAGCACGCCCAGCAGCAGGCCGAGCGGGATCGCCAGGCTGGCATATTCCGGGATCAGCGCGCCCAGCATCTTGAAGACAACCCCCACCGGCCCGCCTTCAACCGCGACGAAATCGAACAGGCGCAGCATCTTGTCGAGCGTCAGCAGGCTGGCGGCGAGCGCAAACACCCCGATCATCGGCACAAGCGTTAGCCGCAGGATATACCGGTCAATGCTGGGGATCAGGGTGGACACTGGGGATTTTCCGTCGATTGCCTTCCCGCCCTAGCGTGTGAAGGCCTGCGCGTCATGCCCCCAATTTCCGTGCTTGCGGCAAAGCCTGCAACCCCGCGGACGAGCCGGGGCTTTACCAGAAGCGGCTGCCGGGAATACCTTTGAACGGCCCGGCTTCGTGGCGGCTGATCCAGCCGCCGTAAAATCCGCCGGGCTGGGGCGTAACCTGTTCGCCGTCCACTTCGGCCAGGTCGAACGGCGCGGCGTAAAAGGCGATGTGGTTGGCGATGCCCGCAAAAGGCGCGGTGGGAGAAGGGTAGCTCCAGCCTGCTTGCGCGATCCGTTCACCGCCGGCCACGACATCCCAATAGGCAGCCTGACCCTTCCATTCGCAGATTGATCGGGCCGGGTTGGGCGCCAGATGCGCCATCGCAATGTCGGACTGCGGGATATAGTAAGTCGGCGGATGCGAGGTTTCGAGCGTGCGCCACGCGGCGCGGCTGTCAGCCAGCACAATGCCCTTGTGAATGATGCGGATGTGGCGCCCAGTGGGCTCGGCAATAGCGGGGCGGGGGTAATCCCACACGCTTTCCTGCTCTGGCGCGACCGGATCGGGTTCGGGATGGTGCGGATGGCGCGTCACGCCGGCCCGCTCACGCCTTTTCCAGCGTGCATTGCAGCGGGTGCTGGTTCTGCTTGGCGAAATCCATCACCTGATTCACCTTGGTTTCGGCGATTTCGTAGGGGAAGATGCCGCACACCCCCACGCCGCGCTGGTGAACATGCAGCATCACGCGGGTGGCCTGTTCCAGATCCATGCTGAAAAAACGCTTCAAAACGAGCACCACGAATTCCATCGGGGTGTAATCATCATTCAGCATCAGCACCTTGTACTGGCTCGGCTTTTTGGGCTTGGATCGGGTCTTGGTGGCAATGCCTACCTGGCTGTCGCCTGAATCGTCGCCATCCTTGCCGCCATCTTCGTCAGACGCGCGCACGCCATGGGCAAGCGGCGCGGCAAGAGCGGGCAGGGCGGGGAGGGACGATACGATCATGAGCCTCCATTATGGGATTCGTTGGCGTAATCGCAAGCGCTTGCTGCGCGCCAACGCCATGCCGGACAAAGAAAAGGGCCGGCCAGACGCTGGTCTGACCGGCCCGGCGCTTTTCAGCGCGCTTTCGTGAACCGGGTTTGGGAGAGAGGAGAGAGGCCCGGTTCAGAAACTTTTTCGCTTACGCAGCCTTCGAGATCTTCTCGGCGGCGACGCTGACACGGTTCGAGATCGGAGCGAAAGCTTCGTTGTAGAGCTTCACCCATGCTTCGGTGCGCTTCGAGCCGTAGGACACCATCGCATCAAAATTGCGACGGGCGATTTCGCCCTGAAGCTGCATCAGTTCGGTCGGCGACTTCACAGCGGCAACCTTCTTGGCATCTTCGGTGACGGTTTCGATCACGGTCTTGCCGGTTTCGACGTTGTCCTTGAGCAGTTCCTGCGCGCCGCTGAAGAAGATCTTGCCGCTTTCCACGACAGCTTCGACGTTCGCCTTGGTGAACTCGGTCGCTTCGCTAGCGATCACGGTGCCCTTGGCAGCAGCAGTCTTGGCGCGGGTCTGGACGTCGGCCAGCATCTCCTTGGCGGTGGCGGTGATGTCGGTGTTCTTGGCAGTGGCCATGATGGTATCCTTCAGCTTGGTGACGGGATTGGTCTTGGGCCCGATCGCCTTGGGCGCGGCGGCTTTTGCAGCCTTCTTGGCCAGCGCGGGCTTTTTGACCGGAGCGGTTTTGGTGGCAGTTTTCTTCGTTGCCGTCTTGCGGACGGTCTTGGCAGCGGCCTTGCGGGCCGGGGTAGCCTTCTTGGCGGCCGGGGCCTTCTTGGGCGCTGCGGTTGTCTTGGCAGCCGGAGCCGCAACTGCCTTGGCGACAGCTTCGGCCTGAACCTTTTCCATCGCAGCATCGATCTTGGCGACCGGTGCGCTGGTTACGGCAGGCTTGACTTCGACGGCTTTGTTCTCAACTTCGGACATGACGACCTCGCTTCATGTTGCACTGCACAAAATAGGCATTGCGGCTGCGAAGTCAAGTCTTTTTGTGCACTGCACAATAATCCTGAAAAACCTGTAAAAACAAGCCCATTCAATGCGGGAAGTCGGAAGGCTGCGGAACCGGCCCTGATTTATCGCGTCTTTACGTAACGCCCTGGCGCGTCTTCAATCACGCGGTCTCCCTTGCTGCCGGGAACGCGTTTGCCCTGTGCTGGCACGCGTGAATCGGATTGCCTGTGCAGCCATTCGAGCCAATGCGGCCACCAGCTGCCGGGATGTTCGGTCGCGCCCTCGACAAAGGCCTTGAGCGATGGCGCGGTGCTATCGCCCACCCAGTACTGGTATTTCCCCGCAGCGGGAGGATTGACGACGCCTGCGATGTGGCCTGATCCTGCCAGCAGGAAATCCATCGGGCCGGTAAAATGCTGCGTGATGCGCCACACGCTTTCAGCCGGTGCAATATGATCCTCGCGTCCGGCCTGCACAAAGCTGGGAGTAGCCACGCAGGTCAGATCGATCGGTGTCCCGTCGGCCTCCAGCGCATCGGGCACGACCAGCTTGTTGTCGCGATACAGGTCCCGCAGATAGGCGCCGTGCCACTTTGCCGGCAGGTTGGTCACGTCGCCATTCCAGTGCAGCAGATCGAAGGCCGGATAATCCTCGCCCAGCAGGTAATTGTTGACGACATAGTTCCAGATCAGATCGCGCCCGCGCAGCGCATTGAAAGCGGCGGCGAGATAGCGCCCGTCAAGATAGCCCTGCTGCGATGACAGTTTCCCGATCATCTCCAGCTGCCCATCATCGATGAAGTTTTTCAGATCGCCGCTCTTCTCGAAATCCACCTGCGCGGTGAAGAAGGTGGCAGATTTGACCTTTTCGGCCTCGCCCCGCCGCGACAGGATCGCCAGTGTTGCCGCGAGTGTGGTTCCGGCCACGCAATAGCCGATGGTGTGAACGGCAGGCACATCCAGCCGGGCACGGACGTGGTCGATCGCGTCCATCTGCGCGCGGATGTAATCATCCCAAACCACATCGCCCATGCTTTCGTCAGCCGATTTCCAGCTGACCACAAACACCGAAAGCCCCTGATCAACCGCCCATTTGATGAAGCTTTTCTTCGGCGTCAGGTCGAGGATGTAGAACCGGTTGATCCACGGCGGGAAGATGATCAGCGGCACTTCCAGCACGGTGTCGGTCGAAGGCGAATACTGGATCAGCTGATACAGCGCGGTTTCGTGCACCACCTTGCCCGGCGTCGCGGCAAGATTTTCGCCGAGCCGGAAGGCATCGGGATCGGTATGGGTCAGCTGCCCGCGCTTCATGTCGTTGATGAGGTGCTGCATCCCGCGCACCAGATTTTGCCCGCGCGATTCCATAGTGCGCTTCAGCACCACGGGGTTCAGAGCGAGGAAATTGTCCGGGCTCATCGCCTCGGCCAGCGCGCTGACTGCAAAATCGAGCTGCTGGCGCTTTGCACGATCAAGCCCGTCCATGCCTTTGACCGATTGCCGGAAGTAATCCGCCAGCATCAGATAGGTCTGGTGCAGCAGCAGGAAGGCGGGATGTTCACGCCATGCCGGATCGGCAAAGCGCCGGTCGCTCTTCGGCAGGGCCGCGGCTTCGGGCGCTTCGGTGAGTTTCCCGCCGGTCGCGCCCGCGACGAAGCGCTCCATCATGCCGGACCAAAGCTGCATCTGATCCTGCGCCAGTTTGGCCGATGCCTCGAACATGCCCTTGGGCAACTGGCCAAGCATCGATTGCGAGATCACCAGCCATTGCGCCGGATCGATCGGATTGGCGCCCTTGGCAGCCTTTTGCGCCGCGGCTGTGGCCTGATGCGTGGCGAAATCGAGCCACAATTGCTGCAGCTGCGCATTGGTGGCCGCCCATTCGGCCAGTTCGCCTGCATCCATGCCCTGCGGCGCAAGCGATTCAACCCCTTGCCCGGACATCATCCCGCGCATCGCCTCGCCCTGCATGGCGAAAAAGTCCTTGAGGCTTCCTGCGGCCGCCGTCATCGGATTGCTGTCGTCTGCCATGGCCTGAAGTTTCCCTGATCGCTGTTGCATTCCCTAGTGCCGCCATTCGGTGCGCGCCGCAATTGGCGAAAACGCCTTCCCACCGCCCGCGGTCTTCGCCTAGGGAGAAAATCGCGCGGCGCCTCACCAGACCTCGCGCAAGACAAGGTGATGACAGACGATGAATGACCAGTTCTATCGCATGAAGCGGATGCCCCCGTATGTGATCGCGGAGGTCAATTCCATGCGCCATGCCGCAAGGCTTGCCGGGCAGGACATTATCGACCTTGGCATGGGTAACCCCGATCAACCGCCGCCGCAGCATGTCATCGACAAGCTGTGCGAGGTTGCGGCCAAACCCGATGCGCACGGCTATTCGCAGTCCAAGGGTATCCCCGGCCTGCGCCGCGCACAGGCAGGCTATTACGCGCGCCGCTTCGGCGTCGATCTCGATCCCGAAACGGAAGTGGTGGTAACGATGGGCTCGAAGGAGGGGCTGTCGAGCCTCGCCACAGCGATCATCGCTCCCGGCGATGTGGTGCTGGCGCCCAACCCGTCTTATCCGATCCATACCTTCGGCTTCATTATCGCCGGCGCAACAATCCGTTCGGTGCCGGCAACGCCGGACGATCTTTATTGGGAATCGCTGGAACGGGCGATGAACTTCACTGTGCCGCGTCCCAGTGTGCTGGTGGTCAGCTATCCATCAAACCCCACCGCCGAGGTGGTCGACCTGGCATTTTACGAAAGGCTGGTCGCCTGGGCGAAGGAGAACCAGGTTTGGGTCGTGAGCGACCTCGCCTATTCCGAGCTCTATTACGATGGCAATCCCACGCCTTCGATCATGCAGGTGCCGGGTGCAAAGGATGTCGCGATCGAATTCACTTCGATGTCCAAGACTTATTCGATGGCGGGCTGGCGGATGGGCTTTGCGGTTGGCAACAAGCAGCTGATCGCAGCCCTGACGCGGGTGAAATCCTATCTTGATTACGGCGCCTTCACTCCGGTGCAGGCTGCGGCCTGTGCAGCGTTGAACGGCCCGCAAGATATTGTCGATGCCAACCGCGCGCTGTATCACAAGCGCCGCGACGTAATGGTTGAAGCATTCGGCCGGGCCGGCTGGGATATTCCCGCGCCGCGCGCATCGATGTTTGCCTGGGCGCCGCTGCCCCCGGCGCTCAAGTCGATGGGCAGTCTCGAATTTTCCAAACAGTTGCTGACCGAGGCGGAGGTCGCAGTCGCGCCCGGTGTCGGTTATGGCGAAAACGGCGAGGGTTATGTCCGCATCGCTATGGTCGAGAACGAGCAGCGGCTTCGGCAGGCGGCCCGCAATATCAAGCGATACCTGCAATCCAAGGGGGTCAACAGTTCGGCCGGTTAAGCCCGTGCCAACCCTAGCTGTTTGACGGAACGCAACGCTTTCTCGTCCAATTTGGAGGAAATCCGGACCAATTTGCGTTAACCTGGGTTTACACAGGGGTTCCGATTTTGGAGGAGAGACCATGGCGTCTGGAGCCGCGCGACGGCTAACCGACAGGCAACACGCCGTTATGGAGCGTATTGACCGGCGCGTGCCCATCAAGGTGATCGCGCTGGAACTGGGCGTGTCCGAAACCCGGATCAACCAGCATATCCGTGCGCTGAAGGACGTTTACGAGGCAGGAAGCCTAGGTGAACTGGTTGAAAACTATCGTACTTCTGTCGCCTCGGAAGCGCCGCCCGAGGGGCTGCCTGATTGGCCTTCAGAGGCCGATGATTTCGTAGAGTTCGACATCGGCATCCCTACGGATGAAGGTTCGCTCAACCCCTTCAGTCAATCTGCATACACAAAAACTCAGATTAACCCGGCAGCTGATTTGGCTGACGAACCGGTTCGGGATGACCCGGGCCGACTGGTCCTGAGCGATGCGATGCCACTGATTGAACAGGCACCGTGGCTCAGGCCGGGCGAACCGAGGGTTGTCCCCGGAGTGCTCGACGGAGAGCATGCCGTTCTGTTCCGGCTGGGGGCAATCGTGGGGATTGCTTCGGGGGTTCTCGCTGCCGTGGTGCTGACAGTCACTGCGGCGGTTACCCTCAGCGAAGCGACAGAAGGCAGGGCGACCGTCTCCGTGGACCAAATGAATGTCGCAGGTTGAGCGCCGCGACGGGGCGAAGGAACTGCAATGACCGACCGTATCCTGAATGATGCTCACAACATGAAGAAGCTGATCCGTGAAGCCGAAGCGCTGGCCGATGAAGCGATCATCGCGATGGCGCGCCTGAAGCAGGCAATGCTCAGCGCCCGGCAAAATCCCGCAGTCGAAGTGCACACCGGCCAGCGGGCGCTGATGCGCCTGACCGAGGCTGAAGCGCAGGCGCTGTCAATGTCGACCAACCTGCTGCGCGTCCATGACGAACTCAGCAAGGTCGCCATCGTTCATGCTGGTCCCGACGGCGGCATGCCGACCGAGATCCCCGCCGCTGCTGTTGCTGCCCCGGCCCATCAGAACGCGGCCCTCGCAGCCTGATAATGGGCGCCGTACTCCTCGAGTTTTATAACGAGTACCGTGTCCTGGCGCAGCATATCGCCAGTGTCCTTCTGGCACTGGCGATATGGCGCCGCGGGGCAGCGCCCGAACGCTGGCTGATCGGGCTCTTCATCGCGACCATGGTGGCGCCGGTTTACGTGTTCCGTGCCTTAGGCCTCGGCAATCTGCACGTCGGTCAATATGCCTGGGTGGCGGTCAGCATCGATGTGGTCGCCTTGGCGGCCTTCGTTGTGGTGGCGCTTAACGCCAACCGCAATTACCCCTTGTGGATCGCAGGCTTACAGCTCGTGGCAATCGGCGCTTATGCTGCGCACGGGTTGATCGATTCGGTTTCGCTGCTGGCCTTTTTGGTGCTGTCGGCAGGCCCGGCCTATTGCCAGTTGGTGCTGATCTTTGCGGGTTTCGTCCGCCATGTCCGCCGCCAGCAAAAGTTCGGCCAGTACCGGGATTGGCGGACCACCGGCAATCACAAGCCGCTGTTCCAGACCTGACCGTGCTGCGGGAGACCGTTGATGCCGCGTATGTCCCACCCCTCTGCCGCAGGCGTCGTATCGTGGTGACTGCGGCGCTCCAGTCCCGGCCTTCAGCCTATACCCCGCAGCACGAGCGCCTGTCCGCGCTGGTCGCTCACCTCGGCAAGGTTGTGCTCAGCCCGGAGGGAAAGCACGAACGCGCCCATGTGATTTTCGTCGACGGGGGCCGCTCCTTTCTG
Organism: Porphyrobacter sp. AAP60; assembly: GCF_001296025.1. GTDB lineage: Bacteria > Pseudomonadota > Alphaproteobacteria > Sphingomonadales > Sphingomonadaceae > Erythrobacter. The sequence goes on along the minus strand of NZ_LJHV01000003.1, from coordinate 44,962 downwards.
GGTGATTCCGGCATCGGCATGGGAAGCATCGGCGCGCTCTCGCTGCGTATGCGCGAGGTGTTTGGCGAAGCATTGCGGCTGGGTGCGCGGGGCATGATCCTCGCCCATAACCACCCTTCGGGCGATTGTCGTCCGAGCAGCTCCGATATCGCTGCCACTCGCCGTCTGGCCGAAGTCGCAGGGGCGCTCGATATCGAACTCATCGACCACCTGATCTTTACCACCGATGCGGTCTATTCGATGCGGGCGGGAGGGATGCTGTGAACGCACCTGTCAGGCCAACGCGGCTGCCCGGCGGCGACGCGATGATGCCCCGCTTCCGCGAGGCGGGTGATGTCACGCTTGATCTGTTTCACCGCGATGCGCGGGTGGAAGATCGCTGGCTGGGACTGCACCCGCGCGAGTTTGCGCTGATGTGGCGGCTGGCCGAAAGTCCGGGAGAGCGGATGACCCGGCGCGCCCTGCTGGCCGATGTCTGGCGCATCCACATCGAACCGGAGACCAACAGCCTTGCCGTGCACGTCGCGCGGCTGCGGGTCAAACTTGACGCTTTCGGCCTCGCCCGCCTGATCGCGACCCACCCTGATGGCGGCTATTATCTCGATACGCCGCCCGCTTCTGATGATTTCCGGATTCTTGGCGCTGATCACGTTTGATAGCGCGCCCCGCGCTGGACTTGGCGCGGGCCTTGGGCCAATCTTGCGCGCAACAACTTTGCCTTGAGAGGGTGCCCTTCTGATGTCCGCCACAGCCACCATGACTGCCAATGACCGCGTCGCCATCGAACTGGGGGAGGACGGCGTGGCCGAAGTGCGCTTTGTCCGCGCCGACAAGATGAACGCACTCGATCCGGAGATGTTTCAGCGCATCATCGAAGCTGGCAGCATCTTGCAGCGGATGAAGGGCCTGCGTGCGGTGGTGCTTTCCGGTGAGGGACGGGCGTTTTGCGCCGGGCTCGACCTATCGAATTTTTCGCGCAAACCGGCGGAGGACGAGCCAAGCCTGACCGAGCGCACCTATGGTAACGCCAACAAGTTCCAGCAGGTTTCGATGCAGTGGCGCAAACTGCCCGTGCCGGTAATCGCGGCGCTGCACGGCGTGTGCTTCGGCGGCGGTCTGGCGATTGCCAGTGGCGCCGATATCCGCATCGCCCACCCTGATACCCGCATGTCGATCATGGAGATGAAGTGGGGGCTGGTGCCTGATATGGGCGGCTATGCGCTGTGGCGCGGGCTGGTGCGCGATGACGTGCTGCGCGAATTGATCTACACCAACCGCGAATTTACAGGCGCCGAGGCGCAGACCCTCGGGCTTGCCACCTATATCGACGAAAACCCGCGTGAACGTGCGCTTGCGATCGCCCGCACCATCGCCGGCAAGAACCCGCACGCCATTCGCGCCGCCAAGCGCCTGAACGCAGCGATGATCGACCGGGAAACCGATGCGATTTTGCTGGAAGAGAGCATCGAACAGCACGGCATCATGCGCACACCCAATCAGGTCGAAGCCGTGATGTCTGAAATGGAGCGTCGCAAGCCCAACTTCGGCGATTTGTAGCCGCGGGCCTAGCCGAACACCGCCACGCACTGGATCCCGTCAAGCACCTGCTTGCCATCGGCATCCCACAGCCTGAGCCGTTCCGAAGAATAGCCGCCATCGGCGTGCTGGCTGGCGTTTTCCGCCAGATACCAGCCCCCGGGCGAGCGGCTTTCGGTGTCGAGCACGTTGAACGACCAGTTGACCGAACTGATCGGGCCGGTGCGCTGCATGGCACGCATTGCGCCGGGCGGCATTACATCGCCCATCAGCACCAGCTTCGATACCGGATCGAGATCATGCTCTTCGATCAGCCGCGCCCAGCGCCGCACCGTTGCGCCGCGATCATCCCCCTTGGGCTGGCCGTAGCGCAGCTCGAAATTCTTGGCGACGAAGCTCGGCGCGAAACTGTGGGTCACGACCTCGTTATCCTCGGGCGCGCCGGGCCAGCTTTCAGGCGGCGCGGCAGGATGCACCGCATTGGGCTCGCGCCCTTCGCCGAACAGCCAGAAAGCGCTGAGCGCCACTTTGCCATCGCTGTGGATTTCACTGCGCACCTGGGTGACGTTGCGGCCCTGCCGCACGATTTCGGCCGACAGGGAAATCTCCTCACCCACCGGCGCGACAAATGCGACCTGCCCGGCGCGCAGGGGCGGCAGGCCGGTAAAGGCGCGGGTGGCCATGGTGTAGGCCACCAGCGCAGAAGCGCCGCCATACAGTGTGCGGCCCTGTAACCAATCCTGCGCATGGGCAAGGCGGGCGGGGCCGGGCTGGCCGGTAACGGGTTCGAGCAAGCTGGCAATGGTCATGCCTGCTGCCATGCCCCGCCGCGAAGGGGTCGTCCAGATTGACGTTACGTCAACCCGGCCTGCCAAACTCTCCCTGCCAAACATTCATTGCCAAGCCCGCGCCGAATCGCTAGTGCGCGCGCTCTGTCCGGGGCCCTTGGGTTCAGGATGGCTCGGCCCGATGGCGGAGTGGTTACGCAGAGGACTGCAAATCCTTGCACGCCGGTTCGATTCCGGCTCGGGCCTCCACCTTTGCATTGCGCACGCTTCCCACGCGAATTAGGGCAGCGGGCAGAGTGCCGCTTTAGCTCAGTCGGTAGAGCACATCATTCGTAATGATGGGGTCACAGGTTCGAATCCTGTAAGCGGCACCAGCAAATTTCCATGAAAAACTCAAGGAACCGGTTGGCTTTGCGCCTTGTGATGCAATACCGCAGTGGGCAGCCTGTGTCTGATTGCAGCGGGTATGGCGCTGCGGCGACAGCCTATCTGAAGCGTCAGTGTTGCCCCGGCGTGCTGGCCTTAGGTTCCGGGTGGCAATCATGCGGCGCAAGGGGGCCTTATGGCGATTCTGGATCGGTTTCGGCTCGATGGCGAAGTGGCGGTGGTCACCGGCGCGGGCAAGGGGATCGGGCGGGCGATTGCGATTGCTCTGGCCGAGGCAGGTGCCGATGTCGCACTGGCCGCGCGCACGCAGGCTGATCTTGATGGCGTGGCGCAGGAAATCGAGGCACTGGGCCGCCGCGCCCTGCCGCTGGCGACCGATGCGACCGATGGCGCTGCGCTGGAACAGCTGGCGCAGGCAACCATTGCCGCATTCGGCAAGCTGACCATCTGGGTCAACAATGCCGGCGGCATCCCCGATGCAACCCCGCGCTATCTCACCCGCACGCCGGAGGAGAATTTTGACGCGCAGATCGCGCTCAACCTCAAGGCGGTGTGGATGGGATCGAGCGTCGCCGCGCGGCATATGGCCGATGCGGGCGGGGCGATCGTCAATATCTCGTCGCGGTCCGCCTTTGGCCCGCAGGTCAAGAACGGGCCCTATGGCGCGGCCAAGGCAGCGGTGAACAGCCTGACCACCACGCTCGCGGTCGAGGTGGCGCCGAAGATCAGAGTCAATGCGGTCGCGCCCGGCCCGGTGCCGACCGAGAATTTTGATGAATGCATGGGCACCGACACCGACGAGAAGCGCGAGAAACTGCTGGGCATGATCGGCATTCCGCTGGGCCGCTATGGCGCGCCCGAGGATATCGCCGCCGCGGTCGTCTTCATGGCTTCGCCTGCGGCCAGCTGGATCACGGGGCAGTGTCTGTACGTGACGGGCGGGCGTTAGGCTGCCGTCTGGTAACCCGCACCGCGGATCAGTTTGCCGGGCCGCGCTCCGGTTGACTGGTCGAAGCGGCGGATGACTTCGCCCGCCACGATCGTCGCCTCGTAGCCGGTGGCGCGCTGGTGCAGGCGGCGGCCGCCGGCGGGCAGATCGCGCACCACTTCGGGCAGGTGCAGCGTCAGGCCACCGAGGTCGATCACGTTGCAATCGGCCCGCCCGCCGACGTGCAGTGTCCCGCGATCATTCAGGCCCACCGCCCGCGCGGCCTTCGCCCCGAGCATATGCACCGCCTCGGCAAGGCCCAGCGACAATTCGCCCTGCTTCTGCACGAACTGGGTCAGCAGATAGGTCGAATAGCTGGCATCGCAGATCGCGCCGTAATGCGCGCCGCCATCGCCCAGGCCGGGCACGCAGTGCGGATGACGCAGCATTTCGTGCGCGCTGGCCAGGCTGGCGTTTTCATAATTGCCCAGCGCGGCGAGGAACAGCCCGCGCCCTTCGGTTTCCAGCAGCCGGTCATAGGCGATTTCCTGCGGGGTGCAGCCGCGTGCCTCGGCTTGGCCTGCCATGCTCATGTGCGCGGGCGGGGCGTAATCGGGCGGATTGTCGAGCGGGAACAACCAGCGCCAGTTTCGCGCCAGCTCGTTGAAGGGATGACCGGGGGCGAAATCTTCGGTGATCAGGGCAGCGCGCAAAGCGGGATCGCGCATCGCGGCGACCTGTTCGGGGATGGAGAGGTGCGCGATCTTGGCCCAGCTCGGGCACAGCACGAACGGGTGCACCGTCAGTTCCAGCCCCGCGATCAATCCGATCGGGCGCGGCATCACCTGCGCGTTGGCGATGCCGCCTGCCGCATTGGTCGCCTCCAGCATTTCCAGCACCCGCCGCCAGCGCGGGGGCGCGTCGTTGCCCGAAGCAAGCGTGAAGGTCGCCGGGCGGCCGCTGGCTGCGATCACCCGCTCGATCACGCGGTATTCCTTGTCCCAACCGACAAAGGCATCGAGCACCACCTGGAATGTACCCGCGCCCGCATCGGCCATGCCGCGGGTGATCGCTTCCAGTTCGGCAATATCGGTATCGAAAGTCGGGATGGCATCGCCATCGGCAGTCTTGTGGATGCTGAGCCGCGAGGTCGCAAAGCCGATTGCCCCCGCGCGCATCGCCTCTGCCGTGAGGCGGCGCATCAGCGCGAGATCGTCTTGGGTGGCAACCTCGCGGGCCCCGCCGCGTTCCCCCATCGCATAGACCCTCAAGGGTGAATGCGGCAGATAGGCGGCGATATCGATATCGCGCTTTCCGGCGGCGACCGTGTCGAGATATTCGGGGAAGGTTTCCCAGTCCCACGGCAGGCCTTCGGTCATGACGATGCCGGGGATGTCTTCCACCCCCTCCATCACGTTGATCAGCATGTCGTGATCGGCCTTGCGGCAGGGCGCAAAGCCGACGCCGCAATTGCCCATCACGGCGGTGGTGACGCCGTGCGAGGATGAAGGGGAAAGCTCCTCGGCCCAGATGCATTGGCCGTCGTAGTGGGTGTGAACATCGATGAAGCCCGGGGTGACGATGCGGCCTTTGGCGTCGATCTCCTCGGCCCCGCGCCCGCTGACCTTGCCGATGGCGGCAACCCGCCCGCCGGCAATCGCAATGTCGCCATCGATCAGATCGCGCCCTGTCCCGTCGGCAATCGTGCCGCCGCGGATCACCAGATCAAAATCGGCCTGCATTGCTGTGCTCTCCCATCATCAGCCGGGCGTAACGCTGGCCGAGAAGGGGCGCAGCGGCAACTCCTACTTTTGCCTCCACTCTGCGCGCGCTAGGGTGCGGGCATGACACACGCCCCAATCCGCCCGCGCCGTATCCTGCTTGCCGGAGCGAGCGGGACAATCGGTGCGGCGGTGGCGCGGCAATTGGGGGCTGATGGCCACACGGTCACCGCACTGACCCGCGCGGCGCTGGCCGATCCGGCGCAGCTTGCGATGATGGCCGCAAAGGCGCAGCCCGAGGTGGTGATATCCTGCATCGCATCGCGCAGCGGCGCGCCCAGGGATGCCGAGGCGGTGGATTACCGTGCCAACCTTGCCCTGCTGGAAGCGGCGCAGGCCGCAGGTGCGCAGCAGTTCATCCTGCTCTCCGCGATCTGCGTGCAGAAGCCCTTGCTTGCCTTCCAGCACGCCAAGCTCAAGTTCGAAGCCGCACTGGCGGCGAGCGGGATCGGCTACACCATCGTCCGCCCAACCGCCTTTTTTAAATCGCTTTCGGGTCAGGTAAAGCGGGTCAAGGCGGGCAAGCCGTTCCTGATCTTCGGTGACGGCAACCGTACCCGCTGCAAGCCGATCAGCGATGGCGATCTGGCGCGCTTTGTCGCCGGGTGCATTGATAATCCCGAAGCTGCCAACCGCATTCTGCCGATCGGCGGCCCCGGCCCGGCGATTTCCCTGCGCGATGCCGGGCTGTTACTGTTCGCGGCGGCAGGCAAGGAGCCGCACTTCAAATCCGTTTCTCCCGAAATGTTCACCTGGGCGGGGCGCATACTGGGTCTTGGCGCCGGGATTTCGGGCTGGTGTGCCGAGAAGGCCGAGTACGCCCGCATTGCGCATTATTACGCCACCGAATCGATGCTGGTGCTGGATCCTGCAACCGGCGCATACGCGGCTGATCTCACCCCGGAATACGGCAGCGAGACTTTGCGCGATCACTATGCGCAAGCCTTGGCGCTGGAATAGAACGCCTTTCTGCCACGGGCGATTTACACATATAAAAATATCTTTATATGATGCCAGCCATGGTGATCGAGGACATCTTCAAGGCGCTGGGCGATCCGACCAGGCTGCGCATTGCGCGGTTGCTGGGCACGATGGAGCTGGCGGTGGGCGAATTGGCGCAGGTGCTGGGGCAAAGCCAGCCGCGCGTGTCGCGCCATGTCGGCATCCTGTGCGATGCTGGCCTTGCCGAGCGCCGCCGCGAAGGCAGCTGGGTGTTCCTGCGCCAGGCCGAAGCGGATGAACGCGCGGCGCCGGTGATCGATGCAACCCAGCGCCTGCTCGCCATTGCCGAACAGACCGAGCCTGACTTTGCCGCCGTTTGCGAAGCCGACCGGCGCAAACTCGCCGCGATCCGTGATGCGCGGGTAACCGCGGCGGAGCATTACTTTGCCCGTCACGCCGGCGAATGGGACGAATTGCGACTGCTGCACAGCCCTGATGCCGAGGTTGAACGCCGCCTTTCCGATGCTTTGGCCGATAGCCCGCTGGGCGCGGTGCTGGATATCGGCACCGGCACCGGGCGCATGGCGGAACTGTTTGCCGGCACCGCCGAACGGGTGGTTGCGCTCGACAAGAACCTCGAAATGCTGCGCGTGGCGCGGGCCAAACTGCAACATCTGCCCACCGCCCGGATCGAACTGGTGCAGGGCGATTTTGCCGATCTGCCCTTCGCGCCCGCCAGTTTCGATACGGTGCTGCTGCATCAGGTCTTGCACTTCGCACCCGATCCCGCGCCGGCACTGGCCGAGGCGGCCCGGGTGCTGCGCGGCGGCGGGCGGATCGCGATTGTCGATTTCGCCAGCCATGATCGCGAGGAACTGCGCACCCGCCATCAGCATGCGCGCCTCGGCTTTACTGACCGCCAGATGGCCGAACTGCTGCGCGCCGCCGGGTTTACCGCCAGCGCGCCAATCGCGCTCGAAGGCGGAGAGCTGATCGTCAAGATCTGGATCGGCAAACGCCGCGCCAGTCCAGCCACCCCCGCCAAGACCCCCGCTCTGGAAACTGCCCGATGACCCCGACGCTTGACCAACTCCACGAATACCGCACCGCCACCGACACGCCGCTGTTTTCCGGCTTGCCGGGCGATGTTGCGGTGAGTTTCGAATTTTTCCCGCCGAAGTCGGAAAAGATGGAAGCGCAATTGTGGGATGCGGTGACGCGGCTGAAGCCGCTTGGGCCCAGCTTTGTCTCGGTTACATATGGTGCGGGCGGATCGACGCGGGAACGCACCCACGCTACGGTTGCGCGGATCATTGGCGAGGCGGGCCTGCCTGCCGCCGCGCACCTCACCTGTGTCGCGGCATCCAAGGCGGAAATCCGCGAGGTGGCCGAACAATACTGGGAAGCAGGCGTGCGCCACATCGTCGCCCTGCGCGGGGACGCGGGCGAGCCCGGCGCGCCCTTCACGCCGCACCCCGATGGCTATGCCAGCGCTGCTGAACTGGTCGCCGGGCTGAAAGGCATTGCCGATTTCGATATCTCGGTGGCCGCCTATCCCGAAACCCACCCCGATGCCGATTGCCCGCAGGCGGACATCGACAATCTCAAGCGCAAGCTGGATGCAGGCGCCAGCCGCGCGATCAGCCAGTTCTTCTTCTCGGCCGAAACCTTCTTCGCGTTTCGCGACAAGTGCGCTGCGGCAGGGATCGATGCGCCGATCCTGCCCGGTATATTGCCTGTCACCAATGTGGCGCAGGCGCGGAAATTTGCAGGTGCTTGCGGAGCTGCAATCCCGGCATGGATGGACGGTTTGTTCGAAGGGTTGGATGAACAGCCTGCCGCACGCCAGCTGGTTGCCGCGACCATCGCCGCGGAACTGTGCCGCCGGTTGTATGCAGGCGGGGTGCGCGATTTCCACTTTTACACCTTGAACCGCCCTGATCTGGCCTATGCAATCTGCCACCTGCTGGGCAAGCGTCCCGTCGGAGAAACCGCATGAACGCGCGCCAGCAATTGCTCGATGCAGCAGCCAAGCGCGTGCTGATTTTCGATGGCGCGTTCGGCACGCAGATCCAGAACCGCAAGCTGAGCGAAGCGGATTACGCGGGTAATCTGGGGCTGCCGGCCGACCAGAAGGGCAACAATGATATTCTGGCGCTGACCCGCCCGGACGTGATCACCGACATCACTCGCGCCTATTTCGACGCAGGATCGGATGTGGTGTCGACCAACACCTTCTCCGCCAACCGCATCAGCCAGGCCGATTACGATGCCGAAGGTCTGGTGCGCGATATCAACGTCGCCAGCGGCCAGATCGCGCGCAAGCTTGCCGAAGAATATGAGGCAAAGGACGGTCGTCCGCGCTTCGTTGCGGGCGCGATCGGGCCGACCAACAAGACGCTGTCCCTCAGTCCCGATGTCGAAGACCCGGGCTTCCGCGAGATCGACTTCGACGAACTTGTCGCGGTGTACAAGGAACAGGCCGAAGCGCTGATCGAAGGTGGCTGCGATTTTATCCTGATCGAAACGGTGTTCGATACCCTGAACGCCAAGGCCGGGATCATGGCGGTCAAGCAGCTGGAGCGAGAAACGGGCAAGGATATCCCGTTGATGATCTCGATGACGCTGACCGATCTTTCGGGCCGCAACCTTTCGGGCCACACGGTAGAAGCCTTTTGGTACGCGGTGCGCCATGCCAGGCCGCTGACCATCGGGCTGAATTGCAGCTTCGGCGCAGAACAATTGCGTCCGCACGTGAAGGTGCTCTCGCAGATCGCGGACGCGCTGCTGATGATTTACCCCAACGCAGGGCTCCCCAACGAACTCGGCGAATATGACGAAGCGCCCGAGACGACTGCGGGGCTGGTCGCCGACTGGGCCGATCACGGGCAGGTCAACATCCTCGGCGGATGCTGCGGATCGACCCCCGACCACATCGCGGCGATTGCCAATGCGGTATCCAAGTCCGCGCCGCGCGTTGTGCCTTCGCCCGAGCCTGCCATGCGGCTGGCCGGGCTTGAGGCGTTCATCGCTGCGTAAAGAACCCAATCCCGTTCGTGTCGAGCGAAGTCGAGACACTTGTGCAAGACCTCTCGACTTCGCTCGAGGCGAACGGAAACAGAGAACTGAAACCGTGACCCAACCCTCCACCTCCGCGCGCTTCATCAACATCGGTGAACGCACCAACGTCACCGGCAGCGCCGCGTTCAAGAAGCTGATCATGGCGGGCGATTACCCGGCAGCGGTCGAGGTCGCGCGCCAGCAGGTCGAAAACGGCGCGCAGGTGATCGATGTCAACATGGACGAAGGGCTGCTCGACGCGGTCCACGCGATGACGACGTTCCTGAAACTGATCGCGGCCGAGCCGGACATCGCCCGCGTGCCGGTGATGATCGACTCATCGAAATTCCATGTGATCGAGGCCGGGCTGAAATGCGTTTCCGGCAAGCCGATTGTGAACTCGATCAGCATGAAGGAAGGCGAGGAAGCCTTTCTCGAACACGCCCGCATCTGCATGGATTATGGCGCAGCGGTGGTGGTGATGGCCTTCGATACGGTCGGGCAGGCCGATACCAAGCAGCGCAAGGTCGAAATCTGCAAGCGCGCCTATGATTTGCTGGTGGCAGAGGGATTCCCGCCCGAAGATATCATCTTCGACCCCAACATCTTCGCGGTGGCGACGGGCATCGAGGAACACAATAATTACGGCGTCGACTTCATCGAAGCGGTGAAGGAACTGCGCGAGCTGTGCCCCCACGCGCATTATTCGGGCGGACTTTCGAACCTCAGCTTCAGCTTCCGCGGCAACGAAACCGTGCGCCGCGCGATGCATTCGGTTTTCCTCTACCACGCGATCCCCGCCGGGCTCGACATGGCGATCGTCAACGCTGGGCAACTCGACGTTTACGACCAGATCGACCCCGCGCTGCGCGATGCCTGCGAGGACGTAATCCTCAACCGCGATCCTGAAGCGACGGAACGCCTGATCACGCTGGCCGAAAGCTTCAAGGGCAAATCGGTCGCTGACGAGAAGGCTGCCGAGGAATGGCGCGGCTGGGCGGTGGAAAAGCGGCTCGAACATGCGCTGGTCAAGGGCATCGACGCGCATATCGTGGATGACACCGAAATCATGCGCGCCGCCATCGCCGAAGCCGGTGGCCGCCCGATCGAGGTGATCGAGGGCCCGCTGATGGACGGCATGAACGTCGTCGGAGACCTGTTCGGTTCTGGCAAGATGTTCCTGCCGCAGGTGGTCAAATCCGCCCGCGTGATGAAGAAGGCGGTCGCCCACCTCATCCCCTATATCGAGGCTGAGAAAGACCTGCTGCCCGAGGAAGAGCGCAAGGCCAAGGGCAAGATCATCATGGCGACGGTGAAGGGCGATGTGCACGACATCGGCAAGAACATCGTCGGCGTGGTGCTCCAGTGCAATGGCTATGACGTGATCGATCTGGGCGTCATGGTGCCGTGGCCCACGATCCTCGCCTCCGCCAATGACAACAAGGCCGACATGATCGGGCTGTCGGGCCTCATCACCCCCTCGCTGGATGAAATGGTGACCGTCGCCGAGGAAATGCAGCGAGCCGGCATGACCATGCCGCTGCTGATCGGCGGGGCGACCACGTCCAAGGTGCACACCGCGCTGCGCATCGATCCGGCTTATGAAGGCCCGGTGATCCACGTGCTTGATGCGAGCCGCGCTGTCGGCGTGGCGTCAAAGCTGTTGTCCGATACCCAGCGCGACGAATATGTCGCGCAGGTCGAGGACGAATACATCCACGTCCGCGATGCGCGGGCCGGCAAGTCGCAGAGCGTGCTGCTCAGCATTGATGATGCGCGGGCGAATTTTTACGACGCTTATCTGTCCGACAAGCCCGCCCCGCCCGAACAGCCCGGCGTGCACGTATTCCCCGACTGGGATCTGGCGCACCTGCGCACCTTCATCGACTGGACGCCGTTCTTCCGCGCCTGGGAACTCCACGGCAATTATCCCGCGATCCTGACAGACGAGGTGGTGGGCGAGACCGCGACCCAGCTTTTCGCCGATGCCAACGCGATGCTCGACCAGATCATCGCCGAAAAATGGCTGACCGCACGCGGCGTGGCAGGTCTGTGGCCCTGCGCGCGGGACGGGGATGATGTGACCATCCACCTGCCCGAGACCGAAGAGCACATCCGCTTGCCGTTCCTGCGCCAGCAGGTGAAGAAAAGCCGCGACCGCGCCAATATGTGCCTTGCCGATTTCATTGACCCGAACGGTGACTGGATCGGCGGCTTTGCGGTTGGCATTCACGGGATCGACCCGCACTCGGCGCGCTTTCAGGCCGACAAGGACGATTATTCCGATATCTTGCTGAAAGCGCTGGCCGACCGTTTTGCCGAGGCCTTTGCCGAGGCGCTGCACCAACACGTCCGCACCACTTTGTGGGGCTATGCTCCCGGTGAGCAACTGACCTGCGAAGCGCTGATCAAGGAGCAATATCGCGGTATTCGCCCCGCGCCGGGATACCCGGCGTGCCCCGATCACTCGTTGAAGCCGATCCTGTTCGACCTGCTTGATGCGCCGACCAACACCGGCCTGACACTGACCGAAAGCTTCGCAATGTGGCCGACGGCGGCGGTTTCGGGCTTCTATTTCGGCCACCCCGAAAGCCAGTATTTCGGCGTCGCCCGCGTGGGCCGCGACCAGCTTGAGGATTACGCGGCGCGGCGCGGGATCGATATTGCCACGGCAGAACGCTGGCTGCGGCCGAATCTCGATTGACGCCAGCGCCGCAAAAGCGATGATGCGCGGCATGATCCGCCGCCTCGCCGCAGCCCTTGTGCTCGTTGCCGCGCCCGCCGCCGCGCAGGAATCAGCGCCTCCGCCCGCGACGGTTGTGGTCTTCTTCGACCGCGAGAGCATCGAGCCGCTGATCGTCGAGGGGCTGGCGAGCAGGAATTCGGGCCGCCCTGTCGAGGCCAATGATCCGGTGCGGATCGCCAGCATTTCCAAGCTGATCATGGCGCTGACCGCGCTCAGGCTGATGGACGAAGGCAAGGTTGATCTGAGCCGCGATGTATCGGACTATCTCGGCTGGCAGGTGCGATCGCCTCACCACCCCGATGCGCCGGTGACGCTGGCGCACCTGCTGTCACACCGCGCAGGGCTGAGCGACAAGGCGGGTTACATCATCCCGCTGGGTGAAAGCCTCGCGGCGAAATTCGCCGACCCGGCAGCGTGGCGCGATGCCGGGCCATCGGGCCGGGCGGCGTTCGAATATGCCAATCTCGGCTCGCCGCTGGTGGCGACGGTGCTTGAGAGGGCTTCGGGCGAGCGGTATGACCGGCTGGTCGAACGGCTGGTGTTCGCGCCGCTGGGGGTCAAGGCGTGCCTCAACTGGATCGTCTGCGATGCCGATATGCAGGCGCGGGCGGTGACGCTCTACCGCGATACGGGCGAAATCGCCCGCGATAGTCCGGACGACCTGCCGCCCGCCTGTACGATGCCTGTGGCGGACGGGCAGGCGTGCGATCTCGATGCCTATGTCCCCGGCACCAATGCCTCGATCTTCAGCCCGCAGGGCGGCGTGCGGATCGGGATGGTCGATCTGGCGAAGATCGGGCAGGCGCTCGTGCAATTGGAGCGCAACCAATTTCTGTCCGACCGTGCGTTCGAGGTCTGGATTTATGCCATGATCAACAATGCGAACCATTCGTCGCCGGAACAGACATCGCCGGACTTCTGCGGGTATGGCCTTGGAACCTATGGGCTGGTTGATGCGCCGCCTTGCCGTGATGACCTGTTCGGGGATGGCCGCGAGCGCATCGGCCACGGGGGCGAGGCCTATGGCCTGCGTTCCGGCCTGTGGTTTTCGATGGAGGACGGTCAGGGCGTGGCCTATTTCACCACGCAGGTTCCGCCGCCACAGGGTGAGGTCGAAACCGCCGCTGCCGACCCGCGCGAGGTGGCATTGATGCGGCGCGCGTTCCCGTGGCTGGCCAACATTCACCTGCCGACCGAGAATTAAGCCTCCGCCTGCACCCGCTCCCCCAGCTTCTTCAGTAAGGGCGTTGCCAGCGGCACGGTCAGCATGGTGCTGCCCACCGCCATCAGCAACAGCGCGGTGAAGGTCGTCGGGGTGATGATCGTCTTGTCGAGCAGGATGTTTGCAAAGATGATCATGATCAGCGCCTTGGTCTGGAGCAGCCAGCCGATCAGGCTCGCCTCGGAGCGGCTCCATCCGAGCAACCGTCCGGCGATATGGACGCCGATCAGCTTGCCCCCCACTGCCGCAAGCAGCAGCAGCGCTGCCACCGCGAACACCGCCAGCCCGCCGCCCTCCCATTGGGTGCGCAGGCCGGTGGAAAGGAAGAACACCGGCATCACCGTCAGCAGCACCACGTTGCGGAACCGGTCCATCGCCTCGTGCCCGAACCACTTGGCATCCAGCACCACGCCCGCCAGAAACGCGCCGACCATGTAGTGCAGACCCGACCAGTCACCCGCCAGCCCGCACAGCGCCAGCCAGATCAGACCGACCGGCCAACGGTCATTCTCAGATAGCCGAGCCATCAGCCAGCGCACCGCCCAAGCCGCCAGTGCAAAACCCACAAGGAACACCGCCTGCCGCCCGATCCGCTCCCAATCGAGCAGGATGATCGCCAGCACGCCCCAGATCGCAATATCATCCAAGCTGGCGTAGCGCAGGATGCGCTGGCCGATCGCCTCGCGCAGGATGCCAAGCTTTTCCATCAACAGGACAAGGATGGGAAGCGCCGTCACCGCGCAGGCCATGCCGATGCCGAGCAGCACCTGCCAATATTGGCCCTCCGCACCGCGCCAGCCGGGGAATTGCAGGATGATCGCGGCGGCGATAGTGCCTGCCAGCAGAGGCATGCCCAAAGCCAGCCCCGCTGTCAGCCCCGTCTCGCCGCGGTTCTTCCACGCAGCGGACAGATCAAGCTCGATCCCCGCGATCCACACGAACAGCATTACCGCCCACCATGCGACGCCGTTCAGTGCGATGATCACATCGGGGCGGAACACGAAGGCATAATAGTCGGGGAACACCGCCCCCAGCACGCCGGGGCCGAGCAGAATGCCACCCACGATCTGCACCACCACCAGCGGCGCCCAGTAATCGGTGCGCAGCACGCGCCACACCAGCCACGGCGCGGCAAAGATGATCGTTAGTGCGATCAGATAGATTTCGGTGAGGTTCATGCCCGCTGCCGTGTCTATTCAGCCGCGCAGGCGAGTGCAAATGCGTTTTCCCCCGTCCTTGCGCGCTTCGCCCGATTGACGCGGTGCAGCAAATCAAGCATCGCGGCGATGTCTTCCACCGCAGGAGCGATTCTGCGGCGGGCAGGCGAGCGGGAGAGCCCGATGCCTTCGCAAGGGGGCAAAGGCGCCGAAGGAGCAACCGCCCCGGAAACTCTCAGGCCAACGGACCGCTCGGCTGCATGACACTCTGGAAAGCGTCCCGGATGAAAGTCCGGGGCCACCGAAGGGGAGGTGCCGCGCCGCGTTGGCGATTGCACCGAAGCTCTCAGGTCCACCCGACAGAGGGGGCAGTATCGTGGCGGTGCCATCGCGCATCGCTGGACTGCTGTTTCTGCTTGCCGGGTGCCCCTGATGACCGACCACGACACCGAAGACCACCTCGAAGACCTGCCGCTCGATCCCTTGCCGCTGGATGCGTGGCACCGGGCGAAGGGTGCGCGGATGGTGCCTTTCGCAGGCTACGAAATGCCCATTCAATACGAGGGGATCGTGGCCGAGCACACGTGGACGCGGGAGAATGTGGGCCTGTTCGATGTCAGCCACATGGGCCAGTTGCTGCTGTCCGGCCCCGGTCTGGATGCTGCGGTCGAAGCGGTGCTGCCGATTGACCTTTCCACGCTGAAACTCGGCCAGCAGCGTTATTCGCTGCTGCTGGATGAAGACGGGGGCGTGCTGGATGATCTGATGGTCTCGCGCTGGCCCGATGCACTTTATCTGGTGGTCAATGGCGCAACCAAGTGGGATGATATCGGCACGCTGCGTGAAGCGCTGCCCGATGATATCACGCTCAACCATCTTGATGATCGTGCGCTGCTGGCCTTGCAGGGGCCGAAGGCGGCGGACGCACTGGCGCGCCATGCTGACGGCAAGTATCCGTTGAGTGCTTTGACCTTTATGCGGTTCGGACTGTTTACGATCGCTGGCCACGAGGTCACGATTGCGCGGGCGGGCTACACCGGCGAGGACGGGTTCGAAATCTCGCTTCCCGCCGCAGCCGCCGCCGAAATCGCTGACCTGCTTTGCGGCGAACCCGAAGTGAAGCCCATCGGCCTTGGTGCGCGGGATTCGCTGCGGCTCGAAGCCGGGCTGCCGCTTTATGGCCACGACATGTCGCCCGAAACCTCGCCCATCGAGGCGGGGCTGATCTTCGGCATCAACAAGCGCCGCCGCAGTGAAGGCGGCTTCCCCGGCGCAGACCGGATCATCCGCGAGATCGCTGAAGGTACCCGGCGCAAATGGGTCGGACTCAGGCTCGATGGCCGCCTGCCCGCCCGCGAAGGCGCGGAAGTTTTCGCAGGCGATGACCACATCGGAACCGTCACCAGCGGCGGGTTTTCGCCCACATTGGGCGCGCCCATCGCCATGGCCTATGTCGCCGCCGCCCACGCCGCGCCCGGCACTGCGATCGAAGTCGAAGTGCGGGGCAAGCGCCTTTCCGCCACCGTCACCCCCACACCTTTTGTCCCCCACCGCTATTTCAGAGGGAGCTGAACCATGACGCGCTATTTCACCGAAGAACATGAATGGATCGATGTCGAAGACGATATCGCCACCGTCGGGATCACCGATTTTGCGCAAGGCCAGTTGGGCGACATCGTGTTCGTCGAACTGCCCGAAGTCGGCGCGATGATCGAGCAGGGCAAGGATGCTGCCGTGGTCGAAAGCGTCAAGGCCGCGTCCGATGTCTACGCCCCGATCACCGGCGAGATCACCGAGGTGAACCCCGCGCTGGAAGAAGACCCCTCGCTGGTCAATTCCAGCCCCGAGGAAGATGGCTGGTTCTTCAAGATGACCATCGCCGCCGAATCCGAGCTGGACAAGCTGATGGACGAAGAAGCCTACAAGGCATTCATCGAAGCACTATGACGCAGACGCCGCCCGTCACGATCACGCGCGTGTGCCGGTTGATGGTCGCGACCCCGCTGTATGGCGGGGCCGAGGCCGATTACCTGCGCAGCGTGGTGGGCCTGACGGGCGCGGCGGAGCGTGCCAATGTGGCGTGCAGCTTCGCCTGGCTCAGCAACAATGCCGCGATTGACCGGGCGCGCAATGTGCTGGCCGCCGCCTTCCTGCAATCGGATGCGACCCATCTGGTGTTCATCGATGGCGATATCGGGTTCGAGCCGGAGGCGCTGCTTGATCTTGTGGCCCGGATGCAGGGCGATGATCGCCTCGCCGTGGTCGGCGCGCCGTGTCCCAAGCGGCGGATCAACTGGGGCACAGTCGCTGCGGCGGCGGCAAAGGGGCTGGGGCAGAGCGATGCGGCGGCGCTGGAGCGCTATTCGGGCGTGTTCACATTGGACGCGCTCGATCCGCAGGCGGGCTTCCGGCTGGATGAACCGCTGGAACTGGCGCGGGTTGGCACAGGCCTCATGATCATCCGCCGCGATGTGATCGAGGCGTTGTGTACGGCCCATCCAGAACTGCGTTACGCCGCCGACCAGCTTGACCGCGACAGCGGGATTTCCGGCGATCATCTGACCGCGCTGTTCCAGCCGATGATCGATCCTGACACCGGGCACCTGCTGTCCGATGATTATGCCTTCTGCCGCCGCGTGCGCGATGCGGGCTATCGCATCTGGCTCGCCCCGTGGCTGCGCACCACCCACACTGGCCCTGCGCGTTTTGCCGGGGCGCTTGCCGATCTGGCGCAATTGCGCGCCGCACCCTCTCCCGCCTGACCTTACCACCACCAGCCACGGACAACCCAGACCCATGCGCTACCTTCCTCTCACAGACACCGACCGGCAAGCCATGCTGGCGAAAATCGGCGCGGCCACAGTGGACGATCTTTTTGTCGACGTTCCCGAAGTCGCCCGGCTGGATGGCCCGATCCGCGGCCTGCCGATGCACGCAGGCGAGATGGCCGTCGAACGTCACATGAAGGCATTGGCTGCGAAGAACATGGCGGCGGGCGATGTGCCGTTCTTCCTCGGTGCAGGCGCTTACCGCCATCACGTGCCCGCCAGCGTCGATACGATTATCCAGCGCGGCGAGTTTCTGACCGCCTACACGCCGTACCAGCCGGAAATCGCGCAGGGCACCTTGCAGATGCTGTTCGAGTTCCAGACGCAGGTTGCGCGTCTGTATGGCTGCGCGGTGGCGAATGCCTCGCTCTATGATGGGTCGACCGCGTGCTGGGAGGCGGTGGCGATGGCCACCCGCGTTACCCGCCGCAGCCGCGCCGTGCTGTCGGGCGCGCTGCATCCGCATTATGCCGAAGTGGTCAAGACCATGGCTAAATTCACCGGTGACACCATTGCCGATGCCATGCCCGCAATCACCGCCGAGCCCGATCTGGGTGGTCTGATCGCCCGCATCGATGATGATACCGCCTGCGTGGTGGTGCAATATCCCGATATTCTGGGCCGCATCAGCGATCTGACCCCGGTGGCCGAAGCCGCCCACGCCAGGGGCGCGTTACTGGTGGTGGTGAACACCGAACCTGTGGCCCTGGGCGCGTGCAAATCGCCCGGAGAGATGGGCGCCGATATCGTGGTGGGCGAAGGGCAATCGCTGGGCGTCGGCCTGCAATTCGGCGGGCCATACCTCGGCCTGTTCGCGGTGCGCGATCCCAAGCATGTGCGCCAGATGCCGGGGCGGCTGTGCGGTGAGACCACCGATGCCGAGGGCAAGCGCGGCTTCGTGCTCACGCTTTCCACCCGCGAACAGCACATCCGGCGCGAAAAGGCGACCAGCAACATCTGCACCAATTCCGGCCTGTGCGCGCTGGCCTTCAGCGTTCACATGACGCTGCTGGGCGAGCGCGGCCTGCGCGAACTTGCCGCTGAAAACCACCGTCTGGCCTGCCTTGCTGCCGACCGGCTTGCCAATGTGCCCGGTGTGGAAGTGCTCAACAACAGCTTTTTCAACGAGTTTACCCTGATGCTCGGCGGCAAGCCTGCGCGCGAAATCGTGCGCGATTTGGCGGATCGCGGCGTGCTGGGCGGCGTATCGCTGGGCAGGCTTTATCCCGGTGTCGCAGCGCTGGAACACGCACTGCTTGTCGCCGTGACAGAAACCACCACCGAGGATGATATCGAGCGCCTCGCCTGCGAGCTTGAAGCCAGCATCAAGGAGTCCGTCCAATGAACGCCCCCAACAAGAGCGGCTGGAAGCCCGCAATGGAACTCTCCGAAGACGGGATGCACAACGGCCCCGCCACCACCACCGGCAACCGCGCGCTGATGCTGGAAGAACCGCTGCTGTTCGAAATCGGCCGCAAGGATGTGACCGGTGTCGATCTGCCGCCGCTTGATCCCGCTGCGCCCTCGCGCCTCGGTGGCTTGGCGCGCAGCGAACCCATCGGCCTCGTCGGACTGACCGAGCCGGAAACCGTGCGCCATTACACGCGCCTCAGCCGCCAGAACTACGGGATCGACCTCGGCTTTTTCCCGCTGGGCAGCTGCACGATGAAGCACAACCCGCGCCTCAATGAGAAGGTCGCACGGCTGCCGGGCTTTGCCGATATCCACCCGCTCGCGCCGCAATCGACGGTGCAGGGCGCGCTGGAAGTCGTCCACCAGCTTGGCCATTGGCTGTGCACGCTCACCGGGATGCCCGCTGTGGCGATGAGCCCCAAGGCCGGCGCGCATGGCGAGCTGTGCGGCATCCTTGCGATCCGCGCCGCGCACGAAGCCCGCGGCGATGCGCGCGAGGTGGTGCTGGTGCCCGAGAGCGCCCACGGCACCAACCCTGCCACTGCAGCTTTCGCCAACTACCGCGTGGAGGATATTCCCGCCACGCCCGAAGGCCGCGTCGATGTGGCGGCGCTGAAGGCCCGCCTTGGCCCCGATGTCGCGGCGGTGATGATCACCAATCCCAACACCTGCGGCTTGTTCGAAAAGGACTTCCGCGAAATCGCCGATGCGGTCCACGCGGCGGGCGGATATGTCTATTGCGACGGGGCGAACTTCAACGCCATCGTCGGCAAGGTGCGCCCCGGCGATCTGGGTGTGGATGCGATGCATATCAACCTGCACAAGACCTTCTCCACCCCGCACGGCGGCGGCGGACCGGGGTCTGGGCCGGTGGTCTTGTCCGAAGCGCTGGCGCCCTATGCCCCGCTGCCTTTCGTACGCAAGAATGATGCGGGCGAATTTTATCTTGTCGAGGAAGAAAACCGCGAGGAACGCGGGCCGACTTTCGGGCGGATGACCGCGTTCCACGGGCAGATGGGCATGTTCACCCGCGCGCTCACCTATATGCTCAGCCACGGCGCGGACGGGCTGAAGCAGGTGGCCGAGGACGCGGTGCTCAACGCCAATTACATCCTGCGTTCCATGGAAGACATTCTCCACGCGCCCTTCGCTGACAGCGGCCCGTGCATGCACGAGGCACTGTTCGGCGACAAGGATTTCGGCGGAGGCTTGTCGACGCTGGATGTCGCCAAGGGCCTGATCGACGAAGGCTACCACCCGATGACGGTGTATTTCCCGCTGGTCGTCCACGGCGCAATGCTGGTCGAGCCGACCGAGACGGAGAGCAAGGCGGCGATCGACCAGTTCATCACTGCCTTCCGCGCGGTGGTGGAACGGGCACTGGCAGGGGACGAGGCGCTGAAGCAGGCGCCTTACTATGCACCCCGGCGCAGGCTTGATGAAACGGCCGCGGCGCGGAAGCCCAAGCTGGCTTACGAGGGGTAGGCGACAACGTTCCCCGTTCGCCCTGAGCTTGTCGAAGGGCCGTCTTTTCTTGAGGTCAACGCTGACCGCAGAAAAGAAGTGCAGTCCTTCGACAAGCTCAGGGCGAACGGGACTGACCTATTTCTTGGGAGGGGCGGGCCCCGTGTCCGCCCCCTGTTCGTCCGGCACCACCACGATCCGGAACTGCTTCAGGTTCAAAATCGCCAGATAGAACCCGACCACGGTCAGCACGCTCGATCCCAGCAATGCAAACCCTGCCCCCTGCGCGCCCTTCCAGCCGATCGCCGCTTCCAGCATCACCAGCGCAAGCACTGTCGGGAATAGCCGGACGAGGAAGGCGACGTGCGCCTTGCCGGCCGAGATCAACAGCGATTCAAGACTCGCGCCGACCAGTTCCACCGCGCCAGCGATGCTGAGAATGATCATCGCCCAGTAAAATCCGGTGAACTGTTCGCCGGCGACAAGGGCAAGGCCGGGGCGGCCGAACAGGATCGCGGTGACCACCGCCGTCACCCCGGCAATCGCGGCGATGTTCGCCATCCGCCGGGCGATATCGACCGCGGTTTCGCGCGATTGCACCAGTTCGGGCAGGATCGCCTTGGAGATCGTCTGCGCCAGCGCAATCAGCGCCACGCCCAGCTGGTTGGCGATGCGGAAGCCGCCTGCAAGATAGGCCCCGCCGAAGGTGCCCACCAGCAGGATCATCACCTGCTTGCCCGCCACCGCAAGGCTGCCAGACATATTGGTGGACAGCACAAACTTCCAGGCATCCTTGTGGCGCGACGGAATGGCGCGCAGGCTGACCGAGGACAGCGGCACCGGCTGCACGCGCGCGGCGACGATCCACAGGGCGATCGCGGTGGCGATCTCTGACGCGGCGAAGGCCAGGATGAAACCGGTCACATCGGGCATTAGCCACAGCGCCAATCCCGCGCCGGTGGTGCGGATGATCGGCTGCACGGCTTCGGCCCAGGTCGCCTTGCCATATTCGGAATGAAGCCGCAGCATCCCTGTCGGTGTGGTGCGGATCGACAGCAAGGAGATCACGCAATAGCCGAAGGTCAGCCACATCAGATCGGTCGGCACATCGAGCCATAGGGGCGCCGTCAGCACCAGCGCCACCGAGGCGAACGTGCCGACGATGATCGAGACCCCGTCAAGCGCAACCGCAAACCCGGTCGCCTCGCGCGCCCGCTGGAGATCGACGCCGGGCTGATCGGGATCGGCTCCCCAGCGTACGATGAACTGCCAGGTCTGGAAGCTGGAAAAGCCGGTGATCGCCTGCCCCAGCGCGATGATCAGCGCAAAGTGGCCAAAGCCTTCGGTGCCCAGCGTGCGCGCGGCGATGGCGAGATACACCAGGCTTAACACTGCGTTGAACCCGCGGCCTCCGAGCAGCCAGCCCATATTGGCAAATATCTGCTTCATCGGATAGCGCGTGCTGTCGGTAGCCTATCGGGCTGCGCGCAATGGCGCGGTTGCCCCGTCGCCTTCGCGTTGCTTGAGGATTTTCTCGGTCACCGCATAGGTCGTTTCATTGTCCACGTCGATGGCAAAATGCCCGTCCGACAGCACCACCGGCACCAGCCGCAGGCCGAACCGGCGGGAAATCTGCGCGAACAGCTTTTCCTTGGTGCCATTACCAAGCCAGAACCGCAGCAGGTTGAGCAGGCCAAACGCCTTGATGATGCGGCGCGGGAATTTCACGAACTGCCCGCCTTCGCGCCAGATCTCGGCCGCCGACACGGCCTTGGTGTTGCCCAGCCAATACAGGTTGCAATTGGAATAGCCGCCGTCGCGGAACTTGTAAAAGCGCTGTTGCCCCTGCGGATCGGCGGCTTGCACATCTTCCTTGCGGGCAAGGCCAGCGGCGCCCTCTGCCCCGGCGGCAAGACACCCCGCAATGAACTCGGCATAGCCATCGGGGGTGACAAGGCAGTTGTCAGCGGTGGTGATCATCACCGGAAAGGCCGCACCGTCGACTGCGCCGACCACACTGTCGACCAGATTGTGACGTCCCTCGACAATTGTCAGACGGTTTTTCTGCGCCAGCGCGGCAATCGTGGGCAGCGCGGCGATTTCATCCCGTTCATGCGCGACGATCCGGATCGCATCTACCGCGTCGCAAGCAGCGACCTGCCGCACCACCCGCTCGATCATCGGGACACCGTTGATCGGCACGACCGCCTTTTGCGCCACCCCTGCGCGCGCTGCCAGTGGATCCAGCACGCCCGCGCGCTTACCCGCGAGGACGAGCGCGGTGACTTTTCTGCAACTCTCCATGGTTTCGACACATAGGCGAGACTTTATGACATTTCCAAGTCGCCAGAACGTGCTTTGCGCAAGATAAGCTGAAGGTGTTGCAGTATTGTCGTTGATGCAGGGCGGGCGTTTTGCGCCGCCTTACCCCATCGTCGGGATGACGAAGGCGTTCGATCCGTCTCCGCCGCCATCGGGCCAGCGCTGGGTGATCTTCTTGTTCTTGGTCCAGAACCGCAGGCCCTCGGTGCCATACTGGTCGATATCGCCGAAGCCGGAACGCTTCCACCCGCCGAAGGAGTGATAGGCGACCGGCACGGGGATCGGCACGTTGATGCCGACCATGCCGACATTGACCCGCGCGGCAAATTCGCGCGCGGCGTGGCCGTTGCGGGTGAAGATCGCGACGCCGTTGCCATATTGATGCTCGCTCGGCAGGCGCACGGCTTCCTCGAAGTCCTTGGCCCGCACGATCTGAAGCACGGGGCCGAAGATTTCTTCCTGATAGGATGTCATCTGCGGGGTGACATGATCGATCAGCGTCGGGCCGACGAAGAAGCCTTTCTCGTGGCCCTGCAACGTGAAGCCGCGCCCGTCGACGACGATCTCTGCGCCCTCTTCCTCGGCGGTGGTGATCCACTGTTCGATCCGCGCCTTGTGTTCGGGCGTGACCACCGGGCCGTAATCCGCGTCGGGATCGTTCGACACGCCGATGCGCAGGGCGGCGATCGACTTGAGCAGCTTTTCCTTCAGCCGCTCCGCCGTCTCCTCGCCCACCGGCACCACCACCGGCAGCGCCATGCAGCGTTCGCCTGCCGAGCCGAAGGCCGCGCCGGTCAAGTCGTTGACCACCTGATCGAGATCGGCATCGGGCAGCACGATCCCGTGGTTCTTCGCCCCGCCAAACGCCTGCACCCGCTTGTTGTTCGCCGTGCCGCGCGCGTAGATATATTGCGCGATGTCGGAGCTTCCGACGAAGCTGATCGCGGCGATATCGGGGTGATCGAGGATTGCGTCGACCATTTCCTTGTCACCGTGGACGACTTGCAGCAGCCCCTCGGGCGCGCCGGCTTCAAGGAACAGTTCGGCCAGCCGCACCGGCACTGAAGGATCGCGTTCCGAAGGCTTGAGGATGAAGGCATTGCCCGCAGCACACGCCATGCCGAACATCCACATCGGGATCATCGCCGGAAAGTTGAACGGCGTGATGCCGACCCCGATGCCGAGCGGCTGGCGCACCGAGTAAACATCAATGCCCGGCCCGGCGCCGTGGGTATATTCACCCTTCATGATCTGCGGCAACCCGCAGGCATATTCGATCACTTCCAGCCCGCGCTGCACATCGCCGCGCGCATCGGGCACGGTCTTGCCGTGCTCGGACGAGAGCATTTCGGCAAGGCTCTGCATGTTCGCTTCGACCAATTCCTTGAAAGCGAACATCACCCGTGCGCGGCGCTGGGGGTTGGTGGCGGCCCACGCGGGCTGGACGCGCTTGGCCGTTTCCACCGCGCGGGCCAGCAGCGCAGCATCGCCCAGGGCAACTTCGGCCTGCACTTCGCCGGTCGAGGGGTTCCAGATGGCGTGCTTGCGGGTGGGCACGGGGCTGTCGCCGACGATGAAGTGGTCGATCTGGCGCATGGAAATAGGTCTCCTGTCTCTGCCGCCCCAATGCCCCCCGAGCGGGCCTCATGCAACCCTTGTGGCTCCCCTCAAAAGTGCTGGCATCGGCAGGCGCGACGGGGCACGGTGTGCTTGCGACGAGATGGACAAGGGACGGATGATGGGCAGTAGCAAGGGCAGGGTGGTGCAGGTCGCTCTGATCGCGGCAGTGGCTGTGGCCTGCGCGATGATCGGCGCTTCGTTGATGGCGCAGGACGAGACTGCTGCGGCTGACACCATCCTAATCCCCGACAGCCTCGAACTGGCCGCCACCGGATACACCTTTACCGAAGGCCCGGCGTGGGACGGAGCGCGGATCATTTTCAGCGATATTCCGGGCGATACGGTCTATGTCATGACGCCCGGCGATGCCGCGCCGCAGGTGCTCTACACCCCCAGCGCGAATGCCAATGGCCACACCTTCGATCTGCAAGGCCGCCTCATCAACGCCGAACACGGCAGCGGCGCGATTACCCGCTGGACGCCGGAAGGCGGGCGGCAGGTGATCGTGGACACGTATCGGGGCAAGCGCCTCAACAGCCCCAATGATGTGGTGGTGCGCAGCGACGGGCTGATCCTGTTCACCGACCCGCCCTATGGCCTTGGCGAGCGGACAAGCGAGGTAGGTTTTTCAGGGGTGTTCGCGCTTGATGAGGCGACGGGCAAGATGGTGTTGATCGACGATGCCCTGTCCCGCCCCAACGGCCTCGCGCTCTCGCCCGATGAAACGGTGCTGTATGTTGGCGACACCGCGACCCAGACGCTGTGGGCCTATGACCTTGCCGCCGATGGCACCGCATCGGGCAAGCGGCTGGTGGTCGATGTGACTGACGACAGCACGCCGGGACGGGTTGACGGGGTGCGGGTCGATACAGAGGGACGTGTCTACACCACTTGTCCGGGCGGTATCTGTGTGATCGATCCGGCCAAGGGCGCGGTGATTGAACGGCTCGCCACGCCCAAACGCGCCACCAATCTTGCGTGGGGCGGGGCTGACCTGTCGGAGCTTTACATCAGCGCGCTGACCGACGTGTATCACGTGAAGACCAATGCGCGCGGCTCTGGTTCTTCCAGCCGCTAATCCGACGCGATCAGCGTGATCTCCGTCTGGCGGCCGTCGATGAAGCGCACGGTTTCGCCGTCGAAGAAGGCGTCCTCTTCCGTGCGGAAATCGACCCGCTGCCCGCCCCATTCGGGCACTGCCGCATAGGACGTCAGCTCGATTGACCACGCCGTGTTCGCATTGATCAACCCGCCGCCGCGCGGGTCGGCGTTCTGGTTGTCCCAGAACCCGATGCTCGGTCCCGCACCGTGGCCGTGGCTGCCGATGGGGTGGGTGTAGATCGACGGATCGAGGTCCGCAGCAATGCTATCTGCGCGCGCGATCGCCAGCACCTCGTTGCCAGACCGCCCGACTTTGAAGGCGCGGGTGAGGAAATCCTGCACCCGGTTGCTGTTCGCCAGGCCCGCGCGGAGGCCCGCCGGAGCCTCGGTCTCGCCCGGCTTTAGCACATAGGCCAGGTGCTGCGTATCGGTATTGAGCCGCAGGTAGGTGATCCCGAAATCGGTCCACAGCAGATCGCCCGGCTGGATCACTTCTGCGCCTTCCAGCATTCCCTTTGTACCCTGCCGCTGGATTGCAACCGAGGGGTGGAACCACGGTTCAAGGCCCAGCTGCATCAGCCGGTCACGGTACCACCATTGCACGTCCTCGGCCTTGGTGACGCCCGGCGTGATCACTTGCCGCGAAAACGCCTCGGCGATCACTGCGTGGGCGGTGCGCACGATGCTGGGGTACAGGTCCATTTCAGCAGGGGTGCGGGTTTCGAGCCAGCGGATTGCCAGCCCCTCCCCGCTGACGAGCCGTTCGTGCAGCGCGGGCGGCAGCTTCGCCATGAAGCGATCATACTGGCTCAGCGTCATGCCATCGGCGAATTGGGTGAGGTCTGACGAATTGATTGCGATCTTGGCCGGATTGCGCGCGGCAATGATGTCGGCCACCGCCT
Organism: Porphyrobacter sp. AAP60; assembly: GCF_001296025.1. GTDB lineage: Bacteria > Pseudomonadota > Alphaproteobacteria > Sphingomonadales > Sphingomonadaceae > Erythrobacter. Next base: position 18,765 of record NZ_LJHV01000003.1, on the reverse strand, counting down.
GCCACTGATTGGGCTGTTCATCCGGGTTCCAAGCGGGCTCGAACAATCCGCCAAGGCCATAGCGGCTGACAGTAAGGCGTTCGATCGGTTGGCCTTCGCCCGGATCGTGCAGGATCAGGATGGTGCGCCTGCGCGCGTGCATGTTCTCGGCATCGAGCATCGAAGCGACCACCGGCTCTTCGAAATACTCACGCGTCACCAGCAGCCACAGGTCGATCCCCTGTTCGCGCATGATCGCGGGCAGCACAGTATCGAGCCGCTGCGCCAGAATGCGGTTTTCGGTGTCGGCCCGCTCGCGCGGAGCAAGGATGCTGGGCAGGGCGGGGGCGGCCTGTTCGGTCTGGCTCATGGGCAGGGGCGTGTCGGCGAGCGCTGGCGCCGCTGTCAGCGCTGCCGCCAATGCCATCAATGTCCGCCCGATCATGCCTGTCCCCTTGGTTGCCGCGCCGACAGTGGCGCGGCATTGCCGGGGGATCAAGCAGGCTTATTCCGAGCCGTCGTCAAATCCGATCCGCTCCGCCGCAGCGCCGCTCATGATGAAGCCGATGGGCCGCTCGGTTTCCTCCTGCAGGTGCGCGATCAGGCTGGCGGTACGGGCGAGCAGCGAAATGCCCTTCAGCGCCGCCAGCGGGAAGCCTGCGTCCAGCATCACCGCCGGGATCGCGCCGTTGACGTTGATCGGCAGCGGGCGGCCAATCGCTTCGGGCAGCACGGTTTCGATGGTGCGCAGCATGGCGATGTGCGGGCCTTCCATGCCGTGTTCCTTGGCCAGCGCCAGCAGACGGTGCGCGCGAGGATCGCCGCCGGAATGCTGCGGGTGGCCGAAGCCGGGGATCGCCTTCTTTTCGGCGCGCAAGGCCTTGATGGCGGCAATCGCGGCGGCGGCCGGATCACCGCCCTCGGCCACCACATGCGCATAGAACTTGCCCGCCACTTCCGCGCTGCCCAGCACCACAGAACCGCAGCCCAGCAGCCCCGCGGCGACCGCGCCGTGAAACGCCTCGGGCGCGGCGGCATAGGTCATGCGGGTGGCGACGACACTCGGCACCAGACCGTGTTCGGCAATCGCGCACAGCACCGCATCGGCCAGTGCCTTTTGCGGCGGGCTGGGCATCGTGCCCGTCACCAGCAGCCAGAAATAGCTGGTGAAATCGACATGACCGATCACTTCGCTGCACAGATCCATCCCGCGCACCGTGATGCTCGTCGCATCGGAGGTGCAGATCGAGGTGACGGCGTTATCCTGCTTGCCGATGCGCATGGGCGTTCCTTTTTCGATATTCGAAGTTGATTTCGTTATGCGAAGAATATACTAACGTCCCATTGTCAAGATACAAGGTGGGATCAAGCGGATGACGGCCAAACCCCTCGCAGGTGTTACCGTGCTCGAAATGGGCACCTTCATCACCGGCCCCGCCGCCGGGATGCTGCTGGCCGATATGGGCGCCGATGTGATCAAGGTGGAACAGCCCGGCACCGGCGATCCGTTCCGCAGCTTCAAGGGCGAGCTTTATTCGCCGCATTTCCAGACCTATAACCGCAACAAGCGGTCGATCACCATCGATCCCAAGAACCCCGATGATCTGGCGACCCTCGATCAACTGGTGGCAGGCGCCGATGTCTTCATCCAGAATTTCCGCCCCGGCGTGGCAGACCGTTTGAATGTCGATGCCAAGCGATTGCAGGCGATCAACCCCGCGCTGGTCTATGCCTCGATCTCCGGCTTCGGCAGCGAGGGGCCAGAGCGGGATCGCCCCGCTTTCGATACCGTCGCGCAGGCCGCATCCGGCTTTCTGCGCCTGCTGGTCAACCCGCAGCACCCGCGCGTGGTTGGCCCCGCCATCGCCGATGCCATGACCGGGTTTTACACCGCGCTCGGCATCCTCGCCGCGCTCAATGAACGCCACACCACGGGGCGGGGCCGCGTGGTCGAAACCTCGATGTTCGAGGCCATGTGCCATTTCAACCTCGATGATTTCACCCACCTGCTGTCCGCCGATCAGGTGATGGGGCCGTATTCGCGCCCCCACGTCAGCCAGAGCTACGTGTTCCAGTGCGCCGACGGCAAGTGGCTGGCGCTGCACATGTCATCGCCGCCCAAGTTCTGGGAGAACCTTGCCACCGCCGTCGGCCAGCCCGACATGCTGAGCCTGCCCGCATTCGAAAGCCGGGACGCACGCATCAGCCATTACGAAGATGTGGTGGCCTTCCTCGCCCCGATCTTCGCCGGCCAGCCACGCGATCACTGGACGGCGGAACTGACCCGCCTCGAAGTGCCCAATTCGCCAGTTTACGACAGCGCCGAAGTGCTGGCGACCGAGCAGGCCAAGGTGCTCGGCATCGAAGTCACCGATCCGGACGGGCCGAAGGGGGAATTCCGCACGATCCGTTTCCCCCTATCCTTCGATGGCGAACGGATGGACAGCGTCACCGCGCCGCCCCTATTGGGAGCGGACGACGCGGCTGTCCGCCGCTCCATCGAAAGGCCGGTGCATGGGATCCGCAGGGGCTGAAACGCCTGACAAAGAGGGGGGGCACAAGAACCCTGAATACCTCTCGACGCTGGAACGCGGCCTGCGCGTGCTGAAGGCGTTTGACGAGGATCACCCCGAAATGACCCTGTCGGAAGTCGCGGCCCGTACCGCCCTGCCGCCAGCCGTGGCGCGGCGCTGCCTGATCACGCTGGTGGAACTGGGCTATGTCGGCCAGCATGAACGCAAGTTCCTGCTGCGCCCGGCGGTGCTGACGATCGGTTCGGCCTTCCTCGCCTCGATGCAGATCGAACAGGTGGTGCTGCCTCCGCTGCAAGGGCTGCGTGACCAGACCGGCGACAGCGCCAGCCTTGCCGTGCTGTCGGGCGCGGATATTCTTTACGTGGCCCACGTTTCGACCGACCGGCGCTTCCGTGTCGCGGCAGGGGTGGGCACGCGCTTTCCCTTCCACGCGACATCGCTGGGCAAGGCGCTGGCGGCCAATCTGCCCGATGACGAGCGTGATGCATTGCTGGCAGGCGCACCGTTCCAGCGCTTTACCGAACGCACCGTTACAGACAGCGCAGCGATGACCGAGCGCCTCGCGCTGGTGGCGACACGCGGTTACGATTCGGCGCTGGACGAACTGGACTACGGCATCGTCTCGGTCGCGGTGCCGATTTTCGGGCGCGGCGGGCGGGTGGTTGCCGCCATCAACTGCTCCACTTCCACCACCCGCATCTCGCAGGACGAGCTGGTGCGCACACGCCTGCCACTGCTGCGCAATGCGGCAGGGGAGATCGAGGCTGCGCTGAAGCGCTGGCCTGCGCTGGAGGCAAGCTTACGGCCTTGAGGGGCGATCGTGCCCGACGGCCGCGTTGGTGGCGGGCGAAGTGTGACAAAACCATCACTGGTCCGGCCACAAAGCCATTAATGCATGGTCGCGAACTGGTGTGAGAATTCCGTCCATCCGGATCTTGGCGATCACACTCATGCAACAGCATGATCCGGAACGAAAAAAATCAACTGTCCGCCGGCGCCGGCGAACGTCATGAAACTGCCATTCTGCTGTCATCAAAATCGCACGTAAACGTCAAAAGACTGTAGCGATCCCGCACTAAACGCCGCCCCAACAGGGGAACGCCCCTGATCATGCCAACATGACAGGGGGGCACTATGTCGCTGGCCAAGTATCTTTCGATCAAATTTTCGCACCGCACCGCTTTGCTGGCGGCCACCGCCATGATCGCGCCGGTTGCAGCAATCGCGCAGAACGCGGTGACGGGCAATGTCGTTGACGAAAACGGCAATCCTTTGCCCGGTGCGCAGGTCAATATCGTCGAAACCGGCCAGCGCGTCATCACTGACAATCAGGGCCGGTTTTTCATCCCTTCGCTTGCCGAGGGACAGGCGACGCTCAACATATTCTATCGCGGGATTGGCGAAGCCACCGAAACAGTGCAGGTCGCACCGGGTTCTGGCAACAATGTCACCATCACCTTGCGCCGCGATGCGGAGATTGTGGTTCTGGGCGGGATCACCGATCCGATCGCCCGTGCGTTGAACCGCCAGAAGAACGCCGATGCGACCACCAATGTGATTTCATCGGACGCAATCGGCCGCTTCCCCGATCCCAACATCGCCGAAGCCTTGCAGCGTGTCCCCGGATTCGGTGTCGAGCGCGATCAGGGTGAAGGCAATTTCATATCGATCCGCGGTGCGCCTTCGGAATTCACCGCCGTGACGGTGGACGGCATTACCCTGCGTTCCAGCAGCCCGGATACCCGCGCAATCGATCTTGGGGCCTACCAGTCGGATTTGGTCGCCTCGATCGAAGTGTCCAAGACGCTGCTGCCCTCGCAGGACGCGGATTCGATCGCCGGTTCGGTCAACCTCACCACCCGTTCGGCTTTTGACCAGCCGCGCCTTGTGATTACCGGCAATGGCGGCCTCAGCTTCAACCAGTTCGGCAACACCAATGATTACCGCGGCGGCGCCACGCTTTCCAACGTGTTCGGCCCGGTCGGCCTGACGCTGTCGGGCAGCCTTTCGCAAACCGATCGCCGGGTCGATAACTTCGAATCCGTGTGGGACTTCACCGATCTTCCCGAAGGCGGCGAAGGGCTTCGCGTGGTTGAACAGGAGTTCAAGGATTACGAGACGAAGCGCGAACGTCTGACGCTGTCAGGCGCGCTGGAAATCCGCCCTGACAATGTTTCGACCTTCTTCGTGCGCGGCAATTTCAATCGCCGCACGGATGACGAATTCCGCGATCTTCTGGCGATCATCTACAGCGACGGCGCCTTGCAGCCCGGTTCATCCGAGACGCAGGCGACCTGGAACAATACCCGGATCGAAAAGGAATTCCGTCACCGCGTTGTGCGCGACCAGTCCTTTGTGGTGAGTGCCGGCGGCAAGCATGACTGGACCAAGGCGAGCCTCGATTATTCGGTCGCCTATACCGAAGCGGAACAGACCTTCCCGATCCGTGCGCAGTTGCTGTTCCGCAGCAATCTGCGACCAGCGATCACGCAGGATTTCACCGACCCGCAAGCGCCCGAATTTTCGATCTTCACCACTGGCGAACATCTGCAGGCCGATCGCTTTGCTTTCCGGCAGGTAACATTCCGCGAGCAGGACACTTTTCAAAGCGAGTGGGCCCTTACCGCCAACCTCACCATTCCGACCGAATTGTTCGGTGCGCCTTCCACCTTCCAGTTCGGCGGCAAGGCACGACTTGCCGATATCACCACCGATAACGAACAATGGCGTGATCGCCGCGCTTCAAGCCGCCCCGATCAGCCGCTGGCGCAATTGCTTTCGGCGACTGAATCGCAGAATTTTGACTACTTCCTAGGAAACAAGCTCGATCCCGATCTCGTACTCCCCTACTTCGCCCAGATCAGCGGTGTAGCGCAGACCGATGGCACTCGCCGCGTCGAAAATTCGATCACGTCCGATTACGAAGCGAACGAAGATATCTACGCCGGTTACGCGATGGCCCGTATCCAGTTTCCCAAGACGAATGTGATCATCGGCGCGCGTGTCGAACACACGCAGTTCAGCGGCAGCGCACCCGTTTTCGACCTTGATACCGAAACCCTTGTCATCGGTCAGGTCGATCGCAAATATACCGATTTCTTCCCCAACCTGACCATCCGGCATGAGTTCACACCGGATCTGATCGGTCGCTTTGCGGCGACCCGCGGTACGGCGCGTCCGAACTTCCGCGATGCTGTCCCGCGTCAGACGATTGACGAAGACGGCAATATCGAACGCGGCAACCCGAACCTGCGCCAGACCGTTGCCAACAATCTGGATGCCGGGATCGAATATTACCTCCGCCCGCTGGGCCTGATCGGCTTCAACGTGTTCTACAAGGACCTTGAGAACTACGAATTCACATTGCGCCAGATCGCTAATCTCGGTGGACGAAATGTGGTGATCACCGAACCGCTCAATGCCAGAACAGGCCGTATCCTGGGGGCCGAAGCCAATGTGCAGGTGCAGTTCGACTTCCTGCCGGGTCTGTTGTCCGGCTTCGGGTTCTTCGGCAACGTTGCCTATGCCGATGCGCGTATCGATCTGCCTGCCTCGCTGGATGGCCGCCCCACCCGCGCCGCGTTGCCCAACCAGTCGGACTGGACCTACAATGCGTCGCTGTTCTACGAAAAGGGCGGGTTCAATACGCGTCTGGCATGGACCAAGCGCACCGATTACATCGATGAATTTGCAGGCGACCCGGCGCTCGACACCTTTTGGGAAGGCCGCGGCCAGCTGGATGTCACGGCCAGCTACGATGTGAACCGCAATCTCAATGTGTTCTTCGAAGGTAAGAACCTCACCAACACGGCGGGTGTGCGCTATGCTGGCGCACCGGGCCGTGTGACCGAATTCGAAAAGTTCGGTGCCTTCTACTTCATCGGCGCGCGGGTGAACTTCTGATCCGGTGCCTGCCTGGTAACTTGCAGGCACCAATCAAAGGTGGCGGCCAGCAGAAAGGTTATGTAGTCTTGTTTATAACTAGCCGCCGCCCGGTCTGCCGTTTTTTGAAGCTTGGACTTGCGCCAGTGCTGGCCGCTGCCTTGGCAGCGGCTGGCGGGGCGCAGAACCCGCCGGTTGACGTGCCGATTGATCTTGGCGGCGAGGCCGCCCCCGCAGCGCCCGGCCAGCCCTATGCCGCGCGCAACCTGCCTGACCGGATCATCCTGTCGCCCGGCAGCGATCCGGCGACGGAAATGCGCGTATCCTGGCGCACGGACATGGCAGCCGGAGAAACTCTGGCCGAGCTGGCCGAGCTTGTCCCCGCCCCCAATTTCGGGCTGCGCGCGCAGCAGGTAAGCGGCGATAATGTCAGCACGCTGAGTGAAAATGGCACGGCGCTTTATCATAAGGTGCGCTTTGCCGGGCTGAAGCCGGGCACGGCCTATGCCTACCGCGTAAAGGGATCGGCGGGCTTTTCCGAATGGCACCAGTTCCGCACCGCCAGCGCCGGAACCGCGCCGTTCCGTTTCATCTACATGGGCGATACCCAGAACCGCATCCTTGATATCGGTTCGATCGGGTGGCGGCGTGCGCTGCTGCAGGCGGGCAATCCGGCGCTGATGGCGCACGCGGGCGATCTGGTCGCCAGCCGCGATGACATGACCCATGACGACGAATGGGGCGAATGGACAGCGACCGGCGGATGGGCTTTGGCGACTGTCCCGCAGCTTCCGGCGGCAGGCAATCACGAATATGTCGATGTGGTCCAACCCGATGGCAGCGAGACCCGCCAGCTTGGCAAACACTGGCCGGTCATGTTCAACCTGCCCGGCAATGGCGCAGAGGCAGCGCCGCTGACGACATATTTTGCCGATTATCAGGGTGTGCGGTTCGTGGTGCTGGACGGCACATCGGCGCTTGATCTGGGCAGTCTGGAAAGCCAGACGGCGTGGCTTGATGCGCGGCTCGCCGAAGCGCCCGGGCCGTGGAAAATCGTCTTGTTCCACCAGCCGATCTTCACCTGTGCGCGGCCCGGCGACACGCCGGTTCTGAAGGCGGCGTGGAAGCCCTTGTTCGAAAAGCACAAGGTTGATCTGGTGTTGCAGGGCCATGACCATTGCTACGGCAGGCTCACAGCGGAGGCCGGGCGCGATGCGGGGATCGAGGCCCGCGCGGGCGGGGCAATGCAGGGGCCGGTTTACATGGTCTCTGTCGCGGGCGCGAAGATGTATGGCCTCAATGACCGTGCCGACACCCAGCCTGACCGGGCAGCCGAAGATACCAGCCTGTTCCAGGTGATCGATATTGCGCCCGGTCGCCTGAGCCTGCGCGCATACCTGAACACCGGCGTGCTTTATGACGGCTTCGATCTGGTCAAAGCCGGGGGCGGCAACCGGCTTGAGGAACTGCCTGACGATCTGCCTGCGATGCGCCGCTGTTCCGGCCCGCCGCAGTTGATTGACCAGCCGATGCCATCAGACCGTCTGGGCCCCGATGGCCTGCCCTGCACCGCCGAGGTCAAGGATTAGCCCGGTCTCGCCGGCAAGCTTTGTGGCTTGATCGCGCTCAATCCAGACAAGCCACGCGTCACCAACCGACCAATCGCCAATGATGGGCGAGGGGCACTCGCAGTCCCCAAGCGTCACCCCGGATCAAGTCCGGAGTAACGTTTGGCGCGCCCGCCGCCCGCGCTCCTGAACCAGCCAGGCGCACCCCGAGCCGCGCCCAGAATCCGCGCTGCGTGGCCTCGAAGCCACACAATTGCATTTTCGCATATCGAAGTTGACTTCGCATTGCGAAGTTTCTAACCCGCTATTGGGAGGGATCGCCAGAAAGAGCGACGCGCGTTTGCGCGCCCACAGGGGAGAGAGATATGAAGTTTTCGGGCATGAACCGCGCCAGCCGTGCGAATTGGGGCCGCGCTCTGGTCAGCACCACTGCTCTGACCGCTGCAACACTGGCCGCCGCGCCGCTTGCCGCGCAGGATGCTTCTTCTGCAGACGCGGTTGAGGATCAGGGCATCGTCGTCACTGGCCTGCGCCGGTCCGAGACCCTTCAGGATACGCCCGCCGCCGTCACCGCGTTTGATGCGCAGACGATCACCAATGCCGGGATCGAGCGTCCGGCCGATTTCATCGCGCTGACCCCCAACGTCAATTTGGTCGAAACCCAGAACGCGGGCAACGCCTTCGTTATCATTCGCGGCATCACCCAGAACCGCAACTCCGAACCCTCGGTCGCAGTGATTGTAGACGGGGTGCAGCAAGTAAACCCTGCGCAATTCAACCAGGAACTGTTCGATATCGAGCAGATCGAAGTGCTGAAAGGACCCCAAGGCGGCCTGTATGGTCGCAACGCTATCGGCGGGGCGATCATCATCACCACCAAGGCGCCGACCGATGAGTTCGCCGGCAACATCACCGCAGGCGTGGACAATGGCTTTGGCTATTACCTGCGCGGCGGGATCAGCGGGCCGCTGGCCGAAAACGTCAAGTTCCGCATCGCCGGATCATATTACGATACCGATGGCTTCATCGATAATACTTTCCTCAATGAAAAGGCCGATCCGGTCGAGGATTTCTCGCTTCGCGCCAATCTGCTGGTGGAGGCGACCGACAGGCTGACCTTCGACCTGCGCGGTTCGATGAATCAGCTGCGCACGCAGGGGCTCTATTACAACATCGTCGGCGACGTGAACACGGTCGCGCCGGTGCGGGTCAACAACCCCGGCCAGAACGATCGCGACATCTACAATGCCGCGCTGAAGATCGAATATGCGGGCGATAACGCGGTGTTCACCTCGGTATCATCCTACGACACGGTCAAGGAAGTGCTGACCGGCGATGCCTTCGACTTCCTGCCGATCGAAGACAGCTTCTTCTTCAACCTGTTCGAATTCCTGTTCGGCCCCGGCAACGGATTTGACCTCAACCAGAGCCAGTATCTCAACGTCAAGGCGTTCAGTCAGGAAGTGCGCCTTGCCTCGCCCGAGGATGGCCGCAAGTTCAACTGGATGGCGGGCGGCTATCTGATCGATACCACGCGCTTCATCTCCACCGGCAACATGATCGATACCGGCAATGGCGTGTTCCCGGTGTTCCGCAGCCCTTCGACCAATCCCTTGAACCCGCAGTTCAGCTTCCTGTCCGATGGTCAGGATAACTTCGCCTGGGCGCTGTTTGCCAATGCGGGGTATGAGTTCTCCGATCAGCTGCGCGTGGATGCCAGCCTGCGGTACGACCGTGACAAGCGCGAACAGACCACGCTGACCCCGCAGGCCTTCCTGCCGGTGGTGCCGGGCGTGCCGGTGGCGCAAAGCGGCGAAGTGCGCACCGCGATCTTCGACGATTGGCAGCCCAAGATTACCCTCACCTATGAACCGACCCGCGATCTGACGATCTACGGCGGATACAGCCGCGGCTTCCGTTCGGGCGGGTTCAACCAGACCGGCGTTGGCGCAGAAGCGGTCAACAACGGGATCGTGGGCGTGGGCGATATCTTCCGCGCGGAAACCGCCGATACATTTGAAATCGGCGCGAAGGCCCAGCTTGGCCCGGTGCGTCTGGCAGGGGCGGCCTATACCACCCTGTCGAAGAACAGCTATTTCTTCGTGTTCCTGGCTGAATCCTCGACCCAAAACCTCGGCAATATTCCCGAAACGCGCCTGACCGGGTTCGAACTGGAAGCCACCGCCCGCATCGCGCCGTTCTTCGATATCAACGCCGCGATCGGCGTGACCGATAGCGAGATCAAGGAGTTCCCCGATCCATCGGTGATCGGCAACAAGGCGCCGCAGGTCTCGAACTATACGCTCAACCTCGGCGCGCAATATGCCGGGCCGATTTCGGACACGCTAGATGGCCTGCTGCGGATCGATTACCGCCGCACCGGCAAGACCTGGTGGGAACCGTTCAACACCACCGTGCGTGATCCGATCGACATCGTCGATGCGCGCGCGGGTGTGAAGCTGGAAAACGGCGTGTCGATCACCGCCTTTGCCAGCAACCTGTTCAACGAAATCTACAATGCCGAATTTTCGCCCGGCGGGTTCGTGTTCCGCGCCCGTCCGCGCCGCTACGGCGTCGAAGTCGGCTTCAGGTTCTAAGGGGTAAGACGATGACCAAGGTGCTGGTGCTCTATTATTCGAGCTATGGCCATATCGAGGCCATGGCCGCTGCGGTTGCCGAAGGCGCTGCCAGCGTCCCCGGCACCGAGGTTTTCGTAAAGCGTGTCCCCGAACTGGTGCCGGAGGCGGTGGCGGAGGCTTCAGGAATGAAGACCGACCAAGGCGCTCCGATTGCGACCCCGGACGAGTTGGCGGATTACGATGCCATCATCTTCGGCACACCCACCCGCTTTGGCAACATGGCGGCGCAGATGCGCAACTTCCTCGACCAGACCGGCGGACTGTGGTTCGCCAAGGCGCTGGTGGGGAAGGTGGGCAGCGTGTTCGTTTCCACCGCCAGCCAGCACGGCGGGCAGGAAACCACCATCACATCCTTCCACACCACGCTGCTGCATCATGGCATGGTGATTGTCGGCCTGCCCTATACCTTCGAGGGCAATTCCGAGATGGGCGAAATCAGCGGCGGCACCCCCTATGGCGCATCCACGTTGGCTGGTAATGACGGCAGCCGGATGCCGAGCGACAATGAACTGGCCGGGGCGCATTTCCAGGGGGCGCATGTTGCGACCATCGCGGGCAAGCTGGCCGCTTGATAGTTTGACGCACTGAGGGAGAGAGCACGATGACGCAAAAGATTCTCGCAAACCGCCTGCACCACACTGCCTATGTGACCAAGGATCTGGAGGCGACCCGCGCCTTCTACGAGGACGTGCTCGGCTTCCCGCTGATGGCGACCTATTGCGAGAAAGACGAATTGTTCGGCAAGGAACGCGTCTATTGCCACGTGTTCTTCGAACTCGCCGATGGCAGCGCGCTCGCCTTTTTCCAGTTCGCTGATCCTGACGATCAGGCCGAATTCGGCCCCGAAATGCCGTCGAGCCCCTTCATCCACATCGCGCTGGATGTCGATGCCGATGCGCAGGCCGAATTGCAGCGCCGCATTACCGCTGCCGGAATTGCCGAGCCGCAGACCTATGTGCTCGAACACGGCTATTGCCGCTCGCTCTATGTCACCGATCCCAACGGCATGATCATCGAGTTTACCCATGATGATCCGCGTGCGCAGCCGCTCGATGCCGGCCGCCGCGCTGCCGCGCATGGCGAGTTGAAGCGCTGGCTGGCCGGGCAACACCACAACAACAACCCGTTCCGCGCCGAAGAAGCAGCATGATCTGCCGGGGGAGCAGTTGATGAGGCTCGCCACCCGCTCCCCGCAAAATGATTCCGTGTGGCATGGCGAAGTAGCCGTGCAGGGCGGTACCCTGCCGATCGCCATGGCCTGCGAAGTGGACGGCGAAGCGCCGCCGGTGATCCTGCTGCACGGCTGGACGCTGGATCGCCGCATGTGGCAGTCGCAGATCGCCGCCCTGTCTCAGCAATTCTTCTGCGTCATGCCGGATCGCCGCGGCTGCGGGGCGGCCACTGCACCTGCCGATCTGGCGCAAGAGGCCGATGACGTGATCGCCATTGCCGATTTTCTGGGGTTCGAACGCTTCGCACTGGTCGGCCTGTCGCAAGGCGCGGTAGTGGCGCTGGATGCGGCGCGCAAGTTCGCATCGCGCGTGACGGGTGTGGTGGTATCGGGCGCGCCGCTGCCCGGTCTGGTCGAGCGTGACGAGCCGCTGGATCTGGAACGCTACCGCACGCTGGCCGAAGCTGGCGACATGGCAGCCTTGCGCAGCCAATGGTCGCGTCACCCGCTGATGCAGACCCATTCGCCCGAAGCGCGCAAACTGCTGTCTGCGATGCTGGCCGATTACGACGGGCGAGACCTGCAAAGCCCCTCCGCGCCGCCGGGCCTGCCGGACGAAGCCCTGCGCGCGCTTGCCGTGCCGGTGCTGGCGCTGGCGGGAGAACACGATACCGCGTGGCGCCGCGCCTGTGCCAAGGCGCTTGCCAGAGCCGCACCGCGCGGGCGCTATGGCCTGATCGAAGGCGCGGGCCACCTTGCCAGCGCCGATAATCCGCTGCGCTTCAACCGGCTGGTATGCCAGTTCCTGCGTACCTGCACAGACTCCAAGTAAGGCCCGCCCGCATGACCCAGACCCGCTTTCTCACCACCCACGTCGGCAGCCTGCCGCGCCCCGAAGCCCTGCTCGATCTGGTGTTCAGGCGCGAGGGCGGGGAGGCTGTGCCCGAGGTTGATTTCGATGCAGCGGTGGAAGAAGCCACGGCCTATGTGATCAAGCGCCAGATCGAAGCGGGCGTTGCAATCGTCAATGATGGCGAACAGTCCAAGCCCAGCTACGCCACCTATATCAAGCACCGCCTGTCGGGCTTCGGCGGCGAGGCGGGGCAGTATGAATTCGCCGATCTCGAAGCATTCCCCGGCGCAAAAGCACAGGTGTTCGGCAACAAGGGCCGGGCCAAGCGTTCCGCGCCCGCCTGCACCGCGCCGATCGAAGTAATCGACATGGAAGCGCCGCGCATCGACGCGGAACGGCTTGTCAGGCTTGCGAATGGCCACGCCACCTTCATGTCGGCAGCATCGCCCGGCGTCACCGCGCTGTTCTTCCCCAACCAGTTCTATGCCAGTGACGAGGAATATGTCTTCGCCCTCGCCGAGGGGCTGCGCCACGAATACGAAACGATCGCGGCGGCGGGCATCACCCTGCAAGTCGATTGCCCCGACCTTGCCATGGGCCGCCACGTGCAGTTCACGCATCTCAGCCTTGAAGACTTCCGCAAGCGCATCGGCATGAACATCGCCGCGCTGAACCATGCGGTGCAGAACATTCCCGCCGAACAGCTCCGTATGCACCTGTGCTGGGGCAATTACCCCGGGCCGCACCATTGCGATGTGGCCTTGGCAGAAATCGCCGATATCGTCTGGACAGCCAAGCCGCAGACGGTGCTGATCGAAGGCGCCAACCCGCGCCACGCGCATGAATTCGCGTTCTTTGAGGCAAACCCGCTGCCCGACGGCAAGGTGCTGTGCCCCGGCATGGTCGAACCGCAATCGCCCTACATCGAACACCCCGAACTGATCGCCCAGCGCATCGGCCGCTATGCCGATTTGCTGGGGCGCGAGCGGGTGATGGCGGGCGTGGATTGCGGCTTTTCCGTCCACGCGGGCAGCAATGCGCTCGATCCCGAAATCGTCTGGGCCAAGCTTGCAGCGTTGGCGCAAGGCGCTGAAATCGCCAGCGCGCGTTACTTCTGACTGTAAAGCTGGCGGCGCGGCCCACCCCGCGCTGGCTGGCCCAGACCCTTTCCAGACCCCGGTTAGACCCCCTCCAGCCCCTGTGTTGCCTGATGTTTCACGTGAAACATCCGGGCATTTTACAGCTTGGCCACCTCGGCCAGCACGCGCGCCGCGTGCTCTTTCCGGCAGATCAGCAGATCGGGCATATAAAGGTCGCGCTGGTTGTAGGACAGCGGGGTTCCATCAATGCGCGAGGCATGCAGCCCGTGCGCCAGCGCCACGGCGACAGGCGCGCAGGAATCCCATTCATACTGCCCGCCCGAATGGAGGTAGATATCGGCCTCTCCCCGGACAACCGCCATCGCCTTGGCCCCGGCACTGCCCATTGGGATGAGATCAGCCCCCAGCACCTCTGCCACCGCCACTGCCTCAGCCGCCGGACGGGTGCGGCTGACCACCATGCGCAAGCGTTCCGGTGCGGGCGGAACGGGGTAGGGCGCATCGGAGCGCAGAACCACACCCGGCCCCGGAAGCGCCACCGCGCCCACCGCTGGCACACCGTCAATCGCCAGTGCGACATGCACCGCCCAATCATCACGCGCCTCACCATATTCGCGGGTGCCATCGACCGGATCGACAATCCACACCCGCGATTTGGCGAGGCGGGCCGGATTGTCCTTTTCCTCTTCGGAAAGCAGGCCATCATCGGGCCGCTGATCACGCAGGGCATGGACGAGGAACTGGTTGGCGGTCTGATCCCCGGCCTTGCCCAGCATCGCAGGCGAGAAGACGCCGGAATCGCGCACCGTCAGCAGCAGGCGGCCCGCCACTTCGGCAAGATGCGCGGCAAGCGCGGCGTCGGTCATTGCAGATGGCATTGCAGCGGCGCCTTTCACTTCAGCGGCAACAGCTTGCGGACAATCAATTCCGCGGCTTCCTGCGGGGTCATTTCCACGGTGTTGACGCGGATTTCGGGGTTGACCGGCGCTTCATAGGGGCTGTCGATCCCGGTGAAGTTCTTCAGTTCTCCGCTGCGCGCCTTCTTGTAAAGCCCCTTCACATCGCGCGCTTCGGCTACCTCCAGCGGGGTGTCGACGAAGACTTCCACAAACTCGCCTTCGGGCAGCATGGCGCGCACCATTTCGCGCTCTGCGCGGAAGGGGCTGATGAAGGCGGTCAGCACGATCAGGCCCGCATCCGCCATCAGCTTGGCCACCTCGCCCACGCGGCGGATATTCTCGATCCGGTCAGCCTCGGTAAAACCCAGATCGCGGTTCAGCCCGTGGCGCACATTGTCGCCATCCAGCAGAAAGGTGTGGCGGTTCATCAGGTTGAGCTGTTTTTCCACCTCGTTGGCAATGGTCGATTTGCCGCTGCCCGAAAGCCCGGTGAACCACAGCACCCGCGGGGTCTGGTTCTTCAGCGCGGCATGATCGGCGCGGGTAATATCCGTCGGCTGCCAGTGGATGTTCTGCGAACGGCGCAGCGAGAAATTGATCATCCCCGCCGCCACGGTGGCATTGGTGATCTTGTCGATCAGGATGAACCCGCCCAGCGCGCGGGCTTCGCTGTAAGGTTCGAACACCACCGGCTTGTCGGTGGCGATTTCGGCCACCCCGATTGCATTGAGATCGAGCGTCTTGGCCGCCATCTTCTCCATCGTATTGACGTTTATCGTATATTTGGGCTCCTGCACTGTCGCAGAAACCATCTGCGTGCCCAGCTTCAGCCAATAGGAGCGGCCCACCAGCAGCGCTTCGTCATTCAGCCACACCAATGTCGTTTCGAACTGGTCGGCGGCCTGCGGCGGGCTGTCAGCCGCAGCAATCACATCGCCGCGCGAACAATCGATCTCGTCTGCCAGGCAGAGCGTGACGGATTGGCCTGCGACGGCCTGATCAATGTCGCCATCGAAGGTGACAATCCGGCTGACGGTGCTGGTCTTGCCCGAAGGCAACACGCGGATGGCATCGCCGGGTTTGACCCTGCCGCTGGCGATGAGGCCGGAAAAGCCCCGGAAATCAAGATTCGGGCGGTTCACCCACTGCACCGGCATCCGTAAAGGCTGGGCCTGATCGGCGGCGGACAGCACCTCCACGCTTTCAAGATGTTCGATCAGGCTGGGGCCGGAATACCACGGGGTGTTGGCAGAAGGCGCGGTGATATTGTCGCCCTTGAAGCCCGAAATCGGCATGGCGGTGAAGCCTGTAATGCCGATGCTTTTGGCAAAGGCAGCGTAATCGGCGACGATCCCGTCGAACACGGCCTGATCGTAGTCCACCAGATCCATCTTGTTCACCGCAAGCACGATGTTGCGGATGCCGATCAGGTGGCAAAGGTAGGAATGGCGCCGGGTCTGCACCAGCACACCCTTGCGCGCATCGACGAGGATCACCGCCAGATCGGCCGTGCTCGCGCCGGTCACCATGTTGCGGGTGTATTGTTCGTGCCCCGGACAATCGGCGACGATGAACTTGCGCTTTTCCGTGTTGAAAAACCGGTAAGCGACATCGATGGTGATGCCCTGTTCGCGCTCTGCGGCAAGACCATCCACCAGCAGGGCAAAGTCGATCTCCTGCCCCTGCGTGCCAACCTTTTTGCTGTCGCTTTCCAGCGCGGCGAGCTGATCTTCGAAGATCATCTTGGAATCGTACAGCAGCCGCCCGATCAGGGTCGATTTGCCATCATCCACGCTGCCGCAGGTGATGAAGCGCAGCATCGTTTTGTGCTGGTGCGATACAAGATAGGCGTCGATATCCTCGGCGATAAGGGCGTCGGTCTGGTAGACGGGTTCCATCAGAAGTATCCCTCCTGCTTCTTTTTCTCCATGCCGGCACCGCCTGCATCCTTGTCGATCACGCGGCCCTGACGTTCGCTGGTGGTGGTGAGCAGGGTTTCCTGGATCACCTCGCTCAAGGTCGCGGCGGTGCTTTCCACTGCGCCGGTCAGCGGGAAGCAGCCCAGCGTGCGGAAGCGCACCGATTTCATCGTGATCTCCGGACGGCGGCCCAGCACCTGTTCCAGCCGGGGGATATCATCGGCCATGAACAGTTGGCCTTCCCACTCGTAAGTCGGGCGTTCGGCCGCGAAATAGAGCGGCACGATGGGGATGTCGTTAAGCTGGATATATTGCCAGATGTCGAGCTCGGTCCAGTTGCTGATCGGGAAGATGCGGATGCTTTCGCCCTTGTTCTTGCGGGCGTTGTAAAGGTTCCACAATTCCGGGCGTTGGTTCTTCGGGTCCCATCCGTGGCTGGCGGTGCGGAAGCTGAAGATGCGTTCCTTGGCGCGGCTTTTTTCCTCGTCGCGCCGCGCGCCGCCGAAAGCTGCATCGAAGCCATATTTGTCCAATGCCTGCTTCAGCCCGTCGGTCTTCCACATGTCGGTGTGGAGCGACCCGTGATCGAAGGGATTGATTCCGCGTGTTGCGGCTTCGGGGTTCTGGTAGACCAGCAGTTCCATGCCTGACGCTGCGGCCATGGTATCGCGCAGTGCATACATGTCCTGAAACTTCCAGGTCGTATCGACATGCAGCAGCGGGAAGGGCGGAGGCGAGGGGTAGAACGCCTTGCGCGCCAGATGCAGCATCACTGCGCTGTCCTTGCCCACGGAGTAGAGCATGACGGGCTTGCCCGCCTCGGCCACGACCTCGCGGATGATATGGATCGCCTCGGCCTCGAGGCGCTCGAGGTGGGTGAGGGTTTGGCGCGGGATATCGCTCACAAGGGCACTCCGGTTTTGGCTTGAGTGGCTGAGTGGAGGGGTAGGCTTGACTGTCCTACTCCCATATGGGAGCAAACTCTGTGGCGATCATCGATTCCGATCAGGCCGATCTGGTGCTGCCCCTGTTCCGGGAGTTTCTGGATGATGCGCCGTGGGACACCTTCCTCCTTCGCCTGCTGGCGCGAACCGGGGCTGACCGGGTCCACCTGATCGAGCGCGCCGGCGCCGCTGCACCGCGTTGGCAGCGCCGGGTGGCGGTGCGCGGCTTCCCCGCCGATGCGGCCGCCGAAGAACTGCGCGCCATCGGCGGTCCCCCGTCCTCCCTGCGTCCCAGCCGGGTCTATGCGTTGGAGGAGCTGTTGCCACTGCCACCCGAACAGCGCGCCGCGCAGGATGCGGCGCTGGCGGCAGCAGATATTGCCGACGCGCGCATGGTGCGGATCGGAGCAGGCGCGCCTGCCTTGTGGCTGGTGCTGCTGGCGGCGCAGGGCACCCTTGGCGCTGCAGATAGCGCGCTCATCGCGAAACTCGTTCCCGCCATCGCCATTGCCGCCGCACAGATCGAGCGCGCCCGGCTGCTCCGCCTGCGCGCCGACATCGCAGAAGGCGCATTGGCAAGACTGGGCATCGCGCAGGCCGTGGTGGGCGAGGACGGCGCCGTGTTGCTGGCCGATCCGCTGTGGCAGTCACTGCGTCCTCCGACGCCCGCCGTGACCGAATTCCTTGGCAGGCCTGACGCACAATGCGTTGCGCCGATTGGGCAGGATATCGCGGTGTTGAGGGCACTTCCCGGGCATCAAGGCGCGCTTGTCGCCGCTCGCCGGGCCCCTGCCGAACTGCCGCAGGGTGCGGCTGCGGTATTGGCGCAAGCCTTCGGCCTTTCTTCTCGTGAAGCAGCGTTGGCGGTGCGGATCAGCGAGGGCCAGTCACTGATCGAAGCGGGCCGCGCCCTGCACCTGACCGACGAGACGACCCGCAATTATTCGAAGCGGATCTACGCCAAAACTGGCGCCAAGGGACAGGCAGATCTGGTGCGTATCGTGCTGGGCAGCCTTGCCCCGCTGGCATGACCGGGCAATTGGACAGCATAAACAACAACCGGGATTGGCTTGGCTCATCCTCTAAACTGCCCAAGAAAGCGGGAAAACTTTACCTTGCGTATGAACACCCCGACCTGACCGGTTCGGCTTTCTTCGTGCAAGAAATCGCAAACTGCGCCAAACTGTAAAAAATTTGTTTAACTTAGTCCAAAATGGCATAATCAAGTAGGGTCAGGACTCATTGCGGCAGCCAGAAGATGACGGTTGCGGCGATGC
>NZ_LJHV01000029.1 GCF_001296025.1 Porphyrobacter sp. AAP60 | reverse complement strand
TAGGCGGCGCGGCGCATCATCGCGCCGCCTGCCATGACGTTTTCCGATGTAGCTTCTTCCATGAAGCCGTGGGGTGCGATCACCTGCGTGCGTCCGGCGGCCACTTCGGTCGGATCAACCACGCCGCGCACCCCGCCGAAATGATCGGCATGGCTGTGCGAATAGATCACCGCGCTGACGGGGCGCTGGCCCAGCGTGGCGTTGACCAGCTCCATCGCCGCCTGCGCGGTTTCGACACTGGTGAGAGGATCGATCACGATCCATCCGGTGGCGCCGCGCACGATTGTCATGTTCGACAGATCAAACCCGCGCACCTGCCAGACATTATCGGTGACGCGGTAAAGCCCGTGATGCTTCAGGTGCCGCATGTGCCGCCACAGGCTGGGATGGACGGTGGCGGGGGCAGGGCCATCCACGAAGGCATAGGCGGCAAGGTTCCAGACCGGCTTTCCGCCCGCACCCGTGATTACCGGTTCGCTGCGCGTGGCAAGGAAGCCGCGCATGGAGAAGTCGGCATCGCGGGTGCCTTCGTCCGGCAGATTTGCGGCTGCCGCTGCCTGCGCTGCCCGGGTCGGCTCGCTCGCCGCGTTTTGTGCCATGCCCGGATAGGCTGCCAGAGCCGCTGCCACAGCGACTGCGCCGATCTTCACGAAAGTCATGAATTTGTCCCCTCATTCCCCCGGGCTCTGTGTCCCTTGCGTGGGTGATGCCCGTGCAGCCGTGCGGTTGCAAGTGCGGGGGCAGGCGACGCAGCGCGGCAATTGCCATCATTGAATAGGCAGAGCGGTTGCGAGGAGCGTTTGAATTTTCTGCCAATGCTCCAGGCGGCAGAGACTGTCATCTGACAGCCCCTGCCGCCCAAGCTTGTTCAGGCGCCGGTTCAGGCGGCGGGGCGGGTCATCAGACCCGGGATTTCGGACTTGTTCGATTCTTCCGCACGCCGGTTATAACGTTCGACCAGTTCGTGCCATTCCACGACCAGCGTTCCGCCGGTGCTCTGGTGCAGCTTTTCCCACGAAGACAACATTTCGAGGCACGCATGATCGATGTAATCGAGGTTTTCGACGTGCACGTGAACTTCCGATCCGAAGGGCGAGCTTTCCAGCGCCTTGCTGAGCTGGGGGATCGAGAAGAAGGTGGCCGAACCTTTCATCCAAAGATCGACCCGGTTGAGCGTGGTATCGGACTCGCGGCGGATTTCGAGGTGCGAGAAGGTGTAGACCAGCTTCAGCGTCGCCAGCACAAAGCCGAGGATCACGCCGGTCAGCAGGTCGATCGCCACCACCCCGATCAGAGTGGCAAAATAGATCACCAGTTCCTGCCGGCCGAATTCGGCAATCTTTTTGATCTGCGCCACGTTGACCAGCTTGTAGCCGGTGTAAACGAGGATCGCGGCGAGCACCGAGGTGGGAATCTCGTTCAGCACGAAGGGGAAGGCCACCACCGCCAGCAGCAGCCAGCCGCCGTGCATGATTGCCGAAATCCGCGTGGTGGCACCCGCTTCGACATTGGCGGCCGAGCGCACGATCACTCCGGTCATCGGCAGGGCGCCAAGGCCGCCGCAGATCATGTTGCCGACGCCCTGCGCGCGCAATTCCTTGTCGTAATCGGTGCGCGTGCCGATGTGCATCTTGTCCACCGCAGTGGCGCACAGCAGTGTTTCCGCGCTGGCAACGAAAGCGAAGACCAGACCCAGCGTCAGGATATCGGGGTTGGTGAACCCGGCCAATGCGTCGCCGGTGGGGATGTTGAGACCGCTTGCCAGCGTTGCAGGCAGTTCGACCAGCGTAATCGGCAGCGCAAAGGCGATCGCGAAGATCGTGCCGATGATGACGCCGAGCAGGGGGCCGGGGATCAGCGCCAGACCCTTGGGCCTGAACTGGTTCCACAGCACGATTGACACGATCGTGACGATCCCGGCCATTGCGGCAAGGTGATGCACCGATCCATCCATCGGAAAGATCTTCATGACTGCTTCGGGGATGGCGGCGATGTTTTCGAGGCCGTTGGAGCGCGGCGCATCATCCAGCATCACGTGCAGCTGCGATACGAAGATCAGCACGCCGATGCCTGCCAGCATCCCGTGGATCACCGAAGGCGAAATTGCCCGGAACCACTGGCCCAGCTTGAACACCCCCGCCAGCAATTGCAGCGCGCCTGCAATCAGCCCGACCACGCCCAGCATGATCAGCCCGTGTTCCTGCACCAGCTGGAACACAAGCACCGCCATGCCCGCTGCCGGCCCGCTGACTTGCAGCGGCGAACCGGCGATCGTTCCCACGACCAGCCCCCCGACAATGCCGGTTATAAGGCCGAGTGCAGGAGGCGCGCCCGATGCAATGGCAACGCCCATGCACAGGGGCAGGGCGACAAGGAAGACGACGATCGAAGCGAGAAAATCTCGTCCGACCACAGCCGGGGTGAGGCTATCTGATGTCGCTGAGCTCATAGGGAGAAGTGCTCCGGGTATAGAGAGGAGAGGAACCGGGGGTATTGTGCCGATCAGCAGGCGTGCTGATCGTCCATCAATTCGATCAGTTCTCCGGCATAGCGTTCTTCGACCGCAATCCAGGTACCGGTCTCATCGTCATAGGCGGAAACTTCGCCGGTCTTGATGTCATAGACCCAACCGTGCAGCGTCACCGCGCCCTGCGCCAGCGCGACCGCGACGGTGGGGTGGGTTTTGAGATGCTGCAATTGCAGGATGACATTCTGTTCGAGCAGCATCCGCATCCGGGCCTCGTCATCCAGATCCGCGCCAAGTGCCTCCACAATATCGACCGCGCCCTGCGAATAGCCGAGCCATTCGCGCACGTGGGGCAGGGAGGTCAGGCCAGCGCGGTTCATCGCGCCCTTCATCGCGCCGCATTCGGTATGCCCGCAGATCACGATATGCGGAATCTTGAGCGCACCGATCGCAAATTCGATCGACGCGGTCATGCCGCCGGTCTGGTTGGTGTGCGGCGGAACGATGTTGCCCGCGTTGCGGCAGATGAACAGCTCGCCCGGATCGGTCTGGGTCAGCATAGCTGTCTCGATCCGGCTGTCCGAGCAGGTGATGAAAAGCGCTTCGGGGCTCTGGCCGGTGCTGAGCTTTTCGAACAGTTCTGCCTTGCCGGGGTATACATCGCGACGGAACTTCACGACGCCTTTGGCGAAATGGGGCATGCTTCAATCCTTTCAGTGGGATGGGGTCTTCGCACCGGCGCTCCACAGCGCGCGGGCGGTGTCTATGTGCTCGGCCTCATCCAGCCGGTTGCGGATGTCGACGAACTGCAGCGCGTCGACCACCCATTCGGCCAGATGAGGGTGGGAAAGGCGGTAATAGTGGTTGCGGCCATCGCGCCGCTCTTCAACCAGCCGGTGCGCGCGCATCTGGGCAAGGTGCTGGGAAACGCGGGTAGCGGGCAGCATCAGCGCTTCGGCAATGCCGGATACATCGAGTTCACCGTTACGCAGCTCTTCGATCATGCGCAGACGATCGGGGTGGGCCAGCAATTTAAGCAGTTCGGCAAGGTCGCGCGAAACGATGATTCTGCTCGGCATTAACCCTCCTCCGGTTGCGAACATGCAAACCTTCGCAGCCTTAACGCCTGCGAATTTTTGCAGACTTGTAGCTATGACATGATGCGAAGGAGGTCAAGCGGAAGGGGCAAGAACGCGTCGGCCCGATGGTTAATTTGGCCGATGGTTAGTTGGCGTCCCTAACGAAAAAATAACCATTCCTGCGTAATTCACCGTCGCATGACCACAGATACACGCATCAACTTCGCCTTAACCACGATCTGCGGCGCAGCAGCGCTCAGCGGATTGTTGTTTGCAACCTCGGCCCAGGCTGGCGGCGTGACCGCTGGCACGCTGATCGAGAACACCGCTGTTGCCAGCTATGATGACGGCGCCGGCCCGCGCACGATCAATTCGAACACCGTCACTGTGCGGGTGGACGAATTGCTGGATGTGACGCTGACCTCGCTCGATCCCGGCCCGATCACCGCGCGCCCGGGTGACGCGGTGCTGGCCTTCGAACTGACAAATCAGGGCAATGGCCCTGAAGCCTTCCGGCTGGTCGCCAACCCTGCGGTGGCCGGCAATGATTTCGATGTTACGGTTCGCGCGATTGCAAAAGATAGCAACGGCAACGGCGTATATGACGAAGGGATCGACCAGATCCTGACCGCGCCGGAAACCACAGACCTTCTGGCAGCTGATGCGGTGCTGACGCTGTTCGTGCTCGTCACGGTTCCCGAGGGTGCCAGCGATACCCAGACCAGCAATGTCGAACTGACCGCCGAAGCTGTCACCGGCAGCGGTGCGCCCGGCTCGGTGTTCGCGGGTGCGGGCGTTGATGGCGGCGACGCGATTGTCGGCACCACCGGCGCACTTGCGACGGCACGGGGCGGAATGGTGGCGGGCATGGTCAGCGTGCAGCTGATCAAATCGGTCGTCTTGCGCGATCCGTTCGGCGGGACGGGCGCGGTGCCCGGCACTGTCGCCACCTTCACCATCGAAGCCCGTGTCACCGGCACCGGTACAATCAACGATCTCACCGTCACCGACGCGATCCCCGAAGGCACCACCTACGCCCCGGGCACACTGGCGCTGGGTGGTGCAACGCTGACCGACGCAGCCGATGGCGATGCCGGGACAGGTTCGGACGCTGCCGGGATCGCGGTCAACCTCGGCAATGTTTCCGCCGGTTCCACCAGCACAGTCACCTTCGACGTAGTGATCGACTGACTCCAGACTTCAAAAAATCCTTAAAAAAGGGGTCCATTATCATGAAAAAACTCAACAAGATCATGATCGCAATGTCCGCCATCGCCATGGCTCTGCCTGCCATGCCGCTCGCCGCGCAAGATGCCGCCAGTCCGGTCGTGCTGAAGGGCGATGTCATGGCAGAAAAGGTTATCACAGCGCCCGACGGCAGCGAAACCCGCGAAATGGTGCCCCCGACCACCATCGTTCCGGGTGACCGGCTGATTTTCGGCACCGATTACGCCAACAGCGGCAGCGATGCGGTGAGCAACTTTGTCGTCACCAACCCGCTTCCCGCAGCGGTGCGTCTGGCGCCCGATGCCGACCCGGCGCTCCATGTGTCAGTTGACGGCGGCAAGACCTGGGGCGCGCTTTCCGCGCTTTCGATCACCGATTCCGACGGGACGACACGTCCCGCTGCCCATGCGGATGTGACCCATGTCCGCTGGGTGCTGGCGAGCATCGCGCCCGGCGCCTCAGGGAGGCTCACCTACCCAGCCATCATTCGCTGACCAGCGAAAGGTAACCGCCACGTCCTGCGGGCGGATCACATCACGCGGGGCACACGCATAGGACCATTGTCATGAAGACCACCACCCAGTTGCTGGGCGCGGTGAGTGCGTTTGCGCTCGTCGCGATGTCCAGCGCCCCTGCATTGGCCGAAGGGACCAGTGCAGGATCGACCATAACCAACAACGTCAACGTTACGTTTGACGTCGGCGGCGTTACCCAGACCGCAGTAGAAGCAAGCAATAGCTTTACGGTCGACCGCAAGGTCAACGTCAACGTCGAATACATCGGCCCGGCAACTTCGGTTTCGCCTGGCCAGCAGGATGCCGTCATTGCGTTCGATGTCACCAACCTGTCCAACGACACGATTGACCTCGATCTCGCTGCCGCGCTGACGGCCGGGACGGCTGGCAACATCGCCAACTTCCAGATCTATCGCGACACGAACGGCAATGGTGTGTTCGACGCAGGCGATGCGCTGGTGACCTATCTCGATGAAGTCATCGAAGATGAAACCGTTCGCGTGTTTGTGGTGGCCGATATCGCCCTTACCGCTGCCAACGGCGATGACTTCAACGTCACTCTGACCGCAGATGCCCACGAGGGCGGCGGCGCAGGTGCGTTGGGCGCCGAACTGGTCGACACTGCCGGTGCCAACACCGCTGGCATTGACACCGTGCTGGCTGACGGCGCGGGCGCGACCGATCTGGCAAACGAGGGCGATTTCTCCGACACCGGTGAATACACCGTTGCCGGCGCGATTGTTGCAGTGGCCAAGACCAGCCGGATCATTGCTGATCCGGTCAATCTGGCAGGCCCGGGCGGTGCGGCCAACCCCAACGCCAAGGCGATCCCTGGCGCAACGGTTGAATATTGCATCACCGTATCCAACGCTTCGGGCGCGGCAACGGCCACCAATGTGGACGTGGTCGATGACCTGCCGTTCGATGTTACCTATGATGCCGGTTTCGGCATCTTCGTCGATGGCAACGCAACCTGCGAAAGCGGCGTTGCTGGCGGAGCCTTCAGCACCGGATCTGGTCCTTTGGGCGAAGATCAGGTGACGGGCGACCTCAGCGATGTGGCCGCCGGCGAAACCCGCTCGCTCTATTTCCGCGTCGAAATCAACTAAGCTCGGCCGGACTTAGACTTTGCGTGTAACCCCCTCTTTGCGGCGCGTGGCAGCGGCACTTTCCATAGTGCTGCTGCCATTCGTCGTGCCGCAAGAGGGGGCCAGCGCGCAGACCGATGATGGCCTGTTGGTGCGCACGATCACCAACATCGCCGAAGCATCATGGGACGCTGACGGTACGCGTGGCAGGACGAGCAGCAATCCGGTCATATTCGACGTCAGCGCCGCCCCCCCACCGCCACCTTCGATCCGGGTGTTCCGCCGGTCGCCGGGGGAAGGTTCCGATCTGGTTTACCGCCAGCCTGATTGCACCGTCGGGTCAAATCCCGTGCAAGCCAGCAGCTTGCGAACCGCCAGCACCGCCAGCACCGCCAGCACAGCCAGCGCAGCGACGATGTCGACCGCGCGCGTGCAACCGGTCAGCACCCTGCGCGGCGGCGAACCACTGTTTTTTGAAATCACCGCAGCCGCCGCCAACCGCGACCCTGAAGCGATCGAAAGCCTGACGGTGACCATCAGCTCGACCGAAGGCGACCGCGAAACCATGACGGTGTTCGAAACGGCACCAAATAGCGGTATTTTTTCAGGCGTTATCAATACATTGCGCATCCCTCCTGCGTTGGTGCAGGAAGATTGCCAGCTCAGCGTTGGCGTGGATTCCCAGATCGTTGTGACAGCTCTGCATCCCGAAACCGGCGCTGTGCTGGTCGTGGCAGACGTCGAAGTGCTGGTCGACCCGTTCGGCGTGGTGTTCGACAGCGAAACCGGCGAAGCGGTTGATGGCGCGCGCGTTTCGCTGGTCGATGCGATCACCGGCGTTGTTGCCACCGTTTTTGCAGAAGATGGCGTAACTTCATGGCCATCAACAGTTATTTCAGGTCAGGCGGTCACTGATGGCAGCGGCCGCGTGGTGCCGATGGGGCCGGGCGAATTCTGGTTTCCGCTGACTTCGCAGGGCCGGTATCGCCTGTTGGTTGAACCGCCAGCGCCCTATACCGCGCCCTCTGCCGCCCCGCGTGAGGTGCTGGCCCGGCTGACCCGTCCCGATGGCCGTGCCTTTGTCATCCGCGAAGGATCGTTCGGCGATGCTTTCGTGCTCGATAATCCGGTGCCGTTCGAAGTGGATATCCCGCTTGACCGGCCCAGCCTCAACCTGGCGCTTGGCAAAACGGCCTCGCGGGTCAATGCGGCGCCGGGCGATGCTGTTTTCTACACGCTGACGCTGCGCAACACTGACCCGAGCCGGGTCAAGCGTGCCGTGACGCTGACCGATACCCCGTCACGATGGCTGCGCCTGCGCCGGGATACCATCCGCATCAACGGCGTTGCCGCGCCTGAAGCTGTCACAGTCACGCCCGATGGCCGGGTGCTGACGATTGCTCTGGGCGATCTGGATGGCGGCGCATCGGCGCGGGTGACCTATGCCATGACCGTGCGCCCCGATGCGCCTGCGGGCCGGGTGCTCAACGATGCCATTGCACGCGACGGACTTGGCCGGACAACGCGTGCCAGCGCGGCGGTGGATCTGGTGCGCCAGGGGATTGCCGACCGGATGACCATCATCGGCCGGATCACCGCTGGGCCATGCACTCTGGATGAGGCGCAACGCGCTGGAATTGCTGGCATTCGTATCATGCTGGAAGATGGCAGCTTCGCCATCTCCGATGCCGACGGGCGCTATCACTTCGAAGGCGTCGTGCCCGGCACCCATGTGGTGCAGGTAGCGCAGATGACGCTGCCGGAAGGCGCAAAACTGGTCGATTGCCAGCGCTCCACCCGCAATGCCGGCAGTGCCTCCTCGCGCTTTGCGATCGGGCAGGGCGGAAGCCTGGTGGTCGCCGATTTCCATGCGATCGTGCCCGAAAACGCCGCAGCGGCAACCGTTCCCGTAGCTGCGGTGGGCGCACCTGTCGCTGCTGCGCCTGCCCCTGCGGCAGTCGATTACATCGCGCTGGGCGATGGCGAGGACGGCTTTCTGGCCCCCACCGCCGATGCCAACCCGCGTGCGCCTGCGATCCGCGTCGCCATCCGCCACCGCCGCGGCCAGAGCGTGCAGCTTTTCGTCGATGGCAAGCCGGTCGATCCGCTCGCTTTCGATGGCACGCAAAAGCCCGAGCGCGGCAAATTCGCTGTCAGCCAATGGCGCGGTGTGCCGCTGATCAACGAACGCACCGTGATCGAAGCGCGCATCGTCAACAGCTTTGGCGAAGTCTCCAAAAGCTTCACTCGCGACGTGTTCTTCACCCGCGTGCCTGCCAAGGTCGAATTCCTGCCCGAACAATCGCAGATGATTGCCGATGGCCGCACGCGCCCGGTGATCGCGGTGCGCGTGCTTGACCGCAACGGCCGCCCCCTGCGCGAAGGCCTGTCGGGCAATTTCACGCTCAATGCGCCTTACCAGAGCGCCGAACAGATGGATCGCCAGCAGATCAACCAGCTGACCGGCACCGCACCCACCGCGGCGCGCTGGGTGGTCGAAGGCACCGATGGCATCGCCCGGATCGAACTCGCACCTACTATGGTCAGCGGCTCGCTGCGGCTCGCCTTCGCCTTTGACGATGGCAACATCGTGCGCCGTCAGGAACTGGAAGCGTGGATCGAGCCGGGCGACATTGAATGGACCATCGTTGGCTTGGCCGAAGGCACTGTCGGCGCCCGTTCGGTTGCCGACAACATGGAGCGCGCCGGGCAGTTCGACAGCGATCTGGGCGATGATGCGCGGGTTGCGCTCTATGCCAAGGGCCGGGTGCTGGGCAAATACCTGCTGACGCTGGCCTATGACAGCGCCAAGCAGCGCGATGACCAGCGCGTGCTGGGCGCGATCGATCCGCAGGCCTATTACACCGTCTTCGGTGATGCTTCGGCCCGCCAGTTCGATGCTGCCAGCCGTGAAAAGCTTTATGTCCGCATCGAAACCGCAACCTTTTATGCGCTGTACGGCGATTTCCAGACCGCCTTTAACCAGACCCGTCTGGCCAACTACAACCGCACCGCCACCGGGGTGAAGGCTGAAGCACGACTGGGTGCGATCAAGGCGCAGGGCTTTGCCGCCGAAATCGCCAGCCGGTTCCAGCGTCAGGAAATCCAGGGGCAGGGCATCAGCGGCCCCTACAGCCTCGCCAGCCGCCGCATCCTCGCCAATTCCGAGCGGGTGACGTTGGAAGTGCGTGATAGGTTCCGCCCTGAACTCATTGTTTCTGTGCGCGAACTTACCCGCTTTACTGATTACGACATTGATCTGCTGTCGGGCACCATCAGCTTTAATGCGCCAATCTTAAGCCGTGATGAGAACTTAAACCCACAATCCATTGTAATTGAATTTGAAACTGACGGTAACGGCAAGGCTGAAATGAACGCCGGCGTGCGCGCTGACTGGACCAGCGGCGATGGCGCAGTGCGGATCGGGGCAAGCGCGATCAGCGATGCCGGGCTGACGGGCGCCAGCGGCCAGGCCCGGCGCACTGATCTGGGCGCGGTCGATCTGCTTGCCCGCGTTGGTGACGGCACCGAAATCCGCGCCGAGCTTGGTGTCAGCCGCCGCGAGGGCGACAATGCCACCGGCTGGCTGGTCGAAGCCCAGCACCAGACTGCCAAGCTGGATGTGCTCGCCTATGCCCGCCAGATTGATGGCGATTATGGCATCGGCCAGCAGAACGCAGCCGAGCGCGGCCGCCGCAAGATCGGTGTCGATGGCCGGGTGCTGCTGAGCCAGGAGCTGAACTTCGTCGGTTCGCTTTGGCAGGATGAAAACCTGATCGATGCCGCTCGCCGCCGCGCTGCGCAAGGCCAGATGGTGCTGACCCGCCAGCGCACCGATCTGCGCATCGGCATCACCCATTTCGATGATCGTCTGGCCGCTGGCGGCAATGCCGCATCAACCGTGCTGGAAGCGGGCGCGACCCAGCGGTTGTTCGACAACAAGCTGGAACTTTCCGCGGGCACCGCTGTGGCGCTGGGCAAGGCGGAAAGCCTTGATCTGCCCGCGCGCCACCGCCTCGGCGTGCGATATGCCGTGACGCAGGATGTGCGGTTGGTCGGTACCTATGAAATCGCCGATGGCGAGACCTTGAATGCGCGCCAACTGCGCGGCGGGATCGAAGTTTCGCCGTGGCAGGGCGGACAGGTCGTGACCACGCTGGGGCAGGAAAGCATCGGCGAACAGGGCACCCGCAGCTTTGCCGCCTTTGGCCTTTCGCAATCGCTTCAGGTCAGCCCCACGCTGACGATCGACGCCACCATTGATGGCAACCGCACGCTGGGCGGCGCGGCGGCCAATGCGCAGAATGCTGGCGGCGTGATCAACCCCGCGCAGCCGGTGGCCAGCGGCGGCCAGCTGACCGGCGGCCTGCTGTTCGAAGATTTCACCGCCGCCACCTTCGGCGCAGCATGGCGCAAGGATCGCTGGAGCGTGACCGCGCGCGGCGAAGTTCGCGAGGGCGAGACCGCTGACCGCAAGGGCTTCACCTTCGGCGCGATCCGCCAGCTGGGCGAGGGCAGCCTTGTCGGATCAGGCGGCACCTGGACCCGCGCCAAGGCTGCCAATGGCGCTGCGACCGAAATCATGGATGCCAGCATCGCCTTTGCCCACCGCCCCGATGCCTCGCCGCTGGCGATGCTCGGACGGCTCGAGTTCCGCAGCGACCGGATCACCGGCGGCGTGGCGGGCGAGGCGGGCGGCGCTGCCGGAATTGGGGGCGGGGCCGGGCGCACCGCATTGGTGGTGGATGGCGATGCCACCGCCCGCCGGTTGATCGCCAGCCTTTCGACCAATTACAGCCCGCGTGGGCGTGATGATGACGCGCAGGTACGCCGCCACGAAGTCTCGCTGTTCCTTGGCGCGCGGCACAATTTCGACCAGTTCGAAGGCATCGATTTTGCAGGTACCAGCGTGCTGGTGGGCGCGGATGGCCGGATCGGGATCGGCGAGCGGTTCGAACTGGGCGCCAGCGCCACCGTGCGCAGCAACCTCAACGACAACGTCACCAGCTTTGCCTACGGCCCGACCATCGGCGTGGTGCCTGCCAAGGGCATGCTGCTGACCGTAGGCTACAACATCGAAGGCTTCCGCGACGGTGATTTCAGCGCGGCGCGCAATACGAACAAGGGCGTGTTCGCCGCCGTGCGGATGGCCTTCGATGCCGATAGCTTCAGCTTCCTCGGGCTGGGGAGGTAAGCGGTGATCAGCCCACATCAGCCCGGTAAGGCTAACGGTCTGTTTACCATGTTTTCCTATGGCAGGGACATGGAGCGGGAAAGCCGAGTGTTGAAGGGTTGGGGCAAGCTGCGCAGCGGGCTGCGGCTACTGGGCGCGGTAGTGGCCGGCAGCCTTGCCGTGCCGCTGGCGGCGCAATCTGTCACCACCGTCGTCAACACCACCGATGGCGTGGTGGGCTCCTCGCAGACCTGCACCGCGCCGCTGGTGCGCGATTTCAACGTGACCGGCAATTTCGTCATCGCCGATGTCGATCTGGGTGTTTATGTCCAGCATGGACAGCGCGGCGATGTTGGCGTGACATTGCAGGCACCCGACGGAACTCGCGTGCGCTTGGTTGACGGCGTTCCCGGGAACGTGATCATTGGCGACAACCTCAACGTGCTGTTGGATGATAGTGCAGGGCAGTTGGTCAACACCGATGGCAACACCCGCAACCAATCCATCACTGCGCCGCCATTTCAAAACACGTACCGTCCCAACGCGGCGCTATCGGCGTTTAACGGGCGGCAGGCCAATGGTACCTGGCGGCTTGAGGTTTGCGATATTCGCCCGGCCGCAGGCAATGGCACCTTCCGCCATGCCGAGTTGTATCTCACCCCGCAATCGGCTGACCTTTCGCTGACCAAGCAGCTGATCGGATCGCCGCCGACCGCAGGCGGCAGCGCTTCATGGCGGTTGACGGTGACGAATGCCACGAACTCGACCGGCACGGCGAGCGGGATCGTGGTGCGCGATAACTTGCCCGCCGGGTTCACCTTCGCCAGTTCCAGCGGCACCGGCAGCTTTAACGCAGGCACCGGCGACTGGAATGTCGGCACGCTTGCGCCCGGCCAAGTTGCGGTGATCACGATCACCGGATCGGTTTCTTCCAGCCCCGGCACCACTGTTACAAACACCGCGCAGATCACTGCCAGCAGTCTTCCCGATCCGGATTCGACCGTGAACAATGGCGCGACCGGAGAGGATGACTACGCCATTTCCTCCTTTGTTGTGCAATCAGGCCGTGCGGCAGGCATTCCGCCGCAACTGGCCTGCCCGGCGGGCTTTTCGGTGTTTGATTGGGGCGCGATTTCGGGGTGGGCGCCGGGATCGACCGACAACACCTATGCCTTTGCCAGCTATGGCAACGTGCGTTTCCAGCTGAACAATGACGGGGTGTACCAGAACATCCCCGCCTATGGCGGCCAATCGCCCACCGTAAACAGCAGCATCACCGGCGGACTATCGCCATCAGAACCCGGCCTGACCGTAATCGCCGACCAGTCGAGCCTGTCTGGCGAAGTCGAAATGACGATTACGCTGCCGCGATCCTTCAACGGAGTGCAGTTCACTATTTTCGACATCGATTTCTTCGCCAACCAGTTCGCTGACAGGGTCGAGGTGGTGGGCAATCTCGGCGGCAATCAGGTGATGCCGGTGCTGACCAACGGCAATGCCAATTATGTACAGGGCAATATCGCGATCGGCGATGTGCTGTCAGCCGATGGCGAGGGGTTCGGCAATCTGGTGGTGACCTTCAGCGATCCGGTCGACAGCATCACCATCCGTTATGGCAACCATACCACGGCGCCTGCGAATCCCGGCCAGCAGGGCATCAGCCTGCACGATCTGATCGTGTGCAACCCGTTTGCCGAACTTTCGGTCACCAAAGTCAGCACGCTGATTTCCGATCCGGTAAACCTTGGCACCAACCCCAAGGCGATCCCCGGCGCGCTGGTCGAATATCTCATCTCGGTCGCCAATAATGGCACCGCGGCGACTGACAATAACAGCGTGGTGGTGATCGATAACGGCCCGGCGGATGCCAAGCTGTGCCAGATCAATCGCGCAGGCGGGCCGGTGATATTCACCGATCCGGGCGGATCAGGGCTCACTTACACTTTCACCTCTCTGGCATCAGCCACGGACAGTCTGGAGTTTTCCAGCAATAGCGGCGGCAGCTGGAACCACGTGCCTGCCGCCGATGCGCAGGGTTGCGACAGCAATGTCACCAGTTTCCGCGTGCGGCCCGGCGGCGGGCTGGGCGCAGGGCGCAGCTTCACGCTGCGGGTGCGCTACATCATCGAGTAGCGACGTAGGGGTTTTTCCCTAAGCGCCGTCCAAGCAAATCCCGCAAGTGCATGATTATGGAGAAATCACACAAGAGCGGGACCAGAGCACATTGACCATGCTGAAGCGTATCACAGTTTCAGACCTCGAAATCGGCATGTTCGTGCACAAGATGGAAGGAAGCTGGTTTTCCCATCCGTTCTGGAAGGCGAAGTTCCTGATCGATGACAGCGAAAAGCTGGCGACGCTGCGTTCTAGTAGCCTTGAAGGTGTGGTGATCGATACCGACAAAGGCAGGGATGTGGGCGAGGCTGGCCCGCGTGATGCAGGACACCGTCCGGGGCAGGTGAACAACAGCGCGCCCCGGCCCGATTCGCGCATCCGCAAGATGACGGCGCGGGCCGCCAGCACCACCGATCCCACGCCCACCCATGTCGAAGTGCATACTGCGCAGGCGCTTGCCATGCGGGCGCAGAAGACCGTCCACAACACCTTCATCGCCGCCCGGCTGGGCAAGGCGATCAATGTAAAAGCAGTGCAGCCGGTGGTCGCCGACATCATGGATTCGGTGCGGCGCAATCCGCAGGCCTTTGGCGGCCTGATGCGCTGCAAGCTGAAGAACGAGGCGGTGTATCAGCACGCGCTTTCCGTCAGCGCGTTGATGGTGGCACTGGGCCGCCACATGAAACTTTCCAGCACCGAAGTGCATGAAGCCGGGCTGGCCGGACTATTGCTGGACATCGGCACCAATTACCTGCCCCAAAGCGCCGAGACTGCCAGTGGCGATATCCGCACGGCTGATCCCAAGATCTGGCAGCAGCATGTGCTGCTGGGCCACCGCGCCCTGTTGAACGACGGCAATCTGCCCGATAGCGTGCTGGCGGCCTGCCTTGAACACCACGAACGCATGGATGGCACCGGCTTTCCCAAAGGGTTGAAGCGCGGCGAAATCAGCACCATCGGCTGTATGGCGGCGGTATGCGACAGCTTTGATTTCCTGCTGACCCGATCAAACTCCGCAGGCGCGCTTGATCCGGCGGTGGCGGTGCAGCGATTGAAGCAGATGGAGGGCGCGTTCGACGATGATATCCTACGCGCCTTCATCGAATCGGTCGGGCTGTATCCGGTAGGTTCGTTTGTGGAACTCGCCAGCGGCAAGGTGGGAATGGTGATCGATGAATATCCGGCCGATGCCAACCGTCCGGTGGTGCAGGCGTTCTTCTCACGCCAGACGGGCGAGCGGATCGTGCCGCACCGCATCGAACTGGCGCGCGCT
Organism: Porphyrobacter sp. AAP60; assembly: GCF_001296025.1. Taxonomy (GTDB): domain Bacteria; phylum Pseudomonadota; class Alphaproteobacteria; order Sphingomonadales; family Sphingomonadaceae; genus Erythrobacter. The sequence continues at coordinate 36,428 of NZ_LJHV01000029.1, read as the reverse complement.
GACAGTCAGGATGCGATCATTGGCATTGCCGAACTGGCAGACTGCGGCCTGCCCGATGAAGCGCAGCTACGCGAACTGATTTTCCTGACGGCTTACAAACTCGCGATCTGAAGGGCTGGCGCATTTGCACCTGCGGCCGCGCATGCGTATCGCGGCGTGGCACTGTGCCGTCACGAAAGGTTGCCGTTCCCGCCATGTCCACGCCGCCCCTTCCCAAAGCGCTTGCCTTCGATGTGTTCGGCACCGTGGTCGACTGGCGCACCAGCATCGCGCGCGAATCTGCCGTATTTCTGGAGCGGATCGGCCATGCGGATCGCGATGCTGCTGCCTTCGCTGATGTGTGGCGCGGGCAATATATCGCGGCGATGTTCGGGATGCGGAAATCGGAGCGGGCCTTCGTGCCGCTCGATGTGCTGCACCGCGAAATGCTGGAGGCCACATTGCGCGAATGGGGCATCGATCCGGCCAGTCTGGACGAGGCGCTGCTGGCAGACTGGAACCGCGCATGGCACCGGCTTGATCCGTGGCCCGATGCGGTGGCGGGGCTGACGCGGCTGAAAACGCAGTTTCCGATTGTCACGCTGTCGAACGGCAATGTCGCGCTGCTGCTGGCAATGGCGCGGCATGGCGGGCTGCCGTGGGATGCGATCCTTGGGGCGGAAGTCAGCGGCGCTTACAAGCCCGATCCCCGCGCCTACCTGCACACGGCAGAGGTGTTGGGCATCGCGGCGGATGAATTGTGTCTGGTCGCCGCCCATCACGGCGACCTGGCCGGGGCACGCGCCTGCGGGCTGCTGACAGCTTATGTCGATCGCCCGGACGAATATGGCGGCGCGCCCGCGCCCGATGCCCATTACGAGCAGGCGTGGGAATGGTCAGCCACCAGCCTGGCCGATCTTGCGGACCGGCTGGGCTGCTGAAACGGCAGCGGGCGCCGTTAGCGCTTGCGGTTCTGTTGCACCAGTTCGGCCAGCCGGATGCTGGTGCCTGCCACACCCTTGCGGGCATGATCCGCGCCCACCGATTGCGCGGTGGCCACGGCATCGGCAAACAGCCGCCCGCCGACGGAGATTACCGTGGGATGTTCGGCGGCAACAAGGCGGCTGTGTTCGATCGTCGTGCGCAGGCTGGCCAGCGCGTGCTGGCGCGGCAGGGCTTCCGACAGGCCGATATCCAGCGCATCGGGGTGCTGGGCATTGACCTGATTGGTCAACGCCTCTTCGCTTGTCGGGAAGGCCATGTCGACCTGCCAACCGGCATCAAGAAACTGGTCTGCCAGCAGCGTGGTGCCCAGCATGTGCGCTTCGCCCGGCGCGGTCGCCAGCAGCACGCGGTAATGGCTGTTGCGGATGGTCTGCGGCGAAGGGATATACCGCACCGCATGGCCTGCAAGTTGCAGCATGCTGAGGCCGATGGTCAGATCGATCTCGCTGCACAGATCGTCAAGCCAGGCATCGCCCATCGCGCGGGCAGCGGGTTCTATCAGCAGCGACAGGATCGCATCGCTTGTCCAGCCATCATCGGCAAAGCCCGCCACCAGCGTATTGAGGCCGAGATCATCGCCGTTCAGCGACAATTCCACCAGCCGGTCAATATGTTCGGCCATGGCGGGCGGGGCGATTGCCGCCGGATGCGGCTTACGCGGCAGATCATCCATGCGGCCATCCAGCAGCAGGTCCCAATCGGAAAACAGCCGGGCGGTGACGATATGTTCGCTCAGCACTTCGATATGATTGTGGCGGCCATCGCGCTGGATCGAAGACCACAGCGATTCGAGCGCGGTCGGCGGCCCTTCGAGCGTCTGGAGAAAGCAGCCGTTCTCGAACAGCAGCATCCCTGTCACGCCGAGGCGGTTGTTGCGGGCGCGCGCCTTGGCAACGAGAAAGTCGAGATCGCTCGCACTGGGGGTTGCCGTCGCCGTGCTTTTGTAAGTCAGGCAGGCAATCCAGTCGGCTGAGCCGTTTTGGCTATTGATTCCACCCATCACAACATACCACCCCTTCACGGGACGAGGGCGTGCGGAAATCAAGGCGCGGGAGAGCATCGCCGAGCGGTCCAGCAGACGATCCCCATCCGCCAAAGTCTCAACCCAAAGGATCCCTTGCTGCGTTCAAGGTGCTGGCGGTTGGTGGCCAGTCTGCCTGTTTGAACGTTGCCCTGCGATCCTCCGGGACGGTTGCAATGTCCCCCTACCGACGCCAATCGTCAAGCGCGAAGATCGCAATCTTTTTCCGCAATGTTGCGTTCAACGCACAACCACGTCGCGCGACATGGGGGCAAGCTTGGCCAACAGGCGGTATTGTGAGGAAAAAGGCACGCCCGCTTCGCCCATGGCGCGTTGCAGGTTTTCCACCAGCGCGTTCAAATCGGCTTTGGTCACGCCCATTTCAGCGTGGGCGCTGCGCATGTCGCGCCCGGTGTAATCGCAGCCTGCGCCCAGCAGAAAACAGAACTGTTCGCCCAGCGTGCGTTTTAGCCGCACCATATCATGCGCGGCGAAAATGTCGGCGATGCGCGGATCGGCCTCGCTCAGATCGACCGTGCGCGCCGCGATCCGGGCAATGCCTTCGCGCCCGCCGAAATCGGCGACGAGTTTCGCGCTGTCATAGGGGGCAGCGCCTGCATTGGCGTTCGACTGTTCATAGGGATCGACCGGAAGTTCGCCCGTCACAGGATCGCGCTGCTTTTGTTCGACGCCGAATTCCGCGTCCCAATCGGTGCCTTCGGCGGGGGCCTGTTGCAACAGCATCAGCATGGCAGCAGCGGTGGCGGTGGCGGTTATCATCATCGGCAGGTTTCCGGATTTTCAGGTCAAAATGCGATCTGCGCGGACAGGAAGCCGCCGCGCTGACCGGAGATGGTGGCGATCGATCCGAGATCGACATAGGCGGCGGCCAGCGTGAGGTTATCGGTCAGCGCATAAGCCGCGAAAATATCCATCCAGTCATCCTCGCCAAGGCCGAGATTGTCCGGCTTGGTGCGATATTCCGCGCCGATTACTGCTCGGCGCGAAAGCTGGTATCCCAGCGATCCTTCGAATTGCAGCTTGTATTCTTCACCCGCTGCGCTGCCGAAGCCGAGCAGGCCCAACTGGTTCGCCTCGGTATAGCGCAAGGTGGCGTTGACCAGCACGCTGCGCGCCAGCAGCAGCTTGGTGGCGCTGATGGTGTAATCGGTGCCGCTGTCGTCGCCTGCGCCCAGCGCTTGCACAAGCCCGCCATCAAGGTTGCGTTTGTGTTCGATCCCCACGGCGATCTGCGGCAACCAGCTTGTCCCGTAGACCACATCGCCCGCCAGCCGCAGCTTGGCGCCGTAGATGTCCTGATTGAAGGTATAGCCCTGGCCGATGCCCAGCAGCGCGCCCACATCGCGTGTGTCGAAATTGGCGCGGGCGTATGACAGTTCCAGCCGATCACCAAAGCCCACCGCCACGCCGTAAGATCGCCAGCCGAAATCGGGCAGTTCGACAGCGGTGGCATGGCCGGAAATGCCGATCCCGCCGGGCATCTGCCGCCCGCCGATGGTGGCCCAGCGCGCAATCCCGCCGCCGGATGATCCTTCGACCGTGCTGATCCCGTTGGTCAGCAGCAGTTTGCCGCCCTTGAACATGTCCACCTTGCCGATCCGCAGGCCGCCACCGCCCAACGCATTGGTTTCGTCCAGCGGAGCAATTGCGCGGCGGGTGGGGGCATGATCGAGCGGCATGGGCGCGACTGCAAGTTGCGGGTTTGAACCAGATTCGGCGCCTGCTTCGATGACGGGTTCGATGACAGGTTCGGCATCAATCACCGGTTGAAAGGCGATGGTCGGCACGGTCTCGGCAGCAGCAGGGACGCTGGCGGTCACAGCGGCCTGACACAGCGCCGCCAGGCAGGGGGCAAGCAAGGTCATGACGGCAAGGTTAGGGTGATAAGGTAAATTGTACCTAAACCAGCAATGGGGGATTTCTTAAAGGGTAGGAATTAAAGCTTCAGTCTGATCATGGCATCGATTGCAAACTTTGAAATCGCTCACTTCCTGAAAGCACTTTGTCGCCCTGCAAGGGGTGGCAGGGCATGCGCATGTGCGTCTCTGGTTGCGCTGCGATGATCCACGCACGGCAGCTTTTTGGCCGGGTGCTGGGCCTGCGATTCGGTTCGTTGCGGGTTCGCATTGCGGTGCTTTATGCCGCGCTGTTCACTGTGGTGCTGGCGTTGATTGTGATCATCACAACCGGCGGACTTTCGCGCTTTGCCGAAGCCAGCGCGGCGCGCGATCTGGCGGCCAATGCCCGTGTGTTCGATGAAATCCTCGATGTGCGCGCAGACCAGATCAGCACGCAGGCCGATGTGCTGGCGCGCGATTTCGGATTTCGCGAAGCGGTGGCGACCGGTGATGTGCCCACCATTTCCAGCGCGCTTGCCAGCCTCGAAAAACGCGCCGCCAGCGAATCTGCTTTCGTTCTGACGCTCGAAGGCGACGTGCTGCGGCCGGGCAAGACTGGCATTCCCGATCCGATGCCCTTGTTGAGCAGGCTTGATGCCGGCGGAACCCGCGGGATTATCATGACCGATAGTGGCCTTGCGCTGGCTGCCGCCGCGCCGATCGAGGCGCCCGATCTGATCGGTTGGCTGGTCATGGCCCAGCCGCTTGACCGGGCAGAGCTTGACCAGCTGGTCGGGCTGGCCCCGATTGCGCTGGAAGCCCGCGTGATTGACACCCGCAATCAGCCGCAATGGCTGCGTGCGGCAATCACCGGCACCGTGTTTAGCCGCGAGGAACAGGAACGCGCGCTTTATTATACCGCCAACCTGGCCGTGTTGCAGGAAGGGATCACGCCGCGACTGGTGCTGCGCCACGCGCTTGCCCCCACACTGGCGGAGTTTTCGCGGATCAACTGGCTGGTCAGCCTGTTGGCGCTGGCAGGGATCATTCTGGTGTTCGGTCTCAGCTGGCGGGTGGCACGCAGCGTGACCGAACCGCTCCAGCAGCTCGACGAGGCTACCCGCCTGATCGGCGAGGGGCGCGAAGTGACACTGGCGATTGGCACCGATGACGAAATCGGCAGGCTGGCGCGCAGTTTTGTCAACATGGCCGAAGCCATCGAGGAACGCGAACGCCAGATCTATATCGGCCTGCACGACAGCCTGACAGGGCTCGCCTCGCGCAAGCTGTTCGTCGAAAAGCTGGGGCAAGCGCTCACCCGGATCAGACCCGGCGACAAGCTGATGCTCGCCTTCATCGATCTCGACAACTTCAAGGTCGTCAACGATACGCTCGGCCATCCGGCGGGCGATGCGCTGCTGAAGGCGGTGGCAGATCAGATGCGCGCCGATTATCCCGATGCGCTGATCTCGCGGTTCGGCGGCGATGAATTCGCGATCATGATGGATCAGATCAAGCCCGACACGAACCTCGCCGCGGTTGCCGAACGACTGAAGCAATGCCTGATCGCGTCGATCCCGATCGAAGGGCAGAAGGCCGATTGTTCGGCCAGCATCGGCATTGCGGTTGCCCCGGCAGATGGAACCGACGTAAGCCAGCTGATGAAGCACGCCGATCTGGCGCTCTACCGTGCCAAACACGAAGGCAAGGCGACCTACCACTTCTTCGAGCCGGAGCTTGATGCGCAGGCGCGTTCCCGGCGGCAGATGGAACACGAAATGCGCCGCGCGGTCGAGCGGGGCGAGTTCGAGCTGGCCTATCACCCGCTCTATTCGGTGCAGCAGCAAGGCATCACCGGGTTCGAAGCCCTGATCCGCTGGAACCACCCGGAACGCGGGCTGGTGCCACCTGATGAATTTATCGGTCTGGCCGAGGAAACCGGGCTGATCATCCCGATCGGCAATTGGGTGATCCGCGAAGCCTGCCATCAGGCCAGCCAGTGGCCGGACGACATCACCATATCGGTCAACATCACGCCCAAGCAGTTCAATTACAGCGGCTTGCCCCACACGATCATGCAGGCGCTGACCAACAGCGGGCTGGCGGCGCACAGGTTCGAAATCGAGGTGACCGAAAACATCTTCGTGGCTGATACCGAAAAGGTGATGGCGATCTTGCGCAGCCTGCACAATCTGGGCCTGCGCATTTCGCTCGACGATTTCGGCACCGGTTATTCGACGTTGCATTATCTGCGGTCATTCCCGTTCGACAAGGTCAAGATCGACAGAACTTTCGTCGAGGAGCTGGGCACCAGCAGCAACGGCCATGCTGTGATCCGCGCCATCACCACGCTGGCCGATGCGCTGGGAATGGAAACGCTGGCCGAAGGGGTGGAGGACGCGGCCCAATACGACGTGCTCGCAAGGGAAGGGTGCAGGCACATTCAGGGCTACCTGTTCTCAAAGCCGGTGGCCGCCAGTGCGATTGCGGGGCTGCTGGCCGACGGCGCGGCTTACCAACGCCAGTTGCGCGCCTGATTGCAGGCAACAGGCCCGGGGCACATGGCCATGCACCTTAACCCGGTGCCCTTACGTAATCTTACTTGAAGGCGAGAGTTTCTTAAGGGTTTACCATTAGGCCTGATGGTGAATATGCGAACCCTGTCTGATCTTCGCCTGCGTGCCTGTGTTGCCGCCCTGCCCCTTGCCATGCTGGCAGGCGGAGCGATTGCCGTGCAGGCGGCGGGCGGGGCAAGCGTGCGGGTGCAGGTGGTCGATGCCAATGGCCTGCCGGTGCGCGACGCGGTGGTGGAACTGCACAGCAGCAAGGCCGGTAGCGGGCCGATCCGCTTTCCGTGGAAGATGGGGATGGCGCAACGGAACCAGCAATTCGTGCCTGGCACGCTGGTGGTCGCCAGAGGCAGCACGGTCGCCTTTCCGAACCTCGATACCGTGCGCCATTCGATCTACAGTTTTTCCAAGCCTGCGCGGTTTGAGATCGAACTTTATGGCCGCGATCAGACCCGCACCCATACCTTCCCGATCACCGGCAGCGTCAAGCTGGGCTGCAATATCCATGACCAGATGCGCGGATATATCCGCGTCACGGATACCCCGTTTGCCGGCAAGACCGATCACAATGGCTACGTGACGCTGGAAGGCATGCCCGCGGGCGCTTCCAGGCTGACAGTGTGGCATCCGCAATTGCGCAGCCCCGCCAACGAAACAAAATCCGCTTTTTCCGTCAACGGCGCTTCGCAGACGCACAAGCTCAAGGTCGATCTGCGTTGAACCACTCTCCTGCGGTCTTTTCGTCAGCGCAGCGGGCGCTGGCACGCTTGGCATTGCTCCGCTTCGGTTCGCTGCGGATGCGCATTGCGGTGCTCTATGCCTCGGCGTTCGCGCTGGTGCTGACGGTGGTGGTTGCGCTGGCATCCAGCGGCCTTTCGCAGTTCGCCCATGCCAGCGCGGCGCGTGATCTGGCCGCCAATGCCCGTGTGTTTGACGAGATCATTTCGACCCGTGCAGGGCAGATGGGCGATCAGGCTGGCGTTCTGGCCCGCGATTTCGGCTTTCGTGAAGCCGTGGCAACGGGCGATGCGCCCACAATTGCCAGTGCGATCGCCAATCTTGAAGCGCGCGCTGGCAGCGATAAGGCTTTTGTTCTGACGCTGGACGGCGACGTGCTGGGCGCAGGCGGCGCCCCTGTTGCCGCGCCGGAATCGCTTTGGAACAGTCTGGATGCAGGCCATTCCCGCGGGATCATCAGGTCAGGCCGCGGCTTCGCACTGGCCGCCGCCGCGCCGATCCAGGCCCCCGATCTGATCGGCTGGCTGGTGATTGCCCAGCCGCTGAACCGGGCCGAGCTTGACCGGCTGGTGGAACTCGCCCCGATTGCGCTGGAAGCGAAAGTGATGGACGCCAGCGATCAGCCACAATGGCTGCGTGGCGAACGGCCGGGCGCCGTGGTCGATCATCATGAGGGCCAGCATGCGCTGTACTACACCTCTGATCTCGCGGTGCTTCAGGACGGGATCGCCCCGCGTCTGGTGCTGCGCCATTCGCTTGAGGCAACCCTGGCCGCCTATGCCGAACTGAAATGGTTGCTGGTGGCTCTGGCGGCTGTCGGCCTTGCGCTTGTGCTGGGGATCAGCTGGCGCGTGGCGCGCGGTGTGACCGAACCGCTCCAGCGGCTGGATGAAGCCACGCGACTGATCGGGCAGGGCCGCGAAGTGTCGCTGGCAATCGATACGGACGACGAAATCGGGCGGCTGGCGGGCAGTTTCAACCAGATGGTGGCCGCCATCGAAGAACGCGAACGCGAGATTATCCATGTCGGCCTGCACGATGGCCTGACCGGGCTGCCCAACCGCAAGCTGTTTACCGAACAGCTCACCAATGTCCTCTCCCGCCGCCGTCCGGGCGAACAGGTGATGGTGGCCTATGTCGATCTTGATGATTTCAAGATGGTCAATGACACACTCGGCCATCCGGCAGGCGATACCATGCTTCGGATTGTGGCCGACCACCTGCGCGAAGACATGCCCGATGCGCTGATCGCGCGGCTGGGCGGGGACGAGTTTGCCATCCTGATCGACGGGATCGCCGAAGCCGACAGCCTTGGCGGACTGGCCGACGCGTTGCAGCGCAGCTTTGCCCGGCCGATCACGATCAATGGCCAGAATGCGCCGGGCGGGGCCAGTATCGGGATCGCCCTGGCACCGGGCGACGGGGTGGACGGCACCACGCTGCTGAAGAACGCCGATCTTGCGCTGTACCGTGCCAAGCACGAAGGCAAGGCGACCTACCACTTCTTCGAACCCGGCCTTGATGAAGCCGCGCGCCGCCGCCGCCAGATGGAGCTCGACCTGCGCAGCGCCATCCGCGACGGCGATTTCGAACTGAACTTCCAGCCGCTTTACAGCATTGTCGAACGGCGCCTGACCGGTTTCGAGGCGCTGGTGCGCTGGAACCATCCCACGCGCGGGCGGATCAACCCGGTCGAATTCATCCCCCTGGCCGAAGAAACCGGGCTGATCGTGCCGATTGGCGAATGGGTGCTGCGCGAAGCGTGCCACCATGCCACCACCTGGCCGGAGGACGTTTCGGTCGCAGTCAATGTGTCGCCCCGGCAATTCACGTCAAGCGGGCTTTCGGGCACGGTGCTTTCGGCCTTGTCTGCCAGCGGGCTTGTCCCGCAGCGGCTGGAGCTGGAGATTACCGAAAGCATCTTCATCGCCGATGTCGAAGCCACGCTTGCCACGCTGCACGGCTTGCGCAACATTGGCGTGAAGATCGCGCTCGATGATTTCGGGACGGGCTATTCCTCGCTCAGCTATCTGCGATCCTTCCCGTTCGACAAGGTCAAGATCGACAAGAGCTTTATCGATGATCTTGGCACCAGCAGCAATGCCCACGCCGTGATCCGCGCCATCACCACGCTGGCCGATGCGCTGGGAATGGAAACGCTGGCCGAAGGGGTGGAGGATGTCTCGCAGTTCGAAGTGCTCGAACGCGAAGGCTGTCGCCACATTCAGGGCTATCTGTTTTCCAAGCCGGTGGCAGCTAGCGCGGTCGCCCGGATGCTGGCCGAAGGGGCCGGATACCAGCGCCAGCTGCGCGCTTGATCCGTTTAGATGCGTCCTAGCCCCCGCTAGACCCCCTCTAGCCCCCCTTTAGGCCCGGCTTGACCCGATGTTTCACGTGAAACATTGCCCTGTTCGGCTGCGGCCTGCTCTGCCTGAACGGCGACCATGTAATCGACAATCTGCGGGATCGCGGCAGGATCGACCGGCGCCTTGTAAATCTCGATCATCTTAGCGACCTGTTTCTCCCACTTCTCGCGGCTCACCTTGGGCTGTTGCAGCATGGTGGAGGGCGAATGGCAGGCGGTGCAATTGCCGATCACCGCATCGCGCCCGGGCAGATCGGGCAGGTCGAGCGGATCGTCGGGCAACGTGATGCTGGCATCGGCAAAGGTGGCTTGCGGCGCGCTGTCGCAGGACGCCAGCAGCAAGGCGGGCAGGATAAAGGCGAGCCGCTTCATTGCGCCCTCAGGGTGATGCGTTCGATCACATTGCGGGCATAGCCGCTGGGGTTCCAGGCGAGGCTTTCGGGCTGCACCGCGCCGTTGACGTTGGCGGCACGCACGCCGATTTGTGCAAGGTTTCCGGTGACTTCGGGGATCGTCACCTGCCAGCGGCGGAAGGCAAAGGGGCCTTCATCCGGGCCGAGCGAGCAGGGGATTTCCAGCCCGCGTTCGCCCACCAGATCAACCTTGGCAAGCGCCGCTTCGCCGCCCATCGCGATCCCTTCCAGCACCAGCGGCTTGCCCTTGGCCACCACATCGCCATCGGCGTGACTGGTGATGAAAGCGCGCGGCGGCATGGCGGTGATCGCCACCGTTTCGAAGTCCTTTTCGTCCGGCGTAATCGGGGCGGCGGGCACGCGATAGGACTTGGCGACGTAGTAACTGTCATCCTCGCCGGTCAGCACCTCGATCGTGGCGAGCATCTTGACCCAATAGGTTGAAAACCAGCCCGGCACCACGATCCGCAAGGGGAACCCGTGGAGCAGCGGCAGGGGTTCATCATTCATGCCCCACGCGACCAGCACATCATCGCGCATGGCGATATCCATCGGGATAGACTTGATAAATTGCGGCGCACCGTCGGTCAGCGGCACGTCCAATCCGGCAAAGCGAACGCGGGCCGCGCCGTCGGCGACACCCGCCTTGGCGAGCACATCCTTGAGCCGCACGCCGGTCCATTTCGCGCAGCCCATGGCGCCATTGCCCCATTGGGTGCCGGTCACCCGCGGGTCGGAAAGCCCGCGCCCGTTGCCCGCGCACTGGTTGATCGCGACGACCGAGACATGCTCTCCGGCAGACGCGATTTCATCGAGCGTCAGCGACACGGCATGCTTCACCGCACCGCCCACCGCGACGCGGTGATCGGCGGCTTTCACGCTGGTCGGCATGTCCCAGTTCCAGCGCACGAACATCCGGTCATTCGGGGTGATCACGCCTTCGCGGAACACGCTCATCGGCGCTTCGAGCAACGGGGGCCGGATGCGCTGGACGATCATTTCGCCCTTGCCGGGGAAGGCGGGGGTAAGCGGGCGCAGGCTCGGCCCGCCGGGCAGGCCGAGATCGATCAGATGCCCTGCGAGTTTCTGGCCCAGGACCGGCGCAGTCAGCGCCGCTCCGCCCGCGCCGGCAATCAGTGTGCGGCGGGTGAGTTTGCCCCCGTCCATCGTCAGACCTTCTCCCGCTCCAACCGCCCGATCAGGTCGCCGATTTCCGCGACGGCCAAGCCATGGTCGCGCAGCAGATCGCCGATGTCATCAATCCGTGCCATTTCCCCGTCATCGCGCATGATCGAACAGATCACCGCTGCATCGCCTGCGCGGGCCAACTGCGCAAGGTCGATCGAAGCCTCGCACGCAGCAGGCCTTGCCAGAACGCCGCCGGATTGCGCGATCAGGGGGAAAACGTGGCCGGGCGAGTGGATATCCGCAGCGCTTGCGCCCTCGGCAATTGCCACCCGCACGGTATGCGCCCGGTCGGCGGCGGAGATGCCGGTGGACACCCCGCTGCCCGCCTCGATCGAACGGGCGAAAGGCCGCCCGGTCTGGCGCGACGTTCCGGAATTGACAAGGGTGAGGCCAAGCTGCGCGGCACGCTCAGGCGTTACCGCCAGACAGATCAACCCGCGCCCGAAGGTCGCCATGAAATTGATCGCTTCGGGCGTTGCGTGCCGCGCCGCGCACATCAGATCAATATCCCCGCCGCGCAGGCGGTCGCCCGAAATGACGACGATGCGCCCTGCCGCAATCTCGGCCAGCGCATAATCCAGCGCCGGGCTGCTCACGCCAGATCCCTTCCGGCGGCAAAGCTTTTCGCGCCCAGCACCACCTGTTTGCCGACCAGTTCGAGCTGGCCCCGCGCGCGCTCATCAAGGCACTCGCCATCAGGCGAAAACAGCCCGCGATAGGTGCGGATCGTCGCCCCCATCGGGGTGGGCCAGCCGCGCAGGGCATGGGTGATCGCCCGCATCGTAAGCAGCGTCGACATCGACGCCTGATCGCCGAACGCGGTGGCAATCAGCCCGACAGCGCGGCCATCAAGATAGGGGCGTTCATCCTTGCTGAGGTCTTCAAGGTAATCGAGCGCGTTTTTCACCACGCCGGAGATGGTGCCGTGATAACCGGGGGCAGCCACCAGCAAGCCATCCGCCGCGCGCACTGCCGCGACCATTTCGGCCCCCTGCGAAGGATCATGCAGCGGCCCCAGATAATGCGGCAGGGCGGTGAGATATTCGCCGCCGAACACCATCACTTCCGCCCCCGCCTCTGCCGCCACGCTGGCGGCCAGACGCAACGCCTGCTCGGTCGAGCTTCCGGGATTCACCGTGCCGCCAAGGGCTACGATTCGGGTCATGCGGAGGTGATCCTTTCAGAGATATAGGCAGCAAGGCTTGCGGTCTGTTCCTGGGTGAAATGCAGTCCCAGCTTGGTGCGCCGCCACAGGATGTCGTCAGCGGTGCGCGCCCATTCGCGGGTGATGAGATAATCGACCTCTGCGCCGGTGAGGCCATGGCCGAAATCCTTGCCAAGGTCAGCCGGGCTCGTCGCATCGGCAAGGATCGTCTCGGCCAGTGTGCCGTAAAGTCGGATCAGACGCTGCGCCTTTTCGCGGGTCAGGAACAGATGGCGCGCGGCCAAGGCGTTGACCTTGTCCAGCGCCTCGCGGCGCCCGAAATTCCCGCCGGGCAGGGGCGCTGAGCCGGTCCAGTCCGGCCCTTCGAGCACGGGCAGGAACGGCGCCAGCAGGCCGATCGCCTCGGCACTGAGTTCGCGGTAGGTGGTGATCTTGCCGCCGAACACGGACAAGAGTGGTGCTTCACCTTCAGCCCCGTCGATCTCGAAGTTATACCCGCGGGTTGCAGCCTCTGGCTTGCCCGACCCGTCGTCGATCAGCGGTCGCACGCCGGAATAGGTCCACACCACATCAGCAGGAGTGACAGCTTGGCGGAAATATTCCGAAGCGCCTTCACACAGATAGGCGATTTCCTCCGGACTGGCGCGCACATCGTCAAGGCTGCCATCATGATCGACATCGGTCGTGCCGATCAGCGTAAAGTCGCCTTCGTAAGGGATGGCGAAGAAAATCCGGCCGTCGGGCAGCTGGAAGAAATAGGCATAATCGTGGTCGAACAGTTTGCGCACCACGATATGCGAACCGCGCACCAGCCGCATCCGCTGTGCGGACGGCTCGCCCGCGCGGCCCAGCAGTTCAAGCACCCGCGGGCCTGCCGCGTTTACCACAGCGCGGGCGTGGAAGGCCTCACCACCTGCGGCGATGCGCCAGCAACCGCCTTCCCGGGTGAGCGCTGTCACTTCGCAGCGGGTGCGCACTTCGGCGCCCCTGTCGGCCGCATCGCGCGCGTTCAGCACCACCAGCCGGGCATCATCCACCCAGCCATCCGAATAGGCGAAGCCGCGGGTATATTCGGGCTTGAGCGGCGCGCCAGCGGGATGGGTGGCCAGATCGACGCTTTGTGTGGCCGGTAGATATTTGCGCCCGCCGATATGGTCATAAAGGAACAGACCCAGCCGCAGCAGCCAGCGCGGACGCAGGCCGGGGCGGTGCGGCAGGATGAAGCGCAGCGGCCAGATGATGTGCGGCGCAATGCCCCACAGCACTTCGCGCTCTGTCAGCGCCTCGCGAACAAGAGAGAACTCATAATGCTCCAGGTATCTCAGGCCGCCGTGGATCAGCTTGGTCGAATTGGACGAGGTGCCTTCCGCCAGATCCCCGCGCTCCAGCAGCAGCACTCTGGCCCCGCGACCGGCGGCATCGCGGGCGATCCCGGCGCCGTTCACGCCGCCGCCAATCACCGCCAGATCGAAAATCTCACCCATCAGATCATCCACCACGCAAAGCCGAGCGCCACGGCCAGTGACGCAATCGTCGCGGCCAGCACTGGCATCACCGAACGCCAGCCGAGTTGCAGCAGCAAGTCCGTCCGGGTGCGCATTGCGGTGGCAGTCACGGCCAGCAGCAGCAAGGTTTTTGAGGCGATCAGTGCATTGCTGGCCAGCGCCGGAGGCAGGGTGATCAGCGAATTGACGCCCACCAGCGCGAGGAATGCGAGAATGAAGCCCGGCAGCAGCGGCACACGCGCCTTGCCATTGCCTTGCGCCAGCGGTTCCGCCCGCGCGATCCACAAGGCGGCCAGCGTGACCAGCGGGGCGAGCATGGCAACCCGTGTCAGCTTCACCACCGTGGCTTGCGCGCCGGCTGCATCGGATACGGCGAAGCCTGCGCCGATCGCTTGCGCCACATCATGGATCGAAGCGCCGACAAGGAACCCCGCCTGCGCATCGGTAAAGCCCAGCATCTGGCTGAGCGCGGGATAGGTGGTCAGCGCGATGGCGCTGGCAGCGGCAAGGATCACCAGCGTCAGCGTGAATTGCGCCTGATCGATCCTTTCGCGCCCGATTGCGCCGTACAGCGCCAGCGCTGCCGATGCGCCGCAGATCGCAGTTGATCCGCCCGCCAACACGCCCACGGCGGCGCTTTGGCCCGTCATGCGGGCGGCGAGCAGGGCCGCGATCAGCGCAGCAGCCATCACCAGCGCCAGACCCAGAAACGGCACCGCGCCCATCGTGGCAACCTGCATCACTGTGACCTGAAAGCCGAGCAGCACGATCCCCGCTCTCAGCCCGTGGCGTGAGGAGGCATCAAGCCCGTCATGCGTGCGCGGATCGCCGGTCACGAAGTTGAGCGCGAGGCCCAGCAGCAATCCGGCAAGGATCACCGGCACGCCGTAATTCTGGCTGAGCCATGCCGCCGCCGCGCTGGCAATCGCACAAATTGCCAAACCGGGCACAAAGCGTGACAGGGGTTTGCGCGCGGCGGGCGCAGTGGTGGCCGCATCGGCGAGCACCATCTCGCCATACAGATCGCCGGCATAAGCATCAAATTCGGGCCTGGCTGCGCGTTTCATCGGGGTTCGGTCTTGCCCATCGCCTTTGCATCAACCCCTTCTGTCTTGCGGTGTCATAGCATTAAGCTGCGACCCCTCGCTTTGCAACCGGCTCAGCTAGTCCGCCATCCCCAAGGCTCCGTCGTCGCGGCGGATGTTCGGCAGCAGCCACTGGAACCACGCCAGCGCAATCAGATAGGACGATGCGGCAAACATGAACAGCGGGATAAAGCCGAGCCCGGCATCCAGCACCCGGCCCGTAACCAACGAAATCGCTACCCCGCCCATATTGCCCATGAATGCGCCGAAAGCCGTCACGCGCCCGACCTTGGCATGGGGGACGACATCGGTGATGGTCGAGAAGATCGAGAGCGAAAAGCCCTGATGGCCCGCCATTACGACACCGATCATGCATGCGACCGGCCAGAAGGAATCAAGCTCCAGCACCAGCGGCAGTGGCGCAACCAGCAGGGCTGAAACCAGCATCACGCCCTTGCGCACGCGGTTGACGCTGACGCCGCGTTCCAGCAGCCGGGTCGAAGCCCATCCGGCCAGCAGCGCGCCAAGCCCCGATCCGGCAAAGGCAATTGCCAGCGGCACGGCCAGTTCCAACGTCGTCAGGCCGAATTCCTTGCGGTAATAATCTGCTAGCCAGAAATTGATAAACCACCAAGTCATGTCCGACAGCGCCTTGGCACCGACGATGGCCCAGGTTTTTCGGTTGGAAAGCATGCCGCCGTAACCATTGCCATCGCTGCCATCGGCAGCCGCGGGCATATCAACCGTGCGTTCGCGCAATTGCGACAATCCGCGCGCCAGCCACATCCATGCGATCAGCGAGATGAACCCTCCGATCCCGCCCACGACCAGCGCCCCTCGCCAACCCACTGTCAGCGCCAGCGCGGGGATCACGAAAGGCATCGCAATCGTTCCGGCCCCCGCCAGCATTGTCGCAAAGCCGAAGGCGAGCGAGCGTTGGTCTGGCGGGAACAGTGTGGCCACGGTCTTGATCGTCAGCGGGGTCTGCACCGCTTCTGTCACACCCAGCCCGACACGAGCGGCCACTACCTGCCACGTCGTCAGCGCCCAGCCGTGCGCCATCGCAGCGAGGCTCCACGCCGAAGCGCCGACCTGCATCGAACGATGCACGCCCAGCCGATCGACCAGCCAGCCGGTGAACAGGAAAGCAAAAGCGGCGGAAAACTGCGTGACTGCGGCGAGATCGCCGAAGTCGCTGTCGCTCCAGCCGAAATCGGCCATCATGTCAGGCTTGAGGATCGCGATGATCGGCCGGTCCATCGCGTTGAACACCCCGGCCACGCACAACACAGTGAACAATGACCACCGCAATCGCGTGGAAAGGGGCGGGGAGGGTGCTGCCATCACGGAATCCTGACGAATTGGAAAGGGGCGCGGTCAGCGCCGCCGTATTGAAGTCCCCTGACAAGGCAAGGGCCGCCAGATCGCTCTGGCGGCCCTGCTGTCATGATGCGACCCGAAGGTGCGCCATCACATGCGGGCGCGCAGGGAAACCCCGAAGTAGCGATCGGCATCGCGCGGGATCTGCAGCCGCTGCCCGGCGGACACGTTGAGCAACACGTAACTGTCATCGGTGATGTTGCGGACGTGGAAGGTCAGGCGATACTTGTCGTCAGGATCGGAGAACCCGATCGAGGCGTTCCACATGCCATAGGGATCAATCGGCCCGGCCTCGCCCAGATCGGAAAACTGGCGACTGGTGTGACGGTAATCGGTGTTGAGATAAATCCGCGCAACATCGCCCAAATCGGCGGTGTAATCGCCGCCGATGGTATAGACGAACTTGGGCGCGAGCGGCAGCTGTGTGCCATTGATCGCGCTGGGCGCATTGGTCAGCGGGTTGGGGTTGAACTCCTTGACCCGCGCATCGGCATAGGCCGCGCTGGCGCGGAAGTTGAGGCCAGAGGCTGGTGCGACCACCAGATCGGCTTCGAACCCTTCGCTCTTCACCGTGCCCGCATTGGTCAGGTTGGACACGACCGCGCCATTGAGCAGCACGAAGTTGTTGGCCTGGAACCCGTCATACTCGACCGAGAAGGCGGCAAGATTGAGCTGCACCCGGCGATCAAGGAACTGCGATTTGATGCCGATTTCGAAGGAATCGGACAGCTCCTCGTCAATCGGGATCGCGTTGGTGGGGGCGGTGTGGTTGAAAAACACGTTGAACGCCGGGCCCTTATAGCCGCGGGTATAGCTGCCATAGAGCATCACGTCCTCGGTCGGCGAGAATTGCAGCACCGCCTTGCCCGACAGGTTGCCATTGTCGGTCGATCCTGCCGAGGTGTTGGTGCCGTTTCCGCCGCTGGCGATGGTGCCGCCGGCCGGATTGCCCGAAACGCCCGGCCCGGTTGCGGGCGCGCCGTTGGTGGCATTCACGCCCGGTGCGCGGGTGTGGCTGAATTCCAGATCATCCCAGGTGTAGCGCAATCCGCCAGTCAGCGAGAGCTGTTCGCTAAAGCGATAGGTCGCCTGCGTGAACACCGCAAAGTTCTTCGACGTCACTTCGCTGAACGATGTGGCGGTGGGGAAGATGGTGTTGACGGTATCGTTCAGGTTGCAGGGCCGGCCGCCGGTGCTCGGATCGACCGGCAGGGTGGACGAGGCGCAGGTGATGTTGCGGCGGGTGAACACCTGGGTGTTATCCGATTGCCACGCAAACACGCCAGCCTGATAGAAGAACGGCGCGCTCTGGTCTGACGAGATGCGGGCCTCGATCGAATATTGCTCGGTGCGCACGACACCGTCATCGTGCAACTCGCCCGTGCCCACGATGGCGCGGGGCAGGAAATCGCCTTCGCGCAGTTCGCGGTTGAACCAGTTGCGATAACCCAGAACCACGCTGAGGGTGTGGGTGTCGGAGAGCTCGAAATCGCCCGAACCGGTCAGGCTCCACTGGCGATCACGGGTTTCGGTAACAAGGTTGTGGTTGATGAAGCGCTGGTCTTCGCCCTGCGCCGAACCGCCGGGCAGGCCGAGTTCGGCATCGAGCACCGCGCCGCGGCTGACCGCGGTTACATCGGCGCAGCAATCGTCGTTTGCTTTGTAGTAATCGGCGATGAAACGCAGGCTGGTGCCGCCATTGTCGTAATCGAGGATGCCGCGCACGCCGTAGCGTTCGTAACCGTTGACGGTGTTATTCCTGCCGGCATTGATGTTGGTGATGTTGCCATCAAAGCTGCCGTAGAAGCCTGTAACGCGGGCCGCGAGGTTTTCCGCCAACGGGCCGGCAATGGCGGCGCGCAGGCGCACTTCGTCGCCTTCGAAATAGTCCACACCGGCTTCGGCTTCGAGGGTGTCGCTGCCGCCCTTGGACACGATGTTGACCAAGCCTGCCGAAGCATTGCGGCCAAATAGCGTGCCCTGCGGGCCGCGCAACACTTCGAGCCGTTCGATATCGACCAGATCCATGAAGGCCTGGCCTGAACGCGACAGAACGACCCCATCGACAACGGTGGACACACTGGGCTCTGCCGCGACCGAGAAGGTGATCGTGCCGACGCCGCGCATCACGATTGCGCTGTTGGCGCTGGTGGTGCCCTTGCGGAAGGTCACCGAAGGAATGACAGTGCTGATATTTTCGAGGCTGAAGACCACCGCCTGATCCAGCCGGTCACCCGAAACGGCAGTGATGGCAATCGGCACATCCTGCACATTTTCTTTGACCTTCTGGGCAGTTACGATGATTTCTTCGACCTGTGCCAAGGCCGGTGCGGTGTACATCAGCGCCAGCGAACTGGCGGAAAGGGCAAACGCCCTGATCGCAACACGGCGCGCAATTCGGGTGGTGGTGGACATCGCGATTCTCTCCCCTGCTATGTGATCAACTCTTTCGGGCGACGGGTAAGATCATCGCCCGCGCGGTCGATCTTTCAGCCGTCGGGTTGCGCTTTCTGCCTTGGTATGTCAAGCGGTGTCAGAACAAGCCAGTGGGTGTGCTGGCCGATGGGAATAGGGTCTGGATGTTGCAGGTTACTGCGAACGAGGGGGGATTTGATCTGCTGCTGGCAGGGCAACCTCTGCTTGTTCACCGACCTGATTACCCGGCAATTTCATTGGCTTGTGGGGATCCGCAAGTTACGATGGCACGCGGCAATTTCCGCCTTTCCGACAAGACCGCTGCGGCCCCGCCTTTGGCCGGTTGCAGTTTTACGGATTGCACAGAGGTGGTGCTGACAAGCCACAATGCCGCAGCGCGAGCCGATGTGCGGGTTTCATCCGACGGCAAAGGGCTCTCAATTTCCACCAACCCGCCGCATAATCGCATCACCATCGACTTCCAACTCGGCGCCGATGATGTGCTGTGGGGCGGCGGGGAGCAGATGAGTTATATCGCGCTCAATGGCCGAACATTCCCGATCTGGACGAGCGAGCCGGGCGTCGGGCGCGACCCCGGCACGCCGATCACCGATCAGGCCAGCGCCGATGGATCATTTGCAGGCGGCGATTACTGGACCACCAATTACCCTGAGCCTACCGTGCTGTGCTCTGCAGGTTGGGCGCTCAGTCTCGCCAATGCGGAATATGTTGAACTGGATGCAACCGAAGCCGGGCGTTTGCGAGTGCATGTCTGGTCAGGTTGCGTCGCCATAGATCTGTTCGAAGGCACGCCTGCCGATCTGACGCGCCAATTGGGAGAACGCTTTGGCCCGCGCCCCGCACTGCCTGATTGGGCGTTTGGCGGGGCGGTGGTTGGCCTGAAGCAGGGAGAGGCCAGTTTCGGCCGGCTGGAGGCGCTGATCGATGCCGGCGCGGCAGTTTCGGCCATATGGTGCGAAGACTGGGTCGGCATTCGTGAAACCAGCTTTGGCCGTCGCTTGTTCTGGGATTGGCAGTGGAACGCGGATCGCTACCCCGATCTGCCCGGCCGCATTGCCGCCCTGAAGGCGCGAGGCATCCGGTTTCTGGGATATGTGAACCCCTACCTCGCGGTGGACGGCCCACTGTACGCCGAGGCTGCGGCTCAGGGTTATTTCGCCCAGAACCCCGATAGCGACACCCCTTATCTTGTCGATTTCGGCGAATTTCACGCTGGTGTCGTCGATTTCACCAATCCCGATGCCTGCGACTGGTTCGCCGAGGAAGTCATCGGCAAGCGGATGCTCGATTTCGGGCTCGACGGGTGGATGGCCGATTTCGGCGAATATCTGCCGACCGATTTGCGACTGTTCGATGGCGATCCGATGCAGGAACACAACCGCTGGCCAGTGCGCTGGGCCGAGGTCAACGCGCGCGCCGTCGCCTCGCGCGGCCGCACGGGCGATGTGCTGTGGTTCATGCGGGCGGGCCATACGGGCGTGCAGGCGCATTGTCCGCTCTTGTGGGCTGGAGACCAGTCGGTGGACTTTTCACGTCATGACGGGATCGGCACGGTGATCACCGCTGCGCTGTCGTCCGGCCTTGTCGGCAATGCTTTCAGCCACTCCGACGTGGGCGGCTACACGAGTTTATTCGGCAACATCCGCACCCCCGAACTGCTGCTGCGCTGGTATGAACTGGGTGCCTTTTCCCCCGTATTCCGCACCCACGAAGGCAACCGGCCCGACGACAACCTCCAGATCGACTCCTCCAGCGAGTTGATCGACGGTTTCGTGCGCTGGAGCCGGGTCTACGCCGCGCTCGCACCCTATGTGAAGCATCTTGTCACCGAGGCGCAAGTGAGCGGTCTCCCGGCACAGCGCGCATTGTTCCTGCACCACCCGGACGACTGCGAGACCTTCACCATTCAGGATCAATACCTCTATGGTGCCGATGTGATGGTGGCACCAGTGATCGAAGCGGGGGCGGTGATGCGCAGGGTTTATTTGCCGCAAGGCGCGTGGCGGCATATGTGGAGCGGGCAAGATTACGCCCCCGGCTGGTATGATGTCCCGGCGCCCGTCGGCCAGCCGCCCGTATTTTTCCTTGCTCACAGCACCTTTGCGCCCCTGTTCGCGGAATTCGCTGCATGAGCCGCGCCAATATCAAGGACGTCGCCGCCCGCGCCGGGGTTGCGGTGAAAACCGTCAGCCGGGTGCTCAATGGCCACCCCTATGTCAGCAAGGAACTGCGCGAGAAGATCGAAGCGGCGATGGCCGATCTCGATTATCGCCCCTCGGTCGCGGCGCGCATCCTGTCGGGCGCAAAGTCAAACCAGATCGCGCTGATCTACGACAATCACAGCCCCTATTACATGTTCCAGATCCAGAAGGGCTGCTGGGAGGTGTGCCAGGAAAACGGTATCCGCTTGCTGGCGCAGCCGGTCGATGTCGCTGATCCGCGCGTTGGCGACCAAGTGCGGGGGCTGGTGAGCGAGACCCATGTCGATGGCATCATCCTGTCCTCCCCCGTCACCGATTGCGACCCGGTGCTGCGCGCGCTTGAGGGGATGGATGTCCCTTTCGTGCGCATCTCGCCGGGTACGAACCACGCGCTCACCTCCAGCGTGTTCATGGACGACGCGCAGGCCGCCGATGACATGACAACGCATCTGATCAACGCCGGGCACCGCCGGATCGGGTTCATCAAGGGCCACACCAACCACATGGCGTCGGACGACCGGTTGTTCGGATACCGCCGCGCGCTCGACCGGGTAGGCATTCCGTTCGAGCCGCAGATGGTGGTCGATGGCGAATTCGATTTCGATTCGGGCGTGGCGGGCGCGCGGGCGCTGCTCGACCAGCCCGGGCGCCCGACTGCAATCTTCGCTTCGAATGATGACATGGCCGCAGGCGTGCTCGCAGTGGCGCATGATCGCGGGATCAATGTGCCCGCCGAACTGTCAGTGGCGGGTTTCGATGATACCACTCTTGCCCGCACCGTCTGGCCGCCGCTGACCACGATCCGTCAGCCGATGGCCGATCTGGCGCGCACAGCCACCCAAATCCTGATCGCAGGCGGGGACATCACCCACAAACGCCTGCCCCACGACCTTGTGGAGCGCGCCTCGGTCGCCCCTCCCAACAGAGCCCCCCGAAGAGGAACAATTGATGAGTGAACTGCCCCTCCCGCCAGCTACCCGCACACTGGGCGCAAGCGGTATAGCTGTATCGCCGCTGGCCTGGGGAATGTGGCGGTTGGCCGAAAATGGCCGTACCGCTGCCGATGCGGCCGATCTGGTGCACGCGGCGCTGGATGCCGGGATTACCTTTCTCGATACTGCCGATATCTACGGCTTTGACGGGCAGGGCGGGTTCGGCGATGCCGAGGCGCTGCTTGGTGAGGTGCTGGCTGCTGACGCTTCGTTGCGTGACCGGATGGTTCTGGCGACCAAGGGCGGCATCCTGCCGCCGCTGCCTTATGACCAGAGCGCGGATTACCTGCGCAAGGCAATCGACGCTTCGCTCGCCCGCCTGAAAGTGGACAGTGTTGATCTGTGGCAGATCCATCGTCCCGACATCCTCGCCCATCCGCAAGAGGTGGCGCGGGTGCTCGACGATGCGGTCGCGAGCGGCAAGGTGCGGACGCTGGGCGTGTCGAACTTCACGCAGGCCCAGACGGCGGCGCTGAACCATTTTCTCGGCACCAAGCTGGCGACAACCCAGCCGGAGATCAGCCCGCTCAGGATCGACTGCTTCGAGAACGGAGAGCTCGATCAGGCGATGCTGTTGGGGCTGATACCGATGGCATGGTCGCCCTTGGGTGGCGGCAGGCTCGCAGCGCCGGAGACCGCGCGGGACAAGGCCGTAGCCGCCGCGCTGGATGTCGTCGCCGGAGCGCAGGGGGTGTCGCGCACAGTTGCCGCTTACAGCTGGCTGATGGCGCATCCTGCCGGGATTGTCCCGATCATCGGCTCGCAGAACGCAGACCGGATTGCGGAAGGGGCGCAGGCGCTCAAGGTGCGCTGGACGCGGCAGGATTGGTACGCGGTGCTGGTGGCCGCGCGGGGCGTGCCCTTGCCGTGAAGGAAAACACCTGTTCGTGCTGAGCTTGTCGGACGCGAAGCGGGCCAAAGACCAACTACCGTCCTTCTTAAGGATGCGCGGGTGGGAAGAAGAAAGAACAGCCCTTCGACAAGCTCAGGGCGAACGGAAATCGGGATGGGAACGAAGCCATGACTGACCAGCAACAATGCGAAATCGCGTGGTTCTCCGCGCTGTGCGACGATGACTACGAATTTCTCGGCGTGCCCGATCCCTATCTGGCGTCAAGCTGGGAGCATTGCCGCAACATCGTGATGCGCGCCGAGGAGGGCGGGTTCGACAATATCCTGCTGCCTTCGGGCTATCAACTGGGCGTCGATACCACGATCTTCGCCGCTGCCGTGGCAACGCAGGTCAAGCGCATCAAGCTGCTGTGGGCAACCCGCATGGGCGAGGACTGGCCGCCGCAGCTGGCGCGCCGGATCGCGACGCTCGATCGCATCCTGGGGCCTAACGCGGCGGGGACGGGCGGGCGTCTCAACGTCAACATCATCTCATCCGACATGCCCGGTGAAAAAATCGAAAGCGGTCCGCGTTATCGGCGCGGTACCGAGATCATGAAGATCGTGCGGACGCTGCTCAATGGCGAGCATCTCGATTTCGATGGCGAGTTCTACAAGCTCAAGCTCGATCCGCCGCGCATCACTACCCTGTCGGGCAAGTGCCCGCCGTTCTACTTCGGCGGCCTCAGCCACGAAGCCCGCGAATGTGCGGCGGAGGCGGCGGATGTTTACCTGATGTGGCCCGATACGATGGACAAGGTGCGCGACAATATCGCCGACCTCAAGGCACGGGCAGCCAATCACGGACGCTCGCTCAAGTTCGGATACCGCGCCCACGTGATCGTGCGCGAAACCGAGGACGAGGCGCGCGCCTATGCCGATCGCTTGCTGTCGAAGCTGGATGACGAGGCCGGCCGGGCAATCCGCGAGAAATCGCTCGATGCCAAGAACTACGGCGTCCAGCGCCAGCAGGAATTGCGCGGCGCGGCGGATGGTGACGGTTTTGTCGAAGAGAACCTGTGGACCGGCATTGGCCGCGCGCGTTCCGGCTGCGGCGCGGCTATCGTTGGCACGCCCGATCAGGTGCTGGCCAAGCTGCGCGCCTATCAGGCCGAAGGGATCGAGGCCTTCATCCTGTCAGGCTACCCCCACGCACAGGAAGCCGACCTGTTTGCCCGCCATGTGCTGCCGCAGATCCAGCACGGCCCGCTCGAACTGTAGTTGCCGCGAGCGGGTTTGGCGTTGCAATCAGGACGGTCCGGAAAGGTCGTAAAGCGCGCAAATGTGCCCAGGTGTGAAATCGGGTCTGTTGATTGGCGCCGCAATAATCTAGGGGGCTTGCTGAATGAGCCTGACCCGCGACCGATAAAGGCGCGGGCGTGACCGGCCGCCCCTTGGCCCAACAAACCCGCTGCGGCAGGTTTTCCGGCTATCACACAATAAAAGCCGCGCTGCGAACCGCACCCCGGCAGGAGTAATTACACATGAAAGGCTACAAGGCGCCGAGCTTTCAGGACCGCGCAGCGGCTTCGTTGCAGGCCAAGGAAAAGGCTCTGGCAAAGCTGAAGGCAGCGCCGCAGCCCGACGCGGCCGAACTGGCCGAGCGTGCGGCGCGGCGGGTGGAACGCGAAGCACAGGCCGAGGCCAAGGCGGCAAAGGCCCGCGCCGCGCGTGAGGAAAAGCAGCGACTGGCCGATGAAAAGAAGGCCGAGGCCAAGCGCGAACTGGAAAAAGCGACCCCGCCGGAACGCACCGAAGAAGAGAAAAAGGCTGCCCGCGACGCGCGTTATGCTGCGCGCAAAAACCGCAAGTGATATCTGCGGGGATGCAGCTTCAGAACTTCGATATTGCGACGTTCCTGAAAGATTACTGGCAGCAAAAGCCGTTGCTGATCAGGTCTGCGTGGGCATCATGGGTCAACCCGGTCGAGCCTGACGAACTGGCGGGGCTCGCGTGTGAACCGCTAGTCGAATCGCGCATCATCACGCGCCGCGAACAAGCGTGGGAACTGGAACATGGCCCCGTGGCGGAAAACCGCTTTGCCGCTGCCGGTCGCGATCCCTGGACTCTGCTGGTGCAATCGGTCGACCATCATCTTCCCACAGTTTCCGCGTTGCTCGACCAGTTCCGCTTTGTGCCCAACTGGCGCGTCGATGATGTGATGGTCAGCTATGCGGTCGATGGCGGCGGGGTTGGCGCGCATTTCGATCACTATGATGTGTTTCTGGTGCAGGGGCTGGGCCGGAGGCGCTGGGAAGTCGGCGCTCTGTGCGATGATGACACTGCCTTGCTGCCACATGACGGACTGCGCCTGCTGGCTGATTTCCAGCCGACCGATGAATGGATCCTCGAGCCCGGCGATATCCTCTATGTGCCGCCGCGCGTGGCTCATCGCGGCACGGCAATCGGGGATGATTGCATGACCTATTCGATCGGCTTTAGGGCACCCTCGCGCAGCGAGTTGATCGAGGCCTGGGCCGATGACATGGCAGCCGATCTGTCGGACAGCGATCGCTATGCCGATCCGCATCTGGCCAAGCAGGACAATCCCGGCGAAATCAGCGCGGAAGCGCTCACGCGGCTGCAAGCCATGATCGCTGATATGCTGCAAGACCGCAGCCGGTTTGCACGCTGGTTCGGCCAATACAACACCGCGCCCAAGAACCCCGAAATTGACTGGCGGCCCGACGAGCCAGCGCAAACCGACCATATCCGTCAGTGGCTGGCAGCAGGCTGGCCACTGATCCGCAACCCTGCCAGCCGGTTCTCTTTCGTTCGCGAAACAGCGTCATCGGTGATGCTGTTCGCTGACGGGCACTGCTTCTTGTGCAGCGACGATGCAGCAGATTTCGCGCAGGCAATCTGCGCCGAAGCGGGATTGAATGCGGCTCCCGAGGTTTCACCCGCAACGCTGGAACTGATCACTGCGCTGTTCAACGAAGGCAGCCTCGCCTTCGATTGTGAAGACGCTGACGCGGACTAGGCCGAGGTTTCTTCGAACGCGCCCGGCGCTATCCCCGCGACTTCCCAGTCCCCGATCGACCACCTGACCAGCCGCAAGGTGGGCAAGCCGACCGCTGCCGTCATCCGCCGTACCTGCCGGTTGCGGCCTTCGCGTAGAGTGATTTTCAGCCAGCAATCGGGAACGGACTTGCGCTCGCGGATCGGCGGGTTGCGCGGCCAAAGATCAGGCGCGTCGATGCGTCTGACATCGGCAGGTAGGGTCATGCCATCCTTGAGGCGGACCCCTCTGCGCAAGGGTTCGAGATCCTGCTCCAGCGGATCGCCTTCGACTTGCACCAGATAGGTTTTGGGCAGCTTGAACTTCGGATCGGAAATCCGGGCCTGCAACCTCCCGTCGTCGCACAGCAACAGCAGACCTTCGCTGTCGCGGTCAAGCCGGCCAGCGGGATAAACGCCCTTAGCAGCGATGTAGTCCGACAGGGTTGCCCGCACCGTCTCCGAACCGCGATCGGTGAACTGTGACAGGACACCGAAAGGTTTGTTGAACAGGATCAGCCGGGCCATGCCACTGTCCATACCGAACTGCCTTTCCGTTGGGACAGCGGGATAGCTTGGGCCCCGAAGATAACCTCATCATCGTTGGGCATAACCGGGGCGGGGCTGTGCCAGACTAGCGCGGATAGGCCCAGCCACACGCTGAACATGATCAGGTAAGGCCAACGGCGCGGCCACAACCGGGCCACCAGCATCGTTGCCGCCGCTGTGCCAGCAAGAGCGAGGAGTTCCGAATTTGCCGCCGCGGGGCCGCCGCCAGCGAGCGACGTCTGGATCGCGGCACTGGCCCATTGTGCGGGCAACAGCGCCAGCAGCCAGTCGGGCAACGCACCCGGCATGGCCGATGCGGTGACCAGTACCGCCGCCTCGCCCGCGACCACTGCCACGGCGACCCACCAGCCTTTGCCAGCGGCGCTGCGGGCAAACAGCGCGCCCCGCGCAGCGAAGCTGATGGCTGCGATGATTGCGGCAAGTGCGGTCGAAAGAAGGGCAGGTGGGCCCGGCATGCCCAGCGCTATCGCACTCACGGTGAGGCCAGCGCCGGTCAGCAGAGCGAGCAGCACGCCAAACCACAGCCGTCCGGCAGCCGCCGCCGCGATCATCCCTGCCCCCATCAGTCCGATAGCCACAATCGGGCCGCCGACCGATGCCAGCGGCGCAGGGGCAGCCTTATCCGCCAGCATCAGCAAGGCCACACCCGGTGCAGCGACCCCGCCCAGCGCAACGGCCAGCCATGGCAGAAGGCGCCAAGGACGTGGCTGGGTGTGCGACAAGGATTTCATCGGACAGACCTTGATCGAAGCATCCGGCAATGTCGAGCATACCGACATCGCAGCGCCCGAAGCGCAGCCAAGACAGGGCGTCAAAAGGTTCTCGTTCGAAGAGAACCCCATGTCTGTCATGTTGTTTGGATCTGAAGATATTCGTGGCTGGGGCGGAAGGATCCCCAGCCAGGAATGATCCAAATACCTGAAAATACGAGTTTCTTGCAACCAAATCCGGCCAAAGCACCACGACAGGGTGCCACGGCAGGGTGCCACGGTAGGAGACCACGGCCATGTGCCGCATTCAAAACGTTACCCGCAAGCAGGGAACCTATTACTTCCGCAGATCCATACGTTTAGGCCCTGATAAGCCTTTTCGGTTACGCTTCTCGCTCAAGACCACGAGCCGGAAGCGGGCAGCTTTGCTCGCCCCGGCCATGACCCTGATCTGTGAACGGCTCGCGATGAACATGACCGCCAAGATTGCGACCGACGGACTGACCGCCGCACAGCGCGCGGAGATCTTCCGCCGCCAGATGCTGGTCGAGCGCGATCGGCTCGAGGTGATGCATGCCCAGCTCCATATCCTCCCGCCGCAGGACCATGAGGACATCGACCAGGCGCTCTCGCTCCGGCTCGGCGCAAGCGAGCTGGCAGCAATGGACGGAGCCACCAAGGGCAGGGTCGAGGATTTCCTCGTCGCCCGTGTCGATCCCGATGCCGATGATGAGCCGATCGTGGTCATGGCGTGGTCGGATCTCGCTGCCTCGATCACGCAGGACGGCGCCGAGGAAGCCGCCATCGCTCGCCTTGCCGAGATCGGCGTGGAACAGTCGGCCTTGCGCGAGGTGATGGCCCGTAAGGTCGTCAATCAGGCGCGCATCGAGGCGATCCGGGAGTTCAGGAAGGTTTTGAGCAATCCCGGTGCCGCCTACGCACCGGTTCCTGTGGCGGGCTACGAGCAGCCGGCGCATCCCCATTCATACGCGGCGGCACCGAACCCTCCGCAACCGCCTGCTGCACCTATCGTCGCGGGGCCATGGTCGATATTGAGGCCAACCGAAGCGGTGGAGAAATTCTTCGAGCATAACCCGCGCACCGGCGGGAAGGATGGCAAGTCCCGCCGGAAGAGCGGGGAACCCTGGACGAACAAGACCCGGGAGCAGTTCAGGCTTCCTGCGCTCTTGCTCGAGCAAATTATGGACGGCCAGCCCCTGGTCTCCGTCACCCATGATCATCTCGTCCAGCTCAACAACTGCTTCGAGGCGCTGCATGGCCCCTCGTTCCGCAAATCGCCCAAGCACCGCGAAATGACGATCTGGCAGATCGTGGAGGAAACTGCGGAACGTGTCAGGAAGGGTGAGGCGGCCATTGGCAAGGCTGCGAAGCGTAAGGCTCAAGGCGGGACTGTCGAGATGCCTACCGGCGCGCTGACAAGGGATCAGCTTGGGCTCGGCCTCAGCACGACCAACCGCCATTGGGGCTTCCTGCGCCAGCTCACCACCTGGTTCGAAAAGCACCATCCCCTGAGCCCACTCGACTACAGCGCATTCATCGAAAACGACGATCGCAACGCCCGCGACCAGCGCGACGCTTACACCGAAGATCAGGGCCGGATGCTGTTCAGCCTTCCGCCCTGGACGGGATCCAAATCCCTGACCCGCCGGATGCAGCCCGGTGACCTCATCGTCCACAGCGCGTGGTATTTTGTTCCCCTGATCGGCTGGTATACCGGCATGCGGCGCGAGGAAATCTGCGGGCTCATGCTGGATGATATCGAGGTGGTCGAGGGCCATTGGCAGTTCAACGTCAGGCCCACAGAAATCCGGCGCCTCAAGACGATCACCTCGGCCCGCAGATTGCCTTTCGCGAGCGAACTCATGCGTCTAGGTCTCCCGGATTACGTCACAGCATTGCGCAACGCAGGCGAAACCATGCTGTTCCCTGAACTTATGCCAGAGAGCGGGAAGGGCGCCTTGGGAGATGCCTACTACAATACGATCTGGACAAAGATTGCGCGAGCTTTGCCGTTCCTGAAATCGGGCCAGGCTACGCAATCCTTCAGGCACACCGTGATCAACGCAATGAAGGGCGCCGAAGTGATGCCTGAATTGAGAGCGGACTTCGCTGGCCACAAACTGTCGAGCGAAACCGAGGGGCGTTATTCGAAAGCGCATATGGCATTGCTGCGGAAGGCTGCCAAGGCGATCCCCAACGTTACCGACCACCTCGATCCTTTCCCGGTAACGCTACTTCCCGCCCGCTTGCGTGCACCGCGAAAGGCAAGGGCGTCCAAGCCGCTCAAGCAGGCCTGAGGCGTAGGGTGTGTTAGGCGATTACTAAGGAACCCGCTGACGGCCGGAGCACGGGCTATCCTTTTCAGACGTGGGAGTAGAGCACCTTTCTCGCTTTTTTCAGAGGCGCGGGAAGGTTGTGACGATCGACGGCATCGCTCTTTGCCGTGGTTCAGAGGATAGGATGCGAGTCCACTTTTCCGTTCACCCGCAAAACGCAGAAAACCGCGGGTTGGAACACGCCGGTAGGGGCGTTTGCACCAGCGGTGACACGCGACGAATCCCGCTGCAAGGGCCGAATACGGGCAGGGGAGGGCGCTGATCCGCGGGCGCGAACGGGGGGTGAAACCATACCACTTATATCGCTGGTCCAGCCTCCAGCTGGCCGCTTCCACATTCGTTCAGCGGCGCTTACCTCACGTCGAAGACGACGGTGCCGCTCATTCCATGGCCGTCGGCAGCAGCGGCCTGCCAGCGGACTTCGTAGGTGCCAGTGGGCAGTGGCTTCTTGAGCGCAAGGGTCATGGTCTTGCCCTCGTCCGACCAGTTAGCGGTGAAGTTGCGGATCACCATTTCACCGTGGTTCGCCATACCGGGCATAGCCGTCATGACGATACTGACAGCGGCGCTGGACGGGTCCACGGCTTTGCTGAAGGTCAGGGTGATCTCCTTGGGGGCCTTCGTTTCAGTGCCTGCAGCCGGAGTAGACGCTGTCAGTTCGACATGGGCCAACAGAGCCGTGGGAGCGAGTGACGAGAGGGCAATGCCAGCGAGAAAAGCAAGAATGCGCATGGGTGATGTGTCCTTCGATGTGATCAGAACCAAAAACGGATACCGGCGACAAAGCTGGTGACAGACGG
Organism: Porphyrobacter sp. AAP60; assembly: GCF_001296025.1. Taxonomy (GTDB): domain Bacteria; phylum Pseudomonadota; class Alphaproteobacteria; order Sphingomonadales; family Sphingomonadaceae; genus Erythrobacter. The sequence continues at coordinate 6,198 of NZ_LJHV01000029.1, read as the reverse complement.
GTCTTCGCCGCGAGCGCGGGCCAGTGTCGCGCTGCGCCCGGTGCGCCATGACTGCTCGATGCCGATATAGGGCGCGAATTCACGGCGGATTTCGTAACGCAGCCGCGCGCCGGCCTCGATCTGGTCAAGCCCGGCGCCGATGCCCAATTCGGGAATGGTCTGCGCTGAAAGGTTCACCTCGATGCGTGGCTGCAGGATCAGGCGCTGGGTGATGCGCTGGTCGATCTCGGCTTCAAGGCGTGCCGTAAGATCGCCGCGATGCGACAGGAACAGCGCGGTGTCGATCTCGAACAGATAGGGCGCAAGGCCCTGCACGCCGAGCACCGCATGGGTGGTGTCCGGCCCGCCGATGTCGTGCCGGACGCCCGCCTGCACGTCCCAGAAGGGCGCGAAGGCCTTGGCATAAAGTGCCTGCACCTCGGCATCTTCGGGATTTTCGCCGAATGTGCCTTCGCCTTCGGACTTGAACCACAGCCGTTCGGTCGGGCCGCCGTAATAGCCCTGAATGTCCCACAGATAGACGTCTTCACCCTCGCGCACCTGCGCTTCCAGCCGGTCGCCCTGAAACCAGAACACGGGGAAATCGCCGTGGGTGCGGCGCAGATCCTCGCGCGAGGCCTGCATGGCATCCGCGCCCCAGATGGCATCGGCTGCGCGCGTGGGTCCGCTGCCTGCGGCTGGCGGCGGGGGCATCTCCATCGCCGGGCCAGGAGAGGCTGGCTGCTCCGGTTCACCCATGCCGTCCATGTCATGACCGGCGTGCAGGTCTTGCGCTGCGAGCGGCGCTGCCGCCAGCAGGGCGACGAGTGACAGAGCGGTCTTCACGAGGCCTACTCCGGCCCCATGACGGTCACGGTCTGCATCATCCCGCCGTGCATGTGATACAGCAGATGGCAGTGAAACGCCCAGTCGCCCGGCTCGTTGGCGGTCAGATCGAACTGTGCGCTTGCGCCGGGCTGGACGATCACGACGTTCTTGCGCGGCTGGTGCGCGGCATCCTCGCCGTTGACCAGCTCGAAGAACATCCCGTGCAGATGTATCGGGTGCGCCATCATGGTGTTGTTGACGAGTTTGACCCGCACCCGCTCGTCCCATGCAAAGCGGATCGGCACGTCGCTGACGGCGGAATACATCTGGCCGTCGAACGACCACATGTAGCGTTCCATATTGCCGGTCAGGTGCAGTTCGAGCAGACGCGACGGGCGGCGGGTGTCGCGGTTGGGCTCAAGCGCCGACAGCATCCGGTAATTCAGAACGCGGTGATCCACATCGCGCAGGCCCAGGCCGGGGTCGCCGAGCTTGTCTACCGGCGCCATGGAAACCATGTCGATCCCGGGCCCGATCTTTACATCGGGGGGCAGCAGTAGCGTGTCACGCATCTTCATGCCGTCCATGCTGTGACTGCCACCCATATCGCCGTGGTTCATCCCCATGTCGCCCATGTCGAGCAACGGTGGCTTCCTTGGTGGCGGGATAGAGGCGCGCGCACCGGGGCGGCTGGCTAGGGTAGCGAGCGCCATTCCGGAACGATCCATGCTTTCCGCGACGATCGTATAGGCCTCGGAGCGGGGCTCGATGATAACATCGTAGGTTTCCGCTGTGCCGATCTGGAATTCGTCGACTTCGACCGGCTTCACGTTCTGGCCATCGGCGGCAATCACCGTCATCGGCAGGCCGGGGATGCGCAGGTTGAAGAAGGTCATGGCCGAGCCGTTGATGACACGCAGGCGGACGCGTTCGCCCGGATTGAACAGGTATTCCAGCCCCTCCTTCGGCCCGCGCCCGTTGGCTAGGTAGGTGTAGGTGGATCCTGTCACATCTGCGATATCGGTCGCCGGCATGCGCATGTGCGCCCACATCCGCCGGTCCTCAGCGGTCAGCGGGTAGTCATCCGCCCAGCTGGTCTGCTGGTAGTTGAAATAGCCTTCGCCTTTGCGCAGCCGGTCCATGACCTTGTGCGGGTGCAGCGGAGTGAACTCGCTCAGGAGCAGGATGAAGTCGCGGTCATATTCTGCCGGCTCATCGCCAGCCGGATCAATGATCAGCGGGCCGTAATGCCCTTGCTGTTCCTGCAAGCCCGAATGACTGTGATACCAATGGGTGCCCGCCTGTCTGACCGGGAATTCATAGGTGAAGGTCTGTCCCGGCTTAATCCCGGGAAAGCTAATCCCCGGCACACCGTCCATGTGGAACGGCACGAGCAGCCCATGCCAGTGGATTGAGGTATCTTCGTCAAGATGATTGGTGACATTGAGGCGGACATTGGTGCCTTCCTTCATTTTCACCAGGGGGCCGGGCACACTCCCGTTGACCGCAACGCCGTGCCCTTTGCGACCCTGAACCACGCGCGGGCCGTGCCCCACGGCAAGATCGATCACCGCGCCCGACACCTCGTCAAAGCCAACGCGGATCGGTGCGCCGCCGCGTATCTTGTGCATCGAATCGCCCTGCGCCCAAGCGGGCAACGCGGCAAAAGCGGAAGCGGCACCGGCTCCGGCAAGCAGGCGACGACGGGTGACAAGCGGTGCGGTCATGTCTCTTATACGCGGGAGCGCGGCTCACCCCTCACCATCTCCAACAATTTCTGCCGTGCGCGATACAGCCGGGTCTCTACCGCCTTGGCGCTGATTCCAAGGGCTTCGGCGGTTTCCTGCTGGCTCATACCTTCGATCGTGCGCAGGATCAGCACGTCTTTCAATGAAGACGGCAGGTCTGCAAGGGCGCGGGCGGTGACGACAAGTTCCTGCCGGCTTGCCGCATGCGTCTCGGGCGAGGGAGCGTCATCGGCGATCCAATCCGCCGCATTGTCGGCCATCGGCAGGCCGAGAAATCGCCGCACCGCGCGCCGCCGTGCCCAGTCGCGGCACTTGTTGAGCGCGATGGCCGCGATCCACCCGCAGAAAGGTCGCGCCGGATCGTAGCGCGACAACGCGCCGAAGGCAGCGACAAAGGCCTCTTGCGTGATGTCGAATGCTTCCTCTGGGTCGCCCGTCGCGCTGCGGGCGAGGCGGTAGACCGCCTCCCGGTGCCGCTCCACCAGCGCGCGTGCCGCTTGCGCATCAGCGGCCAGCACCCCGCGCACCAGCGCCGCGTCTGGATTATCGCTGTTCACTTGCCCGGTTGCGCAAGGCTCTTAGCGACTGCCGCATCGAACTTGGCCTGCTGATCAGGGCGCAAGATCGCGCGCATCGCAAAGACGTGCTCCAGCGTCGCCTTTTGCAGTTCGCCCATCGCCACGTGGGACGCATCAACCGCTGCGGACACACGTGGACCATACTGGTGTTCAGCGGCAATAGCATCCGCAAGCCGGGAGTTGTCAGCTTTCAAACGCGCTTCCAAGGCCTCGCGCTTGGCGGCGAAATCACGTTCCAGCAAGCCGAGTGACCGTTCCTGCGCCGGATCAAGGTCAAGTCCATCATGCATCAGCGCATGCAACTCTGCCCCGCCATGATGCGGTGCAGGCTGCATTATGCGTCCGATCCACACGCCCACCAGCGCGAGTGCGACCACCGACACGGCAGCGATCAATAGGCGGCGTAAAGTCATTGCTTGCCCAGCGCTATCAGAGGCGTCAGCGAAGGTGCCGGGCCAAAGGCAATCAGCGACGTTTCCGCCTGAGCAGGAATCTGCATCCCGCCGGCCACTCCAATGCCAAGCGCGGCGACCATCGCTGCCCCAAGTGCCCTGCGCGACTGGAGTGCCTCAACACGCGCCTGCGTGGCCAAGGTAGCGCCGTCGATTGCGGACAAATCTGGCACGGATAAAGCAACCAGCCGCGAGAGAATGTTTTCGAGATCCATCGTCTTCCTCCTGCAAGAGGTTATACGCATGCAGGCCTATAACCCCTCATCGCTTCTGCTAGGCTCAGGACTCATTGTGGTAGCCAGAAGATGACGGTTGCGGCGATGCAGATGGCGGACATGAAGGTGTGTGCGCAGCGGTCATATCGGGTAGATATTGCGGCCAATCGCCTTTCCACCCATCTACGGCTGTGAGCGGAGCAAATGCGCAATCCCGAAGCCGGCATGGCGGCTTCGCCTCCGTCCTGAAAAATTTCTGCCCTTCAGGTTCCGACCCCTTTCTGGACGAATTTCCTTTGGCAAAAATGTTTCCGACCAGCGCTGCCTGATCGTGGCGACCATATCTCCGAATTGTTTGTGCGACTTCCCGTTGCCTCTGGCCCTGCTGGCAATCGCGCGGTTCAGCTCCCACGCGATTGCACGCACTTGAATGGATGGGGATGCTAGAGTCCGGTGCGGGAACAGGCCGACAATTGCCAAAAGACTGCACCCCGCCCCTGTATATCTATATCGCCCTACATGAATCGAAATAGCGGGAAACATACTGCTTCTCCGTGCGAGGATAGAACTGTAAGACAGTGGGCCTGCCAGCATTCGAGATCTCGAAAATCGTCTGTTTGTTGGGGTTCCCCCCTGAAGATTGCAAGATCTTGGTGACGACCATCCCCTTACGTAGCCCCATCCTGTTAGCAGCCGATCCGTCGGACACCTTCTCGATGCGGAATGTTCCGTCAGATTGTGTGCTAAATTCAAAGCCCAGCTCATATTTAGGCTGGGTAGTAGTGTTGATCTTCAAACAGCCGGAAAAGGCGGGATTACCAACGATGTTCAATTGGCGAACGTCTGCCAAATCACCGTCTACCGTAAGCCTCAACGAGGGATCGATCTCATCGAGCGCTTCATAAAATTTTTCTATCGGTGATCTTGAGGGATTTATCTCGGCGGCTCGCCTAATTGCAAAAAGAAGGCCATCCTTTTGCTGCCGAGTTTGTTGTATACGAAAATGAAGATCCAGACCGATTAGTGCCCCACGCCAATACTGGTAGTAAGCCGGAACTACGCCTCGTTCGCCGGGTTCAGAACCTGAATTAATTGCAAATTCTTCATTTGCCTCGTCGAACGACTGCAGAACTTTAGTCCAACCCTCGCGATAATCGCCCTCAGATATCCGTCCCCTCTCGAAAAGAACGATTCTAGCGATGGCATCGGTTATGCCCTCGTAGAACCAGTAATTTGCTTCAGAAACGCCGTTGCTTCCTAACGTGCCTAGCTCGTAGCCAGTGATTTGATGAGCGACCTCATGGTATAGTGCTAGGCGATGGTCCGTTAGCTTGCTATCTCCAGAAAGCATTATTGCCATACCGTCCCTCACGGCGGTGCCTTGGAATGCTGACGCGAGATCAGGCCGAATGAATGGAACTAGTGCAACTGAGTAAACATCCGGCCATGTTCCCGTCACAGCTATAATATCTTGGATCGCTTCGCCAATGATCTTGAACGAGGAAACCTGCGCTGGCGTTAGGCCAGTTGCCCATGCTGTCCGAACCAACTGACCGCTTGGCAGGCGTGTATCTTCATAGTGAAGACCTTCCCCGATCAAAAAGAAAGAGTCAGACAGTTGATTATTCGCAATCAGGATCGAGCGTCTTGGAAGGATGTTTGAAAATAGCGCTGGATCAGCAACGACCTTATAGCGACCTACAGGCGCTTGCGGCAAAATAATCGCAGGACCGAACGCAAATGACCATTTTTTTCCGCTAACGGGAACGCGGAAGTCGGAAGCTTTCGAAAGTGGTGAGGGTGCTATAATATAATTTAGTCGCTGAGTTGCTTTTAATGCTCTTAGCTGCTCATTCGAGATTCGTCGCCAAGACGACGAAAGCCGTTGATCTAAGGCGATCAATGCGCTGAGCCCATCGGCTTCGCCCCAGCGGTCCGGCAAGTAGATCGTGTCGCCCTCTCCGATGGCTTCTGGGAAAGAGTAACGTAGATAGAAAGAACCCTGCGCGTCCCTGCCCGCGGTCTCTCGGATGTCCAGTTCACCCGTAGCGACCGGCTGTTCCTCCGCCTGAAGGGCCAGAGCCCAGCCAGCAGCAACGAAGACGACGAGCGCAACAACCAGCTTCGTTGACCGGCGCATCAGGCAACCTCCTATGCAAGCATTTCCAATGCACTGGAGAACTTAATCCGGCAACCATCAAGCAGGATCGACGCTTGATCAAACCGGCAGCAAACCACCCATTCTCGGTCATGAGCGGGGCTGCTGTGCGATCCTGAAAGCTGCACGGCGGCTTTGCCCCCTTAGAGAAAAATTCCTGCCATTCTGGAATCGACCCCATTCCGGTCATAAAATCCGCTCGCCGACATGGCCTGCTGCACAACGCGTCACCCGCTGGAT
>NZ_LJHV01000028.1 GCF_001296025.1 Porphyrobacter sp. AAP60 | reverse complement strand
GGGGGGGGGGAGCCGTATCAGGATCAATCCTGACCCTTCTTGAGCGCGGCGCCCAGGATGTCGCCAAGCGAAGCGCCCGAATCCGACGATCCGAACTGTGCCACAGCTTCCTTTTCTTCGGCGATCTGACGCGCCTTGATCGAGAAGTTAGGCTTCTTGGAGCGGTCAAAACCGATGACCATCGCATCGATCTTGCTGCCAACCTGGAAGCGGTCGGGGCGCTGTTCGTCGCGATCACGGCCAAGATCGGCGCGCTTGATGAAGCCGGTTGCACCGTCTTCGCCAACCTGCACTTCGAGGCCGCCATCACGCACTTCGAGCACGGTGACGGTGACAGTCTGGTTCTTGCGCAGCGAACCGCCGCTGGTTGCGCCTTCAGCCGAAGGTGCGCCCTTTTCAAGCTGCTTCATGCCGAGGCTGATGCGCTCCTTGTCGACATCGACATCAAGCACGATTGCCTTGACCATTTCGCCCTTGCGGTGAAGTGCCAGTGCGTCCTCGCCGGAGATGCCCCAGGCGATATCCGACATGTGCACCATGCCGTCGACGTCGCCATCGAGACCGATGAACAGGCCGAATTCGGTGGCGTTCTTGACTTCGCCTTCGACTTCGCTGCCAACCGGATGCTTCTCGGCGAACTCGTCCCACGGATTGCGCTGGGCCTGCTTGAGACCGAGGCTGATGCGGCGCTTTTCGCTGTCGACTTCCAGCACCATCACTTCGACTTCCTGCGAGGTCGAGACGATCTTGCCTGGATGGACGTTCTTCTTGGTCCAGCTCATTTCCGAAACGTGGACAAGGCCTTCGATGCCGGCTTCGAGTTCGACAAAGGCGCCGTATTCGGTGATGTTGGTCACCTGGCCCGAAAGCTTCGCGCCGACCGGATACTTGGCTGCAACGCCATCCCAAGGATCGCTTTCCAGCTGCTTCATGCCAAGGCTGATACGCTGCGTGTCAGCATTGATGCGGACGATCTGAACCGTCACGGTGTCACCGATATTGATGACTTCGCTTGGGTGGTTGACGCGCTTGTAGCTCATGTCGGTGACATGCAGCAGGCCGTCAATACCGCCGAGATCAACGAACGCACCGTAATCGGTGATGTTCTTCACCACACCGTCGATCACCTGGCCTTCGACCAGATCGTTGATCAACTCGCTGCGCTGTTCGGCGCGGGTTTCTTCGAGCACGGCGCGACGCGAAACCACGATGTTGCCGCGGCGGCGATCCATCTTGAGGATCTGGAAGGGCTGCGGAATGTCCATCAGCGGGGTAACATCACGCACCGGGCGGATGTCGACCTGCGAGCCGGGCAGGAAGGCCACGGCGCCATCGAGGTCGACAGTGAAGCCGCCCTTGACGCGGCCGAAGATGCGGCCTTCGACGCGCTTGCCTTCGCCAAATTCGCTTTCCAGCTTGTCCCAGGCAGCTTCGCGGCGGGCACGATCACGCGACAGCATGGCTTCGCCGTCGGCGTTCTCGACGCGGTCAACGAAGACTTCGACTTCGCCGCCGACGGTCAGGCCGTGGTCGTCTTCGCCACGCGAAAATTCCTTGAGGGAGATGCGGCCTTCGCTCTTGAGGCCGACGTCGATCACGGCAAAGCCGTTTTCGATCGCAGTGACGGTTCCCTTGACGACGCGGCCTTCAAAGCCATCTTCGCCGGCACCGCCGAGTTGTTCGTTAAGCATCGCCTCGAAATCGGCGCGCGTGGGCATCTGGGTTGCCATAGGCTAGTTTAGTCCTGTGTTCGTTGTGCTACCGGCCACCGGTTTTTCCGGGGTCTTAAACTGCTTCCCGTGCACCATTGCGCGGGCTGGCAGGGCAAGAGGCCGACTTCTCCGCGCCGCCGGATGCGATTGCGCGGAGGTTCTTCAATCACCAAGGATTGCCTGAACGGCCGCGCGCCTAGGCGAGGGCGGCCCAAAATGCAAGGAAATAGACGGTCAGCCGATCCGCGCCTGCACGGCTTCAATGGCTGCCTCTATTGCCTGATCACGGTCGAAGTGGGTGGTGTCGAGCACCAGAGCATCGGCAGCGGCGGTCAGCGGGGCATCCTTGCGGCCCATGTCGCGTGCGTCGCGGGCCGCGATGTCATGCTCGATTGCGGCGAGAGGCACCACGATCCCGCGCCCTGTCATCTCGAGCCAGCGGCGGCGAGCGCGTTCAGCCACGCTGGCCGTGATGAACAGCTTAACCGGCGCTTCGGGCGCGATCACCGTGCCGATATCGCGTCCGTCGAGCACTGCGCCGCCGTCCTGCAATGCAAAGGCGCGCTGGCGTTCGTAAAGCGCGCCGCGCACGCCCGGATGCACAGAAACCCGGCTCGCAAAGCCGCCGACTTCTTCAGACCGCAGGGTGTCATCGTCCAGCAAGTCGACGGGAAAATCGCAGGCAGCCAGCGCCTGTTCTGCATGGTCGGGGTCGCCGCCGTTCAACTGTACCTGCCGCCCAACTGCACGGTAGAGCAGCCCGGTATCGAGATGCGGCAAACCGAAATGGGCGGCGAGCGCCTTGGCGATGGTGCCTTTCCCCGAAGCGGTGGGGCCGTCGACGGCGATGATCATTGCGTAATCTCTTCGGATAGGGTGCGACCACGCCACGCTCGCAACAGACCGATAATCGCAATCGCGGCCCAGAAGAATTCAAGCACAAGGCTTGCCCAGTTGGTATGATAAACCAGCGAAACAGTCAGCAGTGCCGCGCCTGCCAGATTGGTGCCGTGCAGAAGGAACGGGTTGGTCGCCCTTGCCAGCGTCAGATAGGCATAGGCGCCGATGATGCAGGCGGTGCCGCACAGACCGATGATGCTGGGCCAATCGAGCGGCGTGTTCACGCGGCTGCCTCATCCAACAGGCCCATGAAGGTCGGAAAGCTGGTATTAATTGGCGAGGTATCGTCGACGCAAACGCCGTTGATGCTGGCGAGGCCGGCCACCGCCATGCTCATTGCGATACGGTGGTCGAGGCGGGTCGCGACACTTGCGCCTTCAGGAGTGCCAGGCAGCGGTTCTCCGCTTCTTCCGTGGATGGTCAGGCCGTCATCGTACTCATCGACCCGCACACCTGCCAGCGTCAGCGCCGTGGCCATTGCGGCAAGCCGGTCGCTTTCCTTGACGCGCAGCTCATCAAGACCGGTGGTGCGGGTAGTGCCGGAAGCAAGGGCGGCGGCAACAAACAGCACGGGAAACTCGTCGATCATCGCCGGAGCGAGGGACGGGTCAACGTCGATTCCCGTTAGCTGCGCGTGGCGCACGCGCAGATCGGCAACCGGCTCGCCGCCGACCTCGCGTGGGTTAAGCTCCCCGATATCAGCCCCCATTTGGCGCAGTACGTGGAGCAGTCCGGCGCGCGTCGGGTTGAGGCCAACATTACGGATGATGAGATCGCTGCCCGGCACAATGGTTGCGGCCACCATGAAGAACGCGGCGGATGAGGGATCGGCGGGCACGGTCACATCCATCGGCTTCAGGTCGGCATCACCGTGGATGCTGATGACCGTCTCGCCGTTTTCGTTGCCCACTTCTATCGTCGCGCCAAATCCGGCCAGCATCCGCTCGGTATGGTCGCGCGTCGCCACCGGCTCGATTACGCGAGTGATTCCGGGAGTGTTGAGGCCCGCCAGCAAAACCGCGCTTTTGACCTGCGCACTTGCCACCGGCAGACGGTATGTAATCGGCACGGCGGGCGCAATTCCGCGCAACATGATAGGCAGAGTGCCGCCCGCGCTGGCTTCAAAGCTTGCGCCCATCTGCGCAAGCGGGTCAATCACGCGCCTCATCGGACGCCCGGACAAGCTGGCATCGCCGGTAAAGGTGACAGTGATACCATGGCTGGCGACAAGGCCCATCAAAAGGCGCGTCGAGGTGCCCGAATTGCCCATATCCAGTGCCAGTTTGGGTTCCAGCAGGCTGCCTAAGCCCGCTCCGCATACCGTCCAGATGCCATCGGCGCCGCGCTCGATCTGCGCTCCGAAAGCGCGCATGGCAGCTGCTGTCGCCAGCACGTCCTCGCCTTCGAGCAAGCCGGTGATTCGGCTTTGTCCCACGGCAAGGCCGGCAAACATCAGCGCGCGGTGGCTGATCGACTTGTCGCCCGGGACGCTGATCGTGCCGGTGAGCGGGCCTTGCGGGGCAAAGGTGTGGCTGGTCATAAGGTCGCGGTCTTTGACAGCGCCCTGCGCTTCTGGCAAGGCGCGCCGCGATCTCCGGCTGTGCCCTTGATAATGGGATTGCCAGAACCCAGTTTTGTAATCAATCCACCCGCGAATTTGCAGCCAATTGGCCTGCCCGCTTTTCAAGGGTCGGCCCGATTTGAGGAATGATAATGGCGAAGCCTGAATGGGGTACCAAGCGTACCTGCCCCAAGTGCGGGGAACGTTTTTACGATCTGGGCAAGGAAGACCCGGTCGCCTGCATCGAGTGCGGCGAGACGTGGACGCCCGAACCAGTGCTGAAGTCCAAGCAGCCGATTCCGTTCGAGGAAGAAAAGAAGAAGGACGTCGAAGCCGATTCCGATCTGGGCGGTGACGATGATGATCTGGAAGACATCGAGGACATCGACGAAGACGGCGATTCGCCAGACAACGACGTTGATCTTGGTGGCGATGACGATCTTGGCGTTGCCACCACTGGCGACGACGACGACGACGAATCCTGATTTTGCACTTGCAATGGGATGGCGGCCCTTCTAATGGCCGCCTCCCGCAGGCAGGGCGCTTTTAGTTCTGCTTGCACGATGACTGGTTCGGGGCCTTAGCTCAGCTGGGAGAGCGCAACACTGGCAGTGTTGAGGTCAGCGGTTCGATCCCGCTAGGCTCCACCAATCATCTTGATCAAAGTCGAAAATGCTTCCCCGGAGGGGACTTTTCGCAACGCTGGCTGACGAGGTTTCGTCCGCCGGCGTTTTTCGCATGATGCGGACGCTCCGGCGTCGGCGAGGAGAAGTTGGCGATGTTCGACACGCTGTCCGACCGTCTTGGCGGGGTCTTTGACAAGCTCAAGGGCCGCGGCGCGCTGCGCGAACAGGACGTGCGCGATGCGATGCGCGAAGTGCGGATCGCGCTGCTCGAAGCCGATGTCGCCTTGCCGGTCGCTCGCCGCTTCATTGATGCTGTTACCGAAAAGGCTGTGGGACAAGATGTCCTGAAGTCGGTCACGCCCGGCCAGCAGGTCATCAAGATCGTCCATGACGAGCTGGTGGCAACGCTGGGAGGGATGGAGACCGAGGGGCTTAACCTCGACGCCCGCCCGCCAGTCGTGATCATGATGGTCGGCCTTCAGGGCTCGGGCAAAACCACCACTACTGCGAAACTCGCTAAGCTGATCCGCGAACGCCACGGCAAGAAGGCACTGATGGCCTCGCTCGACGTGAACCGTCCGGCGGCACAGGAGCAGTTGGCGGTTCTCGGGACGCAGGTCGATATCGCGACACTGCCAATCGTTGCCGGCCAGCAGCCCGTCGATATTGCGCGACGCGCGATGGAAGCGGCGCGCTTGCAAAACTACGACGTGCTCCTGCTGGACACCGCAGGCCGCCTGCATGTCGACGATGCGCTGATGGCCGAGATGAAGGCTGTTGCCAGCGTTTCGGCACCGAATGAAGTGCTGTTGGTCGTCGACTCTCTGACAGGTCAGGACGCGGTCAACGTAGCCCAGAACTTCAGCAGTGAAGTGCCCCTGACCGGCGTGGTGCTGACCCGCATGGATGGCGATGCGCGCGGCGGTGCGGCGCTTTCGATGCGTGCTGTGACGGGCAAGCCCATCAAGTTTGCCGGCACTGGCGAAAAGCTCGACGCGATCGAGCCCTTCCGCCCCGGCAGCGTCGCCGACCGCATCCTCGGCATGGGCGATGTTGTCAGTCTGGTTGAACGCGCCGCAGCGACGATCAAGGAAGAAGACGCCGAAAAGCTTGCCCGCAATATCGAGAAGGGCAAGTTCGACCTCAATGATCTTGCCATGCAACTGCGCCAAATGCGCAGCATGGGCGGGCTGGGGATGCTGGCGGGCATGATGCCGGGCATGAAGAAGGCCAAGGCAGCGATGGCCAATTCCGGAATGGACGACAAGGTGTTGATCCACATGGAAGCGATCATCGGATCGATGACGCCAAAGGAACGCGCGAACCCGGATCTCATGAATGCAAAGCGCAAGAAGCGTGTGGCGGCAGGCAGCGGCACCGATGTGCAGACGGTCAACAAGCTTCTGAAGATGCATCAGGAAATGGCCCGCGCCATGAAGCAGATCAAGAAGATGGGCGGCCTTAAGGGGCTGGCAGCAATGTTCGGCGGCGGCGGCGCCGGCCCGATGGGCGGGATGCCTGGCATGGGAGGCGGCGCAGGCGGCCTTCCTGGCCTCGGCGGGCCTGGCGGCATGGGTGGCGGGATGGGCGGACTGCCCGGCCTTGGCGGTCCACCGCGCACCAAGAAGTAGTTTCATTTCAATTTTTTCAATTCAACAATTCAAATCAATTTCAATCGAAAGGTAGCATTCCATGTCCATTTCCATCCGGCTTTCGCGCGGCGGTGCCAAGAAGCGTCCCTATTACCGCATCGTCGTCGCCAACAGCCGCTCTCCCCGTGACGGCAAGTATCTCGAGCAGATCGGCACCTATAACCCGCTGCTCGCCAAGGACAGCGGCGAGCGTGTCAAGCTGATCGAAGACCGGGCCCGTTACTGGCTGGGTGTTGGCGCGCAACCGACAGACCGTGTTGCACGTTTCCTCGACGCTGCTGGTATCGTGGAACGCGCCGCTCGCTCGAACCCGAAGAAGGGCGAGCCCGGCGAAAAGGCCAAGGATCGCGCTGAAGAGCGTGCGGCCAAGATTGCCGAAGCCGAAGAAGCCGCCCGCGCGGCTGAAGAAGAAGCCAAAGCCGCCGCTGCCGCTCCCGCTCCTGAAGCAGAACCTGCCGAAGAAGCGCCGGCTGCTGAAGAACCTGCTGCCGAAGAAGCGCCCGCTGCTGAAGAAGCTGCGGCTGCCGACGAAGCTGCAACTGACGAAAAGACTGCAGGCTGATTGCCGCAGTGACCAAGCCCGTCACCCTTGCCGCTATTGTCGGCGCACACGGGGTGGCGGGCGAGGTGCGCCTGAAGTTGTTTGGCGACAGCGTAGCCGCGCTGTCCTGCCACAAAAGCTTCAACGATGGCGCGCTAACGTTGATCAAGGTGCGCGATGACGGCAAGGGTGGGGCGGTTGCACGTTTTGCCGAAAGCTCATCGCGCGGGGATGCCGAGCGTCTGCGTGGCACCGCGCTGACCGTCACCCGCGACGCACTGCCTCCTCTGGCAGAGGACGAATTCTACCACGCCGACCTGCTCGGACTGCCGGTCGTTACCGATGCCGGTGATGCTGTCGGAACCGTGCTGGCAATCGAGAATTTCGGTGCGACCGACATCATCGAAATCACACGGGATCCCGTGCCCTTAAAGGGGCCGAAGACCTTCATGGTACCCATGATCCCTGCTGCGGTGATCGAATGGGATGAGCACCGGCTTGTGATCGGAGCTGCTTTCGCCGAAGGCTGAGCGGTATGGTCTTCGGTCTATTCGGTCTTTTCCTCTTCGTTGTGGTCCTCGTCATGGTGACGTTGGGTGCTGTATTGCTGGCGCACTTCATCTTTGGTGCGACCCGTCGTTCAACCAGAGTCGTCGCAGCTACGCTTGGCGGTCCATTGACGTTGGTCCTGCCGATGTTCGCCATAATGCTGTTCGATGGCGGGGTACGGTCAGGAACCGAATTGGTGGCGGTGATTGCCATACTTATGAGCATATCCAGCGGTATGGCTTGGCCCATTGCCCATTTCGCTACACGAAGGCTTGACCAGTCGACGCAGTTTGACCCGCAAGTGTTCGCATAGCGGGTCGATGCAGGTGCGGGCCGAGATGATCCCCTATGGCATCGCATCACGGCCCAACAAGGGGCCGCACCACAAAGCGTCACCGGTTTTACAGTCAGTATGCTGCAATTCTGGCCGCTTATGAGGCCAGGTTCGGCGCCACGCCGCCAGAGACGATCTGGCCGGATGCCCATAAGCGTCTTGTCGCCGATCCGTTGGGGTGCGTGTTAACTTTTCGGATGGTATGTTTCTTCCACGCCGGGTCGCTCTGGCGCTGGGTCTGACCCTCCTCATGGTGGGCTGGCTCGCGGGAAGGATAATGTGATGCAGCTGTTCTCGTCATGGACGGGCGGCGATTTTCTGCTGTTTTACATCATGCTCTTGCTGGTTGCGACACTGGCCGCATGGTGGGTGCCGGCGCAACTGCGCGGCGAAGGTGGTCTAGGCGAATCGGCTGATGCTGAAGACATTGCCCTGCTGGTCGGCGGGCGGGCGAGCCATACCGATTCGGTGATCGCCGATCTTTTTACGCGCGGTGGGCTCACGGAAACTGGCAATGGCAAGTTTTCGGTAGTCGAGCCGGGATTGCCTGCCAGCCCATCTGGCCGCGCCTTGCTTGCGACCCGCACCCCATTTTCCCACGATGAAGCTCACAGTGCGCTTGCGATCCACGCGGCCCGGATCGCTGCGCGGCTGCGGCGCGAAGGCCTGATGTTGGGCCCCGAACAATTAACCCGATTCCGCTGGCTTTCGGTCACGCCTCTCATGACACTGGCTATGATCGGTCTTTATCGTCAGCGGGCAGGCTCTGCCCTTGGCGAGCCGACAGGCTTTCTTATCGTCTTGCTGGTGATTACCGCGGTGCTGGCCCTGATCCGCTTGATCAAGTTCGATCAGCGCACCGCCGCCGGGATCGAAGCTGTGCGGCGTCGGCGCGAAAGCGCTTCGCGATTGCGCCGCGCGCCGCAAGCAAGCGAGGCGGCAATGGCAGTGGCTTTGTTTGGTACCGGCGTACTGGTGGGCACGCCATGGGAGCCTGTCCATGCCCTTCGGCACAAAGGCGTAGGAGCTGGCAAAGGTGATAGCGATGGCGGCGACGGGGGCGACGGCGGCGATGGTGGCTGCGACGGTTGCGGGGGCTGAATTCGCAGCGTAAGCGGCGACCATGACGAAGCTGAATGTCGCTGTTGTCCAAGCCGCGCCGATCCCGCTCGATTTTCAGGCGGGGATCGAAAAGGCTGTGGTCCTCGCGCGCGAAGCCATCGATAGCGGCGCGCGGGCGGTGGCTTTTGGCGAGACCTTTCTGGGCGGCTATCCGCTGTGGCTCGACGAAGCGCCCGGCGCGGCTCTGTGGGGTCATCCCGGCACGCGCGCGCTGCATGCGATCATGCTCGAACAGGCGGTGGTCGCCAATGACGAACGGTTATTGCCCTTGCAGGAACTGGCCGACGCGAGCGGGGCGATCATCAGCATCGGCACGCATGAGCGGGTGCGCCGCAGCCTCGTCAACAACCAGATGACCTTTCGCCCCGGTCTGCCGGTGCTGGATCACCGCAAACTGGTGCCAACCCATGGCGAGCGCCTGATCTGGGCGCGAGGCGATGGCTCGACGCTGGGCGTGCATCAGGCCGAATGGGGCCGCGTCGGGACGCTGATCTGCTGGGAACACTGGATGCCCTTGGCGCGCGCGGCGATGCATAATCTGGGCGAGGATGTGCATATCGCTGCGTGGCCTACGGTGCGTGAGAGCCACGCGATTGCCTCGCGGCACTATGCGATGGAGGGGCGGTGTTTTGTGCTGGCGGCAGGGCTGGTGCAGGCGAAGGACGATTTGTTCGACGGGCTGGAGCGGGTTGGCCGCGCTCAAGTAGCCGAAGGCGGTAGCGCAACAAGGACTCATGATGCGGCGCGCGAATTGCTGGAGGCGATCCCCGGCGAGGTGCTCAACCGCGGCGGCTCGCTGATCGCCGCCCCCGATACCCGCGTGATCGCGCAGGCGGGCGAGGGGGAGGAAACGCTCTTCGCCGAACTCGATCTGGCCGAGGTGGCCGAGGGGTTGGCGAACCTCGACACCGATGGGCACTATGCGCGGCCCGATGGGTTTGATTTGCGCATCGACACACAACCGAAGGAGGGCATCCAATGGAACTGAAGCTGCAAAAGCCGCGCGAAAAGTGGTTCTTTCTGATTGCTTTGCCCGTGGCGGTCGCCATCGAGTGGGCATTCGCCCGAAGCCTCGACTGGACAGCCTATCCGCGGAGTGAGTGGGTCGCCCTGTTTGATCTGTGCGTGTTCATGCCAGCCATCTATTTGGCCGCCTTCCGCAGTGAACTGACACCCAAAGCGCGGATGCTTCGAACCCTGGGGGTCGCCGGGATCGGGCTGTTCGCGTCCCGCTGGATCGTTCCTGAGCCAAACCAGTTCATCATCGGCGAGCTTTCGGCCCTGCGCAATGTGACGATGATCGGGGTGCTGGCTTTCGAAGGCTGGATTTTCTGGAAGGTGATCGGCGCGGTCTATCGTCGCGGCGCCGACGCCAAGACGCTCGAACGCGAATTCGCGATACCGGAATTGATCGCCCGGCTGATGGTGCTGGAAGCAAAGTTCTGGAAAGCCGTCTGGGCGTTCCTGCGGCGCAAATGACCTTCGCCGCCACCATCCTCACGCTCTATCCGGAGATGTTCCCCGGGCCGCTCGGCGTTTCGCTGGCGGGCCGTGCCATGGCCGAGGGCAAGTGGGCCTGCGAGACGTTGCAGATCCGCGACTTTGCTACCGACAAGCACCGCACCGTCGATGATACGCCCGCCGGCGGCGGGGCGGGGATGGTGCTCAAGTGTGATGTGCTGGCGCGGGCTTTGGACAGCGTGACGGGTCAGGAAGAACTCCGTTCGTCTCGAGCGAAGTCGAGAGACAGCGATGCGGTGGCTAGTCAGGGTGTCTCGACTTCGCTCGACACGAACGGGGAAGGGGTGGTGCGACCGATCCTCGCCATGACCCCCCGCGGGAAACCGATCACCCAACAGCGCATCCGCGAACTCGCCAGCGGCCCCGGCGTCATCATCCTGTGCGGCCGTTTCGAAGGCTTCGACGAACGCCTGTTCGAGGCGCGTCCGGAGATCGAGCAGGTCAGCCTAGCCGACATCGTTCTGTCGGGCGGAGAGATGGCGGCGCTCACTATCCTTGACGCTTGCATTCGGCTGCTTCCCGGCGTAATGGGCGCGGCTTCCAGCGGGGATGAGGAGAGCTTTGAACAAAGCCTCCTCGAATACCCGCACTATACCCGACCTCAGGAATGGGAAGGGCGCACGATCCCCGAAGTGCTGCGATCGGGGGATCATGCGAAGATCGCGGCGTGGCGCAAGCTGCAAAGCGAGAACGACACACGGTTACGCAGGCCAGACCTTTGGGAACGTCACAAGGACGTTCGGGTCCAGCCTGCCTCTGGCGCGCGGCGAAAAGACAAGGAACCGGACCAGTGAACCTGATCCAGCAGATTGAAGCCGAAGAAATCGCCAAGTCCGGCAAGGACATCCCCGAATTCCGCGCAGGCGACACCGTCCGCGTCGGCGTGAAGGTGAAGGAAGGCAACCGCGAGCGTATTCAGAACTACGAAGGCGTCGTGATCGCCCGTTCGAACCGCGGCATGGGCAGCAACTTTACCGTACGCAAGATGAGCTTCGGCGAAGGCGTCGAGCGCGTTTTTCCGCTCTACTCGCCGATCGTCGAAAGCATCACCGTGGTTCGCCGCGGCGTGGTGCGTCGTGCGAAGCTTTATTACCTGCGTGGCCGCACCGGCAAGAGCGCACGTATCGTCGAGCGCCGCGACTTCGCGCCCAAGGCGTAAGGCTTTCAAAGCCAGCATTTACCAAGGGCGGTGCCGGAAGGTGCCGCCCTTTTGCTTTGGGGCAATCATCAATTCGTCATTGCGAGCCTCAGCGAAGCAATCCATGGTCAGGCCTTGGATTGTCGCGCCGCCTATCGGCGGCTCGCAATGACGAGGTGGGCCTTGAATGCGTTCGATTTTTTTTGCTGCTGCCGTTTTGTTCAGTGTCCCCGTGATGGCGGAGGACGCAGCGATGCCTGACACCGCCCCCACGCTCAGCTTCGAACGCGTCTTCGCCTCCCCCGGCCTGGATGGCCCGGCACCCCGGCAGGTGAAGCTGTCGCCCGATGGCAGCTATCTCACGCTGTTGCGCAACCGCGATGATGATCGTGAGCGCTATGACCTGTGGGGCTTTGACATCGAGACCCGCGAATGGCGGATGCTGGTGGATTCAGAGGCGCTCGGAAGCGGGCGCGAACTGTCCGAGGACGAAAAGATGCAGCGCGAACGCGCGCGCGTCGGCAGCCTCAAGGGCATTATCAGCTACCAGTGGGCGAGCGACGGTTCCGGCGTGCTGGTGCCGCTGGATGGCGATCTGTTCCTGGCGAAGCTTGATGGCACGGTTGCCCGCCTGACGGACACCGAGGGCACCGAACTGAACCCCAAACTTTCCAGCAGAAGCAACTTCGTCAGCTTCGTGCGCGACCGGCAACTGTGGGTCGGGCCGGTTGGCGGTGAGGCCGCGCCGATTACTCCGAAGGACGAGGCCGAGACGATCCGCTGGGGCGAGGCGGAATTCGTCGCGCAGGAAGAAATGGCTCGGCTGCAAGGCTACTGGTGGAGCCCGGACGACGCGCGCATCGTCGTGCAGCGCACCGACGAGGCTTCTGTGGGCATCGTCACCCGCGCAGCGATCGGCGCGACTGGCACCAAGGTGTTCGACCAACGCTATCCGGCCGCAGGCACGGATAATGCGGTGGTTGAACTCTATGTCATGGACCCGGATGGCGGGAACAGCGTCAAGGTCGATCTCGGGCTGAACATCGACATATACGTCGCCCGCGTCGACTGGGCACCCGATGGCAGCGCAATCTATGTCCAGCGCCAAGACCGTGCGCAGACGAAGACCGATGTGCTGAGAATCGATCCAGCCACGGGCGCGAGCGCTATATGGTTCACCGAGAAGGCTGCACGGCCCGATTACTGGGTAAACCTTTCGGACAACTACCGTTTCCTCAAGGACGGCCGCCTGCTGTGGTGGTCCGAGCGCGATGGCTACGGCCATTTCTACATTTATGATGCCGGGCAATGGAGCCAACTCACCAGCGGCACCTCGCCCACCACTTCGCTGGTCGGCGTGGACGAGGCAGGCGGTACCTTCACCTATCAGGCGACCGAAGACGTTCTCACCCAGCAGATCTACCGCGCCCGGCTCGACGGGGCGGGGAAGCCGGAACGCCTCACCGATCCCGCCTACACCAACAGCGCCAGCATGGATGGGGCCGGGCGGCTGCTTTACGTCACCCGCTCTAACTCTACGCAGCCTTCGCAATCCTATCTCGCCACACCGGACGGCAATCAGGTCGCCTGGATCGAGGAGAACCGGATTGAGGGGAGGCATCCCTACGCGCCCTTTCTCGCCAGCCATGTCACGCCCGAATATGGCACAATTGCTGCCGAGGACGGCACGCCGCTGCACTGGATGATGCTCCGGCCCAAAATGGAGCCCGGCAAACGCTATCCGGTGTTCTTCCAGCACTATGGCGGTCCGGGGCCGCAAACCGTGACCAAGGGCTGGGGCGGGACGCTGGCGCAGGCAATTGTCGACAAGGGCTATATCTGGTTCCAGCTCGACAATCGCGGTTCGGCCAATCGCGGTGTGGATTTCGAACAGCCGCTCTATCGCGCAATGGGCGGTGCCGAGGTGCGCGACCAGAAAGCTGGGGCGGAGTTCCTCAAGATCCTTGATTTCGTCGATCCGGACAAGGTCGCGATCTATGGTTGGTCCTATGGCGGCTACATGACGCTGAAGCAGTTGGAAGCCGATCCCGGCCTCTATGCGGCGGGCATCTCGGGCGCTCCGGTGACCCGCTGGGAGCTTTACGATACCCACTACACTGAACGCTACATGGGTGATCCGCGCGAGGTGCCGGAAGCCTACGAAAAGGCGAGCGCCATTCCCGAAGCCACCAAAATCAGCGATCCGCTGCTGCTGATCCACGGCATGGCGGATGACAACGTTGTGTTCGAAAATTCGTCTGAACTCGTCTCCGTGCTTCAGGAAAACAACGTACCGTTCGAAATGATGCTCTATCCCGGCTACACCCACCGCGTGTCGGGCCCGAAAATCGGCCCGCACGTGTGGAACAGCATCATGCGCTTTCTCGAGAGCCATGGGGTAACGCCCCCCGAGTGATCGCAGCGGCGAATAGGTCTTCATGGTGAGGATAGCAGTTGCGCTGGGCGCACCCTGCGCTATTTCGCACCTGCGAAATGATAGGAGAATGCCAAGTGGGTTACCGGGTGGCAGTGGTCGGCGCGACTGGCAATGTCGGGCGCGAGATGATGCAGGTCTTGGCCGAGCGCGAGTTTCCGTGCGACGAGGTGGCTGCGGTCGCCTCTTCGCGCTCGGTGGGCACCGAGGTGGAATTCGGTGACACCGGCAAGATGCTCAAGTGCAAGAATATCGAGCATTTTGACTGGGCGGGATGGGACATCGCGCTGTTCGCGGCAGGTTCTGGCCCAGCCAAAGAATATGCGCCGAAAGCTGCTGCTGCCGGCTGCATCGTGATCGATAATTCGTCGCTTTACCGGATGGACCCGGACGTGCCGCTGGTCGTTCCGGAAGTGAACCCGGACGCGATCGATGGCTACACCGCGCGCAACATCATCGCCAATCCCAACTGTTCGACCGCGCAGTTGGTGGTCGCGCTGAAGCCGCTGCACGACTTTGCGACGATCAAGCGGGTGGTAGTTTCGACCTACCAATCGGTTTCCGGTGCGGGCAAGGCTGGCATGGACGAGCTGTTCCAGCAAAGCCGTGCGATCTTCGTCGGCGATCCGGTGGAGCCGTCGAAGTTCACCAAGCAGATCGCCTTCAATGTTATCCCGCACATCGACAGCTTCCTTGATGATGGTTCGACCAAGGAAGAATGGAAGATGGTGGTCGAGACCAAGAAGATCCTCGATCCCAAGATCAAGCTGAACGCCACCTGCGTGCGCGTACCGGTGTTTGTCGGCCATTCCGAGGCGGTCAATATCGAATTCGAAAACGAGATTTCGGCCGAACAGGCAATGGACATCCTGCGCGAAGCACCTGGAGTGATGCTGATCGATAAGCGTGAAGATGGCGGATACATTACCCCCGTCGAATGCGTGGGCGATGCCGCGACCTTCATCAGCCGCGTGCGTGAAGATCCGACGGTCGAGAACGGCATCACCCTGTGGTGTGTCTCTGATAACCTGCGCAAGGGCGCTGCGCTTAATGCGGTGCAGATTGCCGAGCTGCTCGGGCGGCGGCACCTGAAGAAGGGGTAGGGCACGTTGCCGGTGGCTAAGGCGCAAGGCTGGCGTTGCCTCTGGTCAGCGGTGCTCACTGGTGGAAAAGGACGAAAGCATGAACCGTAACCTCGTTTTTCTCGCTTTGGCAGGCGCGCTCGCATTGGGCGGCTGTGACAGCGGGGAGGTGCCGAGTCCGGTTGAACGCCAGCAGACGCAAGGTGTCGAGGCACCGGTGGCCGACAATGTTGTCGAGCTGCGCAGCGAAGGGCTGACTGCGGGCACGGAAGCGTTCTACTTTGCTGCCGGTCAGAAAGAGGTCGAGGCTGCGCTGGCAAAGACTGTGGGCGCTTCGCTTCGTTCGGGCTCTAACGCAGAATGCGGTGCCGGCCCTGTTACCTTCACCGATTATGCGGGCGGATTGACGGTCCATTTCCAAGACAGCCGCCTGGTTGGCTGGAACTGGCATCTCGCGCAGGATGGAGATCGACCCGCAACCGGGATCGTGAAGCTGGCGGGGGAAGTGCAGATCGGTTCGGCCCGCAGCATCGCCGAAGCCGCGCTCGGCTTTGCCCGCGTCGAGGGGAGCACGCTTGGCGAGGAGTTCGCGCTGGGCGACCGTATCGGGGGGTTCCTCGATGGCGATGCTGTCGAGATGCTCTACGCCGGAACGCAGTGTTTCTTCCGGTGAACGGCGCGTGATCATCACCGAGCATTTCGCGAGTTTCGACGACACCAGTCTTGCTTTCCACTCGGAAGGCGAGGGCCGGCCTGTCATCCTGCTGCATGGGTTGTTTTCGTCAGCCCACATGAACTGGATCAAGTGGGGTCACGGCGCGCGATTGGCGGCGGCGGGTTTTCGCGCGGTCATGCTCGATTTCCGTGTGCATGGTGACAGCGCGGCGCCGCATGATCCGGAGGCCTACCCGAACGGGGTGCTGGTGCGCGATGTGACAGCGCTGGCCGATCATCTGGGATTGGAGCCTGGCGGCTTTGACCTTGTCGGTTTTTCGCTCGGCGCGCGCACGGCTGTACATGCAGTAGCGAACGGCATTCTCGAACCGCGCCGCCTGGCTATTTGCGGCATGGGAGTGGCGGGTCTGGCCGAGTGGCAACGGCGCGCAGCCCACTTCAAACGGGTGATCGACGAATTTGACACGATCAGGCCCGGTGATCCGGCCTATATCGCGCGCACCTTTTTGAAGTCGCAAGGGGTTGACCGGGTGGCAGCGCGATTGCTGCTGGATGCGATGGATGATTTCGATTTGACGAGCCTCGCGAACATCACCATGCCGACCGGGGTGATCTGCGGTGACGAGGATCAGGACAACGGCTCCGCGCCCGAACTTGCGGCGCTGCTGCCGGATGCCCGCTATATCGAAGTGTCCGGCAATCACCTCAACAGCGTGACCAAGCCTGAATTGGGTGCGGCAATCGTGGACTTCCTCTCCACCTAGCGCGGGCCGCTTGATTCCCTCGGCGGCAACGTCCACACCTCCCGCCATTGTCACACACTGGACTACGGGAACCCCTGCCCATGAAAACCACACCATCCATGCTGCGCTGTGCTGTCGCTGCGCTGGCCATGACTGCGGCCGCACCATTGGTTGCGCAAAATGCTGCCGCCCCTGCAACTGCCGCCGCCGAAATGTATCCTGAAACGCCTGAAGGCGTGACACGTTGGATTGCGGCAGTCGAAGCCGATCTGGCAGCTTTCTCGGTAGAGTATGGCCATATTTCATGGCTGAACGCGACCTATATCAATCATGATAGCGACACGATGGCGGCCAAGTATGGCGCGCAGCTGACATTAAAACAGGTCGCTTACGCTAACGAAGCCGCGCGTTACGCCCGCGTGGCCGGGCTGGACGCGGAAACCACCCGCAAGCTTGATATGTTGCGCACCAGCATTTCCATGCCAGCACCCGGAACGCCCGGTGCGGCGGAGGAAATGAACGACATCGCCACCCGTCTTGGTTCGGCTTATGGACGTGGCAGGGGAACGCTCAATGGCCAGCCGATCAACGGCAGCGACATCGAGGCCGAGATGGGCAACCTTGAACGCTCGCCTGACGAACTGAAGGAAATGTGGGCAAGCTGGCACGATAATGTCGGCGCGCCCATGCGTTCTGACTATACCCGCATGACCGGCATAGCGAACGAGGGCGCCAAGGAACTGGGCTTTGACGATCTGGGCGCGATGTGGCGTTCGGGATATGATATGAGCCCCGACCAGTTCGCTGCCGAAACCGAGCGGATGTGGCAGGAGGTCAAGCCGCTTTACGTCGCGCTTCACACCTATGTCCGGGCCAAGCTTAATGCCAAGTATGGCGATGCGGTGCAGCCGCGCACCGGCCCGATCCGTGCCGATCTGCTCGGCAACATGTGGGCGCAGGAATGGGGCAATATCTATCCGCTGGTGGCCCCTGAAGGTGCAGGCGATATCGGCTATGACCTCACCGATCTGATCGCCAAGAAGAACCTCGACGCGGTCGGCATGACCAAGGTGGGCGAACAATTCTTTTCCTCGTTGGGTTTTGAGGAACTGCCTGTGACTTTCTGGGAGCGTTCGCAGTTCACCAAGCCGGCTGACCGCGAAGTGGTGTGCCACGCTTCGGCCTGGAACATCGACAATGTCGATGATCTGCGCATCAAGATGTGCATCAAGCCCAATGCGGATGATTTTATCACCATCCACCATGAACTTGGTCACAACTATTATCAGCGCGCCTATAACAAGCAGGACTTCAGCTATCTGACCGGCGCGAATGACGGGTTCCATGAGGCGATCGGCGATATGATCGCACTGTCGATCACACCCGATTATCTGGTGCAGATCGACATGCTGGACCCCTCGCAGGTGCCGAGCGCCGACAAGGATATCGGTCTGCTGCTGCGTCAGGCGATGGACAAGGTCGCATTCCTCCCCTTCGGCCTGCTGCTTGACCGCTATCGCTGGGGCCTGTTCGACGGATCGATCCCCGAGGCTGCGACCAATACCGGCTGGAATGATCTTCGCCGCGAATATCAAGGTGTTGTCGCCCCGGTTGAACGCCCGGTCGACGGCTTCGATGCTGGTGCGAAATATCACATTCCCGGCAATGTCAGCTACACCCGCTACTTCCTTGCGCGGCTGCTGCAATTCCAGTTCTACAAGGCGGCCTGCGATACCGCGGGGTGGGAAGGGCCGCTGCACCGTTGCTCGTTCTACGGCAACAAGGATGTCGGTGCGAAGCTGGATGAAATGCTGGCAATGGGCGCATCCAAGCCTTGGCCCGACGCGCTGGAAGCCTTCACTGGCGAGCGCCAGATGAACGGCACCGCGATGGTCGAATACTTCGCCCCGCTGATGGCGTGGCTGGAAGAGCAGAACAAGGGCGAGGTTGCGGGCTGGTGATGCGCTTCGGGGGCGGCATCATCGCCGTTGGCGCGCTGTTGGTGGTGACCGCCTGTGCGCCGCTCGAAGCGCCGGACGGGGAGGGGGCGTCGATGCCACCGACCCTGTTCGTCGCGGCCAAGCGCGGCAACACGCTGTCGAAGATCGACCTTGCGACAGGCGAGGAAGTGCTGCGCTTGCCAAGCTGCACCAACCCGCACGAACTGGCGACCTCGCCCGATGGTCTCCACGTCGCGCTCGCCTGCTACGGCGGGACGAGTGTCGACATCTTCCGCACCAGCGATTTGGAACGGAGAGCCAGCTATGATTTGGGTGAAAATGCCCGCCCGCACGGCATCATCTGGCACGAGAACGGCAACATTTACGCAACGGCAGAAGGCAAGCAGGAAGTCGTTCGGATTCGTCGTCCCCTCGCGGCAAATTTCGACATCACCTTCTTCGTGACCGGCAGGCAGGGCAGCCACATGCTGGCCGCCAGCCCCGATGCAAATACGGTATGGACCACCGATCTCGGTTCGCGCACGGTGACACGGATCGATCTGTCTGGTGGAGCGCCGTCGCTTTCGGTGACCGTGGGCGATGAGCCGGAAGGCATTTCTCTTTCACCCGACGGAACAACCCTGTGGGTCTCCGCTCGCGGTTCCAATCAGGCCTTCGCGCTCGATCCGCAGACGATGGAGGTGCGCGGAACTGTCGCCACCGGGGCTTTTCCCCTGCGTATCGCAGTGCGCCCGCAAGGCGATGTCGCGGTGACCAGCGATCTTCAGGATGGCAGCCTCAGCGTCATCGATACAGCCACCGCAAAGGTGATCCGCACCATCGCTGTCTCCAGCCCGGCGGAAGCCGAGGCGCGGTTTCAGGTGACAATCCTGTGGTCGAAGGATGGCAAGCGGATCTATGTCGCTGAAACCGCCAGCGACACCGTAGCCGAAGTCGATTACGCCAGCGGCTCCGTGCTGCGCCGGTTGAAGGTAGGCGAGGGCGGGGATGGGATGGCGATCCTGCCTTGAACATGCCCAAGCCCCTTATGGTCGTCGGGTGGCGCGAGCTCGTCAGCCTTCCCGAGCTTGGTTTGGCGAATATTCCGGCCAAGATCGATACCGGTGCCCGTACATCCGCGCTTCACGCCGACGTGGTCGATGATTTCCAGCGCGACGGCGAACGCTTTGTGCGCTTCGCTGTCGATTGGGGCGGCGTGCGCCGGTTATGTGAAGCGGTTCATGTCGACGTGCGCGGCATTACCTCATCGAACGGCGACAAGCAGACGCGCTTTGTCATAAAGACGCCTCTGACAATCGGTAAGCTTTCCTTCCGGGCGGAAATCAGCCTCGCGAACCGTTCCCAGATGCAATTCCCGATGCTGATCGGGCGCACTGCGCTCAGACGGCGGATGGTGGTGGATAGCGGACATTCTTGGCTGCAATCACCTGAGATAGCGCATAAGGGGCGCATCCGCCGGTAGATCACCGGACTCGAAAGGTATTTCATGAAAATCGCGATGCTGGCCCGCAATGCCAATCTTTATTCGCACAGGCGTCTGCAGGAAGCGGCGGAGGCGCGCGGTCACACGCTCGACATTCTCAATACGCTGCGCTGCACAGTGCATATCGCCAGCCACCGTCCCGAGGTGTTCTACAATGGCGCGCCGATTGCCGCTTATGATGCCGTGATTCCGCGGATCGGGGCCTCGATCACCAATTATGGCCTCGCTATCCTCAGGCAGTTCGAAATGCGCGGCATCTGGTCGCTCAATGAAAGCGTCGCCATTGGGCGCAGCCGGGACAAGCTGCGCAGCCTTCAGATCCTAGCCAAGCACGGGCTGGGTCTGCCGTTGACGGCTTATGCCAATGATCCGAAGCAGGCCGAGGAGATCATCAAGGCGGTCAAAGGCCCGCCGGTAGTAATCAAACTGATCGAGGGCACCCAGGGTATCGGCGTCGTACTGGCCGAGACCATGAGCAGCGCCAAGTCGGTGATCGAGGCATTTCGTGGCGCGAACGTCAACATCCTTGTGCAGGAATTCATCAAGGAAGCCGGCGGCACCGATATCCGCGCGCTGGTGGTGGGCGGCAAGGTCGTCGCGGCGATGAAACGCACCGGCGCACCCGACGATTTCCGGTCAAACCTCCACCGCGGCGGCAGCGCGCAGGTCATCAAGATTACCCCGGAAGAACGCTCGACCGCCGTTCGCGCGGCCAAACGCATGGGGCTGAACGTGTGCGGGGTGGACATGCTGCGGAGCAATCACGGCCCCGTCATCATGGAAGTCAATTCGTCGCCCGGCCTGGAAGGGATCGAGAGCGCGACCGGCAAAGACATTGCCGGGCAGATCATCGATTTCATTGCCGCCCATGCCAAGGACGGGCAGACCAAGACCAAGGGCCGGGGATAGCGCCCCCTCTAGCTCCGCGATCCGGTAATGTTTCACGTGAAACACAGAGCCAACGAGGGCCTGGAAGGGGTCTAGCAGGGGTCTGGAGCGACCTAGCGGGGGTCTAGAGCAATCTAGCCGGCATGCCCAAACCGGTTCAGGCATTGCGCGCCATCAGCCCGCCATCGACCGGGATCGCCACCCCGGTGATGTAACTCGCCGCTGGCAATACGAGTGACAGGGTGATGTGCGCAACCTCCTCGGGCTCGCCATAGCGGCGTAGCGCGGTGCGGCGGCGGGCGAAGATCGCCTTGTGCTCTTCGGCGATCGTGTCAGTCATCGGGGTGCGGATCGGGCCGGGGCAGATGCAATTGACCGTGATCCCTTCAGGGCCAAGATCCACGGCGAGGCCGCGGGTGAGACCGACAACTCCGGATTTGGCAGCGACATAGGGCGTATCGCCGGACGTTGCGCCAAGGCCTTCGGTGCTGGCAATATTGACGATCCGGGCGGCATCGCTCTGGCGCAAATGCGGCAGCGCGGCGCGGACCATCCGTTGATGTGCAGTGAGCATGACGGCAAGCGCACGGTGCCAGACATTTTCGTAGGCCGGATCGTCGAGCGCGCAAAAACTCGATATTCCGGCGTTATTGACCAGAATGTCGATGCCTCCGAAGTCAGCTGCGATCTGCGTCACGATCGGCATGATCGCGCCGTCTTGTGCCAAATCAAGGGCATAGGGCCGGGCCTGCGGTCCGCACTCTTTCGCCACCGCCTCACAGGCGGCAAGATCAAGATCGATGACCGCGACTTTTGCGCCCTCGGCCGCAAACAGCTTTGCCGTGGCGCGCCCCATGCCGCCGGCCGCTCCTGTGACAATGGCGATGCGGCCGGCGATGGAACGCGAACGGTTAGGTCCGGACATGATCAGCGGCTCACCTGAACGGCGGCTCATTAAACGCACGCAGCTTGCGCGAGTGGAGCCGGTCGCCCTCGTCGCGCAGGCGGGAAACGGCGGTAATTCCGATTTGCAGGTGAGCGGCGATGGCTTCTTCGTAGAACTTGTTGGCCTGCCCCGGCAGCTTGATCTCGCCGTGCAAGGGCTTGTCCGACACGCAGAGCAGCGTCCCGTATGGAACGCGGAAGCGATAGCCCTGCGTGGCGATAGTCGCGCTCTCCATGTCGATGGCAATGGCGCGACTTTGCGAGAAACGCTTGGCCGACGAGGAATAGCGCAACTCCCAGTTGCGATCATCAGTGGTCACGACCGTGCCGGTTCGCATCCGCTGTTTCAGGTTTGCGCCCTGGACGCCGGAAACTGCCTCTGCCGCGCCGGCCAGTGCTTGTTGCACTTCCGCAATCGGCGGGATCGGCACTTCCGGTGGGAGAACCGCGTCAAGAACGTGGTCATCGCGAAGATAGGCGTGAGCCAGCACGAAATCGCCGATTTTCTGGGTTGACCGCAAGCCGCCGCAATGGCCGATCATCATCCAGGCGTGCGGTCGCAGCACTGCAAGGTGATCGCAGATCGTCTTGGCGTTGGAAGGGCCGACGCCGATGTTGACCAGAGTGATCCCGCGCCCGTCCTCTCGGATCAGGTGATAGGCAGGCATCTGGTGGCGGCGCCATGCGGTATCGTTGAGCTGATCCTGTGCGTGCGGGGTTGGCGTGCGGATGTCGAGCCCAGCAGCGCCGGTCAGGGCGACATAGCCATCGTTACCGATCTGCGTTGCACCCCAGTTCACGAATTCATCGACATAGCGATGATAGTTCGTAAACAGGATGAAATCCTGAAAGTCGCTGACTTCGCTGCCGGTATAGTGCTTCAGCCGCGCAAGCGAGTAGTCGGTCCGCAGGCCATCGAACAGCGACAGCGGCATATCCTGATAATCGTCGAATTCGATCCCGTCGGCGAGTTCATCGCCGATCAGTGCCAGGTCGGTGGAGGGAAAATGGGTCGCAATGTCCTGGGGTGCAATGCCGACCATCGCCGCCCCCGCTTCCCCGTCGAGCACGTAGGGAAAGGGTATTTCCTGCCGCGAACGTTCGACGGTAATCTTGATTTCATATTCATCGGCAATGAGTTGAAGCTGTTCGGTGAGGTAATGCGCGAACAAGTCTGGCCGGGTTACCGTGGTAGCGTAGGTGCCGGGCATTTCCAGCCTGCCGAATGCGCGGCTGCGATCGCGCGGGGCGCCGATCCCGGCATAGCGCAGAGTGATCTGGGGATAGGCATAGCTGCCATCTTCGCGCTTTCGCTGCGGGGGAATGGTGCCGTCCCGGCCAAATGCGATCACATCGTCGCGCAGGGTGCGCACCGCGTCGTCATAATGCTGCTGAAGCTGGGCGAGGATGGCGGGAATATCGATCATGGGCGCTGTTTGCTCCTTTGTTGTTATCTTTCAGCGTCAGGGCTGCAGGTCCAGCCTCTGTTTACAAAAAGGGCGCGAGGATCGCATCCGATCCTCGCGCCCTTTTGAATTCATGTGCCCTTGGAAGGCCGGAGCGATCAATCGTCGTCGTTGTCTTCAAGCATCTCGGCCGGGATTTCGCCCGGTTCGAGGTTGGCTTCGATGCGGGTGGCATCGGCCTGCTCTTCGATGGCGCGCTGTTCGTCTTCGAACATTGCGGCCAGCACGTCCACGCCTTCGCTCTGCAGCTTGGCTTCGTCATCCGAACGGGCGACGTTGGCCTTCACCGTCACGCGAACTTCAGGGTGCAAGGCAACGGTCACGTTGTGCATCCCGATGTTCTTGATCGGCGCGCCCAGGATCACCATGCGCTTGTCGACATCGTGGCCCTGCTCGGCGAGACCGGCAACGATATCGCGCACGCTGACCGAACCGTAAAGCTGGCCGGCGTTCGAGGCAGCGCGGATCAGCACCACTTCTGCGCCCGCAACCTTTTCGCCCTGCTTTTCGGCATCGCCGCGGCGTTCGGCATTTTCCTTTTCGAGCCGGTCACGGTTGGCTTCGAAAACCTTCTTGTTGGCTTCGTTGGCACGCAGGGCCTTCTTCTGCGGGAGCAGGAAGTTGCGAGCGTAACCATCCTTCACGGTGACAACATCACCGATCGAACCGAGCTTCTCGATACGTTCGAGGAGAATGATATCCATGTTCTTTCTCCTCTTACTTCACGATGAAGGGAAGCAGGCCGATCTGGCGCGCGCGCTTGATCGCCTGGGCGAGTTCACGCTGCTTCTTTGCGGAAACGGCAGTGATGCGCGAAGGCACGATCTTGCCACGCTCGGACATGAAGCCCTGCAGAAGGCGCACGTCCTTGTAATCGATCTTCGGGGCGTCCTTGGCCGCGAACGGGCAGGACTTGCGGCGGCGGAAAAACGGGCGTGCCATCAGTCGCGCTCCTCACGGGTTTCGCGGCGCTTACGCTCGCGGTCGTTCTTGCGCATCATCACGGACGGGCCTTCCTCGTGCTCTTCCACGCGGATGGTCATGTAACGGATGACGTCTTCGTTAATACGGGTCTGACGCTCGAGCTCGGCGACGACCGAACCCGGTGCATCGATGTTGAGCAGCACGAAATGCGCCTTGCGATTGCGTTCGATCTTGTAGGCAAGCGACTTGAGACCCCAAGTTTCAGTCTTGGTGACCTTGCCGCTTCCTGCTTCGACGATTTCGGTGGCTTGCGCCGCCAGCGCGTCAACCTGAGCCTGGCTCAGATCCTGACGTGCGAGAAAGACGTGCTCATAGAGCGCCATCTTCGCGTCCTTTCACTTCAATGCCGATCGCTGGCTGATCTGCGCGCCTTGCGCAGGGCCCCTCCGGCTTTCTTCGATCAATCGCCGGGCGGTTCCCATGCGAAGGGTGCGCCCATACAGCTTTGGCGTGCATTTGCAAGTCTTGTCGGGCAGGAGCCATGAACGCGGCAAGCTGCTTCGTCAGACGCGATTCGTAAATAGGGGGGTTGTTAGTGCCATCAGGTCTGGTCGCTTTGCTGGATGATATAGCGGTAATCGCGCGCGCTGCGTCCGCGTCGATCGATGATATCGCGGTTGCCGCCGGTAAAGCTGGCTCCAAAACAGCGGGTGTCGTGATCGACGATGCGGCTGTCACGCCCAGTTATGTCACTGGCCTCAGCCCTGCGCGCGAGCTGCCGATCATCTGGAAGATCACCAAAGGCAGTTTAAAGAACAAGCTGCTAATCCTGCTGCCCGGCGCGATCCTGTTGTCCGAGTTCCTACCACAGGCGATCATCTGGCTGCTGATGCTGGGAGGGGCGTTCCTGTGTTATGAAGGGGCGGAAAAGGTGCTCGAAAAGCTCGGGCTGGCGAAGCACGGCGCGACGCTGGAAGACGAGATCGTCGATCCGGTTGCCTTCGAGAACGAGCGCGTGGGCGGTGCGATCCGCACCGACTTGATCCTGTCGGCCGAGATCATGGCGATCACGCTCGCCGCACTCGAACTCGATGTGTGGTGGGAACGCGGACTGGCGCTGGCGCTGGTGGCGATTATCGTCACCGTCGCGGTGTATGGCGCAGTCGCGGTCATCGTAAAGATCGATGATGTGGGGCTTTATCTTACCAAACAGGCGGATGCATGGAAGCAGTCGATCGGCCAATTTTTGCTGCGGTTTGTGCCGAAACTGCTCACCGCATTGTCGATCATCGGCACTATCGCGATGCTTTGGGTCGGAGGCGGCATAATCGTTCACGGCACGCACGAGGTGGGCTTCCACGCGCTGTATGATGTCATCCACGGTGCCGAAGGCGTGGTGGCCGCCGCTGCAGGAGCGCTCGGCGGAGTGGCTGGCTGGCTGACCTATGCGGCGCTGTCCGGAGTGGTCGGGCTTGTGCTGGGGGCGGTCATCGCCGTCGTCCTGCACAAAGTGCTGGGTGTCGGGGCGAAGGAAGCCCACTAGTCCTCAGCCATGACCACACCTGTCCTTTATACCTGCGCCCGTTCCCGCGGCCTGCGCGCCACTTGGGCGGCAGAGGAAGCGGGCGTCGATTTCGATCTCAGGATCCTGCCGTTTCCGCCGCGATATCTGGCACCCGAATATATGGCGTTGAACCCGCTCGGCACGGTGCCCTTGCTGGTGGACGGCGACACCCGGCTGACCGAAAGCTGCGCGATTGCGCACTATCTGGCGACCCGCGGCGGCTACACCCCGCTGGCGATTGCTCCGGGGGAGCGCGATTACGGCGAGTATCTTGACTACACCTACCACGCCGACGCCACGATCACCTTCCCGCAAACGGTCTACATGCGCTTTGCAATCTTCGAGAAGGACAAGGGCTGGGCGGAGGCGGGCGTCGCCTATGCCAAGTGGTTCCACAAGCGGTTGGTCAAGGTCGAACAGCGCTTGCAGGGGCGCGAGTTCCTGTGCGCGGACAGGTTCACCGTGGCTGACATCTGCGTCGGCTATGCGCTGATCCTGGCGGAAAGCGTCGGGCTGGATGATGGCGTGCCGGAGAGTTTGAAGGCGTATCGGAAACGACTGACGACGCGGGATGCATACCAGCGGGCGATTGCGCGGGAGGAAGAGGGCCGGTTGGCACTGGAGGACAAGCGGGTCTGATGGCTGGTTTCAGGCATGGCTCCATTCGACGCGAATGACCGGTGCTGGGTGGTTAGGCGAATGGCGGCTTTGTCGCCACCATTA
>NZ_LJHV01000027.1 GCF_001296025.1 Porphyrobacter sp. AAP60 | reverse complement strand
GCGGCATTGCCTCGCTTCTGGAAAATTCCTGCCATTCTGAAACCGACCCCATTCCGGACATAAGCCAAGGGCGATCATTTCTGAGTGCCGAGCGGCCGCGCTATGACAAAGCGCGACCGCATTTTGCTGTTCGGCAGAAGCACCGTCTGCTCAACAACTCGCAGCGGTTCGTTCGAGAACTGGTTCGAGTTATAGTGGATTGGCTGTGGGGCTTGCCCCCCTCTCAGCTCCAGCTTTCGATCCCACAAAGAGCGCGACCTGAAGTCGTCCTGACCTTCTGTGCTAATTTGCCAGTAATAGCCGCTATTGGGCTTCAGGAACCGAGGGTCACTCATTGCTTGTTTAAGGAAAACCTCGCCATCAGGGCCGACTTCAGCCGAGGCAATCAAGGCGAGAAGGGCAGCATCAAGCTGCGCATCATATTCGCTTATCAGATCGCCGATTGCGACCGGATCAACTGTTTCAGCGTCTGCGGACGGTTGCATTGCGAGCGCGAGCACGGCGGCTGCAAGAAGTGTCATTGCGATTCCTCCAATCATCAACTTTCGATTGGACAATGACTGAGAAACTGAAGGTGGAGCGTGAAGGTCCGGCGGATAGGCTACTGTTTGATCGGACTGCTCTGCATCACGCAGAAGCAGAGCAGCATCGAGAGACGACGTAGTTCCAAGTTTGATCCTGGCAATCTTCAATCGCTTCTCGACTGCATGGTGCGTGATCTGCAGATCAGCCGCGATCTGCTTGGCCGATTTGTGCTGCAGCCATAGCCGCAGGCAAATCTTCTCGCGCTCGGTCAATGTCGTTATGCGCTCATCGGTTTCCATCACACAGACCATAGGTTCTGTAATGCGAGATCGAAAGTACGGTCCACTTGTACTGACGGCAGAAATCCACCCACGACCGGCCGTGCGCCGGACCCGCGAGCGATCCCGAAAGCGGCACGGCGGCTTGACCCCGGTCGCGAAAAATTCCTGACCTTCAGCAACCGACCCCTGTGTGGACGTTCGCTTCGCAAGAAAAAGCGTGTCATACTAAGAGTGCAGCCAGCGCTTACAGGGCTTGCTTTAGTCGAAGGAGCACCGCCGATATGCATGTGCCGAAATGGGCAATCGCTCTGAACCTTGTAGCGCTATTGCTACTTGGAGCATGGGCTTTGGCGCTATCGTTCGGCAAGAACCCATTGCCTTGGCCCGATCCCGGTTCGCGCATCTTCGCAGCATCTTCGCCAGAAGCTAAGGCTGCAATCGTCGAATTGTTGTCTAGGCACGGAGTCGAAGAACGTTTCGAAGTGAATTCAAGCGGTATCCTGCGATCGATCATGTGGGACGGCACAATCGTCAATTACTCCCCGACCGCGTTCACACAGAAAGTCGGGAACGCGAGTTCCGCAATCGGGCTCGTCTCGGACGAACCGCTGATCAGCGCACAGAACGCCGCAGAATTCCTTCGGTCCAAAGGTTTCAAGGCCAAAGTGATCGAAAGTGCTGAGCCGGGCATGCCAGTTCACTTCGTGATAACCGACGCCATGTTGGGAACCGCACTAAACTTCAGACCACCAGTGACGCAGATGCCATCCCCGGATTAAGGCGAACGGCAGGAATCCACCCACAAACAGTCATGAGCGGGGCCGACGCGCGATCCCGAAAGCAGA
>NZ_LJHV01000026.1 GCF_001296025.1 Porphyrobacter sp. AAP60 | reverse complement strand
GCCCACGAAATCCCACACCGGCCTGTCACTTGCCCACCCCTAACCCCTCCCGCAAGCGGGAGGGGGACTTTGGCAAGGCGAATTCCGTTAAGCATCAGTCTTTCAGCACCCAGGTATCCTTGGTGCCGCCCCCTTGCGAGGAGTTGACCACCAGCGATCCCTTTTTCAGCGCCACCCGCGTCAGCCCGCCCGGTGTGATGTCGATCCCTTCCGGCGACACCAGCACAAAGGGGCGCAGATCGAGGTGGCGCGGGGCCAGCCCGGCGCGGGTGTAGATCGGGCAGGTCGACAGCGCGAGTGTGGGCTGGGCAATGTAGTTGTGCGGCCTCGCCACCAACTTTTCGCGGAAGGCGGCGATTTCGCGCTTGGACGAAGTCGGCCCGATCAGCATCCCGTATCCGCCCGATCCGTGCACTTCCTTCACCACCAGTTCGGCAAGATTATCCAGCACATAGGCCAGACTGTCCTTGTCGGCGCAGCGCCAGGTCTGCACGTTGGGCAGCAGCGGCTTTTCGCCGGTATAGAATTCGACGATTTCGGGCATGAAGCTGTAAATCGCCTTGTCATCTGCCACGCCCGTTCCCGGCGCATTGGCGATGGTGATCCCGCCGGCGCGGTACACATCCATGATCCCCGGCACGCCCAGCGCGCTGGCGGGATTGAAGCTGAGCGGATCAAGGTAATCATCATCGACCCGGCGATAGAGCACGTCGATCGGCTTGTACCCGCTGGTGGTGCGCATCTGCACGCGCCCGCCGACGACGCGCAGATCGCTGCCTTCGACCAGTTCCGCCCCCATCTGGTCGGCAAGGAAAGCGTGTTCGAAATAGGCCGAATTATAGGTGCCCGGGGTCAACACCGCCACGGTCGGCTTGCCGCCGATGAAGGCGGGCGGGACACAGGCCGCAAGACTGCGGGCAAGGCGGCGCGGGTAATTCGATACGCTTTCTACCGGCACCCGGCTGAACAGATCGGGGAACATCCCCATCATGGTTTCGCGGTTTTCCAGCATATAGGACACGCCCGAAGGCGTGCGGGCATTATCTTCCAGCACGAAAAACTCGTCCGGCCCGGTGCGCACCAGATCGATCCCGACGATATGGGTGTAGATCCCGCCCGGCGGGGTGAAGCCCACCATGTTGGCCAGCCACGCATCATTTTCGCGCAGCAACCGTTCAGGCAGGCGGCCCGCGCGCACGATTTCCTGTCGGTGATACAGATCATAAAGGAAAGAATTGAGCGCCCGCACCCGCTGTTCGATCCCGCGCGAAAGCTTGCGCCATTCGTTTGCGGTGATGATGCGCGGCACCATGTCGAACGGGATCAGGCGTTCTTCGGCGTCATCCTCGCCATAGACATTGAAGGTGATGCCGGTGCGGCGGAAAGTATCATCCGCCTCGCGGTTTTTGCGGCGCAGGAACTCTGCCGGTTGTTCGCCATACCAGCGGCAATATTCGGAATAGGCAGGCCGGATCTGGCCCCCTTCATCGAACATTTCATCAAAATTGCTGCCGCCTGCGTTCATCGACCCCACACAAAATCTTAGGTGCAGCGCACAATGTAACCGCGGTTTTGCAAAAGGAAAGTGCTTGCTCGGATTGCCGCGATCTTCCGGCGCCGACCCGGCGTTCAGATCGTGGTTTCAAGCTCGACGAGCAGCGTGGCGATTACCTGCGGATCATAGGTGAAGCCCATGTGCGTGCAGCGCATCGCAATCGCCCGGTCACGCTCGCCGGGGCGGCCAGCGGCGCAGCGCGGCGCGATGACACCGTCATTTGCGCTCCACAGCGCGACCGTCTCGACCGGTGGCTTCACCGAAAGGTCAGCGGCGACCGGAGGCGCATCGACCGAATGGCCGGTGATGAACTGATAGGCACGCCAGACATTATTGGCGCGCGGCGATCCGGAGAAAGGCGACCCCATCGAAACGACCTTTGCCACCGCCTGCGGATGGCGCGTCGCCAGTTCGCGCGCATAAAGCCCGCCAAGGCTCCAGCCGACCAGCACCACCTTGCGCCCGTGGCGCGCGTGCAGATCCAGCAACCGCGCTTCCATTGCCGCGAAATTCTGCTCGTTCGGCCCCCAGTTGAAACCCAGTCCCCAGCGCTTGGTAATGTGCCCGGCGCTTTCGAGATGCCGCGCCAGATAGCGCATCCGCACCGGGTGCGTGGCAAAGCCGGGGAGGATCATCACCACCTGCGGATTGCTGGTGGCCGCGATAGCGATTTTACGGCGGCGACGGCGAACAGGCTCAAGCAGCACCTGCGCTTCGCCCAGCAGGCGCGCCAGTTGCGGCTTTCCAGCCTCATGGCCTTCAGGAATAGCTTCCCGCGCCAAAGCGACACGGCGGCCAAATTCGCTTACCGCATAGGCCTGCTGCGCCTGCGCGCCTGCAGCGCCCACCGCCGCAAGCAGCGGGGCGCGCAACTGGGGCAGATCAGGAATGAAGCGCGGCTTTGCCATACCGTGCTTCAAGCCAGATTCGGCATGAATGTTCAATTAATTGTAACAGGCGTAACAAATCCGACACATTTGAAGCTGCGTTTTATTCAGCCGGACACTCGCCGATCCGTTCATGCTTTGCGTCGAATTTCATCGTCGCTGCCCCCACACCTTCGATATCCATCGCCATGGTGGCGGCAAAATCGGCGGAGGTCGGCGTGGTCGTTCCGGCCATTTCCATGCGAGCATCGCCCTGCGGGGTCTTGCACAGCATCACCGCATCCAGCTTGCCGCCATCAAGGTTGAAGCGTTCGTAGGAACATTCGCCGTTCTGGCCTTCCTTCATCATTTCCTCGAAGCCCTTGTCCACCTGTTCCTGCGTCAGGCAATATTCGGTGGTGGTATTCATACCTGATCCATGCCCCGCCATTCCGGCAGGCATTCCGGGAATATCCATGCCGGTCATGGTGATGGACGCCTTGTAAAGGCCCGGCTGCGGCTTGGGCGCTTGGGCGGATACCTGCTTGGCCGCTTCCTTCAGGCTGACTTCGCCATTGCCGTCGGCATCGGCATCCCCGCCGCCCGAACAACCCGCCACCAGCATCGCTCCTGCTGCTGCCATCATCATCCGCTTCATGTCGTGCTCTCCTGCTGCGGGCCTGCCCCGTTTCGATACCATAACCGATTACGCTGCGAAGCGTGCCCGCAAATTGCGCGGCCCTTCACATTCGCGGGTGGCTTGCACATATGGCATGGCATGGCCGAACTCGTAATCCGCCGCGGACTGGACGAACCGGAAACGGGAACGGACTTTACCCCGCACCGCCCCGCCCGCCCCGAAAAGTCGATGGGCGGCATCCCGTTCAAGCTGGTTTCGGAATATGAACCCGCGGGCGATCAGCCCACGGCCATTGCCGAACTCACCCAGAGCGCGCTTGCGGGCGAAAAGACGCAGGTACTGCTCGGCGTCACCGGCAGCGGCAAGACCTTCACCATGGCCAAGGTGATCCAGACGCTGCAACGCCCGGCGCTGATCCTTGCGCCCAACAAGATCCTTGCCGCACAGTTATACGGCGAATTCAAGAGCTTCTTCCCCGAAAACGCGGTCGAGTATTTCGTCAGCTACTACGATTATTACCAGCCCGAAGCCTACGTGCCGCGCTCGGACACTTATATCGAGAAGGAATCCTCGGTAAACGAGGCGATCGACCGGATGCGCCATTCGGCCACGCGGTCACTGCTCGAACGCGATGACGTGATCATCGTCGCTTCGGTGTCCTGCCTCTACGGGATCGGCTCGGTCGAAACCTACTCGGCGATGATATTCGACATCAAGGCGGGCGAGACCGTCGATCAGCGCGAATTGATCCGCAAGCTCGTCGCGCTGCAATACAAGCGCAACGATGCGGCCTTCACCCGGGGCACGTTCCGCGTGCGCGGCGACAGTCTGGAAATCTTCCCCTCGCACTATGAAGACATGGCCTGGCGCGTCAGCTTTTTCGGGGACGAGATCGAGGCGATCAGCGAATTCGATCCGCTCACCGGCACCAAGGGCGCGAGCCTTGAGAAGGTGCGGGTCTATGCCAATTCGCACTATGTCACGCCCGGCCCGACGATGAAGCAGGCGGCAGCCGCGATCAAGTTCGAGCTGGAAGAACGGCTG
Organism: Porphyrobacter sp. AAP60; assembly: GCF_001296025.1. Lineage (GTDB taxonomy): Bacteria > Pseudomonadota > Alphaproteobacteria > Sphingomonadales > Sphingomonadaceae > Erythrobacter. Next base: position 7,416 of record NZ_LJHV01000026.1, on the reverse strand, counting down.
AAAGAGCTGGAGATCGAGGGCAAGCTGCTGGAACGCCAGCGGCTGGAACAGCGCACGCATTTCGATCTGGAGATGATCGCGGCGACCGGCAGTTGCGCAGGCATCGAGAATTACAGCCGCTTCCTGACCGGGCGCCTTCCGGGCGAACCGCCGCCGACCCTGTTCGAATACCTGCCCGAAAACGCCCTGCTGTTCGTCGATGAAAGCCACCAGACCGTGCCGCAGATCGGCGCGATGGCGAAGGGCGATCACCGCCGCAAGCTGACGCTGGCGGAATATGGCTTCCGCCTCCCAAGCTGCATCGACAACCGACCCTTGCGCTTCAACGAATGGGACGCGATGCGCCCGCAGACCTTTGCGGTTTCGGCCACGCCGGGACACTGGGAGATGGAGCAGACCGGCGGCGTGTTTGCCGAACAGGTGATCCGCCCCACGGGCCTGATCGACCCCCCGGTGGAAATCCGCCCGGTCGAAGATCAGGTGCAGGATTGCATCGTCGAATGCAAAGCCACCGCGGCCAAGGGTTATCGCACGCTGGTCACCACGCTCACCAAGCGGATGGCCGAAGACCTCACCGAATTCATGCACGAGGCAGGTGTGCGGGTGCGCTACATGCACTCGGACGTGGAGACATTGGAGCGCATCGAGCTGATCCGTGACCTGCGGCTCGGTGTCTATGACGTGCTGATCGGGATCAACCTGCTGCGTGAAGGGCTCGATATTCCCGAATGCGGGTTGGTGGCGATCCTTGATGCGGACAAGGAAGGCTTCCTGCGCAGCGAAACGTCATTGATCCAGACCATCGGCCGCGCAGCGCGCAATGTCGATGGGCGCGTGATCCTCTATGCCGACCGCATCACCGGCAGCATGGAACGCGCACTGGCGGAAACCGACCGGCGGCGATCCAAGCAGGAAGCCTACAACGAAGAACACGGCATCACGCCGACCACCATCAAGCGCAACATCCACGACATCGTCGCGCACTCCGCAGCGCAGGATTCCGTGCTGGTGGATACCGGCGATCCGGAACGTAACAACCTCGTCGGCCACAACCTGCGCGGCTATATCGAAGACCTGGAAAAGCGGATGCGCAACGCCGCCGCCAATCTGGAATTCGAAGAAGCCGGACGCCTGCGCGACGAAATCCGGCGGCTGGAAGCGGATGAACTGGGCCTGCCCGATGACCAGAAACGCGCGCCGATTGTTGGGCGGAGCAACGAGGGCAAGCCGGGGACGCGCAAGACGCGGTATGGGAAGGTGCGGGCGAAGCGGATGGGGGGGAAGGCGTAGATCTCTTTCCACAGGCATGTAATTTATTTACGAAATTACAGTGCTTTAAAAATTTGCCCAGATACACCCGAAGCCTTATTCTCTCGGGATGACCCGCATCGACAAGCTCTACGCCAGCCTGCTCGCCAACCCCCGCGCACCGATCCCTTTTCGTGATTTCGAGAAGTTGCTACGAGCTTTCGGCTTCGAGCATGTCCGCACCAAAGGCAGTCATGCGATCTGGACGCACCCGAAACTTCCCCGTCCCTTCCCGATCCAGCCGACCGGCAAAGACGCAAAACTCTATCAGGTGCGGGAGTTTCTTGAATTGGTCGAGGAACACGGCCTATATATGGAGCCGTGAGCAAGCCGCATTACCATATCAACCTGTTCTGGTCGTCGGAAGACGATTGCTGGATCGCTGATGTTCCAGACCTCAAGCCATGCTCGGCTCATGGCGACACGCCGGATGAAGCAATCGCCAATATCCAAAATGCAGTTCAGCTTTGGCTCGAAACGGCAACCGAATGCGGCCTCCCCATCCCGGAACCGCGCTATCGTCCGGCAATTTACGCTGCGGCCTGACGCACGCCACGAAGGTGGGCGCAACATGCCGCACACTGCTTGAACCCCGCCGCCAAGCCTGTCACTCACCACCGGCATGAAACAGCGATTCCCCGCGTGCCTCGCCGCGCTTGCTTTTGCCGCCCTTGCCGCCCCCATTGCCGCGCAAGATATGTCCGCACCGAAGGCTGAGGCGACCGATCCTGCCGCACCCGCCCCGCAGGTTCGCACCCGCGATCTCACCGGCACTTTCGGCGGGCAGCGTGTGGCCTACCGCGCAACCATTGCCGACACGATCCTGAGCAATGACGATGGCAAGGCCGAGGCGGTTATCGTCACCACCTCCTATGTCAAAACTCCCGCAGACCCTTCGCGGCCGGTGTTCTTCATCTACAATGGCGGCCCCGGTTCAGGCTCCGTCTGGCTCCAGATGGGCGCGTTCGGCCCAAAGCGGGTGGCGATCCCGTCCGATGCGCGTGACGATGGCGCGCCGCCCTATCCGCTGCTCGATAACCCTGACAGCCTGCTCGATGTCGCAGACCTTGTCTTCATCGACCCGCCCGGCACCGGCTTCAGCCACCTGACCCCCGGCACCGATCCCAAGAAATACTACGGTCTGCGGCAGGATGGCCGCGCGGTGGCCAAGGTGATCCGCCTGTGGCTGAATGACAATGGCCGCTGGAACAGCCCCAAATATCTTGGCGGAGAAAGCTATGGCACCACCCGTACCGCGATGGTGGCTGACGAGCTGGAAGGCAGCACTTACAATGATGTCGGCCTCAACGGGCTGATCCTGATCTCCACCATCCTCGATTTTGCAGGGCGAGAGCCGACGCCGGGCAATGAAATGGCCTATATCGTCACCCTGCCCAATATGGCGGCGGCGGCGTATTATCACGGCAAGGCGCAGGCCCCTTCGGTCGAGGCGATTGTCGAGGAAGCCCGCCAATTTGCTATTGGCCCGTTCGCCGCTGCCTTGCTGAAAGGGCAGGATCTGCCCGCAGATGAACGCGCTACCGTCCGCCGCGAATTATCCCGCCTGACCGGCCTTTCGGAAACCTATCTCGACCAGGCCGATCTGCGCGTGACCGATCAGCGGTTTTACAAGGAACTGCTGCGCGACCGGGGCCAGACAATCGGACGGCTGGATGCGCGCTACACCGGCACGGATTACGACAGCGCGGGGGAAACGCCCGACAATGACCCCAGCTTCTACGGCATCGACGCAGGCTACACCGCCGCGATCAACAGCTGGGCGCGCGAAACGCTGGGGTACCGGACGGACCGCGAGTACCAGTCGATCGGGCGCGAGCCGGGGATGAACTGGGACTGGAGCCTGGGCGGACAAGGGCGCAGCGCATACCTCAACGTCGCACCGCTGATCGGGAAGGCCATGCGCCAGAACAGCGGGCTGCGCGTGCTCAATGCCCAAGGCTGGTATGATTTTGCCACGCCGTTCTTTGGCGCGGAATATTCGCTGAAACGCACCGGCATCCCGCAGGACCGGATCACGTGGACATATTATGATGCGGGCCACATGATGTATATTCGTGACGAAGACCGGGCGAAGCTTTCCGCCGATATCCGCGCCTTCATCCGCGCGCGATGAAACATGCACTGCTGATTTCGGGGCTCGCATTGGCGGGCGCGCTGGCGGGATGCAAGCCGCCGCCGACCGATGCGGCGGTGGCCCGCGCAACGCTGGCTCCTTCTGCTGCAGGGCCATCGACCCCGCTCCCCTCGCCCGACACCGCCGGAGCAGTCTGGGCTGCCGGCGCGCAGCCGCTGCGGCTGGTTTACGGCGTACCGGGACAGCCGGTGCTGCTGGCGCTCGAATGCCGCAATGCGGGCTCGGCGGAAGCAGCGCTCACGATCACCCGCCACGCGCCTGCCGATAGCGGCGCGGGCGCATTGCTGGCACTGATCGGCAACGGCGCAATCGGGCGGATCGAAGTGGATGCGACCACCATCGGCGAGCGCATCCTGTGGCAGGGCGAGCGTCTTGCTGGCGACAAGGCATGGGAGCCGCTGGCGGGCCCGCGTGAGATCACCGTAACCGTGCCGGGCGCGGGGCTGGTGCGCATCAATCCGGGCGCGATGGCGTCGGAACTGCTGAGCGAATGTCGCGGCGCGGCCCCGATGATCCAACCGCCCGAAGCGGTGCTGTCACCGGTCCCCTGAAGCCTGCGCCACGAGCAGATCGGCGGTCAACACCTGCGGCAATTGCTGCGGCGCTGACGCACCCGGCGCATACCACAGATAGAGCGGCACGCCGGCCGCGCCCTGCTGTGTCAGGAACTGCGTGATCGCCTCGTCGCGCACCGTCCAGTCGCCCACCATTGTCACCACGCCCGCCGCCTCGAAAGCCTCGCGCACGCCATCACGCTCGATCGCGGCGGCTTCGTTGACCTTGCAGGTGACGCACCAGTCGGCGGTGAACCACACGAAAACCGGCCTGCCGCTGGCGCGCGCTTGGGAAAGGGCTTCGGCGCTGAAGGCCTGCGGATTGTGGATGCTCTCCTTGGCTGCGGCACCCCCTGCCTCGTAGACCGAAGGCAGCGCGATCAGGGCAAAGGCAATGAACGGCGCGGCGACCAGGCCGAAGGCGGGCCATGCCATCTTGCCTGCGCGCTGCAAGCGTCCGACCACGAACAGCGCCAGCAACACGCCGATTACCAGCAGCAACGCGATCAAGGCAAAGGGCCGCCCGCCCAACTGCACCGTCAGCCATACCAGCGCCAGCGCGGTCAGCCCCATCGGGATCGCCATGATCCGGCGGAACCGCTCCATCCACGGCCCCGGCCGCGGCAACATCCGCCGCAGCGCCGGGATAAAGCCGAGCAGCAGGAACGGCAGCGCCAGCCCCAGCCCCAGCAGAGCGAACAGCAGCAGCGCCTGCGGAACTGGCAGCAACAGCGCCGCACCCAGCGCGGCGGCCATGAACGGGCCGGTGCAGGGCGTGGCGACAAAGGCGGCGAGCAGTCCTGTGGCGAATGCGCCCGCAGGCTTGCCACCGCCGCTGACAGATAGCGAAGGCAGTTCGAACATCCCGGCAAAATTCGCGGTTATCATCGCGGCGAGCACCAGCAGCGCGACGACCACGCCCGGTTCCTGCAACTGGAACGCCCAACCAACCTGCTCGCCCGCCGCCCGCAGTGCCAGCAGCAGCGCGCCGAGCGCGACGCAGGCCAGCACCACGCCTGCGGTGTAAGCCAGCCCCTCGGCCCGAGCCTTCGCTTCGCTCTCGCCCGCACGCACCAGACTCAGCGCCTTGAGGCTGAGGATCGGGAACACGCAGGGCATGATGTTGAGCAGCAGTCCGCCCGCCAGCGCGCCAAGCACCAGCGTCCACAACGGCGGGATCGCCGCCCCTTGCGACCCGGCGACCAGTTCACCGCCAGAGGGGACGACGCCGGGGATCGCGCCAAACTCCACCCCCGTCAAACCATCGAAGGCAAGAATGCCAACCACTGCGCTTGGCGTATCGGCCCGGTATTCGCTCAGCGGGATGTCCACCGTCAGCACATCGCCCAGGCGGCGGAAGGTTTGCGGCGCGGCGTAATCGACAAGGTTTTCATTGCCGATGAAGACGTGCGGATCGGCGAGGCTAACGCTGGCAGGCAAAGGGATCGCCAGGCGCAGAACCCTGCGGCCGATTTCGAAACTGGCTCCGGCGTCCAGCGGCGGCGCCACCTCCGCCCGCCAACGCGCGAAATCGCCGCCCTGCCGCGCTTCCAGCAGCGCATCCTGCGGCACGCATATCTTGTCGGTGCAGGCGAGGTATTCGACATGGCCGGTAATGCGCGGCGCGGTGCGGATGGCCGCCCCCGCAGGCACCGTCACCGGCACCAGCACGGTATAAGGCCCTTCGTAGATGTGGTTCATCAAACCGCTGATGGTGAGCCGCTGCGGCACGGGATAGCGCGCCTCGCCCGCCTGCCAGCCATCGGGCAGATCAAGCAGCAGCCGCATCCCCTGCCCCGCATCGCCGGGGTTCGACCAGTACCCGTGCCACTCGCTGGCCTTGGGGGTGAACCGCAGCGCCAGCATCCATTCGCGGCCCGCCACGGGCACGCCATCGGCATAGAGCGCGGCTGCGATGTTTTCGTCACCATATCGCGCTGCGGCAGGCGTGCCTTGCGCAAGGGCAGGCGCGGCCAGCAACACACTTGCGACCAGCGCAAGCATCCATGCAGCGAAGTATCGGATCGGGAGCGGGAAGTTTCTTGCGCGGGACACGGTCAACCCTCTAGGCTCGGCAAGCAATCTTCGCAATCGGAGCCGATACGGTGACACAGCCTGCCAATGAAACCCGCGACCTTGTGATCCTTGGCGGAGGATTGGTGGGGATGACGCTGGCGCTCGCCGCCGCAAAAAAAGGCATGTCGAGCCACGTGATCGACCGCGCCGATCCGGCTGAACTGACCGCCGAAGGCTTCGACGACCGCGCCACCGCGATCTCCACCGCTAGCTGGCACCTGTTCGAAAATATCGGGATCGCAGCAGGGCTTGAACAATTCGCCTGCGATATCGCGGCCATCGCGGTGACCGATCAGAACAAGCCCGGCAGGCTGGATTTCGAACCCGGCGAAGACGGCGGCACGCTCGGGCGGATGTTCCCCAACCGCCGCTTGCGGCTCGCCCTGTTCGAGGCTGCCGCGCAGGAACCGCTGATCCACTGGGTCGCCAAGGCCAACGTCACGCAGCGCGAACGCAGCGAATATGGCGTGGCCGCGACCTTGGCTGACGGGCGCAAGCTGAAAGGCCGGTTGATGATCGCCGCCGAAGGCCGCCAATCGCCCACCCGCGATGCGGCGGGGATCACCATCGCCAAATGGGATTACAAACACCGGGCGATCATTGCGGGGCTGACGCATGAAAAGCCGCACGGCAATGTTGCATGGGAAATCTTCTATCCCGCCGGCCCCTTTGCCTTGCTGCCGCTGAACGATGATGCCGATGGCACGCACCGTTCGTCACTGGTGTGGACCGTATCGGAGAGCGACGCGGCAGGGGTCACCAAACTGGGCGACCGCGCCTTTCTGGCCGAGATCGAAAAGCGCATGGGCGGTGTGCTGGGCAAGGTGCTGACCGTCGGCCAGCGATCATCCTATCCGCTGGGCTTCCACCACACCGCCAAGATCACCGGCGAACGCCTCGCGCTGATCGGCGATGCCGGGCATGGCATCCACCCGATTGCCGGGCAGGGATTGAACCTTGGCCTGCGCGATGTCGGCACGCTGATCGAAGTACTCGCCGATGGCGCGCGGCTCGGCCTTGATCCGGGCGATCCCGAACTGCTCAAGCGCTATGAAAACTGGCGCGGGCTGGATAGCTTCATGGTGGCGCTGGCGACCGACGGGCTGACCCGCCTGTTCGGGGTGACTGGCAAGACGGCTTCGGCCGTGCGGCGTATGGGCATGGCAGCAGTGCAGCGCACACCCGTGCTGAAAAACTTTTTCATGGACGAAGCACGCGGGGTTTCAGGCGATCTGCCGGAAATCTTGCGGGGGTAAGGCGAGGCACTCCGCTTGCCCACCCCCAACCCCTCCCGCAAGCGGGAGGGGAGCGAGACTTCGCGAG
>NZ_LJHV01000025.1 GCF_001296025.1 Porphyrobacter sp. AAP60 | reverse complement strand
GCATCGCCGCAACCGTCATCTTCTGGCTGCCGCAATGAGTCCTGACCCTAGCTGGTAGGTCATCAGATGAAGGTACTCCGGAATGCCGCTGCAGTGGTTGAGTAGACTGCGTAACGGGAATGGTTGTATTGGGCCCCTGAATCTATCGACATTTGAGTAAGCACCGGATATTGTTGTGATGATTGTGCAAATTTGGCAAAATCCGCCGACTGCGTCTGAAGTTGCCTACGGCGTAATCAGAGAGGCGTAATACTGGGGGCCGCGACTTTGCCGAAACATAAAACGGAGGCTTGCCTGATTGAACTGCAGCGTCTGGAAACGGAAATCAGCCAAGTTTTGGCAGATTCAGATAAGCTTCGACTAACGACTGTTGGCATCCACCTTTGCAGTGCGCTCGAGACTCTCCGACAACAGCATCCGAATTTGCTCACACCGAGCCGGTAAGTTTCCTGTCGTTGAGCGAACTGATTCGCGACTCGCGGAATTGCAATTTTCCCCAAAATCCTTTAGCTTAGCGACGTAGATGCATAGCTTAATTTTGGATCAGAGTTGACCTGAGGCGAACAGTTGATGGCGTTGGATTTGCGTTCCGAATCGCAAAGCGAACCTCGAGAGTGGCTCAATCAGTTGACCGCTAAGGAACGCGAAGTTCTCGATCAGATCCTTCTTCACAAGCCGCTCAAAGTCATTGCGCACGATCTAGGGGTCACGCTGAGCGCTGTCGATCAGCGCCTTAAGTCTGCCCGAGTGAAGCTTGGAGCGAGTGATCGAAACGAGGCCGCCCGCACCTATTCCGCACTTCTGGTAACCTGTAGAGAATCCACATGTGGATTTGAGGCGGTGGCGGCCGCACTCGATGCACATGTATTCGCCTCCTCGGAACCGCACTCGCGGTCCACATTCATGCTTGAGGACAGCGCCAACTTTCTGGTGCCGCCCTCGGGCTATGGAGACGGACAAAACAGAGCGGTCCCGGAGGTTCTGGATGACAAATTCGGACGACTATGGCGGGTGGTGGCGATTCCAGTGTTTGCCATCTTCATTGCGGTTCTCGCACTGGCGTTAATTGCGATGGCAAACTCGCTCGGCGAATTGCTCTGACTCGAACCTCCGCAACCTCAGGGTGCTGGCTTAGCCAGTTGGAGACGATCAATGACAATGACAACGGAAGTTGCTGCTCTTCGCATCGTGCGTGATCTCAAGCAGTTTGAAGATGCGATCGATGCGGCAATCGCTGCGCAATGTGCCCTTGGTGCTACGCTCGCGCAGGCGAGGATCGACACGGAATCACCTGCAGTAACCGGCCATGTGGCGATGATGCGACTGGCAAAGGCTGGACAAATGTTGATCTCCGCCCGTGCTGACGCAATCCGCGCGCATGAAGACCTGTACAAGGTGGGCGAGGAGCGCGGCGATCTCTTGACTTCCCCCAAACCCAGAGCATCTTTGGAAAGGTTCGAAGCGGCTGAAGCTGCTTGACGGCATTAGTGGTAAGGCGAAAGGTGAGGCATGGCACTTGTCATGCTCAACCTCCTCCTCGCACTTGCTGCAATCGTAACTGCGACAATCTATGGTGAGAAGCCAGAGCGACGCGGCGCATTGATAATCATACTCATGGCGATAATCGGATTGCTTGGGCAATCTATCTTTCCCCCGCGTTATGGATCGGTCGATCCCCCGCGTTTGATTCAAGATGTCGTCGCTTTTGTGGGCTTTTCGTACTTAGGTATAAATTCGAAGAGGATTTGGCCTTTATGGGCGGCAGCCTTGCAACTGCTAAGCGTTGGGGCGCATTTCGTGAGGGTTCTCGAAATTCCTGTGCGCCCAATCGTTTACGCGTGGATGAAGAGCGGCCCAACTTGGGGCGTTCTGATACTCTTGATTATAGGTACGATTATCAATCGTCGGCGGCGATCGTCGCAAAACAGAGGACGCTTCTCAGACAACTAATTGGCGAAAGCCAGATGGACTCCGCTCAAATCACAATGCGTCTTTTAACGGCGTTTGGTTCAATCGGTGGCGTTTTGTCTGCATCGTCAGATGCACTTGCAAACGTAATCGACAACCCAAACATCGTTGAGCGATTGGCCGCCGCCAAACCCGCGGTGATGGAAGGGTTGGGAGAACAAACGCGACGAATTGCATTCGACCTGCGCGACGTCACCCTTCAGCAATGGATTGTTGGTTTGTTCAAGGGGTATCGTCGCGAACGCATCCATGTCGCTTTGCTTGATCGAGGCCAACGTTTGATTTTCGACGAGCCTCTCAATGAAGGAGAACTCGGGAAAGTTGAAGGCAGTCTTCGCAAAATCGTTCGCAGTGGAATTGGCATTGATGCATCGGGAGTGGTGCTCATGCACAACCACCCATCTGGCGAGGTGAAACCGAGCGCCACGGATATCGAGGAGACACGCCGGATTGCCTATGTTCTCGCCAACCTGGACATGCAGCTTGAGGACCACCTCATTGTAGCTGAGAACAAAATCTTCAGCATGAGGGGGGCCAAGCTGCTGTGACCAACGATGAGTTACTTCACCGAGCTGATGAGTTCGAAGAGCTTGGGCGCACACTTCTTGAGCATGCGCGCCTTCTACGGAGCCAATCGTCGAGATCCGAACCGAAGCGAATTTTTCGGCCCGACACCACAAGCAACCTGATTTTGTTTGCCGAGGCTTTGCTCGCAGCACAAGAACACAGGCTTCGCCATCTCGATGGAAATCTGTTCGGCGAACCCGCGTGGCACATGCTGCTTTTCTTGTTTCAGGCCCTCAAGTCAAGAGGCTGCGTGACGGCTGATCAGGTCTGCCGATCAAGTGGTGCGTTCCAATCCACAGCCCGCCGATGGCTAGCCGTTCTCATAGAGCAAGGGTTGATTGAGACTTGTAGTGACGCACAAAGCGATGGGCTTACGCCGGTCCGTCTCACGGAACTTGGCGAGATTCGAGTGACCAAAATTCTTTTGGGCATGCAGGGCGAGTTTCTACAGTATGGTTGATCGGCTCTCGGCGCCAACTGATCATGAGATAGTGATTTTGTTTACAGACTGCTTCCCGGGACATAACGTGCTTCTCCCGCACGGCGACTTCATATCGAGGCTAATGCGCCCAAAATCCGTTGCGCAGAGTCGCAAATCGAAGCGGTTTCTGGAAGGCCGTCTTTAAGTGTGGAGGCGGATGAGGTGCCAGTCCACTTTTTGGTGAACCGCCCCGAGATTGCTGGAGGCTCCCAGTCCTGAGAAGGTGGAGCCCTTATGAGCAAGATAACGAACAAGTTTTCACCCGAGGTTCGTACCCGTGCGGTGAGGATGGTGCTGGATCACGAAGGCGGTCATCCTTCACGATAGGCCGCCATTGTTTTGATCGCAGCGAAGCATGCGCCGGAACCCAACATGCCTTGGGTGTCGGACTTTACCTATATCGCGACATGGGCAGGCTTCGTTTATGTCGCCTTCGTCATCGATATTTATGCCCGCTATTTCGTGGGCTCGGGGGTCAGCAGGACAGCACACGCCAGCTTCGTTCTGGATGCGCTCGAGCAAGCTATCTACGATCGCCGACCTGTTCATCGTGGCGGACTTGTCCACCACAGCGAGCGCGGCAGCCAATGTGTATCCATCAAATATACCGGGCGGCTCGCCGAGGCCGGTATCGAGCCGTCTGTCGGGAGTGTTGGGACAGCTACGACAACGCCTTTGCCGAGCTAATCAATGCCTTTATCAGGCCGAGGCGATCCACCAGCGAGGTCCATGGCGATCGTTTGAAGCTGTCGAATGTGCTACCCTCGAATGGGTTGATTGGTTCAACAACAGGCGCCTGCTTGAACCCCTCGGGAACATCCCGCCAGTAGAAGCTGAAGAACGATAATACGCCATGCTGGACGACGCCTCAATGGCAGCATTACTTAGACCAAACGGCCTCCAACAGTCCCGGTGCGGTTCAAACTTTCGAATTTAGTGTTACAGGGTTGAAGTTCGCATTCACCTACTCAATTCTGAGTTAGGTGTATTTGCTGCGGCAGCATCTGGCAATTCAATCAGATATTAACCAAGATCAATTAACGTTGACCTATGGGAAATAGCGTAAGGATCCTCCAGCGGTTGTTGGCCGCCCTGCTGCTTGCTACCGGCATGATTTGGGCTACCTCGGCGCAGGCACAGAATTGCGGACAAGCGGCCACGCAAGGCACCGCCCCGCCATCGTGGCAGACCTACTGCTGGCTGAACTTGACCAACTACAATGATGTGACTGCACGCTCGGCCTCAGGGCAAAATCTCACTTTCGCCTTGCCCGATGGTTCAACGCTTACTTTCAACGCACGGGTTACGGGCGGAACGACAACGGCTTACAACAGCGCAACTGCACCGTCTTGGACTGGCGCGGCGATTGGGAACACCGCCTTCATCGGGATCCCGGGTCGGCCTGTTCTTTACACCGCAGCGGCAGGCACCCGCACAATCACGCTTTCAGGGATCACCATTACTCCGCCGGCAGGAGCGACTGCGTCTGTCTTCTCATTCATCGTCGCAGATGCGGAATCAAGCAACCAATCCGAATCTCTCACGATGACCACCAATGGTGCGTCGTGGCAGTTGCTCGACACGGTGCCACCTGTAAATGGTGCCGCTTTTCCGCTCATCGCAGGATTGGGCTCTTCCACAGTCACCATCAACGGCGTCGCGGGCACCGTTGGAGCACATGTTTTAGGGAGCAATAGCCCTACCAACATCACAGTTCAAACCGTGGCAGGCGGCTTGCAAGGTGTCATGTTCGCTGTGCGGTTTGCCTCTATCCGTTTGCAGAAATCATTAGTCGGGACACGCGTCAGCGCGTCAGATCAGTTCCGATATGAAGTCATAAGCAATGCTACGAATACAGTAATATCAGGAGGCACCACCAGCGGCAGCGGTGGCGGACCGTTCACCGGTCCGCCGGTCGTCATGTCAGCAGGTGTTCCTGTGACAATCCGCGAAACCATGGCAGCCGGAAGTACCAGTGTCTTGAGCCAGTATAGTTCCACCCTAACCTGCGTGAATATCGCCGGACCGACCCGTTCTTCGCTACCTAACAATCTCGCCGTGACCAGTTTCAATCTCGGCATGCTGCAATTCGGCGAGGCGCTGGTGTGCACATTCACTAATGGTGCGCGTCCGCGCCTACAGTTAAGGAAGGTGCTCGACGGCGACCGGCGCTTCACCGGCGATCAGTTCACTGTGCGGATCATGCAGGGACAAACAGTTATTGCCGCCTCCACTACCACAGGAACCGGTGGGACGGTCAACTTGGGCGATACCGGATTGGTAACGCTTCAGGCTGGACAGTCCTACAGCATTGACGAAATCGCTGCAGGCACCGCGAACTTAGGCAATTATGATTCTATGCTGAGCTGCAGCAACGCAACGACTGGGACAGGCACGACATTACCGACAGCACTTCCAGGAGTCATCGTCCCAAGTGTAGGTGACACAATTACCTGCGTGATTACAAACGAGCGGCGTAATACAGCCGTGCTCGTCATCGACAAAACCAGTCAGATCATCTCCGATCCGGTCAACGGCACCAGCAATCCAAAGGCAATACCAGGCGCGGTGATTGAATACGCTGTCACAGTTCGCAATGCTGGCCGCATGCGAGTGGACGCAAATTCGATTGTCATTATCGATGCGATGCCGTCGGGAATGGCCTTTGCGGCCGGCACACCCATTACTTTCAACGATGGCTCACCAGCCAGTGGTCTGAGCGCCTTCAACCAGAGCACGATGGTAAGCTTTTCGTCGCAGCCCGGCGGACAGGGCCCGTTCAACTACACCCCCACCGGTGCATTTGACCAAGCGGTGCGGGGTATACGGATCACACCTGCCGGGCGCATGGAGAGATCAAGCAGCGGGACTGACCAGCCCAGCTTTACGGTCCGATTCAGGGCACGTGTCGAATAGAGGTCAATCGTTGCTGAAGATGTGATCTTCGAGGCCAAGCATAGTCACCTCAGGCCCCACTCGAGCGTCGGGAACGGAACCCCGGTCGAGATCGGGGTGGCGTCAACCGGCAAACCGTGTTGGGGGCATTACCCCACTACGGTTGTTGCGATCACGCCCAACGACGGGCGTCAATGTAACACGGCTCAAGCCTCCCCTCATAGCTGGTAGAAACTTCAGGCTCAGACCATAACCAAGCAATATTGTCCAAGCCGAATGGATATGATTGTGGCGCGGGGGTCACGCATCCCTTGCCATCTATCAATCGCCGGAAAGCTTCACACTGAAAACTATGTCCAATCAAACCGCGCCCGCAAGGTTGGCATAGTGCGCGGGGATATCTCAGGAAAGGTCTCAATCACTTCGTCAAACAAAGAAGTCTTTGAGTGACGGCGATTGTAGCGAAACTCGACCTCTGCAAGAAATGCCCAAAGGTTTGTGTCCGCCACCTGACGGTACAGCCGCAGCGTTCTGCGCAGCACAGCCCAGTAGCACTCGATCGGATTATTCGTAACTCCGTCGAAGTTGTGAAACGCGACCTTATGATTTATCGCGACATGATCCCACCCTTCAGCACCAAGCCATCTGTACTGCCCGGCCGCATCGGTGACGATTGTCGAGCCAGGTAAAACAAAACGATCAATTGCCCGTTTGATGGTGGCCGCTTTGTGGTCAGGAACAATACCGGTCACAATTTTCCCGTCGCATTCCAGCCCAAGAACTGTCGCTTGACGCCGCCTGTCGAGGGCCGGATCGACGATAACTCTGAAAAACCCCTCGTCGACGTGAACCCGCTTCCCCGGCCCGCCAAGAGAATCTGGCCGCTGTTGGCTGGCCAGGTGAAGTCTTATCTGATGGCAAAGTCGATGCGCGCTTTTAGCTCCAATACCCAACTGTCGGCGGATGAAAGAAGAGCGCATGCCTGTCTGGCAATTGGTAAACAGCAGTAACGCGTAGAACCAAGCCATCAAAGAGAGATTCGAGCGGTAGAATGCCGTGTCTTTCAAAGGAGAAAGATGCGTCCGGCAACTGTGCTGGTATTTCTTGGTTCCCGCGACATGGAACCACCTGCCACCATATTCTGCGCATCTTGGGCACGATCCTGACCGCCCCCACTTGTGCTCAAACACCTGCTGAAGGCAGGCTTGCTCGGTGGGAAAGCGCCGGAAAAACTCAGTTACGCTCGTTCCCTTGTAGGTTTCCATGGGACGTAATCTTATAGACAACCGAAAACATTGCGATCCGCAAGCGCTTGTTTTCGCTCCGGTGTGAGAACCGGGAACTGGCTGACGAGGTCCCAAAAGGTCTCATGCGACCGCGCGCGGCGAGAATAGCGGAACTCAGCCTCCTTCAGATACAGCCATAGCCTGTGGTGGGATATGCTCTTATACTGCGTCCTGAACATCAACTGAAAATATTTCAGAAAACCGTAGTTCTGGTGTTGCAAGTCGGAGTGCAATCCCAGCACAGGTGACTGATATTGTACCTGCCGCCATGATGATGCGTCGCTCATGAGTTTGAATGCGCTCGGGCAATCAGTGACGAGCTGACTGTCCGGATATGCCTTGATCGTTAGCGCATCGCGCAGGTGCTTTGGAGTGCTTCGAGCGATAACCACCGTCTTCACCGCTGAGCCATCATTTGCGATCAGGATGCGCGCGCTACCATGCCTCCCTTTAGCGCGGCGGATAATGGGCCTGATGGTTTCAAGGCGAACAAATACGGGTGTGTCCTGCCCTCCCAACATGGTTTTGTCGTCCAGCGCGGCCATCTGGTATCGGATTTGCCGACCCATGCGAAATGCGGGATGTTGTGCGATCCCCAAATGCCTTTGTACAAAGGTTCTGCTCAAGCCATGCGCTGAATTGGAAAAATGCAGCATCGCATAAAACCAGAGCTGAAGCGGAATTTGTGTCCCATTCAACAGAGTATCCGCGGTGGGCGATCTGTTCGAATGGCACTGTTGGTGGTGAAATGATCGCAGTCCTTCCAACCTGTACCAGTCTCCAAACCCGCCGCACTTTGGGCATCCATGCTTCAGGAATCGCACGCGAAACATATGGTCAAGACACGCATCATCGGTCGGGAACGCCTCGTAGAACTGCTGCAGGCTCGTTCCCCGGTAGCTTGTTCGAGACGTCTTGTACTCGTGCGCTGCATAACCAAGGTCAAACAGTGCCATCCGAGTACCTCTTTGGAAACCAGCCTTCAACAGGGCCGTGAACGGATCCGGCGTGGCGGGATCACGCTGCTGATGTCCTGAAGGTCAAATTAACTTGGGGGGTGGCATCCACCCTCACGCGCGATGAGCCAACTTGCGGCAAATGGCGTTCACGAAGAATTCCAACGATCTTTTGCGCAGCGGTGCCGTCACCGAACGGATTGACTTTACTAGCCATTGCTTCGAAATCATGCTTATTGTCGAGTAACTGATTGGCCGCCGCCAAGATAGCGGCTTCCGACGTGCCCACCAATCGAGCCGTACCAGCTTCGATAGCTTCGGGGCGCTCTGTGGTCTCTCTCATGATAAGCACCGGAGTCTGAAAGCTGGGTGCCTCCTCTTGAATACCACCACTGTCAGTAAGGATCAGTTCACTTGCATCGAGCATTCTTACAAAATTCGGATAATCCAACGGCTCGATGAGGGCGATATTGTGGATTCCTTCAAGCAGAGGTCGCATCGCTTTACGCACGGCCGGGTTCGGGTGAACCGGAAATATGATCGCGATATCATCGCGCTGCGCCAGCTTGGCCAACGCCTTCGCAATAGCGGTGAGCCCTTCACCAAAATTCTCCCTGCGATGAGCCGTAACTGCGACGATCCGCTTCCCCTCAAACCGTTTGAGCAATGGCTCAATCGCGGAAGCCAAAGCAGGATTGGCGATGACGTGCCTGCGCGTTTCGAGCAAAGCGTCTACCACTGTGTTGCCCGTGACAAAGATGTTTTCATCCGCAATTGTCTCGGCAAGAAGCGCTTGCCGAGCGCGCTGGGTCGGGGCAAAATGCAGGTCGGCAATAATCGCTGTGACCTTGCGATTTAATTCCTCTGGCCAAGGCGAGTAAATATTGCCGCTGCGCAAACCCGCCTCCACATGACCCACCGGTATTTTGCGGAAATAGCATGCTAACGACACCATCATGGCAGTTAGCGTATCCCCGTGGACGAGAACGCGGTCGGGTCGTTCGACGTCGAGCACCGAGCCGAACCGTGTGATAATCCGTGACGAAAGCGCGTCGAGACTCTGACCTTCCTGCATAAGGTCAAGATCAACATCCGGAACAATCTCGGTCATCTGCAGCACTTGATCGAGCATTTCTCGATGCTGTGCGGTCACGACCACGCGCGTATCAAACGCTCCGTCCGCCTTTAGCGCGTGAACCACTGGAAACATCTTGATTGCTTCCGGACGAGTGCCGAAGCTGACGAGTATCTTGGGACAACTTCCGTGCTGCATAGCTCTCATCTTCGATTGGGGCTGTTCGTTACCGACTGCCGCAACTTAACAAGACTCGAATAACAACGATTTAATGGATGGCGAATTATTCCGGTGATTGCCCGCCAATAAGGGGCTGCCACCAGTGCTCATTGTCGAGATACCAGCGCAGGGTCTGCCGCATTCCATCGTCAAAGCTGCGCTGCGGCGCATAGGCCAGTTCGGCGCGCGCCTTGGTCTCATCGATCGCGTAGCGGCGGTCATGGCCGGCGCGGTCGGTCACGAAGGTCTTGAGGCTTGTCGTCGCCTTACCCTTGGCCGCAGGCGCGTCGGGATAGCGATCCGCCAGCCCAGCGATCTCGGCAAAGGCACGGTCAACCTCACGACAGATGGCGCTGATCACTTCCAGATTGGGCAGTTCCGCCCCGCCGCCGATATTATAGGTTTCGCCCGGTTGGCCGCGCAGCAGGCACGCCTCGATCCCGCGACAATGATCCTCGACATGCAGCCAGTCGCGCACGTTCATTCCGTCGCCATAGATCGGCAGATTGCGACCGTGCAGCGCATTCAAAAGGAACAGCGGGATCAACTTTTCGGGATACTGGTAGGGGCCGTAATTGTTCGAACAATTGCTCGTCGTCACCTCGAGCCCGTAGGTGTGGTGGTAGGCGCGCACAAGATGGTCTGACGCAGCCTTGCTCGCCGAATAGGGCGAATTGGGCGCATAGGGCGTTATCTCGGAGAAGGCCGGATCATGGGGACCCAATGATCCGAACACTTCGTCGGTGGAGATATGGTGAAAGCGATGCTCGCGCCCGTCCCCGGCCAGCCAAACGGCACGTGCGGCCTTGAGCAGGCTGTTGGTGCCGAGGATGTTGGTGTCGATAAAGGCATCCGGTCCGGTGATCGAACGGTCGACATGGCTTTCGGCGGCAAAATGCACGATTGTCGCAATATCGCGATCTTGCAGGAGTTGCTCGACCAGCGCGGTATCGCGGATATCACCTTCCACCAGTTCGGCATTGGGCGCGCCGGCAATGGTCGAACGATTCCCGGCATAGGTCAGCGCATCAAGCACGATCACACGATCATCCGGGTGACGGGCATTCCAGTAATGCACGAAATTACCGCCGATAAAGCCGGCGCCTCCGGTAACGAGCAGATTAGGCAAGCTGAGCTTCCTCTTTAAGCATCAGGCGCAGATTGTCGCGCCAGGGAACCGGCGATTCCCCAAGCAAGGCGCGCGTAGCGCTGCAATCGAGCAGCGAGTACGCAGGGCGCGTGGCCGGGGTGGGATATTCGGCGGTGGTGATCGGACGGATTGCGGGAATGCGCGCGACAAGACCGAGTGCATGGGCCTCCTCGGCGATTGCGACAGCAAATTCGTACCAGCTGATCGCCCCGTCATCGCAATGGTGAAATGTACCGGTGGCACCTTTCTCGACCAGCGCCCAGAGAGTGCGCGCAAGGCCCGTCGCCCAAGTTGGCGCGCCCACCTGATCGGCCACCACCCCAAGCTCTTCACGCTCGTTCATGAGGCGGATCATGGTGCGCACGAAGTTCGCGCCGCCTGCTTCATACACCCAAGCGGTGCGCACCAGCAGGTCTTCAGGCCGCAAATGGTCCTCACCCTCGGCCTTGGTCCGCCCATAGGCCGAAAGGGGGTTGCGGGTGTCATCGGGCCGGTAAGGCCGCGTGGCCGTGCCGTCGAACACGAAATCGGTCGAGACGTGGACGAGCTTGCCACCGGTCTCAGCCATCGCCGCGACCATTGCTTCGATGGCATCGGCATTGATCGCGCGGGCGAGATCTTCTGCCCCTTCCGCCTTGTCGACCGCAGTATAGGCTGCCGCGTTGAGGATTACGTCCGGCGCTTCGACCGTCAGTCGCGCGCGCAGCATCGACACATCGGTAAAGTCGCAATCATTGGAATCGATCGCGTTCAGTTCGGCCCATGCGGGTGCCAGCCGCTGCAATGCGCCCCCCAATTGTCCGCTTGCGCCAGTAATCAGCACCTTCATGCGAACACCGGCACATCGGCGAGGGCAAGTCCGCTTGCGTCCTTATCAGAGATGATCGGGTCAATGCCGGTCGCAGGCCACACGATGCCGACCTCAGGGTCATTCCACGCCAGCGAATGTTCGCTCTGCGGCACATAGGGCGCGGTGCATTTGTAGAGGAAGTCAGTGTCATCTTCCAATGTCAGGAAGCCATGAGCAAAGCCTTCGGGAACCCAGAACATCCGCCGATTGTCTGCGCTGAGTTCGACACCCACCCATTGGCCGAAATGCGGCGACGACCGACGCAAGTCAACCGCCACATCAAATACCGCGCCGCGCGTTACACGTACAAGCTTGCCTTGCGGGCCCGGGTTCTGGAAATGCATCCCGCGCAACACACCCTTTTGCGAGCGGCTGTGGTTGTCCTGCACGAAGGTCAGATCAAGACCGGCCTCCGCAAAGGCCGCCGCATTCCATGTCTCCATGAAAAAGCCTCGAGCATCGCCGAATACGCGCGGCTCGATGACCAGTGGGCCGGGAATAGCAGTTTCAACAATTTTCACGGCAACACCGGGCTCTCGAGCAGTTTCAGCAGGTATTCGCCATAACCCGACTTGCGCAGCGGCTCGGCGATAGCACGCAACTGGTCGGCGGTGATGAAACCTTGGCGCAAGGCAATTTCTTCGGGGCAACAGATCTTGAGGCCTTGGCGCTCCTCGGTGATCCGCACATAGGTGGCCGCGTCGAGTAGCGAGGCATGCGTTCCCGTGTCGAGCCATGCAAAACCGCGCCCCATGATCTCCACCGACATCGCGCCTTCGTCGAGGTACAGGCGATTGAGATCGGTAATCTCGAGCTCTCCGCGCGCCGAGGGCTTCATGTCCCGCGCACGATCGACCACCGTCTCGTCATAGAAATACAGGCCGGTAACAGCGTAGTTGGACTTCGGCGCCTTGGGCTTCTCTTCGATCGAGATTGCCTTACCGCTCGCATCGAATTCTACCACGCCGAAAGCCTGCGGCTCATTGACCCGATAAGCGAACACGCTCGCCCCTGACTCGCGCGCAGTCGCATTTTTGAGGAGATCGGGCAGTCCGTGGCCGTAGAAGATATTATCGCCCAGTATCAGTGCGCTCGGCCCGCCGCGTACGAAATCGGCGCCGATATGGAATGCCTGCGCCAAACCTTCAGGCTTTGGCTGCACCGCATAGGACAAGGCCACGCCGAAAGCCGATCCATCGCCCAGCACACGCTGAAACTGTTCGGCGTCTTCAGGGGTAGTGATGATCAGGATATCGCGAATTCCCGCCAGCATCAGCGTGCTGAGCGGGTAGTAGATCATCGGCTTGTCGAAGATCGGCATCAACTGCTTGGAGACGCCGCGCGTTAGCGGATAAAGCCGGGTACCCGAACCTCCGGCAAGGATGATACCGCGCCTCGCCTTTTGTCGATCAGCAAAAATTTGATGCCCCCAAGGTGCAGTTGTGAAGGTCGCACGCTCTTGCATCTGCGCAGTGCTAGGTCAAGTTACTGAGGGGAGCTATTGAAGGTCAGGCACGGTGCTGCCTTAAAGATTCAAAGACTTGATGAGAGGTCTGACGACCGTGTTGCAGTCTACTGGTACGCCAAAGAGAGATTGCTCATGATGACGAGCGCAATGAGAGCCATTCGAACCAGATGCCATTCATAGGTCTGCCGGACATCATCGGCGCGATCGCACTGGTTATACACGGGCCGGTCAACTCCAAGCGTCGCTGACCCCCATGATGCAGGCCCAGATGCTGCCGCCTGAGCAACGAGGCGCACATTCCCGCTGAAGCTTACACAGCAATACTTTCGAGATACCGCAACATCCCCTCATATCCGGTGGCGGTGAGATAGATCAAATGCCGGTCATTGTCATCTGCATCCCGCTCCCACCTTATAAGTCCGCTTTGCTCCAGAACCCTAAGCCACCGCACTGCGGTTGGCTTTGGAGAAACTTTATTAATGTCAGCGCTTTCGAAGCTTACCATCTCGCTAGTCGACTGGCGTATAAAGATATTGAGCAGCATGTCCCAAGCGGGCTCACCGAAGATTTCATTGTTACCCAAAAAGTCAACGCGTGATCGTCGCTCATGATAGACACGTTGGGCAGTTTGAAGAGCACTTTGTGACGGTTTTTGCGCGGGCTCGAGCGCCGAACCCAAAGACGCGCAACCGCTGGTCACACGGATTTCGTCAAGAAGTGAATGGACAGCGTCTAGCTGCTCAGACAGTTTCTTCACGTCGACGGCATCCATGGTGAAAGCTCCGTTTTAATTCCTATCACGATGACATTCATTTCTTAACGAAGGGGGCTGAACTAAAATTAAGATTTAGCAAACGCATTAAACCTGCACCTTGATTTTTGAGCGAGTTGCAAAAGCCGCAACTCCGGATCAATCCTGGTGGTGTAGCTTTGCGTTAAAGAAACAGACCGTTCTGGATGCTTGGCAGCCATCGCTTGAATCGATTATGCTTAATCAGAACGTTTCTTGCCTTTTAATCTCCGAGCTTCTGCTTTCCAGCTGGTGGGTCATCTGAGCAGGTCGCGAAGATCAGTGTAGTGTGAGCTTTGCGTCTGGATTAATGTAGCCTTTCGAGATGGGAGCGCTGCAAGCTCGATATTCGATGCTCTGCCGTGTGATCCTTTTGCGCTGTTTGATGATAGTGCAGGCCCTGCCCGATTGGACGTCAGCAGGCGCCACGCTGGAGGAACCTTTGTGGTTACGCTGGGCTCGCGGCCGAGCACCAATCTCAATCCGGCGACATCTCGTCATGACTACGGGATCAGCGGAACAGGCAGGTCACATCCTTGCGGCTGTCAGTACATCCATCGCGCCAGCGTTGCACATCGGCGAGGATGATCTCCCGCGACTTGCCGATCTACAAAATGAGGTCGAGATGGGACGCCAAAGCACTCAGATTACGCTTCACCGTCGATGCTCCCGGCCGTTCGCACGAGCCAGTACGGCAGGGCGTCAGTAAGTCTGGCATGATGGGGGTCGCCTTGAATGCCGGGCGCTAGTGGAATCCGCCTGACAGGCGAAGACCTTTCGTGCAAATATCAGGCTGACTGTGTCATCGTAAAATCAAACTTGGGCCAATGAGTAGCCTGTTCAAGTTGTATTGTTTGCTAGTGGTCATCAACCAGCGCGTTAAGTTCATCTTCAAAAGCTTCGGCAACGGTAATTCGGTGTGTTTCAACATCCTGTTTCGGAGGCACACTGGCCGGTCCGCTTGTGTCTTTGAAGGCCTCTGATACCGATATCTGACGAGCACGGACCGTTGACATAACCGGGCCTGCCGTTGACGGCGTCGGCGTGGTACCGGGAATAATGACCCTGATATTCTCTGCGAGCTGAGCTGTGAGGACTGTACCTTGCGCGATCTTGCCGCTCTCGCCTGTAATAAAGCCAGCCAGCGGCCCTGCAGCCGCTACGCTTCCTATCGAGGTTAAGGTTCCTCGGCCATCTTCCCGAAAGACACCCGCGAGCTTAACCTGCCTGTCGCCAAGCAGCAGGTAATCGACCTCGACCTCAATCTTGCCAGATTTTCCAAAAACTCCTCGGCCCGTGGCCCATCTCACATGCCCAAACGCGAGAGTTCCCTTGGGAATGACAACATATCCGCCCAGCAAGACATCCTCTGATAAAGCCATATTGAATTGGTCGTCTTCAGCCCAGCTCCCCCCCTGCGTGGTCACCGTCTGCGTCATTTGGAGCGCGATGGGGGTACCTGCGGGCAATTCTGCGCGGCGGTAGACCACTACCTCAGACGCATCATCGCTAGGCGTCTCGACGTTTTGCGCGGAGACCAACGACGCAGATAATGCAATCAGAAACGTGGTAAAAACTTTCACAATACCCCCTCGCGCTTTGTAAAAATTCGTAGGGTGGGATTAATGGCAGATTATGTCTAACATTACCGGCCTGATTGATAGGGGGTTAACCGTAATTTCCCCGCCTTTTGGCAATTAAGTGGTGCCAAGGTCTACCGCTTGTGACGTGCTCCCGTGATTATTACCCGCACGAGAGAGAGGCTGGCTCATTCTGCACTGCTACCCAACCTCGGATCACGTGGGTCTGAAGTTTTCGGCCTTGCTAAGGTCCGGTGGGCTGGTTTCACCATCTAAGTTTGCCGACGCGGTCGGAGGATATTTTAGGTCGCACTGCTTGAAGAGTCCGGAGCCCGGTACGAAGGTGATGATCGCAACCGATCCGGTGGAGTTTCGCAAAGGGGCGGTTTCGCTTTCGGCACTGGTCGGGCCCGGCTTAGTTGCCCTTCACCACTCGTCAGAAAATGGATCAGGGCCTTGGGCATTCGGGGACGCCTATCAGGCGGAGTTGCCTGAATCACGTCTTGATAGGAGCGATAAAATATCGATCTGCCGGAAGTCATACTGATCGATTAGGGAAGCAGTTTTTTCAGTGCTTGAGCCCGCTCCAAAGCGTCCAACTCATTCAGCTCTTGCTTCCAGATCGGATGAACCACGTTTATTCCATTCACATTACGCGTATCAGATCACGAAAATCAAAGTGAACTCCAGGCAATTCCGCCAGCCAGCAGCGACCCAAGCAGGATTACCAGAATAAAATCGATTTCCCACCAGTCACCATTCTTGGCCGAATCATCTTTGATACCAAGCCTTTGAGCCAACCAAGATCTTAAAGGGCGCAACGAATAGTCTTTCAAGGGAGTAAGGTGGAAAGCGCGGTACTGGGTTTCCCGGGAGCAACGCAATCTCGCCCGATAGAATGAATGCTAACGGTTTTTCAGGTCGCCATCCAGTTGTTTGAGGCGAACGCGCATCATCCCCTCTACAGACATGCCTATCCACGCTTTTGTTGCACGGTTCAGTCTCGCTGAATCGCTTTATCGTTGATGACGGCGCAGGTGAGCAATGTCACATCAGCTCCCCTGAAATCAAGCGCAGCGAAGCTTTCCGCATGAACCCGTTTCAAAGGCCAGTCCGCGCTGCGCCTTCGCATGAAACCATTTCGCCTACCATCAGCAGCGCCAGCAATAGCCCGGGTTAGGCAGCAATGATCGCCCCATATGACACGACTATCAACCGGTCGAGCTGGAATCACGGCCTTCCGGCCAGCACCTGCCCGGCAGGTGTAACGCTACGGCGATGTTCGGGTGCGTAGGGATGCATCATCACCGGTGCGAGAAGGACCTTGCTGCAGCCCGAAGATATGCGCAGTGACCTCAATCCTCGATAGCGCAGCAAGAACGCTGCAGCGCTGCTCCCGGATCGCCGCCAGCGTTTTCCTTCAGGATCGCTCGGAATGCGTGACGCGCTGTGATCGTCCCCTGCCAATGGCCCCTATCGCGAGAAGCACGACACCAGCAGCACCGACATCAGCAAGCCAGTCCGCCCAGCTCGGCTCGCGCCCGACCTGGGGAATGCCCTGCACAACTTCGATCGCTCCGCCGAAAACGGCCAATCCGGCGAAGATGAAAACCAGTCGAAGGCGCGGATAGGCAAACGCCGCAAGGCCCGCGAGCACCACGAAAGCTATCACGTGAAGCAGCTTGTCGCCCGGATTACCCGGAATGGACGGCGGCTGATGCAAGCTGGCCATGACAAAGGCAAACACCAGTGCTGACCAGAACAGCAACTGGAACAGGCGTTCAATCAGCATTGGATTCTCGTTGTTCCTTGGTTGGCGCAGCAAAGGGTACACGGAGCTACGACCGGAATGGATAGGGGTACACCAGCAAGACCGCAAAGCGGCTTTGACACTTGCGAGCAATATGGGAACGCGCCGGCAATGTCACTTCGGTTGCGCTGAAATGGAGCGCGCCCGGAGTAGCAGCATTCAGGCACTCCCCCGCAGCGAGGTTCACCGCGCCCTCATGTGCGCGTGCGTGGTTCCCGTGCGGCTGCGCGAGTTCGGCGCGACTGGAACGGCAGGTTAGTGCCCGGGAAGGTGGGGGATGGAGAACGAGGCCTATCCGTGCGGCTTCAAGGCCGTGCATAAATCCTGACGGCCAATTTTGCGTTTTGCCGGGCTTTTGCTGGCCCTTCTTGAGCGGCCGCTCTCGTCATCGCGCCACCGGTTGGCCTTCGGCCAGCTTCGCTTCCCCTACTTGAGCGCCAGTTTTCATTATCGCGCTACCGCTTCATCTCCTTGAGCGCCAGTTCATCTTATCGGGCGTGGGGTATTTGCCTTCGGATTTTCAGGTGCTTGTGACGTGACCCCCAGACTTCTCCCAGCTGAGCTTAGAGCCGGGGCTTCCACCTCTACTCCCTCGCGCAGCATCCCCACCTCAATTAAAGGCCTTTGCAACCAAAGACGATTGGAGGTTGCTTACTCACAGCAGTTCACGTCTGACTTTTTTGAGACGGTTCATTTTTTTGGAGGACAGCGTTCCTTCTAATAGGGCAATGCAATGACTTTGCACAGCAAACCATCAGTGCTCGTGACCGGCGGCGCGGGCTATATCGGCAGCCATGCGGTGCTCGCGCTAAAGGACGCGGGCTGGCCGGTGGCAGTGATCGACAATCTTTCGACCGGTTTCCGGTTTGCGATTCCCGACGGCGTGCCTTTCTACGACGGCGATATCGAGGATGCAGTGTTGCTGACGCGGATATTTTCCGAACAGGCTACGGGCGCGATCATGCACTTTGCCGGGTCAATCATCGTTCCCGAAAGCGTCACCGACCCGCTGAAGTATTACCACAACAACACCGCTAAGAGCCGCGCGCTCATCGCTGGCGCGGTTACAGCTGGCGTCCGGCATTTCATTTTTTCCTCGACCGCGGCGGTATATGGCATCCCCGCTGTGGCTGCCGTTGACGAGAATACGCCGCAGCGCCCAATCAACCCCTACGGCTGGTCAAAGCTGATGACCGAGCGGATGCTCGCCGATGTTGCCACTGCACATCCGATCAATTACGGTGTGCTGCGGTATTTCAACGTCGCAGGCGCTGACCCACAGGCGCGTGGCGGGCAATCAACCGCTGGCGCGACCCATCTCATCAAGGTCGGTGTCGAGGCGGCGCTGGGCCTGCGCGAAGCGGTGAGCGTGTTTGGCACTGACTATGCGACTGCTGACGGCACAGGGGTGCGAGATTACATCCATGTCAGCGATCTGGCGGCGGCGCATGTGCTCACACTGGAGGCGCTGATTGCCAATCCCTCCCACTCGTTGACGATGAATTGCGGCTATGGACGGGGGTTCTCGGTCAATGAAGTGCTCGACGCGGTCGACCGGGTGACGAACCGCCAGCTTGTTCGCCGGCTGGAGCCTCGCCGCGCAGGCGATCCCGATTCGCTGATTGCCGATTCGCGTCACCTGCGCGGAACCCTCGGCTGGGAGCCTGCCCATGCCGATCTCGATACAATTATCGCACATGCGCTGGGGTGGGAGCGAAAACTGGCCGATTTGCGCAGGAGCGACGGCGACACTTCGAGCTGACAAAACCTAAGACCGTCCCACTCAAGCAACCACGCTTTTTGTTTATCGCGCTGCCGCTGACGCTATTTAGGCACAAGATCAGCTTATTGGACGAGGGAAATATCTAATAGTAGAAAAAAATAAAAAGGCCCGAACTGCAGATCGTTGGCATGGCGTACGTTTCTCTGGATGTCCGCTGACGATTAACGGCGTTGCCGGCCTGAGCCGAGGAGGGATATGGCACTAGATGGATGCGATTGAGTTCGTCAGGAAAATTGCAGCGAATGAGGGCTGACGAGCCTGAAAAAGCGTTACATGAAGAAGCGCAAAAGAGCCATAAAACATTGATGTATAATTTTAGTTTGGTCAGGGTTCAAATCTTGTCCGACACAATCTAGCGCGCTGCCATTACGGCTACAGAGATACAAATGGTGCAGGATCGCCGCAATGCACGAAAGAGCAACGGCCCCCGCACAGAGGCAGGTAGGGACGGGAGCAGCAGCAACGCCCTCAGGCACGGTGTTCTCAGCAAGCATGCTCTCAGCGAGCTTGAGGATATGGCTGCTTTTAATGCATTCTTGGCATAGCTTGCGGGCGAACTTGAACCGATCTCGGTGGTCGAGTCTGTGCCGGTTGAGCGAATTGCGACCCTCCTATGGCGCGAGAAGCTCTTCGCGTTAGCTGAAGCTGCGAAAATTGCGGAGAACATCGGATTCATGGCAAAATTCGGCGAACAGATCCCGCTAGTACCTGCGATTGGAAATCAACTCCTCGTCGGCCGGTATCAAACAGTGCTCTCGCACCAGCTGCGCGAAGCGCTGAATGATCGACGGCAGAAGCAGGAGCGGCAGCTATTCCGGATCGACGTGCTGAATGGCAGCATGGACTGATAGGGTGCTGAATTGTTCAGGCGCGCACCAAAATAGCAACCTGAGTAGGCCCACAACAATCAGCGCGCAATCGATACCGAGGATATCGAAACCGAAGTCGCTCCAGTCTGGTTGCCGCTCCACTCCCGGCAGGAACTGCAGCAGTTCAGTCAACCCGGCCAGCAGGCCAAAGGTGAGGATCAGGTGGGTCAGCGGGGTGCGAGAGTAGGCCGTAACCGCGAGTAAGGTCATCGCGGCGAAGGCCACGAAATGCAGCAAGGAATCATCGTAGCCCGCTAGCGGTAGGCCGGATATGTCGGCCAAGGCAAAGAACACACTGCCAGAGACGATAGCGGTGAGCACCAGACCGCGCCAGATGGTAATCAAGCTGGGTATGATCACGTCGACGTGGGGTGCTTCTCGGGACGCAAGCGCACGCCGGGGGATGTGGCCGGATCACCGATGAACTCGATGCCAGCCGCTTCGAGAACGGCTTGGATACATTCCAGCGTTCCAGCGCGAGAGGACGGTACACCTTCCACGGCCTCCATCCGCTGCACCGTTTTCCAGCTCACATTGGCCAGCGCCGCAAGTTCGGCCGCCGAAATCTTCAGCATCGCTCTGGCATCTCGAATTTGCGCAGCAGTGATCAATTGACGTCGATGCCCTTATGTCATCTTTTATGACTTATGAGAAAGCCAACTGAATAACAAATAGAACCAATCTTCGAGCGCTACCAAGGCGCCTATTCCGAACGCACCCTGGCTAGCTACCAAAATGACCTCGAACAGTTCTAAACTTGGTGCGAAAATAGGGAGTGGGGATGGCTGCCGGCTTCGCCAGCCACAGTTGCCGCGTTCATCGATAAAGAAACAAAATGCAAGGCGCTATCCACGGTCAAACGCCGCGTTGAGGCAGTGAAACTCACGTAAAGTATGCTCGACCCGCCCTCCCCTGTCGCCAACAGCGAGGTCAAGCTCGCCCTGCGGCGAGCGATGCGCAGCAATCGGGCTCGCCCAAAGCAATCGCACAGGCTAACGCACGAGATACTCGGGCGCATCCTTGCTGCATGTCAAGATACTCTGGCGGGGAAACGGGACGCTGCGATTATCTGCGTCGGCTACGACAACCTCGCCCGAAGTTACGAATTATCGCTGCTGGAGGTCGAGCATCTGTCAAGCGATTGCTCGACGATCCTGATCCCGCGCTCGAAAACGGATCAGGCAGGAGACGGGCGTCTTGCCTATCTCGCCCCGCGCACGCAGGCGATCCTGATGGATTGGCTTTATAGTAGCGGAATCACCAGCGGACCGTTGTTCCAGAGCCTGCACACGCGCAAGCTATCCGGACAGCCTCTTTCGACCTCAGCGATCCGCAGATTGGTCAAGCGTGAGGGAATGCGTGCCAAGGCGGGCGGCGAAGATGCAGTCCTGCTATCCGGTCACTCGATGCGGGTGGGCGCAGCCCAAGACATGATGATCGCCGGGCTTGATCATATCGCGATCATGCAGGCCGGCGGGTGGAAAACGATCAACGTGGTCGCCCGCTATGTCGAGAACGCTGCGGCACAGAACCTGCATCAACGCCGATGGGCAACCATAGCGGGTTAGAGCGCGGGCATTACCCCGCCCGTACTAACAGCGTGACCTCGGCACCGCTGAAATCGAGCCTATCCAGACTCTCCGTATACAGGCATTCTCCTGCACAGGCTCGTGCCGCGCTGTCGCGCGACATCACTTCGCCCGCCAG
>NZ_LJHV01000024.1 GCF_001296025.1 Porphyrobacter sp. AAP60 | reverse complement strand
GCGGCATTGCCTCGCTTCTGGAAAATTCCTGCCATTCTGAAACCGACCCCGAAACAGCCGTTGACTGAAGCCGTTTCGTTATTTAGCTAAATAGCGATGAATGAGATATTTGACGCTCTTGCCCATCCGATCCGCCGTGAAGTGCTTGAGATGCTCAAGCGCGGGGGCATGACTGCCGGCGAGATTGCAGACCAATTCCCGGTGTCAAAACCCACGATGTCTGGACACTTTGCCAAGCTCAAGACAGCCGGCCTGATCCGGGGCGAAAACCGAAGCGGGTCCATTACCTACACGCTCAACCTTTCCACGCTCGAAGAGGCGCTGCTGGGGTTCATGGGGCGCGTCGGGATCGGCAGCGGCGAGGCCGGCCATCAGGGCAAAGCCGGAGACACGGCATGAAAGTGCGGGGTCTGTTCTTCGCCAATCTGGGGATCGCAGCGGCGATGGCCGGGTTTGGGTTGTGGGTGGCCGCGGGCCTCGAACAGGGGGCCGAGCTCCCCACCCACTGGAATTTGGCGGGGGAAGTGGATGGCTATGCGCCGGCAGCCACGGCCCTGTTGTGGCCAGCAGGCGTGTCCGTCCTGATCGGCGCACTCTTTGCAGCGATCCCGCGATTGGAGCCTTTGCAACAGCGGCTCGAGGCTTCGGCACCGCTGCTGCGGTCGGTGTGGATCGGGACCATGCTGCTGATGGTTTATCTTCAGGTCATGATCGCCGCGCCGGCTTTGGGCTGGGCGCTTGGCCCTGACCTGCTTCGGGTCGGACTGGGCGCGCTGCTGGTGATGATCGGCAACACTTTGCCTAAATCGCGACCGAGCTTCTTCGTCGGCATCCGGACACCGTGGACCCTTGCCGATACCGACAACTGGATCGCGACCCACCGTCTTGGGGGCAAGGTGATGATGGGTGCTGGATGCCTGATCGTCGCGGCAGGCCTGTCGCCGCTGCCGCCATCATGGCGCGCCGCCGCCATGATGGCGCTGCTCGGCGGCGCGGTGGTGGTCCCCGTTTTCTACAGTTGGTGGCTGTGGAACCACAGGAGCAAGGCATGATCAAATGTATTATGACGCTGGCTGGCGCTGCGGCGCTTGGTGTCCCACTTCATGCCGAGACTGGCCCGGTAGAGGTGCCCATCGAGGCCGCAGGGCCGCAAGGCCCGCTTTCGGGCACGATGCTGCGCGGTTCGAGCGCGCAAGGACCGGTCGCCTTGATTATTCCCGGATCTGGACCGACCGACAGGGACGGGAACAGTCCGCTCGGTGTGCGCGCGGCCAGCTATCGTCTGCTTGCTCAAGGGCTGGCTGCAGAGGGCATCACCACCGTTCGCATCGACAAGCGCGGAATGTTCGGCAGTGCCGGAGCCGTCCCCGATGCTAACGCCGTAACGATGGCGGACTACGTGGTCGACACCGCCGCTTGGGTAAAATCCGTCCGGGCAAAGACGGGAGCGCCCTGTGTCTGGTTGATTGGCCACAGCGAGGGAGGGCTTGTGGCGCTTGCCGCCGCGCAGGAGGTTGAAAACCTCTGCGGGGTGGTTCTGATTGCATCAGCAGGCAGACCGTTGGGTGACGTGATCAAGTCGCAGCTTCGCGCCAATCCCGCCAATGCGCCGTTACTCCAGGCGGCCGATGCCGCGATCGACGAGCTTGCGGCAGGTCGACGCGTAGAAGCGTCCGCCCTGCCGCAGCCGCTTGCGCCGCTATTCAATCCTGCTGTGCAGGGTTTTCTCATCAGCACCTTCTCGCTCGATCCGGCGGACCTGGTCGCAACGGCACGTTTGCCCATCCTGATCGTGCAGGGCGGCAAGGACATGCAGGTCTCGGTTGCAGATGCGGAGCGTCTGAAGGCCGGTAATCCGGGGGCGATGCTGATCATCCTGCCTAATGCCAATCATGCGCTGAAAGATGTCGCGGGGAACAGTCCATCTGACAACTTCGCGGCCTATCAGACCCCAGACTTGCCGCTATCCGAGGGGCTGGTTTCGGGGATCGCAGCCTTCGTCCGCGACTAGGAGCCGCCGTTCGCCTTCCCACCCATCACCGGCCATGAGCGGAACCGATTCGCGATCTCGGAAGCGGCACGGCGGCCTTGCCCCGCTCGCGAAAAATTTCTGCCATTCAGAAACCGACCCCGTAGCTGCCGTTCCGCTTAGCTCGCTCGCTGGATCGTCAGTGTGCCTCCAAGCAATCTGCATACCGGTCGAAGATAGCGCGCATTTCTTGGGGAGCATCCGCGAAAAGATCGTGATCGGAAGCCAGAACGGTAACGAATTGAGGCAAGTCATCACGCGCAGCCAGATAATCTCGCGTGCGCGGGTCCTTGCTACCCAAGATGATCCTCGAGCACGGGCCTATCGGACCAACTGCCCCCCAGGGAAAATCGGCAGCCCCTGCGTATAGCGGGAAAAAATCATGAAGCGGTAGCATCCGCACATGGTCGAAATCCTTCCCGCCCTTCGTTTCCTTGTAGAGATGAAAAAACGTCCATTTGCCGTATGGCTCTCCGCTAGCCTTCGCCTTGTTTCGCGCCTCTGCCATCTCTCTTTCAGCCCTCCGGAGATGATGCTGCAAACCGTCCATGACCGGAACCAGAGCGAGAAAATTCATCGCCTCCAACCGCTTCTCACCCATCGCGCCGAGCGCCAGATGATTGCCCAGGCTCGTAGTGAGCAAGGCAGGTTCGGCGCCGTCCCTGTCGCGATAGTGGTCGATCACCGTCCTGACCTCGCGGATCGCCAGCTGCATTTCATCCGGGGCGTTCAAGGTCCGTAAGCCGGTTCCCCAGTAGCCGACTGAGGCAATCGTGAAACCGCGTTCAAGCAAGCTGACGTAGGATGCGTGCCAATCTATCCCGTTTATCGTGAATCCTGCTTCTCGCATTTCAGCGATTTGCTTGTCGGTTGGCGCGTCATCGACAGCAAAGGGTTTTCCGCCCGGTCCGCCGATGATATCGACAATCACAGGGCCGGGCTTCGCCCCTGCCAGTCGGTTTTCTATGACCGGCACAATTTGATCATCGACCTTGAGCGCGACCAGTTCGGATGTCAGTCCGTTTGTGGTCGACGCCTTACAGATAGTGCGGGTCGCGCGGCTGCCGCCGCCTTCCTTTTGGCGCTTGAGACATTCCAACCAGTCGGAGGCGAGGCCGATCTGCGGTTCGTCTGAACGCATCGCGATTATCTTCTCGAAGTCCTTTGCGCGAAGCTTGCTGCGATAGTCTACGACCAAAAGGGTCGAAGCCACGCCAGCAGCCGCCAAGAGGACGAGCGCGATAACCAGCTTCGTCGATCGGCGCACCGAGAAACCTCCTTTGCAAGCGGTTACAATGCACTAGAGGGCTTAATCCTACAACCATGCGAGGTCGATGCTGGATCAAACCGGCAGCAATCCACCCATGACCGGCCATGAGCGGCGCCCCGGCTCGATCCCAAAAGCGGCTTGGCCGCTTTGCCCCGATCCTGAAAAATTCCTGCCCTTCAGAAAGCGACCCCATATCGGTCATTAAACAGCAGCCAGCAATGCGAGGCTGTCGTGGCCCAGCCGTCCGGGCCGGCGCCGGTTCACCGAGCGGGAGGTGCACAACATCAAGTTCTTCACCTTCGATAGTAAAACGCTGCGCTGGCCATCGGGTAGGCGGGCATGAGTACAGACGAGACCGGCGAGGATGTTGGCTACGGCAAGCCGCCCAGGGCGACCCGGTTTACCAAGGGACGTTCGGGCAACCCCAAAGGCAGGCCCAGGAACCGCCACCGGGCGATCCCGCACGATGCTGTGCTCGGCCAGATGGTAACCGTCCGCGAAAACGGGAAGGAGTGGAGAGTAACCGCGGCCGAGGCGTTCCTGCTGCAGCTGACGCAAAAGGGCCTTGCCGGAGACAATGCCGCAGCGCGCGCTTCGCTGGAAGCAATCGAGCGGGCAAGGGCCAGCCGACCCGACAACACGCAGCGCATCACGACGATAGTCCTGACGGCTATCGAAAACGGGACCGACGCGATCCTCGAACCGCTGGGCCTCGCCATCAAGAAATACCCGACCGACGAGAGCCGCGTGCGGTGGGAAATCAATCCGTGGATCGTCCAAGCGGCGCTGGAACGGCTTGGTGATCGACAGTTGACCCAAGACGAGCAGCGCGAGGTGTGGGAGGCGACGCGAACGCCGCATAAGGTCGATTGGCCGGACTGGTGGATGGTGAAGGGCTGAAGGTCAGCTTTGCGCCCCAATTTCGGTCATTGCCTTCCAAATTTTTCGAAACTTAAAACGGACATCCAAGGCCCCTCTGTTCTCCACTAGGTGCCAAAAATTTAATTCGGCACCTGACGGGTCATCGCTCCGAGATCGGAATCGCTGTCCAAGTTGTCGGCGAGAGCCAATGGCCAACTATACGAGGCATCTGCTCGATCACATAGAGGCTGTTGCTAACCCAACTAGCAGGCGCTCCCCTCCTCGATAACTGCCTTTCCGTCCGCGACTGTGACTCGAATATCCGCCAGGTCCAAGTTCTCACGAGAATGAGATACTATCATGACGATCCTCTGGCCGATCGAATGCTTGATGCTCGAAACGATCGCACGTTCCAGTTCGGGTTCCATGGCTGACGTTGCCTCGTCTAGGATAAGCAAGCTTGCTGGCTGGAGCAGCGCGCGCGCTATGCACAGACGCTGCCGCTCCCCGCCCGAGAGACGTGCTCCGTGATCGAGCAACTCTTCGTCGAGGCGCGACTGCAAACCCCGCACCAGATGCGCGGCTTGTGCAATGTCCAGTGCCTGCCAGATCGAGCTTTCTTCCGGATTGCCTTGGGGCCAGCAAAGATTCTCGCGAACAGTACCGCTGAAAAGGAACGGCTCTTGCGGAGCGAAAGATACTTGCGACTGCCAAGCACGACGCTGAGACAGAGTGACCGGGCCACGCTCGATTTCTCCTGTTGATGGCAGGTGTAGCCCGGCGAGCAACTCTGCAAGAGTAGACTTCCCCGACCCTGAGGGCCCACTGATGTGCACCAGCGTACCCGGTGGTATAATTAGATAATCGATTTCGACCAGGGTGACCTGTTCGCCGGTCGGATCGCGCGTTTTGACGCTGCAATCGCGCAGGATAATCGGAGCCTCGTTCGCCAACTTTCTGTCAAACGCAACTTCCGCGTCGGAATCGGGATCGGGATCACTACCCGCAGCAACCAGGTCTGCTTCCACCTCGCGGAGCGCCGTGAAGGCCGGCAAAGCGTGGGCAAGTGATTGTACGCCCGAAAAGGTGGTCACGAGTGCGGGGGCCAGCCGCAGGATGATGGCGGCCATGACAAGCAGTTCCCCGCCTGAAAGGCCCAGCCAGCCATAGCTCAGCAACAGCACCGCCAGTGCCGCGAATGCTGCCAGCAACTGCACTCCATTGCGCAAGCGCGCCTGCTGCCGCACGAACGCAACCTGGATGCTCCGGGCTTCGGAGATCCGGCTTTCGAATCTTTCGGCCAGCTCTTCCTCCGCCCGCACCGCCTTTGCCGCCTTCAGACCGTCGAGGAACCGCATGGTTTCCTGCATCATGCCCCGGTTGGCCAGTGTCAGCCGTTCGCCCGATGCGTGGCTTCGACGGGCCCAGGCCAGCGCAAGCAGAATACTGACCGCCGTTAGCGCGAGTAGAAAGACACCCAGGGTTGTCGAGACCAGGAATGCTGCAGCAACGCTGGCCATGCCCAGCGCGGCCGTGACGAGGCCGCGTGTCAGGAAATTCATCGTCTGGCCGAGGCGGCCGATGTTGGTCACGATTGAATTGAGGAGCTGCGACTTTCCGAACCGCTTGATCACGGGCCACTCCGCCGCGGTCAGCATCCTGAAGAAGCGCAGCCGTTCGTGGTCGACGAAGCCCTGCGACAAATGGCTCAACAAGACATCGCGGCGAACCAGCACGACCGACCTTGCGAGCACCAGCATTATGAAGCCGCCGCTCATGATCGCCAGTTGTTCGAGCACCGTGTCGATCCCGACATCCCTCATCAACGCGAGGATCGTTGCGGTAACGCCGGTCTGGGCAGGTTCGCCCGATTGGGAGAAAATCGTTTCGGCGACGGGTAGCAGCAAGACAATGCCCGCGCCTTCCAGCACGGCGGCCACCACTACAATCGCAACTGTCGGCCACAGCCGGTTGCCGGCATACCGGACTATCGCCTTTATCAGATCGATGACCCCGCCATCATCGTGGGCCATTCGGTCAGCTTCCGGTAATGGCGTCATTCCGAGGTTGCCCGGCTCGCGCCGAAAACATGGTATTCAGCGCTCACTTCGCCTCCCGTGACGATGTCATTGCCACACACGAGCCAGGCATGGAATTTCAAGCTGCCGTCATCGGTGCCGCGTTTCGAACCGACCATTAGCCGTGACGGGATTTTCCGGCGTTGGAGCATCCAGCGCGCCGTCATTGCCCTTGGCAGACAGGCTGCATCGAAGGGCATGACATTCGCGATCCGTGCGACGACCCTGCCTATGCCCACTGCGGTGCGCGCCTGCTCGTTGGTCAAGTCGGTTTGCTGGATATCTTCAGGGCAGGCGCCGATGGGCCCTACGGTGTCGCGCCACCACGCGAAGGGCACGAAGCGGACAAGCAACCGTGCCCATGCGAGACCAAGGATAATCTCCAGCTTGAGTGCCGGTTTGTCGTGCAGCCTGATGCCCACCGTGTGCTGTCCTTGCTCTAGTGATTTTTGCGAAGCCACCACAACGCGTTTTGGTCCCAAACTGCGCGCAGCCTCGGCGGGTAGGACGTACCGCACAGTGGGATATCGCGCACCATTTCAACTCGGCGGGCTAGACGTTCGAACGGCGACCGCGGACTCTCGCGGAGCAGCTCTCTTAGAAAGACCCGTAAATGTCGCTCAGCTCGCGTCCGCTCTGACTTTGGAGCCAGTCCATCTATCCATGCCTCGGCGAAATCTTCCGGCCAGATTGCATGCGCAAGGTGAAAGCTTGCGAGCAGAGCGGAGCTGCAATCGTATGCGTCGGCCATGTCGATAACAGTCGCGCGAACATCGCGTGGTGTCAGTTGTGCGATCCGGACCAAGTCGCATAGCCAATTCAACCTCATCCAATTAGAGCGAGCACCATGAAGCAGAAGGTAAAGCACGTATTCCGGTGACTGCAGGTCCAGGGGAGCCGAAAAGAAACATGCGTCGCTCCATCCAGAAGGAGGCCGCGAGAGTAGCCGTGAGTGCAGTTCTATTTCGACTGACAAGCGAGGATCGATGACAGAAACCTCGTGATGATAGCGCAGTATACGCATCGCATGCTCGGGGTTGACGGCATCGCGCTGTTTCGTTCGATAGCCGTACGCAGCGACCATGTTGAGAACCTCGACCATAGCACTGGCCTCGACGAGAATATCGACATCCTTGGAATGCCGCCGGCCTTCCTCACCGTAAAGGATTTCGCCGAGCTTGCTTCCTTTGACCACAACAGCGGCAATCCCAAGCGTCCTCAGACGGGCAGACAGTTGCGACGCCGCTGCTTTCTGGCGCATAGATCGGCGAAGGTTTATCCTTTTGAGTTCCTCTAACCGGCCGACCTGCACAGGGTCTAATGTATCGTCTGTAAGCGATCTCGCATAATGTAGCAGAGGGGCTACGCGGTGCCGCGCTACTGCCAGAGCTATCGTTTCGGGATCGGGCCTAGAGTATCCCGGTAAGGCCAAAGCAGGCCTCAATGCGTCGGCGAGTCGCCGCGTCAGGGGAAAGGTATAGTCCACCCGCGCAGTTAGCTCTAGAGAAGGTCTGGATTCAAGATGCGATAAAAGGATCATTCGCAATGAAATTGTCCCTCTTAATCAGTGGGATGAACGAAAAGAAGTAACTCAAGGTGCTCGATGCTTTTTGGGGATGTGAGATACTCGAAAGACCAACGGGGAATTCCACTTATCCGCTAGCACCTGGCAGATCACGACCGGCAACCGACCCGATAGGTCTCTAGGAAACCAAGAATTGAAATTACGGTTAGACCACTTTTTGAACCAGCAAAGGGGGTCGCGGTGAAGTTTCGATCAGTCGGTTATTAGAGCCAGAGAGGGGATCAGGCATCGTCGGCCTTCCCGCGACAAGAGCGCCGCAATACTTTTGCGCAGCATCCATATCTTCGAAGCGGAAGTGATTATTTCCCCAAGCCAACCAACCACCAATGGTAAGAACCGCACCCAGCCGGGTGACGGCGGCATTCACCCTTTCGAAAGACAACTTCGCCTCGCAATTTTCAAAAATCTCTTCGCCGCGTAAATCGCCATGGCGGAAAACCGCAAGCGCCAGGATAAGGTCGTATCGTTCATTAGGCTTGGGCCGGTCGCCCTCGATGTATGTCGAAAGCTCGCAAGGGTCTGCGCTCTGCGCCTTCTCAAGTACGCGCCGATTACAATCGACACCGGTGATGAAAGCATGCGGGCAGTATGCTCTCAATGAACGCACCTCCTCCCCCGACGAGCAACCGAAGGATAGGATGCGCTGCGGCACCTTATCGGCCAATTGCTCGGACACGATACGAAACAACATTGGATAGCGATTCATCTTTGTAGTCGTGAATGGCTGGAACTGTTCGAGGTTAGATCGGCGTATCCGGGCAAGTTCGCGATTCTTGGGATGAGCCAAGCGGTAGATCGATCGCGCTGCGGACAGCAGCGCCTTTTTGAAATTCGGCAAATGGATATCCAGCCCTGCCCGCAAAAAATATCAGGTCTCAAAGGGTTCGAAAGTTAGCTAGATTTCTTTCCTAGTCTTCGAGAAAGTACGAAATGCAGCAAGCTCCTACCGCGCACATATAAAAATTTTGAGCCGCGCATTTAAATTCGGTTTGTCACGGGGCTTAACGCTCTAGCCGTTGCAATGACCTTGCCTCCCACTATTTGCCCGTCTTGGATTGAGTTGTTCGTCCTTGCGTGGCAGGTTCAACAGCTTGGACCTTGATTTACCTTATCGGCCGCTCCTTGGGGACGGGATCAGACAAAGCCAGAACAAGCCGGCGCCTTCTCAACCGCATCAAAATTCCAGTGTCTTATATATGATCTTCGGTATTCTATCTTTGGAGGGAGAGAGCCCGCCACAAAGTTGGGTTACGCTCATGGAGGCACGAGCGAGGGTCTGGCCCTCTGCTCATCAGAGGGCCTATGCAACCAAGAATGCATACGTTGCAAGCAACACACTCAGAGGGAGTGCGGACGCAAATCGCGACTCGAATTCGGTCGGTGAAATTCAGGGTACGGTCGTGCTGTTCGACGGCAGGCTGGATAACGTCGAAGAGCTCCGGTCATTCTTTTCGCCGTGTGATGGAAATCAAGACTCACTTCTCGTGAATGCGTGGCGCAAACGGAACCTGCGGCTTCCCGCGAGCCTCATCGGCGATTTCGCTATGGCCGTAGTGGAGGGCGAGAACCAGTTGCTACTCGCCCGCGATCCGTTTGGCGTTCGCCCCCTGTTTTTCGCACGCTCAGGAGGCTGGGTCGCCTTTGCCAGCAGTATGGATGTGCTACTACCGCTGCCGTTCGTCGACCGGACGCCAAACACAAGCTGGATGGCGGACTTTGTCGAAGGCATCAAGGCTGACGGAACTGCCACGCCTTATCGTGGGATCATGGCCGTTTCGGCGGGGACGCAAATCTCGTTCGGACCTGCCGGAATGGAAACCCGGCGGCACTGGAACCCGCCGGCTCTCGACGATTTGCTGGACATCGACCCTAATGAGGCGGTGGAAGAATTCCGCCGTCTGTTCGATCAGGCGATCGTTGCCCGCCTGCCGGACCGGGGCCCTGCGGCATTCGAACTCAGCGGCGGCCTCGATTCAACGAGTATCGCGGTTTCAGCAGCACCGATTATGGTGGAGCGGGGGCAAAGGATGCTTACGCTGTCGCACGTGTTGGGGCGAGACGCAGACAGCCAGAGCAGGGTACGCGACGAACGGCCGCAAATCGAGGCGGTGCTCGGCGTTCTGCCCCCGGGCGAACACCGCTGGCTCGACAACAGTCACCAGCCACAGGTCGCTTCGATGACCGACACGATCCTGCGGCACGGAGGGCCTGTCCGCCGCGACTTCAATTCCGTCCAGCACGGCCTTGTAGAGGCCTTGCGCGAGCACGATTGTG
Organism: Porphyrobacter sp. AAP60; assembly: GCF_001296025.1. GTDB lineage: Bacteria > Pseudomonadota > Alphaproteobacteria > Sphingomonadales > Sphingomonadaceae > Erythrobacter. Next base: position 5,623 of record NZ_LJHV01000024.1, on the reverse strand, counting down.
AAGTCCTTTTCTCCGGTTTCGGTGGCGATGACATCGTGACCGGGGCAGGTGCGGGGCTGCTTGAAAGCCTCGCACAAGACCGCCGGTGGGACGAACTCAAGCAACTAATAAGCCACCCGTTGTCGCGCCTCGCATGGCGCAACGCCGTTGGTCGGCATTTCCTGCGCTCCCACGCCCATCGCAGGCTGAGCGATCAGGCTTTGGCCAAGCCCAGACTAACCGGGACGCAATTTCTTTCGGATAACGAACTTGCACAAAGGCGCACGCGCTTCCCTTTGGTTCCAGCTTGGGGAACCATAGGTGCTCGCGAACGCTGGCGAGCAGCTGCCCCTGCCATCGGAATTCGCGGACAAGATAGCGCTGTGGGCGCAGGATCGCAGGGCTTCGAATATGTCTATCCCATGCTCGACGTGCGACTTGTCGAGTTCGTGTTGCGGTTGCCAGATCGGCTGAAGCGCACGGTCGAAGACAGACGCTGTATGATCAGACGCGCAATGGAAGGTCGGCTGCCCGATATGGTCCGGACGCGCGATGACAAGTCGCCTTCTGCCGTACCGGTCGCCGCTGCGCGGTTCCATCTGGAGCATGAGGATTACCTTGCACTGTTCAAACGCAACCTTGACAATCCCTTGCTCACGCAAGTCCTCGATATGCCGAGGGGATTAGCCGCATTGCGCGCATTTCAAGATCTCCAGGGTTCGAACGGCGCATTCTCCCTGCGACACTTTCGCGCAATCGCACAACTTTGTCTCTGGAGTGAGCAACTACTCCATCATCAGCCATACCAGACCGAATAGTTGACGCGAACCCAGCCCGGAGGAACTTCGCCCAGCGCTTCAATCTCGTGAAAGTTGTCTTGCGTAACGTCGAACAGGATCATGCGATTGGGCAGCGGATCGATGAGTTCAACCCGCCCATCGTCCATGTACAGCCTGAAGCGCCCGGCATAATCCGGATGCCAATCCCGGTGCAGGTAATGCACCATGCACAACTTGCGTCCTTGGCGCGTATCGCTGTGCTTGCGCAGGAAATTGCCCGGCCCGTGCAGCTTCAAATTGATCCCGCCCACGCGTTCAAGAGATATTCCCGAAATCGCGGACAACCAATTCAGGAAACTGGTGCTGCCCATGGCACGGCGGACCAGTGCCTCGGCCTTCATCGCGGGGGTGCCGTCCCGACTAGGCCGAGCTCCATCAAGCTTGCGCTGGAAGATGAAGCGATCCGCCTCGTCAGCGCTGTTGAACGCTTCCGGATCGACCGAGCCACGCGGCATACCCGCGCGTGTTCGTTCGCCGGCTTTCGCTGCCGATGAAAGTTTCAGGTTGTCGACGAACTTGCCATCTCGTTCGACGACATCCTGCAAAAGATCGATGATCTGTGGCTGAAAGACATCGTCGATAACGACATGCCTGTTGGTCTTCTGCAAGAATTCTTGCCGCAATCGTGCCACTCTGTCTGGTTCACGAACATGCTCGCAGAGCAGGAATGCGGGCAGAAGATCGTTCATGTGTGTTGCATATCGCGTCGACCAGTTCGAAACCCGTCAATCATAGGCCGGATTGGGTAAATCGGGCTTTACAAATCCTTCGAAACAATGACATCTGTTTCGAGTATACCGAGAAGGAATCAAGCGATGTCACATCAAGCAAAGGCCATTGAAAAGCAAGCGTGGGAAGCACCCGAACTGACAGTCGTGGCGACCAGCAAGGATATTCGCAGCGGCGCCTTCTTTGATGACGAGGATTTCACCGGAGTGCCTTCATGACAAGACGGTGTTCCAGACGAAGCCTGGGACCTGTATTAAACGAAGACCCGCGCATGGCACCCCGAGTGGCGAAAGCGAAATTGCCCGCACCTCTCCAGACCCAGTCGGCAAGCAGGCACTAATGCCGACTTACAAGGTGCACGGACTGACCTTGGTCAGTGACCTGCCATTGCCCGATGTTCAGATGATCGAAGACGCAGTCGTTCACGACCCAGTGCGGATCAAGGCCGGCGTGGTGCCCGGGTCTTTCCCCGATCAGGAGCTTGTCCGCCGTTACTATCGCACGGCGCCGCAACGGGTGCTGTTGCGCGTAAAGGGCGTCGGTCGTTTGCTCATCGAGCATGGAAGCACGATAATCTACGAACGTTCACACGATGGCGACGACGCGTTGCTTGCCGCAAACATTTTGGGCAGCGGGCTCGCGACCATCCGTCACCAGCGGGCGGGCGTGGTGCTGCACGGGGCAAGCATCTGCCAGAACGGGCGCGTCTTTCTCGTTTGCGGTCAATCCGGAGCCGGCAAGTCCACCGTTGCCGCGCACATCCTTGCGGGGGACGGTTTGACACTGGGGGACGATGTCACCGCTGTGGGCGATGCACCGGATTTCCTTGTCCATCCTGGCCCCTCGAGCACGAAACTGGCCGATGATGCGCTCCGCCGATTACCGCACCACGCTGCGCAAACGAACGTAGCGCGGTGCATCTCGGGGAAACGTATTCTTTCGACCAAGTCGATTCACGCGGCAGAAGCGTTGCCGCTTGCTGGTATAGTCACCATCGAAAGGAGCGATGAGCCGTCGCCCGTCTCACGAAGACTCGATCCTTCGGAAGCGCTGAGCGCCCTGCATCGGCACACCTTTCGCAAACGCTTCATCACGGGCGACACGTTCCCGGTGCTGCGGAGAAAGTGGGAAGCTCTCGCGCATCGCATACCGGTGTGGGAAATCGTCAGGCCCGGCGAAGGAAATACCCTGGAACAGGTGGTCTCGCTGACCCATCGCGCGATGGAACGGATGGAGTTGGAAGGCCTGGTGGAGCAACAATGACTCAAATTGACTCGATGGATCTCGTTTTCGCCCACGAAGACGATGTGCTGATGACGGATTCGAACGACATAAAAGTGTTGATGTCGATGAAGACCGACAAGTTCATAGAGCTCAACCACACCGGTCGAGCGATCTGGGACCTAATCGACGGCAGCCGCAAGCTGGCGGGGATCGTCACTCTGCTGGAAGACAAGTACGACATATCGCGGCAGGAGTGCGAGGCCGCTGTGACGGACTTTACCAATCGGCTGCAATCCGAAGGCCTGGTCAAGCGAGTGGCTTGAAAACAGTCAATGCTCGATATTGCCCGCAAGCATTTCGATGTGATGGAAAGGCTTGCCGATCCGCTGGTTGCCTCGGGTTTGCTCAATCACTTCGATACGCAGATTGGCCGTGGCGCCGACTCCAGCCGACACCTCCTGCTGCGAGGTAACATTCTTCGCCGATGCGGACGCCTGATGGAATCCCGAGTGGTGCTGAACGCGTTTGCCCGCGAAAAAGGCATGGGCGAGATTCCTGACCCGGATGCACTCTGCCACCCCGGGCTGGAGTCCGAGCCCGGTTTTGTCATGGCGCCGTTGATTGTAATCGACGATTTCCTACCTGCGAACGAGATGGATCGCCTGTATCGTCGTGCCTGCGCGCTGGAAAAGGAATTTGTCCTTGCCCCCAGCAACCGTCATGCGATCGGCTACGATCCGGACACCAGGGAAACGCTGGTTCATCCGCAATTCGATGAAGCCGATCCGGTAATGCGTGCCTTCGTCGGAGAAAATCTTCTGCGAATGCAGCGCGCCTTCGGTCTTCCGCGATTCGACCTGGACGCGATCGAAACAAAGCTTACCTGCCATCGCGATGGCGGCTTCTTCGTGTCTCACGCGGATAACCACAAGCCATTCGGCGAGGTCGGGCGCGCCATCACCTGCGTCTACTACCTTGGCCGGAAACCGCCGCAACATCGCGGAGGTGAACTTCGCGTCATTGATACCAGTTTTCCCGATCAAGGTATGGCGGAAAACTGGTTCACAACCGTCGCGCCGACACCAAATCGTTTCGTCGCGTTCCCAAGCTGGTTCAATCACGCGGTGTCCCCTTCACGGGTTCCAGAAAACCGTTTCGAAGATGCGCGTTTCGCCGTTTCCTGTCACGTTCTGAAGCCTGCCGACGGCCAGACATGGTTGCAGAAATGACGAAAGCTCAGTGGCTCCCCTACCTGGTCGAGCGTCGCGGCGATCACGATGTGGTGCGCTTGATTGATGTCAATCGGCTCGACCTGAACCACGCATTCCTGCATCACGCGCTGGAAGAGGCAACGACGCAGCACCTTGCACAGGCGATACGCTTAACGACCTTGCCGAAGTGGCTGAATGAGCAGCCGGAACCCGATGACAATTACTCTGACTTTGCGGCGATCTTCCATGTCTCGCGCTGCGGTTCGACGCTGCTGTCACACAATATTTCGGTCGCCCCGAATGTCATCTCCCTTAACGAACCGCCTTTCTTTCGCATCCTGCGGCATCGCCTCGACGGAACGTGCAGCCTCGATGAGGCGCTTGCCATTTGCCTCAAGGTTCTTGCGTGCTGGCGAAGATGGGCTGCGAGCCAGGGCAAGCGACTGGTGATCAAGTTCAACAGCCAGATGCACGCCTACGCTCACCAGTTGTTCTCCGAAATGGCAGGCGCGCGGTTCGTGTTCCTCCATCGGGACCCCGTGGCCGTGCTGGAATCGCTCGATCGCAACCCGCCCTCGTTCCTGCGATCCGAGGCTGCGCAGGCACGTTTTCCCGTTCCGCCATATCTTCAGCATGTCGAAGCCGAGCCTATCGCGAAAGCAGCGGCCGCACGTTTTTGCGCGACGGTCGATTATTTCTCTCGGGTAGAGCGTGAAGACCTGCTTACAGTGGCTTACCCTCAACTTGCATCAAGGTTCAGCGACATCCTGCGCCATCTCAGGCTGGATCCCGATGCAGTCACGAAATGGTCGGCGACTCGATATGCCAAGGCGCGAAAGGAAAATGGCGATCAGCTCTATGTTCCTGTGTCGGCGGAGCGGATGAACCGGTTCACCAGGCAAAATGCGCATCTTGTCGCCGTTGCAAGAGGCCAATACGATAAATATTTGTCTGCCGAAAAAGCACGCTCTTTACGGGCCACCCAAAGTACGGCAGCCGACTTTCTAGGATGAGAGTGAAGAGCTCGGTTTCGCCGAACGGCCGAACTGACTATTGGTTCGAAGGGTGCTGTCAGAGCAAATGCACCGGCTAGCGGATTGCGCCTGATCAGCTAGGGCAAGGCATGCCCAGACCAAAGAAGCCTACCAGCCCGTTTCGTTATTTCAACTCGTCACCAGAGATCATCCGCCTGGTGGTGATGATGTACGTCCGCTTTCCGCTGAGCCTGCGGAACGTGGAAGACCTGCTAGCCGAACGTGGTATCGATATCTGCCACGAGACGGTGCGGCACTGGTGGAACAGGTTCGGTCCGCTGTTCGCCGCTGATGTGCGGCGCCAGCGGGTCCGCCGGATGAAGGGCTTTCGCCAGTGGAAGTGGCACCTTGACGAGGTCTACGTAAAGATCAACGGGGAGATGCATTACCTCTGGCGCGCGGTCGACCAAGAGGGCGAGGTTCTCGAGAGCTACGTCACGAAGACGAGAGACAAGAAGGCAGCGCTCAGGTTCATGAAGTAGGCGCTGAAGCGGCACGGTTCGCCGGCTGAGATCACCACTGATGGCCTTCGCTCGTACAAAGCAGCGATGAGCGAGCTAGGCTCAGGACCCATTAAATCACTTGCGCTGGCGGCATTCGATTGATT
>NZ_LJHV01000023.1 GCF_001296025.1 Porphyrobacter sp. AAP60 | reverse complement strand
CGGGCGAAGTGGCGGATTGGGTCGCGGGGGGTTAACCCCGCGCAAGCCGAACGAAGGCACAGGCGCGGAGGAAATCGGCTTCGCGCTTTGCGCGGCGTTCCTCGGCCTCCCAATCGCGGCCCCACAGATCGGCCTGCCATTCTTCCTCAAGACACGCCGCCTGCCACAGGGCGAGCGGCTCTTCCTCCCCGCGTGCATCAAGCGCGGCCAGCGCGGTGACGAGCGACGCGGCGAGTTTGGTCATTACCTCGGCTCCGGCCAGTGCAAAGGGATCGAGCGCCAGCAGGCGATCCCGCAGTATCGCCAGCACTTTCGGCGGCTGCGGGCGGTGCAGCACGCCGCTGACCCGCACCAGCGCGATGCCATGCGCCGCCTCGAATGCGCTCAGCAGCGGTTCCCATACTTCGATCTGGCGGGCGTAGAACGGCTCGTCAGGATCGGCGCGGTAACACAGCGTATCGGTTTCGGCATAAGCAACCAAACCCTGCGCCACAGCGGCAGGATCGGGCGCGACGATGTCGATCGCGTAATCGGCCATATCGCGCAGCGGCAGGCTGGCCGGATCGATCTTTTCGCCCTGCTTGCGCCATTCCGCCGCCAGCGCCTCGCCAAGGGCCTGCGTCGGTACGATCTGCGGTGCGCCGCCCACGGTCTTCAGACCGCGCGAATCCAGCATCACCTGATAGCCCTCTGGCTGCGCAGCCAGCGCAACATCATTGTAGAACCTGCGGATCATCGGCCTGCGCCGTCTCCGGCTTTCCACCAGCGGGCGATGAAGCGCGGCAGGAAAAAGAATTCGAGCAAGCCCGCCACCGCCAGCACAGCACCCACCGCCCATGGCAGTTGGAACGGCAGGACATTGCGGGTGGCGGCAATGCCGAACATCATCAGCGCCAGCCCGCTGAACCGCACAGCGTTGAGGATGATGTAGCGGCCACGCGCCTGCGCCTCGGCCATTTCGCGGGGAGACCGGCTCATGGCAGCGCTTCCTCCATCGCGGCGGCCAGCATGGCGGCGCTGTCCGCCACGCGGATCGCGCCGCTGGAAAGCAGTTCTTCCGGCGTGTGATAGCCCCAGCTGACCCCGATGGCAGGGACGCGCGCGCTGCGGGCCATCAGCATATCGAAGCTGGTATCGCCGATCATCACCGCTTGCGCAGCCTGCGCGCCCGCTTCGAACAAGGCGGCTTCCAGCATTGCGGGATGCGGTTTGGAGGGGTGGCGATCGGCGGTCTGGAGCGACACGAACAGATCGGCGATGCCGTGGGTGGCAAGGCAGGCAGCCAGCCCGCGATCCGATTTGCCGGTGGCCACCGCAAGGCTCCAGCCCCTGTCGCGCAGGGTTTGGAGCAGATTGGCGATGCCATCATACAGCGGCTCGTCCAGCAAGCCTTCCTCGCGCCGCGCGCGGAAACTGGAACGGTAGAATTCGGTCACCGCCGCGTTCTGGTCATCGGCCAGATCGGGAGCGAGGGCGCGCACCGCTGCGGGTAGGCTGAGGCCGACGATCCGCCGCACCGCCGACGTGTCCGGCGCAGCTAGCCCGGCGCGGGTGAAGGCGCGCTCCATCGCCCAGCAGACATCGGCCTGCCCGTCCACCAGCGTGCCATCGCAATCAAATACAGCCAGCCTCATGCAGAAACGCTCCGCATCATCTCCGCCAGCGCGCCGGCCCCTGCCGCCTCAAGCCCGCTGGCAATAGCGCCGCGTTCTTCGGGCGATTTGTTCTGCGAAAGCTTGAAGGTGGGGCGCTGCGCCTGCACTTCCATTTCAAAGCCGATTATGCCGCGAAACAGGCCCGACCAGACTGTGTCTGAGGATTCTTCCGCCTGCCATGCCGCGCCTTCAAGGCGGGTCTCGTGCTTTGTGATGGCAGCGTGCAGGAAAGCTTCCAGCTCCGCGTCATCCATCTGCCGCACCCGGCCTTCAAGCTCCAGCGTCACATAATTCCATGTCGGCACGGTACCGCGGTTGGCATACCAGCGTGGGGAGACGTAAGCGTCAGGCCCGTTGACCACGATCAGCGCGGCCCTGCCGTCCAGATGGCGGGCCAGCGGATTGCTGCGGGCGAGGTGGAATTGCACCTTTCCATCACCGTTCGGCAGCAGCGGCGTGTGCGCAACCTTCGGCCCGGCGGGTGTGGCGGCGAACACCATGCCGAAGCCCACCGTGTCGATCAGGCTTTCGCACCGCTCGCGACTTTCGTTATGGAACAGCGGGTTGGGATGCATCAGCGGCGGCCCCTGCTCCCGCCGGTGCCTTTTGGCGGTGCCTTGGGCGCAGGCCGGGCACGGTTGGCGGGAGATTTCGCCGGTTTTGCGGCCGCTTTCGGGGCAGCTTTCCCGGCAGGCTTGCCAGCGGGTTTCTTCGCCTTGGGGGCGACAACATCACCGCGCGAACGGCGGGGCGAACGGGCTTCCTTGCGCGCCTGTTTGAAGTGGCGGCGCGCGGCCTGCTTCTTTTCCTCGCCCGAACGCTCGGGCGCTTCGTCGCGCATGGGTGAGGCATCGGAAAGGCTCTGGTCGAAGCCCAGCACCTCCATGCTCATCGCGAAATGCGGCGGCAGTTCGGCGGTCACGTCCAGCTTGCCGCCGGTGCCTTCCCCGGTCTTGGGTTCGGAAATGATCAGGCGGCGGGCGTGCAGGTGCATCTTGCGGCTGACCGCGCCGGTCAGGAAGGAATCCGGCCCGCCATATTTGCCGTCGCCCACAATCGGGTGGCCGATCGCTGCCATGTGGACGCGCAGCTGGTGGGTGCGCCCGGTGAGCGGTTCCAGCTCGACCCATGCGGCGCGCTGACCGGCATTATCGACCACACGGTAACGCGTCTTGGCGGCGGCGCCGTTTTCCTCGTCGATATGCATCTTCTCGCCGCCGGTGCCCGGTTGCTTGGCGAGCGGGGCGTCGATCACGCCTTCGGCCAGATCGGGATTGCCCACCACCAGCGCCCAATAGACCTTGCGCGCCGAACGGCTGGCGAAACGTTTGGAAAAGCTTGCGGCGCTGCCCGGCGTGCGGGCGATCAGCAGCACGCCGCTGGTATCCTTGTCGAGCCGGTGGACCAGACGCGGGCGCGGCGTTTTCTCGCCGGTCACAAAGGCATCCAGCAGCCCGTCGACATGCTTGGTGGTCTTGCTGCCGCCCTGCGTGGCGAGGCCGGGCGGCTTGTTGAGCACGATGGCCGAGGGCGTTTCGCGGATCACCATGGCCTTTGCCTCGGCTATCTGTTCGGGCGAAAGCACGCGGGTGCGCGGGGCAGCCTTGCGGGCGGGGCCAGCAGGCGGTTCGTCTCCGCCCGGCGGTACACGCAGCGTCTGACCCTGTTCCAGACGATCTTCGGGCTTGGCGCGTTTGCCATCCACCCGGATCTGCCCGGTGCGCGCCCAGCGCGAAACCGTGGCAAAGCCGACCTGCGGCAGATTGCGTTTGAACCAGCGATCCAGCCGGATGCCGTCATCATCTTCGGTGACGGTGAATTGGCGGACATTGTCGGACGGGGGCGGGGCTTCGGTCATGGCGCGCTCTGCGCGATCAGAAGCCCGGCGACAAGGGCTGCCATCCCGGCGACCAGCGAAACCGCACCATAAGCCAGCGCATCGGCCATCTGTCCGCGTTGCAGCATTGTTACCAGCTCGGCACTGAAGGCGCTGAAGGTGGTGAAGCCGCCCAACAACCCCACACCGATCAGCAGGCGCATCGATTCGGTAGTTTCGGCGCCAGGATTACCGCGCGCAAGCCAGCCGAGCAGCGCGCCCATCGCCAGGCTGCCGATCAGATTGACGCCCAGCGTGCCCCACGGAAAGGCGTTGGCCGGGCCGGTCAGATGCGTTATCATGCGGCCCAGCTGGAAGCGGGCGACCGCGCCAACAGCGCCGCCAGCGGCAACCAGCGCCGATGCGGCCAGCGGGGAAGGGGCAGTTATTGTCATCCCCACGGCCTTTAGCGGGCGCAGCGCGTTCTGCCTAGCAGGGCTCTGACCGGCGCATATCGCGTCCGCTACGCCTGCAATCTTGCAATTGCGCTGTGCTGATGGGTTGCCTTTGCAGGAGTGTTGGACTAGTGGGGCGCCGTTACGTGGGCGGTTCCCCTGTGGGATTCGCCCGCCTTCCATTGGAAATTCACTCGCGAATCCCCGCGCAATCGCAAGCGGGCTCTGGCGTTTTGGACATGAGGTAGTCGTCGTTTATGCAAATCATGGTTCGCGATAACAATGTCGATCAGGCCCTGCGCGCGCTCAAGAAGAAGCTGCAGCGTGAAGGCGTTTATCGCGAAATGAAGCTGCGTCGCCACTACGAAAAGCCCAGCGAAAAGCGCGCCCGTGAAAAGGCTGCGGCCGTTCGCCGCGCCCGCAAGATGGACCGCAAGCGGATGGAGCGTGACGGGGCCAAATAATCCCGTTGCAAAGCGCGTTTCCGTGAAGGGAACCGCTTGAATCCCCCTTTACGATCAGTCATCAGGGCGCGGTTTCATTCCGCGCCCTTTTGTCGTCATCACGCGGCGCGAGGCGCGCTGCCATGCAGGATTGCTCCATGACCGAAATTACCGCCGTTCCGATCAAACCCGTTGCCAAAGGTTCGCTGACCAAGCTTTGGGTTGGCGTGGCGCTGGCGATTGCCGTGGGCGGCGGGCTGGCATGGTCAGCGATCCCGCAAGGGCTGGATGTCGATACGCAGGTTGCCGGCACCGGCGCGACGCCGAAGATGGGCGATGTCGTTTTCCTGAAATACAAGGGCAAGCTGGCCAGCAACGGCACGGTGTTTGACGAATCGCGCGATATTCCGCTGCCGGTCGAAGGCATCTTCCCTGAAGGCACCCCGTTCCCGATTGAAGAAGGCGCGACCATCCCCGGCTTCTTCGAAGGTCTGCAACAGATGCAGAAGGGCGGCAAGTACACGCTCTTCATCCCGGCCGCGAAGGCTTACGGGGCCGAGCCGCCGCAGGGCGCCCCGATCCCGCCCAACGCCGATCTGATCTTCGACATCGAGGTGATCGACATCATGAGCCAGCAGACGTTCGAGCGGAACCTGGCCATCCTGCAACAGACGATGCAGAGCCAGATGGGTGCACCCGGCGCAGCGCCTGGTGGTGCACCGGGCGCTGCGCCTGTCCCCGCTCCCGGCCAGTAAGGGGCGATCGGATGTCGGTGGACAAGGCGACCGTCGCCAAGATCGCCAGCCTCGCGCGCATCAGCATGGATGATGCCGCGCTGGATCGCATGGTGCCCGAATTGAACGGCATCCTGCAATGGGTCGAACAATTGGGCGAAGTGGACGTAACCGGGATCGAGCCGATGGCGGCGGTAATCCCCAACACGCTGCGCCTGCGCGCTGATGTGATCGACGCAGACGCGCTGACCGGCGGCGGCAGGCAGGGCGATGTCCTCGCCAATGCCCCGGCGGCGGAACACGGGTTCTTCGGCGTGCCCAAGGTGATTGAGTGAAAGCCGCAGGGTTTCGCTCGATCATCCTGAGCCTGTCGAAGCCCCGTATTTCTTTTCTTGATCCTGTGCACCAAGAAGGACAGCCCTTCGACAGGCTCAGGGCGAACGGTTGAAAACAATGACTGACCTTACCCAGCTTGGCGTTAAAGACATTCGCGACGGCGTGCGCGCCGGTGATTTCACCGCGCGCGAGGTGGCGACCAGTTTCAACGCCGCCGTGGCCGATGCCGCCGCATTGAACGCTTTCATCGTCACCACGCCCGACCATGCACTGGCCGCTGCCGACGCAGTGGACGCCGCGCGCGCCGCTGGCGAACAACTGGGCGCGATGGCAGGCGTGCCGATCGGCATGAAGGATCTGTTCGCCACCAACGGCGTGCAGACCACGGCGGCCAGCCACATTCTCGAAGGCTTCACGCCCCGCTATGAGTCCACGGTTTCCCAGAAGCTGTGGGATGCGGGCGCAGGGATGCTGGGCAAGCTGAACCTCGATCAGTTCGCGATGGGCTCGTCAAACGAGACCAGCTATTTTGGCAATGTCAGTTCGCCGTGGCGCAAGGACGGGTCGAACCAGCCGATGAGCCCCGGCGGCTCTTCAGGCGGTTCGTCCTCGGCGGTGGCTGCGCGCATTGCCCCTGCCGCGACCGGCACCGACACCGGCGGTTCGATCCGCCAGCCCGCAGCCTTTACCGGCATCTGCGGGATCAAGCCGACCTATGGTCGCTGCTCGCGCTGGGGCGTGGTGGCGTTTGCTTCCAGCTTGGATCAGGCTGGCCCGATGGCGCGCTCGGTGGAAGATTGCGCGATCATGCTCGGCGCGATGGCCGGCTTCGATCCGAAGGACGCGACCAGCCTCCAGATGGACGTGCCAGACTGGGAAGCGGCGCTGAACAGCGATCTGCGCGGCAAAAAAGTCGGCATCCCGCGAGAATACCGGATGGAGGGCACCGATCAGGCGATCCTCGATTCGTGGGAGCAGGGCAAGGCATGGCTGAAGGACGCGGGCGCGGAAATCGTCGATGTCTCGCTGCCGCACACCAAATATGCGCTGCCCGCCTATTACATCATTGCCCCGGCTGAAGCGTCCAGCAATCTCGCCCGCTATGACGGGGTGCGTTATGGCCTGCGCGATCTGCCCGATGGCAGCGGCCTGCAAGACATGTACGCTGCGACCCGCGCTGCCGGATTCGGGGACGAGGTCAAGCGCCGCATCCTGATCGGTACCTATGTGCTCTCGGCAGGGTTCTACGACGCGTACTACACGCAGGCGCAGAAGGTCCGCGCACTGGTCGCCCGCGATTTCGAGCGCGCTTTCGAACAATGCGATGTGATCCTGGCCCCGACGACGCCGACCGCTTCGTTCCCGCTGGGTTCGATGAACGAAGACCCGCTGACGATGTATCTGAACGATGTGTTCGCGGTGCCGGCTAGCCTTGCAGGCCTGCCCGCGATGAGTGTTCCGGCGACGATCAACGAACATGGATTGCCGCTCGGATTGCAGCTTGTGGGCCGCCCGTTCGACGAGCAGGGCGTCCTCAATGCAGGCCTCGCGATCCAGCAGCGCGCGGGCTTCACGGCGAAACCGGAGAAGTGGTGGTGATCGCCGATACCGCGTTGTGGCTGGCCGGGATCGGCGTCGTCCTCGCGGTGCCGCTGACATTCATGGTCGCCAATTGGGTGAGAAAGAACGTCGATCACGGCGAAATGCGCTTCGGGCCTGATGGCAAGGCGATCGAGGACGAGGAAACGAAATGAGCAACTACCGCATTCAGGGTGCCACGGGTGAATGGGAGGTCGTCATCGGCCTGGAAGTCCACGCGCAGGTAACGAGCAATTCCAAGCTGTTTTCGGGCGCGTCTACCGCGTTTGGCGCCGAGCCGAACTCGCAGGTCAGCCTCGTCGATGCCGCGATGCCCGGGATGCTGCCCGTGCCCAACCGCGAGTGCATCCGTCAGGCGGTGCGCACCGGCATGGCCATTGAAGCGCAGATCAATGCGTGGAGCCGCTTCGACCGCAAGAACTACTTCTACGCCGACCTGCCGCAGGGCTACCAGATCAGTCAGCTTTACCACCCTATCGTGGGCGAAGGGCAGCTGCTGATCGAGGCGGACGAGAAGGCGGGTATTCCCGAAGACAAGATCATCGGGATCGAGCGGATCCACATTGAACAGGATGCGGGCAAGCTGATGCATGATCAGCACCCCACCATGTCCTATGTCGATCTGAACCGCTGCGGCGTGGCGCTGATGGAAATCGTGTCCAAGCCCGATATGCGTTCGCCCGCCGAGGCCGGGGCTTACGTGCGCAAGCTGCGCGCGATCCTGCGCTATGTCGGCTCGTGCGATGGCAACATGGAAGAAGGATCGATGCGCGCCGACGTGAACGTCTCTGTGCGCCGTCCGGGTGAGGAATTCGGCACGCGCACCGAGACCAAGAACGTCAACTCCGTGCGTTTCGTCATGCAGACGATCGAGCATGAGGCGATGCGGCAGGTCGATGTGCTGGAAGCTGGCGGCACCATCGTGCAGGAAACCCGCCTGTTCGATCCCGGCACCGGCACCACCCGCACCATGCGCAGCAAGGAAGATGCGCATGATTATCGCTACTTCCCCGATCCCGATCTGCTGCCGCTGGTGCTGGAGGAGGATTTTCTCGCCGATTGCCGCGCCAGCCTGCCCGAACTGCCGGACGCCAAGCGCAAGCGGTATGTCGAGGTGCTGGGCCTCACCCCCTATAACGCCCGCGAATTGACCGCCGAGGTGGAAACTTTCGCCCGGTTCGAAACGCTGCTGGCCGAAACCGCCCGGACCATCGGCAAGGATGAAGCCGCTGTCGCCACGCAGGTCGCCAACTGGTCGCTTTCGGTCGCGCCCGGCGTGATCAAGGCGCTGGGCGATGAAGCCGACCCCGCCAACGCCACGGCGGCTGCGCAGGCGGGCATCCTCGCGATGGCCGACAAGGGCGAGATCAGCGGCGGTCAGGCGAAGGAAATCTTCGAAATCGTCCTCAAAACCGGGCGCGATCCGGCTGAAATCGCGGATGCCGAAGGGCTGAAGCAGGTCAGCGATACAGGCGCGATCGAAGCGGCTGTGGACGCGATTATCGCCGCCAACGCCGACAAGGTCGAACAGTACCGCGGCGGCAAGGAAGCGCTGTTCGGCTTCTTCGTCGGCCAGACGATGAAGGCGATGCAGGGCAAGGCCAATCCGGCGGTGGTGAACCAGTTGCTGAAGGGCAAGCTGGGCTGATGCGAGCGGCCTGATGGGCCTCTCTATCGTCCTGATCCAGCCCGAAATCCCCGGCAATACCGGCGCGATCGGGCGCACCTGTGTGGCGCTGGGGATTGAGCTGATCCTGATCCATCCGCTCGGGTTCGAGATCAACGACACCCGCGTGAAGCGGGCGGGGCTGGATTACTGGCCCCACGTCCACCTCACCGAATATGGGAGCTGGGACGCCTTCATCGAAGCGCGCGCGCCCCGCGAAGACCAGCTGTTTCTGTTCGAGGAATTCGGCAGCCGCAGTTTCTATGAACCGGAATACCCTGATGATGCCATGCTGGTTTTCGGCAAGGAGACTACGGGCATTCCGCGCAGCGTGATCGAACGCCACGCAGGCCGCACGTTCCACCTGCCGATGCGGTCTGACGTGATCCGCTCGCTCAATCTGGCGAACACCGCGACAGCAGCGGCCTATCAGGCGCTCAGGGGGAAGATTTAGGGCGCAGCGGTTTCCAGCGCGGCCCCGCTACTCCAGCCCCAGCGCGTTCAGGTTCATGGTGGCCGCATTGAAGCTGGCTTCGGCAAGGCGTCCGCTCAGATCGGCGCGGATTGCGCTGATCCGGGCGTTGGCGGCGGTTTCCTCGCGCACGTTGACGAGGAAGAAATCGCCCGCGCCCAGCCGGAAGCGGGTGCGTTCGGCCTGCACCATCTGGTTGGCCTGCGTCACTTCGGCTCCGGCGAGATCGGTGAGCTTCAAAGCGGCGCTGAGATTGGCGAGGATATTGCTGATATCGGTGGTCAGTTGATCGGTGATGCGGCGCTGGCGCAGCTGGGTTTCGCGCAGTTCGGCCTCGGCCCGCTGCAACGCACCGCGCGCCTGCCGCCGCTGCAAGGGCACGCTGAAGGTCAGGCCCACCACCGTATCGGTCGAATCAAAGCCCGGCCCGCCCGGCCCGATCTGGCCGAAATCGCGTGACAATTCGACACTGGCATCAAGCGAGGGCTGCAAGTCATTGCGCCGCAGCTCTACCCGGTTGGTTGCGCGTTCCAGCGCGAGCCTGAAGGTTTGCAATTCGGGCCGGTTCTGGATCACCTCGTTCAGCGGCGTGGCCAGCAAAGTGTCGACCTGAACGACCGGCTTCAACCGTGCCAGATCGGGCAGCATTTCGCGGGTAGGCACCACCATCTGCCCGTTCCTGCCACGCAAGTAGAAACCGAGGCTGTTGGATGCGGTGGCGAAATTGCGTTTGGCCTCCTCCAGCAGCGTCCGGCGGCGCAGCAGGTTCTGTTCGTTTTCGGTCAGCGCGATACGGGCGCGCGCGCCTTCGCGGAATTCGCGGGTGAGACCGATCTGGCGGGCCTCGGCGATTTCCAGCAGTTCCTCGAACACCCGGATTTCCTCGCCTGCCGCCACCCAGCGCCAATAGGCGCGCAGGGCTTCGTGTTGGGTGTTGATCTGCACCAGCATCACATCAAGCTGCGCCTGACTGGCAGCAAGGCGGGTGTCTTCGATCCCGAACCGGCGCGAATCGATATCGCGGTTGCGCAGCAGGGAAAACAGCGCCCCCACCTTCACCTCGCCCAGCTGGTTGGTGTAGTTGTAATTCTCGTAAGTCGGGAAATCCCCGTTCGAAACGCGATAGCTGCCGAACACTTCCGCGCCATAGGGACGCAAGGGCTGGCGCGCTTCGGCCTTGCCAAACCCGCCCGAATAGAACCCGGTCAGGCGGTCATAATATTCGCCCTTCAGCATCAGATCGAAGGCGCCATCGGCGGCCAGCTGATCGCTGCGGGCAGCGGCTTCGCGTTCGAAGGCTTCGAGGATCGCCGGGAAGGTGAGCGCTGAAGAACGCAGCACTTCTTCCGGCAGCAGCGGCCCGGTGGTGAGCGCCCGTTCGAGCGGATCGCCGACCGCTTCGATATTCTGCGCGGCCAAAGGCGCAGGCGCCATTGCGAGCAATGCAAACACGCCAGCCGCGCCGCCGATCACACCGCCCATCACACCGCAGCAAAACCGCGCCCCATGCCGCAACAAGGCAAACCTGCGCCGCATCGTCAGTTCGTCTGCCCCGCCGTGCCGGTGGTCTCTGTTGGAAGCTCGGGCGGGAAGTTGTTGAGTTGGCGCCAGATTTCGTAGCCGACCGGTACGGTCTCCAGCAGCACCCAGGCCTGCACAGCAGCGCCGAACCGGACGTAGCGTTCTTCGGGCCAGCGGTGTTCTTCGGCCATGTCTTCGGCAATCAGCACCCGGAACCGGCCATTGACCTGCGCCGAATGGTCAACCGCGATCACGCGGCCGCCAAAGGTGCCGATGGCGACCGAAGGCCAGCCGGAAAACTGCACAGCGGGCCAGCCTTCGAACTGGATGCGGGTCTTGTCGCCCGGCTTCACCAGCGCGACATCGCGCCCGTCGATGAAGATTTCGACCACGCGTTCGGAATTGGCCGGAACGAAGGTCGCCAGGACATCGCCGGCATTGATGAAGGTGGCGGCGTCGCCAGCATTCAGGCTCTGGATGAAGCCATCACGCGGGGCGCGCACGATCTGTTCGGATTGGCGTGCGATGTTGGTATCGGCGCGGTTGAGATCGGCCTGGGCTGCGGCAACGCGGCCCTGCATATCGTTGACCTTGATTTGCGCCAATTCGTAATCGCGGCGTGCGGCCAGCCCCGCTTCGAACAGCTCACGCGAACGGCGTTCGTCGATCTGCGCGACGGCGAGCGCGGATTGCGCGGCCTGCAATTGCAGTTCCATCTGTCCGCGTTCGGCCTGAAGCCGCTGGATCAGATTGGGATCGATATCGGCAATGCGTACGATCGGATCGCCTTTTTTCACCGTGCTGCCATCGCGCACGAACCATTCCTCGATCCGCCCGGGCACCAGCGCGTTGATATCCTGCCTCCGTTCATTGGGGTTCAGCGTGGTTACCACCCCGCGCCCTGACGTGGTCTGCACCCACGGCGTGTAGATCAGAAAGGCGACGACGATGACGATCGACGTCAGCAGCATGATGAACACCGCGCGCATCACCCGCGGCGTCTTGATCGATGCCAGCGTGGTGAAGTGGGCCATGTCGTCTTTGAGGGCAGCCATCGTCACGCCTCCCCTTCGCGGGCAGGGGCATCATCATGCTGCCTGCTCAGCTTCACCACGGCCGAGAATTCATCGAAGGTATCGTAATAGGTCTGCTGCCGCGCTTCGAGGAACAGGAACCGGTCAAACCCCAGATCGATGCGGCGGTTGGAGAAATAGATTACCGTCGAATAGGCCTGGTTGCGCAATTCGCTGATGGCGCGCTGCAGGGGTTCGGGATCGAGCAGATCGAACAAACGGCTCAGCACCAGAATGCGCGGCTTTTCCAAAAGTGCGTTCGCCAGCTTCAATTGCTGCAATTCCACCGAAGACAGCGGAAAGCCGGTCGAAGCAATCGGCGTGTCCAGCCCCTTGTCAAAGGTGGCGATGGTTTCGGCCAGGCCGACCGTCTCCAGCGCACCGATCATCCGCCGGGGAGCTGTGTCCCTGCACGACAGCGCGAGATATTCGCGGATCGTCATTTCCACGAATGTCGGCCGGTCAAGCACGTGGACATTCTTGCGCAGGTGGTGGGCTTCGATATCCTTCACGTCGATCCCGCCCAGCGTGGCATACCCGCCCTCTGGCAGCATGTGCATCTTGAGCAGATCGGTGAACAGGCGCTGCACCCCGTGATGGCTCGCATCGGCCATGATGATCGCCCCTGTCGGGATTTCCAGATCGAACAGCGCCTCTTCATGCCGGGCATGACCGCGCACGCCCTTCATTGCGATGGTATGATCCGGCCCCTCGAACGGGTCAGCGCCCTTGGGCTGTTCCTGTTCGACATTGTAGAAATGCGAGATTTCTTCGACCGCGGCGAACAGATCGTAGAAATAGCCCAGATAGCTGCCGAGCTGCGCGACACCGAAGAACGCGGCAGAAAGCACCAATTCGGCCGCGACCAGCTGGCCGAGCGTCAACTGGTTCTGGATCACCAGCCAACCGCCCAGACCCAGCAAAACCGCGCTGGCGGCGGCATACATCAGCAGGAAAGCGATGGTCTGGGAAAACAGATGACGGAAGTGGCGCTTGCGTTCACCAATGTAATCGCGCGTGAATTCATCGGTCTTGTCGAGCGCGTAATCGATACGGCGCTGCGATTTGAAGAAGCCGTTGGATCCGCCGATCAGTTCCAGCCAGGCGGCGGTCTGGTGCTTGGCATGGGACAGATCGATCCCGGTGCGCAGCGCCCTTCCGCCCCAAACCAGCCAGATCACCCAGATCAGCGCGATCATCACCAGCGTGAAGGCGAGGAAATAGGGGTGGTACAGCGACACCAGCACAAACCCGACCGCGATTTGCAGCAGCGTGGTGAACCCGCCGATGAACAGGATCGGGATGGCGGTCTGGACATAGACGACATCGAAATAGCGGTTGAACAACGGGCTTTTGTTCACATCGCCGAAAAACGGGTTCTGGGCATAGACCGAGATCAGCGAAATTTCAGCCACCATGCGGGCGTAGAACCGCCGGGCAAACAGCTCCATCAGATGCACGCGCAGGGCATAAAGCAGGCTGGAAATGGTCAGCAGGGTGAACAGAGTCAGCGAAAGCACCACCAACGGCGCGGTGAGCGCGGTGTTGGCGATGGTGTTGATCAGCATCTGCACGGAAATCGGCGTCGCCAGCGAAAGCAAGCTGATGCCCACGCCATAAACCGCTGCCAGCCAATAAAAATTCGCTTCGGGCTTCAGGATATCGAAGAATATCCTGAAGAACTTCGCCAGCGATATCTTCGAGCCGTAATTTTGGCCTTCACCTGCCATGGCAGCCTTTCGTTTCGAAACCCGTGTTTACGCCTCTCACCCGCTCAGCGCGACCACCTTCGTGATTCGTGCCGGGTGCTCTTTTCGCTTCGTGCAACAATCCATCGCAGCTGGGGCAGCGTGGTGCATGTGACGCAATGCCGTTCTGCCTCGCAAAAGAAATCACCCAGCCCGCCTGTGGTTCCTGCCAGCAGTAAATATATGCAAATGCCTGAAGCTATGAAGCCTTTAACTCATATATTGCGATGCATTGTCATCTGGGCCGCCCGATAGCGTCCAAATCTTGCGCTTAGCTGAACCGCGGGCGATGAGGCGAGCCTTATGCCCGATAAATCGCGAAGGGATGCCGGATGACGGCCACTATACTGCTGATCGGTGGCGGGCATGCCCATGTGGCGGTGCTGGCGGACTGGATCACGAACGGCCTGCCTTCAGGCACGCGGGCGGTGTTGCTGACACCAGAGCCACGCTTGCGCTATTCCGGCATGGTGCCCGGCTGGATCGCGGGGCAGCACGCGCGCGATGACGGGGTGGTCGATCTGGCGGCGCTGGCGCAGCGCGCCGGGACGCAACTGGTGCTGGACAAATGCGCCGCGATCGATCCCGATACGCTGGTGGTGACGACAGCGCAGGGCGAACGGATCGCCTTCGATATCGCCTCCATCGATACCGGCGGCGAAGGGCGCGGCGCAGCGCTGCTGGGCGATGATCCGCGCCTGATCGATGTGCGCCCGATTGGCGCGTTTGTTGACCGGCTGGCGGCGCTCCCCGCGCTTGCTCGCGTGGTGGTGGCAGGCGGGGGCGCGGGCGGGGTTGAGCTGGCCTTTGCACTGGCAAACCGCGCCGATGCGCCTTCGCGGGTCGTGCTGACGGCGGGGGAGGGCGGCCTGCTTCCCGGCTTTGCGCCTGCGGTTCAGCGCCGCGTGGCCCGGGCTTTGGCACGGCAGGGAATCGCGGTTCATCATGCCGATGCGCAGATTGCGGGCGGCAAGATCATGGCGGGCGAAGTCTCGCTTGAACCGGCAGATGCCATCATCGCCGCGCTGGGCAGCGCCGCACCGCCGTGGGCACGGGCAAGCGGGCTTGCGGTGGATGCAGATGGCTTCATCAGCGTCAGCGCGCGGCAGCAGTCCCCTTCGCACCCGCATATCTTCGCCGCAGGCGATGTCGCCGCTCGCATCGACCGCCCATTGCCGCATTCGGGCGTTCATGCGGTGTTTGCAGGGCCGGTGCTGGCCGCCAATCTGCGCAGCGCGCTGGCGGGCGAACGGCCGCGCGCCGCCTATCAGCCGCGCTGGAACAGCCTTTATCTGATGAACACGGGCGACGGATCGGCGATTGCCAGCTATGGGCCGCTTGCTGCCGAAGGGGCTTTCGTGCTGCGGCTGAAACACTGGATCGATAAGCGCTGGATCGCGAAATATGCCGCGCTGGCCAAGTCTGCGTAACCTTGTGAGCCCGCCACCCGAACTGGCGGGCAGGAGTTTGTCTTGAAGAAAATCGTGATCCTTGCCGTTTTGGCGGCGCTTGTGGCTGGCTATTTCATTTTTGATCTCGGCCAGTATCTTACCCTGCCGGGGATCAAGGCGCTGGCGGCTGATCTGGCTGCATTCCAGCAACGCAACGCGCTGGCGGTGATCGCCGGGTTCTTCATCGCCTATGTGGTGGTGACGGCAGCATCTGTCCCCGGCGCGGCGGTTCTGACGCTGGCGGCGGGCGCATTGTTCGGGGTGGTGCAAGGCACGATCATCGTCTCCTTCGCTTCGACCATCGGGGCGACGCTGGCGTTCCTGTCATCGCGCTATCTGCTGCGCGACACGATCGAGGCGCGCTTTGGCGAGCGGTTGAAGGCGATCAATACCGGGCTGGAGCGTGACGGGCCGTTCTACCTGTTTTCCTTGCGGATGATCCCGGTCTTCCCGTTCTTCGTCGTCAATCTGGTGATGGGCCTGACCCGCATCCGCACCTGGACTTACGCATGGGTCAGCCAGCTGGGGATGCTGCTGGGCACGATTGTCTATGTGAATGCGGGCACGCAGCTGGCGCAGATCGACAGCCTTTCGGGCATTGCCTCGCCTGCTGTGATCGGATCGTTTGTGCTGCTGGGGATTGTGCCGTGGATCGCCAAGGGGATCATCGGCATTATCAAGCGCCGCAAGGTCTATGCCGGGTTCACCAAGCCCAAGACATTCGACCGCAATCTGGTGGTGATCGGCGCCGGATCAGCGGGGCTCGTCTCGGCCTATATCGCCGCGCAGGTGAAGGCGAGCGTGACGCTGGTCGAAGCCAACGAAATGGGCGGCGATTGCCTCAATACCGGCTGCGTGCCGTCCAAGGCGATCATAAAAAGCGCCAAGGTTGCTGCGATGATGCGCGGAGCCGACAAATACGGGCTGGAAGCGACCACGCCCAAAGTGCCATTCAAGGCGGTGATGGCCCGCGTGCTGGATACCATCAAGACCATCGAGCCGCACGACAGCGTTGAACGCTACACCGATCTCGGCGTCGATGTGGTCAAAGGCTATGCCACGATCATCGATCCGTGGACGGTCGAGATTGCCCTGAATGACGGCGGTACGCAGCGGCTGACAACCCGCAGCATCATCATTGCCAGCGGCGCTGCGCCGGTGGTGCCGGACATTCCCGGCATCGCAGACAGCGGCTATCTGACCAGCGAAACCCTGTGGAACGCCTTTGCCGCGATGGATGAAGCGCCGCAGCGGATCGCGGTGCTTGGCGGCGGGCCGATCGGCTGCGAGCTGAGCCAGGCCTTTGCGCGGCTGGGTTCCCAGGTCACGCAGATCGAAGCAGCCGACCGGGTGCTGGGGCGCGAGGATGATGATGTCTCCGATCTCGCCCGCGCCTCGCTGGAAGAAGCGGGAGTTCGCCTGCTCACCGGCCACAAGGCGGTGCGGATCGAAGGCCGCACGCTGATCGCCGAACATGGCGGGGCCGAGGTGCCGGTGCCGTTCGATGCGCTGATCGTCGCTATCGGGCGCAAGGCGCGGCTGACCGGGTTCGGGCTGGAAGCGATTGGCGTGGACACCGCCCGCACCGTCACCACCGATGAATTCCTCGCCACCAAATTCCCCAATATCTTTGCTGCCGGAGACGTGGCTGGCCCCTACCAGTTCACCCACACCGCCAGCCATCAGGCATGGTACGCCAGCGTGAACGCGCTGTTCGGCACCTTCCGCAAGTTCAAGGCCGATTACCGGGTGATCCCGGCTGTCACCTTCCTCGATCCTGAAATCGCGCGCGTCGGCATCAACGAACGCGAGGCGGAAGAGCAGGGCATCGACGTGGAGGTGACCCGCTACGAACTCGACGATCTCGACCGCGCCATTGCCGAAAGCGAGACGCGCGGCTTCGTGAAAGTGCTGACCGCGCCGGGCAAGGACAAGGTGCTGGGCGCAACGATCGTGGGCAGCCATGCGGGCGAATTGCTGGCCGAATATGTGCTGGCGATGAAGCACGGGATCGGGCTCAACAAGATCCTCGGCACGATCCATTCCTATCCGACCATGGCCGAAGCCAACAAGTTTGCCGCCGGCAACTGGAAGCGCGCGAACAAGCCGGAAGGCCTGCTCAAATGGGTCGAACGCTACCATGCGTGGCGCCGGGGTTAATCGGGAGAACACGCGATGCTTGCCAAAATCGCCTTGCTGATCATGCGGATCGGCACCGGAATGCTGCTGGTGCTGTGGGGCGGGGTGCGGCTGCTGAAAGACGGCATGGGCCCGAATCTTGCCAACAAATATTACGGCGGCGTGGGCAATGATGGCACCTTGCAACTGGCCTTTGCGGGTTTCGAAGTGATGCTGGGCGCGCTGGTGGTGTTGGGGCTGTTTCGCAAGATCACCCTGCCGCTTTCTGCGCTGATCCTTGTGTGCGGGGCGTTTCCGATCTGGCGGCATTTCCTCGATCCGTTTGGCATGTACCTGCACACGGACGCGAACCTGCTGTTCTTCCCCTCGCTCACCGTCGCGGGCGCGGCACTGGCGCTGATTGCCTTTCGCGGACAGGACACGCTGGCGCTTGACCGCGTGATCGGCAAGAAGCGCTGATCGCAGCCGAAAAGAGGGGCAAGGTTTGGAACTGTTTGACCAACTGCGGGGCGTGATCGGCCTTGCAGTGCTGATCGGGCTTGCATGGGCGATCAGCGAGAACCGAAAGGGGCATCCCGGCTGGCGCTGGATCCTCGGCGCGCTGGCGTTGCAGGGGCTGCTGGCCGTGCTGATCGTGCGCGTGCCGCTGGTGTGGGCGGCGGTGGGGCTGGCGAACAGCGCCGTCAGCGCGGTCGAGCAGGCGACGCTGCGCGGGTCATCCTACATGTTCGGCTATCTTGGCGGAGCGGAACTGCCCTTCGCGTTGAAGGATGGCGCGCAGCCGCCGCTGGTGATCGCGTTCCAGATCCTGCCGCTGGTGATCGTCTTTTCCGCGCTCGCGGCGCTGCTTTGGCATTGGGGCGTGCTGCGCTGGATCGTCAATGGCCTCAGCTTCCTGCTGCGCCGAACCCTCGGGGTGTCGGGCGTCGTGGGGCTTTCAGGGGGTGCGAGCATTTTTCTCGGCGTGGTCGAAGCCCCGCTGGTGACCCGCGCCTATTTCGGCAAGATGAGCCGCAGCGAGCTGTTTCAGGTGATGACCCTGACGATGGCGACCATCAGCGGCGCGATCCTGATTCTGTATGCCACCACTTTGCGCGAGGTCGTGCCCGATGCGGTCGGCCACATGATCTCCGCCTCGCTGATTTCGCTACCCGCCGCGTTGCTGATTGCGCGCCTGATGGTGCCTGGAGCTGACGAAGACGCCGCCACCGAGGTTGATGCCGAGGCGCACAAGGACGGCGGGGGCCTCAGATACGAATCGAGCATCGATGCGATCATCAAGGGCACGATGGACGGGATGCAGTTGTTCCTCGCCGTTATCGCGGTGATCATTGTGGTGTTCGCGCTGGTGGCGCTGGCGGACATGGTGCTGGCGCTGCTGCCGATGATCGACGGCGAGGCGCTGACGCTGAAGCGCCTGATGGGCTGGGCGCTGGCGCCGTTCATGTGGCTGCTGGGCGTGCCGTGGGGCGAGGCGCAGGCGGCAGGCGGGTTGATGGGCACCAAGGCGGTGCTGAACGAATATGTCGCCTATCTCGAACTCGCCGCGCTGCCCGCTGGCACGCTGGGCCCGCGCAGCTTGCTGATCGTCACCTATGCGCTGTGCGGGGTGGCGAACCTTGCCAGCGTCGGCCTGTTGGTATCGACAATCGGCACGCTATGCCCCGAACGCCGCGCCGAAGTGGCGGGGCTGGGGATGAAAGGCTGGATCGCGGGCAACCTTGTCAGCGCGATGACCGGCGCGTGGATCGGGCTGGTGAGTTGGGGCGCCTAGGCCATGCTTGACGCCCGCCTCCGCCCGCTGATCGATCCGCCGTTGAATGCGGTCGGACGGATGCTTGCCGGGCTGGGCGTGACGGCAAACGGCCTCACCTTCGCCGGTCTTGCGCTGGGCCTTGGCGGCGCGGTGGCGATTGCCTTGGGTCACATCGGCTGGGGGCTGGCGCTGATCATCGCCAACCGGCTGGCAGACGGGCTGGACGGCGCGGTGGCGCGGGTGCGCGGGCCATCCGACCTTGGCGGCTATTTCGATATCGTTGCCGATTTCGCCTTCTATGTCAGCATTCCAGTGGGTTTCGGCGTGCTGTCAGCCGCCAACACGCTGCCTGCGCTGGTGCTGGTCGCGAGTTTCGTGCTGACGGGGGTGAGCTTTCTCGCCTTTGCGGTGATCGCGGGCAAGCGCGGCGCGCAAACCACCACGCACGGGCGCAAGAGCTTCTTCTATTCCACCGGGCTGGCCGAGGGGGCGGAGACGATCATCGTGTTCATCGCCATGTGCCTGTTTCCGGCGTGGTTCGGCGCGCTCGCCTATGGCTACGGCGCGCTATGCGTGCTGACCGTGTTCCAGCGCAGCGCAATGGCAGTGGCAGCCTTTCGGGAGTGACCGACCGGCTGGCGCGGGATCAGCGCTGGCCGATCTGGCCTGCGACCCTGCCGCGCAGATCGGCAATGCGATCGGCGTTGGCACCCAGATCGCTGCGGCCGACGCGGCTGACCGAACGGAAATCGATCTCGTTTTCGCCGATGCGGGCGATCACATCATCCTTGAACCCGAACCAGAAACTTTGCGAAACCCCTTCGACCGTTCCGGTGTCCGTATCCGTGCGGATATCCGTAAAGCCCATGTTGCCCATGGCGGCTGCCACCGCCGCAACCGCGTCAGCACGGTTGGCACCGGCCAGCGGCAGGGGCGCAAGGCTGGCGTAGCGATCGGTGATGATCTGCGCGTGTGATTTGATCGCCAGTTCAGGCGCGACGCCTTCGTAAAGCGGCAACTCGCCCAGTGGCGTCTGGTAATCGCTGAGGGCGTTGGCGCCATCTTCCTCGCGCGCAGCCATCGTCTCGGCCGAGAACATCGGCGGATCGGCGGTATCGGTGGCAACATCGTGGATCGGGTTGTCGCCCGCCTTGGACCCCGCCGAAAGGAACACCACAAACGCCGCTGCCGGTGCCAGCAGGCCGATGATCGCGACCGCCAGCAACCCGTTGCTGCGCGGCTTGGCGCGCACGGCGAAGATCAGCGAGACCACCGCAGCCAGCGCGACAATGCCGAGCACGATCGTGCCGCCGCCCATCGTCAGCGCCATCAATCCGGTTTGCCAGCTCCATATCCCGATTTTGGTTCCGAGCGCGGAAACCGCAAAATACAGCGGGAGAAACGCCAGCAGGGCGAGGACGATCTTGGTGTGCCAGGGCAGTGTTTTGAACATGGCGCCTGTTTAGCGCGCGCGGCGCGGAAGGCAATCTTTCCTGTTTCGCGGGAAACCCTTGCCTGCTTCTGCGTTGAAAAGAGGAGGCATCCCGCAAGAGGGACGCAGCCTTGCGTGAAGTCCCGCTTTCCATGCCCGATAATCTCGGTTATGGCCCACAAGGGATGCGGGAGGAACAAGTTGTTCAGAGGACAGTCGACTATGAAGCGTAATTTCATGATGGGTGCGGCCGCGCTGGCGAGCCTTGCTACTCTTACTGCTTGCGGTGGCAAGGAAGCCGAAGCTCCGGCTGAAACGACCACCGAAGCTATGGCTCCGGCCGAAACCACTCCGGCAGCGGCTCCGGCCGATGCTGCTGCTGCTGGCGCGACGATGGACTTCGCCAGCATGACCACCGATGTCGCCGCTGGCGAAAAGGTGTTCGCGCTGTGCCGTTCGTGCCACGTGCTGGATGAAGGCGTGAACCGCGTTGGTCCGTCGCTCTACAACATCGTCGGCCGCGCTTCGGGCACCGTAGCGGGCTTTGCCTATTCGGATGCCAACAAGAACAGCGGCGTCACCTGGACGACCGACGTTCTGTTTGAGTACCTCGAAGATCCCAAGGGCTTTATGCCCGGCACCAAGATGGCCTTCCCGGGCATCAAGAATGCGCAGGATCGTGCAAACCTGGTTGCTTATCTCGATAGCACCAAGAAGTAAGATCGCGCCTCCGGGCAAGAAATCAGGGCGGTGTGGGCAACCACGCCGCCCTTTTTCGTGGGTGCCTGATTCTTGGGGTCTCAGGCCGCCATGCTGGCCGGATCGGCGGCGCAATGCTGGCGCAGGTAATCCTCGTGCGTGGGCAGGCCCGCTACGGCGCGGGTCACCAGCGTGCGCAGATTGGCGAGAAATTCGGCCAATTGCGCAGGTGCCATCTGATCGGCCATCGGATCGTAATCGGCGGGCATGATTCCCTGTCCCAGCATCACCTGCACCCAACTGGCATCGCGGAACAGATCATCGGCATCGCGCCCGACCCGGCCTGACGCGGCGAACAGTTCCAGCTTGTGAGTCAGACTGTCAGGCACGGCCATGTGCTTGCAATAACGCCAGAACTCCGAGTCATCGCGATCGGTGCGGTGATAGTGAAGGATCAGGAAATCGCGGATCTGGTCGAACTCGTCAGCGCATCGGCGGTTATATTCGGCCCGCTCGGCATCGGCATGGGATGATCGCGGGAACAGCTGGATCAACCGGCTGATATGCGACTGGATCAGATGGATGCTGGTCGATTCCAGCGGCTCCAGAAACCCGCTCGACAGGCCGATGGCAGCGCAATTCTGCGCCCAGAATGTCTGCCGCCTGCCGGTAGTGAAGCGGATCGGGCGCGGATCGCCCAGCGCCTTTGTATCCAGCCCCGCCAGCAGTGTGTCGGCGGCGGCATCATCGGATATGAACCCGCTGGAATAGACATGCCCGTTGCCGGTGCGGTGTTGCAGCGGGATACGCCACTGCCAGCCCGCCGCCTTGGCGGTGGCGCGGGTATAGGGCACGAGCGTGGGCAGCCGCTCGGAAGGCACCGCCAGCGCGCGATCACACGGCAGCCAGCGCGACCAGTCGTCATACTGCACGCCCAGCTCGCCCCCCAGCAACAGCGATCGGAAGCCGGTGCAATCGATGAAGAAATCGCCCGCAACCTCGCGCCCTCCGGCCAGCGTGATGGCGGTGATATCGCCGCTTGTCCCATCGCGGGTGACGCTTTCCACCATGCCTTCGGTGCGGGTGACGCCGCGCGCCTCGGCATAGTCGCGCAGGTACAGTGCATAACGGCTGGCATCGAAGTGATAGGCATAGGCAAGACCTGTCATCGCGGTGTTGCCAACCCGGTCCAGCTTGCCGAACCGCGCCTGATCCGCCGCGTGCTGGTGCAGCGAGTAATCCCACAGCCCCTTCGCATCGGGCGCGTTCTGCCCCGTCACACTGCGCCGCCAATGGTGGTGGAAGGCGACATTGCCGATGGTCATGCCCGTGTCGCCAAAGGTGTGCAGATAGCGCGAGCCAAGGCTGCCCCAATCCACGAACTCGATCCCCAGTTTGAAGGTGCCCGACGTGCGGCGCAGAAAATCATGCTCGTCAATGCCGAGGATGGTGTTCAGCCGGATGATCTGCGGGATCGTCGCCTCGCCCACGCCGACAGTGCCGATCGTTTCGCTTTCGACCAGTTCGATGGTGAGTCGCTGCCCCAGCAGCCGCGAAAAGGCCGCCGCCGCGATCCATCCCGCCGTACCGCCGCCCACGATCACCAGTTTGCGCACCGATCCATCACCCATGCCGGTCATTGCCTTGGCCCCTCAGCCGCCACCGGGCGGAAAAATGCGTTGATCGTCAGCCGCCCCTCGCGCGGATCGGCGGGCAGCGGCGCGGTGTTGTCGATCACGCCGCTATGCAGGATATTGCCGCGATAGAACACGGCGCTGTTGAAAGTGGCCGGTGCCACATGCGTCCGCTCGAAATGCGGCGCGCCGTCGGTGGTGTAGGCGGCGGGCGGCAGGCCGGTGCGCGCCACATCGGCTTGCAGGGCGGCGGCATATTCGGGGAAGTCGGCGGCCTTCAGCGCTTCAAACCCGGTCGAACGATGGCGGAAGAAGCCGGTGCCGCCGTGGCCGGTGCGGTGCAGATAGAGCATCATCGCTATCTGCGAAGGATCGGTGCCATCGACATGGGGCAGGCACTGGATCGGCTGCAATTCGCCCGGCGGGGTGGTGACGATCGAAAACCACGCCTGCATCTCCCACCCCAGCGGCGCTGCGCCAAACCACTGATCGAGCAGCGGAGCAAGCGGCACCATCCATGCGTCGCAAACCGCCGGATCAAGCGGCGCACGCACGCCCGGATATTGCGGCGTTATTTTTGCAAAATCTTGCAAAACGGCTGCTGCGATCACCGTTTCAGGCGCCTCCAGCAACCGATCTATCGTGATAAGCTGATGATTTTGCCGTGAGAATCGTTCGATCCGCGGCTGCGCAAGCGAGATCGCCCAGCCTTCCGGCGCATCCAGCGGCTCTGACGTGGGGGTGTTTGCCATGCCGGCGAGCCTATCAAATCGCCCGACAGCGGCCAAGGAAGATCATTAGAAAACTGAAAAACAACCGAAATATCTTCACCCGGCAAGGCGCCGCAGGTCTTGTCCGGGCTGGATTGACCCATCGGACACACCGATGCCCGAGTAATGCAAAAAACTGTGTCAATCGCGCAACAATCACGATCAATGCGCATCCGATCCGCCAGGGTCAGGCAGGGGAAACCGCAATCAAATACCTGATAGAAAACAGCTAAAGCCGATTTTCAGCGCTCGCGGATGACATTGCAGATTGCCCGTTTACCTGCGGTTCATGTTGCGCTATGAAAAAAACTGCAAAAGCACACGCATGATGTGCTTGCGGGAGGGGACTTCTGATGAAAATGAACGGGATCAATGCAAGTGCGCGTCTGCTGTGCGGGGCAGCGACCTTTCTGGCTCTGGCCGCAACCGGCGCGCCGGTGCTGGCGCAGGAGGCCGAGGAACCGGCCACTGTAGAAGGCGAAGAACAGGCGATTATCGTCACCGGCATTCGCGGGTCGATCCAGTCCTCGCTCGATGCCAAGCGCAACGCGACATCCATCGTGGAAGTGATCACTTCCGAAGACCTCGGCCTGCTGCCCGACCAGTCGATTGCCGATTCGCTCGCCCGTCTGCCCGGCGTCACCGCCCAGCGCGTGCGCGGCCGTTCGCAGCAGGTTTCGATCCGCGGCCTCGGCCCCGACTTCAGCCTCGCGCTGCTCAATGGCCGCGAAGTGGTTTCGGCTGGCAATAATCGCGGGATCGAATTCGATCAGTTCCCGTCCGAACTGATCGGATCGGCCGTGGTCTACAAGACCGGCGATGCGCAGCTGGCCTCTATCGGTATCGCCGGTGCTGTCGACCTGCGCACGGTAAAGCCGCTCGATTCCAAAAAGCGCCAGATTACCGTTTCGGGTACCTACACCCTCAACGACAACGGCTCGCTCAATCCCGACTTTTCCGATGACGGCTATCGTTTCTTCGCCAGCTACATCGATCAGAACGCCGCGGGCACTGTGGGCTGGTCGCTGGGTGCGACCGTGCAATCGATCCCGACCCAGATCATCCAGCGCGAGCTGAAGACCAACAACGGCCAGATCGATCGCACCGCCGGCGGGGTGATCTTCCCCCGCGACAACCCGCGTCAGGGCGTGCAGAGCCGCAGTTTCGAGCGCACCTCGGTTGCCGGGACGCTGCAGTTCGAACCGACCGACAGCTTCTCGCTGACGATCGATTCCTTCTACACGGACACCAACGACAGCGGCATCTTCCGCGGCACCGAAACGCCGATTGCATCGTGGAGCACCAATGGCGGCGCGCAGGTCGGCGCTGTCACCGGATCCGGCCCGTTTGCGGATTCGGCAACCTATACCAACGTCTTCCCGATCCTGCGGACCGATACCGAAGGTGCCGAATCCCAGATCTTCGCGATCGGAGGTAACCTTGAATGGAAGGCGACCGACAATCTCGGCTTCGTGGTCGATTACGGCTATTCGAAGCTTGATCGCAACGATGTCGATTACGAATCCTATGCCGGCACCGGCCGGGGCGGCACCGGGCCAGCCGATACGCTGACCTTCAACTTCGCGCCCGATGGCCAGTACAGCATCGATGGACTGATCGATTACAGCGATCCCGCCAACGTGCTGCTGACCGATCCGGGCGGCTGGGGCCAGGTCGGCTTCCTGCGCGAGCCGGAAACCAATGACGAACTGCACCAGCTGCGTGCCGAAGTTTTCTGGGAATTCAACGGCGGCTTCATCGACCGTATCACCGCAGGCTGGCTCTATACCGACCGCACGAAGGACTTCGACAACAACGGCACCTTCCTGCGTCCCGGCACCGGCTTCGTCGACGGTTCGCTGGCGATCCCGGCAAACACCATTCGCGGGACGACCGATACCAAGAGCATCGGGCAGAACATCGTCGCCTATGATCCGTCGAGCCTGCTGAGCAACGGTGCCTATCTGCTCGAACGCGCGACCGACGATACCGAATGGCTGGTCGAGGAAAAGGTCCACAACTTCTACATTCAGGCCAATATCAACGGCGATCTCGGCTCGGTGCCGGTGCGCGGCAATATCGGCCTGCGGTATGTCGATACCTCGCAATCGTCGACCGGCACGATCAGCGGCGGCTTCGTGAACGAAATCGATTTCGGCTATGACAACTGGTTGCCGAGCGCGAACCTCGGCTTCGAGATCATGCCCGATACCTTTATCCGCGTCGCCTATGCCAAGACGATCACCCGCGCGCGGCTTGATCAGCTGGCGGCCAACCAGAACATCACAGTCAATCCGCTGAGCTGTGCTGACACCAATGGCGATCAGATCCCCGATACGGTGATCGGTTTCAACCCGCCCGCGCTGGTGTGTTTCAACCTGGGCGGCGGCAACCCGACGCTCCAGCCGTACCGTTCGACTTCGTACGATATCTCGTTCGAAAAGTACTTCACCCCCGGCACCGCGATCATCGTCGCGGCCTTCCACAAGGAACTGTCCGACTGGGTGGTGAACCAGCCTGCGATCCTTGATCTCACCCAGCAGATCCAAAACGCCGGGTTCGGTTCGATCCTGACGACCGCCCCTGAACTCGCCACCGGCGCGTTCAACGGCCCGATCAATTTCTCGGATGGCAAGATCACCGGGATCGAAGGCACGGTGCGGGTCAACTTCGGCGA
Source organism: Porphyrobacter sp. AAP60 (assembly GCF_001296025.1). GTDB lineage: Bacteria > Pseudomonadota > Alphaproteobacteria > Sphingomonadales > Sphingomonadaceae > Erythrobacter. The sequence continues at coordinate 266,604 of NZ_LJHV01000023.1, read as the reverse complement.
CATCACCGATGCACTCGACGGGTTCGGCGGGTTCTATTCGGTGACCTATTCCGATGCCACGATCGACCCGCCGGGCAACGCGCCGATCCCGATTCCGGGCTATTCGGATGTCACCTGGTCGGGCGATATCTTCTATGAAAAGTATGGCTTCCGCGCCAAGCTGGCAGCCCGGTATCGCGGCGGCTTCCTTTCGGAAGTGCCGAACTTCTCGGGCGGCCTGGAAGGTGCGGATGCGCTGAGCGAGACGATCCTCGATGCGCAGATCGGTTATACCTTCGAAAAGGAAGGCAGTCCGCTCAACGGGGTGCAGATCCTCGCCGAAGTGTTCAACCTGACCAATCAACCGTTCCGCACCGAAAACCCGCTGTTCAACGTGGGCGGCGACGAGATCGGGACATTCCCGAGCCGTCACGAATTGTACGGGCGCACGTTCCAGTTCACGCTGCGCAAGAGCTTCTAAGCACGACGCCCTCGGGTCGCCCCAGGGTCTCAGGAAAGGGCTCGCCAGAAATGGTGGGCCCTTTTCGTTTTCGTGCAGGGGCGGTGTTGGATTTGGCCGGGAGTTCGCAGTCTCCAGCCCGCGCCAGACCCCTGCTAGACCCTGTCTAGACCCCCTCTAGACCCCACTTAGCCTCGTCTTGCTGCCATGTTTCACGTGAAACATTGGCAGGCAGAACGTCAGGCTATGGGTGTCAGGTGGCGGGCGGAGCAGGGCAATGGCGGGCGATGAAATCGGCGTGGGACGGCATCGCCGCCACCGCTTCATCCATCGCGCTGCGGATCGCGGCAAACCGCTGGGCAACCGGCACGTGGCTGCGCATCGCAGTGATTGCCGGTGCTCGCTGCGGGATGATGCCTTGCCCCAGATAAACCGCGATCCAGCTTGGATTGGCGAACAATTCGCGCTCGTCCGAAACCAGCATTCCATGGTTGCGGAAATGGTCGATCTTGTATTGCAGACTATCGGGGATCGGCATGGCCGCGGTGTGGCGCCACAGTTCGGAATCCTGCCGCTCGCTGGCCTTGTAGTGCAGGATCAGAAAGTCACGGATCCGCTCGTATTCGCTGGCGGTTTGCGCATTGTATTCCCGCGATAAAAGCGGCGACATGGCGCTATCGGGCAGCAGGGCGATCAGGCGCAGGATGCCGTACTGGATAAGGTGGAGCGAGGTCGATTCCAGCGGCTCCATGAACCCGGCGGATAGCCCGATGGCGACGCAGTTCCTGCGCCAGAATTCGCGGCGTTTGCCGGTGACGAACCGCAAGGTGCGAGGATCAGCCAGAGGAGCGCCGTCGAGGGTGGAGAGCAGCTGCGCAGTCGCCTCGTCCTCGGAGATATGCTCGCTGCAATGCACGTACCCATTGCCGGTGCGGTGCTGCAACGGGATGCGCCACTGCCAGCCCGCCGCCTTCGCGGTGGAGCGGGTATAGGGGGTGAACTCCCCCTTCTCACAGGGTACGGCAACGGCCCGGTCACACGGCAGCCAGTGCTGCCAGTTGTCGTAACCGGCCCCCAGCGCTTCCTCGATCAACAGCCCGCGGAAACCGCTGCAATCGATGAAAAACTCACCTTCGACTGCCTCGCCATTTTCCAGCGTGACGCCCGCTATGAAGCCATCCTCGCCCCGCAGCGCCACGTCCACCACACGGCCTTCAATCCGGGTCACTCCGCGTGTCTCGGCGAAGCGGCGCAGGAAAGCGGCATAAAGCCCGGCGTCGAAATGATAGGCATAATCGAAGGTCGACTGGATCATCCGCCGGTCGGGCGAGGGGTGGGTGAACTTGCCTGCCTTCGCCATGGCCCAGCACATCGAAAAATCGTCGATCGGGCCGTTGGTGCGGCCTTCAATGCTCTCGTGCATCCAGTGGTGATAGAAGGGAACACTATCGAATTCAGCGCCATACTGGCCAAAGGGGTGGAAGTAAGAATGCCCCCGCCGCCCCCAGTCGATGAATTCGATGCCGAGTTTGAACGATCCTTGCGTGGCCCGCACGAAGGTCGCCTCGTCGATGCCCAGACGGTGGTTGAAGTTGCGGATCGGCGGAATGGTTGCCTCGCCCACGCCGACCGTGCCGATCGCCTCGCTTTCGATCAGGGTGATCTTGCAGTCACGCCCCACCGCATCCGCCAGCGCCGCCGCGGTCATCCAGCCCGCACTGCCGCCGCCGACAATCACGATAGTTTTCAGCGGCGCGGGACCGGCCATTCTACCCGCCGCAGCTTTCGCGGATCAGCAGGCTGGTTTCCAGCCGCTGCGAAATCGCCGGGCCGTTCCCCCTGTCGATCAGCTTCGATACCAGCATCCGCCCTGCCAGATTGGCGTCCTGATCGATGGTGGTGAGCTGCGGGGTGACGAGCCGGGCGGCAGGGATATTGTCGTATCCCACCACCGAAACATCCTCCGGCACCCGCATCCCCGAACGGGTCAGCGCCCGGATCGCACCGATAGCAATGAGGTCACTCGCGGCAAACACCGCGTCAAACCGCAGGCCGCGCGCAATCGCGCTGCGCATTGCAGCTTCGGCCGAATGCACCTCGAAATGGGCGGGCACCACCAACTCGTCATCCAGCGTAATGCCAGCCTGCGCCTTGGCCTGCTTGTACCCGCGATAGCGCTGTTCAGCCTCGGGCGCCTCGGTATCGCCGAGAAACAGGATACGCCGCCGCCCGAGCCGCGTCAGATGCGCGGTTGCGCGCCGGCCGCCGGCGACATTGTCCGATCCGATGGCGCAATATTGCGCATCGGGAAACTCCGCCCCCCACACCACAAAGCGATCATCGCGGGCGGCGAGCGCGTTGAATTCGTGGTGGAGCGAGCTTTGCCCGATGAAGATCACGCCGGTCGCGCGGCTGGTGCTCATCGCGTAATCGAGATCCTCTCCTGCACGGGGGGAGAGATGGCTGATCAGCAGGTCGGCATTGCGTTCACGCGCTGCCTCGGCGATGCCTGCCAGCAGTTCGAGGAAGAACGGGTCTGCCACACGGCTGTCGCGCGCCTGCGGGGCCGGGACGACCACCGCGATGGTCGCATCCGCGCCAATCGGCCCGCTCGGCATGCTAGCGCGAAATTCATAATCATGGGCGCGGGCAATCTGCCAGATCTGCTGCTTGGTACGGCGCTTGACCGAGGGGCTATCGTTCAGTGCACGGCTGACCGTCGAGATCGACACTCCGGCCTCGCGTGCGATATCTTCCAGCGTGGCGCTGCGCCGGGATGCGGGGGAGGGATTGTCGGCCATGCCGGTCTGCTGTCTACCCTTCGATGGCCCAATACCCGCTGCCCGGCGCCATCACCTGCGGCAGCGGCCCATCATTGCCGAGCGCGCTTTCGCTGGCAAGCATCCGTGCGGTTTCCCACCCTGCCGGGGGCGACCATTCCGCCGCTGCCTCGCCCAGATTGAAGGCGCACAGCACGTCGCTTTCACCCTCGTGGCGGATAAAGGCGAGCACATCTTCCGGCGTATCGAGCAGGGCGATATCGCCGCTGACCAGGGCGGGATGATCGCGCCGCAACCGCAGGATCTGGCGGGCGTAAGACAGGGTCGAGACCGGGTCTGACGCCTGCCTGTCGACGGCAAAACCGGTGTGCGCCGCGTCAAGTTTCAGCCACGTGCGGTTGGCATTGGAAAAGCCGGCTTGCGGAGCTTTGGCTGCCCAGGGCATCGGTGTGCGCGCGCCGTCGCGGCCCAGCGTATGGGGCCAGTTGGCGATGGCTTCGGGGTCTTGCAGATCCTCGAACGCGACATGGCCCTGCGGCAGGCCCAGTTCTTCGCCCTGATAGAGGATCGGATTGCCGCGTAGGCTCAGCAGCAGCAGCAGATTGAGCCGTGCAGCCCGCGCCATATCGCCGTCCAGCGTCCAGCGGGTGACCGCGCGCGGCGCATCGTGATTGGAGAACGCCCACGAAGGCCAGCCTTCGCCGTCCTCTCCGCTCCATTGCGAAAGGCTGGCGCGCACCAGCGGCGCGGTGAGGCGCGGGGCGTAGAGGAAATCGAAATTATAGGCCGAATCCAGCCGTTTGCCGCCTTGGGTGAAGGCCTTCATCTCCGCCAGCGGCTCCGGCCCGCCGACTTCGGCGACGGTGAAGCGGCCCGGAAATTCGTCGATCGTCTGCCGGATGCGTTCCAGAAATGCGACAATATCCGGGTGCGACTGGTTGTATTGCTTCACCTGCATATCGAACGGGCGGGTGACCAGATCCATCGGCAGACCGCTCGGCGGATTATCGCGCAACTCGGGATCGTGCATCGAGAAGTTGAGCGCATCGAGCCGGAACCCGTCGACGCCGCGACCCAGCCAGAACCGTGCGACATCGAGCAGCGCGTCCTGCACCGCGACATTGTGGACGTTCAGGTCAGGCTGCGATGTCAGGAAATTGTGCAGATAATATTGCTTGCGCGGTCCATCCCACTGCCATGCAGAACCGCCGAAAACCGATTGCCAGTTCGACGGTGGCGACCCATCGGGCCGGGGATCAGCCCAGACATACCAGTCGGCTTTGGAGTTGGTGCGATCGGCACGGCTTTCCTGAAACCACGCGTGTTCGTCAGACGTGTGCGAATAGACCTGGTCGATGATCACCTTCAGGCCCAGCGCGTGGGCCTTTTCGATGATCCGGTCGAAATCCTTGAAGCTGCCGAAGCTGGGATCGATCCCGCAATAATCGGCTACGTCATATCCAAAATCGCGCATCGGCGAGGTGAAGAACGGCGAAATCCAGATGCCGTCCACGCCAAGATCGGCGATATAGTCCAGCCCGTCGGCAATCCCGGCGAGGTCTCCGATCCCGTCACCATTGGTATCACGGAAAGAACGCGGATAAATCTGGTAGATCACCGCTCCGCGCCACCAGGCCAGTTGCCTGGCGGCGGCGGCAGCTTGCGTGGCAGCGCAGGTCTGGGCGGTTGCCATTAGTCTTCAGTCTCCAGAATGCAGGCGGCAAAGCCGAACGCCGGCAGTGTGATTGTAACCGCGCCGGGCGCAGCCAGTGCCGATGGGCATGGCCCCACCAGCGGCGTTACGCCGACCGCGCGGTAGCTGACCTCGACATTGCGGGAAAGCGGCGTTTCACCGGTGTTGAACAGGGTCAGCACGCGCTGTCCGCTTTCGGGATCATGGCGCTCGACCGCGAGCAGGCCGGGAGCACTTTCCTCGAAGGCGCGCACCGTGCTGAGGCCCCGGCGCAGGGCGAGGCTGGCGGTGCGGGCGGCGGAGAGATCACCGATCAACCGGTAGAGCGGGTGTGCGGTATCGAAGTTGCTCTGCGCTGTGGTGGCATCGGTGCCGATCAGCTTGTTGTCGTTATAAACCGCCGTCACGCTGGGAAACATATCCTCGCGCGCCAACTGATCATTGCCGTCACTAATGAAGCCCTGTTCGTCGCCGTAATAGACGGTTGGCACGCCGCGCAGCAGGAACATCATGGCATGGCCCAGCTTCACGCGGGAGAGCAGCGTGTCGGGCTCGTCCGATCCGCTCATTTCGCGCACGAACATCGAAAAGCGGCCGAAATCGTGGTTGCCGAGGAATGTCGGCAAGCCCAGCGCGGTTGTTGCGCCGCCCGGATATATTGCGTCCTGCTGGAGGAATTCGGCCATCAGTCGCGGCGGCGACTTGCCGCTCGCCACCATCTGCGCTGCTTTGGCGAAACCCATGTCGAGCGCATAGGGCAGCCCGCTTTCCGCCATGACCTGCGCGGCAAGTGTAGCGGTGGGTTCTTCAAAGGCGATTTCGCCGAAGATGTGGAAGTGGCCGATCCCCCTGGCCTCGGCCCGGGCCAGCATGGCGGGCACGAAAGCCTGCCAGAACTCGGGGTTCACATGCTTGGCGGTGTCGATGCGGAATCCGTCGATGCCGAAATCGTCGATCCAGCTGCCGAAAATTGCGATCATCCCCGCTACGACGCGCGGGTTTTCGGTGGCGAGATCATCCAGGCCGACAAAATCCCCATAGACGCTGCTTTCGCCAACCCAGTGCGAGTCTCCGCGATTATGGTAGAGCGTGATGTCGTTGAGCCACGCGGGCACCTTCACGTTCTTCTCCGCCTCGCGCACGAACGGCGTATAGGCGAAGGCCGGGTCTGTCAGCCTGGCCCAATTGGCGGGATCAGCGTTGTCATCGCCCGCGAAACCTTCGTTTATGATGGCCCCATCAGGCCCGCCCTTGCGCGAGAAGGGGTAATCGCCTTTGCTGCGATAGGCATAGCCCGTTGCCGCGCCTTCGACATAGTCGATCACGTCGGCGGTGTGGTTGGTGATGATGTCCATATAGACCTTCATCCCGCGCGCGTGGGCGGCATCGACAAAGGCCTTGAATTCGTCATTGGTGCCGAAATGCGGGTCAACCTGTGTGAAATCGGTCACCCAGTAACCGTGATAGCCCGCGCTTTCCTCGCCCGGCTTGCCCTGCACCGGCTTGTTCTTGAAAATCGGCGCAAACCAGATCGCGGTGACACCCATGCCCTGAATATAATCGAGCTTGGCGGTCAGCCCCTTGATGTCGCCGCCGTGGTAGAAGCCCTTGTGCGCGGGATCGAAGCCATGCTGCAGCGGGCCGCCCTTTATCCCGCCGCGATCATTCTTCGGGTCGCCGTTCTCGAACCGGTCGGGCAGGACGAAATAGATGATCTCGTCTTCCAGCTGGCGGTCAGCCATCGCGGTCACTGTTTGCACGGCATCAGGCGCTGCTGTCTGCGCGACCGGCCCTCCTGCAAGTGCAGTGCTGGCGCATAGCGCAGCCGCCATTCCGGCGAAGATTCGCATCATATTTCCACTCCCTCCATGGCCGATTGTGGCATTGTGGGAATCATTTTGCAAATCTTTGTAGACAGATGAGTGGCGGCTGTCGTTTTACTTTAAAAATCTGAAAATCCGTCATTAAATGCGAATTTAAACCCTCTTGCAGCAATTTTTCTGGAGAAAATCTGAAAGTATCTTGCAAAAAATTGCAAGGCGTCCAGACTGTGGGGCAACAGGCTCGAGCGCGCCGGACAGCAGATCCGGGAAGCCATAGCCTTGATTGATCCGTGTCACGTATGGTCAGGGGCCGACGCGGGGGAGAGGGACGTTTGACGATGACGCAAGCCGGCCAAAAGCCTGCGCTGAACGCAGGCCAGATCTGGAACATGAGTTTCGGGTTCCTCGGAATCCAGATCGGATTCGAACTCCAGAATGGCAATGTCAGCCGTATCTTCCAGACTTTGGGCGCGGATGTCGGCAGCCTTGCGATCCTGTGGATTGCCGCGCCAATGACGGGACTCATCGTGCAGCCTATCATCGGCCACCTTTCCGACAAGACATGGAGCCCGCGTTTCGGCCGGCGCCGCCCCTATTTCCTCGTCGGCGCGCTGCTTGCCAGTCTCGCCCTGTTCGTGATGCCCAATGCGCCGGTGCTGTGGGTCGCGGCCGGAATGCTATGGATCATGGACGCATCGCTCAATGTGACGATGGAACCGTTCCGCGCCTTTGTCGGCGATAATCTCCCCGATCGTCAGCGCACTGTGGGCTACGCGATGCAAAGCTTCTTCATCGGCACCGGGGCGGTGCTGGCAGGGGCGCTGCCGTGGATGATGACCAACTGGCTGGGCCTGTCCAATGTCGCACCCGCGGGCGAAATCCCGGAAACGGTGCGCTGGGCGTTCTACATCGGCGGCGCAGCCTTGCTGGCTGCCGTCAGCTGGACGGTGTTCAGCACAAAGGAATACTCACCCGAGCAGCTCGCCGCATTCGAGGTCGCTCGCGGCATTGCTGCACCTGCCACCCCGGTCGCTGCCCTGCGCACCGCGCCGCAGTTTGCCAGAGGCGGGGCGGCATGGATTGTCGCCGGGGCCATCTTTGCCGCGCTCGTCATGATCGCACGGGGAGGGAGCCGTCCGGCGTTTCTCGGCACTATCGAAGTCGCACAAGACCTCTATGTTCTCGCTGGTCTCATCGCCGGGTTTGGCGCCATCCAGTTGATCGCCGGTATGCTGCGTTCGCAGGGGCGCAATCACAACGGCTTCATGGAAGTTGTCAGCGATCTGTTCGCCATGCCGCGCACCATGCGCCAGCTAGCGGTGGTGCAGTTCTTCAGCTGGTTCGCGATGTTCGCTTTGTGGATCTATGGTACGCCGGGCGTGACCGAATATCACTTTGGCGCGACCGACGCTGCCAGCGCCGCCTATCAGGACGGGGCCGACTGGTGGAGCCTGATGGGTTCGGTGCGCAATGGCCTTGCCGCGGCTGCCGCGCTCGGCTTCGTGGTGGTCGCCGCCAGGATCGACCGCACCCGCCTGCATGCAATCAACCTGATGCTGGGCGCAGCGGGCTTTGCGGCGATGCTGCTGATCCGCGATCCGGCGCTGTTGTGGGTGCCGCAGATCGGGCTGGGTATCGCCTGGGCATCAATCGTGGCGCTGCCATATGCGATCCTTGCAGGCTGCGTTCCGGCGGAAAAGATGGGCATTTACATGGGGGTGTTCAACATCTTCATCGTGGTGCCGCAACTGCTGGCAGCGACCCTGCTCGGCTTCCTCGTCACCAACATTTTCGGCGGAGAGCCGATTTACGCGATGGTGATCGCGGCGGTCAGCTTTGTCATGGCAGCGGCTGCGACCTTGTTCGTGAAAGAGGAGTTCGTTTGATGCGTTTGCCATCCACACTGCTGTGCCTTGCCGCCCTGATAAGCGCGCCTGCGCTGGCAGAGCCGGACTATGCCCCGCGTCCCGCAGTCGAACTCACCAACGCCGAATGGACGCGCGATGCGGTGCTGTATCAGCTCAACACGCGCCAGTTCACGGCAGAGGGCACCTTTGTCGCTGCGCAAAGCCACCTGCCGCGCCTCGCCGATATGGGGGTGGATATCATCTGGCTCATGCCGATCCATCCGATTGGTGAACTGAACCGCAAAGGCTCGTTAGGCAGTCCCTATGCCGTGCGCGATTACCGCGCGGTCAATCCGGAATTCGGCACAGAGGCGGAGTTTCGCGCCTTTGTGGACGAAGCGCACCGGCTGGGGATGAAGGTGATCCTTGACTGGGTCGCCAACCATTCGGCGTTCGACAACCCGCTAATCCAGAGCCATCCGGAATGGTATACTCGCAGCCCCGAAGGCGCGCTGATGTCGCCGGTCGGGACCGACTGGTCTGACGTCGCTGACCTCGATTTCAGCCAGCCTGGCCTGCGCCGCTACATGACCGAAAGCCTCGTCTACTGGGTCCGCGAATTCGGCATTGATGGGTATCGCGCCGATGTGGCGGGGTACGTTCCGCTGGATTTCTGGGAAACCGCCCGCGCCGAACTGGAACGTGTCAAGCCGGTGTTTCTACTCGCAGAATGGGAGCAGCGCGATCTGCACGCCCGCGCCTTTGATGCGACCTATGCGTGGAAGTGGAAGGAAGCGATCCAGAAGCTTGTGAGCGACGGCAGCGGGGCAGGGGCCATCCGCAGCTATTATGCAGAGCAGTTCGAAAGCTGGTCGCACGCCGCGATGCGCATGACCTACACCGACAATCACGACCAGAATTCGTGGGATAACGTCGCGAGCGAAATCTACGGTCCGGCCTATGAGGCCGCGATAGCACTGTCCTTCGTGGGCAGCGGTATGCCGCTGATCTACAACGGTCAGGAGGCCGACCTCGATCGCAAACTCGCTTTTTTCGAGAAAGATCCGATTGCATGGCGCGACGGGCGGCACGATCGCCTTTTCCGCCAGCTGATCGAGATCAAGTCAGCGAACCCGGCGCTCCACAACGGGCGCTTTGGTGCACCCATGATCGAGGTGCCCAGCAATGCCACCGACGATGTCTTTGCTTTCACGCGCGGGCAAGCGGGCGAGCGGGTGTTTGCCGCATTCAACCTCAGCCCCCGGCCACATAGCGTGACCTTCGAACACGCGCGTCACCATGGCACCTACACCGATGCGTTGAGCGGAGCATCGGCCAGCTTTGCTGGCGGCGAGACGCTCGATCTGCCCGCATGGGGCTTCCGGATTTTCATCGAGACAATGTGAAGCGTCCAGACAGGGCGCGGGAGAGGAATGATGACGAAGCTTTTGACCCGGATGCTTGGCATGGCGGCGATTGGATGGGCAGCGGCCCCGCTCCATGCCGAAAGCCTGACGCTGGCCTCGCCCGATGGGAAGATCATAGTCACCGTCACCGATGACGGCGGACAGGCGACCTATGCGGTGAGTTTTGAAGGTGGGCAGGTGATCGCGCCTTCCAAGCTCGGTATGATCTTTGCCGAGCATCACGGCTTCGACCGCGGACTGACCATCGCCGGATCGGCCCGCGCCAGCAGCGATACCACGTGGGAACAGCCATGGGGCGAGCGCCGTCTGGTGCGCGATCAGCACAACGAACTGGCAGTGACCTTTGCCCCCGATGCTGGCCCGGCACGGCAAATCACTGTCCGCTTCCGCGCCTTCGATACCGGCATCGGTTTCCGTTACGAACTTCCCGAACAGGCTGCCTTGCGGGGCGACATGAACATCGTGGAGGAACTGACCCAGTTCGGCGTCGGCGAGAAAACCACGATGTGGTACACCCCGTCGGACGAATTCAACCGCTACGAATATGTCACCCGCACCGGCCCTGCCGGCACAGTGGATGATGCCCACACCCCTGCGACCTTCCGCAACGAAGCGGGCATCCATTTCAGTATCCACGAAGCGGCGCTGGTCGATTATTCGTCCATGTCCCTGGGCGCGCTACGGGCCGGCAATTTCGAGGCTCGCCTTCGCAACTGGTCGGGCGGGCCGAAGGTGAAGACTGCGGCCCCGTTCAAATCCCCGTGGCGCACCATTCAGGTGGCGCGCGAGGCGGTGGGGCTGATCAACTCCGACATCATCCTCAACCTCAACGAGCCGAACAAGCTGGGCGATGTCTCGTGGGTGGAGCCCGGCAAATATGTCGGCATCTGGTGGGCTATGCACATCAACGAGAAGACCTGGGGCAGCGGCCCTATCCACGGCGCCACCACCGCAGAAACCAAACGCTACATCGATTTCGCCGCTGAACACGGCTTTGCGGGCGTGCTGGTGGAAGGCTGGAACATCGGCTGGGATGGCGACTGGTTCAACAATGGCGACCTGTTCCGCTTCACTGAACCCATGCCCGATTATGACCTTGCCGAACTGGGCCGCTATGCCCAATCCAAGGGCGTGCGGCTGATCGGGCACCACGAAACATCGGCCAATATCGCCAATTACGAAAGTCAGATGGAAGCCGCTTTCGACCTCATGCAGACGAACGGGGTAAGGGCGGTCAAGACCGGCTATGTCGCCGATGCGGGCGACGTGGTGCGGGTGGATGAAAACGGCATCCGGCGCAATGAATGGCATGATAGCCAGTTCATGGTCGGCCACCACCTGCGCGTGGTTGAAGCCGCCGCCAAGCGCCGGATTGCGATCAACGCGCATGAACCGGTCAAGGACACGGGCCTGCGCCGCACCTACCCCAACTGGATGACCCGCGAAGGCGCGCGGGGGATGGAGTTCAATGCCTGGGGCACGCCGCCCAATCCGCCGAGCCACGAGGCCATGCTGGCTTTCACCCGGATGCTGGCAGGGCCGATGGACTTCACCCCCGGCATCTTCGATCTGCGCCCGAATGAACGCCCGCCGGTGCACGCCGATGGTCCGCGCGGAGACCCGTCAAACCGCCCGCAGACGACGCTGGCCAAGCAGTTGGCGCTGTACGTTGTGCTCTATTCGCCGCTCCAGATGGCTGCCGATTTGCCTGAAAACTACGAAGCGCGAATGGACGCTTTCCAGTTCATCAAGGATGTCGAAGCTGATTGGGAAGAGAGTATCGCACTCGTAGGCGAAGTTGGCGAGTATGTCGCCTTCGCCCGGCAGGGACGCAAGTCGAAGGAATGGTTCCTCGGCGCGGTGACAGACGAGAACGAGCGGGAACTGAGCGTGTCTCTGGCCTTCCTCGAAAAGGGCAAACGCTACCGCGCGCAAATCTATCGCGACGGGCCGGACGCGCATTGGGACACAAATCCCTATGCCATGGTGATCGAGGAAAAGGCGGTAACCGGCGGCGAGGCTTTCGCTGTGCGCCTGGCCGCATCGGGCGGTGTGGCGGTGCGGTTCATCCCCGAAGGCTGATATCGCGCAAACCTAAAGGGCGGGCATCGCCTGATACCCGCCCCCTGTTTCTTCCCATCCAAGGGAAAACTTGTCTTGCGCCTGTGCGCTAGGCGGCCTGTTCCATCCGCGCGAGTTCGCAATGCGACCAGATCTCGGAAAGCGCCTTGATCAGCCGGTCGATATCGCCATCGGTGTGCACGGGTGACGGGGTAACGCGCAGGCGCTCCGTCCCCACCGGCACGGTCGGGTAATTGATCGGCTGCACATAGATGCCGTGGTTGTCCATCAGCCAGTCGCTGATCATTTTGCACTTCTTCGCATCCCCCACCATCACCGGGATGATATGGCTGGGATTGTCCAGGTGCGGGATGCCCATGATATCGAGCGAACGGCGCACCTGTGCAACGCGCTTCTGCTGAAGCTCACGCTCGGCGCTGGAGGTTTTTAGATGCCGGATGCTGGCCGCCGCGCCGGCCGCGATGGCGGGGGGCAGGGCGGTCGAGAAGATGAAGCCGCTGGCAAAGCTGCGCACGAAATCGACGAGGTTGGCTGACGCGGCGATATAACCGCCCATGACGCCGTAAGCCTTGCCAAGCGTGCCTTCGATCACCGTGATCCTGTCCATCAGGCCTTCACGCTCGGCAATCCCGCCACCGCGCGGGCCATAAAGGCCAACAGCGTGAACTTCATCGATATAGCTCATCGCGCCGTGCTTTTCGCAGACGTCGAGGATTTCGGCGATGGGGGCGATATCGCCATCCATCGAATAGACGCTTTCAAACGCGACAAGCTTCGGCACATCGGGGCCGTATTGCGACAGCAACTCGTCCAGGTGCGCCACATCATTGTGGCGGAACACCTTGTAGGGCGCGCGCGAATAACGGATGCCTTCGATCATCGAGGCATGGTTGAGCGCATCGGAAAACACCACGCAGCCAGGAATTTTGCCCGCCAGCGTGCCGAGGCCCGCCCAGTTCGAGACATAGCCCGACGTGAACAGCAGCGCGCTTTCCTTGCCGTGCAGATCGGCCAGTTCGCGTTCGAGCAGCACGTGATGGTGGTTGGTGCCGGAAATGTTGCGCGTGCCGCCAGCGCCTGCGCCGCATTCGTCGAGACATTCATGCATCGCATCGAGCACCGCCGGGTGCTGGCCCATGCCGAGATAGTCGTTCGAGCACCAAACGGTGACCGCCTGGGTTTCGTCATCGATGAAGCGCGTCGCGTGCGGGAATTTGCCGCGGTGGCGCTTGATATCGGTGAACACCCGGTAACGTCCGTCAGCGCGCACAGTGTCGAGCTCACCGGCGAAATAGGCTTCGAAGTCCATGGGTTTTCCCTCTGTATCCATGATTTTATGTCTCAATTCTTGTCCAGTTGCACCGCAGGCTGGGGCTTGGGCCCATTCCGTTTTGGCAGGGCCCAGCCCCACAGCATTCCATCACGGAACGGCAGGGCCAGAAACAGGTGCTCAAGCACGCCAAGCAGGCTCAATGTGAACAGCAGGCTGGCTCCGACCATTTCCGCGCTGCCGACGGGTGCGGCGAGTGCCAGAGCGGCAAACCACACGCTCAGGCCGGTAATCCCGGCAATCGAAGCCGCCAGCAGCATTGTCATGCGGTTGGGGCCGAAATAGGTTTTCAAATAGGCCAGATGCGCAGGCAGCATTTCGGAGGTGCTATTGGGCACGCCTACGAACAGGTTGATCTTCGAAACCAACCGCATCGCGAACATCAGCACGAACACTGTCGCCCCGATCTGGTTGGGGACGTTCCAAGAAAGCGAGATGAGCAGCAGCGCGGTCAACGCCAGCGCGACCTCGTGATGCATCACCGTTGCGGCCGCCTGACGGAAGCGTGCAACACCGGTCAACTGCGGATCCGCCAGCCCCCGGCGCGGCCCGGCGGATGCCCCGGTGAGGAAGCTGAGTTCATGCCAGCCCCACACCATCAGCGCACCGATAAAGGCCAGATACACCGCCCAGACATCCGCTGAAAAGGAAGCGAACAGGATCAACCCAAGCCCGCCAATCCCGGCGATGCTGCCCACGATCAGGCTGCGCGAGAATGTCGTGCTTTCACGGTTATCCGCCCAAGCAATCAGCCCGGTCGCGACAAACCAGATCGCTACCGTCACGAAAAACGGAACAATATGGCCATCCCAGCTTACCACGCGGGCTGAAGCCGGATCGAAGCGGGCAGAGCGTTGGATTTTGGCCGTTGCAGATACATCCGCGCAAAGGCGAGCCCCGCACCGGCCATACCCGAGACGCGGGAGATCATGCCGCCGATGCCGCCTGCCGCCTTGCCTTCTTCGATACGTTCCGCTGCAAGCCGCAGCTTTTCCATCTGGTGGCGGAAGGCCGGCGAATCGATGTCGAGTTCGACCGGGAAGACCTGACGGGCGATCTGGTTGGTGATTTCGAACACTTTGTAATCATACTCGGTCGGATCAACCCCCAGCGCGGCGTGGAACAAGGGGCGGTTGTGATCGCGCACATACATCGTGGCATAGACCGACAGCAGGAAGAAGCGCACCCACAGCTTGTTGGCGCCTTGCAGCAGCTTGGGGTCAGCGCGCAGCAGCATGGCAAAGGCCTCGCCGTGGCGGAACTCGTCATTGCACCATTCTTCAAACCAGTCGAAGATCGGGTGGAACTTGTACTGCGGGTTCTGCGCCAGGTGACGGAAGATGGTGATATAGCGCGCATAGCCGATCTTCTCGGACAGATAGACCGCGTAGAAAATGAACTTCGGCTTGAAATACGTATATTTCTTGGTCTTGGTCAGATAGCCCAAGTCCACGCCGATGCCTGCATCCTTCAGGCTCTCGTTGATGAAGCCGGCATGGCGGCTTTCATCGCGGGCGAGCAAGCGAAACAGCTGCTTCACGTCCGGGTTTTTGGTGCGCCGGGCGATTTCGGCATAGAGCACGCAGCCTGAAAACTCGCTCGTCATCGAACTGACGAGGAAATCGGTGAATTCCTTGCGCAGCGCCGGCTCCAGCCCTTCGATCACGCCTTTGAAGCGGTCTGAATGCTTGAAGTGCATTTTGTTGGGATCGCCCACCATATCCGCGATCAACTGGTCCCATTCCCGGCGCACCAGACTGACATCGATTGCGTCCAGCGCGTCATAGTCAGTGGTATAGAATCGCGGGGTCAGCATGGTGTCCTGCGTCGCGATTGCCATCGCCTCTTCGCTGGTCATCGGCTTATAGGCGTTCATTTGATCCTCCCGGCATGGAAGCTGACTTCGTAAAGTTCGCTAAGGTCGAAATAGGCGGCAACTTTGGTCACACCACGCATCAGCGGGCTGGCACGGGTGACAGTTGCACGGCGTTCGAACACGCGGCTGGTGCCGAACGGGATCTGGATCGGCGCGCCATGGACGCGCACCTTGTCACCCGGCTCCATCGCAATATCGCCATCAAGTTCGACATGGGCGTGAAAATGTTCCGAGCTCTGCTCGACCGTGATGGTGCAGGGCGTTTCGAAGGTTTCGGAGGCCAGGAACGACAGGGCCATATCAGCGAGCCACCTTGCTGGGGAGCAGATCGGCGTAGACCACGCGGTTCATCGAACCGAAAGCGGTGACTTCGATATTCACGCCAGAGACCGGATCGGTCAGGGTCAGATCACCATTGTCCCATTCGGTCAGTGTAAACGGCACTTCAGCCCCCTGCCCGCGAATTCGGCGCTGGTGGACAAGGCTACGCACGCTGGCACGGATGAAACCGCCTTCGCCCTGACCATAACGTGCGAGCACCTCGGCGGTAACACCGTCCTCGATCCGCACTGTTCCGTCGGCTTCGTCGAAGAACTTGAGCGAGCGCTCCTGAATGGCATTGGCCCCGGTTGCAGCGCGGGCTTCGGCCGGTACCGATTGGCGTTCGAAAAAGCCGAGTGTCACCGATGCTGTCAGCGCGAGCGAAATCGCCACGATGCCGCCCATCAGGTAAAGCGGGACCCTGTGGACGGTGACTTCGTCCTCTTCATATTCGCGCACAATCATGCGGGGGCTCCCTCAAGGCCGGGTTCGCCGCGGTGGATCGCCGGGGCGCTGCGTGCCGGTGTTGGCGCAGGCTGAGACCCGTGTTGGACGCTCGCCGGAGCCGCTTCATTGATCTCGGTCAAATTTCGCTCGATCGCGCCGAATTGTGCCCGAGTCTCGGCGATCAGCTGCGCGAGGTGTGCGGCATCGGGGATCGCGCGCAGCATAGGCTGCGGGCGGGCATAATGCCAAGGGCGCGAATGCGGCCACAACAGCAGCGTGCCAAGCAGGCGTTCTCCGGAAAGCTCAAGCGCGATATCGCCAAAATTGCCGCCGCGGCCGCGCAGGTGGGCTGCGGTGACCTGCTTCAGCGGAAGATTGACCCGCGTTTCGATCGCCATGCCAATGCGCATGATCAGGCGCGAGTCGGTAAGGATATAGAGCGTAGTGCGCGCGCTGAGCCAGGCCAGCACGTAAAGGATGGCAAGCAAAGCCACGCCCAGCACCGCAGAGACAATCGCGCCGTCGGTCTTGCCCATCATCAATGCGATCGCGGTCAACGCGACAAAATAGGCGCCAAGCTTGCGGGTGTGGAAAGCGGTCCGAGCCAGCAGACCAACGGCCGGACGGCCCTTCCACAGCACTTTCTCGTCCGAAGCGGGCGTGCCCATCCGGTCACCGAAGGCCTTCGGCCCATCGTTTTCCAGTTCGCTGTGGTCGATGCTGGCGGGCAGCGACGTTGCCGTCGCTGCCGCGCCTGCGGTGTGGTTCAGATCCATGCTTCCGACCTTTCAGGGGTGGCATACATGTACCCGCCGCCGAAATAGGCCTGGATGCGGTCTTCTTCGTAACGGGTTATGATGCGTGCGGTTTCGAGCGCCGGGACATCTTCGAACTGCGCGGCGGTGATCGCGTCGATCTCGACATACTGGCGTTCGTCATGGTTGGTGGTCGGCAGAATCTTGCCCAGCAGGCTGTTGCCATGCACCACGGCCACCATCATCGGTGCCATCACCTTTTTGCCGGTGGTGGTTTCGATTTCGAGGTAGCGGATCAGGTGTTCGGCCTGATCGACCCAGATATCGCTGACCTTGCCTACGGCTTGCTTATCCGCGCCGATCACATCCCACCCGATCAACTGCGGATCATTGGGGGAGATGATCAATTCGTGGCTATCGGCAAGCGGCACGATGCGCGGACGGCCATCGAAGGTCAGATCGGGATACTTTGCACGGTTGGCGAATGCTCCCGGCCCCATGCCTGCCTTCATCGGGTCGCCAGTCGGCACCCACGGAGCACCAGCAGCCTTGAATGACTGCGCGCCGGGCACGTTGATGTCGTCGCGGGCGACATCTTCGGGCACATAGGTTCCGCGGCCGTTTGGCAGCTGGAAGGTCTTCTTGTCGCCATCGAACAGGCTGCCGGGGAGGATCCTGCCGGTTTCCTCCTCCTCGAGCGGATAGCCCTCGCGGCGGCTTTCCTTGTTAAGGTAGAATACCAGCGCAATAAAGAAACCGAAGAACAGCAGAAAAGCGAGTTCGGCGACGTCAAACGTCCCGACGATGTAAGTGGCGTTCATTTCACATTCCTCCAATGGAATAATCCGGCAGAGGCGCAAGCCGGCAGGATACGATACGGGCGGACACGGGTAATCATGTCGGGAACTCCCTCAGCCCGAATGGCTGGCTGAGTGGGTCTTCGGCATCAGGATCGCGGCCGCGCTGCTGGCCGACAAGCGGGCCAATCGCAGCCAGGCCGACAAGCAGCAGAGCAATTTCGAGAATGTAGACAGAACTGTAACCGGCCGCGCGGGTGGCGATGCTGACGGCTTCGCCGCTGCCGATCATCGCCGCAACCCCGTCGCGCATCAGCCCGCCAATGGCGATCCCGGCGCCAGCGCAACTGGCCTGCACTGCGCCCCAGGCACCCAGCGCAAGGCCGGCGGTTTCGGTCTTCGCAATGTTCATCGCTTCCATCAGCGTGCCGACCGAGAACAGGCCGAGACCCAGTCCGATTGTCAAAGCGCCCGCATAGAGCATCACCAGAGACGCGAATGGCCCTGCAAACAGTACCAGCAGGAAGGCGTTGATCCCGACAACAAGACCGGCGCCAGCCAGTCGCAGCGGATCCCAGCCGCGCGCGAGGCAGCGGCCCGAAACCATGAAACCGATCAGCGATCCCAGCGCCCATGCGCCGGTCAGCCCGGTCGTCGCGCCAACAGACAGACCGAGAATTTCACCGCCATAGGGTTCCAGCAGGGCATCCTGCATCGCAAAGCCGGCAGCGCCGATGCCGATTGCAACAAGCAGGCGTGCGTTGCGGCCGTCACGGACGAAAGCCTGCCACAAGACCGAAAAGTCGGGACGGTGACGATCCGGCGCAGTGACCGCCGGGTTGCGTGCTTCCTGCTTCCAGAGTGCGATGACATTGAGGGCGATGGTCAGCACGGCTGCGCCCTGGATAACCTGCACCAGCCGCGTGGGGCTGTAATCGATCAGCAGTCCGCCGATAACGAATGCGGCAAACATCATGCCGACCAGCAGCATCACATATAGCAGGGCCACCGCGCGAGGGCGCTTGTCTTCGGGCGCAAGATCGGTCGCCAACGCGAGACCCGCAGTCTGCGTGACGTGAAAGCCGGTGCCGGTCAAAAGAAACGCGGCCGCTGCGCCGACAAGGCCGATATTGAAGACGTCCGGCTTGCCCAGCAGCAGCAGCGCGAATGGCATAATCGCCAGACCCCCGAACTGCATCATTGTGCCGAACCAGATATAGGGAACACGCCGCCAGCCGAGCACCGAACGGTGGGTGTCGGACTTGTGCCCGATCAGGGCGCGGAATGGCGCCACCAGCAGCGGCACGGCGATCAGCAGCGCGACAAGCCAGGTCGGTGTGCCAAGTTCCACCACCATCACGCGGTTCAAGGTGCCGTTGAGCAGGACCATGGCCATGCCCACACTCACCTGAAACAAGGCAAGCCGGAGCAGACGGCCAAGGGGCAGGTCCACGCTCGCCGCGTCCGCAAACGGGAGCATCTGGAAAACCAGCGCTGTCCAATGCGGTTGGGGAGGGCGGACCGGGCGGTTCATCCGTGGCGCACCAGTTCAAGCGCCTGCGATTTGTAGAACCCGCTCGAAATGCGCTGCGTGCGCCCAATGCTCCAACCGGGCAGACTGGCAAGCCGCTGGTGCAGGTCGTCCTCGGCCACCGGCACGATGGCGGGCGAGCGATCCGATTTGGGAAAGGCTTTTCCGATCGTATGCATCGTCGCCAGCAGCGTGGTGCGCGGGGCGTAGGTGAACAGGATCGAATGGGTGGTGCGCGCCGCCAGCTGCGAAAGCGCATCAACCAGATCTTCAGGCTGATAATGGATCAGCGAATCCATCGCGACAACGTGGGCAAAGATGCCGAGCGAGGGATCGAGCATGTCGCCGCTGCGCCAGTGGATGCGCCCGTGGCCGATAAAGGACGGGGTGCGTTCCCGGGCAACTTCGACCAGCCCAGCGGCCACATCGATCCCGGTAACTTCGGCGCCGCGGCAGGCGGCGGCCACTGCCAGCGATCCGGTGCCGCAGCCTGCATCCAGTACGGACGTGCGGCGCAGATCGGTCGGCAACCAATCCATCAGGGTACCGCGCATCGCATCGCGTCCGGCCCGCACGGTGGCGCGAATGCCGCTGACCTTGGTGTCAGAGGTGAGATCAATCCACGCCTGACGCGCAGTGCTGTCGAAATAAGTCGCCAGCGCCTCGCGCCGGTGATCATACTCGGATGGAAGCCGTGTCGCCATTATTCGAACCCCAGGAAGTCGAAGATGTCACGATCCTTCATCGGCTGCGCTGCTGACGGATCGACACCGGCCCACAGCATTGCTGCCAGCCGCAGATATTCGTCCTGCGCGGCGATCACTTCGGGATCATCGCCCATTTCGAACAAAGTGCACTTCTTCAGGCGCGAGCGGCGGATCGCATCGACATCGCGGAAGTGCGCGAGGCGCGGCATGCCCACCTTGTCGCAGAAGCGATCGATCTCGTCGGTATCTTTGCTGCGATTGGCGACCACGCCGGCAAGGCGCACATCGTAGTTCTTCGATTTCGCCGCAATCGCCGCCACGATCCGGTTCATTGCGAAGATCGAGTCAAAGTCGTTCGCGGCCACTACCAGCGCGCGCTCGGCATGTTGCAGCGGGGCAGCGAAGCCGCCGCACACCACATCGCCCAGCACGTCGAAGATCACGACATCGGTTTCTTCGAGCAGATGGTGCTGCTTCAACAGCTTCACGGTCTGGCCGACCACATATCCGCCGCAGCCGGTGCCTGCCGGAGGCCCGCCGGCCTCTACGCACATGACGCCGTTGTAACCTTCGAACATATAGTCTTCAGGCCGCAGTTCCTCGGCGTGGAATTCGACCGTTTCCAGCACGTCGATCACCGTCGGCATCAGTTTTTTGGTCAGCGTGAAGGTGCTGTCATGCTTGGGATCGCAACCGATCTGGAGCACGCGGTGGCCCAGCTTCGAAAAGGCAGCCGACAGGTTAGACGAGGTGGTCGATTTGCCGATCCCGCCCTTGCCGTAGACCGCGAACACCTTGGCGCCCTTGATCTTGTCTTCCGGGTCCAGCTGGACCTGGACCGATCCGTCGCCGTCGGGCTGGCTGAAAGCGGATGAGGGGCTGTGAAGGTTCATGTGTTCGGATCCCTTTTAATCATTCGCCCGCGAACACGCCTTCAAGGCGGTCCTCGAGTTCGTCGCTCGCCAGCCGGAGGGCGGCGAGAGTGGCTTCGTCAGGTTCCCACAGGTGGCGGTCACAGGCTTCAAGCAGGCGGTTGGCAACGCGTCCTGCGCTTTTCGGATTGAGGTCAGACAGGCGCCGCCGCATTGTTTCATCGAGCACGAAGGTCTCGGAAATCTTCTGGTACACCCACGGCGCAACCTGTCCGGTGGTGGCTGACCAGCCGAGCGTGCTGGTGACATGGCCTTCGATCTGGCGGACGCCTTCGTAGCCGTGTTCCAGCAACCCTTCGAACCACTTGGGGTTCAGCGTGCGGGTACGGGTTTCAAGATCGATCTGTTCGCCCAGTGTGCGCACCTTGGTGCTGCCGCGCGTGGCATCAAGGATGTAGACCGGGGTATCGATCCCCTTGGCGCGGCTGACCGACCGGGTGACGCCGCCAAGCCCGTCAACATATTGATCGACATCATTGATGCCGAGTTCGACGCTTTCGAGGTTCTGGTAGGTGAAATCGACCGTGGAGAGCGCGCTTTGCAACAATTCGCGCTGCTGCACCGGCTTGCCCGATACGCCGTAAGCAAAGCCCTTGTTGATCTCGAACGCATTGGCCAGTTCATCGGGATCGGCCCAGACACCGCCTTCAATCATCTGGTTGACGTTGGCGCCGTAAGCGCCCTCGGCATTGGAGAAGACCCGCAATGCGGCAGTTTCGATATCGCAGCCGTGCTTTTCCATCTGGGCGAGCGTGTGCTTGCGAACGAAGTTGGCTTCCGGCGTTTCATCGGCCTGACTGGCGAGCAGCGCGGCTTCGGCCAACATCCGGGTCTGCATTGGCAGAAGATCGCGGAAAATGCCCGAAAGCGTCATCACCACGTCGATGCGCGGACGACCCAGTTCTTCGAGCGGGATGAGCACCGAACCGCACAGGCGACCATAGGAATCACGCCGCGGACGGGCGCCCATCAGCGTCATCGCCTGCGCGATCTGGACGCCTTCGGACTTCATGTTGTCCGTGCCCCACAGCACCATCGCGATGCTTTCGGGGAAGGGCTCGCCGCCGTTCACATGACGGGCGATCAATTGCTCGGCCTGTTCGCTGCCAAGGCGGCAGGCGTAGGCGGAGGGCATCAGGAACGGATCGAAGCCGTGGATATTGCGGCCCGTGGGCAGGACATCAGGGTTCACGACCACATCGCCGCCGGGTGCGGGCTGGACATAGCCGCCATCAAGAGCGTGGATCAGCGCGCCAAGTTCGTCCGAGGAATCAAGCCTGGCGGCCAGCAAGGCGCGGTCAGGGGTGGGGCCATCAAGGCTGCCGGCCTCGATCATCGCATCGAGCATGTCCTCGCGTGCCGCACCCTGCGGGTTCTGGCCGAAGACGTGTAACCCGTGCGGGATCAGCGCCGCTTCCATTTCGTAAAGCCGCGCAGGCAGTTCGCCGATGTCGACATAGGTGATGTCGAGCGCTTCGCATTGATCGGCGATCAACTGCGCCAGATCGGCGCGCTCCGCTGCGTGATCGGCATCGTCGATCGTCGCGCGCCAGCGATCAACGCTTGCCTTCAGTTCCACCAGACCCTTGTAAAGCCCGGCCTGCGCCAGCGGAGGGGTGAGATAGCTAACCAGCGTCGCGCCAGAACGGCGCTTGGCCAGCATCCCTTCCGAAGGGTTGTTGGCGGCATAGAGGTAGAAATTGGGCGTGTCGCCGATCAGGCGATCCGGCCAGCACTTGCCCGACATCCCGGCCTGCTTGCCCGGCATGAATTCAAGCGCGCCGTGGGTGCCGAAATGCAGGATCGCATGCGCGCCGAAATCTTCGCGGATCCAGCGGTAGAATGCGCTGAAGGCATGGGTGGGGCTGAAGCTGCCTTCGAACAGCAACCGCATCGGATCGCCTTCATAACCGAAGCCCGGCTGAACACCGACAAAGACATTACCAAAATGCGCGCCCTGGATGAGGATATGGCCGCCGTCCGAAAGCTGTTTGCCGGGCGCAGGGCCCCACGCTGCTTCGATTTCGGCGAGATGCTTTTCGCGCCGCACATGGTCATCCGCCGGGATGCGGTGAGCGACGTTGGCATCGGTGCCATAACGGTCTGTGTTGCCCTTCAGCAGTGCGTCGCGCATCGCATCGACGTTGGCGGGCACTTCGACATCATAGCCATCGGTGCCAAGCCTTTGCAGCGTGGCGTAAAGCGATTCATGCACGCCCATAAAGGCGGCGGTTCCAGTAGCCCCGGCGTTGGGCGGGAAGTTGAACACCACGATGGCGAGCTTGCGGGCGGCGCGTTCCGAGCGGCGCAGCTGGATCAGTTTCACAGCGCGAGCCGCCAGAGCTTCGGCGCGTTCTGGGCAGGCCTGCATCGGTCGTGCCTTGTGCGAGGCGGGACGGGGACAGCGCCGGTCGCAGCCGCCGCAGCCTTCGCCGGACATGCCTGCGCGCCCACCAAATACGCTCGGCACGGTCGAGCCGTCGAGTTCCGGCATCGCGACCATCATGGTCGATTCCAGCGGCAGCAGACCCTGCGGCCGGTGCGCCCATTCCTCAATCGTCTGGAACTCGATCGCGTGGGCGGCAAGGTAGGGCAGATCAAGCTTGCCCAGCACTTCGCGCGCGGCCTGCGCGTCGCTATAAGCCGGGCCGCCGACCAGCGAGAACCCCGTCAGATTGACCACCGCATCCACTGTCGGCTGGCCATCCGGCCCGATGAAGAACTGTTCGATCGCCGGGCGCGCATCCAGCCCGCTGGCGAATACCGGCACGACCTTGAGGCCAGCGGCTTCGAAAGCGGCAATCGCGCCGTCGTAATGCGCACAGTCGCGGCCCAGCAGATAAGACCGCAGCAGGATCAGCCCGACGGTGCCGTGCTTGCCCTGCTCACGCGGCAGCAGGCGTAGGCTTTCGGACATGCGTTGCTGGGTGCGGGGGTGATAGACACCGGTTTCGGGGTATTCGAGCGGGGCCTCGGCCTTGGTGATGCCGCGGCGATACATGCGCTCGCCCGCAGCGTAGCGATCGATCAGCGCGCGCACCATGGCGACCACGTTTTCGTCCGATCCGGCCAGCCAGTATTGCAGGGTGAGGAAATAGGCGCGCACATCTTGCGCGGCGCCGGGAATAAAGCGCAGGATTTTGGGCAGGCGGCGCAGCATCTTCATCTGCCCCGCACCCGAATTGGGCTTGCCATTCTTGCCCGCATTGCCGCGCAGCTTTTTCAGCAGCGCGAGCGGTCCTTTCGCAGGCGCATCCATGCGATAGCCACCCATGCGGGTAAGCTTCACAACCTCTCCGGCCGACATCAGGCAGACCATGGCATCGCAGGCTTCGCGCCGGGCTTCCAGGGCAGGCAGGATTGCGCGAATGTGATCATCAAGGAACAGCATCGTCGCAATGACAATGTCGGCCTCGGCAATTGCGGTCTTGGCTTTTTCCAGTTCGGCCGCGTCGCTGCCCCATTCGGAGGCGGCGTAGAGGCTGAGGTTGATCCCCTCCGGTGCCAGCGCTTCGTCTGCGCGGTCAACCGCGCCCTTCAGGTGATTGTCGAGCGTGATGATGACCACCCGCACGGGAGCGCAAGGATCGACGGATGCGGCGGAGGCGACATTACCGTGCATAATGCGCCTTTGCGTCATAGAGGGTTTCGAGATCGATCTGCGCGCGGCCATCCGCTGCGGCGAATGCCTCGGTGTTGCGGCGGGCCTTGCCGCGCACGAAGAAGGGGATTTTCTTCAGCTCGCGCTCGGCCTCGTCGGTCCAGCCTGTCGCGCCGGCCTCTGCGAGCGCGGGCGCCGGAATGTCGGCAACCTGCGTTTCGGCGTCTGCCTGCACTGATGCCCTGCGCGGTGAATGGGCTGCGTGGTGCGAAGCGCCTGCCTCGTCGGAAAATTCGAAATCGTCGCGGAACATGGTGAGCAGATGCTCTTCCAGCCCCATCACCAGCGGGTGCACCCAGGTGTCGAAGATCACGTTGGCGCCTTCGAAACCCATCTGCGGAGAGTGGCGCGCGGGGAAATCCTGCACGTGCACCGGCGCGCTGATGACCGCGCAGGGGATGCCCAGCCGCTTGGCGATGTGGCGTTCCATCTGCGTGCCCAGCACCAGTTCCGGCGCGGCTGCGGCGATCGCATCCTCTACTGCGAGGTGATCATCGGTGATCAGCGCCTCGATACCGCAGCGCGCGGCTTCGGCGCGGACTTCGCGGGCGAATTCGCGGGCATAGCAGCCAAGGCCGCAGACTTCGAAGCCCAGTTCCTCGCGGGCGATCCGGGCAGCGGCAACCGCATGGGTCGCATCGCCGAAGATGAACACGCGCTTGGAGGTCAGGTAGGTCGAATCGACCGACCGTGACCACCAGGGCATCCGGGAAGAGGTGTCGCCGAGGGCAGGCGTGGGATCTGCACCTGCCAGCTCGGCGACGTCGGCGATGAAGGAGCGGGTAGCTCCTACGCCGATAGGGACGGTCCGCACGGTTGGCTGATCGAAAGTCTTTTCGAGCCAGCGTGCGGCCTCATCTGCGATTTCGGGATAGAGGACGATGTTGAAATCGGCGGCGCCGATCTGTGTGATGTCCTGCGGGGTGGCGCCAAGCGGAGCGACGAGATTGACCTCGACACCCAGCAGGGCAAGAATCTTGCGGATCTCGACCAGATCATCGCGGTGGCGAAAGCCCAGCGCGGTAGGGCCAAGGATGTTGACGCGGGCAGGGCGGCCTTCGCGGGGCGCGCGCAGCACCGACTTGTCAGCCAGATTGCGCACGATCTGGTAAAACGTTTCCGACGCTCCCCAGTTTTCCTTGCGCTGGTAGCTTGGCAGTTCGAGCGGGATGACCGGGCAGGGCAGCCCCATCGCCTCGGACAGGCCGGCCGGATCGTCCTGGATCAGTTCCGCCGTACACGATGCGCCAACGATGATCGCCTGCGGGTTGAACCGGGCAACCGCTTCGCGCGCGGCATCCTGGAAGATTTGCGCGGTATCCTTGCCCAGATCGCGCGCTTCGAAGGTGGTGTAGGTGACGGGCGGGCGCTTTGCCCTCCGCTCGATCATAGTGAACAGCAGATCGGCGTAGGTGTCGCCCTGCGGCGCGTGCAGTACGTAATGGAGTTTCTCCATTGCGGTTGCCACGCGCATCGCGCCGACGTGGGGCGGGCCTTCATAAGTCCAGACTGCCAGTTGCATCGCCTATACCTCCAGCATGTCGCGGCGCCGCAGCGGCCGGGCAAAGAGTTCGGCGAGATCGGCGGCTTGGTCAAAACCGTGGATCGGCGAGAAGACGAGCTCGATCGCCCATTTGGTGGTGAGGCCTTCGCCTTCGAGCGGGTTGGCAAGGCCAAGTCCGCAAACGGTGATATCGGGCCGGTCAGCGCGCACGCGATCAAGCTGACGTTCAAGGTGCTGACCCTCGCTGACCCGCACCTGCGGGCCGAAGCGGTCAAGCTCGCGTGCGAGATGCGCACGGTGGAGGTAGGGCGTGCCGACTTCGACCAGCTCCATGCCAAGTTCGTCCTGCAAATAACGTGCGAGCGGCACTTCCAGCTGCGAGTCGGGCAGGAAGGTGATGCGCTTGCCTTCAAGCTGCGGACGCAGCTTGGACAGCGCGATGCGAGCGCGTTCACGGCCCGGTGCGATGATCTTTTCGACCAGCGCGGCATCGATCCCGAATTCGCGGGCAGCAGAGCGCAGCCAATCAGAGGTGCCTTCAACACCGAAAGGAAACAGTGCCTCGATCCGCCGTGCGCCGCGTCCTTCGAGCGCCATGGCAGTATCGCCGAGGAAAGGTTGTGCCAGCAGGTACCGGGTATTCGCGCCGACACTCGGTAATTCGCGAGCGTTGCGCGAAGGCAGGCAACCAACCTTGGCAATGCCCATTTCGGCAAATAACCGCAGAAACTGGTCTTCGACGATATCGGGCAGGCTGCCGACGATCAGCAGTTCTTTTGGCGCATCTGCTGCGAGTGCGGGCATCACCGGCACGAGAGCGGCGAGGCATGCGTCTTCGCCCTGGGTAAAGGTGGTTTCGATCCCGCTGCCTGAATAATTGAGGATACGCACGCGCGGCATGTATTGCGCGCCGAGGCGTTGGGCGGCCTTCGCCAGATCGAGCTTGATCACTTCGGACGGGCACGAGCCGACAAGAAACAGCGTGCGAATATCCGGGCGGCGTTCGAGCAGGCGGGTCACCACCCGGTCAAGCTCATCCTGCGCATCGACCATGCCGGCCAGATCGCGCTCTTCCATGATCGCGGTGGCAAAGCGGGGCTCGGCAAAAATCATCACGCCAGCGGCTGATTGCAGCAGGTGAGCGCAAGTGCGCGAGCCGACCACCAGGAAGAAGGCATCCTGCATCTTGCGATGCAGCCAGATGATACCGGTGAGTCCGCAGAACACTTCGCGCTGGCCGCGCTCGCGCAAAACAGGACGAGGTTGCTCGCTGGCGGCGGGGGTGGCTGGAGCGCGTTCGGTGGCACAGCCGTCAAGGATGGCGAGCGGGCTCATGCCGGCACCGCCTGCGGTGCGTTAGGGCCTTCAAGCCGCGCCATCCGCAGCTTCCACAGGAACTGTCCAGCGTTGATGACATAGGCGCCGTAACCAGCCAGAGCGACCAGCATCCGCTGCTCGAGCGTGCCGATGCCAGCCAGCAGCATCACAAGATAAAGGCTGTGCAGCGCCAGCACGAGCATCGAGAAAACGTCTTCCCAGAAGAACGCCGGAGCAAACAGCCATTTACCGAACACGACCTTTTCCCAGATCGAGCCGGTGATCATGATGGTATAGAGCACCAAGGTCTTGACCACGATCGAGACATCGGCGGCGAATGCGCCTTCGCCGGTCGTAAGGGTGCGGATGACAAGGCCAAGGCTTACCAAGAACACCACGAACTGCACCGGTGCCAGCACGCCCTGAACAATGGTCCAGGCCGTTGCGTCGCGCCTTTCCCGCTCTTGCGCGGTATACAGTGCGCTGGCTTTGCCCCTCTCTTGGCCCGCCCCTTTCACCGAAGTTCCAGGTTCGACCGGGGATGCAGGATCCGTCCGAGTCATGTGATGCGTTAGCCTTTTCTCTCAGAATCAGAGATTACCCTTTCCAACTTGAGTGTCAACTAGATTGGACGTTTAGTTTGGTTGACGAATGGCGCTCCCCGGGTATGGATATTTGCGCGCGCCTGTAAAAAGGCGTACATGAGAGTCGCAGGCTTTTCGGGATCAGAGCCGTGGCCGTGTTGGATTTGCGCGGTCAATACCTCCTGCGGAAGGTTCGTCCGCATGACCTGGGGAGGGTCTGACGAATGGCTGAGTCCAAGGCTTCCGGCATGTTTGTTGCAAGTTCTGCCGTGCTGCGAGGGGTGATTTCTGCTCCGCTGGAGCTGGCGCGGCGGCGATCTGCGATAGCCAAGATGGACCAGCCTGACTCGATTAACCTTGTGATTGAAAGCGAAATTATCCCGCGCCTGCTGATGGCTCATGCCAGCGGCGGTGACGCGGCTACGACCAGAGGCGGGCGCCCGATTAACCCCGAAGATGCTTCGCGCTTCGCGCTGTTGCCCCTGCGGCTTGAGGCGGCCAGCCTGCTTGAAGAAGTTGACGGCTTCATCGCCAATGGCGCCAGTGTCGAGACGATCTGCCTTGATCTGCTGGCGCCTGCTGCCCGCAAGCTGGGCGAGATGTGGGAAACCGACGAGTGTGATTTCCTCGATGTTACAATGGGTTTGTGGCGCCTTCAGGAAGTGATGCGCGAAATAGCAGCCCGTTCGCCGAGCGAACATGGCGCGATTTGTCCGCAACGCTCGGCGCTGTTTTCGCCGATGCCCGGCGATAACCACAATTTCGGCACACTGATGATCGACGAGGTGTTCGCCCGCGGCGGCTGGAAAAGCGAGGCGCTGGTCAAGCCTGAACGGCGCGAATTGCTCGATCGGCTGGCCCGTCAGCCCTTTGATCTGGCAGGATTGACCCTCGGTCGTGATTGCCCTAGCGCCGCGCTCGGCAACCTCATCAAGGCGATGCGGAACGTATCTGCCAACCCCCACATCATCGTGCTTGTTGGCGGAAGAATGATCAACGAAAACCCTGATATCGCTAACGAAGTCGGTGCCGATGGGACCGGAGCGGATGCCCTGACGGCGCTTGATGTTGCCAACAGTCTGATCAGGTCTCCCGCTGCTGCCAGTTCGAACCTGCGATAGGTTCGGCGCACCCCATGCTCACCCGCAAACACAGCATTGAAGGCAAGCACCCGTTCGGGAAGGCGGCAGAGCTGTTCGATACGCTCGATGCCGATGCGGCGATGAAGCTGGCGATGGTCGCCGGCGATGTCACGCTGGTGCTTGACGATACCGGAACCATCCTAGATGCGGCCTTCGATCCGCGCGAGTTTCCGGCCTTTGCCGATTGGGTCGGCACCAACTGGATCGAGACGGTGACCGATGAAAGTCGCCCGAAAATCATGGAGATGCTGGCCGCCGCCCGGCGCGGAGAAGTGCAACACTGGCGGCAAGTCAACCACCCTTCACGCGAAGGCGACGTGCCGATCCGCTATGCCGTGCTCAGCGTCAATGGCGGCGAGCATCGCATCGCTTTCGGGCGCGATCTGCGCGAAGCCGGGCGCTTGCAGCAACGCCTGCTTCAGGTGCAGCAATCGCTGGAGCGTGATTATCTGCGGATGCGCCAGCTTGAGGCGCGGTACCGGATGCTGTTCGAACGGTCGACCGAACCGGTTCTGATTATCGAGGCAGGCACGCTGCGGATCCGAGAGGCTAACCCGGCTGCACACATGCTCGTCGGCGCGCGCAATGCCAGCCTTCCGGGCAAGAAGCTGCTGACATTTATCGATAAAAACTCCCACGAAGCAATGCAGGCGGTGATCGGCGCGGCACTGGTTTCCGATACGGTCAGTCCGGTACGGGTGCGCATCGCGAGGGGCGCGCGCGAGGTCATGACCTCGGTCGCCGGGTTCACCCAGGATCGCGGACAGTTTTTGCTGATGCGTCTGGTGCAGGCCAATGATCGTCCGGCATCGGATTTCTCGCCGGTGCTGGAACTGGTCGATCTGATGCCCGATGCCTTCGTGGTGGCCGATGCCAACCTTGAAATCGTCACCGCAAATGCCGCATTTGTCGAGCTTCTTCAGGCAGCTAGCGTCGATCAACTGCGCGGGCGGCACCTGTCGGAATCGATCGGGCGGCCGGGAATCGATCTCGATCTGATCGAAGGCCAGATCGACCAGCACGGATCGGCGCGCAATGTTGCCACGGTGCTGCGAGTGGGCCACGAGATCGAGGGCGAACCTGTTGAATTGTCAGCGGTAAGAACCGGCGGAGAGGATGCCTATTACGCATTCGTCATCCGCCCCGTTGGCCGTCGCCTGCGCGATTTGCCCCCCGGTCAGCAGGATCTGCCGCGTTCGGTCGAACAGTTGACCGAGCTGGTCGGGCGTATGAGCCTGAAAGATATTGTGCGCGAAAGCACTGATTTGATTGAACGTTTGTGCATCGAAGCAGCGCTGTCCTACACTTCGGACAACCGTGCATCGGCGGCTGAAATCCTCGGCCTGTCGCGCCAGAGCCTCTATTCCAAGCTGCACCGCTACGGCCTTGGCAATCTGACAGGTGACGGCGATTAAATCACTGCAATGTAGGCAAATTGCCTGCCTTCTGCACGCTTGTCCTAACCGGCATCAAAACGAGGCTGGACGGGGTCTAAGGCGCACCTGGCGCGACCTAAACGGGGCCTGGCGCGACCTGGAGGGGGTCTGAGCGACCAGGCCGCAACCCTCCCGATTCTTCCAACATCCAGCCAGCCTGACAGCGTCACATTTGACACAATGGGCGCGCGCTTGCCAATTCAACCGCAAAAACTGCTGTCTGCCGGAAATATAGTGTCAAATTAATTTGACGCTTCGGTCTGTCAGGCATAGCTTGATTACATGGAGCATTCGGTAACTTCGACTCGCAATGCGCCCACTTCGGCGCGGCGGCCCCATCCGCGCGATGTACTGGAGCTCCTCAAACCCATCACCTGGTTTCCCCCGATGTGGGCTTTCATGTGCGGGGCGGTATCGTCCGGCGCAGGGTTGGATGGGCGGCTGTGGTTCGTGGCGGGCGGTGTTTTGCTGGCCGGGCCATTGGTGTGCGGCACCAGCCAGGCGGTGAACGACTGGTTCGATCGCCACGTCGATGCCATCAACGAACCCGATCGCCCGATCCCTTCGGGCCGCATTGGCGGACGCTGGGGCCTTTATATCGCGCTGATCATGACAGTGATTTCCGCCGCGGTCGGCTGGCTGCTCGGCCCGCTGGTGTTTGTTGCCGGTCTGGTCGGCCTCGCGCTCGCATGGGGCTACTCCGCGCCGCCGTTCCGGTTCAAGACAAGCGGGTGGACAGGGCCTGCGGTGGTCGGCTTCACCTACGAAGGGCTGAGCTGGTTCACCGGCGCAACCGTGATGCTGGGCGCGCTGCCCGCGATGGAAGTTCTGATCGTGCTGGCGCTCTATTCCATCGGCGCGCACGGGATCATGACGCTGAACGATTTCAAGGCGGTTGAAGGCGACAAGGCCACCGGCCTCAAATCGCTGCCCGTCACCATGGGCGTAAGCGGCGCGGCCCGGTTTGCCTGCGCCACGATGGCAGGGGCGCAGGTGATTGTGATTGCGCTTCTGGCGGTGTGGGGCTTCACGCTTTCCGCCGTGATTGTTGGTGCGGTGCTGGCCGCGCAGATCGGCGCAATGCCCAAGCTGCTGCGCGATCCCAAGCAATATGCCCCCTGGTATAATGGTGTTGGCGTGACGCTGTATGTGCTGGGGATGCTGGCGGCGGCGCTGGGCCTTGGGGGCTATATCTGATGCACGCCCCACTTGCCTCTCCGCTGACCGAGGCGAAGAATACCGGCTTTGGCTGGCTCGGCATTGTGCGTATCGGGCTGGTGCAAGCCTCCATCGGCGCGCTGGTGATGCTGGCAACGACAGTTCTCAACCGCGTGATGGTGGTGGAACTCGGGATGCTTGCCGCAATTCCCGCCGGGCTGGTGGCATGGCATTATGGGGTGCAACTGGGTCGTCCGCTGTGGGGCCATGCTTCGGACAAGGGCAATAATCGCACCCGCTGGATTATCGGCGGTGTGGCTGTGCTGGCGGCGGGCGGCGTTTTGGCAACGCAGGCGACGATCTGGATGGAGAGCGCCTTTGCACCCGGTTTCGCGCTGGCGGTGCTGGCCTATTCGCTGATCGGCGTGGGCGTTGGCGCAGGTGGCACATCGGCGCTCGCGCTGCTGGCATCGGGTGTCGCGCCGCAGCGACGGGCGGCTGCGGCAGCGGTAACATGGATCATGATGGTAGCCGGGATCGTGGTGTCCGCGATCACCGTCGGCCAGTTGCTCAAGCCGTTCTCGCAGGAGCGGTTGTTGCTGGTGGCAGGCGGATTGGCGCTGGCGATGGTGACGCTGACAGTGCTGGCGACCTTCCGGCTGGAACGGCAGGCAGGCCAGTTCGGCGCGGCGGCGCGCAACGAGGCCGCGCCCGATTTCCGTGCGGCGATTGCCGAAATCTGGAACGAGCCTGCCGCGCGGCGCTTCACCATCTTCATCTTCGTGTCGATGATCGCTTTCTCGATGCAGGATCTGATCCTTGAACCCTTTGCGGGCCTGATCTTCGGGATGACACCGGGGCAATCGACACAGCTGGGCGGACAGCATCAGGGCGGCATTCTGATCGGCATGATCATTACCGGGATCGGCGGCAGTGCCTTCACTGGAAAGCGGCCCGACGGGTTGCGGGTGTGGGTGGTCAGCGGGTGCCTGATGTCCGCCGCGGCGCTGGCTGCGCTCGGGCTGGCGGCAATCAGCGGGCCGGGCTGGCCGCTGGGGATCAATGTGTTCGTGCTGGGGCTGGGCAATGGCGTGTTCGCTGTCGCCGCGATCGGGGCGATGATGGGGCTTGCAGGCGCAGGCGCCAAGACGCGCGAAGGCGTGCGCATGGGCGTGTGGGGCGCCAGCCAAGCGATTGCTTTCGGGCTGGGCGGGCTGAGCGGCGCAGTCGGCGTCGATCTCGCGCGCGCGGCGCTGGCCAGCGACGGCGCGGCCTTCCAGCTGATTTTCATGATCGAGGCAGCCGCGTTCGTGCTGGCTGCCATTCTCGCCATCAGGGCGACAGGCGGAGCAGCGCTACGCGCCGGTCTGGCCACACGGGAGAGGGAAGTGTTCGCATGAACCAGACGATCTATGACGCGGTGATCATCGGCGGCGGCCCTTCGGGTGCGACAGCGGCGACCGATCTTGCACTGGCAGGCCATTCGGTGCTGCTGATCGAACGTGGCGGGCGGATCAAGCCCTGCGGCGGAGCGGTGCCGCCGCGCCTGCTGGCCGATTTCGACATTCCCCAAAGCCTGCTGGTCGCCAAGGCGCGTTCCGCCCGGATGATCGCGCCTTCGGGCCGCGCCGTCGATATGCCGGTGGGCGAAATCGGCTATGTCGGCATGGTCGACCGTGAGGAGTTTGACGAGTGGCTGCGTGAACGCGCCCGCCATTCGGGCGCCGAACGCCTGACCGCCACCTTCGAAAAGATCGAGCGCGATGATGCGGCGCACCCGATCGTCACTTTCCGTCGCAGCCGCGGCGGGCCGATCGAAAGCGTGCGCGCCCGCGTGGTGATCGGCGCGGACGGGGCGCGGTCTGCCGTGGCCAAGCAATGTCTTGTCGGCGCAGAGCGAATCCCGTGCGTTTTCGCCTATCACGAGATCATCAAATCCCCGCCGCGCAACACCGACCAGTTCGATGCCTCGCGCTGCGATGTCTATTATCAGGGCCGCCTCTCGCCCGATTTCTATGCCTGGGTGTTCCCGCATGGCGATACCGCGAGCATCGGTGTCGGCAGCGCCAACAAGGGCTTCAGCCTGCGCGGCGCGATTGCCACCATGCGCGACGACCTCGGCCTTGAACGGTGCGAGACGCTGCGCCGCGAAGGTGCGCCGATCCCGTTGAAGCCGCTCAAGCGCTGGGATAATGGCGCGGACGTGATCGTCGCCGGCGATGCGGCGGGCGTGGTTGCCCCTGCCTCGGGCGAGGGGATCTATTATGCGATGGTCGGCGGACGCTATGTTGGCGAGGCCGCCGCCACCTTCCTCAAGACCGGCGAGGCCAAGCAGCTGCGCACCGCACGCAAACGCTTCATGTCGGAACATGGCAAGGTGTTCTGGGTGCTGGGGATGATGCAGTATTTCTGGTATTCGTCCGACAAGCGCCGCGAACGTTTTGTCACCATGTGCGATGACAAGGATGTGCAGGAACTGACCTGGCAGGCCTACATGCACAAGAAGCTGGTGCGCGCCAAACCGATGGCGCACATCAAGATCTTCCTGAAAGACACCGCCCACTTGCTGGGCCTGAGACCTGCCACGCACTGATCAGGCATTGCAGCGAGCGGGCGCGCGACCTAGACCAACGCCTATGAGCAGATTGATGATTATCCCGGTGACGATCGCCACGGCCATGGCCGTGTGCGTGGCCGCACTGGGGGCGACGGTGACCGACCTTGGCCCGTGGTATCAGGCATTGGCCAAGCCGGACTGGAACCCGCCCGATGTTCTGTTCCCGATCGGCTGGACGCTGATCTATGCGCTGATCACTGTGGCCGGGATCACCGCCTGGCGCGCCGCGCCGACATCGGCGGCGGCGGAATGGGTGCTGGGCTTGTTCGCGCTCAACGGCTTTCTCAACATCAGCTGGAGCCTGATCTTCTTCCGCCTGCAACGCCCCGACTGGGCCTTTGCCGAAGTGATCGTGCTGTGGCTTTCGATCCTCGCGATGATTGTGTTCTGCGGGCGCTTTTCCAAAAGCGCAGCTTGGCTGCTGGTGCCCTACCTTGCGTGGGTCAGCTTTGCGGCGGCGCTCAATTGGGCGGTGGTGCAGCTGAACGCGCCCTTCGGCTGAGGCTGGAAGGTGATGGCCGCGATGGACTGGCTGTTCGCTTCTGGCCACGCGGCTGATCTGATCCTTGGCGTGCTGGTGATCGAGGCGGCGTGGCTGCGGCTGGCGCGTGGCTGGGGCTGGGGGGCGGTGCTCGCTCTGCTTGGCCCGGCGGCATTGATCGTGCTGGGTCTGCGCGCGGCGCTGGTGGGCGCGGATTGGTGGTGGGTTGCCTTGCCGCTGGCGGCGTCACTGCCAGTCCACCTGATCGATCTGCGCAGCAGGTTCGCAGAACGCGCCGACCGCTAAACCACCTCCGCAGAGCCCAAAAGAAAACCCGGCCGGGCCGCAGGGCCAAGCCGGGTTTCGTGTATTCGAAGTCGGTAAGGTGCCGGGCCATGACAGCCCGGCTTCCCGTTTATTGGCCCGAAGCTGCCCCGATGGCGCCGCTCGGATCGTAGTTCTCGGTCGTCGGAGCGTAGTAATGCTCCTGCGCCCACAGATACCAGTTATCGACAACCGTGCCGGTCAGCAGGATACCGATCCCGCCGGTCAGCGTGGTCAGTACTGCAAACCACCAGGCCCAGCGGTGGATCGATTCAAACGTGGCATTGAAGCCCATCACCCAGCGCCAGAACAATGCGCCGCGTTCGGCAGCCGTTCCGCGATCGGTAATCTGTTCGATCTCGCGTTCACCGCCATAACGGCCGAGTGCCAGGATCGTCGCCCCGTGCATCGCGAACAACACTGCCGACCCGTAAAGGAAGACAATCGAGAGCGCGTGGAACGGGTTGTAGAACAGGTTGCCATAGACCAGCGAGAAATTGTTGGTCCAGTCAAGGTGGCTGAAGATGCCGTAAGGCACCGCCTGCGACCAATCACCCAGCAGCATCGGGCGGATGAAGCCCAGCACCAGGAACAGCCAGATGGCAGAGGCGAAAGCCCAGGGAATGTGCATCCCCATGCCCAACGCCTTGGCCCGCCTGTAAGTGCGCGCCCACCAGCACAGTACCGAAATCGTCAGGAACGCGCCGGTCAGAATGAACCAGCCACCTTCCTTCAGCGGCACGAACGGGCTGAAGCCGTATTCAGGGCCCGGAGGGTTCAGCGAAAGCCAGAACAGCTCGCGCATGAAGGTCTGCGGGCTCCATCCGGCTTGCGCCCAGAAGTTGAGCCCGATGATCAGGAACGCAAGCCCGCCGAAAACCAGCGAGATCGTGCCCAGTACCCCGAGATAGACCGGCCCGAACTGGGCCTGCCCGATTTTGCCGAGCCAGTATGTATGCCCCAGAAAGGGGATGCGGATATCTTCACCGGCCGGCAGGGCGATACCCATTTCGGGCGGTCCCTGCACTTGCACCTGGGTAAAGATGTTTTGATATGTCGCCATGTTTCAGGTGCTCCTTACGACCAGATCGGAATCTTCTTCCAGAAATCCCAGAATTCGATCCAGCTGCCGACATACAGAGTGCCGGAGATGACGATGCAGACGGCGCTCCAGAACGCGGCAGATAGCGCGAGGAAGAGACCAACCCGGTGAATACCGAGCGTGCCGACCGAATAGCCGATGAAATCCCGGAAATAGGTATCTTCATATTCCGGTGACTTGACGTCGGTTCCGCCGGTGGTGTTGACCGCCGACAGCACAAGCCCGCCATGCAGTGCGAGCGCGAGCGTGTTCGTGAAGAAGAACGTGATCGCGAGCATGTGCACAGGGTTGTAGTGGAAGTTGCCAAAGGCATAGCCCACGCCCGAAACCCACTCGAGGTGAGTCCAGATCCCGTATGGGAAGCCATTGCCCCACGCGCCCATCCAGAAGGGACGGATGACGTTGAGCGTGACATAGGCGAACACGGCGACGCCGAAGGCGATCGGAACGTGGTAGCTCATGCCCAGCTTGCGGGAAATTTCGGCCTGTCGCAGCACCCATGAAACAAAGGCGATGACTGCGCAGCCAGTGATGATTTGCCAGTACCCGCCCTGACTGAGCGGGGCCATGGCCAGGCCATATTCAACCGGTGGCGGGTTGATCGAAATCAGCCAGGGATTGAGTGTCGGACCCTGCGTCGCAGCGGCGAAAATCAGCGCGGTGCCAAGCAAGGCGCTGATTGCCGTCGTCACTCCAAAGAATCCGACATAAAACGGGCCGACCCAGAAGTCGAATAGGTCGCCGCCGATCAATGTGCCACCGCGCACGCGGTATTTCCGCTCGAAACTAAGGAGCGCCATAGGTCCATCCTCCCCGCCATTGAGGCGGGCGCTTGAATTGCTGAACAAGTGTTAGGAGGCAGGCAGGCGAACCTGCCCCCTCACAATTTGCAAGCCGTTAGGTAGTCGCCGGAGCTTCCGACGATTCGATCACGGCAGCCGTTGCCGGTGCAGCGCTGGCATCTTCCAGCCAGTTGTACCGATCGGTGCTGAGCAGGATGAAGTGGATGGTGAAGGCCAGAACGGCCAGACCAACGTGCAGCGCAACAAGCGTGCGGCGAATGTCAAAATAGAACCAAAGTCTCCACATGGGAAATTCCTTTGAAATGTTTTCAGAAAAGCGTTGTCCGGCAGCGGTCGCGGGGGGTTACCCAGCCACCTTCAGCCGATCATCGCAATAATCAGCCAATCGGCAGCCAGGGCTTGTCAGCCCAGACCAGCACGTGGGCCACGATAGCGATCACCACATAAAGGGTGAAAGTGCCCATGAAGCCCTTGTGGATTTCCTGAGCCTCTTCAGGCGTCAGGTGGGTTCCGATACGTTCGTTCATCGGGTTGTCTCCGTTCAGTTGGGTATGTTTGGAAGCCCGAAAGCTTCCGTCGGCGTCCCCGCGTGATCCCCCACGTGGATTGGAGAGCCCCCTCGAAGGGGGCATGGGATTGTGCAGCGCGCGGCTGCAACAAAGGGTTGGAAGGCGCGGACATGCTGATCATGCCTCCGCTCCTTCAAGCAGCGATGCCTCAAGGCAGTCTGCGGTAACTGTTGTCACGCCGCGCGCGCGCGCGGTGCGTTCGGCCGTGTCGCGCAGGCGCTTGGCAGCGGAGATCCGCACCAGCACCGGCTGCGCTTCGACAAGCTGGTCGAGCCGCGCCTTGGCGTCATTGTCCCAGGTCAATTGCGCTTCGCCGCGCGGCGGGGTCGGCTCGATCTTGTCGAGCTCGGTGCCCAGCGGCAGGATGTGGAACAGCGCATCGAACAGCGCATTGCACACTTCCTGCACCAGATAGGTCGCGCCGGAATAACCCATGAAGGGCGTGCCGGTGTGGCGGCGGATCGCCGCGCCAGGGAAGCTGGCAGGAATGAACTGGGTGCTCGGCCCGTAGCCGCTGCCCGTCTTTTCGGCCAGATACATGCGTTCGTTATAGCTGCCGAACATCACCAGCGGCGGGTTGCTGTGCAATGATGTGCGCACCGCGTCATTATCGGTTTTCACACCGGCGCAGCGCGAAGCCGAGATCGTGCAGGGCAGGCCCATGTCGCCTTCAAGAAACTGGCGGATGCCGCGGGCATAGGTTTCGTTGGCGACGATGCCGAAGCTGGCCGTGCCGAAGAAATCCTGCGTGACCGAACGCCACAGATCCCACAAAGGTTTGATCGTGGTGTGCTTTTCGCGCTCGATAAACGGTTCGGGATCAAGGCCCAGTTCCGCTGCCAATGCGCGCAGGAACTTGGTGGTCTGGGTGAGGCCGATCGGCGCCTGGAAATAGGGCCGTTCCAGCGTCTCGCACAGGTTGCGACCGAATTCGCGGTACATGCAAACGTTGGCATCGCTGGTGGCGAGTTCGCGGATGTCGGCAAGGTGGCTGCCGAGCGGGAAGACCACGCCGACTTCGGCGCCGATGCCTTCGATCAGGCGGCGGATTTCCGCCAGATCGGATGGCATGTTGAACATGCCGTAGCTGGGGCCGATGATATTGACGCGGGGCTTCTGGCCTTCCTTGCGCTCACGCGGGGCGGGCATTTTCTTGGGGCCGAATTCGGTCCACAGCCAGGTCAGCGCGCGGTCTGCCGATTGCCACTGATCTTCATCAATGGTGCGCGGCAGGAAGCGTTTGATGTTGGTGCCTTCAGGCGTCACGCCGCCGCCGATCATTTCGGCGATGGAGCCGGTGACGACCACGGCGGGAAGTTCGGTATCCAGCGCTTTCCACGCGCGCTTCATCGCGCCTTCGGTGCCGGTCTTGCCGAGTTCTTCTTCGCCAAGGCCGGTGACGACGATGGGCAGTTCATGCGGCGGCAGTGCGTCGGTGTAGTGGAGCACGGATGTGACCGGCAGGTTCTCGCACCCGACCGGGCCATCAATGATGACCTGTAGGCCCTTCACCGCGGTGAAGACGTAAGTAGCGCCCCAGTAGCCGCCAGCGCGATCATGATCGAGGATGAGGGTCATGATCCGATCGCCTCCGAAGCCTTGCGCGCCGCTTCGTTCAGGGCAGCGTATTTCTTGCGGAACTTGGGCCGGTCGACGGGCAGGTCTTCCCATACGCCAGCCGCATGTTCGGTGCCGACGCCTTCGAAGAAATCGCGCATCGCATCGAAGCGCGCCTTGTTGCCCATCGCCGCGTTGATCACGGTGGCAAGGCTGCCAGCGCCTGCCGGGCCCATCAGCGGACGGGCCGAGATCAGGTTGGTGAAATAGAGCGAAGGGATCGCGCGCGATTTGGCGTGCTGCACCACCGGCGTGGTGCCGATGGCGAGATCGGGGCGGTATTCATCCACTGCCGCGATGTCCTGTTCCAGACTGGCGCGGAACTGCACATGCACGCCGCGCGCTTCGAGCCATTCGCGGTCGGGGTCCGACCATTTGGTGCGCGGGGTTGCAGTGCCCACATAAGGCACCTCTGCCCCGCTTTCGACCAGCAAGCGGGCGACCAGCAATTCCGAGCCTTCATAGCCCGAAACCGTGATCCGGCCCCTGATCGGCATCTTGTCCAGCGCGCCGCGGCAGGCGGCGATCATGGCGTTCTTGACGCCATCGACCTTGTGCTGCGGCAGGCCCAGCGTATCGCCGATGGATTGCAGCCAGGCAGCGGTGCCATCCGCGCCGACGGGAGCCGAACCGATGATCGGACGGCCAGCAGCTTCGAACTCGCGGATGCTGGCGGTGTAGAAGGGGTGGATCGCAGCCACGACCGCGCAATCAAGCGCTGCGTAAAGTTCACGCCATTCGCGGGTGGGCACAACCGGGCCAGCAGCCAGACCAAGCGGTGCGAGCATCTGCCCGATCACCACCGGATCAGCCGGGAACATTTCGCCCAGCAGCGTCACGGTCGGCAGGTCGGAGCGTTCACGCGGCGCGGCGACCGGGCCAGCGGCCACTTCCTCTCGGGCGTAATTGAGCATCGCACCGGCCAGCACGTCTTTGGCTTCGGCGTGGGTCGGAATGCCGAAGCCCGGCACGTCGATGCCGATGATCCGCACGCCGTTGATCGCCTTGCCCAGCAGCCGCAGCGGCACGCCGCTCGCCGTGGGGACGCAGAGGTTGGTGACGATGATCGCGTCGTAATTTTCAGGATCGGCGAGGCCTTCGACCGCTTCCTTGATGTCTTCGAACAGCTTGCCGGTGACCAGCGTTTCGCTGGAGAAGGGCACATAGCCCACCGTGCGCCGCGCGCCGTAAAAGTGCGAGGTGAAGGTCAGCCCGTAAACACAGCAGGCCGAGCCTGACAGCACCGTGGCGGTGCGGCGCATCCGCAATCCGACGCGCAGCGAGCCAAAGGCAGGGCACATCGATTGCGGCTGATCATGCGGCCCAGCCTGCGGATCGACCGGATAATCGGCAGCGTATTGATCAAGGATGTCGCTCTTGCCCGCGTCACGCGCAGCATCGAGCATCGTGTCTTTCGATGAGCATGCGCCGCCGCTCGTCACCGCAGCCGGATCAAGCTCGATCCGGTCGGGGGCGCGGTTACCGCTGGTGGGGAAGGCATCGCTCATCGCATCAAGCCTCGTCGTAGATCACTTCGAGGGTGGGGCGGGTTTCGTAAACGCCGCCGCGCATGTCGGCCTGCGTGGCGGGGATAAGCTCGACGCCGGCGCCGGTCACATCGGCGCTGAACAAGCCCAGCAATCCGTCTTGTGACAAGGGGGTCGGGCGCACCGGCGGTGCTTCGGCCACGTTGATGGCAAGGTCTTCGAATAGGCTTGCCCATTCGCCGCCGGGAATGCCGATGATCTGGTAATTGGCGCTCTTGCGGCGGATGTCTTCATTCGCCGGGATCGCGGTAAGCACCGGAATGCCGACCGCTTCAGCGAAAGCGTGGGCTTCGCCCGTGCCATCATCCTTGTTGATGATCATGCCCGCCACGCCGACATTGCCGCCCATCTTGCGGAAATATTCGACCGCCTGGCAGACATTATTGGCGACATAGAGCGATTGCAGATCGTTGCTGCCGACCACGATAACCTTCTGGCACATGTCGCGGGCAATCGGCAGGCCGAAGCCGCCGCACACCACATCGCCGAGGAAATCGAGCAGGACGTAATCAAAGCCCCAATCGTGGAAGCCCAGCTTTTCGAGCAGTTCAAACCCGTGGATGATCCCGCGACCACCGCAACCGCGCCCGACTTCGGGGCCGCCGAGTTCCATTGCAAAGACGCCGTCACGCTGGAAGCACACATCTTCGATGCGGACTTCTTCGCCAGCGGCCTTCTTTTTCGAGGAGGTTTCGATGATCGTCGGGCAGCTCTTGCCGCCGAACAGCAGGCTGGTGGTGTCCGACTTGGGATCGCAACCGATCAGCAGCACGCGCTTGCCCTGCTGGGCCATCATGTAGCTGAGGTTGGACAGGGCAAAGCTCTTGCCGCTGCCGCCCTTGCCGTAGATCGCGATGACCTGCGTTTCGGACTTCACTTCGCCGGTGTGTACCGGATCGGGTTCTTGCGACGCTTCATCGCGCAGCGCGGCAACTTGATCTTCGAGGGTTCGGGTGTCGAGCACAGACATCAGCATTCGCTCCAATCGAGAACCATCTTGAGACAGTCAGGGTCAGTGAAGGCCTGGGGGTAGGCCTCCGTCGCTTCACCGGCCGGACGCCGGTTGGTGATCAGGCCGGAAAGGCCCAATCGCCCGCATTCAATCAGCGCGCGGGTTTCAGCCAGATCGCCGGGCTGCCATTCGGCGGCCACGCGGAAATGGGCTTCGCGCATGAAGGCAGCGGGGAAGGCAAAGCTCACCCGCTCGGAATAAAAGCCCGCCAGCACGATCTCGCCGCCCTTGGCGAGGCGCATGATCAAATCATCGATCAGCCCGGCATCGCCGCTGGCATCGTAAATGGCACGGTAATCGCGGCGCTCGTCAGAGGCCGGGTCGATCACGTTGTAACCTTCTGCGCCAAGGCGGCGGGCAGGGTTGGTTTCCCACACGGTCGGCGCAGCGCCGCCCAGTGCCAGCGTGAGCCGCGCAAGCAGGCGGCCCAGCACGCCGTGGCCGATAATCAGATCGGGCAGTGCTTCACGCCAGTCAAAGCCGCCCTTGATCGCGTGGAGCGCCGTGGCCGCCAGCGCGCACAGCACGCCGGATTCGCCAAGGTGTTCGGGGATCGGAATGGCGCGGGCAGAAGGCACGATGACCTTCTTGGCCGTGCCGCCGAACAATCCGCGGGCATCTGTGTAGCAGTTGGCGCCGGGCACAAACACCCAGTCACCAATGCGGCCATGCGCTTCACGACCGGCATCGATGATCCGGCCCACCGATTCGTAACCGGGCACCAGCGGATAGCCGAGGCCGGGGAAGGGCGGCATCCGCCCGCTCCACAACAGTTTTTCGGTTCCGGTGCTGATTCCGCTGAAAGCGACTTCGATGACGACATCCGATGCATCCACCGGCTTCATCTCAAGTGCACGCAGAGCGAGACGCTCCGGTGCTTCGAGAATGACTGCCAGCGTATTCATTATGTCGGTCTCCCCGAAGTTCATTCGCGCCGCAGATGCCGAGTCGAAAACTCAACCGCTGCGTTCTCCCGACTGTGTGCTACGCCTTACGCGTTGGACTGTCAAATAATCTGGACAAGTTTCCGTCAGGCGCGTGCCATGATGACGCTTGCGTTAACCGGTTGCGCAGTTGCGACGGGTTGAATGCTGGCAAAGCCCGCCGCGCGCAGCATGGCGGTGATTTCCGCCGGGCTGCGCGGGCGGCCTGATCCCATCGCCCACAGGTAGAGCCCGAAAAACGCCTCCCCCATCGGCTGCGCGCCCGGAATACGGGCCATCGGCTCGGCGATCAGCAGGCGCGCTCCGGGGGCGAGGCTCTTGCGGATATTGCTGAGCAGCGCCTGTGCCGGGCCATCGTCATGATCGTGCAGGATGCGGATCAGCGAGACCATGTCATAGCCTTGCGGTATGGAATCGCTGAAGAAATTGCCAGGGTGCGCGGTGACGCGGGCAGCGCCGACGGCGTCGCCCAGCACGGTGCGTCCGGTTTCCACAACTTCCGGCAGATCGAACAATCCGAGTTGAAGATGCGTGTTTGCGGTGCCGATCGCCCGCAGGAAGGCCCCGTGCCCGCCGCCCACGTCCAGCAACCGTTTCACCTGGTTGAAACTGACTGAAGCCAGCACCTCGTCGGCAACAAAGTGCTGCGAGGCGGCCATAAGCTGCGAATATTCCGCGGTATCCTCACCCCGTTCGGTCGCGCCCTGAAGCGCGCCTGCATAGGTCCAGAAGCGCGAAAGGTCGGTCGGCTCGCGCCGGTCGGCCCGCAGCAGCGCCAGCGGATCGGCCAGATCGGCATAGAGCAGCCGGTGATGCCGCACCATCGCCTGCACACCGGGATTGGACGCGAAAACAGCGCCTTGTTCGCCCAGCATCCATTGATCGTGCGCCGGTTCCTCCGCCAGCATCAACGGGCGGCCTGCGCGCAGCAGGGTCAGGGCGGCGTCATGGCTCAACCCCATGCGGGCGGCGATTGCGTCAGCCGCCAGCGGGCCATCCTTGAGAATATCGAACAGCCCGCCTTCCACAAAGGCGCGCAGCACCTGCGAATAGGCGAACCCGGCGAGCAGATCGAACGCGGCATCGGCGCGGCTGCGTGCAATCCAGCGGATCAACGGCAGGCGGGCAGCCCAGTGCTGGAAGAGGGGACTGGCGAAAATCCGGTTGCGGCGCGCGACATAGCCGATCCGCAGGGCGGCCCATTTGCTCACGAACAATGTGTTTCACAGACCATATGTCTAAATAATTGGACAGATGCTTGCGTAAGGTCAATGATAATCGCGAGGGATCGAGGCAGGGAGGACGGGTCATCGCACGAGTCGCCGTCATCGGAGCAGGTATTGGCGGGCTCACCAGCGCGGCCTTGCTGGCGGCGCAGGGCCATCATGTCACCGTGCTCGAGAAAGAGGCATGGGTTGGCGGCAAGGCCCGCCGCGTTGCGGTTGACGGTGCCGAGATCGACGGCGGGCCCACCGTCTTCACCTTGCGCGATGTGTTCGATGCCGTGTTCGAAGCCTGCGGTGAAAGCCTCGACAACCACATTACCGCCCGCCGCGCCGATGTGATCGCGCGCCACGCCTGGGGGGCGGAAGAAACCCTTGATCTGTTCGCCGACCCCCTGCGCAGCGAAGATGCCATCGGCGCCTTTGCCGGAGTAGAGGCCGCCCGCGGCTATCGCAATTTCCGCCATGAGGCGGCACGCATCTTCAACGTGCTCGAAGACCCGTTCCTGCGCGGAGAG
Source organism: Porphyrobacter sp. AAP60 (assembly GCF_001296025.1). Taxonomy (GTDB): domain Bacteria; phylum Pseudomonadota; class Alphaproteobacteria; order Sphingomonadales; family Sphingomonadaceae; genus Erythrobacter. The sequence continues at coordinate 222,258 of NZ_LJHV01000023.1, read as the reverse complement.
AAGGCCAGCACGCCGTTGCCGATGATGTGGCGGATCGGGCCGTGGCGGCTGGGCGACATGCTCGCCATGCGCCCGTTTGACGGGATGTGGAACGCGCTTGGCGGCCATTTCAAGGACGGCCGCCTGCAGCAATTGTTCGGCCGTTATGCCACCTATTGCGGATCATCGCCTTATGCCGCGCCGGCCACGCTGATGCTGATCGCCCATGTCGAGGCGCAGGGCGTGTGGCTGATCGATGGCGGGATTCACGCGCTGGCCAAGGCGCTGGCCGGGCTGGCCACGCGCCAGGGCGCGCAGGTGCGCACCGATGCTCCGGTGGCCGAGGTGCTGACCACGCAGGGCCGGGCCAGTGGTGTGCGGCTGGCTTCGGGTGAGGTGATTCCCGCCGACATCGTCATTTGCAACGGCGATCCTGCGGCGCTGGCGACGGCGAAGCTGGGAGACAGCGCCGCGCGGGCCGTGCCGCGATTGCCGCCCGCCAAACGCTCGCTCTCGGCACTGGTCTGGTATGCCCACGCCGAAACATCGGGCTTCGATCTCAGCCATCACAACGTGTTTTTCTCGCCCGATTACGCGCGCGAATTCTGCGAGATTGCTGCCGGGCAGACCCCTTCCGATCCCACGGCTTACCTGTGCGCCATCGATCGCGGCGCGAAGGAGGCTGACCCCGTGCCAGCGCCCGGAACACGTGAGCGCATCCAGATCATCGTCAACGCCCCCGCCAATGGAGACGTTCACCACTATACACCCGAGGAGAAAGAGCGATGCACCAGGGCCATGATGGCAAGCTTAGGCCGCTGCGGTCTGACGCTGGAAGACCCGATGCCGCATCAGCTCATGACCCCGCAGGATTGGGACGCCCTGTTCCCGGCTACGGGCGGCGCCCTTTATGGGCGAGCGTCGCACGGCTGGGCGGCCTCTTTCCAGCGGCAGGGGCCGAAGACGCGGCTGCCCGGTCTCTATTGCACGGGCGGGGCGACCCATCCGGCGGCTGGGGTGCCCATGGCAGCCTTGTCAGGGCAGCTGGCAGCGCGGGTAATCGCACGGGACCTCGCTTCGATGAAGCCATCCCGGCTGGCGGTTACAGCTGGTGGTATGTCGATGCCATCTCCGACGACGGGCAGCACGGGCTGACGATCATCGCCTTTCTGGGCAGCGTGTTCTCGCCCTATTACAAGCGCAGCGGGCGGGGCGATCCGATCAACCATTCCTCGCTCAATGTCGCGCTTTACGGGCCGCAGGCGCGCTGGGCGATGACCGAGCGCGGGCGCGGCGCGGTGGAGCGTGATGCCGGCAATCTGGTGATCGGGCCGAGCGCTGTGCGCTGGGACGGTGAGGCGCTGACAATCGACATTCACGAACAAGACAAGCGATTGTTCAACCCGTTCCAGCGCAAAGTGGCGGGCCGCGTGCGGGTGTTCCCCGAAGCGCTGAACCGCGTCGCCTTCGCGCTCGACGCGCAGGAAAACCACATCTGGCACTGCCTCGCCCCGCGCGCTCGGATCGAGGTGGAGATGGACGAGCCGGGCATTTCGTGGAGCGGCAAGGCCTATCTTGATCACAACCGTGGCAGTGAACCGTTGGAGCAGGGCTTCAACACCTGGCACTGGTCACGCGCGCATCTGAAGGACGGCGCGCTGGTGTGTTACGAAGGCGAGCGCGGCGATGGATCGCTGTTCGCCAGCGCGCTGCGGTTCGATGCCAATGGCGTTCCCGAACCGGTCGACCTGCCGCCGATTGCCGCCCTGCCGCCCAGCAGGTGGCGCGTCGAACGCCGCACCCGGTCGGACATCGGCGTGGCCGAAGTGCGCCGCACGTGGGAGGATACGCCGTTCTACGCACGGTCGGAGCTGGCCTCGCGCTTTGCGGGCGAAGAAGTGGTGGCGGTGCAGGAAAGCCTCGACATGCGGCGTTTCTCGTCCCCGCTGGTGCAGTTCATGCTGCCATACCGGATGCCGCGGAAGGGGTAGGGTCACGCTTCTTCCTGCCATACCCCTGTGCCTGACACGGGCCTTGGCTTTTCGCAGCGCTGCATTTGACATCACGAGAGCCCAAATCCCGATCCCCGGCCTCCACCAGAGCAGCCACGTCGGTGGGGACACGGCGATGACTGGCAGCTTTCGGGAAAGCGAAATATTGCCGATCATGGCTGGATGTGGGTGGGTTGCTGAATGGCCAGTTTGGTGCACTTTTGGAGGGTCGCACTAGCCGACCACGCCCCGCAGAATTCATCTCTTTTGCTGCGAGCCGACGACAGACATCAGGTCAATGCATCGGTCAGCCGCTTGATCTACGAGGTCTTCAATATCTGACCCGCGGTCATACTGATCGATTATGGTTGGTGCTAATGCGCGGGACACGAGGTTGACCCAAGGATCAGCATACCAGTTCTCCTTGGGGTCAAGCGGCGATCCCAGAACCTTGGATGAATAGGCAGCTTGTCCCCACGCGACTGCCAAAGGTTCCTCCACAAACCATCCCCAATTGATGCTCGGCGGGGCCGGGCAACGAGCAAAAAATCGGGTGGTAAGTGCTTGCTTTTGCGCTATTGGCTGCCTCGATGAGATGAAATGAACCAGCTCGTGAAATACTATGGTGTCCCAGTAGGATGGGTCGGTCTCGGTCGGCGGACTTTGAAGCAGAATAAATGAGCCAGCGATAGGTTCGGCTGATGCCACATCGCCGGGCGGTCGGCGTGTGAAGAGCACAGTGAATTCGCCATCCAGATCGCTTCGATAGAATTTCGCGACCGACGCGATGAAATCTGCCGCTGCTAACGACTTGAACCTCGCGTGAAGTTTCGAAGCACGTTCCTGAAGCGCCGAACTGTCCGCGAGCAGCAAGCGCCACTGTGGTTTGAAGTGCCGGTAGAAGCCCCTTAACATCTTGGCATCATCTACGCTTGCAGCCCTTTCTAGGGTGGCCAGTGCTGCCTCAATTGTTGCGTGTTCAAGAAAGTGCGCCGCGAGGGGGTCAGAAGCTGCAGTCAATTGATCGCGCGACGCGAAGATGCCATCCGGGGATGATCTCGGATTGCGAGGCCTTTGCCCCTTTAAAATCGTCCGGCGGCGGTATTCCTTATAGCGACCAACCCATTGCTGATCCGCCTCGGTCCATCCGAACCGTGCCTCCCATTCCTCGCGATAGGCCGGAATAGTGTTGCCCGGGAGCCAGTCACTCATGTTGTCCATCGTGGAAAACAGGTCTGCTGTCTCACGATAGGAAACTGTCACCAGCACATCAGCGTGTGCTTTGAAGGGGGTCAGCAGCAAGACCGCTACAGCTATCAGAAGGCGAGCCATCATTTGTCTCTCCGATTATGGCTCGACTAAGTTACTGATGATCAACAATCAACGTCCACTCTGGGGTCAGAACCTGAAGGGCAGAAATTTATCGGAAGGGAGGCAAAACTGTGATGTGATAATCGCTAGATCCGGCTCATTCTGGCTTCTTCTGTTCTTCTTTTTTGGGCGATATTCCTCCTAGGCTACGCTTGATCAACGGAAGCATTTTCGGCTCTGCCTTCTTACCTGGAATGAGGATTCCGCCGACCGGATCGGAGGTTTGATTGCCTGCCCCGCCAGTACCGGGCGTGGGGGTCGGAATTGGGGTCGCACCTCCGCCTGAGAGATTGGGAACGCGAATAATTTCGCCCTGTTCCTGGACAGTGGGCCTGTAGCATTCCAATCGGTTGACCACTCTGACACCGGCAGTGCTGCCAGCGTCAACTGTGACAGACTGCGCCGGAACAAACACCGGCGCGGCCCAGCGCGCTCGCATGAACCTGCCTTGTTTGGTGCAGTATGCTTTGGCTGCGGCAGGCACGTTGGCCAGTGTTTCGGAAATCTGGCAATTCGCCTGACCGGGGACCGTGATTGTGCCAGTGGTCTGACCGCCCGGGATGTTGAGGTTCAATGTCGGCTGAGCCGCAGCCGGAGTGCAATTGGCCGTAACGGTGACCGGAACCGACCTGGCGATAATTTGCAGCGCCTGGTCGCCTGAAAACAATTTGGTTATCGAAACGGTACCCGGATCTGGCGTCAGCACTTTGGGCTTGCAGGACCACATGTTCCGCACATCGATATCATTCATGCCAGCCTGGACGGTGAAACTATTGCCCGGACCGTAAGCTGGTGGATCCCATTCGGGTGCCATGGTTCCCAGCGGTTCGATGTTGTTGCAGTAGGTCGTGAGATCAGCCGGGAACGATGGCATGGTTTCGGTAATGGTACATTGTGCACCAACCGGTGCCTGGGTGGTCCCGGTTACTGTGCCCGTCGCCATAGCAATCGTGATTGCCGAAGGGCTGGCGGCAGGCGTGCAGGCAATCGCAAAGGTCACCGAAGTCGGCCCGAATTTTGGCTCCCAGGATCTGATTGACTTGTTGATGCGGATCGTTCCGGCTTGCCCGGCCTTGCAGACGAGGGTGTTCTTCAACAGAACTGCGTTACCAGCGGCGTTCAGCGGCGCGGGCAAGCTGCCGGGCTGCAGCGAAGGTTCACCCCATTCAGCCACCGCAAAAGGGTCTTTTGTCTGGCAAGCGGCGGTTGCGGCAGCAGGTACCGGCGGCAGGGTTTTTTCTTGGATGGTGCAGCTCGATGAAACTGGCACATTTTGAACAGTGTGGCTGGCGCCGCTGTTGAGTGAAAAATTGCCGGTTGTGCCGAACAACGCATAGGGTGTGCATCGGACTTCGACGTCGAAGGGGCCGCCTTGCGTCACGCCAGCGCCAGTCTGGTCGTCGATCTGTTTGGTCACCGTGATGCTCGTCGTCGGGATCACGGGAACTTCGGTGCAAGCTTCCGACAACGGCGAAGGACGCTTGGTATAGAAGTATCCATTGGCTGGGTCCATGTCTCCCGAGGGGCTGAGAGACACGCAATTGCGGACCGTGGTATTGGGTTGCAGCGACGCCGTGCCATTACCGGGGAAGGCATAAGACCAGATGCCGTTTCCGTTGATCGGGATACTGGCAATCCCAAGGTAATTGGCTGCGTTAGCGTTCGGCTGACAGAACCCTGCCGGCAAGCAGGCCTGTTGTGCAACATTCCCTGCCTGTCCCTGATAAGGGGGATCCAGCGTGTCAGTCACCAACACGCCGTGGAAGGGCGAAAAGCCTGTGCCAAGCGAGTTGAGAGCACCTTTCGTAAGGTTGTCGATCTTGACCGAATAAAGGATTTGCGGGCCGTTCTGGAACGTCCACGCCGCCGAGTAGGCCGGCAGTCCGTCCACGCTTGCAGCCTTGTTGACTTGCGCATCGATACAGCGGGGAAGGCGCACGCCGGCCATCGCCCAATTGCGATCCTGCGGTGCAGGATTGCTGAAAGCGGCGGGGTTGTAGCTGCCCGAAGGCGGCCAGTTGATATTGGTGTTCAGCGGATCAGTGACGTCCATCAGCGCCAGGTTTTCCAGCCGAACATCGTCGTTCAGGCAATAAGGGTCACTATTTGCCGGCTTTTTCAGAACAACCGTTACAGTACAGGTCAGCTTGCTGCCCTGCGCAAACTTGATTGCTTCATTACCTACCGCGCGGAAGTCCACTGCGGAGCTGCCTTGCACCGGAGTGCTGGTGTGGCGAACGATGCCATTGACCATGCCATTTGGCGCGTATCCGGTCACGCTGCCGGTGTTGCTGCAGGACCACGTGGCCTGAAACGGCAAGCCGCTGGTGTAATCATTGCGATTGATCCGCATGACATCCATCACCGTCCCGACGCTACGTTCAGGTTCGTTGTTTTCGAAGCTTACCACATAGGTGAATGGCTTGCCGAAATGGATGAAGTTGGACTTGATCTTCTTGTCAGGCACCCGCTTTTTCGTCACTTTGAAGTTGCAGGGCGGTTGGTCTTCCATCAGCGTGCGGGCTGACGCGGCTTGCCGGAAAGACTGCTGCGGCGCGGATGCCGAGGGCGCACCATATTCGGTTGCCATATAATTCACGACAGCTGTGTTGTTGATCGGCTTTTGCGGTGCATTTGGCACGGTTTCGCAGTCAGGATCTTCGTAGCTGAAGGCCGTATCGATAACCACATCCTGCCCGTGTTGCAGGGTAAAAGAGCCAGCCGGCGCTGACTTCCAGGCAAGATTGGACTCCCCGTAAAAGCCGTAGGTGTAGGATGGTGACGGGCCCAATTGTCCGTTGATCTGGGCGCAAAGGCCCGGTGCTGTGGACGACACGCAATTTGTCGCGACATGGCTGCGGGTGAAAGGCGGAGTATTGATACCCTGCTGCACCCAGTCTTGCAGATCCCCGGCTGCAATCGTGATGGGCTGCTGCGGAAGAGACTGGTTCCTGATAGTAATGCGATACACGACGGTGCTGCCCCAGGCTGCCTTGCCGCCGCCTGGCTTTATCTCCTGTTTGGTCACCTTGAGATGGCCGGCGCCGCAATCTTCATCTTGGGTGGTCGCGCCGGTCAGAAGTTTTGCATCGGCTGTCGCGGTGTTGTTTGCCGGATTGGCTTCGGTGAAAGCCGAGTTGTTATTGGCGAGTGTAAAAAAGGCGGTGTTGCGGATGCCATCGGCACCGGGCAGTTTGTAGCAGCTCAGACCAAACAGCTTTTCCACACTGATTTTGACCTTGATCGTCAAAATGCCGCCGTCGGCAATTATGCCTTGGCCATTGGCAAAGCCCCAGCTGAACAGGTGCTTTGCGCCCATCGTGCCGACCAGAATGTTGCCCTGAGATGTTGGCCCTGCCAGGTCGAGGCAATCGCTGCCTCCGGTGGCAGAACACGTCGCGCTGATCAGTTCGGCACGGAAGGCTACGCTCCCCGGTGGAAGCGACATCGTATCATGCAGCTGAAAGTAGCTGCCAACATCGGCAGGGCCGCTGCCATTGTTTTTCACCGTGATGGTGTATTCCAGAATGCCGGGGCCATTGCTGACATCAAGCGACGGCGTGAGCGCCGTTTTGGTCACAGCCAGATCGACACCGATAGGGGTGGTCGGCTGCACGGCAGTATTGACGTCTCCTGCGATGCTGAAACCAAACTGGTTTTCCGCACTGACAGTGTTCTTGAACTGACCGGCGGCCGTAAACCGGCCAGGCAGGAAACATATGACCGTTTCCCCCACGGGCAGCGTTATAGACCCAAGCCCGTTTGCGCCCTGCGATGGCTGGACTGGCACACCAGCCCCGTCGGGAAGCCTGCATATCAGCCCTGAGGTGGGCTGAAAGGCTGTTGGAACGGGATCCGTCAGCGTTACCTGTTGCTGCGGCTGCCCAAGGGGATTGGTGATACGAAAGATGTAGAAGACCGGTGCATTTGCTGGGACGACCGAGGCAAGCGGACAATTGATCGCATCGGGATCTGTCGCAGGATCTCCCACACAAAGCGATTTCGACAAGGCAAATTGCGCGACAGGGCGGGTTCCATCGATGTTCGCCCATGTCGCGGTGGCAGTGACTGCAATTAATCCGGCCATGCAGATTAATGTGAGCAAACCCGCCTGACGTTCGGTGAACCGGCCGAAGAGTGCCGCGATGAACCGAATTGCCTTGTCTGCAGTACGCATAGCCAAAATCCTTGACGAAGTCTTTTTCAGGTTAACTTTTAAAATTGTGCCCGCTTGCGCCTGCTTGGAGCTGCCGGTGCTGTCTTCTTGCGAGTTTTTCGGACGGGAACCGCGCGATCAGACTTTCGTCCGTCAGAGGCAGCCGATGTGGCCACGTTTGCGCCTGATGGCGGTGGCAGCGGGGCGCAGGCGTACACCAACTTGGTCTCGACCCAGTCACCCACGGCCCAATCATATGTCGTGCCAGGTTCGCTGGTTGGCGGACCCAGCGGAATGTCGACTTCATGCGCGCGGAACTGAGTGCCAGTGATGGTGAAGGGCGCATCGTTTCTGCTGGAGGTTGTTATTCCGGCTGCGATGATCGGCATGCCGGTGCAGCCGGGGATTTTCGGGTCAAGATCTTTGAAATTGAATACAAAGCCAGGACCGTATGAGGCCATTCCGCCGGGATGAACGAATTCGATGCGGATTTGCGCGGAGTCTACGTCGATATTCCAGCGCGGCGGCAGGGTGTTGGCAGACAGGGGAAAGGTGCCGTAGTTTTGAAACTCCACGGCCGGCGTCACTATTGCCGTCGCGGGGTAGTTGGCGTTGTTCTGCTGGAGCAACGTGATGGTATCACCACCAAGCCCATTAATTGGAGGGGGCGGTGGCGACGGTGCGGTAACAGGGGTTTGCGTGATCATGATCGGCCCCTGGAGAGGCGTTATCGCAAGCCCCACAGAAAACGCGGTCTGATCGGATGGGTCTAGCGCAAGCGCGGGATCGATGCCGCGCAATTTGAACTCGGTTTGCGCAGAGGCCGGGCTATGATCCTGCCCTGGCATGAGATTGACTGGCTGGACCGAGAGGCCGGGAAACAGCAGTTGGTAGCCATCGGGATCGGGCACGGTTTGCGCCGTGGGCATGGTGATTTTGGTAATGCTGCCGCCCGACACGGAAAAATCATAACCAACGGCAACGGGCGGATCGATGTAGAATGTCCCACCGCATAGGTCGCCGGGCTGAATGATAAACACGAACGAACCGTTTTGCGTCGTGGTCGGCATCAATGGCTGCGTTTCGGTCCAGCAGGGGCCTCCTGCACTGGTTGCTCCGCTACCGCCACTATTGGCACCAGTTCCGGCAGCGCCGCCCTGACCATCCTGCCTTGAGGTGAGTTTGCGCCCGACGATATAGCCCTGCCATACAGGGGTGGTCTTTCGCGCGAGCAGGCGTGCACCAATTTGCGTGGATGGATTGGCCGCGTCCGTCGCAGACAGCTCGAACGGTATCTGGCACTCCAGCGCGCGCCCCATCGCCCCGCTACGCGCACAATATTGGGCAATGTCGATATTGGCTGGCGCCGTATTATCGGCGCTGATTTCAAGATATTCCTCTGAAAACGGCGGGAATGCCTGGCCGGCATTAATGACCGCATAAATCGAGACATTAACGACCGGAAGCGCCGGGCTATAAGTGCCAGCGGAGACGACAATGTCAGGATTGTTGCGCACCATCTGGTTATCGGGCGGTATCTGCGCCATCGCAGTGGCGGGCATCAAGGCAACGCTAACAATGCCGAACTGCTTAAGGGCGCAATTGAAGCGGTAAATCATCAACCGGGTTCTCTTGATCAGGGTAAAGGGCGTAGGTCGCGACAGGTGCGCGATGTTGAGGCAGGCCATGGTCATTGTGGCCGCTGCGTCACATTCACATCTTTTGCGACCGCACCTGTGTTGTTGGCTGGAAGTGTAAATGTCCGGATCGGGACTGAGCGGGTCGTGCCGCTTTTTCCGTCCCAGATATCTACTGGCCGGACAGTGACCCGCGGTGGCCTGGGCCCGCTGCTTTTGGGCAAACGAAAGACGATCGATGCATCGGTGCAGTCATTGGACATGCCACCGGCGTTGTTGAGCGGGCGCAAATTGGTCCTGAGCCGGTACCACCGGTCCATCGCAATCGGCGTGCCATCCCAGAAACTGGCCGCGGGACCTGATTGATTGCCAATTACGAAACCGTTTTGCGTAAGCGAGGCCGAATGAAGGGCAGCGCCCGGTATCGCCGACCCCGGCAAGTTGCCCGGCAGCGTACCATTTCCCAAATCCGCCAGCGTTGCCGTCAGTATGGCTCCGCTCACCACGGGATTGGAGGCTTGTGTGGTCGCAAGCCATTGAGTCAGGGTTGCTTCAACCTTGGCCTGATTGATGCGAACAGTCGAAGACGAATTTGGCCCACCAGTCAGTATCGGAAACTCTGCCAGCAATCGCTGTTCATTGTAGGGAGTGCAGGCATCTGGCGTCACAACCACTGCGACCAGTGCTTGCTGGGCAGACTGCAGGCCAAGAGCATCAGTTACAACCAGATCGAAATTGAGGTTCTGGTTGCTCGTAACGACCGGCGCGGTGAAGGTTGGCGTTGGGCTGTTAGGGTTTGACAGTACCACCGGCGGGCCCAACGTCTGGGTCCATTGATATGTCAGTGGCAGATTGCCATCGGGATCGCTCGATTGGTTTGCATCCAGTGTGACACCGGGCCGGCCACTGAAAACGTAAGACCAGTTCACTTTGGGAAAGGCGATTGGCGGGGCGTTACCGGCACTCGTCCCGCTCCCCGGTCGGTAATGTGCCAGACGGTTCGGCGTGCCGGAGGGAATGTTTGTCAGAATATCAGGGGTGGCCGCATCTATTGTTGCCTGCATCGCCTGAGCCGCTGTCATGCCCGGATTTTCCGACCAGATCGCTGCAACAATTCCTGCAACAGCGGGGGCGGATTCCGACGTACCGCTGACAGTGCCATACCCGCCGCCGACCTGCGCACCATTAACGAGTTCGCCAGGTGCATGAAGGTCGACACACCAGCCGCGATTGGAAAATGCAGGCCGCGAGTCATTGGCGCGGGTCGCCCCCACAGTCAGGATTTCCGACACCATATTGGGCGAGCGAATGCACGCGAGGCCAGAATCGTTGCCAGAGGAGGTGACCACAGCCACACCCGCGTTGACAGCATTCACGACCGCGTTGTTTACGTTCGCAACCGAAGCATTGAAGGACAGGCTGATATTGATAACCGCTGGCCCGGTGCGTGTATTCACCACATGGTTGATCCCGGCGATCAAATCGAAGTTGGTCCCGCCTCCGGTGCAGGTGGCTACCTTGACATCATGGATCGGGGCATTGCGGGCGATACCCCGGGTTGATCCTGCCGCGAATGAAGCTGAATAGGTGCCGTGGTTGTCGCAGGTCTGTGCCGCTTCGCCTGTGAAGTTGACTGCCTCGATAACACGGCCGCCGAATTCCTGATGTGCAGCGTCAACGCCGCTATCAAGGATGTAGACATCGACGTCTGCAGCATCCGAATATTCATGGGTGGTATCGAGCGGCAGATTGACCTGATCGATCCTGTCGGCACCCCAATTTTGCGTATTTGTATCAATCCCGTCGACTGCAAATTCAACGACCGCGTCCACGGAAGCGACCCGCGGGTCGCGCTGCAAGGCTGACACTTGCTGCGCATCCAAACCCGCGACGTAGATCACATCCAAGGCGCCAGTGGTCACTTTGATGGTACTGATCACAGAGGCATCGGCATTTACAGTTTCAAGCAAGGCCCTGCCGGTCTTCAGCGCTTGTGCGCGCGCTGCCGCGACATCTGGGCGTACCTCGCGCCCCAATTTCCTGGTCGGAAGCACGATCAAATGCGCGCCAGCGGCCACTATTGCAGCAGAGGCCCTGCGCTGCGCAGTGGTTTGCGTCCGAGGCATTCGGGCTTCGGGCGAAGGGCGCTGAAGTGATTGCTGCCGCTGGCGACCATTGGCGAACTTTATGTCAGACTGTCTGGCGCTTTGTGGCTCATCTGTGATTTGGGAATCCGCCGCGCCGACCTGTGAACCTGCCACCATCATCGCAGCAATCGCTGTTACGCTGGCCACGTTTACCGTCTGGAACAGGGCCGATTTTGCGTTGGTCATGGTCATAAACTTGCCGGTATCCCTTTGCTTCAAATGTCAAAAATCGATGCGCGTTTCGGCACGCAAACCGGGCACCGCCGCGGCAGGCCCATCAAGAAGTCTTGCGCTTGCAAGACTGACTGCGGCACGCGATCCTTCCAGACGGTCTTCGCCATCGGGCACGCCAAGGAAATCGCTGTCATCGAGAACAATGAAGCCATCGTCGGTACCTCGGATCGGCCCGATGACTGCGCTCACTTCAGACACGGGGCTGAAGCTGCCCGGATGATTGGCGAAATGAACTGGGTTGGAACCGATGACGGTTATCGCGGCAGCCTGATGGCTGATACCGATCAACATGAATGCAGCCACCGCCATTGTTTTTCGCATGAATTGGTTCCAAATATCGGCTCCGCAGACTCTCGTTCAGGATACTGTTTGCCGCATCCCATGATTATGGGGGTCGACCGGCAGCAGGCATCTGCGGTTTAAAGAGGGGGTCAGTTAACGAGGTGAAGTGCGTGCGCGTGGCCTTGGCAAAATAATGTGAGGGTCGGCCGCCGATACGTTCACTGGCTACTGGCGATTGCGCTTTTCGCAGGCATCGCCTTGCCGTTGGCGCTGCTGGCAAGACAGGATCTTCCCGGGCTTCAACAGGTGCCTGACAGTAGCATCGTGATCGTTGATCCTGGCCGGAATGCGCAGGTTCGCCGGGTGGTGGCGAGCAGCGCAACCTTTCCTCTGCACAAGCAGGCCAGATGGCCGGCCGGGGCGAGCGCGCAATTCCACTTCAAGTTGTACGATCATACCGAAGCTGGTTGGCCCGCAGCGATTTACGTACCGCGGCTGGGCGGGGCTGCCAGATTGTCGCTCAACGGCGTTCCGGTCACCAGCTCGGAAACATCATCCGGACCGCTGCTGGCTTCACTGAATCGGAAGGCCCTGCAAGCTGAGGGCAACCGGATTGACATCCTTCAGGATGGCGCACCCGGGGGCATCGGTCTGGGCGGGGTTTATCTGGCTTATGGCGAAGTCGGGTCAAGCAGCGTTGTCCACCTCGAATTGCGGCGAACCAGACTGGCAAGCCTACTTCAGATCGCGGGCTGGATAGGCCTGATCGCCGGGCTTGCGGGCCTTCTGCTGGGCGCGCATCGTCTTGCGTCGGGCTCAGGAATTGCCATCGCGGCCAGCGTGCTACTGCCTGCGCTGATACCGGCCCTGGCAAACTTTCACATGGGTGCCTTCAAACCAGCTTCTCTCGCGATTGTTCTCGTTTTGCTTGCAGGGTGTTGTTTCGTCTTTTCGCTGCGCAAGTTGCCGGGCACCTTGGGTGTAATCTGCATTGGTCTGGGATTGGTAGGCATCTCTGCTCCCATGGCGATCATCCTCGCCGGGTTTGCGGGCGGTATTGCTGAGTCAAGTTTGCCAATGGCGTTGTATGTTGCGGCGTGCCTCGCGCTATTCTTGGCGATTGGCATGCCGTGCCTGCTGCTTGCCGATATCCGTCAATTTTTCCGGTCGTTTCGGGAAACACAAAATCGTGTGAAACAGCAGGAAACGATCATCATGGAACAGGAAACCGCGCTCCACCTCCAGATCAGCGAGAAGGCCGTCCTGCAGGAACGCCAACGTTTCGTTCGTGACATTCACGATGGCATTGGTGGCCAGCTGTTATCGCTCCTGCTGCGGGCCCGCAGCGGAATGCTGGAGATGACCGATGTCGAATATGAGCTTCAGCGCGGTCTGGCCGACCTCAGGCTGGTGGTCGATGCAATGGACCAGGTCGGCAGCGATCTTGAAGGTGCATTGGCCGTATTCAATACCCGCTCTCGCCAACAATTGGAGACGGCCAATATCTCGTTTGAATGGAATCAGGCAGAAGAGCTGGGCCCCTATTCGCTCGGCGCCCGCCAGATTCTCAGCCTATACCGGATAATGCAGGAAGCGGTTTCAAACAGTGTGCGCCATTCACAAGCCGACCGGCTAGAAGTCTCGGTCCATCCGGCCCACGATATCAGAGCGCTGGAAATCACGATCAGCGACAATGGCAAGGGTTTTGACATGACCCAGAATGTGGTGGGCAAGGGGTTGCAAAACATGCGAACCCGTGCCGCGCAGCTTGGTGCTGAAATAAAATGGGACACCGGCGAACACGGCACAATTGTGCGGCTTTATCTGCCCACAACCCCAACAAATTAAAGTTCGAGCCAACCGTTCTGAACAGCTTCGAAGATCGCTTCATTGCGCGAATGCACACTCATCTTTGAATAGATCGATTTCACGTGGCCGCTAACCGTATTGATTGACATTCCCAGTGCAGCCGCAGCTTCCTTGTAGGAAAGTCCGCGGGAAAACATGGTCAGGACATCCAGTTCACGGGGGGTGAGATCGTGGTCGATCGTTTGACTGACAGCTGCATCGTGACCGGACTTTTTGCCCATCATCTGAATGACATGAAATGCTGCCTGCGGGCTGATAGGGTTGCCGCCTGCAACCAGAGCCCTGATATCGCGGCAAATCTGATCAGAGGGCGTATCTTTCAGCAGATATCCGTTTGCCCCGACTTCAAAGGCCAGCAGGACACTCGCCCGATCCCCAAGAACTGTCAGGATCAAGGATTTGCTGTCGCCGCTTTCCCGCAATTTGCGAATGAAATCGATACCATTGCCGTCGGGGAGCCGGATATCGACCAGGCAGACATCTGAATGGGTCGCCAGGCTATTTACGGCTTCGGCATATGTGCCGCAGGCAAAGGCGAGTGCCAGGTCTTCAGCCTCGTCAATCATCTGCACCAGATAAGCGCGCATTTCAGGATCGTCTTCGACCACCCCTACAGAGATTGTGGTCATGGCCGGATTACGCTGGCCGGGCGGTCCCAGCAATTGGCGTAGGGATGGCCGCCGGTGTGGACCAATCCGAAGTTGCGGGGCTGGATTTTGCTATATGATAGAACTCCCGATCCACCGGCCTCGTGATACGAAAGGACGCGCCAACCCTTTCCGAATTCGGCGGCACAGAACCCGTTTGCGCTATCCAGTGTTGGCAGGCCATCTGCGCGAACCGGGCGAGACATGCGGACTTCACCACCGACGAAAGCATCATCTGGTGCAAAGTATTTGTTTTCGTTCATTAATTCCTTGGGAATGTCACGTTCGCCGTCTCGGTAACAGGCAATTGGGGTCTGCAAACTGCAGAGCCTGTCTCCGGAATATGGATTGCAGCTAGGTTGAGTAAGGTCTTCAATACAGCTCAGATAGGACATTCCGATCTCGGAAATATTTCCATCGACCTCAGACAGGCTGGTGCCCTTGGGCTCCGATGGTTCCTGACACAGCAGAAAGGCAAAAAAATCGACGGCCGTATCATCCTGGATTTTCAGATCGACCGCATCGGGACGACTGCGCGTATTGAGGTACTCGATAAACGTTGGCGCGCCTTTCATCTTGCTGGGTTTGGGTGGCAGGTCTTTGAAATCGGCCTTGATCAAGCCTGTCCCATCTGCTGGGAATTGGCGAAGCGCAGGGATTCCATACATGATTTCGCCGCGAAAGGCCGCCGGCGCGGCAGTCGGGTCCAAATTTCCAACCGATACCGAGTCTGTTTTCGAGCCCGGAAATTCGCGAAGGCGGGTTAAAATCTGTCCGGAAACCACCCCTCGTGGCAGTTCGAAATGGTCGATCAGGAATTTGTCTGTGCCCGGCTCGTCGTAATCACGGAACGAGAACATGCCGTGGCGGTCCTCCGAGAATTGCAGAAATTGTTCGAACCGAAGAAGCGCCGGCCTGATGGCAGCAGGCTCCGCCGCACCGGCAGCAAAGTTATCTTCCTGTCCGTGCATGACGACAATCTTCGTCAACCCGCGCGGACATTGGAATTGTTCGATCTGGGCAGTAGCGCTTTGATCGGACTTCGCATCGTCCGGTGTGACAGGCCAGTTGGCATGCGCAACCCAGCCTGAAATCGTACCGATCGCAAGGCCAAGGACCGCTATCCCCCGCCTGCTTCCCATAAATTCCCGCATGGTTGAAATTGACGCGTCCCCTCAGCCCGATTTTCCGTTGTCATCTTCCCCGACAATTTTCAACCATGCTAAAATAGTCTGACGGGATTCTAGGACTAGGTTGGCAGAAATGTGATCTTTCGATTCCCAAGCGGCAATTTCCCTGGTTCATAGGATTACAGCTTATGGAAGGCTGGTGATGGCGGAAGATTGGCGCGGCGATCTGGAGGTTTGGCCGGCACCGTTTCTGGCGGCGTTGCGACACAAGACCCGGATGCGACTTTGCCCGGCGTACGTTGCGGGCCTGATTGGCCCCGGGACCGCAAGAGTGATGGTCAATCCCTGCCGTCATTGATCGTGCCTGCCCTTCGCGCCGCCCTCCACCGTGCGCGGCAGAATGATCGCCCGATCACGCTGGTGGGAGCAGGCCTGCCGCAGCTCGCCGGACAGATGGGCCGGGCCAAGAGCTATGCCGAGCGATTGTTCGTGTTCGCGCAAATCGGCCCGCTTCCGCCCGATGTTGCCCGCGCAGCACTGGCCAACCCGATCACGGCCGAATAATGCGACATCACGGACGACGCCGTGGACCAGGTGCTGACAGTGACGCGCGGCTATCCCTATTTCCTGCAGGAGCGGGGCAGGCAGTGCCGGGACGCAGCCACAGCTTGCCCGATCATCGCCGCCGACGTCGCGACTGCGAGGGGGGTCTAACCTCCGGTTCTTGTCGTTGCCTCAAAAAGTGTCCGTTGAGCGATCCCTTTCGTCCGCACGATGATCTTGTCGAAACGGTCGAACATCTGTATTGCATAAATCATTCTGTAGCATCCCAAAGGATAATACAATGCACATGCACAAAGGGCGCCTCGTCAGTGGCGGACGGTTGCAGCTCCCGGCTGACGTCCGCCGCGAACTTGGACTGGCCGATGGTGATCAGGTGATCATGCAGGTCGTCGATGGCGAACTGCATGTTCGGCCGCGTCGCGACGTTCTCAAGCGCATTCAGACGATGCTTCGTCCGTATGCGCCGGAATCAGGCTCCGTCGCTGATGAACTGATTGCTGATCGCCGTGCTGAGGCCGCACGTGACTAAGCCAGTCTATGTCCTCGATGCGTCAGCTGTGTTGGCAGCGTTCTTCGACGAGCCGGGCGCAGATGTCGTGGCCGAAAGGATGGGCGGCGCGCTCCTGTGTTCGGTGAACTATTCCGAGGTGGTTTCGAAGCTCGTCGATCGCGGCACACCGGCTGAGCAGATTGTCGAGATCATGGAGCAGCTGGATGTCGAGGTCGTGCCGGCCAACCGTGAATTGGCCATGAGGGCAGGGCTGCTGCGCGCTGAAACCCGTGGGAAGGGCCTTTCTCTTGGCGATCGATACTGCCTTGCGCTGGCGGCAAGCCGCAACGCGGTTGCTGTCACTGCAGACCAAGCTTGGGCCGACCTCGATATAGGCTTATCGATTGAGATGGTTCGCTAAGTTCGAAATTCGAACGTTTCCTTTACCAGCTTCCTGATCAGGTGTTGCTGGTCCCCAAACGCCCTCCTTCGAAAAATATGGTCGGCTTTCGAACGCATTATGCACCAAAGGCTTTGGAGTGAGATTTATGGGCATCAAGGTCAAAGTGGTGGAGAATGGCCGCTTGGTTCTCCCGGCTGCCATCCGCAAACAGCTTGGTCTTGAAAAGGGGGGAACATTGATTCTGGAGGTAGGCGACGAGGAGGTAACGCTTCGCTCCTTGGAGCAGGTCCTCGACAAGGTGAAAGCCACCTTTGCCAAATATGCCGATCTGCCGGGCATGTCGGTCGATGATTTTTTGGCGAACAGGAGGGCGGATAGCGGGGAGTAATCGAGGCTGTAGCCAACGTGTCTGCGCTCGTTGCGGTCATTGGTGCTGCCAGCATTGACAGGCGATCAGGCCAGGGGAAAGCTGCCACCTGACATTTGAGATGAGGTGAAGTTCGTCAAGTGAGCATCCGGCTCCGGCCACGAATTGGGATGCCCGCGTCGCAATGTCCGTGCCTTGCTCATGCTTAGCGTTGCTTAGCGTACTTTCCGCGCTCTGCCCCTCGAAAGCTGCACGGCGGCGGCTTTGCCTCGCTCGCAAAAAATTGCTGCCGTTCGGGAAGCGACCCCATTGCAGACATTCGCGGTTGAGCTACCTTGCCGCGATGCAAGCAGAGCTACGAGCTATTACCACGGACGATGGCATCCCTCTCTCTGACGTGATTCCGACGACAGCCGAGTTCTGCATTCATGTCCGGGCACTTATAGGCTCAGTGGGCAGTGAAGACTTCTCGGACTACTACTTTGATGTGTGCTCTGTCGCTTGGCTTATAAAAGAAGTCGAGAAGCATTCGAGCCTTTGGAGTGGTCGAAAGCTGATCGTCCTGCGCTTCGATCCGCAGGAGGTAGAAACCCAACTTCGTAAACGGCTCCGTCACGCAACAGGTGAAAACTGGCGGTCAGAGCTTGGAGACTTTGTGAGGTCGGGCGAGGGCTGGTAAACTTTCGTCCGATTTCCACCCATCTTTGGTCATAAGCGGGCGCGCATCGGGATCCCCAAAGCTGCCCTTTTGCATGTGCGAGCCTCAGGCACCAGAGCCCTTTATCACGCTGCCTTTGCAGCGCTAAGGCGATGTGGCCGGGTCGTTGCCCGTTCTTTCCTCTTGGCCAATCAAGGCCATGGAGAAAGATGATGACCTACTCACACCTCGACCCGGCCATGCAGAACCGGGTTTCGTGGAATGCTGGCAGAACCGTCGGCACCAAGCGGCCGCTCGCCCAAAAGCAAATTTGGGCGATCCGGTTCTTCCTTGATCGCGAGGAGCGTCTCCGCGACCGCGCGATGATCATTCAGCGCAAGACCGGACGACCCGTGCATTTCGAAGTTACGGCGGACACCCGCTCGAGCCTCGCAACATGGCTGGTGCGGCGGGGTGGCACCATCGATGATTTCGTGTTCCCAAGCAGGATCCGTTCCGGCCAACCAATGAGCACGCGGCAGTATGCTCGCCTCGTCGATGAATGGGTCACTGCGGTCGGGTTGCGGCGGGAATACTACGGCACCCACTCCATGCAGCGCACCAAGGCGGCCATGATCTACCGAACAACCGGAAATCTGCGAGCGGTCCAAATTTTGCCCGGCCACTCCAAGATCGAGAACACAGTCCGATATCTCGGGGTCGACGTGGAGGATGCTCTTGTCCTAGCGGAGCGCATCGAGATCTGACAATGCTGGCGGCCGTCGGGCGAGCTCCGATGGCCGCTTTTGTCGATGTCCGACGTTCACCAAACCGGCAACAAGTGGGTGGTTTCCAGACAGAGCCTCGTTGACCCTATTGCGAGAACAGCAGCAGGCTGTGATTGGGTCCCGAAATCAGAACGCCATTGCTTGGCGATCGGGCGATGCTTTCCGCATCGTCAAGTGCACGAAACACATCGTCGAGCTGCGGCGGTAATCCAATGGCGCAAACGGGCGGAGGAAGCTCCCCCGCTCGTGGCGGCGGCTCGGTTGATCCGAATGCAATTGACTGACCATCAATGCGATATGCCCGCGCCATCCTCGCGCACCGTGGCTGCCACCAAAGCTGATTATCGTCTCCGGTCAACGACAACGCTAGCGGCTCTTCGACTGAGTGACCGTCGATCCCTGCGACACGCCACTCTCCAGTAAGGGTGATGACCGCGACTGACCCAGCCCGTGGGGACGAGGGAGGCGACGGCGAAGCATCCCGGTTTGCGTCTGATTGGATAGGCTGTTGGCAAGCCGCAAGAAGGGCAAGCAGAAGAAGAAAGGTCGGCGTTGCCATTTTCATGGGACTAAATTGAGGCATGCCGAAAATTTCCGCAACGGGGTCGATTCCCGAACGGCGGTTTTTTTCCCGCGATACCCCGGGGCTGCCGTTCGCTGAACGCAAAAAAGCTCCCGCGCCCTGTGAAGCGCGAGGGCCTTGTTTGCGTCGCTGCCTTGTCACACGACCCCGAACGCCAGCATCGCATCGGCCACTTTCTTGAAGCCTGCGATGTTCGCGCCCTTCACATAGTCGATATAGCGTTCCCCGTCCTTGGTGCCCTGATCGCCGTAACGGATGCAGGAATCGTGGATGCCCGCCATGATATCCTTCAGCATCTGCTGGAGTTCATCTTCCTTCCACGACCGGCGTTCGGAGTTCTGGCTCATTTCCAGACCCGATACCGCAACCCCGCCAGCGTTGGACGCCTTGCCCGGCGCGTAGAGGGTTTTGGCTTCCTTGAAGACATGCACCCCGTCCAGATCGGTCGGCATGTTCGCGCCTTCGGACACCGCCTTGCAGCCGTTCTTGACCAGCAGCCTGGCATCATCGCCCAGCAATTCGTTCTGCGTGGCGCAGGGCAGGGCGACATCGCAGGGCACGCCCCACGGCGTTTTGCCTTCGTGGAAGGTCGCATTCGGAAACTCGGCGACATATTCCTCGATCCGCCCGCGCCGATAGGTTTTGTGCTTTTTCACCCAGTCGATTTTTTCCTGATCGATGCCATCGGGATCATGGATGAACCCGCCTGAATCCGACAGGGTCAGCACCTTGCCGCCCAGTTGCACGATCTTTTCCGCTGCATGGGTGGCCACGTTGCCGCTGCCGGAGATCACCGCCGTCTTGCCTTCAAGGGTTTCGTCCTTGGTCGCCAACATGTTCTGGAGGAAATAGACCGCGCCATATCCGGTCGCCTCGGTACGGATCAGGCTGCCGCCCCATTCCAGACCCTTGCCGGTCAGCACCCCGTTCCAGTGGTTGGTGATGCGCTTATATTGCCCGAACATATAGCCGATTTCGCGCGCGCCGACGCCGATATCGCCCGCCGGCACGTCCACATCGGGGCCGATATGGCGGTACAGTTCGGTCATGAAGCTCTGGCAGAAACGCATGATCTCGCGCACGCTTTTGCCTTTGGGGTTGAAGTTGGAACCGCCCTTGCCGCCGCCCATCGGCAGGCCGGTGAGCGCGTTCTTGAAGGTCTGTTCGAAGGCCAGAAACTTTAGCACGCTTTCATTGACGCTGGAATGGAAGCGGATGCCGCCCTTGTAGGGCCCGATCGCGTTGTTGTTCTGCACCCGCCAGCCGCGCTGCACGCGGACATTGCCATTATCGTCTTCCCAGCAGACCCGGAAACTGACGACACGGTCAGGCTCGGCAATCCGGCGCAGGATCTGGGCCGAATGGTATTCTTCCTTGTCCTCCATGAAGCCGAAGATATCCTCGGCCACTTCCTGCACCGCCTGCACGAATTCGGGCTGGTGCGGATTGCGTTTTTTCACGCCCTCCATGAACCCGTTCAGGTCGACGTGATCGCTGACTGCCATGATAATTTCTCCCCCAAAACGCGGCTATACGCGCCCGTTAGAAATGCCGCTTGTCGAATTGCGGCAAACTATCCGCGCAATGCGCCGCGCTGGCAAGGATGAGGGGGGATCAGATCGCCGAACTGAAACTGCGCTGCGTTACGGCGCGGTAAGTGTCGAACAGCGATGCGATCACGCGGGCATAGGGCAGGCCGCCGGGCAGGATGGTCAGCCGGTCACCGGAAAGAGTGGCAAGGCCTGCTGTTAGGAACGGGGCCAGCCGATCCTGCACTTCGGCCAGCAGACAGGGTGAAAGCGTGGCCTGGTTGCGGCACAACAATGCCTCGATCACGCTGCCGCGCAGCCGGTCTGCCGCGCTGCGGGCGATGCCGTGGTTGGCTGAAAGCCGCCCTTCGCCCGATAGCTGGCGATAGCGGCCATTGTGCTTGTCGTTTTGGGCGAGCAAGCCGGGAAAGCCGCTGATCGCGGTCGATCCCATGCCGATCAGCACTTCGGCCGGATCATCGGTGAAGCCCTGGAAATTGCGCCGCAGCGAACCATCGCGCATTGCCCGCGCCATCGGATCATGCGGCAGGGCAAAGTGATCGAAGCCGATCGCGTCATAACCATGCGCGGTCAGAAACGCGTGGGCCTGTGCTGCCATGGCAAAGCGGGCCTCGGCCCCGGGCAGGGCGGCTTCGGGGATCATTTTCTGGCGCGGCACCAGATGCGGCACGTGGGCGTAACCGAACACCGCCACCCGGTCTGCCCCCAGCTTGGATGTCATTTCCAGACTGTCGACAAGATCGGCCGTGGTCTGGTGCGGCAGGCCGTACATCAGATCGAAATTGAGCGAGGTGACACCGCCGCTCCGCAGCCAATCGATGCTGCGGCAGATCATGGCGGCGGGCTGTTCGCGCCCGATGGCTTTCTGGCAATGGGCAGCGAAGGTCTGCACCCCCATGCTGGCGCGGGTGATGCCTGTCTCGCCGATCACATGGCTCCACTCTGCTGTCAGACTGCGCGGATCGAGTTCGATCGACCATGCGGGGGCGTAAAGCGGGAAATGGGCGTGGAGCGCGTCCACCAGCGCCATGAATTCGCCCGGGGCAATCGCGTTGGGGCTGCCGCCGCCAAAGGCGATGCGGCTCACACGGGCGGCGGGGGGCAGCAGGCTGGCGACCGTGGCGATTTCCTGATGCAGCGCGGCCAGATAGGTTTCCACCCGCGCACGCTTGCCCGATGCCCCGGTGTTGCAGCCGCAATAATAGCAGATTTGTTCGCAAAATGGGATGTGGAGGTAAAGCGAGACGTCCCCGTCCGCTGCGGCAATGGCGCTTTCGATCGCACCTTCTGCCAGCGGGCCGAAATCGGCAGCGGTGGGGTAGCTGGTGTAACGCGGCACCGGCTTGGCGAGGAGTTCTGGAATGTATGTCCACATGAGTGCGCTTAAAGCGCCCCGGCCGTCACCCGTCTTTGCGCGAAATCAATTTGCCAAGTTTATCCTCGCGGCAGCTGCCGGCATGACAGCCTTTGGGGTGGCAGTTCTCGTCCTGCACGGGAGCCTCGCCATCACCCAGCGGAATGGTGATGGTGCCGCCGTTGCACAGCTTGGCGGTGATCGTTTCGGCCTGAACGGGCAGGGGGCCGATCATCACCGGGATCAGTGCGAGCAGTGCGAAGGGGAGGGATGTCATACCGGCTCGTCCTCCTCATCAATCAGGATGCGGTTGGCCGCGCCGTCCATGTCTTCATACTGCCCGTCCTTCATCGACCAGAAGAAGGCGCCAAGGCCGATCAGGCCCATGCCGAGCGCGATGGGGATGAGGATAGCGAGGCCGGTCATGCCCTGGCGCTCCGTGCGAGGCGCAGCGAATTGGCAACCACCACCAGCGAGCTGACCGACATGGCAATCGCGGCAATCAACGGCGTGACGAGGCCGAACAGGGCGAGCGGCACGGCGAGGATGTTGTAGGCGATCGAAAAGCCGAAGTTCTGCCGCACGATCCTCATCGTGGCCTTCGCCACCCGTACCGCCAGCGCGACCGGCATCAGCGCCTCACCGATGAACACCGCGTCGGCGGCCTGCTGGCTCGCGTCGGACGCGGTGCCGGGCGCGATCGAGGCATGGGCGGCAGCCAGCGCGGGGCCATCATTGAGCCCATCCCCCACCATCAGCGGGCGGCGGCCAGCTGTTTTCAGGGCCTCCAGCGCGGCGAGTTTCGCCTGCGGGCTGGCTTCGGCAACTGATGCAAGCCCCAGTTCCTGCGCCGCGCGTGCCACCGGCGCTGCGCGGTCGCCCGACAGGATGCTGGCGCCGATCCCCTCGGCCTGCAAGGCGGCGATGGTCGCGGCGGCATCGGCGCGCAGCGGATCGGCGAAGGTGATGGTTTGCAGGTGCTTGCCGATCCTCAGCCGTGTGGCGAGGTTCAGCACCTCGCCTTCGGGCCGTTCGAGCGCGACGTCCATACCCTGCCAGCGCCCGGTCAGTCCCGCGCCGCTAACCTCGCGCACATCGGCGATCACCGCAGGCACCACGCCTTCGCGCAGCAGCGCCGCTGCGAGACCCCGGCTGAGCGGATGGCGGCTGGCTTGCGCGAGACCAAGCGCGACGCTTCTCTCCTGCGCATCCAGCGCGCCAGTATCCGCACGCGGCTCGCCAAGGGTCAGGGTGCCGGTCTTGTCAAACAGCGCAATGTCGCATTCGGCGAGGCGTTCCAGCGCGCTGCCGTCCTTTACCAGCAATCCGCGCCGCAACAGCGCGCCGCTCGCCACCACCTGTGCGGCGGGCACGGCCAGACCCATGGCGCAGGGGCAGGTGATGATGAGGACGGCAATCGCGATGGTAAGCGACTGGTGCACGCCCGCGCCCGCAATCATCCAGCCGACGAAGGCCAATGCGGCGAGGCTGTGCACCACCGGCGCATAAAGGCGGCTGGCGCGGTCGGCGATGCGGACATAGGTGCTGCGCGATTGTCCGGCCTCGTCCATCAACCGGGCGATTTCGGCGATAGCGGTGTCTTCGGCCACGCGGGTCAGGCGGATGCGCAAGGGGGCGGACAGGTTGATCGCGCCCGCGTGCACCACGCTGCCAGGCCCGGCAGGCTCGGGCGCGCTTTCGCCGGTCAGCATGGCGTTGTCGATCGCGCTTGTGCCGTCTGTCACTTCGCCATCTGCGGCCAGCGCTTCGCCTGCGGCGACCAGCACCAGCATTCCGGGTTCAAGGTCTTTGGCAGCGACCCGGCGGGTCGAACCATCGGGGCCGATCACGGATGCGCTCTTGCCCATCCGCCCCAGCAACGCACCGATCCCTGCGCGAGTGCGCGTGCGCATTTCGGCATCCAGCGCGCGGCCCGCCAGCAGGAAGAACAATAGCATCACCGCGCTTTCGAAATAGGCGTGCCCGCCGCCGGTGATGGTTTCGTAAAGCGAAAGGCAGGTCGCCAGGATCACGCCGATGCTGATCGGCACGTCCATATTGGTACGCCTGTGGCTCAGCGCCATCCATGCGCTGGCGAAAAAGGGCCGCCCCGAATAGGCGATCACCGGCAGCGCGATCAGCGCCGAAAGCCAGTGGAACAGATCCCGCGTCGTCCCCTCCGCGCCCGACCAGATGCTGACCGAAAGCAGCATCACGTTCATCATGCCAAAGCCCGCAACACCCAGCGCGCGCGACAGGCGTTTGCGCTCGGCATCCTCCACCCCCATCGGGTTTTCGGACACCGGGGCCGCTTCGAAGCCGAGGCCGAGCAGCGCGGCAACCAGCGCATCCTCGCCCAGCGCGGGATCATGGCTGATCGCCACCCGCTTGGCCGAGAAATTGGCGCGCGCGGTGATAATCCCGTCAACCTTGGGCAATTCACGCTCGATCTTGCCGATGCAGCCCGCGCACTTCATCCCCGGCACGGTAAAGCGGCTGGTGGCGAACGTGCGCGCCGCGTCAGCGTTGATGGCGGCAGGGGCGTTCATCGCACTTCGCTTTCCCCGGCCCATGCTGCATCCCCCGCACGGATTGCCATGCGCAATTGCCAGCGGCCTTCGCCGATTGTCTCGGCAGAGATCCAGCGCCCTCCGCCCTGATCAGCGAAGGTCAGCGCGGCGGTATCGCGTGTCCCCAGCGGGCGCTCGGCCTCGGCAGTGATGGTCGCGCTTGCGGGAAGGCCCAGCGTTTCCAGCACCACGCGCCCGTCCGCCCGCCGTTCCGGCACCGCTTGCCAGCCGAGCGCTTTCGATGCTTCGGCCTTGGCCAGCCAGCCGTTGTATTTCTGGCTGGCGACATAGGAGTTATCGACCACCGTGCCGTGAAACCCGCCGACCGCGTGCGAAGCCATGTACAGGTTGACCGCGATCACGATGGCAAATCCGCCAAGGAACACCGCCGCCATGTGCTTTCCGGTGAAGGCTTTGCTTTTGCTTGTCATCATTCGTTCCCCGGCATGGCAAAGGTGGTTTCGGCAAGATCGGTCTCGCGCTGTTCGTCAAGGCTGGTCAGGCGGAAGGTGAAGGCGTCGGCGCTCGCGCCCTCAGGCAGCAGCACATAGGCGCGCACGATTTTGGTTTCGTTGGCGTTGACGTCGATGACCTGCACGGGGGCGGCATTTTCCATGCTGACCGATTCCGTCCACATCACTGCGCCACTGGGCAGGCCGACAAGGGCGACCTCCATATCGCGCGGGCGGGCCTCCATATTGCGCAGGCGCAGGGTGTAGGCGTTGCGCACCGAACCATCCTTCAACAGCATGAAGGGCGGGTTGCGATCGGGCGATACGGTCAGATCGGTGTGGGTGCGGGTGCCGAGCATGAACAGCAGACCCGCGCCAATCGCCGCCCAGACGCCGAAATAGATGAACACCCGCGGGCGCAGCAGCGCCTTCCATGCAGGGGTGGCAGGCGCGCCCGCGCTTTCTGCCTCGCACTGGTCAAGCGTGGCATAATCGATCAGCCCGCGCGGGCGGCCGACTTCGGCCATGACTTTGTCGCAGGCGTCGATGCACAGCCCGCAGGTGATGCAGCCGATCTGCTGGCCTTCGCGGATATCGACCCCGGTGGGGCAGACTGCAACGCATTGCAGGCAATCGATGCAGTCGCCGTAGGCTTCGGGGTTCTTGGCCGCTTTCTTCAGGCTGCCGCGCTGTTCGCCGCGCCAGTCCTTGTAGGTGACGATCAACGATTTCTCGTCCAGCATCGCGGTCTGGATGCGCGGCCAGGGGCACATGTAGATGCACACCTGTTCGCGCATGAACCCGCCCAGCCAGAAGGTGGTACCGGTGAGGATCGCGACAGTGGCATAGGCGACGGGAGCGGCCTCACCCGTCCAGAAATCCACCGTCAGCGTCGGCGCGTCGGCAAAATACATGATCCATGCGCCGCCGGTCCAGAAGGCGATGGCGAGATAGACCGCCCATTTGGCGCTGCGCCGCGCGATCTTGGATGCCGTCCATGGCGCCTTGTCCAGCCGCATCCGCGCATTGCGATCACCATCGAAGAAGCGGTCGACATGCTGGAACACATCGGTCCACACCGTTTGCGGGCAGGCATAGCCGCACCATGCACGGCCAACGGCGCTGGTGACGAGGAACAGGCCGATACCGGCCATGATCAGCATTCCGGCGACGAAGTAAAACTCGTGCGGCCAGATTTCGATATCGAACATGTAGAACCGGCGATGGGCAAGATCGATCAGCACGGCCTGATCCGGCGCGTAAGGCCCGCGATCCCAGCGGATCCACGGGGTGATGTAATAGATCGCCAGCGTCACCAGCATCACCAGCCACTTGAAGCGCCGGAAGGGGCCGTCGATCCGCTTGTTGTGGATCGTCTTGCCCTTTTCATACAGCGCGGCGCCCATGAACCCGGCCTCTGCCGGATCTGCGGTGGGCGCAGGGTTGGAACCGAGCGCACCGGCCCAGTCGCGGGGCTTGTCCGCTTGCTGGGGGGTACGCCCGGACTCCATGGAATCAGCCATCATTTTCGGCCTTGGCTGTGCTGGCGACATCGCCGGCAACATCGGTTTCAGGCTGGGCCGGAGCGGCCTTTTGCCCGCCCCCGCGTGAGTGAACATAGGCGGCCAGCATCTTGATCGTCACCGGATCGAGCCGGTCTTTCCACGCGGGCATGACGCCGTGGCGGGGCTTGAGGATCTGCTGTGTCACCTCGGCCTCGGTGCCGCCGAACAGCCAGATCGCATCATTGAGCGCGGGCGCGCCCATTTCCGGCTGCCCTTCGCCCGCTGCGCCGTGGCAAGCCGCGCAATTCTCGCTGAACATCTGCGCGCCCGCCGCATTCGGCTTGGCCTTGCCGCTGAGCGAGAGCACATGCCCCGTCAGCGCTTTGACCTGCGCGGGCTGGAACATGCCTTCGAATGCGGGCATGTAATTCACGCGGGTTGCATCGTCGGCTGTCCAGCGGATGCCGTGGTTGAGGGTATATTCGATCTCGGTCAGGGTGCCGCCCCAGATCCAGTCATCATCATTGAGGTTGGGGTAGCCCGGCGATCCCGCCGCGCCCGCGCCGTGGCACTGCACGCAGTTGATCTTGAACGCCGCCGCGCCGCCCGCAACCGCTGCCTGCATCATTTCGGGCGAGGCGGGCAGCTTTTCGATATCGGTCACGGCGATACGTTCGACCATGCCCTGGCGGGCCATGTCTGCCGCGCTCATTTCCTTGGCGAGATCGCCGCGGCTCGACCAGCCGAGCGTGCCTGCGGTCGCCTTGTCGATCAGCGGCCAGGCGGGATAGAGCACGACATAGACCGCCGCCCAGGCGATGCAGGCATAGAACGTCCACAGCCACCAGCGCGGCAGCGGCGTGTTGAGTTCCTCGATCCCGTCCCATTCATGGCCGACGGTTTCGGTGCCGGTGGGTGCGTCGATGCGCTTGTTTACCCCAATCTTGTCAGACATCGTCTTGATCCTTGAAAATCGAGTGCTTGGCCGTGTCCACATGCACCCCCGCGCCGGGGCGGAAGTGCCACAGGCACAGCGTCAGATAGAGCGCGAAGATCACCGCCAACCCGTAGCTGTCGGCAAAGTGGCGCAGGGTTTCGTAAAGGCTCATCGGCCCTTCTCCCCGGTCAGCACTTCCTGCGCGGCGGCGCTGTTCACATCGACCAGCGTGCCCAGCATTTGCAGGTAGGCAACCAGCGCATCCATTTCGGTCACGCGGGCGGGATCACCGTCGAAATCTCGGATCTGCGCCTTGGGATAACGGGTCGCCAGATCGCCCGCATCGGCATTCGGATCGGCCTGCGCCATCAGATCGGTGGCGGCGTTTTCGATGTCGGTATCCGAATAGGGCACACCCACGCGGCGCAGCGCGGTGAGGTTGGCCGCCGGATCGGGCATCTGCAATTCGGCTTCGGCAAGGAAGCTGTAATTGGGCATGATGCTTTCCGGCACCACCGAACGCGGCGCCTTCAGGTGCTGGACGTGCCATTCATCCGAATAGCGCCCGCCCACCCGCGCCAGATCCGGCCCGGTGCGTTTCGATCCCCACTGGAAGGGGTGATCATACATGCTTTCGGCGGCGAGGCTGTAATGGCCATAGCGTTCGACCTCGTCCCGGAACGGGCGGATCATCTGGCTGTGGCAGGTGTAGCAGCCTTCGCGGATGTAGATATCCCGTCCCGCCTGTTCGAGCGGGGTGTAGGGGCGCATGCCTTCGACCTTCTCGATCGTGTTATCGATCCAGAACAGCGGGGCGATTTCAACGATACCGCCGATGGCGACCACCACCAGCGTGGCGGCGGCGAGAAGCGTGACGTTCTTCTCGAGCTTCTTGTGGCCCTCGAAGGGTTCCTTGCGAGCAGGTTGTGTCATGGTTCGCGTTCCTTGCGCAGCAGCGCTTATTCGGCCGGTTCGGCGATGATGGGGCGATCGGCGGTTTCATCATGGGCGGTGTCGCCCATCGGGGCTTCGACCCGCTGATGCCCGGCGATGGTCATCCAGATGTTGTAAGCCATGATGATCGACCCGCTGAGGTACATCAGCCCGCCAATCATGCGCAGAACATACATCGGGTGAAGCGCGGCGACGGTATCGACGAAGCTGTTCACCAGATAACCGTCGGACCCGTATTCGCGCCACATCAGGCCCTGCGTGATCCCGGCGACCCACATGCTGGAAGCGTAGAAAACGATCCCCAGCGTCGCGAGCCAGAAGTGCCAGTTGATCATCCGCAGCGAATACAGCCGTTCCTTCTTCCAGAGGCGCGGCACGAGGTAATAGACGCAGGCGAAGGTGATCATCCCGTTCCATCCCAGCGCGCCGGAATGGACGTGGCCGATGGTCCAGTCGGTATAGTGCGACAGGCTGTTGACCGCCTTGATCGACAGCATCGGCCCTTCGAAGGTGCTCATCCCGTAAAAGGCGAGCGCCAGCACCATCATGCGGATGATCGGATCGGTGCGCACCTTGTCCCACGCGCCGTTCAGCGTCATCAGACCGTTGATCATCCCGCCCCAGCTGGGCATCCACAGCATGATCGAAAACACCATGCCCAGCGTCTGCGCCCAATCGGGCAGGGCGGTGTAGTGGAGGTGGTGCGGACCAGCCCAGATATAGAGGAAGATCAGCGACCAGAAGTGGATGATCGACAGGCGGTAGGAATAGACCGGGCGGTTCGCCTGCTTCGGCACGAAGTAGTACATCATAGCCAGGAAGCCTGCGGTCAGGAAGAAACCCACCGCGTTGTGGCCGTACCACCACTGGGTCAGCGCATCCTGCACGCCGGCAAAGGCGCTGTAGCTTTTGCCGCCCAGCAGGCTGACCGGCATCGCCAGATTATTGACCACATGCAGCATCGCCACAGTGATGATGAAGGCGAGATAGAACCAGTTGGCCACGTAGATATGCGGTTCATGGCGGCGCAGCAGCGTGCCCACGAACACTGCCAGATAGGCCAGCCACACCACTGTCAGCCACAGATCGACATACCATTCGGGCTCGGCATATTCTTTCGACTGGGTGATGCCGAGCAGATAACCGGTCGCGGCCAGCACGATGAACAGCTGGTATCCCCAGAACACAAAGCGGGCCATGCCGGGGAAGGCCAGCGTGGTGCGGCAGGTGCGCTGCACCACATAGAAACTGGTCGCGATCAGGGCATTGCCGCCGAAGGCGAAAATCACCGCGCTGGTGTGCAGCGGGCGCACCCGGCCAAAATTGAGGTAGGGTTCAAGGTTGAGATCGGGGAAGGCCAGCTGGGCGGCGATGAACACGCCTGCCAGCAGCCCTGCCAGACCCCAGAACATGGTTGCGATCACGCCCCAGCGCACCACGTCATCATCATAACGCGACGGGCCGGGAGGCATTTTGAAAATGCTCTGCGCGCGCGCCAGCGGATCATAGCTGGTGGCCGTGGCAAAGATCAGGATCACTGCGACCAGCGCCACGATCCCCATGTGGATGGCAAACCCGCTGTCGGGGGTGAGCGCGATAGCGGCAATGGCTGCGAGCAGGACAAACGCCCAGACCCCCAGCCGTTTCACGACTGCTTCCATGTTGAAAAATCCCTTTCGTCGGCCCGCTTTGCGCGCGTCTGAAACCTGTGTTGTTGATCCAGATCAAATCTGATCAGTTTTTGGAAGTGAGGCCCGGCTGGCAGTGCGTACGCCCGGCAATGCGGGCAAGCGTGGCAATGTCGGAAAGCCAGACCTTTGATCGCCCCTCGGTGCAAACCAGCCCGGCGTCGCGCAATTCGGTCAGTTGGCGGCTGACAGTCTCGATCGTGAGGCCAAGGCTATCGCCGATATCACGGCGGCTCATCGGCAGGGAAAAGGCGCAGGCGCCTGCTGTGCAGTCCGCCAGCCGTTCGGCCATGGATACAAGGAAATCGGCGATCCGCGCTCCTGCGGATTTGTGCCCCATCTGCATCATCCGGGTCCGGCTTCGGTGTAGGGCTTGCAGCGAACGTGTCAACACTGCTCGCAGGACGGCCGGATCGCCCTGCGCAATGTCGAGAAAGCGATCGGCGGGGAAAATCACAACCTCGCACGGGGATAGCGCAATCAGGCGGAAATCGCCGCGTGGTTCGCCAGGGCTCCGGCGCTGCACCGACACCAGATCGCCGGCAAAATGGAATGCGAGCACCTGATTGACGGGCGCGTTCTGGCCCGAAGGCGCAACCAGCTTGGCGCAGCCTGCGGCGATAAAAACCAGCCGGTCTTCGCGGGGATCGGGCAGCAAGGCTTCGCCCTTGGCGAGATGCGCCGGGCGGCCGATGGCACACAGCCGGTCTGCTATCAGCGCATCGCCGGAACCGGACCCCGCATCCAGCGGCAATGCCGCGCGGAAGGCGGCTATTGCGGTGTCGGGCCCGGTGTCGGGCTGAGGAGGGCTGATCGTCGCCATGATGCCAGCCGGAATGAGGCAATATTGCTCAACGGTCTTTGATCCGGATCAATGAGCGGACGGGGCACGTGGTTCTATCCGGCCCTCACAGGCAGCAACAATCCTGGGCCGCACATGGTGGCCACTGCTGCCGCTGAAGGATAAGGAAAATGAAGACTTTTCTGATGCTTGCAGGCGCCGCCGCGGCAATGGCCGCAACGCCCGCGATGGCGCAGGACAATGATGACCGCGCAGGTGACATTCAGGTGAAGGTGCTGGGCACCGCCGTGCTGCCGGATGGCAAGATCACCGATATCAACGTGAACCTGCCGGGCCTGCCCGCGACCACCCAGACGAAGGCTAGCGACAATTTCGTGCCGACTTTGGCGGTGGAATATTTCCTGACGAACAACGTCTCGATCGAGACCATCGCCGGAACCACCCAGCATGATGTCGATGCGGTCGCCGGGCTACCCGCAGGGGCGGAACTGGTGTCGGACGCGCTGCTGTTGCCAGCAACCGTGACGGCGAAAGTGCACTTCGATGCTGGCGGCTTCAAACCCTATCTCGGCGCGGGTGTGGCCTATTTCATCTGGCTGAAGGATGATCCGGGCGCAGCCACCCTGCCGCTCGGGGTGACGGAAACCAACCTGTCGGACGAATTCGGTTTTGCGCTGCAAGCCGGTTTCGATCTGCCGGTGAATGACAAGGGGCTGGGCCTCAGCGTCGATGTGAAGCGGTATTTCATCGATACCACCGCGCGCTGGTTTGTGGGCAACACGCTGGCGATCGAGACCGAACACAAGCTGGATCCGTGGGTGATCAGCGCCGGGCTTGCCTACCGCTTCTGATCCCGTCAGGATTGCGGAATCAAAAAACCCCGCCAGTGGATGCGCTGGCGGGGTTTTTCGGGCCTGTGCAGACCGATCCAGGTGCCGGTTAGGTCGATTTAGACCCCCTCTAGCCTCGTCGTGACCCCTATTTGCTGCCGTTTCGCTTGCCAATCCGGTAATGTTTCACGTGAAACATTACCAAATCGGTTCACGTGGTCGGGCTTCAGAAATTGTACTGGGTTGAAAACTGCACCCGTTGCAGATTGCCGCTGCGACCGTCCTCCAGCGTGCGGGCGGCATACATCACCTCCACCCCGACATTCAGCGGGCCAACCGGGTTCCAGATCAGGTTGGCAAAGGCGTTCCAGCTTTCGTCGGTCACCTGATTGGTGGTGAGCGCGACAGGGTTATCCGCCTTGAAATATGATCCTGCCAGATTGGAGCGCAGGCGATCCGACCAGACATGGCGGTAGGCGGCAAAACCCGAATATGTGAAGATCGGATCGAGCGTGCCGTCCGGCCTGATCGCGGCATCATTGACGATGTTGACCCCGATATAGCGCCCCAGCCCATCGCCTGCGGTAGCCATGAAGCGGACATCGTCATGCTCCCCCACCTTGAGCTTGCCCGACAGGCTGAGGCCATATCCCCATTCGGAATCGTCTACCCCCAGCAGATCGTCAGTCGAAATGTGCAACTGCCGCACGATCCCGGCCGCAGTGAAACTGCCCCAGTCACCGCTCCAGTTGTAACGGCCCACAATGTCCGGAATCTGGTCGTCGCCCGGCGTGGCCATGCTGCCGTTCGGGGCGGTGACCACGGTTTCTGGCTGCTCGACAGCGATCTGCAACCCGCCCTTGGTGTAACGGATCAGCGGCTGGCGATCGAACACCGTGCCCGGTGTGACCCCGATGAAATCGAGCGAATCCGGCAGCGCGCCGACATTCTGGA
Organism: Porphyrobacter sp. AAP60; assembly: GCF_001296025.1. Taxonomy (GTDB): domain Bacteria; phylum Pseudomonadota; class Alphaproteobacteria; order Sphingomonadales; family Sphingomonadaceae; genus Erythrobacter. The sequence goes on along the minus strand of NZ_LJHV01000023.1, from coordinate 189,387 downwards.
AGGTCGACCAGCCTTGCCCGAAGGTCCAGTTATCGTAATTGATCAGGGCGTTGCGGATGCGCGGCACGAAGCTGTTCGATACCCGTTCGTTGCCGCCTTCGGTGACGTTGAAATCGAGTTCGATCAGCCCGCTCAGCTTGTGATCGGTGCCGACATCGGTTTCGGTCTTGAACAGGAAGCGGGTCTGCCGCGCGGAGAAATCGGTATCGAACCCGCTCGGCTGCCCGCCGACCGGGGTCGACGAGGGGAACAGGAAATCGCGCAGGATCGAATTGCCCGGCAACTGCCCGCCACTGGTGCGCTGGCTGGTCGCATCGAGTTTGACATAGCCGCCATAGGTGACGCGGGTGCTGCCCATGCGGAAACCTTCGCCCGGTGCAATCGCGAAATCGACCAGCTTTTCCGACATCTCCGCCTGACGTGTCGCCAGCGTGCGGGTAGTCTCGAGCGCGGCATCGGCCTCGGCGCGCATCGCCTGCTGCTGGGCCTGGATCGCGCCGGTTTCCGCGCGGATGGCCCGCAGCGCCTCAGCCTGCTGCGCCTGCGTGCCGGCATCGGCATCGAGCCGCGCCACCAGCCCTTCGACCAGCCGTTCCAGCCGGGCGAGGCGTGCGCTGACATCGGCATCGACGCTCGCCTCCTGCGCCAGCGCGGGGGTTGCTGTCAGCATCGTTGCCGCCAGCAACCCCGCCCGCAATATCCGGGCTGAAGCTGTGTGAACCATAAGACCCTCCCGCATTCTTTTATCCGGGCAAGGATGGCGGGATCGGTGGGCCGCGCACAGCTAGCGGATGGTCGTAAGACCTTTGTCTGATGGGGCGGGGCGTGTAGCCTGTTGTAAAAGCGTCCCCAAGAATAGGGAGAGTCGAGATGATCCACGCAGTCGAGCGGCCCCAAGCCCACACCCCCACGCATTGCACGCCCGAGCAATATGCCGAAATGTATCGCGCATCGGTGGAAACGCCGGACGCCTTCTGGCTGGAACAGGCGCAGCGACTGGACTGGGTGAATGCGCCCACCAAGGGCGGCGATTGGTCATACGATCCCGTGGCGATCAAATGGTTCGAAGACGGGCAGATCAACCTGTGCCACAACGCGGTTGACCGGCATCTTGCTACCCACGCCGAAACAGTCGCGCTGATCTTCGAACCGGATGATCCTGCTTCGGCAGGCCGCAGCCTCACCTATGGCCAGCTTCACACCGAAGTGGTGCGCATGGCCAATGCCCTGAAAAAGCTGGGCGTGACACGCGGCGACCGGGTGACGCTTTACCTGCCGATGATCCTTGAAGGGGTGACCGCGATGCTCGCCTGCGCAAGGCTGGGCGCGGTGCATTCGGTGGTGTTCGGCGGCTTCTCGCCCGAGGCGCTGGCAGGCCGGATCGAGGATTGCGGCAGCCGCTTTGTCATCACCGCCGATGAAGGCCTGCGCGGCGGCAAGCGGGTGCCGCTGAAGGCCAATGTCGACGCGGCGCTCGCGCATGATGGCGTCGCGGTCGATGGCGTGCTGGTGATCCGCCATACCGGCGGCGAAATCGCGATTCAGGAAGGCCGCGATCACTGGCTGGAAGACCTCGCCAGCGACGATGATTGCCCGTGTGAGGTGATGGACGCGGAAGACCCGCTGTTCATCCTTTACACCTCGGGTTCCACCGGCAAGCCCAAGGGCGTGCTGCACACCACCGGCGGCTACGGCGTATGGACGGCAACCACCTTCCACTACATTTTCGATTATCAGCCGGGCGAGGTGTTCTGGTGCACCGCCGATATCGGCTGGGTCACGGGGCACAGCTATGTCGTCTACGGCCCGCTGTTCAACGCGGCGACCGCCGTGGTGTTCGAAGGCGTGCCGAACTACCCCGATCACGGGCGGTTCTGGGACGTGGTGGACAAGCATCAGGTCAATATCATCTACACCGCCCCCACCGCGATCCGCGCCCTCATGCGCGAGGGCGACACCCACGTGACGAGCCGCTCGCGCGCGTCCCTGCGCCTGCTCGGCAGCGTTGGCGAGCCGATCAATCCCGAAGCCTGGCGCTGGTATTTCGATGTGGTCGGCGAGGGCCGCTGCCCGATCATCGACACCTGGTGGCAGACCGAAACCGGCGGCTGCATGATCACCACGCTCCCCGGTGCGCACGACATGAAACCGGGCAGCGCAGGGCTCCCCTTCTTCGGCATCCGCCCGCAACTCGTCGATAACGAGGGCGGCGTGATTGACGGCGCGGCGGAGGGTAACCTGTGCATCACGCACAGCTGGCCGGGGCAGGCGCGCACCATTTATGGCGATCACGAACGCTTCGGCCAGACCTATTTCAGCACTTACAAAAGCAAGTACTTCACCGGCGACGGGTGCAAGCGTGACGAAGACGGGTATTACTGGATCACCGGGCGGGTGGATGATGTGATCAACGTCTCCGGCCACCGCATGGGCACCGCCGAAGTTGAAAGCGCATTGGTGCTGCACCCCAAGGTGGCAGAGGCGGCCGTGGTCGGATACCCGCACGATATCAAGGGGCAGGGCATCTATTGCTACGTCACGTTGAATGCGGGAGAAGACGGCTCCGATGCTCTGCTGGCCGATCTGAAAGCACAGGTGCGCAAGGAAATCGGCCCCGTTGCCACGCCCGATGTGATCCACTTTACCGATGGCCTGCCCAAGACCCGTTCGGGCAAGATCATGCGCCGCATCCTGCGCAAGATCGCCGAGAACGATTTCGGCGCGCTGGGCGATACCTCGACGCTGGCCGATCCTTCGCTGGTCGAGCGGTTGATCGAAGGGCGCCAAAATCGATGAACAGGCACCGCTGACGCCATGACGGCCCGCATCATCATCGCCGATGATCACCCGCTGTTCCGCAGCGCGCTGGCCCATGCGGTCGGCAAGGTGTGGGAAGGAGCGGCGATCATCGAAGCCAGCAGCGCGGCCGGGGCGCGCACCGCGTTGGCTGAAGCTGCGGCAGATGCATTGCTGCTTGATCTGCATATGGCGGATTCCACCGGGCTTTCCGTGTTGATGGATCTGCGGCAGGATTACCCAGCGCTGCCGATCGTGATCGTTTCGGCTTCCGAGGAACCCCGCGTTGCGGCGGCAGCGGCGCAGTTGGGCGCGGCGGGGTTCATTCCCAAGTCTTCCAGCCTTGATGCCATGCGCGAAGGGTTGGCCGCCGTGCGCGATGGCGACCTGTGGTTCCCCGAAACGGGCGAGGGGCAGGATGATGATCTCGCCCGCATCGCCAGCCTCACCCCGGCGCAGCGGCGCATTCTTGCAGCGATCCGGCAGGGAATGCTGAACAAGCAGATCGCCTATGAACTCAGCATCAGCGAAGCGACGGTGAAGGCGCATATCACCGCGATCCTGCGCAAGCTCGGCGTCAACAGCCGCACGCAGGCGGTGCTGCTGGCGGCCAAGCTGGATGTCGATCAGCCGGTGGCGGATTCGGCCAAGGCCTGATTTTTGCCCTCCCGGCGCTGCGCCAGGCAGGTGGCGATCAGGGCGCGCAGGGCAGCAGGGGCAGCGGGCTTGAGCAAGCGGTTGGCCCCCATTCGCGTCGCGGCGGCCTCTGTTTCGTCGGAGCTTTCCGCCGTCAGCAGGATCACCGGCGGGCGCACACCCCACTCTTCGCACAGCGCGGCATAGGCGGCATCGCCGCGCTCGTCTGCATCAAGGCGGTAATCCATGATCGCCATGTCGGGTGCTTGCGCGGCGAGGGCGAGCGCCTCTATAAGATTCCCCGCAGCCAAGACCTGCAACCCCCACTTGCCGAGCAGCGTTGCCAGCGCGGCGAGGGCTGCGGGATCATTTTCCACCACCAGCACCTTCGCATCGCCCAGTTGCCTGTTCTGGCGGCGGGGGGCGGGCATCGGGGCAGCGGGGGTGGCCTCGCGCCGCAACACCGGCAGGGCGAAAGCGAAACGGCTCCCGCGCCCGATCTGCGAGGTGGTCTCGATTTCCACCGCCAGCAGCCGCGCCGCGCGGCGCACGATGGCGAGACCGAGGCCGAGCCCCTCGCGGTCGGTCGAAGCCCCGCGTTCGAACTCGCCGAAGATTCGCTCGATATCGGCAGGGGCGATGCCGCGTCCGGTGTCGTGAATGCAGATCAATACGTCAGTGCCGCGCCGTCGCGGTCCGATCAGGACCCCGCCAGCTTGGGTGTAGCGCACGGCATTGCTGACAAGGTTGCGCACCACACTGGTCAGCAGCGCCCGGTCAGCCATGACCCATGCAGACGTGCGCACCCGCTTGAGCCGCAAGCCCTTGGCCTGCGCCTGCAACGCGAATTCGCGCGCGACATCCTCGAACAATTGGTCGAGCGCAACGGGTTCAGGCACGGGCACGACCCCGCCGCTATCCAGCTTGGAGATATCGAGCAGCGCCCGGATCAGCCGGTCAGCCGAGATAATCGAGCCATCGAGATCGGCCACCAGCTTTTCAAGCTGCGGCTTGCCCGTCACTTCCTCGCCCAGCGCAGAAGCGAACAGGCGGGCGGCGTTCAAAGGCTGGATCAGATCGTGGCTCGCCGCTGCCAGAAACCGCGTCTTGGATTGCGTTGCCTGCGCCAGCGCGGCGTTGGCGATGCTGAGCTGGAGGGTGCGTGTCGCGACCTTTTCCTCAAGCGCCTGCTCTGCCCTGCGGTCGGCGGTGATGTCGGTGTATGAGGTCGTATAGCCGCCGCCCGGTGTCGGCGCGCCGACGATGCGTAGCACCCTGCCATCGTGCTGCTCGCGCTCGATCCGGTGTTCGCGCCCGGCGCGCATATGGCCAAGGCGGCGGCCTATCTGCTCGGCAATCTCGGTTTCGGGCAGGTTCCCGCGTTCAAGATTAAAGCGGATCAAATCGGCAATCGGTGTGCCGACCTGCACGAGAGTGTCGGGCAGGTCGAATATCTGCTGATAGCGGCTGTTCCAAGCGACGAGCCGCATCTCGTCATCGACCAGCGCCACGCCTTGATCGATGCTCTCGATTGCAGTCTGGAGCAGGTCGGCGGAGAAGCTGAGGCGGCGGTGGGTCTCGTCGAACATCGCCACGACTTCAGGCAGCGGAATCGGATCCCCGCCCGCCCATGATCCGACCAGCATCCGCGCCGACGAGGTGCCGATCACGCCGGAAATCACCCGCTCGGCCAGTTCCAGTACCGCAGCATTGGCCGGATCGCCATTGCGCAAGGCCAGCGGGGCGAGCGCGGAATCCGCCCGTTCGCGTCCGACAAACTGGGTCAGCAAAGCGCGCACATCGCCCATCCGCTTGGCCGTCGCGTGGCGCGGAACGCTGCCCGGCATGGGCGTGCCGACAAACGCCGCCGCCTGCGCCTGATCGAGCAGCGAAGGGCGGGCGAGTGCTGATCCGAACCAGTAGAGCAGCGTGTTGATCCCGAGGCTGATTGCCACGCCCGATACCAGCGGATCGGAGTGGATGCTGATGAGGGGCACAGCGCCGCTCGCCGCAGGCCAGATCAACAGGACGAGCCAGAGCGCGAACCCGGCAGAGAGCCCTGCCAGCATCCCGGCGCGGTTGCCGTGCTGGCTCACCATCCCCAGCACCAGCCCCGGCGCAAATTGCGCAGCGGCAGCAAAGGCAAGGGTGCCAAGACCCGCAAGGTTCGTGATCCCGGCAAAGCCCCGGTAGAAGGCATAGGCAGCCAGCAATAGCGCCGCGATCACCAACCGCCGGATCAGCAGCAGGCGGGCAGCAATGCGGCTGCGATCACCCTTGCCCGCCAGCGCGCGGCGCAGCAGCAGCGGGGCGATCAGGTCATTGGTGATCATGATCGACAGCGCCACACTCGCTACCACGATCATCCCGGCGGAAGCGGAAAAGCCGCCAAGGAACACGAGCACCGCCAGTGCCACATTGTCGGTCGCCAGCGGCAGGGCCAGCACGATGGTATCTGCATCGGTGCCGGCAGGCAGCACTGCAAGACCCGCCAGCACCACCGGCACGATCACCAGCGCGGTCAGCGCAATATAGGCGGGAAACACCCACTGCATCGCCGGGGTCGTCCGCTCTCCCGGCGCTTCGATGAAGCTCATGTGGAATTGGCGCGGCAGACACAGCACGGCGGCAGCGGCGATCACCGTCAACGTGATGAAACGTGCATCGATCTGATCGGCAGCGAACAGAGCCGGAGCAGCAGGTGCCGGCGCATCGCCTGTCAAAAGAAGCCACACCGCTAGCCCGCCGACAGCGAGCAGCGCGGCAAGTTTGACCACCGCCTCGGTCGCGATGGTCAGCACCAGCCCGGCATTGTCGCCTGCCCGGTCGGCCCGGCGCGATCCGAACAGGATTGCGAACAGCCCCATCAGCGCTGCCACCACCAACACCAGCTCGTCCGCCGCGACCTGCGCGCGCAATGTCGGATCGAGTGTCAGGATTGCAGTGCCGACCGATTCCAGCTGCAAGGCCATATAAGGCAAGGTGCCCAGGCTCGCGATTACCGTCACCAAGGCGGCGAGGCTGGCGCTTTTGCCGTACCGGGCCGAGAGGAAATCCGCGATCGAGGTGGAGTGCTGCGCCTGCGCCTGTGCGAGGATCTTGCGGATCAGGCCGAAGCCCAGTGTGAACAGCAGGATCGGGCCAAGATAGATCGGCAGGTAATCGAGCCCCGCGGTGGCCGCTGTGCCTACCCCGCCGAAGAACGTCCAGCTTGTGCAATAGACAGCAAGGCTGAGGCCGTAGATCGTGCCCGAATGGCGCTCAAGCGCGCCGCCACCGGCTGCACGGTCGCGCCACGATGCCAGCCAGAACAGCCCGCCCAGATAGATTGTGGCGGCAACCAGCGCCGCACCCAGCATCATGTCTGCGTCCCCTCGCTCCCGTTGCTCAAACTACTCCAAGGCTGCGACAAAGCAAAGGGGCGGCACCATGCGGCACCGCCCCCGTTTGCGACCCTTGCGGGCAAGCTATTGGTCGATATTGCGGCGGAAGGTTTCGGGCAGGAACAGCAGTCCGATCACCACCGTGGCCGCGCAGATCGCCACCGGATACCACAGGCCGAAGTAGATATTGCCCGTCGCTGCCACCATCGCAAAGGCGGTGGTAGGCAGGAACCCGCCGAACCAGCCATTGCCGATGTGATAGGGCAGGCTCATCGCGGTATAGCGGATGCGGGTGGGGAACAGTTCCACCAGCAGCGCGGCAATCGGCCCGTAAACCATCGTCACCAGCAGCACGAGATAGGTGAGGATGGCGATCACGGCGGGCGTGTTAATGGCATCCGGATCGGCCTTGGCGGGATAGCCAGCCTTGACCAGCGCCGCCTTTGCCTCGTCCTGGAACGCCGTAATCGCTGCCTTGCGGTCATCGCCTGTCACCTTGGCCGGATCGGGCGCGGAGAAGGTTTCTTCGCCGATTGTGATCTGTGCGATGGTACCCGCTGCGGCTTCGACCTTGCTGTAGCTGACGCCGCTTTTGGCAAGGAAGGATTTGGCAATGTCGCAGCTTTTGCTGTCGAACTTGTTCTTGCCGATCGGGTCGAACTGCACCGAACAATCATCATCATTCACGATCACGCTAACCGGAGCGCTGGCCTGCGCCTTGGCGAGTGCCGGATTGGCCGCTTCGGTCAGGGCGTGGAACGCGGGGAAGAATGTCACCGCCGCCAGCGCGCAGCCGGTCAGGATGATCGGTTTGCGGCCGATCTTGTCCGATAGCCAGCCGAAGAAGATGAAGAAAGGCGTGCCGATGGCCAGCGCCACCGCGATCAGGATATTGGTGGTCGCGCCGTCCACCATCAGGATCTTCTCGAGGAAAAACAGCGCGTAAAACTGGCCAGTGTACCACACCACGGCTTGCCCCGCGACTGCGCCCAATAAGGCGATCAACGCCCACTTGCCGTTTTTCCAGTTGCCGAAGGCTTCGGAAATCGGCGCCTTGGAATTGGTGCCTTCTTCTTTCATCTTCTGGAAGACAGGGCTTTCCTGCAACTGCATCCGGATCCACAGCGACACGCCCAGCAGCAGCACCGAAATCAGGAACGGCACGCGCCAGCCCCATTCCTTGAAGGCTTCTTCCCCGATCATGGTGCGGGTACCGATCACCACCAGCAGCGCGGCAAACAGCCCGAGCGTGGCAGTGGTCTGGATGAAACTGGTGTACAGCCCGCGCTTGTTGTTGGGGGCATGTTCGGCAACGTAGGTTGCCGCGCCGCCATATTCTCCGCCCAGCGCAAGGCCCTGCAACAGGCGCAGCACCACCAGCATGACGGGGGCAGCAACACCGATGCTGGCATAGTTCGGCAGCACACCCACGGTAAAGGTGGCAAAGCCCATCAGCCCCATGGTGACAAGAAAGGTGTATTTGCGCCCGACCAGATCGCCCAGCCGCCCGAACACCAGCGCGCCGAAGGGCCGCACCGCAAACCCGGCTGCAAACGCGCCCAGCGCGAATATAAAGCCGGTGGTCTCGTTTACCCCGGAAAAGAACTGCGCCGAAATGATCGTGGCCAGCAGGCCATAAAGGTAGAAATCGTACCATTCGAACACCGTGCCCAGCGACGAGGCCAGGATGACGCGCTTTTCCGTCCCCGTAACCTTGTGATGCTTGGGCAGGGCGTCATCATATGCCGTCGCCATTATCCGTCTCCCGCTTTTCTGCTCGTCCCCTGGCGACCACATGGCGGCGCCCTTGTCGAGGATTGCATCGTCGCGCGTCAGGGCCCGGCTTGATAGCTAGACCTTGGTCGCATGGCCGGGAATGTAGGGTAGCGGGGCGAGGCTACTCGATGGCGGCGAAGGTGAAGCGCAGATCAGGGGTCTCGATCACCAGCTGCCGCCCGTCCAGCGTAGTGGTGAACCGCTGCGCATCGGCAAGGCCGCTCGCCATCTGGTCGCCAAAGCTGGGCTGCGGGCAGAACATCCGGGTGCCTGCCACCGGGCCGATGTTGATGTTACCGGCCCCGTTGGCCGGCTGACCGGCCGTCCAGCTGGAACGGCCGCGATTGCAATCGAGCTGAAGCTCAAGATCGCCGCCATCACGGAACGCCGCCGTGTGTCGCCGCTGTACCGCAGGCGTCAGCGTGGTGGTGCTGCCCGAGGTGTCGATCGACACCAGCTGCCATTCGGTGCCCGCCAGCGGGTGCATATCGGGAATGGTCATGCAGGCGCCAAGGCCAAGCATTGCGATACCGGCGGCAAGTACGACACCAAACTTCATCCCCTGTCACTCCTGATGCATGGACTGCCCGTTAAAGTAAGGTGCGATGATGAATGCAGGCAATCTGCTGCATCATCCTGCCATGAAAAAAGCCGCCGGAGCGCGAACTCCGGCGGCTTTTCACGTCTTGATCTGGCAGAAGCGATCAGGCTTCGCGGGTGCCCGAAAGCGGCATTGCGCCGAAAGCACCAGCATTGACCGAACCGGTCAGCGTGTCGCCATCAATGGTCGCTTCGCAATCGAGCGTCATCGGCATCGGCACGACCATGTTCATCTTCCACGAGATGGTGTTGCCGCTGACAGTGCCGTCATTGATATCCATCGAACCGAGGCTGCCGACCAGCGAACCCGAAAAGGTATCGCCATCGGGAACCACGGTGAGGGTGCCGGTCTGGTCGCCCATCGGGCTTTTCACGATGGTCTTGTAGGTACCTGCAACAGACATAATCCACTCCTTGGCTTGATCCGGCCCGTCTGGCGAACCGGGATTTCAGGCTGCGTTACTTACACCAATGTCAGCGCGCTTCAACCGGATTTGGGCCGAAGCGCGCTGCCATCCGGTTACTCGCCTTCCATTTCGCGCTGTTCGATCGGCAGGCCGAGCGGTTCGAGCTGGGCGCGTACCTTGCTGGCATCGCCAACCACCACCCAGACGAATTTATCCGCATCGATCGCCGCGCGCGCTGCAGCATCAAGGCTTTCGGTGGTCTGCGCGCGGTAGATGCTGGCCAGGGTTTCCTGATAGTTGTCGGGCCGGCCGAACAGGGCATTGCCCTGCATCGCACCAAGCACGGCGGGCGAGGTTTCGAACTGGCCGGGCAGCGCGCCGACCGAAGAGGCAATGCTGCGATCCAGTTCTGCTGCGGTCACGCCCTTTTCGGTCAGGAATTCCTTGGTCTCGCGCAGCATTTCGGCCAGCGAATCCCCGGTGCGGTCAGCCTGCACCCCACCCGAAATGGCATAGACCACCGCGTTTTCACGCGCCTGCGTGCCGCCGCGCACGCCATAGCTCCAGCCCTTAGTCTCGCGCAGGTTCATGTTGAGACGAGCGAGGAAGTTGCCGCCCAGCGAATTGTTGGCGCTGTTGAAGGCGATGAAGCCCGGATCGCCCGCATCCAGCGGCGTGACCTGCGCGCCGATGATGAAACTTTGCGGCGAGTTGGGGCGGTTCACGAGGATGATGCGGTTGCCCGCGCCTGCCTGTGTCGCAGTAACCTGCTTGGTGCCCTTGGCGGCAGCGGGTGCTTTCCAGTCACCGAAACTGGCGTTGAGAGCGGTTACGATCTCGGTCAGCGGACGATCGGAAATCACGAAGACTTCGCCATTGTCCGGACGGATCCAGCTGTCCTTGAAGGCAACCAGATCTTCGCGGGTGATGCTGCTGACGCTTTCGACCGTATTGACCCCGCCATAGGCGCTCTGCGCACCGAACAATTCGGGCGCCAGCGTCCGCTGGGCGATGCCCTGCGGCGATTTCATCGACTGGCGGATGCCGGTAACGGTCTGGGTGCGCACGCGCTCCAGATCGGCGGGGTTGAACGCCGGTTCGCGCATGATCTGGCGCATCAGATCAAGACTGGGCGCAAGGTTGGCGGTCAGTGCCGACATGGTGAAGCTCGACCGGTCATCGCTTCCGCCGGAATTGATGCTGACACCCAGCCGTTCGCTCGCTTCGGCAATCTGCTGTCCTGTCAGACTGGCGGTGCCTTCAGTGAACAGGTTCATGGTCATGTCCTGAAGCCCGGCCTTGCCCGCCGGATCGGCCGCGCCGCCAGCATTGAAGCTCATCGTCACATACGTCGCCGGAACCGCAGTGCGGCGGGCATAGGTAACCTTCATGCCGTTCTTCAGAGTGGCGCGTTCGACATCGGGGAAATCGAGTTCCGCGGTGGTGTCGATTGCCGGCTTGGGCCGTTCCAGCGTCACGGTCAGCGTTTCGGCCTCGCGATCGCGCTCGCTGGCGTTGGCATCACCGCCGACCGATGCTGCTTCCTCATATGAGCCATCGCGCTCGCCCGGCTCCAGCACCAGCGTGAAGGCAGGGCGGGTCATCCAGCGCGCCATCGCGTCCTTGACATCGGCCGGGGTGACTTTGGCCAGCCGTTCGAGCTGGGTGGCATAGAACGAAGCATCGCCCGCCAGCACTTCGCCATTGGCGAGCGTCACGGCCTTGCCGCCAAACCCGCCGACCTGTTCCAGCCCGCGCACGGTACGCGCAAGGCTGCTGGTGGCGGCGCGGCGCACTTCGTCCTCGGTCGGGCCTTCTGCGATAAACTTGGCCACCAGTTCGTCCAGCCGCGCTTCGAGCACTGCGAGATCCACGCCCGGCTTGGCGGTCGCGCTGACCGAAAGCAGGCCGACCCGCTGGAAGTTGCTGCTGCTCGCCGAAACGCCAACCGCCAGCTGCTCATCGCGCACCAGCACTTCATCGAGGCGGCTCGAGGCCAGACCGCCAAGGATCGCGGCTCCGACATTGAGCGCGGTCAGATCGGCATCGGTGATCCCCGGCCCCGGCCAGTAACGGGTGACATTGGTCGCGGCGACCTGATCCTTCATCACCTTGCGCACGTCCTGTGCCAGCATCGGCACGTCGGCAGCGGCGGGAGTGTTGACGGGGCCGCGCGCGATGGGGCCGAAATACTTTTCCGCCAGCACGCGCGCTTCGGCGGCCGAGATATCGCCTGCCATCACCAGCGTGGCATTGTTGGGGCCGTACTTGTCAGTGAACCACTTGCGCACATCGTCCATCGATGCCGCATCAAGATCGGCCATCGAGCCGATCACCGAGTGGTGATAGGGGTGGCCTTCGGGGAACATGGTTGCCAGCAGTTCGTAGAACACCAGACCGCCGGGCTGGTTATCGCCCTGACGCTTTTCGTTCTGCACCACGCCGCGCTGGTTATCGAGCTTCTCCTGCGTCACCGCGCCAAGCAGGTAGCCCATGCGGTCGCTTTCCAGCCACAGCGCGCGTTCCAGCGCGGGGCGGGGCACGGTCTGGAAATAATTGGTGCGGTCGAAATTGGTGGTGCCGTTGTAATCGGTGGCACCCATTTCGGCGAGGTACTGGAAATAGTCATCGGGCGCGTTTTCCGATCCGTTGAACATCAGATGTTCGAACAGGTGGGCAAAGCCGGTCTGGCCCTTGGGCTCGTCCTTCGAGCCGACATTGTACCACACGGCAACGCCGACAACGGGCGCCTTGCGGTCTTCGTGCACGATCACGGTCAGGCCGTTGTCGAGCTGAAACTCTTCGTAAGGGATCTGCACCTGCGCAACCAGTGCGGGCAGATCGGCAGTCGCCTGCGGCGCGGCGGTGGCGGCGTGATTATCGGCCAGCGCGGGAGCAAAAGGCACGGCAAGCGCAAAGGCGAGCGCCGAAAGGCTGGCGGCTGCAAAACGAGATGTCATGAACGAAAGCTCCATTGGAAGAAAAGTCATCGGAAATTGGAGTGGTTAGCGCGCAGAGTCCACCCTGTTGGTCACCACGCGCCGGCTGCTGGCATTCGCCAGCAGATCATCGCGCCAGAAATGCACCGGCTTCAGCTTGTGATCGACGAACAGCTTCATCTGGTCGGTGTAATGCGGACTCTGCGGCCGGGTGGTGGCCGCGCCAAAGGGCTGGATCGAGCGCGACGATACCCGCTCGCCCGGCATCCATTCGATCCACATGATGAAGCTGTCACCATGTTTCAGGCTGAGCCGCCCGTCTTCGGCAACATCCCAGGTGGTCGAAGCGCGCAGAGTGTCCGAACCGCCGTCCAACGGCAGATCAAGATCGCCCTGCCGCAGCCGCAGCAGATCGGACATGGGCGGATCGAGCCGGCCGAAATGGGTGGTGAGATGGTCAGCGGCAGCTTGCAGCTTTTCCGCAACATCGGGGAAGGGTTTCTGGTTGTAATCGGCGGACATGAAGTCACGGATCATCAGCAGAGCGAGGGCATCGGCGCTGCCCTTGCCATCGGCGGTGAAGTCCCATGACAGCATCAGGTCGCGCGCTTCGGCCAGTTTTCCGTCAGCCTTCACCTCTGCCATCCCGTCGAACAGCCGCGCAACATAACCCTGACGTTCATAGCCGGTGTCGTACTTGATCGCCTCCAGCGTTGCCCGGTCTAAAACGCTGGCTTCGGACAGCAGCTTGTAGGCGCGCCATGAACGGTTGGTCTGTTTGCGCTCGATACCCATGACCGGAGAGAACGCGTCAGGCGAAAGATCGCTCCCCGCGCCAGCAGCCGTGAAGGGTTCGTTGTTGGAATTGTACAGCCACCCGCTCGCCGGGTTTACGATTTTGGGCAACGCGGCATAATCGACCGCGCCCTGCCAGATCAGGTCACTGCGATTGCCGGGAAGCACATTGCGCCAGTCGGCCTCGATACCCTCGGGTCTGTTCGGGATTGCGGCATTGTAGACATAGGCGATGGTGCCGGTCTTGTCGGCGTAGATGAAGTTGGTCGAAGGGATCGCCAGCCTTGCAATCTGTGCCTCCCATTCGGCAAACGTGGTCGCCTTGTTGATGCGGTAATAGGCATCGAGCTGTTGCAGTTCACCAATGCCGCCGTAGCGGATGGCGAAGGCGCCTTTTTCGTTGCGGATAACCGGCCCGTGAACGGAACGCAGCACTTCGCGGCGGATTGGCAGCACCACCGGACCGACTTTCACCGGCAACGTCACCCATTTGCTTTCCAGTTCCCGCCACTCGCCGTCCAGCTTGTAGCGGGTGCCGGCCTCGTCGAGTTCCAGTTGGTAGATGTCGATCATGTCAGGCGTGTTGACCGTATTTGTCCAGCCGAGATGTTCATTATGGCCAAGGAACGGGAAGGGCGATCCGGGGAAGTTCGCGCCCGCGAAATGCCAGCCTTCGCCGCTTTCGACCACAAGTTCATACCACGCGACACCGCCGCGCAGGGGCTGGTGCGAGTTCGAAATCAGCGTGGTCGGCCCGCCCGATTTCTTCGGGCTGACAGCGAAGGCATTGGAGCCGAGGTGTTCGGCATCTTCGCCGATGGGAAGCACGAGCGTGCGCGCCTGGTCCGGCGCGGCGACCGCGGCAGGTTCGGCACCTGGCAGTGGTGGCCGCGGAAAGCCGGGGATGTCCGGCCCGTGTTCGCGGCGCAGGTCTTCGCCTGCCACCAATGGCCCGATAACGCCGTCAAGGCCGAAGAAGAAGGGTTGGCGCAGGGCAAAACCGGCCGCCACGTCCATGCCGTTGAGGGGGAACAGGTTGGCGAGCTTCACTTCGCCCGGATGCTGTTCGGCATACTGGTTCAGGCCGGCAGCATAGGCTTCGAACAGAGCGCGGGTATCGGCGGGCAGTTTGGGATATTCCCGCTCTGCCGTGCCGCGTGCGTCGATCAGATGGTAGGCATAATCGATCTTCGCGCCTTCTTCGCCTGCGATCGCGCCGTAACGCCCGCGGCTCATCGCGACCACGTCCTGAAGCGTGAAGAAATCATCTTCGGCATGGGCGATAGCCACCCCGAAGGCGGTGTCGGCATCGGTCTTGCCGGTAATGCGCGGCACGCCAAAGTTATCGCGGGCAATTTCGGAGGAGTAGGTTCGCGTCGCGGGTGCTTTGGCCGCGCTGGCAAAGAAGGGCTCCCACGTGGCCAGCGCTGCAAAGGTCAAGACCAGCACGGCGACAACTGCAATCAGGCCGCCCTTCAACCATTTCATGCGGATTTCTCTCCCAAATCGCGTGGTGCTCCATCGCTTGGACATGGGGGGAGGTCAAGGTTGCTGGCGCAGGCATAGGCCCTCTTGCCTTGCGCTTCGAACGAACCCACTTACTTGACTAATACACCTATGCGCTGCTTTTTCGTGCCGCAGGGGCTTGTGTTGCCAATGTGCAACACTATCTCGGCGCGGTAACCTTTGGAGGGGTTAGACGATCATGAATCTCGAAAAGTTCACCGACCGGGCAAAGGGCTTCCTGCAGGCCGCGCAAACCGTCGCCATCCGCCTAAACCACCAGCGCATCACCCCGCTGCACCTGCTGAAAGCGCTGTTGGAAGATAGCGAAGGCATGGCCGCCGGCTTGGTGCAACGCGCGGGCGGCCAGCCTGCGCTGGCGGTGGCCGCAGTCGATGCGGGGCTCGCGAAGATTCCGGCGGTCACCGGCAGCGGCGCGCAGGCGACCCCGGGGCTGGATAATGACGCGGTGCGGGTGCTCGATTCTGCCGAACAGATTGCTGACAAGGCGGGCGATTCCTACGTGACGGTAGAGCGCCTTTTGGTCGCGCTTGCCCTGTCCCAGACCGCCGCAGGCGAGGCCTTGAAGGCGGCCAGCATCACCCCTCAATCGCTGAATGCGGCGATAGAAGCGCTACGCGGCGGCAAGCGGGCGGACAGCGCCAGCGCCGAAAACACCTATGATGCGATGCAGAAATTCGCCCGCGATCTGACGCAGGCAGCACGCGACGGCAAACTCGATCCGGTGATCGGCCGCGACGAGGAAATCCGCCGCACGATCCAGATTCTTGCACGGCGTACAAAGAACAATCCGGCGCTGATCGGCGAACCGGGTACCGGAAAAACCGCTATTGCTGAAGGGCTTGCGCTGCGCATTGCCAACGGCGACGTGCCCGATAGCCTCAAGGGCCGCACCCTGATGAGCCTCGACATGGGCGCGCTCATCGCAGGCGCGAAGTATCGCGGCGAGTTCGAAGAACGCCTGAAATCGGTGCTCGATGAGGTCAAGAACGCCGATGGCCAGATCATCCTGTTCATCGACGAGATGCACACCCTGATCGGGGCGGGCGCATCGGAAGGCTCGATGGATGCCTCTAACTTGCTGAAACCGGCGCTTTCCCGCGGTGAATTGCACTGCATCGGCGCGACCACGCTCGACGAATATCAGAAGTATGTCGAAAAAGACCCCGCGCTCCAGCGCCGCTTCCAGCCGGTGTTCATTGCCGAACCGACTGTTGAGGACACCATCTCGATCCTGCGCGGGATCAAGGACAAGTATGAACTCCACCACGGCGTGCGCATAACCGACGGCGCGATCGTCGCCGCGGCGAAGCTGTCCGACCGCTACATCCAGAACCGCTTCCTCCCCGACAAGGCGATCGACCTGATGGACGAGGCAGCGTCCCGCATCCGCATGGAAGTGGAAAGCAAGCCCGAGGAAATCGAGGCGCTCGACCGGCGGATCATCCAGCTGAAGATCGAGGAATCCGCCCTGGGCAAGGAAACGGACCAGAACTCCAAGGATCGGCTCGTCGCCCTGCGCGAGGAACTGGCTAACCTCGAACAGCAATCGGCCGAACTCACCACGCGCTGGCAGAACGAGCGCGACAAGATTGAAGCGGAAAGCCGCATCAAGGAACAACTCGACGCCGCCCGGCTGGAGCTCGAACAGGCCCAGCGCACCGGCGATCTCGCGAAGGCGGGCGAACTTTCCTACGGGCGGATTCCTGAACTGGAAAAGAAGCTCGCCGATGCCCAGGCATTGTCCGAAAATGCGATGCTGCGCGAGGAAGTGACCGAGGAGGACATTGCCAGCATCGTCAGCCGCTGGACCGGTATCCCGATCGACAAGATGATGGCGGGCGAGCGCGAAAAACTGCTCCAGATGGAAGCGATCCTCGGCAAGCGGGTGATCGGCCAATCGCAGGCAATCGAAGCGGTATCGAAGGCGGTTCGCCGCGCGCGCGCCGGACTGCAGGATCCCGGCCGCCCGCTCGGCAGCTTTCTGTTCCTCGGCCCCACGGGCGTTGGCAAGACCGAACTGACCAAGGCTCTGGCCGGGTTCCTGTTCGATGATGATAGCGCGATGGTGCGCATTGACATGAGCGAGTTCATGGAAAAGCACGCTGTCGCCCGCCTGATCGGCGCGCCTCCGGGCTATGTCGGCTATGAAGAAGGTGGGGTGCTGACCGAAGCCGTGCGCCGCCGCCCGTACCAGGTGGTGCTGTTCGACGAGGTCGAGAAGGCCCACTCCGATGTATTCAATGTGCTGTTGCAGGTGCTCGATGATGGCCGCCTGACCGATGGGCAGGGCCGCGTTGTGGATTTCAGCAACACGCTGATCATCCTGACCAGCAACCTCGGTAGCCAGTATCTCGCCAACCTGCCCGACGGGGCGGAACCCGCAACGGTCGAGAAGGACGTAATGGACGTGGTGCGCGGGCATTTCCGGCCCGAGTTCCTGAACCGGCTGGACGAGATCATCCTGTTTCACCGCCTTGCGCAGGAACACATGGCCCCGATCGTAGAGATTCAGGTGAAGCGGGTGCAGAAGCTGCTCGCCGATCGTAAGATCACCATCGATCTGACCGAAGCGGCTCTGCGCTGGCTGGGCCGCGTCGGCTATGATCCCGTTTACGGCGCAAGGCCGCTGAAGCGCGCGGTGCAGCGGTATCTGCAGGATCCGCTCGCCGAGATGCTGCTGGAGGGCAAGCTACCCGATGGCAGTACGCTTGCGATTGACGAGGGCGATGGTCAATTGACGATGGCGATTCGCTGATTTGCACGCCGCGATCCGGTCATTGCGGCCACGCAAGAATGTAACCTTACTGCGTTCAATTCGGACAGCTCAGCGATTTGTTGCGTGCAGGCCACCCTCTGATTTCGTATCTGCAAAGGCAAGAAGTAACAAAGTTGCGTCATTTGTCGTCGTCTGAGCCTGAATGTGGGATTAACGCAACACCACCCGGAAAAGTTCGGCGCTACGGCGGGGCGCTTTGACATCAAACTTTCGCTATTGCACAAAACAGTCACTGCGGGGACTGAATTGGGTAACCATTGATGCGTTCGCCTTCCACATGGGGCAATTTTGTGGGGCGGGTGCGGTTGCCTTGATGTCTCCGGTTTGGGCAACTGGAGTGATCATGAAGAAATTTCACAGTAATTCGATCAAGGCGCTCGCCTTTTCCGCTTCCGCGATTGCGTTCGTCGTCGCTGGCCCTGTTTATGCGCAGGATGCTGACGAGCCGGCACAGGATGAAGAAGAACAGGCTGACGTTACCACTGCCGCCCCGAGCCGCACTGATGGTGGCAACATCACGGTGACTGGTTCGCGCATCGTGCGCGACACTTACAGTTCGATTTCGCCGCTTCAGGTGCTTACCACCGAAAATCAGCAGGCTGTCGGCGCGTTCGACCCGGCGCAGATCCTGCAGCGTTCGGCTGCTGCTGCCGGTACGCAGATCGATGCTACTTTCAATGGCTTTGTGCTTGATAACGGCCCGGGTGCGCAAACGATTAACCTGCGAGGCCTTGATCCGAGCCGCACGCTCCTTCTCGTCAACGGACGGCGCCTGTCGCCGTCGGGTGCGGAGGGTGCGCCAACGAGCCCGTCGATCAATCTCATTCCGGGCACTCTGGTTGACCGCTTCGAAATCCTGACCGACGGTGCTTCGTCGATCTATGGTTCTGACGCGGTCGCTGGCGTGGTCAACGTTATTTTGCGCAAGGATTTCAACGGGCTTGAAATCCAGGGCGTTGGTGACATCAACCCGCAAGGTGAGGGTGAAGACTACACCATCTCTGCTGCATGGGGTAAGAACTTCGATCGCGGGGTCTTCGGCATCGGTGCCGAATATCAGGTGCGCGAGGAGTGGAAGCTGCGCGATCGCGACTTCCTGCGCGGTTGTACGACCAATCTTGAAGAAGATGCGGATGGTAACATCTATCGTCTTGGCATCTCTGACAACGCGGTGGTTCGTTCGCGTTCGAACAATACCATCGGTGTTTCGGAAAGTGAGTGCACCGTCACCGGGATCGGTGGCCGTATCTTCCAGCCCTACGCCCGCTTCGGTTCGGTATACTTCCCTGCCAACGGCAATATTGCCAACTTCCCGATCGATCCTCGCACCGGTCGTCCGTTCAATTTCGCGGAAAACACCAACGCCTTCGGACGAGAGCTCGACATCAACGGCGACGGCATCCGGGACGTGGATTTCCAGAACGTCAACACCAATGCGAGCCCGGAAGAACTCGACCGCACCATCGTTTCGGGGCAAGAGCTGGTCAACGTTTTTGCCTACGGGGAGTACACCTTCCCGGGCGCTGGCAACATCACACCCTTCTTCGAGGCAGCCTACACTCGTGCGGAAATCAAGAACACGGGCGCGGGTCTGCCGCAGATTTTCCCGTCGGTTCCGGCAGCAAACCCCTTCAATCCCTGCAACTTCGTGACCAACGCCAACGGGGTTGATTGTCGTTCGGTTGACAACGCGCTCCAGGGACTGACCAATGGCGTGCCGCCCGCATTGTCGGTTGGCATTCCGGTGCCGACGCTGCCGATCGTCTCGATCCGTGGTGACCGTAACAACTTCGAAGTCGTGCAGGAACAGTACCGCGGCGTTCTCGGTGTGCGCGGCGACCTTCCCTTCATCGGCTCTTCGTGGACGTTCGAAGTCGCTGGCACCTACTCGCGGTCGCAAGGCAAGTCCTCGCGCTTCGGTATCCGCGAGGATCGTCTGGCGCTCTCGCTCGGTATCGACCCGACCGCGGATTTTGACGGCGACGGTGTATTCGACAATGACGGTGACGGCATTGCGGACGACTACAACGATGCCATCGATATCTTCTTCGGTGATCCGCTCTACATCGGTGAGTGCAACGTGGCTGGCCTTGCCAATCCCAGTGCTGCCGCACCGGGCCTTGCTGACGGCTGTGTGCCGGTCAATCTCTTTGCTCCAAGCGTGCTTTCGGGTGCCGTGGGCGACTTCGCCAGCCAGGCTGAGCGCGATTACCTCTTCGATAACCGCAGCTTCAACACGATTTACGAGCAGAAGATGTTGTCGGGCTATGTCACCGGCGACCTCTTTGAACTGCCTGCGGGCCCCGTAGGGGTGTCGTTCGGTGGTGAATGGCGCGAGGACAAGATCGACTCTCAGCCGAGCTTCCTTGCCTCGAACGGCCTGCTTTTCGGCTTCTTCGCTGATGGCGGCGCTAGCGGCTCCAAGTGGATCCGCGAACTGTTCGGCGAAGTCGACGTCCCGCTTATGGCAGGCAAAACGATGGTCGAAGAGTTGACTGTCAACGTCTCGGGCCGTCTTACCGACGAAGAGTTCTACGGCACCAACGGTACCTTCTCGCTCAAGGGCGGCTGGCGTCCCGTGGCCCCGCTGCTGCTGAAGTTCAGCTATGGCACATCGTTCCGTGCGCCAAACCTGCGCGAGAACTTCCTGCGTGGCCAGTCCGGTTTCACGACCCTGTTCGATCCGTGCGCCGTTCCAGATGCTGCATTTGTCAGCGGGGCCTATGATGGGACGCTCGATCAGCGTGAAACCTTCATCATCGACAACTGCACCCGCGAAGGTCGCGATCCGACCCGCGTGGGTATCGACTCCGAGAATCTCAACACCATCTCATCGGTGAGCGGCGAGATTACCCAGGGCGGTTCGCTCGACATCGAAGCTGAAACTTCGCGGTCGATCACAGCAGGTTTCGCGTTCGAGGAAGATTGGGCCAGCGGCTTCCGCTTCGGTTTCAACTTCAACTACTACGACATCAAGATCAAGGGCGCGATCATCGAGCCTTCGGGGCAGTTCATCATCAATGACTGTTACCTGCGGGAAGATTCTGCTCGCAGCGAATTCTGCGATCGTATCGAGATCGATGCGAGCGATCGTTCGCTGATCAGCGGTGTGCAAGCCGGCTTCCTCAATCGTGACCAGGAATCGGTGCGCGGGATCGATCTCAACTCCAGCTTTGGCTATCCGCTGAATCTTGGCAGCGAGACCATCGATCTGTCGCTTAACTTGCAGGCCAACCACCTGATCGAACGGTCCAACGTCCAGCGGACAGGCGTCGACACCTTCGTGACGACGAACTTCACCGACCGCTTCGGTTTCCCTGAGTGGACTGGTCTTGCGACCTTCGGGGCGCGGTGGAAAGATTTCCTGTTCACCTATCAGGTGCGTTATATCGACGCGATCGGGAATTCGGACTCGGATGGTGTGGGCTGGCGCGATCGCATCGGGTTTGGCGATGCGTTCAGTGGCGGACCGGAAGGTCAATTCTCGCCGACCTGTCTTGGCAACGGCTCGCCCAATGGCGTCGTTCCGGGTGACGGGGTGTTCTGCCGGCCGGTTGGCACCGCGGACGAATATTTCGAGCACACCACTTCGGTGCGCTGGGATAATGGTGATCTGCGCTTGATCCTCGGCGTTCGGAACCTCTTTGACGAAGCGCCGCCGCAGGTTTCTTCACGTGCCGGCATCCTTCAGATATCCAACACCCCGATCGGGAACGGCTATGATCTCAACGGCCGTGAATTCTTCGGCCAGGTGCTTTATCGCTTCTGACGAATGTCCTGATTTGAATTAGAGATGCGGCCTCTCGGTACTTGCCGAGGGGCCGCATTTTTCGTTTACTGCCTCACAGCGATCAGGTTCTTTTCCAACCATCGATCACTATGTTCAAACTTCAGTTTCAGGAAAACCACGCCGATGAAACTTCTCAAGGTCTCGCTCACCGCCGCATTGGTCGGAGTCTCTGCACTCGGCCTTGCCACTGCCGCCCCCGTCCCGACGCAGGCGCAAGGCAACGTTCCGATCGAGGTGTGGGCGTTGCGTGATGTTGTTAGTCAGGTGCAGTTGTCGCCGGACGGTAAAAACGTGCTAGTCCACAAGGTCGAAAGTCGCGAAGGCGACTACCTTCTCGAGATCTATAGCGCTGATGATCTTTCTAAGCCTTTGCGGCGGCTCAACGCTGATCCCATGGAGATCGTCACAGCAACCTGGGTGAGCGGGACGAAGATTTACGGGACCGCATGGCAGGTGGTCCGCAAGACGGTCAAAGGCCAGGAAGAGGATGTGCGGGAATACGCTTCGTTCTTCTACGATCTTAACGAGAACAAGTTCAGCCGGGTTGATGGCAATTTCGGCTTGGTCAACACCTTGCCAAAGGAGCCGAATGAGATCCTCGTTTCGACCGGAACTGCGGTCGGCGACTCCACAGGCAGCGATCCCTTCGCCCGGTTCCGCCCGCGGTCGTACTACCGGTTCAACCTTGAGACAGGCGCGCGAACGCTGGTGCTGCGCGGTTCGACCAAGTATCCCCAGGCGACCTTCGACAATGAAGGCAACCCGCGCTTTACTCAGAGCATCGATCCGGCAACGAACAAGCTGCAATTCTACTACCGCAAGCCGGGAGACGGTTCCTGGTCGCAATTCCTCGAATTTGACCTCAACGATGTGAACAACGTTGCAACTGTCTACACTGGTCTTCCCGGTCTGGCCGGCCTCGACCCTGAAAACCCCAATCTTGGTTACTTCATCAATTGGGCCGAAGGGGAGGACAAGGCCGCGTTGTTCGAATTCGACTTCAATTCAGGCACGCTTGGCAAAAAGATTTTCCAAGACAAAGATGCGGATGTCATGGGCATCCAGACGCATTCAGTCCCTGGCAACGACAGGATGGTCGCAGCGATCTATTCCGGTGCAAAAATGGAAAGACACTGGTTCGACCAGGAAGAAAAGGCGCTGTACGAGGCGCTTGAGCAGCAGATCCCTCACGCCCATCAGCTCAGCATCTCGAGCCGTTCGATCGATGGCCAGTCGATGATCGTGACCAATCGCGGCCCTCGCGATCCGGGTTCATTCTGGCTGGTCAAGGATGGCAAACTTGCCAAACTCGGCAGCCGGAACCCGTTGGTCAGTCCGGAAGCGCTCTCCGATGTCGAGTATATTCGATACAAGGCGCGCGACGGACGAACGATCCCGGCATACCTTACCAAACCCAACGGCACAGGCCCGTTCCCCCTCATCGTCATGCCGCACGGCGGGCCGATGGTGAACGAAGTCGTCAGTTACGACGAGTGGGCCCAACTTCTTGCCAATCAGGGCTACATGGTGCTTCAGCCGCAGTATCGCGTCAGTGTCGGCTGGGGGCGCGAGCATTTCCTTGCCGGCTTCGGCGAATACGGCAAGGCAATGCAGGATGATAAGGATGACGGCGCACTTCATCTGATCAATCAGGGACTTGTCGATCCTGATCGCATCGCGATGTTCGGCTGGTCGTATGGAGGCTACGCGGCGCTCGTTGCAGCGAGCCGCGAGCAAAACATCTATCAATGCACGATTGCCGGTGCGGCGGTTTCAAACTGGCCGAAGCTAAAGCTGGTATGGGGCCGCGGGCGTGACAGCGCGGTTGATAAGTATTGGCTGGACACCGCCTTCGGAGTGAATCCGGTCGATGAAGTGAGCAAGGTCAACATACCGTTGCTGATGATCCACGGTGACGTCGACCGGCGCGTGCTGTATTATCACTTCACCGACTACAAGAAGGCCTTCGAAAAAACCGGCAAGGAAGGTGAGTTCATCACACTCGACGGCGCCGATCACTTTTCGAACACGCTGATGTACACGCACCAGCAGCAGCTTTACACCAAGATGCTGGATTACCTCGCCAATGATTGCGGGCCGGGCGGGCTCTGACCGCTACAGCCTGCACAAACAAAAAGAGCCCGGTCATTGCTGACCGGGCTCTTTTTGTTTCACATAACAAATTGGCCTACTGAATACGCTTGCCCTTTACCCCCATTTGCCCGTTGATGCGGATGAAGAAGAAGCCGAGCGACGCCTTCTTGAACTCTACGGCCTCGCCGCCTTTGATCGGCGCAAGCCGGGCCGGGGCATTGTTGATTTCCCAGATCGCACCCTCTGCAGTGGTGAAGCGCCAAACCTTGCCGCTAAGCTGGCGTGCGCTCGTGATCGTGGTCTCAAACCGCTCGCTGGTTTCCTTGTCCCGATCATCGCCTTTCAGGATTTCGATTTCGGGCACCGTAAAGCCGAACAATTGCCGCCTGGTCTGCCGCAGGTCTTCGCGGTCGACGATCCGCACATCCCCTGCATCGCGGGCTGCCACAATTGCCCCGGCCTTTGCGTCATAGCATGCAAGCCGCTCACCCGGATCGCCAATGGAGCGGCATGTTTTGAGCGCTTCGATATAATCCTCAGATGCGGCAGGCGGGGCATCCTGTGCCAGTGCCGCGACAGGTAGCGTGGCTGCAACAAAGGCCGCAGCAGCGGTGCACGGCCCGATAATCCGGATCAAAAGGTGCGGGCGGGTCATCTGCGGCTCTCCTCGTGGGGGTACTGTCCATAGGTCTGGAGCGCGGCTGCGCCCTGTATGCGGGATCAATAAAGCCAAACAATTCCCAGAGGAAGCCTCTCCGCCACATAACTGTAGCGTGATTGCAACAGTTGCCAGTGAACTGTCCTGGTCAAATCGCTCGCAGATTGCAGATGGTGAGTCGAATGACCTAATGGCGCAACATCCGGGCAACCCGCTCGTGACTTTTGGATAACGTGCGCCGTAATGGCGACACGTGCATCAAGGGGAATAAAATGAACCGCTTCAACAAGGCATCGCTCCTCGCAGGGACGATCATGGCCGGTGCCGTTATCGCATCGCCCGCCTATGCACAGGACGCTGGGGCCGAAGTCGCCGCAGAGACACGTGAAGACAACTTCATCGTCGTCACCGGCTCGCGCATTCAGCAGCGCAACGTCGAAACCGCCGCTCCCGTCGCCGTCGTCGGCGCCGAGGAATTTTCTCTGTCGGGTGCGGTTAACGTTGAAAACGTGCTGAACACCCTGCCGCAGGTTATTCCGGGCACCACCGCGTTCTCGAACAACCCCGGCACTGGTGCTGTCACGCTCAACCTGCGTGGCCTCGGCTCGACCCGTACGCTGGTGCTGGTCAATGGCCGCCGCTGGGTGTCGTTCGACACCAACCAGGTCGTCGATCTCAACACCATCCCGAGCTTCCTGCTTGAATCGGTTGACGTCGTGACCGGTGGTGCATCGGCAGTTTACGGTTCGGACGCTCTTGGCGGCGTTGTGAACTTCAAGCTCAAGAAGGTCGAAGGCCTCGAAATGGGCGGCCAGTACTCGCTGACCGAGCGCGGCGATGGCGCCCGCTATCAGCTCTATGGCGCAATCGGCACCAGCTTTGATGATGGCCGCGGTAGCGCCACCGTCTATGGTGAATACTTCAACCGTGAATCCGTGTTCCAGGGCGATCGCGGCTTCTCGGCAGTTGCACTGGGCGGTGAAACCCAGGGCGCGCAGCTGCAGGCCTTTGGTTCGGGCGCACTTCCGGTTGCACGTATTCTGGCTCCGGCCAACGTGGCAATCGTCGCCAACCCCGGCACCTTCGCAGACAACCCGCAGAACTTCGCCAACCTGGCGACCGGCAGCGTCCTTCGTGACGGCCTGTTCCGTGCTCCGGGCACCGCGACCCCGACGGCTGGCGATACTTACAACTACGCTCCGGTGAACTACCTGCAGATCCCGCAGGAACGTTACCTGTTCGGCGGTTATGCTGATTATGAGTTCACCGATGGGCACCGCGCCTACACCGAAGTGACCTACGTCAACAACCGCGTCGCTCAGGAACTGGCGGCAACGCCAATCACCGGCACCACCAATGTGAACATTGCGGCAGTATCGCAGTTCCTCGATCCGGCTGCTCTGGCTGCCTTCAACCAGCTCGATGCCAACCAGCAGGCCGCTGATGCACAGCGCGTGGCCAACGGCCTTCCCGCGCTGTTCACGCCTGGTGTTATCCGCGCAAACGTTTTGCGCCGGACCACCGAGACTGGCCCGCGTAACTCGCTCGATGAGCGTAACGCGTTCCGTGTTCTGGCTGGTGTTACCGGTGCGATCACCGACAACATCAACTACGATGCCTATTATTCCTATGCCCGCACCCGCAATGCGAACGTGCAGTCGGGGAATATCTCGCGCTCGGCGTTCAACCGCGGTCTTGATGGCACCGATCCTGCGATCAACATCTTCGGCCCCGACACACTGACGCCGGAAATGGTCCAGCAGATCAGCATCCAGGCGCAGAATGGCGATATCTCGACCGTTGAAGTTGCTGCAGCAAGCATCAATGGCTTCCTCGGCAACCTCGGTTTTGGCGGTGATGACATCGGCTTCGCCGTTGGTACCGAATATCGCCGCGTTGCCGCCCAGTTCATCCCCGATACGGCGCTGTCGTCGGGCGATGTCGTCGGCTTCAACGCTGGTGAAGCCACCGAAGGCGCTTACAACGTCAAGGAACTCTTCGCTGAAGTTATCGTCCCGATCATCGAAACCGAAAGTGGTCTGAGCCTGACGGTCAACGGTGCAGCACGTTATTCCGACTACTCGCTCGAGAATGTCGGCGGCGTCTGGACCTATGCCGGCGGCGTGCAGTTCCGTCCGTTCGAAGACGTGATGTTCCGCGGTCAGTACCAGCGTGCGGTTCGTGCACCCAACGTGCAGGAACTGTTTGGTGGTCAGGCCATCGGCTTCCCGGGCGCTGTTGATCCCTGCGCAAGCGCAGACTTCATCGCTGCCAATCCTGGTGCCGCAGCGACCTGTATTGCTACCGGCGTTCCGGCAGGCAACATCGGCGGCGGTCAGGCCGTGCAGCTTAACGCGCAGATCCCTGCACTGTTCGGCGGCAACCCCGATCTTGGCGAAGAAACCTCGACCAGCTGGACCGCTGGCGTTGTTCTGCAGCCGTCTTTCCTGTCGGGTCTGACAATCACCGCTGACTACTACAACATTGAAGTAGAAGACTTCATCACCATCGCTGGTGGTGGTCTGCAGGGCCTTCTGAACCTGTGCTACGGCACGGCTCAGGACGTAAACAGCCCGCTTTGTCAGCCGTTTGTGGGCATTCGCGATGCCGATGGCCGGATCGACGTGGGCAACCCCCCGCTGATCGGTGGCATCAACGCTGCGAACCTCGCAACTTCGGGTGTCGACCTTCAGGTCAACTATCGTGGCAGCCTGCCGTTCTCGCTGCTGACCGATACGGGTTCGTCGCGGTTCGACCTGAACTTCAACGGCACCTGGACCGACAAGTACGACTTCACCCCCGTGGTGGGTCTGCCTGATGTTGACGAGTGCGCCGGACGCTTTGGCGGCAACTGCGGTCAGCCGATCTCGTCGTTCAAGTGGGCTTCGCGCCTGACCATGATCGACGGCCCGCTGACCACCAGCGTGCGTTGGCGCCACCTGTCGGCGGTTGATGATGCCGATGATGATACCAACTTTGCCGACTTCAACGGCATCGAGCGGATCGGCGCATATGACCTGTTCGATCTGACCTTCGCTTTTGAAGCGACGGAGAACGTGACCTTCTCGATCGGTGTGAACAACATCTTCGACACCCTGCCCGGGACGCCGACCTTCAACGGTGTGACGGTCACCAACCGTCCGAACAGCCTGCTGCTTGGCGATAACCAGGAACAGGGCAACACCTACCCGAGCGTTTATGACGTGCTGGGTCGCGACTTCTTCGCATCGGTTGCCTTCTCGTTCTAAGAAGACAAACGGGCGAAAGCCGAAAAGAAGGGCGGCGGACTTCGGTCCGCCGCCTTTTTTCGTGTCTGCGTATAAACTGGCGCCAGCGACCCGCCGCCTACGGCGAAGGGCAGGAAATTCAGGAGAATGTCAGGAAGGAGGCAATCGCCCGACCAGACGGCTCGGCAACCTGATTTTCCGAGCGTAGCTGCAGCCCCTGCGCACTGAACCCAGAAGTGATGGCATCGCGCTGATCGGCGACCGCGCAAGCGCGGGCGAGCGAGTTGATCCGCCCGATCTCGTTCTGCGCACGCGCCTCAATCTCGTGAAGGGTGGCAATGATTGACGGCAGGCCGCTATCCGCCCCCATCAAAACCGCCCGGCGCATCGCTTCGGGGATTTCCCAGGCGGGACTGGCCTCGCCAAATTTGTCGGCACCCAGCATACTGATCGCTGCCGCCACTTGCGCAGCGACCTGTGGGCCACCTTGCGGGGATTCCAGCGCTGTGACCATGATCGTGCCGAGCCGCTGCTCAGCCAGCACCCAGTCGATGCCAGCCTGACGGGAGAGATTATGTTCAAGGATCGGCCCGTCACCGCGATGCACCATCAGGCCCACTGTGCCGCCGGGAGCCAGCACGCGGGCAATTTCTGCGGGAGTCTTGGCCACATCGCCGTACTCAAAGCCGAACTGGCTGACGACTGCGCCAAATTCGTCTGCGTCGAACGGCAGATCCTCCATCGGTATTCCGCCGCGCGTCTCTGTGCCCTGCGGGGATGCGGGAAGGGTAGGGGCAAGGTCGACCCCAATGAGCGCCAGATCATCACGCTCGGTCCGCATCCAGCCCAGCACACGTCCGTCCCCGGTGGCAAGATCCAGCACCCGGGCAGCCTGAGGCAGGTTAGCGATAAAGCCGCCCCATGCCGAACGTTGTGCGTCCTCGATCGCGGCCCAGCGTTGCGGCAGACATCCGCCGCCGCCCGCCCCGGTATTGGCAGCCCAGAAATCGCTCCATGCTACGGCGTCGTTCATGTTCGGGCTCCTGGGGCAGTCACGACATCAAAGGCGACGGTCATTCGTTCCGCTGCGGCAGAGCCTGCCGCACCGAACCGCGTTGTGCCGTGATAAAGGGTTGATGGGAACAGCGCGAGATGCGCTTCCTGCGGCGCAATGACGCGCAAAGGTGCAAGATCAAGTCCGAGATCGGGTGGCGGGCGTCCGATCTCCAGCCAACCATTCCTGGCGTCCTCGTCCCGGGCAGCATCAGGCACGACTAGATACAGCGCCGAGGAGACGATCCCTTGCGGGTGGATATGCGCGGTGTGGTAATCGCCCGCACCATCGTCCCCGCCGGTTAACCGCACCGACCATGATCCCAGCAACTGCCAGGCAGCATCGCGGTGGCGCAGCAGCGGGTGCGCGTCGTCTTGCGGGGAAAGCGCACTGCGGTAGCTTTCCAGCGTCGCGCGGATTGCATCGTGCAGTCTTGCCAGCACCGGTTCGGTCCGGTGAAACAGGATGCCGCGGGTTTGCGTGCCGCCCCGCAGCGATTGGCCAAGGGGCATCGATGACGCGGCGTGCAGCTTTCTCAATTCGGCAATGGCATCATCCAACAGGCCCCCATCGGCCTCCAACGGGCGCAATTGCACCAGGCCGGGCTGACCGTGCAGCCATTCGGCACGGGGATCGTCTGCAAGCCGCCACGCAATACCGCGCAGTGCCCAGGCCGAAATATCCCATGGATCGGGTTCCAGCGCACGCCCTAGCAAGCGTTCAGCCGCAGCGGGATCGCGCACCCGCAACCGATGCCGTGCCTCATGGAGAAAGCGCAGCGGGCGTTCATCCGTGAGGGAGGCGAAGATAGCCTCCGCGCGATTGAAGTCTCCCGCAGAGCCTGCGTGAATCGCCTCAAGCAGTGCGAAATGGGCTTCGCCCGGAAAACGGCGGCGTGCCTCGGCTGCGACTTCGGCAGCTTCTGCGGCGAAGTCGAGCCCGGCAAGCGTTTCGATATGGGTGGCTGCGATGGCTGCATCCTGCGGCATGCGCTGTGCGGCTGTGCGAAACGGCGCGGTGAAATCGGCCTCTCCCGCTGCAAGCCGCAAGCCGGACAGGAAAGTCAGTGCGGCGAGAAAGCCGGGCAACTGGCCTATGATCTGTTCAGCAATGGCCCGCGCGCCGCCAACATCGCCCGCCACTTCCAGCGCCTGTGCCTTGCCCAGCCACAATTCGGGATCGCCGGGGCTCGCCGCCAGTGCTCGGTTGAACTTTTGCACCGCATCGGTCTCGCCGCGTTCCAGCGCCAGCCGTGCGCGGCCGTGGAGTGCGCGGGGGCGGTTCGGTTCAATCCCCAGTGCGATATCATACCAGCTTGCGGCTTCGGCCGGGCGGCCCAGCGCACGTTCTGACATGGCGCGCACGCTGGCATGGCGGGCATCGCGGCGGCCAGCGGCCTCATACCGGGCCAGCGCCGCAATGGCGCGATCATGGCGGCCAAGCTGTTGCAAAGCGATGGCGTGATTGACGGCGTAGTCGTTCACGGCCGGCGCGGCGGCGCAGGCAGCTGCGAAATGCGCATCGGCGGCGGTAGCATCGCCTGCCTTCATCGCCAGATCGCCTGCCGCATCGGCCAGAGGTGCATCATCCGGGAACGCCCGCCGCGCAGTTTCGGCAAGGGCGCGTGCGCCTGCCATATCGCCCGAATGCAGCGCCATGCGCATCTTGACCAACGCTTCGGCAGCTGAGGAGGCCGGTTTGGTGTTCATCCGCTGCGCAGCCAGCCGGTCACAGCCATCCTGCCCAATGGCGCGAAAGGCGGGACATAGCTGACGAGATGTGGCTGAGGCACGCGGAACAGGTTGAGAGCGTTGAAGCGGGGCCGGAAACCTTCCACCACATCGCCATCATCATCAAGGAACAGAAGATAGCCGCCCCAATCGGGATGCCAGTCTTCCCGCGCCAGATTGAGGACGTAGGCGACTTCCCAGCCTTCGGCCACGTGGCTGTCGATGTGGCGGCCCAGATAATGGCCGGGCGCGTACAGGGTGCTTTGCCCATCGGCCTTGTGCAGACCGGGCAGCCCTGTGACTTCGCGTGCAAAGTTCATGAAATCGGGCGCGTTGAGGTGTTCAAGCAGCACCTCGTGCGGTCCGCCCGGGTCCCAGCCTTCCTGTACCGCAGTCAGGATCGGGTAATGCGCGAAGCGGAAGCCATATTCGCCGCGGGCACTGTGTTCTTCGGCATTGCGGGCGGCTTGCTGCAAGGCCTGCTGGGCTTGCGGATCACGCGTTTCGGCGGCGCGAAAGCTGCGCGGCGGGGCATCGCCAGCACCCACCGCCATGCCCCACGCGGTGCCTTTGGCCAGCACCATCAGCAATTCACGCGCGCTTTGCGGGGTGAGGACATCTCGCACCTGCACGCGGCCGGTGGCGGCAAATCGTGCTGCAAGGCCTGCGCGGTCAAGCGCCGGGTTGAGTTCAAACAATGTTCGCATAGGCACGGCGGACTGCTGCCACTGTGCAGCGTGCATGGCAAGCACCCGGTCACATTGTTACCATCCATTTTGCTCGCTTGATTTGACCCCCTTGCTCCAATAGGCGGGTGCCATAAGCGGGTGGCGAAGCGAAACTGATTGCGCCGCCACGCGCCCGGCCCGGTGAAGGGGCCTGCGAAGGGAGAGAGATATGACCACTGCCTATATCGTTGAAGCCGTGCGTACCGCTGGCGGCCGCCGCGGCGGACGTCTGGCCGGAGTGCACCCGGTTGACCTTCTGGCGCAGTCGCTCGATGCGATTGTCGAACGCAGCGGGATCGATCCTGCGGCGATTGACGATGTGATTACCGGCTGTGTCAGTCAGGCAGGGGAGCAGGCATTGCAGGTGGGGCGGATGGGCGTGCTTGCGTCCAAGCTGCTGCCGCAATCGACCCCGGCGGTGACGATTGACCGTCAGTGCGGCTCCAGCCAGCAGGCGATCCAGTTCGCAGCCCAGGCCGTGATGAGCGGCACGCAAGACGTCGTGATCGCCAGCGGCGTGGAAAGCATGACCCGCGTGCCGATGGGGTCGAACGTCACGCTGCACATGAAAGAAGGCCTTTATGCCAAGGCCGACGGTATCGAAGCGAAGTTCCCCGGCATCAATTTCAGCCAGTTCATGGGCGCCGAGATGATCGTCAAGAAGCACGGCTTCACCAAAGATGATCTCGACCGGTTCGCCTATGCCAGCCACCAGAAGGCGATCGCCGCGACCAAGGCTGATGCTTTCGGGCGCGAGATTGTGCCGGTTGCCATCGAAACACCCGAAGGTCAGGCGATGCATACCGTGGATGAAGGCATCCGCTTCGATGCGACGCTGGAAGGCATTGCCGGGGTCAAACTGCTTTCGCCCGACGGTGCGTTGACGGCGGCGTCGTCCAGCCAGATCTGCGATGGTTCCTCGGCGGTGCTGGTGGTGAGCGAGGCGGCGCTGAAGCGCTATGGCCTGACCCCGCTGGCGCGCATCCACAACCTTACCGTTACCGCAGGCGATCCGGTGATCATGCTCGAAGAACCGCTGTTCGCGACCGACCGCGCCTTGCAGCGCGCCGGGCTGACGATCGACGATATCGACCTGTTCGAAGTCAACGAAGCCTTCGCTTCGGTGCCGCTGGCCTGGCTGAAGCACACCGGGGCTGACCCTGAGCGGCTCAACATCCATGGCGGTGCGATTGCGCTGGGCCACCCGCTTGGCGCCTCGGGCACCAAGCTGATGGCGACGCTGGTTCACGCCTTGAAGCGCAACGGCAAGAAATATGGTTTGCAGACCATGTGCGAAGGCGGCGGTGTCGCCAACGTCACGATTATCGAGGCGCTTTGAGTTCAACAACCAACCCCGTTCGTGCTGAGCTTGTCGAAGCACAGTCCTTCCTGAAAGGACGCGGGACAGAAGAAAGTGCAGCCCTTCGACAAGCTCAGGGCGAACGGTAAAAGGAAATCTCAGATGGAAGTTTCAACCAATACCCCTGCCGTCGTGACCGGCGGTGCTTCGGGCCTCGGCGCGGCCACCGCGCGCGCGCTGGCGGCCAAGGGCGCCAAGGTCGCGATCTTCGACATGAACGAGGAAAAGGGCGAAGCGCTTGCGGCCGAAATCGGCGGCGTGTTCTGCAAGGTCAATGTGACCAGCGATGAAGACGTTGATGCTGGTTTCGCCAAGGCGCGTGCCGCCCACGGGCAAGAACGGATCCTTGTGAACTGCGCCGGGATCGGCAACGCGATCAAGACCGCCAGCCGTTCCAAGGAAGATGGCTCGATCAAGCACTTCCCCGTCAGCGCGTTCGATTTCGTCATTCAGGTCAACCTGATCGGCACCTTCCGCTGCATCGCCAAATCGGCTGCGGGGATGATGAGCCTCGATCCGATCGACGAAAATGGCGAGCGCGGGGCAATCGTCAACACCGCTTCGGTGGCGGGCGAGGATGGCCAGATCGGTCAGGCGGCCTATTCGGCATCGAAGGCTGGCGTGATCGGGATGACCCTGCCCATCGCGCGTGACCTGATGAACGAAGGCATCCGCGTCAACACGATCCTGCCGGGCATTTTCGACACCCCGCTGCTCGCCGCAGCGCCCCAGAACGTACGCGATGCGCTGGCGGCTTCTGTGCCGTTCCCCAAGCGTCTGGGTATGCCGGTGGAATATGCCAAGCTCGCCATGACCATGATCGAAACCGGCTATTTCAATGGCGAGGACGTGCGTCTGGATGGCGGCATACGGATGGCCCCGCGCTGAACCAGAACGCCCGATGTTTCACGTGAAACATTGCGGCAAGGTGAGGCAAGAAGGGGTCTAGAGCGACCTAAGGGGGGTCTAGGCCGGGTCTGGCCCGGCCTGGACCCGGTCAGGATAGCCCAAAGGAAGACCCTCGCTTTTGCGGGGGTTTTCTTTTGGCCGCAGC
Organism: Porphyrobacter sp. AAP60; assembly: GCF_001296025.1. Lineage (GTDB taxonomy): Bacteria > Pseudomonadota > Alphaproteobacteria > Sphingomonadales > Sphingomonadaceae > Erythrobacter. The sequence continues at coordinate 156,057 of NZ_LJHV01000023.1, read as the reverse complement.
ATGGCATCACAGGCGCCGCACCGAGAGAGGGATTTTGCATGACCACCTTTACCCAGATCATCGTCACCAAGGCCGATGGCATCGCCACCATCACCCTGAACCGCCCGGACAAGATGAACGCCTACACCCGCACCATGGGGGAGGAGATCATCGCCGCGATGGACGATATCGATGCCGATGATGCGGTGCGCGCCGTAATCTTCACTGGCGCGGGCGAACGCGCCTTTTGCGCAGGCGCCGATCTGACACCGGAAGGGGGAGGGCATGTATTCTCCGATCCCACACAGGTCGATGATCTGTCCGATCCCCGCGTGCGCGATGGCGGCGGATTGCTGACGCTGCGGCTGTTCGAAAGCAAAAAGCCGCTGATTTCCGCCTGCAATGGTGTGGCGGTGGGTGTTGGCGCGACGATGCAGCTGGCGATGGATATCCGCCTTGCCAGCGCCACGGCGCGTTACGGCTTTGTGTTCGCCCGGCGCGGGATCGTGCCCGAAGCGGCGTCGAGCTGGTTCCTGCCGCGCATTGTCGGCATCCAGCAGGCGCTCGAATGGTGCTACACCGGCCGCATCTTCGATGCCGAGGAGGCCAAGGCAGGGGGCCTCGTTCGGTCGATCCACGCTCCTGAAGACCTGCTCCATGAGGCGCAGTCTCTGGCGCGCGAGATCGCCGACAACACCTCTGCCATCTCCGTCGCCATGACCCGAGCGATGATGTGGCGCCTGATGAGCACCGATCACCCGATGGAAGCGCACAAGATCGATAGCCGCGCAATCTACCGCCTCTCGCGCGGGGCCGACGCCAAGGAAGGCATCGCCAGCTTCCTTGAAAAGCGCAAACCCATGTATCCCGGCAAGGTCAGCGCTGACATGCCCGATTTCTACCCGTGGTGGGACGCGCGCCCCTATGAATGATGACACTTTTATAAATGAAGGCACGGGCCAGCTTGCAGGCTTCCTGCCCTATCAGCTTTCGGTGGCCTCCAACGCGGTCAGCGGGCTGATTGCGGAGCGGTATCGCAAGCGGTTCGGCCTGAAGGTTACCGAATGGCGGATCATGGCGGTGCTGGGCGACGGGGGCAGCATAACCCAGCGGGGTCTGACGGCGGCGACTGTGATGGACAAGGTGGCTGTCAACCGCGCGGTCAAGGTGCTGGAAGAACGCGGGTTGGTGGGGCGGGTACCCAATCCCGGCGATGGTCGTTCGCACCTATTGGAACTGACCGTCGAAGGCCGCAGAATCCATGCCGAAGTCATGCCGCTGGCCCGCGCAACCGAGCATGAATTGCTCGACGGGCTTGCTCCGGGGGAGGAAGAGGCGTTGCGCCGTCTGCTGGCAGGCCTGCGCCAGCGTGCCATGCTGCTCGCGCGCCAATGCGGGGCACAGCCCGAATAGGTTGGAATAAGAAGAGCGGGCCGGCGCAGGGTATTAACCCCGTCCGGCCCAATCCCCGTGATGCTATTTCGGCGCGTTGACGAAGTTGTCCGAGATCGCGCAGGCTGCCGGGCCAAGAATGATGACGAAGAGCGTCGGCAGAATGAACACGATCAGCGGGATCGTCATGATTGCGGGCAGGCGCGCGGCCTTTTCTTCGGCGCGCATCATGCGTTCGTTGCGGAATTCGGCTGACAGCACGCGCAGGGCGCTCGCCAGCGGGGTGCCGTACCGCTCGGTCTGGATCATGGTGGTCACCACGCCTTTCACGGCCTCCAGATTGACGCGATAGGCGAAGTTGTTGAATGCCATCTTGCGTTCATTGAGGAATGACAGTTCGATTGCGGTCAGCTGGAATTCCTCGCCCAGTTCGGGATAGGCGCGGCCCAGCTCCTTGGCGACGCGGTTGAACGCGGCGTCGACTGTCAGGCCAGCTTCCGCGCAGATGACCAGCAGATCGAGCGCATCAGGCAGACCTTTCTGGATTTCCTTGGTCCGCTTGGTTGCCAGATTGCTGATGTAGGTTTCCGGGCCCTTGTAGCCCACCAGCACGGCGGCGGAGAACGCCATGACGCGCTTCATCGGGCCCCAGTCGGGCCACATGTCCAGCCAGTAGATCATGATCGCGGCAAGGCCGCCCAGCACAATCGGCAGGATGGCGCGGGCACCGATGATCAGCACCGCCAGTTCCTTGTTGCGGAAACCGGCATAGGCCATCTTCTGCTGGATCTGCGCGATCTGGCTTTCTTGGAGCACGTTGAACCGGTCAAGCTGGCCCTTGACCCTGTCGGTCGTGTCGGTGCGGCGAACCAGACTGGTGCGTTTTTTCGATCCGGCAACGACGATCCCGGCCTTCAGCTGTTCGCGCCGCGCTTCAAGCGCTTTGACGCGTTTGGCCATCGGATCACGGATAGTGACTGCGGCGTAAATCGCCAGCATCACCGCAAAGGCGGCAACCGCAGCCAGCACAGTTCCGACGAGGAGAACGTCGAAGCCGAGCAGCACCGGGCCATTGGGTTGGTTCATCATGGTCTGTTGCCCCGCCTGTCAGATTTCGAAGTTGACCATCTTGGCCATGATGAACACGCCGATGCTCATCCACATCGCACCCCCCAGGCCGGCCACGATCAGCCGATCATCGGTGAAGAAGCCGGACATGTATTCGGGGTTGATGTACATGATCATCCCGCCGACCAGGAATGGCAGCGAACCTACGATGTAAGCCGAAGCCTTGGATTCCGAGCTCATCGCGCGGATTTTGAGCTTCATCTGGGCGCGCTTGCGCAGCACGTCGGCAAGGTTCGACAGGGTTTCGGCAAGGTTGCCGCCGGTTTCGCGCTGGATCGCCAGCGTGATCGTGAAGAAGTTGAAATCCGAAATTGCCAGCCGGTCGGCCGTGTCCTGCAGCGCGTCTTCCATGGTCTTGCCGACCTTGATGCGATCGATCACGCTCTTGAACTCGTAGCCCACAGGCCCTGGCACTTCGGCGGCGACGATGCCCAGCGTTTCAGTGACCGGCAAGCCCGAACGCAGTCCGCGCACCAGCAATTCGATGCCGTCGGGAAACTTGTTAACGAAGGCATTGGTGCGCTTGTTGATCAGGTAGTTGACGACCAGATGCGGCAGGCCGCAGCCGATCACCAGCCCGACGCCAAGCGAAAGCAGCGGAGTGCGGCTGAGCACGAAGATCACCACCGCGATGCCCATCACCAGACCGATGGTGGTGTAGAGGTACTGGCTGACCGTCCACGACTTGCCGGTGCGGTCAAGCCGCGCGGCAAGTGCTTCGGTGCGCGAACCTGCGCCTTTGACCTTGTAGGCCTTGGGCTTGCGGGCGGCGATGGCGCGCTTGAATTGCGCATCGACCTTTGCATCCAGGCTTTCGGAGTGGCGGTAACGCAGGGCTTCCACACGGCGCTTTTGCGCCTTGCCCGCTCCCGAGCCGGAAACCAGCAGATAGGCGACGACCAGCACGGTGAAAATCACCAGCGTGATCAGCAGGGTTTGGAAAAAGTCCATATCTGTGCGTCCTGCCTTGTCCCGCCGGTTTGCGGCGGATTGGTTCCGGTGCTGCCCGCCGCAGCGCCGAACTACACCTGCGGTGCAATGCGGCGCTGCGAAGGTGCAGGCTTATTCGCTGACGACGGCTTCGGCCTTGGGCTTCTTGGCCAGCAAGGACTTGAGATCGAACCCACCAAGCAGCGACTTCTTTTCATCGCCGATCGACCCAAGGTCATCCGGGCTGACACCCATCACCCGTTCGGCAATCTGGCGGATCGCTGCGGTGGCCTTGCTCGAACGGTTGGCATCGACGAAGACCTGACCCAGCTTGGCCGCGTTCGATGCTGCCTTGATGTCGTAAGGCACGACGAAATCGACCCTGCGTTCGATCGAGGCTTCGAAATCGGCCTTGCTGATTTCCGCGAGGCTGGGCTGCACCTTGTTCGCCACCACCATCGGATGGGCGTGGCTGGCATTGGTCTTGAGCCAGGAAAGGATGCGGATCGTGTCGCGGGCCGAAGCCAGCGTCAGCTCGCAGGTCAGCACCACCAGATTCACGTCAGCCAGCAGCTGCGGGAAGTTGATCAGCATGTTGCGTGGCAGATCGATCACCGTCATTTCGAACGCCTGACGGAATTCGTCCTCCAGCTGCACGAAGGCTGCGCCATCGGTCATCAGCGGCTGGTTGATCGGCGCTTCCGCCGAAAGGATCGACAGGTGATCACCGGCCCGCACCATCGCGCGTTCGATGAACAGCGGATCGATGCGGCTGGGGTTCTCGATCGCGTCGGTCAGGCCGCGGCCCGGCTCCAGATCGAGAGCCAGCGCGCCGGTGCCGAAATGCACATCGAGATCGAGCAGCGCGGTGGGTGCCTTGTGCTGTTCGGCGAACAGCCACGCGAGCGATGTCGCCAGCGTCGAAGCACCCACGCCGCCGCGGGTGCCGACCACTGCGGTGGAGATGTGCCGCTTGGACGCATCGCCATCACCCGATTTGGGCGACATGAATACGGCCAGCGCCTGGTTGAGCGCATCATGCACCTGCTGCGCCGAAAGCGGCTTGAGCAGGTAATCATGGATGCCGCTGGACAGCAGATCGCGGTACAGGCGCACATCATTGACTTGGCCGACGGCGATCACCACCGTGCCGGGTTCGCACACTTCGGCCAGCGCGTTGATGTCGTTCAGCGGATCGCCGCTTTCCGAAAGGTCAACCAGCAGGATCGCCGGGGAAGCGCTGACCGAAAGCGATTGCACCGCGTTGCGCAGGCCGCCCTTGTTGCACTTTTCCGGCTGCCAGCCCAGTTCGATCACCACCGGACGGATCACGTCCAGCGCATTGTCATCGCAGATATAGGCCGCGAACGGATCGCGATTGCCGGGCAAGCCGGATTTCCAGGGAGCATTCATGGCTTAGTTACCTCCTCCGCCGCCAGAGCCGCCACTGCCGGTCGAAGCGTCCTGAAGGCCGCCTGCGCCGGTCGGTGCCGTGTCACGATAGGTCGAAATCGCCTTGTTCGAAGTCGCGATGACGGTTTCGCTCGCGCCCTTCTTTCCTTCCAGCAGATCCTGCGGATCGGCGATCATGGCAGCCAGATTGCTGTTCACGGCGCAGCCGTAACCGGGGCTGGTGCCGTTGGTGTAGTTCATGTCGGACTTGGCCGACCAGTCGGGGCAACCCGGCACCGAAGCGGTGGAACGGGTAATCACCACGCGGGCCTGGCCCGGTTCGATGAAGCCGCCAGTCACAGGTGCGGTATCGCTGATCATCAGCCCATATCGTCCGGCCAGATCGCGGATCGCATTGGTCACCGCCGGGTTCTGTCCGGGGTTATCGATGGCGATGCGATCACCGTATTGCAGGTCCATGGTTTCGAACCAGCCGTTCAGCCGCTGCTGTTCCGAAATCGGCAGCCCCGCGTTGGAGGTGTTCACATCCAGCGTGAAGTTGGTGCGTTCCACCACCGGTTGTTTGGTGCTGTAAAGCGAGGTGTTGGTGGGCATCCCGCCGCAGCCGGCCAGACCGAGGCCTAGCGACAGGGCAAGAGCAAGGGCGGGCATCCGGGACAGGGCAGGGCGGGCCAGCGAATTGTATCGTGCTACAGGCATCGTTTTCACCTTTCTCACGTTAGAGGCTGAAGCCGGGGGCCGCTGCATTGGCCTCGCGCTCTGGCTTGCGGGTTTTCTTGTCGGCGCGGCGCGGCTTTTCCTGCTGCGTCGGGATGATCGCGGCCGGATCGGCCTCGCTCACCTTCGGATTGGGCGCATCGGGCTCGGCCGCCACCGGGCCGGGACGCTGTTGGCCCGAAACACCGGCATTGTTCTGGTAGCCCAGGAACTGTTCTAGCTCGTTGGCTACACGGTAGCCATCGGTCGGCAGTTTGATGTCCTTCGCGTCCACCGGCTTGACCAGATAGGGGGTGACGATGATCACCAACTCGGTTTCGCCCTTGCGGAACTCGCGGCTGCGGAACAGGTTACCCAGGATCGGTATGTCGCCAACACCCGGAGCCTTGTCGATCAGCTGCTGCGAATTGGCGCTCATCAGGCCGGCAATCATGAAGCTCTGGCCGGAGCCGAGCTCGATCGTGGTTTCCGTCCGGCGCGTTGTCAGCGAAGGTACCTGAAAGCCGTTCAGCTCGATCGAACCCTGTGTGGAAAGCTCGGACACCTCGGGGCGCACGCGCATCGAGATCCGGCCATTGGCCAGCACCGTCGGGGTGTAGGCAAGGCTGACACCGAACTGGCGGAACTGGACAGTCACCTGGCCCAGGCCCTGTGCAATCGGGATCGGGAATTCGCCGCCCGCAAGGAACGTGGCGGTTTCACCCGAAAGCGCGGTCAGGTTGGGTTCGGTCAGGGTCGTGACCAGACCGATGCGTTCCGACAGGTCGAGAGCGCCGAGCATGTTCATGCCGAACAGGCGACCGAGACCCGAGAGTGTTGTCCCGCCCTGGGAATCGACGCCCGGACCGGTGATCGTCTGGAGAAGCGGGGCGCCCGTCGATGGGTCGAACAGGGGAAGCCCGTTGGCACCCAGGATCGGACGGGTCGTGCTTACACCGCCGGCGTTCTGACCGACGCCCAGCGGACCACCCCAGTTGAAACCGCCTTCCTGGCCCAAACGGCGGCCACTGCCGACGCCGAAGCGGAAACCGCTGCTACCGTCTGCGGTCGCGAGATTGCCGCCGATTTCACGCAGAAGGCTGCGATTCACTTCGGCGATCTTCACGTGCAGGTTGACCTGCAGCGGGGTCGCGGTCTTCAGGCGGCTGATCACATTGGCTTCTTCGCCAAGGAAGGCCTGAACCAGCCGTTGAGCCTCGGCAGCATCATCGGGCGCGGCAACGGTGCCGGTCAGCAGCACGGTGTTGGTGCCCATGGTGGACACATTCACCTTGGCATCAGGCATCGCCAAGGTCAGCATCTGATCGACGCTGCCGATGTTGGAACCGACGCGGATATTGGCCGAAAAGATTACATCGCCGCGTTCGTTGCTGGCATAGACGGTGGTTTCCCCGCCTGCCTTGCCGAACACATACAACTGGCGCTGCGATTTCACCTGCACATCGGCGATCTCGTCATTGGCGACGAACACGTCGGCCATGATGCCGGGCAGGGTGATCAGTTCGCCCTTGCCGATCGACAGGACGATTTCCTGCGAGGGGCGAGCCACAACCTGGGCAATCGCGGTGGTGGCCGGCATTGCTGCCATCGGCACTGCCGCAAGGGCAGCCACCATAAGCCGGGTCTTGAACATGCGAGTCATCGGTTGGCCCCCCCTGGGTTTGCCACTGGCCGCCTTGGTCAAAAGCGGATCATTCGGGAAAAAGGTCTTCATGATCTGATGCCCCTCAATTCGTCGACACGATGGTGCCGGTGGGAGGGAAGCCGGCGCCCTGGCTGCGCATGCTGCTGGTCTTGCCGCTGATGACGGTGCTGCTGTTGGCCTTGCCGCTCACCGGAGTGTCGGTGGTTTCCTTGCCACGGGTCACCCGCACGCTCGGACCGGTGTAGACAGGGGCAGCATTGCTGGCCGCTGGGCCGCTATTGGACGGCTGCGGGCTGTACTGCGGCGCAGCGTTCGACGATTGCGACTTGCTCGGCATGGTCGTGCGCTGGAAGCGCGAGACATCGCCGCCGGTGACAAAGCTGGCACCCTTGTCGATCGGGCGTGACATCGCCGCCTTCAGGAACTTTTCTTCCTGTTCGGGCGTGGCGTTGGCAGGCAGGGTGATATCGCCAGAGGCAATTGCCCGTTCCAGATCGGCCGGGTTGTCGGCCAGCGAACGCAGCGCCAGGCTGAGCGTGCCGACGGTTTGCGCCACGGCAACCTTTTCCGCGATCTTGGGTGTCACTTCGAGCGTGACGGTGCGGAATTCGGTCACCACGGTCTTGCCGTTTTCATCGGTGGTCTGTTCGGTGCTTTGATCGGTGGCGAGCACGCGCAGGTTGCGCAGCACTGTTTCGGCCGTCTTCAGTGGGGCCTCGTCGCCCTGGCTGCTGACCTGCTGGGTCAACACCAGATCGACGCGGTCGCCGGGGAAGATGAACCCGGCAACGCCGGTCATGGCCGACACCGGCACCGTCACGGCGCGCATGCCCGGGCCAAGCGCCGCAGCAAGGAAGCCGCGATCACCCGGCGCGACCAGCGAGCCTTGTGTGACCGGCTCGCCCGCCGTGATCTGATACCGTACCACGGTGCCGATCAGCTTGTTCATGTCGGCTTCGCCGTCAATGAAGTAGGCGTCCTGCACCAGCTCCTTGGGCCAGGGCTGGAAGCCCAGCGCATCGGCGGTGATGATCGTGCCAGAGGTCAAGGCCCGCTTGGCGACCAGCACACGAGGGCCAGTGGGTTGAGCGGCGGCGGTTGCATCAGGTGCAGCGCCTCCGGCGAAGATGCTCCTTGCGGCAAAGGCAGTCCCGATCGCGATGATCAGCGCGCCGAGCAGCAGAACCAGTTTCTTCCTATCCATGGCTGAAAAAGCCCCCTCGTAATCGCCCTAGGTTTGGTTAGCGGGCAGGTATGGTTGCGATGCGTAAGCCCCGACTGGTTAAAATCGGGTTCACGCGGCCTGCATTGCGTACTGGGCAGCGCCCGGCATGATTTTGGGTGCGAGCACGAACAGCCCGCCAAATGCGATGGCAACGCCATAGGGAATGGCCAGGCGTTCTTTCTGACGGCGTGCGGTGTGCCATAAGAGCATCAGCACGGTCAGCACGCCGCCTGCGATCGCCATGACCAGCAGCAGCTGCATGAAATCGTCCCACCGCACCCACAGGGCGAGCGCGGTCAGCAGCTTCACATCGCCGCCGCCCATCATCTTGAGCGCGAACAGACCCGCCAGCAGCGCGAAGGCGACAAGCGCTACGCCCAGTTGCAGCGCGACATCGGGCCACAGCGACAACCCGCTGGCCCACCAGAACACCGGCGCACCCAGCGCAATCGCGCCGTTCAGCCAGTTATCGATCTGGCGCCGCTGGATATCGGTTAAAGCGGCCACGACCAGCGCAATTGCCAAGGCGATCAGCAGACCGTAGGAAATGAGACTCATCGACATAATGCCCCCGAAGTTGCCGTGCGACGATGCACGGGCGATCCTTCATTGGGACATTGCTACAGGCTATGGCTTACCAAATAGTAACCACGATCGGAGGCTTGCCATTCTCGACGTTGATCAGAGCGCCGCGATCGATCGCAGGGCCATTCCGGCCCATGCGCAAGAAAGCCGCTGGCAGGCAGGGGACGGGCACAGCATCCGCCGGATCGACTGGGCGGGAGCCGCAGTTCCTGCGCGCGGATCGATCCTGTTCCTTCCCGGGCGGGGCGACTTCTACGAGAAATATCTCGAAACGCTGGAACAGTGGCACCGGGCCGGCTGGCGCGTGACGGCGGCAGACTGGCGCGGGCAGGCGGGCTCCGGGCGGCTGGGCAAGGATGCGGTGACCGGCCATATCGAGGATTTCGGCGTCTGGATCGATGATCTGGCTGCGTTTTGGCAGGAATGGGCCTCCGCGACTCCGGGGCCGCACGTGTTGGCAGGCCATTCGATGGGCGGACATCTGGTGCTGCGCGCGCTGGTGGACGGTCGGATCGAACCCGATGCTGCGGTGCTGAGCGCGCCGATGACAGGCGTGAACAGCCCGCCCTTGCCGCTGCCGCTGCTCCAGACGGTCGCCCGATTGATGTGCCTTGTCGGCGATCCATTCCGGCAGGCGTGGAAATGGAGCGAAAAGCCGGGCGAGCTTCCGGCAGATCGCGCCCACCTGCTGACCCACGATCCTGATCGCTATGCCGACGAGGTGTGGTGGCGCACCCAGCGCCCCGAACTGGTGATGGGGCCGGCCAGCTGGCGCTGGGTGGAACGCGCCTATGCCTCGTGGCGGCGGATCGAGTCGCCGGGCGCGCTGGAGAGGGTGGCGGTGCCGGTGCTGTTCCTGTCGACTTCCGCCGACAAGCTGGTCAGTCACCCCGCCAATCTGCGCGCCGCCGCCCGACTGCCCAAGGGCGAGATGATCGCCTTTGGCCCCGAAGCGCATCATGAAATCCTGCGCGAGGTTGATGCCGTGCGTGACCGGGCGCTGGCGGCGATAACCGAGTTTCTTGACCGGGTGGTTCCCCCGGCATGATCCACGATTTTGCAGTTATCGGCGCCGGCATGGCAGGCGCGAGCATCGCCGCCGAACTTGCGCCCCACGCCAGCGTGCTGGTGCTGGAAGGTGAAGAAGCGCCAGGATACCACGCCACCGGCCGTTCCGCTGCCTTCTGGGAGGAATGCTACGGCGGCCCCGGTGTGGTGCCGCTGACCTTGGCATCGGGCACATATCTGGGCGAACACGGCTTTCTCACCCCGCGCGGCGCACTCTATGTGGGGCGGGCCGAGGATCGCGCCGCGATGGATGCCCATGTCGCCACCTTCGCCGCCACGGGCGTGACGCTGAAGCGGCTTGCCCCTGATGCGCTGGCGGACAAGGTGCCTCACATCCGGCCCGAATGGAGCGAGGCGCTGCATCAGCCCGCCTGCGCCGACATTGATGTGGCGGGCCTGCACCAGCATTATCTCGGCGCGGCACGGCGGCACGGCGTGACCATCGCCTGCCGTGCGCGGATCACCCGGATCGTGCGTGAAAGCGGCGCATGGACGATTACCAGCGAACGCGGAGAGACATGGCGGGCGGCCATGCTCGTCAATGCGGCGGGGGCGTGGGTCGATCAGATTGCCGGTCTGGCCGGGGTGCGCCCCATCGGTATCAACCCCTTCCGCCGCACGGTCGCCGTGCTGCGGGTCGCGCCGCACGCACCCGCCGATCTGCCGCTGGTGCTCGACATCAATGGCGGCTTCTATTTCAAGCCCGATGCCGGGCGCCTGTGGCTATCCCCGCATGACGAAATCCCTTCGGCCCCCTGCGATGCCGCGCCCGAAGAAATCGACGTCGCCGTCGCCATCGACAGGTTCATGGCTGTCACCGACTGGCGGATCGAAGCGGTCGAGCGGCGCTGGGCAGGCCTGCGCAGTTTCGCGCCTGATCGCCTGCCGGTTTACGGGGCCGATCCCGAAGCGGAAAGTTTCTTCTGGTTTGCGGGGCAAGGCGGCTTCGGCATCCAGACTGCGCCCGCCGCCGCGCGGCTGGGGGCGCAATTACTGCTGGGGCAGGGGCGTGATGCAATGACGGCACGGATCGATCCGGCGATGTTCACTCCGCTGCGTTTTCAGTCCGCAAACCAGGCGCAATCAGCCTAGCCAAGCCAGGGCCAATCTGCCATTTCCTAACCTTGTTTAATAAGCAGGGAGGAAAAACGATGGCTCACAAGTTTGAAATCTACAAGGATAACGCTGGCGAGTTTCGCGTGCGGTTCAAGTACAATTCGGAAGTGATGTTCTCGACCCAGGGCTATTCCAGCAAGTCCAGCGCACAGAACGCCATCGATTCGATCAAAAAGAACGGCCCTGATGCGCCGACCGAAGATAACAGCTGATTTCAGCAAACGCCCTCCGGATTCGTCATTGCGAGGAGCCGGAGGCGACGAAGCAATCCATGAACCAACCTTGAGACACCCGGAAATCTTGGGCCATGGATTGCTTCGCCTGCGGCTCGCAATGACGAAAGGGGCAGTTTTCGGCCAAGCCGATACCGCAAATTCTGACCTTTAACCCCCCGCCGCGATCCGCGCCGCTTCGGCGCTGGCAAGCGCATCGACCCGTTCATTTTCCGGGTGGCCGTTGTGGCCCTTCACCCAGTGCCAGGTCACCTTGTGCGGGCGCGCGGCTTCGATCAGATCGTGCCACAGATCGGCATTGCGCACCGGTTTCTTGCTGGCATTGACCCAGCCATTGCGCTGCCAGCCGTGAATCCACTTGTTCATCCCGTCGAGCACATATTTGCTGTCGGAATAAAGATCGACCGCGCAGGGTTCGATCAGCGCGTTCAGCCCCTTGATCGCAGCGGTCATTTCCATGCGGTTGTTGGTGGTGTCAGGCTCTCCGCCCGACATTTCCTTTTCGTGGGCGCCCATCCGCAGCAACGCGCCCCAGCCGCCGGGGCCGGGGTTGCCCTTGCACGCGCCATCAGTGAAGATTTCGACCTGTTTCATCGCCGCCATCCCTAAAGCGGCAAAGGGGCATCAGGCAAGCAGCGCAGCGCCTGCTTCGTCGTAGAAGTGCCAACGCTGGACGAATTGCATCGGATCCTTCCGCGTGACGAGCGCATCGTCAGGCGTTTCAAGCCAGTCTTCGGCGCGGCTGGCGACGAACCTGAGGCACGCGCCCTTGGCCACATCCGGAAACAGATCGCGTTCGGCAGGCTCCAGCGGGCGGACGCTTTCATATCCGGCGATCAGCGCTGCGCCGATGTCGCTCTGATACCGGTTCGCGCTGTCGAAACACCATGCCGCGTGGGTGACCGCCAGATCGAGCACCATCGGCCCGGTGCAGGCAAAGTAGAAATCGATCAGCCCGGTCACCCGGTTGCCCAGCATCAGCACATTATCGGGGAACAGATCGGTGTGGGTTTGCGATTGCGGCAGGGCCGCCAGATCGAGCGCGGCGGCCGCGTGGGCGTGATCCAGCATCGCGGGAAGATCAGGGTGAATGGTCGCCAGTCGCTCCGCCCCGCAGGCATCGAGAATCGCTGCACTATTGGCGAAATCCATCGCATTGGCGCGGTGCATTGGGAAATCCAGTGCTGCCAGATGAAGCCGTGCCAGTACTTCGCCCACGGCGCGCGCCTGCGCGGGCGAGGCACGGCTGGGGGAGACGCCGGGCAGAAACTCGATCAGTGCGGCGGCCTTGCCATGTTCCATGCGCCACGATGCGCCGCTGCGATCATGGATGGTGCGCGGCACCGGGCAGCCCTTGGCCGCGAGGTGATCGAGCAGATCGAGGAAATACGGCAGATCGGCATAATCGATCCGGCGTTCATACAGCGTCAGGATGAAACGGGTGCCGGATTTGTTGCTGCCCGTCGTTTCGACCAGCCAGTTGGAGTTCGATACGCCTTCGGCAATGCCTTTGGCCGAAACAAGTTCGCCCACATCATATCGCGCGATAAGCCGGGCCAGATCTTCGGCCCCCAGATGGGTGTAAACCGCCACGCGCCTGCTCCGCCGGGTTACTCGGTCAGCTGGCGCGGCAGTTTGAACACCATCTTTTCTTCCGCCGCCGTGATCGTCTTTTCGCGGATCGGGCGATACTGGCCGAGCGCTTCGACCACTTCGCGCACCAGAATCTCCGGCGCGGAGGCCCCGGCAGTGAGGCCGAGTGTTTCCACCCCGTCAAGCCAGGCAAAATCGATCTCGGTGGCACGCTGGATCAGTTTTGACGGGGTGCCGAGCCGTTCGGCCACTTCGACCAGCCGCAGCGCGTTGGACGAATTGGGCGAACCGATCACCAGCACCAGATCGCAATCCTGCGCCAGTTCCTTCACCGCCGCCTGCCGGTTCGACGTGGCATAGCAGATGTCTTCTGCGCGCGGGCCGGAGATATTGGGATAACGCCATTCCAGCGCCTGGATCACTTCGCGGGTGTCATCCACCGAAAGCGTGGTCTGGGTGAGGTAGGACAGCGCCTCGTCGGAATCGAACGGCAGCTTGTCGACATCCTCGATCGTTTCGACCAGCGTCATCTGGCCGGGATCGACCTGACCCATGGTGCCGATCACTTCAGGGTGGCCTTCGTGGCCGATGAAGATGATGTGGCGGCCCTTTTCGATCTGGCGTTCGGCCTGGCGGTGCACCTTGCTGACCAGCGGGCAGGTGGCATCGACATAGAGCAGCTTGCGCCGCTTCGCCTCGGCCGGCACCGCCTTGGGCACACCGTGGGCGCTGAACACCACCGGCGCATCATCGGGCACTTCATCGAGCTCCTCGACAAAGATCGCGCCCTTGGCCTTCAGCCCTTCGACAACATATTTGTTGTGGACGATCTCGTGCCGCACATAAACCGGCGAGCCATAACGTTCGAGAGCCTTCTCGACGATCTCGATGGCGCGATCAACGCCCGCGCAGAACCCGCGCGGGGCGGCAATCAGCAGGTTGAGCGGCGGACGCTCGGCAACAGCAGCATCATGAGAGGCTTGGGAACCGGGCGATGCGGGAAAGGGCGCGTTCATATCTCTCCCCCTAGCGCTTTGTGCACGTCCTCGCTAGGGCGTGCTTGCGCCTTATGCGCGCAACGGATCGGTTATGTAGGACGTTTTGATGATGCATCGCGCGCGCGCTTTTCTTGCACTTGCCACTGTGGCGGCGCTTTCCGCCTGCAGCAACAAGGGCGAACTGGTGGTCGATCAGGGCGTTGGCATCGTCAGCGTGCTGTCCTTGTGCCCGTCGGTCGGCATTCCCGACTATACGGGCGATGTCACCACATTTGCCGCCGGGGCGGATCGCAGTATGGCCAGTCTTGATGTCAGCGCGGCGATGACCAACCTGCGCGCCACCTGCAATGATACCGCAGAACAGGTCTACAGCGAGGCGAGCTTCGATGTGCACGCCCGCCGCAGTGACACGAGCGGCGCGCGCACTGTCACCTTGCCTTACTTTGTCACCGTGATGCGCGGCGGCAGCGCCGTGGTGAGCAAGCGCGTGGGGCAGGTGACGCTGGCTTTTGCTGACGGGCAGGAACGTGCCACGGCCAGCGCCAAGGTCGGCAGCTTCGTCAACCGCGCCGATGCTTCCTTGCCCGAAGATATCCGCCAGAAGATCACCAAGCGACGACGCGCCGGCGATATCGATGCGGCGCTCGATCCGCTGACCGATCCCGAAGTGAAGGCGGCGATTGCGCGCACCCGCTTCGAAATGCTGGTCGGCTTCCAGCTGACCGAGGATCAGCTGGCGTATAACGTGACGCGTTGATGTGTTGCGAAGGCGCCTCCGCGCCTTCGTCCTCGGCGCGTTTCCTCCGCTTCGCTGCGGAGCGCCTGCGGGCGGCCGGTCGGCCTTGCGGTGCCTTTGGCACCGGTAACCGCCTGTTTCCTTCGTCTTTCCGGACTTGACCCGGGACCCCGCTTCCTATCTTGCACGCGCGATATTCCGCGCCATCGCCACGAGAACCCGATGACCCAACCCAAGACCCTTTATGCCGCCTATGCGGCGCTGATCGAAACCGTGCTGACCGATCTGGTGGCAGACGGCGTACTGCCCGCCAGAACCAGCTTCGCCAACGTCACGCTGGAGCCGCCGCGTGATGCCGCGCACGGCGATCTGGCAACCAACGCCGCGATGGTGCTGGCCAAGGGGGCGGGGATGAACCCGCGCAGCCTGGCCGAAGCGATCACGGGCAAGCTCGCCGCATATCCTGCCATTACCAGCGCCGATATTGCCGGGCCGGGCTTCATCAATCTGCGTCTCGCGCCGACGGCATGGCTGGATGAACTGGCCGCCATTGCCGCGCTGGGTGCCGATTACGGGCGTTCCGGCACGGGCGAGGGCGCCCGCGTGAACATCGAATATGTCTCGGCCAACCCGACCGGGCCGATGCACATGGGCCATTGCCGCGGCGCTGTGGTGGGTGATGCGCTGGCCGGGCTGCTCGAATTCGCGGGCCACAAGGTCACAAAGGAATATTACGTCAACGATGCCGGCGCGCAGGTCGATGTCCTCGCCCGCTCGGTGCACCTGCGTTATCTTGAAGCGCTCGGCCAGAGCATCACCATCCCCGAAGGGCTGTATCCCGGCGATTACCTCGTCCCGGTGGGCGAGGCGCTTGCCACCGAATTCGGTGGCACATATGCCGCCGCGCCCGAAGCCGACTGGCTGATCCTGTTCCGCACCCGCGCTGTTGCCGCGATGATGGACATGATCCGCGACGATCTCGCCACGCTTGGCATCAAGCATGATCTGTTCTCGTCCGAGGCCGAATTGCAGGCATCGGGCAAGGTCGATGCCGCCGAGGCGTGGCTGCGCGCGCATGATCTCGTCTATGATGGCGTATTGGAGGCCCCCAAGGGGAAGGCCCCGCCCGAGGATTGGGAGCCGGTGCAATTGCCGCTGTTCCGCTCGACCAAATTCGGGGACGATCAGGATCGCCCGATCAAGAAATCGAACGGCGCGTGGACCTATTTCGGCGCCGATCTCGCCTACCACTTCCAGAAGGCGCAGAGCGCCGATGCGCTGGTGGATATCTGGGGCGCGGATCATGCGGGTACGGTCAAGCGGATCAAGGCGGCTGTGGCCGCGCTGACCAGCGCCGACGGCGCGGCGCCGAAGCCGTTCGAGGTCAAGCTCGTGCAAATGGTCCAGCTGCTGAAGGGCGGTCAGCCGTTCAAGATGTCCAAGCGGTCGGGCAATTTCGTTACGCTGGCGGACGTTGTGGACATGGTCGGCAAGGACGTGGTGCGCTTCACCATGCTGACCCGCAAGCCCGATGCGCAGATGGACTTCGATTTCGACAAGGTGGTCGAAGCGTCAAAAGACAATCCGGTGTTCTATGTGCAATATGCCCATGCACGGATCCGCTCGACCCTGCGCAAGGCGGCAGAAGCAGGGCTGGCCCCGTCCGATGCGGCGCTTGACCGGCTCGGCACCGAAGAGCTGGCGCTGGTCGCCCGCGCCGCGCAGTTCCCGCGCGAAATCGAAGCCGCTGCGCGCGCGCGCGAACCGCACCGGATCGCTTTCTACCTCTATGATCTGGCGGCTGACCTCCATTCCTACTGGAATCTGGGTAACGACCGCCCTGAAAAGCGGTTCATCGTGGAACAGGATGCGGCGCTGACGTCGGCAAGGCTTTTCCTTGGCACGGCAATCGGGCAAGTGATCCGCAACGGGCTTCGCGTGCTTGGCGTAGAAGCTGTCGAAACGATGTAGTTTTGGGTAGTTGCCTGTGAAAGGCTGCGGGGTTCCACCATGATCGATGCCGAATACGAGGAACTGGACGAGGGAACTGGAGAGCACGGCGACGAGCTCGACCTTGCCAACACCGATAACCTGCCGTGGCTTGAATCCGACGAGGATGAAGATGACGCAGGCGGATTGGATCCGGGGCAGATCATGCTGTTCGCAGCCGGACTGGTGCTGTTGCTGGCAGCCGTCGTTGGCGGCGTATGGTACGTTTCGAACAGGGCAGCAGGCGGCGATGCCGTGGCCGATGGCAGCGTGATCGAAGCGCCAGCCGGCCCGATCAAGGAACGACCCGAAGATCCCGGCGGCAAGGAATTCGCCGGCACCGGGAATGTCGCGCCTGTCGTGGGCGAAGGCGGCACGCGCCCTGCTGTGGTGGCCGAAAAGCCGGTGACCCAGTCCGCGCCCGTCACCAAGCCGACCCCGATTGCGTCTTCCGGCGCTGCTACGCCTGCACCATCCGCGCCAGCCGCCATTCCAGGTGCCAGCGTGCAGCTGGCCGCCTATGGCACCCGCGCCCGGGCCGAACAGGGGTGGAGCGATCTGTCGCGCCGCACCGACAAGCTGTCGGGCGTCAAATACCGGATCGTCGAAGGCAAGGTCGATATCGGCACGGTCTATCGCTTGCAGGCTGTTACCGGCAGCCGCGCCGAAGCGGAAAATCTGTGCGCGGCGCTGAAGAGTGACGGTCTGGATTGTCAGATCAAGTAAAGGCGGCAGATCAAGTAAGGCCGGGGCGCATAAAGGCAGGGCATGGGTGGCTTTTCCCCGTCCTTGATACCCTGTTGCCCTTGCGTGAGCCCCGCTTGCCTGCGATTCTGTGCACATGATTCCGGCAATCTTCGGCCTCGGCGGCCCGCAGCTCACCGCTGACGAGCGCGCTTTCTTCCGCGAGGCCGATCCGGCTGGCTACATCCTGTTCGGGCGCAACTGCGTCGATCCGCAGCAGTTGCGCGCCCTGACCGATGATCTGCGAGAGATTCACGGGCGCGATCGCTTGCTGGTGTCGATCGATCAGGAAGGCGGGCGCGTTGCCCGCCTGCGTCCGCCGCATTGGTCGCCTTTCCCGTGCGGCGAGGTGTTTGACCGGCTTTACCAGCTCGCCCCCGCCAGCGCGATCGAGGCGGCGCGGGCCAATGCCACCGCGATGGGTCTGGAACTTGCCGCAATGGGCATCACGGTCGATTACCACCCCCCGCTCGACCTGCGCGTGCCGGGCGCGCATGACGTGATCGGTGACCGGGCGTTCGGCAGCGATCCGATGCAGGTAGCGGCGCTGGGCCGTGCCACGCTGGAAGGGCTGGCGGCGGGCGGGGTGACGGGCTGCGTCAAGCACATGCCGGGCCATGGCCGCACCGATGTGGATACGCACAAGGCCCTGCCCACCGTCACAGCTACGGCAGACGAACTGGAGGCCGATCTCGCCCCGTTCCGCACGCTGAACCATGCGCTGATCGGCATGACCGGGCACCTCGTTTTCACAGAATGGGATGCCGAAAACCCCGCCACTCTGTCGGAAACGGTGATCCGCGACATTATTCGCGGGCAGATCGGCTTTGATGGCCTGCTTCTGACCGACGATATCGATATGGAGGCGCTGGGCGGCACGATCCCGCAGCGCGCTGCCCGTGCCCATGCAGCCGGGTGCGATGTCATCCTGAATTGCTGGGCGAAAATGGACGACATGCAGGGCATCTGCGACGTGCTGCCCGCCATGCCGGACGCCACCACCGCGCGGCTTGACCGGGCGCTGGCAGGCACGCGGATTGCCACCGCCATCGCGCCCGAGCACTCCGAACTCCTCGCCAAGCGCGATGCGCTGCTGGCGCTGGCAGGAACGCCTGCATGAACGATCCTGACGCGCCCTTCATGTTTCCGCCAGCCGAGGGCGCGCGCGGCGATGCCGATGCGCTTTATCTGGAACTTGATGGCTGGGAGGGCCCACTCGACCTGCTGCTCGATCTCGCGCGGCGGCAGAAGGTCGATCTGCTGCAGATTTCGATCCTTGCGCTGGTTGACCAATATCTCACCTATATCGAGCGTGCCGGGGCGCTGAAGCTGGAACTGGCCGCCGATTATCTGGTGATGGCCGCGTGGCTGGCGTACCTGAAGTCGGCGATGCTGCTGCCCAAGGATCAGCAGGAAGACCCTTCGCCCGAAGAACTCGCGCTGCGCCTGCAACTGCGGTTGCAACGGCTGGGCGCGATGCGCGAGGCGGCAGCGCGGTTGATGGGGCGCGACCGGATCGGGCGCGATGTGTTCGTTCGCGGCAGGCCCGAAGGTCTGCGCACCGACCGCAAGACCGTGTGGCGCAGCGATATTTTCGCGCTGATCCAGGCCTATGGTCAGGTCAAGGCGCGCACTGCCCCGCGCATCTATCACGTGGCGAACCGTCCGGTGATGACGCTCGACAGCGCGCTCGAACGCGTTTCGGCGATGCTGGGCGTGACATTGGAATGGATGGAAATCCGCGATTTCCTGCCGCCCCACGCAACGCCCGAACTCAAGCGTTCGGCGCTCGCATCCAGCTTTGTCGCGGCGCTGGAACTGGCCAAGCGCGGGCGGGCGGAGCTGGATCAAGACGGCGCGTTCGGCCCCTTGCGCATCCGCCGCCTCAAGGCCGAGGTGCCTGCGTGAGCGAGCCGACGACGCTTGAACGCGCGGTTGAAGCCACGCTGTTTGCGTCCGAGGAACCCATGACCGTCGATGCGCTGGCCGCCCATCTTGGCGGGCTGGCACCGGGCGATGTGCGCGAGGCATTGGCCGCGCTCGCCGCGCATTATGGGCAGCGCGGGGTGCAACTGGTGGAGCGGGGCGGGCGCTGGCATTTCGAAACCGCGCCCGATCTGGCCCACCTGCTGCGGCGCGAGAAGGAACAGGTGCGAAGGCTCAGCCGTGCCGCCACCGAAGTGCTTGCGATCATTGCCTATCACGAGCCTGTCAGCCGTGCCGAAATCGAATCGATCCGCGGCGTGCAGACCAGCGCTGGCACGCTGGATGTGCTGATGGAGGCCGGGTGGATCAGGCTGGCGGGCCGCCGCGAGGTGCCGGGGCGGCCGGTGATCTATGCCACCACGCCAGAGTTCCTCGACCATTTCGGCCTTTCCAGCCGCCGCGATCTGCCCGGCATCGACGAATTGCGCGCCGCAGGGCTGCTCGATCCCGTCGACGAGGCGATGGAGGCTGCCCTGGACGATTTGGGGCAATTCGATGCCGGGGACGCTGAGGACAGCGACACAGATTGACGGTGGTATAGCTGCGCCAAGGCTCCTATATTGGCCGTGAACAAAGTAAGGAAAGTGTCCCCATGGGTCTCAGCGTCTGGCAGATCGCGATTATCGCAGTGGTTGTCCTCGTCCTGTTCGGGCGCGGGCGCATTTCGGAAATGATGGGCGATTTCGGCAAGGGCATTTCCAGCTTCAAGAAGGGCATGACCGAGGCTGATGATCCTGCGCCCAGCGCCCGGATCGAACCGCCCGTGGCTGGCCCCGCGCCGACGGAAACCCCGGCACCCGCACCCGCTCCGGCAGACAAGACCGACACCACCGGCGCGTAATTCCCGCTTGAAGGAGGCGGCTGGCCGCACCGCACATGTTCGATATCGGCGCCGCAGAACTCTTGGTCATCATCATCGTTGCGGTGGTGGTGATCGGGCCGAAAGACCTGCCGCTTGCGATGCGCGTGGCGGGCCGCTGGATCGGCAAGATGCGGCGCGTCTCCGCCCATTTCCGCTCCGGCATCGACACCATGGTGCGCGAGGCCGAGCTGGAAGACATGGAAAAGAAGTGGAAGGCGCAGAACGAGGAAATCATGCGCCGTTCCGCTGCCCTGACCACCGATACCGAAGCTCCGGTGATGACCGGCCCGCCCGTTGTTGACGCGCCTCCTGTCGAAGTGCCTCCTGCTGAAGTGACGCCGGAAACGCCCCCTTCTGATCATGCACCCAAGGGCGGCGCCGATGTTCAAGGTTGATGATCTGGACGAATCGCGCGCGCCGTTGCTCGATCACCTGATCGAACTGCGCACCCGCGTTATCCGTGCCTTGCTGGCCTTGGCTGTGGGCTTTGGCGCGTGCCTCTATTTCGCGGACGATATCCTCGGTTTTCTTGTCTGGCCGCTCAAGCAGGCGTTCCCCGATGGCGAGGGGCAGCTAATCTTCACCAAGCTGCCCGAAGTGTTTTTTGTCGAGCTGAAGGTCGCTCTGTTTGCGGGCTTCATGGTCAGTTTTCCGTTGATCGCCAACCAGTTATGGGCGTTTGTTGCGCCGGGCCTTTACGCGCGCGAGAAGAAGGCGTTTCTGCCGTTTCTGCTGGCCACGCCGGTGCTGTTTCTGGGCGGGGCTTCGCTGGCCTATTTTGTGGTCATGCCGACCGCGTTCAAGTTCTTCCTCGGCTTTGGCGGGGAAACGGGCGGCATGCAGGTGCAGGCCCTGCCCAGCGCGGGCGAATATCTCGGGCTGGTGATGCAGTTCATTCTTGCCTTCGGGCTGACCTTCCTGCTGCCGGTGCTGCTGTTGCTGCTGCACCGCGCGGGGATCATCACCCGCGCGCAGATGGCGGGCGCGCGGCGTTATGTCATCGTGGCCATCTTTGCGATTGCTGCGATCGTCACCCCGCCTGATCCCGGATCGCAGATCATCCTCGCGCTGCCGCTGATCGTTCTGTTCGAAGCATCGCTGGTGCTGATGCGGCTGCAGGAACGCGCAGTCGAGGCAGACAAGACCGCGCGCGAGGCGGAGCAGGCAGCAGAAAAGGCTGCGGCGGAGTAGCTACTCGCCGCGGACTTTCACCCCGCCGATCCACACTTCCTTCACCTGCGTTGCGCGAACCTCGTCCGGCGAGGCCAGCAGCGGATCGCGATCGACCAGCAGGAAATCGGCGCGCTCGCCAGGGATCAAGCGCCCAAACCGCCCTTCCGCGAACCCGGCATAGGCAGCGCCTGAAGTATATCCGGCCAGCGCGGCTTCACGGCTGACCGTTTCCTGCGGGAACCACCCGCCGAAAGGTTCGCCATTGGCATCGGTGCGGCTGATTGCTGCGGCGATCCCGGCGAAGGGATCGGCAGGCTCTACCGGCGCGTCAGACCCGAAGGCGAGCCGCCCGCCAGCGGCAATCACGCTGCGCCACGGATAGGCACCGTCCAGCCGATCCGGCCCCAGCCGCGCTTCGGCCATCAACCGGTCAGATGTCTGGTGCAATGGCTGCATCGAAGCGATCACGCCATGGCGGCCAAGGCTGGGGATGTCGGCGGGATCGACGATCTGCGCGTGTTCGATCCGCCAGCGCCGGTCGCCTGTGTAGCTATCGGAAAGTTCCTCGATCGCGGCCAGCACTTCGGCGTTGGCGGCATCGCCGATGGCATGGACTGCGGTCTGGAAATTGCTCATCGCGGCGCGGCTCATCAGGTTGCGCAATTGCGCCGGGGTCAGCAGCGGAAGGCCGCGCGCGCCCGGATCATCATGATAAGGCGCCTTCAGGATCGCTCCGCGTGATCCCAGCGCGCCATCAAGGTAAAGCTTGATCCCGCCCATCCGCAGCTTGTCGTTATAAAGCCAGACGGTCGGTTCCGGCCCGGCGGCGGTTTCCAGCGTTTCGAAGCTGTCGGCATAGGCCATGATGCGGATTTGCAGACGGCCCGTATCGCCCGCGCGGCGATAGGTGCCCCAATCGCTCATCTCGGTGCCCATGTCCGCCACGGCGGTGACGCCAAGGCCGAGCAGCACGTCCTGAGCCTTGGCAAAGGCAAGATCGCGGTCGCCGGGCCGGGGTGCGGGCACCACCTTGCCCACCAGCCCGACGGCATTGTCGACGAACACCCCCGCCGGATTGCCTTTGGCATCGCGGATGATCTTGCCGCCTGATGGATCAGCGGTCTTCGCAGTCACCCCTGCGGTGGTGATCGCAAGAGTGTTGCCCCAGTTCGCGTGATTATCCGCCCGTTCCAGCCACACCGGGCGATCGGAAACCACGGCATCAAGTTCGGCAGCGGTGGGGAAACGGCCCAGCCCCCACTTTTCCTGATTCCACCCGCGCCCGAGGATCCACGGGCGGCCGGGGTTTTCGTCTGCGAAAGCCTTGATCTTCGCCAATGCGTCTTCCAGTGAAGTGGTGTCCGAAAGGTCGAGCGTCAGCGCGGCAAAGCCGATATCCATCACATGGACATGCGCGTCGATCATGCCGGGGATCAGCACCTGCCCCTTGCCATCCAGCCGGTAATCGACCTGCGGGCGCTTTTCGCCGCGGTCGAGCACAGCCACAACCTTGCCGTCATCATCGAAGACCAGCCCGGTGAAGCGTTTGACCGCGCCCTGTTCGTCAATCGTGACGCCGTCGACATTGTCGACAAGTGTGTCAGCCAGCGCCGGAGCGGCAAGGGCAAGGGCGGTGGATGCGGCCAGAACAGTGGCGAATGTGCGAAGCATGGTTTTCCTTGAAGCGCGTGCAAGAACAGTTGGCAGCGGTGCCTATCGCCTTCGCGCGCGCTTGCCAACGCCCCCGCCGATGCGAAATCCGCAAGCGAGCGATTGCCCTTGTGCGCCCAAGCCTCTAATCGCCGCTCACCATGTCATCCCAGCCGCTAACCGCCAGCCCCAAAGGTGCCGCCGCCACGCCGGCTGACCTGACCCTCGATACCGTACGCGCCGCTGCTGCGCGCATTGCAGGTTCGGTGGTCAATACGCCGATGATGCATTCGATCACGCTGTCGGAAATTACCGGCGCGGATATCTGGCTGAAGTTCGAAAACCTGCAATTCACCGCGGCCTATAAAGAACGCGGCGCGCTGAATGCGCTGCTGCTGCTGAATGACGAACAGCGCGCCCGCGGCGTGATTGCGGCTTCGGCGGGTAACCATTCGCAGGGCCTTTCCTACCACGGCACCCGGCTTGGCGTGCCGGTGACCATCGTCATGCCGCGCACCACCCCCACGGTGAAGGTGATGCAGACCGAAAGCGTCGGCGGGAAAGTGGTGCTGGAGGGCGAGACTTTTGATGAAGCCTATGCTTTCGCCCGCAAGCTGGAAATCGAACTGGGGCTGACTTTCGTGCACCCCTTCGATGATCCCGATGTGGCGGCGGGCGCGGGAACCGTTGCGCTGGAAATGCTGGAGGTGATGCCCGATCTCGATTGCATCGTTACGCCGATTGGCGGCGGCGGTCTGATTTCGGGGATGGCAACGGTCGCCAAGGCGCTGAACCCGGATATCGAAGTCGTCGGTGTGCAGGCGGGGCTGTTCCCCAGCATGTTCGACCGGATCAAGGGCGCAAACCTACCGTGCGGCGGAGACACGCTGGCTGAAGGCATTGCGGTCAAACAGCCGGGTGATTTCACCGCGAAAGTGATCGCCGAACGGGTCGATGATATCCTGCTGGTGGATGAACCCGCGCTGGAAAAAGCGGTGGCGCTGCTGCTCCAGATCGAAAAGACCGTGGTCGAAGGCGCAGGCGCCGCGGGACTGGCGGCGGTGCTGGGAAATCCCAAGCGGTTCAAGGGCAAAACCATCGGTCTGGCGCTGTGCGGCGGCAATATCGACACGCGCCTGCTGGCCAATGTGCTGCTGCGCGACCTGGCGCGGCAGGGGCGGCTGGCGCGGCTGCGGATCACGCTTCAGGATCGCCCCGGCGCCTTGTTCAAGGTGATGCGCCTGTTTGACGAACACAACGTCAACATCATCGAAATCTATCACCAGCGCATCTTCACAACGCTGCCGGCCAAGGGCCTTATCACCGATATCGAATGCGAGGCCCGCGATGCCGAGCAGGTGGAACGGCTGGTCGAAGGCCTGCGTGCCAAGGGATATGTGGTGCAGCTGGTCGAGCTGGGCTGAAATATCGAGGGTTCCAGCGAAAGTTTCGCTGGCAACGCCTGTCTCGCTTTGACCTTGTGATGACCCACAATTGCGGTGAGCCGTGCGCTTGCCTGCATAATTCGCGCAATTTTCATGGTTAAGGGACTTTTACCGGAGCACCAGTGCAGGCATAAGATTTTCTTAAGAATTGCGCTCCGCGATTCATGCCCAGAGGATACGCCCCACCCGTGACGGCACCGATCCGCTTTCCCCGGTTCTTCGTGACCAGCCCGGCGCCGTGCCCCTACCTGCCGGGGCGAAGCGAGCGCAAGGTCTTCACCGAACTGAAGGGGCCGCATGCCGATCAGTTGAACGAAGCGCTGGGGCGCATCGGTTTTCGCCGCAGCCAGACAGTCGCCTATCGCCCTTCGTGCCTAGAATGTCAGGCATGCGTTTCGGTGCGGGTGGTGGCTGGCAAGTTCCAGCCTTCGGGCACGCAAAAGCGCGACCTGAAACGCAATGACGATCTGATCGTCAGTGAATGCCGCCCCTGGGCCACCGATGAACAATTCGAGCTGCTGGCGCGGTATCTGGGCGCGCGCCACCCCGATGGCGGCATGTCGGCGATGGACGAACTCGATTATGCCGACATGATCGAACACACGCCGGTTTCCAGTGTGGTGACCGAATATCGCGAGCCGGGGCCGAATGGTCGTCCGGGGCGGCTGGTGGGCGCCTGTCTGACCGATCGGCAGGGCGACGGGCTGTCGATGATCTATTCCTTCTACGAACCCGATGATGCCGGGCGCGTCGGGCTGGGCAATTTTATTATACTCGATCATATTCGCCGGGCCGCGGCTGAGGCATTGCCTTATGTATATCTCGGTTATTGGGTCGAAGGCAGTCCGCGAATGCAATACAAGGTTCGCTATCGTCCGCTTGAGCGGTTGACTCGGGAAGGCTGGCAGTTGATGGACCCCGCCGAACAGCACCGGTTGATCGCCGCGGCAACCGCCCCGCGTCAACCGCAGGATGCGTCGCTGGCCGGCGCGCGAGGCAAGGATGGCCAGCCTGTCAAGTTTCCGGGAAGTTGAAGCGCGCCGCTTTTTAAGGCTCGGTCTCGCAGTCACCGCAGGATTGGGTCCGGTCACGCTGGCGCTCTGCGCCGCGCCTGTTGCAGCGCAAGTTGCACCGGAAGCCGCGCCTGTGGCCGATCCCGATGCCGATCCGGTGCCGCTTGCGCCGGTCGCGCAGCCTGAAGAAGAACCGGCTGAAGTCCCGCTGACGCTGGATGATCTGATCCCGGCTGATGCCGTCACCGACCCCGACACGTGGGCAGCGCAGGGCGTTGCCGGTTCTGTCCCGGGTGCGCTGGATAGTGACCCTCTCGCAGATCCGTTCAGCGCCGATGCGGCGCTTGGTCAAACTCCCGATGTCGATGCGGTTTTTGCCGATTTCGCGGTGGATGTGCCAGACCGTCTCCCGGCCGATCCCGAACTGGAATCGCTCGCCGCGATCGAAGCGCCGATGATGGATGATCTGCCCGAACTGGCCGAAACCCGGATCGACAAGACGCTGGTGCTGGCCTTGCCCGAAGGTGAGGACGCCTTCCCTGAGCGGGATGAATTTGTCCAACGCTTCAAGGACCTGTCATCGTTGCAGGAACTGGATGACGGGGACGATTCCGTGCCGCAAATCGCCGCCAGAGCGCGGGCGGATGAAGATCTGCTCGGCGATATCCTGCGCACCTATGGTTATTACAACGGCGATGTGGTGCGTCAGCTTTCGGGTGGACGCCGCGCGCGTGACAACGGCGATGCGGATAACAGCGCCACCGAACCCAGCGTCCGCTTCGATATCCTGCCCGGTATCCGCTATAGTTTCGGCAAGGTCGATCTTGGTGCATTGCCCGCCTTGGCAGAGCCTGACGCCAGCCGCCTGATCGCCGCCTTCGGCATCAAGCCGGGTGATCCGCTTTACGCCGATCGCATTGTCGAACGCGAGATCGAACTGCGCGTGGCACTGGGCGAAAGCGGCTATCCCTTTGCTGCGGTTGAAGAACCCGAACTGCTGATTGATCACGCGCGGGCCGAAGGCGATCTGACGCTGGATGTCCAGCCGGGCGGCAAGTTCGTGTTTGGCGAGGTGGTGAGCAGCGATCCGCAGTTCCTGTCATCGCGCCATCTCGGCCGTATTGCCCGGTTCGATACCGGCGACGTCTTCCAGCAGAGCCTGGAAACCGATCTGCGCCGCGCGATCATCGCCACCGGGCTGGTGTCCAGCGTCACTGTAACCCCGCGTGAAACCCGCGCGCCGCAGGGCGACCAGCCGGGCGAAGTGGCGATGGATGTCGGATTCGAACGCGCGCCGCTTCGTACCATCGCCGGCGCCATCGGTTACGGCACCGAGGATGGCTTCAAGCTGGAAGGCCGGTGGGAACATCGCAACCTGTTCCCGCCCGAAGGCGCGCTGCGGCTGCGCGGTATCCTTGGCACGCGCGAGGCGCTCGCCAGCGTCGGTGTGCGGCGCAACAATTTCCGTGGGCGCGATCAGGTGCTGAGCGCCGATCTTTTCGCCAGCGATATCACCACGCTCGCGGTCGATTCGCGCGGTGGCGGGGTGCGAGCGACCTTCGAGAAATTGTCGACCATCCTGTTTCAGAAGCCGGTCAGCTGGCAGGTTGGCGGAGAACTGCTTTACACCGATGAACGCAACTTCAACCGCCGGGCGCGCAACCAGACCGACCTTACGCTGCCGCGCCGCGCCTTCCTGATTGGCGGGCTGTTCGGCAGTGTCACGCTTGATGCCAGCGACGATCTGCTCGATCCGACCGAAGGTTATCGCGCAACCTTGTTCGTCGCGCCGGAAGTGTCGCGTTCGGAAGAAACGCAGAGTTTCTATCTGCGCTCGCAGGCAGATGCGGCCTATTACAAGTCGATCGGCGGCTCTGTGCTGGCCGGGCGCGTGCGTGCGGCAACGATCCAGGGCGCCGGGATTGACAATATCGCCCCGTCGCGCAGGCTTTACGGCGGTGGCGGCGGGTCGGTGCGTGGCTACGGCTTCCAGGGCGTCGGCCCGCGCGACGATGATGGTAATCCGACCGGTGGTGCTTCGCTGTTGGAATTCGCGCTTGAGGCACGAATTCCGACCCCGCTGTTTGACGGTGCGCTTCAAGTGGTGCCGTTTGTAGATGCCGGATCGGTCAGTCGCGGATCGACCCCCGATTTCGACGAGATCCGCTTCGGCGCCGGGATCGGCATCCGTTACAAAACAACCTTCGGTCCGATCCGGGTCGATGTGGCCACCCCGATCAATCCGAATGAATTCGATAGCCCTGTGGTGGTCTATGTCAGCTTGGGTCAGGCATTCTGATGGCCGACACACCCGAACCCGCTGCGGAAACGCTTGCGCCTTCGTCCCGCCGCCGCTGGGGTAAGCGCCTTGGCTGGACACTGGCGTTGCTGCTGGCGCCTTTTGTGTTGATCGCAGGGTTCCTCAGCACGCCGATCGGCAAACGCGTTGTTGCCGATCAGATCGCTGCTGCGGCCCCGGCTTCGGGCCTGCGTATCAAGGTCGGCCGGATCGAAGGCGACATCTTCAACCGGGCGGTGCTGCGCGCAGTCGAGCTTAGCGATCCCAAGGGCGTGTTCCTTACCATCCCCGAGGTGCGGCTGGATTGGCGGCCACTCACCTGGCTGTGGAGCGGGCTGGATATACGCGAGGTGACGACCAAACGCGGGCGGCTGACCCGTTTGCCCGAATTGCTGCCTGGCGATCCCGATGCGCCTTTGCTGCCCGATTTCGATATCCGGGTAGACCGGTTTGTAGTGCAGGATCTGGTGATTGCTAGAGGGGTGGCGACCGATCGGGATGAAAGCGCGAACCTGACCGCCAAGATCGATATCCGGCAGGGGCGGGTGTTGATCGATGCCAATGCTCGGCTGGGGGCGGAAGACCGGATCGCGCTGTTGCTCGATGCCGAACCTGACGGCGACCGGTTTGATCTCGAAGGCGATTACCTTGCGCCTGCGGGCGGGGTGCTGGCCGGATTGGCGGGATTTGAGGCAGGCTATTCGGCGCGCATCATCGGCGACGGAACATGGAAGCGCTGGCGCGGGGCGGCGGTGGCGCGGCGTGTGAGTCCCCCTGCCGATACGGATGATCGCCCGGTTGCTGCGTTCCGGATAACCAATGATGCCGGCAAGTACGGCGTGTTGGGGCAACTGCGCGCCGGGCTGGACGATGCCACGCTGGCAGGAAGTGCCTTGGGCGAGACAACGGCGCTGGCGGCGAGCTTTACGCTGGTGGACAGTGTGATCGAAGGCCGGATTGCCGCTGTATCTTCCGCAATCGACTGGCGCAGCGCCGGTGTGGTCGATCTGGCCGACAAGAACGTTGATGGCGCACGGGTTATGCTGACCTTGCGCGATCCTGACCTGTTCGGGGAAAGCTTGCGGCTGGAGGGCGCAAAGCTCGCCGCCAATGTCAGCGGCGCGTTTGATGATCTGGCGATCCGCCACCGCATCGATGTCGCGCGGCTGGCGTCGGGAGGCGTGATTGCCAGCGGGCTGGTGCAGGAAGGCAGCGCCATCTTTGACGGTGATCGCCTGTCTTTGCCGCTTTCGGTGCGGGCGCAGCGGCTGGCGACCGGGGTGGCGCTGGCCGATCCGCGACTGGTCGATGGCACGCTGAACGGTGTGCTGGTCTATGATATCACGCGCCAGCGGCTTGAGGCCGACCGGGCGCAAATCACTTTCCCCGGCTTGAATGCCACGCTGGCCCTGCGCGGCGATATCGCCGCGGGCGCCTATGCGCTGGCTGGCCCGATCACAGCCAGCCGCCTGAAGGTTGATGGCGCTGGTGATGTGACCGCCAATGCCAAGATTCTTGCCAAGTTCGGTCCCAATGTGCCGTGGAGCCTGCGTGCCAATCTGGCTGGCGTGCTTAGCCGGATCGGCAATGCCACCATCGTCAACCTTGCGGGCGAACAGATCCGGTTCAATGGCGAATTGGGCATGGGCGCGGGCCTGCCGATTGTGCTGCGAAATACGGTGATTTCGTCGGCGCGGCTCAATGCCCGGCTCGATAGCAGGGTGGTGCCGGGCAGTGGTGGCATCCGCACGACACTGGCAGGGAGCGGACGGCAGGAGCAATATGGCCCCTTCACCTTCGATGCCGAAATCGCTGCCGATGGCCCGCGCGCGGTGCTGGTGCTGGCCGATCCATATCCGGCAGCCGGGCTGAAGGATGTGCGGGTGGCGCTGGCGCCAAGCGATCAGGGCTTCGGCCTTGATGTCGAAGGGCAATCGCTGCTGGGGCCGTTCGATGGCGCGCTGCAGCTGTTCCTGCCTGAAGACGCTCCCACCCGGATCGCGATTGACCGGCTTGAAGTCTATCGCACCAATGTTACCGGCGAGGTGGTGTTGGGCGATGCGGGCATATCGGGTGATCTGCTGCTGGCCGGCGGCGGGGTTAACGGGACCGTGAATTTCCGCCCGCAGGATAGCGGCGCGATCGGCTTTGCGGTTGATCTGGCGGCGCGCAATGCCGCCTTCGGCGGCGCGACTCCGATCACGCTGAACCGCGCCGATATTTCCGCCACCGGACGCTTTGCTGACGGCAACACGCAGATCGATGCCGATATCAGCGCTGGCGGGTTTGAATACGGCGCTTTCAGCATCGCCAACCTGAACGCCAAGGCCGCGATCAATAACGGGCGCGGCAAGGTGACCGGCGCGATTTCCGGACGGCGGGCAGATCGCTTTGCGCTCAATTTCGATGCCGATGTCGCACCGCAGCAGATTGCCGCCGTGGCGCGCGGTCAGTTCGGGACGGCGGCGATCACGATGCCGCGCCGCGCCGTGCTGACAGCGCAGGACGACGGCGGCTGGCGCCTTGCCCCCACGCAGGTCGGCTTCGGCGGTGGTTACACGATTGCCGAGGGTACCTTTGGTGGCGGCGCGACAGACCTCTCGCTCAAACTGGCACGGATGCCGCTGCGGCTGCTCGATCTGGCGGGGGCTGATCTGGGCCTTGGCGGGCGCTTGTCGGGGACAGTCGATTACAGCCAGCAAGGCCGCGCTGCGCCATCGGCCACGGCGCGGGTGCAGATTGACCGTTTCAGCCGCGCAGGGCTGGTGCTGTCGTCCAAACCGGTCAACGTGCTGGGCGTTGTCGAACTGACGCCTGATCGCCTGACTGCCGCTGGGCGCCTGCTGGAAGGCGATGCCCGGCGCGGTGATGTGTCGCTTGCCATCACCGGGCTTGGCGAGGACGGCGCGCTGACGGACCGGTTGATGGGCGGGCGGCTTGATGCCCGGCTGGCGTTTGACGGGGCGGCGGAAACATTGTGGCGGCTGGCCGCGGTCGAAGCCTTCGACCTTACCGGCCCGGTTGCCATCGCGGCGCGGGCCACCGGTACACTCGCGGCGCCGCGGATAACCGGCACAGTGGCGAGCGACGATCTCAAGCTGGAAAGCGCGCTTACCGGCACGCGGATCGAAAATATCACCGCCCGCGGGCGCTTTGCCGGATCGCGGCTGGAACTGTCGCGCTTTGCCGGAAATACGCCGGGCGGCGGCACGATTACGGGCAGCGGCACGGTTGACCTTGGCGGAATGAGCGCAACCCGCGGCCCGCAGATCGACTTGCGCGCTGCAGTGAAGAATGGCCGCGTGCTGGATGCCAACGGGCTTGAGGCGACCATCACCGGCCCGGTGCGGATCGTTTCGAGCGGGCTGGGCGGGACGATTGCCGGCAGAGTCACTATTGATCGCGCACGCTGGGCGCTGGGCACGGCGGCAGAGGATGTCGCCCTGCCGCGGATCAGCACGCGCGAAATCAATGGCGAGACCGGGCGCGGGCGCACGCAGGTTTCCGGGCGTGACAGCGCGTGGCGCTATCTTGTCAATGCATCGGCGCCGAGCCGTGTGGTGGTGGAAGGCCTGGGACTGGAGAGCGAGTGGGGCATCGATATTGCGCTGCGCGGTACCGTGGATGACCCGCGCATCGGCGGCAGCGCACGGCTGGTACGCGGCGATTACACCTTCGCGGGCACGCGGTTTGAACTGACGCGCGGGCGCATCCAGTTCGACGTGAACGAGCCGATCAATCCGCGCCTCGACGTGCTGGCTGAAACATCCAAGAACGGCACCAATGTCGATATCGCGATCACCGGCAACGCGCAGTCACCCAGCATCGAGTTTTCTTCCGACCCGGCCTTGCCGCAGGAGGAAATTCTTTCGCGGCTGCTGTTTGGCGGATCTGTAACCTCGCTTTCGGCGACCGATGCCGTGCAATTGGCCGCAGCACTGGCGGCGTTGCAGGGCGGCGAGGGCGGGCTTGATCCGATCGGCCAGCTGCGCCGCTCGATCGGGCTTGACCAGCTGCGCATCATCAGCGCCGATCCGTTGACCGGGCGCGGGACAGGCATTGCCATTGGCAAGAACATCACCCGCAGCATCTATGTGGAGCTGGTGACAGATGGGCGCGGTTACAGCGCAACCCAGGTCGAATACCGCATCACCAGCTGGCTATCGCTGCTGGGCACGGTATCGACCATCGGGCGCGACAGCGTTCTTGCGGAAGTATCGCGGGATTACTGAAGCTCAGGACAGGTAAAGCGCGGCTTCGGCAGCGCGGCGACGCACGAGACCTTTCAGCACCCGTCCGCCGGCGCGGTTCCAGCGAGAAAACTCGCGCGCGGCGCCTTCGTGATCCCCCGCGATATGCTTGGCAGTCAGGGTCGCGCGGGCAATCGCGCCAGTGTTGTAATGGAAGCTCACCAGCGCATCGAACTGCGGCTGGGAGACCGGCGCCTTGCCAAGCGCCCTGGTGACATCGGCGGCATAGCGGACAAGGTCCTGCGCCAGCCGTGCATCGCATTCGGCCTGCGTCCAGACAGTGCCTTTGGCGATGGTGCCGCCATGCACATGATCGCGGCCGGTTGCGCCCCATCCGATCGTCCAGGGATCGCCGCCGGTGCCGGGGTCGGGATAGGCTTCGACACGGCCATCGCTGCGCAGCCGCGCGGAGCCTTCGAACTGCTTGATCAGTGCAACCCCGCGCGCACTGACTGTGACAGGTGCAGCGGGAGGCACAGCAGAGGCAGGCGGCGGGGTGAGTTGGGCGTGGTTGATCAGGCGGCGGAACAGGGCAAGCAGCGGGGAAGTGGTTTGCTGGATCATGACAACGGGCCTCGGATGCGGGGTGAACGGGGCCGGATGATTAGGCACAGACCGGGTCAGTAGGAAAATGACTTTGCGGACGTTCTGACGGTGAGCATGACAAGAGTTCTTGACTGACAAGAGTTCTTTACAGTAAAGAGTTCTTGTCACCACCGAACGCCATCGCATCATGATCGCAAGCGGCGCTCGGGTGCCATTCATCGAATGACCGGTCAGGATCACGTGGAAAACCGTCTGAAGCAATATCGCGAGACGAAAGGCTGGAGCCAGGGCGAACTCGCCCGGCGGCTCGGCGTATCGCGGCAGACGATCAACGCGGTCGAGACCGACAAATACGATCCTTCGCTGCCGCTGGCGCTGCGGATGGCGCGGCTCTTCGAGGTGGCAGTGCCTGACCTGTTCATCGACCATTGGGAGCCCGACGCATGACAAGCGATACTACCCCTCCGCGCGCTTCGACCAAGTGGCGCAAACTGCTTTTCCAGTTGATGGGCGGCCTGATTTTCGGCGCGCTGGTGGGTTATGGCGCGGGCCATTGGGCTGGCGGCTATGCCGCGGCGCGTGGGCTGGAGAGTTTACCGCCTTCAGTCACGATCGCCGGGATGGTCGCGGTAATCTATATCCTGATGTCGGCGTTGGTGCTGGCGGGTTCGATCAGCCCGGCGGTTGGCGCGAAGATCCTCAATGTCGAAGATGCCGACGAAGTGCGCGAGATGCAGTCGCAATTTGTCACTTCGGGCGCCGCGATGCTGGTGTGGGGACTTGCGCTGCTGGGGCTTGCTTTGGCTGCGCCCGTGGGGCCGCTGGCGCCGCCAGTAGCTCTGACGATCGGCGCCGGGGGATTGATTATAGGGCTGGTCTTCGCCGTCAAGGGATACCGCGATGCCGATGAATTGATGCTGGCCACCCAGCTTGAGGCCGGGGCGATCACCTACGGGTTGGTGCTGGTGGTGGTGGGGGGATGGGCAATCGGCGCGCATCTCGGCTATGCCCCTGCGCCTGCGCCGCTTGATCTGCTGACCGCCTTTTATGTGCTGGTGCTGGCGGCGAGCTTTATCGCCGCAGGGCGGCGCGGGATGCTGCGACTGCGCTGATCTGCAGCACTTCACGGGCAGCAAAAAGGGCGCCCGCCGCGTGGCAGGCGCCCGCTTGTGCGGTGCTGACTGCCAAGGATCAGAAGCGCCAGGTTGCGGTGCCGCGCACCACCCGCACATCGGCGTTTTCGCGCCCGATGGTGGTATCGAAGCCTGCGCTCAGTTGCAGCGGGCCAGTGCCCAAGGTGGCGGTGACGCCCACTTCGCCCCAAGTGTGATCGGCGCGATCAAGCGCGAAGTTGGCGTAAGGGCCAATGCCTTGCGCGAAGTTTGCGGCGAGCAGTTGCGGGCCTCTTTCAAACTCCCGCACCAGTTGGGCATTGGCGTTGAG
Source organism: Porphyrobacter sp. AAP60 (assembly GCF_001296025.1). Classification (GTDB taxonomy): domain Bacteria; phylum Pseudomonadota; class Alphaproteobacteria; order Sphingomonadales; family Sphingomonadaceae; genus Erythrobacter. The sequence continues at coordinate 121,899 of NZ_LJHV01000023.1, read as the reverse complement.
GGCGACCATCTGGCCCTTCTTTTCGTAATCGAACCCGGCCCGGCCTTGCGTGCTGGTGAATTTTTCCCGCGCAACCGTAAGGCCCAGGTTTCCGCCGGTTTCGGTCACAGCTCCCAGGTTGACGCTGGCATAGCGCGCTTCAATTCCGGGCGAGATGGTGCCGAAACTGCTTTCGAGATCGTAGGAAATGCCCACAGCGCCCGAGACCAGAAGATCATCCGTCGATGAGGTCAGGTTCTGGGTGCTGCCCAGAAACTGCACTGCGCGCCGGGTATCGAACCCGATGCTGCCCATGCTGAACTGGCCATCGATCACAGGCCCGCCATCGAACTTGTGCCGCATGGTGAGCGAGGCGGCATAGGTATCGCTGTCCACCCGCTGACCCAGCGGCGTGTCGGCTTCGAGCGCGTTGTAATAGCCCGAAAGGCCAAACATCGTGCGATCGCCGGGATAGAATTCGATCCCTCCAGCCACGAATAGGCCGGTCATGTCGCGCCGCTGGGCAAAGCCCGGCAGATCGCCGATGTCGCCAGAGACATAGCCTCCCGAAAGGAAGATGCCGACATTGTCAGGCAGGTTGGCTTCGGTCAGCGAGGTGTCGTCGCCCTGTAGCGCCATCAGATCGCTGCCGAGCGGCTGGCCGATGGGGGAAAGGCTGGCCCGCACCACATTAAGCGGAGCGCCGCTGACGGCAATCTTACCACCGGCCTGGCTTTTGTCGGCTTCGCGCAGGCGAGCGTTGTTGAAGTTTTGCAGCAGGTTGATTGTCTGGCCCGCAAGCGAACGCACTGCCTGTTCATTGACCGGGGCCAGCCCGACAAAGGTGCTGCGGATGGTATCGGCGGTGGCGAAATCCAGATCGTAAAGGTCCCCCAATGCCGCGTTGGAACGGTTCTGGTCGAACAATTGGGCGTAGGCAGCCTGCACCGGATCATTGGTGTCGATCACCGTGCTGTAGCTGGCGGCCTGAATCTCCATCTGCACCGCGTCGGGCTGATGGAAGAAGGATTGGCTGAGGATTGCGGACAAGGAACGGTTGGTGAAGACGCCCGAAACCCCATCGGTCGCGGTGAGGATGGTGTAGCGCTGGCCAAGTCCGTTCACCTGCTGGGTAACGCCGGTACCGATATTCACAACCCCGCCGACGTTGGCGAGGCCGGTGACTGCAAGGCGATCGGACAGGCCGCCGCTGCCAAGATCGACGAGGAAGGTGGTGCCCGAAGACATCACCAGATTGCCATCGATGTTGAGCGTTCGGGTGGTGCCCATCGTGCCGGGCGAGAATATGCCGGTAATGCTGGTCAGGAACGGCGCTGTGACGGTGCCGGTTCCTTCCAGCATTCCGGCAAACAGCGTGTAATCGCCTACAGAAGTGATCCCGCCATTGACGTTCACCCGCCCGCCGAACTGGGTCACGTCGATCAGCGATGTCAGATCGCCTGCCCCCGCGACAACCAGCCCGCCGTTGCCGCGCAGCGTGAGCCGGTCGATGGTGACTTGGCTGCCCAGCGTGGTGGTACCAGCTTGGCTGAGCGTGACATCGTAATAGCGCGGATCGACATTGGCTTGCGGATCGGCGCTGATGATCGGATCGACATTGTCCGGCACAAACCCGGTCGCGCCGGGCAGGCCATTGGCGAGCGACGGGGCAGGCAGCGCAGCCTCTCCGTATTGCGCCTGAACCTGTGACCGCGACCTTTCGATCATGGCTGCGGGCGGCACAAAGGTCGCGATCTCCTCACCAGTCACCAGATCGACACAGAAATCGCCAGGATTCCCGGATGCGACGCAGACCGCGCCGAAATCGCCTTCGGTTCCGTTGAGGCCCAGTTCGGGTGTCGTCGGCACGCCGTTGACCACCGCGCCATTGGTACCGATCACGCGGTAATTCGGATCTAGCAGCGTGACCCAGTGATCGGCATCTTCCCAATTGCCGTCACCAGCCGCCGCGCCCACATAACGATAGGGATTGGTTGCGGCGATATACTGCCAGTAAAGCGACAGCGGCTGGTAGAAGCTGGTCGTTCCAATCGAACTGAACGGCACGTCAAACACCCGCGATCCGCCCGATAATACGCCGATCACCAGATCTTCGGCCGAAAGGGCGTTGCTGGCCGCATCCAGAATCAGCGGCCCACCGGAATCTCCGCCAGCGGTGGTCCCTTCATTGGGCAGGGCATTATCGCGGAAAAGGTTGATGTCCTGGTCGAAATTGCGTTCCTGGGAATCGAAATCGAGCTGATACAGGTTCTGCGGCAAGAACGGGGCTGACGGGCCGGACAGCACTGCATCGCTATCATCAAGCGACGCGAAGGCGCCCAGCATGTTTTCAGCAGCGCGGCGACGGAAATCGACCCCCAGAACAGCGCCCTGGGCCGCGTTGCCGGTTGCGCCATAGCCCACGATGTTGACATGATAGCCGGTGCCAGTCACCGGATCGATGGCATTGGACGCGGGCAGCGTGCTGAACAATAATGCCCAGGTGGGGATGCCGGCAGCCGGGGTATCAAGACTGGCCAGCGCAATATCGGCTTCGATAAAGCCCAGCGCCTGCGGGTTTTGCAGCGAACGCTGATCGTAGAAAACCCGGTTGATGTTGAACACGGCCAGGTTCGGGTTGCTGGCGAAGTTGTTGGCAATCCAGTTCTGGAAGCCGGGCAGGGCATTGACGTTGAACGACCACGCGGCGGGCGTGCCATCGGCGTTATACGCCTCTTCCGGAATATCGTTCACGCAGTGTGCGGCGAACAATACGGTGCGTGGGTTGATCAGTGTGCCGGAACAGACAAAGCCATCCGCACGGAAGAACATGCCAACGCCACGAAATTCATCATTATTGTCGATGATTTCGGCCGGCGTTTTTGTTTCATTCGGTACAACGGCCTTCGCGGGCACGGCGACGACTGCGAGCGACAATGCGCAAAACGCGCTGCCTGCGAGCAAGCGGGTGCGGGGGGCTCTCGAGCTCAGGATGGAAACCTCTGATCAGGGGGAGGCAGGCTGGAGGCGAGCATGGTGATGCCAGATTAGCGACCCGAATTATTCTTACAATTCAGACGCACGTGAGGACGCCACACGGGCTCCCACCGTTGCGCAAATGCCTCACCGCACGGCAAGGAAAGCGGTGTAAGCACAGTAAAGCGCCAGCAGAACAGCGCCTTCGATGCGCGAAAGCCGCCAACCACTGCGCAATTGCACGATAAGCAGCGCCGTGACGGCCAGCAAAACCCAGATATCGATTCCGGCGATTTCGGCCGGAACTGCAATCGGGGTGATGACTGCGGTCGCACCAAGGATGCCCAGCAGGTTGTAGATGCACGAACCCACGACATTGCCGAGCGCGACATCGGCATGCTTGCGGATAACCGCGATGACGCAGGCAATCAATTCGGGCAGCGAAGTGCCGATAGCCACTACGGTGAGGCCGATCACGCTTTCCGAAACCCCCGCAGCGCTGGCCAGCACCGTGGCTCCGTCAACCAGCAACCCCGCGCCGAAAATCGCTGCTGCCAGACCCGCGACAATCATGCCGCCAAGGATGACCGGGCCGGTGTCGGCTGGAACAGGGCGGTCTTCAGCCTCGGCCTGGTGGCGGTGGCATTCATCGTCATTCGCGGCAGCCTCTGACTTGTAGGCATACCAGATATAGCCCACGAGACTGGCCAGCAGCACCGCGCCGATGACCGGGCCAATCACGCCAATCAGGATCGCGCCGGTGCACAAGACAGTGGCGCCGCCCATGGCGATGGCATCGCGTTTGAACGAGGCCGGATTGACTATCAACGGCATGATCAGCGCCGAAACGCCCAGCACCAGCAGAATATTGGCGACGTTGGATCCCACCACATTGCCCAGCGCGATGCCCGGCGAACCGGCAAGCGCGGCCTGCACGCTGGTCGCCAGTTCCGGCATCGATGTGCCGAAGCCGACAATGGTCAACCCCGCCAGCAACGGCGAGATGCCGATCCGCGTTCCCATACCAACCGCACCGCGCACCAGCAGTTCGCCGCCTATAGCCAACAGAACGAGGCCCGCGGCCACCAGCAGAATCGAATGTGTCATGAAAGCCCCTGATTGTGCGCTGCTTCTAACATGGCAGGTCGGCATTTGTGCCGTCTGATGCGGCGGCGTGCACAGAAAAACGGCCGCCCGGAATGCCGGACGGCCTGATTTTGGCTTGGATTATGCGCTGAAGGCGACCGCGCAGCGACCAAAATGTGGAGGCCGCATGAGCAAGAAAACGAGGGGCCGGGTGGCCCCTCACCTCAAATTACATGCTGTAATACATGTCGAATTCGGCCGGGCACGGCGTGGTTTCGGTGCGGATCACCTCTTCCCACTTAAGCTCGGCATAGGCTTCGATCTGATCCTTGGTGAAAACGTCACCCTTGATCAGGAAGTCGTAATCCGCCGCCAGCGAATCCAGTGCTTCGCGCAAGGAACCGCACACCGTAGGCACTTCGGCCAGTTCGGCCGGGGGCAGATCATACAGGTTCTTATCCATCGCTTCGCCCGGATGGATCTTGTTCTCGATCCCGTCGAGCCCCGCCATCAGCAGCGCCGAATAGCACAGGTAGGGGTTGGCCATGGCATCGGGGAAACGGAATTCCACGCGCTTGGCCTTGTCGCCCGAACCATAGGGAATGCGGCACGAAGCCGAACGGTTGCGCGCCGAATAGGCGAGCAGTACCGGCGCTTCGAAGCCCGGCACCAGCCGCTTGTAGCTGTTGGTGGTCGGGTTGGTGAAGGCGTTCAGCGCCTTGGCATGCTTGATCACGCCGCCGATGAAATAGAGGCACATTTCCGACAATCCGGCATATTCGTTGCCGGCAAACATCGGCTTGCCATCTTTCCAGATCGAGATGTGGGTGTGCATCCCGGAGCCGTTATCGTCCTTGATCGGCTTGGGCATGAATGTCGCGGTCTTGCCATAGGCGTGGGCGACCTGATGCACGACATACTTGTAAATCTGCATCCGGTCAGCGGTCTGCACCAGCGTGCCGAAGGTCAGCCCCAGTTCGTGCTGGGCGGCGGCGACTTCGTGGTGATGCTTGTCACAGGGAAGCCCCATTTCGAGCATGGTTGTGACCATCTCGCCGCGGATATCGACAGCGCTGTCAACCGGCGCGACGGGGAAGTAACCTCCCTTGGCCCGCGGGCGGTGGCCCATGTTGCCGCCTTCATATTCCTTCGAAGTGTTGCCCGGCAATTCGATGTCGTCGATGGCAAAGCCCGATCCGGCATAGCCATCTTCGAAACGCACATCGTCGAACATGAAGAATTCGGCTTCGGGGCCGACATAGACGGTATCACCAAGGCCGGTCGACTTCAGATAGGCTTCGGCGCGCTTGGCGGTGGTGCGCGGATCGCGGCTGTACCAATCGCCCGTCGAAGGTTCGACGATGTCGCAGTTGATGATCAGCATCGGCGAAGCGCTGAAGGGATCGATCCAGGTTTCGGTCAGATCGGGCTTCAGGATCATGTCGGATTCGTTGATGACCTTCCAGCCGGCAATCGACGAGCCGTCGAACATCAACCCGTCTTCCAGCTCATCTTCGCCCATCACGCTGGCGACCATGGTGAGGTGCTGCCACTTGCCCTTGGGATCAGTGAAGCGCAGATCGACCCACTCGATTTCCTCGTCCTTGATCAGCTTCAGGACGTCTTTTGCTTTCGACATTTGTGTAGTGCCTCCGAGGTAAATCTAGGACAACCCGCCGGTTTGGCAGGTCAGGAGAGGGTGGAAAATCAGATCGCGTCGTCGTTGGTTTCGCCGGTGCGGATGCGCAGGGCGCTTTCGATCGCGGTAACGAAAATCTTGCCGTCGCCGATTCGGCCGGTCTGCGCGGCGGCGGCAATGGCTTCGACCACGCGTTCGGCCTGATCGTCGGCCACCACGACTTCAAGCTTCACCTTGGGCAGGAAGTCGACGACATATTCGGCGCCGCGGTATAATTCGGTATGGCCCTTCTGGCGGCCGAAACCCTTGGCCTCTGTCACGGTGATGCCGGATACGCCGATTTCATGCAGCGCCTCCTTCACCTCGTCGAGTTTAAAGGGTTTGATGATCGCTTCGATCTTTTTCACGTTGTCCCCATCCGCGCCTGGCTGGATTGCTGACCAATTCTTAACAAGAATCGTGCCAAGCCTTTAGGTGGTGGCTGCGAACGATCCTTGCCGCTTGAAGACTCAAGGGTAGGGATGTCTTTCGCCGATAAGGTGCGGTTAGCAAGATTATGGTGCGCTGCGCAATGGTGCACAGCATATGATCGCAGCCTGCCTATATTTTAAGCAACGCTGCGGCGATTATAGGCGCAGGCCTGTGGTTTCGGGCAGCCCGCACATGATGTTGAGGTTCTGGATCGCCGCGCCTGATGCGCCCTTGCCGAGGTTGTCGAGCACCGCGACAAGGCGGGCGTGCCAGCCGCCGTCATTGCCGAACACGTGCAATGTCATTGCGTCGGATGGCGGTGCACTGCGTTCGAGAAGGATCTCGCTGACACCGGCACCGCGCCGGGCAGTGATGACTTCCGAGCCTTCATAAAATTCGCTGAGCGCGCCGCGCAGTTGATCGGCGGTTGGCTCGGAAGCCATCGCACCGAGGTGCAGCGGCACTTCGACCACCATGCCGCGATACGCCGGGACGACTGACGGCGCGAAGATTACGCCGTGCTTCAGCCCCGCATAGCCTTGCATTTCCGCGCGATGCTTGTGCGCCATATCGTAGCCATAGGCGCGAAACGCGGGCGCACCTTCGGCTTCGAATCGCGCAATCAGGGCGTTCCCTCCGCCCGAATACCCGCTGACCGCGTTGACGGTATAGGGCCAGTCGGCAGGCAAAAGCCCCGCGCGGACCAGCGGCGCGACCAGCGCGAGGAAGCCGGTCGGATAGCAGCCGGGATTGCTGACGAGCTGCGCATTGGCGATTGCCTCGTGCCCGATCAGCTCGGGAAAACCATAAGTCCAGCCCTCGGCCACACGGTGGGCGCTGGAAGCGTCGATGATACGGGTGCTCGAGCCTTCCGCCAACTTCACTGCCTCTTTCGCGGCATCATCCGGCAGGCACAGGATAGCGATATCGGCGGCGTGGAGTGCATCGCGGCGGGCGGTTTCGTTCTTGCGCTGGGCGTCGTCGAGCACCAGCAATTCGAACTCGCCACGCCCCTGCAAACGCTCGCGGATTTCGAGACCGGTGGTGCCAGCCGCACCGTCAATGAACAGGCGGATCGCCACGGCTCAGGCGCTTTGCGGAGCGAGTTCGCTCGCCCGGCACCAGCCAGACGGGCCGGCCGGGCCGGAGCAGCCCCACGCCCATTCGCCCGCTACATCAAGCAGTTCGAACCGGCTGGCGGCATCGAGGCTCGCAAACACCTCGCTGTCATCGCGCGGGGCGAGCCTGAGGCCCGCGCCGTCATCGCCCACGGTGCGCAGATGCGGGATCACGTAGTGGGCCGCCAGATGTGTGCCGGCGAGGGCGATATGCGCCAGATCACCGCGCAGCGGCAGGGTGCCGGGCACAGGCTTTTCGACCGGGCCTTTCAGACCCAGCACGCCGTGCGGCACCGCATATTCCGTTCCCTCGCGCACAGCGCCGCTCATCTACGTTCCGTCAATCCGTGTTGGTGTGACCGCGCCTTCCCCCGCCGCGGTGTGGCAGGCCCGTTAGCGGCAAGTCGCCCCGGGAGCAAGTTTACGCCCATTTACGCCCATCGATCACTGGCCATACCGCGCGCGGATGGCGTGCCACGATGCCCGCAGTCCCATGCCCCGCCCGCCGCGCGAGCGGCCCGGACGCGGGGCGACGTTCCACGCGAAGGTATCGAAATGCACCCAGTCGATCCCCTCTCCCACGAACCGATCGAGGAACAATCCGGCGACGCTGGCGCCCGCAAAGGGGTTGCTTGCCGAATTGACCATGTCGGCAATATCCGAGGAAAGATACTCGCGGTAGGCCTCGTGCAGGGGCAGCCGCCAGGCGGCATCGTCATTCGTCTTGGCTGCGGCCAGAAATGCCTCTGCCGTATCATCCTGCCGCGCCATCATCGCGGGCAGATCGGGGCCGAGCGCCACCCGCGCTGCACCGGTCAGCGTGGCGAAATCGACGATCAGATCGGGGTTTTCCTCCGAAGCGCGGGTCAGCGCGTCGCCAAGGATCAAGCGCCCTTCGGCATCGGTATTGTCGATTTCGACGGTGAGCCCCTTGCGGCTTTTGAGGACATCGCCGGGGCGGAAGGCACCGCCCGAAATGGCGTTCTCCACCGCCGGGATCAGCAGGTGCAACCGCACCTTCAGCCGCGCTCCCATCACCAGTCCGGCCAGCGCCAGCGCGTGGCCTGCGCCGCCCATGTCTTTCTTCATCAGCCGCATCCCGGCGCCCGGCTTGATGTTGAGCCCGCCGCTGTCGAAGCACACCCCTTTGCCGACCACCGCCAGTACCGGATGCGCCGGATCGCCCCAGGTGAGGTGCAGCAGGCGCGGGGCATGGTGACGGGCGGCGGCCCGGCCCACCGCGTGGATCATCGGATAGCCCTGTTCCAGCGCATCGCCGCGCACCACGGCCAGTTCGGCCTTGTGCGCCTTGGCCAGCCTTTCGCACTCGGCCTCCAGCGCGGCGGGGCCCATGTCTTCGGCGGGGGTGTTGACCAGATCGCGCACCAGACATTCGGCCTCGGCCTCGGCGGTGTAGCCATCGATCTGCCCGGCCTGCGCGGTCAGCAGCACCCTTGCGCCGGCCGGCTTGTCATCGCTTTTGTAGCGGGCGAAACGGTATTGCCCGGTGATCCACCCGAACATGGCCGGGCCTGCGTCCCCGGTGGCAAGGCGATAGGTGCCTTCGGGCAGTTCTTCCGCAAGCTTGGCGAGGCACCAGCTCGACAGGCTTTCGGGGTTGGCCACGCCCCCCACGGCAAACCATGTTTCCCCGTCTGGCACGATCCCGACCTGATAGCCGCCGCCTTCGAATTTCTGCCCGGCAAGGCTGGCGCGCTGGCCTGCGGTGAGGGTTTTGGCGAAGGCTTCGAGACCGTCCTTGTTCACCAGATGGATGGCAATTGCGTCTTGCCCACGATCGGGCTGGATCAGTGCTTTAGGTTTGCTCATGCCTGTTCCATAATCGCCGCGCCGCGATTGTCACCAGCAGATTCGGACAGGAGGGAAAGGCCGATGACCACCGCAATGTTTCACGTGAAACACTGGCCCAGCGCAGGCAAGCGGGGGTCTAAGCGGGGTCAAGACGGGTCTAGAGGGGGTCTGGACGGGGCAAGCCGGGGCCTGAAGACCGCTGGTCTGGCCTTTTGCGCCGCCATGCTGGCCGCCTGTTCATCACCCGAAGATGTGGCCGACAAGACCGGGGTAGGAAAGGCGACTGCCACCGCTTCGGCCGGCGGTAATGCCGCCGCTACCGCTAGCGCTGCCGCCGCCGCCGAGCAGGCTGCCGGGGCGGTCGCGTTCGAGGACAATTCCAGCAAGGACGAGGCGGTGCGCGAATTCGCCTATAGCTGGCCTGCGCAGGTTTCCGCCGTGCCCGAACTGGTCGGACGCCTGACTGGTGAACGCGATACGCTGCTGGCCGATCAAAAGGCAGAATGGAACGAAGCGATCCGCGAATTTGCAGGGCAGGACTGCGTTTCCTGCGTCAATCGCGGGTTCGAAAAATCGTGGCAGGTGGTTGCCGATCTGCCGCGTTACCTGTCGCTCTCCGCCGATTTCTACGTCTACACCGGCGGCGCGCATGGCAATTCCGCCCATGATGCGCTGGTGTGGGACCGCGAGGCCAAGGCCGCTTTCGATCCCAAGGCCATGTTCACCTCTCCCGCAGCCTTGCAGACTGCGCTGGGCGATGCGTGGTGCAAGGCGCTGAAGGTGGAACGCATGAAGCGCATGGGCGATGATTATTCGGACGACGGGTTCTTCCAGTGCCCGCCGATTGCCGATCTCACCGTGCTGCCGGGATCATCGAACAAGCAGACCTTCAACCGCATCGGCCTGCTGGCTGCGCCATATGTCGCGGGTTCCTATGCCGAGGGCACTTACGAAGTGACGCTGCCGGTCACCGCTGCGGTGCTGAAGGCGGTGAAGCCCGAATACAAAGCCGCTTTTGCAGCAGCAAAGTAGCTTTTTGCCTCGCGCATCGCTATGTGAGTGCGATGCACGATTATCAACTCGTTGACGGCGATCAGACCGTCTACCGCGATGGCTCCATCAAGTTGCATGGGCCGGATGGCTTTGCCGCGATGCGCAAGGCGGGGGCGCTGGCCGCGCAAATCCTCGATGCCTGCGCCGATCTGGTGAAGCCCGGCGTCACCACCGGCAGCATTGATGATGCCGTACGCGGGATGATGCTGGATGCGGGCGCCGTGCCCGCAACGCTGGGCTATCGCGGCTATGCGCACTCTTCCTGCATCTCGATCAACCATGTGATCTGCCACGGCATTCCGGGTGACAAGGTGCTGAAGGATGGCGACATCCTCAATATCGATGTGACCCCGCTGGTGGATGGCTGGCACGGCGATACCAGCCGGATGTTCTTCGCGGGCGAACCGACGCTGAAGGCGCGGCGGCTGGTCGAGGTGACCTATGAATGCCTGATGCTCGGCATCGCGGCCGCGCAGCCCGGCGCGCGGCTGGGCGATATCGGCGCTGCGATTGAAGCCTACGCCAACCAGTTCCGTTACGGGGTGGTGCGCGAGTTCTGCGGCCACGGCCTCGGCCGCCTGTTCCACGACGCGCCCGAAGTCGTCCACGCCGCCAAGGCCGGGACGGGGCCTGAGCTGAAGCCGGGGATGTTTTTCACCATCGAGCCGATGATCAACCTCGGCAAGCCGTGGGCGAAAGTGCTGGGCGACGGCTGGACAGCGGTGACGCGGGACAAGAGCCTGTCGGCGCAGTTCGAGCATTCGATTGCGATTACGGAAACGGGCAACGAGATCTTCACCAAGAGCCCGACAGGCAGGGATTGCCCGCCTTACGTGTAAGCCTCGTCATTGCGAGGAGCCGAAGGCGACGCGGCAATCCATGGTCTGCCGTTGCGTCTGGCTGCGAGCTCAAGCCATGGATTGGTTGGCCTGCGGTTCGCAATGACGGGCGGTGACTAAAGAAACCACACCGCCAACACCCCAACCATCACCACTACCACCGCCACCGAAAATCCCAACATCGCCAGCGTGGGCCGCGTCACGCGCCCATGCAGCACCCAGTCATACGCCACCGCAATCGCAATCGTGATCGGCGGCTGCACACCAATCGCGACCGGATCGGGCAGGCCCAGAACCTGCACCACGCGGGCATAGGCGGGGGTCATCAGCGCGAGCGTCGCGATCAGCATGGCTTGGCGGTGTGCGGCGATGTCGCGGCGGCGGGCGAAATGCAGCGCGGCGAAATAGAGCGGGATGAAAGTGACGAAAGCCGCGATATTCACCACCGTTACCTCCGGCCGGCCCAGTTCCTGCCCGATCCGCCACGCAATCACCGCCCCGCTCACCAGCATTGCCCCCACCAGCGCAATCGAGGCGCGGCCCGTCGCCCGGTGCGCTGCCAGTTTGAAGCGCGCGGCTGCGAAGGCCTGGATCGCCAGCAGCGCGAGCCAGGCGATCATGCTGACCGCATGGAACACCACAATCGGGGTGTAGCGCACGTGAACCTGCGGGTGCGCCGCCGCCTTCAGCGCGAAGGCGAACAGCGTGAAGGCCAGCAGCCCCAGCGCGATGTTGCCCATCAATGTGTTGGCGCGAACGTGGCTTTCTGGCGCTCTCACTAGTTCTCCCTTGCCGCCCGGATTGCGGCGCCTGCGGCAAACGGAGCGATTGCCACCAGCGCGAGGCTTATGGCTGCAACGAACCCGAGGCTGACTTGATCCTGACGGGCGAGCGCGCCGGCTCCGAAAATGAGGATCGGCAGGGCAAGCGGGATCAGCAGCAGGCCCGAAAGCGCTGCGCCTGCGCGCAAGGATGCAGTGAGCGCGGCGATCATCAATCCGATTGCCGCGAGGCCCGGCGTGCCCGCCAGCAGGCCGAGGATCAGGATCTGGAACGTCTCGCCTTCAATCTTCAGCAGCGCGGCAGCGGGAAAGGTCGCCAGCACCAGCGGCGGGCCGAAGCTGAGCCAGTGGGCGACAAGGCGCACTGCCATCATCGCTTCTTCCGCCATCCCGCGCAGCTTCAACTGGTCGAAAAAGCCGAGGTCAATGTCCCGCGCCACCAGCTTTTCCAGCGGCAGGATCGCTGCCAGCAGCGCCGCGATCCACACCACGCCGCCGCCAGTTTTTGCCAGCAGATTGGCATCCGGCCCGACCGCGAAGGGAAACAGCATCGCCACTGCTACGAAGAACACCACGGGAAGTGCGGCACCGCTTCCCGTGAACGGGAAAAATTGTGCCAGATCGCGGCGGAGCAGGGCGGCGATCATGCGTCCTCTCCTGTCGGGGCGAAATCCTCGATCGCGAAGGCGGTCATGCCCGGCACGTCGAGCGGCTGGTGCGAGGCGATCAGCGCGATTCCGCCGCCCGCGCAATGTTCGCGCACCAGTTCGCTGACCAGGCCCTGCGACGCGCTGTCGAGGCCGGAAAGCGGCTCGTCGAGCAGCCAGATCGACGCTTGCTGTCCCATCAACCGGGCGAGGGCGGTGCGTTTTTTCTGGCCGGTGGAAAGGTAGCGCACCGGCACTTCGGCCAGCGGATCGAGCCGCAGCCGCGCCATGATCTCGTCAGCGCCAGCCACCCTGTCGATTCCGAACCAGAATGCCAGCGCCTTATCGAGCGGCAGGTCGGGATCGAGCCCGGTGCGTTCATCGAGCAATCCCAGCGCGCCAGTGCGACGCACTTCGCCTGCATAGGGCGTTGTCAGTCCGGCCACAGCGCGGATCAGCGTGGTCTTGCCCGCGCCGTTCGCGCCCGTGACATGGCACGCCGCGCCTGCCTCCAGCGCAAAGGACAGGCGCCGGAACAGCAGCCGGTCGCCCCGGCGGCAGGCAAGGTTTTCAGCGATGAGGGACGGCGAGGGCGCTTGCATTGGCCGTCAGCGTTAGGGAAAAGGGGCCCGGCAAACAAGCGACGCAAACAAGCGACCCCTCACAGGAGCCCCCCATGTCCCTCCCCGAACTAGACGCAGCCGAAATCGAGAAACTGCTGGCCGATCATCCCGCATGGGAACTGGCACGCGAAGGCAAGGCGATCACGCGCACGTTCCAGTTTGCGGACTTCTCGGAAGCCTGGGGCTTCATGGCCCGTGTTGCCCTGCAGGCCGAAGCGCAGGATCACCACCCCGAATGGTTCAACGTCTATGCCAAGGTCGAAATAACGCTGACCACCCATGATGCAGGCAAAAGCGGCGGCCTGTCGCAGCGCGATGCGAAACTGGCGCGCACGATTGACGGGCTTTTGTGATTTCGCACGCCCTCCGGCGTGCGGTGTCCTCGCTCATGCGGCCTGAAGGCCGCGTCGCTGCGGGCGGCCAGTCGGCCTTGCGGTCGCTAGCACGACCGAAACAGCGCCAATCGGTCAGACGGGAGCTTTCCTCACCGCCCCAAAGGCCCCGAACTGCCGCGCAACTGCTTGCGCACCTTGCCGGGCATCCAGCGCTTGGCGAAGGCCATGCGTTTTGATGTGGCGCCGATGAAGTAATCCAGCTTCGTGCCGTGCACCGCGTCCCACACCGCCTTGGCGACTTCCTGCACCGGGGTGATTTCCAGCCCGGCGGCTGTCACCCGGTCGCGGATCGCTTCGTTGGATTTGCGGTTGCCGGTGCCGTTCAGCAGCGGCGTTTCGATGAAGGCGGGGCACACAGAGGCGACTGTGATCCGGTCGCCCGCCCATTCGGCATCAAGGCTTTCGGACACGGCGCGCACGCCGAACTTGGTGGCGCAATAAACGCTCATCCCTGCCGAAGCGACAATCCCCGCCGCGCTGGAAATGTTGACCAGTGCCGATCCCGGCGCGCTCGCCTTCAGGTAAGGATAGCCCGCCTGCGCGCCATAGAGCACGCCTTTGAGGTTGATATCGAGACAACGGTCGATCTCGTCCGGGTCGAGTTCCGATAGCGATCCGCCCGTGCCGATCCCGGCATTGTTGATCACGGCATCGATCCGCCCCCCGGCAGCGGCGGCAAAGGCGGCAAGTGCTTCATCCCATGCTGCCCGGTCACGCACGTCGAGCTTGCCCGACCACTTCGCATCGCCTGCGATCAGGCCAAGCGTTTCGGCCATCCCCGCTTCGTTGATGTCAGCCACCCCGACAAACCAGCCCTTGGCGGCAAAATGCAGCGCGGTGGCGCGACCGATGCCCGATCCCCCGCCGGTGATGAAAATGCTGCGCTGCTGTCCCACGTGATCCCCTCTCGATTGCTATTTGCAACCTGATTAGAACGGGAAATCGCACTTGTCAGCAACGCAAATGCGCCTGTCCGGGCCTATCCCCCAAGGTTCGCTTCCAGCCCCTTCACGTGCTCCGCGCCCTCGACGATCTGCGCGCTCGACGGTTTCAGCGCATCGCCCACCGGCTCGGCCCGGCCGCCGATGCAGGCGGCGAGGAAGTTTTCGGCAATGGCATAGAAGGCGATATTGTTTTCAGGCCGGGCAAAGCCGTGGCCTTCATCGGGGTAAAGCACATAGGTCACGGGAATTCCGGCAGACTTCATGGCGGTCACGATCTGATCGCTTTCCGCCTGCGCCACGCGCGGATCGTTTGCGCCTTGCCCGATCAGCAGCGGTTTCACGATCTTGTCCGCCTTGTAGAGCGGGCTGGCTGCCTTGAGCATTGCCAGACCTTCTTCGGTGTTGGGATCGCCCATGCGGGTGTGGAACTGTTTCACCAGCGGCTCCCAATAGGGCGGGATCGTTTTCAGCAGGGTTTCCAGATTCGACGGGCCGACGATATCGACACCGCAGGCGAATATGTCCGGCGTAAAGGTCAGCCCCGCCAGCGTGGCATAGCCGCCGTATGATCCGCCCATGATCGCGATCTTGTCGGGCTGCGCGATGAAATCGCCGATCGCGAATTCGACAGCGTCGATCAGGTCGTCGTGCATTTTCAGGCCCCACTGCAGGTTCCCGGCATTGATGAAATCCTTGCCGAACCCGGTCGAGCCGCGGAAATTGACGCTGAGCACCGCATAGCCGCGATTGGCGAGCATCTGGTGGTTGGCATTGAAGCCATATCCATCGCGCGCCCACGGCCCGCCATGCACCAGCAGCACCATCGGCACGGGCTTGTCCGGCCTGCCGTCGCCATCGGTATCGCTGCCGGGCGGCAGGGTAAGATAGGATGGCAGGGTCAAACCATCGCGGCTGGCGATTTCGATCGGGTACATCGGTTGCAGCGGTGCCCCTTCCAGCGCGGGGCGCGAGGTATAGAACGGGGTCAGCGTGCCCGCTTTGCGATCATAGATATAGGTCGCGGCGGGCTTGACCAGCGGATCATTGCCGACGATCCAGATGCTGTCATCGTCCGTGCGGCTGGCGATGCCGAACTGGCCTTCGAGCTTGGACTTGAGGAAATCGAGCGATACGCCGATTTCGGGGTCGATCGCGGTCCATTCGTTCTTGAGATAATTGACCGCATAGGCCTCTACCACGCCGGTAACAGGATCGCGCAGCGTACCGCCGATATCGGCCTTGTCATCTTCGGCAATGATCCGCTTTTCGCCCGAGGCGCTATCCTGCGCGATCAGTGCGGCGGTGTTGCGGCCCCGGCTGTCGATCCAGTAAAGCGTGCTGCCGTCGGAAGTGTAGCCAGCGGGCGAGGTGGTCAGCGCGTCTTCCATCGCCGTGCTTTCGAACGGTTCGGCAGCCACGACGTTATCGGTCACGCGGAAATAATCGGTGCCGCCCGCCGCGTTCTGGCGCAGCGCCATTCGCAGGGTCAGCGTGTCATCGGCCATGAACCCGGCATAGCCGCTGTTTTCCAGTACCAGCGTCAGCTTGCCAGTGGTCAGATCCAGCATGTGCACATCGTGGAAGCGCGGGTCGCGGTTGTTGAGGCCCAGCAGAACCTTGTCCTTGATCGTCGACGAAGCGCCGACGATCTGCACGCGGGTCTTTTCGAACGGGGTCAGCGTGGTTTCCGCGCCGGTGGCGATGTTGATGCCGTAAAGCAGGAAATTCTCATCCCCGCCCTTGTCCTGAATATACATGACGGAACTGGCGTCGGGCGACCAGAAATGCTGGCGGATCGGACGGTCGGTCGCGCTGGTAATGGCGCGCCCGGCATCGGGGTCGTTCGCCGGGGCAACCCAGATGTTGAGCACCCCGTCCTTGGGCGCGAGCCAGCTGAGCCATTTCCCGTCCGGGCTGATCTGTCCGGCTGCGCGAACAGGATTGCCGAACAGAGCGTCACGCGGGATCAGGGGGGCAGTTTCGGCTGTCGTGGTCATTGCGGTTCCATCTTTGGGGGCGTGATTATCGGCAAGGCTGACAGCGGGAAGGGCCAGAACGCTCGCCGCCGCGGTGGTCAGACATAGGTTCCGAATATGGTGGAATGACGCCATGATGAGTTTCTCCGATCAATGCCCATTTCATCTACTGTATTGCACATGTAAGGCACATGAAATGCGCCTGCAAGCTTGGCTAAGCTAAAGCGCCGGGTTGGCGTAGAAATGCCATGTGAAGATCGCCATGGCCCCGCGTTGCGGAGACCAGCTTTCCGCCAGCCTGCGCGTGGCATTTTCCAGCGGGCGTTCTTCCAGATCGAGCAGGCGTTTGACCCCTTCCTGCACGGCAAGGTCTCCGGCAGGCCAGATATCGGGGCGGCCTTCGGCAAACAGCAGGTAGATTTCCGCTGACCAGCGCCCGATCCCCTTGATGCGGGTGAGCAGCGCGATCGCTTCCTCGTCATCGGCAGGCAGGTGATGCAGATCAAGCTCGCCTGCCGCCACCAGTTCGCACAGGGATCGGGCATAGCCCTGTTTCTGGCGCGATAGCCCGCAAGCGCGCAGGGTATCGAAATCGCGTTCCAGCAGGCAGGCGGGCGTGAACCCCGCGCCCAGTTCCGTCTCCAGCTTGTTCCACACCGATGCCGCCGACGCGACCGAGACCTGCTGGCCGACGATGGTGCGCAGCAGCGTTTCGAAACCGGGCGCACGGATGCGGGCTTCGGGATAGCCAACGCGGGTCAGCGCGCTGGCGAGTTGCGGCTCACGCAAGGCCAGCGCATCCAGATCATCGCGCAATTTTTCCGCTGTCAGTCCCACTGCCACTTTCCTTAACTTGCCTTGATCGGCAGACTGTCTTAGCAGCCCGTCAAGCATCTCTCAGCGCCGAACATTGCGCGCAATAGCCGAAAAGGAACTGAACTCCATGCCCAGACTGGTCGTCACCAACCGCGAAGGCGCCACCAGCGAGATCACCGTCGATGACGGCCTCACCGTGATGGAAGCGATCCGCGACAACGGGTTTGACGAGCTGCTGGCGCTGTGTGGCGGATGCTGTTCGTGCGCGACTTGCCATGTGCATGTCGATCCGGCTTTCGCCGACAAGCTGCCCAAGATGAGCGAAGACGAGGACGATCTGCTCGAATCCAGCGATCACCGCACCGAAACCAGCCGCTTGTCGTGCCAGATCGCGCTGAGCGCCGAACTTGACGGGCTGCACGTCACCATCGCTCCGGAAGATTGATCTTTCGGCGCGCAGGAACGGGCCGGTGCACGATGATCTGGCCCGGTTTCTGCGCGACGAACTCGGCCATGCGCCCGATGCTGCGGCAGGGCCGTGGCACGTGCGCGGGCCGGTGTGGCTGTGGCAGGGGAGCGATGGCGCTCCGGCCAAGGGATCGTGGTATTTCCTGACCATCGATGGCGAAACCGCAGCGGCGATCCGCGCCCATGCCACCAATGCCGCCGCATGGGGATCGGTTTACGTCGAGGCGACTATCGGCGGCACAACATGGCGGACATCGCTGTTTCCCTCGAAGCAGGCGGGCGGCTGGTTGCTGCCGCTCAAGGCCGCAGTGCGCAAGGCCGAAAAGATCGGGGAAGGCGCCGTGGTGGAGGCGACGCTTGCTCTTGCCTGATCCTCGTCATTGCGAGCGAAGCGAAGCAATCCATGAACTGACCGTCTCCTTTTGGACGCACCACCGGTCCATGGATTGCCGCGTCGCCTGCGGCTCCTCGCAATGACGAATAGAGCACCCAGCCATTGCCCCGCGCCGTCCAAGCGCCTAATTCACTGCGATGAACATTACACGCCCCTTTGGCGATACCCTCGCACTGATCGGTAATACTCCCATGGTTCGCCTTGCCGGGCCGAGCGACGCGGCGGGCTGCGACATCTACGGCAAGTGCGAATTCGCCAACCCTGGATCGTCGGTGAAAGACCGCGCCGCCCTGTGGATCATCCGCGATGCCGAGGCGCGCGGGGAATTGCTGCCGGGCGGCACCGTGGTCGAAGGCACGGCGGGCAATACCGGCATCGGCATAGCGCTGGTGGCCAATGCGCGCGGTTACAAGACGATCATCGTCATGCCCGACAACCAGTCCAAGGAAAAGATGGACACCCTGCGGGCGCTGGGCGCCGAGCTGGTGCTGGTGCCGCCGACCAAGTTTGCCGATGCGGGCCACTTCGTCCACACCTCGCGCCGTCTGGCCGAAGAAACGCCGGGCGCGGTGTGGGCCAACCAGTTCGACAATATCGCCAACCGCCGCGCCCATATCGAAGGCACCGCGCCGGAAATCTGGCAGCAGCTTGGCGGCCGCGTCGATGGCTTCACCTGCGCAGCAGGCACCGGCGGCACGATTGCGGGCGTGGGCCTTGGTCTCAAAGCCTTCGACGAAAACATCCGCATCGCGCTGACCGATCCGCACGGCGCGGCGCTGTACAATTATTACGCGCACGGCGAATTGAAGGCTGAAGGATCGTCGGTCGCAGAAGGCATCGGGCAGGGCCGGATCACCGCCAATCTCGAAGGCGCGGCGATCGACACGCAATACCGCATCAGCGACGAGGACGGGCTGATCTGGGTCGAACGCTTGCTGAAGGACGAAGGCCTGTGCCTTGGCCTGTCATCCGGGATCAATGTGGCGGGCGCGATTGCGCTGGGCCGCGAGTTGGTGGCCGAGGGGCGCGAGAATCCGCAAGTGGTCACGATCCTGTGCGATACCGGCTTCCGTTACCTTTCGACGCTCTACAATGCCGAATGGTTGGCGGCCAAAGGCCTGCCGGTGTTCGACTGGCTCGCCCCTGCATCGAATGGCGCATCGGCCAGCGCCGCATGAGCCGCCCGAGCATCATGGATCGGTTGCGGCGCATGAACCAGCGCAGTCTGTTCGCGCCATCCCGCAGCGCTCACCCGGCTTTGCCCGGCCAACCGGAAACCGCGCTGCAGGACGAAACACCCGCAGGCCAGACCCGGGCCGAAGCCTTGCAGCGGCTTCAGGTCGGGCTGTTCGGAATCGGGGCGATGGTGCTGCTGGTGGGTCTGGCAAGCATCATCGGATCGCAGGCCGATCTGGCCCAGGAAGCCGCTGTGCCAGAAGCCGCACCAACGACCGAACCGAAACCCGTGGCATCGCAGGCCAATCCGCTGGCCGATGCCGGTGTGGTGCCCGATATCGCCGGTGATCCCGCGCCTACCCCGTCGGCCACGCCGCTCAATCTGCCGCCGCCGCCGCCGGATGCGCAGGGGGCAGGCAATGCCGCGCCGCAACAGTAGATCGGGACTGGCCGCAGCGCTGCTGGCGCTGGCGGCCTGTTCGCCCGAAGCCGCTCCTGCCAAGGCCGACGCCGAAGCAGAAGGGATGCGTCAGCCGCTCGGCCTGATGACAAGCCTGCCGCTCTACTGGCCCGAGGGCGCGGAAATCACCGATCTTGCCGCAGGACGCGCCCCGCCGCCGTGGCAGCGGGTGGCAATGGAACAGCGCTACACACTGACGCTGCTCGATACGCTTTCCTCTCAGCCGGGCCTGTCACCCGATGCGCCCGAAACCGACCCTTTGACGGGGCTTGATCGGCTGGCGGTGATCCAGCCGCGCGGGCTTTCGCCTGCGGATAATGTCGCGCTGGATGAATGGGTGCGGGCAGGCGGGCGGCTTTTGCTGGTGCTCGATCCGGCTCTGACGGGCGAATATGATCTGGCGCTGGGCGATCCGCGCCGCCCGGTCGATAATGCCCTGATCCCTCCGGTGGTGGCGCTGTGGGGGTTGGCGGTCAGTTTTGACGAGGCGCAGGAGGCAGCAGTTGTCGGAGCGATGATGGGCAAGACCCGCCTCCCGCTCGCACTGGCCGGCAAGGTTGCCATCACCGATCCCGGCGCTGCTGCCTGCAGGCTCGCGGCGAAGGATGCTGTTGCCCTGTGCAAGGTGGGCGAAGGGCAGGTCACGCTGATCGCCGATGCTGCGGTGTTCGAGCATCCCGAACTCGCGGGTGAGGGCGGGGCAGACTTGCGCGCGGTGTTGGCCGCAGCCTTTGAATGATGTGTTCGGGGAAATCGCGGGAACAGCGGGACTCGGAGTCGCCGCAAATC
This sequence comes from Porphyrobacter sp. AAP60, assembly GCF_001296025.1. Lineage (GTDB taxonomy): Bacteria > Pseudomonadota > Alphaproteobacteria > Sphingomonadales > Sphingomonadaceae > Erythrobacter. Next base: position 101,456 of record NZ_LJHV01000023.1, on the reverse strand, counting down.
CGGGAAATCGCGGGAAAACCCCTGTTTTATCACCGCCCAGCGACCGATTCCTGCCATGAATTGGCGCATCAGTATTCCTGCCTATCGACAGAAAAATCATTAGATTCAGATTTTTAGCAAGTTTTCCCGCATTTTCCCGGAAAAATCCCTTCCATCCCCGATGCTTCCCCGATAATACCGGGGGCCATCAGACATGCCTGTTTGAACTGCGTCCAGCCGGTGGGGCTGGCGCACCGGATCCGCTTGCGCGTGGCCGGTGAGGGGAAAGGCATGTCGGATCAGCGGACGGGCTCCATGGGGGAGTTTGCCGCGCCGGGGCATGAGGGGAACGCAGGCACGTGTCTGCTTTTGGAGGATATAGCGGACAAGCCTACTCGCCTGCTGGCGATAAGGGCCGCTTTGTCTTGCCTCCCGCCTTCCGCAAGACTGTGAAAGACAGCTCCGGCGGCAACCGCATCCTGTGTCTTGCCGCGCATGACCGGTTCGATTGCCTGATCGGATTCGGCCAGTCGCGCACCGAAAAACTCGAACAACAGCTCGAACGCGAAGAAGAACGCGCCATCCGCCTGAACGACCCGACCTTTGACCGCGATGTGCGCGCCCAGCAATTGTTCGGTTTCGAACAGCTGCCGTTCGATGATAGCGGGCGCTTTGTCATGCCCGAACACTTGCGCGATCTGGGCAAGGTGGGTGACGGGCTGTATTTTCAGGGCGCGGGCGATTTCTTCTTTGTCTGGAACCCCGAAGAACTCGGCCAGATGGATACTGCCTGGAAGGGCGCGCAGGCCGCCTGTGCCAAGCTGATCGCCGCCGCCAAAAAGGGGGCAGCGTGATGACGCCCGAACCTTCCGGCACTGCTCCCCACATTCCCGTGCTGCTCGATGAAGTGGTCGCCGCGATTGCCCCGCGCCCCGGCATGACGATTGTGGATGCCACCTTTGGCGCGGGCGGATACACTGCTGCGCTGCTCGAAGCGGGCGCGCAGGTTCACGCCTTTGATCGCGATCCCGATGCGATCGAAGCGGGGCAAGTCATGGTCGCCCGTTACGAAGGCCGCCTGCACCTGCACCCCGCACGGTTTTCGCAGATGCGCTCCGAACTTGCGGCGATTGGCGTTGCCAGCGTGGATGCGGTGGTAATGGATATCGGCGTGTCCTCGATGCAGCTCGATCAGGGTGAGCGGGGCTTTGCCTTCATGCATGATGGCCCGTTGGACATGCGGATGAGCCAATCGGGCGAAAGCGCTGCCGATTTCCTCAACACCGCCGATGAAGAAGCCATCGCCAATGTGCTCTACCGCTATGGTGAGGAACGCCAGTCGCGCCGCGTGGCCCGCGCCATCGTGGCTGCGCGCCCGCTGGTGACTACGGGCGAACTGGCGCGCGTGGTGCGCCGCGCGCTGGGGCACAAGCCGCATGACAAGAAAGACCCGGCCACCCGCACCTTTCAGGCGGTGCGCATCCATGTGAACGACGAACTGGGCGAACTCGAAGCCGGGCTTGCGGCCGCAGAGGCATTGCTGGGCGAGGGCGGCGTTCTGGCGGTGGTCAGCTTCCATTCCCTGGAAGACCGGATCGTGAAGCATTTTCTGCGCGCCGCCAGCGGTGCAGGGCGCGCCGTTTCGCGCCACCTGCCCGGCGAAATCGCTGGCCCGCCGCCGGTGTTCAGCCAGGTTTCCAAGGGTATCCGCCCTTCCGATGCCGAACTCGATTCCAATCCCCGCGCCCGCTCATCCACCTTGCGCCACGCGATCCGCACCGGCGCCCCTGCACGGAGTCATGCCGCATGATCAGCAGCACTCAGGCACGTTCGCTGGGGTGGATGGCGGTGCTCGCGATTTGCGTGGCGATGGTCGTTGTCCTCAGCGTCAAGGTGCATGCAGTGCGCAGCGAAGTGCTGCTGGCCGAACGGCAGTTGATCGCGCTGGAACGCGAAACCCTGTTGCTGGAAACCGAATTCCAGACCCGCGCGAGCCAGCGTCAGCTGGCTGAATGGAACACGGTCGAATTCGGCTACCAGTCTCCCCGCGCAGGACAGTTTCTTGATGGCGAACGCCAGTTGGCCAGCCTTGGCCAGCGGCTTGGCCCCGATGCGCCAGCCCCGATCCGGCTGGCCCGCGCCGATACGGGCGATGCTAATGCTGTTCCCGCTGCGCCGATGCGTTCACCATTGTCGGGTGTCACGGTGACACTGGCTTCGGCCAGCAGCGAAAAGGACGCGGGCGAGGTGTTCAGCGATGCTTTCGGCGATTTCCTGATCGAAGCCTCCCCGATCCGCGCTGCCAATGCCCAGACGCTCAGCGCCAAGGCGGCAGCGGAATGAACGGGATGGCTGCCCAAGCGGCCTTCCCCACCATTCCTGCAGGCCGTGTCCGCCTTGTCCAGCTGCGTTCGCACCTGTTGCTGACCGCGCGGCTGCGGCTGCTGTTCATTGCGCTGGGTTTTGCCGCGATCACTGTGCTGGCGCTGCTGCGGATATTCTCACTCGGCCTGGTCGGCAATGCGCCGCAGCGCACCAGCCTGCAGGAAGCGCTGCTGCCTTCCCGCGGCGAAATCACCGATCGCCACGGCGCACCGCTGGCCCGCGCCTTCCCGGCATATGCGCTGTGGTTCGATCCCAAGGCGATGGGCGATAACGGCGCCCCACTGGTCAACACGCCGGAAAAGGTCGCCCGCGATCTGAAGGCGATCTTCCCCGATATCGACGAAGCCCGCATGGCCAGCCGCCTTGCTTCGGGCCGGGCAGGCTATCTGCGCCGACGCCTGCTGCCGGAAGAGGCGAACAAGGTGTTCGGTCTGGGCGAAATCGCGCTGGAAATTCCGCGCGAAAGTGATCGCTATTACCCGCAAGGCACGCTGGCGGCGCATGTGCTGGGTTACGTTGTCGAGGATGAAGGCGGCAAGATCGGGATGGAGCAGGTGCTGGATGCGCGGCTTGATGATCCCGATCTGCGCGGAGATCCGGTAGCGCTGTCGATCGACGTTCGGGTGCAGGGCGCGCTGGAGGATGAACTGCGCCGCGGGATGCTTGCCACCAATGCGCTGGGCGCGGCTGGCATCGTGCTGGACGTTGATACCGGCGAAGTGATGGCGCTGGCGAGCCTGCCCGAATTCGATCCCAATACCGCAGGGGCAGCCGGGGCGAAGAACGTGTTCAACCGCGCCACCAACGGGGTTTACGAACTCGGCTCGACCTTCAAGCCGTTGAGCATCGCTGCCGCAATCGATGCGGGCGTGGTGCGCGATTTTGGGCGCGCGTGGGATGCCTCGCCGGTGCAGGTCGCAGGCCGCACGCTACGCGATCAGCATCCCAAGGGCGCAACGCTCAATGTGCCGCAGGCGCTGGTCTATTCGTCTAACACCGTGACCGCGCGCGTGGCCGACGAACTTGGCCCTGAACGGCTGCGCCGCATGATGATCGATCTGGGGATGGACAGCCGCCCCTTCATCGAACTGCCCGCGCGGGGCATGCCGCTGTGGCCGCAAGGCAAGTGGAGCCGTATCACCAACATGACGGTGAGCTACGGCCACGGTTTCAATGTCACCCCGCTGCATCTGGCGAGCGCCTACGCGGCGCTGGTCAATGGCGGGATATGGCGTCCGTCGACGCTGATGAAGCTTGATCCAGCCGATGTGCCGCGCGGGCGGCGGGTGTTCAAGGAATCGACCTCGTCGCGGATGCGCCAGATGCTGCGGATGATTTCGCTTTATGGCACCGGCAAAAGCGCTGATGCGCCCGGCTACCGGGTGGGCGGCAAGACCGGATCGGCCGACAAGAACGAGAACGGCAGGTACAAGACCAACACGATTGTATCGTCCTTCGCGGCCGCTTTCCCGATGGATGCCCCGCGTTATGTTGTGGTGGTGGTGATTGACGAGCCCAAGGGCACTGTGGCGAGCAGTTTTCAGCGCACCGCCGCTTTCACCTCCGCGCCGGTGGTGGGCAGGCTGGTACCGCGCATCGGGCCGATGCTGGGCGTGCAGCCCGATGAAAGCCGCGATGTCGATATCTCCGACTTGCGCTATCTGGTGGACAAGCGCTGATGCGACTGGCCGATCTTCTGGCAACGGCAGGGCTGGACGCTGCGGGCGCAAGCGATGCGGCAGTAACCGGCTTTGCCATTGATCACCGCAAGGTTGCCCCCGGAACCGTTTTCGGCGCTTTCGTAGGCGCAAGCGTCAATGGCGAGGATTTCATCCGCCCCGCCATCGCAGCAGGCGCGGTTGCCATCGTGGCCCGCCTGGAAGCCCGCGTCGAAGGCGCGTTGCACATTGCCGATCCCGCACCCCGCCGCGCCTTTGCGCGCCTCGCTGCGGGTTTTTTCGCGCCCTATCCGCCCACCATCGTCGCGGTGACGGGCACCAACGGCAAGACCTCCTGCGTCGAAATGACCCGCCAGATCTGGCGCATGGCGGGCGAGCGTGCGGCCAGCATCGGCACGCTGGGTGTAACCACGCCCGATGGTTCTGTATCCACCGGCCTGACGACGCCCGACATTGTCACCTTCCTAGGCAATATGAGCGGGCTGGCGCGGGAAGGCGTGACCCATGTGGCTTACGAGGCATCGAGCCACGGGCTTGATCAGTTCCGCAATGAAGGGCTGGCTGTCTCGGCCAGCGCCTTCACCAATTTCAGCCGCGATCACCTCGATTATCACGGCACCATGGAAGCCTATTTCACCGCCAAGATGCGGTTGTTCACCGAGGTCGTTGCGCCCGGCAGCCCGGCGGTGATCCATGACGCAGGCGATGGTTCGCCATGGACCGCGCAGGCGATTGCCAAGGCGGCAGCACGCGGGCTCGACGTGCGCAGCGTGGGCGAGGGCGGGACCTTCCTGCGGCTGGTTTCCCGCGAACCCGGGCAGTTGGGACAGGTTCTTGCCATCGAATATGAAGGCGAGGCGCGGAAGGTCAATCTGCCGCTGATCGGTGCCTATCAGGCGGCCAATGCGCTGGTATCGGCTGGCCTTGCGCTTGCGTCCGGCGTGAACGCTTCGGCGGTGTTCGATGCGCTCACCCGCTTGCAACCCGTGCGCGGGCGGCTGGAACGCGCCGCGCTCAATCCGGCGGGCGCGCCGGCCTATGTCGATTATGCCCACACGCCCGATGCGCTGGAGGCCGCGATTGCCGCGCTGCGACCGCATGTGGCGGAAGGCGGGCGGCTGATCGTGGTGTTCGGCGCAGGCGGAGATCGTGACGCGGGCAAGCGGCCCGAAATGGGCGCTGTCGCCGCGCGCGCCGCCGATATTGCCATTGTCACCGATGATAACCCCCGCAGCGAAGATCCCGCCGCCATCCGCGCCGCGATCATGGCGGGCGCAAACGGTGGCTTGCGCGAAATTGGTGATCGCCGCGCTGCCATAGCTGCCGCAGTTGGGGAAGCTGGAGCGCGGGACATTGTGCTCATCGCCGGCAAAGGCCACGAGCAGGGTCAAATATTCGGGTCAGGAGAAACAATGCGGATCGAAGCTTTCGACGATGTCGAAGTGGCGCGGCAATGTGCCGGAGGGCAGTGTTGATGTCTGTTCCGTTGAACGCGCCTGCCCTTCACCCGATGCTGCGCGAATGGCCGGTCACTGCCCGCGATGCCTTGCCCATGGCGCTGTGGAGCGCGGCCGAAATCGCCGCTGCCACGGGCGGCACCGCCAGCCACGATTTCCAGGCTTCGGGCGTCGAGATGGATTCGCGCGATGTGAAACCGGGCGATCTGTTCGTTGCGCTTAAGGGTGAGGCGATGGATGGTCACAAGTTCGTGGCCCAGGCCTTTGCAAAGGGGGCGGTTGCCGCCGTCACCGATCGCCCGGTCGATTTTCCGCACGTGCTGGTGGCAGATACCACGGCAGCGCTGCATGCGCTGGCTCATGCGGCGCGGGATCGCGCTGGCGAAGCGGTGCGGATCGCGATCACCGGATCGGTCGGCAAGACCGGGGTGAAAGAGGCGATCTTCGCCTGTCTCGACCGCGCCAGCCGCGGCGCGGCGCATCGTTCGGTGCGCAGCTACAACAATCATGTCGGCGTGCCGCTCAGCCTTGCGCGGATGCCGGCGCGCGCGAAGTTCGGTGTGTTCGAAATGGGCATGAACCACGCGGGCGAAATCGCGCCGCTGGCCGATCACGTGCGCCCGCATGTCGCGCTGATCACCACCATCGCGCCCGCCCATATCGAAAACCTCGGCAGTCTTGAGGCTATCGCGGATGAAAAGGCGCAGATCTTCACCGGCCTCGTGCCCGGCGGGATCGCGGTCATTCCCGCTGATGCCGATCATGCCGACCGGCTGATCGCGCAGGCCAAAGCGTGCGGAGCGAAGGTTGTTACCTTCGGACGCGCCAAGGGCGCCGATGTGCGGCTGCTTGATGCCATTCCGGCGGCAGGCGGCGGGTCGCTGATTACCGCTGACCTCGGCGATATCCGCGTGTGCTATACCATTGCCGAGCCGGGCGAACACTGGATCACCAATTCGCTGGGCGTCATGGCGGCGGTGCGCGCGGCAGGCGGCGACCTGGCGGCTGCGGGCCTTGCGCTGGCGGAGATGGGCGGGCTGAAGGGACGCGGCGCGCGCCACACGCTCGGCGTTGCAGGCGGCACGGCGCTGCTGATCGATGAAAGCTACAACGCCAACCCGGCTTCCATGCGCGCGACCCTCAAATCGCTGGCGACCACGCCTGCCACCCGGCGGATCGCGGTGCTGGGCAGTATGAAGGAACTGGGCGATTTTGCCGATGCCTTTCACCGCCAATTGGCTGAACCGATCGCCGAAGCGGGCGTGACCCATGCTATCCTTGTCGGCGCAGAGATGCAGGCCCTTGCTGACGAGTTGGGGAAAGCTGCCACGCCGATGCTTGGCAAGGGCGCAAGCTTCACGCATTGCGAAACCCCTGCCGAAGCTATCGCGGCGCTGGGGCAATACGGGCTTGTCCATGGTGATGCGGTGCTGGTGAAGGGGTCCAATTCGGTGGGGTTGGGCAAGCTGGTGTCACATCTGATCGAACACGCCCGCGGTTAGAGCACGCTCTGGGGCGGTTGGCCCTATCACGGGGCACCGAAGGACGACTAAATGCTGTATCTGCTTGCCGAGTGGCTTGGGTTCGAAGGCATCCTCAATCTGGTGCGCTACCAGAGCTTCCGCGCGGGCGCGACATTGATGACCGCGCTGATTATCGGCCTGTTCATCGGTCCGCGCTTCATCAACCTGCTGCGGGTGCGGCAGGGCAAGGGTCAGCCGATCCGCGAAGACGGGCCGCAAACCCACCTTGCCAAGCGCGGCACGCCTACGATGGGCGGGCTGATGATCCTGACCGCCCTGACGCTTGCGTTGTTGTTGTGGATGGACCTTTCCAGCCCGTTCGTGTGGGCCTGCCTTGCAGTGACCATCGGCTTTGGAATCATCGGGTTCCTCGATGATTATGACAAGGTGTCGAAGAACAGCCACGCAGGCGTTCCGGCGCGGGTGCGGTTGCTGGGCGAATTCGTGGTGGCAGGCGTCGCCGCCTGGATCATCGTCAGCCAGATCAACACCAACCTCTATCTGCCATTCCTGACCGGCGTGAGCATCCCGCTGGGGCCGTTCTATTATGTGTTCGCCGCGATCGTGATTGTGGGGGCGGGTAATGCGGTCAACCTGACCGACGGGCTGGACGGGCTGGCGATCATGCCGGTGATCATCGCGGCGGGCACTTTTGCGATCATCGCCTATCTGGTGGGCCGCGCCGATTACAGCACCTATCTCGGCATCCCGCACGTGCCGGGTGCAGGCGAGTTGGCGATTTTCTGCGCGGCGATCATGGGCGCGGGTCTTGCCTTCCTGTGGTTCAACGCGCCGCCCGCTGCGGTGTTCATGGGTGATACCGGCAGTCTGGCGCTGGGCGGAGCGCTGGGCGCGATTGCGGTCGCATCGCATCACGAAGTCGTGCTGGCGATTGTCGGCGGGTTGTTCGTGGTCGAGGCGGTCAGTGTGATCGTGCAGGTGTTCTGGTTCAAGCGCACAGGCCGCCGCGTGTTCCGCATGGCACCGATCCACCACCATTTCGAACAGCTGGGCTGGAGCGAGAGCAAAGTGGTGATCCGGTTCTGGATCATCGCCATCGTGCTTGCGATGATCGGCCTTTCCACCCTGAAGCTGAGGTGAGCCGCGTTCCGTGATCACCTCCCCCGCCTTTGCCGGTCAGCGTTACGCGGTGCTTGGCCTTGCCCGATCGGGCGCGGCTGCCGCTGAAGCGCTGCTGGCGAGCGGGGCGGAGGTTATCGCGTGGGACAGGCAGGATGTGGCGCGCGCCCCATTCGAGGGCCGCTGCCGGATCATCGATCCGCTGGAGCTGGATCTCACCGGCTTTGCAGGCGTGATCGTATCGCCCGGCGTGCCGTTGAACAGTCACCCGATTGGCCCGCATGTGTGGCATTATGGCCTGCCGGTGATCGGCGATATCGAACTCTTCGCCGCCGCGCGCCCCAGCCTGCCGCCGCACAAGGTGGTGGGGATTACCGGCACCAACGGCAAATCGACCACCACCGCGCTGGTTCACCACATCCTTGTGCAAGCGGGCGTGCCAGCTGTGATGGGCGGCAATATCGGCGACCCCATTCTGGCGCAGGCACCGCTGCCAGAAGGCGGGGTTTATGTGCTGGAACTGTCCAGCTTCCAGATCGACCTCACCTTCACGCTCGATTGCGATATCGCCGCGCTGACCAACATTACCCCCGATCACCTTGATCGCTATGCCGGGTTCGAAGCCTATGCCGCATCGAAGGAGCGCCTGTTCCAGATGCAGGCCAGCGGCACCGCGCTGATCTGCGATGAAGACGTGCCGTCTGCCGCCATTGCAGACCGGATTGCGGGCGCGGGCAGCCCGCTGGTGCGGGTGAAATCGGCCGAACTTGATGCAGCCGGTCTGGCGGAAGGGCGCTCGCCCTCGCTGGCGGGCCCGCACAATGCGCAAAACGCCGCTGTTGCAGTTGCGATCTGCCGCCAGCTGGGTCTTGCCGATGAACAGATCGCCGCAGGCCTCGCCAGCTATCGCGGGCTGCCCCACCGTATGGAGCGGGTGTGCGAGGCCAAGGGCGTGTTCTACATCAACGATAGCAAGGCGACCAACGCCGCCTCTGCCGCCCCGGCGCTGGCCGCATTCCCGCCCGACCCAGCCATCAACGCAGGCGCGCCCCGCATCCACTGGATCGTCGGCGGCTTGCCCAAGGATGACGGGCTGGGCGCTTGCGGCGATCATCTTGGCAATGTCGCGGCCGCCTATACCGTGGGTGAGGCAGGACCGATGTTTGCCGACCTGCTCGAAGGGCGGGTGCAGGTTGAACGTTGCGAGCTGATCAGTGAAGCGGTGCGCCGCGCCGAAGCCGCTGCCCGCCCGGGCGATGTGGTGCTGCTGTCGCCCGCCTGCGCCAGTTACGATCAGTTCCGCGATTACGAAAAGCGTGGGCTACACTTCCGCCAGATGGTTGGTGCGATCACCGGCTGCGATACCGGCGATGACACTGCCAGCCGGAGCATTCTGCCATGACTGCGCCCGCTTACACCCCTGCGGTGCGCGGCAATTATCTGCCACCTGTGCCCGTACAGCGTCGCTGGCAGGACATGGTGCGCATCTGGTGGCGGGAGATCGACAAGGTGCTGCTGCTGCTGATCGGCCTGCTGGTGGCGGTAGGCATCGTCGCAGTGGCCGCTGCATCGCCCGCCAGCGCCGATCAGCTTTCCACCTCGAGAGTGACGCTGGACGAGTTCATGTTCTTCAAGCGCCACATTGTGTTCCAGCTGATGGGCCTTTCGCTGATGATCGGGCTTTCATTCCTGTCGCGCGATCAGGCCCGCCGCGTGGGCATTCTGGTGGGTGCGGTGATGCTGGCGCTGATGTTCGTGGTGCCGATCTTCGGCGAGGAAAAGAACGGCGCGCGGCGCTGGATCAATGTCGGCATGAGCCTGCAGCCGTCCGAATTCCTCAAGCCCGGGTTTGCGATCATCTGCGCGTGGATCCTCAGCTGGCGGCTGCGTGACGGGGCGCTGCCGGTGATGTGGTACGTCAGCGGGCTGATGGCGCTGATCGCGGGCCTGCTGATGGCCCAGCCCAATCTGGGCGATGCGATCCTGTTTGCCGGCATCTGGCTGGTCATGATGCTGCTGGCAGGCATCCCGTGGCAGCGTGTGGGCGCGATGATCGGGATTGGCGCGGCCGGACTGACGCTGGCCTATTTCTTCTACGATAACGCCCGCCACCGGATCGACGGGTTTCTGGGCGGCGGCACGGCCTTCGATCAGGTCGATCTGGCCCAGCGCACCTTGCTGGCAGGCGGATGGACAGGCAGCGGCCTGTGGCTCGGCATCCGCAAGATGAACCTGCCCGAAGCCCATACCGATTACATCTTCTCGGTCATCGGAGAGGAATTCGGCCTGATCGCCTGTGCGTTGATCGTGCTGCTCTATTGCGCGCTGGTGCTGCGTGCGCTGTTGCGGATGGTGAACGAAGACAACCTGTTCGCGCTGCTCGCCAGCGTGGGGTTGATCACCCAGTTCGGCGGGCAGGCCTTCATCAACATCCTGGTGAACCTCAAACTCTTCCCTTCCAAGGGGATGACCTTACCGCTGATTTCCTATGGCGGATCATCGACACTGGCGGTGTGCTTCACGCTTGGGCTATTGCTGGCGATCTCACGGCGCAATCCGTTCCTCGCACGCGAGGGCGGATCGTTGCGCGATCTGATCGAACGCAAGGAGGAACGCCCATGACCAGCGAAGCACGCACGGGCGCAACGCGCCATTTTGTGCTGGCCGCAGGCGGCACCGGCGGGCACCTGATCCCGGCCTTCGCGCTGGCGGCAGAATTGCACCAGCGCGGCCATCACGTGGCGCTGATCACCGATGAACGCGGGGCTGCGATCCCCGGCAAGCCCGATTACCTCACCGCCCATGTCCTGCCCGCCGGGCGCTTCGGCAAGAACCCGCTCGGCTGGGTCGGCGGCGTTCGCGCTGTGCTGGAAGGGCGCAGCATGGCGCTGCGTCTGTTTGAAACCTTCGCGCCTTCGGCCATCGTCGGTTTCGGCGGATACCCCGCGCTGCCTGCGCTGCTGGCTGCAACGGCGGCAAGCCTGCCCAGCATCGTTCACGAACAGAACGCGGTGCTGGGACGCGTCAACCGCCTGCTGGCGGGCAAGGTGGATGCAATTGCGACCTCCTATGCCAGGGTTGACCGGTTGAAGCCCAAGCATGCGCCCAAGGTGCATCTGGTCGGCAATCCGGTGCGGGCCGAGGTGCTGGCTTTGCGGGAACAGGATTTCCCCGCCTTCACCGAAGACAGTCTGCTGCGTATTCTGGTGACCGGCGGATCGCAGGGCGCAAGGGTCTTGTCCGAAGTGGTGCCCGATGGGCTGGCGATGCTGCCGCCTGCGCTGCGCCAGCGTTTGCAGGTGACCCAGCAATGCCGCGCGGAAGACCTTGATGCTGTGCGCAAGCGCTATGCCGAGCATGACATTCCCGCCGAACTCGGCACCTATTTCGAAGACATGCACGAACGGTTGGCCGATGCGCACCTGTTCATCGGGCGCGCGGGCGCTTCGACGATTGCGGAACTGACCGCGGTGGGCCGCCCGGCCATCCTGATCCCGCTGCCGATCGCAACCGACGATCATCAGGCCGCCAACACCCGCGAGGTTGTAAAGGCGGGCGGCGCGCGAATGATCCGGCAGGACGCTTTCCAGCCCAAGGAACTCGCCAAGCAGATTCAGGCAATGGCGATGAACCCCGGCAGCCTCGCCAATGCGGCGCATGGCGCGTTCAATTGCGGGCGACCCGATGCGGCGAAGGATTTGGCTGACCTGGTCGAAAGCATGAGCGGGATCGATCTGATGGATGTGATCCGGGTGGGCGAGGCGGCGCCGCGTAGCGCGCAGACTGCCACGCGGCCGCAAGCCGCGACCCGCAAGGCTGCGAAAGACCGGGCTGACGCATGAAGGGCGTCGGCACCGATATCGGCACGATCCACTTCGTCGGCATCGGCGGGATTGGCATGTCCGGCATTGCCGAGGTGATGCGCAACCTTGGCTACACCGTGCAAGGCAGCGACATTGCCGAAGGGCCGAGCGTCGAGCGCCTGCGCGCACGCGGGATCACCGTACATATCGGCCATGCGCGCGAAAATGTGGAGGGCGTGGCGGTGGTCGTCACCTCCACCGCAGTGCGCCGCACCAATCCCGAAGTCGCCGCCGCACTGGAAAACCGCATCCCGGTGGTGCGCCGCGCCGAGATGCTGGCCGAACTGATGCGGCTGAAATCCACGGTCGCGGTGGCGGGCACGCACGGCAAGACGACCACGACCAGCATGATCGCCACGCTGCTGGATGCCGGCGGGATTGATCCGACCGTGATCAACGGCGGGATCATCGAACAATATGGCTCCAACGCGCGCCTTGGCGATTCCGACTGGATGGTGGTCGAGGCTGACGAGAGCGATGGCAGCTTCCTCAGGCTCGACGGCACCATCGCAGTCGTCACCAACATCGATCCCGAACATCTTGATCATTACGGTGATTTTGACGGGGTGAAGCGCGCCTTCGTGGAGTTCATCCACAACGTCCCGTTCTACGGCGCGGCAGTGCTGTGCATCGATCACCCCGAAGTGCAGGCGGTGATCGGGCAGGTGCGAGATCGCAAGGTGGTGACTTACGGCTTCTCGTTGCAAGCCGATATCTGCGGCGTCAACGTGCGCTCGGCTGAAGGCGGCAACACCTTCGATGTAATCGTGCGCCAGCGTGGTCTTGAAGATCGCCGGATCGAAGGCGTGCATCTGCCGATGCCGGGCCGCCACAACGTGCAGAACGCGCTCGCCGCGATTGCCGTCTCGATCGAGATGGGCTGCTCTGACGACGTGATCCGCACCGGCTTTGCCCGCTTCGGCGGCGTGCGGCGGCGGTTTACCAAGGTCGGCAGCGTGGCAGTGGATGGCGGCGCGGTGACCGTGATCGATGATTACGCCCACCACCCGGTTGAAATCCGCGCCGTGCTCAGCGCCGCGCGCGAGGCTGTTGCGGGCACAGATGGCCGCGTGATCGCTGTCGCCCAGCCGCACCGCTATTCGCGCCTCAACGATCTGATGAACGAATTCCAGTCATGCTTCGATGATGCCGATATCGCGTTTGTCGCGCCGGTTTATCCGGCGGGCGAGGAGCCGCTGCCGGGCGTTGATCACGCTGCGCTGGTGGCGGGGATGAAGGCGCGGGGGCACCGCGCGGCGCGGGAAATCGCAGGCGCGGATGCGCTGGCCGAGGTGCTGGCGGGCGAGATTGCCGCGGGCGACATGGTCGTATGCCTGGGCGCGGGCGATATCACCCGCTGGGCGGCGGGGCTGGCTCCTGCGGTTGCGGCGAGGCGCGGCGCGGCATGAACCAGCCCGGTGACAGCTACGAATATGATAATGGCGCAGCGCCGACCTGCGCTGTCGAAGGCGGCGTGTCGTCACCCGTGCCGCTCGAAGGTATTCGCGGCAAGCTGACCTGCAAGGCGCCGCTTGCGCCCTATACCTGGTTCAAGACCGGCGGTCCGGCGGACTGGCTGTTCGAGCCGGCTGATCTGGAAGATCTGAAGGCCTTCCTCGAACGGCTCGGCGGGGATATTCCGGTGATGGCGCTGGGCCTCGGATCGAACATGATCGTGCGCGATGGCGGAGTTCCCGGCGTGGTGGTGCGGCTGGGCAAGGCGTTTGCAGGCGTCGCAGTGACGGGCGAGAACGAAATTACCTGCGGCGGCGGGGCAAGCGGCATTCTGGTCGCCTCGACCGCGCGCGATGCGGGCATTGCGGGGCTGGAGTTTCTGCGCGGCATCCCCGGCACCGTCGGCGGCTTTGTGCGCATGAACGGCGGCGCTTACGGGCGCGAGGTTGCCGATGTGCTGCTCGATTGCACCGTGATCCTGCACGAGGGCGCATTCATCACCCTGAATGCGGCCGAACTGGAATATTCCTATCGCCACTCTGCCTTGCCCGAAGGCGCGATTGTGGTTGCGGCGCGGTTTCGCGGCCATCCCGGTGATCCGGCGGCAATCGGCGCGGAGATGGACCGCATTGCCGCCGCGCGTGAAGCCAGCCAGCCGCTGCGCACCAAGACCGGCGGATCGACCTTCAAGAACCCTGATGGCCACAAGGCGTGGGCTCTGGTCGATGCAGCGGGATGCCGCGGCCTGACCCTGGGCGGCGCACAGGTCAGCGAAAAGCACACCAATTTCCTCATCAACACGGGCACCGCCACCAGCGCCGATATCGAAGGCTTGGGCGAAATGGTGCGTGACAAGGTCTATGCGCAATCGGGCGTGAACCTTGAGTGGGAAATCCAGCGAGTAGGACGTCCGTGACCCTCCCCAAACCTCTCCACGTCGCTGTCCTGATGGGTGGCTGGGCCAATGAACGCCCCGTGTCGCTGACCAGCGGTGCGGGCGTGGCCGATGCGCTGGAGAGCAAAGGTCACCGCGTCACCCGCATCGACATGGGCCGCGATGTTGCGCTGCGCCTCCATGACGCCAATCCCGATGTCGTGTTCAATGCGCTCCACGGCGTGCCGGGCGAAGATGGTACGGTGCAGGGGATGCTCGATCTGATGGGCCTGCCCTATACCCATTCGGGCCTCGCCACTTCGGTGATCGCGATCGACAAGGTGCTGACCAAGCAGGCGCTGGTGCCTCACGGCATCCCCATGCCCGGCGGACGGATCGTAACGCGCGAAGAACTCTACGAACGCGACCCCCTGCCGCGTCCTTATGTTCTGAAGCCGGTGAACGAAGGTTCCTCGGTCGGAGTCGCCATCGTCACTGACAGCAGCAATGTCGGCAACCCGATCTCGCCCGATGCCAAGGGGCCGTGGCAGGAGTTTGCCGAGCTGCTCGCCGAACCTTTCATCAAGGGCCGCGAACTCACCGCCGCTGTGATCGACGGCCCGGATGGCCCGCGCGCGCTGGGCGTGACCGAATTGGTCATCGACAACGGCTTCTATGATTTCGAACACAAATACACCGAAGGCCGCACGCAGCATATCTTCCCGGCCAAACTCCCGCCCGAAATCACCGCCCTGTGCGAAGCCTATGCCGTCAAGGCGCATCAGGTCTTGGGCTGCCACGGCACCAGCCGCACCGATTTCCGCTGGGATGACGAAGCGGGCGAGGGCGGGTTGTTCGTGCTGGAAACCAACACCCAGCCGGGCATGACCCCGCTCAGCCTCGTGCCCGAACAGGCAGCGGGCTGCGGCATTCCCTATGCCGATCTGGTCGAATTACTGGTGGCAGAGGCCCTGCGGGTGCACGCAGCCAAGGGAGGAGCGCATGGCGCAGCAGATCCGGCGTAACGGCACCACCGGCGTGCGCCGCGCCGCAAAGGCGCAAAGCCGCGCTGTGACCGCGCGCCGCGCTCAGGGCCGTGCGAGCGGCTTTGTCGATACCATCATGGGCGTTTTGCCCTTTACCGAAGAACAGTGGAGCCGCATCTGGCTGGCCATGATCATCGGCGGAGCCGTGGGCGTCGCCTTCATCATCGCCAGTCTGGCCGGTGTGCCCGCGCTGGCGCAGGCGCAGGTGGCGCGGATTGCCGCTGATGCCGGGTTTGAAGTGCGCAATGTGCGCGTCACCGGCACATCGCGGCTGGACGAACAGCAGGTCTATGCCCGCGCGCTGGGGCAACGCTCCCGCCCAATGCCCGAAGTGGACGCCGCCGCCTTGCGCGACGAATTGTGCGCGCTGCCGTGGGTCGAGGATGCCCGCGTTTCAATCCAGCTGCCGCACACGCTGGCGATCGACATCGTCGAGCGCAAACCGCACGCAGTGCTGGAAAAGGCGGATCGCCTGGTGCTGATCGATGACGGCGGGGTGGAACTGGAGCCGGTCAGCGCGGACAAGGCCAAGGGGATGCTGCGGCTCGCCGGGCCGGGGGCGGGCAAGCAGGCTCGCAATCTGGACCAGTTGCTTGATGCCGCGCCTGCGCTCGCACCGCAGGTCGAAGCTGCCGAATGGGTCGGCAACCGCCGCTGGAACCTGACCTTCAAGACCGGACAATTGCTGGCCCTGCCCGAAGGGGAGGTCGAAGGGGCAAGCGCACTGGTCAAGTTTGCACGGCTTGACGGGCAGAACCGCCTGCTGGGCGGTAAGGTGCTGGCCTTCGACATGCGATCACCTCCGCGCCTTTACATGCGACTTCCCGAAGGCGTTCGTGAAGCCCCGTCGGTTGCTGCCGGGGCCGGGGGGATGGACTGATGGCCTCGCGCGCTAATGCCACCCGCCGCCTCGCCCGAACCTTTGCGGCGGTGAATATCGGATCGTTCCGCATTTCGGCGATGATCATGGGCGAAACCGAAAGCGGCGAATTGCAGGTGCTCGGCTCCGGCCACCGTGCCAGTGCGGGGATCAAGCGCGGCTATGTCACCGATATGGCCGCCGCCACCTTCGCCATCCGCGATGCAGTGGAGCGCGCCGAGAAAAGTGCCAACAGCAACGTGCGATCGGTCTGGATAGCCTGCGCCGGGGCGGGCCTCGCCAGCTCGGTCGTCTCGGTCGATATCGAGATCGGCGGACGGCGGATCGAGGACGAGGATGTCGATCAGCTTCTGATCCACGCGCGCGAGATGATCCAGCCCGATGGCCGCACTGTGCTTCACGCGCAGCCGGCGCATTACACGCTCGACGGTGCGCACGGGGTCGCCAATCCGCGCGGGCTTCATGCCGAACGGCTGGGCGTGGATATCCACGTCATGCTGGCCGATGGCGCGCCGGTACGCAATTTGACCGAAGCGGTGCAGAGCGCGCATCTGGAGGTGGAGGGCGTGGTCGCCGCGCCGCTTGCCGCAGGGCACGCCTGCCTGACCATCGAGGAACGCGAACTGGGCGTGGCATTGGTCGAAATCGGCGCGGATGTCACCAATGTGGCGGTGTTTGCAGGCGGGATGCTGCTGGGCCTGCGCGCGGTGCCGATGGGATCGGCCGATATTACCGATGCGATTGCCAGCAGCTTCGGAATCCGCCGCTCGCAAGCCGAACGGCTGAAATGCGTTGCCGGCTCGGCGGTGGCGAGCCCTGCCGATCACCGCGAGTTGATCCCGGTCAGCGCTCCGGGAGAGGCAGGGGGCGATGGCGCCGCCGTTGGCCCGTTGGCGCGCGGGGCGGATGACAAGAACCGGATCGTCCGCGCCGAACTGGTCGGCGTGGTGACCCAGCAGCTGGCGATCCTGACGGGCGAAATCGGCAAGGCGCTTAAAGGAATGGGCTTTTCCGGTTCGCGCGCAGGGCAGGTTGTGCTGACCGGCGGTGGGGCAGAACTTGCCGGGATGGCCGATTTCATGCAGGGTGCGCTGGGGCAGCCGGTGCGGTTGGGCCGTCCGCCGCAATTGTCGGGCATGCCCGAAGCGCACCATGCGCCCGGTTTTGCGACGCTGGCGGGCTTGTGTCTTTATGCCGCAGAAGACCCGGTCGATATCCGCGCGGTGGGCGCAGGCCGGGGCGGGGTTTACCGCGGTTTTGCCAAGGAGACGGGCGCGACGGCGCTGGTCGGAAGGCTGCTGAGGGCGGTCAGGGAATACTTCTGATGCGGCAGGCGGGGTGTCCGTTACGGTATCCTGCCTTGCCGAGCACTGTGGATAAGGGCTTCGCGGCTATAAAATGTGCACCGAGTTTATGTCACAGACCGATTAAATCGGGCGCACGCTGAAAAATTTTGGGTTTCCTGCGCTTGGAGGACAAGCTGATGAGCATCAATATCGGACCGGCTGCGACTGACGATCTGCGCCCGCGCATTACCGTAATCGGGATCGGCGGGGCCGGCGGCAACGCGATCGCCAACATGATCGAAGCCGAGATCGAAGGCGTCGAATTCATCGTTGCCAACACCGACGCGCAGGCGCTGAGCACTTCGCCCGCCGAACGCCGTATCCAGTTGGGCCCGGATATCACCGGCGGGCTTGGTGCAGGCGCCCGGCCCGAAGTGGGCAAGGCCGCCGCCGAAGAAACCGTGGCGGAAATCGAAAAGGCGCTTGAAGGCGTCAACATGTGCTTCATCGCGGCGGGCATGGGCGGGGGCACCGGCACCGGCGCTGCACCCGTGATCGCCGAAGCCGCGCGCCGCATGGGCGTGCTGACCGTGGGCGTGGTGACCAAGCCGTTCCTGTTCGAAGGTACCCGCCGGATGCGCTCTGCCGAGGCAGGGATCGCCGAACTGCAGAACCATGTCGATACGCTGATCGTGATCCCCAACCAGAACCTGTTTCTGGTCGCCAAGGCGGAAACCACCTTCAAGGAGGCGTTCCAGCTGGCAGACGAAGTGCTGCAGCAGGGCGTGCGTTCCATCACCGATCTGATGGTGATGCCGGGCCTTATCAATCTCGATTTCGCCGACGTGCGCTCTGTCATGAGCGAGATGGGCAAGGCGATGATGGGCACGGGCGAGGGCGAAGGCGAAAACCGCGCGCTCGAAGCTGCCGAACAGGCGATTGCCAACCCGCTGCTCGACGGGGTCAGCATGGCGGGCGCGCGCGGGGTGATCATCTCGATCATCGGCGGCGACGATATGCGCCTGCTCGAAGTGGATGAAGCCGCCAACCACATCCGCGAACTGGTGGATGAAGATGCCAACATCATCTGGGGCAGCGCGTTCAATCCCGATCTCAAGGGCAAGATCCGCGTTTCGGTGGTCGCCACCGGGATCGAACAGAGCGCCATCAGCACGACCGAACGGCATCAGCCGATCTCGCTCGGCGCATCGCGCGCGCCCAAGCGTCCGGTGTTGGAACTTTCGGAAGACGAGGGGCTGGAAGAACTCCCGCCTGTCGAAGCCCCTTCTGCGACGCCGCCCGCATCTGAAGCGCCGTCATTCAGCCTGACCCCGCCGACCGCGTCACCGACTATCAGCTATGGTGACGAGCCGCTCGACCTGATCGAGGAAGAGGACGAGGCCGAAACCATGGTAGAGGCCGGAGCTGAAGCCGAAGAAGAGCGCGAGCCTTCCGCGGCCCAGCCGTTCGAATTGAGCGGGATGCAGGCTGACGATTACAGCAATGAATATGACGATGACGTCGATGGCATCGTCGATCCGCTCGCCGGATTGCGCAGTGCAGACGAACAGGGCCACGGCCAAAGCGGGCTCAGGTCGCCGCCCGCGGCTACTGCTGCCGATGAAGACGATGACGCGCTCGATCTGGGTGCGGAATATACGCCCTATACCAGTGCCGAAGCCGAACCGGAGGCCTATACCCGACCCGTTCAGGATGATCTGCTCGCCAGCGCCGACAAGCTGGCGGCCGAAGACCGACCGGTAGAAGCCAAGCTGGGGGGCGGTCGTCGCCGCACTCTGCTGGGCGGCGCGGCTGGCGATAGCGTGGCAAGTGGCGGCGGTGCAGCAGCGGGCGCGGGCAGCACGCTGTTTGAACGCATGGCCAACCTTTCGCGCAGCACCGCGCGGGACGAGGATGATGATGGCGACGGGGATGATGATGGCCCAGCGCTCAGCATTCCGCGCTTTCTCGGGCGGCAAAACAATCAGTGACGCGGCGTGGGCGCTGCCGGCCGGTCGGTCTGGCGCGCCTGCAATGCCGTTGATCGCGCGCGCCGCTGCCTGCCTTTGGCAGAAGAGACTGCGCGCGCTAGAAGCAAGATTATGAAAACCGCTTTGCCTGCTTCCGTTCACTCCTCCGTGGCGTCGACGCTTGGCGTGTTGCTGCTGGCCGGTGTGGCCGCCGGACCGCTGACTGCGCAGGAAATGGTGGCGCAGCCGGTTGTGCAGGCGTTGCCGTCATCAGAAGTCCAGCGGTTGAACCGGGCGCTGGTGGCGCTAGCCAAGGCGCCGCGCGATCGCGATACCCTGCTTGAAGCCGGACAGGCGGCGATGGGCATCGATGATCTGGAAGCGGCAATCGGCTTTTTCGGGCGCGCGGCAGAGGTTGATCCGGGCCATCCGGGTGTGGCGCAGGGCCTCGGCGGGGTTTACCTGCGATCAGGCCGCGCGGGCGAGGCGCTGGTGCAGTTCGAACGGGCCGTGGCCGCAGGCGTGCCAGAACGGTTGATCCTGACCGATCAGGGCCTGTCGCTGGATCTGGTAGGCGAACATCCTGCCGCCCAGGCTGCGTACACGCAGGCGCTGATCCTTGATCCTGCCAATGACGAAGCCCGCCGCCGGCTCGCAATCAGCCATGCGATCAGCGGCAACCGTGCGCGGTTCGAAGAAGCGCTGCGACCGCTGCTCGACCGGCGCGACACCGCCGCCCAGCGCGCCCGTGCGTTCGGATTGGCGATTCTGGGTGATGGTGAACGCGCCGCTGCCATTGTCGAACAGGTCATGCCGCGCGACATGGCGACCCGGCTGGTGCCCTACCTTGGCTATATGCCGCGCCTGACCAAGCCGCAGCAGGCCGCTGCGGCCAATCTCGGCCTGTTTCCGCGCGCGGCGGATATCGGGCGCGATGATCCACGATTGGCGCGGTTCGCGCAGGAAGAGCGCGCTGGCAGCAGGCTGGCACCTTCCGGTCCGCCGCTTGATGCGCGCACCGCGCCCCCGCCGACCCTGGCAGAGCTGACGCCGCCGCGAGCCTCGTCGCAGGTTGCAGCGCAAAATGTAACGCCCGCGAGCGTTTCCGCGCCTGCGCCTGTGACAGTGCCAGTGCCTGTGCCTGTGCCTGTGTCGCCCCCGGCACCAGCTCCGGCTCCGACACCAGCCGTCGCCGTTACAACAGCCGTTTCTGCGCCTGTTGTCGCCCAGCCTGCGTCAGCGCCAGCGCCAGCGCCGGCGCCAGCGCCAGTGCCAGTCCCGGTGTCGACGCCACCACCACCCCCGTCCCAGCCGCTGCGCGTGGCCGATGCATTTGCCGATTTCGGCAGCGCGCCTCTGCCCGATGCGCGGGTGAGCGGCGATGCCGTCGACATCAGCCGTATCACGGTAAAACGCGAAGCCCCGCCGCCGCCGCCTGAAAAGCCCAGGCCCAAGGAACCGGCCAAACCCGTCCACCCCAGCCGCGTGTGGGTGCAGGTGGCGACCGGCAAGAATATCGACGCACTCGGCTTCGATTGGCGGCGGATATCGAAAGCGGGTGGCGCTCCGCTGGCAAAGCTCAATCCGCATACCACCCGCTGGGGCGCGGCCAACCGTCTGCTGGCAGGCCCGGTGGCCAATCGCGACAAGGCACAGGCGATGGTTAAGGAACTGAAGGACAAAGGTCTGGACAGCTTCCTTTACGTCAGCCCTGAAGGCGAAGAAATTCAACCGCTTAAATAGGTTTTTGCGGGCATCCCCCACTTTCTTTGCACAGGCTTTGCACAGGTCTGTCCGGTTCTCCCCAGCCGGACAGCTGGCTTGCATTGCCAAGCCCCATGTGCGGCGTTCAAACGTGCCCGGACGGCGCGTCATGCGCCTCCCCCTGCGAAAGAATATCGATGAGAGTGAGCGAAATGGACTATTCCGCCGAGGACGATGCCGCCCCCGTCGATATGCTCGCAAGTCTGTTTGCGGCGCGCGGTTGGCCGTATGAAATGGTCTCGGACGACGAGATGAGCGGCGAAGTGCAGGGCAGTTGGGCCAATTATCAGTTGCGCGCGATCTGGCGCGCCGAAGACAGTGTGCTGCAATTCATCTGCCTGCCCGATATCCGCGTGACCGAAGATAAACGCACCGCCGCCTACGAATTGCTGAGCCTGGTCAACGAACAGGTGTGGCTGGGGCATTTCGACATCTGGTCGAACGGCGATGTGCTGTTGTACCGCCACGGCGCGCTGCTGGGTGATGACGGGCGTCTGAGCCTCGACATGGCGCAATCGCTGGTCGAATGCGCGATCGACGAGTGCGACCGGTTCTACCCAGCATTTCAGTTCGTGCTGTGGGGCGGCAAGACCCCGCGCGAGGCGCTGGATGCGGCTATGGTTGACGCGGCGGGCGAGGCCTGAAACCATAGGGGCATGATCAAACAGCTTCTTATTGTCGGTTGCGGAAATATGGGCGGGGCAATGCTGGCCGGATGGCTGGCGGCGGGCCTTGAACCCTCGCGGTTTGCTATCCTCGATCCCGCTTTGCCGGAAGCACCCGCAGGCGTGGCCTTGTATCGTTCTTCAGATGAGGCGGTGGCGGCAGGCGCGCATGATGCGGTGATGCTGGGGTTCAAGCCGCAGCAACTGGGCGCGCTGGCGCCTGGGTTACAGGATATTACCAGCGGAACGTCGGTTTTCTCTCTGCTCGCCGGGATCACGCGCGCGCAACTGGGCGCGGCTTTTCCGCAAGCGGATGCGCACATCCGGGTGATGCCCAATCTTGCTGCCCGCATCAATAAATCGCCTGTTATCCTGTGCGAATCCGGCCTTGGCGATGGGGCCCGGGATAGTGTCTTCGCGCTGTTCGATGCACTTGGCAGTGCCGTGTGGCTCGACGATGAAACGCGGTTCGATCTTGTCACCGCACTGGCCGGTTCGGGGCCGGGGTTCGTGTACCGCTTCATCGATGCGCTGGCCGGTGCGGCGGTGGATCTGGGGGTCGATGAACCCACCGCGGCCAAGCTGGCACTCGCCACGGTAGAGGGGGCCTCTGCCCTTGCATCTTCGGCCGATGTCGGCCCGGCAGCGCTGGCTGACCGCGTCGCCAGCCCCGGCGGGATGACCCGCGAAGGGCTCAACGTGCTTGATGACGGCGCGGCCCTGCGCCGCCTGCTGACCGCAACCTTGCGCGCCACGGCAGACAAGGGTGCGGCCCTTTCGCAAGGCAATTAACATTAATCGCTGTTAAGCTGAACGAATTGCGCGCTTTGCAATCCGGTTTCGCTTGAAATGCGCAAAGAAAGGCCCGATATTCACTTCCATGGAGAGCGCGACACCTCGTGCTCCGTGTGAAGGACTAAGGGTTTCACAATGGCTGACTGGAATGACACCTCGCGCAATGCGCAGCGGTTGGGCTCCGTGCCCCGCGCCGGAGGCGATGTCGCCGGACGCGCAAGCTTTGACGAGGGCCTGCGTTCGCACATGCTCTCGATCTACAATTACATGACCTCGGGCATCCTGCTGACGGGTGTTGTCGCGCTGCTGGCGTTCTCCAGCGGTGTGGCAGAAACGATCTTCACCGGCGGTATCCTGCGCTGGATCGTGGCGCTGTCGCCGCTCGCCATCGTGTTCGCGATGAGCTTTGGCGCCAACCGCTTCAGCACTGCGACCCTGCAACTGATGTTCTGGGGCTTTGCCGCGCTGATGGGCCTTTCGATGTCATCGGTGTTCCTGGTTTACACCGGCGGTTCGATTGCCACGACCTTCTTCGCCACTGCGGCGGCCTTTGCCGGCTTGTCGCTGTGGGGTTACACCACCAAGAAGAGCCTGTCGGGCATGGGCAGCTTCCTGATCATGGGCGTGATCGGCCTGCTGGTGGCAATGGTGCTCAACATGTTCCTGCAGTCGCCTGCGTTCCACTACGCGATCAGCTTCATCGGCGTTCTGATTTTTGCCGGCCTGACCGCCTATGATACGCAGCGTCTGAAGAACGAGTATGAATATCTGCGTGGCACCGAATTCGCGGGCAAGGCCGTGATCCTCGGCGCGCTGAGCCTCTATCTGGACTTCATCAACATGTTCCAGTTCCTGCTCAGCTTCCTCGGCAACCGCGAGTAATCGTACTGCGCGGGCACACGGCTCGCCGCACAAATGTTGAAATGTCGGATGCCCGGAGCCTTTCACAGGTTCCGGGCATTTGCTTTGTGTTCCGACACAGCTATCGAATGCGCTTAAGGCTGGAGCAAGCCCGGGGCGAACATGATCGCACCGCAAGCGGCAGCACAGCCCGCAGCAAGAGAGGTTACTTACATGAGCGCGGCTCCGCACACGCCTTCGATTCCTTCGCAAACTCGGACACCCTTCGGCCTGACGATTACTACGCTGGTCGTGGGCAGTGCTATTCTTGGGGCTTGTGCCAAGCCCCCGCCGCCCCCGCCGCCTCCGCCTCCGCCGCCACCGCCCGTGGTCGAAGCGGTGCCCTATCGTCCGCTGCCGCCGGGCGGCGCACATTACGTGATGGATATTCCGCAGCGCGGGCCGGATGGACGCCGCATTACGGTCAACAGCAACCTCAGCGATGATCAGCTGGTCTGGAACCTGCGATCCGCTTGGAACGTGGCGGCGCTCAATTGCCTGTCGCCCGAATACGCGCCGATCCTTGACGGCTACCGCGCCTTCCTGACCGCGAATGTCAGGCCGCTGAAGGGCGTCAACGACCGGATCGAAAAGGGCTATAACAGCCGCTTCCGCGTGCGCCGCGATGCGATGGTGGCGCGTGATGGCTATACCACGCAGGTCTACAATTTCTTTGCCCTTCCGGCGGCACGCGGCGGATTTTGCCGCGCTGCGCTCGACGTGTCGAACCGCGCCTTGCTGACCCCGCCAACCGATCCGCTTGCTTTTGCCCGTGAGAATTTCGACCTGCTGCTGCTGCCGTTTGATCAGTTTTTCAGCGAATATGAGACCTATCAGCAGGCCTCGGCGCAGTGGGACGACAAATGGGGCGCACAATACGGCGCTTCGCAGCCGGGCTGGGTGGCGGTTCAGGAAGCCCGCATGAGCGGTGTTCCGGTGCCAACCTATGCAGCGCAGACCGTGATCGATCCCGAAACCGGGGTAGCCGTGCCGGTGATTCCGGTGACCGAAGGCGTGATTTCGCAGCCGGTGGTGGAACCGCTTGCCACCAACCCCGCGCCTGCGCCGGGCGAGTAATTGCAGCGCTTGCAGCGGCATGAAATGCCGTTGCAAGCGGCTTTGTGCAGCGCTATTCCGCGCCTTCGCCTGATAGCATGCGGTCAGGCGTGAAAACCTGGAACGGGGCCGTAGCTCAGATGGGAGAGCGCGTCGTTCGCAATGACGAGGTCAGGGGTTCGATCCCCCTCGGCTCCACCAGTTTTCAGGCTCCGCCTGAAAACTGGATTCCCGGTTTTTGCCCTCAGACGCCGGGCGCAGCGCGTCCGCGCTGCTTGGCTTCGCCGCATAAGCGGCAACGCGCAGTCGCGCTTGCGGCGCTACGCGCCGTTCCGGCACTCCCATTCTTGCCATGCCTTACACACCTTGCCGTCAGCTTTGCCTGACGCTATCGCTGCTCCCGCGTTTCGGTAACGGGAATGCGGTTTGATTCCGCAGCTGTCCCTGCAACTGTAAGCGGTGAGTATGCGGTGTGCGCCCCTTCAGCAGGGGCAGCCACTGGGGGCTTTCGGGCCTCCGGGAAGGCGAGCGCCGGATGCGTTGATCCGTGAGCCAGGAGACCGACCGGGGCGTGTCGCTCTTTGCTTGGCTCAGGGATTGGTCAGGCGCGGAAAAAAGACTTTCGTTGTGAGCGACATCACCGGACTGTGAGGGATGGGATCCCCTCGCGGCCTTTATGTTGCGCATAACGGGAGGAATCCGTGAGAAATCTGAAATTGTTGTGCAGCGTCGCAGGAGCGGCGCTGATGGTACATGGCGTTGGTCATGCGCAGCAGGCTGATCGAAAGAATGATGGCGCGGCGGTCGCCAGCGATCAGATCGTCACCCTGATCGAACGCAGGCGGGAAGAGGGTATCCTCGTCAATGCGAACCGAAGCCGCGAGGTGGTTTATACCGAGAACTACACTGGCTCGGTGACGGTTATCGAAAGCCGGATGCTCGAAAACCGCCAGACCCGCGACATTGCCGATGTGCTGCGCGATGTCCCCGGCGTGGCAGTTGCGGGCATCGCGGGCCAGACCCAGATCCGTTTGCGCGGTTCGGAAGCCAACCACGTTCTCGTGCTTGTCGACGGGATCGAGGTTTCCGATCCCTTCGCGGGCGAATTCGACATCGGCACCCTGCAAGCCGAAGTCGGCGCGCGGGTCGAGGTGCTGCGGGGGCCGCAATCGGCGCTTTACGGCCCGGACGCCATCGGCGGCGTGGTCGCCTATGAAAGTGCCAGCGGGCGCGCTGTGCCGGGCTTTGCCGCGCGGATCGAGGGCGGAACGCAGGGCACCATCAACGGCGCGCTGCGTTACGGCGCGAACGGTGAGAGTTGGGATGCAGCGCTCTCCGTCGTGGTGGTCAGCACAGATGGGCAGCCCAATGCCAGAGGCGGCACCCGCGACATCGGGCGCGACAGCTATACCGTATCGGGCAAGGGCGGCGTCGAAGTGGCCGACGGCTTCGCCCTGCGCGCCGCCGCCCGCTTCATCCGCACCGAAGGACGGACAAACGACAGCGATTTCGATTTCACCAGCCCCATCTTCGGATTCACCATCGACAGCCCCGGAGTGGGCTACGTCAACGAAGCGGTCTATGCCCTCATCGGTGCGCGGGCCGAGGTACTGGACGGGCGCTGGACGCATGATCTTTCTGCGCAGGTGGCCGAGATCGACCGCGAGACAGACAGCCCTTTCGGCCTGACTTCGGCCAGCGAAGGCGACCGGGTCAAGGCGTCCTACGTCACGGCATTCAAGCTCGCTGACGAACACAACCTGACCCTCGCCGCCGATTGGGAGCGCGAAAGCTTTCGCAACGCGCTCGCCGCCAGCGGCGGATTTACCGGGCAGCGCGCGATCGAGCAGACCGGGATTGTCGCCGAATACCGCTATTCCGGCGAGGCCGTAGACCTATCGGCAGCATTGCGACATGACATCAACGACCGCTTCCGCGATGCCACGACTTTCCGCGTTGGCGCAGGCTACCGCATCACCGAAACCACCCGGCTGCGCGCAGCGGCGGGCAGCGGGGTCAAGAACCCCGGCTTCTTCGAGCTGTTCGGCTTTATCGATGGCCGGTTCATCGGCAATGAAGCGCTGCGGCCCGAAAAATCGACGGGGTGGGAAGTGGGCGTGGATCAGGACTTCGGCGATTTCGCTCGTCTTTCGGTGACTTATTTCGACAGCGAACTGGAGGGCGAGATTTTCACCACCTTCCCCGCTCCGGCGTTCATTGCCACCCCCGCCAACCGGACAACCAAAAGCAAGCAGCGCGGGGTGGAGGTGTCGCTCAATGCCCGGCTTGCCGAACAGTGGAGCCTTGATACGGCCTACAGCTACCTCGATGCCGAGGAAAACGGCGTGGAGGAAGTGCGCCGCCCCAAACATATCGCCAGCGCCGCGTTGACATGGACTGCGCCCGGTGATGCGGCGTCAGCCACGCTGGTCGTGCGGCACAATGGAGCGACGCCCGATGTGGCCTTCACCGACCCCAGTTTCGTCCCTGTGCGGGTAACGCTGGACGATTACACGCTGATCAACCTTAATGCCCGCGTGACGCTGGCAGACGGCATCAGCGCCTTTGCCCGCGCCGAAAACCTGCTCGACCAGCGATACGAGCAGGTATTCAGCTTCGTCTCGCCGGGGCGATCGGCGGTTGTGGGGGTTGAGGCGCGTTTTTGAGTTCCGCACCCCATCCGGGGTGCGAAATCCTCGCTCACGCGACCTGAAAGTCGCATCGCTGCGGGCGGGCGCCAGAATCCTTTGGCGCCCTAGCCGCCCTATGGGCCGAGGGGACCGCCGCCCAAAGCCCTCGCATTTGCAGCAATTATTCCCTATGCGCCCCCCATGCATTTTCTCGACCAAGCCAAAATCTATGTGAAGTCCGGCGGAGGCGGCCCCGGGGCCGTCTCTTTCCGGCGTGAGATGTACGTCGAATACGGCGGGCCCGACGGCGGTGACGGCGGGCGCGGCGGCGATATCGTGTTCGAAGCTGTCGCCGGCCTCAACACCCTGATCGACTTCCGCTATTCGCAGCATTTCAAAGCGCCGCGCGGAGGGCACGGCATGGGCAAGGATCGCACCGGTGCCAGCGCCAAGCCGCTGGTGATCAAGGTGCCGGTCGGGACGCAGATCTTCTCCGAAGACAAGGACGAAGTGCTCGCTGACTTCACGCAGGTCGGCCAGCGCGTCGTCTTTCTCGAAGGCGGAATCGGCGGGCGCGGTAACGCCAGCTACAAAACCTCCACCAACCGCGCGCCGCGCCAGCATCAGGACGGGATTCCGGGTGAGGAAGCCTGGGTGTGGCTGCGGCTGAAGCTGCTCGCCGATGTGGGCCTGGTTGGCCTGCCCAATGCGGGCAAATCGACCTTCATCAATGCTGTGTCGAACGCAGGCGCCAAGGTCGGCGACTATGCCTTCACTACGCTGGTGCCCAAACTGGGCGTGGTGCGCCACAAGGGCCGCGAATTCGTGCTGGCCGACATCCCCGGCCTGATCGAAGGCGCGGCGGAAGGCGTCGGGATCGGTGACCGTTTCCTCGGCCATATCGAACGATGCCGGGTGCTGATCCACCTGATCGACATTACCGGCACCGAAGACGCCGACCCAGCCGAAGCGATGCGTATCGTCGAGGACGAACTGGCGGCATACGGTGCGGGCCTTGAAGACAAGGCGCGGCTGGTGGTGCTGAACAAGCTCGATCTGGCCGATGCCGAACTGGTCGAGGCCTATAGCGAAGAACTGCTTGCCGCAGGCGCGGACAAGGTTTTTGCGGTGTCTGGCGTGACTGGCGCTGGCATCTCCGAACTGCTTGACGCGGTACTCGGCTACCTGCCGGATCGCACCTCGACCGAAACCAAGACAGTGGAAGTCGAGAACGAGGGCGACGCGGACGCGTGGTCGCCGCTCTGAAAGTAGGGGCCTATGCTGGATAAACTTGCCAATATCACCACCGCGCGGCGGATCGTGGTCAAGATCGGTTCTGCACTGCTGGTCGGCGGCGGACAGGCGAACGAAGAGTGGTTGATGCGGATGGCCGGCGATCTTGCGGCGCTGCGCCGCCATGGCGCGCAGGTGATCGTGGTAAGTTCGGGCGCGATTGCGCTGGGCGCAGCGCGGCTCGATCTGCCCAAAGGCGGGCGCGGCAGTCTGGCCGATGCTCAGGCGGCAGCGGCGGTGGGGCAGATCGGTCTTGCCGATCTGTGGTCGCGCGCCTTGGGCGCCCAGGGGATCACGGCAGCGCAGGTCTTGCTGACGCTTGGCGATCTTGAGGAACGGCGCCGCTATCTCAATGTCTCCGCCACGCTGGACCGTCTGCTGGAGGCCGGTGCGATCCCCGTCATCAACGAGAACGACACCGTGGCAACTGCTGTGATCCGGTTTGGCGATAACGACCGGCTGGCCGCGCGCGTCGCGCAGGCAGCGAACGCCGATCTGGTGCTGCTGCTTTCGGATATTGACGGGCTGTATGATCGTCACCCGCGGGAACCGGGCGCAAAGCTGGTGCCGGTGGTCAAGGCTGTCACACCGAAGATCAGAGCGATGGCAAGCGGTGAATCATCCTCCGGACTTGGATCGGGCGGGATGACATCCAAGCTGCAAGCCGCGCAGATTGCCACGCGCGCCGGAATTGCGCTGGCGATCCTCAATGGCACGCATGATGCGCCTATTGCCCATGCGCTGGCAGCCGGCACGGGGACGCTGTTCCTGCCGGTGCGATCGGATTCGGCGCGCAAGGCGTGGCTGGGCGGGCGATTGGCGCCTGCGGGCGAATTGCGGGTGGACCAGGGCTGTGCCCAGGCACTGCGGAGCGGGGCCAGTCTGCTGGCGGCGGGCATTGTCGAGGTTTCGGGCAACTTCCGGCGCGGCGATCTGGTCAGCGTGCTCAGCATGAAGGGCGAAAGGCTGGCCCAGGGCCTGACCGAGTATAATGCTGCCGACGCGCAACTCATCGCGGGTAAGCGCGGCGATGATCAGGCCGAACTGCTGGGCTATGCCCCGCGATCCTGCGTGATCCACCGCGATCACATGGTGTTGTTGTGATCGGGCGCCCGTGAGCCTTCTGGCAATCACCGGCGCGACCGGGTTTGTCGGCAGTGCAGTGATGGATGCGGCACTGGCGCAGGGCCATCAGGTGAAGGCGCTGGCGCGGCGCGATCAGCCTGCGCGGGCGGGTGTTGAGTGGGTGCGCGGCGATCTTGGCGATACGGCGGCGCTCGCCGCGCTGGTCGCCGGAGCGGGTGCGGTGATCCATGTTGCGGGGCTCACAAACACACCTGATCCGGCGCAGTTCGAAAGCGCCAATGTCACCGGCACCGCCAATGTCATCGCTGCCATGGCGGGCGCTGGCGTAAAGCGGCTGGTGTTTGTCTCGTCACTTTCGGCGCGGATGCCTGCGCTGTCGGCCTATGGCGCGTCCAAGGCAGGGGCAGAGGCGCTGGTGGAGGCCTCGGGGCTCGAATGGACGACAGTGCGTCCGCCCGGTGTCTATGGCCCGCGCGATATCGATTATCTGGAGATGTTCCGCACCGCCAGATGGGGCTTTGTCCCGCTGCCGCCGGGCGGAGCGAGTTCGATCATCCATGCCGATGATCTGGCCGAATTGCTGGTGACGCTGGCGGCAGGCAACGCCGCGCCGACGAAGAAGAAAATCTACGAACCCGATGACGGGCGCGAGGGGGGATGGAGCCACAAGGAACTCGCCCAGGCCATAGGGCAGGCGGTGGGAAAGCGCAGCGTGTTCGCGCCGCATCTGCCGCGTGCGGTGCTGGAAGCCGCCGCCACCGCCGACCGCCTACTGCGCGGCGACCGCGCCAAGCTGACGGCTGACCGCGTGGGCTATATGGCACACCCCAACTGGGTCGCGCGGTTTGATCGCAAGCCGCCGCCGGGCATCTGGCAGCCGCGCATTGCGGGTGAAGAGGGGTTGAAGGCTACGGCGGCGTGGTATCGGCGTGAGGGGTGGCTTTAGGGTTTCGGCGCCGCGCAGGCTTCGGTGCCGTAGGCTTCTTTGTAGGTCTTGCCCCAGCAACGCTCGAAAGCTTCGAGCACGTTGAGGTTGGGCGGCCAGCTCATCTGGATCACGGTACCATCAGACAGCGTGAGGCTGTTATCGTCGGGCTTCGGTGCCTTCAGCGCCTTCAACCCCGCAATAGACTCCTGCAGCTGATCACGCTTTCCGAGCAGGAAGGCGATAGTTCCTGAAACGTAGAAGTTCCAGCCAAATTCGCGGTCGAATTCCGGCGGGTTATAGGTGCGCCGGAACAACGCGATGGCTTCGGCGGTCTGGCCGCCGAAAGCGCGCATCTGGCCTTCGTGCCAATACAAGATGGCCTCGTGATCGCGCTTTTCATGCCGCCATGCACGGATCAATTCGGCTGCGGCGATCTCGCATCCGTCCTTCATGCCAAGGGCGCGCCATCCGCCGCCTTGCAAATCCTGATCAAACGCCTGCCGATCCAGCGTCAGCATCGCCTCCCAATCATAGGAGCAATCGGGTGCGGGGGCGGGTTCAGCCGGCTGAGCGGCGGCGAGGAGCAGGGCGAGCATGGTGGCAGCCTAACCCATTCTATTTGGATGTGAAGGTGCAGCTGAAAAGGCCTGCAATTTTGTCGGCGTCAGCCTGACGTCACCTGTCGTCACAGGCCGTCAGGCATGATAGCATCCGCCCGTAAGCCGTGGGAGGCATGGGGGATTCGCGCTGTCACAGGCGCAAATGCGAGGGGGGAATTGTGGCACTTAACCAGATGGCATTTGAGCGGCCCGAATCATTGATGATGGCACGCGGTTATCAGTTCGGTCGGCTGCAGCACGGGCCGGATGGCGATTACCATTCCCCCGACGGCGGCTATAATGGCGGCATTATTGCGCCGGAGCGTATTCTGATCCCGGCCACAGCTACGCTCGTCCGGTTTGGCGGATCGGCGTGGCGCGGCGGCGGGTCATTTGTCGGCAAGGTTGCAGCGGGCGAATGGTGGCTCGACTGGCGCAATTTCAAACTTGTCGAGCAATATGCCTCGACCATCGGCGAATCCGTTGCCTTTGCCGTGCGACAGACTTGCGCTGTTCCGGAAGAATGGAGCGACCTGAGCCTGTTCATCCAGGGCACGTCGCGTTCGCCATTGTGGGCTTACACCGGTCTTGGCGATGTGGCGCATTCATCATCGGGCACCATTGACCCGGTGGGCAAGGGCAAGCCGATGATCCGGCAGCTCTTCATTCCCGGCCTTGCCGATCCCGATCTGCGCAAGGAGGCGATTGTCTTCGGCAACCCGACCTTCCTTGATCCGGAAATGTCGAAACCCGGCGCCTTGGCCCGCGCGCGCGAGGAGGAACGGCTGCGCCGCGCGCTTGGCGGGAAATAGCGAACGCCCCTACAAAAACGGCTCCTCGCCCGGCTTGTGGATGCCGCATTCGGTCTTGTCCCAGCCCTTCCATCGGCCCGAGCGCGGGTCTTCGCCCGGCGCGACCTGGGTGGTGCAGGGGGAACAGCCGATTGACGGATAGCCTTGCGCGATCAACGGGTGGCGGGGGAGGTCATGGGCGATGAAATAGCCTTCGATCTGGCCCGCGTCCCAATCGATCAGCGGGTTGATCTTGAGCCGTCCCTGCGCGTCAGATGTGTCCACTTCAAAACGCGGCAGATTGGCGCGGGTGGCGGCCTGGAATGATTTCCGGCCAGTGAAGCTCGCATCATATTGCGCCAGCGCCTTTGCCAGCGGGCGTACCTTGCGGATTTCACAGCAGCCATCGGGATCGTATGACCAGCGCAGGCCGGTTTCGTCCTTGGCGGCCAGATCCGCCGGATCGGGTGTCAGGATCACCAGATTGAGGCCCAGGCGCTCTGCCAGCGTGTCGCGGTAAGCCAGCGTTTCGGCAAAATGCTTGCCGGTGTCGAGGAACAGCACCGGCACAGCAGGATCGACGCTGGCAACCAGATGCAGCAGCACCGCGCTTTCCGCGCCGAAGCTGGAGACGACTGCCAGATCGCCTGCCAACCCGTCGCGGATGACCGCTTCGAGCATGTCCTGCGTCGAAGCGCCGCGGAACATGCGGTTCAGCCGCACCGCATCATGTTCGGTAAAGCGCGGCGCGAGGTCGAGCGCGTCGCGGGTGCGCGGCTCGCCCGAGAGTCCCAGTTCAGGCTTCATGGCGCTTGTCCGCAATGATCCGCCGCGTATCGGCGGCGCGTTGATAGACGTTTTCCCACGTTGCAAAGGCGCGCAGCGCGTCGTCTTCATCCAGCCGCTTGTCGGGGGCGAAGCTGTCAAACCCGCAGCGGCGCATATGGGAAAGCTGATCGATCAGCACATCGCCAACCGCGCGCAGTTCGCCGGTGTAGCCCGCTTCGCGCAGGATGCGGGCAGAAGAATAGCCGCGCCCGTCGCCGAAGCCGGGGAAGTTGACCTCCACCAGTGCAAGGCGATCGAGATATGGCAGCAGCAGGCGCGCATCGTCACCCGGCTCGATCCGGACAGCGGTTGCGTTGGTCTGGTCGCAGCAGGCATCGACGGTGACGGTGCCGTGATCGACGGGTTCGTCATCGCGGAAGCGGAATTGCACTTCATCGGGGCTGGTGCCGAGATTATCCGCCATACAATGCCTCCTTGAAAGGCTCCATGCCGATGCGGCGGTAGGTATCGAGGAAACGCTCGCCGTCCTGACGTGCGCCAAGATAAACGTCAGTGACTGTCTCGACCGCGGCGACCACCCCATCCTCGTCAAAGCCGGGGCCGGTGATCTTGGCGAGGCTGACGTCTTCCGCCTCCGACCCGCCGAGCGAAAGCTGGAAGTTCTCCTTGCCCTTCTTGTCGACACCAAGGATGCCGATATGGCCCGCATGATGGTGTCCGCAGGCGTTGATGCAGCCGGAGATTTTCAGCTTCAATTCGCCGACCACTTCGGTGCGGCCCTTGGCGGCGAAGCTTTCCGAAATGCGCTGGGCCAGCGGGATCGAGCGGGCGTTGGCGAGGCTACAATAATCAAGGCCGGGGCAGGCGATGATATCCTCGATCGTGTCCATGTTGGGCGCGCCCATGCCTGCCGCGTCCAGCGCGCTCCACACGGCGTGAAGATCGGCGATGCGCACATGCGGCAGCAGCAGGTTCTGGGTGTGCATCACCCGCAATTCGTCAAAGCTGTAATCGCGCGCCAGCTTGGCAACAACGCGCATCTGTTCCGCTGTGGCATCGCCGGGAATACCGCCCGCGGGCTTGAGGCTGATGACAGCCGAGACATAGGCATCATGCTTGTGCCGGTGCGTGTTGCGATCCACCCACAGCGCGAAATCCGGATCGGAACGGTCGAGCGTCTTGGGCCCGTCAACGAAAGCGGGCGGGGCAAAATAGGCCGCTATCCGCGCCAGTTCCTCGCGCGGGGGTTCAACGCCCACGGCCAGCATGTGGGCGAATTCTTCCTCGACCTGCCGGGTATATTCCGCTGCGCCAAGTTCATGGACGAGGATCTTGATCCGCGCCTTGTACTTGTTGTCGCGTCGGCCATAGCGGTTGTAGACCCGCAAGGCGGCCTCAGCATAGGTGATCAGCTGGTCGATCGGCACGAAATCGCGGATCAGCGGCGCGATCATCGGGGTGCGGCCCATGCCGCCGCCCGCGTAGACCTCGGCACCGACTTCGCCATCTCGGCTGACAATGCGGATGCCGATATCGTGCAGCCGCATCGCCGCGCGGTCTTTTTCCGATGCGATCACTGCGATCTTGAACTTGCGCGGCAGGTAGGTGAATTCGGGGTGGAAGCTCGACCACTGGCGCAGCAATTCCGCATAGGGGCGCGGGTCGACCACCTCGTCAGCGGCGGCACCGGCGAAGTGATCGGCGCTGATGTTGCGGATGCAGTTCCCGCTGGTCTGGATCGCGTGCATTTCGTGCCTGGACAGGTCGGCGAGGATATCGGCGGCATCTTCCAGCTTGATCCAGTTGTACTGGATGTTCTGGCGGGTGGTGAAGTGGCCATAGCCGCGGTCATACTTCTCGGCGATGTCCGCCAGCGCTTCCATCTGCCCGCCGCTGAGCGTTCCGTAAGGGATCGCCACGCGCAGCATATAGGCATGGAGTTGCAGATAGAGCCCGTTCATCAGCCGCAGCGGCTTGAACTGGTCTTCGGTCAGCTTGCCATCCAGACGGCGGCGGGCCTGATCGCGGAATTCTTCCACGCGGGCATCCACCATCGCCTGATCGTAGGAATCGTATTGGTACATCAGAAACTCCGTTCGCTTCGAGCGAAGTCGAGAAGGCGGCTTGCGTAGGTGTCTCGACTGCGCTCGACACGAACGGAAATTAGGGGGTGTCGCTTCATCAGATCACCCAGTCCCAGCCGGTCTTGTCGGCGGTCGGCACGGCGAGGTCGCGCCGCACGGTCGGGCCGAGTGCGCGCACCCGGTCCTTGATATGCGCAGGCCGTACATGGCCGGCAGCGTCGATGGTGGCTTCGATCACGTAGGGCACGTTGACCCGGCGCGTGGCGACTTCGCGGGCGAGGATTTCCTCCGCCTCGTCGCCCACATCGACAGCATCATCGACGAACAGCGACCAGCCATTGCCGTTCCACCACGTCACCGCGCCGCTGCGCAGATCATTGCCGGTGAGGATTTTCATTGCGCCGCCTCCTTGGCGTTTCGGGCGAGGGCGGCGAGCGCGATATCCTCGCGCGCGGTCACTTCGCCGATCACGATCAGCGCGGGGCTTTTCACTGCTTTGGCCTCGACCAGATCGGGCAGGCCCGCCAGCAAGCCGCGCAACACCCGCATTTCCGGGCGGGCGGCGTTTTCGATCACGGCAACGGGCATCGAAGGGGCAAGACCGTCTGCCATCAGCTTTTCCGCAATCTGCGCGGCAGTGGATACGCCCATGTAGATCACGAGCGTGCGGCCCTTGCCTGCAAGGCCGGACCAATCCTGCTCGGCCAAGCCCTTGCACTGGCCGGCGACGAAGCTGACAATGCTGGATGCGTCACGGTGGGTCAGCGCGATGCCGCTTGCCGCCGCTGCGCCGTTTGCAGCGCTGATGCCGGGCACGACTTCAACGCGGACGCCTGCGGCGCGGGCAGTTTCCGCCTCTTCGCCGCCGCGCCCGAAGATGAAGGGATCGCCGCCCTTGAGGCGCACGACATCATGGCCCTGCACGGCCTCTGCCACCAGCAGAGCGTTGATATCGTCTTGCGGCAGGGTGTGGCGGGCGCGCTGTTTCGCGACCGAGATCAGCCGCGCATCGGACCGCGCAAGCGACAGGATATCGGGCCCGATCAGCCCGTCATGGACGATGACCTGCGCCCGTTCGATCAGGCGGGCGGCGCGCAGGGTGAGAAGGTCCACCGGACCCGGCCCTGCGCCGACGAGATAGATGGTGCCAGTTTGCTGCATGACAGGGCAGATGGGCCACGACGCCCGGCCATGCCAGCGAGAATGGATTGCCCAGCGCGTAGCTGAACTATTCGCTATCGTCCCCAGAGTTCGGCGAGGTGTCCTGCGAAGCATCCGGCAAGCGCCCTCCAAGCGCTGCGATCAGTGCCTGCATCTGCGCATTGTCGCGCAGATTGATGTCGCGCTGCGGGTAAGGGATTTCGATGTCGTTCTCCTTGAACAGCCACCACAGGCCCTTCAACACTTCGCTGCGGACATTGCCGACACCCTGTTCGGGATCGCTGATCCAGCAATGGATCGTGAAATCGACGGAGTTATCGCCAAATCCGCCCCACCAGACCGTGGGCGGCGGCGTTTCCAGCACGCGCTTGGACTTGCCCGCAGCCTCCAGCATCAGTTTTTCGGCCAGCATCATATCGGTGTTGTAACTCACCCCGACCGGGATCTGGATGCGCACATTCCTGGATGAGTAAGACCAGTTTTCGACCTGGTTGATCATCAGGTTTTCGTTCGGGATCAGGTATTCGCGTTCATCGCGCGTGACGACCGAAATCGCGCGGATGCCGATCTTGCGGATCTGGCCAAAGGTCTGCTGTCCGGACTGGTCGGCCACTGCGATCACGTCGCCCGGCTTGATCGACTTGTCGAGCAGCAGGATGATTCCCGAAATCAGGTTGCCGAAGGTCTTTTGCAGGCCGAAGCCGATGGCGAGGCCGAATGCGCCCGAAAACACCGCCAGCGCGGTCAGATCGATGCCGAGTAGATCGATGCCGATAAAGAATGTCGTCACCCAGATTACGATCTGTGCGATCTTTTCGGCCAGCACGCGCTGGGTGCTGTCAAGGCTGGTGATCCGGCGCAGCGCGCTGCGCATCAGGCGGGTTGCCACCACGGCGAAGCCCAGCACCAGCAATCCGGCGGCCACGGCAAACAGGACATCGAAGGCGGATATGCGCCAATCGCCGACTGACAATGCAAGGCTGTCGAGCTGATCGAGAATATCCCCGATCGTCTGGCTGCGTCCGGCAATATCCTGGCGAACGGAATCCGCGCCGCTGACAATAGCTTCGGGCACAGCCGGCTCTGACGCAGCAGCTTCGGGCGAGGCTTCAGGGACCGGGCTGGCAGTGGCCGCGGGATCTGGCGGAGTTTCGGTTTCCGTTTCCGTCTCGGCTTCAGGCAGGGATAGCGCCGCGGTCATGTCACATTCTCCAGCGCCTGGCCGAGATCGGCGATCAGATCATCGGCATCCTCCAGCCCGATGGCAAGGCGGATTGCAGGGGCGCCGCCGGTACCGGGCATGATACTGCGGTAATCTTCGGGCCGGACCGGCAGGGCAAGGCTTTCAAAACCGCCCCAGCTATAACCGATGCCGAACAATTCCAGCGCGTCTGCCACCTTGCCCGAGGCTTGGGGATCATCGCTCGCCAGTACAAAGGCGAACAATCCGCAGCCGCCGGTGAAATCGCGCTGCCACAATGCGTGGCCGGGATCGGAAGGCAGCAGCGGGCACATCACGCGGGCCACCTGCGGCTGGCTTTCCAGCCATGTCGCAATTTTCAGGGCCGAGCGGGTCTGAGCCTCAAGCCGCACTGCCATCGTCCGCAAGCCCCGCGCGGCCAGCGCTGCGTCATCGGGCGAGACGATCTGCCCCAGTTCCTGCGATGTGCGCCGCAACGCGGTGTACCAGCGCTTGCCCGCGCTGGCGCTGCCCATCATCAGATCGGAATGGCCGCCAACGTGTTTGGACAGGCTCATCATCACGATGTCGCACCCGTGTTCCAGCGCGGCGAACCCGAGCGGGCTAGCCCAGGTGTTGTCGATCATGCTGACCGCGCCATGTTCGCGGGCAATGGCGGCCAGCGCGGGCACATCGCAAACCTCGAAGGTCAGACTGCCGGGGCATTCCAGCCAGACGGCCTTCGCTCCCGCCGCGCATAACGCCCCGAACCCCTCAACATCACGCGGGTCGAAGAAGGTGGTGGCCACCCCAATGCGCGCCAGCAGCCCGGTCGCCATGCTGCGCGAGGGATCATAGGCATTGTCAGCCATCAGCAGCCGGTCGCCCGGCTTCAGCACGGCAAGCATGCACCCCGCAATCGCCGCCACGCCGCTGGGATACAGCACCGTGCCATGCGCCCCGCGTTCAAGCTGGGTCAGAGCCTCGGCCAGCGCCCACTGGGTCGGCGCGCCGCGGCGGCCATAGAAAAACTGCCCGTCGGCATTGTTGCCGCCTGCCGCATGGCGATCCGCGTCGCAATCATAAAGGTGAGTGGATGCGCGCCACACCGGAGGGTTGACGACCGGGCCGGTCCATTCGCTGCGCCGCCCACCGCGCACAACGCGCGTGGCAGGGCGCAAGGGCTTGTCGGTATCGTCGCCGCTCATGTTGCAGGGCCCTGTTCCTTCGGGGTGGAAGGATCAGCGCCCCATTCGCTCCAGCTGCCATCATACAGCGCCGCATCTTTCACCCCGATCAGATGCAGGGCGAACATCAGCACGCTGGCGGTGATGCCGCTGCCGCAGGTGGTCGCGATCGGGCGATGCAGGTCGATCCCGGCGGCGGTGAAGATGTCGCGCAGTTCGGCGGGCGATTTGTAGGTGCCGTCGGCATTCAGTACATCGGTGAACGGCAGGTTGAGCGCGCCGGGAATGCGCCCCATCGGCAGGCCGTGGACAGGATCAATGCCGGTGCCGAACACCCGGTCGGCACTACGCGCATCGAGCACCTGTTCTTCGGCGGTTTCAATATTGGCGAGCATCTGCGCCTTGCTGCGCACGCCGCGCGGCGGGGCAAGGCGGGTGGGCGAAAGCGGCGCCGCGTGGCGGATGCCAGCCGCCAGCGGCTGTTGTTCTGCCCGCCATTTCGCCAAGCCGCCATCGAGAATCGCGACATTTTCCCACCCGCTGGCGTGCAGGATGAACCATGCGCGGGCCGAGGTGCGAATGGCGCTGTCATCATAAAGGATGATCGTATCGCCGGGTTCGATCCCCAGCAGGCCCAGACGGGCGCCGAGTTGATCGGGCCGCGGGAACGCCTGCGGCACGCTCGATGCTTCGTCAATCAGGCTGGCGAGGCCAAGAAACTGCGCGCCCGGAATATGCCCGGCGACAAATTCGGCTCCGGCATCACGCTGCGCGGCGGGCAAGTGGTGGGATGCGTCAAGAATGGCAAGGCCGGGCGATTCAAGGCGCTCGGCCAGCCATCCGGTCGATACGAGATCGGGAACAGGTGTCGTCATGCCGCCAACCCTAGCGCCCTCAAATCACGGCGCAAGGCCGCCGCGCTTCTAACTTTCCGGTATCGCGATGGGCTGGGCGCGCAGGCCGGGCACCGATCCGGGCGGCTGGTCAAGCCGGATCGGATGCAACCGGGCAGAGCCGCTGGCGCTGGGGTTGCCGATCACGAAACTGCGGGTCAGCGGCGATTGGCCTTCGCCTTCCAGTGTCACGTGCAGCAGAGGAATGAACAGCGCGGCGCTGCCTTGCCGCAGAACTTCGATATCGGCCAAGGGAAGCTGGATTTCGCCGCTGATGCTACGGTTCTGGTGCGGGCCGATCCGCGCCACGCCAAGCGCCTGCTGCGCTGCGCCGCTGGAAGGGGCATTGTCGCCCCCGCGCCGGGCGCTGGCAAGCTGCACCGCAAGGCTCAGATCGCTCACTGCGCGATCGGTGCGGTTGGACAGGTTGACGCGATAGGCAAGCGTGAACTTCATGATGCTGCGGGTGGCGGAAATGACATCCAGCGTCACGTCGAGCCGGGGCAATTCCGGCGCGGGTGCATCGGGGTTTTCCATCCCCGGCGGCGGCGCGGCAAGGCGCAGCACCTTGGGGCGGCGGCTGCGCCACACGGCAATGCCGCCTGCCAACGCCAGCAGCGCGACCAGCAATGCCGCCGCCTGTGGCCACCAATCGGGCAGGGCGGATTGCGTGGGGGTATTTTCGGGCACGTCAGGATCGGCGGCGGGTCCATCGGGTGCAGGCAGCGGTAACGGCGGTGGTGTTGTGGGCGGCACTGTGGATGGCGGGGCGACGGCTTCGTCCGGCACAGGTGTCGGTGCGGGCGTTGGTGCAGGGGTTTCCGGGGGCAAAGGCGTCTGCGCGGGTCGGGCCGCAGCAGTGTTCGGGGCCGCGCTGGCGGTGGCCCTCGGCCTTGGGCTGGGAGATGGCAGGGCCAGTGGTAAAGAGGATGGGGCGGGCAGCGGGCTTGCCGTCACCGTCGGCGCGGGCGCGGGTGCACGCACGGGTTGCGGCGGTATCACCACGCCGCCGCGTTCGTCGGCTGGCCCCGCGGGCGCCGGAGTCGGTGTTGGCGTAGGCGGGGGCAACTGGAAGTCTTGCGGGCTTTGCTGCGCAGCCAGCGGCGCGGAAAGAGCCATCGCTGCGGCAGCGCAGAAAAACAGGCGGGCAGCAAACAGGCGGGCAGGCTGGGCGATCATGGCAGGGTGGCTTGCAAACTGGTTTGGAAAAGGGAAGCGGCTGTGCGGCCGCCGGGCTGAACGGGGCCTGTCCCCATAGGGGCGACTGCTGCCCCCCGTCCAGTTCCATGCTTGCGTGCATCCCCCATTCGGGGCAACAGCGCGGCATGGATTCGACACCCGAAAACCCCGCCGCCAAGCCTTCGGGCGCCCCGCAATTCCTCGGTCGCGATACGCCGCTGCCGACCTCGCCTGAAACGGCGGTGCTCGACTACGTGCCCAATCCGCGGCCCGGCCTGACCTATCTGGTGCGCTTCGTCAGTCCCGAATTCACCTCGCTGTGCCCGGTGACGAACCAGCCGGATTTCGCCCATCTGGTGATCGATTACGTGCCGGGCGAAACGATTGTGGAGAGCAAAAGCCTCAAGCTGTTCCTCGGTTCATTCCGCAATCATAACGGCTTTCACGAAGATGTGACCGTGGGGATCGGGGTGCGGTTGTTCGAAGAAATGCGCCCGCAATGGCTGCGGATCGGCGGATACTGGTATCCGCGCGGCGGGATTCCGATCGATGTGTTCTGGCAGTCATCCGCGCCGCCGGCCGATCTGTGGCTGCCCGATCAAGGCGTGGCATCCTATCGCGGACGCGGGTGATCCAGACCTGCGCTTGACCCTGCCTAGACCTGCCTCTGCCCGATGTTTCACGTGAAACATCGGCACGGTTCGATCAGATACTGAGATCTAGCTGCACGAATCTCGGCACGCTCTTGTGGGCTTCGCGCCAGCGGGCCAGCGGGAAGGCACCGGCCCCCAATGCGGCCAGCGGAATGCCTGCTTCGGCCAGCGAATAGGGCGAAATGCGGTGCCGGGTCATGAACCCGCCCGAACCATCGCTGACCAGCGCGGTCTCGAATTTGAGACCTTGGCTCGCCTCGGTGGCGTTGACCACCTTGCTCACCACCAGCTGTCCGTGGCCGAGATCGAGCACCACTTCGGTGCCGATCGGCACGCCCGCCAGCCCGTTGATCCGCGCCCCTGTTTTCGAAAGGTTCCGCAAGATTACATCGTAGTAATGGTCCTCGTGGATCAGGCCCACCTTGCGGAACATCGATATGCGTTCGGCGCGGTGGCGCGCCGGGCCTTCGGCGGTGACTTTCATCGTGCCATCGGCAAATCGCGGCAGCAGATCCTCCTGCTTCAGCGGGCGCGAGTAGATATAGCCCTGCACCAGATCCGCGCCGCGTTCGCGCACCAGCGCGAGTTCGTCCATCGCCTCGACCCCTTCGGCGACGGTTTCCATCCCCAACGCCTTGGCCAGCGCGACAATTGCGGAGATGATCGCCGGGTTGATATCGCCGTTTTCGGTGCAGCCACGCACAAAGCTCTGGTCGATCTTGAGCTTGTCGAAATGTCCGCCCTTGAGATAGCCAAGCGATGAATAGCCGGTGCCGAAATCGTCGAGGGCAAGGCGCACGCCCAGCTTCTTCAGATCGCGGAAGATCGCGTCGACCGATTCAAGATCACCCACGAACACGCTTTCGGTGATTTCCAGCTCGAGCCTTCCGGGCGGAAGGCCCGATGCCTCAAGCGCGGCGGCAACAGTCTTGTGAAAGCCGGGGCGGATGAATTGCTTGGCCGAAACATTGACTGCGACGCGGATCGTCTCTGGCCACGTTAACGCATCGGCACAGGCGCGCCGCAGTGCCATTTCGCCAATCCGGATGATCAGATCATCATTCTCGGCAACCGGTATGAAGAGCGCGGGCGAAATGAAGCCTTCCTGGGGATCATGCCAGCGCAGCAAGGCTTCGAAGCATCTGACCACATTGGTTTCGGGATCGACCAGCGGCTGATAGACCAGGCTCAGCTCGTCACGGTCAACCGCATCGCGCAGCCGGTCGCCCAGCATGGCGCTTTTCGATGCGGCATCGCGCAGTTCGCTGGTGAAAAAGCAGAAGGTGCCGCCGCGGGTTTCCTTCGCGGAATACAGCGCCATGTCGGCTGCACGGGTCAACTCGTCGGTGTCCACCCCGTCATAGGGCGCAATCGCGATCCCCACCGATGTGCCGATAATCGCCCGGCGCCCGTTGATCGTGTAGGGCTGCGAGATCGATTGCACGATCCGGTTCGCAAGCTCGCCCAGCGTCCCGCGATCGTCCATGTCGGGCAGCAGCACCTGAAATTCATCGCCGCCCAATCGGCCCACCTCGCCGCGATCTTTGACGAGCGATGTCAGCCGCTTCGCCACCTGCTTGAGCAATTCATCGCCTGCCGGATGGCCCATCGTGTCATTGACCTGCTTGAAGCGGTCGAGATCGATCATCAACATCGCGCAA
Source organism: Porphyrobacter sp. AAP60 (assembly GCF_001296025.1). Lineage (GTDB taxonomy): Bacteria > Pseudomonadota > Alphaproteobacteria > Sphingomonadales > Sphingomonadaceae > Erythrobacter. The sequence goes on along the minus strand of NZ_LJHV01000023.1, from coordinate 58,685 downwards.
CTGCGCTTGCTGATGCGGAACGCGCCCAGCATCGCGTTGAGCTTGTCACCCAGCTTGCGGCGATTGGCGAGGCCGGTCAGTTCATCGATCTGCGATTGCCGCGCCACCCGGGTTTCATAGGCATATTGCCCCGATATATCGACTGCGCTGCCACGATAGCCCATGAATTCGCCCTTGGCATTCGTTAGCGGGCGGCCATTCAACCGCCACCAGCGCATAGAGCCGCGCGCGTCTGTCAAGGCGATGACATGTTCATCCAGTTTGGAATGGGCCTTGAGCTTGAAGGAAAGCGACCGCTGCGTCGGAGCGCCCGGTTCGCTGTCGATATCGCTGAATACATCTACCAGCGGTTTGCCGATCAGGTCACCGCCATCGGTCTCCAGATCCTGCAAGGCGCGCTGCGACAGGAACGAAAGCCGGCCCTGCGCATCGGTCGCCCAGAACATGCCAACACCAAGCTGTTCAACCTCGCTGAGCACAGACACGCGTTCGGGCCGGGCCGCCGGTAGCTGCGGTGCGGCGGCAGCAGCGGGCGTACGTGCCTGCGCTGCCTGATCGCGTACCGATTTAAGAAAGCCCAGTGCCAACGCCCGTCCTTAACCTAGAGATGGTGTATCCGCCGTCCGGCCTGCACTCGCAACAGCCAAGCAATCCACATCAGGTTGGGAGCGATAGCGCCCACGTGTTTAAAAAGCCCTTACGGCATCGCGCGGCCACGACAGATGTGAAAAATGCACGGAACGCATTCGCGTTGTTGGCGTTACTGCAACACGCGCTCAAATTGGCATTTTCTTGCTGATCGGATGCGTGATGTGTAATAATGCTGCATAGCCGCCGTGCGTTAGGGATCACGCAGTGCGCGTCTTCGCAATTTTGGGGGACGGTGTCATTCCTGTGGATTCCTTGCACGCGAGCAGCGCTGCTGCCCGGACCAATCCTGTGCGAACCCGCGCCGAATGGGACACGATGCGTGCTGCCGCGCTGGCCGATCCGGGCGCATTTCATGGCGATATTGCTGCGCGGGGCATGCACTGGTTTGTCGGCGATATCGGCCCGGATGGCGCGTGGCTGGCGCAGGCTGACGATGGCCGCTGGCACGGCTGGGATGCCGCCTCGGCAGCAACCGTCAGCCCTGATCTTCCCGCCGGTTTCACCCCCTGGCACACCGGCTTCGATGGCTCGCAGGCACCGCATTGGCGCTGGTTCGTCGGTGGCCGCACCAATGCGGCTTTCAGCGAACTCGATCGCCATGTGCTGGCGGGGTACGGCGATGAAGCCGCGCTGGTGTTCGAAGGTGACCGCTGGGACATGTCGGCGCTTGGCGGCAAGGGCGCGCCGCTCGATTGCTTTACCGTCAGCCGCAAGAAGCTGTTGCTCGAAGTGGCGAAATGCGCCGTCGCGTTGGAGGCTCTGGGCCTGAAGCCGGGCGATCGCATGGCGTTGAACATGCCCAGCATCGTGCCGCAGATCTACTGGACCGAAGCGGCCAAGCGCATGGGCGTGGTGTACACCGCTGTGTTTGGCGGCTTTTCCGACAAAACCCTGTCAGACCGCATTGCCGATACCGGCGCGCGGGTGATCGTCACCTCTGACGGAAGCTACCGCAACGCGCAGGTCGCCGCGTTCAAGAACGCCTATACCGATCCCGCGCTCGACAATTTCGTGCCGGTGACGACTGCGCTGGAGATCCTCTCTGGCCTCGAAATGGGGATTCCGGCTGAAGACGCCGCGACCATCGTCGATACGGTGCGCGAGGCGCTTTATGGTGAAATCACTGTAGACCGTTCGGACGTGATGCGCGGCGTGGGCCGTGCGCTGATCACCCTCGGCGCAGAAGGCCGCATCAGCACCGCCGATGCTGCCCGCGTGCGGATCGCGATTGCATCAAGCCTCGTCACCCTGCCGCCGCGCGTGGAAGCGGTGATCGTGTGCCGCCACACCGCGCAGCCCGATGTGATCTGGCGCGAGGAACGCGACCGCTGGAGCCACGAACTGACCAACGCAGCGCTGGTGACGGTGCTGGAAAAGGCGCGGGCCGCCGGGCTCGATGTTGCGACCGAAGCCGATCTGCAGGCGCTGCCAGACGCTGAGTTTATCCGCGCAATCTGGGCTTCGTCAAAGCCGCTGCCGGTCGATGCCGATTACCCGATGTTCTTCATCTACACCTCGGGCAGCACCGGCAAGCCCAAGGGGATCGTCCACGCGCACGGTTATGCCGCAGGCGTGGCCGAGACGATGAAGGTCAGCTTTGATGCGCGCCCCGGCGATACGCTGTTCGTGGTGGCCGATCCGGGCTGGATCACCGGGCAAAGCTATCTGATCTGCGCCCCGCTGATGACGCGGGTAACGACGCTGGTATCCGAAGGTTCTCCGGTGTTTCCGCACGCGGGCCGGTTCGCCTCGATGATCGAGCGGCACAATGTCACGATCTTCAAGGCGGGGGTGACATTCCTCAAAGCGATCATGTCCGATCCCGATAACCTTGCCGAGTTGCAGCGTTACGACATGAGCGGGCTTCGGGTTGCGACCTTTTGCGCCGAGCCGGTCTCGCCCTCGGTGCAGGCCTTCGGGATGGAGCACGTTACCCCGCGCTACATCAATTCATACTGGGCGACCGAACACGGCGGAATCGCGTGGACGCATATGTTCGGCAATGACGATTTCCCGCTGCGGCCCGATGCGCACGCCTATCCGCTGCCGTGGATCGTGGGCGATGTCTGGGTCGAGGATGCCGAAGCAGAAGCAGCTTCGGACGTTCCCTTCGCCCGGAATGACACTGGCGGTGTGCCGTGGCGGCGGGCGGAGATGGGCGAAAAGGGCGAAATCGTGATCGCCGCGCCCTATCCCTATCTGGCGCGGACGATCTGGGGCGATATCGAAGGCTTCAAGGTCGATGATGGCCGGGTCGATCCCGCATGGCGCGGCGATGCGGCGCGCTGGGAGGAAGGATATTGGCGGCGCTGGAAGGGCGCATGGGCCTATACCCAGGGCGACTTTGCGATTGCGCACGAGGATGGCTCATTCTCGCTCCACGGCCGGTCTGACGATGTGATCAACGTCTCCGGCCACCGCATGGGGACCGAGGAGATCGAAGGTGCAGTGCTGCGCGACAAGGCGCTCGCGCCGGACTCTCCCGTCGGCAACGTGCTGGTGGTCGGTGCGCCGCACCGCGAAAAGGGGCTGACCCCGCTCGCATTCGTGGTGCCGGTTGCCGGGCGCAAGCTCACCATCGAGGACAAGCGCCGCCTGTTCGATCTTGTGCGGACGGAGAAGGGAGCGGTCGCCGTTCCCGCCGACTTCATCGAAGTCTCGCAATTCCCCGAAACCCGCAGCGGCAAATATATGCGCCGCATGGTGCGCGCGCTGGTGGTGGGCGAGGATGTCGGTGACGTCACGACCCTGCGCAATCCCGAGGCGCTGGACGAGTTGCGCAGCGTGATCGGTGATTGGCAGCGCAAACAGCGCCTGAGCGACGAACAGGCGCTGTTCGACCGCCACCGGTATTTCCTGATCCAGTACAACACCGTGGCCCCAGGCAAGCAGGTGGCGACTGTCACTGTCACCAACCCGCCGGTCAACGCGCTCAACGAACGGGCGATTGACGAGTTGGTGCTGGTCACGTCGACGCTGGCACGCGATCCCAATGTGGTCGCTGTGGTGTTCACTGGCGAAGGCACATCGTCCTTCGTTGCCGGTGCTGACATTCGCCAGATGCTGGAGGAAATCCACACCCGCGAAGAAGCGCTGGTGCTGCCCAACAACGCGCACCTTGCCTTCCGCACGATCGAACGCATGGGCAAGCCCTGCGTCGCGGCGGTGCAGGGCGTGGCGTTGGGCGGGGGCATGGAATTCGCGCTCGCCTGCCACTACCGCATTGCCGAGCCTGTGGCGCGGTTCGGCCAGCCCGAGATCCGCCTGCGCCTGCTGCCCGGTTATGGCGGCACGCAACGCTTGCCGCGCCTGCTGATCGACCGGCGCGGGGACGAGGGCCTGCGCGATGCGCTCGACCTGATCCTCGGCGGGCGCAGCATTGATGTCGATGCCGCCGAAGCCATGGGTTTCGTTGACGAGCTGGTGAGCGGCGCGGCGGATGCGCTCTCGGCCGCCCACGCAGCAGTGCGCGATTATGTGAAGCATGGCGAAGAAAGCCCGCTGGGGGCAGCCTTTGCCGAACGGCAGGCAGCGGCGGCGCGCTGGGACACGGCGGCGGGCGTCAGACTCGATACCGTGATGCAGGACGATTTCCTCCAGCGCGTTCTGCGTCAGCTCGACTGGGCCGGACGCGGCGGTGCGGGCAAGCGCGCGCTGGAAGCGGTGCGTGTCGGCCTTGAACAGGGCATCACCGCCGGGCTTGCCAAGGAAGCCGCGCTGTTCGCCGATGCGATCGTCGATCCTGACGGCGGCAAGACCGGTATCCGGCAATTTATGGACAAGGTTGCGCCCCCGCTCCCGGTGCGGCGCGACGGTGTGTGGATCGATGCCGAGCATGAAATGCGCGCGCAAGCGCTTGAGGCGGCAGGCGATCTGCTGCCAGTTGGCGCGCCCTTCTATCCGGGCGTGACCCCGATCCCGCGCCACCAATATGCTTTCGGCATCGCCCGCGATCCCGACACCGGGAGCCCCCGGTTTGGCCCTCCGGCGAGCCACGAGAAAGAATTGATCGTCGCGGTGCCGGAGCCTGCACCCAACGAAGCGCTGCTCTACATGCTGACGAGCGAGGTCAACTTCAACGACATCTGGGCGCTGACGGGCATCCCCGTATCGCCCTTCGATTCCCATGAGGAAGACGTGCAGATCACCGGATCGGGCGGCATCGCGCTGGTCGCGGCGCTGGGGTCCGAGACGCGGGCGCAGGGGCGGATCAAGGTCGGCGATCTGGTGACGGTCTATTCGGGGACTAACGATCTCCTCAGCCCGCTGGTCGGCAATGATCCGATGTATGCCGATTTCTCGATCCAGGGCTACGAGACCGAAACCGGCAGCCACGCGCAGTTCCTGACGGTGCAGGCGCCGCAGATGCACAAGCTGCCGCCCGATCTGACGCTGGAACAGGCGGGCAGCTATGTGCTGAACCTCGGCACGATTGCGCGCTGCCTGTTCACCACTTTGCAGATTGCACCGGGGCGGACGCTGTTCGTCGAGGGCGCGGCGACGGGGACGGGGCTGGACGCGTTGCGGTCTTCGGTGCGCACCGGATTGCAGGTGACGGGGCTGGTGTCCTCGGAAGAACGCGCCAGCTTCATTACCGATGTGCAGGGCGCGGTCGGCGCGATCAACCGCAAGGATGCGCGCTTCGCCGATCTCTATTCGGTTGTGCCGGAAGATGCTTCCGAGGCGCAAGCATGGGAGGCCGCAGGCGCGCCGCTGGTCGAGGAATACAAGGCGCTGAACGGCGGCAAGCTGGCTGATTATGTCGTCAGCCATGCGGGCGAGACGGCCTTCCCGCGCAGCTTCCAATTGCTGGCCGAAGGCGGCACGCTCGCTTTCTACGGCGCGTCATCGGGCTATCACTTCAGCTTCATGGGCAAGCCGGGCACGGCCACACCCGAAGATATGCTCCGCCGCGCCGCGCTGCGGGGCGGCGAGGCGGTATTGATTTACTACGGGCCGGGCAGCAAGGAACTGCTCGATGAAACCGGGCTGCAAATGATCGAGGCCGCCCGCCGGTTCAACGCCCGCAGCGTGATCGCCACCACCACCGATGGCCAGCGCGAATTCCTGCAATCGCTGGGGTTGGAGGATGCGATCGAAGGCATTGTCAGCCTGGAAGCGATCCGGCGGCGCGAAGGCGCGAATTTCTACTGGCCCGACACCATGCCGCGGCTGCCCGATGCGAAAGCGGATATCGAGGTCTTCAAGGCGGCAGTGCGCGATTATCAGGATCGCGTGATGAAGCCCTTCGGTTCGGCGGTGGGCAAAATTCTGCGATCGTCCGACAATCCGCGTGGCAACCCCGATCTGGTGTTTGAGCGGGCAGGGCAGGACACGCTCGGCATCTCGACCTCACTGGTGAAGCCTTTCACCGGCCGTGTGATCTTCGCCGAGGATCTGACCGGCTGCCGCTTCACCTTTTACGCGCCGCAGGTCTGGACGCGGCAGCGTGCAATCCTGATGCCGACCGCAAGCATCCTCGGCACCCACTTGTGCAACGCCTATGAAGTTGCACGCATGAACGACATGATCGCGGCCGGACTGCTCGAAGTGACAGAGCCGCAGGTGGTCGCTTGGGATGAATTGCCCGAAGCGCATCAGGCGATGTGGGAGAACCGGCACACCGGATCGACTTATGTCGTCAATCACGCGCTACCCGAAATGGGCCTGCGCAGCCGCGATGCCTTGCTCGAAGCGTGGGCGGCACTGGCGGCGGCGGGCACATCCGGGGAACCGGACGGCTGATCCCAGCGTTGCGCTTTTTGAAACGTTCTTAGCTCTCCTCCCCAGGGTTTGAACGAACCGGCAAGCCAGATGCGCTTGCATTATAATTTTGTGAGGAGAGTGCTGTGGCCAAGTCTGAAGCTGCGTCTGCCCAAACCACCACCGGCCGCCTTGCCGGCAAAATCGCTGTTGTCACCGGTGCGGCGGGCAATCTGGGTGGTCATATTGTCACGCATTACCTTGCAGAAGGCGCAACCGTGGTGATGACAGGCCGCACGCCTGATCGCACGGCCGCTGCTGCCGAGGCGCTGATCAAGGCGACTGGAGCAGACCCTGCGCGCATCGCCACTGTCGCGCTGGATGGTGGCGATATCGCTTCCGTCCGCGCTGCGATCGCCGAAGTGGTCGCCAAGTTCGGGCGGATCGACATTCTGGTGAACAATGCTGGTTCGGCAGGCCCGAAGCAGCCGATCGAGAGTCTGCCCCTTTCGGCGGAAGAACTCGGCGCGCTCCAGAAGCAGGGCAGCACCGACAGCGAAACCGTGGGTGATGCGCTGCGCAACATCTTCGGTGTCGCCTTCAACGTCGCGCGCGCCGCGGCGCCGCATATCCCCGAAGGCGGGTCGATCATCAACGTATCGACCATTTTCAGCCGCACGCCCTATTACGCGCGCGCCGCCTATGTCGTCCCCAAGGCGGCGATGAACGCGTGGAGCCGCGAACTCAGCCTTGAACTCGGCGGGCGCGGCATCCGCGTGAACCTCGTCTATCCCGGCCCGATCGAGAGCGAGCGCATCCGCAACGTTTTCGCCGCAATGGATTCTGCGCGCGGCGATGAAGCGGGCACCACCGCCACGCAATTCTTCGACATGATGAGCCTGGAGCGCGCCACTGGCGGGAACGACAAGGCCAAAACCTTCCCCACGCCAACCGATATCGCCACCACTTGCGTGTTCCTCGGCAGCGATGAGAGCGCTGCCTACAACGGCCACGATTTCGAAGTCACCCACGGCATGACCGTGCGCAAGGAAGAGCGCGCAACCTACCTCGCACGCCCGACCATGCGTTCGATGGACGGCACCGGCCTCGCCGTGCTGATCGCGGCGGGCGACAATTTTGAAGAGGCGCTGGAAATCGCGCAGGTGCAATTGGCCTGCGGGGCAGCGGTTGTGCTTGGCCTGCCGCGTGCAGCCGATGTCGCCATCGCTGAAAAGCGCTGCAAGGCGATGGGAGTGGAAGGCGACCTCACCATCATCCGCTTCAACCGCAAAGACGCAGGCGCAATGGAAGCCGCGCTCGAGGATTACACGAAGGGCGGCACGCCGATCAGCGGCGCATTGTTCCTGCCGATGCTGGGCGCAGGCGAACTCAGCGGCGCGCTCACCGAAGCAGACGATTCCGTGATCGAAGCGATGATGGATTCCGAACTGGCAGGCAGCATGGCGCTGGCCCGGACCATGAGCCGGTACTGGAAACGCCACGACAATCTGCTGCAACCGCCGCGCTTCGTTTTCGTCAGCCACGCCAGCGACGGGAAAGGCGACATCTACGCCCACATCCTGCGCGCCGCGACCGAACAGCTGATCCGCATCTGGCGCGACGAAAGCGCGATCGACACCGCGCATGGGCGTCGTCGGCAAGCGGAATGGGGCAACCAGATCGTGCGCTTCACCAATACCGAAGCCGAGAACATCCGCTTCACCGCAGGCCATGCCGCGCGCATCCTGCTGAAGGAAAGCAAGCTGGGTGAAATCACGCTCTACGTCCCCGGCAATATCGGCGAGGCGACAGGCGCGAGAAAGGCGATGCCGGGCTTCAGCGAAAACATCACCGGCCTGCATCTGGGCAAGGTGGCGCTGATCACCGGCGGTTCGGCCGGGATCGGCGGACAGGTGGCGCGTTTGCTCGCGCTGGCAGGCGGCAGGGTGATGATGGTTGCCCGGCGCGAAAGCGAACTCGCAGTCGCCCGCGCGCGGATCGTGTCGGAGCTGGAAGACATCGGCTTTTCCGGAGTCGAACGCCGCGTGCAGACGCTCGCCAATGTCGATGTCAGCAATTTCGACAGCCTCAAGGGCGCAGTGGATGCGACGCTGAAGGCCTTCGGGCGGATCGATTACCTGATCAACAATGCAGGCGTTGCGGGCGCGGAGGACATGGTTGTCGACATGGGGGTCGATGCCTGGAACTACACGCTCGATGCGAACCTGGTGTCGAATTACTTCCTGATGCACCACGTCGCGCCGCTGATGAAGGCGCAAGGATCGGGATATATCCTCAATGTCTCGTCCTATTTCGGCGGCGAGAAATATCTCGCGGTCGCCTATCCCAACCGCGCCGATTACGCTGTGTCGAAATCCGGCCAGCGGGCGATGGTGGAAAGCATGGCGCGTTACCTCGGCCCCGAAGTGCAGTTCAACGCGATTGCCCCCGGCCCGGTCGATGGTGACCGCCTGTCAGGCACCGGCGGCAAGCCCGGATTGTTCGAACGGCGCGGCAAACTGATCCTTGAAAACAAGCGCCTGAACGCGGTTCACGCCGCCACTGTCAAGGCGCTGCGGCGCGGGGTGCGGGTTGAAGCGGTACTGGCGCGGCTCGCCCGCAACGATACCGTCAAGATGAGCCACGATACCAACAACCCGCGCGAATTGCGCGAATTGGCGCTGGCCTGCGCGCGCGAAGGCGACGGGGAGTGCAGCTGGGATCGGTATCTGCTGACACCCGCGATTGCCGCTGCGCTGGTCGGGCGGCTGCGGCAGGGCGGCTATTTTCTCGATGCGCCCGAATGGGCTGATCGTCCGGCCACGCCCGAGGCCGACGCCGACTGGTTGCTGCGCGTCCCGCCTGAAAACGCGCCTTTCCTGCCGGCCGACAAGATCGCGGTCGAGGCCAAGAAGGTGGGCACCGGGGTGCTTTCCAAACTCTACCTCGGCAAGATGCCGACCGAGATCGACGTGGCGCAGGCGACGGTGTTCTTCCTGGCTGACCGCGCTGTGTCGGGCGAAACCTTCATGCCTTCGGGGGGGCTTTCGGTCGAACGCTCGACGACCGAACGCGAATTGTTCGGCAGCCCCAAGCAGGAACGGCTTGACCAGATGCGCGGGAAGACGGTGTGGATCATCGGCGAACATCTCGTCGATTACCTCGCTGAAACAGCACGTGCTTTTATCGAGGATTGCCATGTCGCCCGCGTGGTGCTGGTCAGCCGCACGGCGGAGGGCTTTGACGCGATCAAGGCCCAGCTGGAAGGCGACAGCGCGGACGCGCTGACCTCGCTGGTGGCGGGTGACGACATCGAAGCGGCGATGGATGCGGCGATTGTCCAGTGGGGCAAACCCACCACGATCCTTTCAACACCGTTCGCAGCGCTCCCCGGCAAGCTGTTCGATGCGGCCGACCCTCTCACCCCCGACGAATTCCGGCAGGTGGTCTCCGATAACCTCACCCATCATTTCCGCATCGCCCGCCGTGCGTCGCTGTATGATGATTGCCAGTTGGTGCTGACCTCGCCCGATGTGCCGATGGGCGACAAGTCCCCGGCCTTTGCGCTGGCGAACTTCATCAAGACCACGCTTCACGCTTTCACCGCGACGCTGGCGGTCGAGAACGAGCGGTTGGTGCATGATGTGCCGGTCAACCAGATCAACCTGACGCGCCGCGTGCAGTCCGAAGAACCGCGCGATCTCGACGAGCATCTGGAAGAGGTGCGGCGCTTCGCCCGTGCGGTGTTGCTGGTCGGCGCACCGCTGCCGGACGCGGAGGATTCGCGCTATCGGGCGCGGATCTATCGCGGCATGTCGATGACGGTTTGACCGGAGCGCAGGGGCGGTGATCCAGTACCTGCCGTTCGAAAAGCCGATCGAGGCGCTCGACAAGCATGTCGCTGAACTCGCGGCCTTGCCCGAGAGCACCGAGGAAGCGCGGATGCTGCAAGAGCGTGCGGGCAAGCTGCTGGCGGATACCTATGCGCGCCTTACCCCGTGGGAACGTACGCTGGTCGCACGTCACCCGCAGCGCCCGCGGTTCGAACGGCTGGTCGCGGGGCTGTTCACCGACTTTCTGCCCATCGCAGGCGACCGCGTGTTCGGTGATGATCACGCGATCATCGGCGGGTTTGCGCGGTTCGAAGGGCGCAAGGTGGTGGTGATCGGCCATGTGAAGGGCGAGGACACCACCACCCGCATCCACCACAATTTCGGCATGGCCCGGCCCGAAGGTTACCGCAAGGCGATGCGGCTGATGGAACTGGCGGATCGTTTCGGTCTGCCGGTCATCACGCTGGTCGATACTCCCGGCGCTTTCCCCGGCGTGGATGCCGAAGCACGCGGGCAGGCAGAAGCCATTGCCCGTTCGACCGAGGCGTGTCTGGGCCTGGGCGTGCCCCTTATAGCGGTGATCATCGGCGAGGGCGGATCGGGCGGCGCGGTAGCGCTGGCGGCTGCGAACCGCGTGTTGATGTGCGAACATGCGGTCTATTCGGTGATCTCGCCCGAAGGCTGCGCCTCGATCCTGTGGCGCAGTGCCGGGCAGGCTGCGAGCGCTGCCGAAGCCATGCGGGTGACGGCGGGCGACTTGCTGAAACTCGGTGTGATCCACCGCATCGTCTACGAGCCAACCGGCGGCGCGCACCGTGATCCGGATGCGATGGTCAAGCGATTGGCACTGGCAATGCGGGGAGAACTGGACGGGCTGGCAGCGCTGACGCCAGCGGAACTGCGGCGCGAGCGCGAGGACTTTTTCCTCAAACTGGGATAAGAGGCGAACCGTGCGGACGGTTCGACCACGACGGCTCAAGGTCTATTTCGATGGCGGTTGCCGCCCCAATCCCGGCGTCATCGAGGTCGCCGTGGTTGCGCGCGGCGCTGCCCGGTTCTTCGACGATCTCGGCACCGGGACAAACACCGATGCCGAATGGCTGGCGCTGCAAATGGCGCTGCAGGTCGCGCAATCTCTAGGGGAGGCGGACTTCGATCTGATCGGCGATTCGCTGGAAGTCGTCCGGCTGGTCAATGGCGCCTCACGCCCCGGATCGGACGCTGCCGCTGCCCACCTCGCACGCTTCGAAGCAGCAGCTGCGGATGGCCGACCCAGACGGGTCAGATGGATACAGCGCGGGCAAAACCTTGCCGGTATCGCTCTTGCCAGGCGCAATGGTTAAGGTTGGCGGTAACCCCCGCTTCGACCAAGGCCGCAATAAAGCAGGACGGAAAATGGTGCCGGCTACAGGATTCGAACCCGTGGCCCCCTGATTACAAATCAGGTGCTCTACCAACTGAGCTAAGCCGGCTGACCGTGGTGGCGCCATTGTATCAGAGCGCGCCGAAAGTCCACCCTTCTGTTCGCTCCACTTCAACGGTGAGGCCCGGCGGGTGCCACAGATCGTCATTGGTGTGTACGCGGCGCAGCCATGCTGCGGTCAGCAGCGCATCGGAGGAATGATCGTCGATTGCGCCGCTGCCCCTGACCGGCGGCGAGCCGAGCAGATCGAGCGCATCGTTCAATGCCTCGAAGCTGCGGATCTTGGTCGCCGCCCCTTTCACCCCGCCCAGCCGCGCCGCGACCGAGGTGTAGATTTCTGTCACGACCGAACCTTGTTCCGGCAGCGGATCAACCGGCCACACCGGCACCTTGCCGGCCAGACGGTGGAGCATCCGCATCCCCGTCAGGCTCGATTTGCCGACCTGCGCCGCGCCGACGAGGTTGAAGTTGCTGACCGGCCGCACGCCTTGCGCCCGCTGCGCTGCCTCGGCAACGCGGAAACGGCCTTCACGGGTCGCCGCGCCGGGAAGCAGGAAGCGGTCGCCTTGCACGCCTTGCCCGTGGCGGAAATAGCGCGATGCCTGCGCGTGGGTGACAAACCCGCCAGCCTCAAGGTTGGGGTCTGCGGCGCACAGCGTGTCGATCAGCGCCCACAGCGCTCTGGCATCGGCGGGCGAGGCGTCCCAACCGGGAAAGAAGGCGCCAGCATCCGCGAACGGTAGGCCGATGCCGAGATCGAGGCCCACCAGCGTCGCCCCCGGCAGATCGCGCAGCAAGGCCAGCACATCGCTGCGCGCCCAGCCCTTGGGATCGGGCGGGGTGCCCAGCACCGGCGGCCCGCCGTCAGCCCGCGCCAGCGCCAGCGCTATCCCCTTTTGCCGCACGCCTTTCGCGCCCGACCAGTCGACGGCGAGGAAGTGGCTGAAGCGGGGGCTCACCCCCGATCCGCCCGCAGCTTGGCCCAGTATTCCAGCCGCTTTTTCACCTCACGCTCGAACCCGCGTTCGACGGGCGTGTAGAAGGTCTGCGGCTCCATCTCTTCAGGCCAGTAATCATCGCCCGAAAAGCCTTCGGGCGTGTCGTGATCATAGGTGTAGCCCTTGCCGTAGCCGAGGCTTTCCATCAGCCCGGTCGCCGGGTTGACGATGTTCATCGGCGGCATCAGGCTGCCGGTGTCTTTCGCTGATTTCCAGGCGGCTCTCTGCGCCGTGTAGACCGCGTTGGATTTGGGCGCGGTGGCGAGATAGAGGCACGCCTGCGCCAGCGCCAATTCGCCTTCGGGGCTGCCGAGGAAGCGATAGGCCTCCATCGCCGCCATGCATTGCGGCAGGGCGTGGGGATCGGCCATGCCGATATCCTCCACCGCCATGCGCACCAGCCTGCGGGCGAGGAACAGCGGCTCTTCCCCCGCGGTCAACATTCGCGCCAGATAATAGAGCGCCGCCTGCGGATCGCTGCCGCGCACGGCTTTGTGCAGCGCAGAAATGAGGTTGTAATGCCCGTCACGGTCCTTGTCATACACCGCCACGCGGCGTTGCAGGAACTGGCCGAGCGCCGCCGTGTCCAGCGGTTCGGATAGCCCGGCGGCATAGAGCGTTTCGGCCTGCCCCAGCACGAACCGCCCGTCGCCATCGGCCTGCGCGATCAAGGCGGTGCGGGCTTCAGCAGTGAGGGGGAGGGGGCCTTCGAGGCTTTCCGCCTTCGCCAGCAGCGCCGCCAGCGCGCCTTCTTCCAGCCGGTTCAGCACCAACACCTGCGCCCTTGAGAGCAGCGCAGCGTTCAAGGCGAAGCTGGGGTTCTCGGTTGTTGCGCCAACCAGCGTCACCACGCCGCGTTCGACATAGGGCAGGAAGCCATCCTGCTGCGCGCGGTTGAAGCGGTGGATTTCGTCCACGAACAGCAACGTTTTGCGGCCCGCGCCGGCCATCTTCTCGGCCTCGGCAAAGGCCTTTTTCAAGTCTGCCACGCCGGAGAACACCGCACTGATCGCCGCGTATCGCATACCTACCGCGTCTGCCAGCAGGCGGGCGATGCTGGTTTTTCCGGTGCCGGGCGGCCCCCACAGGATCATGCTGGAAAGCCGGCCCGCCGCCACCATCCGCCCGATCGCGCCTTCCGGCCCGGTCAGATGTTCCTGCCCGACGACCTCGGACAGCGTGGCAGGGCGCAGCCGGTCGGCCAGCGGCGCGTCGGCATCGGGCGCTTGGGCTGAGGGCGGGGTTGCATCTTGTCCGAACAGATCAGTCATTCATCGGGCGTGATAGGCCCGCCAGCGGAAAATGGAACCATGCGCCTGAATGCCTCTTGTCATGATAGGTCTAAGATATATCTTAGATGCATCACAACGCATGGAGGATATGCGATGAGCTGGAACAGATATGGACGCGGTAACGGCTGGGACAAGCTGGGCGAAGCGATTGCCATGATGGCGATGAGCGGCAACATGAACTTTGGCGGGACTGCCTTTGACAAAGGCGGCGCGAAGGCGCGTTGGCGCGATGATCGCGAAGGTGCTGACGATTTCAGTGGCGAAGACAGCGAGAGCCGCCGTCGCGGACGGCGCGGGCGGATGTTCGGAACCGGCGAATTGCGCCTGGCGCTGCTGGCGCTGATTTCCGACGCGCCGCGCCACGGCTATGAACTCATCAAGGAAATCGAAGAGGCCACCAATGGCAGCTACGCGCCAAGCCCCGGCGCAGTCTATCCCACGCTCCAGATGCTGGCCGATGAAGGCAAGATCGAGGAGGCCGAAGCCGAAGGCGCCAAAAAGCCTTTCAAACTGACCGCTGCGGGCGAAGCCGAACTTGACGAGCGCAAGGACGAAGTCACCGAACTGATGGGCCGTCTGGCGCTGCACGGACACAGGGCAAACAAAGTGCGCTCGCACGATGTCTTCCGGGCGATGGGCAACCTTGCAAGCGTGCTCAAGAACCGTGCGCGGGCAGGCAAGCTGGATGAAGGCACGATCAATGAAATCGTCGACATGATCGATGAAATGGCCAAGCGCATCGAAAGGCTCTGAGGCGCGCAGCGGCGATTGCGGCTGATGCAATAGAGGCGTATCCTCCCCCCGTTCGGGTCGCGCCGAATGGGGGGAGGGGACGCCCGTGAATACTGCAGCATTGGGCGCGGCCAAAGCGCCGTGGCACCTGTGGCTGGTCGGCATTGGCACATTGCTGTTCAACGCGATGGGCGTGTTCAGCTATATGATGACCAAGCTGGGCAGGCTGGCCGATCTGGGCATGACGCCCGAACAGATCACTTTCATGCAAAGCTACCCGGCATGGGCCAACGCCCTCTGGGCGATGGGCGTGTGGGGTGCGCTGGCGGGTTCGGTGCTGCTGTTGCTGCGTTCCCGCTTTGCGGTGGCGGCGATGATGATCGCATTGGTCGGATTGATCGGCACCACAGTCTATAATTATGGCCTCATCACTGTGCCTGCGAGCATGCAGGCGCCGGCGCTCGATGTGATGATCTGGGCGGTGACGCTGTTACTGCTGTTCTACGCCCGGCGAATGGCGGCGGCCGGAGTGCTGCGGTAGGTCGCGCGCAAGCAGCTAAGCGTGAGAGCGCAGATTACGCCGCCTCTGAAGCCTGCAATGCGCGGCGTTCCTCGACCAGGCTGGCATAGATTTCGCCCACGACCTGGTTGATCGCTTCCCAGCTATATTCGCACGCCCGCGTTTCGCCGGCTGCACCGTGAGCAGCGCGCAGGGCAGGGTCGAGGCAATAGGGCGCGATCGCTTCGGCAAAGGCGACCGCGTCGGCATCTTTCGATGTCGGCTCAACCAGCCGCCCGGTCACCCCGTCCGCAACCAGACTGGCGCTGCCGGTTGCCCCCGCCGCGACGACGGGAAGCCCGCTCGCCATGGCTTCCAGCGTGACATTGCCAAAGGTTTCGGTGACGCTGGGGTTGAAGAAGATATCGCCGCTCGCCAGCGCCTGCCCCAGCCCTTCGCCGGTCTTGAAACCGGCAAAGATCCCGCCCGGCAGGTTCGCTTCGAACCATTCGCGCGCCGGGCCATCGCCGATCACCAGTACCTTGTGCGGCACCTGTCGCTTGCGCAGCTGGACGATGGTTTCGGCAAAGACATCCAGCCCCTTTTCCATCACCAGCCGGCCGAGAAACACGATCGCGACATCATCATCGGCAAGGCCGAGGCTGCGCCGCCATTCGGGATCGCGGCGAGCGGAGGAAAAGATGGTGCGATCCACCCCCCGGCTCCACAGCCCGATCCGGTCATGCATCCGCATCGCCAGCAATTCATCGATCATCGATTGTGACGGTGCGACCAGCGCATCGCAGCGGTTGTAGAACCGCCGCAGCCCCTTGACGATCAGCGGTTCCAGAAACGCCATGTTGTAATAACGCGGGTAGGTTTCGAACCGGGTGTGGACACTGGCCAGCACCGGAATGTCATGCGCCTGTGCCCAGCGCAGCGCGGCGTGCGCAGAAGGGTCCGGCGAAGAAAGGTGAACGATATTGGGCGCAAACTTGTCCAGATCGCGCTTTACCCTGGCGCCAAGATGCGTCGGCATCCGGTATTCGCTGCGCCCCTTCACCGGCATCGGCACATTGGGCAGGCCGACCAGATCGCCCGTTGCCGGAAAATCGGGATTGGCAACCTTGGGCGAATAGACGCGCACCGCCGCGCCTTTGGCCAGCAGCGAACCGACCAGACGGTTAAGCGCCTGATTCGCCCCGTCGCGGGTGTAGTTGTAGTTGCCGCTGAACAGGGCAATGCGCAGATCGGAAGTTTCCATGGAGTCTTGCGTTTAGTAACAATTGCGCCGCTTGGCGAGTGGTGCAAACGACCCATTTGATCCTTGCGGCAGGGCAATCGGTCGCAGTTACGATATTTCGCGTTGACTCTTCCCCGCGCAACTCTAGTGCGGCGAGCGGGCCACGCGGTCCCAACGCCGCGCGAGCTCTCTGCAAGGAGAGAATACATGACTGAGTACACCCGCGGGCTCATGCACGAGCCTACGCTGAAGCCTGAACGCCCCTTCTTTTCTTCGGGCCCCACGGCGAAATTCCCCGGCTGGTCGCTGGACAAGCTCAAAACCGATTCGCTTGGCCGTTCGCACCGTTCGGCGCTGGGCAAGGCGCGTCTGAAATACGCGATCGATCTGAGCCGCGAACTGCTCGGCATTCCCGATGATTACCTGATCGGCATCATGCCCGCATCCGACACCGGCGCGATCGAAGCCGCCATGTGGGCGATGCTTGATCCCGCGCGTCCGGTCACGGTCGCGGCGTGGGAAAGCTTCGGCAATATCTGGATTCAGGACGCGGTGAAGCAGCTGAAACTGCCCAACCTGCAAGTGCTGACCGCCGATTATGGCGAAATCCCCGATCTCACCACCATTCCGCAGCGCAATGACGTGGTGTTCACCTGGAACGGCACCACCAGCGGCGCGATGATCCCGAACACCGACTGGCTTGAGCCGGGCCGCGAAGGCATCACCATCAACGATGCCACCAGCGCGATCTTCGCGCAGGAAATGGACTGGTCGAAGCTGGATGCCACCACCTATTCCTGGCAGAAGGTGATGGGCAGCGAAGCACAGCACGGGATGCTGATTCTCAGCCCCAAGGCTGTCGCGCGCATCGAAAGCTACGATCCGCCGTGGCCGATGCCAAAGCTGTTCCGCATGAAAAAGGGCAACAAGATCAACGCCGGCATCTTTGTCGGCGAGACGATCAACACCCCTTCGATGCTGGCGACCGAAGATTACATCGCGGCGCTGGAATGGGCGAAGTCGATCGGCGGGCGCAAGGCGCTGGTCGAACGTGCCAATGCCAACGCCAAGATCGTAAAGGACTGGATCGAGGCCACCCCGTGGCTGCGCAACATGGCGTCCGATCCGGCGCAGCAAACCAATACCGGCGTGTGCATGGTGTTTCAGGGCGACTGGTACGATGCGCTGTCGGACGACGACAAGGCGGGCGTTCCCAAGAAAATCGTCAAGCTGCTCGAAGAACGCAATGTCGGGTTCGATTTCAACGGCTACCGCGATGCGCCGCCATCGCTGCGCATCTGGTGCGGCTCGACCGTGGAGCAGGAGGACGTGAAGCGCCTGCTGCCGTGGATCGAGTGGGCCTATGAAAAGGTCAAGAACGGCTGAGGCCGTCTCCGCTTAAACCTATCTTCCGTTCGTGCTGAGCTTGTCGAAGCACTGCCTTTTTTCGTCGCGCTGCCTTCAAAGCGAAGTGCAGCCCTTCGACAGGCTCAGGGCGAACGGGATTCCCAATTCGTGGAAGGTATTCACAATGACCCGTCCCAAAGTTCTCATTTCCGACAAGATGGACCCCAACGCCGCGCGCATTTTCGAAGAGCGCGGCTGCGATGTCGATGTCATCACCGGCGAAACGCCCGAACAACTGATCGCCCGCATCGGCGAATATGATGGTCTTGCCATCCGTTCCTCGACCAAGGTTACCAAGGCGATCCTTGATGCCGCCACCAACCTGAAGGTCATCGGCCGCGCCGGGATCGGCGTGGACAACGTCGATATCCCCTACGCCAGCGGCAAGGGCGTGGTGGTGATGAACACCCCGTTCGGCAATTCGATCACCACTGCCGAACATGCCATAGCGCTGATGTTCGCGCTGGCCCGCCAGATTCCCGAAGCCAACGCCCAGACGCAGGACGGCAAGTGGCCCAAAAGCGGGTTTATGGGCGTGGAAGTCACCGGCAAGACGCTGGGCCTGATCGGCGCGGGCAATATCGGTTCGATCGTTGCCACCCGCGCGCTCGGGCTGCGCATGAAGGTGATCGCCTATGATCCCTTCCTGACCGAAGACCGCGCCGTGGAAATGGGTGTGGAGAAGGTCGATCTCGACACGCTGCTGTCGCGCGCCGATTTCGTCACGCTGCACACGCCGCTGACGGACGAAACCCGCAACATCCTGAGCCGGGAACGGCTGGAAAATGCCAAAAAGGGCATCCGCATCATCAACTGCGCGCGCGGCGGCCTGATTGACGAAGCGGCGCTGAAGGATTGTCTGGAAAGCGGCCAGGTCGCAGGCGCAGCGCTCGACGTGTTCGAAACCGAACCGCCTGCCGCTGATCACCCGCTGTTCGGCACGAAGAACTTCATCTGCACCCCGCACCTTGGTGCCAGCACCACCGAAGCGCAGGTCAATGTCGCGTTGCAGGTGGCCGAACAACTGGCCGATTACCTCGTCAACGGCGGCGTTACCAATGCCTTGAACGTGCCCAGCCTTTCGGCGGAAGAAGCGCCCAAGCTGCGGCCTTACATGGCGCTGGCAGAGCGGCTCGGTAGCCTTGTCGGGCAACTGGCCCACGGCAACCTGACCCAGATCAGCATCGAGCGTGAAGGCGCGGCGGCTGGACTGAACGGCAAGCCGATCACTGCCGCCGTGCTGGCGGGCTTCATGCGCCGCTATTCCGACACGGTGAACATGGTCAATGCGCCCTATCTCGCCAAGGAACGCGGGCTGGATGTCAGCGAAATCCGCCATGATCGCGATGGTGCGTTCAACACGCTGGTGCGGGTGACGGTGGAAACCGCACAGGGGCCGCGCTCGGTTGCGGGCACGCTGTTCGGCACCGAATCGCCGCGTCTGGTGGAGATTTTCGGCATCGGGATCGAAGCCGAATTGTCGGGCCACATGCTGTACATCGTCAACGATGATAAGCCCGGCTTCATTGGCCGCATCGGGACCCTGCTGGGCAGCCACGGCATCAACATCGGCACCTTCAACCTCGGCCGCCGCGAAGCGGGCGGGGAAGCGGTGCTGCTGCTGAGCCTCGACGAACCGCTGACGCCCGAAGTGATCGCCGAGGCTGAGCGGCTTGATGGCGTGAAGCTGGTCAAGGCGCTGGCGTTCTAATTCTCTCGCGGGAGGCTGGCTGCGCCAGCTTCCCTCCAAGGGGCGGCCTTCCGGCCGGCGGGCGCCAGATCCATTAGGCGCCCTTGCGGTTCGTAATGCGAACCGAATTCGTCTCGACCCGTTCGGGCTGAGCTTGTCGAAGCCCTGCATTTTCTTCTAACGCGCCGCGCGAAAAGAAAAACAGCCCTTCGACAGGCTCAGGGCGAACGGATAAGGGGGCCATTATGACCCAACCCAACGATCTCCTCCCCGAAGGCCTTGAAGACCGCCTGCCGTCCGAAGCAGCGCGGATCACGGCGGCGATGCGCGCCTGTCTCGATGTGCTGGACGCGCATGGTTATGACCGGGTGCGCCCGCCGCTGCTCGAATTCGAAGCCTCACTGGCCGGGCGCATGGCCGGAGCGGTTGCGGGCGAAGCGCGGGCGATGTTCCGTTTTGTCGATCCCGCCAGCTTGCGCACGCTTGCGCTACGCAGCGATATGACCCCGCAGGTCGGGCGGATTGCTTCCACCAGCCTCGCCAATGCCTCCCGCCCGCTGCGGCTGGCCTATTGCGGCGATACGGTCGTGATCAAGGCAAGCCAGCTCGATCCCGCGCGGGAGCGGCTGCAACTGGGGGCCGAACTGATCGGCGCGGATTCTGTGGCCGCGGCGAGCGAGGTGGTGATGTTGGCGATCGAGGCGCTGAAGGCAGCAGGCCTCACCGGCATCTCGGTCGATTTCACGCTGCCCGATCTGGTCGATACGCTCAGCGCCAAGGCTTTCCCGCTCGGCCCTGACCAGATCGAAGCCGTACGGCGCGAGCTGGATACCAAGGATGCAGGCGGGCTGAAGGCGGCGGGCGGCGCGGCCTATCTGCCACTGCTTTATGCCACAGGGCCATTCGCCGAGGCACTTGCCGCTCTGCGCGCAGTGGACGCAGGCGGGGCGCTGAAATCGCGGCTTGACGGGCTGGAGCAGATTGCGGCGCATATCGGGGATGCGGCCCGCATCACGCTCGACCCCACAGAACGCCACGGGTTCGAATACCAGACATGGTTCGGCTTTACCCTCTATGCCGAAGGCCTGCGCCGTGCGGCCGGGCGCGGCGGCACTTACCGGATTGCGGGGAGCGATGAGGCCGCGACCGGCTTCACCCTCTATCTCGACCGGCTGGCAGAGGCTCTCCCCCAGCCTGAAGCCGCGCGGATGGTCTATCTACCGCTAGGCCATGACCGCGTGGCTTCAGCCGGCCTGCGCGCCGAAGGCTGGCGCACCGTCGCGCAGCTTGCCGAGGGCGAGGATGCAGCAATGCTCGGCTGCGGCTGGGTGCTGGATGGCGACGAACCCAAGCTGATCTGACCTGCTGAACGGCGGCCCGGCCGTGCTTGCGCGGCAAAAGCTGACGTTCGGGAAACGACCCCGTTGCTGAAATTGTCGGGCGGGCATATATCTGAGGTATGGTTGCGCGTTCCGGGATATTGCTGTGCGCCACTCTTTTGTGGGCTTGTTCGGACGCCTCTGTTTCCGAGATTTCGGACGACTCATTTCCCGGAACTCCCTATCCGCTTCCTCCCGCACTGTTAGCTAAAGCTGAGCGAGCCGCGGCGGACGGAGAAAGTTGGGGCGACAAGGAATTGGCTTTCCATTATTCATTTGCCGGCGATGAAAACAAATCGGCCATGTACTTCGACCGTTGTTTGAAAGCCCTAAATCCGGAATGCCTCGTTGAGAAAGCTAGCCATTTGACCAACTCTGCAATGGATCGGGAAATTAGCCCATCCGACAGAGTCAGATTGCTGAACGATGCGCTACGCTACAATTCACAGGCTTTAGAGTCGGATGCTCCAATGGCTGGAGATCGGCAGGAGGGCTATCTCGCGCAGCGTGAGGAAATCCTAAAATATCTCAGCAAGAATACTCCACCTAATTTATCGCGTTAGGAATGGCCGTTTTCCACCCAAAAGCCGCCACGGCGCTTAGCAGTGCGTGTTGCCGAAAGCAGCCGTTCCCGACTGGCACATGCTACCCTGCGAACACCTTCTTCAGCCACGCATCCATAACAGGGGTGGCCGGGTAATCCGGCTCGCCCAGCTTGCGGTTGATCTCCATGTGCCCGCGCCGGCCGCTTCCGGGGAAGCTGCCGATTTCGACCTGCGAACCCCCGCGCCGCAGAGCCTCGGCCAGGGCGGCGTTCTGCGCCACGCCGTCCTCGCGCTGGACGTGGATCAGCAGAAATGCGGGCGCATTGGGCGCGGCGGCGTGGAAGGTGGGCGAAAGCGCCTGCTGGCGCGCGGGATCGGTGCCGAAAGCCTGTTCGTAGGTCTTGCCCATGAACCGCCCCGCCTGCGCCATCTGCGCAGGCACATCATAGGCCGCGCCGTCATTGGGCATCACCCCGTCGATATCGGCAAAGCTGAGGCCTGCGGCGCGCAGATAGCGTTCATCCGTCCCCACCAGCGCCACCAGATGCGCGCCCGCGCTGTGTCCGGTCAGAACCACACGGCTGCGATCGATCCCCAGCGCATCGGCGCGCTCCAGCAGATAGGCCAGCGCCGCGGCGACATCGCTCGCCTGCTCTTCCACGCTGTTGCGGGGCACGAGCCGGTAATCGATCGAGGCATAGGCATAACCCTGCGCCACCAAGTGCCCCGGCAGGGCGCGGCTGCCCGCGTTATCCTTTGACCCGCGCTTCCACCCGCCGCCATGCACGAACAGCACCAGCGGCGCCTTTTTCGCACCTTTGGGCACCCACAGGTCAAGCGCCTGAAGCGAATCGCTGCCATAGTAAATCGTCCGCGGTGCGGGCGCGGCCGGTTGTGATCCTGCGCCTGTATCTCCGGCTGTGCCGCCCTGCTGGCCAAGGATCGGGGCGGCAATCGCTGCCAATGCGATCGCGGCAAGCAGGGCTTTGGCAGCAGTGTTCATCATGGCTCCTTTTGCAGTGCGATACCTTGTCTTAACGCAGCATCGCCAAAAACCTTTCGCCGCGCCGTGCAGCGCACGTGTTCGCGCCCTTGCCCTGACAGGCCCAACCGCCTAGGCGTCCCGGCGGTTTCTCCCCTGCATTGTAAGGAAGCAAATGGCCAACGTCACCGTGATCGGCGCCCAATGGGGCGATGAGGGCAAAGGCAAGATCGTCGATTGGCTCGCCAGCCGCGCCGATGTGGTCGTGCGCTTTCAGGGCGGGCACAATGCCGGGCATACGCTGGTGATCGACGGCAAGACCTATAAACTCTCGCTGCTGCCCTCCGGCATCGTTTCAGGCACGCTGTCGGTGATCGGCAACGGCGTGGTGCTGGATCCCTGGGCGCTGCGTGACGAGGTCGCCAAGCTGGAAGGGCAGGGCGTTTCGATCACCGATGAAAACCTTGCCGTGGCGGATAATTGCCCGCTGATCCTGCCGCTGCACCGCGATCTGGACGGGTTGCGCGAAACGGCGGCGGGCAAGGGCAAGATCGGCACCACCGGTCGCGGGATCGGCCCGGCTTACGAGGACAAGGTCGGCCGCCGCGCCATTCGCGTGTGCGATCTGGCGCATCTCGATACGCTGGAGCCGCAGCTTGATCGGCTGTGCGCCCACCATGACGCGCTGCGGGCAGGCTTCGGCCAGCCGCCGGTTGACCGCGCCGCGCTGCTGGAAGAACTGCGCGAAATTGCGCCTTTCGTGCTGAAATTCGCCCAGCCGGTGTGGAAGCGGTTGAAGAAGGTGCGCCGCGCAGGGGCCAAAATCCTGTTCGAAGGTGCGCAGGGCGTGCTGCTCGATGTCGATCACGGCACCTATCCGTTTGTCACAAGCTCCAACACCGTCAGCGGAACGGCAGCCAGCGGCAGCGGGCTCGGCCCCAATTCGACCGGCTATGTGCTGGGCATCGTAAAGGCCTACACCACCCGCGTCGGTAGCGGCCCGTTCCCTACGGAACTGGAAGACGACATCGGCCAGCGCCTTGGCGAGCGCGGCCATGAATTCGGCACCGTCACCGGGCGCAAGCGCCGCGTCGGCTGGTTCGATGCCGTCCTGGTGCGTCAATCTTGCGCCATCAGCGGTGTGACCGGCATCGCGCTGACCAAGATCGACGTGCTCGACGGCCTCGACCGCGTGGCGATCTGCACCGGATACCGGCTGCGCGGGAAGGTGTATGATTACCTCCCCAGCCACGCCGCCGATCAGGCCGAATGCGAGCCGATCTATGAAGAGATGGACGGCTGGCACGAAAGCACCGCAGGTGCGCGCTCCTATGCCGATCTGCCCGCCAACGCGATCAAGTATATCCAGCGCATTCAGGAACTGATCGAATGCCCTGTGGCGCTGGTTTCGACCTCGCCCGAACGTGACGACACGATCCTGATGCGGGATCCGTTTGTGGATTGATTGAACGGGGCAGGGCGCGTTATCCTTTCCGGGATGACGCGCCTCGCCCTTTTGCCTCTGCTCGCGCTTGCTGCCTGCGCCGCGCCTCAGCCCAAGCAGGCCGAAGCACCTGTTTCGCAGCCGCCGCTGGCGCGCGAAGCGGCGCGGATCGTGCCGCAGCGGGCGTTCTCCCAGATCGATTATCTGCTGGTCGACAAGTCCGAACGGATGATGATCGGCTATGCCGGCGGGCATCCGGTCAAGGTGTGGCGGGGCTTGCAATTCGGAGATCAGCCGCAGGGGCACAAGCAGTTCGAAGGCGATGAACGCACGCCCGAAGGCCGCTACGTGATCGAAGGGCGCAACCCCGGCAGCGCCTATCATCTCAGCCTGAAAATCTCCTATCCCGCGCCTGCCGACCGTGAATTTGCCCGCCAATACGGACGCTCGCCCGGCGGCGATATCTTCCTTCACGGCCAGCCCAATGGCCTGCCGTTCGGCCGCGTGCCGGGCGACTGGACTGATGGCTGCATCGCGCTTTCCAACGACGAAATCGAGGAACTGTGGCGCATCGTGCCTGATGGCACCGTGATCGAAATCCGGCCGTGAAAGGGGCTAGTCTGAAGGGCTGACGGAGGCGTGATCCTACTGCGATTACGCATATTTACTTGACCTGATCCGGTTTTGTTCCATAATCGTTCCAACATTGTTGGAGTCGATTCGATGCTGACCAACGCTACATCCTCCCAATCCCCGCAGGCTGATTTTGCCTATGACATGGCTGATGACGGCGCGGGCCTGCCGGCGCGTGTCGCGATTTTCGGCGCGGATGAAGGTCTTCGCCGGCAGATCGCTACCGATCTTGGCGGAGCCGGTTTCCGGAGCATCGATGGTGGTTCGCTGCGGGCGCTGCTCGAAGGGCCGATCGCGCTGCTGGGCGATGTGGTGGTGGTCGATTGCATGGTCACCGGCTCGCGGGGGATTGACGGAATGATGCTGGCGGGCCTCGCGCGGCTCGATATGCGGGTGGCGCGTTCGGGGGCCAAGCTGATCGTCGCCACCAATCTGGATGGGCTGGATGATGTGTTTGCCGTGCTCGACCAGTCCAATCCACAGATCCTCGTCAGCCCCAGCCGCGCTGAGCGCGTGATCGCGGTGGGCCGCGTGATGGGAGAGGCCGGGGCCGCCCGCCTGCGCGAAATGGGAGAGGAAGACCGTATCGCCTTGCTGCGCCTGTCGCAGCAGGTCGAAGCGATTGCCCACTCGCTTGACCGGATGACCGGGGCGGCGTCCGCGCCCGCAGCGGCGGTTGGTGATGTGCGTCGCGATTATCGCGGGCCGGAAGCTGTCGGCGGCTTTGGCGGGACGAAGCCGGAACTTGTGTTGCCCGATCCGCGGATTATCCGCCAGATGATCGCCAACCGTCAGGCCCGCACGCGGTTCTTCGATCCCGAACTGTTCGGCGATCCGGCGTGGGACATGCTGCTCGATCTCACCGCAGCGCATGGCGAAGGGGCGCAGGTCTCGGTCACATCTCTGTGCATCGCGGCGGGCGTGCCAGCCACCACGGCGCTGCGCTGGCTCAGCCAGATGGTGGAAAGCGGCATCTTCGTGCGCGTGCCCGATCCGGCGGACCGGCGGCGCGCTTTCATTGCACTCAGCGAAAAGGCGATTGCCGCGATGGCGGGTTATTTCGCCAGCTTGCGCACGCCGTTGGAACTGGCAGCCTAACCAACAATTGGCGGGGCGGGCCGCCAGCGCAGGATCAGGGTGAGGCCGGGGGCAGTATCAGAGCTGGCTTGTCCGGTTGCGCCAGAAGCGGGATTAGACCCCTGCTTGATCGCTCCAGACCCCGTCTCGGTCGCGCCAGACCCTGTCTTGACCCCCTCCAGACCCGCCAATTTTGGCGTTTCCGTGGCATCCCAGACCAACCGGGCTGCATCTGCGCGGGCTCTGGCAAGGATCGCAGGCGGCACATCACCATCCAGCAACAGAACATCCGCTTCCCCCAGCAAACGCGCCTGTCGCAAGGTCAGGTCTTCGGGATCGGCACTGGCCAGAGTGAGGTCGAAGACCGCGCCTGATTGCGCTGTTTGCGAACCCGCAAGCCATGCATCAACGCGCTGAAAAGATTGCGGATCAAGCGGGTCGAGCACAGCCCCTTCGCGCAATGCCGCATCCACCACGCGCCGCCGGTCTGCCCCGTCGGGAAAGCGTTTGCGCAATGCAGGACGGGCGGCCTCCAGACCCTTTGCCAGCAAGCCGAGGCTCGCCGGAAGCGCCCGCTCCAGCCGAAGTCGCACATGCTTGGCGAGGCCAGCAGAAGCCCCCCCAGTGCCAACCGCGATCAGCAGCGGGTCACGGTCCAGGATGGAAGGCGTTGTAAAATCGCATAATTCCGGCCGGTCAACGACATTGACCAGCATCCCCGCACAGCGCGCATTGATCGCCGCAACCTCGCATGCGCGGGCATCATCATAGGCGATAAAGGCCAACCGAACGCCTTCATCCACAGCGCGGGCAAGGTCATCGACAATCACCCCGCCAGCCCGTTCGACCAGCCGCCGTTTCGGCTCCGCCGCAGGCCCATCGCCGAGCACCAGCACCTGTTGCCCGTCAATCTGATGGAACAGCGGCAGGCTGGCGATGGTGCTCATGACCGGCTCAGATCAGCCATTCGGGCACGCGTTCCGCATCCATGATCGCGCCTGCCTCGATCCGGTCGGCAACCACCGCGAACTTGTCACCATGCACCAGCACTTCGGCGACGAACCCGCGTGAATTGTAGGATGAGGCCATGGTTGCCCCATATGCGCCCGCGGTGCGGAACACGGCGAGTTCGCCGGCTTCCAACTTGTCGCACTCGCGGCCCATGGCAAATGTATCGCCGGTTTCGCAGATCGGGCCGACGATATTGGCCGTCATCCGCGCGCCCGAAGGCTGCACCGCCTCGAAGTGATGATAGGCACCGTAGAGCGCTGGACGCGCCAGATCGTTCATCGCCGCATCGACGATCACGAAAGGATCCTTGATCCCGCGCTTTACCCGCACCACCCGCGTCAGCAGGACGCCGGCATTGCCCGCAATCACCCGGCCGGGCTCGAAGATCAGCTTCACGCCCCAGTCAGCCGTCACCCGCGCCACCATCGCGCCATATTCTGCCGGAGCAGGCAGCACTTCACCAACGCGGTAAGGCACGCCCAGCCCGCCGCCCAGATCGACATGGGTGATCACATGCCCCGCGCTGCGCAGCGCCGCCACCAGGGTGCCGAGTTTGATAAATGCCGCCTCTAATGGAGCCAGATCAGCCAATTGGCTGCCGATATGCACGGCCACGCCGCGCAGGTTCACGCCCGGCAGGCCCGCCAGTTTGCCGAAAATCTGCCCGGCCTCGCTGATCGGCACACCGAACTTGTTGTCGGCCTTGCCGGTCGAAATCTTGTCATGGGTGCCAGCATCGACATCGGGGTTGATCCGCAGCGTGCACTGCGCTGTCATGCCCTTGGCGGCGGCCAGAGCGGCGAGTTCTTCGCCCTCTTCCTCGCTCTCGATATTGAATTGCCCGATCCCGGCATCCAGCGCGGCGTTCATCTCGGCCGCGGTCTTGCCCACGCCGGAGAACACGATCTTTTCGGGCGCGATCCCCGCAGCCAAGGCGCGGCGCATTTCGCCAACCGAGACCACGTCCGCGCCCATACCCTGCTGCCCCAGCACCTTGAGCACGGCAAGATTGGGGTTCGATTTGACCGCGAAGGCGATCAGCTTGTCCGGCACCGCAGCCAGCGCTTCGCGGAACACCCGCGCGTGGCGTTCCAGCGTGGCACGCGAATAGACATAGACGGGGGTGCCGACTGCTTCGGCAATCACCGGCAGGGGCACATCCTCGGTGTGCATAACGCCGTCAAATATCGCAAAATGGTCCATTGGGTTCGCTTTTTATTCGGGAGGCAGATCGAAGGGATCATCCTGCCGTTCTTCCGACCGGCGGCGCAATTCGACACTGCGTTCCGGCGCCGCCAGCGCATCGCGGCGCAGCAGTTCTTCGGCGGATGGCTTGGTCTGTGCGCCATAGGGCGCGGTCGGCAGGCTGGCGCCTTCAAGCGGGGTCAGCGGCTCGCGCGTCCCGCAAGCGGAAAGCAGGGCGGCAAGCAGCACGGCAAGCCCGGGGGCAATCGCGGTTCGCATCATTCCTCCAATCCCAGCGCACGGGCGGCGCGGGTGACTTGCAAACGGACCTGATCGGGCGCGGTTCCGCCATAGGATGCGCGCGCCGCAACCGAAGCATCCACCGACAGCGCTTCGAACACGCTGTCATCAATCCGCCCGTCGATTGCCTGTAGATCGGCAAGCGGCAACTGATCGAGCGCGATGCCCCGGCTTTCGGCCAGTTTCACCGCAGCGCCGGTGATATGATGCGCCTCGCGGAAGGGGATGCCGCGCGCCCGCACCAGCCAGTCAGCCAGATCGGTTGCAGTGGCATAGCCCATCTCGGCAGCGGCGCGCATCCGGGCGGTATTGAAGGTTGCGCCTGCGATCATTCCCGTCATCGCCGCGATGCTCAGGCCCATCAGGCCGGCGGCCTCGAACACCGGGGGCTTATCATCCTGCATGTCCTTGGAATAGGCGAGCGGCAGGCCCTTCATGGTGATCATCAGGCTGGTGAGCGCGCCGATCACCCGGCCGGAATGGCCGCGCACCAGTTCGGCGGCGTCGGGGTTTTTCTTCTGCGGCATGATCGAAGAGCCGGTGGACAGGCTATCGGGCAGGCGGATGAAGCCGAACGGCTGGCTGGCCCACAGGATCAATTCTTCGGCGAGGCGCGAGAGGTGGAGCGCGGTGGAAGAACAGCACCACAGGTAATCCAGCGCGAAATCGCGGTCGGACACGGCGTCCAGCGAATTGGCGGTGGGACGATCGAAGCCCAGCGCCTGCGCAGTGGCTTCGCGATCAATCGGAAAGCCCGTGCCCGCCAGCGCCGCGCTGCCCAGCGGACATTCGTTCATCCGCGCCGTCGCATCCGCGATCCGCGCGCGATCCCGTCGGAACATCTCGTAATAGGCCATCAGATGGTGGCCGAGCGTTACGGGCTGCGCGGTTTGCAAGTGGGTAAAGCCGGGCATGATGTCGGCCGCGTGCTCGCCAGCGCGGGTGACGAGCGCCTGTTGCAGCGCGGCCAGCCCTGCGCCGAGTTCGGCAAAAGCATCGCGCACCCACAAGCGGAAATCGGTTGCCACCTGATCATTGCGGCTGCGTGCGGTGTGCAAGCGCCCCGCGACCGGGCCGATCAGTTCGGCCAGCCGCGCTTCGGTGGTCATGTGGATGTCTTCGCGGTCCCAATCCTCGGGCACGCCGTCCGTCTCGTATTCGGCGGCAACCGCATCCAGACCATTGGCGATCACCAGCGCATCCTCGCCTGCGATGATCCCCTGCACGCCCAGCATCGCGACATGGGCTTTGCTGGCGGCGATATCCTGCCGCCACAGCGCCTTGTCGAACGGGATCGAGGCGTTGATTTCGCGCATGATCGCGCTAGGGCCAGCAGCGAAGCGCCCGCCCCACATGGCGTTGGCCGCCTTTTCATCGGAGCCTGTCATGTCCCGCTTGTCGTTCATTCTCGGCTTTTCGCTCCTGCTACTGGCGGGATGCGATAGGGCGGGCGAGGGCCCAGCGCAACCGGCTGAAGGCGCTGAAAGCGCGCCAGCGGCGGCGGGCGTGGTTGATCGCAAGTTTGCCGGAACCCCGCTGCCAGCGATGCAGTTCAGCGATGCGGCGGGCCAGACGCTCGATCTCGCCGCGCAGGATGGACCGGTGCTCATCAACCTGTGGGCCACATGGTGCGCGCCCTGCGTCAAGGAAATGCCGCAGCTTGATACCCTTGCGGCAGAGCTGGATGGCGAAGTGCGGGTGATCACCGTCAGTCAGGACTTGCGCGGGGCCGAGGTAGTGGGGCCGTTCTTCGCGCAGAAAGGTTTCGAGCGGCTGGAGCCGTGGCTCGATCCCGAAACCGCATTATCGGCGCAGTTCACGCCCGAAGGCGCGCTGCCGCTGACGATTTTGTTCGATGCCGGCGGCAAGGAAGTGCTGCGCGTGGCGGGCGGTTACGAATGGGATTCGCCCGAAGCAATTGCTCTGATCCGCCAAAGTCTCGCGGCGAAATAGGCCGGGGGCGCTACAGCGCGGCTGTCATCCCGCCATCAACCTTGATAGCGCATCCGGTGACATAAGCAGCGCGCGGGCTGGCAAGGAATGCGGCGATATCGCCGAACTCCTCGGGCCTGCCGAACCGGCCAGCGGGCACGGCAGCCCTGGCGCTGGCAAGCACGTCTTCAGGCGCCAATCCGCTGGCCTGCGCGCGGCCTGCATGCAGGCTTGCGAGGCGGTCAGTGGCAATCTGGCCGGGCAGCAGCAGGTTCACCGTCACCCCGTCGCCGGCCACTTCGGAAGCCAGCGTCTTGCACCACGAAGCCAGCGCGGCGCGCACGGTGTTTGACAGCACAAGGCCGGGAACCGGCGCGACCACGCTGGTCGAGGCAACGGCGATGATCCGCCCGAACCCGCGTTCGCGCATCGCGGGCAGAAAAGCCTGCGTCAGCGACAGCTGGGCATTGAACATACGGTCGAACACGGCAGCATAGGCGGCGGGAGCAGTGCCTGCCGCACTGCCGACCGGCGGCCCGCCGCTGTTGAGCACGATGATGTCGATCGGGCACCCGGTGGCGCGCACCGCCGCGATGATCTGATCGGGTGCGGCCGGATCGTCGAGATCGGCGGCGATGTGGCGGCTGGCATCTCCCGCGCCGGGTGATCGCGCCACGGTGATGACATCCACGCCTTCACCTGCAAGGCTATCGGCAAT
This sequence comes from Porphyrobacter sp. AAP60, assembly GCF_001296025.1. GTDB lineage: Bacteria > Pseudomonadota > Alphaproteobacteria > Sphingomonadales > Sphingomonadaceae > Erythrobacter. The sequence continues at coordinate 28,008 of NZ_LJHV01000023.1, read as the reverse complement.
CGCCTTTCCCAGCCCCTTGCTTGCGCCCAGCACCAGCGCGGTTTTCCCGTCGAGTTGCAGATCCACCGCTGTTCTCCCTGTCGGTTGGTCAGTCACGCGCCATCATGCCTGCTTTGCGGGCGATGTGCGCCTGATCAAATGGGGCCGGAACTGTTGCGCTGCAACGTGCGCGTGGTGGGCGGTAACGGGCTCGAACCGCTGACCCTCTCGGTGTAAACGAGATGCTCTACCAACTGAGCTAACCGCCCCACGGCGTGGTGTGGGCGGATTTAGCGGCGATTGGGCGGGGGTCAAGCATCCATTGTGCCGATGCGCCGGGATGCAGGATGCGAGCGCCCGGCGAATCTGGTATCGGCGGATGCAACTCCGGCACCGGAAGGCAGCGCCATGATCATCCAGACCCAGCTTAACGATGGCACCCCGGTGTGCATCCGCCCGGTGCGCAAGGATGACGAACAGCGCCTGAAAGACGGCATCGCCAAACTCTCCCCCCAATCGCGCTACCTGCGGTTTTTCTCCGGGATGCGCGAGGCACCGCCGCAGGTGCTGCGGGCGCTGGTGACGGTGGACGGGCATAACCACATCGCCTGGGGCGCGCTGCGCTCCGATCTGCCCGATATGCCCGCGCTCGGCGTAGTGCACGCTTTTCGCGATGCCGACGATTCCGACTCTGCCGAATTCTCGGTCGCTGTGATCGACGAATATCACGGGCGCGGTCTGGCGCGTCTGCTGTGTGCCGTGCTGCTGCTCGATTGCCAGCGCGAAGGGCTGGAACAGCTTGTCGTCAACATCCTGCCCGAAAACCGCCCGGCGCTGACGCTGGCCCGTTCGCTCGGCGCGGAGGGGGCGGGGTACGAAGCGGGCGTATCGCTGCTGGAAATCGATATTGCCGCAGCGCTCACCGCGCTGAAGGCCGAGCGCGATGTGCCCGGCCTTCCGGCGATTTTCGCACAGTTTGCGCAAGATACGGGCTGACGCTGCAAACCTGTCTGGCCGCAGAAGGCGCAGGCGGCTAGGGGCGGGGCATGACACATCCTCGCATCCTTGTTCTGGGCACCGGCGGCACGATTGCGGGTGCTGGCGCGAGCGCGACGGCGGCGGCCTATCAGCCCGGCGGGCTGGCGCTGGAGACGATGCTGGCCAATCTTGCCGCATTGGGGCTGGCGGCGGATCTGGCGGGGCAGGAAGTGGCGCGGATCGGCTCGCAGGACATCGGCTGGCCTGAATGGCAGGCGCTGCATGCGGCCTGCACGGGCGCGCTGGCTGATCCTGCGATCACAGGTGTGATCATCACCCACGGGACCGACACGGCCGAGGAAACCGGCTTCCTGCTCGATCTCACGCTGCCTGCGGGCAAGCCCATCGTGCTGGTCGGCGCGATGCGGCCCGCCGATGCGGTGGGGGCGGACGGGATGCGCAATTTCGCCAATGCGGTGCGGGTGGTGAGCGATCCTGCAGCAGCAGGGCGCGGCGTATTGCTGGTGATGGGTGACGCAGTGCTGGCCGCGCGCGATGCCCGCAAGGCCGCGACGAGCAGCATTGATGCCTTCAAGAGCTTCCCGCGCGGCGCCATTGCCCGCGTCACGCCCGCCGGGCTGGACTGGTTCGGCCCGGCGCACCGTGTTGGCGAAAGTGCGCGTTTCAACTGGCCCCAATCGCTCCCCCGCGTGGCGATCCTGACCGCGGGGGCGGGGATGGACGAACAGCCGGTCAAGGCGCTGCTCGGCATCGGCTGCAAAGGCGTGGTGCTGGCCGGAATGGGACAGGGCAATGCGCCCGCCTGTGTGCTGGGCGCGCTGGCCAATGCGGCGGCATCAGGCGTGCCGGTGGTGCGATCCACCCGCGTCGATGAAGGCATTGTCGACCGCAATGTCGAGGTGGATGACGATGCGCTCGGCCTGGTCGCCGCCCGCGCCCTTGGGCCGGCCAAGGCGCGGATGCTGCTGATGGTGCTGATCGCGAACGGGATTACCGATGCGGCGCAGGTTCAGGCGGCATTTGACGGGGAAAAAGTCTGAAAGACGGCGGCAGCTCAGCCCCGTTTTCCGCCAAAAGCGGCCCTTCGGGCAGCGACCCCGGCGCCGCCATCACGTCGGAACCAGTAGTTCGGCGTTAAGACCTTGTTCGATCACCTCAGCTAAACGGAGGCATTCAGGGTCGCGTTCTGGAGCTTCGTTGCCTGTGACAGAGCAGACAAAACGTCCGCGCGTGGCATCTGCTGCCAGACGACTGGTGAGCGCCCATTGGCTGAAGCCATCAAGCTGGGCCTATTCGACAGACCCGGACGTTCTGATCGGGCAATATGCCAACCTCAAGCGGCAGGTGCCGCTGCTGTATCTCCTGTTGATCATCATCGCGATTGCAAGCCTTTATCTGATGGCTGGCGCCGGACCTCTTCTGCTTATCGGAACGGTCGCGGGCCTTTTTGTGGCCGTTGGCACTGTCCGGATGGTGTGGTGGATCTGGTTCCTGCCCGAACCGGATCAGATCAGCGTGGCCGAAGCCCGCGCTTTGCTCCACCGCACCACCCTTGCAGTTCTCCCGATCTGCATATCCTATGTCGCATACTCCTTCCTGCTCGATGCTTACGGCGATCCGACCCAGCGTGCGGGCGTGGCGATTTGTCTGGTGATGACCGCGACCGGCTGCATCTTCTGCCTGATGCATCTGCCGCAGGCGGCGCTGCTGGTGAATCTCACAACGATGGTGCCCTATGCGATCTATCAGCTCGTCAGCGGCAATGAGGCGTTCCTGATGGTTGCGTTGATCGCCGGGATGGTAACCACATTGATGATCCGCGTTTCGCTCAACGCACATGAAGCCTTCACCGAGCTGATAACATCGCGGGCCGAGCTTGCGCAGCAACGCGGCAAGGCAGAGCGGCTCGCAGTCGAAAACGCCCGCCTTGCGATGACCGATGTGCTGACGGGTATGCCCAACCGGCGCCTGTTTCTGTCTTATCTGGAAGACCGCGTTCAACGATCCGCAGCGGCCGGGAATGGCTTTGTGGTCGGGGTGCTGGATCTGGATCGCTTCAAGCCGGTGAATGACATCCACGGCCATGCGACAGGGGATCATCTGCTGGTCGAGGTCGGCAAACGGCTGCAATCGATTGCCAGCGACACATTGCTGGTCGCCCGGCTCGGCGGTGACGAATTCGGGCTGCTGATCGATGGTGACAATGCCACCGCCGCAGCCATCGGGTCAGAGGTCATCACCCTGCTGCATCAACCTTTCCTGATTGACGGACATCGTTTGTCATTGGGGTGTTCCATCGGCTTTGCATCGTTCCCCTTCGCCGGGACAACAGCAATCTCGGTCTTCGACCGGGCCGATTATGCGCTTTACGATGTAAAGTCGGAAAGGCGCGGCGCCTATGCCTTCTTCACGCCCGCGCTTGAAACCCGCCTGCGCGCCGAGACCGAGCTTGAATCCGCGCTTCTGTCCGCCGACCTTGCCAGCGAGCTCGAGGTTGAACTGCAACCGATCATCTGTCTCGACACGGCGAAAGTGCGCGGCGTCGAAGCTCTGGCGCGCTGGAACAGCGCCTTGGTGGGCCAAGTCGATCCGACGCGCTTCATCAAAGTGGCCGAGCGGCTGAACATAATGGGCAATATCACCACGACTTTGTTCGCGAAGTTGCTTGCCAATGCGGCGGCGCTACCCGGCGACCTTGGCCTGTCGTTCAATCTTTCTACCTGCGACATCGTCAGCCCCGGCACAATCGATATGCTTATCGCGGCGATTGTGGAGCAGGGCATTGCCCCGGAACGCATGACCTTCGAGATCACGGAAACCGCGCTGATGCAGGATTACCAGACCGCGATTACGCATATCGAGCGCCTGCGCAGGATGGGGGTCGCGATTGCTCTTGACGATTTCGGTACCGGCTTTTCGAGCCTGAGCTATCTCAGCCGCCTTCCCATCGACAAGATCAAGATCGACCGCAGCTTCGTCTGTAATCTGGCAGAGCCGGGCGTAGGCAAGATCGTAACCGCGATTACGAGCATGTGCGAAACGCTAGGCGTGGAATGTATCGCGGAAGGGGTTGAATCAATGGAAGATTGCCTCACTCTCAAGCGCATGGGATGCACCCTGGCGCAGGGGTATGCATTGGGACGGCCGATGGACATCGTGAAGCTGCAAGCGTGGCTGGCGGACGAAAGCTGTCAGCCGGGTGACGGCTGCCTTCAGCCGGGGTTGATGGCACTTCCCGCCTTTGCCGCGCTGCAGAACCGATACCCCCGGCCCAGAAAGGCCAGCTGAGCGCACGCAGCTATTGCAGTTCTGCGATAGGCGCCGGCCAATGGGTCAGCCTTTGCCGCTTGGTGGCTAAATCCGCCATTCGCTTTACCACTCACAGCCCGCCATCCCGCAAGCGCCTCTGCTTGCCTGAAAGCAGCCGCGCCCCGACCGCCGCTTGCCCCGTCTTGACCCCGTCTTGACCGTCTCTTGCCCGCGTCTAGACCCTGCCGTCCCCATCCGGTGCCGCAATGTTTCACGTGAAACATTGCGGCCATCGCCTACGGGTTCAGCGCATTGATCGCCGCGTGGACCCGCGCTTCGACCTCGTCGCGGGGCAGGCCTGCGGGGATCGCCTCACCGATCTTGTAAGTGATCCGGCCCGGGCGCTTGACCACATGGTGATAGGTCGCGCCGCTATCCACAGCGATGGGCACCACCGGCAGCTTCAGCAGCTTGTAAAGCCCGGCGAACCCTGCCTGCAATCCCGGCTGCGTGCCGTGCGCGACCCGCGTGCCTTCGGGGAAGATCACCAGCGGGCGCCCCTCGGCCACACGCTGTTTGGCCACCGCCAGCATCGCCCGCAGCGTCTTGGCCCCTTCCTCCCGCGCCACCGGAATCAGGCCATAAACCAGCGCCGAATGACCCCAGCCCGGGATGCGGAACAGCTCCTGCTTGGCGAACACCGCCGGGTCGGTGAACAGGCGCGGGGTATCAATCGCCTCGAAGAAGGCCTCGTGTTTGACTGCAATCAGCACCGGGCCCTGGGGCAGGGTGCCATCAAGCACCACCTCGATGCCGAGCAGGTGGCGCACGCACCACAAGTGCCAGTCGCCCCACGTCGCCACCACCGGGCGAAGCCATGCCTTGCGGGCGATGACTGCGACAACCGAGGCCACCACCAGCAGCGCCGAAACGCCGTAGAACAATGTGTAAAAGACGAACGAGCGCAGCGCCGCGATCAACCAGTTCAAAGGTCTGCCAGCCCTGCCGCGCGGCTCGCGATCAACTTGTGATATTCCAGAAACAAGGTGCCAAGATCGGGCTGCGACGGCACAGCGTCGCGAACCACGCGCACGTGATCGGGCAGGGTGCGATCAAGCTCGCCTGCCGCGCGGCGCATGTGCCAGTCGGTCGTTACAAGCCTGAGCGATCGCACTTCGTTCTGCGCCACCCACTTGGCGGTTTCAGCCGCGTTGGAGCGGGTATCGACCGCCGCGTAACCGAGCGTCACGCAGCATTCCATCTGATCCTGCCCGACCCCGAATTCGGCTGCGAATTCGGCCGGGCGCACTTCGGGATCAACGCCGCTCACCAGCATTTTCTTGGCCGAGCGTTTTTCCAGCACCTCCAACCCGTGCGGGATACGTCCTGCCCCGCCGGTCGGGACGATCACAGCATCTGTGACTTCCGCGTCGGACGCGGGTTGCGGCAAAGCGGCGGCGAACCACAGGAAGCCGGCCGCCCAGGCCAGAAACATCAGTGAAAGAATGCGGCGGATCATCCAAGGCCTAAAGCATGTCTCGCAGGGCAAGCGCAATGGTGATCCGCGCGGTGAGCAGTGCCAGCAGCACACCGGCCAGCGGTACAGCGGCAATTACAAGCCAATCGGCAAGCGCAAGCCCGCCCCCGCTTGTCATCCCGCTATCCAGCGCCGCAAATTGCTGGCCCAGCAGCCACACCGCGCCCGCGCCCATGGCTGCGCCGACCAGTGCTCCGAAGGCTGCTTCGTGCAAGACCGTGCGCAGGAACACAGCCGCAATCTGCCGGTCGGTGGCGCCGAGCAGGTGGATGATCTCCACCGTGTCGCGCGCGCCGGCGAAGGCATTGCGCGCCGCCAGCCACACCGCCGCCGCCGTTGCCAGCGCCACCAGCCCGATCAGTCCTACCGCAAGCCATTGCAGCGCCGCGAGCGCGCCATAAACCGGGCGCAACCAGTCGGACTGCGCATCGACCCGCGCACCGGGAACCGTTTCGGCCAAAGCAGCTTCGATCTGCGCGATCTCTGCCGCGCCGGCACGCTGTTTCAGTTCGACATCGATCAGCGCCGGGATCGGCACATCCCCGCTCGCAGCGCCTGCCCCAAGCCAGGGTTCGAGCAACGCGACAAGCTCGGCCTCAGGCACCAGCCGCACCGCCTGCACGCTATCGAGACCGGTCAGGACCCGCACTGCCTGCTCGCCGCGGGCAAGGCGCAGATCGGGATTGGGCTCGATCACCTGCACTGTTACGGCCGACGAAAGTTGCGATCCGGCGCTGGTGGCAAGATTGCGCAGCGCCAGCCCGCCCGCAGCGGCAATCACCACCAGCGCCATCAAGATGGCAATCACCCAGGGGATCGGCCCGGAAAACCGCGTCGCGGGCAAGAGCCGTGCAGTAGACTTGCCATGCGCAGGGCCGGCATAGCCACCGGCGACGTCGCCGTCGGGCGCTTCGGGCAGGGGGGGCGCGTTCATGTCCCGCTTCCCGATGTTGCCGAAGGCCGCGGCGGATAGCGCAGCGCACCGGTGGGGTCCGACAATTGCCCCTTGTTGAGGCGCATGATCAGCGAATCCGGCACCTTCTTGAGCAGGTGGACATCGTGGGTTGCCACCACCACGGTTGTGCCGACGCGGTGGTTCAGGGCTTCGAACAGGCGCAGCAGTTTCAGCGCCATTTCGGGGTCGACATTGCCGGTCGGCTCGTCGGCAATCAGGATGCGCGGGCGGGCAATCACCGCGCGGGCAATCGCCACCCGTTGCTGCTCACCACCCGACATCGTTGCCGGGACAGCATGGGAGCGGTGCGAAAGGCCGACCCAGTCGAGCATGTCGGACACCGCCTTGATCACCCGCTTTTCATCCGCTCCCGCCAACCGCAGCGGCAGGGCGACATTATCAAAGGCGGTAAGGTGCGGCACGAGCCGGAAGTTCTGGAACACCACCCCAAGTTGCCGCCGCAGATCGGGCAGGCGATCACGCGGCATGGTGATAAGGTCCTGCCCAAACATCCTGATGCCCCCGCGCGAAGGGCGCTGGGCAAGGTAGAGCAATTTCAGCAGGCTGGTCTTCCCTGCACCGCTGGCGCCGGTCAGAAAATAGAAGCTTCCGGGGTAAAGCGTGAAGCTGAGATTGCTCAAAACCTCGGGGTCGGTGCCGTATCGCAGCCCGACATTGTCGAATTTCACGATCTCGGCGGGACGGTCACTCATCGCGCGCATCTATCAGCGGGGCAGGCCCGGGGGAAGTCGAACATCGCAATAACACCCCCCGATGCGGCCTAAAAGGAAGTTGCAATGTGGAAAACAGGCGGCAAATGCCCTGCAAAGCATCGCGTGCTCTTGTGCAACATTGTGCGCTGACTATTGCAATGTTCGACATGATCATTGCTTGCCCAGCCTGCAACACGCGTTACGCGGTACCAGAAGCTGCCATCGGTAGCGAAGGGCGAACCGTGCGTTGCGCGAAATGCAAGCACAGCTGGTTCCAGGACCCTCCCGCGCTGGATCTGGTGCAGCCGCTTGAGGATGCACCGGCGCCCCCGCCAGAAACGGCTGCTCCGTCACCTGAAGCCCCTGCTCCGCCGCCCGAGCCTGAAGCTCAGCCGGAACAGGAACCTGCCAGCCCGTCGATCAGTCACTGGCGCACGCCGCAGGGTGTCGGCGTTGCCCCGGCTGCCGAAGAAGATTCCTCCGTCGGCGTGCGCGCCATGCGCCGCGGGCTCAGGGAGCCTTCGGAGCAAGACCGGGTGGTGCCGCAGATGGACACCCCCGCCGTTCTCGACGAGGACAGGCCGGCTCCAGCCTTTCCAGCCGATCCACCGTTGGCCGATGATTACGGTGATGACGAGGAAACCTCGCGGTTCGATTACCGGCCACCTTTCACCCGGCGTCGCAATACGCTCCGGATGTGGACCTTTGCTGCCGCCATCTTTGCTGCGCTGGCAACCGGCACCATAGCTGCGGTCAATTATTACGGGTTGCCCGATTGGCTTCCGATCAGCCGTCCGACTTTCGGAATCGGCCAGCCCGGACTTGAACTCGATTTTCCCAAGGCCGATCAACGCAAGGAAACCCTCGCCAGCGGCGAGACCATCTTCCGGGTGCGCGGCACAATCACCAATACGGCGCGGGAAACACTGGCCGCGCCCAATCTGCTCGTCGTTTTCAGCGATCAACGCGAACGCAAAGTAGGCGATTGGGTGGTGGTTCCCGCCAAGCGTCAACTCGCCCCGGGCGAGACTGTGACGGTAACCGAAGCCATCGCCAACATACCGCGCGGCGCTGCCGTCGCCGATCTGGGCTGGGCTCCCAGATAAGCCCCGAACACTGTGACCTGTCAAAGAGCTTGCGCAGGCTAAAACCCCTTGCTAGGGGCCCGCTCCTACCGAGGGGCCACCATCTGGATGCTCCTGCAAACCCGAGTGCGGTCGTGGCGGAATTGGTAGACGCGCAACGTTGAGGTCGTTGTGGGCGAAAGCCCGTGGAAGTTCGAGTCTTCTCGACCGCACCATTTCCGGACAAAGCTGGACGCCAGGTCTTTCCCTCTTACGAGGGTCCCGACCCCGTAGGCTGGCACGCCGGCCTCGCTCTTGATCCTTGCCTATGCGCGCTCACGAGAAGTCCTCGCCAGAGGCTGCACGTGTACGGGCTGGGGCGCGATCTTTGGCAGATGTCGCGCCCCAGCATCCGATCCCTCCTCAAACAGGAGGGAAGTTGTCACCCCCAGGGGGTGACCAGATATTTTTCGCCGGTCTTCATCTGGCGGTAATCGCAGATCGCGACTTTCTCCAGCATCCCTTCCAGCGTCACCTTGGCCTTGTAATGGCTGGCGAAGGTGGTGGTGAGGTTGGCCTGCACGCGGCTGCGCATCCGGCCCACGGTTTCCATCCCTGCGCGTTGGAGGAACGGGGTCAGCAGCCAGCCTGCGATGCTCCATTGCAGGCCATAGGACGGCGTCAGGATCGTCGGGCTGAGATCGAGCCTGCCGTAGATGTACATTTTCTTCTGCTGGTTTGATCCATAGCGCGAGAATTCGCCCATCTGGCTCGATGCGACCTGTTCCATCGCTTTCAGCACGCCGTCGCTGGCCTGTCCGCCGCCGATCGGATCGAAGCCGAGGTAAGCGCCGGTTTCCGCAATCGCGGCGCGCAGATCGGCCATGTATGTGGGGGCCGAGGAGTTCACCACATAGGTTGCGCCCTGCGACTTCAGCAGTTCGACATGCTCTTCCTTGCGCACGATGTTGACCAGCTTCATCCCGTCTTCCACGCAGATGCGGTTCAGCATCTGGCCGAGGTTCGATGCGGCAGCCAAGTGGATGATCGCCGAATGGCCTTCCATCTTCGCAGTTTCGACAAAGCCCAGCGCCGTCATCGGGTTGACGAAGCTTGATGCGCCCGTTTCCGAAGAATGTTCGCCCAGCGGGATGCACATCATTGCATCGGCGATGGCATACTGGCTGAAGGCATGGCCCGGAACGCAGGCGACGCGCGCGCCCATCAGGGCCTTGGCCATGTCGCCGTCACCTGTGGCGATAACCGTGCCCGCACCTTCGTTGCCGGCAGGCAGGCGCTGGCCGTGGCGGCCCTTGTTCCCGGTCAGGAACGGCTCGGGCATGGCGGCGACAACTTTGCCTGAAGTGTATTCGGCAGTTTCAAAATCAGCCGCGCTGGTGAGGATTGCCAGATCCGACGGATTGATCGGTGCGGCTTCCATCTTGACGAGCACCTGATTGCCGGTGGGCGCGGGGAACTCGCTTTCCGCAACTTCCAGCGTCAGTTTGCCGTCGGCGGTGAGGGTGGTGAAAAGCTGTTTTCCAGTGGTAGTCCCATTGGTCGTCATTGTGATTCCTCTCTCGAATCCGGGTAAATCGCCTCCACGAAGTAGAGGCCGTACGGGGGTGCGTTAAGCCCTAGAGCAGCACGGTCACGCGCGGCAAGGGCGGCGGCAAGGCGGGCTTTGTCCCATGTCCCTGTGCCGACCAGCTTGAGACAGCCGACCATGCTGCGCACCTGGTGATGCAGGAAGGAACGGGCGGCGGCGTGGATATGCACCTCATCGCCGACACGTTCGACGTCCAGCAAATCCAGCGATTTTACGGGATCGGCGGCCTGACAATGAACTGATCGGAAGGTGGTAAAATCATGGTGCCCCACCAGCACCTGTGCAGCCCGGTGCATCGCATCGGCATCAAGGGCGGGTGACACCTGCCATGCCCGGTCGCGCAGAAGGGCCAGCGGGGCGCGGCGATTGACGATGCGATAAAGATAGCGCCGCCCGGTGCAGGAAAAGCGCGCATGCCAATCGTCCGGCACGATTTCGCAGGCGGTGACAGCGATGGGATCGGGCCGAAGCTGAGCGTTGATTGCGCCCATCAGCCGGAACGGGGTGATGTCTTTTTCAAGATCAATATGGCACCGCATCGCCAGCGCGTGGACGCCTGCATCGGTGCGCCCGGCGGAGTTCAGCGTAACCGTCTCGCCAGCGATCCGGAACAGCGCCTCTTCAACCGCCTGCTGCACGCTTGGACCGTGGCGCTGGCGTTGCAGGCCCTGGAACGGCGTGCCGTCAAATTCCAGAGTGAGGGCAAAGCGGTTCATCGACAAAGAGCGGCAGCGTGCAACATGCCGCTGCCCTTAGTCGATGATGATACCTTCGGGAAGCGGTGAGGCTGTGCAGGTCGCTTGCGAGATTTCGACCCCGCGTGCGGCGGTCGTCACCGCGCGTTCCATCGTCATGCTGTCCAGATCGACCAGCAACTGGTTGATCACGCCATTACCGTTCTTGCTGTAGGAACCGATCTTGTCGCCCTGCCATCCCATCGCACAATCCGGCTGGCCGGGATCGCACAAATCGCGGGCATAGTTCCGGAACGAAGAATAGCTTTTCAGCGCGCCGCCATAGATGATGAAGAAATGGCGGGTCGTGGTGCCATTGGGCTTGGCATTCACGCATTCGATATACTGGTCTTCGGGCGGATTGCTGCGCGTGGCAGACAGGCTGGCTGTGGTGACTGAAACAGCACCGTCCTTGTTGTTCCGGGCGCTATCTTCGGCCAGTCCTTCAGGTGCTTGTCCGCAGGATGCAAGAGCAAGCACGCACAGGCCGACCAGAGAGGTTGATCGCATTGCGGGATTCCTTGTGTCAGCAACAGAGCGCGTGCTTCCCAGCCGTCACCGGCGCGAAAGCTTTCCCCCTTCGGATGACCGTTTGATCCCACCGGCCGCTGGCAGGGTCAATGGGCCAGACGCCGCTATTGGATGACAATGCCTGTTAGAACCGGATTGCCGCGCAGAAAATCGCTCCGGTCCATCGCTGGCTTACCTGCGCGTTGCAGGCGAACGGGCCGCATCGCGCCCGCACCGCAGGCGATCGTCAGGTCGTTATCGATCACTTCCCCGGGCGCACCGGAGCCGTCAGCAAGCTCTGCAAGCAACAACTTCACCCGTTCGCCTTCCAGCACGAACCATGCGCCGGGGAAGGGGGCAAGGCCGCGCACCTGCTGCTCGATCACCTCGGCGGGTTTGGCCCAGTCGATCTTCGCCTCTGCCTTGTCGATCTTGGGTGCATAGATCGCTGCTGTATCATCCTGTGCCTCGGGCGGAAAGGCCCCCAGATCAGCCAGCACCTCCAGCATCGCGGCAGCGCCGACTGCGCCAAGCTCCCCGAACAGTTCGCCCGTGGTCTTGCGCCCGACCGGCACGACAATCTTGTGAAGCATCGGTCCGGTATCGAGCCCCGCTTCCATCTGCATGATCGTCACGCCCGTCACCTCGTCCCCCGCCATAACCGCGCGGTGGATCGGCGCAGCCCCGCGCCAGCGTGGCAGCAGTGAGGCGTGAATGTTGAGGCAGCCGTGGCGCGGTGCATCCAGCACCGCTTGCGGCAGAATCAGGCCGTAAGCCGCAACCACAGCCACATCGGCATTCAGGGCAGCAAATTCCGCCTTCGCTTCTTCACCTTTCAGCGACACCGGACACCGCACCGGCACGCCCAGCGATTCTGCCGCCACCTGCACCGGCGTTGCGCGCAGCTGCTTCCCCCGGCCAGCGGCACGCGGCGGCTGGGTATAGACACAGGCGATCTCGTGCCCCGCTTCCTGCAACGCGCGCAGGGCCGGCACTGCGAATTCGGGCGTCCCCATGAAGATGATGCGCATAAGCCTTGCCCGCAGCCTTTGTTAAGCGAAGCGCAGCCCCTATCTCTACACCCATGGCATCGCAAGAGATCGAGGCTCTGAGTTCCGCGCTCGCCCGGCTGCCGGGCCTGGGCCCGCGTTCGGCGCGGCGGGCGGTGCTGTGGCTGGTCAAGCACCGCGAACAGGCGCTGCCCGCGCTGCTGGAGGCGCTGGCGGCAGTGTCCGAAACGCTGGTGGAATGCCGGACCTGCGGCAATGTCGACACACGTGACCCCTGCGGTATCTGCACCGATGCGCGCCGCGATGCGCGGCTCCTTTGTGTGGTGGAGGAAGTGGCGGACGTCTGGGCGCTTGACCGCGCGCGTTTGTTTCCCGGTCGCTACCACGTTCTGGGCGGGCGGCTTTCCGCGCTCGACGGCATCGCGCCCGAAGACCTCAACCTTGCCAGCCTGCTCGCCCGCGTCGACGGCGGCGGGGTGGACGAGGTGGTGCTGGCGATGAATGCCACGCTCGAAGGGCAGACCACCGCGCATTACATTGCCGAGCGGCTCGAAGCCTTCCCCGTGCGGGTCACGCAGCTGGCGCACGGCCTGCCGGTGGGCGGCGAGCTTGATTACCTCGACGAAGGCACGCTGGCGCAGGCCTTACGCGCAAGAAGGCCGGTCGGTTAAGCTGCGTTGAAATCTCTGCAATGCTCGCCTATCTGCGCAGCATGGCTATCCGCGAAATCCTTGAAGTGCCGGACCCCCGGTTGAAAACCATCTCGATCCCGGTTGAACCGGAGGAGTTCAATGCCGATCTGCGCACCCTCGTCGAAGACATGTTCGAGACGATGTATGATGCCCCCGGCATTGGTCTTGCCGCGATCCAGGTCGGCGTGCCCAAGCGGGTGCTGGTGATCGATCTGCAACCGGACGATCCCGATGCAGAGCCGGTCGAATGCGCGCATGACGGGCATTCGCACACGCACCCAGCAACGAAGAAAGAACCGCGGGTATTCATCAACCCCGTTATTCTCGATCCGGCCAAGGATTTGTCGATCTATCAGGAAGGCTGCCTTTCGGTCCCCGAAATCTACGCCGATGTCGAACGCCCGGCGACGTGCCGCGTGCGGTATCAGGATCTCGACGGTGCGACCCATGAAGAGGCGCTCGAAGGCCTGATGGCAACCTGTTTGCAGCACGAGATGGATCACCTCGAAGGCATCCTGTTCATCGATCACCTCTCGCGCTTGAAAAAGGCGATGGCGCTGAAGAAGCTGAAGAAAATCCGTCAGGCGGCGTAATTGGGCGACCACCTGCCAGCTTGGCAGGTGGTTGCAGCGTAATCGTCAGGCAGCCTGCGCCATATTGTTGAGCGCCTTCAGGCAATCATCTGCACATTCCCGGCACATCTGTGCGCAGCGGCGGCAATGATCGTTGTCATGCTTCGCGCATTCGCCAGCGCACTGCTCGCAAGCAGTAATGCACGCCCGAAGCTGTGCTTGAATTACAGCAACATTGCCTGCCGTCCGGCGGGTCGCAACGCGATAGGTTGCAGTGCAGATGTCCGAGCAATCCGTACAGAGGCGGATGCAGGCGCTCATATCGCCGTCTTCGGCTGAACATGCGTCGGCGCAGCTGTTGCAAATGGCTGCGCAATACATGGCATGGCGCACGGCTTCCGCCAGCGTTTCATTGAAGTCAGCCCCGACATTGGGATGCTCCTGTATCATCTTCTTGATGGACATGGCTGTTTCTCCTTCACCCAGACTGAACATGAGCGACCGGGCAATGTTCCGAATCTGGGGAAAAAGGAGGGGTTGGCTGCAATTAATGTTCGGCCTATGTTCCGACGATGACTGAAACATTTTTTGCTGTGACGCTGTTGGTTGCGGGTCTTCTGGCGGGCGTCTGGACGGGCTGGTTTGTGGCCTCGCGCCCGCTTGCGGACCTGCGTAAGCGGCTGTCGGCGGCCGAAGCGGCAGGCGTGGAGCAGGCCAGCGAATTCAAACGCGCCATTGCAGAATTGGGCGCAGCACGGATCGAGGTTGCGACATTGGGCGAACGGGCGGCGCGGGCCGACGGGCTTGCCCAGCAACTCGAAACGGCGCGCGGCGAAAACGCGCAGTTCCGGGCTGAACGCGCCGGTTTTGCCGAACAGAAACGCCTGCTCGAAGAATCGCGCGACAAATTGCTGAAAGAGTTTGAAAACACCGGCGCGGCTGTGCTGGGCAAGGCGCAGGAGGCATTCCTCAAGAGGGCAGAAGAACGCCTTGGCCATTCGGAAAAAGCCAGCGAGGAAAAGCTGAAAGCGTTGCTCGCCCCTGTTGGTGACCGGCTGGCGAGTTACGAAAAGCAGGTGGCCGAACTGGAGGCCAAGCGCACCGATGCCTTCGGGCAGCTGACCGGTGTGATAGAGGAAATGCGCAAGGGTCAAGAGGACGTCCGACGCGAGGCGCAGCGGCTTGGCAATTCGCTGACTAACGCCCCCAAAGCGCGGGGGCGCTGGGGGGAGCGCGCTTTGCAGAACCTTCTCGAACAGTGCGGCCTTGCGCAACATACAGATTTCATCATGGAGCATTCGATTGAAACCGACGAAGGGCGCCTGCGCCCCGACGCGATTATTAACGTGCCGGGCCAGAAAAAGCTGGTTGTAGATTCAAAGGTTTCGCTCAATGCATACCAAGAAGCGTTCGAGGCGGACAATGACGCAGAGCGCAAACGTCACCTTGATCTGCACGCCAAATCAATGCGGAATCATGTCCAAACACTGAGCGCCAAAAGCTATCAAAGCCAGTTTGACGAAGCGCCTGACTACGTCATCATGTTCATCCCTGGCGAACATTTCGTCACCGCAGCGCTTGAGTCCGATCCGAAGCTTTGGGACTTCGCCTTTGAGCGCCGCGTGCTGCTCGCGACGCCGACCAATCTCGTCGCAATTGCAAGGACCGTGGCGCAAGTATGGCGGCAGGATGGACTCGCCAAGGAGGCACAAGAAATCGGGCGGATGGGTGCGGAATTGTATGGCAGGCTCGAAACCGCCGCTCAGCACCTCAAGCGCGTTGGCGGCGGGCTGGAAAGCGCGGTCAACAATTACAACAAGTTCGTCGGCAGCTTTGAACGCAACGTGCTGTCGTCCGGACGGCGGTTGGCGGAAAAGGGCGTCGAAATCGGCAAACGCGCGATCGAGGATGTGCCGCTGGTGGAAAGCGCGCCGCGCTACAATGCTGCCGATGCGGACGCGGTTGAGGCGGAGTATCCCGCGATTGCGGCAAGCAACGACGCGGCCGAATAGGGGTAGTGAATGATGAGAGATTCTGAAGCAGCGGCGGACACCTGGCATCTTGCCCAGATCAATATCGGGCGGCTTACTGCGCCCGAAGGCGATCCGCAGGTTCAGCCATTCTTCGACGCGCTCGAACGGATCAATGCGCTCGCCGACAGATCTCCGGGCTTCGTTTGGCGGCTGCAAAGCGAAGCTGGCAATGCCACCGATATAGCGATCGCGCCTGATCCGCTGCTCATCGTCAACATGTCAGTTTGGCGCAATGCTGACGCGCTGTTCGAATTTGTCTATCGCAGCGCGCATACGCCAGAAATGGCGCGCCGCCGCGAGTATTTTCAACGTTTCGACGGCGCTTATCAGGCGCTCTGGTGGATTGAGGCCGGGAACGAGCCGACCATCAGCGAAGGGTTGTCCCGGCTGTGGATGCTGGATCGCTACGGCCCATCGCCGCATGCTTTCACCTTCAAAGCCCGGTTTGCGCAACCGGACCGCGCTGAATCGCCGGTTGATATGAACCCGGACCCCTGGTGTATGGGCCGCGCTTGAGTCGCTAGTTGCTTTCAACCCCCGCCAGCACTTCATAAGCCAGCACCGCGCCCGCCACGGCCGCGTTCAGCGAATCTGCCCGTCCCAGCATAGGCATCGTCACCCGCAGGTCACACGCCGCTTCATATTCCTCGGGCAGGCCCTGCGATTCGTTGCCGACCAGAATGAAGCACGGCGCAGCGAATGCCGCTCCGCGATAGGGCACCGCATCGCGCAAGCTGGCCGCGACCAGCTGGCCAGCACCGCCGCGCAGCCAAGGGAGAAACTCCTCCCACCGCGCCTGTGCCAGACCCACAGTGAACACCGCGCCCATGCTCGCGCGGACGGCTTCGGCGCTGAAAGGATCGGCGCAGTCATCGATCAGGATGAGCCCGCCCGCGCCAACCGCATCGCAGGTGCGCAGCATTGTGCCCAAGTTGCCCGGATCGCGCAGGGCCTGCGCCACCAGCCAGATCGGCGCAGCACTGCGGTCCAGTGCCTCCAGCGATGTACCCCACTCATCAAACACGCCGGCCACGCTCTGCGCGTTGTCCTTGCCTGTGATTTTGGAGAGGATATCGGGCGTGGTCGCAATCACTTCGCCGCCCGCCGCCACAACCTCGGCTTCCAAGCGCGCCAGCAAGGCGTGTTCGCGCCCTTCTGCCATCACCAGCGTTTGCGGCAAGCGCCCGCTGGCGCGTGCATCCTCAAGCAGTCGCAGCCCTTCGACCAGAAACTGGCCGCTTTGCTTGCGATGCTTCTTGTCGCGCAGGGACCGCAGATATTTGACGGTCGGATTGGAAAAGCCGGTGATGTGCTTGCGCATGGGGCGTATTGCTGAAGGCCGATCAGCCCCGCGTCAATCCTCGCCGAACCCGCTGGCGACCAGCGCGACCAGTTCAGCCAGAACGGCATCGGCATTATCGCCTTCGACCGCAACCTCCACCGTATCGCCTTTTGCCGCGCCCAGCATCATCAGGCCGAGGATCGATCCGCCAGCCGCGCTGTGCGGCGGTTTGGATACAGTGACCTTCATCCCTTCGGGCAAGCCAGCCACCATGCCGACAAACTTCGCGCTGGCCCGTGCGTGCAGCCCGCGCTGGTTGACGATCAGAACGGTTTGCCGTGCTTCCCCCATGCGCCGCGCCTTCAGGCCTTGGCCCGGACGGGGGCGGTTTCCTGCCCGAGCAATTCGCTGGCGATGGTGATATAATTGCGTCCGGCAGTCTGTGCGGCAAGCACTGCCGCGGTCACATCCATCACCTTGCGCGCACCGGCGAGGCGAATCAGCATCGGCAGGTTGATCCCGGCGATCACTTCGATCCGTCCGGCATTAAGCAGCGAGATCGCAAGGTTGGACGGCGTGCCGCCGAACAGGTCGGTAAGGATAATGACACCACCGCCGCTGTCGACCGCCTGGATCGCATCGGCGATATCGGCGCGGCGCTGTTCCATATCGTCATTGGGGCCGATGCACACAGTGACGATCCCGTCCTGCGGGCCGACAACATGTTCCATCGCTTCTACAAATTGGTCAGCGAGGCGACCGTGAGTAACCAGGATCAAGCCGATCATGCGTGAAAAAAGGTCCGTTGCTAGGCCGCCGGGGTGCGAGCCTTACGCTTTTGCATTCATCTGGACAATGCCAGACCGCTGCGGGCGTGCGACTAACGACGATCGCGTTCGATCTCGTCGGCTGCGCGGGAGCCCAGATTGCGGTGTCTGACAGTGGGCGAAAATCCGGCAGCGCGCAAGCTTTCTGCCATCCGTTCGGCGGTGTAAACTGACCGGTGTCTTCCGCCGGTACAACCGAAGGCAACATGGACATAGGGCTTGCCCTGCACCTGATAGCGCGGGAGCAGCACCAGCAGCAGATCGCGGATGCGCGCAAACACATCGGCAAAGGCGGGGTCGCGTTCGATATGCTCGCCCACTGGCGCATCCTGCCCGGTCAATTCTTTCAGTCCCGGCACCCAGTGCGGATTATCGAGAAACCGCATGTCGAACACCAGATCGGCAAGCGGCGGCATCCCGCGCGCAAAGCCGAAGCTGGAAAGCGTCAGCGTCATGGCGGCTTCGCCTTCGCCCGCGCCGAACAGCTTGCGCACCTGCCCTTGCAGATCATTGCTGGTCATGGCCGAGGTGTCGATCATCACTTCGGCCCAGCGGCGCAGCGGTTCGAGCAATTCGCGTTCCGCCGCGATGCCTTCCATCACCGGGCGGCCATCGGCCATCGGGTGGCGGCGGCGCGTTTCGTTGTAACGCCGTTCCAGTTCGCTGCCGGAGCAATCGAGGAACAGGAAGGTCAGCGCCACATCGTCCCGCTCGCTGAGGTCTTTGACCAGCGCGATAACATCAGCCGGGACAAAGCCGCGGGTGCGCGAATCGAACCCTATCGCGAGCGGGCCGCGCGGTTCTTCGGGCATGGCGACCAGTCGTTTGAGCAGGCGCACCGGGAAGTTGTCGATCGTCTCCCAGCCCAGATCCTCCAGCACCGCGAGCGCGGTGGACTTGCCCGCGCCGGAAAGGCCGGTGACAAGCAGCAATTCCTGCTTGGCCGGGGTATCAGGGGGAGGGGAAGGCGCGTCGGTCATGGCGCTACATCTTGCGCGGTTGAAGCCGAAAGGGAAGCGCCTTCGGTCGCGATGCCGTGCAGCGCCAGCGCCGCGCGTGCACGGGGGGCGGGCGCGATGGCACCGGGATCGAAGGCCAGCACCGGCACGGCCACGCCCACAATGTCACGGCATTGCAGGGCGCCGGGCAAACGCTCCGCCGCTGTGCCTCCGAGAGTGAGAAGCAGTGCTACCGGAGCGGGCAGGGCAACCGGCAGCCGGATCAGGCCCACTCCGCGCACTTCCAGCAGCCCGGCAATATTGGGCGGCGCACTGGCGATCAGACGATCGTCAACGCGGGCGAGGGTGACAGCATCATCCCCGATCAACTGCGCGCCGCCATCGATCAGGGCGAGGGCGAGGCTGGATTTGCCACTGCCGGGCGGCCCTTCGATCAGCAAAGCGCAACCACCCATCGCAACCGCTGTCGCCTGCATCACGATTGCGCCGGCGTCTGTCATGATGCCGCCGGAAGCCGCAGACGCAGGCACGCGCCGGGGCCGCCATCGGGACGGGCATCGGCGACCAGCGATCCGTCATGCGCCTCGGCAATGGCGCGGCCAATCGCGAGGCCGAGGCCGGAGTGGTTGCCGAAGCTCTCGCCATCGGGCCGGTCGGAATGAAACCGCCGGAACACGTCTTCGCGCCGTTCGGCCGCAATACCCGGCCCTTCGTCGCAGACTTCGGTGATCACCTGCCGATCGCTTTGCCGGATGGCCACGCTGACCACCCCTTCGGGCGGGGAGAACGAGACGGCATTGTCGATCAGGTTTTCGGCCACCCGTTCCAGCTGGGTCGGCACCCCCATGACAATGTGTCCGCCGATACTGGCGGAAATCTCGATCCTTCGCCCGCCATTCATTGCCCGGTCTTCGCGGCTGCGGATCAGGTTTGCGAACAGATCGGCCAGATCCACCCGTTCCAGTGTCGCCCGGCTGATTTCCGCATCGACGCGGCTGGCAGCGGCGATTTCGGTTACGAGCCTGTCAATCCGGCGCACATCGTGTGCGGCGATCCCGATCAGTTCCTCGCGCAAGGCCGGGTCTTCCACCCGTTGCAGAGTATCCACCGCGCTGCGCAGCGATGCCAGCGGGTTCTTGATTTCATGCGCCACGTCAGCGGCAAAGCTATCGACCGCGTCGATCCGCTGACGCAGGGCGGTGGTCATGTCCGAAACCGTGCGCGCGAGCAGGCCGATCTCGTCGCTACGCTGCGGCAGACGCGGCACTTCGACCTCGCGTTCGCGCCCTTGCCGCACCCGCACCGCAGCCCGTGCCAGCAATCTGAGCGGGGTTACGATGGTGCGCGCCAGAAACAGCGAAAGCAGCGCCGATGCGCCGAGGATCAGCAGCATCGCCGAACCCAGCGTGGACCGAGCATCGCGCACGCTTTCGGTAATGTCGACCGCGTTGCGCACGGTCAGCAAGGTTGCCCCTTGCAGGCCGACAGGTGCGGCGGCGGTGATCACCGGCGTGCCATCGCGCCAATCGTAAAGCCGCACTTGCGACAGGCCGAGCTCGCGCGCGCGGGCCAGTTCGGGCCAGGCATCGGCTTCCTGCGCTTCGGGTTCGACATAATCCTGCACTGCCTGCGCGCTGACGATGGTATCGACTGTGCGATCCAGCCAGCGGGCAAAGCGCTGTTCCCAATCATCATCGCTGATGTCGTTGAACCGGAACGAAGGATCGGCCAGTGCAAAACTATCCGCTGTCAGCCGTCCTTCGGTATCGAACAGGCGCAACCGCATGCGCTGTTCCTTGCCGATCTGCACCAGCAGCGCTTCCTGCCGTTCGCGTGTTGCGCCGGCCAGCGCCTCGGCAGTGATCTGGGCTTCGATCCGGGCCAGCTTGAACCGTTCGTTGATCAGCTGGGTGCGATAGCCATCCAGGTAAAACAGCCCGCCGCCCATCACCAGCAGGGGCAGGATATTCACCGCCAGAATACGGCCGGTCAGCGCAAACCGCCCTGTGGCAGTCAGCTGTTCGCCCCCTGCGCGCGACCGGTTAGGCATCGGTGAAGCTGTAACCCGCGCCGTAGAGCGTATCGATTGCATCGAAGGCAGGATCGACCAGCTTGAACTTGCGCCGCATCCGCTTGATGTGGCTATCAACGGTGCGATCATCCACGAACACGTCGTCCGGATAGGCCGCGTCCATCAACTGGTTGCGGCTTTTGATCACGCCGGGGCGGATGGCGAGCGCTTCCAAGATCAGGAATTCGGTGACTGTCAGGCTCACAGCCTTGCCATCCCACATCACCTGATGGCGCGCAGGATCCATGAACAGACGGCCGCGGCTGAGATTGGGCTGCGCCGGTTCGCGCGCGGCGGTGGGATCGGCGCCCGCAGCCAACGGTTCTGCCCGGCGTAGGATCGCGCGAATGCGGGCGACCAGCAGGCGCAAGGAAAACGGCTTGGCGATGTAATCATCCGCGCCCAGCTGCAGCCCGGCCTC
This sequence comes from Porphyrobacter sp. AAP60, assembly GCF_001296025.1. GTDB lineage: Bacteria > Pseudomonadota > Alphaproteobacteria > Sphingomonadales > Sphingomonadaceae > Erythrobacter. Next base: position 6,792 of record NZ_LJHV01000023.1, on the reverse strand, counting down.
CTCGTCGCTTTCATCGTCCTTGCTGGTGAGAAAGATCACCGGCAGGGCAGAATGGGCGCGCAGCCGCCGCAGCAGTTCCATCCCGTCCATCTTCGGCATCTTGATATCGAACACGGCCAAGTCGGGCGGATTGTCGAGCAGCGCCTTCAACGCGGTTTCGCCATCGGAATAGAGCCGCGTGGCAAAGCCTTCGGATTGCAGCGCAATCGAAACGGTGGTGAGGATATTGCGATCATCATCAACCAGCGCGATCTGCAGCTTACGGGCTTCTTCGGGCCGGGGATCTTCGGCAGGGACGCGTGGATCGTCCAGATGGCTGCTGGTGCTGTCGGACATGGTGTCCCATGGGTAGCGCCAACGCACGCGGGAAACAATCGCCTGCGCAGGTTCTGCGGGAAAGCTGGCATTGGCCGCGCCGCACAATTGCTATGCCGCACCCGGTTTGACGCAGACAGAGTCGCAAACTAAGGCGCGCGGCAGGGATCAGGTGGTGATCGCAGCACCATTCGCCCAAGGTTGCATACGTATGCGCAAATGCTACGGGGATGTTACCGCGGGAAGGATGGATTCGCTGGAAACGGCCGGTCTGTTCCCGTTTGTTTGAACCTGTCTGTTTGACCCCTTCGTTTGACCCTGCCCCGCACATGATGCTGCCCCGCCCAGGAGACGTATGTTGACCTCGCTCGCTACCCCGCTGGCCGCCCAGAACCTTGCCACCCGTGCCCGCCTTCACGCCAATCTCGGCACCGCCGCACTGGTGGAACAGGCGCTCGCCAAGGGCGAAGGCAAGCTGACGAAGGATGGGGCGCTGCTGGTGGAAACCGGCAAGTTTACCGGCCGCAGCGTGAAGGACAAGTTCATCGTCCGCGATGCCGCGACCGAAGACACGATCAACTGGGGCCCGATCAACCAGCCGATGAGCCCAGAGCATTTCGCCAATCTCAAGGCCGATTTCCTCACTGCGCTCGAAGGGCAGGAAGAACTTTACGTCGCTGATCTGTTCGGCGGTTCGCAGCCCGAATATCGCGTCAATGTGCGCGTGATCACGCAGATGGCGTGGCACAGCCTGTTTGTGCGCACGCTGCTGGTGCGCCCCACGGCGGACGAACTGGCCAGCTTCGCGCCCGAATATACCATCATCAATCTGCCCAGCTTCAAGGCTGATCCGGAACGCCACGGCTGCCGCAGCGATACGGTGATCGCGGTCAGCTTTACCGAAAAGCTGATCCTGATCGGCAACACCGAATATTCGGGCGAAATGAAGAAGGGCGTGTTCGGCCTGCTGAACTATCTGCTGCCTGCGCAGGGCGTCATGCCGATGCATTGCTCCGCCAATATCGGCGCCGACGGCAGATCCGCGATCTTCTTCGGCCTGTCGGGCACCGGCAAGACCACGCTTTCCGCCGATGCCAGCCGCACGCTGATCGGCGATGACGAACATGGCTGGTCGGATACCGCGGTGTTCAACTTCGAAGGCGGTTGCTACGCCAAGATGATCAACCTCTCGGCCGAGGGTGAGCCGGAAATCTACGCCACTACGCAAATGTTCGGCACGATCCTCGAAAACGTGGCGATGGACGAGAGCACCCGCGAGCTGGACTTCACCGATTCGTCGAAGACCGAAAACACCCGCGGCGCCTACCCGATCGAATTCATCCCCAACACGTCCGAGAAGAACCTCGGCCCGGCACCGTCGAACGTGATCATGCTGACCGCCGATGCTTTCGGCGTGCTGCCCCCGATCGCGCGTCTGACGGCGGATCAGGCCATGTATTACTTCCTCAGCGGCTACACCGCCAAGGTCGCCGGAACCGAAATTGGCGTGACCGAGCCTGAAGCCACCTTCAGCACCTGCTTCGGTGCAGCCTTCATGCCGCGCCATCCCAGCGTCTATGGCAACCTGCTGAAGGAACGCATCGGCAAGGGGAGCGCCGAATGCTGGCTGGTCAACACCGGCTGGACCGGCGGCAAGTATGGCACCGGCAACCGGATGCCGATCAAGGCGACCCGTGCGCTGTTGAACGCGGTGCTTGATGGCAAGATGGACGAGGTCGAGTTCCGCAAGGATCCCAACTTCGGCTTTGATGTGCCGGTATTCGTGCCCGCGCTGGCCGAAGCAGGCCTTGATCAGACCATCCTCGATCCGCGCAGCACCTGGGCCGACGGGGCGGAATATGACGCGACCGCCACCAAACTGGTGCAATTGTTCATCGAAAATTTCGCGCAGTTCGAAGCCCATGTTGACGAAGGCGTGCGCCAGGCAGCCCCGGCTCCCGTCGCCGCCTGATCCCGTCCCGGTTTGGAGAGGAGAGCCCCGCCCGGCGCAAGACCGGAGCGGGGCTTTTTCTTTGGATCGTCGCGAAATTGCGGCACAAGCGTGTGCGAATCGACAAAGGGGAAGACGGGAAAATGAGCATTCTTGACGGGATTCTGAAGAACATCGGCGGCGCACCCGATGATGTGGTGAACCTTGCGGCCAAGTTGGGGATTGATCCCAAGATGGCCGAAATGGCGATTGCCGCACTGGGCAAGACCCACACCATGGACGGCGATACGGTGACGCTGGCGGCGGAAAAGACCGGAATGAGCCCGGATATCCTCAGCCAGATCGTCACCGCGATTGGCGGCGAGGGATCGCTCAGCAATTTTGCCTCGATCCTCGATCAGGACAAGGACGGCAACCCGCTGAACGACATCATGGGCATGGCCAAGGGCCTGTTCGGCGGCAGCAAAAGCTGAACGGAAGCGGGCGGGGGTGTTATTCCTTCGCCGCATCTGACGACGGGGAGATATCCTCGTCGTCAGGTCGTGCCCCAAGGTCGATGACGGCCTCGAGCGGCGTCTTGTCGAGCAAGTCGAGCATTTGCCTCGCCCGCTCCGCCGCTCCCCCGCCATGCGGATTGGCGGCGACCGGGAGCAGGAAATCGCGCGCAATCGCGAACTTGCCCTCCTTGATCAGCATCATCCCGGCATTAAGCTGCAAGCCCTGATCGAACGGAGCCAGCCTTGATGCACGTTCCAGCGCCGCCCGCGCGTTTTCGGGCGGTGCGGCACCGCGTTCTGCATAGCTGCGATAGTAATAGATCAACGGCAGCGGGTGATCGTTCTCGATGGCATTGAGCGCTCCAAAGGGTTTCATTGCCGCTTCATAGGCGGCTGCCTTTTCGTCTGCCTCGCCGGCCTGCCGGAACAGCGCATAGCCTTTCTGGACATAGGCGTTTGTGCGCGCAGGATCGCGGGCGATGGCGCCGTCTGCCGCGGCGATGGCTTCGGGGTCATTGCCTGCATCATACTCCGCCTCGGCCAGCGCGGCGAGCACGCCGGGGTCTTCCGGATGCTGGGTTGCAATGGCGCGCGCCTCGACCAGCAATTCTGCGGCCTGTTCTTCGTTCACGCCGCGCTGCGAACGGATCACGACTGGCATGATCGCGGCTTCACCGGGGGGAAGTTTGCGCAAGGTGATCGGGCTGCCCGTGCTGAGTTTGTCTGGCGGTAGCACGAAAGTCAGCATCCGCTTGCTGCGCAGATAGGTGGCGAGCTCGCGCTCCAGCGTATCGAGATCGCCGAACGCGCTCTCACCTGCGGCAAGGGCAGGCATGCCGTTGTACAGGTTGACGAGATATTGTCCGAGTTGCCCGCCGCGGTCATCCGAAAATGTCAGGTAATGATAGAGCAGCCAGCTTTTGCCGTAGAACGCGTCGTATTTCTTGCCCTTCTGCTTTTCGTATAGTTCCGGGTCGAGCAGTTCGCGCACATGGACGGGATCGGCGAATGCCAGCTCGCCTCCGCGGTGCTGCGCCGGTCGGCCGATCAGCAAACTGCCGTCAGTATTGAAGCCAGCCGCAGCGAAGAACTCCGCCGATCCCTCGCTCAGCCAGCGCGGCTGAGCAAAGCTGGTGGATGAGATCAAAAAGTGGTGGGCGTATTCGTGCAGCAGCACGATGGTGGAGAAATGCGGATAACCCTTGGTGTTGCGGATATCCTGCACGAAAGCGCGGCTGCCGCCTGCACGCGGGATGTAGAAGCCGCCGATGGTGCGGCTGCCGCTCAACGCACGCATATCGCGCTGGTCGCCGACCACGAAGATCGTCACGCGGTTCGACGGGCTGGGCTTTTCGACCTTGGCCCGCAGCACGAACGCCATGGCACTGTGATAGCGTTCGAGGTTTTCGGCAAAGGTCCGGATATCGGCCTCTTTGTCGTCGGCGTAGATCACGAAGTGATCGCTCGACGCTTCGTGCCACTCGGCCCAAACGGGTTGCGCTGCGAGCAGGGCGATGCCTGCTGCGATAAGTCGGAAAATGCCGGTAATCATGGTGAAGCCCCCTTCCGCCCGGGTCTGCGATGCCCATGCGGATGGCGGCAGTCTATTCAATTTGCCGCATAGCACCAGAGGCTTGCGACGAATTGTGCGGGCGGAAAAATCACTCCCCGGATATCCGCGTGTCTTCCAGATATTGCCAGATGCGGCTTACCACGACAGACCCTTCGCCGACCGCGCTCGCCACCCGCTTGACGGAACCCGAGCGCACATCGCCCACCGCGAAAATGCCGGGCGCGGTGGTGGCGTAGCCATCGTCTTGCCCTGCCGCTGCGCCGGTCAGCACGAAGCCTTTTTCGTCAGTCGCCGCGAGGCCCGAAAGCCAGCCGGTGTTGGGCGCTGCGCCGATCATGATGAACAATGCGCGGGAATCGATGCGCTGATCGCTGTCGCCGGTCTTGCCCCCGCTCTTTAACGTGATCGCCTCCAGCCAATTCTCGCCATGCAGCGCGGTGACTTCGCTGTGATAATGAATGGTGACGCGCGGATCGGCCTCCAGCCGCTGTGACAGGTAACTCGACATCGACGCCGCAAGGCTGCTGCCGCGCACCACCAGATGCACATGGGCTGCTGCACGGCTGAGGAACATGGCCGCCTGCCCGGCCGAATTGCCACCGCCGATCACCACCACTTCGGTTCTGGCGCAGAAGCGGGCCTCCATTTCCGTGGCCGAATAGAACACCCCTGCGCCTTCCAGCGCCTCCAGCCGGTCAAGCGGCAGGCGGCGGTATTGCACGCCTGTTGCCACCAGCAGGGCGCGGGCGCAGATTTCGTCGCCATCGTCGAGGGTCGCGCAATAAGCCCCGTCCTCGCGCCGCGAAACACCCTCGACCCGGCGCGGCATCACGAAGCGCGTGCCGAACTTCATCGCCTGCACCTGCCCGCGAAATGTCAGATCGGTGCCGCTGATGCCGGTGGGAAAGCCCATGTAATTCTCGATCCGGCTGGATGTGCCGGCCTGTCCGCCGACGGCCGTATCTTCGATCACCAGCGCCTCGATCCCCTCGCTTCCGGCATAGACCGCCGCCGCCACGCCCGCAGGCCCGCCGCCGACGATCAGCAGATCATAGGTGCGCTGCGAACAGATGCCGAGATCGAGCCCCAGATACTGGGCAACCTTGCGCGGCGTGGGGTCAACCAGCCGCGTTTTCGCGCCGACGATCACGCCGGGTTGATGGCCGGTCAGGTCGCACAGGGTCGCGGTTTCGCGGTCGCCTGCGTCCATGTCGTAGCTTTGAAACGGGATGCGGTTGCGCGACAGAAAGCGCTCCACCGCCTGCACCTGGGGATTGCGATCCGCACCGATCACCTTGATCGTGTCATTATGCGATTCGAACTGTTTGCGCCGCCGTGCCGCGAACACGGTGATGAGGTGATCGGACAATTCCGGCACCCGGCTCATCAGATCCAGCATCGCCCCGCGCGGCGCTTCGATCACGCGGGTATCGATCGCTGCGCGCATCCGCATGATGTTGGTGCCGCCGTTGAGGAAGCCGATTTCGCCCATGAATTGCGTCGGGCCGAGGCTGGAGGGCAGCAACCGCTCCCCGGTGTGGGGATCGACCACTTCGATGTCCCCTTCGAGAACATAAACGAACCGGTCCATCGGCTCGCCAATGTCCATCACGATGTCGCCCGCCTTGTAAAGCCGCTCGCCGCCGATGGCGCAAATGGCATCGACATGATCAGGTGCGAGCGGCACCCGGCGCATGGTTTCAAGGTCTTGTCCGAGTGTTTCCATGCGCGCCTCCGGCCGTCATCCGCGCGAGGAGGATGCCCGCCGGAGGTTGCAAGATGGGGTCAGGGCCGTGGGTTTGCAATTTTTCAGCAAAGCGGCGCGGGGACTGCAGTAGAGAAACCGAGCGCGAATGGGATAGATCCAGAGATAGATTTAATTCGTCAAATAGATACGATTTTGACGTGTTTTTGCAATTATTGAACGGATTAGATGATAATTTATTCAAGTGGCAAAGATTCGAATTGGTTCGTATTCGTCACGCCGTTTTGCAATTAGTATTGGGGGAATGAAAAATGAATGGCAGAAAGCTATCCAGAAGTGTCATCGAGGGCGTTGTTACCGAATTTTCAAAAAAGAAGCCGAAAAACTTTGCTTTGGACGGTTTGAAAATCCTTCAGGAACATAAAATTATTACATCGAGTGACGGTGAAATAATCATAAAGCTGATGGAATCCAAAAATGAATCCGAAAACAGAAAAATTCTTGAACACCTCATGAAATCGACGACGTCGAAATTTATTACGTCAGATTTCATTCCGGCCATGCGCTTGATTGTTGGCAGTCGCCTGAAGCCAGACGAGTCGCAGCCAGAAGTGCAGTCATCGATGGATTCTGGAACAGCAGCAGGCATAATTCTTGGCGGTGCAGGCGTAGGTGCAAGCGTTGGGGCTGCATTCGGGGGGCCTACGGGCGCAATTATTGGTGCGGCGGTGGGCACGCTGGTCGGCGGCGC
>NZ_LJHV01000022.1 GCF_001296025.1 Porphyrobacter sp. AAP60 | reverse complement strand
GAATCAATCGAATGCCGCCAGCGCAAGTGATTTAATGGGTCCTGAGCCTAATTGACACGCTCGGGGGAGAATCATGGATGATTCGTTCTCCACGTAAGTTGTTCTTTGGGGGAATAGCAAAATGCGTTTTGAACACACTCCGTACGAGTCTGAATCGAACTCCATCACTGCTGTCTGGAAAAATGGCTCGGCTGGTCAGGCCAAGGGCAAGAGCTCGCCCTTCGGCTCCGGCACTTTGTCTCCGGCAGACGTGGCGGCGGCAATCACAAACGCCAACCCCGATGCCAACTGGAACAAGCTGCAATTCGGGCTCGCCGAACTGTTTGTCGAGGCGCAAGTTTCGCTCAACGGCCTGACCGGTGCATCCCGGACCAATGGCTTTGCCAGTTTCGCCAGCACCAACACTCTCGCACCTGTAGCGAAGGGCTATGTGGTGATCGATATCGTCGCGGCCGATGGGAAAGGGGCAGGACTGCTTCCGGTTCTCCAGGCGCTTGGTCTTGAGGGCGGCAAGGCGTTCGGCGCAATGGTCAGCGGGCGCCTCCCGATCGACGCGATTGACGATCTCGCCGCGCTCGACGGCCTCGCCTTTGCGCGCCCGGCCTATGCGGGCACCCATGTCGGGGCGGTGACATCGCCTGACGGGGATGCACTTCAGACGACCGTTCCAGCGCTTGCCGGGCTTGATGGCACAGGCCTTACGATCGGCATTCTTTCAGACAGTTTCAACACCAGCACCACCGCCCTTACCGACTATGCCGACGATATTGCGAGCGGAGATCTGCCCGATAACATCCTGATCCTCGACGACAGTGTCACCGGGGGAACCATCGACGAAGGCCGCGCGATGGCGCAGCTGATCCACGACATCGCGCCGGGCGCTGCGTTGCAATTCCATACCGCGTTCACCGGCCAGGCCGGATTCGCGCAGGGGATCCTCGACCTCGCCAATGCCGGGTCGGACATCATCGTTGATGACGTCTTCTATTTTGCCGAATCGTTCTTCCAGGACGGGGTCATCGCGCAGGCGGTCGATGCGGTTGATGCGATGGGCATTTCCTATCTGTCCTCGGCAGGTAACCAGGCGGATCGGGCATACGATTCCGCGTTCGACAATTCGGGCATCACGCAGGTGTTCGGCACAGACAGCATCGTTTTGCATGACTTCGATCCCGGTGCCGGGGTCGATACCCGGCTCAGCGTGACACAGTCGGGACAGGTTACCTATGTCCTGCAATGGGATGAAAGCTTCTTCTCGGTCGATGGTACGACCGGATCGACCAACGATATCGACATCTATGCGGTGGTTGCTGGCACGAATACGGTCATCACATCATCGCGGATCGACAATGTCGGCGGCGATCCGATCGAGCTGTTCACGCTCAATGGTACGGGTTCCTTTGAAATCATGATCGGACGATTCGGCACGGACGGAAACGATCCGGGCTTGATGAAGCTGGTCACGATTGGCGGGAGCGCGACGTTCAACGAGTTCGCGACCAATTCCAGCACTTCGTTCGGCCATAGCAATGCCGAAGGCGCGCTTGCGGTTGCTGCTGCCGCATGGTTCGATACGCCTGAATTTGGCCAGACGCCGCCGTTGCTCGAAAACTTCTCGTCAAAGGGCGGTACGCCGATCCTGTTCGACATTTTCGGCAACCGTCTGGCTGCGCCGGTCATGCGCGACAATGTCGATTTCACCTCTACCGATGGCGGCGATACGACCTTTTTCGGGTCCGATGTGGACGGAAACGGATTTCCCAATTTCTTCGGCACCTCGGCTGCTGCGCCGACCGCTGCCGCGGTCATCGCGCTGCTCAAGCAGGCTGTGCCCACCGCCACCAACGATCAGATTGAATTCGCTCTCGAAAGCACCGCGATCGATATCGTTAATCGCGTTAATGGTGCCAATGTCGGCGTCGGCTATGATGTGACTTCCGGTGCCGGCTTGATCCAGGCGGATGCGGCGCTGGCAGCCTTGCTGGCTCTCATGCCAACTGACACGCAAGGAACGCGCGCGTCCGAGACGATTGACGGGGGTGCCGGGATCGACATCATCTTCGGCCTCGGCGGCGATGATGTTCTCAACGGGCTGGGCGGCAATGACCAATTGTTCGGCGGCTTCGGCAAAGATACGCTCAATGGCGGTGACGGCGATGACATGCTTTTCGGCGAGGAAGGAAGTGACACGCTCAACGGCGGATCGGGCAATGACATGCTCTCGGGCGGCGCCGGGAACGATATCCTGAACGGCGATGACGGGGATGATGTGCTCGATGGCGGCGCCGGAATCGATGTCCTGTTCGGCGGAGCCGGGAACGACACGCTGACGGGCGGCCTTGGCCGCGACAGGTTCGTGCTCGATGCCGCCGGCGGTGTGTCCGATTCCGACACGATCACGGATTTCAGCCCCGGCGAGAAAGACACGATCGACATCATCAACTCGGCGGACAAGACCTTCACCTTCACGCAGTCCGGCGCCGATGTCCTCATCGAGGCAGACGGCGTTTTGGTGGCCCTCGTCCAGAACGCGCTCGAGAGCGATGTCATGGCAGCGACAACCTACGACGGGGCCCTTCAACCGCAGATGACCGGGGTGAGCGTTGTAGTCGGCACTTCTGCTGGCGATGCGCTCACGGGCACGAATGGCACTGACCAGATGTTCGGCTTCGGCGGCGATGACGTTCTCAACGGGCTGGGCGGCAATGACGAATTGTACGGCGGCTTCGGCGCCGATACGCTCAACGGCGGTGACGGCGATGACATGCTGTTCGGCGAGGCCGGGAGCGATACGCTCAACGGCGGATCGGGCAATGACCTGCTGTCGGGCGGCGCCGGGAACGATATCCTGAACGGCGATGCCGGGGATGATGTGCTCGATGGCGGCGCCGGGATCGATGTCCTGTTCGGCGGAGCCGGGAACGACACGCTGACCGGAGGCCTTAGCCGAGACAGGTTCGTGCTGGATGCCGACGGCGGTGTGTCCGATTCCGATATCATCACCGATTTCAACCCCGGCGAGAAAGACTCGATCGACATCATCAACTCGGCGGCCAAGACCATTACCTTCACGCAGTCCGGCGCCGATGTCCTCATCGAGGCCGACGGCGTTCTGGTGGCCCTCGTGCAGAACGCGCTCGAAAGCGATGTTGTGGCAGCGACGACCTTCACTGCCGCTACCGCAAGCATGGCACCCGCGAGCATGTTGATGAGCAATCTGTTCGCTCAGGACGCGCCGTTCAGTTTCAACGACGCGGGCGCGATGGCCATGCTTTCGCCGATAAAGATGATGGCTCCGGTCGATCCGGTTTACGCTGCGCTGGATGGAATGTTCGCGGGCGGCAATGCATTCGCCTTGCCGATCCACGATGACTTCAACGCCCCTTACAAATTCGCACTGACCGATCAATCGATCGGTATGGAGATGCTGATTTAATCCGGCACTTCAACGCGGATCAGAACTTGAGGCAAGGCGCGATTGGGCGCGGCGGAGCAACCGCCGCGCCCTCGTCGTTTCAGCAAACGCGCGTCTCTGTTCTTGTGCAGGGCTCAGGAATCGTTGCGGAAAGCGCGTGCGAATTGATCGATCAGTGGTTTGGTGATGTAGGACAGCATCGAACGGCTACCTGTTTCGATGAACAGTTCGGCCGGCATCCCCGTGACCAGCACGATCCCTTCAGGCAGCCGGGCTTCGCCCTGCGACAGCACCACGCGCACCCGGAAAAGCCTTGTTCCGGTTGCCTCGATCATAACGGGATCGGCGGAGACGAAAGTGACCTTGCCGGTCAATTCGGGCGTGGTCGCCTGGTTGAAGGCCGAGAGCCTGATGCGCGCTGCCTGGCCAACCGCCACCCGGTCAATATCGCTGGGCGCGACAAAGCCGTTAAAGACCAACTTATCGCTCTGCGGCACGATCTCTGCGATGGTTTCGGCGGGGCGGACCACTTCGCCGATGGCGGCAAAAGCCAGCTTGTCGATCGTGCCTGAATGGCTGGCACGCACTTCGGAACGGTCGAAATCGTCTTCGGCACTGGCGCGGTTTATCCGGCTGTCGTTGATCACCGCCTCGGCCCGGGCAAGCTCGGCCCCGGCATCCGCCCGCGCGGACTGGCCAACCTGGATGCGCTGCTGCTCGGCCTCGGCCATCCCGGCATTGGCCTGCGCGATATTGGCTCTGAGCGCGCCGATGTTGCCGGAAAGCTCGATTGCGGTGCGTTCCATCTCGTTCAAGCGGCGAATCGTGACATAGCCTCGCCCGCGCATCTCGCGCAGCATTTCGAGTTCTGGCAGGATCAGTGCCTGCTGCGCCTCCAGCGAGGCGATCTGAGCTTGGTACCCATCGACCTGCCGTTCAAGCTGGTTGACCCGTTCGGACAGCTGCGTTCGCAGGCTCGATCTCTCCGCGCGATTCAGCATGAAGCGGCGCTGTTCGGAGGCCATAGCCTCGCGGGCTTCGGCGCTGCGATCTTCCGCCAGTTCTGCAGGGAAACTGATGGTGTCGCGATCCTGGACTTCGGCCAGCAGCCGGGCGCGCTGCGCGAGAATTTGCACAAGCGACAACTCCGAATACTTGGCGCGCACCTGGCTGACATCGGTCGCAAGCCGCAGCAGCAGATCGCCCTCCTCCACGGAGTCTCCATCGGCCACGTAGATTTCCGCAATCACGCCGCCGGTGGGATGAGCGACACGCTTGATCCGCGATTCCGGAGCAACCTCAGCGGTAGCGATCACTGCGCCGCCGATCGGCACAAGTGCTCCGCCTCCGATCACGAGCACGCCCAGCAGCGCCGCTGCCATCGCGGCCGTGCGCTTGCGCTGTCGCAGCGAGGCATCGAAAACGTCACCAAGGGGCCCGTCGCTATCAGTCACCACAAGCGCGCGCGATGGGCTTTGGGTCAAGGCGTTGCTCATGGTGTGGTGCGCACCTGTTCGCTGGCTTGTGGAGGGTTGCTCTGCTGGCTATTTGCCGGTGTCTCGGCTGCCTCGCTGCCGGCCGGGCGGATAGGTGTTGCAACCGGTTGGCTAAGCAGGCTTGCAAGAACCTTGTCCCGTTCGCCAAAGGCAACCTGCCGGCCCTGTTGCAGCACCAGCACCTTATTCACCTTGCGCAGCGCGCTTGGCCGGTGCGCGATCAGCACCACGATCGCTCCGCGTTCGCGTGCCTCGGCAATTGCCCCATCCAGCGCGGCCTCGCCTTCCGCATCAAGGTTGGAGTTGGGTTCGTCGAGCACGACCAGAAAGGGCTGACGATAAAGCGCACGGGCCAGCCCGATGCGCTGGCGCTGGCCGGCTGACAGCTGGATACCGCCTCCGCCGACCCTGGTGTCGTAACCATTGGGCAGCGCAAGGACCAACTCGTGCACACCGCCCGCCCGTCCGGCCGCGATGACGGCTTCGAACGGCGGTTCGGGATCGAAGCGGGCGATATTCTGCGCGATCGTTCCGTCGAACAGTTCGACATGCTGCGGAAGGTAACCCAGATGCGCGCCGAGCGTATCGGGTTCCCATTGGTCGAGACTGGCGCCGTCGAGCCGCACCGTCCCGGCAAGCGGTGCCCACACCCCCACCAGCGCGCGTGCCAGCGTCGTCTTGCCTGCCGCACTCGGCCCGATGATTCCCATCGCATCGCCCGCAGCAAGATCGAATGAAATATCGCGCAGCACCGGCTCTTGCGCGCCCGGCGGGGCGACAGCGAGGCCCCCGACCTTCAGCGCAGACTCGGGCGCGGGCAGCTGCGTGCCGATTTCCTCATCTTCCGGGATCGCTTCGAACAGGGCATCGAGACGCGCCCAGCTTTGCCGCGCCGCTGTGAAACTGCCCCAATGCATGATCGCCTGATCGATTGGCGCGAGCGCACGCGCGGCCAGAATCGAGGCTGCAAAGACAATCCCTCCGCTCGCTTCTCCGGCCAGATAGAGCAGCGCGCCCACGGTCAGCACCACGCTTTGGAGGAACATGCGGAAAACGCGGCTCAAGCCCATGATCAGGCTGGTGGTGCGCGCTACGCGGTCCTGCGCCGAACTGAGCTGGGCGTTGGCCACGTGCCAGGCATCATGCATCCGCTCTCCCATACCCAGCGCGCGGATCACCTCGACATGACGGTGCGTGTCCTGTGCGAGTTTCGATCGGTAGGCCCGCGCGCCGGACAGCTCTTCGCCGGGCCGGCGCGTCAGGCGGTCGTTGAGAATGGTGAAGGCGATCAGCACCAGCGCTCCCACCAGCGCGGTAAGACCCAGCCAATAGTGCAGCATGGTCAGCAGACCGAGAAACAGGACCAGCCACGGCAGGTCCATCAGCGCGCCTGGCCCGGGCGAAGCGAGAAAGCTGCGGATCGAATCGAGATCGCGCATCGGCGTCAGGCCATCGTCACGATCCACCTTCGCGCGCAGCCCCATCGCCGTCATCGCACGGTGAACCCGCCCGGTCATCCGCGCCTCAAGACCCGCTGCAATGTCGCTCAGCATGCGGGTGCGCAGCAAGTCGAACAGACCCTGAAACGCATAGATCACCACAATCATCGCCAGCAGGCCGAAGAGCGTTGCAGTGCTGCCTGAAGGCATCACGGAGTCATAGATCAGCAGCATGTAGAGCGGACCGCCCAGCAACAGCACATTGATGATCGCGCTGAGCCAGCCGACCGTTACCAAAGCCGAGCGCGAACGATCCAGCGCTGCGCGCAATTGCGAAGTGTGGGCGGCTTTCATGCTGTGGCCGCGCCCGCGTTCAGACTGCGACAGATCGATGACTTGCCTGTAGTTGCAAACACCAACGCACTCACCTCCCCCACTTCGGCGATCAGCCCGAACAGCCGATGCAGGTTCTGGTCGAAAATCCCGGCATTGTCGATGCGCTGCATTGCTTCGGGAAGCGGTTTGCGTTCGAGAAAGCAGCCGCCCCTGGGCCGCCATGATTGCGTCTGCACCGCCTGCTCCGCATCGACAGGCGGCAGAGCGGCTGCTGACTTTCGCATCAGCCGTAACGGGCCTGCGGTTGAAACCGCATAGTCGCCGCAGCGCAGATGGCGAGGGTTGGAGCGGGTAAGGGGAATCGAACCCCTCTAGCCAGCTTGGGAAGCTGGTGCATTACCACTATGCTATACCCGCATGCCGAATGACGGAATCAGTCGGGGCCGTCTCTATCATCCCTGACGGATCGTCAATACTTCTTGCGATCGCAGGCCCCTGCAACCCGGTTGGGGGCTTGGCCGATTCGGGCAAATTCCGACTGACCGTCTGATTTCCTGAAGTTTCGCTTCCGGCATCCCGCACTGACGGGCCTCGGTGCACAGGATGCGGGGCAAAGACTGCGCAAAACAGTTGGTATCGATGGAAGAGAGGCCATGATCCGGGCGAGCGGTGCGTCTGCGGCTGATGAAAGTTCAGTCCTGAAAAACTGCCACAATCTCAGATCAGTAAGCGACCGTGATGACGATTGTGTCAGAATAGTTTCCGGCTCTGGCCCATTGGTTTGCCGGCAGCCTTGCGTAGAAAAAGGTGCTTTGGCTGAAGAACAGCAGCCCGTTCAAAGACGTCGAGATCCGCTGTGTGCCGCCCGCTCCGTTGCCGAACACAATCGAGCGGGCGGGGTTGACATAGAGGTTGTAATTCAGGGTGTTGATGCCTTGCCGCATGGTTCGCTGTGCCGCATTGCCGGATGAGCCTGCGCTGGCCGAAATGTCGACTGACCCGAACAGCGCTATCAGCCCTGTGCAATTGATCGTTACCGTGCCGGATGTGTCTTTGGGGGCAGGCGATGTCGGATCATAGGTTCCGAAACTGGCTCCGCTCGCCGTCGTCGAGCACGAACAGAGCGTGCATGCGTAGGCCGGGCTTGGTGCGACGATGCCGAATGCCAGCGCCGACACGAGAAGGGCGGCGATCAGGTGGAAATTTCGCGCGAAGTTCAGGGTCATGGAACAGGCTCCAGAGTTGCGTGGGGCAGGCATGGGACAGGGCCAAGCTGTCTGTTTTCATCGATCTTCGGTCTGGCAGGGATCTGCGCCTGGCAGCGGAATGCCGGGCCGGTGACGGCAATCCGTTCTCCGCCGCGCAGGTCAGGCAGGAAGACGAGGCCATCATACCCGGTGATTCCGGCAGGCTGCGATCCCACACGGGTTTCCAGCCCCGGCGCCAGTGGCACGCCATCCGGGCCCACCAGCCTGATAGTGACCGGAGACTGCTCCGCTCCGCCGAAGGCGACCCGCACTGCCTGCCGGAATCCGGGCACAACCAGTTTTTCGCCTGCATCGACATCGGCAGTGATCGGCAGAGATGATACGTCGATCGCGATCCGGTTCTGTGCGTAAGGCTGGAGCCCGGTGAGGAGCGCTGTCTTGCCCGCTCCGCCTTTTGCCACCACCGGCCGGTTTTCCAGATAAAGCGTCACGTCCGCCGCGCTGCCGAGTTCGACCAGAGCAAAGGCGTTATCGAGCCGCGGCGTTGCAACCACTTTGCCCGCCGTCGACACAAGGGCGCCCCTTGCGCTCAGGCGGATACCCTCTCCGCTTCGATCGTAACCGCCGACCAGTTCAAGTTCGCCAGCGGCAGTGCGAACCAGAGTGGAGGCGTTGATGACGGGTTGATCAAATTCCCGGTCATGCCCCACGGCAATCTGGTATCCGGCACCGCGATCATTCGGCGGTGCGACGCTGACCATCGCAACCGATCGCCTGTCATCAAATCTGGCGCTGGCGCTGCTGCGCGTACCAAGCGGCAGGCTCACCAGAAGAAAGGCGCCGTTGTCGGTGCGGTCGCCGAACTGGCTGCGGCGCAGACCGAGGTTGTAGAAAGCTGACCTGAAGCCGCCATTGATGCTCAGGTTCGTCGTCCTGAAGCTCTGGCCGCCTGCGGTGCGCGTTTCGGCGTGGCCCACCACGACATCGCCCAGTGATCCCAACGACAGGCTACCCGCCAACGCAAGTTCCTGCTGCGGCGGGCCGAAAGGGACGCCGCAGCAGAAGCCAGCGTTGGCGACCTGCGCGTAGCGTCCGTTGTCCCGCTGATAGCTGACAGTGAACGAGTGCGTCGGCGCGATCCGCTGGAACTGGGCGCGCCACAAGGTTCCCGTGCCCCTTGGGCTTTGCGACACCGCGCCGGCGAGCCCGAATTCGCCGATCGTGGAAAGCACCCAGCCGGCGCCCAGCCCGCCCGTCTGGATGTCAGGGCTCACTTCGATACGCCCGCCAAGCGTAAGCGCATCATTCAGGCCGAAGCGCAGAAATCCTGCAGCAAACGGCGGACCATAATCAAAGCTCTCGATGCCGTAGTTCTGCCGTACCACCCCCGCTTCGACCGAGAAATCGACAAGCCCCGGACGCAACAGCCGCGCACTGGTGTAGAAGCTGCTGGTTACCTGCCGCGACAGGCCATTCGCGTCGGTGATCATCATCGTTACCTCGCCCGCTCCGGAAAAGACCGGCTGGTAATCGATAGCGAAGGTCCCGGGTTGCACGGCCAGCGTTTCGCGGCTCGCTGACGAGATGAGATCGACGGTCGAGGGCAGGGCAGCCGCCTCGGTCAACATCGGTACGGGGAAGGCAATGAACGTCGGCTGGAGTGCGAAATCCGTGCCGAAGCGGACGCCTGCAAATCGCGCCGGCGCGCTCCATTCGGTGGCTTTTGTTACAGTATCGCCAATCACCAGCCGCACCCGTTCATTGGGCCAGTCGCGCTGGAAATAGCTTTCAAGACGAACGGCGGTGTGTCCTGCATTTTGCAGGACGGCGGTGCTGCCGATCAGGCCCCAGTCGTTAGACACCCCCGCATCAAGAAACGCGAAGGCGGAGTTCTGGCCGTTCCAGCGACTGAAGGTCAGATCGTAGCTGATGAAGGCGGCCGGCACGATCTCGTCCAGCGTGACCGGCTGTGCAGACCTCTGGAACCTTGTCGACTGGAAAGCCGCAGGAGAAGCGATGATGTCAAGCAGGCTTCCGCCTTCGCCGAGGCTGGCAAAAACGCCTGTGACAGGGGACAGCGAGACATATTCATCGCCGGACAGCACAAACTCGCTTGCCAGTTCGGGCAGGATCAGCCCGGTCTGCGGAAGGTCCGTCCGCCTGATGTAGAGGGCATCTTCCCAGATCACGACAAGAGCCTGATCGGGGGTGAGCCTGCGGTTGATCATGACTCCCACCGGGCGCGGCTCGGGCGCCTCGCTCCGTCGGGCGGTCGAGCCTGCAATCACGGATGCATTTGTGCCAGCCACCTCGCCCGCCTCATTTGCCTTCACGCTTGAGGGGCAGGCAATAACGGTCATGACCACCACGGACGTGGCTGCCCGCCACGCATGTTTGGCGGACATGGCCAAGCCCACTCAAGTTCGTGGCTTGCCGCCGGGCAGCACGGCAACGAACGCGCCGTCCTCGGTCATGGCTTCCACTTCGGCAATCTCGATTTTGCCAAAATCGGCATCAACAGTGCGGCTTGCTCCGGCGAGAAGATAGAAGCCGGCCTTGGCGCGCACCGGCGCTGCGGCGGTGGCGGGATGGACAACCAGATCGGCGATGCGGACGTGGCGCGTGCCGCTGTTGGTGACAAGCAGCCGCCCGTCTTCGGTCGCTTCCCAATGGAGCGAGGGCCTTGCATCCGGCTGCGCGCGAAAGACCGGGATACTCAGTTGCAAAAGGGTCTGGAGCGTACCGGGCTCGGCCTCGGCGCGGGGAAGCTCGCTCACGATCAGGCGGTAGGTGCTCTCGATTGGTCCGGATTGTTCGGGCAGGCTGCATCGCACCAGTTTCTTCGCGCCGGGCGCAATCATCATGATCGAAGGATTGATCGCAATGCTCTGGCTTTCGTCGAGCGCGTCGGTGCCATCTTCCTGGTGCCAGCGGTACCCGCGCACCTGCACGGCCACGTCTTTCGTGCCATCATTGCCAATGGTGACCGAACAGAACTGCCGGTTGGCGGCAACTTCTACGCGGATTGGGAGCACGGTCAGCGAACCGGCCAGAGCGACCTGCGGCTGAAGCAGCCCCATGAAGCCGCACGCCAGCGCGAGCCAAGTCAGGCACTTATGGAATATCGACCGGCGCATCGCCACCTCAGTAGCTGACGGTGATGGTCACCGTGTCCGTATAGCTGCCGGCCACCACCGATTGTTGCGCGGGCACCCGTCCAAAGACCGTGAGGATCGAAGGCGAACTGACCGCCGTGATTGCCGCAGGGGTATCGCTTCCGGGGGTGTTCCCCCAGTTGGTGGTTCGCGCCACATCGCTGTACAAAGCATAATCGAGACGGTTGCTGCCACTTGCCATCATGCGGTTGCTCACTGTCGCGCCAGAAGTGGTTCCGGCATTCAACCCCACCGTGAAACTGCTTCCCGGCGTGCAGGTTACAGTGATGGAGCTGCTTGCATCGGTGGGCGATCCAGCCGTCGGGTCATAGTTGCCAAAGGCGAGGTTCGTGGCGCTGACAACACAGGCATTCACGACAGTGGCCGATATATCCATTGTCGTCTGCGCGGTTTGTGCCAGTGCGGCAGATGGAACAATCGCGCTGCCAATCGCGAGCGCGGCCAGGACCTTTGAAGACATGACGCTATCCTTGTGTTGCCCCTATTGGGTAACACGAAGCGCTGAACGACTGTCTGAGTGAACGATAAGGGTTAACACCCATCGCGGCAGCCGGGCTTAACCCGGCTCGCGGCATCGTAAAGGCCCGGCTCTGAAACAGGGCCAGAAAAAAAGGGCAAGACGGGGTTGGCAGTTCTTTCCCGCAACCGGGAACCGGAATGGTTTCGCCCGCCCTATTTGCCTTGGTTAACGCGCGCTTCGGTTACGCCTTCAGGTCGGTGCAAAAACGCTCCGTCCAGGATTGCACGTTATCGTCGCGGATGGTCGCGATCATCGCTTCGTAACGCGCCTTGCGTTCGGCAAGAGGCATATCCAGCGCCAAGCTGATCGCGTCGGAAATATCATCGGGGCTGTAGGGATTGACCATCACCGCGCCTTGTCCGTTGACGTTCAATTGTTCGGCAGCGCCTGCAAAGCGTGACAGGATGAGCACGCCGGGATCGTCGGGATCCTGCGCGGCGACATACTCCTTGGCGACCAGGTTCATGCCATCGCGCAGCGGTGTTACCAGCCCGATCTTGGAGCCACGGTAAAAGCCGAAAAGCTCGGCATGGGAATAGCCGCGATTGACATAACGGATCGGCACCAGATCCACTTCGCTGCGCGCTCCGTTGATCTGTCCGGTCTTCTGTTCGAGCAGCAGCCGGATGTCCTGATAGCTTTTCACGTCTTCGCGGCTGGGCGGTGCGATCTGGATGAAGACGAGATCGCGCACCCTGTCGGGATGCTGGTCGAAAAACCGGCCGATGCCGTCGATCCTTTCGGGCAGACCTTTGGAATAATCCAGCCGGTCGACCCCGATCATGGCGGTGCGTTCGCGGCTCGAAGAAAGCAGGCGCTGGTGCGCATTGCGCGATTCCCCGGTCCGGCCCTGCGTTTGGAAATGATCCCAGTCGATCCCGATCGGATAGGTTCGCGCGATGACCGAACGGCCTTCGAACCGCACAGTGCCGCTGTCCTCGTCCACCTCGGCGTTCAGCTCCTTGCTGCAGTAATGCAGAAAGCTGTCGCGCCATTCGCTGGTCTGGAAACCGATGAGGTCGTATTCGAGCATCGTGCGCACCAGACGTTCATGAAACGGCAGCGACACGAACAGCCGCGTGGGCGGCCAGGGGATATGCAGGAAAAATCCGATACGGTTGGAAACTCCCCGCGCGCGCAGGGCCCCTCCCAGCGGGATCAGGTGATAATCATGCACCCACACCAGATCATCCGCTTCAATCAGCGGCACCACAGCTTCGGCAAAGCGTTCGTTGACCCGTTCATAACCCTTGCCGGTTTCACGCTCGTATTCTGTCAGGTCTAGCCGGTAGTGGAACAGCGGCCACAAGGTGGAATTGGCATAGCCATTGTAATATTCGTCGATATCGCGGCCCGGCAGGTCGATCGTGGCGGTGGTTACGCCGTCGCTGCGCTGCAAATTCATGCTGCCCGCTTCGTCTTCGCTTTCCTGGCCTGACCAGCCGAACCAGATCCCGCCGTGTTCCTTCAGCGCAGAATTGAGCGCGCCTGCAAGGCCGCCTTGGGCACCGGCAGCGCCGCGCGCTTTGGCCACGGCAACGCGATTGGAGATGATGACCAGACGGGTTATCGGATGTTACTCCATGGTTGGGATAACAGGCCGGCGCAATTGATGACGCCGACAAGCGAATAGGTCTGGGGGAAATTGCCCCACAATTCCCCCGTATTGTAATCCAGATCCTCGCTCAGCAAGCCCGATGCGGTGACATGGCTCAGCATGGTGTCGAACAGACGCCGGGCCTCATCATCGCGCCCGGCCAGATAGAGCGCCTCGATCAGCCAGAAGGTGCAGACATTAAAAGCGGTTTCGGGCGCGCCGAAATCATCCTCTGCGGCGTAGCGCAGCATGAAATCGCCCCGCCGCAGCTGCTTTTCGACTGCGGCGAAGGTGGAAAGGAAGCGCGGATTATCGGGCGCGAGGAACCGCAGTTCCACCATCTGTAACAGGCTGGCATCAAGGTAATCGCTTTCGAAGCTAGCTCCGTAATGGCCGCCTTCGGCCCCGTTTTCGACCCATGCCTCCTGCTCGATCCGCGCCCGGATAGCTTCGGCGCGTTCCTGCCACAGCGCCGCGCGATCAGCCTTGCCGAGCCATTGCGCCGCCATCGCCAGCCTGTCACACGCGGCCCAGCTCATCACCGCCGAATAGGTGTGCACTTCCTGCCGCGTGCGGAATTCCCACAGGCCCGCATCGGGCTGGTCATGCATCGCCCAGGCCATTTCGCCGACCTGTTCAAGGCTTTCGAAATCGCGATCATCGGCAATCCGCAGCAGGCGCTGGTCGATGAACCCCTGCACCGTGGGCAGCACGATCTGGCCATAACAATCGTGCTGGATCTGCTTGTAGGCCGCATTGCCGACCCGCACCGGCCCCATCCCGCGATAACCGGCCAGCGATCCGGCGTTAGCCTCGTTCAGTTCCGCCACGCCCATCACCGAATAAAGCGGCTGGATCTGCCCGCCCTTGGCCGCGTCCACGATATTGCGCAGGTAGCCGAGGTATTTCTCCAGCACATCCAGCGCCCCGATGCGGTTCAGCGCCTGCACGGTGTAATAGGAATCGCGGATCCAGCAGTAACGGTAATCCCAGTTGCGCTCCGAATGGGGGGCTTCGGGGATCGAGGTGGTCAGCGCGGCGACAATCGCGCCGGTTTCCTCGTGCTGGCACAGCTTCAGCGTGATGGCACAGCGGATCACTTCGCTTTGCCATTCGAACGGCGTGGCAAGGCTGCGCACCCATTGCTGCCAGTAAGAACGCGTCGCCTGTTCCATCCGGCGGATTTCTTCGCGCAGGTTGCCGGTGAAGGGTTCATCCGGGCCGAGGAAGAAGTGCAGATCCTGTTCGACGCGGAAGGCACGCTGTTCAAGGATATAGCCAATCGGCGCATCGGTGCTGAGCCGCAGCGCCTCGCGGCCCACCAGATAGCGGATGTGGTTGGTGCCGTGGGTGGTTTCGGCAATTGTCGCGCCGTAATCGCGCATCGGGCGCAGCACCACGCGGATGCGCGGGCTACCCGCTACGGGCCGCACAATCCGGCTGATCGCCACGGGCCGGTACATCCGCCCCTTGCCTTCGTGACGGGGGCAGAAATCGAGCACTTCGACCGCGCTGCCATCTTCCGCTTCGAGCCGCGTGACGAGGATCGGCGTGTTGCGGATATATTCCTGCGTGGCGCTGACCTGTCCCACCAGTTCGAACTGCCAGATGCCGGCATCGCGGTTATCGCCATTGACCAGCGAACAGAACACCGGATCGCCATCGACCCGCGGAATGCAGCTCCACACCACCGCGCCGGCGCGGTCGATCAGGGCGCTGATCTGGCAATTGCCGATCGGCCAGAGTTCGAGATCGGGCGTTACAGTTCCAGCCACGTGTGCACATCCTTTACGGTAGAGAGGGAATAGCGGGCGGTGGCCGATGGCCGTTCGCCCACCGCGATGCCGAAGCCGCCCAGCCGGGCGCAGGCGGCAAAGCCGTCTTCATCGGTCACGTCGTCACCGATGAAGACCGGCGTTGCTCCCTTGAACGGAGCGCGGGCAGCCAGCAGATCGACCGCGCCGCCCTTGTCAGCGCCGGGCCAGACCAGTTCGATCACGCATTTGCCCGTCTTGGTGGCAAGGCCGTGTTTGTCGGCCAGTTCGGCGGCGAAATCGCGTGCATCGGCCTCCCGCTCCGGGTGCTTGCGGTAATGCAGCGCCCCGCCGTGGGCCTTGCGTTCGTAAAGCAGGCCGTGGGCGGCAGCAAAGCTGTTCAACGCCTCGATCACCGGTGCGGGCAAGGGGCGGCCTTCGCGCAAGCTCACCCCGCCGGGCGCGCGCACATCGCCGCCATGCGATCCTGCGAGGTGAACCTTCGGCTGGCCGAGGAAGTCTTCCAGATTGTCGATGCTCCGTCCGGTCACCAGCGCCAGCGCGCCGCCCAGCCGCTGGCTGAGGCGGTCCAGCCCTTGCCGCAGCCCGTGCGGCACCGTGACCGCATCGGGCTTTGCCGCGATATCGACCAGCGTTCCGTCGAAATCGAGGAACAGTGCGAGGCGGCTCTCGTCTATCAGGTTCAGCAATGAAGGCGGAGCAGGGAGGTGCGGGCTGACGATTGTCATGCCGCCAACAATAGGGATGCAAGCCGCAGGGTCAAACCGCAGCTGGTCGTGTTTCCGAAACCAGCGGGCTTACCCGTGCGGGGTTTGCTGCCGAAAGCAGCCCGCCGCGCGCCAGCCCCTGCCGTTTATTCCGCAATCCGTTTGGTCTTGCCAATCGCGGCGGCGCGGATAGCGCGCCTGTCGAACGGCAGGCGGTGCCACTGCTTGGCCGCATAGGCGCGGGTCTGATCGGCAAAGTGGGGCGAGGCCGGATCGGTCGACTGGCTGTAGCTGAGGACCGCGTCCGCCACCGGCCCGGCATCATCGAAGCCGACGATCTGGATATAGCTTGTCCCGTGCACCGGCACCAATCCGCCGCCGGGGGCAGGGCGGGCGTCCTGATAGTTGAGCACGCCTGCGGTGCCGGGGCCGCCGTGGATCGGGATGCCTTCATCGCCCACGCGCCATTGCTGCACGCTACCCCATTCGGCGTCGAGCGCGATGCCTGCCGCGTCAAGTTCGCCCACCGCTTCACCCAGTGCGCCGAGCAACTTGTCGCCCGCTGTGTCAGCGGCGATATCGCGCGGGGTGTTCACCGGATCGGCCGGGTCGAACGGCACCGCCCACAGGCCGGGCACGCGCGCGGCCTTTGCCCAGAAGGCGCGGAACAGGGCTGCGCCCTTGCTCGATGCCTCGTAGCGGCGATCCCATCCGGCCAGCGCCGCGCAGCCGCGTGCTGTGTCGGTAGCCGCATCGTTCTGACGCGCGCACAGCGCGAGCAGCGGGTCTACCGCCATATCGGCAGCAAGGCTCTTGTTGGCGAAGGCCATCGCTTTGGCGCTGGCGTGATCGACCTTGCCGCTGGCGAGCAGCGCCTCGGTCTCGGTGAAATTGGAACGGGTGCGCAGGGTCAACTCGGCGGCGTGCTTGCCGAGGATCGGGGACAGCGCGGGGTGCGGGATGCGCGGATTGCTTATCCAGTAGCTGTCGTTGGAATTGGTGAGGTAATCGCGCCGGATAGTGGCGGCCTGATCGCTTGCGGGCATCAGGCCGGGTTCGGGCGTGCCTGCCGCCGCGTCCCAATCGCATTCCGCCCGCGCCCCGTCGAGCAACGTGGCGAGCGAGGCGAATAGGCCGGAAATCGGCGTGGAGCAGGCCTTGATCTTGTCTGCCGAGACATTGGGTACGGCGGTGACATCGGCATGGAGCGCATCGCCATTGCGATCCGCCGCGATGGTGTTGACCCACGGAATACCCAGCGTTTCGCTGACCGCGGACTGGATATCGCCCACGTTTTTCGCCTGTCCGATGCGCAGCCACGTTTCGATCGCGCGCAGGTTGCCGCGATTGGCATCCTTCATTGCAAAGGCGTTGGCGGCGCTCCACGTCACACCCGATTGCGGGATGACAACCACCGGGCCGAAGCGGGTGCTGTAAAGCGTACGGGTAACGTCCGGCGTGCCTTCGGGCATCGGCACGGTGATGCTGTGCGGTTCCATCGCCACGCTTTGCCCGTCGACCAGATAGCGGGTCGGATCAGCCGGATCGAGTGTCAGCTGGTACAGGGTGAAATGGCGCGCGGCGGTGACGGTGTGGGTCCAGGCGACATCGCGGTTGAAGCCCAGCGTCGGGATCGGGCTGCCCGCAATCCCCACACCCATCGCATCATAGCCATCAGGGCCGGAGACATGCATCTGCCAGAACCGGCTCGGCCCGTTCCACGGAAAGTGCGGATTGCCGATCACCAGCCCGCGCCCGTCCGCCGTGGCATCGCCGCCGAAGGCCCAGCCATTGCTGCCGATGCCGAGTTCGTCTTGCCTTGGTAGTGTCATCGCAACCTTGGCCTGCGCTTCGCCCGGAGGCGCGGCACCGGCGATGCCGGGGGCAAGCGCCAGCGAGCTTGCCAGCAGCATCTGCTTTTCGGTCAGGCGCAGCAGATCATCCATGGTGATCGGGCGCACCCACGGCTTGCCGCGGCAGTCCGCCGGAACGCCTTCCGCGCCTGCATCCTTGAGAAAGCGGTTATATCCGGCGACATAGCCTTCGGCGAGCAGCTGTGCCTCGCGCGCCTGCCCTTTCACGCCGTCACGCAAGGCTGGCAGATCGATCACCGCGCGAAAGAACGTGTCGGAGGCGAGATTATCGACCTCCTGAAACCCCAGCACCGCCTTTGCCTCTGGCCCGAAGTGGCGCGAGCGTTCACCCGCGACCGTGGCAAACTCCTCGGCCAGCAGGCACAGGTTGTCTTGCGCATAGGCATAGGCGACCCCGTAGCCGACGCCCTGCCAGGTGCGCGCTTCGATATGGGGAATGCCGAAAGTGGTGCGGGTGATGCTGGCCTGATAGCGTTTGCCCGCCGCGGCCTCGCTCGCCGGAGCCAAAGCTGCCGCAGCGGCCACTGCCGCAAGAACCGAAATCCGCATCATCATCCCTCTCCGTGCACCTGTGATCAGGTTGTTGCGCGAAACCTATCGGGACGGCGGGCAAAAGGAAAGGGCGCCCTGCCGCATTGGCAAGGCGCCCCTTCATGTCACGCGGCTTGCGATCAGAACGATGCAGTAACCGAGAACACGATGGTGCTGCCGGCAATCCTGCCGCCATCCAGCTTGGCAAAGTTTGGCAGCAGATAGGCGCTTTCAGCCTGCGAAATGTCGGTATCGACATAGGCGACCGCCAGATCGAGGCCCGGCAGAGCCGTGACCGCCGCAGTCACCGACCAATCGAAATAAGTGCCGGTCGGCGCGATGCTGGTGCCATTGGGGCCAAGGCCCGCGTTGCCATCCGAATAACCGAGGTGGGCGCTGATCGAAAGCGGGCTGTCAGGGATGGCGAAGCTGGCATCGCCGAACAGGTAGAGGTTGTCTTCCTTGTCGCCCGCATCATCGGGAATGCCCGCAGCCGCAGCCGCGCCGGTCAGGAACACCTTGCCCAGCGCTTCCTGCGACGGGGCATAGGCCACACCGGCGGTCAGCGAAAGCGGGCCGGCATCGCCCGAAAGCTTGGCATAGAATTCGACAAAGTCGGTGGTGTCTGCGCCGCTGGGATACATGAACCAGGTGCCGCCGACATCCAGCGTGCCTTCACCAACCGGCATGGCATAGCCGGCGAAGATATCGAGTTCCATGTTGGCGCCGCCAAAGGTGCCCCAGCCAGCAAGGTTCGAACCCCAGGTGCCGATATAGGCCCCGCTTGCGTGGCTGATGGTGAAGCCGCCCTGGATCGCCATGCCTTCATCGGTCTGCGAAACGCCGCGGAAGCGGTAATCCGAGGTGAGCGTGGCGCTGCCCGATACGGTGATGGCCGGTTCCGCATCCGACTGATAGCTGGCCGTGGCGAGATCGATCGGCTCGATTGCGCGCAGGGCGACAGCAGCGTCCGGCGCGATGGTGATTTCGGTGCCGGTGATTTCGGTGGCGGCGTTATCGACCGGGCCGACAACAGCAGCTTCGGTATCGCTCGCAAAGGCGGGCGTGGCAAAGCTGGCGATGAACGCGACGGCCGAAGCAGCCGAAGCAAAACGAATGGACATAAGGAACGCTCCATAGAGAGGTTTGGATCGTTCCACCTGCGTGCTGCACGGTGCCTCTGATTTATGGGCGGGCTACCGTTACTGCAGGATTAGGCGTGCCAGATTCGCACCGCCTGCACAAATGTTTTGCCGCAGGCGGTGCGTGTATTGCATTTATTGCGTTGCAAACATGCATCACTGCATCAGGCTGCGCGCAGGCTCTCCATGTCGATCACAAAGCGATACTTGATGTCGCTCGCCTCCATCCGGTCATAGGCGGCGGCGATATCCTGCATCGC
This sequence comes from Porphyrobacter sp. AAP60, assembly GCF_001296025.1. Classification (GTDB taxonomy): domain Bacteria; phylum Pseudomonadota; class Alphaproteobacteria; order Sphingomonadales; family Sphingomonadaceae; genus Erythrobacter. The sequence continues at coordinate 17,873 of NZ_LJHV01000022.1, read as the reverse complement.
GATGACCTCGATCTCGGGCAGGATGTTCTTTTCGGCGCAGAAATCGAGCATTTCCTGCGTTTCGGCCAACCCGCCGATGCCGCTGCCGGTCAGCACCTTGCGGCCCAGTAACACGCCGGTGTGGATTTCGGGCATCGGGCCGATCAGGCCGACCAGCACCTGCACCCCGTCAATCCGCAGCAGGTGCAGGTAAGGCACCACATCGTGGCGCACGGGGATGGTGTTGAGCACCATGTCGAAGGTGCCGCGTGCGGCCTTCATGGCGGCTTTATCCTCGGTATTGAGGAAGGCGTGCGCGCCCAGCTTGGCCGCATCGTCGCGCTTGCTTTCGCTGCGGCTGAGCACAGTAACCTCGGCCCCCATCGCGGCTGCCAGCTTCACCCCCATGTGACCCAGACCGCCCAGCCCGGCGACGGCGACCTTGCTGCCCGGCCCGACCTTCCATGTGCGCAAGGGGCTGTAAGATGTGATCCCGGCGCACAGCAACGGCGCAGCTTCGGCGCTTGGCAGGCTGGCGGGTAGCCGCAGCACGAACTCCTCGCGGCACACGATCCGTTCGGAATAGCCGCCAAATGTCTGGGTGCCATCGCGCCGGTCAGTGCCGTTATAGGTGCCGGTCATGCCGCCCGATTTGCAGTATTGTTCGAGATCAGCCTCGCAATGCGAACATTCGAGGCAGGAATCGACCATGCAGCCGATTGCCACCCGGTCGCCGACGGCATGGCGGGTAACGCTGTCGCCAATCGCGCTGACCGTGCCTACGATCTCGTGGCCCGGCACGATCGGATAGGTGGTTCCGCCCCAGTCATTGCGGGCCGAATGAAGATCGGAATGGCAGATGCCGCAATGCGTGATTTCGATCAGCACATCGTCATGGCGCAGCCCCCGCCGGGTGATCTGCATCGGCCCGACCCCGCTGTCAGGCGCGGTCGCGCCGTATGCCTTGGTGGGATATTCGTTGGTGGCGGTGGTCATTTTCGTATCTCCTCGTCATTGCGAGCGAAGCGAAGCAATCCATGGCCAACCGCTTCCGCACGCGGCGAGGTTCATTCATGGATTGCCACGTCGCCTGCGGCTCCTCGCAATGACGACGCGGGGTAAGCGTTTACTTAGGCGGCATTCTGATCGCCCCGTCCAGCCGGAACTGGTGGCCGTTGATATAGCTGTTGCGCGCGATCTCCAAAACCAGCGAGGCAAATTCCTCCGGCTCACCCAAACGCTTGGGGAAGGGGACAGAAGCGTTCAATTGCGCCCACATCGGCGGGTTGCGGTCTTTCATCCCCAGCATCAGCGGGGTGGCAAAGATGCCGGGCATGACCGAGTTCACGCGGATGCCCATATCCATCAGATCGCGCGCCATGGGCAGGACAAGACCGTTCACTCCCGCCTTGCACGAACCATAGATCACCTGCCCGATCTGCCCGTCCTGCGCGGCGACGCTGGCGGTGAGGATGATGCATCCGCGTTCGCCATCATCGTTGGCCGGATCGGCATTCGCCATCCCCAGCGCCGAAATGCTGGCGACACGGTAACTGGCGACCAGAATGCCCTCGGCCCCGAAGGCGTAATCCTCGGTCGAAAGGCGCTTGAACGTGCCTGCTTCCTTATCCCAGCCCAGCGTCTTGCCGCGCCGCGAAGCCATTGCGCAGTGCAAGGTTACCCGTTCCTGCCCGTGGGCGGCGCGGGCGGCGGCGAAACCGGCTTCGACGCTGGCCTCGTCCATGATGTCGACATGGTGGAAAGTGCCGCCGATGTCTGCCGCGTGGGCCTCGCCCGCTTCATCATTGATATCGAAAATGGCGACCTTCATGCCGGCATCGGCAAAGGCCTTGGCGCTGGCCTTGCCCAGCCCGCTTGCGCCGCCGGTGACCACCGCTGCCAAGCCCGGTTCGATCTTCATGAATATGCTCTCCCTTTATCGTGTTTTGCCTGTGGCTAGGCGGTTTGGGCGGCGCGCGCTACCTGTACAATTGGCAGAGGCGCGGGGACGAAAGGCTTGCCGCGCCAGAGGCGGGTCGGTAATCGTGCGGACATGATCCAGACCCCCGCTTTCGCCGCTGATCGCCGCCGTTTCCTTGGCGCGACCGCCACCGCCTTTGCCGCGCTTGCCGCCAGCGGCTGCATGACGCGGGGGGGCACCCATGCCGCGGCACCGCGCAGCGCTGCTAATGGCTTCACCGGATATGGGGCGCTGGTGCCCGATCCCGCGGGGCTGATCGATCTGCCGGAACGCTTCTCCTACCGCGTGATCTCAAGCCTTGGCGATGCGATGGATGATGGCGGCACCGTGCCCGACCGCGCCGACGGAATGGGCTGTTTCGACCTTGGTAACGGCGAAATCGCGCTGGTGCGCAATCACGAATTGCAGCCGCAGCATGATGCAGGCGGCCCGATTGCCAAGGGCTTCGGCAAGCGTAACGGCGCGTTTGTATCCGGCGGGACGACCAATATCGTGCTCGACGCCCAAACGCTGGCGGTGAAACGCCAGTTCCGCAGCCTTGGCGGCACGATCCGCAATTGTTCGGGCGGGGTGACGCCGTGGGGCACCTGGCTGACCTGCGAGGAAGCCCCCACCGGCCCCGGCCAGCGTTACGGCGACGGGCTGGAGAAGAACCACGGCTGGGTGTTCGAAGTGCCCGCCAGCGCGCGCGGGATCATCGATGCCGTGCCGCTGACCGCGATGGGCCGCTTCAACCATGAGGCCGCTGCTGTCGATCCGGCCACCGGCATTGTGTACATGACCGAAGACCGCGACGACGGGGTGTTCTATCGCTTCGTGCCCAAGGTGCCGGGCCGCCTTGCCGAAGGCGGGCGCTTGCAGGCCATGTCGATCGATGCCCTGCCGGATTCGCGCAACTGGGCCACCGGCCTGATGGCACTGCGCAAGCCCTATGCCGTGACATGGATCGATCTTGACGAGCCCGAAGCCCCCAAGGACGATCTGCGCATCCGCGCTGCCGCCAAGGGTGCGACGTTGATCGCGCGCGGGGAAGGGCTGCACATGGGCGTGAACCGCGGCATCAGCGAAGTTTTCGCCTGCTGCACCAGCGGCGGGGCCAAGCAGCTGGGCCAGATCCTCAAGCTTACCCCCGGTGTGGCAGGGGCGCCCGACACCATCGAGCTGTTTTTTGAAAGCGAAAGCACCGAACAGTTCAATTACGGCGACAACCTGACAGTAGCCCCCAGCGGCCACCTGATCGTGTGCGAAGATCAGTACACCGAAGTGACCGACAACCACATTCGCGGCGTAACGCCGGACGGCCGCGCCTATCCTGTGGCCCGTATGTGTACGCAGACCGAGCCGGCAGGCGGATGCTTCTCGCCCGATGGCAAGGTATTGTTCGTAAACCTTTATTCGCCCACCGCCACGCTGGCGATCACGGGGCCGTGGACGGCCTAGGCTAACGCCCGGTGGACGGTTTCCTGCTCGCACTGCTGCTGGTGTTTGCGCTGGCGCTGGGCGGGCGCGATCAGTGGCTGGTGGCGCAGTGGTCTGACGCATTGGGGCAGGGCTGGCCGCTGCTGCTGACCGGCATCGCCGCCGCCGCTATCAGCGCTGTGGCAATGGCGTGGGTGGGGGCTGAATTTGCCGCAATGCTGCCGCGCCGCGCCGCGCAGATGCTGGTTGCCTTTGCGCTGGGCGTCGCGGCTTTCGAACTGGCGTGGCCGGTGCGTCTCAAATCCCCGCAGGAACCGACCCGCTCGCTCGGTGCGATCGGCATTGTGCTGCTGGCCCGCCAGATCGGCGATGCGGCGCGGTTCGTGGTGTTTGCGCTGGCAGCATGGGCCAGCCTGCCGCTGACCGCTGCCATGGGCGGAGCGCTGGGCGGGGCGGGCGCGATCGTACTGGGGTGGAGCCTAGGCGCAAAAGGGCTGGCGCGCTGGCCCTTGCGCCCGGTGCGGCTGGCAATGGCGGCGTGCCTGATCATTGCGGCATTGTTCATCGGATTGAACGCCCGCTTCGCTGCCTATTGATCGCTTTGTTCGATTATTGCGAACTGAGACCCCGATGAAACAATCCGGGCCTATCCGTGTTATCTTGGCGACACCCCGCGCGGTTGCCCGATCCGGCCCGCACACCGAATATGAAGGAGAGCCTCATGGCTGACACCAATTCCAAGACCGCACTGATGGCCGAGCTTAACGGACTGCTGGCCGATCACTTCGCGCTCTATACCAAGACCAAGAATTTCCACTGGCACATCACCGGCCCCCGCTTCCGCGATCTTCATCTGCTGTTTGACGAACAGGCGATCGAGATCCGCGACCAGATCGACGCAATCGGCGAACGTGTGCGCAAGCAGGGTGGCATGACGCTGACCTCGATCGGCGCGGTGGCCAAGCACACCCAGATCAAGGATCAGGACAGCACCGACCTGTCGCCCGACGACATGGTCAAGGAACTGCGTGACGACAACCAGAAGATGGTCGATCGGCTCAAGGGCATGAAGGAACTGGCCGAAGAGGCCGGCGACAATGCCACCGACGGCCTGCTCGACGACTGGACCGACATGGCTGAAGAGCGCGTGTGGTTCCTCACCTCGATCCTCGGCTGATCGCCTTCGGGTAGCGATTAAAGAAGGGCCGCCCCTGTTGCCGGGGGCGGCCCTTTTGCTATGGTCCTTCGCATGGCCGACATCACAATTATCGAAAGCGCCGATCCGCGCGCGATTGCCGATTGGCTGGCAGACCGGCTGGCCGGGGCCAAAGCCGGGGCGATCACTGTGCCCGGCGGGTCCACGCCCTTTCCCATCCTCGCCGCGCTGATCGAAAGCGGACGCATTGAATGGGCGGGCTGGCAGGTCTGGCCCAATGATGACCGGATCGTGCCGGAAGATCACGAAGCCTCCAACACCGGCAAGATCCGCGCCTTGCTGGAACCGGAAGGCGCGCATGTCAGGGCGCTGGCGCAAGATGCAGCGCCGCCGCATTTCGCGCTGACTTGGCTGGGCATGGGGCCGGATGGGCACATCGCCTCGCTATTCCCGAACACCGATCCGCAGATTGATGACCAGCAGCCCGTGCGCCGTTTGACACCCGATCCCCTGCCCACCCATGCGCCGTTTGATCGCATCACGCTGACCATTCCGGCGCTCGCCGCGACCAATGCGGTGGTGTTCACGCTGGGCGGCGCGGCGGACAAGCGCGCGGTTTTCGAGGCGGCCCGCGCTGGCGATAATGATCTGCCGATAGCCCGCCTGTTGCGCGCTGCCGACGCACGCGGCATCCCCGTCACTGTGTTTACCTGATGCCCTTGCTGATCCCTGCGCCGCTCCACCGCGCAATGCTGCCGCTGGCGCACAGCATCCGCCATTACTGGCGGCGCTGGCGCGGGGCGCCGATTGCGGGGGTCAGTGTGGTGATCACCAACCTTGCAGGCGATGTGCTGCTGCTGAAACATTCCTATGGCCCCAGGGTCTGGGCGCTGCCCGGTGGCGGCCTGAATGCACGCGAAGACCCGGCAGAGGCCGCGCGGCGCGAAGTGCGCGAGGAACTGGGCATGGCAATCGGCAAGGTCGAGCCGATTGCCGTGATCGAAGAAGTCATCTCCGGCGCGCCCCACACCGCCCACCTGTTCGCCGCGATCTGCGACCAGCACCCGCGCCCCGACGGGCGGGAAGTGACCGAGGCACGCTTCTTCCCGTCGCATTCCCTGCCGGAACCGCTGGGCCGCACCACGCGGACGCGGATCGATGCGTGGCGCGGGCGGGGTATCGGCTAAAGCAGCCGCAACTGCGCCTCGTCACGCGCGGGCTTTTCGACTTGCGCCCCTTCGAGATTGCCGAGCGTCAACCCCATCAGCCGGATCGGCCCGCGCAGGGGCAATTCCGCCTCCAGCAGGCTGCGGGCAAGCGCGGCGAATTGATCGCGGTCTGCCACAAGATCGGGCAGCGATGCAGCGCGGGTCATGATGCGGAAATCGGTGAACTTCAGCTTCAGCGTTACCGTTCGCCCCTTCGCGCTGCTGGCCTCGATCCTGTCCCACACGATGGCGATGATGGTCTCCAGCGTATCGCGCAGCGCCGCACCGCTGCCGATGTCCTCGGAGAATGTCCGCTCCCCGCCGACCGACTTGCGCACCCGGTGCGCGGCGACCGGGCGCAGGTCGATGCCGCGTGCGGCGCGGTAGAGGTAATCGGCCATGCTGCCGAAGTGCTGGCGCAGGAAGGCAATATCCTTGCCCGCCAGATCGGCCCCGGTGGCAATGCCGAGGGCTTGCATTTTCTCCTCGGCTTTCGGCCCGACCCCGTGGAACCGCCGGATCGGCAGGCCCGCGACAAACTGCGCCCCTTCGCCCGGACGGATCACGCACAGCCCGTCAGGCTTGTTCTGATCACTGGCGAGCTTGGCGAGGAACTTGTTGTAACTCACCCCCGCGCTGGCGGTCAGGCGGGTCTTGGCGCGGATTTCCTGCCGGATCAGCGTGGCGATGCGGGTCGCGCTGCCGATGCCGAGGCGGTCTTCGGTGACATCGAGATAGGCTTCGTCCAGGCTCAACGGTTCGATGATGGGCGTATAGTGCTCGAACACCCGGCGGATCTGGCGGCTGGCTTCCTTGTAGGCATCGAAGCGCGGGCGCACAAAGATCAGATCGGGGCACAGGCGGCTCGCCGTGACCGACGGCATGGCGCTCCTAACCCCGAACCGCCGCGCTTCGTAACTCGCCGCTGCCACGACCCCGCGCCCGCCCGCGCCGCCGACGGCAACCGGCTTGCCCTGCAATGCGGGATCGTCGCGCTGTTCCACGCTGGCGAAGAAGGCATCCATATCGACATGAATGATCTTGCGCAGACCCGGCTGGTTTGGGGACGCGCCATCATCATCTTCGGCAGGGGGCGGCGGGCTGGCCATCCCGCACAAATAGAACCTTCCTCACCCCGAAGGAACTGTTGCTGGAACATTTCACCCCGCGCGCCATTTTGTGCACATGCGAAATGAACAGTGGTCTTCGGCCGAACCCCTTGGCAATGGCCGCCCGATGGCCACTACGCACGCCCCCTCCCCATCGTCCTTGGGGCCTTTCCGCAAAGCCTTGGGCGAGCGCGAGCTGATGTGGATGATGGCGCTGCTGATGGCGCTGAACGCCTTCGGGATCGATGCGATCCTGCCCGCGCTCGATCCGCTGGCGGCCGATCTTTCAGTCAGCGGCAATGACCGGCAATTTGTTATCGGGGTCTATCTGCTGGCAGGCGGGCTGGGATCGCTGGTGCCCGGCGCGCTGGCTGACCGGTTCGGGCGGCGGCCGATCCTGCTGGGATCGATCGCGGTCTATATCGCGCTGTCGATCCTGTGCGTGCTGGCCCCGACCTACGACATTTTGATCGCCGTGCGGGCCACGCAGGGCTTTTTCGCCGCCGGGATTGTCGCCTTGCCGCCCGCCATCATCCGTGACCGCGTGGGCGGTGACAAGATGGCGCGGATGATGAGCCTGATCTTCGTGATCTTCCTGATGGTGCCCGCCGTCGCGCCGAGCATCGGGCAGGCCATCCTGCAATTCGGCAACTGGCGCGCGATCTTCGGCGTGATGGCGGTGCTGGGCGCGGGGATGGCGGCGTGGGTCTATTTCCGCCTGCCCGAAAGCCTGACCGAGGAAAACCGCCAGATGATCCTGCCGCGCACCATCGCGGTGAACATGGGCCGTGCGCTGTCCATGCCATCCGTGGTCGGTTACGTGTTCGGTTCGGCGGTGGTGTTTGGCGCCTTGTTCGGCTTCATCAATTCATCCCAGCAGCTGATCACCGAAACTTTCGGCGCGGGTGATATCTTCCCTATCGTGTTCGGCATCTGTGCAGGTTCCATGGCGATTGCCAGCTGGTCGAACTCGCGCATTGTCGAACGCTTCGGTGCTCGGCGGGTCAGCCACACTGCGCTGTTCGTGTTCATCGCGGTGAGCGCGGTGCAGGTGATGTTCGCCTTCCAGCCCGATGAAAAACTGTGGCATTTCGTGCCGCTGATGGCGATCAACATGGCGTTGCTGGGCTTTATCGGCAGCAATTTCGGCGCGATTGCGATGAACCCGTTTTTCAAAATCGCTGGGGCGGCAAGTTCGGCCCACGGCTTCGTGCGGATGACAACGGCGGCGCTGCTGGGCGGGGCAATCGGCTATGCCTTTGACGGCACGGCCCGCCCGCTGGCGCTGGCCTTGCTGGCGAGCGGGCTGGTTTGCCTCGTGCTGGTGCTGTTCAGCGAGAAGGGCAAGCTGTTCGGCCCGTCGGATGGCGATATGGCCGAAGGGCAAAGGCTGGCGAAGGAATTCGAGTAATACACTTCGTCATTGCGAGCGCAGCGAAGCAATCCATGAACCAACGTGTCCGCACGCGGTGAGGTTTGTCCCTGGATTGCGGCGTCGCCTCCGGCTCCTCGCAACGACGAGTATTATGTGTCCGCGCCAAGCCGTCGCCAGGCCAATCCCGCGAACTCGCATAGCAGCGGCCGCGTATCGCGGGGATCAATGATGTCCTCGACATTGAAGCGCTCGGCAGAGCGGAACGGAGAGGTGACCTTGGCGAGCCGTTCGCGGATTTCTTCCAGCAGCGCTTGCGGATCGTCGGCGGCTTCCAGTTCCGCCTTGTAAGCGACCTCCAGTCCGCCCGCGATGGGGAGGCTCCCCCAGTCGCCGCTCGGCCAGCAATAGCGGTACTGGTAGCGTTCGGCATTGCTCATCGCGCTGCCTGCAATGCCATAGGCGCGGCGCATCACGATGCTGGCGAGCGGCACGGTGGCGCGGTAGATCGCGTTCATGGCATTGACCCCGTAACGGATCGTCCCCGCAACTTCCGCCTCGCGCCCGATCATGAAGCCCGGATTGTCGACCAGATGCACGATCGGCAGGCGGAACTGGTCGGCGAGCCGCACGAAGCGTTCGACTTTCTCGGACGTCTTGGCCTCCCACGATCCGCCAAGGTAGCTGGGATCGCTCGCCACCACGCAGACCGGCCAGCCATCGAGCCGCGCAAAGGCGGTGATCGCGGCGCGGCCCCAGTGCCGGCCGATCTCGAACACGGTGCCGGTGTCGAACAGCATCTCCATGCAGCGGCGCATCGAATAGACCTGTTTCGCGTCACGCGGGACGAGGCTGAGCAGCGCTTCCTCGCGCCGGTCGGCGGGATCGTCGCAGGCGGAGCGGCGCGCGGGCTGGCCGACATATTCGGGCATGAAGCTGAGGAAATGCTGCGCGCGGGCGAAGGCCTCGGCTTCGCTGGCGACCTCGTCATCCACCACCCCGTTACGGGTGTGGATCGCCGATCCGCCGAGCGCTTCCTTGGCCTCCTCGTGATTGGCCGCGCCGCCCTTGTAAGCATCGCCCAGCCCATCGACCACCGCGGGGCCGGCGGCGAAAATCTGGCTCAAACCCTTGACCATAATCGAATAGTGGCTCGCCACCGTCCGCGCCGCGCCGAGGCCCGCCGTCGGCCCGAGAGCCAGCGCCACCACCGGCACCGTGTCGAGGTTCGTCACCACATCGCCCCAGCCGGGCACGGCGGGAATATAGGTCGCGCCGATCTGTTCGAGCGTCTTCACCGAGCCGCCGCCTCCGGTGCCGTCGATCATGCGGATGATCGGGAGCTTCAGCTGATGCGCCATCATCTCGGCCTGCACCATCTTGCGCGCGATCCCCGCATCCGCCGCGCCGCCGCGAATGGTGAAATCGTCCGCCGTGGCGACGACCGGGCGGCCATTGATCAGCGCCTTGCCGAACAGGAAGGGGGCGGGGGTGACCTGCGCGAGGTCGCCATTGGCGTCATACTTCGCGCTGCCCGCAATCTTGCCGATTTCGCGGAAGGAGCCTTCATCGCACAGCGCCGCCAGCCGCGCGCGGGCGTCCATCTTGCCGCGCCCGTGCTGCCGCGCAACCTTGTCCGCGCCGCCCATCTGCTCGGCGAGCGCCTCGCGGGCGCGCAGTTCTTCGATTTTTTTCTGCCACGACATCCCACTCTCCTACCTCGTCATTGCGAGGAGCCGCAGGCGACGCGGCAATCCATGAACCGGCGTTGCGCCATTGTGCGAGGTCAGGTGATGGATTGCTTCGCTGACGCTCGCAATGACGAAAAGTGGAGTGGTTATTCCCCCGCAGGTACCACCCGGCACAGCACCGCCTCAACCTGCACCTGCGCGCCTGCGCTCACCGCCAGCCCCTCGATCACCCCGCCGAAGGGCGCGGTGAGGGCGTGTTCCATCTTCATCGCCTCAAGCACCATCAGCCGCTGCCCGGCGGTGACCGCCTGGCCTTCGCTGACGTCGACCGCGATGACCTTGCCCGGCATCGGCGCGATGATCGCGCCATCGGCGGCGGAGGCTTGGCCGGTGCCTCGCGCCGCGAAGGGCCGCAAGGCGAAGGTCTCGGCCGCTTCGTTGACCCAGACCGTTGCGCCATCATCAAATTGCAGCACGCCCTCGAACGGGCGCACAGGATCGCCGGTCACGACCTCGCTGCCATGCATCATCGCCACAGCGGTTCGCGGGGCGGCATTCAAACGGAAGCCGGTGGGCGCAAGGCCTGCGGCATCACTTCCCCGCCGGAGATAGGGCAATGCCGCCTGATCGATCGCGCCTTGCGAAAGCGCGACCGCTTCGGCCCATTGCGGATTCCGCCCAATCAGTCCGGTATCGAGCATGCCACCTTCGAATTCATCGGAGGTCAGAGCACGCAGCAGGAAGGGCGCATTCGTTTTGACCGGATAGACCAGCAGTTCTTCAAGGCAATCTTCCATCTGCCAGATCGCTGCCTCACGGTCGTTGCCGTGAACGACCAGCTTGGCGATCATCGGATCATAATGCGGCGAAATCTCGTCGCCCTGCTCAACACCCGTTTCGATCCGGCTATAGCCATCATCGATCGAAAACATTTCGAGCCGACCGATGCTCGGCAGAAACCCCTTGGCCGGGTCTTCCGCATAGAGCCGCGCCTCGATCGCCCAGCCATTGATCGACAGCTCCTCCTGCGCCAGCGGCAGCGGCTCGCCGCTCGCCACGCGCAGCTGCCATTCGACCAGATCGACTCCGGTGATTTCTTCGGTGACGGGGTGTTCGACCTGAAGCCGGGTGTTCATCTCCATGAAGAAAATGCGGTCGGCGCGCAGGCCTTCTGAGGCATCGGCGATGAATTCGATCGTGCCCGCGCCCTCGTATTGGGTCGCCTTGGCGGCGCGCACGGCGGCAGCGCAGATCGCCTCGCGGGTGGCGGCGTCCATGCCGGGGGCGGGGGCTTCCTCGATCACCTTCTGGTGGCGGCGCTGCAGCGAGCAGTCACGTTCGAACAGGTGGACGACATTGCCGTGGCTATCGCCGAACACCTGCACCTCGATATGGCGGGGCGAGGTGATCCACTTTTCGAGCAGAACTTCGTCATTGCCGAAGCTGGCCTTGGCCTCGCGGCGGCAGGATTCCAGCGCGGCGGCGAAATCGGCTGGGGCGTCGACCTTGCGCATCCCCTTGCCGCCGCCGCCCGCGACCGCCTTGATGAGGACGGGGTAGCCGATGGCGTCTGCCTCTGTGGTCAGCCGCTCCAGCGATTGGTCCGCGCCGAGATAGCCGGGGGTGACGGGAACGCCCGCTTCGATCATCCGCGCCTTGGCCGCGTCCTTCAGCCCCATCGCGCGGATGCTGGCAGGCTTGGGACCGACCCAGATCAGGCCAGCGTCGATCACGTCTTGCGCGAAATCGGCGTTCTCGGACAGAAAGCCATAGCCCGGATGGATCGCATCAGCGCCCGTCTGCTGTGCCGCCGCGATGATCTTTGCGCCGACCAGATAGGACTCCGCAGCGGGCGAGGGGCCGATATGCACGCTCTCGTCGGCGGAGCGCACATGCAGCGCCTTGGCATCGGCATCGGAATAGACCGCAACCGTTGCCACGCCCATCGCGCGGGCGGTGCGGATAATGCGGCAGGCAATCTCGCCGCGATTGGCGATCAGGAGTTTGGTGATCATGGTGTCTCGTCCCGCGCCGCGTCCGCCGGGAACCCCGGCACGCCCAGTCGCTCACATTCGCTCGGCAGTTCCATCGTGAAACTGGTATTGGCGACTTTCCAGACGCCCCCTGCTGTCTTGACCATGCTCAGCGAATTGATCCCGCAATGCGTCAGTTCATAGTCGGCCCAGAAGGAATAGGGCCCCCAAACCTGCGCCATGTCGCCCGTTACCAGTACGGCTTCGTAATGCATCACCTCGTCGGCCTTGCGCGTGCCTTTGGCCCAACGCGCCAGATGATGGGTGACCGGCACGGCGTCAACACGCGGAGCTTCGGGGTTCATCCGGTTATGGACGAAGATCACGCCCTGGGTGTGCATGACGCCCGCCAGCGCGGTTTTGTCATCGCTGCCCAGCGCGGCGAAAAAGGCGTCGGCAGCGGCGATGACCTCTGCCTGTTCGGGGCTCTGTTCCTCAGCGGCGAGCGGGGCCGCGGCGAGCAATGCAGCCGTGATTGCGAGAATGGCTTTCATGGGGACGGATTAGTCCAGCTTCGCGGCAAAGGAAACTGTCTCCAATCACCCCGTCCCGGGCTTGACCCGGGATCCCGCTTCTTTCCTTGCCGCCAAAGGTAGCTGGGCCCCGGATCAAGCCCGGGGCGGGGAATGGGGCCGATAATCCGCAATACCCCAGTCGATCCCGCCTTCCGGCATCTTCTCGCGGTTTATCGCCGCCGAAAGAAACGCGCGCACGCCATACAGCGCTTTCTCGCCGCGCGGCACATAGGTGCGGGTTTTCCACGCCTCCGGACCGCGCTTCCTGACCTTGCGCCCGATTGCGCCGTAGATCCGTGCTGCGGAAAGCACCGCCCAACGGCTGCGGAACGGCAGCTTTGCCGCGCCCACCCGCGCCGCCGCCTCGTGCTTTTCCACCAGTGCCACCAACCGGGCGGCCATCGCGGCGAGTTCTTTCCGGTGGTGCGGTTTGGTGTGCTGGCCCGGCTCGATATCCTGTTCGACCAGCCACATGACCGGCAGGTAACACCGCCCCGCCGCGTCATCTTCCACAATATCGCGGGCGATGTTCGATAGTTGGAAGGCAAGGCCCAAGTCGTTCGCGCGGTCGAGCGTTTCCTGATCGTCAGGCGCAACCCCCATCACCACCGCCATCATCACGCCCACGGCCCCTGCCACGTGGTAGCAATAGCGCAGCATGTCGGCTTCCGTGCGCGGGCGCCAGTCCTCGGCGTCCAGTTGAAAGCCTGCGATCACGTCCTCTGCCATTTGCGGGGTCAGGCCAACTTCGGCGGCGACCACGCCCAGCGCATCGAAGGCCGGATCACCGGTCGGCTGCCCTGCGAAGGCGAGGGCGGTCAGGCGGCGGATATGGGCGAGGCGTTCACCCAGATCGGTCTGGTCGCCCAATTCCCCGCCCATCTCCTGATTATCGGCAATGTCATCGGCGCGGCGGCACCAGGCATAAAGCAGCCATGCGCGTTCGCGCGTCTCCTTGTCGAACAGGCGCGCAGCGGCGGAAAAGCTCTGCGATCCGCGCTTGATCGAAAGCCGCGCATGTTCGACCAGCGCGGCGCGGGTGGCTGGGTCAACCGCCATGCCCAAGCCTACAGTTCCTCGGCCTTCATGCGGAAGATCGGGGTGTGGGGCTGATAGGCCTCCATCTTGGCGAGCAGTTCGTGGATCGAAGTCGCCGCGATCAGGATGTTCTGGTGTGCAGGCCGCACAAAGCCCACCGCCGCCATCTTCGCGTTGAAGGCCAGCAGATCGTCATAGAAGCCAAATGCGTTGAGGATACCTACCGGATCGGAGTGATAGCCCAATTGTGACCAGCTCATCGCTTCCCACAATTCGTCCATCGTACCGACCCCGCCGGGCAGCGTCACGAAGCCATCGGAAAGGTCGGTGAACTTCTGCTTGCGTTCGTGCATCCCGCTGACGGTAATCAGTTGATCGCAATCGAGATTGGCAACCTCTGCGCGCACAAGGCTTTCGGGGATGATGCCGATGACTTCGCCGCCAGCATCCTTCGCGCCCTTGGCCACTGCGCCCATCAGCCCCAGCTTGCCGCCGCCATAGACAAGCCCGATGCCGCGCCGCGCCAGTTCCGCGCCGACATCATAGGCCAGCTGGATATAGCGCGGGTCTTCGGGCGAGGCCGAACCGCAATAAACCGCCAGTCGTTTCATTGTGCCGCCTTCGCTCCCGTGCAGGCATGGCCCAGAATTGCCATATCGCCCATCGAGAGCGGGCTATCGGCAAAGTCCATCGTGACCGTGGTGATCGGCGCACGGAAATTGTTGCCGTAGCGCGAAAGGAACAGCCAGCTTTCCTTCATGCCGATTGTCTGCGCGGGGCAATCGACCGCCATGATCGCATCGAACACCATCGGTTGGCCGTCACTGTCTTCCAGGTTCATGCGCAGCAGTACCAGTTCCATCGGGCGGCCTTCCAGCACCGCCGTGTCGCGCCAGCCCGTATCGATCCAGCCTTCGCCCTTGTCGTCGACCGGGATTGCCTCCCAGCCGGACTGGTGCCCTTCGGCGGCCAGCGGCGAGGGGCCGAGATCGGTCACCACCCCCGCCAGTGCCAGCAGAGCCGCGATCATGCGCTGACCCTGACGGCGAGATCCTCCAGCATCAGCCCGGCGGTCGCTTTCGCGCTGCCGACCACGCCGGGGATGCCTGCGCCCGGATGGGTACCCGCGCCGACGAGGTAGTAATTGTCGATCACATCGTCGCGGTTGTGCCCGCGCAGGTAGGCGCTTTGCCACAGCACGGGTTCAAGGCTGAAGGCGCTGCCCATGTGGGCGTTCAGATCCTGCTTGAAGTCCTTGGGCGCATAGCTGAACTTGGTGACGATCCTGCTGTGGATATCGGGGATCAACCGCCGTTCCAGCTCATCAAGGATCATCTTTTCCAGCTTGGGGCCAACCTCGTCCCAATCAATCGGCATCTTGCCCATGTGGCTGACGGGGACGAGCGCGTAGAACGTGCTTTTGCCCTCGGGCGCCATGCTGGGATCGGTCACGGTCGGGTGGTGGAGGTAGATGGCGAAATCTTCGGGCACCACGCCGTTCTTGTAGATGTCGTCGAGCAGGCCTTTGTAGCGCTTGGCGAACAGGATCATGTGGTGCGGGATGCCGGGCCAGGTGCCCTCCAGCCCGAAATGCACCACGAACAGCGACGGGCTGAAGCTCTTGCGGTTCAGCGACTTGGCGACCTTCTTCCCGCGTTCGCTGCCCGACAGCAGGTCTTTATACGAGTGCATGATGTCGGCATTGCTGGCCACGGCATCAAAGCGCTGCTTGAAGCCGCTTTGGGTTTCCACCTCGGTCGCCTTGGTGCCCAGCGTATGCACCTGCACCGCCGGATCGCCGACGATCATTTTGCCGCCGAGCCGTTCGAAATGGCGCACCATGCCCGCGATCAGCCGGTTGGTGCCGCCGCGCGCCCACCAAACGCCGCCGTCCTTTTCCAGCTTGTGGATCAGGGCATAGATCGATGATGTGTTCATCGGGTTGCCGCCCACCAGCAGCGAATGGAAGCTGAAAGCCTCGCGCAGCTTGGGGTGTTCGATGTAGCTTGAGACCATGCTGTAGACCGAACGCCACGCCTGTTCCTTGATTAGGGCAGGCGCGGCCTTCAGCATCGACTTGAAATCGAGGAACGGCTTGGTGCCGAGCTTCAGATAGCCTTCTTCGTAAACCCGCGCCGAATATTCCAGGAAGCGGGCATATCCTGCCACATCTGCCGGGTTCAGCTTGGCGATTTCGGCGTTGAGCTGTTCTTCGTCGTTCGAATATTCGAAGTTGGTCCCATCGGGCCAGTTGAGGCGGTAGAACGGCATGACCTTCATCAGCTCGACATCTTCGGCGATGTCGTGGCCGGTCAGTTCCCACAATTCCTTGAGGCAGGGCGGATCGGTGATCACCGTCGGCCCGCCATCGAAGGTGAAACCGTCCCGCTCCCAGAAATAGGCGCGGCCGCCCGGCTTGTCGCGGCCTTCGATCACGGTGGTGGCGATGCCTGCCGATTGCAGCCGCACGGCCAGCGCCATGCCGCCAAAGCCTGCGCCGATCACGCAGGCGGTCTTGCCCGCATAACGTTCGGCCAGGGCGGGGTTGACCCCTTTCGCGCCGGACGGGGTGCCAAGGTTGATCTTCACGTCGGCGTTCATGCCGGAGTCTCCATATTGAGAGGCTTGGTGTCCAGGGGCTTCCCTGATGAGAATAGCGCACGGATCGCGCGCGGGATAGCTACGGGCGGCTTGCCCGTCAGGATGCGCAGCCGGTCAGGCCAGGTGGACCTGCCCGCATAGAACCGTTCGACCAAGGCGCCGCGCAGCGCATAGAAATGTTCGAACACCACCACCCGCTTGTGCGGTTCGGCCGCTTCGAACAGCATCCGGCTGAGCATCCGGTAATAGGCGGTGGAGCGCCAGTGGCGTTTGGCGCGGCGCTGGCAGAAGGCGGCAAGTTCGGTGCCCGAAAGATCGGGGCGGGATGCAATCAGGTGCGCGATCGCCAGCGCATTATCGACTGCGAAAGGCAGGGTGTAACTGGTCAGCGGGTGTGAAAAGCCGCCGCGTGCGCCTGCCAGCGCCACGCCGGGGATCGCCACTTCGGCCAGCGCTGCCTTGAAATCCCCGCCCGAAATCACCGGCAGAATGCCCGCCTCCTGATCGACGATATCGCCTTTCCACCCGTTGCGATGGGCATATTCTGCCACACGGCCTTTCAGCACTTCGGCGTCCATCTTGGGCTGATCGGCGTAATAGGTGTCTTCGATGAACACATCGGTGGGTGACAGCGGCAGGACATAAACGAAGCGATAGGCTGCGCCATTGCCGTGCGGGGCGACCTGATCGACGCTGGCATCCATGATCACCGGGCGGGTGAGGCCGTGGGGCGTCTGGCAACGGAACTGCTGGCCAAGGAACACCTGCCAACCGCCAGACAGTGCTGGCGAAGCCTTGAACGGGCGGCAATCGATCACGCGCCGCGCCGCCAGCCGCGTGCCATCGGCCAGCGTCACGCCGCCCGCATCAAGTGCCGCCGCCTTGGTATTCAACAGCACGCGATCAGCCGGCAATTCCTCTGTCAGCGCCCGGTGAAACTCGGCGCTGGCGAGCGAGCGATAGGCCGTCGGCAAAGTGCGGCCAAGGCCGGGGAAGGTGATGTCATAGCCTTCATCCCAGCCATTGAGCGCAAAACCTTCCATCAACTTGCGCGCACCGGCGCGGATATCGGTTTCGAACCAGCTCCAGCGGTGGTGGCCGCCCAGCGTGCGCCCGGCCTCGACCACCACGAAGCGGCAATCGGGCGCGTGGCGGTGCAGCGCCAGCGCGATCAGCCCGCCTGCAAGTCCGCCGCCGACGATGACAACATCATGCGGAACGGCAGAGGATTTTTCGGGATTCCGGGCTGAGTCGACCATGCAACTACGGCCCTAGGACAGGGCGCGCCGATGGGCAATGATCCCACGAGGATGAATGCAGCAAAGAATGTTGCAACATCACGCGGAAACAATAAGGCGTGCAGGCGTTTGCCCCTCGCACTTCGTATCCCATGCCCGTTCCCGAGGATTGAACCTTGCCCCTACGCTTCGCCCTTGCCTCGCTCGCACTGGCTGCCAGTTGCACCGCCCCTGCCTTTGCATCGGAAGGGGAGGGCGATGCTGCCGCTGCGGAGGCAGAAGCGAGCGTGCAAACTGATCCCCAATCTGCCCCCGGATCTGACCCCCGGCCCGCTGGCGCCCCGCCTTCTTCCGCCTTCGCCAAGCCGGTTTTCGATGAAACCTGGGCGACCATTGGTCTGGGCGCTGCAATGGTGCCAAGCTATGCCGGATCGAATGATTACATCGCCTTTCCGCTGCCGCTGATCGTGGGCCGCATTGGCGGGGTGGGGATCAGCCCCAATGGCCCCGGCTTCGTGCTCGATCTGAATTCG
>NZ_LJHV01000021.1 GCF_001296025.1 Porphyrobacter sp. AAP60 | reverse complement strand
GCCACCGCCGCCACCGCCGCCGCCGCCGCCGCCGCCGCCGCCGCCACCGCCGCCGCCGCCGCCGCCGCCATCGCGGGTGGAGACGCCGGTGCAGACCAACAATCCGGAGGTTTTCGAACGCCCGGTTCTGATCGACAGCGTCCAGCCCGCAGTCGAGGGCGAGGAGGAGGAACGCTTCGGTGTCGACTTCCCGGAAGATCCCGATGCGCCGCTGATCAGCGAAGACCCGTTGCTCGACGACCCGGTCACCAGCGGCGGCGATGCCACGCTGTATGGCACCACGCCAACACCGCCTGCAGGAGGCAAGTGAGATGACGATCCGCTATCGCAACGCCTTTTGTGCCGTCGCTGCGTTGTCGCTGGCGGCCACCATCCTGCCAGTAATGCCCGCAACAGCGCGCACGGGCGGCGAGGTCAGCCTCAGCCTGCGCGATACTTTTCCGATCGGCAGCAATGGATTGTGCGAAGCGCAGATCCTTGCGCCCGAACCGGGGGCAGGACTGTTTGACCGGCGCTACTCGATCATCTGCCGCGATGCGGCCGCGCCGGTGGGCACGCTGTGGGTGATAAAGGGCGCAGCTGATGCCGCAGCGCCCGCTCGCTTTGCCGGTGCGGGGGCGACCTGCGGCGATGCTGAGCCATCACAAGGCGGCGTGGCCGGGCTTCCCGCTGCCCGCCGCCTGTCATGCTCGCGTCCTGACAGTATCCTGCGCACCGATGTGCTGATCGGATCGCGCGGCGACCGGGTCTTTGCCGCGAGCGGTCTGGCCGCCTATGGCAAGGCGCTGGAATTGGGCGTGGCCTCGCTCGCCAGTGATGAAGTGGTGCCGGGCAAGGTGGAAATTCCGCTCACCAGCACCACCGATGCGCTGGCCTTCGCCCGCCAGCAGGCTGAAGCGATTTCCGCCGATCAGGCGCTGGTCGAGGCCTATCGCCGCGGCAATGCCGGCAACTTCGCTGAAGCGGCGGAGTTTTTCGCGGCATCCTCGGCCGCGCTGGTCGGGGCAGGAGCCGCCGAAGCACGACTGAACGAGGCGTTGCAGCAGTCCAATCTCGGCAATTTCGCCGAAAGTCGTCGCCTGTTTGCCGAAAGCCGCAATGTCGGGGCGACCAGCCCGTTGCTGGCGCGCCTTCAACGCAATTTCGAAGCGATGGACGCGCTGAACCAGCGCAAGGCGCCCCGCGCACTGGCGATCCTCGATACCCCGCTCGCCACCGAATTTGCCGATGGCGATGCAATCCGTTCCTTGCAGATCGGCCCCGCGCTAGCCGGACAGCTGGCGAGCGAAAGTGGACGGATCACCGGTGAATTTTCGCTCAGTCTGACCCCGCTCGAACGTGCGCGCTTGCTCGATGGTCAGCACGCTTATCTGAAAGCCGCTGCGCTGCGCCAGCTGGGTCGCAGCGGCGAGGCGGTAAGCCTGCTGCGCTCTGCCGAGACGGCCTTTGGCGAAGTGCGCGGCGGGCGGGTGGTTTCGGTTGTGTGGCTGCGCGCGCAAGTGCTGGGCGAGTTGGCCGAAGCTGCTGAGCGCAGCGGCGATCCAACAGCCGCGAAAGGTCTGCACGATCAGGCGATCAGCCTGCTGGAGGTGACCTATCCCGGCTCGCCCGCGCTGGGCAGCGCCCGCGCGCAGCTGGCGGGGTTCTACGCCCGCAACGGGCAGCAGGACGAAGCGCTGACGCTGTATCGCGATATCATCGCCACTGCCGACGGGCAGGCCATGCCGTCGCTGCGCGGGTTGATGACGCCCTATTTCGCGCTGCTTACCGCTGGCAACAGCAGTGCGGCTGCATCTGATCTGTTCGCGGCCAGCCAATTGCTCAGCCGCCCCGGTCTGGCCCAGACGCAGGCCGCGCTCGCCCGCGAACTATCGGGCGGCAGTGACGAAGCCTCGCAGCTGTTCCGCACCGCCACCAATCTGGCGCGCGGGATCGAACAGTTGCGGGTATCGGTGCTGGAACTCGAAGCCGTACCCGAAGTGGGCGACCGGCAGGCAGCGCTGATTGCCGAACGCCGCACACGGCTTGAACAATTGCAGCAGCAACAGGCCGAAGTGCTCGACAAGCTGGCGACTTACCCGCGCTATCGGGCAGTATCGGGCAATGCGATTACCCTGCCGGAATTGCAGGCCATTCTGGCTGAGGACGAAGCATATGTGAAGCTGGTGACCCTCGATAGCGATGCCTACGTTGTCTATGCCACCCGCGAGGCGGCAACCGCATGGCGGGCCGATACGACCCCGGCGCAGCTCGAAAGCCTTGTCAGCCAGATCCGCGAAAGCATCGCGGTGGTCGAAGGCGGGCAGGTGCTGACCTATCCGTTCGACGTGGTGCGGGCCAGGGAATTGTATGTGCGACTATTCGCGCCGGTTGCTGACCGGTTGCCGCAGGCGCGCCACATCGTGTTCGAACCCGATGGCGCGCTGCTGAAGCTGCCGATCAACCTGCTGGTCATCGATGATGCCAGCGTCGCCGCCTATCAGGCGCGCATGGCGGGCAGGAATGCGGACGAATATGATTTCCGCGGCATGGCATGGCTGGGGCGATCGGCGCAGATCAGCACATCGGTTGCGGCATCGGCATTCCGAGATGTGCGCGCCGCCCGGCCTTCGAATGGCACGCGGGCCTATCTCGGCCTTGGCGAAAACGCGCCGATCGGAGTGGCTTCACCGGCAGCGGCGCGCACGCGCGCGGCGTTGGAGGCGGGCGACAGGTGCCAGTGGTCACCCAATATCTGGGCCAATCCGGTCAAGGCGGATGAACTGCGGCAGGCGGCCAGCCGGTTTGGCGCGACGGCCGAGGTGCTGACCGGCACTGCCTTTACCGACACTGCGATCCAGAATCTCGGCGATCTTGCCGAATACCGTATCCTGCACTTTGCCACGCATGGCCTTGTTACCGCTCCGCGCCCCGAATGTCCGCCGCGCCCCGCGCTGCTGACCAGCTTCGATGTGGGCGAGGGGTCTGACGGGCTGCTGAGCTTTGCCGAGATTTTCGGGCTGCGCATCGATGCCGATCTGGTGATCCTTTCGGCCTGCGACACTGCGGGCAGCGCCACGCTGGGCGCGACCCGCGAGGCAGGCGTGACCGGCGGCGGCGAATTCGCGCTGGACGGGCTTGTGCGCGCCTTCGTTGGCGCAGGCGGACGCACCGTGCTGGCGAGCCACTGGCCGGTGCCTGATGATTTCGATGCCACCGGGCGACTGATCGGAGGGTTGTTTGCGGGTGACGGGCAGGTGACCGCAGGCGCGCTCAAGGCATCGCAAACGGCGCTGATGGACGATGCGCAAACATCGCACCCGTTCTACTGGTCGGCCTTTGCCGTGGTCGGCGACGGCGCGGCGCGCCTTTCGCGCTGAGGCTGGCAGGGGCGGATAAGTGACCGATCCCGATACCCGCCCGCCGGCATTCGGCTGGATCAGGCGCGGCTGGCGCAACCTGCGCGAAGCTGGCCCAGCTCAGCTGGGCCTGACCGTTCTTCTCATATGCGTGGCGCTGTTCGTCGCCCGCTACAGCTGGGTGCTGCCCGACGGTGAGGAGCCCACCCCGCTCACCAGCGAGGCCGAGCGCGCGTTCTATGACCTCAGGGCCTATTATTCCGCCGATCTGGTCGAGGAAGACAAGCGCGTGGTGCTGGTGGTCTACACCGACCAGACCCTGATTGCCGCGCGCAAACGCTCGCCGCTGGATCGCGGTCTGCTGGCCAAGACATTGCGGACGCTCGATACTTTCGAGCCCAAGGCGATCGGGATCGACATCCTGTTCGATCAACCACAGGACGAGGACGAGGAACTGATCGCCACGCTGCGGTCGATGAAGACCCCGGTCGCGATCGCCTATGCCGCCAAGGCGACCAACCCCGACGACATCGAGTATGAACAGCAGCAGTTCCTCGAAGCGTTCATGGCGCGGCTCAAGGGCAGCAAAGCGCAGCCAGCGAGCATCCGGCTCGACAATACCTTTGGCGCGACCCGGCTTTGGCCCGACATCCATGAAGGCTTGCCGCCGCTGCTCGGGCGTGTGATGCTGGGCGAAGCGGGCGAGCGGGCGACCGCCTTTTCCGGTTACGAGGGCGCGATCGATTACCGGCGCCCCAAATTCCAGAATTCGGTGCTGTTCCCTCCAGCCCAGATCGATCTTTTCGTCGATCCCGATCCAGAAATCCTGCCCTTCCTCAAGGAGCAATATTCCGGCAAATATATCCTGATCGGCGGCGATATCGTCGATTATGATCGGGTCGAGACGACATTCACCTCGATCAATGGCGAAGTGCCTGCCGGGATCAGCGTTCATGCAGAAATCATCGCACAGATGCTGGATGACCGCGTCCTTACTCCGATTCCGGACTGGGTGATTTGGATCATGGCGGTTGTGGCGATACTTGCCGGCATAGTCACCGCGCTTCTCGAATGGCCTGCGCGGCGGCTGGCGATGCTCGGCATGGCGCAACTGGTGTTCTTTCAGGGCACGCCGTTTATGCTGCAGTTCCAGAATGTCGATACCTACGGATTGCCAGCGGTGGGCGGGCTGGTCGGCTGGATCCTTGTCTTCACTGCCGTCACCTCGACAGCGCGCGCATCGGGCGCGGTGCGGCGCAATTTCGCTACCGGGGCGCTCGGCAAGTACATCCCCCGCGATATTGCGCAGGCGATCATCGAGAAACCAGAACTGCTCAACCTGGGCGGCGAGAAGCGCGAAATCTTCGTGCTGTTCAGCGACCTTGAGGGCTTTACCAAGATGAGCCACGCAATTGCGCCGGAGATGGTCGCCAAGCTGCTTAACCGCTATCTCGATTTGCTCAGCCAGGTGGTGCTCGATCATGGCGGGGTAATCGACAAGTTCGTGGGCGATGCGGTGGTGGCCTTCTGGGGCGCGCCGATATCGCGAGCAGATGATGGCACGCGTGCGGCGAAAGCAGGCTACGCGATGTGGCAGGCGGGAGAGGCGTTCCGGCGCGAGGTCGCGGCGATGGATGCCAACCTGCCGCTGATCGGCAAGACCCGCGTGGGTCTGCACTATGGCGAGGCGGTGATCGGCAATTTTGGCGGCGCGACCCGCATACAGTACACTGCGCTGGGCGACTCGATGAACACCGCCGCGCGATTGGAAGCGGCCAACAAGGCGCTCGATTCCGCGGTGATGGCGAGCAGCGAATTTGCCGAGGCTTCGGGCCTCGAATGGTGGCGGCCTATGGGTCGGGTGCGGCTGAGGGGCCGGGCGCGCGCGGTCGATCTGTTTGAACCCGCGCCCGATTTCCCGGCGGAGGACAAGGCGGTACTGGCGCAGGCGCTGGCAATGGTGACGATTGATCAGACGGCGGCCGCGCGGCTGGTGCAGACAGTCGCGGATCGCCACCCGGAAGATTTAGCGCTAGGCAATCTTGCCCGGCGCATCGATGCTCTTGATGAGGGAGGAACCTATGTTCTTGGATAAATTCGCTTCGCGGCTTGCGGCGCTTGCGCTGGCGGGCACGGCGCTGGCTTTGCCGGTGGCTGCCATGGCCGGGGTGGTGGTAAAATCCACCGGCCCGTCATCGACCAAGTATCCGGTCGGCACCAAAGTCGATGACAGTGCCTCGATCACGCTGAAGGCGGGCGATGTGGTGACAGTGCTCACCGCTGACGGCACCCGCGTGATCAAGGGCGCGGGCACGTTTCGCGTCGGTGACCGCCCGCAGGTGGCGGCTGACCGTTTTGCCTCGCTCACCCGCAAACGTGCCGCCACCCGCGTGCGCACCGGGGCGGTGCGCGGCGAGCCGGAGGGCAATCCTACCAACCCCAGCCTGTGGTATGTCGATGTCACCCGTTCAGGCACGATTTGCCTGTACGACCTTGCGACCGTGCGTCTGTGGCGCCCGGGGACAGACGGCACCAGCACCTATCTGATCGGCAAGCCGACTGCCGCGCTGCCGCTTGCCGAAGTCACCTTCGATGACACCGTAACCGTCGCCGCGCTCGATCCGGCGCGCGTGCCGATTGCCGATGGCGACAGCTTCGTCATCAGCGCGCCCGATAGTTCGACCAGCATCGTGAAATTCGTTTTGTTGGGCGAGGATTACGAAGCGCCGGACATGCTGGCCGAAGCGCTGATTGACAAGGGTTGCGCGGTGCAGCTGGAAACGCTCGCCAGCAGCCTCGAAGCCTCGGCTGAGGCCAACGGCGGCTGATTTGCCCGGATTTGGCCGATTGCCGGTTGCATCCTTGCCGCAGGCTTGGGACAAGGGTGCCGGGCCGGAGGACGGGTGGAATCGGCCCGCAGGACGCGCAGTCCTGACGCAAGGTTACAAGCGCCGGGCCTGACCCGGTGGTAGCCCTGATCGGGGCGCGGCACGGTACTGGCAGGCTAGCATCTCCGGGGGGACGGGATGACGCGACTTTGGGCAAGGTTGATCGGGGGGCTGGCACACCGGCCGCAAGCCGTTCGTGTGCTCGCCGTGCTGGGTCTTGCCGCGCTTTATCCGGCTTCAGTAGCCATCGGTAACCCCACTTTCGAAGGTGTGGCGAGCTGCGCCGGATCGACCTGCCATGGCCGCGCCGAGGGCAATGGCGCGGTGGTGCGGCAGGATGAAATCGCGACCTGGCAGGAGCCTTCGTCCTCCGGCGGCGCGCACAGCCGCGCCTATGCGGTGCTTGGTGGACGGCGCGGGCAGCAGATCGCCGCGAGCCTTGGCCTCGGCAGTGCGACATCGGCCCCCGCCTGTCTCGGCTGTCATTCCACCTATGCGCCTGCGGGCCAGCGGGGGGCAAAGTTCACGCTGACCGACGGGGTCGGCTGCGAAAGCTGCCACGGGCCTTCGGGCGGAAGCTGGCTGGCCGAACATTATGCGCTGCCCGCCACCCATGCATCGAACATCGCGGCAGGCCTCGTGCCGCTCGATAATCCCAAGGCGCGGGCCAATGTCTGTCTTGATTGCCACTTTGGCTCGTCCAAGCCGGGGCAGTTCGTCACCCACTCCATGATGGCCGCCGGTCACCCGCGCATCGCTTTCGAGCTCGATCTGTTCAGCGCGCTCCAGCAGCACCATAACATTGATGGCGATTACGCAGCCCGCAAGGCCGCGCCCAATGCGGTGCGGTTCTGGGCGGTGGGGCAGGCAGAAGCGGTGCGCCGTGCCACCACGCTTTTCGCGCAGCCCAAATTCGCGTTGGAAGGGGCGTTTCCGCAGTTCACCTTCTACGATTGTCACTCGTGCCACCGCACCATCACAGATGGCCCGCAGCGCAAGCTGACCTTCGAGACCAATCCTGCAAGGCCGATCCCCTTCGGCAACCCGCCTTTCAATGACGAGAACATCATCATGCTTTCCGCTGTGGCGGGCGCGCTGGTGCCGGGGGAGGCCAGCGCCTTCCAATCCGCCAGCCGCGATTTCCATAAGGCTATGGGTCAAGGGGCGGGCGATGCGCGGGCGGCTGCGCAGGCGCTTTCGGCCCGCGCGGGCGCGCTGTCCGATGCATTGTCAGCCCGCGCCTATGCCAATGCCGACGCGTTCCGCGTGATCGCAATCATCGCGGGCGAGGCGACAGCGCCGCGCTTTACCGATTATGCCGGATCGGTGCAGGCAGTGATGGCGGTGGACACGTTGCTCAACGCCCTGGTCAGCCAGGGGCGGGTGACGCAGGGCGCGGCCGCCGGGATCCGCGGCGATATTGCGCGGGCATACAAGGCGGTGGAAGAACCCAACGCCTACCGCCCGGCTGATTTCCGCACCGCGCTGAAATCGGCAGCGGGCGCGATCGGCAGGTTGCAATAATGCTGCGCCGGTGGGGGACATTTGGGATTGCCACCGCCGCGCTGCTGCTGGCGGCCTGCGGGGGGGAAGACAGCCCCTCCAGCAATGGCGGCGCGACCGGCGGCGGCACCACTCCGCCGCCTCCGCCACCAGCGGGCAATGTCTATTCCGTGCCGCCTGCGACAAGCCTTTCGAGCGCCGATGTCGGCACCATCATTGCGCAGGCCGCTGCCGAAGCGCGCAGCCGCAATCTTGCCGCGACCATCGCGGTGACGGATCGGGTGGGCAATGTGCTTGGCGTGTTCGCCATGCCGGGTGCGGCAGCGACTGCCCGAATTCCTGCTGCGCCCGATGGCACCAGCCGCGATGCGCAGGGATTGACGATTCCCGCTGCGGGCGCTGCCATCGCCAAGGCGATCACCGGGGCCTATCTTTCCAGCGGCGGCAATGCTTTTTCCTCCCGTACAGCAAGCATGATCGTTCAGGAACATTTCCCGCCTGCGCCAACCACCGCAGGGCTGGAAAGCGGGCCGTTGTTCGGCGTGCAGTTCAGCCAACTGCCCTGTTCCGATCTGGCCGCCCGCGCCAGTGATGGTTTCATCGGGCCGAAGCGTTCTCCGCTCGGCCTGGCGGCTGATCCGGGCGGCTTTCCACTCTATCGCGATGGTGTGGTGATCGGCGGGGTGGGGGTAATTGCCGACGGGGTTTACGGCTTCGATCCCAACGTGCTCGACCGTGATGGCGACGTGGACGAGGCGATAGCGCTGGCGGGCACGGTAGGGTTCGAGGCCCCTGTCGCTATTCGCGCTGACCGGATCACTGCGGACGGCACGTCGCTGCGCTATACCGACATTGATTATCCGCAGGTCGGCGCAGTGGCAGGCGCCAGCTTTGCCGGAACCGCAGGGGCGCTGGTGCCAGTGACCGGTTACTATATGGGCACCGCGCTGCTGGCGGGCGCGGCCTATGGCACCGAGGCTTCGGGCATCCGGGCATCGACAACGACTGAATTCGCCAACCGCGATGCTTTCGTTTTGACCAACGGTGCGGGGGCGAACCGTTTTCCGGTGCGCGCAGCAACAGACGCGGCTGATGTTTCCGCGCCGATCACTGCGGCAGAAGCCCGCGTGATCCTTGAAGAAGCCTTCACCGTGATGAGCCGCGCCCGCGCCCAAATTCGCCAGCCACTGGATAGCCGCGCGCAGGTGACGATCAGCCTTGTCGATACGCGGGGGCAGGTGCTGGGCATCGTGCGATCCCCCGATGCGCCAATCTTCGGGATCGACGTGTCCCTGCAGAAAGCGCGCACCGCCAATTTCTTCTCTGGCAGCTTTGCCGCGAATGAACTGCTGGCGACCGGCGGCGAAGTGGCGCAATTCGTGGCCCGCACGCGAACCTTTCTGGGCGATCCACAAGCGCTGACCGGCAGCTTCGCCTTTTCCGATCGCGCGGGCGGCAACCTGTCGCGGCCCTATTTTCCCGATGGCGAGGTGGGGCAGCCCAACGGCCCGCTGTCGCGCCCGATTGCGCAGTTCAACCCGTTTTCGACCGGACTGCAAAGTGCGCTGATCGTGGGTAATCTGGCGCAGCATCTGGGCTTCGTCACCGGGGCGAGCGGCACAGATACACCGCGAAGCTGCACCGGCCTGCCGCAGGTGACGGCGAGGGCCACGCGGCTGGATAACGGCATCCAGATATTTCCCGGTTCCGTGCCCATTTAC
This sequence comes from Porphyrobacter sp. AAP60, assembly GCF_001296025.1. Lineage (GTDB taxonomy): Bacteria > Pseudomonadota > Alphaproteobacteria > Sphingomonadales > Sphingomonadaceae > Erythrobacter. Next base: position 62,446 of record NZ_LJHV01000021.1, on the reverse strand, counting down.
CGCAATGGCCAGCTCGTCGGCGGGATCGGCGTTTCGGGCGACGGGATCGATCAAGACGACATGATCAGCTTCCTGGGCCTGAACAATGGCGCATCGCGTGCAGGTGGCGGGCTGGCTAACGCCGCGCCTGCCAGCCGTGCAGACCGGATCGTGGTGCAGGTTGGCAACCGTCAGGTGCGGCTGCGCTATGTCAATTGTCCCTTTGCGCCGTTCATTGGCAGCAATGCGCAAAACGTGTGCGAGGGGCTGTAGTGGCAGTCTGGCTCGCCATACCTGCCGCCCTGATGGTGCAAGCCGTGCCGCCTCCGCCAGATGATGCAGCGCCGCCCCCGCCTCCGCCAGGGGATTGGGAACAAGGCGAACCCCCGGTCGATCCCGGCATTATCGAAGGCCGCGAACGCTCCGGCTACACGGCCCCACTGCCCGAACGGATCGAGCAGAACAATGAAGGCGCGATCCGCGCTCCGCCGCCGCAAGCCTTCCCGACCGACCAGCTGCCGATCCCCGATCGCTGGCGTTTGATCGAGAGCCTCGGTCTGGTGAAGGAGAGCCTGCTCGATCCCTATAACCAGAACACCTACAAGGGCGATCGCCCGATCAACCGCGCCAAGGTGCCGTGGTTGCCGATCAAGGAAGACGATTGGTTCTTTGTCGCCAACCTGATTTCTGACAGCGTGTACGAACCGCGCACCTTCCCCATCCCCGTGGGGGTGCAAACCACCGAAGACCCTGACCGCAACGACGTATTCGGGAACGACTTTTCACAGGTCTTCAGCCAGACCTTCATCGCCGGTTTTGCGCTGCTGAAGGGATCGACCACCTTCAAGCCGCCGACGGTCGAATATCGCGTGACGCTGGCCTATAACGTCAACTACGTCGATGTGCCCGAACGCCGCGTGCTGTTTGTCGAACCATCGCGGCCCAGCCACCGGCTCGACCAATTCCTCGGGGTGCAGGAAGCCTTCGTCGATTACCACTTCAGCCAGTTCGATAATGACCGGTTCGATTTCATTTCGATCCGCGCCGGCATCCAGCCGTTCCAGTCCGATTTCCGCGGGTTCCTGTTCAACGACCAGCAGCTCGGCGTGCGCCTGTTCGGATCGCGAGACAACAACCGCTTCCAGTTCAATTTGGCCGCGTTTTGGCGGCTGGAGAAGGACACAAATAGCGGGCTGAACGCGATCCTGCGCAGCCCGCGTGATGATTTCGTGTTCGTCGCCAATGCCTATCGTCAGGACTTCCTGATTCCGGCGCTGACCAGCCAGATCACCGTGGTCTACAACATGAACCGCGAGGCGAACGACATCCAGATCGACACCAACGGCTTCCCGGTGCGCCCGGCGCTGCTGGGGACGCTGCGGGGGCGCGAGTATGATGTCGTCTATCTCGGCTACAATGCCGATGGCCGGATCGGACGGGTGAATTTGACGGGCAGTTTCTACTGGGCGCTGGGGGAGGACCGGAACAGCTTCTTCACCGACCGCCCGGCCAATATCAACGCCCAGTTCGCTGCGTTGGAAGCCAGCTATGACCGCGATTGGATGCGTTTCCGGCTGTCAGCCGCCTATTCCAGTGGTGATAGCGATCCCTATGACGACACCGAAAGCGGGTTCGATGCCATTTTCGAGAACCCGATATTCGCAGGTGCGGATACATCCTACTGGATCCGCCAGACCATCCCCTTTGCGGGCGGAGGCCGTGCGGTCGCGGTGAACGGGCGCAACGGTATCCTCAATTCGCTGCGCAGTTCCAAGGAACAGGGGCAGAGCAATTTCAACAACCCCGGCCTGATGCTGCTGGGGGCGGGGGCGGATTTCGATCTGACGCCGCAATTCCGCCTGTCAGCCAACGCCAACCATCTGTGGTTTGAAGATACCGCGACCTTGCAAGTGCTGCGCAACGAGGGGTCGATCCCCAAGGAGATCGGCTTTGACCTTTCCGCCGCCGCGATCTGGCGGCCGAAGGCCAACCAGAACCTCGTCTTCCGCCTGTCTGCAGCGACATTGCTGGCGGGCAGGGGTTTCCGTGACCTGTTCACCGCACGCGGCGGCGGGCAGGAGTTTGTCTCGATCCTCGCCAATGTGGTGCTGACCTACTGATGCGCGCGCTGAACCACCCCTTGATCCGGAATGCGGTGCTGCTGCTGGCGGCGCTGCTGCTGGCCGCCCTGATGTTCGCCCGCGATACACAGGCGGCGGATAAGGAAAAGCCGGTCAAACGCGATTACGCTGCAGTCTTTGCCCCGCCCGCGCCGCAGCGGCAATCAGTAGCGGAAATGGAGGCGAAATCCGAAGGCTGCAACACCTGCCACGTGAAGACCGACGCGCCGACCATGCACCTCTCGCCAGCGGTGCGGCTGGGTTGCACCGATTGCCACGGCGGCAACGCGGGGGTGAAGGGCAACTCCGAATTGCCGCACGATCACCCCGATTACGTCGCCGCGCGCGACCGTGCGCACGTGCTGCCGAAATATCCCGACAGCTGGCATTTTCCTTCGTCGGCCAATCCGAAACGGTCTTACGCGTTGCTCAACAAGGAAGCGCCGGAGTTCGTGAAGTTCGTAAACCCGTCCGATTACCGCGTGGCGCGCGATGCCTGCGGGGCGTGTCATATCGGCGCGATCGAGGCGGCGGAACGATCGATCATGGCATCGGGCGCGATGCTGTGGGGCGGGGCGAGCTACAATAACGGCATCCTGCCGTTCAAGAATTACCTGTTGGGCGAAGCCTATACCCGCGAAGGCCTGCCCGCCAAGATCACCTCGCCCGGCGCAGGGCCAGGAGGCGCACTTTCGGAGGATCAGGTTGCGCGCGGCGTGCTGGCCGAAATGTATCCGCTGCCGACCTGGCATGTGATCCCGCCCGGTGATGTGTTTCGCGTGTTCGAACGCGGCGGACGCACGATCAATTCGCAGTTTCCCGAAATCGGTATCCCCAACCCGACCGGCCAGATCCAGCGGCTGGAGGAGCCGGGGCGGCCCGACCTGAAGCAATCCAATCGCGGCCCCGGCACTGGCCTGCGCGTGGCGATTCCCGCTCTCAATATCCACAAGACCCGCCTGAATGATCCCTTCACATGGTTCATGGGGACGAATGATCAGCCGGGCGATTACCGCCATTCGGGCTGCGCGAGCTGCCACGTGGTCTACGCCAACGACCGCGAACCGCGCCACTCGCTCACCTACGCGCAATACGGGCGCGACGGGCAGACCATCACTGCCGACCCGACCATTGCGGAGAAGATCGAGGAAGCGGCCGGGTATGGCGGCAAGAAGAGCAAAAAGGGCGGTCACGGCGCAGTCAAGCAACCGGGCCATGACGACCACGGCGATGGCGCCGGCCCCGGCAAACGCGCGGATGACACGCTGACCTTCAACGGCAAGCAGAAGGAAAAGGGCCACCCGCTCCAGCACGTGTTCACCCGCGCCATACCCACCAGCCAGTGCATGAACTGCCACATGCACCAGCCCAACATTTTCCTGAATTCCTTCCTTGGCTACACCATGTGGGATTACGAATCCGATGCGCCCGCGATGTGGCCGGAAAAGCAGAAATACCCCACCGCCGCCGAAGTCCGCGCTGTGACCGACCGCAATCCCGAAGGCGCAGCGCCCAAGGGCAAGTGGGCCGATCTCGATTTCCTGCGCAACGTCTATGATCTCAACCCGACGCTGAAAGACACCCAGTTCGCCGATTATCACGGCCACGGCTGGAACTTCCGCGCCATTTTCAAGCGCGACCGCGAAGGCAATCTGCTGGATGCCGAAGGCGAAATCGTCGACCCCGATGATCCGCAAAAATGGCGCAAGGAAGGCGAGGGCAAGTTCGTCGAACCCGGAGCCAATCCCGGCAAGGCGGTCCACATGATGGACATCCACGCCGAGGTCGGAATGCAGTGCGCCGATTGCCATTTCGAACAGGACAGCCACGGCAACGGGCTGATTTACGGCGAAGTCGCCAATGCGATCGAGATCACCTGCAAGGATTGCCACGGCACGCCCGATGCCTATCCCACGCTGCGCACCAGTGGCCCTGCGGCTCCGCCCGAGGGCCACAATCTCGCCCTGCTGCGCAACCCCGATGGCAAGCGCCGGTTCGAGTGGCTGGAAGGCGCGGATGGCAGGCGCAAACTGGTGCAGCGTTCGATCGTCGATCCCGATCTTGAGTGGGAGATGAGCCTTGTCAAGGACAGCGTTGATCCCGCCACGCCGACATTCAACGCCAAGGCGGCGCGGGCGAAACTGGTCAGCCGTTACGGCGCGGAAACCGGCAATTTCGAATTCGGGCTTGGCATTGCGGGCGATGACCGCGCCCACCGTGATCCGGAGATGGCGTGCTTTACCTGCCACCTTTCATGGACCACCAGCTGCGGCGGGTGTCACCTGCCAATCGAGGCCAACTGGAAGACCAAATCGCACCGCTACGAAGGCGGGGAGACAAGAAACTTCGCCACCTACAACCCGCAGGTGGCGCGAGACGAGATGTTCCAGCTGGGCAAGCACCAGACCACCAAGGGCAATCAGGTTGCGCCGGTGCGGTCATCCTCGGCGCTGGTGCTGTCCTCCACCAACATCAACCGCGAACGCATCTATGTGCAGCAGCCGCCGATCAGTAGCATCGGCTTTTCCAGTCAGGCTTTCGCGCCGCATTTCCCGCATACTGTGAGGAAAACCGAAACCAAAACCTGCACCGATTGCCACCTCTCCGCAGCAGACGATAATAACGCGATCATGGCCCAACTGCTGCTGCTCGGCACGAACTACGTCAATTTTGTCGGGATGAATGCATGGACGGGGCTGGAGGGCGGCTTCCAGGCCACCCGCGTGACCGAATATGATGAGCCGCAGGCGGTGATCGGTTCCTACCTTCACCGCTATGCCTATCCCGATTACTGGGGGCTGCATGTCGACCAGAACGGGCGCGAGCTGAAGAACTGGGTGCGGGGCAAGACCTTCGACAAGAACCTCAGCGGAGAAACCCAGCCGTTCGAGGAATTCGTCAACATTAACGAAGGCACATCTGACCGGGTCGGCTGCCTGCAACTGCGCGGCGAATATATGTTCGTGGCGGCGGGCAAGGGCGGTTTTGTCGCCTATGATGTGGCGAGCATCGCCAACAAGGGCACATCGGAACGCATCCTGAAGGGGCCGTTCTCGCCGCTGGGCCATGATACGCATGTGAAGACCGCCAATGCCACCTGCATGGCGCTGCCCACCAACCAGCCGATTGCGCCGACGCGCAGCACGCCCGAACTGCGCGAAATCAATCAGGAACAGCCGTTCCTGCCGATCTACAATTATGCGGTGGTGACGGACGCGGTCGAAGGGCTGATCCTCGTCAACGTCAACACGTTGGCAGACGGCGAATTCCGCAACAACAAGCTGAGCCGCAAGACCTTCGGCGACGGTTCCGACGCATGGAACCCCGGCGGGGTGCTGAACGGCGCGCAGCATATCACACTGGCGGGTGAGGTCGCTTACATCACCGCCGCACGCGGCCTGGTGGTGGTCGATCTGGCCGATCCCGACATGCCCAAACTCGCCGCCGTGCGCGAGCTTGCCGATGCCCGCGCTTCGGCAGTGCAGTTCCGTTACCTGTGGGTGACGGATAGCGAAGGGGTGAAGCTGTTCGACGTCACCACCCTGCGCGATCCGGTTGCCGTGCCCGAAGCCACCGTGCCGCTGGTCGATGCGCGGCGGATGTATATTGCGCGCACCTATGCCTATGTCGCGGCCAAGGGCAATGGTCTGGTGATCCTTGATGTGAAGAACCCGCGCAGCCCGAGCGTTTTCCAGAGAGTGACGCTGGCTGGTACCCTCAACGATGCCGAGGATGTGATCGTCGGCACCACCAATGCCTCGCTATTCGCCTACGTGGCGGACGGGCGCAACGGGATGAAGGTGCTGCAACTCACCAGTCCGGATAGCCAGCGTAATTTCTACGGTTTCTCGCCTGCGCCGGTGCCGGAGATGATCGCATGGGCGAAAACGCCTTCGCCAGCGATTGCGCTGTCCAAGGGTCTCGACCGGGATCGCGCCGTGGACGAAACCGGCGGACAGATGGCGGTGTTCGGCAGACTCGGCTCGCGGCCCTTTACGCGGCAAGAGATGGAGCAATTGTTCATGACCCGCAGCGGCGTGCCGTGGAAGGTCAGCGACGCGGTCGATATGAACCGCTGGGTCGGGGTGGCACCGCCGGGCGTGCTGCGAGCGGATGCGGGGAACTAACCCCGCTCGGCGAACATGCCTGCGATCATCGGTTGCAGGCCCGCATGAAAACGCGCCAGCACCGGCCAATCGCCCACGCTTTCGTAATGGGTGACAAGGTTTTGTCCGTCCCAGCGGTGCAGCGCGTAAACCGGCGGTTCGGCGGTGATCAGTTCGCGATCATCGGGTGAGTTCTTGTCGATCGCCGAAAGCTCCATCGCCACCAGTGGCGCGACCGAGGGGGTGACGCCCAGCGGTATCCCGGCAAAGCGCGTTGTGATCGGGCGGTGCAGGTGTCCGCAATGGATTGCCTGCACTTGATGTTGTCCCGCCAGCACATCGCGCAGCCGGATGATCCACTGCTCGTCCGGAGCAGGGTCCATCCAGTCGATCCCGGCGATGATCGGCGGGTGGTGCATGAAGATCAGCGTGGGCGTATCGGGCGCTTCGGCCAGCCGCGTTGCCAGCCAATCGGCGCGGGCCTGGCAGAAGGCCCCACCGTGGCGGCCATCCTCCAGCGTATCGAGACAGATGATCCGCAGCCCCGGCGCAGCCTCGACCACGTAGTGCAGGAAGCCGTCCGCATCAGGTTGCACTTGCGGGAAGGCCGCCAGCAATCCGGCGCGGCTATCGTGATTGCCCACCAGCGGCAGGATCGGGCAGGGGCAGTCCGCCAGCAGTGCCGCTGCCTTGGCAAAACTTTCCGCATCGCCGTGATCCGTGATGTCGCCTGACAGCACGAGCAGATCTGGCCGATTGGGGCCACGCAGCAGCCGGTCGAGCACGGCTCGAAAGCGCGTGAGGTTCAGCTCTTCCGGCTTGTCATCAGGGGCGAAGCCGACGTGGATGTCGGTCAGCTGCGCGATCAGCACCGCGCGATCGGCAAGTGAAGATGCGCCCCCGCCCATCGCTATGGTTTAGCCTTTGCTGCAATTGCTGCAACTGTGGTTTTTACAGGCGGCGGCTTGTAGTGCGGGGCGGAGCCTTTCGGCTGCCATTGCCCGGAGGGCAAGTGATAGGCGTGGCACATCGCGCAATCGGACGGCACGATGGTCTTGGTCTTCACAGCCGTTGCCCCAAGGTGGCAATCGCGGCAGCTTTTGAGATCGGGGATCAGCAGATCGCTTGCCGCCTTCGAGGTGTCGGCGGCGTGGCAATCGGTGCATTTTTCCTTTTTGTGCGCGTCATGGCTGAAGAAGCCGCTGGTGAGGAAGCGATCAGGCAGGTTGACCGGCATGAGATCGGCCTGCCCTGTCGGACCGCGGGTGGGCAGGTGGCATTCGGTGCAGATGCCGCCTGCCGATAGGGCGTTCGACAACCCGATATAGGCGCGCACAGGCCGCCCGAAATCGGCGCGATAGGTGCCGCTCTGCCCCGGACGGATGCGGCGCGGGGCAACGGGCGCGCGAGGGCCGGAGGATATGCGGGCAAGGTCTTCGGCCAAGTCCTTCACATCGCCGTGGCGCAGCTTGCTGAAGCCGCCGCCCGCCGAACGGCCCGATACCAGCGAGTGACAACCTTCGCAGGAATCCTCCATCTTGACCTCCTTGAACCCGATTTTGTCGGCTTGCAGGCTGTGGCAATCCTTGCATTCGAGCGGCTGGCCGTATCGCGATAGGCTGACCGCCATCCGCGCCGCGCCGCCGCGCGCATCCATGTGGACATCGTGCGGGAATTTGAGACCCGAGCGTTCCACCGGCTTGGCTCCCGGCGCGGCGCGCACCGGCTGGGCCGCGCCGAAGCTGGCGAAATAGGCGGGGCGGAATTGCGGGTGGGCCTTGCCGAAATCATGCGCATTGGCCAGCTTTGTATCGGTCAGCCGCGTGTCCAGCTTGTCATGGCAATCCGAACAGAACGCCTCGCCGCCCGCTGCCGTGCGCACTTGCCCTTCGTGTTCGGAGTGGCAGGATACGCAGCCCAGCGGGCCTTCCTTGCCCAACGCCGTTCCGATCCGCCACTGGATCGCATCGCCGGGGGAGAGCGGCGGGCTGCCCTTGGCCAGACGCGGCATGGCGGCGTGATCGCCGGTGTCGGCGTGGCACGAGAGGCAGGTGGTGTCGGTCACGCTTTCAAAAGCGTTGACGTGGCAGCTTTCGCAATTGTCTTCGAGGCTGCGGTGTTTCAGCGAGAGCGCGCCGGTCGTCCACGCAGCGTCCAGCACCACCTGCCCCGGCGTTTCGCCCTTGGGATCATTTTTCACCGGTGTGCGCAGCAGGTGACTGGCCACTGGCACCATCAGCAGCAGGACAAGGATTGCGGCGGCGAGCAACCAGCTCATCGCCCGTTTGTTCGGCAGCACACTGGCAAGGGCGAAGCCGCGCAGAGCGTCCCCGGCCCCTTCATCGGTGGCGACTTGGCGGATGGTGACGAGGATTGCTTCACCTTCGCGTGCCACTGCCAGCCGCGCCGCACCCAGTGCAATTTCGCCGCCGGTGCTCAGGGAGATTGCGCCTTCGGAAACGGTTCGGCCATCCAGCCCGAAACCCAGCGTGCCAAGCGCCGTGACCGCCAGATTGCCATCTGCTGCGAGCTCGATGCGCACATGGCGCTGTTCCACGGCCAGATCGGGCAGGTGAATGTCGTTTTCCGCCGCGCGGCCTATCGTCAGGCTGGTCTGATCCAGCACCCTGTCGCGGATGATTTCGCGTCCGGCGGCGGTGAAATCGATGGTGCGGATCAGGAATGTCACGTCCGCCCCCTCACCAGTAATAGAACACGCTGATCACATGCGCGGCGAGCGCGGCGATCAAGGCGATGGTGAGCGGGATGTGGACGAACAGCCACACTTCCAGCAGGGCACGGATGCGCAGCGCCCCGCGGATCTGGGCCAGCTGATTACGGCGCTTTTCAAGCAGTGCAGTTACGCGGGTCGCAGCTTCCGATCCGCTATCCATGCCCCGTAGTGCCCGCGCGGTGGCACAGCGCGGATAGCGGCCCGTCAGCCGCGCCAGCGCGCCGCCGTGGAAAGTGTCCTGTTCCAGCGCGGCGATCACGAGGTCGGCCTCGTCCCGCCCCAGCGGCTGCGCGGCGCTTTCAAGCTGGCGGTCGATCGCGGTCAACGCTTCCAGCATCTGGGCGCGGGTCATTTCCCTGCGGTTGGCGGACAGGCTGGCGGGCAGGGTGGCGTAAACCACCACGCCGTAAATCCCGGTCGCGATCACCAGCAGCATCAGCACATAGGCGAGCGTGTGGACGTTCCAGCCGATCTGGAAACCGGTGTGCAGCGTGCCCACCACCACCAGCGAGCAGCCAAGGTAGACATGGGCGGATGTCCACGCTTTCAGGCTCCACGCGCCGGGATTGATCCGCCGCTTCCTCACTCCCAGCAGCGATAGCCAGACGATCAACGCCAGCCCGATTGTGCCCAGCGTATAGCCATACCAGGTGCCGCCGTTGGGGCGCGGTTGCTGATCGATCAGGGCATAGCCCGCGATGGTCGCCGCGCTCAGTGCCAGTGCGATCCACAGCCAGCGAAACTTCCGGTGCTTCAGGAAGCTGACGTGATCGGAATCACGCCGCTTTTCGTCCTGTTTGAACCGGTTTTTCGCTGCCGACGCCACTATTCCACGTCCTCGGTCAGCTTGGTGAAGGTCAGGAATTTGTCGGGCGCGACGCGGATCGCCGCGCCGGTGGGGCAGGCGCGCACGCAGGCCGGGCCGCCGTCGATGCCGGAACACATATCGCACTTGATCGCCAGCTTGGCCTTGGGCGCGCCTTCGGCCTCGGCCTTTTTCTTGCGCCAGCTATAGGGTGCCTCGCCGGGGCCGGGGCCGGAACCGAACAGCATCCATTGCAGCAAGCTGGGCTTCTTGGGCGGTTTGGCATCCATGCGGATCACTCCGTAGGGGCAGTTGCGCTGGCAATTGCCGCAGCCGATGCAGGTTTCATCGATGAACACCTCGCCATCCGGCCCGCGCTTGATCGCGTTGGGCGGGCAATCGGCCATGCAATGCGGGTGTTCGCAGTGGCGGCATGATGTCGGCACGTGAAGGTGGGCGTAGGTTTTGCCCGCTTCACGGTCGAGGCGCGAGAGGCCGTCGTGACTATCGGCGCAGGCCTTTTCGCAATTGTCGCAGCCGATGCACAGTTTCTCGTCGATCAGCAGCACGTCGGTCGCTTCGCCGATGCCGTTATCGACGAGGAATTGCGCGGTCTGCGAATACATATCGACCGCGCTGGAGAAGCTATCTTTCTGTCCTTCGATGAAGGCATTGGTGGCGCGGCGGCCCGCCATATCGGCCAGCGCCTTTTCGCGCAGGGTGGGGTTCGCATCCAGCAGTGCAAGGAAACCTTCGCCTGGCAGGCGGATCACTTCCGATTTGATCGCGGCCTTGACGGTGGCGGTGCGTAAGCTGCCGTCGATCACCGCCATTTCGCCGAAATAGGAACCGGCGGGCAGGTAGGACAGGAACACGGGCCTGTCCCCGATCTGCTTTTCGACGATCATCGACCCGCGCCGGATGATGAACACGTCCTTGTCGTCCGCGCCCTCCGTAACGATCACCTGCCCTGCGCGCGCCTGCATCACCTCGGCGCTGGCGACCAGCGGCGCGACATCGGCCTTGGTCAGGCCCGATCCGAACATCTGAAGCAGTTGTCGCTCGACCGAGATAGCATTCACCGCCCGCGCCGCCCCCGGCGATGTCGCCAGCAGTTTCAGCGCGGCGGTGCGTGACAGTTCGAGCGCGATTACGGGTTCTGCTGCGCGCACTGTCGCACCCCGGCGGCGGCCGGAAATCAGCCCGACCTCGCCAAAGATCGATCCCTGTTCGATCGCGACCGTGATCGAGGGATCAGCCGGGTTCACCTCGACCGCGACCGATCCTTCGGCAATCGCGAACATGGATGATCCCGGATCATTGCGGCGGAAGATCACATCGCCCGGATCATAGGCGTGGCAGGTGCTGTCCAGCATCAATTCGCGCAGTTGCAGCGTCGACAGATCATTCAGAATTAGGATGTTCTGCCCGAAAACTTCCAGCCATTCTTCGACGCTGCGGTTGCCGGGCAAGGCGCCGAACTTTTCGGCCAGTATCGGCTCGTCAGCAGGCTTCAGATCGGCGTTCCCGTTCAGGAATTCGATCACGTCATAGCCCTGGTTCATACAGTGCTTGATCAGCGGGTAGCCCGCCAGCGCGCCGATCACGTGGATGCCCGGCTTGGTGGTTTCGAACACCGGGGAAAGCTTCGGGAAAGCGCCCGGTTCTGGACTGGAAAACTCGATTCCCATGCCTTCCACGAACCCGCGCGGGGGCTGCGATCCGGTGCGGGCGATGATCCGGTCGCAGCGGATCGCCTCCTGGCCGTCACGGGTGCTGAGCAGCAGTTCGCCGTTCAACACTTCGGCCGGTTCGGTTTCGCGCCGCACGATCAGGCGGCCTTCACGCTCGGCTTCTTCGAGAAGGGCGACATTGGCGGCCTTTGCTCGGGCGAAATCGGCGGAGCGGTTGAGAATGGTGACGACATTGCGCTGCGCCGGATCAGCGCCGAGGCCCAGCGCGTTCTCGATCCCGGCATCACCCGATCCGATCACGGTGATGTGTTCATCGTAATATTCGCCGGGATCATCCAGCTGGTATTGGATCATCGGCGCATCTGCACCCGGACAGCGCAGCTTGTTGGGGTTGCCCTGCGTGCCGATGGCGAGCACCACGGCGGCGGCCTGCACCACCTCGCCATTGCGCAAGGTGAGGGCAAACGCGCCCTTTTCGCCTTCGATTTTAGCGACTTCGGCGTGGTATTTTACATTGACCTTATGGCCCGCGATCTGTTCATCCCACAGGCCGAGGATCACTTCGCGTTTGCCCGCGTCGAAATCGACGTCGCTGCGCAGCACCAGATTGGAAGGGGTCGCCATCACGTGCTTGCCCTTCTGGTATTTGTAGATCGTGTCCGACAGGTGATCGGTCTTTTCCAGCAACACGTGGCTCATCCCCAGCATTGCCGCACGCGCAGCGGCGCTGAGGCCCGCTGGCCCCGATCCGACAATGGCAACCTGGAACGTTTCGGCCAACTATCCTTCCCCCCCTTCGGATAGGTTGCAACCCGATTGCTACAATAGAGAAAACCCCCTCTGATACCAGAGCGAATTGCCCGATTTTGCAAGGGATGCTAGCCAGCCGGGCATGGTTTCAGCGGAACAGACGCCTGCGGGCGGATCATCGAAAGCGGGCTGGGTTTTGCTGGGGGCAGCATTGCTGCTGGCGGCAGGCTCGATCGGGTACAATGTCTATAGCGGCGAAGGCGATGCCGCCCCGCCGGCAGAGGCCGGTGCGCCGCCCAGCATCGAACAATTGCGCGCCGCAGCCGAGGCATCGGGCGATGACGCGGGGCCGTGGGGCGATCTGGCTTTCGCCTATTTCAGCCAGGGCAACTATGCCGAAGCCGCCGCCGCCTATCGCCGCGCCGTTGAGATTGCGCCCGATGAAGCGGTGCTGTGGTCGGCGCTGGGGGAGACGCTGGTGCTGGCGAGCGAGCGTGATCCGCTGCCCGCCGATGCGCTGGCAGCGTTCAACAAGGCGCTGGCGCTGGATGCAACCGATCCGCGCGCGCGCTATTTCCTCGCCGCCAAGAAAGATATCGAGAAAGATCACGAAGGCGCGATTGCCGCGTGGCTCGATCTGCTGGCCGATAGCCCGCAAGGTGCGCCATGGGAGGCCGATCTGGTGCGCACCATCGAACAGGTCGGGCAGATGAACAGCATCGATGTGGCAGGTCGGATCGCGGCGGCGCAGGGCAATCGCAAGCCTGCCCTGCTCGCGCCGGGATCGGGCAGCATTGCGGGCGCGGCGGCATCACCCGATGTGCGCGGGCCCAGCGCGGCGGATGTGGCGGCGGCAGGCGCGATGAAGCCTTCGGAGCAGCGCCAGATGGCCGAAGGCATGGTCGCGCAGCTGGAAGCGCGGCTTCAGCAGGAGCCGAAGAACCTTGATGGCTGGGTAATGCTGATCCGCAGCCGCATGACGCTGGGTGAACCGGCCAAGGCGAAAGCGGCGCTGGAGGCTGCGGTGAAGGCCAATCCGGGCAGCGCGGCACAGCTGCGCCAGCAAGCCGGTGCAATGGGGGTCAGCTAGGGCAAGCGTCCGGTTTGGGGTCAATCGTTTTTGGCGTAAAATGGCGTGAGGCGGAAGGAAACCTGCGGCCCGATGTTGCTCCATGGCGGACCGGCAAGCACCCTACTCGCCGGCCCGCGGAGTGCCATTTTTCAACCGCCCTTATGCGCGGTGCCCTCTTCGATCAGGGCGAGAGCCTTGGCGCTGGCAGCCTCGGGAGTCTCCTTCCCGTCCTTGATCGCATCGGCGAGGGCCATCAGCTCATTTGCGATGGTGGTGCCCGCCTGCGGCTCCTGGGCGATGCGGATGCCGCCATTGGCATCCGCCACCGCATCCCACTTGCCGCGCACCGCGTCCCAGTAACCTCTGGTCTTTTCCCAATAGCTCTCGGCCGCCGCGACATTATAGCCGTTGAACCGTTCGTAGGTGTTGAGCACATATTCCTGTACCACTGGCTTGGCATCGCCCGCGCCGTCAGTCGGGGTGATCATCTTGGTGTTGTCCTGCCAGTGGACCCACCCGGTCGGGGTCAACTGATGGCGGTTGATGCCCATGTAGTGATCATAGACGGGGCTCCTGATCGCATCGCGCCGGGCGAGCGGGCGCGCGGTCCAGTTCGATCGCCAGCGGCGGATGCCCTGCGTCGTCTCCCACTCGCCCCACCCGGCATAGCGCGGGCTGTCATCGACCTGCCAGACCGTCTGCGACCAGCGCCCGGAACGCATCTTTTCAGGCACAGCCTGCCATTCCCAGGTGTCGCCGCCCTTGTAAGCGAGGATCCTTTCGGGCTGGTATTCCCAGTCCTGTCGCCAGTGCTTGACGACATAGGTATTGGCCTCGTCGCCCGTCACCAGCAGGTGCTGGAGCACGATCCGGGTGCCGGTATCCTCGATCACCCGAACGCTTTCATACCCCCCCGAGATCTTGCGTTCGAGCGGCGTGTAGCCTTCCGTCCAGGGGGTCGATTCCTGCATATCGAAGGTCACCTTGAAGTCCCCCGCCATGGCGAGGATCGTCTTGCGGTCTTCCTCGAAAGCGGTCTTGGCGGCCTCGGCGGATTGCACGATCGGGCCGTCGGCAAGCGCCGGGGTGGGCGCCGCGTTCAGCGCCAGAGCCGCGAGGCCGGATGCAAGCAGGGTCTTGTGCAGTAAGGTCATGGTTCGTCCTTCCATGGTTGTCAGAAGCGGTAATTGGCCGAAAGGCTGACGCTGCGGCCCGGGCGCGTGAAGGCATCAAGGATGCCCTGATCGGCCACCTGCAGCCCGCGCACGTCAGACCACAGGGCGTAGGTTTCATCGGTCAGATTGAAGATCCCCGCGCGCAGCTTCAGCGCATCGGTCACGGCGTAAAAGGCGGTGAGATCAAGGGTGGTCGAAGCCTCCGGTCGCACGAACAGATCGCTGCCATCCGCGCCGCGATCCAACTCGCTGCGCCCCTTGCGGGCATTGTGGGTGAGGATCAGTTCGCCCCCGAACCGCCCACCAGGTTGGTGGTAGCCCAAACTGCCCACGAGGTTGAACGGGTCGATCGTGTCGAGCGGTGTGCGGTTGCCCGCCGGATCGATGGTATCGCCATTGGCATAAGCCATCGCGAGACGGCCGGTGATGCCGCTGTCCAGCTTCATCTCGGCGCGCGCTTCCACCCCTTCGATCCGCGCACGGTCGAAATTGATGAACTGGAAGATTGCCGGGTTCTGCGGGGTGAAAGCGCCGCTCACCACCTGCTGGCTGATGAAGTTATCGTAGTTCCCGCGGAACGCAGTCACCTGAAGCGAGAACACGTCCGCGACATAGCGCGCCCCCGCCTCCCAGCTTTCGCTGGTTTCGGGACGCAGATCGGGATTGGGGATCGAGGTATAGCCGCCCGCGATGAATTCGAAGAAGTTGTTCACCTGTGAAGGCGTCGGCGCAAGAAACCCCTGCGCATAATTGCCGAACAGGATGACGTCGGGGGCCAGCTTTACCGTCGCACCGAGCTTGGGGCTAAGGCGGCTGTCGCTCTGGCCTGCGGGCGTGAAGGCGGTGAGCAGCGGATCGGCAGTCGGGTTCAAGTCGTAAAAGTCGAACCTGAACGCCGGGAACAGGGTCAGCGTGCCGCCGAACAGGCTGATCTCGTCCGAGACGAACAGCCCGCCCAGCGTGAAATCCGTGGCGGGGAAGGCACGTGTGGGGAAGCTTTCGCCGCGCCCGGGGACAGTGCCGTCGCGCAGCCCTTCCTGCCGGGTCCAGCTGATATCGCCGCCCAGCGCGATGCGGTGCCTCATACCGCCGAAGTCAAAGCTGCTGCGCGCTTCGCCGACCGCGCCATAAACGCGGTTCTCGAAGGTGTTGAGCCGCTCGCGATCGGGTGCGGGGGTGGCGGTGAGGCTGGTGCGCTCCTCGAAGGCGAACTGGCGGTCCTCGGCATCCTGCCAATAGGCCGAAAGAAAGGCATATTCGATCGCGTCGCCGGGCGAGCCATCAAAGGTCCAGTCGAGCGAGGCACGCTTGCGCTGAGTGGTGTCCCGAGCGTTCAGAGCATCGACGTTCCACACAGGCGCGGGGCCGAAGATAAAGGCCGGGCCGATGCCGGTCAGTACCTCGGTTTCCACCGCGCTTTCCAGCCATTCGCCGGTCAGACGGATGCGATGCGGGCCATTGTTCCACACTAGCTTGGCGAGCGCGGCATCGCTTGTACCATCCTGCGGGTTGGGCGCGGTGCGCAAAGGGCCAGTCCCGCCGGTGGTGCCGCGGTTCTCCAGTTCGTTGAAGTCGCGGCGGCTATAGGCGACCATCGCCGAGAAGTTGCCGCTTTGCCCCGCGAGCGTCGCGGTATGGGCAAATTCATTGTCTTCGGACGCGTATTGCGTCGAGACGAAGCCGCCAACGCCAGCGTCCTTGATGATATCGACCGGATCAGCCGTGACCAAGCTGACCGCGCCCGCCAGCCCGTCCGAACCGTAAAGCGCCGAGGCCGGGCCGCGCAGGATCTCGACCTGCTTCACCAGGCTGATATCGGCAAACCCGTCGCGCCCGGCGCTTTGCGGACCGAAGCTGAAGCCTTGGGGGCTGCGGATGCCGTCGACCTGGATCAGCACGCGGTTGCCGCCGATCCCGCGAATGGCGATGTCTTCATTGCCTGCGCGGCCCGTGGAACCGATGGCAGCCCCGAAGCGGGCCGGCGCACGGCGAACAGTGACGCCGGGTTCAAAGCGGACGAGATCCTTGATGTCGGTGGCGAGTTGGTCAGCGATTTCCTCGCTGGTGATGACCGTGACCGTGGCGGGCGCTTCTTCCTGAAGCACCGGAGTGCGGGTGGCGGTGACGGTCATCCGGCCGGTCTGCTGCTGGGCTTCGGCTTCGGCGGTTGTTGCAGTTTCGGCGGCAACAGGGGCGGCGGCAAGAACTGCGAGTGGGGCCGCAGAGAGAGAAAGCTTGTTGATGAAGGGCACGTTGGCGACTTTCTGTCGAAGTGACGGGGAACGCCGCGCTTGTGTCTTTATTGCGAATGAGAGTCAATACCATTACGACCCGCTGGCCGGCGGGTCCAAGGTGTCTCCCCTGCTTGTATTGCGACTGAATTGCATTTGTTGACCTAAGTGCGGCCGGCAATCTCGTGCCCGAAGTGGAGGGGGTAGCGATGCTTATGGCGAACCATCACGCCTCGGTCGCACAGCAAGTCACTGGCCTGAGATACCAGGCCTTGCACGACGGCAACAATGTGTTCGGTCTGCGCATTTCCGATCTTGGCGGCGGCGAGGCTAAAGCTGCCATGCAACTTACAGGTTCGAGCAGATCTGCCTCTCATGCCAGCAGGTGAGTCGGACGGCGGATGTCCCGCTATTGTGCTCTGATCGAAAACTGACCGTTGAGCTGGCTATTCGATTCGCTTCGACATTCGGTACCTGTGGATCGATACGCCGCCGATTGTGATGACATTTCGAGCATCCACGCAGAAGCCCTGACTTTCAAACAGTCGACGGGCGCCTTCACTCGCATCTACAAAAAGATGGGAAACCCCTGCTCGTCTCGCGGCGGCCTCAAGTGCGGCATAGATCGCCGATCCTATCCCAGTCCCCACCATGTCAGGGCGGCAGTATAGATGATCGATGTGACCGTCTGGCTCCAAATCACCATAGCCAATGGGGCGGTTATCGTCATCGACTGCTACCAGAAATGTTCGCCCGGCAGCTTGCCGCAAGTAGCTGGCAGCGTCAGGTTTCGAAGGGCTCCAGGCTGCGACCTGATCAGCGGAATAGTCCCGAATGCCCGCTTTGCGAACCGAGGCATGAAATAGCGTCGCTAGCGCCTCGGCGTCGGCGGCTTCAAACGGACGGATCATCATGTCCCAAAACTATAACTGCTTTTGGGAACTGGAAAGACGCGATCCAACGTTGAATTCAGGGCCGCTTGCTTAAGGGCTGGTCTTTCTGCTTGGCGGCTCCAAGCGGACGATCATTGCCCTCGCATTCGGCTGCCTTCTTCGCCGCATTCTCGGCGCGGGTGCGCTTGAGCAAGCGGTCGGTTTTCCAGAATTGCCACACGCCAAAGCCGATTGCGATGCCGTAGAACATCACGATTTCGATCCAGCCCAGATTGTTCATTGCCGGTCGTTCCTGATTCGCGGTGCCTGACCATCCAAGAATGCACGAACGCCGGATTATATCCGCTCTGCCAGAAATGCAGCAATCAGCGCGGCGACTTTCTCCGGCGCTTCTTCGTGGGCGAGGTGGCCGAGGCCTGCCAGTATCTCCAGCTGCGCATCGGGCAGCCAGCCTTGCGCCTCGCGCGCCCAGCCGGGCGGGATTGCGGGATCATTGCCGCCGTGGATCATCAGCACCGGGTTTGCTGCGTCGCCCATCCGTTCGCGCAGGGCGGGCAGATCCCAGTTGGCCATCATCGCCAGCGCGCCGCCCGCGTGGCCAGAGTGTTTCAGCAGCGCGGCGTAACAGGCGATCGCCGCATCATCGATCCGCGAATGGGTCGATCGCCACAGGAACCGCCCTGCGCCGCCGACAAGGTCGATGCTGCCGGTAAAAATGCGCGGCACCAGCGGGTTGATGAACAGCGCTTTGGCCACCGCCGGGAAGATCTGCGCGAAGGGGCCGGGGAAGGGGCGCAGCGCGGAACTGAGGCCGACAACGGGGCCGGTGTGGCCGTGGGCGAGGCCCAGTTGCAGCGCCAGGGCCGCGCCTGCCGAATGGCCGATGATCGCGGCGGGGGTGACGCCGAGATGCTTCATCAGCGCCGCAATCTCCCCTGCCATGGCGGGCAGGCTCATGGCGTAAGCACTGTGACCGGTAGTGAAGGCGTGGCGCGGCAAATCGACGGCGATGACCTCGTGGGTCTGCGCCAGCAGCGGCATCAGATCGCGCCATGAATGCACCGATGCTCCGGTGCCGTGGAGCAGCAGCAGCGGCGCGCGCCCATCGACTTTGGCACCCATGCGCTGCACGTGCCATCGCACACCCCCGATTTCGATAAAGCTGCTGGCATCGCGGTGCGGCCAGATCAGTCCTTCGCGGTTCCAGTCGAGGTGGCTCATGCCGCTTTGCCGACAGGTTGCACCGCGTTGATCGCGGCTTGCAGCATCCGCGCATCGGCGCGGGGCAGGGCGAGGAAGCGGCCATCCAGCGCGCGCGCCAGTTCTGCGCCTTCGGGGCCGGGGCGGGCCGAGATATCCACCACCAGCGCATCAATCCCGCGCGCTGCAATGGCGCGAGCGGCGGCTTCGCCGTCCAGCTTGGCTTGCGGGCGGCCGGGGGAGCCATCGGCGGCGATGTTGGCTCTGCCATCGGTCAGGATCACCAGCGCCGCGCTGCGCCCGCGTGCGATCACCGCTTCGGCGACCTCGCGCGCGACGTTGAGGCCGAGCGCCAGCGGCGTGCCGCCGCCGCCGGGTAGTTCGGAAAGCGCCCGCCGCGCCCGCGTGAGGCTGCGGGTGGGGGGCAGGATCAGTTCGGCGGTGGTCCCGCGAAAGGCGACCAGCGCGACTTCGGATCGGGTGACATAGGCCTGCCCCAGCATCAGTTCGACCGCTCCCTTGGCCTCGGCCAGCCGCGCCGCTGCGGCGGAGCCTGAGGCGTCGACCGCGAAGATCGTGACACGGGCGGCGCGTTCTTCAAACCGGCGGATGCGCAGGTCTTCCTTGCGCATCAGGATGGGGGAGGCAGCATCAGCGCCCGCTTCGCCCCCCAGCTCCTTGCGCCGCACAGCCTGCCACGGCACGGCAGCGCGCAAGCTGTCTATCAGCGCCAGTTTTGCCCCGCCGCGCGGCATTCCGGCGCGTGCGCCCAAGGGCTTGCCGCGGGTCGCTGCCTTGCGTTTCTGCCCGGTGCCGCTGCTGCTAGAGCGGCGCGGAGCTTTCCCTTGCGCGAGTTGGGCGAGGAGATCGGCGGGGATCGAGGCTTTGGCTGCTTCGACCAGCAGTTCGCTGAGGTCGATTTCCTGCTGCTGCTGTTCGCTTTCGGATTGATCGTCTCGTTCGCCATCGGGGGGCGGTGGCGGTTGGTCTTCGGGCGGCGCGTCCTGTTCCTGCGGCGGCAGGCGCGTGGCTCGCGGGGCGAGGACAAGGCGGACTGCGCCGGAAAGATCGGCTTCGCTTGCCGCAGCCCGTCCGTCGAGCGCCGCCAGCCCGCGCGCGGCTTCGCCTGCGAAGATCAACGCTCGCAAGCTGTCCACTCCGAGCGCTTCGGCGGTGGCGGCAAGGGCGCGCAGGGCTTGCGTCTCCAGCGGCGCGACTTGCGCCAGCGTGCCCAAAGCCGGGGCGAGCTCCACCCCGCGCCATTCCCTCGAGGCTGCAAGGTCACAGGTGAAGGCGAGACGTTCGGTCAGGCTGGCGGGCGGGGCTTCTTCGGGCTCGGCAGCGTCATCGAGCAGGACCAGCGCGACCTGACCGTCATCAAGGGCTTGGGCCAGCCGCCCCGCGATTGCGCCGTCCATCCGTTCCGCCATGCCAGCGATCAGCGCGCCGCCTTGTGCTTCCTCGATCAGCCCGGTTTGGCGGATCGGACGGCCGGCAGACAGGCTGGCGGCGAGATCAATCCCGCCCAGCAGCCGTTCGTCATCAACGTGGCCGGGCAGGCGGCGCAGCGCCATTGTATCGCCCAGCGCTGCCACCAAAGCATCACGCGCCGGGCTGCCACCGCGCAATGTCAGCCCTTTGAAAATGCCCGGCGCCAAAGCGAACAAGCGCGCCGCCAGCACCGCATCTCCCAGCGGATCGGCAGTGGCAACGCTGGCGTCCGGGATCATCCGAACAGCTCGGCCATTGCCCGCGTGATCCGCACAGTCGATCCGGTTTCATCGAGCACATCGCGCCGCAGCCGGTGCCGCAGCGCCGAGGGGGCAATCGCGGTCAGATGCTTGCGGGTGACCTTCTTTGCGCCCTCCAGCGCTGCCAAGGCCCGTGCTGCCCGCATCAAGGTGAGTTCGCCGCGCAGCCCGTCCGCGCCAACCGCAAGACACAGTTCGGCGGCATCGCGCAGCACATCCTCGCCCGCTTCCAGCTTGGCCAGCCGCGCCTTGCCCTTGGCGACACGCTTGAGGATCGCCTCGTCCTCGCCCGCCCAGCGTGCGGCAAAGCTTTCCGGATCACGCTCGTTTTCGGCGACCAGCCGCATGATTGCGATGCGCACTTCGATATCCTTGGGGCTGCGCACTTCCACGGAAAGCCCGAAGCGGTCGAGCAATTGCGGGCGCAACTCGCCCTCTTCAGGGTTGCCGCTGCCGATCAGCACGAACTTGGCCGGGTGGCGGACCGACAGGCCTTCGCGCTCGACCACGTTCTCGCCCGATGCCGCCACATCGAGCAGCAGATCGACCAGATGATCTTCGAGCAGGTTGATTTCGTCGATATACAGGAACCCGCGGTGCGCCTTGGCCAGCAGGCCCGGCTCGAACGCCTTCTCCCCCGATCGCAGCGCCCGTTCCAGATCGAGGCTGCCGATCACGCGGTCTTCAGTTGCGCCCAGCGGCATGTCGACGAAGGGCACAGCGCGCTTCACCATCTTGCCGGTGCCGCAGACATCGGGATAGCGCGCCTGATCCTCCTTCGAAGCGCCATAGGGGCAGCCTTCTGCCGCCATGATCGGCGGGAGCAATCCGGCCAGCGCGCGCGCTGCGGTGGATTTGCCGGTGCCGCGATCACCGAACACCATCACCCCGCCAATACTAGGGTCAACGGCGGCGATCAGCAGCGCCTGTTTCATTTCGTCCTGACCGACGATCGCGGAAAATGGGAAGCGTGCCATGTGGAGCGTCTTGTGAACGGTTGAAGCCCGTCGGACAAGCCCAACTGACAGGCTGGCGTTACACTTTCCGCCTACCTTTTCCCCAGACGGTTCAATACTAATACCGGAAGCAGTCCCGCCGCCAGCAGGATCAGCGCCGGGATCGAGGCTTCGACCAGCCGTTCGTCGCTGGCGAGGCGATAGGTGCGGGTGGCCAGCGTTTCGAGGTTGAAAGGCCGCAGGATCAGCGTGGCGGGCAGTTCGCGCAAGGTATCGATGAAAACCAGCGCCGCCGCACCTGCCAGGCTGGGGCCAAGCAGGGGAGCGTAGATGCGCAGCAACACGCGGGACGGCGCCGCGCCAAGGCTGCGGGCAGCGGCGTCGAGGCCGGGCGGGATGCGCGCCAGCCCGCTGCCGACGGTGTTGTAGGCGACAGTCAGAAACCGCACTGACAGGGCATAAACCAGTATCGCGCTGGTGCCGGTGAGCAGCAAGCCGCCGCCCCAGCCGAGGGTGTCGCGAGCAAAGCGGGTGAGGCTCTGGTCGAAGGTTCCGAGCGGCGCGAGCAGGCCCACCGCCAGTAGCGCGCCGGGCAGGGCATAACCCAAAGTCGCCACGCGGATCGCGCCGTTTGTAAGCGGCGATTGCGATCGGGCGCGGGCAAAGGCGAGCAGCAACGCGGCGGCAAGGCACACGGTCGCCGCTGCCAGCCCCAGCCACAGGCTACCACTCAGATATTCGCCGAGATTGCCAGCGGAAGCTTGCGCCACATCGCCCAGCGCCATGGCCGCAAGGTACCCGGCGGGCAGCACAAAGCCGAGCAGCACCGGCACGGCGCAGGCAAGGAAGGCCAGCGCCTTGCCCGTTGGGGAAAGCGCCACCAGCGGTTCGGCGCTGGCAGGCGCGGACAGGCCATCGCGGCTGTCGCTGCGCCCGCGCCGCGTGGCGGCTTCCAGCGCCACCAGCGCGATCACGAACACCAGCATCACTGCCGCCAGTTTCAGCGCTGCCGCTTTGTCGCCTGCCGCCAGCCAGCTGCGGAAAATGCCGGTGCTGAAGGTGGGAATCGCGAAATATTCCGCAACGCCGAAATCGGCCAGCACCTCCATCAGCACCAGCGCCAGCCCTCCGGCAATGGCAGGGCGGGCGGCGGGCAGGGCAACTTGCCAGAAGGCGCGGGCAGGGGCCGCGCCAAGGCTGCGCGCGGCGCGGAACTGCGTTGTGCTCTGGGTGGTGAAGGCCGTGCGTGCGAGCAGATAAACGTAAGGATACAGCACAATTCCCAGCACCAGCGCGCCGCCGCCCAGCGAACGGATATCGGGCGCGGCATAATCATCCGCGCCCCATCCGGTGATGCTGCGCAGCGTGCTTTGCACCGGACCGGCATAATCGAGCATGTCGGCATAGATGTAGGCCGCGATATAGGCCGGCACGGCGAGCGGCAGCACCAGCGCCCAGCCGAGCAGGCGGCGACCGGGAAACGCGGTCGCAGCAACCAGCCACGCACAGCCTGTGCCGACCAGCGCGGCAAATCCGCCCGCCAGCAGCATCAGCAGCGCGGTGTTGGCGATGTAGGTCGGCAGCACGGTGGCGGCGAGCCCGGCGATCGTCTCGCCCCCTCCTGCGAGCGACGCCCAGACGATTGCGACCAGCGGCAGGCCTGCCAGCACGGCGATGGCCAGCGCGGCGATCGCCCACCGGCCGTTCTGGCCGCCGATGCTTGCTTCCAGACGTGCAAATTGCCTAAGGCGGCTCACCGGGAACCCCCGATGATGACGGGCAGGATCAGCCATTGAGCCTTGAGTTTCGACATATTGCCCATGCTTACGGTCAGGTGCGGGCGCTGGAGGACATCAGCTTCGCCGCGCCGACGGGAGAGATCACGTGCCTGCTTGGCGCGTCGGGTTGCGGGAAGTCAACACTGTTGGGGCTGGCAGCTGGGATGCTGACCGTGCAACAGGGCGCAATCGCTCTGGATGGCGAGGTGCTGGCCGATGAGCGCCGCAGCCCGCCACCCGAAGCGCGGCCCGTGGGGCTGGTGTTTCAGGATGGCGCGCTGTTTCCGCATATGACCATCGCCGCCAATGTCGCCTTTGGCCTGCCCAAGGCGCTGCATGGCGATGTCGAGGGCTGGCTCGCCAGTGTCGGTCTGGCTGGCATGGGTGCGCGCTATCCCCATGAACTTTCGGGCGGACAGCAGCAGCGCGCTGCGCTGGCCCGCGCCATCGCCCCCGGGCCGCAAGTGCTGCTGATGGATGAACCCTTCGCCAGTGTCGATATCGTGCTGCGCCGCAAGCTTCGCCGTGATTGCCGTATCCTGCTGCGGGAGGCAGGAGCTACAGTGGTGCTGGTGACCCACGATCCGGCCGAGGCGCTCGACATTGCCGACAGGATCGCAGTGATGGACAGCGGGCGGATCGTGCAGTTCGGCACCCCGCAAGACCTTCACCTCTCACCCCAAACCGCCGCCGTGGGCGCAATTTTCAGCGGGGCACAGGTGATTGCCGGCGGGCTGAAGGGACAGGTGCTGGATACGGATTTCGGCCTGTGGCCCATGGCCAGCCTGATTGGCGATCTGCCCGATGGCCCGGCATTCGATTTGCTGGTGCAGGCAGACCGGCTGGTGCCGGTGCCGGACAAGCGCGGGTGCCGGGTGCGCGATGTCCATCCGATGGGCGCGCGGACCAGAGTGTTGCTGGAAACCGGCGACGGGACGCAGATTACCGCCGAAACACTGGTGCCGGTCGATCCTGCGCAGAAATACAGCGTGTTGCCCGATCCCGGAAGCGTCCGGGCTTTCGTGCGCAGTTAGAGCTTGCGTGCACCAAGATTATATTGCAAGTCATTCGCAACTTGTAACCGGAAGCCTCTTTGACCATGAAAAACCTTGTCGCGGCTGCAGCCGCCTGTGCCACCATCATCACCCTGTCCGCCTGCGCCGAAAGCGGGAGTGATGCAGAGGCCGTGCCGATCACGGGCGAAGTGAACCTCTATTCCTCGCGCCATTACGACACCGATCTTGCGCTTTACGAAGATTTCACGAAGCAAACCGGGATCAAGGTCAACCGCATCGAAGCCGATGCCGATGCCCTGATCGAACGCATCCAGTCCGAAGGCGAATTCAGCCCGGCTGACCTGCTAATCACAGTCGACGCCGGGCGGCTGTGGCGGGCCGAGGAAGCAGGCATTCTCGCCCCTGTCGATTCGACTGTGCTGACTGAACGCATTCCGGGCCACCTGCGCCACCCGCAGGGCCTGTGGTTCGGCCTGTCCACCCGTGCGCGGATCATCATCTATGACAAGGCCAAGGGCGTGCCCGAAGGCCTTGCCAATTATGCCGATCTCGCCAACCCCGCCTTCAAGGGCGATATCTGCGTGCGGTCTTCGTCGAACATCTACAACATCTCGCTGCTGTCCAGCATCATCGCCCATCAGGGTGCGGCCGAGGCGGAAGGCTGGGCCAAGGGCGTGGTCGCCAATTTCAAGCAGGCACCGCAGGGCAATGATACCGCGATGATCGATGCGGTCGCCGCAGGCCAGTGCCGCATTTCGGTGGTCAACACCTATTACCTTGCACGCTATGCCGGCGGTGATGCCGATCAGAAGGCGATTTTCGACAAGGTGGGCGTGATCTTCCCCGACCAGGCTGGCAACGGAACGCATGTGAACATCAGCGGCGCAGGCGTAACCAAAACCGCGCCGAATCGCGAAAACGCGGTGAAGTTCCTCGAATATCTTACCTCGGAAAGTGCGCAGCGGTATTTTGCCGATGGCAATAACGAATTCCCGGCTGCAGTCGGCCTCAAGGCCAATTCGGCGGTCGAACAGCTGGGCGCGTTCAAGGCGGATACGCTCAACGCCGCCGAAATTGGCCGCAATCAGGCCGAAGCGGTGCGGATTTTCGACCGCGCCGGGTGGAACTGATTTGCGGCATATCAAGGCCCGCTTTCAGCCTTTAACACTAATCTGTCTTGAAGGGGGCGCGCTTGTCGTCCATTTGCGCCCCCATCCTGCCGCCTGAACCGGGCGGCGCAGACCTTTGTATCCGAGGCCCGCTTTGAACCAGCCCATCATCGACCGCGACCAATTCACCGAAAGCGCGGCGCTTTCTGTGGAAACCGTCACCCATGTCCATCACTGGACCGATGGGCTGTTCACGTTGAAGATGACCCGCCCGGCGAGCTTCCGCTTCCGGTCGGGCGAATTCGTGATGATCGGCCTGCCGGGCGATAACGGCAAACCGTTGCTGCGCGCCTATTCGGTCGCTTCGCCTTCTTATGAAGAGGAACTCGAATTCCTCTCGATCAAGGTGCAGGACGGCCCACTGACCTCGCGGCTGCAGCACATCCTGCCGGGTGATCCGATCTACCTCGGCAAGAAGCCGACCGGCACGCTGGTGACCGACGCGCTGCTGCCGGGCAAGCGGCTGTTCATGCTCTCGACCGGCACCGGCCTTGCGCCCTTCATGTCGCTGGTGCGTGATCCCGAGGTTTACGGGATGTTCGAAGAAGTGATCGTGGTGCATTCGGTGCGCAACGTGAATGAACTCGCCTATCGCGAGCTGCTGGAAAGCAGGCTCGAAGGCGATCCGCTGCTCGAAGACGAAGACCGCGCCAAGATCATCTACGTTCCCACCGTGACCCGCGAACCGTTCCGCACGCAGGGCCGCATTCAGGCGCTGATCGACGATGGCCGGTTGTTCGAACAATCCATGGGCCCGCAGCGCTTCGTACCCGAAGAAGACCGCGTGATGCTGTGCGGATCGATGGCTATGATCAAGGATCACGCCGCCGATCTGGAGCGCCGCGGGTTTGAGGAAGGCGCGAACAACAAGCCGGGCCAGTTCGTGATTGAGCGGGCGTTTGTGGGCTGAATTGACAGGGCAAATTGCCCTCTATTCATAAGGTGTTCAGCGTTTCAGGCGCAGCTTTCTGCCAGCCGAGGGAGAACGCCATGACGATCCGCTTTGTGCCTGCCATTGCTGCGCTGACCGTCGCGCTTGCGCCCGCCGCTGCCACCGCGCAGCAGGAGCGGACCTCGCCCTTGCCGAACTACAACCTGGTGCAGCTATCGGTCGCAGCCAGTGCAGTTCTGGCCGACGAATTCCAGAGCCGTACCATGGCGATCACATCGTGCAGCGAAGCGGTGAAGCTGGGCAAGGCGATGGACGCGAAGGTGGAGCGTAAGACCTTCGTCCACGAAACGTCGCTACCCCCGCAGCTGCGCCCGGTGCTGAGGAACCTGCCGAACGGCATGGCCACCCCGGTGCTGAGCGAAGGCGGTTCGGCGCTGCATGTGCTGGTGGTGTGCAGCCGGGTCTGACCGCCCACCACTTTCGCGCTTGACCGCCGCGCGCCGGCCCTGTTCTATCGTGGCAAATCAAAACCTGTTTGCCGGAGAGAACCCCATGCTCGCGACCTCCTATCGCACCGCCTATAACGAAGACCACGAGGCTTTCCGCGACACTGTCCGCAAGGTTTTTGCAGAAGCTCTCACCCCGCACATGGACGAACACGAAGCCAACGGCATCGTCCCGCGTTCCGTCTGGAAGGCTGTTGGTGACGCCGGGATGCTGTGCATGACAGTGAAAGAGGAAAATGGCGGCCTCGGTCTCGATTTCGGCTTCAACTGCGTGCTGACCGAGGAAATCTCTTACCTCGGATCATCCGCCGGCTTCACGCTCCAGAACGACATTACGGCCAGCTATTTCGAACGGCTCGGCACCCCCGAACAGCGTGCAAAATACCTGCCCGGCATGGTTAGCGGTGACATCATCACTGCCATTGCCATGACCGAACCGGGCGCAGGGTCAGATCTTCAGGGCATCCGCACCACCGCCAAGAAGGACGGCAACCACCTCGTCATCAACGGGTCGAAAACCTACATCACCAACGGCCAGAACGCCGATTGCGTGATCGTGGTGGCCAAGACCGATCCCGAACTGGGATCGAAAGGCATTTCGCTGGTGCTGGTCGATGCCGATACGCCGGGGTTTGAACGCGGGCGCAACCTCGACAAGATCGGGCAGCACGGCGCGGATACCTCCGAACTGTTCTTCAGCGATTGCCGCGTGCCGATGACCAATATCCTCGGCGCGGAAGGCATGGGGTTTGTGCACCTGATGCAGGAATTGCCGCAGGAACGGCTCAGCATCGCGGTCGGCGCGCAGGCGGCAGCGCAGCGGGCGTTTGACGAGGCGGTGACATTCACCAAGGAGCGCAAGGCGTTCGGCAAGACCGTGTTCGAATTCCAGAACACCAAGTTCACGCTCGCCGACCTGAAGGCCAAGCTGCAAGTCGGCTGGGCGCATCTGGATTGGGCAATCCGCAAGCACCTCGCGGGCGAACTGACGACAGACGAGGCAAGCGCTGCCAAGCTGTGGCATACCGACCTGCAATGGGAATGCTGCGACACCGCGCTGCAACTCCACGGCGGGGCGGGCTACATGAACGAATACGCCATCGCGCGCCTGTGGCGCGATGCGCGCGTGACGCGGATTTTCGGCGGCACGAACGAGATCATGAAGGAAGTGATCTCGCGGAGTATTTGATCATGATCGAACCCCTCGACTTCACCGGCAAACACGTCCTCGTCATCGGCGGGTCGAGCGGGATCGGGAACGGTATCGCGCATGGCTTCCGCCAGCGCGGGGCGAGCGTTACTGTCACCGGCACCCGTCCTGACTATGGCGATTACCTTGAGGCTGAGGACGCCGATTTCACCGGGCTCGATTACCGCCAGCTTGACCTGACGGACCGCGACGCGGCTGACCGGCTGGCGGGGGATTTCGGCCCGCTCGATGTGCTGGTCCTCTCCCAAGGCACGGTGCGCTACGGACGGCAGGAGTTCACCCGCGAGGGCTGGGATGCGGTGGTCGATATCAACCTCAATTCGGTGATGGACGCCGCCCGCGCCTTCCACCCCGCGCTGGCCGCAGCCAAGGGCGCGATCATCATTGTTTCCAGCGTTGCAGCGTTCAAATCGACCATCGGCACGCCTGCCTATGCGGCATCGA
The DNA here is from genome assembly GCF_001296025.1 of Porphyrobacter sp. AAP60. Classification (GTDB taxonomy): domain Bacteria; phylum Pseudomonadota; class Alphaproteobacteria; order Sphingomonadales; family Sphingomonadaceae; genus Erythrobacter. The sequence continues at coordinate 33,965 of NZ_LJHV01000021.1, read as the reverse complement.
AGGCTGGCGCGGCGAGCCTCACCAAGACGTTGGGCGAGGCCTGGGCACGCGATGGGATCCGCGTCAACGGCATCGCTCCGGGGCTGGTGCCGACCAAGCTCACATCGGTGACCACCGATCACCCCGAACGGCTGGAGGCGACGCTCAAGGCGATCCCCCTGCGCCGCGTTGGCACGCCCGAGGATATGGCGGGGGCGGCGCTGTTCCTCGCCTCTCCGCTGTCATCCTACATCACCGGGCAGACGGTGGTGGTCGATGGCGGCCTGACGCTGTCCTGACCTTCCTTTTCGGAATACGACTCCTCGCTGTAATCCCGTCATAAACGCGTCACACACCTGCGGCACTCCGGCATCAAACCGGGGCAAGCAGCATGGATGTCGTCAATATCTTCCTGACGAGCGAGTTGGGCGAAAGCCTGGATGATTTCGTCCACGATCAACGCCGCTTCACCTTTGACAGGCTGGGGCCCGATGGGCCGCGGCGTTTGGTCGAAGGGCCGATGTGGGCATTTATCGACTGGGTGCTGCCGGAACTGGCGGGGCTGGAAATGTGCCGCCGCTTGCGATCGGATACCCGCACGGCTGACGCGCACGTCACCATGGTGCTGGAAGAAGACGATGCCGAAGATCGCCGCCGCGCCTTGCGGGCGGGGGCTGATGATTATGTGATCGGCCCGCTCACCCGCACCGCCGTACTGGACCGGGTGCTGGCACTGCAATCGCGCACCAGCGAACGGCTTGCCACGCGGCGGTTCGAACTGGGCGCACTGACCATCGACATGGCAGCCTTGCAGGCGCGCTGGGACGAGGAGCCGATTGTGCTGAGGCCCAACGAATTCCGGCTGCTGCGTTATTTCGCCGAAAATCCCAACCGCGTGCTGACGCGCGATGATCTGATCAACGGGCTGGGCAAGCGCGAACCGCCGATTGACGAACGCACGGTGGATGTGTGGATCGGCCGCCTGCGCCGCGCGATCAAGGCCGCAGGTGGCGGCAACCCGCTGCGGACGGTCAGGTCGCTGGGGTACGTCTTCGATCTGGGGTAATCGGGGAGAGGGTGGCCTTTCGCACATTTCGCTGATGGGCTGACCCGGGCCTGAAAGGCCCGCAAGCGCGACCGCGCGCCCGCAGCGATGCGATCGTCAGATCGTGTGAGCGAGGAAGCCGCCGCCCGGAGGGGCGGCGGCTCTCCCTTAAAATTGCGCCTTGATCCCGATCGCGAAGCTGGTGCCGACATCGAAGGTGTTGATCTCGGCACGGTTGGCGCCCAGCTGCTGGAACTCGAAGTTGTCGCGCCCGGTGATGTTGCGCGCCTCGAAGCTCAGCTCCACCGGCACGCCGCCCAGTTTCACTTCGGAACGCGCAACCAGATCGATGGTCAGGCCGGGGTCTTCCACCACATCGGGCAGCGCCCCGCCGCGTAGAGTCACACGCTCGCTCGCATAGTTGAACAATACGGTAAACTGCTGGACCTTGTCGGTATCCTCGATCCCGAACGAAAGGTTCGCCACGTGATCCGACTGGCCGACCAGCGGTGCGCCATCGTCGAACAGCTGGCTGGCGGGCTGGCCGATGGCCCCCGGGATCGGCGCGAGGTCAGCCGCACCCACCGAAATGTTCGATTGGGTGTAGGTGTAGTTGCCGATGATCAGGAACTGCTTGGTTTCGAAAAGGCCGCCCCAGTCGGCCAGATCGATACCATAGGCGACATCAAGCTCTGCCCCGTAAAGCTCGGCTTCGGGGGCGTTGGCATAGCTGGTTTCGATGATGCCGGGCGCCGTGATCAGGAAGTTTTCGATCGGGTTGTCGATCTTCTTGAAGAAGCCCGCCAGGCTCACCCGGTTGGGCCCGCCCATGTAATATTCGGCGCGCGCTTCGAGATTGATCAGCTCGCTATCCTGCAGGAACGGGTTGCCGCGGAAACGGCGGTTGGATTCCGGATCGAAATAAGTCTGCTCCACCAGCTCGCGGAACTGCGGGCGGGCGATGGTCTGCGATGCCGCGAAACGCAGCTGCAGATCGTCGATCGGCTCCCACGTCACCGTGGCCGATGGCAGGAAGTAGTCATTGGCGATCCGCGTCGGGTTGGCGAGGTTGCCGCCGCCGAAGGTCAGATCGGGGGCCGCCACCTGCAGCCCGTCTTCGTAGCGCACACCGGCTTCGATGTTCACCCGGTCAGTCGGGCGGAACCGCGCAAGGCCGTAGCCTGCATGAATGGTCAGCGCCGCATCGAACACCGGGAACGGCGTAGGATCGGAAACGGTCACGTTGAAGAAGCCCACGCCGTCAGCATCGGTCGCCAGCGTCGCGCCGTTGATGATGTCGCCCGGACGCCGCAGGCCCAACGCGCGCAGTGCCGTGGTGAGATCGGCGCTCGATCCGATCAGCGGGCGCACGATGAAGGACAGCGATCGGCGGGTGGTTTCCGTATAGGCATAGCCCGCGGTTAACGACAGCGTGTCGGTGATCGCATAGGTGACATCTGCCCCGCCGAACCACAATTCTTCCTGCAGGTCTTCAAAACCCACCTGGATGCGTTCCGTCCCGCCAACCAGCGCGCCGACATCGACCACGTATTTGTCGCCGAAGGGATCGCCCGGAATGTTGGTGCGGATATAGGGGACGATGGCGTTATAGGGCGCCTCGCGATCGGTGCGGGCATAGCCGCCGCGCAAATCTAGCTCCAGCTTGTCGAAGTTGAATTCGGCAACCAGCTGCGTGTCCATCAGCTGGCGTTCGAACCAGCCGGTCTGCTGGGTCTGGAAATCGAACGGGCGCGAAACATCGGTGAAGGCATCCGTGCCCTGTGCCAGCCGCGCGGTCTTCAGGGTGTCGCGGATATACAGGTTGGTCCAGCGGATCGTGTGTTCGCCGATATCCAGCCCAACGCCGACCAGTGCATTCACCAACACCTTGTTGTCGGTGATGAAGTTCTGCGAATCGAAGATGATGTCGCCCGCTTCCGCATCGCCGAACTGCTGGCTTGTGACCGAACGGTTGCGCCAGGAATTGGTGATCCCGGCAGTGGCGATAATGCCAAGGTAATTCCCATCGCCGACCTCGAACGACCCGCCGCCGGTGAGGTTGGCAGAAAAGTTCATCGGCAGAACATCGTTCTTTTGCAGCGTCACCAGATTGAGCGGCATGATCTGCCCGGCCAGCTGGCGTTGCACATCGGCGGGCGCATCATTGACGCGGGTGCCGCTGTCGATCAGGCCTTGCAGCGCGGTGGGAAAATCGCGGTTGCCATTGTCGAAGCCGAAGGTGTCCCAACGGCTGCCGAAATATGTCAGCCCGTTCTGGAAGGTGGTTTCGGTATCGCCGCTACCGGTGAAGCTGACGGTGAGGAAATCCTCGGTCGGGATCGCCTTGGTGGTAAGGTTGATCACCCCGCCGCCGAATTCGCCGGGGAAGTTGGCAGAATAGGTTTTCTGCACCAGAGATGATGCGATCACGCTGGTCGGGAAGATATCGAGCGGCACGACGCGGCTCAAAGGTTCGGGGCTGGGAAGCGGCAGGCCGTTCAGCAAAGCGAGCGAATAACGATCGCCAAGCCCGCGCACGAACACCCGCCCGTTGCCAACCAGCGAAAGGCCGCTGACACGCGCCAGCGCGCCGGCAATGTCGCCTTCGCCGGTGCGGGCTATGTCGGCTTCGGACAAGACGTTGAGCACCTGTCCCGAATTGCGCGCCGGATCGCGGTTACGCCTTCCGGTCACGATGATCCCGCCACCCGGAACCGAAATATCGGTATCCTGGATTTCCTGCTCCGGCGGCGTGCCCTCGGCCTGCACGGCGGTGTCATCCGGGCTTTGCGTATCCTGTGCTGCAAGCACGGACGGCACAGTGAGCGCGGTGGTGAAAAGCAGCAGCCCTGCCAGGCGCGTGCCGGTCGACATAGGTGAGGACCCCCTCATAAATTGGCCTGTTGTGTATCGAAGGCTGCGGCGCAGCCCGAAAATGCGAAAAGGGGGGGAGGCGCAGCGTTATGTTGCGGCCTCACCCCCTCGGGTATCATGTCCGCAGCTTAGGCCGGGTAGACCGGCAGCGACGTGCAGTTGCCGTTGGTGCTGCCGAAGTTCTGGATCGACGAATTGCAGGTCCAGTTGCCGAAGATACTGGTCAGCGCCGCGTCGTTCTCGATCGCACCGATGAAGGCGCGGGTCGGGAAGAAGGTCGACCGGGTGTTGGCGTTGAATGCCGTGCGGCCGGTTTCGCCTGCACCGTTCACCACATTGTTGGTGAGCGTGATGGTGAAGGCGAAGTTGTTATTGGTGCCGCCATTGATCGCAGCCAGCGCTTGATCGTTGGTCACGCCCCCACCGCCGCGCGCGACGTTGCCGTCGGGGCAATTGCCGACCACCGAGTCCACCCCGATCAGAGCAGCGAGCGTCGTCGGCTCGTCGATCTGGAAGCAGTGGTTGGTGCCAGCGCGGATCACGCCGTTGGTCAGACCCAGCGCGGCGCCACCGCGTGCCTGAATGACCTGCGGCGTACCGGCACGCGCCACGAAGGTGAAGTTGTTCACCTGGAAGCGGGTTTGCGGAATGGCGTTGGACGGGGTGCGATCCGACACGTTGGGCGAATCGAGTTCGATGATGCGGTCACCCGTGTTCGAGCGCTGCACCGCAATCACGGTATCAAGCGTGATGTCAGCGCCAGTATCGACATCGAGCGAATCGTCCGACGCGCCGATGACTGCAAAGTTGCGCATGTTGAGCACGCCGCCGAAGAATTCGACGCCGTCATCCGAGCTGTTGAACGATAGCAAGTTCTCGATCACCGTACCCGAACCCGCTCCGCCGGTGGTCAATGCCTGGAGTTCGTTGTTGGGCGCCAGTTCGAAGCCCGAAAAACGGATCTGGTTGAACCGGAACGAGCCGGAGCTATCCTCCCGATTGGCACCGCCGAACGGGGTGGCAATCGCAGCGCCTTCAAGCCGTCCTTCGCAGGTCGGGTTGGCGTTCGGGTTGGCGGTGGTGTTGAACACGCCGGTCGAACAATCCGAATGCGGCGCGCGGCCGAGCAGCACGACGCCGCCCCACTGCTGCTGGCTGTTGTCATCGGCGACGCCAAGCACGTTGTCGCGGCTAGTCCAGATGATCGGACGATCGGCAGTCCCGTTCGACTGGATCGCATTCCCGCGGTTCACGACAAGGTAGGAATCCTGCTGTGCGAACAGGATCACGCCGGGGTTGATCGTAAGGGTCACGGTGGTGCCGGTGCTGGCAAAGCCACGATCAGCGCCGACTTCGACACGGCCCGGAATTTCGTAAAGCAGCCCGCGGATGAAGGGCAGCGTGTCAGACGCGGTGAAGCGCGCCGGCAGACGGCACACGCGGTAGCTGCCAGTGGGGGTGTTGTCGATCGTGCCGGCATCTACAAGGCCGCCAGTCGATGCAATCGTCGGACAGCCTGCTGCCGGAGTGACCTGCGCCTGGGTAGGCGTCGGGGTCGGGGTCGGCGCGGGTGTCGGCGGCGGGTTGTTGATGATGATGTCGCCGCTGGTACCCGGCGAGACGATTTCATCCGCGCCACAGCCAGCCAGAGCAACCAGGCTGCAACCCAGAATCAGAGTGCGTTGAATATTTTTCACAGCGAGCGGTCCCCTAAAGTGCCGAGAATCGATTGAGCGCGACGGATTTGGTGCGCCTGAGGCTCGCTAGGGTGGCCGCGTGACGGATTTCTTGCAGCATGACAGTTGCGTTGCAGTTTGAAGATTATGACCGAAGAAAGACAAATATGACCGCAAGCCGGGTTTGCGGTCAGGGCGTCATTTCATAAAACAAGGCATTGGAAACAATAAGATGGCGTTTTACATTACAGAAAAATTACAATGTTTCAGTTTTGTTGCACTCCGCTGCTGACTGAGTCACTATGCTCTCCTGAAACGAGGGAGACTTGCCGATGTCCGTCACCATTCTTGTCGCAGCGCTGTTCGCCGCCACTCCGCTGCCTGCGCCGCTCAATGCCGCGCCGGTTGCCCATATGGGCGATCTGGCCGCCCAGCCGCTTGTCGCCGGGCGCGGGGATGAAGCGCTTGCCGTTCTGGAAAAGGCAAGCGCTGCCAATCCTCATGATGCAGCCGTGCTGATCAACCTCGGCATTGCTCACGCCCAGCGCGGCGATGATGCCAAGGCGCGCACAGCATTCGAAGCGGCACTCGCCTGCCATGAAGTGGTCGAACTGGAGACTGCGGGCGGTGCTGCCACCGATTCGCGCAGGCTGGCACGCAAGGCGATCAAGATGCTCGAACGCGGCGAATTCCGTCCGGCATCGGCCCGCGCAGGGCAGTTGACCTATCGCGACTGAGGCAAAGGCGCAGTGATAAAGGCGACCCTCGGGTCGCACCGAACCGCTGCCACGGGCGGGTTGCAGATGATGCAGCCTGCCCGTTTTGCTGCCTGCCGCCTGCTCTTGAACAAGGTGGTTTCGCAAGACTGTCACCTGCTTGTCATTTAGGTTAGACATTGGGGGCATTCTGGAGGGCGGAGACATGATTCTCGCCGCGGCGGGCCGCGTTATCTGTGCAGCGATGTTGGTAAGTCTCGCTTCCGGGGCGCGGGCCGATGTGCTCGAACTGGACGCAGGCGGCGCGCGCTGGGTGGCAGGGCCACTGGTGGCTGCGCCGGCTGCTGGCGATCCGGCGGCTGCTGCGATGGAAATGTTCGAAGGGGTGGCCTTGCCCGAACATGCAATTGCCGATCCCGCCCGCCATGCTGCCGGCATTCCGCCGCGCTACACCGCCAAAATGGCCGAACTGGCGGCACGGTTCGATCTGTCGCCCAGCCTGCTGGAAGCGCTGGTGTGGCAGGAAAGCCGCTGGCGTGAGGATGCCGTGTCGCCGGTCGGCGCGCGGGGCCTCGCGCAACTGATGCCGGGCACGGCGCGCTATCTCGGTGTCAATTCCGCCGATCCGTTCCAGAACCTCGAAGGCGGGGCGCGGTATCTGCGCGAACAGCTCGACCGGTTTGACGGCGATCTCGAAAAGGCGCTGGCGGCTTATAATGCCGGGCCGGGCCGCGTGGAGCGGGCAGGGGGAATCCCTAATATCCGCGAGACCCGAAACTATGTCGCCGCCATCATGGGGCGGCTTGCCAACCATTCGCGCGTGCCGGGGCAATGATCGCCTCGCCCGCCGCAAGTGCTACACAACAATCGAAAGTCTGACACTGAAATGACGTCGCTTTTCCGCCTTCCTGCCCGCCTTGCCGCCGTTCTGGTGATTGCGCTGACCCCGTCTGTGGCCCTTGCGCAGGGGGCTGACCCGGCCGGATCCGGCCCGATCAATTCGGCGCTGCTGTGGTTGCAGGGCACGCTGCTCGGCACGGTGGCAACCACCGTGGCGGTGATGGCCGTGGCCGCGATCGGCTTCATGATGCTGACCGGACGCATGAACTGGCGCTTCGGCGCGACAGTGATCATCGGCGTGTTCATTCTGTTCGGCGCGACCACAATTGTCGCCGGCATCCAGTCGGCAGCGGGGTAGGGCGGCGATGAGCGATCTCGTCCGTCAACCGGTGCACCGCGCGCTCACCCGTCCGCAGATGTTTGCGGGCGTGACAATGAATTTCTTCATCATCAACCTGATGGTGACGACAATCGCCTTCCTGATGCTGAAGAGCTTCTGGATTATTCCCGTGCCGGTTGTGATGCACGTGATCGGCTACTTCGCTAGCCTGCGCGAACCGCGCATTTTCGACCTGTGGATCACCAAGGTTAGCAAATGCCCGCGCGTGCCCAATTTCAAGCGCTGGGGATGCAATTCCTATGCGCCTTAAGGACGCCTTTTCATGGTGAAATGGATCGGAGCCGCCGCCTGGAGCGCCAAGGAAGCCAAGGTCGGCGACCGGCTGCCCTATGCGCGGCTGGTGGACGAAAACACCGTGCTGCTGCGCGATGGCAGCGTGATGAGCGCCATTCAGGTGCCGGGCCTGCTGTTCGAAACCGAGGATTCCGACGCATTGAACGCCCACGCCGCCACCCGCGAGGTGATGCTGCGTTCCACCCTCGATGCGCGCTTCGTGATGTATCACCACGTCATCCGCCGCCGGGTGGAAGTGGAGCTGGAAGCCGAATTCCCCGATGCCCTGTCGCGCCATATCGATGCGCGCTGGAAACAGCGGCTGGCGGGCGGATCGCTGTTCATCAACGATCAGTTCGTCACCCTGATCCGCCGCCCCGCACGCGGCAAGACCGGCCTGCCGGAACGCATGAGCAAGCTGTTCTCACGCTCAGGGCAGGACGAGCCGGAGGCCGATCCCAAGGATATCCGCAGCCTCAGGGCCGCGATCACCGGACTGGTTGCGTCCTTGCAGAATTACGGCGCGGTGGTGCTCGGTGACTACCAGGCACCGGCATCGGATGGCGGCACCAATTCCGAGATGCTCGAACTGCTCTCGGCGCTCTATAATGGCGAAATGCGACCGGTGCGCCGCCCTGCGCCGGAAACCGATATCGGCCACATGCTGCCCTATCGCCGCGCCAGTTTCGGACTGGATGCGATGGAACTGCGCGGCAGCGCCGCTCCCGATTTCGCCGCCATCCTCGGACTGAAAGACTATCCCGAGGCGACCTCGCCGGGTCTGCTCGACAACCTGCTGCGCCTGCCGTTCGAAATGGTCGTGACCGAAAGCTACGCCCCCAACGAACGCACCACGGCGAAAGAACGGATCGACCTTGCGCTGCGGCGCTCGCGCTCGGTGGATGAGGAAGCCGCTGCCGAACGCAATGAAATGCTCGCCGCGCGCGATGCGCTGGGCAATGGCGCGGTGGGCTTTGGCGATCATCACCTGACCGTGCTGGTGCGCGAAACCACGCTGCCGCGCCTCGATGACGCCATGGCGTCCTGCGCCGCCGCGCTGGCTGATACCGGCGCGATTGCGGTGCGGGAGGATACCAATCTCGAACCCGCATTCTGGGCACAGTTCCCCGGGAACGAGGAATATATCGTGCGCCGTGCGCTGATTTCCTCGGCCAATATGGCAGGCTTTGGCTCGTTCCACGGTTTTGCGCTGGGGCAGGCGAGCGGCAACCACTGGGGCGATGCGGTGACGCTGCTGGAAACCACCAGCGCCACGCCGTTCTTTTTCAACTTCCACCACGGCGATCTGGGCAATTTCAGCGTCATCGGGCCGAGCGGTTCGGGCAAGACCGTGGTGATGAACTTCCTCGCCGCGCAGGCGCAGAAGTTCAAACCGCGCACCATCCTGTTCGACAAGGACCGCGGGGCGGAACTGTTCATTCGCGGGATCGGCGGGCGGTATGACCGGATCGCGCCGGGGATGCCCACCGGTTTCAACCCGCTTTCGCTGCCCGATACCTCTGCCAACCGCGCCTTCCTCCGCGATTGGCTCGCCGTGCTGCTGAAGGCTGACGGGCCGGAGGAGTTTTCGACCATTTCTGCGGCGGTCGATGCCACCTATGCCAACGACGCTTCCCTGCGCCGCCTGAGGCATTTCAAGGAACTGCTTTCGGGCACCCGCCGCCCGCAGCCGGGCGATCTGGCTGACCGCTTGGCCGCATGGATCGGGAGCGGCGAGCATAGCTGGCTGTTCGACAACGAACGTGACCGGCTTGATCTGTCCGAACGCGTGCTCGGCTTCGATATGACTGCGCTGCTGGAAAACCCGCGCCTGCGCACGCCGACGATGATGTATCTGTTCCACCGTATCGATGAACGGCTGGACGGGCAGCCAACCATGATCCTGATCGATGAAGGCTGGAAGGCGCTGGATGACGAGGTGTTCGCCGCGCGCATCCGCGATTGGCTGAAGACCCTGCGCAAACGCAACGCGCTGGTCGGGTTTGCCACGCAATCGGCGCGCGATGCGCTCGACAGCCGGATTTCCACCGCGCTGGTCGAACAGACTGCGACAATGGTGTTCATGCCCAACAGCCGCGCCCGGCCCGAAGATTATTGCAACGGGTTCGGCCTGACGGACCACGAATTCGCGCTGATCCGCTCGCTGCCCGCGCACTCGCGTTGTTTCCTCGTGCGTCAGCCCGATGCCAGCGTCGTCGTGCGGCTTGATCTGTCCGGCGCGCCCGAAGTGCTGACGATCCTGTCGGGCCGCGAAAGTGCGGTGCGCCGTCTCGATCTGCTGCGTGAGGCGGTGGGGGACGAACCTTCGGCATGGTATCCCGCGCTGACCGGGCGCGATTGGCCCGATGGCGAGGTTGATATTGATGGCCAGCCCGTATGGCAGGCCGCCGAATGAGCACGGCCTGCGATCTGGCCGCCCAGGCGATGGGCACAGGCGTTTCGTCAGCGCTGACGGCGGTGGATTGCATCGCCAGCGGCGTTTCCGAACAGGCCTTCAACCGCCTGTTCGGCAGCGAGGGCCAATTGGCCTTCGCCCTGACGCTGCTGCTGGGGCTCTATGTCGCCTTCTTCGGCATTTCGCTGATGATGGGCCGCGCCAACCTTTCGGTGCGTGCGCTGCTGCCCAAGATGATGACGCTGGGGCTGGTGCTGACCTTCGCCACCAGTTTCGTCGCCTTTTCGACCATCTTCTACAACATCTTTATCGGCGGGCCCGACCAGATCGCGGGCATCCTGACCGGTACGCAAGGATCGGCCACGGCGACATTTGCGCAAAAGCTGGATGTGGTGTTCCTCGCGATCCAGCAGGCGAGCGGGGATACCAATGAAATCAGCGCCTTCTCGCCGCGCGGGATGATGTGGTTTGGCGCCATGTTGCTGCTGCTCGGCACGGTTGGTCTCTTGGTGACAGCGCGGATCGGGCTGGCGCTGCTGCTGGCGATCGGCCCGATTTTCGTGGTGCTGGCGCTGTTCGAAGGCACGCGCGGGCTGTTCACCGGCTGGCTCAAAGGCCTGGTGATGCTGGCGCTGACGCCGCTGTTTGCGGTGCTGGGCGGATCGATCATGCTTGAACTGTCGGTGCCGATCCTTGCCGCGCTGGTGGCGGTTCCGGGACAGATCGATCAGAACGCGGCGATGGCGTTCTTTCTGGTCGGCGCGGTGCACATGGCGCTGATGTTCATGGCGCTGAAGGTGGCGGGCACGATGGTGAGCGGCTGGCAGGTGTTCGGTCTGGTGCCGGGCAAGGATCGCGGCCGCCGCGATGATGGCCCGCGTGCGCTCGCCCCGCCTGCGTCTGCCGCCACCGCGCCGCGCAACACCAATGTCGCGCCGGTTAGCCCCGGCCTTGCTGCGCGCAGGGTCGACCTTGCTGCCGCCTCGCCTGCGATTGCCGCCAATGATACGGGGCCAGCGGGCAATGTTTCACGTGAAACACGCGTTTATGCGACCACAGGCGGCGCGCAGGTGACGCCGATCAATCCCGCGACCTCGCGCACCCGCGGCATCGGTAACCGCTTCCGTTCCGCCAGCCCGAACAAGGCGGCCACCAAGCCTGCCGTAACCACCCCACCGGAGACGTACCAATGACCCGCGCCGCCATTCTCGCCGCGCTCGCCCTCACGCTTGCCGCGCCGGCTTTCGGGCAGGACAACCGTCTGCAAACGCGGGTGTTTGATGAAAACGCCGTGGTGCGGATCGATGGCAAGGTGAAGGTGCAGACCACCATCAAGTTCGCCCCCGACGAGATGATCGAGAATGTCGCCATCGGTGATTCGCTGGCGTGGCAGGTGCAGCCGAACAAGGCGCAGACCATCCTGTTCGTGAAGCCGCTGGAAGTGGATGCGCGCACCAACATGACGGTGGTGACGGACCGGCGCACCTATCTGTTCGATCTGGTGGCAAGCCCCCGCAATTCAGCGCTTTACGTGCTGCAATTCCGCTATCCCGAGCTTGAGAAAGCGGCCGAGGAAGCGCGTCTCGCCGCCGCTGCCGAGGCCGAGGCGCAGGCCCTGCGCGCTGCGGCCGATCCGGTGGAAATGGCCGCAGCGTCCGACCCTTACGCGATATCCGATCCGGCCAGTCTCAACTTCGCCTGGGCTTCGGCAGGGACAGCCAAACTGCTGCCGCAGCGCGCCTTTGATGATGGCGAAGCAGTGTTCCTGATGTGGCCGCAAGGCACCGACATTCCGGCGATCCTTGTGCTCAACGAAGAGGGCCTAGAAGGCCCCGTCAACTTCACCACCCGCGGGGAAACCGTGGTGGTGCAAGGGGTTCCTTCGCAGATCATCCTGCGATCAGGGCGCGATTCAGCTTCTCTGACAAACACCGGGCCAGCGCGCCCGTCCGCCCGCAGCGCGGGTCTTGATATTGCCAAACCTGCAAGGGAGACCAATTGATGCGCCTTGCCAATCGTATGCCGCCGAAAAAGGGCGCGCCGGACAACGACGTTACGGGCGATCCGCGTGAGCGCGAATCCGCCGAGATCATCGATCTGGCAAGCCGCGCGGCTTTCCCCGCTGTCACCGACCGCAAGGCCAAGGGCGACGGATTGCAGCTCGCTGCGGGGGTCGCCTTCATCGGGCTTGTGGGTGCGTTGACGTTCTGGGCAATGAGCACTCCGTCCACGCCCGATCCGCAAGGCATCGGCAATCCCGCAGTCGCGCCGCCGCAGGCCGCTGCGCCGGTCGAGCCGATCGCCGATCCCTCGCAGCAGCCCGGTGCCGTGCCTGTCGTGCCGCAGGCCGATCCTGCACCGACGCCGGTCTATGCCGGCAATCCTGGGATGGCGACGGTTCCGGCGACCAATCCCTATGCCAGCCCCGGCCTTGTGTTCGATAGCACTGCGGCGCGGGGTCTGCGTCAGGCAGAGGCCCCGATTGGCGCCGCTCCGGTCAATGCCGCTGGCGATGTCGCAGGTATTGGCGGTGCGGCAGCCTTTGCCAGCCGCGTGGGCGGTGTGGGTGGTGCGCCTGCGCAGGCGCGGCCAATGGTCAATCCTTCGACCACGGTGACAGAAGGCACGCTGATCCCCGCGATCCTAGAAACCGCGATCAACACCGATGTGCCCGGCTATGTCCGTGCAGTGGTCAGTCAGGATGTCCGCAGCTTCGATGGCAAGCGCATTCTGGTGCCCCGTTCATCGCGACTGATCGGGCAGTATCAGGCAGGCGTGGAGCAGGGCCAGCGGCGCGCCTATGTGGTGTGGACGCGGCTGATCCGGCCCGATGGCGTTTCGGTCAACCTCGCCTCCCCCGCAGTGGGTTTTGACGGGACAACCGGGCTTGAGGGCGATGTGAACAGCCACTTCCTCAAGCGGTTCGGTTCGGGCCTGTTATTCTCGATAATCGGTGGGCTGGGGGCGGTGGCGACCGGTGGGGTCGGCGGGCTGATTGTCGGTGCAGGTGCGCAGGGCGCGGCCAATTCGTCTGTGCAATCCCAAGGCCAGATAAGCCCCACCATCCGCGTGCGCGCCGGGGAACCAATCCGCGTGTTCACCGCCCGCGATCTCGATTTCAGCAGCGTCGGCAGCTGATCCCGTGAGCGCGGACATCCACCGGTTGAACATGGGCGAAGGCGAAGTTGGGGGCGAAAACGGGGGCGAAGCGGCAATCCCGCTGTCCGCCGAACGCAGCGTCTATCTCGACGCCTATCTCGCCCCGTTCCGCCGCTGGCTTGACCGTGACACTGTGACCGAAATCATGGTCAACCGTCCGGGCGAGGTTTGGATCGAAGACGCAGCCAGCCCCGGAATGCAGCGCATCGAAACACCGGAGATTGACGACCGGCTGGTGCAGCGCCTGGCTGAACAGGTCGCCCGCGTCAGTCATCAGGGGATCAACCGCGAACATCCCTTGCTGGGCGCAACACTGCCAGACGGCGCGCGTGTGCAATTCTGCGGCCCGCCTGCCAGCCGCAAACACTGGGTCATGGCAATCCGCCGCCACCGCCGGCTTGATCTGCCACTCGATGCCTATGACACCGGCCCGCTGGTGGGCGAGGGCCATGTTGCGCTGCCCGATCCGCAACTGCAGCCGATTGCTTTCCTGCGCGCCGCCATCCGGGCGCGGCGCACGATCCTGATTTCGGGCGGCACCAGCACCGGCAAAACCACCTTCCTCAACGCGATGCTGGGCGAAATCCCCCGTGCGGAACGGGTGGTGATGGTGGAGGATACACCCGAACTGAAATTCCCCGGCGAAAACGCTGTCGGCCTCGTCGCGATCAAGGGCGAGCTGGGAGAGGCCAAGGTTACCGCCAATGAACTGCTGCAGGCCGCCTTGCGCCTGCGCCCTGACCGCATCGTGCTGGGCGAATTGCGCGGTGCGGAAAGCGTCAGCTTTCTGCGCGCCATCAACACCGGCCATCCGGGCAGCTTTTCCACGATCCACGCCAACAGCTTGCGCGGTGCGCTTGAACAATTGAGCCTGATGGTCATGCAGACCGGGATCGGCCTCACCCGGTCGGATACCATCGCCTATGCCGCCAGCGTGATCGACGTGATCGTGCAATTGGGCCGCGACGCCAATGGCAAGCGCGGGATCACCCAGATCGCCGACAGCCGCGATCTGGTCTAGCCGCTGTTCATCTGCCTCCGCATCTGACATTGGTGTGACAAGCCCTGCTTGCTGATTTACACCTCGCGGCCAAGCGAACATGGGGCTTGCGGGAGCGCCCCCGAGCAATGCACCGGCGTCAGGCGGAACAGGAAAGCGATGAGCACGTCACCGATCGGCAATAAGCCCATTCCCGAAAGACCGGGGGCTGCGCAGATGAGCGAGCTTGGCGTTGACGAATCGCCCTATTTCAACCGCGAGCTTTCGTGGCTGCAATTCAACCAGCGGGTGTTGGCAGAGGCGCAGAACGAAAGATATCCGCTGCTGGAACGGCTGCGGTTCCTGTCGATTTCGGGCAGCAATCTCGATGAATTCATGATGATCCGCGTGGCCGGGCTGGTCGGGCAGGTGCAGCGCGGGCTTGCCGCGCCATCGCTCGATGGTCGCAGCCCTTCGCAGCAACTGGCCGCGATCCGCGAAAAGCTGGTCGAGCTGAGCACCATGCAGCAGACCATCTGGCGCGCGGTGCGTGACGGGTTGGCGGGCGCGGACATCCATATCGCCGATGAACAGCGCGTCAGCCCGGCAGCGCACAAGTGGCTGAAAACCTATTTCCTCAACGAGATCCTGCCGATCATCACGCCGCAGGCGCTTGATCCGGCGCACCCGTTCCCGTTCGTGCAGAACGAGGGCATGGGGCTGCTATTCACCCTGACCCGCGATGCCACCCGCGAACAGCTGATCGAAATGGTGCTGATCCCCAGCGCCCTGCCGCGCTTCGTGCGCGTGCCCGCCAGCGTGACCGAGGGCAGCGGTGTGCTCTACATCTCGATCGCAAGGATGATCCAGCGCTATGCCGCAGCGCTGTTCCCCGGCTTCACCATCCAGGGCGACGGGTTGTTCCGGGTGTTGCGCGACAGCGATATCGAGATCGAGGAAGAGGCCGAAGATCTGGTGCGCACCTTCCGCAGCGCGATCCAGCGGCGGCGGCGCGGGCAGGTGATCCAGCTGGAGATCGAGGAAGATTTCGATCCCGCCGCCGAAGCCCTGCTGCTCGATCAGCTTGGGATCAACGAAGCTGCCCTGATCAAGACCGACGGGATGATCGGGATCGACGGGCTGGCCGAGATTGTCCGCGAAGACCGGCCTGATCTCAAGTTCAGCGCCTATTCCCCGCGCCTGCCCGAGCGTGTGCGCGAGCATGATGGCGATGTCTTTTCTGCTGTGCGGGAAAAAGACATCATCATCCATCACCCCTATGAAAGTTTCGAAGTGGTGGTGGATTTCATCCGCCAGGCCGCTGCCGATCCCGACGTGGTGGCGATCAAGCAGACGCTGTACCGCGCCGGTTCGCAAAGCGCGGTGATCAACGCGCTGATCGAAGCTGCCGAAGCGGGAAAATCGGTCACTGCCGTGGTGGAACTGAAAGCCCGCTTTGACGAGGAACAGAACCTCAAATGGGCCAGCAAGCTGGAACGCGCCGGGGTGCAGGTGATCTATGGTTTCACCGACTGGAAAACCCACGCCAAGGTGGCCATGGTGGTGCGTCGCGAAGGTGATGGCTTTCGCACCTATTGCCACTTCGGTACCGGCAATTATCACCCCATGACCGCCAAGGTGTATACCGACCTCAGCTTCTTCACCGCCGATCCCAAGCTGGGGCGCGATGCGGCCAAGATGTTCAACTTCGTCACCGGTTATGTCGAGCCGCACAGCCTTGAGCGCATCCACATCGCCCCGATCGACCTGCGCAGCGAAATCTATGCCCGTATCGACAATGAAATCGCCAATGCGCAGGCCGGAAAGCCTGCAGCTGTCTGGTTCAAGTGCAACCAGCTGACCGATGAAGGCGTGATCGACCGGCTTTATGCCGCCAGCAATGCCGGCGTGCAGATTGAACTGATGGTGCGCGGCATCTGCTGTCTGCGCCCCGGTGTTGAAGGCATGAGCGAGAATATCCGGGTGAAATCGATCATCGGACGGTTCCTCGAACACAGCCGCATCTATGCCTTTGCCAACGGCCACAACATGCCCAGCGCCCATGCGGCGGTGTTTATTGCGTCTGCCGACATGATGGGCCGCAACCTTGACCGCCGGGTCGAGGCGCTGATCCCGATCCTCAACCGCACGGTGCACGATCAGGTGTTGCAACAGGTGCTGCTGGCCAACATGCTCGACACCGAACAAAGCTGGTGGCTGCATGCCGACGGCAGCTATTCGCGTGTCGAAGCGGCCGAAGCTGACGGGAACAAACCGTTTAATTGCCACCGTTATTTCATGACCAACCCATCGCTTTCCGGACGCGGCGGGGCACTGGAGGCAGGGGCTGTGCCCAAACTTACCTTGCGGCGGGGAGCGGCCTGATGACCTATGGCAAACGGCGGGCAGAGCGCGATGGCGCGATGGCCGGGGTCAGGCCCGAACGCGCGATTATCGACATCGGATCGAACACTGTGCGGCTGGTTGTCTATGGCGGCACCATGCGTGCGCCCACAGTGCTGTTGAACGAAAAAGTCACCGCCAAGCTGGGCCGCGAAATTGCCGCAACCGGTCGGCTGGCTGACGAAGCCATGGCGCTGGCGCTGCGCGGTTTGAAACGGTTTGCGCTGCTTCTTTCCGATCTCGGCATTACCGATATCGACACGGTTGCCACCGCAGCGGTGCGCGATGCCGCCAACGGGCCGGAATTTGTCGAACAGTTGCGCGCCATGGGCCTCGATCCGCGGGTGATTTCGGGCGAGGAGGAAGCCTTGCTCAGCGCTCACGGGGTAATCGGTGCCTTTCCCGATGCGCGCGGGATCGTGGCTGATCTTGGCGGCGGCAGTCTTGAACTGGTGCGGGTCGGTAGCGGCCAGACCGATTGCGCCAGCACATTGCCCCTCGGCACGCTGCGCTTGCCCGATCACCGCAAGGCGCCTGCCGGACGGGCGGAGATGAAGAAATCGCTCGACAAGGCGATCCGCAAGGGCGGGTGGGATCTTTCGGAGAATGCAGCGGCTGAGAATGGCACGCTCTATCTGGTGGGCGGGACATGGCGCGCGATGGCGGTGTTCGCGATGGCGCAGCGCGGCTATCCGCTGAGCGATCCGCACGGATTCGAGATTGATCCTGCCGCCGCATTCGAACTGGCCGAAAACCTCGCTGCCATCGAGAGCGACATGATCAAGGGGCGCGAGAGGATTTCGTCGATGCGGGCGGAAAAGCTTCCCGATGCCGCAGTGCTGTTGCAAGCGCTGTTGGCGCGGCTGGCGCCTGAAAAGGTAGTGTTCTCATCATGGGGCCTGCGTGAAGGCCTGATCTATGATCGCCTGCCCGTATACATGCGGGCGCAAGACCCGCTGTTGGCCGGGGTCGCGGTATTTGCCAGCGAGCGCGGCTCAGCGCCCACGTTGGCGACGCGGATGGCGGCATGGACGCTTGATGCCGCACCTGCGCGCGAGCACGGCAGCGAACGGCTGCGGTTGGCCGCGACCATGCTGGCGCTTGGCGCAATGCGGATCGAGCCGAACATCCGCCTGCCCCAAGCCATCAACTGGGCATTGCATAAACGCTGGGTCGGGATCGATGGCACTGGACGGGCCATGCTTGCCGCCGCGATTGCCGCCAATGGCAACCAGCTCAATTTGCCATCGGAATTGCGCGCGCTTGCCAGTGACGCGGCGCTGGAAGAGGCCGTTCGCTGGGGCCTGGCATTACGGCTCGCCCGCAGGCTCGGCGCACAATCGCGCCGGTCGCTTGAAGTCAGCCGATTGCTGATCGATGACGGTTTTCTGGTATTGCAACTGGCCGAGAGCCACGCAGCGCTGCTGGGGCAGCCGACCGAAAAAGACATGAAGCTGCTTTCCGGCAGGCTCAGCCTTGGATGGCGGGTCGATATTGTGCCGGAGATTGTGCTTTAGGCTGGCTTGCCCCTGCTGCTGGCGAAGGGCGAGAAATCGGTGTCGAGATCGAACAGGTCGACGCCTTCGGCCTTTTTCAGCCCGTTGACTACTGCATAGGTCACCGGGGTCAGCACGGCTTCCCATACCACTTTCAGCGCCCAGTTTGTGACCATGACAGTGATCACGGCCTCGGTCGTCCAGATGCCGAGGAAGGCAACCGGGTAGAAGATCAGGCTGTCCACGCCTTGCCCGACAAAGGTCGATCCGATGGTGCGCGTCCACAAAGCGCGCCCTTTGGTGAGCACCTTCATCTTGGCCATCACGAAGGAATTGACGAACTCGCCCGCCCAGAACGCTGTGATCGAGGCGAAAACGATCCGCCATGTGCTGCCGAACACGCTTTCATAGGTCTGCTGGCAGATGTCGCCCGCAGGCGCAGCGGCAGCGCCCTTCATCGCCAAGGTGCCGGAACCGGCACATTCCCACCCGGCAAAAGCGGGCAGGGCGGTGACGACATAGGACATGAAGGCCAGGAACAGCATCGCCGCCGTGCCCGTCCAGATCACCCGCCGCGCCTTGGCAAAACCATAAATCTCGGTGAGGACATCGCCGATCACATAGCCGAGCGGAAAGAACAGGATGCCCGCGCCATAAATGAACACGCCATCAGGTGCCGGCCACCAGCCTTCGGGCCAGAAAGGCACATCGACAAAGGTCAGTTTGGCCGCACCGATGACGTTCGACAGCAGCAGGATCGCCACAAAGCTCGCCATGACGAGATCGTAATACCGGAAAGTCACCGGCGCATGGCTGGTGGCAACGATCCCATCGCTGGGATCGCGGTCGAAAGCGACAGCCGGATCGGCGGAAGGCGGGTTTTCCATCGCTTGTCGGGTTAGCGCGATTCCCATGTCGCGCAAAGCGCGCTATTGGGGCGCTGTTCCCTCCGGGGCGCGCGCCCGTAGCTCATCTGGATAGAGCGCGAGACTTCTAATCTTGAGGCAGCAGGTTCGAGTCCTGCCGGGCGCGCCACTTTTCAATGATGTTGCTTCGGTTTCGGCGTCGGGCTCCGGTGTTTTTCCGGTTGGTCGGCCGGAACGTTCAAGTTGATAGCTTGGTCCGGCATTGCAATGTCCGCTTGTGGGCGGGGCTTTGCAGAGCCCCAATGGCGGGAGTTGGGTGGGAAGCTGACTTTCATCAAGGCGCCCTCATTCCCGTCATAAAGCCTCAAGGTACGCTCACCTTGAACAGGTCATCGCGCATGCCGCGCAATCGCTTTGACGGCGGTCGCGAGTCACGGCCATTCAGACCACGGCTTTCTCATAGAGTGTCACCACACAGGCACCCCCTAGACCGAGATTATGCTGGAGCGCGTGTCGCACCCCTTCAACCTGACGCGCTTCGGCCGTGCCGCGCAGCTGGTGAGTCAGTTCGAAGCATTGCGCGAGGCCAGTGGCGCCGAGCGGGTGGCCCTTCGACAGCAGGCCGCCCGAAGGATTGGTGACGATCCGCCCGCCATAGGTGTTGTCGCCGTCCGCGATGAAGCGCGAAGCTTCACCCTCTCCGCAGAAGCCCAGCCCTTCGTAGGTGATCAGTTCATTGTGGGCGAAGCAATCGTGCAGTTCGACGACGCCAATATCCTTCGGGCCAACCCCGGCTGTATCATAAACTGTTTGCGCGGCGCGGCGGGTCATGTCGGCACCGACCAGCGCGATCATACTGTTTGTCTCGAAGGTCTCAGGCGTGTCTGTCGTCATCGCCTGCGCCGCGATCCTGACAGCCGGATCAAGCCCGTGGCGTTTGGCAAAGTCGCGCGACACTAGCAGCGCCGCAGCGCCGCCGCAGGTAGGCGGACAGGCCATGGGGCGAGTCATCACGCCGGGCCAGATCACCTGCGCGCCAAGCACCTCTTCCGCTGTCATCTCGGTGCGAAACACCGACAGCGGATTCTTCGCTGCATGGCGGCTGGCCTTGGCGCGGATCTTCGCGAAATCCTCGATCGTGCTGCCGAACTTTTCCATGTGTTCGCGCCCGGCGCCGCCGAAATAGCGCAGCGCCAGCGGCAATTCGACATCGACCAGTTCGTCGCAAGCTGCGTCGAAATCGGCGAATGGACTGGGCCGGTCGGCATAGGCGCTGCCGATCGCACCGGGGTTCATCTGTTCGAACCCGACTGCCAGCACGCATTCCGCCGCTCCCGATGCGATCGCCTGCCGCGCAAGGAACAGCGCAGTCGATCCGGTCGAACAATTGTTGTTGACGTTGATCACCGGAATGCCGGTCATTCCTGCGCCATAGACAACGCGCTGGCCGCAACAGCTGTCACCGAAAACGTATCCGGCATAGGCCTGTTCGACGCTGGCATAGGAAATACCGGCATCGGCCAGCGCCAGCTGGATCGCCCCGCGGCCGAGATCGTCATAGGTCGCGCCGGCGCTCGGCTTGAGGAAGGGCACCATGCCGACACCGGCAACCATAACTTCGCGGGAATTGGCAGGCATCCAAAAATCTCCTGTAATCAAAGGTGCGTTCAGGCGATCACGCCATCGGCTTGCAAGGTTTCAAGATCGGCGTCGGTGTAGCCGATGTTCTCCCAGATCGACTGCAACCGCGCTGCATCCTGTGAAAGGGGCACGGGCGGAGCCGTTGGGGTGCCCGAGTATCGGGGCGCGGGCGCAGGCTGGGTGATGCCGTCCACCTCGATGAAAGTGCCGCGCGCCTGATTGTGCGGGTGGGACGGCGCCTCTGCCATCGACAGGACCGGCGCAAAGCAGGCGTCGGTGTGCTCCAGCAGCGCGCACCATTCGTCGTGCGTGCGGGTGCGAAACAGGGCTTCCAGCTTGCCCTTCAGCGCCGGCCAGCGACGCGGGTCGTTCTGCACGTGGAAATCGCTGTCCTCCGCCAGCCCCAACCGCGCGATCAGATCGGCATAGAATTGCGGCTCAACCGGCGCGATGGAGATGAACTTGCCGTCTGCGGTTTCATAGCAATCGTAGAAATGCGCGCCGGTATCGAGGAAATTGGTGCCGCGCGCATCGTTCCAGCGCCCGCTCGCGCGCAGGCTCCAGATCATCGTTGCAAGCACCGCGCTGCCATCAGTCATGGCGCAATCGACCACCTGTCCGGCGCCGGTGGTGCGAGCGGAAAGCAGCGCCGCAACCATCCCGAAGGCGAGCATCATGCCGCCGCCGCCGAAATCGCCCAGCAGGTTCATCGGCGGGGTAGGCTTGTCGCCTGCGCGCCCGCACGCGTCCAGCACACCCGACAGCGCAATGTAATTGAGATCATGCCCGGCGGCCTGCGCATAGGGGCCATCCTGTCCCCACCCCGTCATCCTCCCATAAACAAGCTTCGGATTGTCAGCGAGAAGCACATCAGGGCCCAGCCCCAGCCGCTCCATCACGCCGGGACGGAAGCCCTCGATCAGCCCGTCAGCCGAGGCCACCAGCCGCCGGACAGCAGCAATGCCTTCAGGCTTCTTCAGGTCGATATTGACCGAAAGGCGCGAGCGGTTGAGCAGATCTTTCGCAGGGTCGCCCACCAGTGCCTGCCCGCCGGGCCGGTCTATGCGGATTACCTCGGCTCCGTGATCAGCCAGCATCATGCCGCAGAACGGCCCCGGACCGATCCCGGCAATCTCGATGATGCGGATGCCCGCCAGAGGCCCGGTCATAGTGAACGCCCCACGATTTCCTTCATGATTTCAGAAGTGCCGCCGTAAATCCGCTGCACCCGCGCATCGCGCCACAACCGGGCGATAGTGTATTCGTTCATATAGCCTGCCCCGCCGTGGAGTTGCAGCGCCGCATCGACGATCTGCCATTGGGTTTCGGTGTGCCACAGCTTTGCAGCCGAAGCCTCGTCGGCGGTCAGCTTGCCTTCAATATGACGCTGCAAAGCCCAGTCGATATGCGCCCACCCGACCTGGAGCTTGGCCTTGAGGTCAGCCAGCGTGAAGCGGGTGTTCTGGAAATCGAACACGGTCTTGCCGAAAGCCTTGCGGTCCTTGGTGAAGGCCACCGCTTCATCAAATGCGCGCTGGGCTGCGGCCTGCGCAGAGATTGCCAGCGACAGGCGTTCCTGTGCCAGCTGGCTCATGAGGTAGATAAACCCGCGGTTCTCATCGCCCAGAAGATTGGTGACAGGCACCCGGACGTCTTCGAAAAACAGTTCTGAGGTGTCACCCGAATGCTGGCCGATCTTGTCGAGATTGCGCCCCTTGGTGAAGCCGGTTCGCGTGGCTTCGACCAAGATCAGCGAGGTGCCCTTGGCCCCAAGGCTGGCATCGGTCTTAGCCACGACGATCACCAGATCGGCGTTCTGGCCGTTGGTGATGTAGGTTTTGCCGCCATTGATGACGTAGTGATCTCCGTCGCGGCGCGCGGAGGTGCGTATGCCTTGGAGGTCGCTTCCGGCGCCTGGTTCAGTCATGGCGATGGCAGTGATCAATTCGCCCGAGATCATGCCGGGCAGGTAAGCCGCTTTCTGTTCATCGGTGCCGTATTCGACAATGTAATCGACCACGATATCCGATTGCAGTGAGGTGCCCGACAGGGTGCCCGCAACGTAACCGATTTCCTCGTCGATGATCGCGTTATAACGGAAATCGAGGCCCAGGCCGCCCAATTCTTCGGGAACCGTCGGGCACAGCAGGCCCGCATCCCCGCAGGCACGCCAGAAGGAGCGGTCGATAATGCCGTCCGCCTCCCAGCGGTCGAAATTGGGCAGGAATTCGCGTTCCAAGAATTTGCGCACCGTATCGCGAAACATCTCGTGATCCGCGTCGTATGCGGTGCGGCCTTCGGTCTTCAGCATGTCCACTCCCGGCATCTTGTCTGCCAATTGCACTCTGGCCGCGATTGTTCGCGTGCTGGTATGCTGCATCTTTTCTGAGGTCAGGCGCCGCCCCGTCCAATTCATTGTGCGGGCCTTTCATTCCTGTTAGTCATGGCACATGCTGGATCCCCGCCTTAACCATGTCGTGGCTGTCGCTCACGGCGGCTCCTTTACCAAAGCGGCCGAGATTGTTGGCCTGACCCAATCGGGTATCACCAAGAGTGTCGCCGATCTGGAGCGCGAATTGGGCTTTGCGATATTCTTCAGAACATCGCGCGGCGCCTTGATGACCGAGGAAGGGCGCGATTTCGTCGAGCGCGCCGAGCGGCTGCTGGATGATGCGCGATCGCTGTTGCAAGGCTCACGCGAGCGCGGCGACCCCTATTCGGGGCCGCTGCGGGTCGGCGTTTGCCCTGCGTCGCTCGAATGGCTGCTTGCCGAACCTTTGGCCGCGTTACTCACCCGCCACCCCGGTATCCGTTACGAAGTCATCGGATCGAGCTTTGAGCGGATGATCCGGTTGCTGCGCAACGGCAGCGTTGACGTTGCGCTGGGGTTCGATGCCGCTTTCGCTGAGTGGAGCGATGTGCGGCGTGATCCTGTGGGGACGATGCAGGGTGTATTGTTCGTGCGAAAGGGGCACCCGCTGCTCGGCCGCGCCGGGACCGCAATAGCGGACCTAGCCGATTACGACTTCATCACCCCCACGGATTCCCGCCCCTACGGCGTTGTTATCCGGGAAATTTATGAATCACGGGGCGTGGACTGGCGTAAGCATCTCCACGTGATCGACAATTTCTCGATCGTCCGGCAGATCGTGGGCACGTCCGATGCGATTGGCGTGACAACCGCAGGGCTTGCGGCAACTTCGCTGTTTTCGAATGGCTTGAGCATCATCAACGAAGTCAGCCCCTTCGCACCGTCTCCGCTGGCTTGCGCCGTGCGGTCGCGTTGGGACCCAAAGCCTGCCGTCCGTGCCTTCTTGGCAGAGATGCGAAGCCGCGCCCGCACGGTCTAGCCATGACTGTCAGTCATGGCACCCAACAAGAATGAATTGGACGCTTTGTCGCGCCCCCATCACATTTGAAACCAACGAGCCACCATCTGCCAACAGGATGGGGCCGATGGGAGATCGATGATGTCGGACGCCGACGTTGCGGCCAAGCCTGTGGGGCTTTTCGACCGCAGCACCAAAGGCCTTGCACTGCCAACCGTGTCGGTCGAGGTCGAACGCGGGCGGATTCGCTTTTTCGCCAAGGCCCTCGGAGAATCCGACCCCATCCATTCCGATATCGCAGCGGCCCATGCTGCTGGCTATCCCGACCTTCCTGCCCCGCCGAGCTTCTTCATGGCAATCGAGGCAATGGCAGATGAGGAACGAGCCCGGCTTGGCCAGCCTTCGCTGGTTGCCCTGCTGAAGTGCGACTTCCGCCGCTTGCTGCATGGCGACGAGAGCTATGCTTACCACGGCCTTGTGTTCGCTGGCGACGCCCTGCAACTCGATACCAGGATCATCGACTTCTACGAGAAGAAGGGCGGGTTGATGGAATTCGTGACGATCGAATCCTCCGTGTCTCACGCAGAGCGCGGCACGCTGATCACCGCCACCCGCACTCTGCTGCACCGGCTTGGTTGAGAGGGGAGAAACCACCATGGCTCATGCAAATCTCGACGCTGTGCAAGTGGGCGACCAGCTGCCCGGCACCTCCTTCGGTCCGATCACACGCACCATGCTGGCGCTTTATGCGGGCGCTTCTGGCGACCATAATCCGGCGCATATCGACATCGACTTCGCCAAGAGGGCCGGGTTGCCCGATGTGTTTGCGCACGGAATGCTATCTTTCGGCGGCCTTGCGCAGCTGGTCACGCGCTGGGCTGGCCTTGTGCGATTGCGCAGTTTCGGCGCTCGGTTTGTGTCGATGACGCAGGTGCATGATCTGATTGCCTGCACTGGCACTGTGACCGAAAGATTCGAGGTGGACGGTGAGACCCGGCTCCGCATCAATCTGGTGGCGCAAGCTCTGGACGGGCGGCAGACCTTGCTGGGCGAAGCTGTGGTCGCGGTGGGCTGATCATGCTGCTGGTTCAGGCCGTTCGCCGCAACGCCGCCTTCCGCGCAGACGAAACCGCCACCATTGATGGCGACGAACAGCGCACATGGGCAGAGTTTACCGACCGCGTCGCCCGCGCCGCCGATGGCTTGCGAAAGCTGGGCGTTACCCCCGGCGACCGGGTCGGCATTCTGGCATGGAACAGCGCCCGCTATCTCGAAGCGCAATTCGCGATCTGGTGGATGGGCGGCGTGCTAGTACCGATGAACATCCGCTGGTCGGCAGATGAAAACCTCTACTGCATCCGTGATGCCGGGATCACCACGCTGATCTTTGACACAGGCTTTGCCGAAGCTGCCGCTGCAATTGCCGGGCAGGCAGACGCTGGCCTGCGTCAGGTCATCCTCGACGCGCCGGCCAGTGATGGCATTGCCGCATTCGAGGATTTGATCGCAAGCGGCGCAGCGGGCGAAGCGAACGATACGCCCGCCGATCACCTTGCCGGGATCTATTACACCGGCGGCACCACCGGCTTTCCCAAGGGCGTAATGCTATCTTTCACTGCGCTGTGGTCCGCCGCAATCAGCATTGTGCTGGCCAACCGCATGGCACCGGGCGGGCGGATGCTGCACGCAACGCCGATGTTCCACCTCGCCGACGGGGCGATGTCGCATGGCGCGATGGTTCAGGGCGCGACACACGTGTTCGTGCCCCGCTTCGATCCGGTCGATGTGATTGCGATGATCGGGCGACATCAGGTGACCGACGTGCTGCTGGTGCCGACAATGATCGGGATGCTCCAGGCCAGCGATGCTTACGCGCCGGAAAAGCTGCGCAGCCTGCGGTGTCTGTCGTTCGGTGCATCGCCCATCCCCGCGCCCATTCTCGCCAAGCTTCAGGCCGATCTTCCGCAGGTCAGTCTGCTGCATGTCTATGGCCAGACCGAAATGGGGCCGACAATCAGCTATCTCGAACCGCACCATCAGGCGGCAGGCGCGCCCAAGGCGTTGTCCGTGGGCAAGCCTTTTGCCTGCGTGGAAGTGAAGATCGTCGATAGCGACGGTGTCGAAGTGGACCCAGATGTGCCCGGCGAAATCATGGCACGCGGGCCCTGCGCGATGATGGGTTACTGGAACAAGTCGGAAGACACCGCCAAAACCATCCTCGACGGCTGGGTGAAGACCGGCGATGTCGCCTACAGGGACGCGGACGGGTTTCTGTTCATCTGCGACCGCGTCAAGGACATGATCATTACCGGCGGTGAGAACGTGTTCTGCGCCGAGGTGGAAAACGCCGTCGCTGCGCATCCGGCTGTGGCGCAGGTCGCCGTTATCGGCGTTCCGGATCCCGATTTCGGCGAGCGGGTTCATGCAGTGATCGTGCCCAAGCCCGGCCAGACGCTGACCGCTGACGATCTCAAGGCGCACTGCAAGGCGCTTATCGCCAATTACAAATGCCCACGCTCGATCGAGATGCGCGATGCGCTGCCAACGTCGGCTGCGGGCAAGATCCTCAAGCGCGATTTACGCGAACCCCATTGGGCCGGGCACGCCCGCGCCGTGAACTGATCATGCTGGCGCACACGGCAGCCGGCTTTTCCGCAATTCCTCAAGGAGAATGAATATGGACCTCAGCTATGATGGCCGGGTGGTAGTAGTAACCGGCGCAGGCAACGGTCTTGGCAAAAGCCATGCAATGGAATTTGCCCGCCGCGGTGCGCAGGTGGTGGTGAATGATCTGGGCGCGGCGGGCGATGGCAACGGCGCAGACGGAAGCGTCGCCGCTCAGGTCGTGCGCGAGATCGAGGCCGCAGGTGGCACCGCTGTCGCCAACACCGACAGCGTCGAGGATGGTGCGCGCATCATCCAGCAGGCGATGGACAGCTTTGGCCGGGTCGACGTGCTGATCAACAACGCCGGCATCCTGCGCGATACCGCGTTTCACAAGCTCGGCGATGATACCTGGGATGTCATCTACCGCGTTCACCTGCTCGGCACCTATCGCACCACCCGCGCGGCGTGGGATGTGATGCGCAGCGCAGGCTATGGCCGCATCCTGATGACAACATCGGCGGCGGGCCTTTACGGCAATTTCGGGCAGGCCAATTATTCCTCGGCGAAGCTCGGGATCGTAGGCCTGGCCAATACCCTTGCGGTCGAGGGCGCGGCCAAGGGCATCTTCACCAACACCATCGCGCCCACAGCCGCATCGCGCCTGACCGCATCGGTGATGCCGCAGCAGATGCTCGATGCGCTCGGGCCTGAACATGTCACCCCGCTCGCCGCGCTGCTGTGCCACGAAAGCTCGCGTGAGAATGGCGGCTTGTTCGAAGTCGGCGGCGGCTGGGTTGCCAAGCTGCGGTGGGAACAGGCGCAAGGCGCGATGTTCAAGGACGCCACGATGACCGCCGAAGCATTGGCGGATCGCTGGGGCGAGGTGACCTCCTTCGAAGATGCCCATCACCCGGCCAGCATTCAGGACACGCTGCAGAACCTGGGTCAGAAAATCGGGATGCAGTTCGGACTCGCGGTGCAATAGCTCGCCGTTCGGCCACCCATTCATCCCTGCCGGGAGACGACAAGACACGACTAGAATTTACAAAGATAACAACACGAGGGGAGAGCCAACATGAACACTAGCCAAGCCATGCGACGGATCGTTGCAATCGCACTTTGCTCCACTGCCATTCTTCCGGTTGCCGCACAGGCTCAGGATGCGGGCGAGGATGCACCCGAGACACGCAGCAACACGCTCGATAGCATCAACGAAATTCTCGTGACCGGCACCAAGACCAAGGATGCCGAAAACGTGCAGGATGTGCCACTGGCGGTCACGGCGTTTAACTCTGGCACGCTCGAGGCGTTCAAGATCCGCGACATCGCAGGGCTTTCGTTTCAGGCCCCGACGGTCAGCCTTGATCAGGTCGGCACCAGCCGCGGCACAGCCAACTTCTCCATCCGCGGGCTTGGGATCAATTCCTCAATCCCTTCGATCGATCCGACAGTGGGCGTCTTTGTTGACGGGGTATACCTCGGCATTAACGGCGGCGTGGTGTTCGACCTGTTCGACCTCGACAGCGTCGAAATCCTGCGCGGCCCGCAAGGCGTGCTGTTCGGCCGTAACGTGACCGGCGGCGCGGTGGTAATCAACACCGGCAACCCGACCGAAACCTTCCAGGGTAAAGTGCGTGCGGCGGTCGATGGCCCCGTCGATGGCGGCCGCGGCGGAGCGAACTACACGACAAGCGCGGTGCTCAGCGGCCCCATCGTTGAAGACGTGCTGCTGTTCAAAATCGGCGCCTATTACAACAAGGACGAAGGCTACTTCCGCAACCTTGCGGCGGCCACGCGGCCGAACCTGTCAGAGAACCACGGCAAGGCCGAAACCAAGATCCTGCGCGGCGCGCTGGAAGCCCGCCTTGGCGGGCTCACGCTGCTTGGCAAGCTTGATTACTTCGAAAGCGAAGGGGATGGACCCTCAGGCCAGAACCGAGGCTTTTTTGATCGCAACAGCTTTGATCTCTCGATCGATGAACCCGGCAGCTATGCCAATGAAATCTGGACCGGATCGCTCACAGCGACAATCGACATCGGCCCCGGCACGCTGACGAATGTCTTCGGCTATCGTGATTATGTTGCCACCACCAATGGCGACATCGATGCCACTCCTGTGTTCCTATTCCACTCGAACACCGAAACCGCGCAGGAGCAGTTCTCGAACGAGCTGCGCTACGCGATCTCGACCGACAATCTCGATCTTACCTTTGGCGGGTTCTACTTCAAGCAGGACCTCGCTTACACCGAAGTCCGCAGCCTGCGCCGCGACCTGCCGGTCAACCTGCAGCCCCCGCGTTTCTTCGGCGGCGGCCAGCAGGATCACGAGGTGATCGGCCTGTTTGCCAATGCCCAGTATCAGCTGACCGATGCTCTGTCGGTCATCGCCGGCATCCGCTGGAACCAGGAAACCAAGGATGCCGCTGTAACCTACGTGCTCCCGCGCGCTCCTTGCTCCGTGATCGCAGGCACCTGCCCCACCGGCACCGCGCCCTTCAATCCGGCAAGCGAAACCAACGGCTTTACTGACAAGGTGCGGTTCCGCAACGTGTCGCCCAAGCTTGGCCTGCAATATGAGTTCGCCAATAGCCAGGTCTATGGCCACTGGAGCCGGGGCTTCCGTTCGGGCGGCTACAACTTCCGCATCACCAACGTGGCGGTGTTCAACCGCGCCTTCAACCAAACCGGCGAGCTTGGATTCGATGAAGAGCAAGTCGATAATTACGAAATCGGCGGCAAGTTCCAGACGATGGATGGCAACTTCACGCTGAACGCGGCGGCCTACATCACCAAGGTCGGCAACATGCAGCGCGAAGTGAACCTTGCCGATCCCGGCGCAGGCGTGGTGCAGAACATCCTCAACACCGCCGATGCCACGATCAAGGGCTTCGAAGCCGAAGCGCGGATGCGCGTGTCCCAATCGCTCGCCTTCACAGCCAGCATCGGGATCATTGACGCGGGCTATGACCGGGTCTTGTTCGACATTTCGGGTGATGGTCTGATCAGTGACGCTGACCTTGACCTGAGCGTGCCGCGTGTCCCGCCAGTGACGTTTGGCGCTGGCTTCATCCACGACTGGGATCTTGGCAACAGCAGTATCCTGACGCGCGTGAACTACCAGTATCGTGACCGCGCAGCCTTCACCGACGACAACTTCGGCTGGCTGAACGATCTCAGCAATCTGGAAGCCAACATCACCTGGAACACCCCGGTCGATGGGCTGTCGCTGTCGCTGTATGGCCGCAATCTGCTTGATCAGGTGCAGGAAGGCGGCGACACGCAGGTGCCGTTTGGCGGCCCGAACTCGACCGGCGTGCGCCGTCCGTTTGCGCCCAATCCGACCGCCGGCACGTTCTCGCCATTGATGCGCGGCCGCAACGTCGGCATCGAAGCACTGTTTGAGTTCTGAATGTTTCGGGGCGCATCGCTCGGGCGGTGCGCCCCGCCAATCAGCACTTCGCGTGCCATCCCCTCCAACTGACCAGGGCCTGCGCGCGAGGAAATCAACAATGGTCGTGAATGCGGAAAATATTCACCGGATCAGCGAACGCATTGCGCCGCGCTCCCTAGCCCACCGAGCAGCCATTCGTTCGCGCGGCGATATTCTCGATGCCGCAATCGCGCTCGCACAAGAAGCGCAGCTCTATGGTGTCCGCCTGATAGTCTGGCCGGATCTCGCGACCTTCGAACCGATGCTTGATGCCGACGGCGAGCCGGTCAACACCCGCGTGTTCGGCTGGCTTGAAGCGGAGATTGCAGCATGCCACCAGTTCGAAGCGGCCGCTCAATGGCCTGTGCTCAGAATGTGCCGGACCGAAAGCGAACCCTTCGCGGTCAATCGCGCTGACATTCGCACTGTGGTGAGGACTGTCGACCTTGCTGACCACCTGCGGCATGATACAGCATTCGGCACAACACCCGGTGACGCCGTAATGTTGCGGATGCAATTACCGTTTGGACAGGTAGCTGCGGCCCTTGTTGCCCACCGTGAGCTCCATGGCTCAGGAATGTCGGCACAACCCGCACGCTTTGTATCCGGTGCTGTCGATGCTATCCGCAAATTTATCGCTGGATACGTTAATATTACCCAGGAGGAGCGCTATCTTCCTCCCGCAACGGTCCTTAGCCAACGTGAGGTCGAGTGTCTCGGCTGGGTTGCGCATGGCAAAATCGATTACGAGATAAGCGTAATCCTCGGATGTAGTCATGCCAGTGTGCGTTACCACGTAACACGCGCATGCGCGAAGCTAGACGCGAGCAACCGCGCGCAAGCCGTGTTCCGGGCATGCCAGCTTGGATGTCTCAGCCCTCGCTTCGCAGCTCTGCATGAATGATCTCGGCCAAGTTGATCACAAAAGGACGGCGCTTGCGCAATCCAAACATTGTTACCGCATCTGGTCTATCCCACCGATTGGCGCGCCATAAATTCACAAGGCTGCAACTTGGTCTCGCCCGCAGCGGGCATTCAGCTTTTGACTGTTTCAAAAGAAGGATGCGCTGATCAGCAACCGGCTAATGTGCAGCAGCGTTTGGAGGCCGCGCAAGACCTGGGTGTCGGGTTTTGGTGAGACCAGCCGTTCATCACATCGTGAACGGACGCCAGGGAAGTCCCAATTTTTGGCTATTCCGAGCCCCATGAACACATGGCCGCTTTCAGGAAGTCGCAGGTCGCAACCAAACGTCTGATACGGGGTTGTTCTGCGAATTGCCGCTTCTGGCGAGAAACCCGTTGAAGCCGCCCGGCGGCTATCGGGGCTGCGCATCGGCTCTGCGCATGGCCGGTAGTGGGTAGAATCCGGAACATCGGCTTCGAGGGTGTCCGCACATTGGGACGCATCAGCAATAGCTCGACTTTATTCGTCCACCTCATCCAGCTGATGCAGAAAGCGAAATTTCTGCATAAATTTCCATAATGTCGCCGCGATTACGGGAATTACAAAAAAAGTAGACAAAAAAATAAAAAATGACATCTTTCTGAGAATACATCGAGTGATTCGATGTATGCATTTCGACATCTCTTATTTTAACTTACTTTTAGCTAATAAGAATCGCAGCAAGCAACTTAATAGTCATCATCAATTCGGTTTGATGCGCTGGCTATCAAAGCTGACAACGCCAAGCATTTTGGCGTCGTCCCTGCCCAATGCAGGCTGCCTGAATGCGAGTCAGCGGTCGCTTCCAACGTCTTCAACACGAAGGGGCTATCGTCATGACCACTACTCTTGGAATTCCCATCCCTGACTGCCAGGCACGTGCGCAGCAAGCTGCCGAGCGCCGAGCTCGGCTTGCTCCGTCGGCTACGCAACGGGGCGCCGGCTATACAACCGTGAACGGCGATGAGACGGCTTTCGGCGCCGGACGGCTGGCCAATTATCACAAGGCATTGCCGCATGATCTTTTGGGCCGCGTGCATGCGCCCACTTATAACGCGATGGTCGCCGCACTGACGACAGGCGACAGCGGCTCGCTCGAAACGCTGGCGATCGGCGCGAACCGTTCAAACAGCGGGCCGTTCGACGATGCCAATCCCCCCCAATACGCCATCTACCCCGGAGGTGCGCCGGATTATCGCAAGATGACGAGCCCGTTGACTGGCCTTGTCGGCGATACGCAAGGGGCGGATGCTGGCGCCTTTGCCATCAGTCCGGCGCCCGTCATTGCAAGCGCGGAGTTCGCGGCAGAGATGGCCGAGCTTTATGCCATGGCGCTGTGTCGCGACGTGCCTTTTACCGATCTTGCTGCTGCCACCGGCAACGCCAGCGGGGGCATCACGGTCCAAGGTGTTATCGACGCGCTTGAGAATGTCCCGTTCCTCAACGGCGGCGCGGTCGGAAATCTTCCGGCCGCGGCCCGGCGCCGGTATGACACGCGCGGCACGATCACCGGCGGCAATGCCCTCTTCCGCGGCTCAACCCGTGGATCGAGGCACGGGCATTGGACCTCGCAATACCTGTTGACCGGCAACACCAATGATCGGCCGGCTGGCAGCTTCGTCAACCTTAACGGCAGCAATGCTCCGAACAATGCCGCTGGACCCTCGTTTCGCGGGATCTTTGCCGAAGTCGGACAAAATGACGGCTTTGTTTTCTACGGCACCCAGATCATCGACCAACGCAACATCGTAGCGCAGCCAAATGTCGATTACCTGACCAACTGGGCCGCGTGGCTGGATTCGCAGAACGGCGTCAATGCCAACAACTTCGATGTCTTTTTGGGGCGGCGGCGCTTTCTGACCACCCCCCGCGATATTGCCACCTATGTGCACTTTGATGCGCTTTATCAGGCCTATCACGTCGCCTGCCTGATCATGCTGAACGGCGCGGGTTTCCCGATCGAACGCGGACTCCCCGAGACAAGAAGCGCGACGCGGTCGGCGTTTGCTTCGTTCGGCGGTCCCCACGTCCTGAGCCTTGTCACCGAAGTGGCGACCCGTGGGCTTAAGGCAGTTTGGCGGCAGAAGTGGATGCACCACCGGCGGATGAGGCCGGAAGTGGCCGGTGCGTTGATTACCCTCCATGCTGATAACCCAGGCCATTTCGGCAATGGCGATCTAGCCGACGCGGTGAACGCTTTGACCGCGCAGATCCCGGCATCGCTTCTCCAAGCGGTCGCTGCACGCAACGCTTCCGCCAATGCAGCCAGTGCCATCCAGCCTAAACCGAACCTGACGACCGATTTCCCCGGCTTTCCAGACATTCAGGAGGCGAATAACTATCTCCTGCCCATGGCCTTTCCTGAAGGTTCGCCAACCCATCCCGCCTATGGAGCAGGCCATGCTACAGTGGCAGGAGCCTGCGTCACCGTTTTGAAGGCGTTTTTCGAAATGTTTGAGGCTGACGGTGTCACCGAGCGCGCATGGCCGTGGACGGTCTTCACTCCCGACTTTGCGGCCGGAAACCAGAACGAAGGGGGAGAACTCAAACCTTCGGCTGACCAGGCTGGTTACACCGTCCAGGGCGAACTGGATAAGCTGGCTATGAACATCGCCAATGCCCGAAATATGGCCGGTGTCCATTTTTACACCGACTATTTCGAATCCATCCGGCTTGGCGAACGTATTGCTGTCTCCATCCTCGAAGAGCAGCTTTCGCTTTATGATGAGCCGATCTCGATGAGCTTCACAACCTTCGACGGCGAGCCGATCCGTATCGTTGCGAACGGCGGGACGTCTCGTGTCCTTGTTGACGGGACGAGGTCCGAAGATTGGTATGGCCGCTACGGAAACTAAGATCAGAGGTTCGCTGTCGGCATGCCGACAGCGAACCT
>NZ_LJHV01000020.1 GCF_001296025.1 Porphyrobacter sp. AAP60 | reverse complement strand
ACTGGAATACGCTGCAGTTGAAATCCACACCAGCGTCGACGGTCGCAAGGATGTGGTCCTGACCGGGGTCAGTCGGGCCGCCGAACGCCAGGTGATGCAAGCCATCGCCGAAATTCTCGGACCGGTGCAGAACCCGCGCTATCTGCTGGTGCGCCGCTCATGGCTGGGGCCGCGAAGGCGTATCGATTACCACTCGGTCCCGGCGGCATTGGGGACCCGCAAGGAGTTCGCCGAGCGCTTTGCGGAACTTTGGCTGGAGCGAATTGGCCGTTCCGATCTCCTTTTCGCTCGGACCACAAAAAGCCGCCTGCTTATTCTTCAAGCGCGAGCGTCGTCTTTTGCAGCCGGATTTCAGCGAAACGTCGACCGCCGCTCGGTATGGCTCTGATCTGGCGAGCTACACTGACCTTCGTCAGATGATAATCGGGCAACGAGCCACGGTAGAAAACCACCCAATCCCAATCTTGAGCGGCGGCCCGCCTCAATCCCGAAAGCCAATTGTCGGCTTCAACGTTGTTTTTACCGGAAGCCAGCATTCTGAAATCGACCCCATATCGGTCATTAAACAGCAGCCAGCAAAGCGAGGCTGTCGCGGCCCAGCTCAGCAGGCAGCCCTCAACGCGAATCTGACGAACTTGCATATCGTTAAACAAGCAGTAGCTTGATGTCAGTGTGGGGGCGTCATGAAAAACTTGATCCTGATTTGCGCTGCCCTTGTGCAGTCATTTCTCGGCGCCACTGAATTGCGCGCCTCGGAGCCGGAAGGTCCAGCCGCGGCGAGTTCGCTCAACGACGCCGAAGTGTCGAAGCGGGTCGCCGCACTGAACGACCAAGCTAGCGAACTTCTGGGGAAGGGCGATGCCGCGAGTGCCCTTCCGTTGCAGTCCGAAGCATTGCGTTTGGCGCGCGAAGTTCTGGGCGAACTGCACGCTGACACGCTGACCAGTCTCAACGCCTATGCCGATGTGCTTCAAAGCCTCGGGCAGACAGCTGAAGCCGAGCCGCTCTATGCTGAAGCACTGCGTCTTTCCCGCGAATTGCTGGGAGACCGGCACCTCGATACCCTCACCAGCCTCAACTCCTATGCTGATATTCTTCATGATCTCGATCGTGCGGCTGAGGCCGAGCCACCCTATGTTGAAGCGCTGCGCCTGCGTCGTGAGGTGCTAGGAGACAAACACCCCGATACTCTCACCAGCCTCAGCGCATATGCTCATTTGCTCACGAGTCATCTCGACCGGGCGGCTGAGGCTGAACCGCTCTATTCCGAGGCGCTGCGCCTGCACCGTGAGGTGGTGGGTGAGCGACATCCTGACACGCTGAACAGCCTCAACAATTATGCCCTTGTGCTCGAGAGCTTAGGACGGGTGGCTGAAGCTGAACCGCTACTTGCCGAAGCTCTGCGCCTGTCTCGCGAGGTGCTGGGAGACCGGCATCCTGACACGCTGAACAGGCTCAGCGGCTACGCCGCTTTGCTCAATAGCCTCGGACGGGCTGCAGAAGCAGAGCCACTTTTTGCCGAAGAGTTGCGCCTTAGCCGTGAGGTGTTGGGAAACCGGCATCCCAATACGCTGACCAGCCTTAACAACTACGCCGAAGTGCTCCTTAGCCTCGGGCGGGCGGCTGAAGCTGAGCCGATTCAAGCCGAGGGACTGCGCCTGCGCCGCGAGGTTCTGGGCGAGCGGCATATTGATACGCTGACCAGCCTCCACAACTTCGCCACAGTGCTCCTAAGCCTCAGGCGGGCGGCTGAAGCTGAGCCACTTTTTGCCGAAGCACTGCGTTTTTACCGGGAGGAACTGGGTGAGAGGCATCCCAATACGCTGGTTGGCCTCACCAACTATGCCAATGTGCTCGAAAACCTCGGGCGGGCAGATGAAGCTGTGCCGCTCTATGCCGAAGCGCTGCGCCTTTTCCGCGAAGTGATGGGTGAGCGACATCCCAGCACGCTGGCGAGTCTTAGCTCCTATGCCACCGCACTCTCCAGCCTCGGACAGGCGGCTGAAGCTGAGCCGCTCTATGCCGAAGCGCTACCCCTTCTCCGCGGAGTGTTGGGTGAACGACATCCCAACACGCTGAACACCCTGAGCAACTATGCTCATGTTCTTCTGGACAGTTCTCAGGCAAAAGCGGCTTTGCCACTGTCCCGAGAGTTGGTTGAAACAACGCGAGGCCGCGCGGTGGAACTCGTCGGGGAAGGGCTGCGCGGTAACGAACAGGTAAATCGCGAGCTGGGTCGCAGGCAATATGTCGAACGTCTTCATGTCGATGTCCTCTGGAGCAACTCAGATCCAGAGACAGTGAACAGCGGCGATCTGGCGGCCGAGGCCTTTGTAACCCTGCAACTCGCCAGCGCCGATTCGACGACCCGCGCTGTGGCGACCGCTGCGGCATCGCGCTTCGCCGCCGATCTTGGGTTGCAGGAATTGGGGCAGGAGCGGCAGACTCTTATTCGCGAATGGCCCGAAATCGAAGCGGAACTGGTCGAAGCTCAGGCTGGCGGCGAAGCTGCAGCAGTTGATCGCGAGAAGCTCGGAAAACGCTTGCAGGCGGTCGAGCAACGGGTGGGAGAGATAGACGCAAGGCTGGCGGTCGAAGCGCCGCAGTATTTTGCAATCCTCAACCAGCAGTCGGTCGAGCTGGAGCAGCTTCGCACTATTCTCGGCCCGGACGAAGCGGTGCTGTTGCTGGTGCCAACCTTGCACGGCACCCACACCATGGTGGTAACGCGCGAAGCCATCCGGTGGCAAAAAGCGGATCCAAATCTGTCCGGCATTCAGGATGCGGTCGAGACATTACGTGAGGGCCTCGAAATCGAGGGCGGCGGAACGCTTCCCGAGTTCGACCTAGAACTCGCTTACGGTTTTTATGCCCACCTGATTGAGCCGGTGGAAGAAGGGCTGAAGGGCAAGCAAAGGGTCTACGTCGTGGCCGATGGGCCGCTGTCGCGTTTGCCGCTGGGCGTTTTCGTAACCAGCCCGCCAGTTGAGGGCGAGGATTTCAACGATCCTGAAGTGCTGCGCGGTGCCGACTGGCTCGCGGACCGCTATGCGCTCGTCCAGCTGCCCTCAATCCAGTCACTGGTCTATATTCGCTCCTTCGGTGCCGAAGGTAAACTGAGAACCGAGGGTGGTTTTCATGGCTTTGGCGCACCCGTACTAAAAGGTCAGGCCTTACTGCGCGGGGCACGCTCGGCAACCCTTTCACCGGTTGATGCGTCCCGCCTCATCGCCGCGGCTCAGGAGGGCTCGGGCAGGCCATTGATGGACACAGAGGCGCTGCGTCATCTCGCATCGCTGCCGGGCACAAGGACCGAACTGGTGCAGGTTCAGCGCGCGCTTGGCGCGAGCGAGGACGCACTCTACCTTGAGGAGCGCATGACCGAGACGGCGA
This sequence comes from Porphyrobacter sp. AAP60, assembly GCF_001296025.1. Lineage (GTDB taxonomy): Bacteria > Pseudomonadota > Alphaproteobacteria > Sphingomonadales > Sphingomonadaceae > Erythrobacter. The sequence goes on along the minus strand of NZ_LJHV01000020.1, from coordinate 621 downwards.
TCCGCACCATCGACCTCTCCCAGACATCGGTTCTGCACCTCGCCACCCATGCCTTCACGAGCGAGGAGGCGGACGATCTGGCAGAGCCGGGTCTGGTGTTCACACCACCAGCATTGGCGCAAGCAAGCGATGACGGGTATCTTGCGGCGTCGGAAGTGGTCGGGATCGATCTTACTTCGGTGGCGTGGGTGATCCTGTCGGCTTGCAACACCGCGTCGCCATCGGGCCGCGAGGGAGAGACTGGGCTTTCAGGACTGGCGCAGGCGTTCTTCTATGCGGGCGCAGAGACCTTGCTGGTGAGCCACTGGCCAGTGTTCGATGAAATCGCGCCCTTGATCACGGTGGAGACCGTCAAGGCATCGATAGCAGGCATGCCTCGCGCGGAAGCTTTGCAGGCGGCCATGCGCAAGGTTCGTGACGAGCCGGCGCTGGAGGCAGAGCATCCGGCTGTCTGGGCACCGTTCACACTGCTCGGTGAAGGCCGCTAGATAAGCGGTTGCACAGCACCTGTTTCCTCACGATAGTTATCGCTCGCGCGGCCGAAAGCGCATCGCATTCGGCTGGCCGCTTTCCACCCAGTTGCAGTCATCAGCGGGCTCGAGGCTGGATCCCGAAAGCCGC
>NZ_LJHV01000002.1 GCF_001296025.1 Porphyrobacter sp. AAP60 | reverse complement strand
ATCCAGCGGGTGACGCGTTGTGCAGCAGGCCATGTCGGCGAGCGGATTTTGTGACCGGAATGGGGTCGTTTGCTGATTGGCATCTTTTATCTTCAATCGCCCCGAAACAGACATCGCCCAATGTTGCGGATCACGCCGTCTGATCGGGTGTGACCGGCCGTTCCGACAATTCCCGCCGCAGCAGCTTCCCGATCGGGTCGCGGGGGAGCTGGTCGACGAACTCGATATAGCGCGGGCGTTTGTATCCGGCGATCTGGCCTTTGAACCGCGCCGTGATTTGCTCGCGGGTCAATTCCATTCCGGGTTTCAGCACCACAAACGCTTTCACTGCCTCGCCCCATTGCCTGTCGGGCACGCCGCAACAGCCTGCGTCGGCGACTTCGGGCATGGCAGCGAAGACCGCGTCAACCTCGGCCGGATAGACATTCTCGCCGCCGGTTTTGATCAGTTCCTTGGCGCGCCCTAACAGGTAGCCGAGCCCGCGCTCGTCCATCGTGCCCAGGTCGCCGGTGCGCAGCCATCCGTGGCCCAGTGCCGCTTCGCTCGCTTCGGGATTGCGCCAATAGCCGAGCATGACCGATGGTCCGCGCAAGGCGAGCTCGCCTTCCTCGCCGGGCGGGAGCCGGTTGCCCTCCGGGTCGAGCACGGTCATCTGCACATGCGGCAGCGTCCACCCGATCGAGCGGGGGTGCTCCAGCATGTCGGCATAGTCGATGAAGGTGGCAAAGCCGCAGATCTCGGTCTGGCCATAGCCGCCGACCACGCGGGCGTCCCAATCGCGCTCGATGAATTCATACATTTGCGGGCGGCCCATGCCTGCACCGCCGGTGTAATTGGTGAGCGGCATCACGCCATTGCGGACCGGTTCCATCGTCTGCCACGGAAAGCAGATCGTCGGGAAGGCGCTGGTGGTGGTGCAGCCTTCGCGGTGAAGCAGATCGAGGATCGCCGCATTATCATCATCGCGCCCCGCAAAGACGCTGGTGCCCCCGCAAGCAAGCATCGCCGCGACCTGCTGCATGCCGACGACGTGAAACATCGGGTTGACCGAAAGCAGGCGCTCGTTGTGCGTAAAGCCGCGATGCTGTGCAAAGCTGATCGCCGAGGTCGCGACCGCGCTGCCCGCTTGCAGGCACCCCTTGGGCTTCCCGGTCGTGCCGCTGGTGTACATCATGTAGAGCGGGCGGTCGGAGGCGAGAGTCGGCTGGGCAAGGGCGGGGCGTCCCGTGTTCGCCCAAGTCTCGAATGCGCCGTGCGGATCGTGGTGTTCGTCCACCTCAACGATTTCGCCCGCCGCCGCCTCTGCCAGCAGGTGGACGAAGCGCGGGTTGGCAAAGGTCATTGCCGGTTCGGCATCGGCGACAATCCACGCGATTTCAGCCGGGGCGAGCCGCCAGTTGAGCAGTACGGCGATGGCTCCGATCCGTGCCGACGCGAGAAGTGTGGTGAGAAACGGTGCGCCATCGGTCAGCAACAAGGCAATACGGTCGCCCGGCGCGATGCCCTTTGCCAGCAGCCAGCGTGACAGGCTGGTAACCCGCGCGTCCAGTTCAGCCCAGCTCAGCCGCTGATCACCGTCAACCGTTGCCAGTCGGTTGGAATAGCGCGCGGCGCAATTGGCCAGCAGCGTATCGAGCGAGAAATCGCGAGGGTGCATGGGGTAGCGCTAGCGCTCCTTATGCTACTCATCCATCCGCGTTTTTGGGAAGCACGCGGCCAAGATCCTCCCCGCAGCGAGTGCAGATGCGGTTGGGCCAGGGGATCACGAAGATGCCGCGGAAAAAGGCGTTCTTGCCGCAGCTTGGACAATTGAAACGTAGCATCGGCACATTGGCGATCAGAAGCAGCAGGATGGCCGCGGCAAAGGCAATGGTAGAATGGCCAACCATGCGGTCTACCGTGACAACAATCAGCACGCCGAGAGCAACGACTCCCAACATCCGCCATGCATGGCGCGCCGCGCGGGCGTATAGGCTCAAGGCAGGCGGGCGAGGATCGATCGGGCGAACTCCGTCAGAGTATCGTCACGTGCGCCCATCACCACGATCCGGTCTCCGGCGCGCGCGATGGCAGTGATCCGCCCTCCGCAATCATCGCGGGCCGGAATATGTTCGGCCTGGCCGCCCGCTTCGGTAATGAGGCGCACGATGCGATCACTCCCCTCGCTGCGGTCAACGGTGCCGCCGTAGTAGACGGGGTCGCTGAAGATCGTGACGTCGTCCGGCCCCAATTCGCGCGCGAATGTTGTGGCCAGTTCAGCGCCCATCTGGCGCAGCGGGCCATACCCGTGGGGCTGGAAGAAAGCGATCACCCGTCCCGGTGTGGCCTTGAGCGTCCGCAATGTTGCGGCGCATTTCTCGGGGTTATGGCCGAAGTCGTCGATCACCGTGATGCCTGCAGGGGATGTGCCGATCACATCGAACCGGCGGGCCAGCCCTTCGAAACTGCGCAGCGCGAAGGCAGCGTGGCCGATTGCGATGCCGCAAGCATTCGCCGCAGCGATCGCCGCGAGCGCATTGGAGAGGTTATGCAGTCCCGGCATCGGCAGGATCAACGGGAAGACCTCTCGTTTGCGATTATCGACCACAGCCGCCCGAATACCGAGCTCGCTTTGGTCGATCGAATCCGGATCAACCGTCAGATCGGCTTTGTCGGACTCGATTGCGAAGGTTACCGGCTTGGCGGCGCGGGCGGCAAGGTAACCAGCTTCCGGGCTATCCAAGTTTATCACCGCGGTGACGGATGCGGCCACATAGTTGCCGAATAAGACACGCAGCTCTTCGATGCTCTTGTGGTCGAGGCTGACATTGAGCAATACGCCGACCGTAGGGCGGTACAGCGAGATCGAGCCGTCGCTTTCGTCCACCTCGCTTACAAACAGGTCGGGCTCGCCGATCCGTGCACTGGCAAAAGGGTTGTCGTGCGAGACGAAGTTCTTCATCACGGCGCCGTTCATCACGGTCGGATCGTGGCCAGCCTCTTTCAATATCCACGCGATCATACCGGTAACGGTGGACTTGCCCGATGTGCCGCCCACCGCGACCGAAAAATCGGCAGCATTGAACAGGGTGGAGAGCAGTTCTGCTCTGCTGAGCCGGGGGCAACCAAGATCGCGGGCGCGGACGACTTCGGGAACGGTATCCTCGATTGCTGCCGAGGCGATCAGCACCTGATCGGGCGAGGTGATGCCGCTGCCGTCCTGAGGGAAAAGTGCAAAGCCGTTGGATTCAAGCCAAGCGAATTTTTCAGGCGTCCTGCCAGCATCGCGGCTGCGATCCGATCCGGCAACGGCATGGCCGGCGCGGTGCGCAATCTGGGCAAGCGGTAACATGCCCGACCCGCCAATGCCGCAAAAGAACAGCGGTCGCCCTTTGAGCGTTCCGACTTTGACCCCGTGATCCATGTCTCCACGGTTATTGACTTGCGCCAAGACTGACAAGCGCCATAGGCTGGATCGTATGACGAATATCGCGATCTGTGCACCGGCCACACCGATTACCCGCGAACAGCAGTCTGCGCTCGCAGCTCTGGTGGCGGAAGAATATCCAACGCACCGTGTGACCTTCCACGATCAGTGCTTCGAAAGGCAGGGCCATTTTGCAGGAGATGATCTGCGCCGGCTGACCGCGCTGCTCGAATGCGCGAACGACCCGGCTTTCGATGTCGTGTGGTTTGCCAAGGGCGGATACGGCTCGAACCGCATTGCCGAGGCGGCGGTGGCGCAGATGAACGCGGCGGCGCGCACGAAGACCTATGTCGGCTTTTCCGATTGCGGCTATCTGCTGGCTGCCCTTTACCGTGCAAGCATCGGGCAGAGCGTTCATGGTTCGATGCCGGTCAGCGCCCGTTCCGAGGGCGGACGCGAGGCGATCAGGCGCGTTCTGAACTGGCTTGGCGGGGACACAAGCGGGGTCGAGCCCAGCCTTGATGGCAGTACACCTGCGGCGGCTTTCAATCTCATTACATTGGCGATGCTGGCAGGCACTCCGCTGATGCCCGATCTGACCGGACATGTCGTGATGGTCGAAGAAGTTTCCGAACATCTTTATGCGATCGACCGGATGTTCTTTCACCTCGCCGGAACATTGCCGCGCCTTGCCGGACTGAGGCTGGGCGCGATCACCGATGTGCCGGAAAACTACGTCGAATTCGGCCAGAGCGAGGAAGAAATCGCCCGTTACTGGTGCGACCGCGCCGGCATTCCCTATCTGGGCCGTGCGCTGATCGGGCATAATTCTGCCAACAGGGTTGTGCCCTTCGGCCTTGCCAGCCCGCCCGCGCAGACGTAACGGCGCGCCCCAAAAAGCCATAAAGAGGTCGGATCATGCGCGCATTTCTTTTCCCGGGGCAGGGCAGCCAGAAGATCGGTATGGGAGCGGAACTGGCAGCCGCCAGCGCGGCGGCGCGCGAGGTCTTCGGCGAGGTTGATGAAGCCTTGAGGCAAAACCTTACAGCGCTGATGCGCGAAGGGCCGGATGACCGGTTGACGCTCACCGAAAACGCGCAGCCGGCGATTATGGCCAATGCCATCGCCACATTGCGCGTGCTGGAGCAGGATTTCGGTGTCAAGATCTCCGAGAAGGCTGACTGCGTGGCGGGCCATTCGCTTGGCGAATATACGGCGCTGGCGGCAATCGGCGCCTTCGGGCTTGCTGATACTGCACGCTTGTTGAAGTTGCGCGGTTGGTCGATGCAGGCCGCCGTGCCGGTGGGCGAGGGGACGATGGCGGTGCTGTTGGGGGCGGACATTTCTCAGGCTACCGCGCTGGCCGAAGCAGCTGCGCAGGGAGAGGTTTGCGAAGTCGCCAATGACAACGACCCCTCGCAGGTCGTCATTTCCGGTCACACCGCTGCGATCGAGCGCGCCGTGGCTCTGGTCAAGGAACACGGGATCAAGCGCGGCATGATCCTCAATGTCTCGGCCCCGTTCCACTCCTCGCTGATGGCCCCCGCAGCCGAGCGCATGGCCCACGCCCTTGCTGCAACACCGCCGAAGGCCTTCACCTTGCCGCTTTACGCTAATGTCACCGCTGCCGCCGTAACCGATCCCGACGAGGAACGTGCTTTGCTGGTCGAACAGGTGACAGGCCGGGTACGCTGGCGCGAAACCATCCTTGCCATGCGCAGCCATGGGGTCGAAAGCTTCGTCGAACTGGGCGGCAAGGTGCTCGGCCCGATGGTTGGCCGGATCGACAAGGATGCGCAGGTCAGAAGCCTGATCACAATGGCTGACCTTGAAGCTTTTGCGAAGGAGATCGCGTGATGTTTTCACTCAAGGGCATGAACGCGCTGGTAACCGGCGCATCGGGCGGCATAGGGTCGAGTATCGCACATGCGCTCGCTAGTCAGGGTGCGCGGTTGGCCTTGTCAGGCTCGAATGCAGCAAAGCTGCGCGCTTTTCGCGACGAGCTGAACGAAGCCTATCCCCATCACGACCATGATGGCCATGTCGAGATTACCTGCGATCTGGGCAATACCACGCAAGTCGAGGAACTGATCCCGGCGATGCTCGACACGCTCGGTACGATGGATATCCTCGTCAACAACGCCGGCATTACCCGCGATAATCTGGGTATGCGGATGAAAGACGATGAATGGGATCAGGTGATCCGCATCAACCTTGAAGCATCGTTCCGCCTGATGCGGGCTGCTGCCAAGCCGATGATGAAAGCGCGGTTCGGGCGGATCATCAACATTACCAGCGTGGTTGGGGCCACCGGCAATCCCGGCCAGATGAACTACTGCGCCGCCAAAGCGGGCCTTACCGGCATGACAAAGGCTTTCGCGCAGGAAGTCGCCAGCCGCGGGATCACCGCAAATTGCGTTGCCCCGGGTTTCATCCGCACCGCGATGACTTCCGCGCTCGATGAAAAGCAGCAGGCCGCCATCAACGGGCGTATCCCGCTGGGCAGAATGGGCGAGGGCGCGGAAATCGGAGCTGCGGTTGCCTTTCTCGCCAGTCGGGAGGCGGCCTATGTCACAGGCGAAACGCTGCACGTAAACGGCGGAATGGCGATGCTGGGCTAACCGACGGAGGCTTTTTGCGACCCCTTATCCCCAGCGCAGTCGCGCCTCGCAAAGCCGCCCGCTTGCCCGTATTGACAGCCACGCTAAGGTTTCGGCGACTTTCCGGTATTTGAGGGCGATTCCATTGCCCCGATGCCACACAATGGAACGATAGGGACACGCCATGAAGGCCATGATCGAACGCGCTACGCTGCTGCGGTGCCTCTCCCACGTGCAATCGGTTGTCGAGCGCCGCAACACTATCCCTATCCTGTCAAATGTCCTGATCGATGCGAGCGATGGCGGCAGTGTGCGGGTCATGGCGACCGATCTCGATCTGCAAGTCATTGAAACCATGTCTGCGGCCTCGGTTGATCAGCCCGGCGCGATTACCGTATCGGCGCATTTGCTGTTCGATATTGCGCGCAAACTGCCGGAAGGCAGCCAAGTCAGCCTGACCACGAACGATAATCGCCTGGAAGTGAAGGCGGGGCGTTCGAACTTCAAACTGCCGACTTTGCCGCGGGACGATTTCCCCGTGATCGTGGAAGGCGATTTGCCGACCAGTTTCGAATTGCCTGCACGGCTCCTCGCCGAACTTATCGACCGCACCCGCTTCGCGATTTCGACCGAGGAAACGCGTTACTATCTCAACGGGATTTTCCTGCACGTCACCGATGAGGACGAGCCGCTGCTGAAGGCCGCAGCCACTGATGGCCACCGCCTCGCCCGCTTCACCTTGGCGCGTCCCGAAGGTGCAGCCGGGATGCCCGATGTCATCGTTCCGCGCAAAGCCGTGGGCGAACTGCGCAAGCTGCTTGATGAGGCGCTCGACAGCAATGTTCTGATCGATCTGTCGGCCAGCAAGATCCGCTTCACGATGGGCGGCGAAGGCGGTGTGGTGCTGACCAGCAAGCTGATCGACGGCACATTCCCGGATTATAGCCGCGTGATCCCTACCGCCAATGACAAGCTGCTGAAGGTCGATCCCAAGCTGTTCTATTCCGGCGTTGACCGCGTGGCGACCATCGCCACCGAAAAGACCCGTGCGGTGAAGATCGGGCTTGATCATGACCGCGTGACACTTTCAGTCACATCGCCCGATAACGGTACTGCGGCCGAAGAGCTGGCCGCCGAATACCGGGCCGAGGGGCTGGAGATCGGCTTCAACGCCAACTATCTCAAGGACATACTCGGCCAGATCGATTCCGATACGGTTGAACTGCATCTGGCAGACGCCGGTGCACCGACTTTGATCCGGCAAAGCGAAGACAGCCCGGCACTGTATGTGCTGATGCCGATGCGGGTGTAATCTCCGCTTTCCACATAAGGAACCGGCCATGAATGCTACGCAGGTCCATGTCCGCAAGGGCACACTCACCGATGCGACGGTCGCACAAGTTCCGCTTGGCAACTTGGCTGATGGCTCGGCGCGGCTTGCGGTCGAGAGCTTTTCGGTGACTGCCAACAACATCACCTACGCCGTGGTGGGTGACGGGTTCAAATATTGGGATTTCTTTCCCGCACCAGAAGGCTTCGGCATTGTGCCGATGTGGGGCCACGCCCGTGTGATCGAGAGTCGCCACACCGATTTTGCCATGGGCGAGCGGGTTTACGGCTATCTGCCGATGGCGAGCCATCTCGATGTGCGACCCGGTAAGGTCAGCCCCGGTGGGTTCATCGACACCACCGATTATCGCCAGCCGATGAGCCCGGTCTATAACAGTTACACGCGCCTCGCGGCCGACCCTGAGCATGATGCCGGACACGAAGCCGAGCGCATGATCTTCGGCCCGCTATTCCGCACCGGGTTTCTGATCGAATACTTCCTGCGCGAGCAGGACTGGTTCGGCGCGGAGCAATTGGTCGTGACCAGCGCTTCATCCAAGACCGCGATGGGCCTTGCCAGCGTCGCGCGGCAGCATTCTCCGGGCATCCGGCGGATTGGCCTGACGTCGAGGGGCAATGTCGCCTTTGTCACAGCGAGCGGGCTGTATGACGATGTCATGGCCTATGATGATCTGGGGCGCTTGCCCGTCGTGCGCAGTGTCAGCGTTGACTTCGCCGGCAATGCCGATCTGCTGGGGCAGGTGCACCGCCATTTCGACGCCGCTCTGGCGCACTCGGCGCTGGTGGGCGTGACCCATATCGAAGCCCGTTCGACCTTTGGCGGTGGCGATGCCATGCCGGGGCCAAAGCCTGCCTTGTTCTTCGCGCCCGATCACGCCGTCGCCTTCTTCAAGGCGCACGGGGCGGAGGAGGGCGGCAAGCTGGCCGCCGAAGCGTGGCGCGAATTTCTCGCGGCTGCTGATGGCACGATCGCAATCGAACGCCACTCAGGCCTTGATGCCGCGCGCGCTGTTTTCCTCGAAATGCTTTCCGGCAAGGTCGACCCGGCCAAAGGGATCGTGATCGAACCTTAGGCCGGATCGCCGCAGCGGATCATTCCGCCGCTTCGGCCAACTCGGCGCGCTGCGGGCCGCGGATCAACCCGCCGGGGGCCTCTCCTGTCCACACTCCATCGCGAAAGGTCACCGCGCCGCTCTTGATGGTGCAGACATAACCATCTGCCTTTTGCAGCAGCCGCTTGCCGCCAGCAGGCAGATCAAACGCCAGCCACGGCTTGCCGAGCTTCAACCGGTCCATGTCGATCACATTCAGATCCGCGAGATAGCCCGGGGCGATCACCCCGCGATCCTCCAGCCCGTAAAGCATCGCCGTGTCGCGGCACTGACGTTTGATTGCCTGCTCCAGCGTGATCCTTGCCCCGCGTTTGCGGCTCTTCACCCAGTGTTCGAGCATGAAGGTGGGCGAGGCTGCATCGCAGATCGTCCCGCAATGCGCGCCGCCATCCGACAGCGAGTTCACGGTGTCATCGGCATGCTGGAGCGGGTGGAGGAAATCGAGATTGCCATCTGCATAGTTCAGAATCGGGAGATAAATGAAACCCTTGCCATCATCACGGCAAAGCAGGTCATAGGCATATTCCTGCGGATCAACCCCGGCGGTGCGGGCGCGGGCGTTGACGCTGGCATCCTGCCCGGGCTCGTAATCGAAATCCGGGTCCATTTCGAACTGCAGTGCCCAGCCTTGCGAGATGACCATTACCACGCCGAGGATATCCTGCGGGGCGGCGCTGTAATCATTGGGTTCGGCGAGCAGTTTCGCCTTGAAGCCCGCATCAAGCAACTTGGCCCGCTGCTGCTCCCACGGCAAATCCTTGATGGCTTGCCAGCTGGGGCGGAAGGCAAATGGGTTCACCGTGCCCTGCCACGCCATGATGATGCCGTTGCCGCGCAACGCGATCTGGGCGACAATGTTGGCGCCATTATCGTTTTCGGCCCGCATGAGAGCGATCTGTTCGTCGAGCGGGGTTTCCTTGGCGATTGATTGCAGCGCCGCAAAGGTAACGGGGATTTTGGCCTCGCGGCTCAGTTTCCCCATCCATTCAAACTCGTTCCAGTCGCGCTTGAGGTCGCTCGCCATTTCGAACACGGCATGGCCGCCTGCCGCCGTGGCGCGGCCCATGGCTTTGCCGATGGCGATCAGTTCTTCTGCCGTAGCCGTGGTGCCAGGGACGAGCTCTCCATCCACGGATTTGTGCAGCACCGTGCGCGATGTCGAAAAGCCCAGAGCGCCAGCGCGCACGCCTTCCTCGACGATGGCGGACATGGCGGCGATATCTTCATCGGTTGGCACCGCACCGGGCTGTTCACGATCACCCAAAACATAGGCGCGCACGGCGCCGTGGGGAACATGTGTGCCGATATCGACTGTACGGGGGAGTTTTTCCAACGCGTCGAGATATTGGGGGAAGGTCTCCCAATCCCATGTCATCCCTTCGGCCAATGCGGTGCCGGGAATATCTTCGACCCCTTCCATCAGGCTGATCAGCCATTCGTGACGGTCGGGCTTGGCAGGGGCGAAGCCGACACCGCAATTGCCCATCACCACGGTTGTGACCCCGTGCCAGCTTGATGGCGCCATTTCCTGATCCCACGTGGCCTGCCCGTCATAATGGGTGTGGATATCGACAAAGCCGGGGGCGACGATCTTGCCGCTGGCATCGATTTCCTCAGGCGCACTGCCTTCGATCCGGCCTACCGCGACGATCAACCCGTCCTTGATCGCCACATCGCCGACATAGCTTGCCGCGCCGGTGCCATCGACGATTGTCCCGCCCCGGATGATCAGGTCATATTGCGCCATACTGCCTCTCCCTTTTTCCCGCAGGATGTCGCAAATACCGGCTGCCTACAAGAGGTGGCTACACTCACGTTCCTCGCCGCCGCACAGAAATGGCCTTAGAAGGAGCGGCGAACCGAGGAGAATCAACAATGATCAAGGCAACATGGAACGGCGCTGTCATCGCCGAGAGCGACGACACCGTAGTGGTCGAAGGCAATCACTACTTCCCGCGCGCTTCGGTCAATGCCGATGTGCTGTGCGACAGTAAAACCACCACCGTCTGCTCGTGGAAGGGCACCGCGCATTATCACAGCATCATCGTGGACGGCGCGACCAACACCGATGCCGCGTGGTATTATCCCGAACCCAAGTCGGCCGCTGCCGAGATCAAGGACCGCATCGCTTTCTGGCGCGGGGTAGTGGTGGGCTGATGCCTTGCGGCGGCGAGCCTTATGCCGCCGCGCGCTTGGCTTCCTTGGCCGTATCCGGTGCATCCAGAAACTCACGGATCGCAGCCACGCTTTCATCCGCGTGGGTCAACAGGAACAGGTGTCCGCCGCCCGCAAAGGTTTGGAGCCGCGCATTGGGGATCATCGCCTTCAGGATCTTGCCGTTGATGACGGGAACGATCTGGTCGTCCTCGCCCATCATGATCAGCGTCTCCTTCTTCATGAAGGGCAGGGCAGGCAGACTGGTCCAGCCCATCATGCACATCAGCTGATACATGTAACCGCGCGGCGAAGGGGGTTTCAACCGGCCGATATGGCTGTCTTTCTGATGCTTGGCCCCGTCCTTGTCGACGCCGCCGTAGAGCGTTGCGAAATGTTCGTTCATGAATTCGGGGTCGATATAGCGGCGCGGATCGGCCATCTTGGTGAAGGCGGCGGGATTACCCGGCACCATCAACATGCCCGCCGTAGTGGCGATCAGGGTCAGCCGACGGGTGCGTTTGGGGTGCTGCAAGGCGAAGTGCTGTGCCATGGCGCCGCCCCATGAAACGCCCATGACATCCACTTCATCAAGGCCATATTTGTCGAGCAATTGTGCCGCTGTCCAGCTCATGGTGAAGGGGTTGTAAGGCATCAACGGATCGGGTGATTCGCCCGTGCCCGGCATGTCGAACATGATGAAGCCGCGTTCGGGCATTGATGCCGCCAGCGGGGCAACCGCTTCGATATTCGCGCCGATGCCGTTGAAGAACAGAACGGGCAGGTGATCGGATGGCATATCGAGCCGCCAGGCAGCAGTCCGTAGCGTCCGTCCGCCTACTTGTTCCATGGTGACGACTGCGCCGTCCATTGCATTGGCCACAAAAACCCGTCCTTTCTGTGCGCCTTTCGCGGCGCGGGTTGGGCGCGCACGTCGATCCCTAAACGCGCGCGCCCACAAACTTTTAACGCGTCATCGCGGCCCCCCAGCCACGCTTACGCTGCACCGCAATATCAGACTTCCTCTGCCACGTAGAGTCCCGGTGCAGGGTCTGTCGGTTGATAGGTATCATTGCCGAGCTCGGCCGGAGCGGCTTTCTTCTTGCCTGAGCGCGCTTGCACCCACTCCATCCATAGCGGCCACCAGCTGCCTTTCACCTCTTCGGTGCCCTGCAACCATTCGTCGGCGGTGGCGGGGAGTTTGCCCTTCTTCGCCTGCACGAAATACTTGGCCTTGGGGTTGGTGGGCGGGTTGAGGATCGCCTGCATGTGGCCCGATTGGCTGAGCACGTAGGTCACATCCTTCGACCCGAACAGCTGGGTCGAACGGTAGGTCGCCTTCCACGGGGTGATGTGATCGGTCACCCCGCCAAGGATGAACAGATCGGATGTGACCTTCGAAAGATCGATCTTGTGATCGACCATCTCGACCTCACCCTGCTTGGTGAAGGCAAGGGTTTCGTAGACTGTCAGGAAATCGCCCATCAGGCTGGCCGAAAGGTTGGTGGCATCGGCATTCCAGAACAACACGTCAAAGGCGGGCGGATCGGCGCCGAGCAGGTAGTTGTTGATGACATAGTTCCAGATCAGGTCGTTTGGCCGCAGCCACGCAAAACCGCGCGCCAGATCATCGGCCTTGATTACGCCTGCTTTGCTCGCCCGCTGGCGGGCTAGCTTCATGCCGTTTTCGCTAACGAGAGATCCGGCTTCGATATCGGTTGCCATCGGATGCAGCACGCAAACCATCAGTGTCAGCGTGCCAAGCAGGCTGGACTTGTCGGCAGCAAGCTTGCTCGCCAGCATCGCGGCTGTCTGTCCGCCTGAACATCCTGCGGAAACGTTGACCTTCTTCGCGCCGGTAATGGCGGCCACCGCCTCCATCGCTTCACGGCAAGAATTGACGTAATCGGCCATGCCCCAGCGGCCCTGTTCCTTGGTCGGATTGCGCCAGGATATCACGAACGTCTGGATGCCGTTGTCGACCTGCCATTTCACGACCGATTTATCGGGGCTGAGGTCATTGATATACATCTTGTTGATCTGCGGCGGGATGGTGAGCTGGGGAATTTCATACACTTCGTCCGTCGTCGGGGCGTAGTGGATCAACTCCATCATCTCGGTGCGCAGCACCACCGATCCTTTTGAGGTGGCGACATTCTTGCCCAGTTCAAACGGACGTTTGTCGACCTGGCTGACCATACCCTTGTTGTGGACGAGATCATTATAGGCGTTCTGCAGGCCCTTGATCAGGCTGAGCCCGCCGGAATCGATCACGCGCTTCTGCGCGGTCGGGTTGCCGATCAGGCTGTTGGTGGGGGCCAGACCATCGAGAATGATATTGGCGATGAAGTTGGCGCGATTGCGCTCCAGTTCGTCAAGCTCCAGCTCTTCCAGCCAGCCGCGCATGCCCTTCTGCACTGCGAGGTAATATTGCGCGCCGGCACGGAAAAACGGGTTGTATTGCCACGCCGGGTCCATGAACCGCTTGTCCTTGGGATCAGGCGCAAGTTCGCTTTTGCCGGTGAGAATTTTAACCATATCCTGCGCCATCGCGGTGGAATGCCGGATCAGGCGGGAGGGGTCCGAAGCGGTTTCGCGCAGCAGCAGAGCGACGGCGCTGACGAAATCCTCGCGCGCTACGCCGATCAATGGCCCCAGTGCGTTGGTAGACTGAGCTGCTTCGTTTTCCAGCTTCACTTCGCTGCGTGCCATGGAATCCCCTTTATTTTCGGCGCTTTATGCCGGATCAATTTATCTCCGGTACCGCCTGTCTGATGAGAATGCAGCGAGCCAGCCCAAGTTGCAAGCGTTCGGGCCTTTCATCGCGGCCAAGCATCAACTGGAATCGGCGCGTTTTGCCGGTCGGAGTTAACACTTTTCTCAGCGGTTCCGCGTCATGGGCGTTAGCATGTCCGGTGAACCCGCCAGAAAATTTGAGACGGCGCATCCGCAATCGCTCGGCGCACAGCACGAGTTGCGCGCTATTGATGCAGGAGCTTTGCCGGATGTCGATGTGCGCGGCCAAACCGAGCGCCGGCGGTCTGTGCGCAATCGCCCGGAGGGAATTGCCGGACTAAAGCAATCCGTGGAAGAGCCAGGCAACGAGCAAAGCTACTTCCTTCCGCGGCATTCGGGCAAAATGGCCGTGTGTCTGCTTGGCGCTTACGCGCTTGCAGCGGGGGTGACCCAGAGCCTGCCGTCCGTCACCACTGCGATCGCCGCAATCTTGTCGGTAATACTTTTCGCCTGCGGCTCTCTGTTTGCCAGGGCCGAACGTACGGCTGATACCTCGGGATGGCTGCGCTTGCTGATGGTGCTCATCGCAATCGTAGTGCCGATGGCATGTGCCGGTTATGCTATGGCTCATTGGGTGAGCGAAGGCCTGCCCTGGCAGTGGGCAATTGCGACGCTGGTGTGCTTCAACGCCGCTGCGGCAGCGCTTTTCGAAGTTCGCATCATCTCATTGTTCTGCGCCAAGATTGCCAGTTGGGGCGGGTTTGCACTGCTCATGCCGAGCACCCTTACGGTTGCAGCCTTGTCGGGTGCGGCGATCACTTTGGCATTGATTGCGCGGCTTGAATGGAGGGCGGCAGAGCGCCGCCGTTTTGCCCGCGAAGCCCGCGAGCGTGTTGCGGCGCGCGCTGAAGACATCCTTCGCAGTTTCGAGGAGACCGGACAGGGTTGGTTCTGGGAGACCGACCGGCGCGGACTGATCACTTACATCTCGCCGAAGGCGGCATTGGCGTTGGGCAAAACGATCGAGGATGTCTGCGGCAATCCACTCAGCGGAATCGTCGATCCCAATGCTGAGTCTGCAGAAGCCGAACGAACACTTGCCTTCCACCATTCCGCACGTTCAGCTTTTCATGATGTCGAGGTGCTCGCAGCCACCGAAGGAGATGAACGGTGGTGGGCGCTGACTGGCCGCCCCGTTTATGACGGCTTCAAGAACTTCTGCGGCTTTCGTGGGCACGGAATCGATCTTACCGAAAAGCGCCGCAGCGAACAGCAAGTTTCGCGCCTTGCGCATTACGATTCGCTCACCGGTCTCGCCAATCGCGTGCAGATGGGACAGGCGCTCGAACAAATCCTCGCTGCTCCCAGCGGGCGCGAGCGCGCATGCGCTGTGCTGATGCTTGATCTCGACCGGTTCAAGAATGTCAACGATACGCTTGGCCATCCGGCAGGGGATGCGCTGCTCAAGCAAGTGGCGCAGCGGCTTGAGCGCGCGATCGATGGGGCAGGGCGCTGCGGCCGCTTGGGTGGGGATGAATTTCAGGTGCTCGTGCCGGGCCATCAGGACCGCGCCGCGCTGGGGCACCTGGCCCGTGAAATCATCGTTTCGCTATCACAGCCCTATTCGATCGAGGGCCAAAGCGTGATTATCGGCGCGTCAGTCGGGATTGCCCTCGCGCCAGAACATGGCAGCACGAGCGATGAGCTTATCCGCAACGTAGACCTTGCGCTTTATGCCGCAAAGGATGCCGGGCGAGGGGTGTTCCGCTTTTACGCGGAAGACCTCCACGCGGCCGCCGAAGAACGCGCCGAGCTGGAACAGGATCTGCGTGAAGCCATCGCAAAAGGCGAATTGCAGCTTTATTATCAGCCGGTTGTCTTTGCCGCGACAGAAAAGATTGTCGGCTTCGAGGCGTTGATGCGTTGGGAGCATCCCAAGCGCGGATGGCTGAGCCCTGCGAAGTTTGTGCCGATTGCCGAGGATGCGGGCCTGATCGACAGAATGGGGCAGTGGGCGCTTCGCACAGCCTGCGCCGATCTGGCGACCTGGCCTGCATCAATCCGTTGTGCGGTAAACGTTTCGGCGCTGCAATTCGCAAATCCCGAATTGCCCAACATCGTCGCCAATGCATTGGTCCATAGCGGTGTAGCGCCGTCGCGGCTTGAACTGGAAATCACCGAGAGCGTATTTCTTAACGACAATGCCGGCACAGATGCGATGTTCAAGGCGCTGAAGCGTGTCGGGGTGCGCCTGGCGCTGGATGATTTCGGCACCGGCTATTCATCGCTCGGCTATCTCAAGAAAGCGCCGTTCGACAAGATCAAGATCGACCGCAGCTTTGTGCAAGGCGCGACCGAAACAGGCAGCCGCAACGGCGCCATCATTGCTTCGATCACCAGCCTTGCTGAAGCATTGCACATGGATACCACTGCTGAAGGTGTGGAAACACTCGACGAACTGGAACTGGTGCGTCTGCTGGGATGCAGCCATGTTCAAGGTCATGTCTATTTCAAACCGATGAGTGCAGCAGACGCCACCACACTGGTAGCTGGCAATCTTGTCGCCCAGGCAGATGGCCCGCAATCTGCTCGCGCACCCCGCCAGAACCTGCTGCGCCGCGTAATGGTGGTCCATAATGGCGACCGCATCAACGCAACCTTGCGCAACATCTCCGAAAGCGGGGCGATGATCGAGGGTTTGTGGAACATGCCTCCCGGCAGCCCCGTTCGGATCGAATTCGATGCCGACCGGTCCGTTACTGCGCAGGTGCGTTGGTCACGCGAGAATCGCGTCGGTCTGGAGTTTTACGCCCCGCTCAAACGCCGGGCTGATGGCGCTTATGGCGTTCTCAAAGGCGATTTTCTTCCGGGATCAGTATGGCAAGGCTGGTGAGGCGACCGCTCGGGCACGGCCAATCGGCTGATTTCAACGATCGTTGCCTCTCGCCTTTAGGACAAAAATAACCATCGGGCTTTACCTCTGGTCCACACAGGTGCGTTGCCAAGCAGGGCAACAGTACCAGAGGAAATCTGGAGGTTCTGACCGAGATGTCCCTCAAGGGTCTCTTGTCATCACGTGGCAGCGCAGCATCGCGAATGCAGAGCAGATCACCTGCTTCGGCACTCTCCGATGGCGAGCGGTTGGCGATGCTCGACGAACTCGAAGAATCGGGACTGGGCTGGTTTTGGGCGAGTGACGACTGCGGCAATCTCACTTACCTGTCGGGTGCAATTGCCTCTCGACTTGATATTCCTCTCAGCGAGTTGCTGGGCCACCCTCTGACTGCGATCTTTACCGCTGCTGACCGTGATGGTCGGGGCAAATCGTTGCCTTTGATGCTTGGCGCGCACAAACCATTTGCCGGACTGTCAGTGCGTGCTGCGCGGAACCCTGATGGTGTCGTACTACGGCTTGCCGGACAACCAGCGTTCTCCACTAACGGCCGCTTTACCGGTTTTCGTGGCACTGGCGCAGATATCACCGATGAATACCGCCGCGAGGAGGAAACCGAGCGGCTGGCACGTTTTGATTCGCTTACCGGGCTCAGCAACCGTCATCGTATGGCGCATCAGCTTGATTCGATGCTCACCGCTTTCAAGGCTGCTCGGCGCAATTGTGCGGTGATGATGCTGGACCTCGATCGGTTCAAACACGTCAACGATACATTGGGTCATGCTGCGGGTGACGAGTTGCTCAAGCAGGTTGCTGCACGGCTGAACCGGGCGCTTGATCGCGATTGCGAGATCGGTCGTCTTGGCGGCGATGAGTTTCAAGTTGTATTACCCGACATCGATGATCGCGGTGTTCTTGGCGAATTGGCGATGAAAATCGTCACCATGCTGAGGCAGCCCTACAGCCTTGAAGAAGGACGATGCGTCATCGGTGCATCGGTCGGGATCGCGATTGCGCCGCATGATGGCGTGACCCGCGAGGAAATCGTGCGCTCTGCCGACCTTGCACTTTACGCCGCCAAGAATGGTGGCCGCGGACAATATCGCTTCTTTTCGGGCGAGCTCGAAAACGAGACGATATTCCGTCGGCGGCTTGAACAGGATCTGGGCGCTGCTCTGCGCGAGGAACAGCTGTTCTTGCGGTTTGAACCTATTGTCGACGCAGCCTCTCAATCAGTCTGCGCGCTGGAAGCCCACGTTTGTTGGCATCATCCGGATCGCGGGATCATTGATGAGGAAGAGTTTGCCAAGATAGTCGAAGGATCGGCCATGAGCGTCGATGTCGGACGATGGGCGATCGCCGAAGCTTGCCGGCGCGCTGCCGAATGGCCCGATAGCGTGCGCGTGGCGGCCAACGTCCCGGTGGCGCTTTTCCTCACCGATGATTTCGCGGAGCTTGTTGAACGGTCAGTCGATGGTGCAGGCCTTGCGCCAGGACGACTTGAACTCGAAATTAGCGAAGCGGTTTTCTTTGGTGACACAAACCTGGTCGATCGCACGCTTGCATCGCTGTTCAAGTTCGGCGTCCGGCTCACTCTCGATGAGTTTGGCAGCGGCTACTCCTCGCTTGCCTATTTGCGCCGTGCACCGTTTGACGCAATCAAGATTGATGAAAAGTTGATCGCGGAAGCAGAGCGGCATGATAGCCGCGAAATGGGTCTGTTACGGGCAATTGTTGCCTTGGCTGGCGCACTGCAGATGGACACTATCGCCAATGGCCTGGAAAGCGCTTCGCTGCTGACGGCTCTCACCGAATGCGGAGTGCGCTATCTTGAGGGGCCGATCTTTAGCGAGCCTGTCGACCATCACACCATTGCCAAGGAAATGGCGGGTGGCACTTGGAAGATCGAACCGGGCTGCGACCGCACCCGCCGCGCCCGTCGCCGCACCGTGTTCCGCAAGATACAGGTGATCCATGATGACTATGCCTACGAGGTAACGATGCGGAACCTGTCACGCACGGGCGCTCTGATCGAGGGGTTGGCGGAGGTGCCCAAGGGCACGCAGTTCGTGGTCGACCTTGGGGGCGGGCAGCTCGCGGTGGCGACAGTGATCCGGTCGAATGGCGATGTGCAGGGTCTCGAATTCGAACAATCGCTTATCGAGGACGGGTCCGGCGGCCTATGCACCCGTAACCGGGTGTCACCCTATGCGCTGGCAGCAGCTGGCACCCCTGTCGCGCCACTCGCTCCAGGCAGCTTCCACGGCATTGATCAAGGCGGGACAGTGCCCAAGTTCGGCTATACGGCGCACGCGCGTTCTGATGCGGGGTGATTTGGCCGGGAGTGTTGCGTTTTTCTCGAATGACTTTGCCGTGGTGCAACGCTAAGTCGCTGCCATAATGACTGACCTTTCCAAAATCCGCAATTTTAGCATCATCGCCCATATTGACCATGGCAAGTCCACGCTGGCGGATCGGCTGATCCAGTTCACCGGGGGCCTCACCGCGCGCGAGATGTCCGAGCAAGTCCTTGATAACATGGACATCGAGAAAGAGCGCGGCATCACCATCAAGGCGCAGACCGTGCGCCTCAACTACACCGCCAAGGATGGCGAGACCTATCAGCTCAACCTGATGGACACCCCCGGCCATGTCGACTTCGCCTACGAAGTCAGCCGCAGCCTCGCCGCCTGCGAAGGCGCGCTGCTGGTGGTCGACGCCGCGCAGGGGGTCGAGGCGCAGACCCTCGCCAATGTCTACCAGTCGATCGAGCACGACCACGAAATCGTCCCCGTCATCAACAAGATCGATCTCCCCGCGGCCGAACCCGAAAAGGTGCGCAAGGAGATCGAGGACATCATCGGGATCGACGCGTCCGACGCCGTCCTCTCCTCCGCCAAATCGGGCATCGGGATCGAGGAAGTGCTCGAAGCGGTCGTCACCCGCATCCCGCCGCCCAAGGGCAAGATCGACGCGCCGCTGACCGCCAGCCTCGTGGATTCGTGGTACGATCCCTACCTCGGCGTCGTCATCCTCGTGCGCGTGATCGACGGCAAGCTGACCAAAGGCCTCAACATCCGCTTCATGCAGGGCGGAACCCAGCACCTTGTCGACCGCGTCGGCTGCTTCACCCCCAAGCGCACCGACTTGCAGGAGCTTGGCCCCGGCGAAATCGGCTTCATCACCGCGCAGATCAAGGAGGTCGAACAGGCCCGCGTCGGTGACACCATTACCACGGTCAAAAACGGTTCCGACACACCGCTGCCCGGCTACAAGGAAGTGCAGCCGGTGGTGTTCTGCGGGCTGTTCCCGGTGGACGCCGCGGATTTCGAGAAGCTGCGCGAGAGCATCGCCAAACTGCGGCTCAACGATGCCAGCTTCAGCTTCGAAATGGAAAGCTCCGCCGCGCTGGGATTCGGCTTCCGCTGCGGGTTCCTTGGCCTGCTGCACCTTGAAATCATTCAGGAACGCCTGACCCGCGAGTACGACCTCGACCTCATCACCACCGCGCCATCGGTGGTCTATCGCATCCACCTTGGTCACACCAAGAACGAGGACGCCAAGACCATCGACATTCACAACCCCGCCGACTGGCCGGATGTGAACCGCATCGATGTGATCGAGGAACCGTGGATCAAGGCGGTGATCTACACGCCCGACGAATATCTCGGCCCGATCCTGAAACTGTGTCAGGACCGCCGCGGCATCCAGACCGAACTGACATATGTCGGCGGCCGTGCGCAGGTGACCTATGAATTGCCGCTCAACGAAGTGGTGTTCGATTTCTACGACCGGCTGAAGTCGATCAGCCGCGGCTATGCCAGCTTCGATTACGAACAGATCGGCACGCGCGAGGGCGACCTTGTGAAGATGAACATCCTCGTCAATGCCGAGCCGGTCGACGCGCTAAGCCTGATCGTCCACCGCCACGTGGCGGAAGAACGCGGACGCGGCATGTGCGAGCGCCTGAAAGACCTGATCCCGCGCCACCTGTTCAAGATCCCGATCCAGGCCGCGATCGGCGGCAAGGTGATCGCCCGCGAAACCATCGCCGCCATGCGCAAGGACGTGACCGCCAAGTGTTACGGCGGCGACATCTCGCGCAAGAAGAAGCTGCTGGACAAGCAGAAGAAGGGGAAGGCGCGCATGCGGGAGTATGGGAATGTCTCGATCCCTCAGGAGGCCTTCATTGCGGCCTTGAGGATGGGGGAGGAGTGATGATTGGCACCGCAACTTTTGATGCTGGACTGCGATCAGTTTTCGAAGCGGATCGAGGCGCTTACTCACTTGTGACAGCTACAGAAGCCGGAGACGGCCAGGTTACGGTTTCCAGTGACGAAAAAGAGCTTGTTGTGAACTTTTTCGGTGAGGCCGAATTAAAAAAATATCAGGGGAACGACAGCGTAATTGAAGCTGCTGGCTTAGATGCTCGCCGAGAATTTCGCCTCTGGCCGAAAGGTGAGGTTGTCAGGCCAAAGTTAAAATTTCCGAAGCCTGGCAATAGCGAGTTGCGTCTATATTTCAACGACGATGAATTCAAGGTTCGTGCGGGTCAATACTGGGGAGTTTTCGAAAGGGCGGGCGAGATATGGATATTTAAATCACCCAAGCCTTTTGTTGATTCAATCAAAAATGGAGAGTTTTCACCGACAGGACGCGGTCAAGCTCTTGAAGATGAAAGCGATGATTATCAGGCGGTTGTGAATTCCACACTTCCGTCACAATCTGAATACGTGACAAAGGCTTGGGATCGTAATCCAAAGGTCGCTGCAGACGCACTAAGGGAAGCCAGCTACAAGTGCGAACTCTATCCGCAGTTGCCTACCTTTCTATCAAGAACCACTGGAAAGCCGTTTGCTGAGGCTCACCATATCATACCCATGAAGCTACAGGCCAATTTCGGCGTGTCGCTCGATATCAAGGAGAATATCTGCTCCTTGTCACCGTTCGCGCACAGGAAGCTTCACCTTGCGGGCTTCGATGAGATCGCAAACGATGTTTTGACGCTGATCGAAAAGCGGCCCGGCTTGCTGGAGTATGCAGGGACTTCTGCCGATGAGGTCTTAGGTTTTTACCGAGTCTAGTCCGCGGATCGATATAATGGGGCCGAGGTCCTGATTGATCGAGTCTGAGAGCAGATTAGCGAGCGTCTCGGGTTCAAGTCGTTGTCGGCCCTTGATTGCACATTCCCAAACTTCGACGATCCGCCAGCCTAGCGATGAAAGTTTTAATCTCACCAAGTCGTCACGTTCTTCATTTGCTCTTATTTTCTTGGTCCAAAATTCTGTTCTGCTTTTTGGCGGCCGGAAGAGCGGGCAATTCGCGTGCCCGTGCCAGAAACAACCGTGAACCAAAACCACGGTTCTCCACTTCGGCAGAACAATGTCAGGCTTTCCTGGCAAGTCTTTACAGTGCAGCCGGAAGCGGTAGCCGAGGCTGTGCAGCAATCGTCTGACCACGAGTTCCGGCTTTGTATCCTTGGCGCGAATGCCCGCCATCATCTCGGAGCGTTTGCGTGTATTAACAATATCAGCCAACGGCAGCCTTCTTGATCATGGCTTCCAATTCGTCCGAGTATGCCATCATGGATCGCGCAATCGAACGAATGACGGGAACCGAAACCGAATTGCCGAACTGCCTATAAAGCTGCGTGTCGGAGCAGGCGCTAAGATCGAACCACTCGGGAAAGCCTTGGATCCGTGCACATTCGCGAGGTGTGAGCCTTCTAGGATTTAGCCCGATGTGCGACTGGTCGATTAGAATCTCGCGACCGTCTTTGTAGTATCGCGATGTGATCGTGTTGCAGTAGCCATCATCACTGCCAAAAACCTTGTGCCCGAACCCGTTGCCTTTGGCTTCATGTCTTGCCATTCGCCGGATCAGACCTTCCCATAGGCGGTCGGAAATAGTGTAGCGCGCAAGATTGTTCGAACCTTCCGGTTCCAGCGCTTCCCCCAACCGCGTGGAACGCTCGATCCCTTCCAGATTTTTGAAGACTTCTGCCGGGTCGGCGTCGCCGTAGTAGTCACGATTGAAGCCTACAATGTAAACCCGTTCGCGCCGTTGGGGAACGCCAAAGCTCGTGGCGGAAAGAACCCGCCATTCAACGGCGTAGTTCAGTTTCTTTGAAAGCGATTTTCTTGCGTCGAGCGACATCGGCACGTCATCAGGAATTGGCGGACAGTTTCCATTCAGGATCGAGAGGATCGTCTGAAGTGTCCTGCCTTTATCGTGTCCGCGAAGCTGCTTCACGTTTTCGAGCAGAAACATTCTCGGCCGCCATTCTGCGAGAATCCGCTGGATCTCGAAGAACATTGTGCCCCGCGTATCGAAAAAGCCGCGTTTAAGACCTGCATTCGAAAACGCCTGACACGGGAAGCCGCCGAGCAGTAAATCGTGCTCGCCGATATCCTTAGCCGAGATTTGGGTTATGTCCCCGGAAGGCTTGTGCCCGAAATTCAGATCGTAGGTTTTCTTGGCAAATTCGTCCCATTCGGAAGAGAACACGCATTCTCCGCCAAGTTCATCGAACGGTATTCTCATCCCTCCGATACCGGCAAAAAGATCGATAAACCGAAAGCTTGGCGGGCTAACCGGCTCCGGTCGTTTTATCGAGAGCGCATCTTTCAGATTCATGGTTAACCTCATCAGGCGTCTGATGGACACCATATGTTCCGGTCTGGCAGTGTGCAACGATTATGGGGCCAAGACCACCCGGAATGGATGCTTTTCCACGTCCGCCGCCCATCAAGGATCAAACCCCTCATCCTTGATCGTCCAAACCGTCTTCGGCGGCTCAGGCTCCGGCGACCTGTAGGGCCCCGGTGGCACAGGGTCGGGCCAGTCGATGATGCGCCGGGCGACCAGCGCGCGTTCGGCTTCGTCGGCGGCGAGGGCGTCGAGGTCGCGGGTGCGCAGGGCGGTGAAATGCTCCCACGCGGCGCGGGTTTCGTCTGACAGCTTGGCCCACATCGCGGCGGCGTCCCTCGTGTGGCGCTGGCGGATCGCTTCGATCTTGCGGTCGATGCTGGCGCGCACCTCGGCGGGGGTGACATTGGCTTGCTCGGCCTCCCATTCCTTGCGCCATTGTTTCTTCAGCCGATCGACCTCCATCTGGCCGACCGCGTTGAGGCCGCCCATGCCGGAGGTGCGCTTGCCTTCGGAAAATCGCTCGGGCGCGCGGTTGCGCAGGATGAACATCAGCAGCCGGTCATTGTAACGGCGGCGGGTGCCGACCAGCTTGCCGTAGGAGTAGAGCGGTTCCTCCACGCCATTGAGCGCGCGGTCCATCACCACATCCTCGACCCGCTGCACCCCGCAATCGAGCGCGGCCTCCCATGCGGCGGCGAAGCTATCGGCACCGGGCTGGCGGCGAAGGTGGTAGGCGCCGGGCTGGCTCATGTTGACCGCCTTGCACGCGGCCTCGACCGATCCGGTATCGGCGAGCGCTTCGATGAAGGCGGCTTGGCGTTCGGGCGTCCAGCCATCGTGGCGGACATACTGGCGCGGGACCGGGGTGAAGGCGGGCAACTGGCCGCGGGCAGGGGCGGGCAGGCGGGTGGTGCGGGGATCGGATCGGCGGGTCATGGGCGGGTCTTCGCTGGCGGAGGGGGCGCAGACCGGAGCAGAAACGGGCGGGGTAGGAAACGGGAGAGGGCGGCGCGCGCGATGATCGGGCGCGCGGGTTCATGCGGAAGCGGTGGCGTTGGGCGAAGAGCCTCAGGGTGCCGAAATCACCGACTTCAGTTTTTCGAACCTGTAGAATTGTTTGCCCGCCCGAAGGAAGACATCGACCTTGAGGGTGCTCTCGACAGGTTCGAACTCGATGACCATCGGGCGGGCGTCGGTGCCGTTTGAAAGCCTGGCAAAGGCTTCGCGCACTTCAGCTTCATCGAATTCGACGAGGGCGACGAACTTGCGGCCGGTCGGGCCAGTCCAGGTGAAGTCGGCCTTGACCGGCAGTGCAAGCCCCGGGGCCTCTACCGAAGACGGCTTGTCGCGCTCACCGGACAGATCGAACCAGTCGGTCTCGCCATTGAGGAAGGTCATCCACAGGAGGTCGCCCGTGAACTCCCCGGTGACCAGCGGGCGGTAATCGCTGCGCTGCGCATAGGCCTGCCATTGGCCCTCCGGCGGAGGGGTGCGGTTGGCCCCCGCGGCTTTTTCAGGCAGTAGGAGGTCGAGATAGCGGTTGGCGAAGGTCGCGTGCGTATCGGCGGGGTCGTTGGACATGTCCGCGATCGGGATTTCGATCATCGGCAGCCTGTGCATCGACACCAGATGGGTCACACGTCCGCCAGTGACCCAGACCGCCAGATTGCCGCCCGGCGCCATGCCGAACAAGACCGCTTCGATCCGGTGCGCCTCACCCCCGTCCTCGTTCCGCAGTCCGGCGCGCATCCGGTCTTCGATGTTTTGCGTGTCCAGATCGATTTCGCCGCCAAATCCTGTGCGTGCCAGCAGATCATACCATCTGATGTCGAGCTTTTCCGGCGGAGCCTTGAGCGGGTCACCGATAAGCTGGATCGAGCCCAGCTCCCCCCAACCGGTGCTGACAACCCTGTCACTGGGAAGCCCCTCCGTGTTGCCGTCACGCAAAAGGAGAAACGACGTCAGCAGATAGGCGGGATAATCCTTCGGCGCGCTTTCGCTGGCGTACCATTCGAATTTGCTGATCACAGTGTTCTCCGATGTGCTTGGCTGGCAACTTCCGATCGCGCCGGCAAGGGCGACAAAAGCCAGGGCATTCATCAAAGCTCTAGCCATTCTGGATCACCCGTTCCCGGCGACCATTCACATAGTTGGGTCTCATGGGGCTGAGGAGATCGTCAACCCAAGTCGGATCGCCCAAATCCTTGAAATAGGATGTGAAATGCAGATGCCGAGAACGAAGACCCGGCAAATCGGCGAGATAACGACTGCTGGTTTGGTGAAACCAGTCAAACGGACTTGATGCGTGGCGACGGGCATTTTCGTAAAGGCGCAGTCCGCTTTGCACCCCGAGCAGTTCGTTACCCGTCACGCGATTCAGGTTCGAAAAGTTCAAATCTTGTTCGCTTGCGCGGCGGCCCATGATGTTGAGCGGGATAAAGCAATACTGGTTCAAAGCAGTCGACTGCCGCCCGATGATGCTGAATTCCCGGTTGATCACACCGGTGACATCGGTTGTGGTCAGGCGGTTGCCCCCGCCTGTGAACCAGCCTTGACCGCGCAGCCATGCCAACTCGTTTGCCTGGCGCCGCTCCAGACCCGCAGTCGACGCAAACCGGTTCACGGAATCTTTCCAGACGACAAAATGCGCAACGGCGCCGTCGTTGTAGCCCCCACCAATATCTGAATGCCCACCGGGCAGGAACAGTTCGAAACTGTTCCCGCCTCTGTTCGATGACGTGTTTGTCAGCCGGAAGTTGTAGCGGTGTTCGTCTGCTGCGGCGAGATGCACGACCTGGTCGGCGGCTGAAATACTGTCGAGCCGGAGCTCCCTGGTATCGTTGTCATGATCCCACCCATAGGAAGCAACCGTATCATAGAGGCCAACAAAGCGGATCTTAAGGTCGGATACCTTGCGGCCCGCATCGGTCAGCTTCTTTCGCGCGCCAGGCAGGTTAACGATTGTGCGGCCCATGGGTTTGGATCGGCCGTTCAGGATCCGGTGCACCGCATTGCGCGCCGCCGCAGCGCCGCGGCTGAAGCCGAAAGTATCGAAGTGGATGAATTCGAACGGGATCGATGCCGGGCGCTTCATCAGGCGTTCGAGCGCTTTTGAGAAACCGCTTTCAACCTTTTCGAGAACGCCGGTGCCGCCAGTGCCAAATGCTCCGCCGGTCTTGACCGAATCATCGCCCCCGGTGGTCGTCCCGATTCCTTCGATGTAGATCGGGATGACCACATCATAGGCCTTGCCGCGGTAACCGCCCGCGGGCACGAGCTTCTCCGACATCCGCGCGACATTGGAGACATCGTTGGCATAGCTTGCCTGTCCGGCGCGCGCGGACCCGCCACGTTGGCGGGCAGCCGTGTTGAACTTGTTATTGAATGTGCCGTCATAGAACAGCACGATCCGGACGCGTTGAACCGGCTCGGTTCTGCTTTGGCTGGCTGATGCGGTCGGGGCATTGGTCCATGCCTGGCAAGACGGGCAGGATGCAGCCGGTGCGGCGAAACTCATTGATCCTCCTCGCTGTCGAAACCCAGCCTTATCAGCACGGTCGGCGATCCACGCGTCTTGTCGTCCAAAAACCTTTGCAGCCGCAGTGTTTCTGCCGCGCCCTTGCGGGATAGAGCAAAGATTTGAAACTCGGTCAGTGAAGAGAGCAATTCCGGATCAGCAATTCGTCTTTCCAGAATTTTCCAGAAACATTCCTCGTCATCGAATTCGTATCGGGCCGAAAATTGCTCAATCTCCCGGCACAAATCCTCGACGCCCGCGATCCCGATCTGCTGCGTCCATTCCGGATAACGCCGCGCAACTTCTGGCACGGTTATCCGCAGCCAGCTTTCGATCGCGCTGGATTGTGTCGCCTGGTAATGTCGATCGGATACGACGAGCAAGTCACATTCCCCCCACTGGGCCTGCGGTGCAAGAATACTTCAACTCGCCATGCAGGCAACCGCTTTCATTGCTCGTGTTTGATGGCTTGTCGCCGGGGTGCAAAAGCGCCTGCGCCTCCCACACCTTCACTTCCCATTCACCGGACCGCTCGCTATACACCCGCCCATGCCGACCAAACTCACCACGCGCCTTGCTCGCGCCGCGATCGCCGCCGCCACTCTTGCCACCTTGTCCGCCTGTGGTGGCAGCACGGCAGGCAAGGACGTTGCCTATGTCGCGCGCGATGTCGAATCGCTCTATGCCGAAGCGCAGCGGCGGCTTGACCGGGGCAATACGCTTCAGGCAGCCGCGCTGTTTGACGAGGTGGAGCGCCAGCACCCCTATTCGCCCTGGGCCCGGCGCGCACAGTTGATGAGCGCTTTCAGCTATTACATCGCCCGCGATTACAACAAGGCGGTGGGCAATGCGCAGCGCTTCCTGTCGATCCACCCGGGCAACAAGGATGCGCCTTACGCCTATTACCTGATCGCGCTCTCCTATTACGAGCAGATCAGCGATGTGAACCGCGACCAGAAGATCACCGAACAGGCGCAGACCGCGCTGCGTGAGGTCAACCGGCGTTTCCCCCAGACCGAATATGCCGCCGATGCGCGGCTGAAGCTGGATCTGGTGGCCGATCACCTTGCGGGCAAGGAAATGGAGATCGGGCGGCATTATCAGCGCATGGGCCTGTGGCTTGCCGCTGACCTGCGGTTCCGTAATGTCGTGGAAAAGTTCGATACCACCAGCCACACGCCCGAAGCCCTGTACCGCCTGACCGAAAGCAGCCTTGCGCTGGGTCTGCCGCAGGAAGCGGTGAAATATGCCGCAGTGCTGGGCGCGAATTACCCCGGCACCGACTGGTACGAGCGCGCCTTCAAACTGGTGGACAAGCACGCAGAAGGCGTGACGGTGTCTTGATGTGTGTGCGCCCCTCCGGGCGCACATCCTCGCCATGCGTGCAGAAAAGCTGCACCTGCTGCGGGAGGGCGGTCGCCCTTGCGGCTGGTTGGCCGCCGATTTTGGAGTTTTCGGATATCGGGTTTGGGGATTTGCCGATCATCCGCAGGTGACGCGGGCGTGGGTGTGCGCTATCTGTTCTTCCGCCCATGCTGACCCGCCTTTCCATCCGCAACATCGTCCTTATCGAAGCGCTCGATCTCGATTTCGCGCGCGGGCTCGGTGTGCTGACGGGGGAGACGGGGGCGGGAAAATCGATCCTGCTTGATGCGCTGGGGCTGATTCTGGGTGATCGCGCCGAAAGCGGGCTGGTGCGCAGCGGCGAGGATAAGGCGAGCGTTACTGCCAGCTTTGAATTCGCGGCGCTGCCCGCCGCCATCGCGGCCGCGCTGGATGATGCCGACATTGCTATCGAACCGGGCGAGCCTTTGTTGATCCGTCGGCAGGTCAAGGCCGATGGCGGGTCGAAGGCCTTCATCAACGATCAACCCGCCAGCGTCGCCCTGCTGCGCGAATTGGCACCTGCGCTGGTGGAATTGCACGGCCAGCACGATGATCGCGGGCTGGTGAACCCGCGCGGGCATCGGCTGCTGCTGGATCGGTATTCCGGCACCGACAGTGCGGGGCTGGAGCGCGCCTATAGCGCGTGGGCGAGGGCCGAGGCGCAATTGTCCGAGGCACGCGGCGCGGTGGAACAGGCCAAGGCCGATCAGGATCTGCTGATCGCGCATCTGGCCGAACTCGCCGCGCTTGAACCTGTCGCGGGCGAGGAAGCGCGGCTCGCCGGGGCGCGGGCGGACATGCAGAAGAGCGAGCGGCTGGCAGGCGATCTCGAAACGCTGCGGCATGTGTGGGACGGATCGGATTCGCCGCTCGCTTCGCTGCGGGTCGCGGCGCGTAAGCTTGACCGGATCGCGCCCGAACACCCGCTGCTGGCCGAAGCGCTTGCCGCGCTGGATCGCGCCGTGATCGAGGCGGGCGAGGCCGAAGACAAGCTCCGCGAAGCAGCCGGGGCGCTGCTGCACGATCCCCATGCGCTGGAGAATGCCGAAACCCGTCTGTTCGAACTGCGGGCTGCGGCGCGCAAGCACCGCTGCGAGGTTGATGACCTGCCCGAACTGATGCGCACCATGCGCAGCCGGTTGGACGCGATCGAGGGCGGGGAGGCGCAGCTTGATGCTTTGGAGGCTGCCGCGAAGGAAGCGCGCAGCGCCTATGTTACTGCGGCCGAGGCAGCGCATGCGGCGCGTGTCGCGGGCGCGCAGCGGCTGGATACAGCAGTGGCGGCAGAGCTTGCGCCGCTGAAGCTTGATGCCGCGAAGTTCCGCACTGCGGTGACGCGCCTGCCCGAAGACCGCTGGGGCGCGAGCGGCATGGATGCGGCGGAGTTCCTGATCTCGACCAACCCCGGCGCGGACTTTGCGCCGCTGAACAAGATCGCATCGGGCGGCGAACTGTCGCGCTTCATCCTCGCGCTCAAGGTCGCGCTGGCGGAACAGGGCGGGGCGGCGACGATCATCTTCGACGAGATTGATCGCGGCGTGGGCGGGGCGGTCGCCTCGGCCATTGGTGAACGGCTGGCGCGGCTTGCGGCACGCGAAGGGCAATTGCTGGCGGTCACGCACTCGCCGCAGGTCGCCGCCCGCGGGGGGCAGCACTACTTTATAGCCAAGGCATCCAGCGGCACGGTGACGCGGACCAGCGTGGTGCTGCTCGATCAGGCCGGACGGCAAGAGGAAATCGCGCGAATGCTGTCGGGCGCGGAAGTTACGCCAGAGGCGCGGGCGCAGGCGGATCGCTTGCTGGAGGGCGTGTGATGCGCGCCCTCGCTTTGCTGGTTTGCGCGACCGCCGCCTGCGCTCCTATCACGCCTGCGGCTGTCGAGCCCCTGCCGCTCGCCCAGCCCAACAACGCCACCTACGGAACCGAGGCCAATCTGGCGGCCTCCGCGCCTGATGCGATTCTGCGCTACGCCGATCATCGACGCGGGTTTGCCGAACTTCGCGTGCCGCGAGGGGACGGCCCGTTCCCTCTAGCGGTGATCTATCATGGCGGGTGCTGGAAGACCGGCATTGCATCGCAAGCCTATATGGCCCCGCTCGCGACGCGCTGGCAGCAACTCGGCATTGCCACGCTGAATGTCGATTACCGCGAGGTGGGCGATGGCGGCGGCTGGCCGGGGTCATTCGAGGATTGGGCGGCTTCGGCAAAAATGATCGACAAGGTGGTGGCGCGCTACCCCATCGACCGCGCCCGCGTGACGCTGGTGGGCCATTCGGCGGGAGCGCTCCCTGCGCAGTGGCTCACCAACCGTCAGGGCGCGGATGGCCCTGTCGGCGCGCGCTCCCCGACCCTAGCCCGCGCCGCGATTGTGCTCGACGGCCCCGGCGATGTCGGCGCAGAACAGCCCGCGTTCGATAGCCTGTGCCAGTTTTCGGCGGTCGCCCCGTTCATGGGCGGGGAGCAGCAACGCTATCCTGAACGCTACAAGGCGATCTCGCCCTTTACCGCTGCGCCTAATCTGAACGATCTGCTGTTCGTGCAGGCCAAACTCCCTGCGCCTTCTGCCGCCACGCTGGCAGCGCTGGCAGGGGGCGGCGCGCGGGTGACGGTGCGCGAAAATCCCGGCGCGAGCCATTTTTCGATCATCACTCCCGGCGCGCCCGAATATGCCGCGAACGAGGCGGCGATGCTGGCTGTGCTGAAGGGCGAGTAACAAGGCGATGACTGACACTGCAAGCCTCTCCGAAGCCGAGGCCGCCAATGAATTGATGCGCCTCGCCCGCGCCATTGCGCGGCATGACAGGCTGTATCACGCCGAGGATTCGCCCGAGGTTTCCGACGCCGAATATGATGCGCTGGTGCGCCGCAATGCGGAACTGGAAGCGGCCTTTCCGGATCTGATCCGTGACGATAGCCCCTCGCGCAAAGTCGGCCATGCGATCGCCGCCTCGCCGCTCGGCAAGGTGGCGCACGAGGTTCGGATGATGAGCCTCGATAATGCGTTTTCCTCCGAAGAGGTCGCAGAATGGCTGGCTCGGATGCGGCGGTTCCTCAACCTGCCCGAAGCCGCACCGCTGGCCTGCACGGCAGAGGACAAGATCGACGGGCTGTCCTGCTCACTGCGCTACGAGAACGGTAAGCTGGTACGCGCCGCCACGCGCGGCGATGGACAGGTGGGTGAGGATGTGACGGCCAACGTCGCGCATATCCCCGATATTCCCCAAACCCTCCGTTCGTCTCGAGCGAAGTCGAGAGACTTGGCTGGAGAAGGCGTCTCGACTGCGCTCGACGCGAACGGGGAAGGGGACGGGACATGGGAGGTCCCCGCCGTGTTTGAAGTGCGCGGCGAGGTCTATATGGAAAAACAGGCTTTTACCGCACTCAATGCTGCGCAGCATGAAGCGGGCGGGAAGCTGTTTGCCAACCCGCGCAATGCCGCTGCCGGAAGCCTGCGGCAGAAGGATGCGAACGTTACGGCCAGACGTCCGCTGCGGTTCTGGGCGCATGGCTGGGGCGCTGCGTCGGAAGTGCCGGGCGCGACCCAGAGCGAGGTGGTCGAAACGCTTAGAGCATGGGGCTTTCCCGTCTCCCCGCTGTTCACCCGGATCGAGGGCGACGCTGCCGAATTGATCGCGCACTTCAACACCATCGGCGCCGCACGGCCAACGCTGCCCTATGACATTGACGGCGTGGTCTACAAACTCGACCGGCTCGATTGGCAGGAACGGCTGGGTTTTGTCGCCAAGGCCCCGCGCTGGGCGCTGGCGCACAAGTTCCCGGCGGAACGTGCCGAAACCACGGTTCAGGGGATCGACATTCAGGTGGGCCGAACGGGCAAGCTGACCCCGGTGGGCCGTCTCGCACCGGTGCTGGTAGGCGGGGTGACTGTCACCAATGTCACACTGCACAACCGCGACGAGATCGCACGGCTCGGCCTGCGCATCGGGGACCGCGTGGTGATCCAGCGCGCCGGCGATGTGATTCCGCAGGTGGTCGAAAACCTGACCCGCAATGAAACCCGCGCCGCCTTTCCCTTCCCCGATCACTGCCCCGAATGCGGCAGCGAAGCGGTGGCCGAAGAAGGCGAGGTCGATGTGCGCTGCACCGGCGGGCTGATCTGCCCCGCGCAGCGCACCCAGCGCTTGGAACACTTCGTCAGCCGCAAGGCATTGGATATCGAGGGGCTGGGGGAAAAGACCATCGCGCAGTTCTTCGCGCTGGGCTGGCTCGAAAGCCCGGCGGATATCTACCGCTTGCGCAAACGGCACAGCGAGATACTCGGCCTTGAAGGGTGGCAGGAGAAGTCGGTCGATAACCTGCTGGCCGCGATCGAAGCCAAGCGTACGCCCGATGCGGCGCGGTTGCTGTTCGGCCTCGGCATCCGGCATGTGGGCGAGGTGACGGCGCGGGATTTGATGAAGGCGCTTGGCGATCTGCCTGCCCTGCGTGCGGCAGCCGAGACGTTTCACAATTATCGGCATGGCCACCCACAAGTTGCTGACGAGAAGGCATCACCATTCAAGGCGCGCATGGATGAGGCAGCCAAGGACACGTTCGGCGTATCCGACCAGTTCGGGGCGACCGTCGCCCATTCCCTCGCCGATTTCTTCCATGAACCGCACAATGTGGCGGTGTGGGAGGATATCCTCTCCGAGGTCACCCCGCCGCGTTACGAGGTGAAAACAATTGCCAGCCGGGTGGCAGGCAAGACGGTGGTGTTCACCGGGAAGCTGGAAACCATGAGCCGCGATGAAGCCAAGGCGCAGGCCGAACGGCTGGGCGCGAAGGCTGCGGGTTCTGTTTCGGCCAAAACGGATCTGCTGGTCGCAGGGCCGGGGGCGGGATCGAAGCTGAAGAAGGCCGCAGAACTCGGGATCGAAACGATGGACGAGGCGGGCTGGGCGGCCATTGTCGCCGAGGCTTTGGGTTCGGGCTGATGGATTTGCTGCGCGAGCTCCATCCGCAGGCGATGCGGATCGCGGCCCTGCTGCGGGCGCGGAGCGAGAAAGTGGCGGTGGCAGACGGCGCCACGGGAGGCCTGATTGCGGCTTCGCTGCTCACGGTGCCGGGTGCGCTCGATTTTTTCGTGGGCGGCGGGGTGGTCTATTCCTTCCGCGCGCGCGACGTGCTGTTCGCCCTGCCGCGTGAGACCTACAAGGGAATGCGAGGGGCGAGCGCGGATTATGCGCTGCTGCAGGCCCGCGCCATCCGCGACAATTTCGGCGCCGACTGGGGGCTGGCGGAAAGTGGCTCTGTTGGCGGATCAGCACACCCCAGCGGCGCGCCAGCCGGGCGCAGCGTGGCCGCACTGGCAGGGCCGGGGAGCGAGCATACCCGCGTCCTCGACACTGCCAGCGACGACCGGATCGCCAACATGGGCGCCTTCACCCGCAACGCGCTTGCGCTGCTGGAAGACGCTCTGTTGCAGCCTTAATCGTTGGGCATCAGGTAGATTTCGCGCACCGCCGATGTTTCGGGCTGTTCCAGTGCGAAGATCACGGCTGCTGCGACATCATCGGGCTGAAGCTTGGTCGGCTTTTCCTCGTCGAAGAATCCGGTGTTGACCATGCCCGGCGCGATCACCGTTGCGCGGCCGCCCCATTCCCGCATTTCTTCGGCGATGTTGTCAGACAGCCCGTGGATGAACCACTTGGTTGCCGAATAGACTGATCCCTTCATGTGATCACGTCCGGCTTTGGAGCCGGTGACGACGAAATGGCCCTTGGTCTTGCGCAGGTGCGGCATCGCCGCATGGGCGGTGTAAAGCACGGCGAGGATGTTAAGGTGGATCATGTCGTGCCATTCCTTGGGATCGCCTTTTTCGATCCCGGGGTTGGACACGCCCTTTCCGGCATTGGCAAAGACGGCATCGATCCCGCCGAAACGCTCCGCCACCTTGGCAATGGCAGTGGCGAGATCGTCCCGGTCGGTCACATCGCAAGGAAGCGCGAGCGCGGCGTCACCGATCTGACCGGCGAGATCATCAAGCTTGTCGGCCGAGCGCGCGAGCAACGCGACGTTCCAGCCCTTTTCGGCGGCGAGGCGGGCGGTGGCGGCGCCGATTCCGGACGATGCGCCGGTGATGAGAAGTGTGCGGGCCATGATGGGTCTCCTGGGCTTGTGTTTCAGTTACCCAGTCCAAGCGAATGAGCCGCCCGATGTTCCTTTTTGCAGCCAATCAGTTCCCGCGCAGCCGGCGCCTCCGCAGCCACAGGATCGCCCAGTCGCCGCGTTGCAACCGCTTTGCCATGCGGAAACCGGCCAGCATCATGGCGCGCTTTACCGCCGCTTCCTGATCGCCTGCCAGCAATCCGGCCAGCAGCAGGCTTCCGCCGGGCGTTACCGCACGGGCGAAATCTGGTGCGAGTTCCACCAGTGGCCCGGCAAGGATGTTGGCGATCAGCACGTCATACGGCCCGCGCACCGTGATCAGCGGATCGTCCATCCCGTCGGCCACCACCATCACCGCCTCGCCCGCACGCGGGCCGAGCGGTATGGCGTTGAGGGCGGCGTTTTCTTCGACCACCGGCACGCACACCGGATCGATATCTGTCAGCGTCACCTTGGCGCGCGGCCACAGGGCCAGCGCGGCGAAGCCCAGCAGGCCGGTGCCGGTGCCGATATCGGCGATGTTGCGCGCCGTCATGCCGCTCGCCTTCATGTCGGTCAGCATTTCCAGACAACCGGC
The DNA here is from genome assembly GCF_001296025.1 of Porphyrobacter sp. AAP60. Taxonomy (GTDB): domain Bacteria; phylum Pseudomonadota; class Alphaproteobacteria; order Sphingomonadales; family Sphingomonadaceae; genus Erythrobacter. The sequence goes on along the minus strand of NZ_LJHV01000002.1, from coordinate 737,794 downwards.
AGTGGTGCGGTGCTGGCCGGTGCCGAAGGCCTGACTGGCGGGAATGATGAAGTCTATCGCATCCGCGTCTGCGGGATAATCGGGCGTGTGGATGTGGAAGCGCCCGGCGCGGATCGGTGCGACATTGTGCTGGCTCAGCGTCACCCAGTCCTGCGGCGGCAGTTCCTCGATGGTGATTTTAGGCGCGGTTCCTTCGAACAGGCCCTTCAGCGCGGCCTTCTCGGCTTGGCCGGGCTTTTTCGGGAACCAGCCTTCCAGCACCCAGTCATCCGGGCGGTTTTCTGCGATTTCGCGTCCGGCGATCACCAGATCGGCGTCCCAATCGTCGATGTCGTCATGCGCCAGTAGGGCGGCTTGCACGACCGGTTTGGGGGCGTGGAGGCTGAGCTTCCAGGTTGTCATTGCGCGGTGGCTTCCTTGGCGAGGCGGTTGTCCAGCCGCATGGTCGCCATCGCGGCATAGGCCTGACACGCGCCGGGATCGATCCACGGGGCATCGCCAGCCAGCCGCGCGCGCATCGCACTTGCCGAAGGGTGGGGGGTCAGCAGCAGGTCGCAGGCAATCGGATCGAGCCGGGCGATCCCGCGGCGGAACATCGCGACATATTCCGGATGGTCGGTGAAGCGATAAACATCGGCGCTGACCGGCGAGAGGCTGTCGGCATAGACGATGGTGATACATGCACCCTCGTCGCAGCTCTGCCACTGCCAGCTCATCGCGCCCAGCGTATGACCGGGGGTGGCGATGGCGGTGATAGCGGTGCCGCCTGCGGTGATGACCTCGCCATCGGCAGCGGCGCGGACAGTGCCGGTGACGGGCTCCATCGGATCGTGCATTCCTGCCTGCGGATCGCGCGGATCATCCTTGCCGGTGCGCATCACCGGAACAGCATCCGCGCCGACCCACAGCGGCGCGCCGCTCGCCTGCTGCAACCGGGCCATGCCGCCGACGTGATCGAAATGCTCGTGACTGCCGAACAGCGCCTTTACGTCCGCCATGGCAAAGCCGAGCGCGGCGATATTGGCAGCAATAACGTCTGATCCGGGTGCAGTGCCGCTGTCGATCAGTACCGCGCCTTCATCGCCCACGATCAGGATAGCGGCGATCCCGCAGGTGCCGACATGGTAGGTGTTGCCGTAGATGCGGTAGGGCGGGGCGGGCTTGTCCCAATCGTCCCAGTCCGTGCAGGCAGCGACCCATGCGGCGCGGTTGGCTTCGGGCACCAGCGGGGCGGGGGCTTCGGCATGGGCGCAGGCAGCAAGGCCCAAGGCTGCGAGCAAGGCGGCGGGAAGTTTAGCGGACAAAGCTTGCTCCGTTGGCGTCGATCACCGCGCCGGTCATGCTTGGCGGGGCGTCCAGCGCGCAGAAGGCGATGATGGCGGCGATTTCGTCGGGCGCGGCAACGCGGCCGAGCGGGATGTCGGCCAGCAAGCCCGGCCCGCCGCGGCTGGCGAGGTAATCGCCCGCCATGCTGGTATCGGTAAAGCCGGGGGTGACGGCAAAGCTCAGGATGCCATCCTTGGCATAGGCGCGGGCGATGGTCTTGTGCATGGCGATCATCCCGCTTTTGGCGGCGGCATAGTGCCAGTGCGCCGGGCTGTCACCGCGATAGGCGGCGCGGCTGGCGACGTGGATCAGCCTGCCGCCTACCCCGCGCGCGTGCCAGTGGTTGACGGCAAAACGCGAAAGCTGCGCTGCCGAAGTGAGGTTGACGCGCAAGGTATCCTCCCACGCATCCAGCCATTCGATGTCCGAACGATCAAGCCGGTTGGCCTCGAACCTTCCGGCGTTGTTGACCACGGCGTCAATCTGCCCGCCCGAAAGTTCCAGCGCGGCTTCCCACAGGCCTTGCGCAGCCTGGGGATCGCCGAAATCGGCGGCGATGATCGGCGGCGCGCCGTCTGCTGCGGTGTGGCTGCGCGAGGCATGGCCGATCACCGGCACCCCGCGCTCGGCCAGTTTTGCCAGTGCTGCCTTGCCAATTCCGCGACTTGATCCGGTTACAAGTATGTGTCCCATGCAAGCGCCTATCACGAAATTTGCAAGCTGTGTCCACCGCTCGCCGCTTGCCTCACGCGTGTGGGACGCTAAGTGGGAAGCCAAATCTAGGGACCAGACGGGATCATCATGAACCAAAGACCGCTTTCTCCCCATTTGCAGGTGTGGCGCTGGGGGCCGCACATGCTGGTATCGATCCTCCACCGCGCCACCGGTGACGGCATGGCCGTGGTTGGACTTGGCGTGCTGGTATGGTGGCTGGGTGCGTTGGCCAGCGGGCCTGCCGCCTATGCCAGCTTCCAGTCGATCATGGGATCGCCGCTGGGCATGCTGGTGCTGGTGGGCCTCAGCTGGGCGTTTTTCACTCACATGATGAGCGGGATGCGCCACTTCGTGCTGGATATCGGCGCAGGTTACGAACTCAAGACCAATCGCTTGTGGTCGATCGCTTCGCCGATCATCGCTGTTGTACTCACCGCGGGCTTCTGGGCCCTCTTGCTGCTTCGCTGAGGAGACGGGACTATGGGTAACGGAACCTCAATCGGACGCGTGCGCGGGCTGGGCTCGGCACATGCAGGCGCGCATCACTGGCTGGTGCAGCGCTTCACCGCGATCGGCAATGTGGTGCTGATGAGCTGGCTGCTGGTCAGCTTCGTCGTGCTGGGCGATTTCGGCTATGAGAATGTGGTGAAGTGGCTGTCGCAGCCGATTTCGGCGACTGCGATGATCCTGCTGGTGATCAGCCTGTTCTGGCACGCACGCCTTGGGCTGCAGGTGGTGATCGAGGACTATGTCCACGAAGCCGGCAGCAAATTCGCCGCGATCTCGGCGCTCAATCTTGCAACTATCGGCGGCGGCGCATTCGCGATTTTCAGCGTTGCCGCACTCGCATTCGGAGGACAGGCCTGATGGCTACCGCAGCAGCACCCGGCACCGCCAATGACGTCGGCGGGGCTCACTTGAAGGGCGCTTACAAGATTATCGACCACACCTATGATGTGGTGGTGGTGGGCGCGGGCGGTTCGGGCTTGCGCGCCACGATGGGCGCGGCGGAAAGCGGCCTGCGCACCGCCAATATCTCCAAGGTGTTCCCCACCCGCAGCCATACCGTGGCAGCGCAGGGCGGGATCGCGGCGAGCCTCGGCAACAACAGCCCTGATCACTGGACCTGGCACATGTACGACACCGTCAAGGGGTCTGACTGGCTGGGCGATCAGGACGCGATCGAATATCTCGCCCGCGAAGCTCCGGCTGCTGTTTACGAACTTGAGCACGCAGGCGTGCCCTTCAGCCGCAACGCCGATGGCACGATCTACCAGCGCCCGTTCGGCGGCCACATGCAGAACATGGGTGCCGGCCCGCCAGTGCAGCGCACCTGCGCCGCGGCCGACCGCACCGGTCACGCGATGCTTCACGCGCTGTATCAGCAGAGCCTGAAGTATGACGCGGACTTCTTCATCGAATATTTCGCGCTCGATCTGATCATGTCCGAACGCGACGGCGAGAAGGTGTGCGTCGGCGTGATGGCGATGTGCCTGGATGACGGCACGATCCACCGTTTCCGCGCGCAGTCGGTCGTGCTGGCAACCGGCGGTTATGGCCGCTGCTATTACACTGCCACTTCGGCCCATACCTGCACCGGCGACGGTGGCGGCATGGTGCTGCGCGCCGGCCTGCCGATGCAGGACATGGAGTTCGTCCAGTTTCACCCCACCGGCATTTACGGTGCGGGCGTGCTGATTACCGAAGGCGCGCGCGGGGAGGGCGGCTACCTCACCAACTCCGAAGGCGAGCGCTTCATGGAGCGGTATGCGCCGTCCGCCAAGGATCTGGCGAGCCGCGATGTGGTGAGCCGTTCGATGGCGCTGGAAATGCGCGAAGGGCGCGGCGTGGGGCCAGAGGGGGATCATATCTACCTCCACCTCGATCACATCGACCCGAACGTGCTGGCCCAGCGTCTGCCGGGCATCACGGAAAGCGGCAAGATCTTCGCCGGTGTCGATCTGACCCGCCAGCCGCTGCCGGTGACCCCGACGGTGCATTACAACATGGGCGGTATCCCCTGTAACTATCACGGGCAGGTCGTGACCCTGGGGCCGGATGGCAACCCCGATCATGTGATCCCCGGCCTTTATGCCGTGGGCGAGGCGGCCTGCGTTTCGGTGCACGGGGCCAACCGTCTCGGTTCGAACTCGCTGATCGATCTCGTGGTGTTCGGCCGTGCGACCGGACATCACCTGCGTGATAGCCTGAAGGCCAATGCCAAGCAGCCCGAACTTCCCGCCGACAGCGCCGATTTTGCGCTGACCCGGCTCGATCACTTCCGCTATGCTCAGGGCGGATCACCCACCGCGCAGATCCGTGCGGAAATGCAGAAGGCGATGCAGAAGCACTGCGCCGTGTTCCGCGATCAGAAGCTGATGGACGAAGGCGTGGCGAAGCTCGCCGAACAGAACAAGCGGATGGAGGACATCCACGTCACCGACCAGTCGCTGATCTGGAACAGCGATCTGATCGAGACGCTGGAGCTCGACAATCTGATGGCACAGGCCAATGTCACCATCGCCAGCGCCGCCAACCGCAAGGAAAGCCGCGGCGCCCACGCGCACGAGGATTTCCCCGATCGCAACGATGCCGAATGGATGAAGCACACCATCGCGTGGTTCGACGGCTGGGGCGGTCGCGGCAGCAACAGCCGGATCGACTACCGTCCGGTGCATGAGTATACGCTTACGGATGATATTGCTTATATCGAGCCGAAAGCGCGGGTGTATTGATCCGGCGGCTTTAGATAGAACTTCGAAGGCCCGGTCCCCCAAAGGGGTCGGGCCTTTTTTTCTTTGGTGCCGTAGCCCGTCAGCCTGCTGAAATCGCTCGTGCTATTTTGGTTCAAGAATGATATTCGGTAACCTCTTGTCAACGGGGGGAAGCCAATGATCGGAAGTATCGAAACCAGCGCGGGTTACATTACGCAGGCTAAATATGTGCGCATGCAATCGGCGAACGAACTGGAACGTCGACTCGGATTTCGTGCCGGTCGCCTGAAAGATGGTTTCAAGCTCATCTTTTTGATCGACATTCTGATGCCCGATGATTTCGAATTCAGGGGTTACACTCAGATGAGTGGCGGGATCGAAAGAGGCCACAAGGCCGCCTTTGCCAAAGGGCCCAATGCCGAACAGCGGCTGGCAAGCGATGGTGTCGATCTGCGCCGGCTCAAAGAGAAGATTTGCCGGGAAACCTTTACCTATCAAGGCGCGGATCGCCTCTGCAAGGTTGTGCCGCATGCTGCCCCGTTCGGTGATGCAGACTATCCCGCAGGAACCGGCATTCCGCAGTGGGAAATCGTTAGGAACCGTCCCAAACGGTTCAAGGTTGCCGAACTTGTCGCGCCGGGGCAGGCCTACAGCGGTATGTACGTCTGATCGCCAAGATGCAGAGGGAGTGGGCGGGAAAAAGATGACTTGACGCTGGAGGCGTTGCCGCGCCACCTTCCTCCCCGATGAATAGGGGCCGGATCATCGCTGGGCTGTTGGCGGCATTGTTCGCTGTGCCCGCGTTGTCGCAGTCCTCTGCCCCCGATCCCAACCAGCCCCCGCCGCATGTCGCACCGTTCCCCGATCTCGGTGGCGGGCAGAGCCGGGCCGAGCGGCGCAAGTCCTACGAACTCAGCCCCGAATTGCAGCGGGGCGTATCGGCGGGGCAAATCCGCGAACAGCAGCGCAGGCTTGATACCGCACTTGCCGCGCTTGCACCCCAGCGGCCTGGCACGGCCGATGCCTACGTCATAACTATAGCTCTCGATAGCGATCCGGTGTTTGCGCGTGAGGCGCGCGAGGCGGGGCGGGTGCTGGGCGCGCGTTATGGGGCGCAAGAACGCACGCTGGTGCTGGCCGGGCCGGATGGCACCCGCGATGATGCGCCGCATGGGTCGATCACCGCGCTGCTACTCGCGCTGAGCCATGTCGGCGGCCTGATGGACGCAGGCGAGGATGCGCTGGTGCTCTACACCACCAGCCACGGCATGGATCTGGGCCTCGCCTATCATTACGGCGACAGTGGCTATGGCATCCTTTCGCCCGCGAAGCTGAAGGCAGCGCTTGAGGAAGCGGGGATCAAGCGGCGGGTGCTGATCCTCTCGGCCTGCTATTCGGGCGTGTTCGTGCCCGCACTCGCCAGCCCTGACAGCGCGATCCTGACCGCTGCGGCCAGCACGCGCACATCTTTCGGCTGCGTGGCGGAGAATGACTGGACGTTCTTTGGCGACGCGCTGATCAACCGCGCGCTGCGTCAGCCCGTTCCGCTGGACGAGGCAGCGCGCATGGCCGGGCGATCGGTTGCCGAGTGGGAGACGCAGGCGCGCTTCCTTGCCTCGCTGCCGCAGGTCAGTATCGGGCCCGAAGTCGGCACCTGGCTCCCCGCGCTTGAAGCGGGCCGGCCGCGCATAGCCAGCGCGCCGGTGGGGCGGCCCGCGTTTGACGAAGCGGCGCTTATGGCGATTGCGGCGAAGGGGCTGGCAAAGGAGAAGGCGCCGAAAGCCGCCGCGCCGAAATAATTTTGACCGGCTGGCTCAGCATTTCGCCCTTCATCACGCCTTCGCCCGCGTCCGGATCGCGCTTGGCTGCGTGGATCGCGGCGACCACGTTCATCCCCTCCACCACATAGCCGAACACCGCAAAGCCTGCGCGCCAGGCGGGATCGGCGGCGGCGGGATCGGCGTTGAAGCCGGCCTGATTCTCGATCATGATGAAGAAATCGCCGGTGGCGGTGCCGGGCTCATTCATCGCCATCGACAGCGCGCCGTGGGTGTGGCTGAGGCCGGTTTGAGAGGTCGGTTCATGCGCGATGCCCGGCCGCACCCGCGCGGGATCGCCGCGTGTGCCGCCCTGCAGCAGCCCGCCGGGCTGGGGGCCGCCGGGCATTCTCACCGCGCGGTAGAAATTGGTGCCATCCAGTCGCCCTTCTTCGACATAGCGCAGGAAATTGCCTGCCGTTACGGGCGCGCGTTCGGTTTCCAGCGCGATGGTGATCGGACCGAGGCTTGTTTCGATTCCCACGTTGACGCTGGCCGCTTCAGGAAATGGTCGGATACCGGGCCGGGCAGTGGGCGTGGTGGCAAAGCCTTCGGGCGTGGGCGGCGGCGCGACAACGGGCGCGCCCTTCACTTCGAACTTCATCACCAAGGTGCGCTGGCATCCGGCGCCCGGCTTGGTCTCGCAATTGCGGAAATTGTCGTCAGAGGCGAGGTAGAGGAAGGTTTTCCCCTCGGCCTCACGCACGGCCAGCCCTTCGAAATTGTCGAGAGCGAGCGGCGGGGCGAGTACTGCCAGCGTTTTGGGATCGGCATCGGGGGCCAGCTCGACAATCGCGGCGCGGTTGCCATAACCGGGCGTATAGCTGCGGAACAGGACGTAGCATGTATCATCCGCCTTGCAGGCTGCGTCGGTCGGCACGCCGCCGACATCGGCAATGCCTTCGGGCGCGGGCAGGTGGAAACGGGTAATGCCGCCCATCGATGCGTGCACGCAATTGGGCCGGGCAGGATCGACCCATTCGCCGCAGGCCAGAAAGGTGTTCGGGCTGGCCGCCATTGTTTCAAGCCCGGCATTGGATTGGGCATCGGCTGTCAGCGCAACTGCCGCGGCGGCTTCGGGCCGTGACGCTGCGTTGACAGCAGGCCCGCCCAGTTCGCCATATTGCCAGATGCGGTGTTCCTGTTCGAAGGCGACCAGCCATTCGCCTGTCGGCAGGCGGGTAATCGCTTCGGCATCACCGCGGGTCTTGCTGGCAAGCTTGCCGCCCTTTTCATCGCGCAAATCGCCGATTGTGACCGATGAAATATCGACAAGGCGGCCCGCCACATCCTCGGGCGTCATGATCAGCCAGCGCCCGTCATCGGCCACCGCGTAAAGCTGCCCATCGTGCCATTCGAGGCCGGAGATGCCGCCGATCCCGACCTTGTCAGGCGCGATTTCCACCCCGCCGCGAAAGATCAGATCACCCACTTCCACATCGCCTGCGTCTGCCGAAAGCTCGACCGGCGTGGTCAGCGGCAGAAACGCCTCCTGCGCCAGGGCGGGGTTGGCGAGAAGCAGGGCCATTGCTGCGAGTGGTGGGGCGGCGAAGGGCAAGGCGGCGCGGATTGTCATTCGTCCGGGTGTATCGTCCGTTTGCCGAAGCGCAAGCCGGTGCGCCACCCGTTCATGCAGCGGCAAGGTTTACAAACGTAGTCGTTGTGACTACAGGTGTAATCGCCTTGAGGGAGGCTTTGCCATGAACACCCCTGAAGAACCCGCCCACGACCGCATTACCGATGCCGAACACGCCGTGATGGAGGCGCTGTGGGATCGTCCGCGCCAGACCGCCGCCGAAGTATGCGAGACGGTTTGCACCCCGCGCGGATGGAGCCTTGCCACCGTCAAAACCCTGCTTTCGCGGCTTGTGCAGAAAGGCGCGCTGGCTGCCGAGCCTGACGGGCGGCGGTTTCTCTACACCCCACTGATCGCCCGCGATGCCTATGTCGGCGGCGAATCGCGCCGGTTGGTCGATCGCCTGTTCGGCGGCAATGCAGCCTCGCTGGTGGCACACCTGGCCGAGACCGAGGCGCTGAGCGCAGATGATCTCGATGCCATTGAGACGCTGCTGAAGGAGCTGCGGCCATGAGCGCCGTGCTGCTGCACATGCTGGCATGGACCGGCGTGCTGATCGCGGCGGTGTTGCTGCTGCGCCGCCCCGTTGCGCGGTGGTTCGGCCCGCAGGTTGCCTATGCCTTGTGGCTGCTGCCCTTGGCCCGGCTGTTCCTGCCGCCGATCACCTTGCCTGCATGGATGGCACCGCGTGCGCCTTTGCCTGAACCTGCCGCCATCCCGGTTTCGGTCGATACTGCAGCGACATCGCAGGCGATGGCCGATGTTGCGATCGTCCCGGCAGAAGTGGCCCCTGCCGCCGGTTATGATCTGCTGGAGACGCTGGCCGGTCTTCCGTTGGCCGAATCGCTGTTGCTGGTCTGGCTGGCGGGGGCGGGGGTGTTCCTGTGCCGCCGTTTTGCCGCCTATTTCGAACTGCGCGATGCGCTGCTGGCCGAAGGGCGCGAGGTCGGGCGGGTGCGCGAGGGTTTTGCAACCGTGCGGCTGGTCGAGACACCGGGCACGCCTGCGCCGCTGGCGATGGGTGTGCTTGATCCGGTCATCGCGCTCCCGCCCGGCTTCATGGCGCTGCATGACCGGCAGGCGCGCGATCTGGCGCTGGCGCATGAACTGGCGCACCACCGGGGCGGCGATCTGCTGGTCAATGTGCTGGTGCAGCCGCTGTTCGCGCTGCACTGGTTCAATCCGCTCGGCCGCTATGGCTGGCTGGCGCTGCGCCGCGATCAGGAAGCCGCCTGCGATGCCCGGGTCATGGCGCACCGCGATGCGCAGGATCGTGCCGCCTATGCTGCGCTGATTGCCCGCTATGCCGCCGCACCCGTTGCTGCGGGCAATGCCGCCCTGACTGCGCCGATGGCCTGTCCGGTGCTTGGCGAAAAATCGATCATTCACCGTCTGAGGAGCCTGTCGATGTCCCGTATTTCCCTGCGTCGCCGCCTTGCGGGAGGTGCCTTGCTGGGCGCCGGCCTGCTGACCCTGCCGCTCACCGCTTCGTTCAGCTATGCCGCGAGCGACCCTGCGCAAGCCGTGCCCGCCGAAGCGCCCGAGCCGCCAGCCGCGCCCACGCCGCCTGCACCGCCGCATGCGCCCGAAGCGCCCGATGCGCCGCAACCCCCGGCACCGCCCGAAGCACCGCTCGCCTTCGTTTTTCCGGACGGGGAAGGGGACAGCGAAGGGGATGGCAAGACCATCGTCAGCGAACGCACGACCCGCAGCGCGGATGGTAAGGAGCGCACCGTGAGGATCGTCCGGCGCACCAGCGCAGCGGGCGAACCCATCACTGTCGATCTTGCCCGGTCCGAATGGATGAGCGAGCAGGAACATGCCGAAATGACCGCCGCCCTGCGCGAAGGACTGGCCGAAGCCGAGCGGGTGCGGGCTGAAATGAGGCAAACGCTGGCCTTTGCCATGATGCAGGCGGACAAGGCACGCGAGCATGCCGAAGCTGCCCGTGCTGCGGCGCCAGAAGTCATGGTGCTCAAGGATTGCACGTCAGCGTTTCCCGGTCAGGCCCAGGTCATCAATGGCAAGGATGGCAAGAAGACGATTATGATCTGCCAGCCGCGCATTCAGGCGCTGGCGATGCGAGGGTTCGATGACGCGCGCGCTGCCTCAGCCCGCCGAGGGCTGGAACAGGCGCGCGCCGAGATCGCCAGAGACAGGGAAATCCCTGAAACTACCCGCAAGGAAATGATTCAGCACCTCGACCGGCAGATTGCCCGTCTGGCTGACAAGGAGAGCTGATCCCCTGTGCGGCTGGTTATTTCATGACCTTGGGCCGGGCAGGGTAAGCACAACCGCGCCCAAGCCCCCAGCCCTTGAGGAATGCGCGTCTTGCCATCCCCGCAGTATAGGCAGCGCGCAGGGCGCGGTCATTGCCGGCCGCGCCCGTCACTTCGCGCACGATCCCGCGAAAAGGCAGGATCGATCCGACCACGCTTTGCCCGATCCGGCCCTGGCTGAGCCTCTGTTTTCCGTCAGCATCGGCAATATCGTAATCCGCGCCCAATTCGGTATCGAGCGCGGCGATTTCGCTGATCAGCGCGTTACAGCGCTTCATCCCAGTGGTCGAATAGGGGGCAAGTGCAGCCCTTTGCAGCACTTCGGGAATATCGCGCCCGTCGATATTGAGATCGCGTAGCGGGGTCTTGGCGACTTCGGTTGCGTCAGGCTCGGCCATGACCTGAGCGGCCGCGGGCGATGCCAGCAAGCCAGCCACCGCCAGCACCGCCAGCGTTTTAACCCGCATCGAAGAAGACTTCACAGGCAGAATCATTGCGACTTTCCAATCCTAGTTTGAGCGCTTCCATGCGCTGACGGCTGGTACCGTGGGTAAAGTTTTCCGGTCTGATGCTTTGACCGGCATTGCGCATCAAAGTGTCGTCCCCGATGGCGCTGGCGGCTTTCAGGCCTTCTTCCAGATCGCCGGGTTCAATCTTGTCGCGGTTGCGGCCGGCCCACATTCCCGCATAGCAATCCGCCTGCAATTCCATCGCCACCTGCAGGCGGTTGGCGGCAGAGGGGTTGCGCTGCTGTGCTTGCCTGACCTGCGGCGACAGGCCCGTAATCGTCTGGATGTGGTGGCCATATTCATGCGCCAGCACATAAAGCCGCGCGAAATCGCCGCCCGTGCCGGACATCTGCGCCAACTGGTCATAGAAGCTCGTGTCGATATAGATACCCTTGTCTGCCGGGCAGTAGAACGGCCCCGCTGCCGAGGTGGCGCTACCGCAGCCTTTGGTATCTACAGCGCCATCGCGGTACAGATCGAGCACGGGCTGTTCAAACGGCAGGTTGGCGCGCTGAAACGCCGCCGCCCAGGTGGCATCGAGGCTGGCGAGGGCCGCGCAAGCCTCGGTTGCGTAGGCGTTCTGCGCGCAGACTTCATCTGCCGTCAGTTCGCTACTCCCGCCGCCTTGCACCGGCCCAGCCTGCTGCTGCACGCCTTGCACCATGCCGATGGTCTGCATCGGATCGAGCCCGAACACCGTGGCCCCGATCAGCGCGATCACCAGCGTGCCGCAGCCGATCCCGCCAGCGCGGCCAACCCCGCCGCCGCCTGCGCTGCTGGAACGAACATTGATATTCGATGTGTCAAACGGGCCTAACCGCATTCGTGTCCCCTCCATTCGTCGTATTCGTTCGGCAATTTGCTGGACAGCCGCAATTCGCGCGGCAAAAGCGATGGGCAAGAGGCCGAACGTGCAGGAGATGCGACCAATGCTCAAGGACAAGCGCGCCCTTGTCACCGGTTCGACATCGGGAATCGGGCTTGCCATCGCGCGGGCGCTGGCCGCCGAGGGTGCCGAGGTGATCCTCAACGGGTTTGGCGATGCCGATGAAATCGCAGGCCTTTGCGACGAATTGGGCGCAAGCTACAACGGTGCGAACCTGATGCAGCCCGATGCCATTGCGGCGATGATGGCCGACATTGGCCCGATCGATATCCTCGTCAACAATGCCGGGATGCAGCACGTTGCCCCGGTCGAGGATTTCCCGCCCGAAAAATGGGATGCGATCATCGCCCTGAACCTTTCCGCGGCGTTCCACACCACGCGGCTCGCGGTGCCGGGGATGAAGGCGAAAGGCTGGGGGCGGATCATCGCCACCGCCAGCGCCCATTCGCTCACCGCCTCGCCCTTCAAGAGCGCCTATGTCGCGGCCAAGCACGCGATGGCGGGCTTTACCAAAACCATCGCGCTGGAACTGGCGACCCACGGCATCACCGCCAACTGCATCTCGCCGGGCTATGTCTGGACGCCGCTGGTTGAAGGCCAGATCCCCGACACCATGGCCGCCCGCGGCATGACGCGCGAGCAGGTGATGAATGATGTGCTGCTGGCCAAGCAGCCGACCAAGAGCTTTGTGTTGCCTGAAGATGTCGCCGCGCTGGCGCTGTTTCTGTGCGGCGATGCAGCGCGCAATATCACGGGGGCGAATTACAGCATCGACGGGGGATGGACCGCCGAATGAGCGCAAACAACGCCCGGCTGCTGTTCACCCTGCTGGCGTCCCTGCTGCTGGCGGCCTGCGCGCATGTTCCGGTTGAGAGCGTATCGACTAACGACCGCGAGGCAATCGCGGCGCGGATGATGGCTGATATCGAAGTGCTCGCCAGCGATGAACTCGGCGGGCGCAAGCCGGGGACGCCGGGCGAGGAAGCGACGATCGCTTTTCTGGAACAGCGCATGGGCGAGGCCGGGCTGGTGTCTGGCACCGGCGATCCGGGCAGCTATTGGCGGATGCCGGTTGATCTGGTGTCGACCCGCGCGCTTTCGGGCCAGTTGACGCTGACGCAGGGGCTCAACAGTGTGACCGTTCCGGAAAGCGATGCCATTGTCTTTACCCCCCGCCGCCGGGCGCTGGCGACCAGTGGCCCTGCCACAGGTGTGCCGGTGGTGTTTGTGGGCAAGGGTGACGGCCTTGTGCTGACCGACGCCATGGCCGGAGCCGTGGCGGTGATGCTTCCCGATCCCTCCCGCGATGTGGCCCGGCGCGCGGCGCTGTTCGACCAGCGCGCCACCGCCGTGCTGACCGTGGTGCCTGACGAGGCCGCCATTGCCCGCCTGCGCAGAGCCGGATCGCGGGAACGGGTGCGGCTTGCCAGCGAGGACAAGGATACGCTTTCCGCCTATATCACCGATGCCGCGATGGCCGCATTCATGGGTGAGGCGCGCTGGGCGCGGATGAAGGCCGATGCCGATGCGGAAGATTTCTCCCCGATCGAGATCAATCTGGCGATCACGCTGGAAGCGGCGGCAGACCGGCGCGAGTTCACCAGTTACAATCTGGTCGGCAAGATCGCGGGTAGCGCGCCGGATGCGGGGGCCGTGCTGTTGCTGGGCCACTGGGATCACCTGGGCGAATGCGGCCCGGCCGATGCCGAAGACCGGATCTGCAAGGGCGCGGCCGACAATGCCAGCGGGATTGCCGCGATGCTGGAACTGGCGCAGCGGCTCAAATCCGGCCCGCCGCTTGCGCGCGATATCTATGTGCTTGCCACCACGGCAGAGGAATCCGGCCTGCTCGGCGCACGGGCCTTTGCCGAAGCCCCGCCGCTGGCGCTGACGCAGATCGTGGCAGCGTTCAACTTCGATATGGTCTCGGTCGCTCCGGCAGGCAGCGCGCTTGGCTTCATCGGGCGCGGCGCGACCCCGCTTGACCAGATCATCATCGACCATGCCGCGCGCAGCGGGCGCACGCTGGGCGATGAGGCACTGGCCGCCAGTTTTGTCCAGCGGCAGGATGGCGCAGCGCTGCTGAATGCCGGGGTGCCGACTGTGCTGTTATCAAGCAGCTATGGCACCAGCGAGATCCTGCAACCCTTCCTGTCCAGCCGCTATCACCGTCCGTCCGATACGCCTGCGGCGCTCGATCTCAGCGGTGCGGTGGAGGATCTGCTGCTGCATGAAGGACTGATCCGGATTATTGCCGATCCGGCGCGTTATCAGCCGCCTGCGGGGTAAACAGGCCCTGACCCTAGCGCAATCGGCAAACCGCGGTTACATGGGCCGCCACGATTCTCCCGCGCATTGCCCATGCGGGGAGAACCCCTCCCGAATTGCAGAAAGTGGCGCACATGGATATCCCGCTCGGTCTCACCTTTGATGACGTGCTGCTCCGCCCGGCGGAAAGCAGCGTCTTGCCGAGCATGGCTGACACCTCCACCCGGCTGACGCGCGAGATCGCGATGAACATCCCGGTGCTGTCATCTGCGATGGATACCGTGACCGAAGCCGACATGGCGATCGCCATGGCGCAGATGGGCGGGATCGGCGTGCTGCACCGCAATCTCGATATCGACGCGCAGTGCGCCGCTGTGCGCGCGGTGAAGCGTTATGAAAGCGGCATGGTGGTAAACCCCATCACCATCGGCCCCGATGCCACACTGGGCGATGCGCAAACGCTGATGCAATTGCACCGGATCAGCGGCATTCCGGTGGTCGATGCTGGCGGCAAGCTGGTGGGCATCCTGACCAACCGCGACGTGCGCTTTGCCGAAAATCCGGCGCAGCCGGTGCGCGAGTTGATGACGACCGAAAACCTCGCCACGGTGCCGCTCGGCACGGGGCAGGAAGAAGCGCGGCGTTTGCTGCATCAGCGGCGGATCGAAAAGCTGCTGGTGGTGGATGATGCCTTCCGCTGCATCGGGCTGATCACGGTCAAGGATATCGAAAAGGCGGTGAACTACCCGAACGCCACCAAGGACAGCACTGGCCGGTTGCGCGCTGCGGCGGCGACGACCGTGGGTGACGCCGGGTTCGCCCGCACTGAAGCGCTGGTTGATGCCGAGGTGGACGTGATCGTGATCGACACCGCCCATGGGCACAACATCGAAGTCGCCCGCGCGGTGGAGCGCGTCAAGAAGCTCTCCAATCGGGTGCAGGTCATCGCGGGCAATGTCGCCACGGCAGAGGCGACCCGCGCATTGGTTGATGCAGGCGCCGATGCAGTCAAGGTCGGGATCGGGCCGGGATCGATCTGCACCACCCGCGTAGTGGCAGGCGTGGGCGTGCCACAGCTGACGGCTATCATGGAAAGCGCTGCCGAAGCCGCCAAGTCCGGCGTGCCGGTGATTGCCGATGGCGGCCTGCGCACCAGCGGCGATGCGGCCAAGGCGCTGGCGGCGGGGGCTTCCAGCGTGATGATCGGATCGATGCTGGCCGGCACCGCCGAAAGCCCCGGCGAAGTCTTCCTGTATCAGGGCCGCAGCTACAAGAGCTATCGCGGCATGGGCAGCGTCGGCGCGATGGCGCGGGGCAGTGCCGACCGCTATTTCCAGCAGGACGTTTCCGCGATGAAGCTGGTGCCCGAAGGCATCGAAGGCCAAGTGCCGTTCAAGGGCGCGGCCGCCGATGTCGTTCACCAGCTGGTCGGCGGGATCAAGGCCGCGATGGGCTACACCGGATCGCGCACAATCACCGATTTGCAGGAACGTGCGAAATTCGTGCGGATCACCAATGCCGGGCTTTCCGAAAGCCATGTGCATGATGTGGCCATCACCCGAGAGGCACCCAATTATCCCACACGTTGAACCCATCTTTCCCGCAACGGGGAAAGGATCATGATCCCCGCTGCCCGCGTGCAGGCAGCAATCGAACTGCTTGATACCATCATCCCGGCGGCGCGCACCAAAGGCGCGCCGGCTGACCGCATCATCGCCGAATATTTCCGCGCCCGCCGCTATGCCGGATCGAAAGACCGGCGGGCGGTGCGCGATCTGGTGTATCAGGCCATTCGCCTCTGTGGCCCTGTCCCTGAAAACGGCCGCGCGGCAATGCTGGCGGTGGCGGCGCAAGACCCTGAGATTGCCGCACTGTTCGACGGATCGCCCCACGGCCCTGCGCCCAAGGTTGATGGCGAGGTGGTCGCCAAGACCGGCCTCGCGCCCAAATGGCTGGCTGCTGCTTTGCGCGCTTCCGGCCTTGGCGGGCCGGAGATCGTCGCACTGCTGGATCGCGCTCCGCTGGATATCCGGGTCAACGCCTTGAAAGCCGACCGGGCGACGGTTGAACTGCCCGAAGCAGGCGAACCGCTCGCCGCCTCGCAGGCATTGCGCTTCCCCTCGGGCACGCAGGTCGAACAGTGGGATGCCTATGCCCAAGGCCTGATCGAAGTGCAGGATCACGGCAGCCAGCTGATTATCGATGCGCTGCCGGTGGCGGCGGGCGATATCATCGTCGATCTGTGCGCGGGCGGCGGCGGCAAGACGCTGGCGCTGGCCGCACGGCTGGGCAATGCGGCCAGCATCGTCGCGGCCGATACCGACAAGCGGCGACTGGGCAACCTTGCGCCGCGGGCCGAACGGGCGGGCGCGCAGATCGACAACATCGTCCTGCTCGATCCCACGCGCGAAATGCGCACGCTGGGCAATTGGGCGGGCAAGGCTGATCACGTACTGGTCGATGCGCCCTGTTCGGGCAGCGGCACCTGGCGGCGCAGCCCCGAAGGCCGCTGGCGGCTTGATCCGGCCGAACTGAAGCGATTGAACGCCTTGCAGGACCACGTGCTGGACATCGGCTCCTATCTGGTGCGCGGCGGCGGCACGATGGTGTTCGTCACCTGTTCGGTGCTCGATGCCGAAGGGCCGGACAGGATTACCGCCTTCCTTGCCCGCCATCCCGGTTGGCAGGCGGAGGCGCTACCGCTGCCGCTGGGCCGGGAACGGGTGAGCGGATGGCGGCTCGATCCGCTTCACGACGGCACGGATGGTTTTTTCATCGCGTGCTTGCGTTCACCATGATAGCTTCGCATGATATGACCCAGCCTACCGGTTCCCGGTCTCATGCACTGAAGGAGCTTCTGATGCGTTTCGCGCCTGCTGCTGCCGCCCTCTCGCTTTGTCTGGCCATGTCGGCAAGCGTGCTGACCGCCCAATCGGGCAAGGCACCCGATCCGCGCGCGGCGGCGTTGGTGGCGCAGGGGCAGGCCTTGCTGAATGCAGGCGACACGCAAGCCGCGATCGATGCTTTCGAAGCCGCGCTGGCGGTTGATCCGGGTTACACCGCGATCTTCATCGACCTTGGCGAGGCCGCCCGTCAAAGCGGGCTGCAGGGCAAGGCGATCCGTTACTACCGCGAGGCGCTGGAGCGTGAGCCGGGCAATTTCGCCGCGATATCGGGCGAAGGCTCGGCGCTGGTGGAAAAGGGCGCGCTGGAAAAGGCCAAGCGCAACCTTGCCAAGCTGCAAAGCCTGTGCGGCGATAACTGCCCCGAAACGGTGGCGCTGCAAGGCACCATCGCCCGCGGTATCCCTGCGCGGCTGGCCGCTGACAGCAGCGCGGACATGGGCCCAGCGAGCAACTGACGCGATTATAAAAGATCGGCTCAGATCAGCGGGCCGAACTCCGCCACTAGCGCGGCATAGACATCGCGTTTGAACGGCACGATCAGATCGGGCAGCGTTTCCGGCGCGACCCAGCGATAGGCCTTGAATTCTGCCGGATCGTGGGCGTTCAGATCGATATCGGTATCGCTGCCGAGGAACCGGCCCAGGAACCAGTATTGTTCCTGCCCGCGATATTTGCCCTTCCACACCTTGCCCAGCAATTCGGGCGGCAGATCGTAGAAGAAGGCTTGCGATCCTTGCGCGATCACTTCGACCAGATGTGCGCCGATCCCGGTTTCTTCCTCCAACTCGCGCAGGGCGGCGGTGCGCACATCTTCGCCCTTGTCGATCCCGCCTTGGGGCATCTGCCAGAAGCCGTGCGCAGACGCATCGATGCGCTCACCCACGAAAACAAGGCCGTCTGGATTGACCAGCATGAACCCCGCGCAGGGGCGATATGGCAGGTCTTCGGGGTTCATGCCGGATTTGCCAGCATGAACTGCATCGCGGCGATGATGCGTTCCAGATCGGCCTGCGTGCTCGGCACGGCCTGACGCAGGTTGGTGAAGCTGTGCGTCACCCCGCGCATTTCGAGGAAAACGACGTCGCGCCCGGCATCGACCAGGGCCTTGGCATACTCACGGCCCGAATCGCGGATCGGATCGAGGCTGGCGGTGACGACGATGGTGGGCGGGGCGCTGCTGTGATCGGAAAGGATCGGGAAACCGCGCGGGTCGGCGCGATCGGCAGCGTAGGCGGCATCGAAGAAGCCCATTGTGTCTGCGGTGAGCAAAAAGCCCTCGCTGAAGCCTGCCATGCTTTCAGAGCCATTGGCGTCTGCCACCAGCGGGAAGATCGGCACTTGCAGCACCACCGGCACGGCGGCGGGGTTCGCGCTGAGCATCTGGCTGACCACCACCGTGGCATTGCCTCCTGCGCTGTCGCCGATAGTGATGATGCCGGAGGCTTGGCGCTCCAATTCGGCAGGGCTGCCCGCTACCCAGCGCGTCGCCGCCTCGCAATCGAGGATCGCGGCGGGGAAGGGCGCTTCGGGCGCGCGGGCGTAATGCACTGCGACCAGCGGCAGGTCGATCAGGCCTGCGATTTCTGTGCAGAGCGCATGGTGGGTGTCGAGATCGCCGATAACGAAGCCGCCGCCGTGGAAGAACATCACCACCGGCGAGGCTGCATCGCGGGTTTCGCGGGCATCATACATGCGCAGCGGAATGTCGCCGTTGGGGCCGGGGCAGGCGAAGTCACGGATCACCGGCAGAGCGCGGGCCGGGCGGTCGGCAATATTGTGCATGGCTTGATAAGAGGCTCGGGCTTCCTCCAGCGTCATGTCAGCCAGCTTCGGCCCGTTCACCGCCGCCATCATGTCGAGGAAGCCTTTCATGTCGGGTCGGATGTAAGGGGTCTGGTCGGTCATATGGCGTCTCTCCCGCATGTCTGTTTGGCGCAGCGATAGGCGAGGCCGGGCGCAAGTGCCAAGCGCATTTGCGGTTCCCTGCGCATGGCTGTGCCGCTAGACCTGCAAACATATGGACAATCTGACACATAGCCTTGTCGGCGCGGTGCTGGGGCAGGCGGGGCTGAAGCGCACCACGGGGCTCGCGATGCCCGCGCTGATCATCGGCGCGAACCTTCCCGATGTGGACGCTGCGTGCTTTTTCTGGCTGGAGGGCACCGAGCATCTCGCCTTCCGCCGCGGCATCACCCACGGCCCGCCCGCGCTGGTGCTGCTGCCGTTGGTGCTGGCCGGGCTGCTGTGGGCGTTCGACCGCTGGCAGACGAAGCGCGGGAAACGGCCCGAGGATCGGCTGCCGGTGCGGTTCGGCTGGCTCTACGCGATGGCCTTCATCGGCTGCCTCAGCCACCCGTTCTTCGACTGGCTCAATGTCTACGGCATCCGGCTGCTGGAGCCGTTTTCTTCGCGGTGGTTCTATGGCGATACGCTGTTCATCATCGACGTGTGGCTGTGGGCGCTGCTGATCGGCAGCGTGTGGTGGTCGCGGCGGCGGGAGAAGGCCGGGGCTGAGTGGATGCGGCCTGCGCGGGTGGGGATTGCGGCAGCGTTGTCTTACATCGGGTTGAATGGGGCGATCACCCACACCGCCCAAGAGAACGGCGCACTTTACGCGCAGATGCGAGGCTTTTCGTCGGGCGAGGTCGCGACCATCGGCAGCCCCGTGCCGCTCAACCCTCTTTCTCGCGAGGTGCTGTTCGGCGGCGACGGCCGCTGGTTCGTCCGCCGCGCAATTGGCCCCGACGACACCGCACTCGATCCGATCGCCGAACAGATGTGCAAGCTACCCGACTTCGCCGACGCCCGCCGCGCCAATTCCCAGCTCGACGCCTTCCTGTTCTGGTCGCGCGCGCCCTTTTCGACCCGCGCGGACGACGGTTCGGTGATCCTTTACGATGCCCGCTTCTATGATCCGCGCGCGCGGGGCCGGTTCTCCGTCGCGCTGCCCAATGTGCGGTGTGAGGAACTTCCTGGGGGCTAGGCGCATTACCTTCCCACATCCGTTCGGGCTGAGCTTGTCGAAGCCCTGCACTTCACTTTCTCGCTCGGTGCCAGAAGAAGGACAGCCCTTCGACAAGCTCAGGGTGAACGGAGTTTGTTTTGTCCAACACCCAAATCGTATGGCTGCGGCGTGATCTGCGGCTGGCTGACAATCCTGCGCTTTATCACGCTGCCAAGTCCGGGCCGGTGGTGTGCGTCTATGTGCTCGACGACGAGAGCGCCAAACATCACGCCTATGGGGGCGCATCGCGCTGGTGGTTGCATCATTCGCTCGAAAGCCTCTCGAACAGCCTCGCCCAGCGGCACGCCAAACTGATCCTGCGGCGCGGGGACGCGGTGGAAGAACTGACCAAGCTGGCCGAAGAGGTGGGTGCGAGCACAATCCACACCAACCGCCATTACGAGCCATGGTGGAGGAAGGCGCAGAAGAAACTGGCCGACCGCCTCGACCTGCAACTCCATGACGGCAATTTCCTGATGCCGCCGGGCAGCATTACCACCGGCACCGGCGGGCAGTACAAGATCTACACCCCCTTCAGCCGCGCCATGCGCACCGAATTTCCCCCGCGCGACGAACTGCCCGCGCCTGAAACCCTGTCCTCGCCCTCGCAATGGCCTGCCAGTGACGAACTGGCCTCATGGGATTTGCTCCCTACCAAGCCGGACTGGGCAGCCGGTATCGCGGAATTCTGGCAGGTGGGCGAGGTTGCGGCGCAGGATCGCATGACCTGGTGGCTGGATCACGTCGACGACTACGACGACAAGCGCAATTTCCCCTCGGTCGACAAGGTCTCGCGCCTGTCGCCGCATCTGCATTTCGGCGAAATTTCGCCGATCCAGATATGGCATGCCTTCAAGCACAAGCGTTCCGATGGCTGGCGCACCTTTGAGGGCGAGTTGATCTGGCGCGATTATGCGCAGAACGCGATCTGCCAGTTCCCGGACTATGCGACCAGCAATTACCGCGAGGATTTCGACCGTTTCGCATGGCGCGACCCGGCCACGGACGAAGCCGCCGCCAAGGATTTGCAGGCATGGCAACAGGGCCGCACAGGCTATCCCATCGTCGATGCCGGGATGCGGCAGTTGTGGCAGACCGGGTGGATGCACAACCGGGTGCGGATGATCACCGCGAGCTTCCTCATCAAGCATCTGCTGATCGATTGGCGCGAGGGCGAAAAGTGGTTCTGGGATTGCCTCTGCGATGCTGATTATGCCTCCAACGCCACCAACTGGCAGTGGACGGCGGGCACCGGGGTGGACAGCAACATGTTCAGCCGCATCATGGCACCGCTGACCCAGTCGGAAAAATTCGATGCGGCGCGCTATATTCGCGAATATGTGCCGGAACTCGCCAAGCTGGAAGCGCCCCATATTCACGATCCCGATGAATTCGGGCGCAGGCCTTCGGGCTATCCGCGCAAGATCATCGGCCACAAGGCCGCACGCGAGCGGGCGCTGTCGGCCTTGAAGGCGATGAAAGACGGCTGAGTAAAGCTTGCCCCCGCCCATCCCGTCCGCTTATGCCCTTCGCTTAACAGACGAGAGGGTGAGAAAGATGGGCAGGGTCACAAGCATGGTTTCGGGCGCGGTTTTGGCTGCGCTGCTGGCAGGGTGCGCGGGCGGCTATGGCGAAAGCGCCCCGGTCGCAGGCCCGCCTGCCCCGACAGCGCAGCTGACCCAGCCGCCGGCACGTGATCCGGCTGATCTGCAAGTGCTGTTCTGGTCCGATTCCCAGCGGTCCGAACGTTTCCGCGCGATGGAGCAATGGTTTGCCGGGCACGAAGTCCCCGCCGCAAGGTCGCCGCGTGCGCTGACCAAGGGCGCGCCGTTGAGCGCTGAATTGCAGGCGGAGATCAGCGCGCTGGTGCAATCGAGCAAGACCGCCGGGGTAATGGTGCTGGTCGATGGCAAGGTGGTGCACGAGGAATATGGCCTCGGCATGGGCCCGCAGGACCGCTGGACAAGCTTTTCGGTCGCCAAGAGTTTTACTTCGACGCTGCTTGGCGCAGCGGTGAAGGACGGGCACATTGCCAGTCTGGATGATCCGGTCACGAAATATATCCCGGGCCTTGCGGGTTCCGCCTACGAAGGCGTTACGGTGCGGCAGATCGCCACCATGACAAGCGGGGTGCGCTGGAACGAAGACTATAGTGATCCCGATTCCGACGTCGCGAAAATGAACCTCTTCACCATCGAATATGGCCCCGATGCGATTCTCGCCCAGATGAAGGCGCTCCCGCGTGAAGCGGAACCGGGCGCCAAGTGGGTTTACAAGACCGGCGAGACCAACCTGATCGGGCTGCTGGTGGAAAACGCGGTGGGCATGCCGCTGGCCGAATATGCCAAGACGAAGATTGTCGATCCGGCCGGTTTCGAAGGCGACCTGTTCTGGATGGTCGATCCGCGCGGCGGCAATATCGGCGGGTGCTGCCTGTCGATCCGGCTTTCGGACTATGCCCGCATGGGGCAGTTCGCACTGGAAGGCGGAAAAGGCGTCGTGCCGGAAGGCTGGTTTGCCGAGGCGACCGACAGTGCGGTCGATTTCGGGACAAGCGGCTTTGGCTATGGCTACCAGTGGTGGACCTATCCGCAAGGAGCCTACGGCGCGCAGGGCATCTTCGGGCAGGCCATAACCCTATTCCCGGATAAGCGCGTGGTGTTCGCCTATATCGGCAACTGGCAGCGGGCGAGTGGCGGGGCGGAGCGGGGACAATTCCTCGATCTGAGCCGCAAGATCGCGACCACCATCAAATAGGCGCTCAGCTTGCGCGGTTCTGGTGGCGGCTTGGCCGGGCCAGACCCTGTCCAGACCCTGCTCAGGCCGGGCCAGCCCGATGTTTCGCGTGAAACATCGGGCTGGCAGGCGGGATCAGGTCGCCGGGCGGTAGGTTCCGATGTTGCTGTAACGTTGCAGAATATTGTCGTGTACGATCGGGCTGAGCAGTTCCGAAAAGGCGCAGCCGACGACGCAATTGTCCCACCACACAACTTCCGCCCGCAAGGCTTCAAGCCCGGGCAAGGTCAGCCAGCACATCTGGCCATCATGCATCCGGTTGATCGAGGCCGCCGAGAAGCCCGAGATCGAAAGATCGTGAACCACGCTTTGGAAGGCCCGCCCGCCCGAAGCGCGCAAGGTCGCCGGGATGGTCAGCCGTGTGCGCGGTGCGCAGCGGTCTTCTTGGGCAGCCTTGCGGTAGGCGTCTGAGTCATGCGGCATTGCTGTCAAACCTGTGTTCGTCGCCGTTGGTCTCGCGGGTGGTGGTCCGCCCCGGAAACTGAAGCCGAAACCCTAAGAGCGGGTTGCGAACAAAGGTTAATGGTAGTGCAAGCAGGATTGCCTAGGATCAGTCGATCCGTTCGCGGTGCAGGCTGTCAAATCCCTCGATCAGCAGAGCAAGCAGACGATCGGCGACGACTTCGGGCGCTTTCAGGCTTTGCGGGTCTTCGCCCGGATAAGCGCGGGCGCGCATTTCGGTGCGGGTTGCGCCCGGATCGATGATTGCCACACGCAGCGGGGAGAGGCGCTCCACTTCGGCGGCATAGGTGGCCAGCAGGTTTTCGAACGCCGCCTTGGTCGAACCATAGGCACCCCAATAGGGGCGGGGCACGGCGCCGACGCTGCTGGTCAGGCCGATGATACGGCCTGCCTCGGCCCGGCGCAGCAGCGGGTCGAATCCCGCCAGCAATGCCTGGGTCGCAACCACGTTGGTCAGCAGCGCCTGATTGAACTGCTTGGGCTCGACCTGCGAAAGCGGGGTGAGTTCGGGCAGATAGGCGGCGGCCAGCACCATGATGTCCAGCGTCTGCCAGCGTCCGGCGATGGCTCCGGCAAGGCGGGTGACGGCATCGGGCTCCATCAGATCGATCGGCGCGATGGTCGATGTGCCGCCAACGGCGTGGATTT
This sequence comes from Porphyrobacter sp. AAP60, assembly GCF_001296025.1. Classification (GTDB taxonomy): domain Bacteria; phylum Pseudomonadota; class Alphaproteobacteria; order Sphingomonadales; family Sphingomonadaceae; genus Erythrobacter. The sequence continues at coordinate 713,889 of NZ_LJHV01000002.1, read as the reverse complement.
CATCCTCGACCGCTTCCAGTGCTTTGACTTTGCGGGCAACCAGAATGACATGGGCACCGGCAGCGGCCAGCGACTTGGCGGTGGCAGCGCCAATCCCGCGGCTGGCGCCGGTGACAAGCGCGGTGCGGCCGGAAAGCGGTTTGCCGGTATCGTTTACTTGGGCATCGGTCATGTCGGGTCAGGCAGCTTTCGGATCAGCAAAGGGAAGCTCGGCAGGTTTCTGGTCGGACAGCGCGAGGTCGGTCAGGCGGGTGGGATAGTCGCCTGTGAAACAGGCGTCGCAGAATTGCGGGCAGGCAGCATTGCGCTTTTGCGATCCGACGGCGCGATACAGGCCGTCAATCGACACAAAGGCAAGGCTATCGGCCTTGATGAATTGCCGCATCGGTTCAAGATCCATGCGCGCGGCCAGCAGTTTGGAGCGTTCGGGCGTATCGACGCCGTAGAAGCAGGAATGTGCGGTGGGCGGACTGGCGACGCGGAAATGCACTTCCGAAGCGCCTGCCTCGCGCATCATCTCGACGATCTTCATACTGGTCGTGCCGCGCACGATGGAATCGTCGATCAGCACGATCCGCTTGCCTGCTACCAGTGCGCGGTTGGCGTTGTGCTTGCGTTTCACACCTGAATGGCGGGCCCCGTCCGAAGGTGCGATGAAAGTGCGCCCGACATAGTGCGACCGGATAATGCCGAGTTCGAACGGGACGCCCGATTGCTGGGCAAAACCGATGGCAGCCGGAACGCCGCTATCGGGCACGGGCACGACCAGATCGGCCTCGCACGGGGCTTCGATAGCGAGTTGGGTGCCGATCGCCTTGCGCGCTTCATAAACGCTGCGGCCCGCAAACACGGAATCGGGGCGGCTGAAATAGACATGTTCGAAGATGCAGGGACGCGGGGCCGGGCTGCCGAAGGGGCGCACAGAGCGGATTTCGCCCGAGAAATCGACCATCACCAACTCGCCCGGTTCGACTTCGCGGATGACTTCGGCACCAACGACATCGAAGGCGACCGTTTCCGAGGCGAACAGGATCGCATCACCCATCCGGCCCATGACCAGCGGGCGGATGCCGAGCGGATCGCGGCAGCCGATCATGCCTTCGGGCGTCATCACGATCAGCGCATAGGCGCCTTCGACCAGCCGCAGCGCATCCACCAGCCTGTCGGCAATGGTGGGATAGCGGCTGGTGGCGACGAGGTGGATGATTACCTCGGTATCGGAGGTCGACTGGAAGATCGAGCCCTTGTTCACCAGATCGCTGCGCAAGGTCATCGCGTTGGAGATATTGCCGTTATGCGCCACGGCAAAACCGCCGCTGGCCAAATCGGCATAAAGCGGCTGAACGTTGCGCAGGCCGGATCCGCCGGTGGTGGAATAGCGCACATGGCCTGCCGCCATATGGCCGAGCAGCTCGGCAATCGCTTCGGGCGAGGAGAAGTTCTCGGCCACATGGCCAAGGCCCCGGCGAACGAAGAATTCCTTGCCGTCGTAGCTGACAATTCCGGCCGCTTCCTGCCCGCGATGCTGGAGCGCGTGCAGGCCCAGTGCGGTCGCAGCGGAGGCATCGGCGGCGTTGATCGCGCCGAAAATTCCGCACTCCTCGCGCAGCTTGTCGCCATCGGCGTCAAGGAAGGGGTGTGTCATATTGAGGGGTGTCATCGGCATCACCAGACATGTTCGCGGGATCACCGCCGGGGCGCCCCGTCCCAATGGCGATGTGACGGATCAATTACAAGGGAAAGCACGCCTGCGATGCCCGCCTTTTTGCTGACAGGTGTGTGACTGCCCGCCTGTAGCTTGCGGCTTGTGCGCGGGCGCACTACAGCCAGCGTTCACATTACAGGCAGCACTGACCTTCCCATGCTCTCTCCCTTCGAATGGATGATCGCCAAACGCTACCTCTGGCCCGGCAGGGGGGAGGCGTTCATTGCGCTGGTGGCCGGCATTTCTGTCGGCGTAGTCATGCTCTCGGTCGCCATGCTGGTGATTGTGATGAGCGTGATGAACGGTTTCCGCGCGGAATTGCTCGACAAGATCGTCGGGCTGAACGGCCATGCCATCGTGCAGGCCTATGGCGGCAGGCTGGACAATTGGGAAAGCGTGCTCGCCAATGTCGAAAAGACGCCCGGCGTGGTCGATGCATCGCCGCTGATCGAACAGCCCTTGCTGACGAGCTTCGGTGGCCGGGTCGAAGCGGTTTTTGTGCGCGGACAGACCGACGAAGCGATCACTGATCTGGGCGAAAAGGTGATCCTTGGCGATATTCGCAGCCTTTACCAGCCATCCGAGCAGGGTGCTGCCGGACGGGTGGCGATAGGATCGCGACTGGCGCAGAACATCGGCGCGCGGGTGGGCGATACCATCACGATCATCAATCCGCAGGGCCGTGCCACTCCCTTCGGCACGTCGATCCGCCAGATCGGTTATGAAGTGGGCGCGATCTTCGAAGTGGGCATCTATGATTACGACCAGAAGTTCGTCGTGCTGCCGATCAAGAATGCGCAGACCCTGCTGCTGATGGGCGATACCATCGGGATGATCGAAGTGACTGTGGATGATCCCGACAAGGTTGGCGAAATCCTCAAACCCGTGGCTGAACAACTGACCGGCAAGGCCATCATCTCGGATTGGAAGACGATCAACTCTGCCCTGTTCGAAGCCTTGCAGGTGGAACGCGTGGCGATGTTCTTTGCCTTGAGTTTCATGGTGCTGGTGGCCGCATTCAACATCCTGTCCAGCCTCGTGATGCTGGTGCGCGCCAAGACCCGCGATATCGCGATCATGCGCACCATGGGCGCGACACGGCGCAGCCTGCTCAAGATTTTCGTGACGACTGGCACCACTGTGGGTGCGATCGGGACGATGGCGGGGCTGCTGCTCGGCGCGATAGTGTTGTTCTTCCGCGAACCGATTGTCGACTTCATCGCTTTCTCCACGGGTCAGGAGATATGGGATCCCGAAGTGCGGTTCCTCAGCACCCTGCCATCGCGCACCGATCCGTGGGAAGTTGCCGGGATCGTGGCGCTGGCGCTGACGATGAGCTTCCTTGCAACGCTTTATCCGGCCCTCAAGGCTGCCAATACCGATCCGGTGCAGGTGCTGCGTTATGAATAGTGGTGCTCCTATCGTCAGCCTCAAAGGGCTGAAGCGCGCCTTCGAACAGGGCGGTCAGCGCATCGATGTGCTGCGCGGCGTCGATCTTGATATCATGCCGGGCGAAGTCGTGGCGCTGCTCGGCCCGTCGGGTTCTGGCAAATCGACCTTGCTGCAAGCGGTCGGCCTGCTGGAAGGCGGGTTCGAAGGATCGATCAGCGTGGCGGGTGAACGCGCTGAAACCCTCGCCAGCGATCAGCGCACCCGCCTGCGGCGTGACCATCTGGGGTTCGTTTACCAGTTCCACCACCTGCTGCCCGATTTCAACGCGCGCGAGAATGTGGTGATGCCGCAGATGATCCTTGGCCGTCCCCGCGCCGAATGCGAGGAGCGCGCTGATAGCCTGCTGACCAATCTGGGTCTCGGCGCGCGGCTCACGCACCGGCCCAGCCAGCTTTCGGGCGGCGAACAGCAGCGCGTCGCGGTTGCCCGCGCACTCGCCAACCGGCCCACGCTGGTGCTGGCGGACGAGCCGACCGGTAATCTCGACGAAGCCACCGCCGACAATGTGTTGGCCGAATTTCTCGCGCTGGTGCGGGGCGAAGGCAGCGCGGCGCTGGTGGCGACCCATAATGAGCGGCTGGCGGGACGAATGGACCGTGTGGTGCGGCTGAAGGACGGGGTGCTGATCTAGCGGTTCCTCCCCCCAGGCCCCATATTCAGGGGGTTAGAACAAGGAGAAATCGATCATGGCCGACCATCCCAGCACGTCCGGCGGCGAGACGCTTAAAACCGGCGAGACCGCATGGAGCGATCGCGCTGCACTTCACGCGAAAGACAGCGGCGGCGGTGTGTTGCACGGCGGTAAGGCGCTGGGCCGCGGCACATTCGCCGAGATGATCCGCCATATTGCCATGCTGCCGGAAGAAGAACGCGCCGGCTACGTGATCGAAAAGGCCGGCGACCGCCAATATTCCGCCGATGAGGCGATGGCGCTTGCCTCCCACCCCGATTTTCCCGCACAAGGCGAGGCCTAGACACCATTCCTGCGGGGGCCGAATGACCACCATTGCCGATTTCACCGTCACCACCAATCGCGGTGAACCGCTCGACCTGTCGCATAAACTGGGCACCGTGCTGCTGGTGGTCAACACCGCCAGCAAGTGCGGCTTCACCCCGCAATATGACGGGCTGGAAAAGCTGTTCCAGCAATACAAGGATCGCGGGTTCGAGGTGCTGGGTTTTCCCTGCAACCAGTTCGGCGGGCAGGAACCGGGCAATGCCGATGAGATCGCCGAATTCTGCAAGGTCAATTTCGGCGTCACCTTTCCGCTGATGGCCAAGGTGGACGTCAACGGCGCTGGTGCTTCGCCGCTGTATGACTGGATGAAAACCTCGGCCAAGGGGCTGATGGGATCGACCTCGATCAAGTGGAACTTCACCAAGTTCCTGATTGGCCGCGATGGCAAGGTGGTGAAGCGTTACGGCCCGACAGATGCGCCAGACAGGATCGCCAAGGATATCGAAGCGCTTCTGTAGTTCGACCTTCGTCATTGCGAGGAGCGGAGCGATGCGGCAATCCATGACCTGCCTTTTCCGTTCAGCGGCACCCCGAGGCCATGGATTGCTTCGCTCCGCTCGCAATGACGAGTTGCGGGAAAAACAGCCGCCCGCGCTTGGCGAATCTCCCACCCGAAAGCATAGTGTCGCCCATGCCCTTTGCTCCCTTCGTCCCCCTGCGTGTGCTTTCGTCATTCTCGATGCTCGAAGGGGCGATCGATCCCAAGGATATTGCCAAGCTGGCGAAGGAACGCGGCTATCCCGCCATCGCCATCTGTGACCGCAACGGGCTCTACGGGGTCATGCCGTTTGCGGCTGCCTGTAAAGCCGAAGGGGTCCAGCCGATCATCGGCGCACTGCTGGGCGTGGTGCGCGAGAGCGTTGAAGGATCCGCCGGGGCGGTTATCGATTACCTCGCCTTGCTGGCGCAGGACGAAGCTGGATATGGCAACCTGTGCCATCTGGTATCGCAAGCCCACCTTGATCGCCCGCTGGAGCGTGAACCGCACGTCACGCTTGCCGAACTGGAAGGCCGCACCGACGGATTGATCGCGCTGACCGGCGCGGGCGAGGGCGGGTTGACCCGCCTGCTGGCCGAAGGACAACACGATGCCGCCACACGCCTGGCAGAGCGGCTGGCGGCGCTGTTCCCGCAGCGCCTTTATATCGAGATCGCACGGCACGGCGATCCGGTGTGCGAGCGGGCGGAGGAGGCGCTGATTGATCTCGCCTATGCCCGCGACCTGCCGCTGGTCGCCACCAACCCTGCCAATTTCGCCGAACCGCATATGCACAAGGCGCATGATGCGATGCTGTGCATTGCCAATTCGACTCAGATCGAGGCGGAGGAACGCCCCCGCTCCAACCCGCAGGCCTTCGTCAAATCCGCCAGCATGATGGATGAAGCCTTCGCCGATCTTCCCGAGGCGATGGCCAATACTTTGGTGATCGCGCAGCGCTGCGCCTTTGCGCCGCCCTATCGCAAGCCGATCCTGCCCAGCCTAGCGGGCGACCTTGCGGGCGAGGCGCGGATGCTGGCGGAGGATTCGCGCGCCGGGCTGGCAGAGCGACTGGCCGCCTATCCCGATCTTTCGGATGAACAGCGCAAGGTCTATTTCGACCGCCTCGAATTCGAGATCGACGTGATCGTGGGGATGGGCTTTCCCGGCTACTTCCTGATCGTTGCCGACTTCATCAAATGGGCCAAGGAACAGGGGATTCCGGTGGGGCCGGGGCGCGGTTCGGGCGCGGGCTCGGCGGTGGCGTGGGCGCTGACCATCACCGATCTCGATCCGATCCAGTTGGGCCTGCTGTTCGAACGCTTCCTCAACCCCGAACGCGTTTCGATGCCGGACTTCGACATCGACTTTTGCGAAACGCGGCGCGGCGAAGTGATCCGTTACGTGCAGGCCAAATATGGCACCGATCACGTTGCGCAGATCATCACCTTCGGCAAGCTAAAGGCGCGCGCCGTGCTGCGCGATTGCGGACGGATTTTGCAGATGAGCTATGGTCAGGTTGACCGGCTGTGCAAGATGATCCCCAATCATCCGACCGACCCTTGGCCGCTGCCGCGCGCGCTGAACGGGGCGGCGGATTTCAAGCGCGAGTATGACAATGACAAGGACGTTAAGCGCCTTGTCGACCTGGCGATGCAGCTGGAAGGCCTGCCGCGCAATTCATCGACCCACGCGGCGGGCGTGGTGATCGGTGACCGGCCGCTGGCGCAGCTGGTGCCGCTGTACCGCGATCCGCGTTCGGATATGCCGGTGACGCAGTTCGACATGAAATATGTCGAAAGTTCAGGGCTGGTGAAGTTCGACTTTCTCGGGCTGAAAACACTATCGGTGCTGCGCAAGGCGACCGACCTGCTTGAAGAACGCGGCATCACGATCGATCTTGGCGCGCTGCCGCTGGATGACGCGCAGGTCTATCACCTGATGCAGACCGGCAATACCGTCGGCGTGTTCCAGCTGGAATCCGAAGGGATGCGGCGGACGCTGAAGGCGGTAAAGCCCACCAATTTCGGCGACATCATCGCGCTCGTCTCGCTCTATCGCCCCGGCCCGATGGACAACATCCCGCTGTTCGGCCAGCGCAAGGCAGGCGTGGTGCCGATTGAATATCCGCACCAGAAGCTGGAAGGCATCCTGTCCGAAACCTACGGCATTTTCGTCTATCAGGAACAGGTGATGCAGGCCGCCCAGGTGCTGGCTGGCTATTCGCTTGGCGATGCAGACTTGCTGCGCCGCGCAATGGGCAAGAAGGTGCAGGCCGAAATGGACGCCCAGCGCGGCCGCTTCGTGGAAGGCTGCAAGGCAAATTCGGGGATCGAGCCAAAGCGCGCCAATGAACTGTTCGATTTGATCGACAAATTCGCAGGCTACGGCTTCAACAAATCGCACGCCGCCGCTTACGCTCTGCTGGCCTATCAGACCGCGTGGCTGAAGGCGCATTACCCCGAAGAATTCTACGCCGCTTCGATGTGCTTCGACATGCACCAGTCGGAAAAGCTCAACGTGTTTGTCGATGATGCACGGCGGTATCCCAATGGCCACGGCGGGATCGAGGTGCTGCCGCCCGACATCAACGCGAGCCACGCGCGCTTCACTGTCGAGCAGACCGATACCGGCTACGCGGTGCGATACGCGCTGGCCGGGATCCGCAATGTCGGCGAAAAGGCGATGGAGGCGATCGTTGCCGAACGGCAGGCGAGCGGCGCCTTTGCCAGCATCAAGGATCTTTTCGAGCGGTTGCCGCAAGGCACGATGAACCGCCGCCAGCTGGAAGGGTTGATCTGTGCGGGCGCGTTCGACGGGCTCGAACCGGATCGCGGGCTTCTGTATGCCAATGCCGATATGCTGATGGCGGTGGCAGATGCTGCGATGCGCGAAAGATCGAGCGGGCAGGTCGGGCTGTTCGGCGGTGAGGCTGCCGCGCCGGAAGACCTGCGGTTGCAGGCGGCACCTGCGTGGAGCCGGTCTGACCGCATGACGAAGGAACGCGAAAACTTCGGCTTCTATTTCTCGGCCCATCCGGTGCAGCAATATCGCGATGCGGCGTCGGCCAATGGCGCGCGCACCTATCAAAGCCTGATGGAAGGCGGCGCGCCTGCGGGAGGGCGCAGCACTGCGGTGATGGCGGTGCTGGTGGAAGGAATCACCAAGGCCCGCACGCGCAAAGGCGGAACCTTTGTCCGGGCGGATTTCTCCGATTCTTCGGGTCAATTTTCGGCTGCTTGTTTCGAAGAAGCGCTGGTGCCCGATTTCGAACGCTGGGCGCAGTCAGGCGAGTGTCTGTTGCTGACGGTCGAGCTCGACTCGCCAAGCCCGGATGAACCCCCGCGCCTGACTGTGCGCGGCGCGCGTCCGCTGGCGGCGGTGAGCGGCGCGACTGCGATGCAGTTGACTGCCGAGATCGCCAGTGTCGCAGCTTTGCTAGAGCTGCGGATCGAACTTGATGCGGCGCTGGGCGAGCGGCCTGCAGGCAGCGGCGAGGTGCAGGTGCGGCTGACGCTGGCCGGTGGCGGTCAGGTCACAATGGTGCTGGGCCGTGCTTTCGTGCTTCATGGTGAACTGGCAGAGCGCCTTGCGGCGATCGAAGGCATCAGCAATGTGGCGCTGGTGCCGCTCAAAAAGCGATCGAACCTGCGGCTCGTCGCTTAACACTCGAGACAAAAAGGCCGGGCAGAAAAAAGGGGCCGGATCGCTCCGGCCCCTCTGCTTGTTCCGTTGGAACGTAACCTTACATGCCCGAACCCGGACCGTAGGTGACTTCCACGCGGCGGTTCTGCGCTTCGCGCACACCGTCGGCGGTCGGCACGCGGGGCTGCGATTCCCCGAAAGCTTCACCGCTGATCTGGCCCGAGGGCACACCGCGACCGGTCATGTAGCTGCGCACGGCATCATTACGACGCTGGGCGAGTGCCATGTTGTAGCTTGCGCTGCCCGAGGTGTCGGTGTGACCAGCCAGCATCACACGCGCGCTGCCGCAGTTGGCATAGGCGGTGACGGCATTGTTGAGGATGGTCGACGCCTCGGCCGAGATGTCCGAGCGATCGAAGTCGAAGAACACGATGTACGGGCCGGTGTTGCAGGCCGGAGCCGGCGGCGGCGGCGGCGGGGCCGGCGGCGGCGGCGGGGGAGCAGTTACCGGCGGCGGCGGCGGCGGGGCTGCAACCGGAGCAGGCTCGCTGCGGCCACCGAAGTTCACGAGGATGCTGCCCAGAACCGAGTGCGATTCCAGTCCAAGCTCCAGCGGATTGTTGCCGAACCCGTTAAGCTTGAGATCGTCGACGCGGAAGTAACGATACTTCACGCCAAGATCGATGTTGTCGTTCACCGGGAAGCGCATACCGGCGATGCCCTGGTAAGCGAATGCGGTATCGCTGTCGTCGATGAACGTGCCGGCGCCCGGAACGCTCAATTCGAAGTTGACGCGGGCAAGGCCCGCACCGCCGCCTGCGTAGAACTGCAGACCATCATCGCTGCCGATGTCGATCAGCGCGTTGACCATGCCGGTGTAGGTCTTCTGCGTGCTGTCAGGCCCGGTGCGCAGACCGACCGGAAGACCGGCGGTGTTGGGGCCGTCGATGAAAAGGGTGTCGTGGTCCTGGTTCTTGTAACCGGCTTCGGCTTCGAGACGGAAGGCGCCGAAATCGTAACCGATAACCACGTCACCTTCCCAGCCGGTGCCGGTGTTGATGCGGGCTTCGTTGCGCGATGCGGCAGCAGGGTCGGCCTGGACGTCAACCTGGTCTTCGAACACGATACCGCCATTGATGCCGAGGTAAGGTTGTCCGTCACGTGCCTGCGCGGGCACAGCGACGATCGCCGCTGCGCCAGCCAGTAGCAAAGCTGTGTTTTTCATTCTTTTACTTCCTTGCAATGAACTACCCGCTGCCCCCTCAACCGGGGGGCGCCACATCTGTGACGCCGGCTGTCGCTCAGCGGTCAGGGGGGTAGCTTCGCAGAACAGGAAATGTTTCATCGCGTTCGGTCGAAGTGTTGTTTTAGTCCGACGAGCCGATTGCCAATCGGCTTTCCGGCGGGCATCAACACAGGGCACTCATCGGCGACATCAGATGGGATCAACTTCACACGGAGAGAGAGCGGATATGGCCGGATCAAGGCTCGGAGCAATGCAGGAATGGACCATGCGGGTGACCGCGGTGATCGATCACGCCGCGCGCGAGGCGCCGGAGCGCGAAATCGTCAGCCGATGGGCTGATGGCAGCATCACCCGCACCAATTGGGCAGGCATCCGCCGCGATGCGCTGAAGATGGCGCAGGCGCTGCAGGCACTCGGCCTGAAGCCGGGTGACAAAGTGGCGAGCCTCGCCATGAACCATTCGCGCCACCTCGTCAGCTGGTACGGCGTGGCAGGCATGGGCGGGGTACTGCACACGGTGAACCCGCGCCTGTTCGATGATCAGCTCGAATATATCGTCAATCACGCCGAAGACCGCGTGCTGTGCTATGATGCGGCGTTCCAGCCGATTGTCGATAGGATGAAAAGCCGCTGGACGACGGTCGAGCACTACATCTGCTACGATTCCGGAGAGCATACAGCCTCTTTCGAAGACTGGATCGGCGCGCAGGACGGCGATTTCGAATGGGTGACGGGGTCGGAAACCGATCCCTGCATGATCTGTTACACCAGCGGCACCACTGGCAATCCCAAGGGTGTGCAATACGAACACCGTTCGACCATGATGCACGCCATGGCGGGGCTGCAACCGTCAGCGTTCAACTTCAGCGCGGCTTCGGTGATGCTTCCCGTGGTGCCGATGTTCCACGCGGCAAGCTGGGGCCTTCCCTATGCGGGCGCGATGGCGGGGATCAAGTTCGTGTTTTCCGCCGTCAATGATCCGGCGGTGCTGCACGAACTGATGCTGAGCGAGGGCGTGACCGATTCCGCGGGTGTGCCTACGGTGTGGCTGGCGCACTTCCAGTATTGCGACGCCAATGGCCTCGACCTGCCGCCCTTGAAGGCTGCGACCATCGGCGGATCGGCCGCCCCGAAGTTCATGATCGAGCGCCTGCTCAAGAACGGCACCCGCGTGCAACACGCCTGGGGGATGACGGAAACCAGCCCTATCGGCACGGTTGGCGGGCCGACCTGGGATTGGGACAGCCTCACGCTGGAACAGAAGGTCGAAAAAACCGCAATGCAGGGCCGCCCGATTTTCGGCGTGCAGCTGCGCACGGTCGATCTCGACGACATGGCGACCGAACTGCCGCGTGACGGCAAGACCAGCGGCGCGCTGCAAATTCGCGGGCCGTGGATCATCAAGCGCTATTTCAAGGCCGATCGGGATGCCGCCAACAACGAAGGCTGGTTCGATACCGGCGATGTCGGCATCTTGCACCCCGACGGCACCTTGCAACTGACCGACCGCACCAAGGACGTGATCAAATCGGGCGGCGAATGGATCAGCTCGGTCGAGCTGGAGAACGCAGCCGCAGGCCACCCCGCCGTGGCCGAGGCCGCCTGCATCGGTATCACCCACCCCAAGTGGGACGAACGACCGGTGCTGTTCGTGGTCAGGAAAGCGGGCGCGGAAGTGAGCGCCGATGATATCATCGAGCATCTCAAGCCGCAGATCGCCAAGTGGTGGCTGCCCGATGCGGTCGAATTCGTCGATGACATCCCGCACACCGCCACCGGCAAGATCAGCAAGAAAGACCTGCGTGACCGGTTCAGCGACTACACGCTTGGCTGACCTCACTATCCGGCCTGCGCGTCCCGGCGACGCGCAGGCCGTTTGCGATATCTATGCCTTCCATGTCGCGCACGGCACCGCCACCTTTGATACTGCCGCGCCCGACGTTGCGGCGTGGGCGGAAAAGATCGCGGCTGTCACCGCGCGCGGCTGGCCGTTCCTTGTCGCCGAGCGCGACGGAACGGTGCTTGGCTATTGCTATGCCACCCAGTTCCGCGACCGCGCCGCCTATGCGCGCACCTGCGAGAACAGCATCTATGTCGCGGACACTGCGCGCGGGGGCGGGGTGGGATCGGCGTTGCTTGCGGCTCTCGTCGCCGCTGCGCAGAATTGCGGGTTCGAACAGATGATCGCGGTGATTGGCGGGGGCGAGCCCGCCTCGGTCGCGCTCCACACCAAGTGCGGGTTCGTCCATGCCGGGCGAATGCGCAATGTCGGCTTCAAGTTCGGGCGCAGGCTCGATACGGTCTATATGCAACGCGATCTTGCGGTCGCTCGCAATGACGAGAGAGAGCTATGACCTATTTCATCGATCCATCCCCGGAGAATTTCGCGGCCTTCAAGGATCTGCCGCGCGACATGCCCATCCATATGCTCAACCTGCTGCGGTATCGCGATCTGGCGGAGTATCCCGAGGGCCATGAACACGCAGGCAAAGGCTGGAGCGGGCGGCGGGCCTACGAGGAGTACGGCAAGACCAGTGGCCCGATCTTCCAGCGCGTCGGCGGCAGCATCGTTTGGCGCGGGGCGTTCGAAACGATGGTGACCGGGCCGGGGGACAAGCAATGGCACGACGGCTTCGTCGCGCAATATCCCGATGCGGGCGCGTTCTTTGCCATGATCAAGGATGCGGATTATCAAAAGGCGGTGGTGAACCGCGCCGCCGCACTGGTGGACAGCCGCCTGATGCGGTTCGCGCCGGGTGAGGCAGGCGGGGGGTTTGGGTGAACAAACGCGATGCGCTTTTGCTAATAGCCGGACTGTTGTTCGGACTAAGCGCCGGGTGGTGGTTGCAGGAGATGAACCACGTCGACTCATGCCTCGACGCTGGCGGACGTTGGCAAAGCGGCGGTAGCTACTGTGAAGGCGTGGAACCTTAGAGCAGCCGCAGCTGCCCGCCCACCTCTGGCGGCCTGAACCGTGAGCAGTCGAGTTCGAACCGCGCTTTGCCAATCCCCGTCCGCTTGCACGCCAGTTTGAATCGCGCGCGGATGAGGTCGGCCCAGACGCCTTGCGGGTTGAAGCGGCTGTGGAAGTTGGGGTCATTGTCCCGCCCGCCCCGCATCTCGCGCACGATGCTCATCACTTTGCCTGCGCGGTCGGGGTAGTGGACGGCGAGCCATTCGCGGAACAGGGGCGCGACTTCGTGGGGGAGGCGCAGGGGGATCCAGTTCACGCTTTGCACCCCCAGCCGTGCGACCTCGGCGATGATGCCTTCGATAAATTCGTCGGTGATCGCGGGGATAATCGGCGATACCGAGCAATGCACCGGCACGCCGAGTTCCACCAGCTTGCCGAGCGCCGCCAGCCGCTTGGCGGGCGCAGCGCAGCGTGGTTCGAGCTTGCCAGACAGTTCCGGATCGAGGGTCGTCACCGAGATCGATACCGCGACCAGCTTCTCGCGTGCCAATGCCTCCAGAACACCGGCCTCGTCGAGCACCCGGTCGGACTTGGTGGTAATGGTGACGGGGTGCCGCGTCTCAAGACACAGTTCGAGCACCTGGCGCGTGATCCGGTAATCCCGCTCGATCGGCTGATAGGGATCGGTGTTGGTGCCCATCGCGATGGGTTTCGGGCGGTATCCGCGCTTTGCCAGCGTCTTGCGGAGCAGATCGGCTGCATCGGGCTTGGCAAACAGCTTCGTCTCGAAATCGAGCCCCGGTGACAGGTCGTGATAGGCGTGGGTGGGCCGCGCAAAACAATAGACGCACCCATGCTCGCACCCGCGATAGGCGTTGATCGAGCGATCGAACGGCACATCGGGTGACTGGTTAAAGGTGAGGATCGATTTGGGCCGTTCCTCGGTCACCGTGGTGCGCAGTTTGACGGGTGGGCCGTCGAGCGTCTGCACATGGTCGCGCCAGTCACCATCGATTTCGCGTGTCGCCAGCCCGAAGCGGGTGGGGACTACTCCCGATTGCGCACCGCGCCCTTTGACCGGAGAATGTTTCACGTGGAACATTTAAGGAACAAAGCTGCGCCGCGCAAGGCTACAGCAAGCAGGGGTCTAAACGGGGTCTGGCCGCCGGTCGTCGCGGGCTTACGTCACACCTCGCGCAAACGCGGCATCAGTTCCACGAAGTTGCAGGGCCGGTTGCGGCTGTCGATCTGCTCGGCCAGAATCCCGTCCCAGCCGTCCTTCACCGCGCCGTTCGAGCCGGGGAGCGCAAAGATATAGGTGCCGCGGGCCACAACCGCGCAGGCGCGCGATTGCACGGTGCTGGTGCCAATGCTCTTGTAGCTGAGCCAGCGGAACAGCTCGCCAAATCCGGGGATGTCGCGCGCGCCTTCGATCTGGCCGAGGGCTTCTGGCGTCACATCGCGGCCCGTCAGTCCCGTGCCGCCGGTGCTGACAATCGCATCAATGGCGGGATCATCAATCCACGCCTCGAACTGCGCGGCCAACAGTGCGGCGTCATCCTTCACGATCGTCCGCGCTGCCAGATTGTGGCCCGCGCCCGTCACCCGCTCGGCCAGTATATCGCCGGAAGTGTCATCATCAGCCGTGCGGGTGTCCGATACGGTCAACACCGCGATATTGATCGGCTTGAAGGTGCGGCTTTCGTCGATCGCCATTATGGCTCCAGCCTTGCGGAACGCACGGTGCCCGCCTGCGGAAATTCCGGCCAGCGGCCTTGTGCCAACGCGCGGCGGCTGGGCGATTGGACGCCCGCAGCGCGTTCATACATCCAGTAATTGCGCATCACGATGGCAACATAGCCGCGCGTTTCCCAATAGGGGATCGATTCCATCCACAGCAGCGGATCGCCCTGATCGTTGATCTCGTAATTCCAGCGCCCGATTGGTGTAAGCCCGGCGTTATAGGCGGCCATGATCTTGGGCAGCACGCCGCCGGTCGCAGGATGATCGCGCAGCATCGCCAGATGGCGCTGGCCGTAGGCAAGGTTGACCTGCGGGTCGTTCAAATCCTCGTAAGAGGCACCAAGGCTGAGGCGACCTGAGTGATCGCGCGCGGTGCCGGGCATGATCTGCATCAGCCCGCGCGCATTGGCGGGGCTGACAGCATTGGCGCGGAAGTTCGATTCCTGCAGCGCGTGGGCGAAGGCCAGCGCCGGATCGACCTGCCAGCCGCCAACCGGCTGCCAATGCGCCACAGGGAAACGCAAACTGGGATCGCTGCTGGAGCCGTAAGGGGCATTATGCGCCATCCACAGCTGGGTGGACGGCAGCCCGAGTTCGCGTGCCAGCCGGGCGAGTGCCCCATATTGGCTGGCAGGGCCGATCTTCGCTTCATGGCGCAAAACTTCATCCGCCAGGCCGGGACGTCCGATCTCGGTCAAGGCCACCGCCACACGCACGTTGCCGCGCCGGGCAAGCTGGTTCCAGTCGTCCGGCCCGAAGGCCTGCGGCGGAGCGTGGGCGGGCAGTTCGACGCCCAATTGATCGGCAGCGAGCATGCCGTAGAGCGTCTCGTGCATCTGCGCCGCAGCGGAAAGATGCTGCTGCGCCTGTCCCGGCTCGCGGCAACGGACCAGCGACCGGTGCGCCCAGTAATGCCCGGCAGCCGCCAGTTCGGGATTGGATGCCCGCCCGGCAGTTCGCGCAAAAGCTTCTGCCGACAGCGAGCAATAACCCAGCCGCCATGCGGCCAGACCTTCGGTCCACGCGCCTTCGGCGACCCATTCGCCGGTGCCCTCGGATGCGGTGCGCGCCAGTTCCAATGCGGCGGCATCGTTGTTTTCGATATAGTGGCTCCACGCGACCCGCTGGCGCCATTCGGCGCGGGCGTCGCTGGAAAGCTGCCAGTCCACTTCTGAAAGGAGCCGCTGGGCTTCGAGCGGGTTATCTGACTTGATCGCTTCAAGGATCATCGTTGCAGTAGAAGACGGCATCGTACCGTCGTTCACATTGCGCGGCAGAATACGCTTGGGCGCATAGGGCTGGCGGGCAAAGCCCTGTTCGGTCGGCAGGGAGGGCAACGAGGTAACACCGCGCTTTGCGCCCATGCGCACCAGCTGATCGGCCTGCGGCAGTTCGGTGCCGTCGGTAAACCACCCGGCAATCTGTTCGGGTGAAACCTTGGGGCTGTTGGCGTGGGTGTAGTATTCGGCGCGGGCTGCCTGTGTCAGCACACCATCGGGACGCCGGGCGAGCAGTTCTTCGACCATCGGCCATTGCTGCGCGTCGATTGCGGTGAACAGCTGGCGGTAATGTTCGCGATCCTCACGGCCCAGCACTGCGGCAATGGCCGCATCACTGCGCGCCTCGCCGCGCCAATCGGCGACCAGACTGCCCGATTGCGCCTGTGCGCCGGCAGGAAACGCCAGCCCAGCCAGCGCGATTGCCAAAAGGCTTGTGCGCGGGCGCATCATTGTGAGGCCGACCATTCCATCCATCTCCGCCAGAACCGGGCTTTGAGCCGGGGCATTTCCATCAACGATTCGAGCGTTTCGCTTACCATCACCGGAACCTTGCCACCGGCATGGTTGATTTCACGTAAAGGCTGCCCCGCATTTTCTGACAGCATCGCTTCAAGCGCTGTGCCAAGCACCAGCAGACGCTGCGGCGCGACCAGGCCGATGTGATGCGCCAGCACGGCATCCATTCCGCCGGCCGCCAGCAGTGCCAGATCGGCCAACGGCGTGTGGCACGGCAAGGCCGATGCGATGTAAACCGCGCCAGCATCCAACCCCATGGCGCTCAGCATATTGGCGAGCAGGCGGCCCTGCGGCCCTTCCAGCAGCTTTTCGCGATCATGTTCTTCCGGTTGCGGCACCAGCACCATCAGCGTGGCACCCTCCGGCCCGGCAGGAGCAATCCGAGGATAAAGCCTCCCGCTATCCAACGCGGGTGCTTCCAGCCACCATTGGCGGAAGGCGGCGAGATCAGTCGGCGGCGAATCGCCCAGCAGGTCGCGGCGCGGCGTGACCGCCGCTGGCAGAGCGATCTCGGCGAATTTGCGCGGTGCCGGATTTTCTCCGCCCATCGCTGCGGCGGGGGCGTTCCCTGGCCTTCCCGCCGTTGACTTTCCGGGAATTGCGGGCGTGTCGAGCGCCGCATCGGCCAACCACGCCGTAGCGTCATCGGCAAAGTCGCAGTCCACCCCAGCCGCGCGCCACCAGGCGAGCGCCGCCTCAAAATCACGGGCAAGAGAGGGGGCTGCGGTGGTCATGCTGATAAAGCGAGGTCTTGACGGGGCGAATCCCAGTTAGCAAGTGCAAGGGGAGAGCAATTCGCCGGAATGTGCGGCGAGCGCGCCAAAACTATCAAGGATCAGGAAAGCCCGATGGTCGAACGTGAATCAATGCCCTGCGATGTCGTGATTGTCGGCGGCGGTCCGGCTGGCCTCGCGGCGGCAATCAAGCTCAAGCAGATCAATGCCGAACTCGAGGTCATCGTGCTCGAAAAGGGTTCGGAAATCGGCGCCCATATCCTGTCGGGCGCGGTGGTCGATCCCAAGGCTCTGGACGAGTTGCTGCCCGAATGGCGCGACCAGGGGTGCCCGATGGCGGAAACCCCGGTGACCGATAACTGGCACTGGGTGCTGTCGAAAAACGGCAAAACCTCGATGCCTCACGTCTTTATGCCGCCACTGATGAGCAATTCGGGCTGCTACACCGGATCGCTGGGCAACATGACCCGCTGGCTGGCCGAACAGGCCGAGGCGCTGGGTGTCATGGTGTTCCCCGGCTTCCCCGCCGCCGACGTGATGATCGACGATGAAGGCCGCGTTGCAGGCGTGATCACGCAGGACATGGGCGTCGCCGCTGATGGCAGCCACAAGGGCGATTACACGCCCGGCATGGAAATCCACGCCAAATACACCGTGCTGGCCGAAGGCGCGCGCGGCAACCTGACCAAGCGTATGAAGGCGAAGTTCGACCTTGAGGCGAATTGCCAGCCGCAGGTTTATGGCCTTGGCATCAAGGAATTGTGGGACATCGATCCCAAAAAGCACAAGCCGGGCCGGGTGATCCACACGCAGGGCTGGCCTCTGTCGGAAAGCGAGAGCTGGGGCGGGGGCTTCCTCTACCATCAGGCGAACGGGCAGGTGGCCTTGGGCTTCGTGACGGCGCTTGATTACAAGAACCCGTGGGTTTCGCCCTATCAGGAATTCCAGCGCTGGAAGAACCACCCGGCGATCCGCGAATATCTCGAAGGCGGCAAGCGCGTCAGCTATGGTGCGCGCGCGATCAACGAGGGCGGCTGGCAGTCTGTCCCGAAACTGGCGTTCCCCGGCGGCGCACTGATCGGCTGCGCGGCGGGCTTCGTCAATGTGCCGCGCATCAAGGGCAGCCATACCGCGATGAAGAGCGGGATGCTGGCGGCAGAATCCATCGCTGGGGCAATCGCTGCGGGCCATGAAAAGACCGAGCTGATGGATTACGATGCTGCGGTGCGCTCCAGCTGGATCGCGGCCGAGCTCAAGGTCGTCCAGAACGCCGAGCCTGCGGTCGCCAAGTTCGGCGGCGAAATCGGCACGGTGCTGGCAGGCATCGACATGTGGATGAGGACGCTCAAGATCGGCCTCCCCATCAGTATGAAGCACCACCGCGATTACGAAATGACCGGCCGGGCCGATCTCTACAAGAAGATCGACTACCCCAAGCCCGATGGCGTGATCACCTTCGATAAGCTGACCAACGTCGCCTACAGCTACACCAACCATGCCGAGGACCAGCCCTGCCACCTGCAGGTCGCCGATCTGCAATTGCAGAAGGAGAGTGAGCTTGCCGTCTATGGCGGGCCGTCGGCGCGATATTGCCCGGCGGGGGTCTACGAATGGCTGGTCGACGAAAAGACCGGCGAGCCCAAGTTCCAGATCAACTCGCAGAACTGTGTCCACTGCAAGACCTGCGACATCAAGGATCCCAACCAGAACATCAACTGGGTGACGCCGGAAGGCGGCGGCGGGCCGAACTATCCGAATATGTGAGGCTGCTGCGCGAGAAGGCTCTGATCGCATCTCGTGCACCGAAACTGGATCCGGGGAGTATCGCCTAATGGCTCAGGATAAGCAGGTCTCAAAGCGTAAGGGACTGCCGGTTTTCGACAGGGCCGTGCGCACGACCTCGTTGATTTTCGCGACTCTGTTTTTCGGTGTTTGGGGAATGTACGCGAACATGGAGCCATATCAGCAGGAACGGGTGCGGAGTGCCGCAGTGGTTCATCTTGCTGCGATGGCTCCCGAGGGGGCGCTGGAACCGTATCAGGAAGAGCGGATTAGCCGTGCGCTCGCTTCAGATGAGTAAGAAGCTGACTTGACGCTCGAAGCTGAGGGGACGTTCGATTTGCGCGAAACCGCCTACGCCAAGATCAACCTCGCGCTGCATGTCCGCAGGCGCAGGGAGGACGGGTATCACGAGCTTGAGACCCTGTTCGCCTTCGTCGATGCGGGCGATGTGCTGACGGCGGAGCCGGCCGCGCAGGACAGCGTCACCACGCTGGGCGAATTTGCGGGCGGGCTGGACAATCCTTTCGACAACCTTGTGGCCAAGGCACTGACCGCGCTGCCGCGCCCGGAGGGTCTTGCGATAACGCTGGAGAAAAACCTCCCTGTCGCGGCTGGTCTCGGCGGCGGGTCGGCGGATGCGGGGGCGGTGTTCCGGATCGTCGAGGCATTGCACGGCCTGCCCGAAGATTGGCAAGCGAGGGCGGCAAAGCTTGGCGCGGATGTGCCCGCCTGCGTCCTCAGCCGCACCCACATCGGCCTCGGCACCGGCACCGAGCAACGCGAAGTCGAAGACGACCTCGCCGGAACCCCTGTCCTGTTGGTCAACCCTCGTGTGCCGCTCAGCACTGGCCCGGTCTTCAAGGCTTGGGATGGTGAAGACAGGGGCGCAGTGCCCGAAGGCCCGGCATCAAGGATCGCAAGGGAAGGGCGCAACGACCTCGAAGCCCCCGCCATTTCGTTGTGCCCAGTGATCGCCAAGGTGCTGGAGGCTCTGCAAGCCACTTCGCCGTGGCTCGCCCGCATGTCAGGTTCCGGCGCGACCTGCTTTGCGCTCTACGACACGCCCGAGGCCCGCGATGCAGCGGCGGTAGCGATGCCGGGAGAGTGGTGGATCATGGCAGGGCGGCTGCGTTAACTGCCAAAAAACTCCGTTCGCCCAGAGCTTGTCGAAGGGCCGTATTTTTTGGATCAAGCTCAGAAGAAGAACAGTGCTTCGACAAGCTCAGCACGAACGGGGTTAGGGATCGTGAACGAATCTTACCGCCAGCTTGGCACCGCCACCAAAGGCGGCATCGTCTGCACCGCCGATCATGCCTCGAACCATGTGCCCGCCGATATCAGCCTCGGCATACCCGCACACTTGCTGCACGAACACATCGCAGTCGACATCGGCACCGAAGCGATTGCTGAACGCCTCGCCCGCGATCACGCCATTCCCGCCTACATCGCCGCCGTCAGCCGCCTGGTGTGTGATTTCAATCGCGAAGAAAGCGCCCCCGGCCTCGTCCCCGAGGCGAGCGACGGTCACCCGATCCCCGGCAATATCGGCGTGGAAAGGGAAGGGCGGCTTACCCGCTTCCACCGGCCCTATCACACCGTATTGTCCGATTGGCTGGCGGCGGCAGAGCCCGCGCTGATCCTCTCGCTCCACAGCTTCACCCCGCGCCTTGCCTCACGCGAGGAGGCGCGTCCGTGGCAGGTCGGCGTGCTGTACAATCAGGATGACCGCGCCGCCCGGATCGCCATTCCCATGTTTGAAGCCGAGGGGCTGAATGTCGGCGACAACCTCCCCTATTCGGGCCGCGATTTAAATTACACCATGAACCGCCATGCGGAAGGTGCAGGACGCCCCTATCTCGGCGTCGAACTGCGGCAAGACCTCACGCAAAACCCCGAAGATCACACCCGCTGGGCGGCATTGCTTGCCAATATTGCGCAAAGGGTTGCGTCAGCGCTCGCCTGAAGGCAGGGGACGTTTCACAAAATCCCCGCTACAGGAAATCTTATGTCGTCCAAGTTTGACAAATCGAAGCTTCCCAGCCGCCACGTTTCGGTCGGGCCGGAGCGCGCTCCGCACCGTTCATACTACTATGCGATGGGCATGACCGAGGAAGAAATCGCCGCGCCTTTCGTCGGTGTGATCAGCGCCGGGAACGATAGCGCGCCGTGCAACACCACCTTGAACGCGCAGGCCGATATCTGCCGCGAAGGCGTCATCGCAGGCGGGGGCACCCCGCGGCGGTTCAACACCATCACCGTTACCGATGGCATCGCTATGGGCCATCAGGGGATGAAAAGTTCGCTCATCAGCCGCGAGATCATTGCGGATTCGGTCGAAGTTTCGGTCAGAGGTCATTGTTATGACGCGCTTGTCGGCTTTGCTGGCTGCGACAAGAGCCTGCCCGGCATGATGATGGCGATGCTTCGGCTGAATGTGCCCTCGATCTTCGTCTATGGCGGTTCGATCCTGCCCGGCACGCACCGCGGCAATGATGTGACCGTGGTGGATGTGTTCGAGGCCGTGGGCCAGTTCGCCGCCGGGAATTGCCCGCTGACCGAACTGATCGCGCTCGAAAAGGTCGCCTGCCCCGGACACGGCGCCTGCGGGGGCCAGTTTACCGCCAACACCATGGCCTGCGTTGGCGAGGCGATTGGATTGTCCTTACCAAACAGCAACATGGCGCCCGCGCCTTACAGATCGCGTGATGACATCGCTGTCGCGGCGGGCAAGCAGGTGATGGAACTCGTCGCCCGCAACTTGCGCCCCCGTGACATCTGCACCCGCGCCGCGTTCGAGAACGCCGCCCGCGTTGTGGCGGCTACCGGCGGATCGACCAACGCCGCGCTGCATCTGCCCGCCATGGCGAGCGAGGCAGGGATCGACTTTGATCTTTTCGATGTTGCCGAGATATTCAAATCAACGCCTTACATTGCAGATCTGAAGCCCGGCGGTCGGTATGTCGCCAAGGATATGCACGAGGCGGGCGGGGTCTACATGGCGATGAAAACATTGCTGGATGGCGGGTTCATCGACCCGAACCCGATCACTGTCACCGGCAAGACCATCGGCGAAAACCTTGAGGAAATTACCTGGAACCCTGATCAGAAGGTGTTCTACGATGTGAAGTCCCCGCTCACCCCTACCGGCGGTGTTGTCGGCCTCAAGGGCAGCCTCGCGCCTGATGGCGCGATCGTGAAGGTTGCCGGGATGGCGCGGCTCCAGTTCTCCGGCCCTGCAAGGGTGTTCGATTGCGAAGAAGATGCCTTTGCCGCTGTCGAAAGTCGCGACATTGCGGAGGGCTGCGTGATCGTGATCCGTTATGAAGGGCCCAAGGGCGGCCCCGGGATGCGCGAGATGCTGTCGACCACCGCCGCGCTCTACGGGCAAGGCATGGGCGAAAAGGTTGCGCTGATCACCGACGGACGTTTTTCCGGCGCGACGCGCGGCTTCTGCATCGGGCACGTTGGCCCGGAAGCTGCCGAAGGCGGGCCGATTGCGCTGATCAAGGATGGCGACATCATCAGCATCGATGCCGAAGCGGGCACGATTGAACTCGACGTCGCCGAAGATGTCCTGACAGAGCGTCGCAAGGCATGGCAGCCGCGCAGCCACGATTATCAGGCTGGCGCGCTCTGGCGCTATGCTCAGAATGTCGGCCCGGCGCGGTTCGGTGCGCTAACCCATCCGGGCGCGAAGGCGGAAACCCATGTTTTTGCGGATATCTAGCGCGCTGGCCCTGGTGACTGCCACCGCAGCGTGCGGCGGGGCTGAAGTGTCCCCGCCGCCGCCGGGTGCGCAGGTCGATTGCGCGATTGGCGCAGGGGCGGGTTTCTCCACTGTTTGCACACTCGAACAGACGAGTGGTGGGGAGATCGTGATCCACCATCCCGATGGCGGTTTCCGCAGGTTCGCCCGCATGGCAGAAACCGGTGCGCTCGTTCCCCTCGACGGAGCCGAACCATTGGTGCCTGAACCCGGTATGGCGGATGCGGGAAGCTTCGCTGTGGGGGCTGATCGTTATCGCATTCCGCAAGCATTGCTGACACCGCCTGCGCCGTGAGCGCCGCGCAGGTTCTCACTGCAGCGCAGATGCGCGCTGCCGAACAGGCGCTTTTCGATAGCGGAACCAGCGTTTCCGAGCTGATGGAGGTTGCCGCAGGCGGCGCGGCGGACTGGATCCGGCGGGTCGCCGCGGGCCGCAACATCACCGTGTTGTGCGGCCCTGGTAACAATGGCGGCGATGGCTATGTTATCGCGCGACTTTTGCGCGCGGCAGGCAATGCGGTGAATGTCGTCGCCCCGCTTGATCCTGCGACCGATGCGGCGAAGGCGGCAGCGCAGCGCTGGGGCGGGCCGGTCGGGCGGGCGGGGGTTTCAGGCGAGGTATTCGTTGATTGCCTGTTCGGTTCGGGCCTTGCACGACCACTGGTGGCGGAACACGCATTGTTGCTATGCGATCTGGCGGCGCGGCATCGTTACCGGGTCGCGGTGGACGTGCCCTCCGGCGTTGCCAGCGATAGCGGCGCAGCGCTCAACAGCGGTCTGCCGGCCTATGATCTGACCTTGGCGCTCGGCGCATGGAAGTTCACGCATTGGCGCCTGCCGGGCCGGGAATTGATGGGGCAGATGCGGCTTGTGCCGATCGGCATCGGCGCGGTGGAGGGGGCTGCGCAGTTGATAACACGCCCGAAAATCGCGTCGCCCGCTGCAGATAGTCACAAATACCGCCGCGGCCTCGCGATGGTGTTGGGTGGAGACATGCTGGGGGCTGCGACGCTGTCTGCACTGGCAGCGATGCGGGCAGGGGCGGGCTATGTGAAACTGGCAGCACATGATTTGCACCAGGCACCGCCTGATCTTGTAGTCGATCCATCGCCATATCGCGTGGCATTGTCGGATGAACGCATCAATGCCGTATTGATCGGACCGGGTCTGGACAGGCACGACGGGGCGCGCAAGGGGCTTGAGGAGGCTCTTCGATCCGCCGCGGCAATCGTACTTGATGCCGATGCCCTTCATTTGGTCGGCCCCTGGATGCTCAATGCAGATCAACCCATTCTCGCCACCCCGCACGATGGCGAATTGGAAGCACTGTGCCGCGCTTTCTGTGTGATTGCGGAGGGTCGTATCAACCGTGCCAGATCGCTCTCAACGGCAAGCGGGATGGTTATTTGCGCCAAAGGGCCGGACACAATCATTGCTGCGCCCGATGGCCGTATCGCGATCGCACCACCCGCGCCAAGCTGGCTTTCGGTCGCGGGAAGCGGCGATGTGCTCGCCGGAATAGCGGTTAGCCGGATGGCGACCGGCGCCGATCCCTTCACTGCAGCTTGCGAGGCTGTGTGGCTGCACGGTGAGGCCGCGCGGCGGGCAGGCCCGGCATTTACTCCTTCGCAGCTTGCCGAAAGGGTCGCTGAAGCGCTAGCGGCCTGCCTATGAACGCAAGCGCGACAATTTCCGAACCCATCATCCGCCTCGCCGCCAAAGGTGACGGCGTTGCCGCCTCCGGTCGTCATGTCGCGGGAGCCGTGCCGGGCGACCTGGTGGACGAAGACGGAGTGATCACGCCGGGGCCACATCACGTCGCGCCTGTCTGTCGCCACTTTTCCACCTGCGGCGGGTGCCAGTTGCAGCATGTTGACGATGACGCCCTGGCCGATTTCGTGCGCGATCGTGTGCTCAACGCCGCCAAGGGGCAGGGACTGGAGCCTGCCGAATTGCTGCCCGTGCACCTTTCGCCGCCCGCAACCCGCCGCCGCGCAGGGCTGCACGGGCTGCGCATCGCCAAGGGCGCGGCGATCGGTTACCGGGAGGGCGGATCGCACCGCATCGTCGATCTGGCCGAATGTCCGGTGCTGCACCCGCAACTGGCCGCGCTGATCGCACCGCTACGGCGGTTTGTGGGTGCCTATGGCCCCAAGGCCATGGTCGGGATCGACCTCACGCTCGGCGATCAGGGTGTGGAGATGAACCTTTCCCAATTCCCTCTCGAAGGGCTTGGGCCGACCGAGGCTGCACTCGATTTCGCGCGCGATCAGGGGCTTGCGCGCCTGACCATCGATCAGGGCTACGGGCCGGAAACGGTGTGGGAACCGGAGCCGGTGACGATTACTCTCGCGGGCGTGCCGGTCGGACTGCCTGCGGGTGCGTTCCTGCAGGCTACGGCCGATGCAGAGGCCCGCATGGTGGCCGACGCCGTTAAATGGCTCTCAGAGTCCAAGATCGTGGCCGATCTGTTCGCCGGGTTGGGTACCTTTGCCTTCGGGCTGCGGGGGGAGGGGCGCAAAGTTCTCGCCGTGGAGGCAGAGCGGGCTGCTCACCTCGCCTGCAAATCCTCCGGAGCGCGGGCCGGGGGCACTGTGCTGGCGCTACACCGTGATCTGTTCCGCAACCCGCTTCAGCCAGACGAATTGAACCGTTTCGATGCGGTGCTGCTTGATCCTCCGCGGGCCGGAGCGCGGGCGCAGATTGCCGAGATTGCAGCGAGCACGTTGACCCGCGTGGTCTATGTCAGCTGCAATCCTGCCAGCTGGGCGCGCGATGCGGCTGTGCTGGCTGAGGCCGGGTTCCGGCTGACCAGATTGCGGCCCGTGGGCCAGTTCCGCTGGTCAACCCATGTCGAGCTTGTTAGCCTGTTCGAGCGTTAGGCGCGCAGAGCGGCGAGGATCTGCGCTTCCAGCCAGTCGCGGTGCGCCGGTTCGACATAGGCGTGGCCGGCGCCTTCGCAGCGGTGGATGCGCGGATCGCCCTTATCCCATGCTGCTTCGAACACCTGCGCCGTCCGGTCCGCTGCAGCAAGCAGGATACGGACATCGCCGGAAAAGCTGGTAATTCCTTCGCGCATCTCCTGTGCCAGGCTGGACGGCGGCGCAGCAGGGCTGAGCGAGCGGGCAAGGCCGCGACCCAGTTTGCCCAGATTTACACCTCCTCCAAGCAGCCGCATGATTTCACGCGGGTTCTTCAGCTTTTCCAGATAGCGGGCGCGGATCGCGGCGGGGGGCGGGGTGTCATCGGCCGCCTTGCCGCCTTCGCCATGTTCGATGGTCCACGGGTTCGACAACACAAGCCCGTCGCACCCCGCACCGCCCGCCAGCATCAGCGCCGAAGCCGCATCGCAATTGCCGAAAGCGATCACCCGTCCAATTTGCGGTGCCATCGCACGAAATGCATCAATTGCGGCGGCTATATCCTTGGCAGAATTACGGAAACCGCGGTTCTCGCCCTCGCTGTCGCCAATCCCGCGTCGGTCAAACCGAAATACCGGAAACCCCGCACTGGCAATGCGGGAGGCCATGTCGGCCTGTCCGCCAAATGCACCCGCACGAATCTCGTTGCCGCCGCTGATGATCAGGAGACCAGCGGTGCCCGGTGCCGTGTCGAGCGTGGCAGCAAGCAACAGGCTGCCGCAGCCGAAGGTGTGCGAAAGGCGGCTCATCCGATGCTGTCCGCGATCAACGCCGCGAGCCGGTCAGCCTGACCGGCATCTTCGTCAGGCTCGGCGCGCAGCCACAGGCCGGAGCCGCCGATTTGAGATTGGGCGATTTCGGTCTGGTTATGAGCGACGGTTGGTTCGGCAATCTCAAGCTCGCGGAACATTTTTGCCCCGATGTGCCAACCCCCCAGCATTAATCCGCTTTCTCGCCCAATGGCCATAAGGCCTTCGGACGTCTCGGAAATCCCGGCCTCGCGCGCTGCGATGGTGCGGGCGCGGATCATGCCGCGCAGCAGTTTCGGCCCCGATTGTGCGGCGTAATGCCAGCCGGGAAGTTCTGCGGGGGCCACCAACGCGCCCGCACGGATCGCTAGAACATGGGTCGCACTCAGCGATTGGGCAGCGGCTGCCATGCCTGAACGCCATTCACCAAGTGTCTGTTTCTGAAGCGCTACGAGGCTTTCGTTGCAGCCCGGCAGATCGGGAAGGAGGGAGTCGATCCCAGCCGCATCCAGCCGCCGCATCACTTCGACCGTAAAGCGCCGCAGCTTGTTTGCTTCATCGAACCACGCCGGACAGATCAGCACCCGCGCCGTGCGCCCGCGATCAAACGCCAGCAGCATTTCATCGCCGGCCAAACCGCCATCACGGGCGGGAATGTTCCACGTGAAAATCACGCAAGCACGGGCCTGGAAGGGGTCAAGACGGGGTCTGGAGGGGGTCTAGCTTGGCCTGCGCGAAGGCCAGCAGCCCGCCATAAGTCTCCAGCATTTCGCCGTCGACATCATCATCGTCGATCACGATCCCGAGCCGGTCTTCCATCTCGGTCAGCAATCCGGCCACGGCCATCGAATCGAGTTCGGGCAGGTGGCCAAACAGGCCGGACTCCGCGCCAAACGCCGCAGCCTGTGCCTGATCCAGGCCGAGGACATCGGCGATCAGGGCCTTCAACTGCCGGTCGAGCGCTGCCTCGTCCAACTGACCTTCGATGAATGGCGTGCTGCCCATGACGCTACCTTGGTTCCTGCGTGCGACCGTGGCCGCGGGGCTTAGCCATGCGCGGGCGCGGGTGCAAGGCTTGCAACGGGCAGGGCCGCCGCCGATCCGCGCAACGCCTGCAGCTTGCGCTTGGCAAGCGGCGCCCAGCTTTTCGGCTGTGCCGGGTCGAGACAATCGATCCGGAAGCGTGGGCGCACCTGTTCCATCCAGTCCGCTTTGTAACTCTGATCGCCAGTGCCGAAATCCACGATGGCTACCTTGTCGCAATCGATCACGTGGCGGAACAGCGCCGCGCTCAAGGTGGTGCCTGCCGACAGTGGCTTGTGGCTTTCAAGGTGGGCGAGCTTGTGGATGTAGGCGATTGAATTTTCGACTGTCCAGCACTGCGCGGCCACTGCCAGCCCATCGGCTCGCGCCACGCCCATTCGCAGGCGGCCCGCCGCGCCCTCGGCCTGGGCAAAAGCGCGCAGCATGGCGGGTTGATCTTCCGCCGGCTTCCAGCTGGCAGCA
Source organism: Porphyrobacter sp. AAP60 (assembly GCF_001296025.1). Lineage (GTDB taxonomy): Bacteria > Pseudomonadota > Alphaproteobacteria > Sphingomonadales > Sphingomonadaceae > Erythrobacter. Next base: position 686,434 of record NZ_LJHV01000002.1, on the reverse strand, counting down.
TAGATTGTTTCATATTCGGCCCACACCGCCGGATCGAAGCGGGTCAGCACTTCGGTCTCGACCTTTTTGGCCTTGCGTTTCAATGTGGTGCGCAAGGTTCCCGGGCGGCTTTCCCAATATTGGGCAAAATTGCGCCCGCGCACATCAAGCACATGGTTGCTGTCGCATTGCTCCACCGCGACCTGCCAGCCAGCTGAACGGAATGCTTCGGCGAGGCGCGTGGCCGATCCATCCTCGCCCGGCACGGGTTCGAGAGTCACCCGCCAGCCGCGCCGTTTGAGCCCTTGGGCAATGGCGCGCAGTAGCCGCTCACCCGCAGCGCCCGCCGGAGCGAGTTCGCGCCACGTGAAACTGTACCAGTTGCGCAAGGGGGCGATTCGCCCGCGATCCTCGGTCAGCGCGAGCGCGGCGGCGGCATCGGCATCGCTCGCCATCGCAATCATCGGGGTTAGCCCGGTGTCTGCCAGCATTGCATACCATTCGGCGCGGTCGAAGGGCGCAGCGGTGCCGCTCGCAGTCAGCGCTTGCAAGACGTTAACGCTGTCGTGATACCGCGTTTCGATCACTGGAAAAGAATGCTCCCGTTCATGCCGCACCTGCCCGATCCTCTCCCGCGACCGCTCGATCATCTGGCCGAACTGGCCGGGATGAGCGGGCATGGGGATGGCCCGGCGCTGGTGCTGCGCGATGCCACGCTTAACCACAATCAGTTAAGACAGCGTGTTGCGCTGCTGGCGGGTTGGCTGGCGCAAATGGTGCCGCAGGGTGGAGCGCGGGTGGCAAGCTGGGCAGCCAAGGGTGAATTGACCTGCCTGCTTCCGCTCGCCGCAGCGCGGGCGGGGCTGGTGCATGTGCCGGTCAATCCCATGCTCAAGCGCGCGCAGGTGGCACATATCCTTGCCGATAGCGGCGCGCGGCTTCTGATCGGTACAGGTTCGCGGCTCGCTTCGCTGGAGCCGGGCGATCTGCCTGCTGGTTGCGCTGGCTTGGGTGAGACGGAAGCGCTGGCGGCTGCCGCTGCCGCAGGGCGCGAACTTGGCCCTTCGGCGGCCGATCCAGCCGAACTCGCCGCCATTCTCTACACTTCCGGATCGACCGGCAGGCCCAAGGGCGTGATGCTGAGCCATGCCAATATGTGGCTGGGCGCCGTGGCGGTGGCGCATTATCTGGGGCTTGAGCGAGACGATGTGACGCTGGCAGTGCTGCCGCTATCGTTCGATTACGGGCAGAACCAGCTTTTGAGCACATGGTTTGCGGGCGGGTGTGTGGTGCCGCTGGATTTCCTGTTTCCCAAGGATGTCGCCAAGGCCTGCGCCAAGCACGGGGTGACGACGCTTGCCGCAGTGCCGCCCTTGTGGGTGCAACTGACCGAGATCGAATGGCCCGCCGAAGCGAGTGCGCCCCTGCGACGCCTCACCAATAGCGGCGGGGCGCTGACGGTTGATCTGGTGCATTCCTTGCGCGGGATATTCCCGCAGGCGCGGCTGTTCCCGATGTATGGGCTGACCGAGGCTTTCCGTTCGACATTCCTCGATCCTGCATTGGTCGATTCGCATCCGACTTCAATGGGTAAGGCGATACCCTTCGCAGAGATTCTCGTGATCAACGATGCGGCCGAAGTCGCGGCGGATGGCGAGGAAGGCGAGTTGGTGCATTGCGGCCCGCTGGTGGCGCAAGGCTATTGGCAGGATCCGGAACGCACCGCCGAACGCTTTAGGCCCGCGCCGGCCCAATCGGCTTACGGCGGCACCGCGGTGTGGTCGGGCGACCGCGTGCGGCGCGATGCAGACGGCTTGCTCTATTTCGCCGGTCGCCGCGATGCGATGATCAAGAGCGCGGGCAACCGGATCAGCCCGCAGGAGGTGGAGGAGGCCGCGCTCGCCACTGGTCTTGCAGCAGAGGCGGTGGCATTGGGCGTGGCCGATGCGCGGCTCGGGCAGGCGGTGCATCTGGTGGTGCGCGGTGTCGGTGACGAGGCGGCCCGCGCCGATCTGCCGAAGCGGTTGCAACGCGATCTGCCCAATTTCATGCAGCCAAAGATGATACACTGGCGTGCGGCGATGCCGATCAACCCTAACGGCAAGATTGACCGCACGGCCTTGCAGATTGAACTCGATAAGGAATTTGACGCATGAAGCCCGTCGGCCCGATCCCCGCCGGATACGAAACCATCGGCGGCGAACTCGCCATCGGCGGCAAGCGCGCGAGCGAACTGGCGGCCGAAGCCGGGCGCACGCCCTTGTTCGTCTATTCACGCGCCCATCTGGATGCGCGTGTGGCGGATTTGCGAGCGGCTTTGCCAAGGCGGGTCGGATTGAACTTTGCGGTCAAGGCCAACCCGCACCTCGCCGTGATCGGCCATATGGCGCCGCTGGTGGACGGGTTCGACATTGCCTCGTCAGGCGAATTGGCGCTGTGCACGGCGGTCGGGATCGATCCGGCGCGCATCAGCTTCGCCGGGCCGGGCAAGCGTGACGACGAGTTGGAAGCCGCGATTGCCGTAGGCGTCACGCTCAATTGCGAAAGCGAAGGCGAGGCCGCGCGGGCGCTCGCGATCGGGCAAAGGCTCGGCAAGGCACCTCGCATTGCGATCCGGGTAAACCCCAGTTTCGAAATGAAGGGTTCTGGCATGAAAATGGGCGGCGGGGCCAAGCAGTTCGGCGTGGATGCCGAACGGGTGCCCGCTCTGGCGCGTGATGTGATAACCCAAGGGGCCGAATGGCGCGGCTTGCACATCTTCTCCGGCAGCCAGACACTCAGCGCAGACGCGATCATCGAAGCGCAGGGCAATGTTCTGGAACTGGCTGCGAATCTTGCCGATGATATCGGCTACGGCCTGCCCAAACTGAACATGGGCGGCGGTCTGGGTATCCCCTATTTCCCCGGTGACGAGCCGGTCGATCTCGCCAAGGTGGGCGCGGCGCTGGCGGAGCGGGCGGCGCACCTTCCGTCGGTGCTATCCGATACCGAATTGTGCATCGAACTGGGCCGCTATCTGGTCGGTGAAGCGGGGGTCTATCTCACCCGCGTGATCGACCGCAAGATTAGCCACGGGGTGACATACCTGATTACCGATGGCGGGTTGCACCACCAATTGGCGGCATCGGGCAATTTCGGCACCGTGGTGCGCCGCAATTATCCTTCTGCGATTGCAACCCGTTACGCGATGGAGGCAACAGAGGAAGTCAACATCGTCGGCTGCCTGTGCACCCCGCTCGACAGGCTGGCCGACGCCGCAATGATGCCGCAGGCCGATGTTGGCGATCTGGTCGCGGTGTTCTGCGCCGGAGCCTACGGTGCGACTGCCAGCCCCAGCGCTTTTCTGGGCCACGGCCCGGCGGCCGAAATTCTGGTCTGAACCGCGGCGTTAATCGGCGATTTTACCCTGTCCCAAAGCGGGATGGGGCCGGATTCTGGCCTGTATAACTAACAATATGTTCACCATTTCCGGCGACAAGAGACCCAATGACCGGGGGTCTCGTGTCGCAGGTCGCTCCTGCATGGTGCACGCGCCCCCCGCACGCAACACGGCCAAGGATCCCTGACCAATGCTTTACCCTCTGCCCCTTTCCCGCATCGCGGCTCTTGGCCTTGCTTCGGCACTGCTGTCGGCCTGCGCCAGCGGAGGCGCGCAGTTGCCCACAGCAAACTATTCCAGCAACACCATCGCACCGAGCGAGGAATACACCATCGGCCCGCTCGACGAGATTACAATCCACGTCTGGCGCAATCCCGAACTCAGCGCCGACAAGGTGCGCGTGCGGCCTGACGGGCGGCTGACGATCCCGCTGGTGCAGGACATTCCGGCGGTGGGCAAAACCTCGACCGAACTGCAGGAATACATCGCGGGCGAGCTTTCCAAATATATCGAACAACCGATCGTATCGGTCATCGTCAACACGCCCGAAGGCAACTTTACCCAGCAGGTGCGGATTATCGGTGCGACCGGGCAGCCGGCTTCGCTGCCGTTCCGCGCCAACATGACTGTGCTTGATGCGATGATCGCGGTGGGCGGACTGAATGAATTTGCCGCCGGCAACCGTGCCAAGCTGATCCGGCTTGACCGCGAAACCGGCAAGCAGGTCGAATACCGGCTCCGCCTGTCGGATCTGATCCGCAAGGGTGATGCTTCGGCGAATGTGATGCTGATGCCGGGCGATACCATCATCATCCCCGAAAGCCGGTTCTAAAGGGGGCGGCTGCGGGCATGAGCGACATCTTTGACGAACTGCGCGCAGCGCTCTGGTCGGTCTGGCACCGGCGGTGGCTGGCGATTGCCGTGGCCTGGGGCGTGTGCCTGCTGGGTTGGCTGGTGATCGCGATGATCCCCAATTCCTATGAGTCCAAGGCGCGGGTCTATGTCGATGTACAGGATGTTTTGTCCAAGCAGCTCGGCATTGCAGGCGATGGCAAGGAAGAAATCCTGCGCGTCCGCCAGACCCTGTCGAGCGCAAAGAACCTTGAAAAGGTGATCACCTCCACCCGTCTGGGCGAAGGCATAACCGAGCGCGGCGCACTGGATGCGATGGTTGGCGAGCTCGACAAGAAGGTTAAAGTGACGAGCGAGCAGGACAACCTGTTCGAAATCACCGCCGAGATCGGTCGCAGTGATCTGACCGATGCCGAAAACGCCGTGCTGGCGCGCGATGTGGTGCAGAAGCTGCTCGACATCCTGCGCGAAGAACATGTGATCGGCAATCGCGCCGGGATCAGCACCGCCATCGGCGACCTTGATCGCCAGTTGGATGAACGAAAGCTCGAACTCGAAGAGGCCGAACAGCGGCGTCTGGCGTTCGAAGCGCAGTATCCCGATCTGATCGGTGGTTCGGATAGCCTGTCGACCAAGGTGCAACAGAGCCGCACCGAGTTGCGCGACGTCGATGCCAATCTGGCTGCGGCGCAAAGCGCGCTGGCAGCGATTTCGGCCCAGCTGGAAAGCACGCCGCGCACGCTGGCCGGCGGACGCGACGCCACGGGGCCGCGCGCTGCCTTGCAGCAGGCACAGACCCAGCTGGCTGAGCTGCGTTCGCGCGGATTGACCGATAACCACCCCGATGTTGTTGCCACCACCAAGCAGGTGGCCATTCTCGCCCGGCAGGCCGCTGCTGCTGGCGATGATGCCGGCGGCACGCCCAATCCGGCCCATTCCTCGCTCATCGCGATCCGCAGCGAGCGTCAGGCGGGAGTTGAAGCACTGCAGGCCCGCCGCGCCGCGCTGCAAAGCAACTTTGCCGCTTTGATGGCAAGCCAGGCGAGCGAACCTACGGTTGCCGCCGAGGCGAACCGTATCAGCCGCGATTACGATGTGCTGCGCCAGAATTACGAAAAGCTGCTGCAAGACCGCGAGGCTCTGCGCACGCGTGGGCAGGTCGAGGACAAGGCGAGCCAGTTCCGGTTCGATATCATCCAGCAACCCGGTGTTTCGCAAAAACCGGCTGCGCCCAATCGTCCGCTGCTGCTGCTTGGCGTGCTGATTGTCGGCATCGGTGCAGGCGTTGCAGCGGCCTATGCGATCAGCCAGCTGAAATCGAGCTTTGCAACGCCGCAAAAACTGGAGCGCACCTTCGATCTGCCGGTGATCGGCTCGATTTCGCTGACCATCTCCGAAGCTGCCCGCAAGATCGAACGCCAACGCCTGGTGCAATTTGCCGGGGCCTGCGCCGGACTGGTGGCAATGTTTGTGATTCTGCTCGCGATCGAGATCGTCTCGATCGGAACAATTGCGTGAGGATTGGGGAAACGCGATGACCGATCAGGGCAAAATCAACCGCGAGGGCGCAACGCCTGCATCGCTGTTCGAACGGGCGGATGCTGCCTTCGGGATCGGCCCCGTGCCGACGCGCGCCGTTCCGCCTGTGCCGCAGGCGCCTGCAGCTTTGCGCCGCCCGGCGGCTCCTGCACCCAAGGCTGCACCCGCAGCAACCGCGCAGCCAGAACCCGTCGCCGCGCCTGCAGCGCCGCAAACGGCACCCAAAGTTGAGTTCTGCGGGCCGTTTGCGGCAATTGACCGCGATCACCTGCATGATGGCGGGATGATCGTACCGGAAGAGCCGGTGACCGGGCTGCTTGAAGAGTTCCGCATCGTCAAGCGCGAGCTGCTGGCCGATGCCCGTGCAAGCGACACCCCGCTGGCGCGCCGTATACTTGTGTGTTCGCCCCATCCGGGAGAGGGCAAGACCTATTGCGCCACCAACCTTGCCATCGCGCTCGCCGCCGAACGCGGTCTCGAAGTGCTGCTGGTGGATGCCGATGTCGTCAAACCGTCTGTCACCCAGCGCCTGGGGATCGAGGCCGGACAAGGCCTGATGGATGCACTGGCCGATCCCGCAATCCAGCCCGAACGTCTGGTGATCCGCACCGATATCGAAGGGCTGTTCGTGCTGCCTGCCGGCACCGCAATGGCGCTGGATGCCGAATATCTCGCCAGCGCCCGCACCGGAGAAATGCTCGACCGGCTGACGCAGAACGCGCCTGACCGGATCGTGATTTTCGATACACCGCCCGCGCTGGCCGCCTCGCCCGCAGCCGAACTGGCGTCCCACGTGGGGCAGGCTTTGCTGGTGGTACGCGCCGACGAGACGAGCCGCGCCGCGCTGGAAGATGCGCAGCAGCTGCTGTCGGCCTGCGGCGATATCAAACTGCTGCTCAATGCTGCGCGCTACAGCCCATCCGGGCGGCGCTTCGGCACTTATGGCACCAAGGGGAAATGACGATGCGTGCCCGCATATTCAATCGCGCGCTGATACTGGCGGCAGTGGCGTCGACTGCCGCTGTTCCGGCCATTGCGCAGGCGCAAGGACAAGCACAGGGACAGGATCAGGGGCAGGGCGACGGCGCATCCTCCCAGCGATCGACCCGCCTGGTGCAACCCTATATCGAGGTGAGCCAGGTGCTCTCGGCGCAGATTTCGCCGGGTGACGAGGTACTGACCTTCACGCAGGTTGCTGCAGGCGTCGATATCAACGTGCAGGGGCGCAACAGCGGGGCAGCCGTATCAGTGCGTTACGAACGCAACATCGCTTATGGCGATAACAGCGTGGATAGCGATACCATCAGCGGCGTTGCCCGCGGCACACTGGCGCTGGTGCCCAATACCCTGAGCCTTGAGGCTGGCGCGCTTGCATCGCGCACCCGGATCGATGCGGGCGGCGGCACCACGGCCAATCCGCTTGTGCGCGAGGATGCCGAAAGCCGGTTTTACAGCGCCTATGCCGGGCCAAGCCTCAATACCCGCGTCGGCGATGTCGATGTGCAAGGCGTGGCGCGGGTGGGTTACAACCGCTTCGAAGTCGATCAGGCGATCGTCAACCCGCAAGGGCAGGCAGTCGATGTGTTTGATGACAGCGTCACCTATCTGGGCCAGCTGCGCGCGGGCGTACGTCCTGGCGATGTACTGCCGGTGGGCGTGGCCGTTACGGCGGGGGGCTTTCAGGAGGACATTTCCAATCTCGATCAGCGGGTGCGCGATCTTTACGTGCGCGGGGATGTGACCTTACCGGTCAGCCCGTCGCTCGCAATCGTGGCAGGTGCGGGTTACGAGAATGTCGAGATTTCCAGCCGCGATGCCCTGCGCGATGTGAACGGCGTGCCTGTGATCGGGGCCGATGGCCGCTTTGTCACCGATAGCGCCGCTCCGCGTCAGATCGCCTTCGATGTCGATGGCTTGCTGTGGGATGTCGGCGTGCTGTGGCGCCCCAGCTCGCGCACCAGCCTTCAGGCGTCGGTCGGGCGGCGGTATGATTCGACCACCTATTACGGCACCTTCACCTATGTCCCCAGCCAGCGCAGCGCCTTTGCGCTTTCCGCCTATGACGGGGTAAGCGGCTTTGGCGGATTGCTGAACAACAGCCTCGCCGGGCTCGACAGCGATTTCGAAGCGATCCGAAATCCCGTCACCGGCGATTTCGGCGGGTTGGTAAGCGGCACCGAAGGCCAGGCATTGATCGGCGGGCTGGGCTCTGCCCGTTCCGCTGCATTCCGCGGGCGCGGCGTGCGCGCTTCCTATCAGCGCACCATGGGCCGCACCACCGCAGCGCTGGGCGCTGGTTATGACCGGCGCACTTTCATTGCGGCACCGGGCACGGTGCTGGCGGCGATCGATGGGCTGACGGACGAAAGCTATTACGTGATTGGCGGGCTGACCCGGCAGATCGGGCAGAACGCCAACCTGACCACCAATGCCTATGTCAACTGGTTCGACGGCGCTGGCGCCAACGACAACGTGACCGCAGTCGGTGCTTCGGCTGCCTATAATCAGGCGATCACCCAGCGCCTGACCGGCCGTGCGGCGGTTTCAGTCGATTATTTCGACAGCGAATTCACCGCCGAAGACTTTGCCTTTGCCACCGCGCTGGTTGGCCTGCGTTACAATTTCTGACGGGGATCTGAGCCTCATGTACGAACATCATTACGGCTTTTCTGCTCGGCCTTTCCAGCTGACGCCTGATCCGCAGTTCTATTTCGAAAGCGTCAGCCACAAGAAGGCGATGAGCTATCTCGGCTATGGCCTGAGCCAGGGTGAGGGCTTCATCGTCATCACCGGCGAGGTGGGCGCGGGCAAATCGACGCTGGTTGCGCACCTGATGGAGCGGATCGATCCGGCGGCGCTGAGCGTGGCGCAGATCGTCACCTCGGCGCTGGACGGGGCGGAGATCGTGCACGTCGTTGCGCAGGCGTTCGGACTGGCGGTCGAGGGGCATGACAAGGCGGGCGCGCTGGGCGCGATCGAACGGTTCCTGCAGGATGAAGCCCGCGCCGGTCGCCGCTGTCTGCTGGTGGTAGACGAATGCCAGAGCCTTGAACTGGCCGCGCTTGAAGAATTGCGGATGTTGTCAAACTTCCAGCTCGGCTCGCACCCGCTGCTGCAAAGCCTGTTGCTCGGCCAGCCCGAGTTCCGCCGCACGCTGGCCCATCACCCCGATCTGGAGCAGCTGCGCCAGCGGGTTATCGCATCCCACCACCTTGAAGCGCTGGATAGCGGCGAGGTGCAGGATTACGTGGAGCACCGGCTTGGTCAGGTGGGCTGGAACGGGAAGCCCGCGTTTGAAGAAGGGCTGATCGATGCCCTTTACCGCCAAACCGATGGCATTCCGCGCCGCGTCAATCAGGTGATGAACCGCCTGCTGCTGCTCGGCGCGATCGAGGGGCGGGAGAGCCTGTCGCTGGCGATGCTTGATGATGTGATGGCCGAGATGATGGCCGATCAGACCCGCGGCGCCCGCGGCGGTTCCGATTTGCGCACCGCGCCCGCGCCTGCGGCTGTGCCTGCTTCTGCCCCTGCTGCGCCGCAACCGGCTGCGCATGACAGTCTGCCAGCGACCGAAGTGGCCGCGCTGCTGGCAGAGCGCGATGCGCGCACGGCGGAACTTGAAGCGGCGATCAGCGAATTGCAGGCTGCAGGAATGAACCAGCGCGAGGGCACGGCAGAACCCCAATCGCCCGAAGAGGCGCGCGTGGCGGAAGCCCATCTTGCCGAAGCACTCCAACGGATCGAGACACGGCTGGAAGAACAGGAACAATCCTTCCGCCACGTTTTGACCATGCTGATCGAATGGCTCGAGGAAGACCCGTCGCGCGAGGCGGCGTAACCCATGAACGCTCCCTTCCAACCAGCGCCGGAACCCGGCCACCCGCGAATTGTCAACGGCCTGTCGGTTGATGTCGAGGACTGGTTTCAGGTCGGCGCATTCGAGAATGTGATCGCTCGCGGCGAGTGGGACAGCATCAAGACCCGCGTCGAAGACAATGTCTACCGCGTGATCGATCTGTTTGCAGAGGCCGATGTCAGTGCGACCTTTTTCACCCTAGGGTGGGTGGCAAAGCGGCATCCCAATATGATCCGCCGAATTGTCGATGCCGGGCATGAAATCGCCAGCCACGGTTATGATCACGCGCGCGTGTTCACCTTTACAAGGCCCGAATTTGCCGAAGATATCCGCAAGGCGCGCGAAATCCTTGAAGACTGCGCCGGTGTGAAAGTTACCGGATACCGCGCTCCGAGCTTCTCGATCGATCAGCGCACGCCGTGGGCCTTCGCTGAACTTGCCGAACAGGGCTATGCCTATTCCAGCAGCGTCGCGCCGGTTGTCCATGATCACTATGGCTGGCCCGAAGCGCCGCGCTTTGCCTTTCGGCCGCTGCCGTGGTCGTCGATGATCGAACTGCCGGTGACCACCGCAATGCTCGGCGGGCGGCGCGTGGCTGCTGGCGGCGGCGGATTCTTCCGGGTGCTGCCATACGCCTTTTCGCGCTGGGCGATCCGGCAGGTGAACCGCACTGAAGGTCGCCCTGCGGTGTTCTATTTTCACCCGTGGGAAGTCGATCCGGATCAGCCGCGGGTGGCACACGCGCCCCTGCGATCGCGTTTCCGGCATTATACCGGCCTCACGAAGATGGCGGGCAAGCTGAACGATCTTGTGCACGAATTTCGCTGGGGCCGGATGGACGTGATTGCCCACCGCGAGGCGGCCCGGGCTGGCGAGCTTGAACCGTTGGAACTGACGCCGGAAACAGTAACGTGAATGCGCCGCTGAAGACCGGCGAAACTGTGCGCGCGGTGGGATTCAGCGATGCGGCCGACCTGCGGCGCATCGAGGGCTTCGTGGCCGAAACGCGGGCTAGCCTGTTTCACCGGCCAGCCTGGCTACAAGCTGTCGAGGCCGGGAGCGGGCAACGCGCTGCCGGGCTGGTATCCGAGCGCATGGGCGTCGTTACAGGCTGGTTGCCGCTTACCGAAGTGCGATCGGCGCTGTTTGGCAAGGCACTGGTTTCGAGCGGTTTCGGTGTCGGCGGCGGGATCTTGGCGGCAAATGACGCGGCGGTGCAGGCACTGGCATCGCACGCAGAGGCTCACGCGGCAGCTAGCGGGTTTTCCGGCGTGGAACTGCGCGGGGGTGCAATTCCTCAAACCTGGCACTCGTGGTCGGACAAGCATTGCGGGTTTGAACGTCCGCTAGCTGCGGATGACGAAGCCGAACTGCTCGCTATCCCGCGAAAGGCCCGCGCCGAAGTGCGAAAAGGTCTGGGCTTCGGACACAAGATTACCGTGGGTCGCAGCACTGGTGATCTCGTCGCGCATTACGGCTGCTATAGCGAAAGCGTCCGCAATCTCGGAACACCGGTGTTTCCGCGCAGGCTTTTCAAGGCGATGCTGAACGCCTTCCCCGATAGCAGCGATATCCTGACCGTTTGGCAGGATGGCAAGCCGCTCGCGAGTGTGCTGAATTTCTATCACGAAGGTTCGGTAATGCCGTTCTGGGGCGGCGGCATTTTTGCTGCCCGCGCCGCCCGCGCCAACGAGGTGATGTATTACGAGCTGATGCTCCACGCTCGCAGGCAAGGTATGACCCGCTTCGATTTCGGACGCTCCAAAACGGGGAGCGGGCCGTTCGCCTTCAAGAAAAACTGGGGCTTTGACCCTGTGCCGCTGACTTATGGCGCATGGGCCGCACCGGGCGCACTGCCGCGCAATATCGATCCCACCGATGCCAGTTATTCCCGCAAGATCGAATTGTGGAAGAAGCTGCCTCTGCCTGTCGCCAACATGCTGGGGCCGTGGATCGCACGCGGGCTGGCGTGATGGGGGATATCCTGTTCCTTGCGCACCGGGTGCCGTTTCCGCCTGATCGCGGTGACCGCATCCGATCGCACAACCTTCTGAAAGCGCTGACGCAGCTCGGGCCGGTGCATGTCGGCTGTTTTGCGGAAGGTGACGATCGGGCAGGAGAGGGCGCTCTGGCGCAAATCGCCGCATCGCATTGCATCGCCCCGCGCACCAAGCCCCTGCCGCTCGCCGGGGTCGAAGCGGTGCTGGCGGGCAAGCCAGTAAGTCTTACAGCGTTTCACAGCCGCAAGCTGGAACGCTGGGTGCATGACACCATCGCAGCGCGCAGTATCTCTGCCATCGTCGTATTTTCCGGCCAGATGGGACAATACATTCCCGACGATTATGCGGGCCGTGTTGTGATTGACCTGTGCGATGTCGATAGCGCCAAGTTTGCCAGCTACGCCGAGGCAGGCGAACGGGTCTGGCTCAACACCCGCGAAGCGCGCCTGCTGGCGGCAGAGGAAGAAAGACTGGGGCAGCGCGCAGATGCGACGATCCTGATTTCCGATGCTGAGGCGGCGCTTTATCGCAGCCGTTTGTGCGAACCTGACAGGGTGAACGTGCAAGTGATCGGCAACGGGATCGATGCCGGTTTCTTCAACCCCGCTGGCGTCACCCCGTACCCTGTCATCGCGGGTCTGCCGGGGCCGCATTTCACATTCACCGGGCAGATGGATTATCGCCCGAACGAGCAGGCCGCGCTGTGGGTGATCGAAGCACTGATGCCCAATCTGCGCGCACGTTATCCGGGCGCGATGTTCCATGTCGTCGGGCGCAATCCCACCGGCCGGTTGATGGCCCATCATGGCACTCTCGGTGTGCAGGTGTGGGGCGAAGTACCTGATGTGCGACCCTTTCTCGCGGCCGCCGATGCCGTGCTCGCACCGCTGCTGATCGCGCGCGGCGTGCAGAACAAGGTGCTGGAGGCGATGGCGATGGCCAGACCGGTGGTGCTTACCCCTGACGCAGCGACGGGCATCGCAGCTGAGGACGATAAGCACTGGCTGATTGGGGAGGCTGATCCTGCCGTCATGTGCGCCCGGATTGAAGGCTTATTGGCCGAACCCGATGCCTGTGCCCGCATCGGCGCTGCGGCGCGGCAGTTCGTGCGCGATCAGCATGGTTGGGAAGCGATGATGGCTCCGCTTACAGGGCTTGCCGGTATCGGGGAAGGGCGCACACGCCATGCCGCCTGAACACGCAAGCTTTCCGGTTCAACGCGCTTCGGTGCTTGATCGTATATCCCCCATGTGGCGATCCCCGTTGCTGGCACTCGCGGCGGCGTGGGCCGCGTTGATCGCTGTTACTGTGCCAAGTTGGGGCGAGATGCTGCACCTGTGGTGGAACATCGACACCTACAACCATCTGCTGCTGGTGCCCTTCATCATTGGCTGGCTGGCGCTGCTGAAGGCCGGCGAACTGGCGAAAATCGTACCGGAGCCTTTTCTTCCGGGCCTCGCACTGGTGGTGGCTGGGCTGGGACTGTGGTGGGCAGGACGCGCTGCCGATATCAATCTCGTCGCCCACGCTGGCGCAGTGGGCGCGCTTCAGGGCGCGGTGATCGCCGTGCTGGGATTGCGCGCCGCATTGCTGCTCGCTCTACCGTTGGCGATGGGTGTGTTTCTTGTGCCGTTCGGTGACGAGATCATCCCGACGCTGCAATTCATCACCGCAGACATCACCATCGCGCTGACCCGGTGGAGCGGTATTCCCGCCAGCATCGACGGGATTTACATCGACACCCCCGCCGGATTGTTCATCGTTGCCGAGGCCTGTTCGGGCGTGAAGTTCCTGATCGCGATGGTGACTTTGGGCGTGCTGGTGTGCTTCACCCGTTTTGCCAGCTGGCGGCGGCGCGCGATTTTCCTCGCTGCCTGTGTGATCGTACCGATCCTCGCCAATGGGGTGCGCGCCTGGGCGACGGTTTATGTCGCGCAATATGTCGGGGCGGAGAAGGCGAGCGGGTTCGATCACATCGTCTATGGCTGGATCTTCTTCGCGATCGTGGTTGCCGCCATGCTGGGTGGCGCATGGCGCTGGTTCGAGCGTGAGCCGGAGGAATTTGGCTGGACGGCCGATGAAATGGCCGGGTGGGATTGGCTTGCTCGCTCGCAAGGCCGCAGCCTGACACCACCCGCAACCGCACTGGCAATCGCTGCACTGGCCGCGATTGCCGCGCTGGCTGCCATGCTATAGGTCGCCCGGAATGTGCGGAATTGCCGGGATCTTTCATGCCGAAACGCCCAAGCCGGTCGATCCTGTACGGGTTGAACGAATGTGCGATGCGCTTGCCCATCGCGGGCCCGACGGGGCAGGGGTGTGGACCGATCACGGGGTAGGGCTTGGCCACCGCCGCTTGTCGATCATCGATGTGGCGGGATCACCGCAGCCGATGCATTCTGCCGATGGCCGCGCGGTGATCGTCTTCAACGGCGAAATCTACAATTTCCGCGCCCTTCGCAGCGAGCTGGAGCAGGCGGGTTTCGCTTTCCGCACCAATGGCGATACCGAAGTTATCCTTGCCGCATGGCAGCGTTGGGGGCCAGACTGCCTGTCCCGGCTCGACGGGATGTTCGCCTTTGCGCTGTTCGATCGCGACAAACGCCAGCTGTTCCTTGCGCGCGACCGGTTCGGGGTGAAGCCACTTTTCACAGCAGCGCTGTCTGACGGCAGCATCGCTTTTGTCTCCGAGCTGAAAGGCCTGCTCGCGCATCCGCTGCTGCGCCGCCGCGTGAACCCGCAGGCGATCGAGGCCTACATGACCTGGGGCTATGTCCCCGATACCCATTCGATTCTCGCTGGTGTCGAAAAATTGCCGGCGGGCCATTTCTGGCTGCTGGAACATGGCCGTGCGCCGGGCCGCCCGAAGCGCTGGTATGACATCGACTTCAGGCAGCGGGAACGCGGCAGCGAAGCCGATCTTTCGGCGCAGCTCATTCACCTGATGCGCGAAGGCGTGCGGTCTCGGATGGTCGCCGATGTGCCGCTGGGCGCGTTTCTTTCGGGCGGGGTGGATTCGTCCGGCGTGGTTGCCCTGATGAGCGAGGCGAGCAGCCAGCCTGTGCAAACCTGTTCGATCGGCTTCGATGTCGCCGCCTATGACGAGACCAGCTATGCTCGGCAGGTCGCTGCGAAGTTTGGCGCGGATCATGCCGAGCGGATCGTCGCGACAGACGATTTTGCCGCCATCGACCAGCTTGCCGCGATGTTTGACGAACCTTTCGCCGATGCCTCCGCTTTGCCAACCTGGCGCGTGTGTCAGCTGGCACGAGAACGGGTAACTGTGGCGCTATCGGGGGACGGAGCGGACGAGGCGTTTGGCGGTTACCGGCGACAGGTGTTCCACCACCACGAAGAACGCGCTCGATCGGTATTGCCTGCAGGCCTGCGCAGCTCGCTGTTCGGCGCATTGGGCCGTGCATGGCCCAAAGCCGATTGGGCGCCGCGTCCCTTGCGCGCCAAGACGACTCTGCTGGCGCTCGCCGAAAGCGGCGAGGCGGGCTACGCGCGTGGGCTTTCTGTCACCACGCCCGAAGCGCGGGCTGCGCTTTATTCGGATAGCTTTGCGGCCAGTCTTGCAGGTTTTCGCGGCGAGGATGAGCTGATCGCGCTGATGCGCGCCGCACCGGGACGCTCCGGCCTCGACCGGGCGCAATATGCCGATCTCACCTTCTGGATGCCGGGCGATATCCTGACGAAGGTTGATCGCACCAGCATGGCGGTAAGCCTTGAGGCACGCGAGCCGCTGCTCGATCATCGCCTTGTGGAGTTCGCCGCGCGCTTGCCCGAAGCCATGCGGGTCAAGGGCGGCACCGGCAAATACCTGCTCAAGAAGTCGCTCGAACGCTATCTGCCGCAAGATATCCTCTACCGGCCCAAGCAGGGTTTCGTCACCCCGATCGCCGATTGGCTGCGGGGGCCGCTGGCAGGCGCTGCGCGGGGAATCGCATCGGGTAGTCTGGCGCAAACCGGATTTTTCCAGCCCAAGGCGATCACCGCGATGGCTGAAGCCCACATCGCAGGCCGCGCCGACCATTCGCGCACTCTGTGGCAATTGCTGATGCTGGAAAAGTCGCTCACGCGGCTTGGGCTGAGCGCCTAAGCCTCTGCCCCGTGGCCGAGCGCCATGTAGCCATCGGACTGCATTTCGTTCAACCGGCTGACCGTGCGCGCAAATTCGAATGCACCGTCGCCTGCCTGATACAATTCCTCCGGCGAGGACGCAGCAGTGGCGAACAGCTTCACGCGATGTTCGTAAAGCGCGTCGATCAGCTTCGTGAAGCGGATTGCCTCGTTGCGGTTCTCGGGGCCCATGCGCGGGATGCCGACGAGGATCACTGTGTGAAACGCCCTTGCAATCGCGAGATAATCAGCCGCCCCGCGATTTTCCCCGCACAGCTTCTTGAAGCTGAACACGCCCACGCCCTTCAGGCATTTGGGCACATGGAGAGTGCGCCCACCGCCCAGATCGAGTTCGCCGCTGGGCACGTGGGCTGCATCTTCCGGTTCGAAGTCGGTCAGGCGGAAAAACGCCTCGCGCACCTGCGCGGTTGCAGCATCGCCCATCGGCGCGTGCCAGGTTGCCAGTCCGCCGATCCGGTCGAGCCGGTAATCGGTCGGGCCGTTCAGGCTCAGCACGTCCATGCGGCTTTCCACCAGTTCGATGAAGGGCAGGAACAGCGAACGGTTCAGCCCGTCTTTGTAAAGATCGCGCGGTGGGCGGTTGCTGGTGGTGACGACAACCGTGCCATTCTCCATCAGCGCGGTGAAAAACCGGCCCATGATTGCGGCATCGGCAGTGTTGTTCACCACCATTTCGTCAAACGCGAGGCAGCGGACTTCTTCGGCCATCTGCTTTGCCACGGCAACCAGCGGGTCTTTCAGTTCGGCCTTGCGTGCTTCGGCAATCTTGCGGTCGACGTTCAGCATGAAAGAATGAAAGTGATCGCGGCGTTTGCCCTCGATGCCGAGCGTTTCGATGAACAGGTCCATCAACATCGATTTGCCGCGCCCGACCCCGCCCCAAAGGTAAACTCCACGAAGTTCGGCCGAGGCAGCAGCGCCCGTCAGGCGAGCGAAAAGGCCTTTTTTGGGCTGCGGTGCCTCAAGTTCGCGTTGCAATTGATCAAGCCGTTCCGCTGCACGGCGCTGGTCAGGATCGGCGCGCAGTTCTCCGCTGGCGATCAGCGCGTCATAGCGCGCCAGCAACCCGCTCACGGGCGCGGCTGCATCTTGCGCACGATGCCCGAGAAGCTGGCGACAATATCGCCCTCCTGCTCCACCATACCGCGCACGAACACCAGCTTGCCGGTCTCACGCACGATCTCGGTCACGGCGTCCAGAGGCCGTGCCGGATCGCCGCCACCCACGAATTGGGTCGAAAGCTCCAGCGTGACCGAGGGTCCGGCGTTGCCGCTGCCGATGGTGTGCATGGTAACGAACATGGAGATGTCGATCAGCGCAAGCGTCACCGCGCCGTGGATGATGCCTTGCAGGTTTTCATGCCGACGCTCGGGAAACATCCGCAGCCGCGCCCGACGTCCATTTGGCCCGTCCGGATCGACGCGGGTGATGAGTTTGCCCATCACCGCGCCGTTGAACAGTGTCGGATCCTTCAGGTTCCAGTGCCGCCAGCCGGGATTCTCCGGGTCTGGCCCATGCTCGAAAACATCGTCTGTCAAAGCCACCGGATCAGATGGTCCGCTCAGCCATCATCTTCTTGGTTTCGGCGATGGCCTTGGCCGGTGAAAGGCCCTTGGGGCATACGTTCGCACAGTTCATGATGGTGTGGCAGCGATACAGGCGGAACGGATCTTCCAGATCGTCGAGCCGTTCGCCGGTCATCTCGTCGCGGCTGTCTGCCAGCCAGCGATAGGCCTGCAGCAGAATCGCCGGCCCGAGGAATTTATCGCTGTTCCACCAGTAAGACGGGCAAGCGGTCGAACAGCAGGCGCACAGGATGCACTCGTACAGACCATCAAGCTGTTCGCGCTGTTCGGGCGACTGCAGCCGCTCCTTGCCCGAAGGGGTCGGCGTGACAGTCTGCAACCATGGCCGGATCGAGGCATATTGCGCGTAGAAATGCGTGAAGTCCGGTACCAGATCCTTGATCACGTCCATATGCGGCAGCGGCGTGATGCGGATTTCGCCCTTCAGATCCTCGATCGCCGTGGTGCAGGCGAGGCCGTTCTTGCCGTTCATGTTCATCGAACACGAACCACAGATACCTTCGCGGCAAGAACGGCGGAAGGTCAGGGTCGGGTCGATCTCGTTCTTGATCTTGAACAGCGCGTCCAGCACCATCGGGCCGCATTCGTCGAGATTGATCTCGAACTTGTCATAACGCGGGTTCTGGCCGCTGTCAGGGTCGTAACGATAGACCTTGAATGCCTTCACGCGGCCGCCATCGGCCTTGTGCACCTTGCCGGCGCTGTTGATCTTGGAGTTTTTGGGCAGAGTGAAGGTTGCCATGAACTGATCCCGTTTTGATTTGCACCCTATCTAGCGCCATTGTCCGGCCACGCAACCCGGTGCAGCGGCATCGATGTTGCGCGGTTTCGCACACTGGTTGAGCGGGGCGGTTGAATGCATCGGAGGTACCCGGAACCAACGGCGTGCCTGGGCGCTTCAGCACCATGACGAAGACGGGACAAGTATCGAAAAGCGTAAAGCCTTGGCCGCGCAAAGCCGCAGTGTTCGGCGCTTCGGGCGGGATTGGCCGGGCGCTGTGTGAAGCGCTCGCCGAAGGTGGGTGCGAAACGATTTATGCCGGATCGCGCAGCGGGGAGGGGCCAGAGGGCGGCGCCATCCGGCCCTTCGCCTTCGATCTCGCCAGCGAAGCCAGCATTGCCGCCGCCGCCGATGTGATGCGAAGCGACCCGCCCGAATGGATCATCTGTGCCACCGGCGTTCTGACATTGCCCGATGGCACCGGGCCTGAACGGACATACAAGCGGCTTGATCCGGCAGTGATGGCGCAGGTGTTTGCGCTCAACACAATCGGCCCGGCGATGGTTGCCAAGCATATGCTGGCCCTGATGCCGCGCGGTGAGCCATCTCTGTTCGCAGCGCTTTCGGCGCGTGTCGGTTCGATTTCCGATAATCGTTTGGGTGGGTGGCATTCTTACCGCGCGAGCAAATCGGCGCTCAACATGCTGCTCAAGAACTTCGCGTTGGAAATGGCGCGCACTCACCCGGAAAGCGTGATTGTCGGATTGCATCCCGGCACGGTGGACAGTGCGCTGTCTGCGCCGTTCCAGACCGGATTGCCGGACGGGCAATTGACCCCGCCGCGGCAGGCAGCGAAGAATCTTTTGGCTGTTCTGGCGGGCCTTGGCCCAGAGCAATCCGGACGGGTCTTCGACTTTCGCGGCGCCGAGGTTGAGCCCTAATCGAACAGGCCGACCGCCAACTCTGCCCATACGATCAGGAACACCAGAATCGCGAAAATCGCCGCACCAAACCGTTTCAACCGGGTGTCTAGCCCGTACCAGGCGGCTTCGATCGACAGGCTAAACACCGTCAACATCAACCCGAAGACAGCGAAATCCTCCAAGCCCCAGTTCATCTCCTTGGTCAGCAACATCGCTGCGGCAGGAGCCAGCAGCATTGCCGCCGCACCTGCCCAGAGCAGGGGGTGGAAGCGAAAGGCGGGGCGGTTTGCCGGAATTGTTGTCATGCTCTCGTCTTAGCCTGTTTCCCTGCCGCGCCAAGCATCGTTAGGTTGAGTGAGAAGCTTGCGGGGGGAGCAAATCGCGATGGGAATCAGGAACTGGTACGAAGCCAAGGTCATGCCGCGTCTGATCACCTGCGCCTGTTCGCAGGGGCAAGTGATGAAGCGGCGCGCCGCCGTCGTACCGCTGGCCCGCGGCGATGTGTTCGAACTGGGCTGTGGAGGCGGGATCAACCATGCCTTTTATGATCCGGGGGCGATTACATCCTACGCCGGGATCGATCCTCATGCCGTTCTGCTGGATAGCGCGCGGGAGGCAGCACAGGCAATGGGCTGGGTGGCAGATCTGCGACAGGGGCGGGGCGAGGCAATTCCGTTCATCGATTCCAGTTTCGATTGCGTGGTGTGCACCTTCACCCTGTGTTCGGTCGATGATCCGGCGCAGGTCATGCGCGAATTGCGCCGCATCCTGCGTCCCGGTGGGCAGGCCCTGTTTCTCGAACATGGCCGCGCGCCTGATGATGGCGTGCGCGGATGGCAGGAGCGGATCGAGCCAGTGTGGAAACGCCTTGCCGGGGGTTGCCACCTGACCCGCCCGATCGCCGGCGCTTGGCAAGGCGCAGGTTTTGCGGTCGAAACGCTGGGACAGGGCTACACGCCCAAGGCGCCGCGCTTTGCCGGGTGGATGGAGTGGGGCATCGCCCGTAAATCCGCCTGACGATAGGCGGGGCACAGAAAGGGCGGAAGCAGTTGCCTGCTCCCGCCCCGTGATCTTCTGTTAGCCAGACAGGCCCGGCTTATTCGCCGAAAGTGCGTTGCCACCAGCCACGGCGCGGCTTGCCGTCGCTGTCTGCAGACGCTTGGGGCGGCGCTTCGGCAGTCGGTTGCTCGGGCGTAGCTGTTTCAGCTTCAGGCACAGGGATTTCCGCGACTTCCGCTGCAGCCGGTTCAGCCACCTTGGCCTTGCGCGGAGCCCGCTTGCGCTTGGGCTTTTCTGCCGGAGCTTCTTCAGCAACGGCTTCTGGCTCGGCAGGGGCTTCGGCGATCGGCGGAGCTTCTGCTTCGGCCGCGGCGGCAGCTTCGGCTTCTGCGGCCAGCATCGCCTTGGTCTTGCGCGGGGCCCGCTTGCGCTTGGGCTTTTCGGCAGGGGCTTCTTCCACGGCGACCGGTTCGGCTTCAACTGCTGGGACGGTGTCGGCTTCCGGTTCAGCGGTGGTCACATTGTCATCACCGCTGTCATTGCTGCCGTCATCGCTGCGATCCTGCGGTTCGCCATCGGCGTTTTCGCCCTCAGCACCCTCGTCCGAGCGGCGCTTGCGGCCACGACCACCGCGGCGGCGACGCTTTTTGGGACGCCCTTCGCTATCGGTTGCGCCATCATCGCCATCGGCCTGCTGTGCTTCGTTGCCGGCTTGGGCGTTGTCATCACCGGCATCACCGTCGTCATTGTCGCCTGCTGCGTCGTTTTCGCCTTCGCCTTCAGCGCCGTCTTCACGGTCACCACGGCTGCGATTGCGACCGCCACGGCGGCGGCGGCGCTTCTTCTTGCGACCCGCCTCGTCATCGCTCTCGGCCGAATCGCGGCGTTCACGGCGCGCACGCGGCTCGCGCTGCTCTTCTTCCTCCTCGGCAGAATCCTCTTCTTCCTCCGGGAGCTCCTCGTCCTCGTCATCATCGATGATCGGCTCAAACTTGGGCGCCTCGGCAGGACGCGGTCCGGCGCTGGAGACGCTCATTTTCGCGCCTTCATCCTCGCCTTCGGGCACCACTTCGACAGCGACGCCATAACGCTGTTCGATCTCGACCAGATCGGCGCGCTTTTCATTCAGCAGATAGATCGCCGCTTCGGTGCTTGCCGCCAGACGGATCAGCGTGCCCTTGCCGCGCGCTGCCTCGTCCTCGATCAGCCGCAAGGCGGAAAGCCCGGCCGAAGAAGCTGTGCGGACAAGACCGGTGCCGTCACAATGCGGACAGGCGCGGGTGGTGGCTTCAAGCACGCCGGTGCGCAGGCGCTGGCGGCTCATTTCCATCAGCCCGAAGCTAGAGATGCGGCCCACCTGGATGCGGGCGCGATCATTCTTCAGCGCGTCCTTCATCGCCTTTTCGACTTTGCGGACGTTGCCCGAATATTCCATGTCGATGAAGTCGATCACGACCAGACCGGCCATGTCGCGCAGGCGCAGTTGGCGGGCGATTTCCTTGGCCGCTTCCAGATTGGTGTGCAGCGCGGTCGCTTCGATCCCGTGTTCCTTGGTGGAACGCCCGGAGTTGATGTCGATCGACACCAGCGCTTCGGTGGGGTTGATGATCAGATAGCCGCCCGATTTCAGCTGCACCATCGGGTCATACATTGCACGCAGCTGGTCTTCCGCACCGTAACGCTGGAACAGCGGGACGGGATCGGAATAGGCCTTTACCCGCCGTGCGTGGCTGGGCATCAGCAGCTTCATGAAGGCCTTGGCCGACTTGTAGCCATCCTCGCCCTCGACGACGACTTCCTCGATTTCCTTGTTGTAGATGTCGCGGATTGCGCGCTTGATCAGGTCGCTGTCCGAATGGATCAGCGCCGGTGCGACCGAGGCGAGCGTCTTTTCGCGGATTTCGTCCCACACACGGGCGAGGTAATCGAAGTCACGCTTGATCTCGGGCTTGGTGCGGCTGAGACCGGCGGTGCGCACAATCAGACCCATGCTGCGCGGCAGCTTGAGATCGGAGACCATGTCTTTCAGACGCTTGCGATCGCTAGTCGAGCTGATCTTGCGGCTGATCCCGCCGCCGCTGGTGCTGTTCGGCATCAGCACGGTATAACGCCCGGCAAGGCTGAGATAGGTTGTCAGCGCGGCGCCCTTGTTGCCGCGTTCTTCTTTCACGACCTGCACCAGCAATACCTGGCGGCGCTGGATTACGTCCTGGATCTTGTAGCGCCGACGCAGTTCCTGACGCTTGGCGCGCACTTCGTCGACCTGCTTGGCGCGGCTGCGGCCTGAACCATTGGCCCCGCCATTGCCCTTGCTGCTGCCCTGACGGCGACGTCCGCGGCGGCCCCGGCCGCGATCCTGTTCGCCGTCTTCGCCGGTTTCTTCGCCGGTTTTGTCGTCATCGCCGCTGTCGTCATCGCCGCTGTCGTCATCACCGCCATCATCATCCGACGCGCCATCTTCGATGGTGGCGACATTATCCTTGTCGGAAGTGTCGATTTCCTCGACCCCGTTTTCGGCCATGTCTTCGGCAAGTGCGCCGCCGCTTTCGTCTTCGGCGTCATATTCGTCGCCGGGGGAGATGCCTTCGTCTTCTTCCTCGGCGCGCAGGCGTTCTTCTTCTTCGGCAGCTTCGGCATCTTCAGCCAGCAGCGCGTCGCGATCAGCCTTGGGGATCTGGTAGTAGTCGGGGTGAATTTCGCTGAACGCGAGGAAACCGTGGCGATTGCCGCCGAAATCCACAAACGCTGCCTGCAGCGAAGGTTCGACCCTGGTTACCTTGGCGAGGTAGATGTTGCCTTTGATCTGCTTGTGTTCGGCAGATTCGAAATCGAATTCCTCAATCCGGTTGCCTGTGAGAACCGCCACCCGGGTTTCTTCCGGGTGGCGCGCATCGATGAGCATGCGCGTTGTCATTGAATAGTCTCCATGCGCCCGGCCGTGCCCGCAACGGGGCATCAAGGGAGCGCAAAATGTGGGATGGGCCGGCGTGACCGAAGGCTGCGCCGGAAGGGATTGTCGCGCCGGGCCCGCAAAGGGCAATCAGCGCGAAGCTCGTGTCTGCATTGATGGACGTGCGGCGCGTTGGCGAACCTTGGGCCGCGTTTTGGCCCGCAACAGCAATAAAGCGCAAGTTGCGCATCATGCTGATTTGCGGGGAAAAACGTCTCGTCACTGCATCAACCTGTTCTTGGCCGGATACCGAAGGAAACGGTGCGATCCGGCACAAGAGGCTGGCGACCATGACGCACATACGCCTGATTGCAGCCCCTCTGGCACTATCGCTAGCACTGTGGGGCAAACCCCGCAACTCTATTGCGTTTCTCCATGCCTAGAACGTAAGCAACCTGCCATAATGAGCTTTCGCACTCTGCTGCTGATCGTATTGCTGGTGCCTGCCGTGTTGCTGGGCGGGGCTGCTGCGTCGGGCACGATGATCCCCGTTCCGCAATGGGGCCGGGACTATGTGCTGCGCTTCGCGGTGGATGAAGCAGCCGACCCGGTCAAATTACCGCCCGTCGCCGGGCCTGATGATCCTGCGCGGCCGCTGGTGGTGATCGATGCCGGACACGGCGGGCGCGATCCCGGCGCGATCGGCACCGACCCGGAAGGGCGCAAGATCAATGAAAAGGACATCACTCTGGCCATCGCGATCGCCCTGCGAGACGAATTGCTGCAGCAGGGCGGCATCCGCGTGGCGTTGACGCGCGATGATGATCGCATTCTGCCACTGCCGCACCGCCCCGAAATCGCGCGGCAACTGAATGCCGACCTGTTCGTTTCGATCCACGCCGATTCTGCCGGAGAGCGCGAAGATGTCAGCGGGGCGAGCGTCTACACTCTTTCGAACGAGGCATCGAACGAGGCGGCGGCGCGCTTTGCCGCGCGCGAGAACGATGCCGACCGGCTGAACGGCATCGCCATCGACGGAGCGAGCGCGGCGGTCAGCGCGATTCTGGTCGAACTATCGCAGCAACGCACGCAGGAAAGCGCTTTGGAATTTGCCGGTCTTGTGCTGCGAGAAGGCGAGCAGCGGCTCGCCTTTGTGCCCCAGCCGCGCCGTTCGGCGGCGCTGGCAGTGCTGCGCGCGCCTGATGTGCCTTCGGTTCTGTTTGAGAGCGGCTTTGTCACCAACCGGTCTGACCGGGCGCGACTGACGACACAGGAAGGACGGGCGCAGTACGCCGCCGTTCTTGCCCGTGCGATCCGCGTCTATTTCGCGCGCCGCGCCGATACTGGCATGGACGGGGAATAGGAATGGAAACCGGCTAGCAATGTCTGCCACCTGCGTGCTAGTTGCGCCTCGCCCATGACCGAGCAGAGCCCTGTCACCGAAGCCCGCACCAACTGGGCTTACCTGCGTTACCGCATCAACCGCGATGTCGGCGGCGCTGCGGCGTGGTTTGCCGAAAAATGGCGTCAAAGCCTCTGGTTCAAGCTGATCGCGCTTGCCTTCGGGGCGGTCGTGGCGCTGTGGATCGCGGTGTTTGTCTGGCTCGCCAATGATCTTCCCGAGGCAGAGGCGCTCCTGACTTACGAAACCCCGTTGCCGACCGTTGTGCGCGGCAATGACGGCGAAATCGTCCACTCCTACGCCCGCGAACGCCGGGTGCAGCTGCAATATGCCGATTTCCCCGAGCAGCTGATCGAATCCTATCTTTCCGCCGAGGACAAGACCTTCTTCAGCCATGGTGGTGTCGATTTCTTCGGCACGGCCAATGCGGTGTTCGATTATGCCAGCAAGATGGGCTCGGGCGAGCGCGCCGTTGGCGGTTCCACGATCACCCAGCAGGTCGCCAAGAACCTGCTTCTGGGCGATGAATATTCGGTCACCCGCAAGTTGAAGGAAATGATCCTCGCCGGCCGCATCGAACAGGTGCTGACCAAGCAGGAGATCCTCGAACTCTACCTAAACGAGATTCCGCTAGGGCGGCGCAGCTTTGGCGTGCAGGCCGCCGCGCGGGCCTATTTCGACAAGGATGTCGGTGATCTCGAATTGCACGAGATGGCATTCCTGGCCATCCTGCCCAAAGCGCCGGAGCGGTATGGGCGCAAGGGTCAGGAACAGGCGGCGCTTGGACGGCGCAATTTTGTGTTGGGGCAGATGGAAGCCAATGGCTTCATAACCGGCTCTGATCGTCGGGCTGCTGCGGCCAAACCGTTGGGCCTCGTCACCCAGCGCAGCGAACGCAGCGTCGATGCTGGTTATTTCCTCGAAGAAGTGCGCCGCGAGCTGATCGAGCGATTCGGCGAAACTGCCGAGGATGGCGGCAACAGCGTTTATGCGGGCGGATTGTGGGTGCGCACTTCGCTTGATCCCGAAATGCAAATCGCTGCGCGCGACGCGTTGCGCGAAGGCCTGCTGCGCTATCACGGCGGACGCGGTTGGAGCGGGCCGATCGCCACTATCGATGTGAGCGCGGGCAATTGGGCCGGTCAGTTGGCCAGTTCACCGCTCGGCGTGAATTATCGCGACTGGCGGGTCGGCGTTGTCACCAGCCGCAGCGGATCATCCGCGCAGATCGGTTTTGCCGATGGCAGCCAATCACCTCTCAGCGGGTTGCCCAATGCTTTGAAAGCAGGCGACGTGATCGCAGCAAGCCCGCTTGGCGATGGCTGGCAGGTGCGCACCATTCCCGAAGCGCAAGGCGCATTGGTGTTGCAATCCGCGCAGTCGGGCCGCGTATTGGCAATGCAGGGCGGTTTCGATCACCGCATTTCCGATTTCAATCGGGCGACCCAAGCGATGCGCCAGCCGGGATCGACTATCAAGCCGTTCGTCTATGCGGCTGGGCTGGATAGCGGAATGACCCCTTCGACCCAGATCGATAACTCGCGGTTCTGTTACTATCAGGGCGCAAACCTTGGCGAAAAGTGCATCCGCGGCGGACGCGCCGGCCAGTTCCCGATGCGGTATGGTCTTGAACAGTCGCAGAATATCATGACCGTGCAGATCGGCATGAGCGCGGGCATGCCGAATGTCGTCAAGGGTATCGAAAAGCTCGGCATCGGCAAGTTTCCGGCCTATCCCTCGACTGCGCTTGGGGCGGGCGAGACCACCCTTGTGAAAATGGTTTCGGCATATAGCGCGCTGGCCAACCACGGGCGGCTGAACCAGCCCACTGTGATCGATTACGTGCAGGATCGCCGGGGCAAGGTCGTTTGGCGTGCCGACAACCGCGATTGTCGCGGATGTTCGATGCCGAAGTGGGACGGCAAGGCGATGCCGCGCCTTGGTATCAAGGGTCAGCAGGCGATGGATGCGCGCACCGCTTTTCAGGTCATGCACATGCTGCGCGGCGCGGTAAGCCGAGGGACGGCGACGGTGCTGAACCCTCTCAATCTGCCATTGTTCGGCAAGACGGGCACCACCACCGGGCCCAAGGATGTATGGTTCATTGGCGGCACCCAGCAGATGATCGCGGGCGCCTATGTGGGTTTTGACCAGCCGCGCAACATGGGTGGCTATGCTTTTGGCGGCACCATTTCCGCGCCAATCATCAAAAGCCTAATCGAAAAAACCAAGCCGAGGTGGTCCGATCTGCCAGCAGTCGCTCCAGAGGGCGTGCGGATGGTGCGGGTGGATCGCAGCTCGGGCAAGCGCGTGTATGATGGCTGGCCCACCGATGATCCCCGATCGGCGACCATCTGGGAAGCTTTCAAGCCCGACTCCGAGCCTGAACGTTACACTCGGCAGGACGCCATCGCTTCCAAGCGCAACGAGATCCTTGAATTGATCCGTGCCGGCCGCCGGAATGCCGAAAGCGCCGTGGTCGATCCGGTCGAAGAACGGCCGCCCAGCTTTGTCGAGCAGCAGGGCGGGGTATATTGAGCGGTTGCCGGAACCACGCTGCCGATCACGGGTTTGCCTGACATGAAACACACCATCTTGTTGGCCGCTACGGCGCTTGCTTTTGCCGCGACCCCTGCCGCTGCTGAATTGCCTGCCGGCGAAAAGGCACCCGCCTTTGCTACGCGCGCCGCCTTGGCAGGCAAAGAGTTCGGCTTCACGCTGTCCGCCGCCTTGGCCAAGGGACCGGTTGTGCTGTATTTCTACCCCAAGGCATTCACGCAAGGCTGCACGCTGGAAGCCAATGCCTTTGCCGAGGCAATACCGCAGTTCAAGGCAGCAGGCGCCAGCGTGATCGGCATGTCGGGCGACGATATCGAAACGCTCAAGCGCTTCAGCCGCGAAGAATGCCGCGATGCCTTTCCGGTCGGCGTTGCCAGCCCCAAGGTCATCGCCGCCTATGATGTTGCAATGGGCGGTTCCGGCCTATCGAACCGCACCTCCTATGTGATTGCCCGTGATGGCAAGATCGTGGCGGTTCATTCCAATGCGGATTATCGCGGCCATGTGGAAAAGACACTCGCCGCGGTGCGGGCTCTCGAAAAGTAAGGCAAGATGCACGGCGTGAACGGGCGCTCGTGCTTTACAATCGCGCCGCCGACGTTAAGCGGGGCCGACTTTTTGAGCGTGACTGAAGGATAGACCATGCGGGCCGAAGGCCAGGCATATATCAACCGGGTTGAAGCGGCGCTGGCGCTGGTGCGCCTGTCGCTGGACTGGGACCGCGCGCTGCGTCGCCTCGACGAATTGAACGCCCGTGTTCAAGACCCGACCCTGTGGGACAACCCCAAGCAGGCGCAGGCGATCAGCCGTGAGCAGAAGACGCTCGAAACCGCGATAAATACCGTCAATGAAATCGCCGCCGAAATGGCCGACGCGGTAGAGTTCATCGAAATGGGCGAAGCCGAGGGCGAAGACAGCATCGTCGATGATGGCTTGCGCACGCTGGAGCGCCTTGCCGACCGCGCAGATGCCGACAAGGTGCAGGCGCTGCTTTCGGGCGAGGCGGATGGCAACGACACCTACCTTGAAATCCACGCAGGGGCGGGCGGCACCGAAAGCCAGGATTGGGCCGAAATGCTGTTCCGCATGTATGGCCGCTGGGCCGAACGGCGCGGTTTCAAGGTTGAAACGGTCGAGTATCAGAGCGGCGATCAGGCCGGCATCAAATCGGCCACGCTACTGATCAAGGGCGACGGTGCCTATGGCTATGCCAAGACCGAAAGCGGCGTTCACCGGCTCGTGCGGATCAGTCCGTATGACAGTTCCGCCCGCCGCCACACCAGTTTTTCGAGCGTGTGGGTCTATCCGGTCATCGACGATTCCTTCGAGATCGACATCAATCCGGCAGACCTCAAGATCGATACCTACCGCGCATCGGGCGCAGGTGGCCAGCACGTCAACACTACCGATTCTGCCGTGCGCATTACCCACCAGCCTTCGGGCATTGTGGTCGCGAGCCAGCAGGATCGCAGCCAGCACAAGAACCGCGAAATCGCGATGAACATGCTGAAGGCACGGCTTTACGAGGCTGAAATGCGCGCCCGTGAGGCGGCGGCTTCGGGCGAATATCAGGAAAAGAGCGAGATTGGTTGGGGCCACCAGATCCGGTCATACGTCTTGCAGCCGTACCAGATGGTCAAGGATCTGCGCACCGGAGTGGTCTCGACGGCGCCCGATGCAGTGCTGGACGGGGCGATTGATCCGTTTATTTCGGCTGCTCTTGCCCAGCGGGTGACGGGCGAGAAGGTCGAAATCGAGGACGTGGAATAGGCATGGTTTTGGGCCGCGTTCTGGGATCGGGCGGTTTGAGCTTTGCCGCGCTGGCGCTGGCCGCTTGCGAACAGATGATGCCGGTTGCTGCTGACCGGCCCGAGACTGCGTTGGAGTTTCCTGAACCTGACCGTCCGATTGTCGAGGTCGTCTCCAACCAGTTTTCCAATGAAGATGCCCGTGACGAGCGCAACGAGGCCGTGGTCGTGATGGATCTCGCAAACATCCGCGCCGGGATGACCGTGGCCGATATCGGCGCGGGCGAGGGGTATTATACCGTGCGCCTGGCCGAGCGTGTGGGCGAGGACGGGCGAGTTTTGGCGCAGGACATCGATCCCGAAGCACTGGACCGCCTCGGTCGCCGGATCGAGCGCGAGCGGCTCGAAAACATCTCGATCAAGGCCGGAAATGCGGATAATCCGCAACTGCCGCCCGACAGTTTCGACCGGATTTTCATGGTGCACATGTACCATGAAGTCACTGAACCCTATGCCTTTTTGTGGAACATGTGGCCCGCTTTGAATGCTGGCGGGCAGATTATTGTCGTGGAAAGCGAAACCGCAGTCGGGCGCCACGGCTTGCCGCATAATCTGTTGTTCTGCGAATTCGAGGCGATCGGCTACGTGCTCGTGGAATACATTGAGCGACCTGATATCAAAGGCTATTTCGCGCGGTTCGAACGCGGCAAGGCGCGCACCAAACCCTCAGCCATCCGGCCCTGCAACGCTGGCTAGTGCCGCGTCGTCTCAATCGTTGCGGCGTGCGTAACTCGGCACTATGTGGTCAACGCAAGAATGCGCGCCATGGGACGGCGTGAAAGGGAGTTTTCATTGTTCAAGGGATTGAGCCCGATCATCTATGGCGGGCGTGAAGTCTGGCCGCTGGTCGAAGGCGGCAAGGGCGTATCGGCAACCAATCATGCCAGCTCCGGTGCATGGGCGGCAGCAGGCGGTATCGGCACAGTCAGTGCCGTCAACGCCGACAGCTACGATGAAGATGGCAACCCGATCCCGCAGGTCTACCACGGCCGCACGCGCGAAGAACGGCATCAGGAATTGATCCGCTACGCCATTGATGGCGCGACCACGCAGGTGAAGAAGGCTTACGAGCTTTCGGGCGGCAAGGGCGCGATCAACATCAATGTCCTGTGGGAAATGGGCGGGGCGCAGGCCGTGCTAGAAGGTGTGCTGAAAAATACCCGCGGCATGGTGACGGGCGTCACTTGCGGCGCGGGCATGCCGTACAAGCTCGCCGAAATCGCGGAGCGGTTCGACGTCTTCTATCTGCCGATCGTCAGTTCGGGCCGGGCGTTTCGCGCGCTGTGGAAGCGATCCTATCACAAGGTGCCGCATCTGATGGCAGCGGTGGTCTATGAAGACCCCTGGCTGGCGGGCGGGCACAATGGCCTGTCCAACGCCGAAGACCCGACCAAGCCCGAAGACCCGTACCCGCGCGTCAAGACGCTGCGCGACATGATGCGGGCCGAAGGTGTGTCCGACGATGTGCCGATCGTGATGGCGGGCGGGGTGTGGTACCTGCGCGAATGGAACGACTGGATCGACAATCCCGAACTCGGCAAGATCGCCTTCCAGTTCGGCACGCGTCCGCTAGTGACGCAGGAAAGCCCGATCCCGCAGATCTGGAAAGACCTGCTGCGCACAGTCGAGCCGGGCGATGTGCTGCTGCACAAGTTCTCGCCCACGGGCTTCTATTCAAGCGCGGTCAAGACCCCGTTCCTTTATGATCTGATGCACCGTTCGGAACGCCAGATCCCGTTCTTCAAGCGCGGCGAGGAAGAAGGCACCGTCCAGCTTGGCGAAGACGGCAAGGCGCGCAGCTTTTGGGTGAAGCCGGAAGACAAGACCAAGGCTGAAATGTGGATGCGCGCTGGTCATACCGAACCGCTCAAGACGCCGGACGGTACCATCGTCTTTGTGGAACCGGAAGCGCGCGACACGATCCGCAAGGATCAGCAGGATTGCATGGGCTGCCTGTCGCACTGCGCGTTTTCAAGCTGGAAGGACCACGACGACTACACGACCGGGCGCCTCGCCGATCCGCGCAGCTTCTGCATCCAGAAAACCTTGCAGGACATCGCCCATGGTGACGATCCCGACAACAATCTCGCCTTCGCGGGCCATGCTGCCTACCGGTTCAAGACCGATCCGTTCTTCTCCAACGGCTACACGCCGAGCGTAGGCGAGTTGGTCGAGCGGATTTTGACGGGCGATTGATCAGGCGCGCGGCATGACCTGCCGCTCGGTCGCCTTGCGGAAATGCTGGTCAAGCATCAAATCAAGCATTCCCAGCGCCATCATCAGGTAGGGCGAGGCGGTGAGGGTGGCGGTCGCGCCAGCCTCCCCCTCTTCCCGTCTCCAGCGGCGGGCATCGGTCAGTGATGAATTCGGCGGAAGCTGCTGCTTTACCTCGTCAAGGGCTGCAAGGGTCTGGATGATGATATGTGTGGCCTCGTCCAGCGTAGTGTCCTCGGCCTCGACTGCGCGCAGCAGTTTGCATTGGAATGCACGGCATGTCTGAGGGCGAGTGGAATAGACCTGGCAGGTAGCTGCTTCGAGCGCAGGGCAGGGCAAGGCGAAACCGTATTTGGTATTGTCTTCAAGCACTGAAAGCCCGTCGCGTCGGGCACCGGGCACTTCTTCAGATGCTAGCGGCCCGAAATCGAACAGCGCGCCGTTGCAACACAATCCGCATTGTGTGCACAGATCGCTGGCGATGGAAGGCCTCGTCATGGCGACCAATATGCCGCGAACCGCGCCGCTGTAAAGCAGGGCTCAGATAAGCGCAGTCAGCACCTGATCGGGCGGGCGGTGCCCGTCGGCCCACATGCGGATATTGGCGATCACCTTGTGACCCGAATCCTCGCGCCCCTCCGCTGTGGCGCTGCCGATGTGGGGTAGTGTCATCACATTGGGATGCGCGATCAGGCGCGGGTCGACGTTGGGTTCGTCAGGGTAAACGTCCAGTCCCGCGCCTGCGAGGTGGCCTGATTCCAGCGCTGCGATCAGCGCTTCCTGATCGATCAGCTCGCCGCGCGCGGTGTTCACGATGCTGCTGCCCGGTTTCATCAGCGCGATCCGGCGTGCGTCAACAAGATGACGCGTGTCATCGGTTAGCGGGCAGTGCAGAGTGAGGATATCAGCCTCGGCCATCAGCGCATCGACATCGGCAACATAGCGCGCGCCCAGCATCCGCTCCAGCGACTCTGGCAGAGGCTTGCGCCCCCAGTAGGCAATCTCCAGCCCGAAGGCGCGAGCGCGGTGGGCGACGGCTTGGCCGATGCGGCCCATACCGATGATCCCGAGCACCTTGCCCGCCAGCTTCCTGCCGAGCAGGCCCGAAGGTGCCCAACCGGTCCACTCGCCCCGGCGGACCAGCGCTGTGCCTTCACGGATACGGCGCGGAACACCGATGATCCCGGCCATGGCCAGATCGGCTGTGTCATCGGTAAAAACGCCAGGGGTGTTTGTAACAAGGATTTTCCGCGCAGCGGCGGCGGCCAGATCGATGTGTTCGGTGCCAGCGCCAAAGTTGGCGATCAGGCCCAGCCTTTTGCCTGCGCCCGCGATCAGATCGTTATCGATGCGGTCGGTCACGGTCGGCACCAGCACATCGCAATCCTGCATCGCGGCGGCGAGTTGTTCGCGGGTCAGCGGCACGTCGGCTTCGTTCAGCACCACATCGAACAATTCGCGCATTCGCTCCTCGACTGCGGGCATCAGATGGCGGGTGACGATCACACGCGGGCGTTCGAGCGGGGGGCGGGTTTCTGGCATGGGCATCGGCTAATGCCAGAGGGGCGGCGCGGTCAAGCAGCGATCCGGCATAGAGGTCTTGAATCCGCTGGCTGGGAGGCGCTATCGCTTCGGCCATGTTGGAATTCCGCAAACTTCTCGCAATGCTGATCGCGTTGGCTGCAATGTTCGCCGCGCCGCTCGCCGCGCAGGATCGGGCGCTGCCATACTGGGCTTCGCTGCGTTATGATGAAGTGCGCATGCGCGTGGGTCCGAGCGAGGAATACCCGATCGAATGGGTCTACAAGCGCAAGGGCCTGCCGGTGAAGGTGGTGCGCGTGCGCGAAGGCTGGCGGTTGGTGGAGGATCCCGAAGGTACGCAAGGCTGGATCGCATCAAGCCAGCTCAATCCGGCGCGGTGGGTGCTGGTTGCAGGCGAAGGCCTGGCCGATGTGCGGGCGGAAGGTGCTGCGGCATCCGCGCTCAAATGGCGCGCCCAGCCGGGCGTTGTCGCCGCGCTGCTGCGCTGCCGCGAGGCATGGTGCGAAGTCGATATAGCCGGCCGCAAGGGCTGGATCGCACGCGACCGCCTGTGGGGCACAGAAGCGCTGCCGGGCGACGAGTGATCCCCGCCCGGCGTTCACTTTGATCAGATCAGTTCGATTGCTACCGCAGTGGCCTCTCCGCCGCCGATGCAAAGCGAGGCCACACCCTTTGTCTTGCCCTGCGCCTTCAGCGCGCCGAGCAGGGTGACGATGATTCGAGCGCCGCTGGCGCCAATCGGGTGGCCAAGCGCAGTGCCGCCGCCGTTGACGTTGATCTTGTCGTGCGGAATGCCGAGATCGCGCATCGCGAACATCGCCACGCAGGCGAAGGCTTCATTGACTTCGAAAAGATCGACATCGTCGACGCTCCAGCCTGCACGGTCGAGCACCTTCTGGATTGCCGGGATCGGCGCGGTAGTGAACTCTGAAGGTGCCTGGGCATGAGCGGCGGTGGCGACAATCCGGGCTACGGGGGAGAGGCCTTTGTGGGCGGCCACACTCGCACGGGTCAGCACCAGCGCCGCGGCGCCATCCGAAATCGAGCTGGAGGTGGCGGCGGTAATCGTGCCATCCTTGGCGAAGGCAGGCTTCAGCTGCGGGATCTTGTCGGGGCGGCCCTTGCCGGGGGCTTCATCCTGTTCGACCACCACATCGCCAGCGCGGGTCGAGACGGTCACAGGCACCACCTCGTTGGCAAAGGCACCACTGGCGATCGCGCGGTTGGCGCGGGCGAGCGATTCGATGGTGTAGGCGTCCATGTCCTCGCGGGTCATCTGGTAAGCGTTCGCTGTGTCCTGCGCAAAGGTGCCCATGGCCCGGCCTGCCTCGTAGGCATCCTCCAAGCCGTCGAGGAACATGTGGTCATAGGCGGTGTCATGACCCATCCGCGCGCCCGAACGGTGCTTCTTGAGCAGGTAGGGGGCATTGGTCATGCTCTCCATTCCACCAGCAACGACAACATCAATCGTGCCGCTGGCAAGCGCCTCGGCACCCATGATCACGGTCTGCATGCCGGAGCCGCACACCTTGTTGACGGTGGTCGCCTGCACGCTGAGCGGCAGCCCCGCCTTGATCGCAGCCTGACGCGCCGGGGCCTGACCAAGTCCGGCGGGAAGCACACAGCCGATGTAGGCACGATCAACATCCGCACCCGCAACGCCAGAGCGCTCCACTGCGGCCTTCACGGCGACCGCGCCCAGATCGGTTGCGCTGGCATCGGCCAATGCGCCCTGCATCGCACCCATCGGCGTGCGGGCGTAGGACAGGATCACGATCGGATCGGCGGGGGAGAGCTGGCTCATGGTGGGGTTCCTTCCATCGGGGCAGAATGTCTGCGGCAGGCTCTAATGCTGCGATGCGGCATTGGCAATTGCGCGCAGGACAGGGCAACAAGCTTGTCAGCCGTGCGGCTTTGCGCGAAGACGAATGGCAAATCAAAACGCATCTATGTCTCACGGGAGAATGACATGGCCGATGATCGCCGCGAAGAACTCGAAGCCCTGCTTGCGCGCCAACGCGCCGCCTTCACCGCCTCGCGCCCCGAACCCTTGTCACAGCGCAAGGACCGCATTCGCCGCGCCATCGCGCTGGTGAAAGATCATGGTGATGAATTTGCCAAGGCGATGAGCGCAGATTTCGGCAGCCGTTCCCATGCGCAGTCGATGCTGACGGATATCGCCGCCACAGTGGGGGCGGGCAATCATGCCCTGAAGCACATCGACAGCTGGGCCAAGGCGGACAAGCGCAAGGTGCAATTCCCGCTCGGCCTGCTCGGTGCGAAGGCCGAGGTGCGGTATGAACCCAAGGGCGTGATCGGTATTCTCAGCCCGTGGAATTTCCCGGTGCAACTCGCCTTTGGTCCGCTGATGCAGGTGCTGGCCGCGGGCAACCGGGCGATGATCAAGCCCAGCGAATTCACCGAGCGCACCAGCGAGTTGATGGCGCAATTGACAGCGGAATATTTCGCGCCCGAAGAAGTCGCGGTGGTTACTGGCAGCCCTGAAGTGGCCGCAGCGTTTTCCTCGCTCCCGTTCGATCATCTGGTCTTCACCGGATCGACCGCGACCGGACGCCGCGTCATGCAGGCCGCCGCTGCCAATCTTGTTCCGGTAACGCTTGAACTGGGTGGAAAGTCGCCTGTGATCATGGGCCGCAGCGCCGATTTCGCCAAGGCGGGGGAACGGATAGCAATCGGCAAGATGCTCAACGCCGGGCAGATATGCCTCGCGCCGGATTATCTTATAGTTCCCGAAGACAAGCAGGACGAGGCCGTTGCCGGTGTAGTCGGCGCGGCCAGCGCGATGTATCCGCGCCTGCTCGACAATGACGATTACGCCTCGATCGTATCGGATCGCCATTTCGAGCGGCTGCAAGGTCTGGTCACCGATGCCCGCGACAAGGGTGCCGAGGTGATCGAGGTCAATCCGGCAGGCGAAGATTTCGGCAACGCCAACCAGCGCAAGATGCCGCTCACGATCCTGCGCAATGTCACGGATGACATGGCAGCAATGCAGGAAGAGATTTTTGGCCCGGTTCTTCCGGTCATGACGTACAAATCGGTCGATCAGGCTGTGGATTATATCAATGAGCATGATCGCCCGCTCGGCCTTTATTACTTCGGCGAAGACAAGGGAGAGCAGGAGCGTGTGCTGACCCGGACGATTTCCGGCGGCGTCACCACCAATGATGTGGTGTTCCACGTTTCGATGGAAGACCTGCCATTCGGCGGGGTCGGCCCGTCAGGAATGGGAAGCTACCATGCGGTCGAAGGCTTTCGCGAATTCAGCCATGCCCGCGCCGTTTATCACCAGCCTAAGATCGACATTGCCAAGCTGGGTGGGTTGAAACCGCCCTATGGCAAGGCGACTGAAAAAGCTGCGTCCAACATGATGAAATAAGCGGGCGCGGCCGCGCCAAGTGGGCGGCCCGCCGCAACGTATGTTCGATTTCCTGCAACACCACTAGGGACTTTTGACCGAGTCGCAGGCTTGCACCCTGCGTCCGACAGGCTTAGGGGCACGAGCGGGATTAATAGCTTGGACAACGTCGTGATCGACCTCAGCCAGTATCTGCCGATACTGTTATTCGTGCTCGTTGCCTTCGGGCTTTCGACGCTGTTCGTATTTGCGCCGATGGCGGTGTCGCGCCTTACCGGCACGCACAACCCCGATGCTGAAAAGCTTTCGGAATACGAGTGCGGCTTTCCGGCGTTCGAAGATGCGCGCAGCCAGTTCGATGTCCGGTTTTACCTCGTGGCGATCAGCTTTATCGTGTTTGATCTTGAAGCCGCGTTTCTGTTTCCCTGGGCTGTCAGCCTTGGCGAAACGGGCTGGATCGGATGGGGCGGCATGATGGTCTTCCTGTTCATCCTCGCTGTCGGTCTTGCTTATGAATGGAAGAAAGGAGCGTTGGACTGGGAATGAACACCATCGTTACTCCTCCCCAAGGTTTGCCCGATATTTCCGCGCTCACCACCGCCAAGGGCGGCGAAGTGCGCCAGCCCGATGCGAGCTATTTCACCGCTCTTCAGACCGAAGTGAATGACAAGGGCTTCCTCGTCACGTCGACAGAGGATCTGTTCCAGTGGGCGCGCACAGGATCGCTATGGTGGATGACTTTCGGCCTCGCGTGCTGCGCGGTCGAGATGATCCACGTGAACATGCCGCGTTATGATATGGAGCGTTTCGGCGCTGCCCCGCGCGCGTCCCCGCGCCAATCTGACGTGATGATCGTCGCTGGTACTCTGTGCAACAAGATGGCTCCGGCGCTGCGCAAGGTCTATGACCAGATGTCGGATCCCAAATATGTGATCAGCATGGGCAGCTGCGCGAATGGCGGCGGTTATTACCACTATTCCTATTCGGTGGTGCGGGGCTGTGACCGGATCGTGCCGGTCGACATCTACGTCCCCGGTTGCCCTCCGACTGCGGAGGCGTTGCTTTACGGCGTCATGCAGTTGCAGCGGAAAATCCGCCGCGTGGGCACCATCGAAAGGTAAGGGCTGTGGCTGTACTCCATTCCGCCCCGAAGTTCGCGTCCAACGAGGGCGTGATTGACGCGATCAGCGAAAGCATCAGCGTGTGGCTGATCGGCGCTGCCGAAACGCATGGCGAAGTGATTTTCCGCGTTCAGCGGGATTCGATGGCACGCGTGCTCGAAACGCTACGTGATGATCATGCCTATCAGCAGCTGATGGAAATCGCTGGCGCCGATTACCCCTCTCGGCCCGAGCGGTTCGAGATAGTTTATATGCTCCAGAGCCTGACGAAGAACCACCGCATCATGGTGAAGTGCTCTGCCAGCGAAGACACGCCTGTGCCGACCGTCACCACGCTGTGGCCCAATGCGGGCTGGCTGGAACGGGAGGTGTTCGACATGTTTGGAGTGACCTTCGCGGGCAACCCCGATCTGCGCCGTATCCTCACCGATTACGGCTTCGAAGGGCACCCGTTCCGCAAGGACTTCCCGCTGACAGGCTACACCGAGCTGCGCTATTCCGA
This sequence comes from Porphyrobacter sp. AAP60, assembly GCF_001296025.1. Taxonomy (GTDB): domain Bacteria; phylum Pseudomonadota; class Alphaproteobacteria; order Sphingomonadales; family Sphingomonadaceae; genus Erythrobacter. Next base: position 649,040 of record NZ_LJHV01000002.1, on the reverse strand, counting down.
GGAGGAAAAGCGGGTGGTATACGAGCCGGTCGAACTCGCGCAGGAAATGCGCAGCTTCGATTTCCTCAGCCCTTGGGAGGGCGCGGATTACGATCTGCCGGGTGATGAAAAATCACGTGGCACCCCGTCCGTTGCTGATCCCAAGGTAACCGAGAAGCCATCCGATACCGGTGCTGGTGCGAAGGCCAACGAGGCCGCGAGCAAGCCCGTCTCGCCCGGCTCCCCGGATCAGAAGAGCAGCGGCAAGGACGCACCGCCTGCGCCCGATGCGACCTCGAAGGAGGGCGGCCGATGAGCATGCAACTCGAAGAATCGCCCACCACCGATGGAGAGGTGATCTCCAACTACACGATCAATTTCGGTCCCCAGCACCCTGCTGCGCACGGCGTGTTGCGCATGGTGATGGAACTGGACGGCGAAGTGATCGAGCGGATCGATCCGCATATTGGTCTGCTGCATCGTGGCACCGAAAAGCTGATCGAGCACAAGACCTATCTGCAGGCACTGCCATACTTCGACCGGCTCGATTACTGCTCTCCGCTGGCGCAGGAGCATTCCTATGTGCTTGCCATCGAAAAGCTGCTGAACCTCGAAGTGCCGATCCGCGCGCAATATCTGCGTGTGCTGTTCGCCGAGCTTACCCGCATCTGCAACCACATGCTCAACATGGGCGCGCACATCCTCGATGTCGGCGCGTTTACGCCGAACCTGTGGATCATGGATCTGCGCGAGGATTGCCTCAACTTCTTCGAGCGGGCGAGCGGCGCGCGGATGCACAGCGCATATTTCCGTCCCGGCGGCGTCCATCAGGACGTGCCGGAAAAGTTGCTGGTTGATATCGGCGATTGGCTCGACAATCGCTTCTTCCAGCTGTTCGAAGACGCGATGAGCCTCGTGATGGACAACCGCATCTTCAAGCAGCGCAACGTCGATATCGCCGTGGTCAGCCGCGATGATGCGGTGGCATGGGGTTTCTCCGGCCCGATGATCCGCGCGGCGGGCATCCCGTGGGATCTGCGCAAGAGCCAGCCTTACGACGTCTATGACCGCATGGAATTCGACATCCCGGTCGGCACCAATTCGGACTGCTATGACCGCTTCATGGTGCGCGTGAAGGAAGTTTATGAAAGCGCGAAGATCATCCGCCAGTGTCTGCGCGACATGCCGCAGGGGCCGATTGCCTCAACCGACGGCAAGGTTTCGCCGCCCAAGCGCGGCGAAATGAAGCAGTCGATGGAAAGCCTGATCCACCACTTCAAGCTTTATACCGAAGGCTTCCACGTGCCCGCGGGTGAGGTTTATGTGGCGACCGAAAGCCCCAAGGGCGAATTCGGCGTCTACCTCGTCAGCGACGGCACCAACAAGCCCTACCGCTGCAAGATCCGCCCCACGGCCTTCTCTCACCTCCAGGCGATGGACTTCATGTCCAAGGGCCACATGCTGCCCGACGCGACCGCCATTCTGGGCGCGATTGATGTCGTTTTTGGTGAATGTGACAGATAATGGCTGACCGTACCCCCGCACCCGACACCCCTGAATTGCGCGCCCGTTGGAGCGCGTTCGCGTGGACGTCGGAGAACCAGAAAACCGCCGACTGGCACATCGCCAAATATCCCGAAGGGCGGCAACGTTCGGCGGTGATGCCGCTGCTCGATCTCGCCCAGCGGCAGGTCGGTGCGGAGACCGATACGCAGGGGTGGTTGCCGCTGCCGGTGATCGAGTATGTGGCGCAATATCTCGGGATGCCGGTGATCCGCGTGCTTGAAGTCGCCAGCTTCTACTTCATGTATAACCTCAAGCCGGTGGGCAAATTCCACGTGCAGGTGTGCGGCACCACGCCCTGCATGTTGCGCGGCAGCGACGACATCATCGCCGCCTGCAAAAAGCGCGGGATGGCCAAGGGTGAAGTCTCCGCCGATGGCCTGTGGACCCTGACCGAAGTCGAATGCATGGGCAATTGCGCCACCGCGCCGATGGTCCAGATCAACGATGACAATTACGAAGACCTGACGCCGGAACGCCTCGATGCAGTGCTTGATGCGCTGGTGGCGGGCGAGACCCCCAAGGCTGGCACGCAGGAGCCGGGGCGTCATACGTCGGAGCCTTCGGGCGGGCCGACCACCTTGAAAGAGATGGTCAGCGAGAACCACGATTACCGGGGTGAATGGTGACCGAAGTCGTCTCCATCCTCGGCGCGCTGCTGCTGGCCTTCATCGCCTACAAGGTGCTGATGGGTCTGGTGCGCGTGGGGGTTATCCTGCTCATCATCGCGGTGTTAGCAGGCCTGTGGCAATCGGGAGCGATTGGATGAACCCGGTGACGCTCGCCTTCGTCGCACTCGGTCTGACAGGTTTTGCGATTGGTGCGGTGTTGAGTGCGACCGGGCAGATCAACATGGGCGTGATCCTGATGGGGTTGGGCCTGATGTTTCAGGTTATTTCGCTGGTGCGCCTCAAGCGTGCCAAACAGCAAGGAAAGCAGTGATGCTTGGCGATAAGGATCGCATCTTTACCAACGTTTACGGCTTTCAGGATTGGGGCCTGAAGGCAGCGCAGGCGCGTGGCGATTGGGACGACACCAAGGCGCTGCTTGCACGCGGGCCGGATACGATCATCGAAGAAATGAAGGCCAGCGGCCTGCGCGGACGCGGCGGGGCGGGCTTTCCCACGGGGCTCAAGTGGTCCTTCATGCCCAAGGAATCGCGCGATGGGCGGCCCAGCTTCCTCGTCATCAACGCCGACGAGTCCGAGCCCGGTTCCTGCAAGGACCGCGAGATTCTGCGTCACGATCCGCACAAACTGGTCGAAGGCGCACTGGTTGCCGGCTTCGCGATGCGTGCGCGGGCAGCTTACATCTATGTGCGCGGCGAATATATCCGCGAGGCCGAGGTGCTTCAGGCCGCGATCCATCAGGCTTACGAAGCCGGGTTGATCGGCAAGAACGCCTGCGGTTCGGGCTATGATTTCGACGTCTTCATGCACCGCGGCGCGGGCGCTTACATCTGCGGCGAAGAAACCGCGATGATCGAAAGCCTTGAAGGCAAGAAGGGCCAGCCGCGTCTGAAGCCTCCGTTCCCGGCGGGCGCGGGCCTCTATGGCTGCCCGACCACCGTGAACAACGTGGAAAGCATTGCCGTCGCGCCGACGATCCTGCGGCGCGGGGCCTCGTGGTTCAGCTCCTTCGGGCGCGAGAACAACAAGGGCACCAAGCTGTTCCAGATCAGCGGACACGTGGAAAAGCCCTGTGTCGTCGAGGAAGCGATGAGCATCAGCTTTGAAGAGCTGATCGAAAAGCACTGCGGCGGCATTCGCGGCGGTTGGGACAATCTGCTGGCGGTGATCCCCGGCGGATCATCCGTGCCGCTGGTCCCTGCCGCGCAGATCCGCAACGCGCCGATGGACTTCGATGGGCTGAAGGAACTGGGCTCGGGCCTCGGCACGGCTGCCGTGATCGTGATGGACAAGTCGACCGACATCGTCCGCGCGATCAGCCGCCTCAGCTATTTCTACAAGCACGAGTCATGCGGCCAGTGCACCCCCTGCCGCGAAGGCACGGGCTGGATGTGGCGCATGATGGAGCGCCTACGGACCGGCGATGCGGCGATCGAGGAAATCGATATGCTGCACGAAGTGACCAAGCAGGTCGAAGGCCACACCATCTGCGCGCTGGGCGATGCAGCGGCATGGCCGATCCAGGGCCTCATCCGCCACTTCCGGCCTGAGCTTGAGCGGCGCATTCATGAGCACAACGCCCAGTTTGCGGAGGCGGCCGAGTGAAGCTGACGTCTGAAATGCAGAACGAGATCACGAACGCTTTGTCGCGAGCGGCAGCGTCGCGTGCGGCAGGTGATATCGACGCCGCCTGGAACGCCTTGCAGCGGGCTCATGTGATTTCGCAACCGGCGCTCCTTCCTCACCTGGTCGTTCACCGTGCGATGCTGTCGCTTGCGGTGGCCCAGCGCGACGGAAAGGAAGTTTCTGGCCAGTTGCTTAGGTTGGCACTTGCGCCCGTTGGGCACATGCTTGGAAGGACGCCATGGGGCAATCCGGGAAGGTCGAATGTCAGTAAGTTTGCCCGCGCACCACTGCCTGATGATGTCGCGCGGCTGTATGCCCAAGCCGGCGTAGAGGTGAAGTAATGCCTAAAGTCACCGTAGACGGTCAGGAGATCGAAGTCCCGGCGGGCGCGACTGTGCTTCAGGCGTGCGAGCTGGCGGGGAAGGAAATCCCGCGCTTTTGCTATCACGAACGGCTCAGCATCGCGGGCAATTGCCGCATGTGTCTGGTCGAGGTGAAGCCCGGGCCGCCCAAGCCGCAGGCCTCCTGTGCGCTGCCGGCGGCTGACGGTCAGGAAATCCGTACCGACAGCCCCATGGTCAAGAAGGCTCGTGAAGGGGTGATGGAGTTCCTGCTCATCAACCACCCGCTCGATTGCCCGATTTGCGATCAGGGCGGCGAGTGCGATCTGCAGGATCAGGCCGTCGCCTATGGCCGCGGCGGCTCGCGCTATCACGAGAACAAGCGCGCGGTGACCGAGAAATACATGGGCCCGCTGATCAAGACGATCATGACCCGCTGCATCCACTGCACCCGCTGCGTACGGTTCTCGGAAGAGATCGCGGGCGTGGACGAAATCGGCGCGCTGTTCCGCGGCGAGGACATGCAGATAACAACCTACCTTGAGCAGGCGGCTGCGCATGAGCTTAGCGCCAATGTGATCGACCTGTGCCCGGTCGGTGCGCTGACCTCGCGGCCCTATGCCTTCGAAGCGCGGCCGTGGGAGCTGAAGAAGACGCTCAGCATTGACGTGTCGGATGCAGTGGGGGCGAACATCACGCTCCATTCCAAGGGCCGCGAAGTCATGCGCGCGCTGCCGCGCATCAATGACGACGTCAACGAAGAGTGGCTGTCGGACAAGGGCCGCTATCAGGTCGACGGGCTGACCAAGCGCCGGCTCGACCGCGTGTGGGTGCGTCGCGATGGCCGGTTGCAGCCTGCCGACTGGGCCGAAGCTTTCGGCATGATCTCTGGCGCTTTGGAAGGCGACAAGGCCAGCATTGCGGCAGTGGCGGGCGACCTGCTAGATGCCGAGACGATGTTTGCCGCCAAGGCGCTGGTCAATGCCTGCGGTTCGCAGCTCACCGAAGCGCGCCAGACCGGCATGACCTATGACGTGTCGAACCTGGCAGCGGTGAACTTCAACTCGACCTTTGCCGGGATCGAGACGGCTGACGCGATCCTGATCATCGGCAGCAATGTCCGTTGGGAAGCCGCGCTGCTCAACGTCCGCCTGCGCAAGGCGGTGAAGGCGGGGGCCAAAGTCTACATCATCGGCCCCGAATGGGATCCGACCTATCCGGCGACCTTCCTCGGCTCCGATCTGAAGATCCTCAACCGCGTGCCCAAGGAATTGGGTGACGTCATGAAGTCGGCACAGCGTCCGGCAGTGATCCTCGGCGCGGCGGCGCTGGCCAAGGGCGCGCTTCCGGCGGCGCTCAAGCTGGTCGACAAGTTCAATCTGGTTCGTGAGGACTGGAACGGGTTCAACGTGCTGCACATTTCGGCTGCACGGATGGCGTCGCTGATGCTCGGCTTCGCGCTTCCGGGCGGGATGGGCGACATCGCCGCTGCTTCGCCGAAAGTGCTGCTCAGCCTCGGTGCGGATGAGATGGACTACGCGCCCTATGCTGGCAGCCTCAAGGTCTATATCGGCCATCACGGCGACAAGGGCGCGCATCACGCGGATATTATTCTGCCGGGCGCATCCTATGCCGAGAAGGACGGGACTTACGTGAACGCGGAAGGCCGAGTGCAGTTCGCAGAAAAAGCCGTGTTTGCTCCCGGCGACGCGCGAGAAGACTGGACGATTATGCGTGCTCTCGCCGATGCGCTGGGTGTCACTGTCGGCTTCGATAGCTTTGACCAGCTTCAAGCCAGAATGATCGCTGCCGTGCCAGCACTGGGCGAAGAAGGCCTCGCAGATTACGGCGCGCTGCCCAAGGCGAGCAGTGGCGCCAAGGCCGAAGGCGAAGTCACGGGCTACCCGGTCAAGGACTTCTACCTCACAAACCCCATTGCCCGCGCAAGCGACGTGATGCAGCGCTGTTCAGATGAACTTCTGCACGGGGCCGAGGTGAAGGAGGCAGCGGAATGAACCGTCTTGTCGACAGGGTGGTCGATCTGACCCCGGCGATCCTCATCGGAGTGTTCGTGCTTGTTCTGCTTAATGCCCTTGCCAATGGGCAGAACTTCACGACTCAGGCGTTCCACGGCAGCTTCTTGCTCATGGCTGCCGCAGCCTTGACCTATTTCCGCAGGTTCCTGGAGACCCGGCAGTGACCGCCTTCTTCCAATCTCTCGGCCTCCCTTACGAATGGGCCTGGACCGTTGCAACGCTGACCGGGATCATCGTGATCTCGCTGCTCGTAATGTTCAGCGTTGCCATGGTCATCTATGTCGACCGCAAGGTGCTGGGCGCGATCATGATGCGGCGCGGGCCGAACGTGGTCGGACCGTTTGGCCTGCTGCAATCATTCGCGGATGGTCTGAAGGTGTTCCTGCAGGAAACTATCATCCCGAGCGCCGCGAACAAGGGCATCTTCCTGCTCGCGCCGATCATCACCTTCACCGTGGCGCTGGCCGCGTGGGCGGTTATCCCGTTCGATGCAGGCATGGTGCTGGCCGACATCAACGTGGGCCTGCTCTACATCCTCGCGATCTCCTCGATGGGGGTTTACGGTGTGGTGATGAGCGGATGGGCGTCAAACTCGAAGTACCCGTTCTTCTCGGCGATGCGCGCCTCTGCGCAGATGATCTCCTACGAAGTCTCGATCGGCTTTGTGCTGGTGTGCGTGGTGCTGTTTGCCGGCACCTTCAATATGAGTGGGATCGTCAACGCGCAGCAGGGCTTCGGCCTCGGCTTCATAAACGCCTATGTCGTGCATCCGTTGCTGTTTCCGATGTGGGTGGTGTTCTTCATCTCGGCGCTGGCAGAAACCGCGCGCGCGCCGTTCGACCTGACCGAGGCGGAGAGCGAGCTCGTCGCAGGTTACCAGACCGAATATTCCTCGATGAGCTTCGCGCTGTTCTGGCTTGGCGAATATGCGAACATTTTGCTTATGTGTTCGCTCAACACGCTGCTGTTCTGGGGCGGATGGCTGCCGCCGATCGACTGGGCGCCGCTTTACATGGTGCCTGGGATCATCTGGTTCCTGCTCAAGACTTTCATGTTCTTCTTCATGTTCAGCTGGATCTGGGCGACCGTGCCGCGCTACCGCTACGATCAGTTGATGCGCCTCGGGTGGAAGGTGTTCCTGCCGATGAGCCTTGTGTTTGTCGCGGTGACCAGCGGCTATCTGATGGCGACGGGGCATTTCGGATGAGCGCGTTGTTGGCTTTGACTGCCGCCATGGGCGGGCTGATGTTCGAATGCCGTGCCGATACGGCGTCGATCGAGGTGTTCGCCCCAGCCGAAGAAGTTACAGCCGAATATCAGGGCAATGTCCTCACGCTGTACAGTGTAACTGGCGACGGCGAGGTTATCGCACCGCAAATGCGGGTGCGTCAGGTTTTCGATAGCCTGCCCGAAAGTCTTTACATCAAGCTCACATCTCCTGAATTCGATGTCGAGCTCGAAATCACTGATTATGTTGCCGAGGCAGCGACGAGCGCCATCGGTATCACTGGCAAACCCAAAACGGGCGAGCCGCAAACCATTACTGGAAACTGCACCGTGACCAAGCGCGAGGAGGCACCAGCCTCATGACCACCGTCACTCACCTCATCAAGAGCTTCACCCTCTGGGAATTCCTAAAGGCGCACGCCTTGACGCTGAAGTATTTCTTCAAGCCCAAGGTGACGATCAACTACCCTTTCGAGAAGGCTCCGCTCAGCCCCCGCTTCCGCGGCGAGCATGCTTTGCGGCGCTATCCCAATGGCGAGGAGCGCTGCATCGCGTGCAAACTGTGCGAGGCCGTGTGCCCCGCGCAGGCGATCACCATCGAGAGCGAACCGCGCGAGGACGGCAGCCGCCGCACCACCCGCTACGACATCGACATGACGAAGTGCATCTATTGCGGTTTCTGTCAGGAAGCCTGCCCGGTTGATGCCATCGTCGAAGGGCCGAATTTCGAATACGCCACCGAAACCCGCGAGGAGCTGCTTTATGACAAGGCCAAGCTGCTCAGCAATGGTGACAAATGGGAACGGGCTATCGCTGCCAACCTTGAAGCCGACGCACCCTACCGCTAGGGCGCGCCGGACGAGGGAAACGGGGTCAATTGCATTCACGGTCACGGCGCGATGCCGGGGCCAATCTTGGACTAGGGATCACATTGCCGCTTTCTGAGCTCCGACACTGTTCGGGGCGGCGGATCGGCGGAGTAACATCATGATACAGGCCATCGCCTTTTATTTCTTCGCGACAATCGTCGTCGCCAGCGCTGTGATGGTCATCATGGCGCGCAACCCTGTGCATTCAGTGCTGTGGTTGATCATGACGTTCTTCAACGCCGCAGGCCTGATGGTACTGGTGGGCGCGGAGTTCATCGCGATGCTGCTGGTGATCGTCTATGTCGGTGCGGTCGCGGTGCTGTTCCTGTTCGTGGTAATGATGCTCGATATCGACTTTGCCGCAATGCGCGCCGGTTTCAGCCGCAATGCGCCGCTGGGGCTCGTGATTGCGGGTATTCTGTTGGCCGAACTGCTGCTGGCGGTTGGCGCCTACAACGCGGGCGGAATTACACTCGGCTCACCCGATGGCAGTGCGATGCAGACGGCTGAGACGAGCAACATCGAGGCACTCGGTGCGCTGCTCTATGGCAAGTATATCCTGCTGTTCGAAATTGCAGGGATCATCCTGTTGGTGGCGATGATCGGTGCAATTGTGCTGACCTTCCAGCCGCCAAAGCCGGGCGCGCGTGCGCGGCAGGACGTCGGCAAGCAGATCCGCCGCCGGCCCGAAGATGCAACCGTGATGAAGAACCCGGAGATCGGGCAGGGGATCGACCTATGATCGGCATCGAACATTACCTGACCGTCGGCGCGATCCTGTTCGTGCTTGGCGTGCTGGGGATTTTCCTCAACCGCAAGAACGTCATCGTCATTCTCATGGCGGTCGAGCTGATTTTGCTGGCGGTCAACATCAACCTTGTGGCCTTCAGTGCCTTCATGCAGGACTTGGTCGGGCAAGTGTTTGCGATGCTGGTGCTGACCGTGGCTGCGGCTGAAGCAGCTATCGGCCTAGCGATCCTGGTGATCTATTTCCGCACCCACGGCTCGATCGCGGTTGACGATATCAACCGGATGAAGGGGTAAGCGCCGGTGGCTACGCAAATCCTTATCATCGTTTTCGGGCCGTTGCTGGCTGCCCTGATTGCAGGGCTGGGCAACCGGATGCTGGGCAATCTGGCAGCAAAATCCATTACAACCGGCGCGCTGCTATTGTCGGCAGGCCTGAGCTGGCCGATTTTCCTGGGTTTTCTTGGCGGGACTGAAACCGCCGAAGTCGTGCCTGTTCTCAAGTGGGTCGAAAGCGGCACGCTGAGCTTCGATTGGAGCCTGCGGGTCGATACGCTGACCGCGATCATGTTGGTCGTGATCAATTCGGTGTCTGCGCTGGTGCATCTCTATTCGTGGGGGTACATGGACGAAGACCCGGATCAGCCGCGCTTCTTCGCTTACCTTTCGCTGTTCACCTTCGCGATGCTGATGCTTGTGACCGCCGATAACCTCGTGCAGATGTTCTTCGGATGGGAAGGCGTGGGCCTTGCGTCCTATCTGCTGATCGGGTTCTGGTTCAAAAAACCGAGTGCGGGTGCTGCGGCAATCAAGGCCTTTGTGGTCAACCGTGTGGGTGACTTGGGCTTCATGCTCGGCATCTTCGGTACCTATCTGGTGTTCCAGACGACCTCGATCCCCGAGATTCTGGCGGCGGCTCCGGGCATGAGCGGATCGACGATCACCTTCGTCGGTATGCGGCTCTACACTATGGATATCCTGTGCATCCTCTTGTTCATCGGAGCGATGGGCAAGTCGGCACAGCTTGGCCTGCACACATGGCTGCCCGATGCGATGGAGGGGCCGACGCCTGTGTCCGCGTTGATCCACGCGGCGACCATGGTGACGGCAGGCGTGTTCATGTTGTGCCGTCTCTCACCGATGTTCGAAACCGCGCCGACCGCGCTGATGATAGTCACCGTGATCGGAGCCGCGACCTGCTTCTTTGCTGCGACCATCGGCACGACTCAGTGGGACATCAAACGGGTGATCGCCTATTCGACCTGCTCGCAGCTGGGCTACATGTTCTTTGCCGCAGGGGTGGGCGCTTACGGGGTGGCGATGTTCCACCTGTTCACTCACGCCTTCTTCAAGGCGCTGCTGTTCCTGGGCGCAGGCAGCGTGATCCATGCGATGCACCACGAACAGGACATGCGCTATTACGGCGGCCTGCGTAAGGCGATCCCGTTCACTTTCTATGCGATGCTGGCGGGGACGCTGGCGATCACCGGGCTGGGGGTCTATCACCTCGGCGTTGGCTTTGCCGGGTTCTGGTCGAAGGATGCCGTGCTCGAAGTAGCCTTTGCGCGCGGCACGGCGATTTCCACGACCGCCTTCTGGCTGGGCGTGGGCGCGGCGCTGCTGACCAGCTTCTATTCGTGGCGCCTGATGTTCCTGACCTTCTGGGGCAAGCCGCGCTGGATCGAAAGCGAGCATATCCAGCATTCGGTCCACAAGACCCCGGCCGATGCGGGCGAGGATACCACTGGCGGTTACCACCCGCATGAAAGCCCGGTGTCGATGCTGGTTCCGCTCGGCGTGCTGACGATTGGTGCCATTGCCGCAGGGCAGGTCTTCGCTCCCGCTTTCCTTGACAGCGCGGCCTTTTGGGGCGGCTCGATATTTTACAACGAGAACCTCATTCACGCGATGCATGCGGTGCCCTATTGGGTAAAGTATTCAGCGCTGATCGTGATGCTGCTCGGCTTTGCGGGTGCTTACGTGGCCTACATCGCCAAGCCCGATATTCCCGGCAGGTTCGTCGCGACCTTCCCGGCGCTGCACAATTTTGTCTATCGCAAGTGGTATTTCGACGAGCTCTATGACGCGATCTTCGTGAAGCCGGCCTTTTGGCTGGGACGGCAGTTCTGGAAGATCGGCGATGTCGGCATCATTGATCGCTTCGGCCCCAATGGCATCGCCTGGGCTGTCGAGCGCGGCTCTGTTGCCGCCAAGTCGATCCAGTCCGGCTACGTCTACACCTACGCGTTGATCATGCTGCTCGGGCTGGTCGCCGCTATCACCTTCGTTTTGCTTTAGGAGCGCGCTTCGTAATGGAAGGCCTTCCCATCCTGTCTCTGATGATGCTCGTGCCCCTGGCAGGGGCAGCCGCGTGCCTGTTTTCAGGTGGCAATGCTGCCCGCTGGATCGCGCTCGGAGCGACGCTTGTTACGTTTGTTCTGGGCGTCGTGCTGTGGTCCAATTACCAGATCGGCGGCCCGCAGTGGCAGTTCACCGAGCGGGCTGACCTGTTTGCAGGCTTCAGCTATGCACTGGGCATCGACGGGATCGCGCTGATGCTGATCGTGCTCAGCGTGTTCCTGATGCCGGTCTGCATTCTGGCCAGCTGGGAATCGGTGCAGAAGCGCGTCGGTGAATACATGGCCGCTTTCCTGTTCATGGAAGTGCTGATGATCGGCACCTTCGCCGCGCAGGACCTGTTCCTGTTCTACGTCTTCTTCGAGGCTGGCCTCATTCCGATGTATCTGATCATCGGGGTGTGGGGCGGGGACAATCGTATTTACGCCAGCTACAAGTTCTTTCTCTACACGCTGCTGGGATCGGTCCTGATGCTGATCGCGATGTTCTGGATGGTGGCCGAAGCCGGCACATCCGACATCCCGACACTGATGCAATACAGCTTCCCGCCTGGGGCGCAGACGTGGCTGTGGTTGGCCTTCTTTGCGAGCTTCGCGGTAAAGGTGCCGATGTGGCCGCTTCACACCTGGTTGCCCGATGCTCACGTGCAGGCGCCGACGGCGGGCTCGGTTATTCTGGCTGGCGTGCTGCTGAAGCTCGGCGGTTACGGCTTCATCCGCTTCAGCTTGCCGATGTTCCCCGAGGCTTCTGCACAGTTCGCATGGCTGGTATTCACCCTGTCGATGATCGCGGTGGTCTATACCTCGCTGGTCGCGCTGGTGCAGGCCGACATGAAGAAGCTGATCGCCTATTCCTCGGTCGCGCACATGGCGATCGTGACCGTCGGCCTGTTCGCTTTCAATGTGCAGGGGCTTGAAGGCGCGATGATCGTGATGCTGTCCCACGGCCTCGTATCGGGCGCGTTGTTCCTGTGCGTGGGGGTGCTCTACGACCGCCTCCACACCCGCGAGATCGCGCGTTACGGCGGGCTGGCGATCAACATGCCCTATTACGCGCTGTTCTTCCTATTGTTCACCATGGCGAGCATCGGCCTGCCGGGCACCAGCGGATTTGTGGGCGAGTTCCTTTCACTGGCAGGCATCTACCAGACGTCGAGCCTCGTGGCGCTGATATGCACCACCGGGATAATATTGGGCGCGGCCTATATGCTCTACCTCTATCGCCGTGTGGCGTTTGGAGGTCAGGTCAACGAGGATGCCGCCGCGATGCGTGACATCAGTGCCCGCGAGTGGGTGATGATGGCGCCGATTGCGGCCGCTGTGTTGTGGATGGGGGTCTATCCCGAAAGCTTCCTCGCGCCGATGCGGGCCGATATTGCGGTTCTCGATGCCCGTCTTGCAGCTGCTGCCCCGGCAAGCGATGCAGCGCTGGCTGCGGGCGCTCCGCGGGCAGAGGCGGCCAATGCGATGCCAGAACATTCGAGCGCCAAGGAGGGCGCGCACTAATGGATTTCGCTCACTCCTTTGCACTCGTCTTGCCCGAGCTCTTGCTAAGCTTCACGGGTCTTGTGCTGCTGCTGGCTGCCGCATGGGGCGGCGACAAGGCCGCGCGGCAAGTCGCCATCGCAGCGGCTGCGGGACTGTTCGTCGCCGGCTTTCTGCTGGTACCGGGTCTGCATTTTGGCACCGATGGTCCGGCAACGCTGGCCTTTGGCGGGTTGCTCAAGATCGATAGCTTTGCGCTGTTCGCCAAAGCGCTGATCTACCTCTCCGCCATAGCTGCCCTGATGGTCGCGCCTGCGTTCTTCAACAGTGCGGCAGCCGGGGTCGAACGCGGCATGCGCGCCGAATACCCGGTGCTGATCCTGTTCGCGGCGGTCGGCATGAGCATCATGGTTTCGGCCAATGATTTCATGAGCCTTTACCTCGGGCTCGAACTCAACAGTTTGTCGGCCTATGTTCTGGCGGCAATCCTGCGGCGCGACACACGTTCGGGCGAGGCTGGTCTGAAGTATTTCGTGCTTGGGGCGCTGGCCTCGGGCATCCTGCTCTACGGCATGAGCCTGCTCTACGGCTTTACCGGTGGCACGGGCTTCACCGCTGTTCGCGCCGGTCTGACTGGCGAAATGGGCCTGGGTGCGCTGTTCGGTGTTATCTTTGTGCTTTCGGGCCTTGCCTTCAAGGTGTCTGCCGTGCCGTTCCACATGTGGACGCCGGACGTTTACGAGGGTGCGCCGACACCCGTCACCGCCTTCTTTGCCACCGCGCCCAAGGTCGCCGCGGTCGCTTTGACCGCGCGTGTGGTGTTCGAAGTGTTCGGCGCGCAGGTTCCCGCCTGGCAGCAGATTGTGATGTTCACCGCGCTCGCTTCGATCATATTCGGCGCGCTCGGGGCAATCGGACAGGAAAACCTGAAGCGGTTGCTGGCCTATTCGTCGATCAACAACATCGGTTTTATCCTGCTGGGCCTCGCAGTGGCCAATGCCGATGGTGCGAGCGCGATGCTCGTTTATCTGTTCATTTATGTCGCAATGAGCATCGGCAGCTTCACCGCGCTGTTGATGCTTCGCGACGATGATGGGGCGCTGTTTGAAACCTTCGCCGACATTCGTGGCCTCTCCGTCACTCGTCCGGCGATTGCATGGGCGCTTTTGGTGTTCATGTTCAGCCTTGCGGGCATTCCGCCGCTGCTAGGCTTCTATGGCAAGTTCGTGGTGTTTCAGGCGACGGTCGAAGCGGGCCTTGTGGCCTTTGGCGCGATTGCCATTGCAGCCAGCGTGATCGGGGCGTTCTATTACATCAAGTTTGTTAAAGTGATGTTTTTTGACGCACCCTCGGGTGTTGTGACGGGCAAGAGCGGCGCTGCGCATTGGTCGCTGTTGGGGCTGACGGCCCTGATCATTTCGCCGCTGGGCTATCTGCTCACGCCTTCCTTGACCGATCTGGCCGACAAGGCCGCTGCCTCGCTGTTCCTCGCGGTTTGATCGACGCATCCGTCAACACGCTGGTTGAGGAAACAGGCTCGACCAACGCCGATATCGCCAACGCGATACGTGCGGGTGAAGCTTGGCCGGAGGGCAGGTGGCTGGTGGCGCGGCGTCAGACTGCCGGTCGCGGGCGGCAAGGCCGCGAATGGTTCGATGGAGCGGGCAATTTCATGGGGTCATGTGCCGTAAAGGTGACACAGGGCGACCCGCCTCCTGCTACGCTCAGCTTCGTCGCCGCACTTGCCGTCTGGGATGCAGCGGGCGAGGCTTTGGGGGAGAGGGACGACCTCGCGCTCAAGTGGCCGAACGACGTTTTGCTCGGCGGCGGCAAGCTTTCGGGGATCCTGCTCGAAATGGTCAAAGGCCGGGTCGTGGTAGGCATCGGGGTCAACCTCGCCCGCGCGCCCGACTTGCCCGATCGCAAGACCGCCGCGCTGGCCCAAGTCGCCTCGCCCCTTCCGCCCGAAGATTTCGCCCGAAGCCTTGCAAGACATTTTTCGGCCCGGCTTGCCGATTGGCGGATGCACGGGCTGGGCGCGACATTGGGCCGATTTCTCGGTGCCTCGATCCATGCGCAGGGGTCGCCTGTGACCGTTCATGATACTGACGGGTCGCGGCTCTCTGGCTCCTTTGCCGGGCTTGAAGAAAGCGACGGTGCCCTGCGGCTGCGCTTGGCGGATGGCAGCGAACGTGTCATTCGCGCAGGCGACATATCCTGAATAAAGGAACGCCTCCAATGTTGCTCGCTGCCGATGTCGGGAACACCAATGTCGTCTTCGCCCTGTTCACTTATGACGAGGATGGCACGCACACCATCCGCGCGCGCTGGCGCATTGCCACCGATCCACGCCGTACGGGTGACGAATATGCGGTGTGGCTGCTGCAATTGCTCGCCATCGAAGGTGTGGCGCGTGAAGCGATCACGCAGATCATTGTCGCCTCGGTTGTGCCGCGCGCCGATCATAACCTTACCGTATTGTGCCAGAAATATTTCGGCATCACCCCGATGTTTGCAGGTCAGGGCAGGGCTGCGTGGCAGTTCGAGATTGATGTCGATCAGCCCTCGTCGCTTGGTGCCGACCGCGCGCTGAATATCCTCGCGGCGCATCACAAATATGGCGGCGATTTGATCGTGGTCGATTTCGGCACGGCGACCAAGTTCGAGGCAGTGGATTTTGCCGGTGCGTACAAAGGCGGATCGATTGCGCCGGGGATCAACCTGTCGCTCGATGCGCTGGTCGGCAAGACCGCCAAGCTGCCGCGCATCGCCATCCGCGCGCCTTCTTCGCGCAGTGTCATCGGCCGCAACACCGAAGATCAGATGCTGATCGGTGTGTTCTGGGGCTATGTCGCGATGATGGAGGGCATGGTTGCACGCATGAAAGCCGAGATCGGTCGCCCGGCCAAGGTTGTAGCCACAGGCGGACTCGCCATATTGTTCGATGACGCGACCGATATCTTCGATCACGTCGATGCAGATCTCACTCTTGATGGTCTCGCAATCCTGGCCCGTCAGGCTGAAACCGCCTGACTGTTCCCAACGTAAGAGAAAATGTGAAAAACGATTTTACCCCGGAAGACGAATTGCTTTTCCTTGCCCTCGGAGGCTCCGGCGAGATTGGCATGAATGTCAATCTCTATGGCTGTCAGGGCAAATGGATCATGGTCGATCTGGGCATGACCTTTTCCGGCACAGAATATCCCGGCGTCGATCTGGTGTTTGCCGATCTCGATTTCATCGAGGAGCGTGCGAAAGACCTGCTGGGGATTGTGTTGACCCATGCTCACGAGGATCACATCGGCGCTGTGCCCTATTTTGCGGGCGAACTCGGCGTGCCGCTTTATGCGACGCCGTTCACCGCCGATCTGGTGGCACGCAAGCTCGAAGAAGCGGGCCTGCTGGGTAAAGTCGAACTCAACATTATCGAGGATGATCACGGCGAGATCGAGCTTGGCCCGTTCACCGTCAGCTACCTGCCGCTGGCGCATTCGATCGCCGAAGGCAACGCGCTGATCATCGACACACCGCACGGGCGCATCTTCCACACTGGCGATTGGAAGCTGGACGAAGAACCGATCATCGGTGAGCCTGCGACAGAAGAGGAACTGCGCGAAATCGGCGATGAAGGCGTGCTGGCGCTGGTGTGCGATTCCACCAATGTGTTCAATCCCGAACCCTCCGGCTCGGAGGGCGCGGTTCACCGTGCGCTGATGGAAGAGGTCGCGCGCCACAAGGGCAAGCGCGTCGTCGTGACGACCTTCGCCAGCAATGTTGCCCGTCTGCACACGCTGGGCGAAGTTGCGCGCGAGACCGGGCGCCAGATTTGCGTTGCCGGACGATCGCTAGACCGGATTATCGATGTGGCGCAGGACAATGGGTATCTTGAAGATTTCCCGACCCCGGTCAATTTCGATACCGCAATGGGGCTCCCGCGTGGCGAAGTGCTGATCATCGCAACTGGCGGGCAGGGCGAACCTCGTGCCGCGCTGGGCCGGATGGCGGACAATAACCACCCGATCGAATTGGCCGCGGGCGATGTGGTGCTGTTCTCGTCGCGCCAGATTCCTGGCAATGAAATCCCGATCGGCAAGATCCAGAACCAGCTGGCCGCCCGCGGGATCCAGATGGTGACAGACCGTCAGGCCTTCATCCATGTTTCCGGCCATCCGGGGCGCCCCGAACTGGAGGCGCTCTACGAATGGTTGCGTCCGCAAGTGCTGGTGCCGGTGCATGGCGAGATCCGCCACATGGCCGAGCAGGCGCGGGTCGGCAAGGAAAGCGGCATTCCATCGCAGGTGCTGCAGAAGAACGGCGACATTGTCCGCCTTGCCCCGGGCAAGCCTGGCAAGCTCGCCGAGGTGCGCGCGGGCCGACTGGTGCTGGATGGCGATATCATCGCCCCTGCCAATGGCGACGCGATCACCATGCGCCGCCGGATCGCACAAGACGGCGTGCTTGTGGTGGTGCTTGCGCGGGGTGCCAAGCCGGTGATCGAGGTAATCGGCCTGCCGCTCGATGAGGATCTGCCCGCGTTTCTGGAAGAAGCATCCGGCGATGTGCTGACAGCGATCAACCGGCTCAAGGGCAAGGACGCGCGCGATACAACGGTGATCCGCGAAGCTGCGCGGCTTGCCGCCCGGCGTGCGGCGCAGCGCTGGTCGGGGAAGAAACCACAGGTCCGCGTGGTGATGCCCGGGGCTGCCGCCTGATGCAGATCACTTCGATTGCAGCGATTTACTTCCTGTTTTTCGTGATGAGTGCCTTCGTCATGTTGCCATTCGGTGTTCGTACCGCTGATGAGGCAGGGGTGGAAAAAGTGCCGGGGCAAGCCGAAAGCGCCCCGGTCGATTTCCGGCCGGCCAAGGTTGCTGCACGGGCATTGGTGGTAGCGGCTTTGGCGACAGCCCTGTTCGTCGCCAATTACCATTATGGCTGGATCACGGTCGCAGATATCGACATTCTGCCCAAGCCGCCCGCTGCGGCGGGTTAATTTCGGAAGCGCTGGATCGCCTGAGCTAGCGCAACGTAAAGCTTGCCCATCTCCGATCCCAGCACTGTCACGCTCAGAACGTGGCCGTCGCGGGTGGACAGCATAGCTCGTAGCATCGCTTCGAAATCGTGGATGTAGCGGCTGACGTTGGCTTTGAAGGTTTCATCTTCGCCATAAAGCGCAGCAATATCCTTGGCGGTGCCATTGTCGATCAGGCGCACGGCCCGGCGGGTGAAGATGCCGCGATCGCCTTTCAGATAGGCATCCCATGCCGTGTCCGTAACCTCGGTCGAAAGCGCCGACGTGATGTCAATCGCGGCCGAATTCAGGCTGTCGGTGATCAATGCCATCCGCCGCGAGAAATCGTTGTTCACCTGTTCTTCGGCCAGCTCGCGGGCGTGGGCAACGCGCTGTTCGAGATTGCCGGTGAGCTCGTTCACTCGCACCAGCTGATCGCGCAACTGGATTGTCGCTTCCCTGCCAACGCCCGAGGCATGGGCGGCTGCCTGTTCCAGCTTGCCGATGGTCGCTGCCGCCTCGCTGCGCAGGCTGCGCTCCAGCGCCTCTACCGCCTCGCCCCCGATGGTCTGGGCAAGGGAAATTGTTTTTTCGCGCGCGCCCTGATCAAGCGTTTCGAACGCGTGGGTAATGGCGTTTTCAAGCATGCCGAGCGCGTCCCGGAGCTGCTCTTGCGAACTGGTGGCAAGCGCGCCGCTCTCCTCGGCCAGCCGTGCAAACCCGCCGCGCAAGCCTTGCAGTCGGGCGAGGGCATCTTCGCTGCCTTCGGCAAGCTTATCCTTGAACCGGGCAATCGCACCTTCGGCCGCATCAATCTCGCTGCGAGTGTTAAGTAGATATTCCGACAGATCGCTGCCCTGCTGGCTTGACTGCAGCATCAGCTGGTTGACATTTTCTGCCCGTGCTTCGGCTGCAGAGAGTGCGGTCTGGGCGGTGACGATTGCTGCTGGCAGGTCTTCGCGGGTGGCGCGGGCGCCGGACTGGATAATCTCCAGCAGGCGGATGCCGCTTTCCGTCAGGGCAGACAACCGTACTTCTGTTTCGGCGAGGGCGGCGCGCTTTTCCGCGAGTTGTTCGCCAAGCGAGCCAAGCCCCGCGGCAAGGCTTTCGCGAGCAGCTACGCCCTGCTGGCCGATAGCATCCATCAATCGTCCTAGTTCATCGAGTCTGGCGACAATCGCCTCACCGTGAACCAGCAACTCGTTGGTATCGGCAATCTGTGCTTCACGTCGCTGCGCAAGTGCATCATCCAGGGCGGAAAGGCGCTGTGCCAGCACTTCGCTTGCCTGCGCTTCGTGGGTTTCGAATGCGGCCTGGCGCTGTTCGATCTGTTCGCCCAGCGCGAGGCTGCGTTCAGCCATCTGCTGTTCGAAGTCAGCCACTTCGGCACGCAGCTGTTCGATGCGCTTCTGCGACGCAGCGCCGGTTGCTTGGTCGATTTCGTCGACCAGTCGCAATTTTTCGACCAGTCCCGCGTGCAGACTGGCGATGCTTTCTTCAAGTTGCACACGCACCGTTTCGCTTGTGGTGCGCAGTTTCGCAGCGAGCGCCTCGGCTTCTGAAGATGTCTGCCGTGCGCGTTCGCCCAGGGCGGATAGCGCCTCGGCCTCGAGCGTGTCGAGCTGCGCACGATAGGCCTCGGCGTCTGATTGCAATGCGACGAAGCGTTTGCCCACCAGCGCTTCTATCCGGCCGAGTTGATCCTCGAACCCGGTGAGGGTCTCGCCCACCCGCGTGCCGAGGCTTCGCACCTGAGCTTCGCTCGCTGTGCCGAATGTGTTGAGCCGCTCGAACCCCGACACCATTCGTTCGAGCTGTTCCTGTGCATTGCGCCCCGCGCCGCCGATCTGATTGGCGACGTCGCGCGCCGCGTTGGCGATCACCGGCAGGTCTTCGCGCAGGCGGTTCATGTTGCCCAGCGCCGTGTCGCTGGTGGCACCGATTGCATCGACCTGCGCGCCGTTGCTGGTGATGAGCGTCTGCAATTCCGCTGCGTGCGTTGAAATGCGTTCCGCCGCGATCCGGCCGAGCGATTCAAGGTCGCGCGATTGTGCGGCGAGAAATTCGCGGGCGAGGCTGAGTTCGCGGTTCACCACTTTCAGCCGTTCTTCCAGCGCAGCGCTTTCCTGGTTCATCATCGCAGCGGCTGCAGCAAAGCGGCGTGCCTCGGCGCGGGACGAGCGCATCGCAAGTAGCCACACAATTCCTATCAGTGCGACGGGCACAGACCATTGCACCAGCAAAGTCGCCCATAGGTCGGGTGCCGGGCGGGCCAGTATCGCAGGGCTATGCGCCCAGCCGAAAAAGGCAGTCCACGCGGCCGCAGCAAGGACCGCGAGCGTGGGGGCAATCCAGCCGAACCGTGTGGGTTGCTCGGCAGGCTCGGCTTCTTCGAGCCAGATCTCGCCCAGGTCGAGGTCCAATGCGTCCGGCGCGCTTTCCGCCATCCCCGCAGCCTCGCCTGCGGTGTTGTCCCCGTCGCCCTTGCGCCCCAACGCGCGCATGTGATGCTGTCCTGCCATGGCACACTCATACCACAGCCGGAATCGGGATAAACCCCGCTTTAACCCAATCGCGATTAAAGCCTGTACATGGCGTTTGATAACGGAGCCCTTGATGCAACTCTGGCGGCAGCGGCCGGCGATGATGCCGTGTTGCTGCGCGAATTGCGTGTGGCGTTCCTTGACAGCGCAAACCGCCAGCTCGATCTGCTTAAGCGCGCAAGGTGCGATGGCAACTGGAATGTCGCCGCCATGCGTCTGAAAGGCTTGGCCGCCAGTTTCCACGCCGAAGACCTGTTGCAGGCCGCCGAAATTGCATTGCACGCCGCGCCCGGTGAGCCAATGGCGATCCGCGAGATCGAAGGCGTGCTCGGACGTTTTGCTCGCGCTGCCAGGCGCTGATCCGGTCAAGCGCCGCCTGATGCAGGCGGAGCGTTGCAAAGCCGCTTGAACCCCTGAGACGAACACGCCACTCCGTGCGGGTCGAAAACCCGCCTGCGGAGACACAAAGCCATGCGTATCGGCCTGATTGCTGCTGTCACTCGCACTGCTGCGGGTGATTTGCGTGCCGAATTGCCGCTGGCCGGGCGTTCTGTGCTGGGTTGGCAGGTTGATTTGCTCCGAATGCTGGGGGCCGAGCGTATTTTGTGTCTGGCTGAAAGCGCAACGGGAGAAGTGCTTCGGCTTCAGCACGATGTTGAGAGGGCCGGTGGCACCTTCCATGCTTTGCAGGGCTTTGCTGCGATCCCGGCATTGGTGCGGAGCGAGGATGAATTGATCGTTCTGCGAGACGGGTTGGTGCCTGATCCGGCGGTCATGGCCGCGCTGGCGCAAAGCGAAACGGGCGGGCACCGGATGGTGGCCACCATCCCTGATGATCACCCGCTTGCTGCTGCGCGACCGCAGGATTTCGAACGGATTGATGCAACGCGCCATTGGGCGGGATTGCTGATAATGCGCGGGGCGCCAGTGCAGCAACTCGCCGATTTTCCTGCCGATTCCGATCCGGTTTCGGTACTGGTGCGGCTTGCCTTGCAGGCCGGGACACCGTGTCGCGAACTTTCGGCTCAAGAAGTCGCGCCGGAAACGTGGCTGCTGGCAGACTGCGCCGGTGCAGTCATGGCGCATGAACGATTGATGCTTGCCAAAGTTGCGCCTCAAAGTGACTGGCGCGCGCCATTGGTAAGCCTTGCCGGTGTGTTGGTACGCGCGCTGATGCCCCGGGGGCTGGCGCAGGGTGCTGTCATATCAGGCGCCTCCGCCATCATGCTAATCCTGACGGGTTTGTTGATGGCGGTGTTCGGGTGGGCAATTCCCGCCATCGCATTGGCCAGCGCCGGTGCGTTCGCTGCGGCTGTGGCGGCAGCTTTCGACGACATCTCCGGAAAGCTACGAACAGGAGGCGATCAACCTGACAGCACCAATGCGTTGCCGGTCGCGGTCGATCTGGCTGCGGCTGCGACCTTGTGGTTCGCGCTTTCTCCGTGGCCTGTCTGGAATGCGCTGGCGGTGTGCGGGCCGGTGGTGATCGGCTTGGCGCGCCTTGCCGGGCGTGATCGCGGTTCGACATGGGCGGTCAGCGCCAGCGACCGTGCAGCGCTGTTGCTGGTACTCGCGCTGGCTGCGGCAGTGGGTTTGTTTCCTGAAGTGCTGGCCTGTCTCGCCTTGGGGCTATTGGCAGGTTTGCTGCTGCGCGCAGGCCGTGATTGAACTAACGCGGATTTAACTATGTGGAGGTAAGCCTTTCGAGGATGGGCGAAGATATCATCGACCTTGCCGCCGACCAGGAGGTCGAGGCCCTCCTTCGGGGTGAACTCGCGCGTGAAAACCGCGCGATGTCGGCGGTTGTCCCCGTCTTGCGGCATCTGCTGGCGAGCGAGGCGCAGGCCTTGCTCAGCGATGCCATCCTTGCGCGCGTGCGCGGGATGATCCGTGATTGCAGTGCCCAGTTGATCGCCGCGATGGAAGGCCGTGATCCGGCCATTCGCACATTGTCCGAAACAAACCCGGCATTGCTTGAGCACCATGCCGATGCCTTGATGCAGAACGAGGCGTTACTGGGTTTCTGCCATGCGCTGGCGAATGAAAGCCTGCTGGCCGAACGGTTCCAGCAGCGACACGCGATTGATCCTGTTTTGACCCCCTTATTGCAGGAATTGATTGCTTCCGATGATCCAGCGACTGCCAGCCTCGCAATGCAGGTGCTGGCCGCCCAGTCGCGTTTCATCCAGACCCAGCGGCGCATGGAACTGCCCTTGGGAGAGCTACCCGCAGAGCTGTTTCATGCGGTTTTGGCGCGCAGCCTAGACAATGGATGCGCGGGAATTGCGCAACTTCAAGCCGGCTATGACGAGGCGACCAGCCGGCTCGGCTTGCTTGCCCGGCTTGTTGCGGCAATGCGGCGCGGGGCATTTGCAGCACTTTCGCTTGATCACGCGGGGCTCGCCCTGTTTGCCAGTGCTCTTGCAGCACGTAACCATCAATCGCGCGGGGAAGGGGTGCTTGCATGCCACGAAGGACAAGGCGTGCGGCTTGCACTCGCGTTGCGGGCAGCCGAGCTTTCGCTAACGGCGATTGAGCGGCAGTTCCTGCTGGTTGAACCGGCCGCACGGATGCCGCGTGCGATTGCAGCCATTTCGTCGAACCGCGCGGCAGAGCTGCTGGTTGCAGGCTCGGCAGCATGATGGATACCATGGATCGGCACGAAAACCTGCTGGGCGCATGCGGCTTAACAGACACGCATGACAGGCTGCTGAGCGCCGATGAGCCGCTTGCAGACCTGCAAACCCGCTGCGGCGGCGATTTGCCAGGGACACTGGCGATCCCCGAGTTGCTTTCACTGGTGCAGCAAGCGCGGCGTATGGGGCTGAAACTGGCGCGCAACTTCAGCGCCTTTGATGGCGATGCGCTGGTCTCCGGCTTCGCCCGCATCCATCCCTTGAGCCAGGCTGATGGCGGAGGTTGCGAGGTGCTGGTCGAAAACTGGCAGCGCAGTGCGCAGACCACGCCCGGCGACCGCGAACTTGCCGAACAGATCGATGCGATCGACAGAGCTACCGCCGAGGTTACCGCACGGCTTGATGCCATCCAGCGGGTGCAGGTTCTGAGCGTGATCGCAGCTGATGCCATGGGCCTTCAGGCGGCCGCAATCGCGCAGCCGGGGATTGTCTGGACGGATCTGGTCGATCTCAGCGCGGTCAGTCATCATCAGCCGCTCCATTGGCGACTGCTCGATGGTGCCGCTTGCCGCTTTCCCGGTTCGGATCGCCACTGGCGCATTCGTCTGATCCCGCTGGGGGCAGATGTGATCAACCCTGTCGGCTTTGAGCTGCTGCTGATTGCAGACGAGCCGCTGGTATGCGCGCCCGCCGCAGCACAGGAAGCGGTTGCCGAAACCGAAGCCTCGCCCACACGGCTTGTCGGCACGGCGCTGACGCCAGTGCTGCGCCAGCCGATTGCGCGGATCATCGCCAATGCCGAAACCATGCGCGCTCGCCTTGCCGGGCCTTTGCGCGAAGAATACAGCGATTATGCTGGCACAATTGCCAGCGCCGGACAGCATCTGTCCGCTATGCTGGATGATCTGGCCGATCTCGAAGTGGTCGAAACACCCGGCTTTAGCACCGCGCGCGAACCGGTCGATCTGGCTGATGCGGCCGTGCGGGCGGCGGGCATCCTGGGCGTGCGAGCGCAGAACCGCGATATCGCCCTGGAGGTGCATGCGGCGCGCGGCGAGGCCGTGGCTATGGCCGAGTTCCGCCGGGTGCTGCAGATCCTCATCAACCTGATCGGTAACGCCATTGCCTATTCGCCAGCAGGCAGTGTCGTTCGGATCACTGCTGCGGCAAGGGCTGATAGCCGGGCGCTGGTATGCGTGGCCGATGAAGGGCCAGGGGTCGCAGCGGATCAGGCAGAGAGGATCTTCGACAAGTTCGAACGCCTTGGGCGCGATACTGATGGCGGGAACGACAAAGGTTCAGGTCTTGGCCTGTTCATCTCGCGCCGCCTGGCCGAAGCGATGGCGGGTAGCCTGACAGTGGAGCCCGCCGAGGGCGGGGGCGCGCTCTTCAGACTGGAACTGCCAGCCGAATAGCGCGCCCCGCCATTACGGTTTAACGCTTGTCGAGCGGGGTATAATCGCGCTGCGTCGGCCCGGTATAGAGCTGGCGCGGACGGCCGATCTTCTGGCCGGGATCGCTGATCATTTCGTTCCACTGCGCCACCCAGCCGACTGTGCGGGCAAGGGCAAACAGCGCGGTGAACATCGTGGTCGGGAAACCGATCGCCGAAAGGATGATGCCCGAATAGAAATCGACGTTCGGGAACAGCTTCTTCTCGATGAAATAGGGATCGTTCAGTGCGATCTCTTCCAGCTGCAATGCGGTTTCGAACAGCGGATCGGTGACCTTGAGCGATTCAAACACTTCGCGCACGGTCTGCTGCATCACGGTCGCGCGCGGATCGTAGTTCTTGTAGACGCGGTGACCGAAGCCCATCAGGCGGAACGGATCGTTCTTGTCCTTGGCGCGCTCGATGTAGTGCGGGATCTTGTCGGGTGTGCCGATCTCGCGCAGCATGTTGAGCGCCGCTTCATTGGCGCCGCCGTGCGCCGGGCCCCAAAGACAGGCGATCCCGGCCGCGATGCAGGCAAACGGGTTTGCGCCGGAAGAGCCGGCAAGGCGCACGGTCGAGGTCGAGGCGTTCTGCTCGTGATCGGCGTGGAGGATAAAAATCCGGTCCAGCGCGCGTTCCACCACGGGGTTCACCACATAGGGTTCTGCCGGGACGCCGAAGGTCATGCGCAGGAAATTGCCGGTGTAGCTCAGCGAATTGTCCGGATAGACGAAGGGCTGGCCAACCGAATACTTGTACGCCATCGCCGCAATCGTCGGCATCTTGGCGATCAGGCGGTGCGAGCTGATCTTGCGGTGTTCCGGATCGGAAATGTCGGTGCTGTCATGATAAAAGGCCGACAGGGCTCCTACCACGCCGCACATGATCGCCATCGGGTGCGCGTCGCGGCGGAAACCGCGGTAAAACGTCATGAGCTGCTCGTGCAGCATAGTGTGGCGGGTGATGGTGTAGGTGAAGTCGTCAAGCTCGTCCTTGCTCGGCAGTTCGCCGTTGAGCAGCAGATAGCTGACTTCCATGAAGCTGGAATCTTCGGCCAGCTGGCCGATCGGGTAACCGCGGTGCAGCAGCACGCCTTCGTCGCCATCGATATAGGTCAGCGCGCTTTCGCAGCTGGCGGTCGATGTGAAGCCGGGGTCGAAAGTGAATGCGCCAGTCTGTGCGTAGAGCTTGCGGATGTCGATGACGTCGGGACCGGTGCTGCCTTCGAGCACCGAATAATCCAAGGTCTTCCCGCCCAGCTCGAGTTTCGCCAGCTTGTCTGCCACAGTGTGTCTCCTGTCCAAATTCCTTGCCTCGATCCGATCGTGCGCAGCCTGCGTCAAGCAGCCTGAGCCTCAAGCCGGGCGAGGGCCTCGTCCCGTCCCAGAAGGACCAGAACATCGAAAATACCGGGTGAGGTGGTCGTCCCGGTCAGCGCCGCGCGCATCGGCTGCGCCAGCTTGCCAAGTCCCAATCCCTGCTCCTCGGCAAGCGCCTTCGTAGTGGCTTCGAGCGCCTCGCTTGTCCAGTCGTTTTCACCCCGCAGGGCCTCGTAAATCTTGCGGAGAATCGCGCGGCCATCACCTTCCAGCAATGCAGTGGCTTTCTCGGTCATGGCGAGGGGACGTGTGGCAAACAGGAAGCCTGCACCTTCAACCACTTCGCCCAAGTTTTTGGCGCGCACTTTCAACACCGCCATGGCGCGGGTCAGCAATTCTTCATCGGCATGTTCGCCGATCCGCGCCGCTACCAGCGCGGCAAGGCGCGCATCATTGGCTTCACGCAGATAATGTCCGTTAAGATTTTCGAGCTTTTTGAGGTCGAACCGCGAAGGGCTTTTGCCGACGCCCGCCAGATCGAACAGTTCGACCGCTTCCTCGCGGGTGATTTCTTCACGGTCGCCGTGGCCCCAGCCAAGGCGCAGCAGGTAATTGAACAGTGCTTCGGGCAGAATGCCGAATTCGTCGCGGTAAGCCTCCACGCCCAGCGCGCTGTGGCGCTTGGAAAGCTTGGCCCCGTCCGATCCGTGGATCAGCGGGATATGGGCATAGACCGGATCGGGCCAGCCGGGTTGCCCGGTTTCCTTGGCGATCTCGTTCATCGCGCGGATGATCGGCAGTTGGCGGAACGCATTGTTGAGATGATCGTCGCCGCGGATCACGTGGGTTACGCCCATATCGTGATCGTCCACCACTACCGCGAGCATATAGGTGGGCGTGCCATCGGCGCGCAAGATGATGTAATCGTCGATTTCTTCGTTGCGGACTGTCACCGCGCCCTGAACCTGATCGTGAATGGTGATTTCACCCTCGTTGGGTGTTTTCAGGCGGATCACAAAAGGCGTGCCTTCCGGCGCCTCTGCCGGATCGCGATCGCGCCAGCGCCCATCATAACGCAGCGGCTTCTTCTGGGCGCGCTGCTCTTCACGCATGGCTTCAAGTTCTTCGGTGGTGGCAAAGCACTTGTAAGCATGGCCCGCTTCAAGCAACTGCACGGCGACTTCTGCGTGCCGTTCAGCACGGTCTGACTGGAAAACCGGTGGTGCGTCGTAGTCCAGACCCAGCCACTCCAGCCCATCGATGATCGCATCGATCGCATCCTGCGTGCTGCGCTTGCGGTCGGTATCCTCGATCCGCAGCAGGGTGCGGCCGCCGTGGTGGCGAGCGTAAAGCCAATTGAACAGCGCGGTGCGCGCGCCGCCGATGTGCAGATATCCGGTGGGCGACGGGGCGAAACGGGTGACAACTTCGGTGGCCAGAGCCGCGCCGTCTGTGCTGCTTTCGCTTGCCATGAGGTGATATTTCCTGTTCACTTTGAGCGGCTTGGGTGCTGGCTTTAACTGAGCCGGGCCGGTCGGGGGACAAGCCTGTGCGCGATGTGCCGATCATACCGATGGGGGACGATCCGGGCGGCAGCGATGCCGCTGGCGGAGGAATGCGGCGGCCTTGGCAAACCGCGCAGCGAATGTCCAGCGCCGGAGGCGGGGCAGGGCCGTGGTCCGCTCCCAGTATGGGGGATGCCGCGGAAGGGTTTCTGACCCGCGCCGGGTTTGATCGCGCACCGTGGCTGGCGGTTGTCTTTGCGGGCGGGATCATGGCGTGGTTCGCCCTGCCGGGGCCATGGCAATGGTGCGCGGCCATAACTGGCGGCGCGGGGATGGCTCTGGGCGCGCTGGCTGTCTGGCCCCCTGGAAGCGATGCTGACGAGACCCGCGCCAATCTGCGCCTCGCACTGGTGGCTTGCGGATTGGTATTTGCCCTAGGGATCGGTGTGATCTGGGCGCGCTCGGAGTTGATCGGGGCAGAACCGATCGCGCGGCCGATGGTGATGCGTCTGCATGGCGCCGTACTTGAACGCGAAGATCAGCCCGCCGAAGGGCGCATTCGCCTGACGCTCGCCGTGCGTGATGCGGAAAGCGGGACGGCGCGCAAGGTGCGGGTCAATGTGCCGCTGACCAGCTTTGGCGAGGACGGAGTCCCGACCGAGCTTTCCGAAGGAGCAGTTGTCAGCCTGCGTGCGCGGTTGATGCCACCTGCCAGCCCGATGTTGCCAGGCAGTTATGACTTCGCCCGCGCCGCGTGGTTCAAGGGGCTGGCGGCGACCGGCACCATGGTCGGCCGGCTTGAAGTGTTAAAGCCTGCACCAGAGGCCGGCGGGCTTGCAAGCGTGCAGCGCTGGCTCGCTGCGCATGTCCGGTCACGGGTCGATGGATCGGCGGGAGCAATTGCGGCGGCTTTTGCGAGCGGCGACCGCGGCAGCATATCCGAGGCTGACGAGGCGGCGATGCGCGATTCGGGTCTCACTCACCTGCTTTCGATCAGTGGTCTGCATGTCAGCGCGGTGATTGCGGCAGCGTACTTCATGGCGATCAAGTTGCTGGCCTTGTGGCCTGCGCTTGCCTTGCGCGTGCGGTTACCCGTTGTCGCGGCGGGCGTGGGGGCGCTTGCGGGCGTCGGTTACACTTTGCTGACGGGGGCAGAAGTGCCGACCGTGCGAAGTTGCGTGGCTGCGCTGCTGGTGCTGGGCGCGCTGGCCCTGGGGCGGGAGGCATTGTCATTGCGCATGGTTGCGGTTGCGGCGGGGTTCGTGCTGCTGCTGTGGCCCGAAAGCGCGATCGGGCCGAGCTTCCAGATGAGCTTTTCCGCGGTTCTGGCGATTATCGCGCTCTCTACCAGCGCCCCGGTTCGCAGGTTCCTCGCCCCGCGCGAGGAGCCGTGGTGGCACCGCACCGGACGCAATGTGGTTATGCTGTTTGTGACAGGGGTGGTGATCGAACTGGCGCTGATGCCGATCGTCCTGTTCCATTTTCACCGTGCCGGGGTCTATGGCGCGCTGGCCAATGTGGTGGCCATTCCGCTGGTCACCTTTGTGTCGATGCCGATGATTGCGCTGGGTTTATTGCTCGACACAGTCGGGCTGGGAGGGCCGTGCTGGTGGGTCGTGCAGCATTCGCTCGATCTGCTGATCGGCATTGCCCGCTTCACCGCTGGACAGGCTGGCGCGGTGACGTTGATGCCGCAGATCAGCGACCTTTCGATTGCATTATTCGTAATCGGCGGGCTTTGGTTGGCCCTGTGGCGCGGGCGTGCGCGGCTTGCGGGGCTGATGCCAGTGGCGCTGGCGAGCGGACTGGTTGCGGCCACCCCGATCCCCGATCTGCTGGTGGCAGGAGACGGGCGCCAGGTGGGGATCACGCTGACCGCGGATGATGGATCGCGCCGCCTGCTGTCCCTGCGCGACAGCCGTTCGACCTACACGCGGGACAATCTGATGGAGCTTGCCGGGGTTGCTGCCGATCCCGTGCCGTTGGCCGAATGGCGGCAAGCGCGCTGTTCTTCGGCCTTTTGCACTGTGACGATAAATCGCGGCGGACGGGACTGGGTGATCTTGCTGGGGAGAGGGCGCGAACGGGTTGAGGAGCGGGCGCTGGCTGCTGCCTGCCGCGAGGCCGATATCGTTGTTTCCGAAAGGTTTCTGCCGCGTTCCTGCGCCCCGCGTTGGCTGAAGGCGGACCGGCGGTTGCTGGAGCGGAGCGGGGGGCTTTCGATCAATCTTGCCGATGAAACCATCACCAGGGTTGCTGACAGACAGGGCAGCCACGGATGGTGGAAGAGCGGCGATCAACCGGAACGCAAACCCGGGTCTAAACCGACCTAGAGGGGGTCTAACAGGGGTCTAGAGTGGGTCTAGACGGGGCTAAACCACCCCTGCAGCGCACCTTGCGTGAAACAATTGTCCCGCAAAGTATTCAAACAAAAGGACAATCAGGCCGGAGCCAATGTTTCACGCCGGTTTTCGTAAAACCATTTCGTGCGTTTCATCGGTTCCGGCCCGTTTCAGCCCTTAGTGATAGCGCCGCAGCAGGCCGGCCAGCTTGCCTTGCACTTCAACCTCATCAGGGCGGTAGAACTGCGGATCATGGGCGGCGTTGGCCGGATCGAGCCGGACCTGGCCGCCTTCCTTGCGCAGATATTTCAGCGTCGCTTCCTCACCCCGAACGAGCGCGACCACGATTTCGCCATCGCGCGCGGAGTTGGTGCGCTTCACCAATGCAAAGTCGCCATCGAAAATCCCGGCGTCGATCATCGAATCGCCGGAAACCTCAAGCGCATAATGCTCCCCCGGGCCGAGCAAGGCAGCAGGGACAGGCAACGTGCTCTGGCCTTCCAGCGCCTCGATCGGGGCACCGGCCGCAATCCGGCCATGCAAAGGCAGTTCGATCACGTCATTGGCCGCTTGCGGCGCACGGGCGACTGGCGAGGGCATCGCCACCACATTGTCGCTTGCCGGAATGCTGCGGGCAGGGGTCGTATCGCCCGGCTCACGGATCACTTCGAGCGCGCGGGCACGGTTGGGCAGGCGGCGCAGGAACCCGCGTTCTTCCAGTGCGGAAATCAGCCGGTGAACACCCGACTTGCTCTTGAGATCGAGCGCTTCCTTCATTTCTTCGAAACTGGGCGAGATCCCGGTTTCTTCCAGCCGCTGCTGGATGAAGCGGATCAGTTCGTGCTGTTTGGCGGTCAGCATAGATCAAGTCTCCCTTGGTCGCATATGCGCCCGGCCTTGCAGCCCGGCACCAATCGCTCACGTGCGCCAAGAGGCACCGGCCCGGCGGGCCAAAGGTGCGTTGCGTGCACTAACATGCTCGTCATTAAGGTGAACGAACAAGGAACAATTAGGCAACCAGAAGAACAGTGTCAAGCACACCCCGGCGCAAACCCGCACGATTCAGCCATTCTGGAGGTAGAACACTGGAACGGGCGCGCCTGCGGCAACGCCGGGAGCGCCCGCTGGCCGGTCGATCAGGCAATCGGCCGCTGCCAGCGCGCTGAGAGCAGAGGAATCCTGCGATCCCGCCAACTGCACGGTGCCCCCTTTACTGACGGCGCGCAGAAACTCCCGGCGTTTGCCCACGGCAGGCAGGTCTTCGTTTGCGGGCAACATGACGCTGCGGGGCAGAGGATCAGGATCGCCCAAAGCTGCGCGGACCAGCGGCAGGACGAAGAGGAAGGTGGTCACGAAACACGATACAGGATTGCCCGGCAGGCCAAGGATCACCTGCGATCCGCGTGTTGCCACCAGCAGTGGCTTGCCCGGCTTGATCGCGACCTTCCAGAACGCGGTTTCAGCACCCCATTCAGCCAATGCCGGCTTGATCAGATCATGATCCCCCACCGATGCTCCGCCCGATGTGATCAGGATATCCGCAGCCTCGGCCTTTGCCAGCGCGGCAGCCAGCGCTGTGCGGGAATCGGGCACCGGGCCGATCCGCGTAACCTCGCAGCCCAGCGATGCGAGCATAGCGGCAATCATGGCGGCGTTGCTGGCGGGGATTTGGTGAGGAGCGCAATTTGCCGGATCAGCGGCAAGTTCATCGCCGCTGTCCATCACAACTACCCGCACGCGGCGCGGGGTCAGCACTTGTGAATGCCCCGCCGCAAGGGCAAGCGCGATGCGCGCTGGCGTCATCATCGTGCCTTGGGCCAGCACCAGATCGTCTGCGTTGAAATCGAACCCGCGCCTGCGGATGTGGCGTCCGGGCGGGGGTATTTCAGTTGCGGTGACGCTGGTTCCGGTCACATCCGCATCTTCCTGCAACAACACGCGGTCGGCGCCATCGGGAACCACTGCGCCGGTTGAGATCCGCACGCAATCGCCAGCGTCCAGTACGCCGCCATACGGCGCACCGGCGCGGCTTTCGCCTGTCAGCGTCCATGGCCCATCGCCGCCGCCAATCGCATAACCATCCATTGCGGAAAGATCGGCAGCAGGTTGCGTGCGGGCGGCGCGCAGATCGTTGGCGATGATGCGGCCCAGCGCGGCTTGTGCAGGCACGGCCTCAAGCGGCAATTGCGGCGCCAGCGCCAGCAGCCGGGCCTGTGCGTCTTCAAGGCCCAGCAGAGTGCTCAAAGGCTGGCTTTCCAGTCGCCCGATTTGCCGCCGGTCTTCTCGATCAGGCGCACGCCTTCGATCACCATGCCCTTATCAATCGCCTTCGCCATGTCATATATTGTGAGGAGTGCGATGGAAGCCGCTGTCATCGCTTCCATTTCCACCCCGGTCTTGCCAGTCAGCGAAGCGGTGGCAATGGCGCGGATGGCGTTTTCTTCGAAAGTGAAATCGATGTTGACCGCTTCCAGCCCCAGCGGGTGGCACAGCGGGATCAGATCGCCGGTGCGCTTGGCCGCCATAATTCCGGCGATGCGCGCTGTGCCCAGCACATCGCCCTTGGGCGCGTCGCCTGCGCGGATCGCTTCGAGCGCCGCAGCCGACATGGTGATCCGCCCCGATGCGATAGCGCGGCGGGCCGTGGAGGCCTTGCCGCCGACATCGACCATGTGCGCGGCGCCTTCGCTATCAAGGTGGGTGAGTTTATCGCTCATGCCGCCGCTTGTGGCGCGAGCAGCTCGGCAGTGGCACTCGCAATATCGTCAGCCCGCATCAGGCTTTCGCCGACAAGGAAGGTGCGCACGCCTGCCGCTTCGAGGCGGGCGAGATCGGCCGGCGTGTTGATCCCGCTTTCGCCCACTACCAGCGTGCCTTCGGGCATCAGCGGGGCAAGCCGTTCAGTCACGGCGAGGCTGGTGGTGAAGGTTTTCAGATCGCGGTTATTGACCCCGATCAGGCGCGATTTGAGGTGCTGCGCGGCGCGTTCCAACTCGTCCTCGTCATGCACTTCGACGAGCACATCCATGTTCTGTTCGCGGGCAGCGGCTTCGATTTCGGCCATCGCGCTGTCTTCCAGCGCAGCGACGATGATCAGAATCGCGTCGGCCCCGATGGCGCGGGCTTCAAGGCATTGCCACGGATCGACTATGAAATCCTTGCGCAGCACCGGCAGGGTGCAGGCAGCACGCGCGGCAACAAGGTAATCCTCGTGACCCTGGAAATAGGGCGCGTCGGTCAGGACGGAAAGGCAGGCTGCGCCGCCCGCCTCATAGGCGGCGGCGTGCTGCGCCGGGCGGAAATCCGCGCGGATCAGGCCTTTCGAAGGGCTGGCCTTTTTGACCTCGGCAATCAGGGCGTAACCTGTATCGGCGCGGGCGCGCAGTGCAGCCTCGAACCCACGCGGGGCGGTTTGCATGCGCGCGGCGAGCGCCAGTTGCGCATCGCTGATCGCCAGCTTGCGGGCGGCGACCACTTCGCGCTTGGCGGCGCAGATTTCTTCGAGTTTGTTCATGTTCTCACGTGGTTGAGGTTTCATTGGGCCAATGCAATCCAGCGTTGCAGCAGTGCTTGGGCGCGGCCGGAATCGAGCGCTTCGGCGGCCATTGCCGCCCGGTCGCGCCAGCTTGCTCCCCGTGCCGCGACCAGCAGCGCGCCGGCGGCGTTGAACAGCACCGCATCGCGATAGGGGCCGGGCGTGCCCATCAGCAGCGCTTTCAGGGCAGCGGCGTTGTGCTCGGCATCATCGCCTCTGATCGCTTCGACCGGGGCGTGGGGAAGGCCGGCCGCGCTGGCAGAGACCCTCTCCATGGTGAAGGCATTGCCGGTGACCACCGCAACTTCGTTGCCGCCTGCAAGGCTGAGCTCGTCGAGCCCTTCATCTCCAGAAACGATCAGCGACCGGCCGGTGCCGAGCCGCGCCAGCGCGCCCGCATAGATCGGGACATAGGCGGGCCGCGCGATGCCGATGAGCTGGCTTTCGACCTTGGCGGGGTTCGACAGCGGGCCCATCAGGTTGAAGATCGTGCGCTTGCCGATTTTCAGGCGGATGGGCTGGATGCGCGCCATCGCCGGATGGTGGTTTTTGGCGAAAAGGAAGCAGATGCCGATTTCGGCGAGGGTTTTCTCGGCCGTGCGCCCGGCGGCGTCCATGTCGAGTCCCAGCGCTTCGAGCGTATCGGCAGCGCCCGCCTTGGACGATGCGGCACGGTTGCCGTGCTTGGCGACCGGAACGCCGCAGGCCGCGACCACGAGGCTGACGGCGGTCGAGACGTTCAACGTGTGGTGTCCGTCACCGCCGGTGCCGCACACGTCGATCGCGCCTTCGGGGGCGTTGATGGGGATCAGCCGAGCCCGCAACGCCCGCGCCGCGCCTGCGATTTCATCGGCAGTCTCGCCCCGCGCCGACAGGGCGACGAGGAAGGCCTCGATATCGGCCTCGGACGGTGCGCCGTCGAGCAGGGTGCCGAAAGCGGCTTCGGCCTCGCCCTCGCTCAAAGGCGCGGTCACATCGGGGAGCACGCTCACGCCCGCAGCCTTTCGGGCAGCGCCGGTTCCAGCCCGCACACCGCCAGGAAATTGGCAAGCAGTGCATGGCCATGCTCGGTAGCGATGCTTTCGGGGTGGAACTGCACGGAATGGATGGGCAGGCTGGCGTGGCGGAAGCCCATCACGGAAGGATGATCGACGCCCGGTGTTTCAGCAAAGGCATTGGCGATTAGCACCTCCGGCACGTCCACCACCTCAAGGCTGTGATAGCGCGTGGCGATGAACGGTGATGGCAGGCCGGCGAACACCCCCGTCCCGTCATGCGTGACCGGAGAGGTCTTGCCATGCATCAGCCCGCCGCGCTGCACTGTTCCGCCGAAATGCTGGCCGATCGCCTGATGGCCGAGGCACACGCCCATCAAAGGCTTGCCCGCATCCGCGCAGGCCGCCACCAGATCAAGGCTGATCCCGGCCTCGTTGGGCGTGCAGGGGCCGGGCGAGATCAGGAAGCCTGACGCGTTGGTCCGCAAGGCTTCGGCGGCGGTCAGCGCATCATTACGTTCCACCTGCACCTCGGCGCCCAGTTCCATCAGGTAATGGACAAGGTTGAAGGTGAAGCTGTCATAATTGTCGATGACAAGAATCATTGCGCTGCCTCCGCCCGCCCGATCTTCCCGATACGAGTCACGACGATGATCGGCCCGACGCGGCCCCCATCCATACGCTCTCTTGCCGGATCCCACAGCGATGACACCGCGCCGTCGAGATAAAGCGCGTTGGCCACCTTCACCTCGTCACGGAAATAGCGCGCCAGTTGCCCGAAGCTGACCGGCGCGTTTGCAATCACGAAATGCGCCTTGCCCTTGGCGTCCACGCCGACTCCATTGCGGATGGCCTTTGACGGGCCATTGTCCTGAATATCGGGGTGCAGCTTGCCGTCCACCAGCAGCAGTGGCCCGGATTGTGTGCCGAATTGCGGACGATCCCCCACGGTGTTGAAGAAGGTGTTGCTGCCCAGCACCTGCCATGTGCCGCCCGTGCCGAAGAACACGCCGTTGGGCTTCATGTAGAAATTGCCCGTACCCTCGGCCCGGTTCAATTCGCCCAGCCGCTCGCCGTTCTGGACGTAATAGCCGATGGCCTTGAGATCATCGCCATACATCCCGCCGTTCATGGCAAAGGCGATGGTCGCGGCATCGACACTGCCGGCGAAGGCGGAAAGCGATGCGAATGGTTGCTTGTCAGCGCCCAGATTGGCCATGGCAATGCGGTGTTTTGCCGGATCGGCCACGCAGTGCGTCAGCGACGCCTGCTCGAACACCACTTCGCGGCAATCCGAAGGGCCAGCGGCCTGTGACGGCGTGGCTGTGGGCGAGGGCAGGGCTGCATCAGGGTCGGAGCCATCAAGCATGGTGCGAACCACCGGCTCGCCCGCCGGGGCTTCGGTGCAAGCAGGCGCGATTATGGCGAGGCCAGCGACAAGAGCAAAACGGCGGATCATTGACCATGCCCCGGTTCGCCCGCAACGCGCACCGCC
Source organism: Porphyrobacter sp. AAP60 (assembly GCF_001296025.1). Taxonomy (GTDB): domain Bacteria; phylum Pseudomonadota; class Alphaproteobacteria; order Sphingomonadales; family Sphingomonadaceae; genus Erythrobacter. Next base: position 613,365 of record NZ_LJHV01000002.1, on the reverse strand, counting down.
TCGCGTGCGGCCGCGATCAGCGCGCCAGATTTGGCACGGCATTCGGCCAGTTCATATTCGGGATCGGAATCGGCGACGATGCCTGCGCCTGCCTGCACGTGCATCACCCCGTCCTTCACCACTGCGGTGCGCAGCACGATGCACGAATCAAGGCTGCCATCGGGCGCGAAATAGCCGACCCCGCCTGCATAAGCGCCGCGTGTTTCCGGCTCCAGTTCGGCGATGATCTGGCAGGCGCGGATCTTGGGCGCACCCGAAACCGTGCCTGCCGGAAAGCCTGCAAACAGGCCATCGAGCGCGTCTTTCGACGGATCAAGCTGGCCCACGACATTGCTGACGATGTGCATCACGTGGCTGTACCGTTCGATGGTGAAGCTGTCGGTCACTTCGACCGTCCCCGCTGCCGCGACCCTGCCCACATCATTGCGCCCCAGATCAAGCAGCATGAGATGCTCGGCGCGCTCCTTGGGATCGGCCAGCAGGCTGGCTTCGTTGGCGACATCCTCCTCTCGCGTGGCCCCGCGTGGGCGCGTTCCGGCGATGGGGCGGATGGTGACTTCGCCTTCTCTCACCCGCACCAGAATTTCGGGGCTCGATCCCACCAGCGCAAAGCCCGGCAGATCGAGGAAATAGAGGAACGGTGAAGGGTTCACCCGCCGCAATGCGCGGTACAGCGCCAGCGGGGGGAGCGGGAAGGGGCACGTGAAGCGCTGCGCCAGCACCACTTGGAATATGTCTCCGGCGAGGATGTAGTCCTTGGCGCGCAGGGCCATTGCCTTGTAATCCTCCGCCGCAATCACCGGCGAAAGATCGGGCAGGGCATCAGGCAGTGCGGTGTGATCGGCAGCAGGCGATGGGTGCGCAAGCTGGCTGAGCGCGGCATCGATCCTCTCGCCAGCACGCTCGACGGCGGCCTGGGGATCGCTCGCTTCCCAGATCGGCGCGATGGCGAACAGCGCATTGGTAAGCCCGTCGAACACCAGAATGACCGTGGGCCGCACGAACAGCATGTCGGGCAGTTCCAGCGGGCTATCGGCGGCGCGGGGCAGGGTTTCGACCAGCCCGATGGTCTCGTATCCGAGATAGCCGACGAGGCAGGCGAGCGCAGGCGGCAGGCCTTCGGGCATCGGGTCGATCCGGCAGGCATCGGCCAGCGCACGCAATTCTGCCAGCGCATTGCCTGCCAAAGGGGCGAAGGCCTCGCGGTCGGTGCGCCATTCGCGGTTGATTTCCGCCATTGCGCCCCTGGCCCGGAACACCAGATCGGGATCAATCCCGAGCAGGCTGTAACGCCCGCGCACTTCGCCGCCTTCCACCGATTCGAGCAGGAAATCGCCGCGCCCCGGCACGATCAAGCGCCGCGCCGCGCCTACCGGCGTGTCGCTGTCTGCTATGATCCGGCGCCAGACCAGCGCAGCGCGTCCTTCGCGCAGGGCGGCAATGGCGGCGGCGGCGTTTTCGGGCAGGCCGGTGGCAGATGCGGTCACGAAGCGATCACACCGGCGCTTATTGCTCGCCCGCCAACTGCTTGCGCAGGGCGGCAATTGCGTTGTCGTTGCGGGTCACGCCCAGTTCAGTGCGCATCGCAGCGGTCGCCTGACGGCGGTATTCGTCCGACAGGGCCGCGCCCAGCTGTTGGCGGGTTTGCTGCACCAGACCGGGTTCGGAATCGACCGGACTGGTGCTGATGTCTTCCAGCGCGACGACATACCAGCCCAGATTGCGCGGCGCTTCGAGCAGTTTGACCGAACCTTCGGCCATGCTGAACATCAGCACCAGCGGCGGCGGCAGATTACCCTGCTGCCTGGCGAGTAGCTGGCGGCGTTCCAGATCGATCACTTCGCGTTCGATGCCCGGCTTGTTTTCCGCGGCGATGGCGGCGGAAAGTGTGGTTGTGCCGCGCGCCTTGGCCATGATCCGCTCGGCTGCGGCCTTGGCAAGCGTTGCGCCCTGCGCTCGCTTCCACCCGGCGATAGCGGCTTCGCGCACCTGTGCGATCGGCGGAGCGGCGGCTTCTTCGATACGGGCGACCTCGAAGATGACGAACTCCTGGGAATCGCCCACTTGCGCCAGCTGCGGTTCGCTCTCGTCCATCTGGAATGCAGTTGCCAGAACCGGGAACAATTGCGGCACGATCTGCGCCTGCGGCTGACCGAAGGCCTGCCCGTTGGCGAGCAATGCAGGGGTGGTTTCCACCGTCAGGCCATAAGCCTTGGCAACTTCGGCCAGCGCGGTGCCGCCGTCGATCTCGCTTTCGATTTCGGCGGTAAGATCGGCCACGGCTGCGCTGCGCTTTTCCGTGGTGAGCTGTTCGGTAATTTCGGGCGTGGCCTGCGCCAGCGTGCGGGCAGGCGTGCGCTCGATCCGGTCGATCCGCGCGACATACCAGCCCAGCGTACCCTGTGCCGGGTCGACAATCCCGCCTTCGGCTGCCTTGAAGGCGGCCTCGGCAAAGGCAAAGCTGGTCGCCCCCGCCATGGTTTCACGGTCGCGCAATTCAGCCGGCGATGCGGAGAAACCGGCTTCGCGGGCGGCAGCTTCGAGCGAAACCCCGCCGCGAATCCGCGCTGCCAATGCGCGGGCCGCATCCTGCGTCGGCACGACAAAAGCGGTGACAGCGCGGCGCTCGCTTGCCTGAAACTTGGCGGCATCGCGCTTGTAACGGGCGGCGATTTCCGCGTCGGTGGGGGCGGCGTTGACCTCCAACTGGTCCTCGCCGAACACCGCAAAGCGCAGGGTGCGGCGTTCAGGGCGGATGAACTGGGTGCGGTTGTCGTTGTACCATGCGGTCAACTGCGCATCGGTCGGGTTACCGGCGGGCGCGAAGGTGGTGCTGGGGATCAGCGCGATTTCACCCTTGCGCTTTTCCAGCACCAGAGCCGCATATTGGCGGGCGATCTTTTCGGGCAGCTGCGGCACCGCCACGGCGGGTTGCAGCAATTGCTGTTCAAGCAGCCCGTCCACCAGATCGCGGCGGAAAATCGCATCATTCAGCCCGCGCTGGCGCAGCGCTGCCTGATAGGCCTGCACATCGAACTCGCCCGTCAGCCCGCGAAACGCGCCGATCTTGAGGATTTCGCTGTTCACCAGATTTTCGCCGGCACGCAGACCGTATTTCTCGGCGTAATTGCCCACGGTGTAGCGATCGATCAGCTGGGTGATGACCTCGTCCAGTCCGCCCTGAGCGATGAATTCCGGCATGGTCAGCGTGGCGTCCTGTTCGCGCACCTGTGCCAGCGCGGTGTTGGCCGCCACGGTCACATCCGACAAGGGCACGCCTTCGCCGCCCACCACCGCTGCGCGGTCGCTGTTCGAAACGCCGCCAAAGGTGGCATTGCCGCCGATGTCCGCCGCCGCAAAGGCGAGCGCCATCAAGGCCAGAAACGCAAGAAAGATCGGCAGGCCGATCTTCGACTGGAAAAAACGGCGGAAGAACGAAAGCATTGCGTATCTGACCCCATCCGGAGCTGGCGGTGGACGGGACAGCAAGCCATCCCGCTGAAGTGCCGCGAAGGTCGCGGCGCGTGGGCGCTTTATAGGCCCTGCGACCGCGCGGCAACAGGTGTCGACGTCTTTTGACTAGCAAACCGTCCTCGGCTAGCGCACGCGGCTCCGGAGCACTACAGCAACAACAGAATCACGGCTTCCGGCCGCTAACCCTCTCTTTTTTATACCTTGCAGGATATAGTCATGACCCGCCGACCCTATATTGTCGGAAACTGGAAGATGCATGGCACCCGCGCGATGCTGTCCGAAGCGCGCGCGATTGATCGTGCGGCGCAGCGCCACATGAAGGTCGAAGTGGCGCTGGCGCCGCCGTTCACGCTGATCCATCCGATCCACCGCGAAGCTGAACAGATCGCCGTGGGCGCGCAGGATTGCCACCAAGCCGAAGGCGGCGCCTTTACCGGCGATATTTCTGCCACGATGATCGCCGATGCCGGCGCGAAGTTCGTGATCCTGGGCCATTCGGAACGGCGGCAGGGTCACGCCGAAGGCGACGAAATCGTGCGCGCCAAAGCGCAAAGCGCGCTGGCGGTAGGCCTGCGCATCATCATGTGCTGCGGTGAAAGCGCCGAAACCCGCGAATCGGGCAAGGCAGTCGCCTTTGTGAAGCGCCAGCTCAAGGCCTCGCTCCCGCCCGCAGACGAGATGCCCGCAGACGTGGCCGAGCGGCTGACCATTGCCTATGAACCGATCTGGGCCATCGGCACCGGTACGGCAGCCACCACCGATGACATCGCCGAAATGCACAGCGCCATCCGCGCGCTGCTGATCGAACTGTTCGGCGATGAACAAGGGGCCGAGGTGCGCATCATCTATGGCGGATCGGTAAAGCCCGAAAACGCCGCCGAAATCTTCGCCGTTCCCGATGTAGGCGGGGCGCTGGTGGGCGGGGCAAGCCTTACTGCCGACAGCCTGATGGGCATTGCGCTGGCCGCCAGCGAGCCGTTCGACGGCTGAACCGATCTGCCGCCTGTTGGCCTGCCGTCCGGCGCACTTGTCGCGGGCGCTGTGTAGGCCTACATGGCGCGCTACAAACGCAACCGGGCGCCCTGTGCGCCCTCGCCACGAGATTATTGCATGTCCCTGTTCATCTTCCTTACCGTGATTCAGGCCCTCGTGGCTGCTGCGCTGGTCGGCGTCGTGCTGATGCAGCGTTCCGAAGGGGGCGGGCTGGGCATCGGCAACAACCCCTCGGGCGGCATCGGCGCGCGCGGTGCGGCAGACTTTCTGTCCCGCGCGACGAAGTGGCTGGCCGTGACTTTCGTGGTTCTCTCGATCGTGCTGGCTGCGCTGGCCGTGCGTGAAAGCCGTGTGGGCGGGATCTCATCGACCCTTGATCGCAACGTGGAAAGCACGGGCGGCGCGCCCGATCTGCTGGCCGATCCGGTCGCCCCTCCGGTTGCAGCGCCCGCTGATGCACCCGCGCAGACCGCTCCGGCTGCGCCTGCCGGTGATGATCCGCTGGCCGAATAAGGCCGCGGCGGGCATCGCTGCCCGGCGAAAATCTAACAGTATTGTGGATGGCGTGATTTTGCGCACCGCAATTCGCTTGCCCCGAATCCCTCCTGACGCTTAAGGCCCAACTCCCATGGCGCGGTTCATTTTCATCACCGGCGGCGTGGTCTCCTCGCTTGGCAAAGGTCTCATGGCAGCTAGCCTCGCGGCGTTGCTGCAGGCGCGTGGCTATAAAGTCCGCATCCGCAAGTTCGATCCCTATCTCAATGTCGACCCTGGCACGATGAGCCCCTATCAGCACGGCGAGGTCTATGTGACCGACGACGGGGCCGAGACCGACCTTGATCTGGGGCATTACGAACGCTTCACCGGCGTTTCCGCGCGGCAGAGCGACAATATCACCTCGGGCCGGGTTTACCGCGACATCATCGCGCGTGAACGGCGCGGCGATTACCTCGGCGCAACCGTGCAGGTGATCCCGCACGTGACCGACGAGATCAAGGCTTTCGCGCTGGCCGATCAGGGTGATCACGATTTCATCCTGTGCGAAATCGGGGGCACGGTGGGCGATATCGAATCGCTGCCCTTCATGGAGGCGATTCGCCAGCTGAGGAACGAGCTGGAACCGCTGCAGACCTTGTCTGTTCACGTGACGCTGGTGCCATACATCAAGGCGGCGGGCGAGCTGAAGACCAAGCCGACCCAGCATTCGGTGCGCGAACTGGCCAGCCTGGGTATCAAGCCCGACATTCTGCTGTGCCGCGCCGAACACCCGATCCCCGAAAGCGATCGGCGCAAGATTGCGCAGTTCTGCAACGTGCGTGCCGAAGCCGTGATCCCCGCACTCGATGCACCGTCGATCTATGCCGTGCCGCAGCAATATCACGCCGAAGGGCTGGATCGCGAAGTGCTTCGCGCATTCGGCATCTCCGACGCCCCCGAACCCGATCTGGCATCGTGGGAAGACGTCAACGACCGCTATTTCAACCCCGAGGGTGAAGTCACGATCGCCGTGGTGGGCAAATATGTCGGCCTGCAAGACGCCTATAAAAGCCTGAACGAGGCGCTGGTTCACGGCGGGCTGGCCAACCGGGTCAAGGTCAACATCCGCTGGATCGACGCCGAAATCTTCGAAGGTGACGACGAATCGCAGATCATCGCCGCGTTGGAGCCGATGCACGGCATTCTGGTGCCGGGCGGATTCGGTGAACGCGGTAGCGAAGGCAAGATTTCCGCTGTGCGCTTCGCCCGCGAACGCGATGTTCCCTTCTTCGGCATTTGTCTGGGAATGCAGATGGCCTGCATCGAGGCGGCCCGTACGGCGGGATTTGCAGGGGCTTCATCGACGGAATTCGGCGCAACCGAAACGCCGGTGGTCGGCATCATCACCGAATGGATGAGCAAGGAAGGCTTGCAGAGCCGCGCCGAAGGCGGGGATCTGGGCGGCACGATGCGTCTGGGCGCCTATCCGGCCAAGCTGAGCGCCAATAGCCATACCTCGCGCATCTATGGCGGGGCCGAACAGATTTCCGAACGCCATCGCCACCGTTATGAAGTCAACAGCGCCTTTATTGAACCGCTGGAAAAGCAGGGGCTTATCTTCGCAGGCATGTCGCCTGACGGCTTGCTTCCCGAAATTGTCGAACGGCCCGACCACCCGTGGTTTGTCGGCGTGCAATTCCATCCGGAACTGAAGTCACGTCCGTTCGATCCGCACCCGCTGTTTGCCGGATTCATTGCCGCCGCGCTGGAGCAGTCGCGCCTGGTCTGACGCGGGAACGCGTTAATCTCGGCGGTTTTTCCGCTGACGGGTGAACACGTAGTGTGGTCGGGGCGATATCATACGATTGCTTGTTAGAGGCTTGCAATCGTTTGTTTCGCAACTGTATCTTTTGAGGTCGCGTTCTTACAAACTTTGCAGATTTGCCTTGCGCGTTGTTACGGTTCCGCATTAGACCGCGCCCCATATTGAGGGTTTGATAGGGGCTTGCTGCCTAGTCAGCACTACTGCTTTTCCGCATTCGCCGGAAAGCGGACTTCGGGGGAAGGATGTCTCCTGGCCCCTGTTGACGAGCTTGTCCGATTTTGTCCGTCTTCTGCGACCCGGACGGATAGGATCGGACAGGGCGACGCAAGTCGCGGGGGCGGATCGCAAGATCCGCCCCCTTTACTTTTAATCACAGAGCAATGGATAAATCAGGCCGCGCTGGCAGCCTGATCGTCATCATCTTCCGGTGAGGGCACCGCCGAAAGCTGCGCCGTACCGCCGACCGCAATCTTGCGCGGCTTCATTGCATCGGGCACTTCGCGCACCAGATCGATGATCAGCAGGCCATCGGCCAGATCGGCACGTTCCACGCGCACGAAATCAGCCAGTTCAAAGCGGCGTTCGAACCCGCGATTGGCGATGCCGACGTGAATCAGTTCAGACCCGTCCTCGGCCTCGTCGCGCTTGCGGCCCTGTACCACCATCAGGTTCTGCTGGGCGGTGATGTCGATATCGCCCGCGCGAAAACCGGCGACGGCCAGCGTGATGCGGTAATTGTCCTCACCGCGGCGCGAGATGTTGAAAGGGGGATAATTGTCACCGGCGTTGAGGCGCGCCTGGTTTTCGAGCAGATCGAACAGGCGGTCAAACCCCACGGTGCTGCGGCGATAGGGGGTGAAATCGAAACGTGACATAGTTGCAAATCCTCTTGATCGAGCAATCTGGTTCTGTTGCGAGCCTGCCGGATGCAGCGCCCGCATGTCTGACCTTTCATTCCCCAAGACTGGCGGAACGTGGCGACAGGCTCTATCTGGTTTGTTCAACGGAGCTTTCAAGAGGGATCCATGGCCAGCCCCAAGATCGATATCTACACCAAGTTCGCCTGCCCTTTCTGCGTGCGCGCCAAACGGCTGCTGAGCCAGAAGGGTGCTGAATTCACCGAGCATGACATCACCATGGGCGGGGAAAAGCGCGATGAAATGCTCGCTCGCGCACCGGAAGCGATGACAGTGCCGCAGATTTTCATCGGCAATACCCACGTGGGCGGATCGGACGATCTCGCCGCGCTGGAGCGTGCCGGCAAGCTCGACGCGCTACTGGCGGGCTGATGACGACGATCGCGGTCTTGCAGATGACTTCGGGGATCGACCCCGAGGCAAATCTCGCTGTGATCGAGGATGCGGCAAAACGCTGTGCGAAACGCGGCGCACTTGTGCTGTTCACGCCTGAAATGGCGCTGCTGCTGGACCGCGACCGTCAGCGTGCCCGCCAGTGGATCGAGAGCGACGCGCCTGCCGCGATGATCGAGCGCCTGTCGGTGATAGCGGCCAAGGCGCATGTCGATATCGCGATCGGATCAATGCCGGTCGTCACTGCAGGCGGGAAGTGGGCCAACAGGGCGCATTATTTTCACCCCGATCTCGGCCCGCCCGTCACCTATGACAAAATGCACATGTTCGACGTCGAACTCGCCAATGGTGAGGCGTGGCGCGAAAGCGCGGCTTACGAGCCGGGCAGGGCGGTCGTTGCTGTCGAGGATACGCCGGTCGGCAAGCTGGGGCTGACGATCTGTTATGACCTGCGCTTTCCGGCGCTGTTCGGGGCGCTGGGTGACCGGGGCTGCGATGCTATCGCGGTGCCTGCTGCCTTCACCGTCCCCACGGGCGCGGCGCATTGGCACGTCATGCTGCGCGCCCGGGCGATCGAGGCGAGCGCCTTTGTTATCGCCGCAGCGCAGGCGGGCACGCACGAGGATGGCCGCACCACCTATGGCCACTCTCTGGTCATTGATCCGTGGGGCGAAGTGCTGCTCGACATGGGGGGCGAGGCGCCGGGCCTTGCCTTTTGCGACATTGATCTTGGCCGGATCGCCGAGGTGCGTGCGCAGGTGCCCGCTCTTGCCAACCGCCGCCCTGTTCCCACATCAGCGCCATGATCGTTTTCGACCTCGCTTGCGCTGACGGCCACCGCTTCGAAGGCTGGTTCGGCTCGTCGGCCGATTACGCCGAGCAGCTTGGGCTTGGTCTGATCGCCTGCCCCACCTGCGGATCGGATGCGGTGACAAAAGCGCCGATGGCTCCGGCGGTTCCGGCCAAGAGCAATGCCCGGACCGAACGCGCGCCTGCCCAGGCTTCTGCCGCTGCCGAAGCCTCGCAGCAGCTCTCCAACGCGCCTGTTCCGCCGAAGGTGCAGCAAGCCCTGGCCGCGCTGGCCAAAGCGCAGGCCGAGGCGCTCAAGGCCAGTACCTGGGTGGGCGACAAGTTCGCCGAGGATGCCCGCAAGATGCATTATGGCGAGCGTGATGCCGCACCAATCCACGGGCAGGCGACTTTGGACGAAGCCAGGGCGCTGATCGATGAAGGTGTGGCGGTAGCCCCCTTGCCGTTTCCGGTTGCTCCGCCCGAAAAGTTGAATTGAATGGTAGGACCGCGCTGCTATGAAGCGCGTGGGACCCCGTAGCTCAGCCGGATAGAGCACCAGATTCCTAATCTGGGGGCCGCGCGTTCGAATCGCGCCGGGGTCACCACTCTTGCCTAAGCCAGTGCTTTCCAGCGCCGCTCTGCATGGAAGGCCAGCGCCAGAACGCAGGCCGACATTACCAGCATCAGCGCGCAGGTTCCCGCCCATCCTCCCGAATCGTACACCGCCGTGCCCGCCGCGCTGCCGATTGCGCCGCCGATGAACATGACGACGATATAGGAGGTGGTCAGCCGGGTGCGGATTTCGGGCGCGAGAGTGAACATTGTCATCCGCCCGGTCACATCAATGGTCGGGCCGACCATGTTGACGATCAGCAGCGGCAGCAGCAGCGCCCAGATGTTGAAGCCGAAGGGATAGAACAGCGCGATCCCGGCAAACTGGATCACCGCTGCCACCAGCCGGGCTTTGCGCGGCCCGACCTTGTCTGCCCAGCGCCCCAGCCGCGGGGTGGTGAAAATGCTGATCGCCGCAATTCCGGCCAGATAACCCACATCATCGGTGCCATATCCCAGCGCGGGGCTGGTCAGGTGCAGCGCCATGGCCAGCCAACTGGCGGTGAAGATCGCGAAATTCAGCCCCTGAATCGCGGCGGAAATCCGCATATCGGGGTGCTTGGCCGCCAATGTGAAAACCGAAGCGATCAGCGCGCCATATCGGGCTTGCGGTTGCTTTGCCGGGGCCGCCTCGCTGCGCATGGCGATGGGAAGAAAAGCAGTTACCGCCGCCATCAGCGCCAGCGCGCCGACATAGACCGCGTGCCAATCGGCATATTCGGCGATGATGCCTGCGCCCATGCGCGCCACCAGAATGCCGAAGATCACCCCGGCGGTCAGCTGCGCGGTGACTTGCCCGAGGCGTTCGGGCGCGACCCGTTTCGATGCGAAGGCGGGGATCAGGTAAGGCGCGATGGTGAAAAAGCCGAGCACTGTCGATGCGGCGGTGAACAGCACGAAATCCTGTGCCAGCACCATGCCCAGCAGGCACAGCGTTTGACCCGCTACAAAAACAAGGCACAGGCGGCGGTTGGAATAGAAATCACCTAGTGGCAGCAGCAGCAAAATGCCCAGCGCCAGCGCCAACTGGTTCAGTGCCGGCACAATCCCGATCTCTGCCGCGCCGATGCCGAAAGCGCGGGCGACCTCGCCGATGATCGGGTGAATGTAATAGGCATTGGCCGTCACCACCGCGATGGTCACGGCCAAGGCCCATTCCTGCGCGCGGGTGAGATAGGTGGGGGAGGGCTCCATCGCGCGCGCCCTATCGGATCACGAAGCGCCTGTCAGCGCGCAGTTTTGCCGGGAATCGCGCGGGTGCTGGCATTCTCGTCAGGTGGACAAGGCTGGCCGGTGCGGGCTAGCAGCCGGAGCATCTGCGAAACAAAGGCCCGCCATGCACAATCAAAGCCACGAAGACCTCGCCGAAATCCGCCGCGCCGTTCGCGGGTTGTGCGAGGGATTTCCGGGTGAATACTGGCGCACCAAGGATGCGGCGCGCGAATACCCCGCGGAGTTTGTTGACGCGCTGACCAAGGCGGGGTTCCTCGCCGCGCTGATCCCGGCAGATCACGGCGGCAGCGGGTTGAGCCTTGAGGCGGCCTGCGTGATCATGGAGGAAATCCAGGCGAGCGGGTGCAACGGATCATCCGCCCATGCGCAAATGTACATCATGAACACGCTGCTGCGTTATGGAAGCGAGGCACAAAAGGCCGAATACCTTCCGCGCATCGCCAGTGGAGAATTGCGCCTCCAGGCCTTCGGCGTCAGCGAACCGACCAGCGGTACCGATACCCTCAGCCTGAAAACACGCGCTGTCAGGGACGGCGATGAATATATCATCAGCGGCCAGAAGATATGGACTAGCCGTGCCGAATATTCCGACCTGATGCTGCTGCTCGCCCGCACCACCCCGCGCGAAGAGGCGGCGAGCAAGACCGAAGGCCTTTCGATCTTTCTTGTCGATATGCAGGCGGCCCTGCAGAACGGCATGAGCGTCAAACCGATCCGCACCATGATGAACCATTCATCCTGCGAGGTGTTCTTCGATGATCTGCGCATCCCTGCCAGCGCGCTGGTGGGGGAGGAAGGCAAGGGCTTCCGCTACATCCTTTCAGGCATGAACGCCGAACGCATCCTGATCGCGGCCGAGTGCATCGGGGATGCCAGGTGGTTCATCGGGAAAGCCACCGCTTACGCCAAGGATCGCAGCGTGTTTGCCCGCCCCATCGGCCAGAATCAGGGCGTGCAATTCCCGATTGCGCGTTGCTACGCCCAGATGCGCGCTGCCGAATTGATGGTGCAGCACGCAGCGCGGGTTTACGATGAAGGTGGCAATCCCGGCGAGGAGGCCAATATGGCCAAACTGCTTGCCTCCGAAGCCAGCTGGGCTGCGGCGGATATGTGCGTGCAAACCTTCGGCGGGTTCGGCTTTGCCGAGGAATATGATGTCGAACGCAAGTTCCGCGAGGCGCGACTTTATACTGTTGCGCCGATATCGACCAATCTGATCCTGTCCTATCTGGCCGAACACGTGCTCGGCCTGCCACGGTCTTACTGAAACCGTCCTGAATCACACGGTTTTTTGCGCGGGCTGGCGCAATGCTCTTGCAGCGGCGCGGCAAGTATGATTCTGTCGCACCTTCGGCAGGGGGGATCAGGCCAGCAATGCGTAATAACGGATCGGAAAGCAGACTGAAGCAGGCTTTGGCGCTGGTTGCGCTGTTGCTGCTGGCAGGCTTTGCTGTCGCCGGACCGACCGGCGTACTGGCGTGGAGCGAAAATGTCTCCGCGCTCGAATCCCGCAAGGCTGATATTGCCCGCCTGACTGAGAAGCGTGATGCTTTGCGTAACCGGGTGATGCTGCTCGACCCCGAAGCCGCCGATCCCGATCTTGCCAGCGAGCTGGTGCGCGAACAACTGGGCGTGATGCGCGAAGACGAAGTCGTCATTACCCTCGACGACGAATAGGCTTCCGCGCCGGTCATCTGCTGATTTCGTATGCGTTCGGCGCATTCCGCTACGGCTTGGCGTTGCGCCCCTGACCAGACCTTGCCTATAGACGGATGATAGCATCCGACGCGCTTCTCCTCCCCACGAGTGCGCCACAGAGAGGAAACCTTGTCTTGGCCAAACAGCCTGCCAAGCCGTCCGCGGCAGCAAAGAAATCCGTCCCCAAAGGCGGTGATACCGATTTCACCCTCCATTCGCTGCAAGACGCCTTCGAAGCGAAGAAGCGTTACGCCGCCAGCGACGAGGAGATGATGGAATTCTACCGCCAGATGCTGCTGATCCGGCGGTTCGAGGAAAAGGCGGGCCAGCTTTACGGGCTCGGCCTGATCGGCGGGTTCTGCCACCTTTACATCGGACAGGAAGCAGTCGCCATCGGGCTCCAAAGCGCGCTCGATAATGATCGTGACAGCGTCATCACGGGATACCGCGATCACGGCCACATGCTCGCCTACGGGATCGATCCCAAGGTGATCATGGCGGAACTCACCGGGCGCGAAGCCGGGATCTCCAAGGGCAAGGGCGGGTCGATGCACATGTTCTCGACCGAGCATAAGTTTTATGGCGGCCACGGGATTGTCGGCGCGCAGGTTGCGCTGGGCGGGGGCCTCGCACTTGCCCACCAGTACAACGAGGATGGCGGCATCTGCCTTGCCTATTTCGGCGACGGTGCGGCCAACCAGGGGCAGGTCTACGAAACCTTCAACATGGCGGCGCTGTGGAAGCTGCCGATCGTGTTCGTGGTGGAAGACAACCAATACGCGATGGGCACCGCGACCAAGCGGTCGTCAGCTGAAACCGCGTTTTACCGCCGGGGCACGGCGTTCCGCATTCCGGGCATGGAAGTGAACGGGATGGACGTGCTCGAAGTGCGTGCGGCCGCCGAAGTTGCTTTCGCCCACGTCCGCGCAGGCCATGGCCCGGTGCTGATGGAATGCAACACCTATCGCTATCGCGGGCATTCCATGTCCGATCCGGCCAAGTACCGCACCCGTGAGGAGGTGCAGGATCAGCGTGACCATCACGATCCGATCGAACGGTTGAAAAAGACCCTGATCGAGAGCGGCAAGGGCGAAGACGAATTGAAAAGCATCGACAAGGCGATCCGCGCCGAAGTGGCCGAGGCGGCCGATTTTGCCGAGAACTCTCCCGAGCCGGAAGCGAGCGAACTCTACACCGATGTTCTGGTGGAGGAGTATTGAGCCATGGCGATTGAACTGAAGATGCCGGCGCTTTCGCCGACGATGGAGCAGGGCACGCTCGCCAAGTGGCTCAAGGCCGAAGGCGACCGGATCGAGCCGGGCGATATCATTGCCGAGATCGAAACCGACAAGGCGACGATGGAATTCGAAGCCATCGACGAAGGCGTGCTGTCCAAGATCCTGATCGAGGCGGGAACCGAAGATGTCGCGGTGGGCGCGGTTATCGCGCTGATCGAAGGGGAGGGGGAGGAATCCGCTCCCACCCCAGCGCCAGCACCGGCCGAAGCGGAATCGCCCGCACCTGCACCAACACCAGAAAAGGCACCTGCTCCCAAAGCAGAAAAGGCCCCTCCGGCTGAAAGCTCTGCTTCCGATCCCGCCATCCCTGAAGGCACCAGCTTGGTCAGCACCACCGTGCGCGAAGCTTTGCGCGATGCGATGGCCGAAGAAATGCGCAGCGATCCGCGCGTCTTTGTGATGGGTGAAGAAGTCGCCGAATATCAGGGTGCCTACAAGGTGACCCAGGGCCTGCTGGACGAATTCGGCCCCAAGCGCGTGATTGACACCCCGATCACCGAATATGGCTTTGCTGGCATCGGCACGGGTGCGGCGATGGGCGGGCTTCGTCCGATTGTCGAATTCATGACCTTCAATTTCGCCATGCAGGCGATTGACCACATCATCAACTCGGCGGCGAAAACCAACTACATGTCGGGCGGGCAGATGCGCTGTCCGATCGTGTTCCGCGGCCCCAATGGCGCGGCGTCACGCGTCGGCGCGCAGCACAGCCAGAACTACGGCCCGTGGTATGCCAGCGTCCCTGGCCTGATCGTGATCGCGCCCTATGATGCGGCTGACGCCAAGGGGCTGCTGAAGGCCGCCATCCGTTGCCAGGACCCGGTTGTGTTCCTTGAAAACGAACTGGTTTATGGCCGTAGCTTCGATGTGCCGGACATGGACGATTACGTGTTGCCGATCGGCAAGGCGCGGATCGTGCGCGAAGGCAGCGATGTGACCATCGTCACCTACTCCATCGGTGTCGGCATGGCGCTGGAAGCGGCAGCCATGCTGGCGGACGAGGGCATCGATGCCGAAGTGATCGATCTGCGCACGCTGCGCCCGCTCGACAAGCAGGCCGTGCTGACCAGCCTTGCCAAAACCAACCGTCTGATCGTGGCTGAGGAAGGCTGGCCCACCTGCTCCATCGCCAGCGAGATCATCAGCATCTGCATGGAGGACGGCTTTGACCACCTCGATGCACCGGTGCTGCGGGTTTGCAACGAAGACGTGCCGCTGCCCTATGCGGCCAACCTTGAAAAGCTGGCGCTGATCAACCCTGCACGCATCGTCGAGGCGGCGCGCAAGGTGTGCTACAAATAGGAGCCCTAAAGGTAGTCCGTCCGGCTGTTATCAGACCGGGCGGGCTGCCGAATAGGTGGCGCAGCTGGCCGGAGGGCCGCCTTCGTGTATCCGGGTCAGGTCGCGGGAATCACGCACGTTGAAGGCGGCGGTGTAGTTGATCGTTTTGCCTTCAAAGACTCCGAACGGGGTCAGTGATTCGTAGTCATACGAAACCTCGACGAACATTACCGCTGTGCCCTGGGCTGCGGTGATTTCCCGTCCGGTTTCGCCCATGCCGGGAAAACTGGTGCCGGTTTTGCCATCGTCTTCGAAACCGTAGGACGAATTGTGCACCTTGGCACCGCGGCACCGTTGCCAGGCGATCCATTGCCCGCCGTCGTCATTTCGCTGCAGGCTGGAAACAATCACCCGGCCGCGTTCGAAAATACGGATGTTGTCACCCAGCTTTTCCGTGCCGACAAAGGCTTCGTTGACGTCGCGTTCAAACACCTTGCGTTCGATCAGCACGTCCTGTTCACCTATGCGCGAGGTTCCGTCGGCGATTTGCATCGCAACCTGGCTTACCTGCATGTGAGTGATCACATAAAATGCGGTATCCGTCCCTATCATTCCCATGGCGAGAATGAGCGGAGCGGTGAAGGCAAACTCCACCATCGCAACGCCAGATTTGTTGTGCGCCAATTTGCGCGCAAAGCGGCGGCCCGGAATGCGGAACGGGTTTCGCATTGCAACAGTCATGGGCAGTTCCCGGTATCTGTCGAACGATCCTGTTCATCGAAAGGCTGGTTGCGCAGCACGGTCGAAGCGCTCAGATTTACGTTTTCCGGCATCCCGGCCAACCCGTACATCGGGAACAAGCGGCGATAGCTGACATTGGCGGTGTAAAGCACGGCATCGCGTGCGCCGCCGATCCCGCTTTCTCCGCGGTTTGCATCCCATTGTCCGTTGGAATTGGCATCAACGTATACTTCGTTGTTGTTGCAGACGCCGTCGCCGTTCTCGTCGGTGAACTCTTCGGCTTCACCGATGTCGCTGAAATCAAAGTGCGAAAGCCGTTCAAACGTGATCGTCGCACTAGGCGGAACAACGTTCAATATCTGCGCCCGTACCCGCGCATCAATCGCGGCTTGGCGGCTACCGGCATTCTCCAGCGTCAGGTCGCGCCCGGCCTTCTGCATCGTCCCGTGCAGCAGTGAACTGGTATATTGCGTGTGTGCCATGTCGAAAATGCCCATCACGATCAGGATCAGAACCGGCGCGACAAAGGCAAACTCGACCAGTGTGACGCCGCTGCTGTCGTGCGACAGGTGGCGCGGCGCAAGGCGGCGAAGGTGTAGGCGGCCGATCATTGGGTCAACCTCAATGCTGCGATCTTCTGCGCAATCTCCTGGAAAGCACTGGTAAGCGCGGCGTTATTGCTGGCCTGATAGGCACGGCCGGGAGAGGCGCAGCTGGTCAGTTCCGGTGTCAGTTCGGTGCCGAAGGCGACCACCCAGACCGTGATGTTTTCCTGGCGGGCAGCACGGCATGCGACCTGAAAACGCGCTTCATGGCGATCATTGAGGCCCGTGGAACCATCAGTCGTAATGCGCCGGTCCCAAGGCTCGACACCATAGGACGAATAGACCGAAGCGTTGGGAGCAAGTGCCCCGTCGGTCATAAACACGATGTGCCGTGCGATGGCATCGCCATTGGGTGCGGCTTCGTTTTCGGAGCGGAAAATGCCGCGCGGCGAAATATAGCGCGCACCCCAGATCATGCCGAGATCGTGATAGGTGCCCCCGAAGGCTACCAGTGAATCCACATATGCCCGAAGGTCGACGCGGGTCCACTCGTCCAGCTTGCGGGCTTCACGGACACAATGGGTGAACGGCCGCCAGTTGTTGTTATCGCCGCTGGCAATGTTTGCAGTGGTGGCCTGGCCGCTGCCGTTGAAACGCCGCCAGATGGCATTGTTCAACTGCGGCTTCCACTTCTGTGCCTCGTTTGTGGGAACAAGATTGATGTTCAGATCGAAGGCATTGGCTGGCACCGGGCTGAAGTTGCCAGTGTTCACCGTGTTCGCTTCTTCGATGCAGCCATCCCAGGTCAACGTTTGCATGGCGCCATTAGTGCCGGTGGGCATCTGTATGGTTCTGGTGTTGTAAAGCGAGCTGAGGTTGACGGTTTCCCATCCCACCGGGCTGCCCGCAGGGTTGTTCACACCGCAATTGCCGGTCGCGCCCGGTGTTACGCTGCAATAGACGTAATCCTGGAACTGGTTGACTGTGACCTGCTCCTGCTTGCGCACTGTTGCGCGGCACCCCGCACGGGCGCTCGAGCTGCCGCCAGACCAGACGTTGAGGCGATATTCCGGGTTAGACACTCTCCAGCGCTCAGCACCAACCGAATAGGTAACCCCGTTCATGTTGAGACAACGCGAGCGGTCTGTGGAGTCAGCCGTGAACACGCTCCAAGAAGAATTGTTGAACCGGTAATGGTCCGTGTTGCCCGAACCGAAATTGCTCGTGAAGCGCGGCACCCATTCCACCTGATTGGAACGGGTCTGCCATTGCTGCACGTTCTGGAACCGCGGCACGCGCGATTGATAGGAATGCGTATCCGCCAGATACTGGCGCGGCAGATCAAAGCCTACGTTGATGGTGTGGGCGTAAGGCACCAGTCCGTAACGGACTTGTGCGGCAGCCGAAGTCGCGGATTCAACGGTGTCGTAAAAGCTCATCACCGCGTCGCGCAGGCCGACAATCAGCGAGTTTGAAGCCTCTACGTTGTTGTTGTTGCCGTTCGTGCAGCCCGCAATGTTGTTATCGGGGCAGTTCATCGACCCGGTCACGTCGAGCACGAATACGATGTCGGTATTGGAAATGTTGATTTCGGCGCTGCAAGTCACCGAAAGGTCGAAATCGCCGAAGCCGAATGCCCCCATGATCGTGGTGGGCAGGGTGGCGCTTGCGGTGCCGGTGACAACGCCTTCGCCATCACTGGTGTAATCGCGTACGCGTTCTTCGCTTCCGAAGATCCCGTCGTCGAAGTTCTGGTCGAAGAAATTCAGGCCGATTGTCCGGTGTTCCGAAGTGAAGTTGTCATCGACCATTGCCCGGCGCGCTGCCAGTGCGCCCGCATCGCAGGCTGCCTGCATGCGCGCTGCGGTCATATAATAACGACTGGCGTCAACGCCGCCGCCCACCATGGCCAGCAACGGGAACATTGCCGCAGCGGAGATCGCAATGGTATTCGCGGCTGTATCGCACAGCAGCGAACGCAGAAACGGCCTTCTTGCCGGTGTCTTTCGTTCCATCGGATGCATATCCTTCCCCGACATCCCGCGCAAAAATGGCGCAGGAATTCCAGTTGCACCCGTCGGCCATAATCCACTCTGGTAATCGGAATACGAAGAACCATGGTTAGCAAAGGGTTAAACCTGCCCTCAGGGCTGGATTACGGCCTTGCGTCCCGTTCGGAGACAGTTTGCTTGCCAAGCATGAACCCACAGCGGTAGGCCGCGGGAATGATGCCTTTCGATAGCTCTGATCCTTTGCCACCTGAGGCTGATCTCGCTCTGGCCTGGAGCCCGCCAGCGGTGCGCGGGCCAATGGCTGCTGCGTTCCAGCTCGACCGGCGGCTCGCCAGGATTGTGGCCCGTACGACCGAGCCGATGCTGGGCCAGATGCGGTTGGCGTGGTGGCGTGATGCGCTGGGAAAGCCTGTCGCAGATCGCCCGCGCGGGGATGTGGTGCTCGACGCTATCAGCGCCGAATGGGCCGGCCGCGAAGCTGCGCTGGCGACAATGGTGGACGGGTGGGAGGTGCTTGTTACCGCCGATCAGCTCGATCGGGACGCAATCGAGGGGTTCGGAGCGCAGCGGTCAGCCATCTTCGGGGCTTTGGACGGTGATCTTCGTCCAGCAGAAGCAGAAATGGTCGCGGCTGCAGGGTTTCGCTGGGCATTGGCCGATGCTGCGGGCAGCGTTTCGGACGCTGGTGAGCGGGCAATGCTGATCGATGCCGGGTTGGGGCGCAGTGCACCGCGAGGACGGATGCCGCGCCCTTTGCGCGGGTTAGCGGTGCTGAATGCTCTGGCCGTGCGCAGCTTGCAGCGTGGCGGACGTCCGATGATGGAGGGCAGGGGTGCGCCGCTGATTGCGATGAGAGCGGCTATCTTTCTGACCTGATTAGGTATATTTACCAGGTGAGTGCAGCAACAGGGGGCAGACCGTTGCGACAGGCAGTTCTGGGTGTGATCGGCGGGCTCGCGCTTGCCGGAGTTGGTGTGGTGTGGTGGCAAGGCCGCGCCGAGATCGAAAGCAGCGCACCGCCGCCGCCGCCTGTCGAGGCGCCGGTGCTTGATCCCGATGCCCTGCCGATGGCTGATCCCGGCGATCTGCAAGGCCCGGCCCCTCCCGAAGTGAGCGAACTCAGCCGCGAAGAACAGCGCTTCTTCCGCTATGATCGCAACCGTGACCGGCTGATCACGCGCAACGAAATGCTGTCGACCCGCACTGATGCCTTCCGCAAACTGGACAAAGACGGAAACAACCTGCTCACCTTTGAAGAATGGGCGGTCACTACAGTGGAAAGGTTCGAAGCGGCCGATGTTGATGGCAATGAACGGCTGACTCCACGCGAATTCGCCGCCACTGCACCCAAGCCAGCGGCGAAAAAGCCTGCCTGCAAGTGCTGACCGCGCCCTTAAACGGGAACAGCCTCGCGTGTATCGGCGATCCAGCGGGCCAGATCATCCTTGGCACGTGAGGTGTAGGCTTCTTTGCGCACCTTCTTGCCGACATCGTGCAAGGGGGGAAACAGGCCGAAATTGACGTTCATCGGTTGAAATGTCTCGGCTGCGGCATCGCCGGTGATGTGGCTGAGCAAGGCGCCGAGCGCAGTCGTCGCGGGGAGGGGCTGCCATTCGCGACCTGCCAATTCGGCCGCGGCCATCATGCCGGCCACCAGCCCGATTGCCGCGCTTTCTACGTACCCTTCACAGCCCGTCACCTGACCTGCAAAGCGGATATGCGGCGCGGCTTTCAGGCGCAACTGGCGGTCCAAGACCTCCGGCGAATTGAGGAAGGTGTTGCGGTGCAGCCCGCCAAGCCGCGCGAATTCGGCGTTTTCCAGCCCCGGAATGGTGCGGAACAGTTCCACTTGCGCAGCATATTTCAGCTTGGTCTGGAAACCGACCATATTCCACAGCGTGCCCAGCTTATTGTCCTGCCGCAGCTGCACCACGGCATAAGGCCACCGCCCCTGCGGAAATTCAGGTGTGGTATCGAAAGGGTTGTCCAGCCCGACACCCTTCATCGGGCCATAGCGTAAGGTTTCCCACCCGCGCTCGGCCATTACCTCGATCGGCATACAGCCATCGAAATAGGGCGTGTCCTTCTCCCACTGCTTGAATTCGGACTTTTCGCCTTCGAGCAGCCCTTGCACGAAAGCCCGGTATTGCGCCTCGTCCATCGGGCAATTGATGTAATCGCCTCCTTCGTTCGATGCGGCGTTGGTCTTGTTCCAGCGCGACTGGACCCAACATTTGCTCATGTCGATGCTGTCGTGGTGGATGATCGGGGCAATGGCATCGAAGAACGCAAGCCGTTCGGCTCCTGTGGCGCGCACAATGCTGCCCGCCAGCGCTTCGGCCGTCAGCGGCCCGGTAGCAACGATGGTCAGACCGGCAGCGGGCAGGGCATCCACCCGCTCGCGCACGATTGTGACATTGGGGTGGCTGGCAAGCGCCTTTTCCACCTCGGCCGAGAATACGTCGCGGTCTACCGCCATGGCGCTGCCAGCAGGCACCCGCGCCACTTCGCCCGCGCGCATGATCAGACTGTCCAGCATCCGCATTTCATGATGCAGCAGGCCGACTGCGTTCTTGGTGTCATCATCCGAGCGGAAGGAGTTGGAACACACCATTTCGGCCAGGCCATCGGTCTGGTGCGCCGGGGTCATGTCCCCGCCGCCGCGCATCTCGGACAGGCGCACGCGCAAGCCTCGCTGCGCCAGCTGCCACGCCGCCTCGCTCCCGGCGAGGCCGCCTCCGATAATGTGCACATCGTGCATAGTCGCAATTGCGGTCATGGCAGGGCACGTAATTGCGTGTTAGCGCGCCTGCAAGCCCAACGGCTGAAACGAGGACAGGCAGGCAATGGCGAAACAGGCGCTGATCGAACAAAGACCATGGCTGCTGGCGAGTATCGCGGCGGCGATCGCGTTTTATTTTCTGCGCGATAATCCGGTGGGCGAGGGTACCTGGGGTTTGCTTGCCAAAGGTGCTTCGGTGGGTCTGCTCGCGGTCTACGCGCAGGCCCGGGTTCCGCGCGGCAAGCGGGGGCTCGACGGGTTGCTATTGATTGGCGCACTGACGCTGGCAGCGGCAGGCGATGTCGCCATCGAATTGGATTTTCTTGTCGGCGGAGCGTTTTTCACCGCAGCCCACTGTTTTGCTGTGGCGCTGTATCTGCGCAACCGCCACGCCCGCCCTTCGCCAGTGCAGAAAATGATCGGGTTAGCGCTGCTGATAGGCACGCCGCTGGTTAGTTATATCCTCAGCGGCCAACAGTTGCAGGTCGCACTTTACGCCGGTTTCTTGGGAGCGATGGCGGCGGCGGCGTGGATGAGCCACTATCCGCGCTATCGTGTCGGCACCGGGGCAGTGCTGTTCGTGGTGAGTGACTGGCTGATTTTCTCACAGCTAGGCACTTTTGATTTCGCGCCGCTGCCCGATCTTCTGATCTGGCCGCTTTACTTCGCCGGGCAGGTGATGATCGCGACCGGCATCGTGCAATGCTTGAGAGGCGAGCAGCCCGTCAGGTAGCGATTGCTGCTTTTTTAGGCACATGGAAAACGGGCAGCCGACTTGTTGATCGACTGCCCGTTTTTTGATCACCATTCGCGATTGGCTGTCAGCTGAGGGGCGGCTCGCTCGCGTTCGCCGTGTTGTTCAATTCGGCTGCGATAGCTTCTTCCGCTGGATTTTCCGGCTCTTCGGTCTCGTCGATCAGTGCCGCGCCAACGATGTGTTCGCCCTTGGCGACATCGAAGATGCGCACCCCCGACGAACTGCGTCCGGAGATAGAGAAGCCCTTGAGGCTCTCAAACCCGCCTTCCACCATGTGGCGGAAATCGATGTCGAGCCGGATCAGCTTGGCCTGATCGGTCACCAGCATCAGCTGCGATCCGTGCTTGACCGGGAAGCTTGCCACCACCGGGCCGTTGCGTTCCGGGTTGCTTTCCGGCGTTCCGATATTGGTGATACCCTGGCCGCCGCGTGATGTGGTGCGGTATTCATAGGCAGAGGAGATCTTGCCATAGCCATTTGCGGTGATGGTGAGGATGAACTCCTCGCCACCGGTCATGGCTTCGACCTGTTCGGCGGGCAGGGCGGCTTGCGCGTCGTTGTTCTTCCATGCCGCTGCACGCAGGTAAGCCTCGCGCGTTTCCATGTCGGCGGTGAGGGGATCGAGCACCGCCATGCTGACGACCTTGCCGCCCTTTTTCAGGCTCATGCCCCGCACGCCGATGCCGGTGCGGCTCTTGGTTTCGCGCGCATCGGTCGCGGCAAAGCGGATCGCCTTGCCCGAATCGCTGGCGAGGAAGATCTGCTGTTCTTCGGTCAGCAGTTGCACGCCGATCAGCCGGTCACCCGATCCTTCGACAAAGCCCATCGCGTATTTGCCCGCGGTCGGCACATTGGTGAAGGCGTCCATCGAATTGCGACGCACCATGCCCTGTTCGGTGGCGAACACGATGTTGAGATTGGCCCATGATGCCTCGTCTTCGGGCAGGGGCAGCACGTTGGTGACGCGTTCCTCGTCGCCCAGCGGCAGCAGATTGACCATCGGGCGGCCTTTGGTCTGCGGCCCGCCTTCGGGCAGCTTCCACACCTTCATCCGGTAAACGCGGCCCGTGTTGGTGAAGAACAGCACGGGGTTGTGGGTGCTGGTGACGAACAGTTCGACCACTGCGTCTTCGTCTTTGGTTGCCATTCCGCTGCGGCCCTTGCCGCCGCGCGCCTGCGCCCGGAAGGTGTTGAGCGCCGTGCGTTTGATATAACCATCATGCGTGACGGTAACGACCATCTCTTCGCGTTCGATCAGGTCTTCGTCTTCCAGACCATCCCAGGCCGGCGCGATTTCGGACAGGCGCGGGGTGGCATAAGTGGCGCGGATTTCGGCCAGCTCGTCGCGCATCACGCCATACAGCTTCACCCGATCACCCAGGATCGAGAGGTATTCCTCGATCGAAACTGCGAGGGTTTTCAGCTCGCCGCCAATTTCGTCACGGCCCAGCGCGGTCAGACGGTGGAGGCGCAGTTCGAGGATTGCACGCACCTGTCTTTCGGACAGGCGATAGGTGCCGCCTTCCTGGTCGGCATCGGGATCAATCGCCTCGACCAGCCGGATATACTGCGCGATGTCGCCGATCGGCCATTCCTTGGCCATCAGGCGGGCACGCGCTTCGGCGGGGTTCGGGGCGCTGCGGATCATCGCCACCACTTCATCAAGGTTCGACACCGCCACCACGAGGCCGAGCAAGATATGCGCACGCTCCCGTGCCTTGGCGAGTTCGAACTTGGTGCGCCGGGTGATCACTTCCTCGCGGAAGGTGATGAAGGCGGCGATGAAATCGCGCAGGCGCAGCGTTTCGGGCCGTCCGCCGCGGATCGCCAGCATGTTCGCAGGGAAGGATGATTGCGCCGGGGTGTGCCGCCAGATCTGGTTCAGCACCACTTCGGGCGTGGCATCGCGCTTCAGATCGATCACAACCCGCACACCTTCGCGCGAGGATTCGTCGCGGATGTCGGAAACGCCCTCGATCCGCTTTTCCTTGGCGGCTTCGGCGATCTTTTCCACCAGATTGGACTTGCCGACCTGATAGGGGATCGAGGTGAAGACGATGCTTTCGCGCCCTTCGCTCTTGGCACCGCGCGTGGATTCCACCTCGTGGCGGCACCGCATCAGGATCGACCCCCGCCCGGTGGTATAGGCCTGACGTGCCCCATGCGTACCGAGGATCAGCGGCGCAGTGGGAAAATCGGGGCCGGGGATATATTCGATGAGTTCTTCAGATGTGATCGCCGGATTGTCCATATAGGCAAAGCAAGCGTCGATCACTTCGCCAAGGTTGTGCGGCGGCACGTTGGTCGCCATGCCGACCGCGATCCCGCCTGCGCCGTTGACCAGCAGGTTGGGAAAGCGCGCGGGCAGAACAGTCGGCTCCTTGCGGCTGCCGTCATAGTTCTCGGTGAAATCGACCGTATCCTTGTCGAGATCGTCGAGCAGACTGTTGGCCACCCGCGCCAACCGCGCTTCGGTATAACGCATGGAGGCTGGCGGATCGGGGTCCATCGAACCGAAGTTGCCCTGACCATCGATCAGCGGCACCCGCATCGACCACGGCTGCGTCATGCGCGCCAAGGCATCGTAAATCGCGCTGTCGCCATGCGGGTGATAGTTACCCATCACGTCGCCGACGATCTTGGCGCTCTTGCGGTAAGGCTTGCCAGCGACGAACCCGCCTTCCTGACTGGCGAACAGAATCCGCCGGTGAACCGGCTTCAACCCGTCACGCACGTCCGGCAACGCGCGGGAGACGATCACGCTCATCGCGTAATCGAGATAACTCGATTTCATTTCATCGACGATGTCGATGCGTTCAAATCCGCCCATCGGTACCGGGGCGGTGGAATCGAGAATGTCGCTGTC
Source organism: Porphyrobacter sp. AAP60 (assembly GCF_001296025.1). GTDB lineage: Bacteria > Pseudomonadota > Alphaproteobacteria > Sphingomonadales > Sphingomonadaceae > Erythrobacter. The sequence goes on along the minus strand of NZ_LJHV01000002.1, from coordinate 588,669 downwards.
GTCGCTCAAGGCTTGGCCCGTTTCTGCTGGTGTTCTTTGCGTGCGTTCAAAAGCCGCTGTGGCGGTGGCCCCGCAAGGCCGTTGCTTTGACCCTATCTAGTGCCCCAAGCCCGCTTGCGCCACCTTTGCCCGCGAACACAGCGCGAACAGGCGGCGTTTTTCCACATATGCCGCATCGTGAACGGATTGTCCTGCGGGCATTCAATGGGCGTTCAGCACGGCTCGTCTAGCGACAATTGCAAATCTGGGCCGAGCCGTTCAAAGGCGAGGGCAGATGTTATGGCAGCGTTAAACGCCGATCAGGCATGCGCTGCGTTAGTTCTGGAGGATGCAGTGACCAATTTGTCTTCGCCCCGTCTTCGTAACGCCGGCCTTGCCCGGCAGCTGGCGCTTGCCATCGCTCTGGCCAGTGGCACTGCCGTGTTGGCGGTTCCCGGATTTGCCGATGCAGCCCATGCCCAGAAGCGGAAAAAGGAAGAAAAGGCCGATCCCGCCAAGCCGGTCTATTCGAAGGAGTTCGTTGAGGCCTATCAGCCGGTGAGCACCGCCGTAGAGGCGGAAGGAACCGATGTCTCCGGCCTCAAGCCGCAGCTGACTGCGCTGGTTCCGCTTGCAGTTTCGCCTGACGAGCAGATCGCGGCCGGTGGGTTATTGTTCAACGCCGGGATCAAATCCAAGGACAACGCCCTGCAGTTTCAGGGCGTGGAAATGATGCTCGCCAGCGGCAAGATCAAACCGGAAGAAGCCGGGCGTTTCAACCTTGTGGCATTCCAGGTCGCGACCAGCCTCAACCAATATGAAAAGGCGCGCAATTACCTGCAGAAGGCCATCGATCTCAATTATGCCGCAGAAGGCGTCACGACGTCCGACTTGCAGATGAACATGGCTGAGCTGTATTTCAGCGAAGATCGCAATGTCGAAGGTCTGAAATATCTCAGCGATGCCATTGCGCAGCGCAAGGCCCAGGGTCAGCCGGTCGATCAGAAATGGTATCGCCGCGGCGTGTCGGTGGCTTACACCAATGAAATCGTGCCGCAGGTCTATGATTTCGCAACCGCTTGGGTGATCGACAATCCCCAACCGGAAAACTGGCGTGATGCCGTCAACCTGACGCGTAACCTCAACGACTTCGACGGCCCGGTGATGCTTGATCTGCTGCGGCTCGGCAAGAAGGTCGGCACGCTGAAGGATAAGAACGATTACATCTTCTACATCGAGGCTGCCGATGCCCGTCGCCTGCCGATGGAAGTGAAGAATTTGATCGAAGAGGCGCGCGCTAACGGGACGATCCCCCGTGGGTCCGACACCTATGTTGATGAACAGATGGGAGTCGCCAGCGGCCGGATTGCAGGAGACCGTGCGGAGCTTCCTGCGCTGGAAAGAGATGCCAACGCCGGTAACGCCCAGCTTCGCACAGTGATCGCAGCCGGAGATGCTTTTCTCAGCTATGGTGAATACGCCAAGGCGGTCAATTTTTACGAAAAGAGCCTCGGGATGGCCGGTGTTGATCGCAATCTTGCGTTGACCCGTCTCGGCATTGCCCAGATCGGCGCAGGCGATGCTGCTGCTGCGCGCGAAAGTCTGGCGCAGGTCGACGGCGTGCGTGCCCCGGTTGCGAAGTTGTGGAGCGCCTATGCTGCACAGCAGGGCGGCATGGCCGCAGCAGCACCGGCTGCGACCAGCATCTGATCCTGCATCAAGCAAACATACAATGGGGAGCGCCGGACATACCATCCGGCGCTCCCCTTTTTTGTTATGGCATGTGCCGCAATTGCAAGCTGCCGCGTGCTTGCGGCACGGGCCTGTCGCGCCTAAATGGCATCCTATGAACGATCTCGCCAGCACGCCGCAGCCCGTCCCGTCCGAAGACAGGCCCGCCCGCCAGCGCAAGCCGGACTGGATCCGCGTGCGCGCGCCGGTCAGCGAAGGTTATCACGAAACCCGACGTCTGATGCGCGAGCTTAACCTCAATACGGTGTGCGAAGAGGCAGCGTGCCCGAATATCGGTGAATGCTGGACGAAGAAACACGCCACGGTGATGATCCTCGGCGATGTCTGCACGCGGGCCTGCGCCTTCTGCAACGTCAAGACCGGGATGCCGCGCGCGGTCGATCCGTTCGAACCGGAGAATACGGCCATCGCCGCGGCCAAGATGGGCCTTCAGCACATCGTCATTACGAGCGTTGATCGTGATGATCTGCCCGATGGCGGTGCATCGCAGTTCGTCAAGGTGATCGAGGCGCTGCGTCGCAACACGCCTGACACCACGATCGAGATTCTCACGCCCGATTTCCGCGGCAAGATGCGCCGCGCGGTGGAAATGATCTGCGAGGCCGGGCCGGATGTTTATAACCACAACCTCGAAACGGTGCCCCGGCTTTATCCCAGCATCCGCCCCGGTGCGCGTTACTATGCCTCGCTGCGGCTACTTGAAGAGGTGAAGGCCCATAACCCGCTGATCTTCACCAAATCGGGCATTATGCTGGGGCTGGGCGAACAGCGATTGGAAGTCCATCAGGTGATGGATGACATGCGCTGCGCCGAAGTCGATTTCATGACGATGGGCCAATATCTCCAGCCCACGCCCAAGCACGCGACGGTCGAGGAGTTTGTCACGCCCAAGGCATTTTCAGCCTACGGTGCGATCGCGCGGGCCAAGGGCTTCCTGCAGGTTGCCGCGACCCCGCTGACCCGTTCGAGCTATCACGCGGGAGATGATTTTGCGGTGATGCGCAAGGCGCGCGAAGAAAAGCTGGCCAAAGAACATGGCCGCGCCGGAGCCAAGGCTGGCGCCTGATGCCCGGTATTCGCGAAACCCGCCGCCTGCCTTACAGCGCGGAGCAGATGTTCGATCTGGTCGCGGATGTGGGCCGTTATGGCGAGTTTTTGCCGTGGGTCATCGCGACCCGCGTACGCTCTAACACCGAGACCGAGATGGTCGCTGACATGGTGGTGGGCTTCAAGGCGATCCGGGAGAGCTTCACCTCGCGCGTCACCAAGGCCCGCCCGCGCGAGATCGCCGTGCACTACCTTGACGGGCCGTTGAGTGATCTGGACAATGTCTGGACGTTCCGCGCCGTCGATGCGACCACTTGCGAGATCGATTTCCTCGTCGATTTTACCTTCAAGAACCGCTTGTTCGAGAGGATCGCCGGGCAGTATTTCGACAAGGCCTTCCGCAAGATGGTAGAGGCTTTCGAAAAGCGCGCGTCGCAGCTTTACGGCAGCAGCAATTCGAGCGCGCAGAACGTCGCCTGACGGCGGATCTCGGCTCTGCCATCAGGGCCTTCGCCGCCATCAAAGAATTTGAGTTCCCCTTCGGGCTCGCCATCGGTGTTTCGGGTGACGCGCGCGAACACCACTGTGCCAACCGGCTTGTGCGGCGTGCCGCCGCCGGGCCCTGCGACCCCGCTGATAGCCACAGCAACATCGGCCCGCGACCGGTCTAGCGCGCCCTTGGCCATCGCCCAGGCGCAGGCAATCGAGACGGCACCAAAGGTTTCGATGATGTCACTGGCGACGCCCAGCATTTCCATCTTGGCTTCGTTGGAATAGGTCACGAAGCCGCGATCGAGCACTGCCGAAGATCCGGCGATTTCGGTCAATGCCGCAGCCACCAGCCCGCCCGTGCAGCTTTCCGCCAGCACCACCTTGCGGCCGGCGGCGGTGTTTTCGGCGACCACACGGGCGGCGAGCGCGGCGATATCGTCAGGCAGGAGGGATAGCGGCATCGGGTTTACTTCTTTGCCTGCACCGCAGCAGGTGCTGCGCCGCAAATGGGTGGGTTCTTGAGATCGGCCATTTCTGCGATGAAGGTGAACAAGCCACCGACGTTTTCGGGCGGCAACGGGGCGATAAGTGCCAGCCCGCGCTCGATCTTGCTGCAACTGTCGCCCTTGATCTCGCCCGCGATCATTTGACCGACCAGTCCGTCGACGAAGGGTCGCAGCGCTTCTTCGGGCAAGGCGGTGAGCATCGCACCCATGTCCGAATTGGCTCCGCCACCGGCATTGGCTTCATCGGCCATGAATGTCTTGATCAAGCGGAATGCGCCCGGCCAAGCCTTGTCCTGACCGCCGCGGAATGTGGCGATGAAATCCTCCCCCCCGGTGGCCATAAAACCATTGCTCGTCAGCCGGTTGGTGCAGGCCGTGCGGGCGGCATCATAGGCGATCGGCATGGCGTAAACCACTGCATCACCCAGATCGGCAGCGGCCACGCAGGCCTGCTGCTGGGCCTGCGCAGCTTGCGCAGAGGCAAGGGCGGCAAGGGCAAGGGTCGGTGCAATCAGACGAGGGTTCATGTGCTGCTTCCTTGTGGTGCAAGTGTGAGAAGGACGATGGCCTGGGCGGCAATGCCTTCGCCGCGTCCGGTAAAGCCGAGTTTTTCGGTGGTCGTGGCCTTGATGCTGACGGCGCCTTCGCCGGTGCCCATGATTTGAGCAACAGCGGCGCGCATGGCAGGGCGGTGCGGTCCGATTTTGGGGGCCTCGCAGACCAGGGTCAGATCGACATTGCCTATTTCGTAACCAGCATCGCGGGCGAGCCCGACTGCGTGTTCGAGAAACCGCGCAGAACGGGCACCGCGCCATTGCGGATCGCTGGGCGGGAAGTGTGTGCCGATATCGCCCGCACCTATCGCGCCCAGCACGGCATCGGTGATCGCGTGCAGCGCCACATCGGCATCGGAATGGCCCGAAAGGCCCATGTCATGCGGAACCTGCACCCCGGCGAGCCACAATTCCTCCCCCGCTTCCAGCCGGTGAACGTCATATCCCTGTCCGATGCGGAAAGCGGGAGCCGGGGCATTGGCGGCGGTCATGGGGTCGGCAAAATCCTCGGCAAAGGTGATTTTCTTGAGGCGTTCGTCGCCATCGACCAGCGCAACTGAACCATTGCTGGCCAACAGCACCTGCGCATCGTCGCCCGCGTCGGTTGGGCCTTTCCACGCACGATGCGCGGCAAGAATGTCGTCAAAGCGGAAGGCTTGCGGGGTTTGTACCCGGCGCAGCGCCTCGCGGTCGGCCTTGCCGCTCATCAGGTCGCCATCGGCCACCGCGATACTGTCTACCACTGGCAGCACCGGGATCGCACCCGCATAGACCTCAAGCATATTGACCAAAAGCTCAGTGACCTGCTGCGGCAAGTCTGGACGGGCCGCGTCATGAATGAGCACCCGTGCGCAAGAGCCATCATCCATCGCATCGAGCGCCTTGCGCACAGAGTCCTGCCGGGTCTCGCCGCCGGTCACAAGCCGGTAACTATTCATACCTGCAAGCGCCGCCGCCGCCGCTTCCTCGGCTCCTGCGGGAATAGCCACCACGACTTCAATCGCACCCTGGTCGAGCAAAGCCTCGACCGAATGGCGGATCAAAGGCTTGCCGCGCCAATCGCGGAACTGCTTGGGTGTGTTTCCGCCCACGCGCAGACCCTTGCCTGCGGCAACCACGATGGCGGCAAAGGGAGGAAGGGCGGGGGCGCTTGCCATAGCGGGTTTCGCTTAAGGTCTGGACGCGCTTTCGGCAATCCACTATGCGCCTGCCCAATTATTAGGCACACGACATCATGACCGCGCTTCCCACCCCTCCGGCGATCAAGCCCATTGCCATCGGCCCTGTCACAGTTGCCGAGCCCGTGCTGCTCGCTCCGATGACGGGCGTGACCGACATGCCGTTCCGCACACTGGTTAGGCGTTATGGATCAGGCCTCAACGTCACCGAGATGATCGCGAGCGAGGCCGCAATCCGCGAAACCCGCCAGAGCCTGCAGAAGACCGCATGGGACCGGATCGAAGAACCGGTGTCGATGCAGCTGGTCGGTTGCGATCCTGCCAGCATGGCCGAGGCTGCCAAGCTTCAGGAAGGCAATGGCGCAGCGATCATCGACATCAATTTCGGCTGTCCGGTGCGCAAGGTTGTCGGCCAGCTCGCGGGCAGTGCGTTGATGCGCGAAGTGCCGCTGGCGGTGCGATTGATGGAAGCCACCGTGAAGGCAGTGAAAGTTCCTGTTACGGTCAAGATGCGGATGGGCTGGGATCACGACAGCCTTAACGCACCTGATCTGGCACGGATGGCCGAGGATATTGGCGTGCAAATGATCACTGTCCACGGTCGCACGCGCAACCAGATGTACAAGGGCAGCGCCGACTGGGCTTTTGTCCGCAAGGTGAAGGAAGCCGTGAACGTCCCGGTCATCGTCAACGGCGATATCTGCACTATCGACGATGCTGCCAAGGCGCTCGAACAATCCGGCGCAGATGGCTTGATGATCGGGCGCGGCGCTTACGGCAAGCCGTGGCTGCTGGGGCAGGTCATGCACTGGTGGCGCAGCGGAGAAGCGCGCGCCGCCCCCGGTATCGACGAGCAATACCGGCTCGTGGTGGAACACTATGAAAGAATGCTCGATCACTATGGCCGCGACACGGGTGTGAAAATGGCGCGCAAGCATCTGGGCTGGTACACCAAGGGCCTGCATGGATCGGCCGAGTTTCGCAACATGGCCAATTTCATCGACGATGCCGATCAGGTGCTGGGCGAGATCGAGCGCTTCTATACCCCGTTTTTGATGCAGCAAGCAGCCTGACGGGTGCCAACTACCCCCACCCACGAGCGTGCTGCCGTATTGCTTGAGGCTGCAATGCGGCCCGACTCGGCCTCGCAGATTGCAGGGCTGATTTTCGCTCTGGTTCTGATTAATCCCGAAGGGCTGATTGTAGAAGCCAATCACGCCGCCGAAGTCTTGCTGGGCACCAGCGCCAACCGTTTGATCGGCACAAAACTGATCGATCGCATTGGCCCGATCGATGCCAGGGTCGAGGCACGTTTGATGAGAGCCGACGATGCTCTTGTCGCCCGGGATCTGGTGATCCGGGTTGGTGCGGCAGATGCTCGCGTCAACCTCACAGCCTCACCGTTGAGCGGCTATCCGGGCTGGAGTGTGGTTACACTGTCACAGATCGGCCACGATGAGGCCGCGCATCCTGCTAGCGGCGATGCGATGCTCGGCGCACCGGCAGTGCTGGCGCATGAAATCAAGAACCCGCTCGCCGCGATCCGCGGGGCGGGCCAGTTGGTGGCGCGCAAACTTCCGCCCGAAGACCAGAAACTGGCGCGAATGATCACAGACGAGGTCGATCGCATTGCCCGTCTGATCGACCGGATGCAGCAATTGGGCAGCACGCGCACCGGGCCAGTGGATGCCTGCAATCCCCACGAAGCGATCCGTACAGCGGTATCTACCATGCGGGCTGCCGGGACCGAGCGCGGCGATTTCGAGATACGCGAAGAATTTGACCCCTCGCTCCCTCCGGTTCTGGCCAATCGCGATGCGCTGGAACAGGTGTTGATCAATCTCATTTCCAATGGCCGCGATGCTGCGGTTTCGACGGGTGAGCCTGCACTGATCACGGTGCAGACCCGGTTTGTCAGCGGTCTCGCTTTCAGCGCGATCCGCAATGGCCGCGCTGTGCCCTTGCCGATCGAAATCACTATCAGCGATAACGGGCCGGGCATCGATCCCAGCTTGCGGGATCACGTGTTCGAACCCTTTGTCTCGTCCAAGCCTTCTGGCCAGGGGCTAGGCCTTTCGCTGGTTCGCAAGCTGGTGCGGGACATGAACGGCAACGTCAGCCACGAACGCGATCACCGTGCCGGGCTCACCCATTTCCGCCTGCATTTGCCGCAAGCGCAGGATGAAAGTTGATCATGGCCGCAATCGACCCCGTTCTTCTGGTTGAAGATGATGCTGCAATTGCCACGGTGATCATAGCCGCGCTGGAAGACGAAGGCTTTGCCATCGCACACTGCACCAGCATCGCAGCGCGCGACAAGTTGCTGGGCGGGCGGCGATTTTCGGTCATGCTGACAGACGTGATCCTTGAAGATGGCGATGGCCTTGCCAGCCTTGCGGCGGTGCGTGACCAAGCTGCGGACATGCCGGTGATCGTGCTGTCAGCACAGAACACGCTCGACACGGCTGTCCGCGCGAGCGAGAGCGACGCCTTCGAATATTTCCCCAAACCCTTTGACCTTGATGAACTGGTGCACGCCGTGCGGCAGGCCGTTGGATCGCGCGCACCATCGGCAGCCGATGCCGTAGATGCGCTGCCCGGCGAGGGTGAACGAATGCCGCTGGTGGGGCGCAGCCCGGCGATGCAGGGCGTCTACCGCATGATTACGCGCGTGCTGCGCAATGATCTTACCGTCTTGATCACCGGTGAGAGTGGCACAGGCAAGGAACTGGTGGCCGAGGCCATCCATCAGCTTGGTAATCGGCGCACAGGGCCTTTCGTTGCGGTCAATACCGCCGCAATCCCCGCAGATCTGATCGAAAGCGAGCTGTTCGGCCACGAAAAGGGCGCGTTTACCGGCGCTATCGCGCAAGCCATCGGCAAGTTTGAACAGGCCAATGGCGGCACGCTGTTCCTTGACGAGATCGGCGACATGCCCGCCGAGGCACAGACCCGGCTGCTGCGCGCGCTGCAATCCGGGCGCATCCGGCGTGTGGGCGGGCGGCAGGAAATCGCAGTCAATGTCCGCATCATTGCTGCCACCAACCGAGACCTGACACCGATGATCGCGGCAGGCACGTTCCGTGAGGATCTGTTCTACCGGCTGAATGTCGTGCCGATCGAGCTGCCCCCGTTGCGCGAACGGCGCGAGGATATTGCCGCACTTTCCCAGCATTTCCTCCTACTTGCTGCAGAAGACGGCTTGCCGCGCCGTCAACTGACCCCTGAGGCATTGGCCCAACTTGAAGCGCGGGCCTGGCGTGGAAACGTGCGTGAATTGCGCAATGTGGTGTACCGCCTCGCCCTGATGGCGCGTGAGGAACGGATCGACGCTGACAATGTGATCGACATCATCGGCCCTGAAATCCAGACGGCCAACCTTGTTGCCGAACAAGGGCAGGGGGGGTTCGGCGCTGCCTTGGCAAACTGGCTTGCGCTGGAAACTCCCCCATCGGGCGCGATCTATCACCGGGCGCTGGCTGCTTTTGAAAAGCCGTTGATCGAATATGCGCTGGGCCGCACCGGCGGCAATCAGTTGCGGGCCGCCCAACTGCTTGGCATTAACAGGAATACCCTTCGCAAGCGGATCGGAGAACTGGGTCTCGAACCCGACCGGTTCTCGCCGCAGTAGCGGTTTGGCAAAGGGATTGTCGCCTCGCCGAAAACACAGTCTGTCGGAATAGGCTTGCATTTTTGCCACACCATTGTTGTATGCAGGCAACGATGGATAGCCCCGCGACCAGCGCCTCAAGCCTGAGCATACGGCAGCCACCGCGCTGGTGGCGTCGCTTCGCGATTGCAGCGCGCCGGGCTAACATTTTCCTGTGGCTCGAAATTCTGGCAGTCATCGCGCTGGTGGCTGCGATTGTTGCGACTTATTACTCTTTCAATCGCTCCACAGCGTCGGACGATTTGCTGCCCACAATGCAGGTTTCGGTCCTGTTGATGGCAACTTTGGTGCCGGCGATGGCGTTGCTGGTGTTGATTGGCCGCCGCCTCGCGCTGCGGCGTGCTGCTGGGAGCACGGCGCGGCTGCATGTCAGGCTGGTGTTCTTCTTTTCAATGGTCGCCGCGCTGCCGACCCTGCTGGTAGCGGGGTTTGCCGCTTTCCTGTTCCAGACCGGTGTCGACTTCTGGTTTTCCGATGACTCCCGCGGGTTGATGGAAAATGCCAATGCGCTGGCGCAGAGTTATTATGACGCCAACCAGCGCAACGTCGAACAAAACAGTGTTATCATGGCGACCGACATGCGCGAAATTCTGGCGCGGGTGCCGATCACCGATCCCGATTTCCCCGACTTCTACCTCTATCAGGCGCAGGGGCGCGAGATCTCCGAAAGTGCGATCCTGCAACGGGTGGCGGATGGCTCGTTCCGAACGGCATTCGCCTTCAACTTGCCGCAGAACTCGGGCCATCTCCAGTTCACTCGCGCGGCGGTAGAGAAGCTGGATCAGGGTGAATTGGTCGTGGTCGTCGGCAGTCCCGAGAGGATCGAAGCGCTGGTGCCGATTGATCCGGAAAGCGGTGTCTATCTCTACAATGCGCGCACCACGGAAGAGACGATGTTCAATTCATGGTCGCGTGCGCAGTCGATTGTCGGTGCCTATGACCGTCTTACGGGGAGCGCACGGACGTTGCAGCTGCGCTTCAATCTGGCGCTGGTCGGTGTCAGTTTGCTGCTCGTAGGGTTGGCAATCTGGTTTGCGTTGCGCTTTGCTGATCGTCAGGTTCAGCCGCTCACCAATCTGGTGGGCGCGGCGCGCAAGGTGGGGCAGGGCAATTTCGCGCTGCGGCTTGAGGGGCGGACCGGCGCGGACGAGATCGGAATGCTCAACCGGGCCTTCAACCGCATGACCGCGCAGCTGGAAAAGCAGACGCAGGCGCTTGTGAGCGCCAACCGCCAGATCGATGACCGCCGCGCCTTTACCGAAGCCGTGCTGGAATCTGTCACCGCCGGGGTGATTTCGGTCGATGACAATTCGCGGGTGACGCTGATGAACTCGTCGGCGCAGGTTCTGCTTGCATCCGAAGGTGGGGCGAGCATGATCGGCCATTCGCTCGAAACGCTGGCCCCCGAATTGTGTCACATGATCGCTGACGGTAAAGAGCGCGCGATCATCACCCATGCCAAGGGCACCGAACTGCTGACGCTTGCCGTCAAGGTGGCGCCCGGAACCAGCGGGCACGTGATCACCTTTGAGGACATCACCCGCCAGCTGCTCGACCAGCGGCAAGCGGCGTGGTCCGATGTTGCGCGCCGGATTGCGCATGAGATCAAGAACCCGCTCACCCCGATCCAGTTGGCTACCGAGCGCCTGAAGCGGCGTTATCGCACGCAGGTTGGCGATGAAGATCGCGATCTATTTGACGAACTCACCAGCACGATCGTCCGCCAGGTTGGTGATCTTCGCAAGATGGTCGATGAATTCTCGTCCTTCGCACGTCTGCCAAAGCCGGTGTTCCGTGACGAGGACGCGCTGGATCTCGTCCGGCAGGCAGTGTTCCTGCAGGAAGTGGCCCATTCCGGCATTGCCTTCAGCGTTGCATCGTCCGAGCTGATCGATCGCGAAATTCGCTGCGACCGCCACCAATTCGGCCAGGCGATGACCAACGTACTCAAGAATGCTGTGGAAGCGGTGGAGGCGCGGGCGGGGGAAGCCTTGGGGCAGTACGAAGGCGAAATTGCGGTGGCGATGCGCGATGCAGGGGACGCAGTTGTCGTGACAATCGAAGACAACGGGATCGGCTTACCGTCTGACCGTGAACGCCTGACCGAACCTTACGTCACCACCCGCGAGAAAGGCACCGGCCTTGGCCTCGCGATCGTCAACAAGATCGTCGACGAACACGGCGGCGACATGAGTTTTGCCAGCACGCCCAGCGGCGGCGCCCGCGTAACACTTCGTTTTGCCCGCAACCCGCAACCCCCCGAAGGCGTAGCGCTGTGATTTGTGCTGCCCCCCTGAATCCCTCAAATCCGAAGGACTGTGCCCATGGCGCTTGAAATCCTCATCGTCGATGATGAACGCGACATTCGCGAGCTTGTCGCCGGGGTGCTCGGCGATGAAGGCTATGCCTGCCGTACCGCCGCAGATAGCACCGCTGCGCTCGCAGCGATCGATGAACGACGGCCCAGCCTTGTCCTGCTCGACGTGTGGCTGCACGGCAGCCAGATGGATGGGCTCGAACTGCTTGACGCGATCAAGCTGCGCGAGCCGAACTTGCCTGTGATCATCTTCTCCGGACACGGCAATATCGACACGGCGGTTGCAGCTGTCGGCCGCGGAGCAATGGACTTCATCGAAAAGCCGTTCGAGGCCGAGCGGCTGCTGCTGCTGGTCGAACGCGCGACCGAGACCGAGCGGCTGCGGCGCGAGAATTCCCGCTTGCGCGAAGGCAGCTGGGGCAGCGCGGAATTCACCGGCAATTCGCCCTCGATCAACAGTGTGCGGGCGACGTTGAAACGCGTCGCCAGCACCGGCAGCCGGGTGCTGATTTCGGGCCCGCCCGGCGCAGGCAAGGAAGTCGCCGCGCGGCTGCTCCACGCTTGGAGCGCGCGTTCCGATGGTGCCTTCGTATTGGTGAACTCGGCCCGGATCACTCCTGAACGCTTCGAACAGGAACTGTTTGGCGAGGAAGCCGGCGGCAAGCAGGTGCGGCCCGGCCTGCTCGAAATGGCCGATGGCGGCACGCTTTATCTCGACGAGATTGCCGACATGCCGCTCTCCACCCAGGCACGGATCCTGCGGGTATTGACCGATCAGAGCTTTGTGCGGGTCGGCGGCACACGGCAGATTGGCGTGGACGTGCGGGTGGTTTCTTCCACGACCCGCGATCTCACCGTCGAAATGGAAGAAAAGCGCTTCCGCGAAGATCTGTTTTACCGGCTCAACGTGGTGCCAGTGGCGATCCCGTCGCTGGCGCAGCGCCGCGAGGATGTCCCGGCTCTGGCCGAACATTTTTTCACACGCTATTCCAACGATCAGGGTCTCGCACCGCCGGACATTTCGGCCGAGGCTATGGCGGCGCTGCAAGCCTATGATTGGCCCGGCAATGTCCGCCAATTGCGCAACGTAGTCGAGCGCACCATCATCATGACGCCGCGCGAAAAGCTCAGCACGGTTGAACCGGACATGCTGCCGCCGGAGATCATCGGCGGGCAGATCGGAATGGCCGGTGACAGCCTGTCAGCGATCATGGGCGTGCCGCTGCGCGAGGCGCGGGAAAGTTTCGAGCGGGAATATCTTACGATCCAGATTCGCCGCTTTTCCGGAAATATCTCCAAAACCGCGAGTTTCATCGGCATGGAGCGTTCGGCCTTGCACCGTAAGCTCAAGCTGCTGGGCATGGCAGATCGCCGTGAGGATGACGATTGAAGCTTCGACAGGCGGCTGTACTCCCCTGAAATCAAGCCTTGTCGCCGCGCATTACAGGCGGCATGATGCTGGCAGGATTGTTTCCGCGCCCCGATGCGTTTTCAGTCCTTTATTTGCGGACCGCAAAGGCGGCCGCCAAAAACAAGGAGCCACAGTCATGTCCAGTGGACGAACTCTCTCTCCCCGTCCCGTTGCGCCAGCCAGTGCTGTAACAGAACCGCGCGGAACCAGTGGGGGCGCTGCTTCCACACGAGCCGGCAACTTGCAGGATGCATTCCTCAACCTGCTGCGCAAGAACAAGATTCCGGTCACCATGTTTCTAGTCAAAGGCGTAAAGCTTCAAGGCATTGTCACATGGTTCGACAATTTTTCCATCCTTCTGCGCCGTGACGGGCAATCGCAGCTGGTGTACAAGCATGCGATCAGCACGATCATGCCGGGGCAGGCGCTGGATCCGGCGCAGTTCGGCAGTCAGGCTGGCGGCAAGAAGCAAAAACTGTTGCAGGATATTTTCCTGAGCCGCGTGGCCGAGGCCCATGTTCAGGTCACTATGTTTCTTGTGAATGGTGTGATGCTGCAGGGTCGTATCGCTGCCTATGACCTGTTCTGCATGCTGCTGGAACGCGACGGGGCAGTCCAACTGGCCTACAAGCATGCGGTTTCCACCATTCAGCCCGCAGGGCCTGTCGATCTCAGCGTCGATGATGAAGACAGCGATGACGACGGGATAGACGACTGAGCTTTGATAGCGATCTTCAGGACGAAGTAACCCGCGGTGCGCGGGCGCTGGTGCTGTGCCCGGATATTCGTGCGTTGCGCTATGATCTCGACGCCGCCGAGCGGCTTGCGGAGGCCGAAGGGCTTGCGCTTGCGATTGGTGTCGTCATCGGGCATTCCGCGATCCTGCCGGTCCGCAAGATGCAGCCTAACACTCTGTTCGGTTCTGGCCAGGTGCAGAATATTGCGGTCTGGTGCGAGCAATACGAGGCGGAGCTTGTCATCGTGGATGGCGCGCTGACGCCGATCCAGCAGCGCAACCTTGAAGACAAGCTCAAGCGCAAGGTCATCGACCGGACCGGCCTGATCCTTGAAATCTTCGGGGAGCGCGCCGCGACTGCCGAAGGTCGCTTGCAGGTCGAATTGGCGCATCTCGATTACCAGCAGAGCCGCCTTGTGCGCAGTTGGACTCACCTGGAACGTCAGCGCGGTGGGTTCGGCTTTCTTGGCGGGCCGGGCGAAACCCAGATCGAGGCCGACCGGCGAATGATCCGGCAGCGGATGAGCCGGCTACGGCGCGAGCTTGATCAAGTCCGAAAGACCCGCACACTTCACCGTGAGCGGCGGGGCAGGGCGCCTTGGCCAGTGGTTGCCTTGGTTGGTTATACCAACGCGGGGAAGTCCACGCTTTTCAATCGCCTGACCGGGGCTGAGGTGATGGCTGAAGACCTGCTGTTTGCTACGCTTGATCCAACCATGCGCGCGATCGGGCTGCCGGGGGTCGAAAAGGTGATCCTTTCAGATACGGTGGGCTTTATCTCCGATCTGCCGACGCAGCTGGTTGCTGCGTTTCGCGCCACTTTGGAAGAAGTGACCGCTGCTGATGTCATCTGCCATGTTCGCGATATGGCCAATCCCAGCCATGCTGCGCAGAAAAAGCAAGTGATCGATGTGCTTGGCGATCTGGGTGTGGTCGATGCCGAAACCGGCACCAGTGCGATCCCGATCCTTGAAGTTTGGAACAAGTGTGACCTGCTGGATGCTGAATCACTTGATGAACTGCGGGAGCTGGCCGCGGGACAGGGCACCATTGCTCTTTCAGCGGTGACAGGTGAGGGCGTTGATGCGCTCGAAGCGGAATTGGCGCGGATGCTCACCGGCACTGCGCGCGAGGCTACGTTTATCCTGCCAGTGCAGGATGGACGACGGATTGCCTGGCTGCATGCCCATGGCGAGGTCTTGGCAGACGAAGACGGCGGCGAGGGTGAGGACGGCCCGGTGCGTCGCTTGACGGTGCGGCTAAACCCCAAGGAATTGGGACAATTCTCGAGCATTTCGTTCTAGAATTCAGGGCTCTATTCGGTCTTCTTGACTGCTTGCCACAGACCTTCTTGTTCATCGAGTGACAGGTTAGGAAAATCACCGCCGCTCAATTCTTCCATCGCCCGGAACCGGCGTTCAAATTTCTTGTTGGCTGCGCGCAATGCTTCTTCGGCGCTGATGCCATGGGCGCGAACAAAGTTGACGGCGGCGAACAGCAGATCGCCGGCTTCCTCAAACCTGGCGTCATCGGATGGGGCTGATTTAAGTTCATCAATTTCCTCGGCAATCTTGGCTTCAGACCCTGTAGGATCAGGCCAATCGAAGCCTGTGCGCGCGGCGCGTTTCTGAAGTTTTTGTGCCCGCATCAAGGCTGGAAGGGCGGTAGCCACGCCGTCGAGAGCGCTGGTTACACCTTTGGCCGATCGCTCATCTGCCTTCAGGTCTTCCCAGCGCGTATCGTCCATCGTTCCTTTCGCATCGCCGAAGATGTGTGGATGTCGCGCTTGCATCTTGTCGCCGATGGCGTTGGCAACATCGGCAAACGCAAAGTGGGCGGCTTCTTCAGCCATGCGCGCATGAAAGACAACCTGAAGCAGCAGGTCGCCGAGTTCATCCTTGAGGTCGCTCATGTCGCCGCGCTCTATGGCGTCGGCAACCTCGTAAGCTTCCTCGATCGTGTAGGGTGCAATGGTCGCAAAGTTTTGTGCAAGGTCCCAGTCACAGCCGGTTCTAGGATCGCGCAGCCGTGCCATGATAGAGAGCAGGCGCTCGATTGGGTGCTCGCTAGGGCTGTCGTTCATCCCGATCCTCAAGATGGATAATATATATTATGTTAAATCTAAACCAGTGTGGCGGCGCTGCCTTGGGCAATGAAGAACCACTCGACCGCAAGAAAAATCCCGCCGAAAATCGCTATCCAGAGCAACGCCATCTTGATCATCTGACCCCAACCAAGGCGGAACGATGCAAGAGCGCTCGCCGCGAGGATCAACCATGCAGCGCTGCTGACAATCGGGAGCAACAGATCGGGGTTCATGCCTTCATCTCCAGCCCGTCATATCCCACCGTCACGAACTCCGGCACTTCGCTGCAAAGCGTCTGGTAATCCATGCTTTTGTCCAGATGGCTTAGCACAACACGGCCTGCCTTGCAGCGTTCACCAAACTCGATTGCCATGCCGAGATGAGCGTGCGTCGGATGGGGATCGCGGCGAAGGCAATCGCTCACCAAGATATCGACCTTGTAAAACAGATCGATCATTTCATCCGAAATTGCACTGAAATCAGTGGCGTAACCGATAGACTTCCCATCGGCTTCAAATCGGAAGGCTGTTGTTTCACCCGGACCGTGCGCCATCTGGCACCAGTCCACACCAAAACCGGCGATCATCCTCAGCCGGTCAAGCGTGTCGATTGTGCAGATCGTCGGGTAGCCTTCCTGTCCGGCAAACACATACCCGAAACGCTGCCGCAGGCGTCGGACCGTTTCCGTTTCGCCAAAGCCTGGAATTGGCCCGGCCCGGCCATATCGAAGCACCCGCAAATCGTCGATGCCATGACAGTGATCGGCGTGGTCATGTGTCCAGAAAACTGCGTCGATGCTTCCCACCCGATTGGCAAGGAGCTGCGCCCGGCAATCCGATGAGGTATCAACGAGCAACCTTTTGCCTTCGTCGCTTTCGACCAAGATGGAGACCCGCGTCCGGCGGTTCCGGGGTTCGTCGGGGTCGCATTCACCCCAATCGCCCGCGCCATCCGGCCCGCCCAGCCGCGGCACCCCGGTAGAGGTGCCAGAGCCGAGCATCACCAGTTTCACGGTTGTGCCTTACGGAAAAGATTGAAGAAATTGGCGGATGTCTGCGCCTTCAGTTGTTCAACGTCGGTTCCGCGCAATCCGGCAATGTAGGCTGCGGTGTCGGCGACGTAAGCCGGCTCGCATACTTTGCCACGATGCGGCACCGGCGCAAGAAACGGACTGTCGGTTTCCACCAACAGCCTGTCTTCAGGCACAGTCTTGGCAACGTCTTGCAAGGCCTTGGCATTCTTGAAGGTTACGATGCCGGATAGCGAGATCGTGAGACCCAGTTCAAGTACCTTTTCGCCAAACTCAGCCGAAGCGGTGAAGCAGTGGATCAGAGCGGGAAAGGCCCCCTTCCCCATTTCATCTGCAAGGATCGCGAAGGTATCATCTTCGGCATCACGGGTATGGATGATGAGCGGCAACTGCGTTTCGCGAGCGACATCAATATGCATACGAAACAGGCGCTTCTGCGTGTCTCTGTCCGAATGGTCGTAGAAATAGTCCAGACCCGTCTCTCCGATCGCAATCACGCGCGGATGGTGGGTTGCCGCGCGCAATATCTCGCGGCCGAGATCCTTGTGTGCATCCGCTTCGTGCGGGTGAATGCCAACGCTGGCGAATACGTCTGGCTCGCGCTCCGCCGTTGCGATCACCTGATCCCATTCGCTCTGGCGGGTAGAGATATTGAGAAATGCCCTGACCCCGGCTTCCCGCGCGCGCGAAAGCACGCCGGCCTGATCATCGACCAAGCCTTTATATTCAAGGTGGCAGTGGCTATCGACCAGCATCAGTCCGCACCATCATCCTTTGCAGGGAGTTCCAGCCTCGGGAATAGCGGCATCGGCGGAGAAACAGCAAACCCACTGGTGACAAGGCGGTTGAACCAGTCGGTGTCGGCAAGCGCCGCAAAGCTGCGATCGCCTTCCGGGATGCCAAGCTGATCGAGCAGCGCGGCTGCCTTTTGCGGCACCACGGGCTGGATCGCAATGGCCAGATCACGCAAGGCGATGAACAGGGTTTGCAGCACTGCCTTCATCCGATCCGGATCGGTCTTTTTCAGGCCCCAAGGAGCTTGATCGTCGACATACTGGTTACAAGCATAGACCGCGCGAAGCCACGCCTCGATCCCGGTCGAAAATGACAAGTCGTTGAATGCGCGCGGGAGTTCCGTTCCGCAAGCAATCGTAACGGTTTGCAGCAATGCCACGTCAGCATCGGCTCGCTCGAACGCTTCGAGCTTTCCGTCCATGTTCTTCACGATCATCGATAAAGTGCGCTGCGCAAGATTGCCGAAGCTGTTTGCGAGTTCGGCATTGGCGCGCAAAACAATCGCTTCGGGCGAATAGCTGCCATCCTGCCCGAAGGCGACTTCGCGCATCAGGAAGTAGCGCAAGGCGTCCACGCCGAACACCTCGGCCAAAGCCAAAGGATCGGTTACATTGCCGAGAGATTTCGATTCCTTTTGGCCGCGGTTGAGCAGAAAGCCGTGGCCAAACACTTTTCTGGGCGCGGGCAAGCCTGCGCTTTGAAGGAAAGCCGGCCAGTAGATCGAATGAAACCGCACAATGTCCTTGCCGATCAGGTGGAGGCTGGCAGGCCAGAACGCATCCATTCCATCCGGTTTGTAATCGGGATACCCAAGGCCGGTGAGATAATTTGTGAGCGCATCGACCCACACGTACATCACATGGTTATCGCTGCCCGGCACCTTCACGCCCCAATCGAAGCTGGTGCGACTGACCGAGAGATCGCGCAGTCCCTGTTCGACAAAGGCAATCATTTCGTTCCGGCGACTTGCTGGCTCGAGGAAGCTGGGTTGCTTAAGGAGACCAAGCAGATAGTCCTGATATCTGGAAAGGCGGAAGAACCAGCTTTCCTCAACCGTCCATTCGACCGGGGTGCCTTGGGGAGACAGTTTTTCTGCCCCCTCGCCTTCGGTCAGCTCGCTCTCGTCATAATAGGCCTCGTCGCGGACTGAATACCAACCTTCGTAGCGATCGAGATAGAGATCACCCGAAGCCTCCATCGCCTGCCAGATTGCCTGACTGGCCCGGTGGTGATCGGGCTCGGACGTGCGGATGAACCGATCATAGGAGATGTTCAGGGCATCGCACATGGCCTTGAAATAACCAGACATCTGGTCAGCAAGCTCTGCCGGGCTGCGCCCTTGCTCCTCGGCCTTGCGGGCCATTTTCAGGCCATGCTCGTCCGTGCCGGTCTGGAACCGGACCTTGCGACCTTGCAGTCGCTGGAAGCGTGCAATCACATCCGCGGCAATAGCCTCATAGGCGTGGCCGATATGCGGCCGCCCGTTCGGATAGCTGATGGCGGTGGTAATGTAGAAGGGGTGCAGGTCGAGGTCAGCCATGGGCCGGTTCGCTAGCGGGCGCAGCGGCGACAAGCAAGCTGCCGATCTCGAAGGGCAAGAGTCCTGGATCGAAATTGGCCGTGGGCGCTTCTGCCGCAAGGTTCACCAGGGCGGTATGGGTTTCAACCAACTGCGTCCGGTGTTGCGGGTCTCTGGCAAGGCGCGCCGCCCTCGCGACCAGACCTTGCGCCAGATCGAGTACGGCCTGAACCCGCTCGCGGTCGGCCCTTCCGCCGATCAGGCGCGCAAGCTCGCCGCGCCGCGCATTGCCCTTTTCCTCGCCCGCAATCAGCGCGGCAATGATGTTCGCAATCGGCGCGAGATCTTGTGC
The DNA here is from genome assembly GCF_001296025.1 of Porphyrobacter sp. AAP60. Lineage (GTDB taxonomy): Bacteria > Pseudomonadota > Alphaproteobacteria > Sphingomonadales > Sphingomonadaceae > Erythrobacter. Next base: position 569,245 of record NZ_LJHV01000002.1, on the reverse strand, counting down.
GCTGAACCGCAAGGCTGCGCCGAAAGACCCTTCCGCGGCCGCAATCGCATCGGGGTCAGACCGAACGCCGGCCTGTTCAAGCATCGCGGCAAGCTGGCTGTCGTTCAACACGGGGAAACGCAGGGTCCGGCAGCGCGAACGGATGGTGGGGAGCAAGCGTGCCGGACGATGGCTGACAAGCAGGAAAAATGTGCCTGCCGGCGGTTCTTCTAGACTTTTGAGCAGCGCGTTGGCAGATGCTTTTTCAAGATCATCAGCGGGGTCGATTATAATTGCACGGCGGCTGCCCAATGTAGGGCGAGTGATCAGGCGCTTCTGCATCGCGCGGATCTGTTTGATGCGGATTGACCGGGCAAGATCGAACGGCTTGCCTTCGGCCTGCGCCTTTTCGCCCTTGTCGTCCTTGGGACCATAGGTCAGCACGATAATATCGGGGTGATCACCGGTCGGTTGTGGCACGCCGGGTTCGGCGACCAATTCCCTTGCGGCGGCCATGGCAAAGTCGCGCTTGCCAAGGCCTGCCTTGCCTGCAAGCAGCCAGCCGTGATGCATCCGCTCTCCGCCAAGTGCATCGCGCCATTGCCGCCAAGGATCGGTGTGGTTGGGCCAGACTGTCATGGATTACCCGCAGGCAATAGCGGTGCCAAAGCCTTCATGATTGCAGCATGCACATCATGCGGGTCACCAATCGCATCGATGCGAGCAAAATTATGAGGTTCGCTTACCGCCAGAGCGCGAAAGGCTGCCGCTACGGCCCGATGATATGAGGCCGGACGTCCGCCGATTGCATCGCTGGTATTCCCGTCTCGCGCAGCAAGACGGGCAGCGAGGCTCGCCTCGTCACCCTCCAGCAGAACCACCAGGTCGGGACGCATACCGGAACTGCCAAACTCGTGAAGCCCAAGGATGGCCGAGTCGCCAATCGCGCCTGCTCCGCCCTGATAGGCCCGACTAGAATCAACAAAGCGGTCGCAGATGACCCAATCGCCGCGGGCCAAGGCCGGGCGGATCAGGTGCGCAACATGATCGGCACGCGCAGCGGCAAACAGCAGAGCTTCGGATTCCGCAGTCCAGGCATTGCCCGGCGGCGACAGCAGCAGATCCCGGATCGCCTCCGCACCGGGGGTGCCTCCGGGCTCGCGTGTTGTCACAACAGAGAGGCCGCGCTTCCGCAAGGCATCAGCCAGCATCCGGGCCTGCGTCGATTTGCCTGCCCCCTCCCCGCCTTCAAATGCGATAAAAACCCCGCGCCCGCTGTTCATGAAAACAACCCGGCGATGGAATTGATGATCCGATCGAGTGGCCCGGCAGCGCCGATTTCCTCGTTTGTGAAGAGCGGGATCGTGGCAGGCGCCATGCCGGGTGCGGTGACTTCCAGAACGGCCACTTGTTCGCCCTGTGCAAGTGGTGCGCGCAATGGCCCATCATAATGGATTGTCGCGCGCAGTGGACCGTCACTGCCACGCAGCAGATTGACGCTAACCGCGCCGCGTGCGACCAGTGGAACCCGCAAGGCGCTGCCATCCTGCACCCGCGCCGTTCCGATCACTGTGCCGGGATCGAACAGTCGCTGCCGTTCAAACGCGGTGAAACCCCACTCGACATAAGAGCGCGCCAAGCGGCCACGCAGGCGGCCATTCTCGACACCGGCCAGCACCAGGGCGAGGCGCTGGCCATTGCGCTGCGCGGTGCCGAGATAGGAAAAGCCGGATTCGTTGGTGAAGCCGGTCTTGATACCGTCCGCGCCAGCAACCTGCCCGATCATGGGATCGTGGTTGATCTGGGTAATGCCTTTGTAATCGAAGCCGGTGCGCCCGATGTAGTATCCGAACTTGTCGGGATGCCGGGCCAGCATTGCCCGCGCTAGTGTAACCAGATCCTGAGCGGTGGTGAAAGTGCGCCCTTCGTCAGGCCAGCCGTTGGGCGTGCCGAAGTGGCTGCCGGCCATGCCCAGCCTGCGGGCAGTGGCGTTCATTTCCGCTGTCCATGCAGCAACGGATCCGGCTTGCCCCTCGGCCAGCACGGCCGCGCCATCATTGGCCGAGACATTGGCGATGCCAAGCAGCAGGTCATCCACCCGCACCTGTTCGCCCGCGTCCAGAAACATGGTAGACCCTTTGCGACGCCATTCGCGTGCGATGAGAGGGCTCATTGCCATGATCTGTGCCGGATCGAGCTTGCCAGCCTCGATCAGCTCGAACGCAAGGTAAAGCGTCATCACCTTGGTGACCGATGCCGGCATGAAGCGCCGGTCAGGGTTGCGGGCGTGTAGAACCTGTCCATTGCTCAGATCGACCAGCAACGCCACCGGAGCCTCTGCGGCTGCCGGCACCGCGGGCCTTGGTGGAGCTTTGACCGGCATTGCTGCCTGCGTTGGCATAGCCATCGCGCACAGGAACAGGGCAAACAGGGGAAAGCGTTTTTGCGTCATGGCCATTATGGCGAAGGCTATACTGGCGGGTCAGCCGCTTGGCGAGGGACCGGCGCGGATCAGTTCACGATTTCGTCAGCCAACAGACCCACGCTCATGGCGTAATAGCTCGAACAGTTATATTCGAGGATTGCGCGGTAATTTCCAGTCAGCAGCCACGCTGGCATGCCGGGGCCATCGGGCTGGAACAGTGACACCATGACGTCATCGGCAAGCCCGCCTTGCGCAACCACGCCAACCGCGCGCCATTCGGCCACAGTCATCCAGCGGCTGAGACGTTCATGCACCCGCGGGCATACGGGAGAGACTAACCGGGTGCGGTATGCGGTCACATCAAAGCCGGATGGTACCGCCGCTCGCACACCCCACGGTTGGCCTGCGCGCCACCCTGCGTCGCGGAAATAGTTCGCGATCGATGCGAAGGTATCGGCACGATTGTTGAAAATATCGGCGCGCCCGTCTCCATCCCCGTCGGTTGCCAGGCGCAGGTATACGCTGGGTAGAAATTGCGGATTGCCGAAGGCGCCGGCATAGCTGCCGACAAGCTGCGAGCGCGGGTAGCCTTTGTCTGCGACTTTCATCAGCGCGATGAATTCGCCCGCAAACAATTCACGCCGCCGCCCTTCCCACGCCAAGGTTGCCAGACTGCGAGACAGATCAAAATTGCCCTTTACCCGGCCATAGCTGGTTTCATGCCCGAAAATCGCGATGACCACTTGCCCCGGCACGCCATATTCACGCTCGATCCGGGCCAGTTGATCGCGATGCTGGGCATAGACCGATCGCCCGCCGCCGATCCGCGCCGCATCGACATGGGTTGCAATGTAGTTCGACATTGACGGATAGCCGCGCGTGGTGGCGCTGCCGGGTTGGCTCTGGTCAAGCTGAATGACGCGGGTGTTCGGGGTCAGCCCCGCTGTCATCCGTTCCACCGTTGCCGCACTCACACCCTCGCCAAGCGCGCGCGCCTTCAGCAGCTCGAGGTATGCGTCGAATGACAAATTGTCACCCGATGCAACCTGCGCGGCAGCCGGGGCCATGGCAGGAGATGCACCGGCGATGGAAAATACAAGCGAAACCAGAATAGCGGCAGATAGGGTGCGGGGAATCATCATGCCTTGGGATGTCATACCTTGGATGAATTCCCAACAACCGAAGTGTGGTGACTCGCGGTAAAACTCTGGCTAAAGAGCGGCGCGCAGCGGACAGGTGGCCGAGTGGTTTAAGGCAGCGGTCTTGAAAACCGCCGTAGGTGCAAGCCTACCGTGGGTTCGAATCCCACCCTGTCCGCCAAGCGTCCCAGCTTAAGCCCGCACTGTCACCAACCACGCCTTTGCTTGCAGCATCACGCCTTCGCCTTCGCGGTGATGGCGATTGAACAGAGCGAGAAGATCTGCCTTTGCTGCATCGCGGACCGCTGGACCGTGCTCCTCCAGCAAACGTCCGGCGGCCATGGATCCGAGCACGAAATCCGTCGCTTCGGCCGGGCTGGCATTGGGCCCGCCGACAGGCTGTTCGCCTTCGTAAGGTGTAACTGTCATGGCTGAAAAGCCTGCAGCTGCCAGCACCTCTTCAAGGTAGGTCAGATCCTCGAACGCGAATGGCCCTGGCGCGCGCGGGACGGCAGGCGGAATTTCGATGTGCTGGCGCACGACGCCCATCATTTCCATCATCCACAGATTGTCGCGCGGGTTGGCCCACACGGCGAGATCGATCCGCGCACCGGGTTTGAGCATCGCGCGCAGGTTGTTGAAGGCTGGGACGGGCGCTTCAAAGAACATTGATCCAAAACGCGAGAACAACCGGTCAAACGGCGGTTCGTCGAGTGTCGCGGTGGCCGCATCGGCGCAGACGAAGCGCGCGGCACTGCCCGTTGCGGCGGCACGCTCTGTGGCCCGCTCGACGAGCATGGGCGCGACATCGAGACCGACCGCTGCGCCCTCCGGCCCCACCGCTTCAGCAATGGCAAGCGTAGTCGCTCCGCCGCCGCAGCCCAGATCAAGCACCCTTTCGCCCGGCTTGTAATCCGCTCGCGCCAGCAAAGCTGCGCCGATGGGTGCGATCATGCCCTCGAACCGGTCAAGACTGGCCAGCCAGCGCGCGCCCATATCGCCCGCCCAGTCTTCGCCCTTGAGCGCCTCGGGTGCTGCCTGTGTCATGCTGTGTTCCTTCAGAAGTGCAGCGCCCGGCCATAGGCATCGAGCACGCTTTCGTGCATCATTTCGCTCAGCGTGGGGTGCGGGAAGACGGTCATCATCAGTTCCGCCTCGGTGGTTTCGAGCGTCTTGCCGACGGTATAGCCCTGAATCAGCTCGGTCACTTCCGCGCCGACCATGTGCGCGCCCAGCAATTCGCCGGTCTTCGCGTCGAACACGGTCTTGATGAACCCTTCCGCTTCGCCCAGCGCAATCGCCTTGCCGTTGCCGATGAAGGGGAAGTTGCCAACCTTGAGCTCGTAGCCGGCTTCTTTCGCCTTTGCTTCGGTCAGGCCGACACTGGCGATCTGCGGGTGGCAATAGGTGCACCCGGGAATGTTGTTGCGGTTGAGCGGGTGCGGGTGGACATCCTTGTTACCCAGTTCCTGTGCGATGGCTTCAGCGCAGGTGACGCCCTCGTGGCTCGCCTTGTGTGCCAGCCATGGGCCGGGGGTGCAGTCGCCGATGGCCCACAGGCCTTTGGTTTTGGTGCGCCCATAGGGATCGATCTGGATGAAGCCGCGCTCCATCTCGGCGAGCTTTTCGATCCCGATGTTCTCGGTGTTCGGCACAATGCCGATCGCGACAATGACATGGGTGAAATCGCTTGCTGCCGATTTGCCGCTCTTGTCTTTGATCGTTGCGGTGATGCCTTTGTCGCTGACCTTCACATCCTCGACACCCGCTCCGGTCATGATCGCAATGCCCTGCTTGCGCAGCGACTTTTCGAGGAAGGTCGAGACATCGGCATCTTCCACCGGCACGATCCGGTCGAGCATCTCGACGACGGTAACTTCGGTGCCAAGGTCATTGTAGAAGCTGGCGAATTCGATCCCGATCGCGCCTGATCCGATGACCAGCAGCTTTTCGGGCAGTTCGGTGGGGGTCATGGCATGGCGATAGGTCCACACGCGCTTGCCGTCGGCCTTGGCGAAGGGCAGGTCGCGGGCGCGGGCTCCGGTGGCGACGATGATGTGCTTGGCGGTCAGGGCTTCCTCGCCCTTTTCGCCCCTCACGGTGAGACTGTTCGCGCCGGTCAGCTTGCCCTCGCCCATGTGGACGGTGATCTTGTTCTTCTTCATCAGGTGTCCGATGCCCTGATTGAGCTGCTTGGCCACGCCGCGGCTGCGCTTGACGATAGCGGCAAGGTCGGCCTCGATCCCCTGCGCCACCAGGCCGTAATCCTTGGCGTTCTGCATGTAGTGGAAGATTTCGGCCGAGCGCAGCATCGCCTTTGTCGGGATACAGCCCCAGTTGAGGCAGATGCCGCCGAGGTTTTCGCGTTCCACGATAGCGGTCTTCAGCCCCAGCTGCGCGCAGCGAATCGCCGCGACATAGCCGCCGGGGCCGGAACCGAGCACGATTACGTCATATTCATTAGCCATTGCAGTTTCCCGTCATTCTATCTCCGTTCGCCCCGAGCTTGTCGAAGGGCTGTCCTGCTTCTGCGCCATCGCAAAAAGTAAGGACAAGGCTTCGACAAGCTCAGCCCGAACGGGTTTGGAGTGTTTGTGCAATCGCCCGCGGACGATTATCCTCACCGATCAGCACGAATTTGAAGGTGCCTTGGGCAACCTTGGTGGTGGCCTCGCCGTTGCGTTCCCGCGCGATGGCCTCGGCGGCGATGGTGAGCGAGGTGGTGCCGGTTGCGATGACATCGGCATAGACGCTGAGTTCGTCGCCCACCGCCATCGCGCCCGGAAAAGCAAAGTCGGTTGCGGACACCACCACCGCCTTGCCCTGCCCTACGCGGCTTGCGAGGGAGCCAGCGCCCAGCGCCATCTGCGCCATCAGCCACCCGCCGAACACCCCGCCATAGGGGTTGGTATCGGCCGGCATGGCTGTGACGCGGATTTGGGGGGAGCGGTCAGTCATGAGAACTGCAATCTTGATCCGAAGGTGACCATCAGCAGACCAAGGGCGCCAATCGCTAACCAAATGCGTGACGCCCATTTCACGAGCGGTCCGCGTGGCCGCCTCAGACCAAACGCCAATCTGATTGCGGCTAAGCCCCAAGCGGGAATCAACCAAGCCCCTGTACCGACCCGCGCAGCGCTTGAGCCGGACAGAACCAGAATGACCGCCGATAGAAACACCGAGGCGCTGCCGAGCAAGAACAGATAAAGTCCGGTTGCTCCGCCCGGCATGGCCTTGGCTTCGGTTGTGCTCACACCACCAGCCCCATCGGGTTCTCGCACAGCTGCTTGATCGCCTCCATCAGCTGCGCGCCGTCCGCGCCATCAATAGCGCGGTGGTCGAAGCTGCCGCTGGCATGGAGCACGGTCGCAACCTTGATCTCACCATCGACCACATAGGGCGCTTGCTGGCCCGCCCCGACCGCGAGGATCATACCCTGCGGCGGGTTGATCACCGCGTCGAACTGTTTGATCCCGAACATGCCAAGGTTCGACAGGCTCGCCGTGCCGCCCTGATATTCGTGCGGCATCAGCTTGCCATCCCGCGCCTTGCCCGCGAGCGTCTTCATCTCGGTCGAGATCGCGGCGAGGCCTTTGGTGTCGGCGTGGGTGATGACCGGCGTGATCAGGCCAGAAGGCGCGGCCACCGCCACCGACACATCGGCGCGTTCGTACCGGCGCAAAGTGTCGCCGTGATAGCTGACATTGCACTGCGGCACGCGGATCAGTGCGCGGGCGAGCGCCTTGATCAGCAGATCATTGACCGACAGCTTCACGCCGTCCGGCTCCAGCGACTTGTTCAACTGCGCGCGCAGTTCCAGCAGCGGATCGAGCCGGATGTCGATGGTGAGGTAGAAGTGCGGGACGGTCTGCTTGCTCTCGGTCAGGCGGCGGGCGATGACCTTGCGGACGCCCGACAGCTTTTCCTCGGCATAGGGCGCGCCGCCTTCGACTTCGGGCTGGGGTTTGGGGCTGGGGGCCGGTGCCGGGGCAGATGCGCTCTCCGGCTTGTCGCTCGACGCTGCGGCCTTCGGCGGGGTGAAGTTCTCCACGTCTTCCTTGACGATCCGGCCATTGGGGCCGCTGCCCTTCACTTGCGCCAGATCGATGCCCTTGTCCGCCGCGATCCGCTTGGCCAGCGGCGAGGCAATAATGCGTTCGCCCGACGCTGTAGGGGCGGGCGCTGGAGTCGGAGTAGGCGCAGGTGCCGCAGCGGGCGAACCGCCGCTCTTGGCAATAGCCGCCTCGACATCTTCCTTGGTGATTTTTCCCTTGGGGCCGGTGCCGGTGAGGCTTGCGAGATCGACGCCGGACTGTTCAGCCAGCTTGCGCGCGGTCGGGGTTGCGGCAGGCCCATCGGTCGCAGGCGCTGCGGCAGGTGCGCTCTTTGAAGGGGCAGTGTCCGCTTCCTTGGCCGCAGCCGGAGTTGGCGCAGGCGCCGCTTCCTCGCCTTCAACCGTCAGCCGCGCAATCACTGCGCCTACCTTGACGTTTTCAGCCCCCGCTTCGACGAGGATTTCGCTGATCACGCCTTCGTCAACCGCTTCGAATTCCATTGTCGCCTTGTCAGTCTCGATCTCGGCCATGATGTCGCCGGAAGAAACCGTATCTCCCACCTTCACCAGCCAGCGCGCCAGCGTGCCTTCTTCCATGGTCGGTGAAAGGGCGGGCATCTTGATGTCCAAGGCCATGATCCGCTGAAACTCCTGTAATCGATCCTTGCGGCGTTCTCTGGCCAATTCCCTAGCGTCGGGCAAGTGCCAGAATGGGGTGGATTGGCGGGGGACTTGCCAATCCATACGAATGCATTGATACCCGCGCACGCAACGGGGCCGTGAAACATGCGCACATTTCTTGTCATTATCGACGAAAGTGAAGAGGCCACAGCCGCCCTGCGTTACGCCGCGCGCCGGGCCGTTGCTGTTGGCGGTGCAGTGCATCTGCTTGCACTGGTTCCACAGCAGAACTTCAGCGCATTCGGTGCGGTGCAGGCGACGATCGAGGCCGAGGCGCATGACAGGGCCGAAATGCTCGCTCACGGAGTCGCCGGCAATCTGCTCGCGGAAAGCGGGATCATGCCGACCATTTCTGTTGCCATTGGCCAAGGGCAGAAAATCGTCGGCGAATTTCTTGCCGAGCATCCGGAAGTTGCCGCACTGGTGCTGGGAGCAGCGAAAGGCACAGCGCCCGGCCCGCTGGTGACACATTTCTCGGCAGCAGCCGGATCCCTCCCCTGCCCGCTCTACATCATCCCCGGCGATTACGACGAGGCCAAGAGCGACCACCAAGTCTGAAATGCGGCCGGGCCGCTATTTCTTGCGGCCCTGATGGCGGATGTTGCCCGGCCGCCCGCGCTTGCCCACGACAAATTTGCCCGCCTTTTTCGGAGGACCGCCTGCGCTGCGGCGCCGATCATCCTGCCTTGTGCCGCGTGGTTCGATTGCGCCCGCGTCCGCTTCGGGCAGCACAAACTTGAGAGCGCCGGTCAACGGATTGGCCTCGCCCAGTTTCAGCTTCAGCCGGTCACCGCTGGCATAGCTTGTGCCGCTATCCACTCCGACCAGTGCCTGTGCTGCTTCGTCATGCCGGAAATATTCGTTACCAAGCGTGGAAATCGGCACCAGCCCATCCCCGCCCAGCCCTACGATAGTGGCAAAAAATCCGAAGCTCTGCACACCCGTGATGCGGGTATCGAACACCTCGCCCACGCGGGCCGAAAGCCATGCGGCAACGTAACGATCTATGGTGTCGCGTTCAGCCTCCATTGCACGGCGTTCAGTCTGGCTGATGGCGTCACTAACCTGCTGGAGGGAGGCGCGGTCGCGATCTGACAGGCCGCTTGTCGGGGGCAAGGATCCCGGCGGGGCGGGCTGTTCCAGCTTGTAGGCATCGACCAGGGCGCGATGCACCAGAAGATCGGAATAACGGCGGATCGGCGAGGTGAAGTGAGCGTAGGAGCCGAGGCTCAGGCCGAAATGCCCCGCATTGGCCGGGCCGTAATAGGCCTGCGTCTGGCTGCGTAGGACTGCCTCCATCACCAGCGCCTTTTCCGCCTCGTCTGTGACATCCTTCAGCATCCGGTTGAACAGGCCCGGCGTCACCACCTGACCCAGCGCCAGCTTCTTGCCCATGGTCGCAAGGTAATCGCGCAAGGCGATCAGCTTCTCGCGGCTTGGCGGTTCGTGGATGCGATAGACAACGGGGGCGGTCTTGGCCTCCAGCGCTTTGGCCGCCGCGACATTGGCCGCAATCATGAAATCCTCCACCACGCGGTGTGCATCCAACCGTTCGCGGATCGCGATCTCCGCGATTTCGCCCTTTTCGTTGAGCACCACACGGCGTTCCGGCAGTTCGAGCGCCAGCGGATCACGCGCATCTCGGGCGGTGGAGAGCGCCTTCCATGCATCCCAGAGATGCGCCAGATATTCTGGCGGGCTGCCACTATCGACCGCTTTTTGCGCATCTTCGTAGGCGATGTTGTGCGCGATCCGTACCAGTGCACGGGTAAATCGGAAGCTCGACACCTTGCCATCTGCGTTGATGTGCATGTGGCAGGCCATCGCCGCGCGGTCTTCGCCTTCTTTCAGCGAGCAGACATCGGCTGACAGGATTTCGGGCAGCATCGGCACCACGCGGTCGGGGAAATAGACCGAATTGCCGCGCTTCCTCGCTTCGCGGTCGAGCGCGCTGCCGGGGCGGACGTAGAAGCTGACGTCGGCGATTGCCACCAGGGCGTTGAACCCGCCCTGCCCGTCCGGCTCGGCCCAGATTGCATCATCGTGATCGCGCGCATCGGCAGGATCAATGGCAACAATCGGCAGATGCCGCAGGTCTTCGCGGGTCTTTTCGGAGAGCTTGAGTTTGGCAGCGCGGGGCGCTTCTTCCAACACCTCTTCGGGGAAGACATCGGGGATGCCGTGTTTGGCGATGGCAATCAGGCTGAAACTTCGCGGAGCGAGCGGGTCGCCGATCACTTCGATGACCTTCACGCCGGCACGCTCTGAGCGACCAACGCGTTCCGCGATCACCAGCTGGCCTGCTTCGGCCTCGCCGCGGTCAGCGATGGGTGTCGACTGACGCACGCGCTTGTCCACCGGGGCGAGCCAGGCCTTGCCGGCCTTGTCGATCTCGACCACGCCCATCAGTCCTTCGGTCCGCGAAGGGAGTTTCTTCATGACGTGCGCACGCCAGCCCTCTTCGTGTTCTTCGGTTCGCGCCAGCACACGGTCGCCCCGTTTCAAGGCAGGCGGGCGCTTCATGCCAGGCTTGGGACGCGGTTCGCGGATGGTGAGGCGCGGCGCGTTGCCGGGGGCTTCCGGATCCCAATTGTCAGGTTCGGCGATCAGGTCGCCATCCTCGATGGCGACGATCTTGAGGGTCGTTACCTTGGGCACGCCGCCCATGCGGTGAAACGCGGATTTCTTGCCGTCGATCAGGCCATCTTCAGCCATGTCCTTGAGCAGGGCCTTGAGCTTGATCTTCTCCTGCCCTTTCAGTCCGAAGGCCTTGGCGATCTCGCGCTTGCCAGCAGGTGTGTCGGAGGACTGGATGAAGTCGAGTACCTGTTTGGCAGTCGGCATCCCTTGCGGGAGTTTGGGGGGCTTGGGCATTTCTACCCCTTAACCGTTCGCCCTGAGCTTGTCGAAGGGCTGCACTTCACTTTTTGCTTGGGCCGAAAAAAGGACGGTGCTTAGACACGCTCAGCACGAACGGGATGAGAGCTATTCCTTTTCCACCGGCTCGAACGCGCCGCCGGGGACAGCGCTGGAAACGGGTGAGCAGTAATCGCCTGCGCAGGCCGCCGCACCAAACATCCAATCATCTCCGCGAACTGGCAGAGTTGTCGTCAGAACCTCGTCTTCCGATATTTCGAGGTCTGGCTCGGTGCTACCCAGAACTCGCCCTGGTTCTTCGCGACTGGCCCATTCGGTTGCATCGGTGCGGCGCATAGCAATATCGATCAGGTCTGCACCGGCCGGTACACTTGCGCTCAGCACGGTATCCACCCGCACCGCCGCATTCACCGTGACCTCGGGTGGCATCGGCGCACGCGCAAGCGCATCGAGCGCGCGCACGTTCAGCTTTGTCACACCTGCTAGGTAAGCGAAGTCCATCTCCTCGATGGTGTCGCCGTAAAACACGCCGTTTTCGGTGCGCAGGTCCTGATGCTGGTGGTCATAATCCTCAACCCCCACGGAGAACCGGATCGCTGGATAGCCCTTCTGGAGGAACGGCACCTGATCCCCGCCGCGCCCCATACGGTCGGTGCGCCAGATTTGGCGGACCTGCATTTCGTCCGGATGCTTCACCGCCAGCCCCGCGACCCAGCGCGAAAGATTGCGCCCCGGGGAATCGTTTTCGCCGCCGAACCGCGTGGCGGCGGCGCGCAGCCGCTCGGTCAGGTCGGCGCGCGGGCCTTCGGAGAACACGCGCACCACCTTGGGCTCGCAATACCCATCTTTGCCGCAGGAATTGCCGACGATGTCGTTATTGAGCACGGCCTTGACGGTGAAGCCCTGCGCTGCGGCCCAATCAGCAAGGATGCGCCCGCCGTGGAGCCCCTGCTCCTCGCCGGATAGCAGGGCATAGATGATGGTGGTGGGGTATTGTGTTCCTGACAGCGCGCGCGCCGCTTCGATCACCAGTGCGGTGCCGCTGCCATCATCGTTAGCCCCGGGCGCGTCGCTGGTAAAATCGAGAGCGTCGGACACGCGGCTGTCGATATGGCCTTGCACGATCACGACCTCGTTGGGTCGTTCAGTGCCGCGCTGGATCGCGACCGCATTGCGCACCAGCGTAGGCGTGGGAATGCGGGGCGCAGCGGTTACCGTGTCGCTGACAGGCAGCACCTCAAGGCAGTGGCCGCATTTGGCGCCGATGCGCTTGAACTCCGCCAGCCCCCAATCGACCGCCGCGCCGATGCCACGCTCGGGATCATCCTGCGCCGAAAGCGTATGGCGGGTGCCGAAGCTGACCAGCTTTTCCACATCGCTGCGCAAGCGCTCTTCGGAAACGCTTTCGGCGGGATGGGTTTGCGCTGCGAGCGGGGCGGTGATGAAAGCGGCGAGCAGTAAGGTGCGTTTGATCATGCGCCCTGTCTGCCCGCCCCCCGCCGATCAGGCAAGCCTAGTAGGCGCGCGCCACCAGAATACGCTCGGTCGCAGGCGCGCCGGTGAAAATGCAAGCGCCCGTGGCAGGCTCTACGCCGCGCGGCACGTTACGGATGGTGAGCTTAAGCGCTTTCAGCTTTTCCACTACGGCATCAAGCGCCGCTCCGGTTGGTTTGGCCCACTCCACCTCGACCCAGCCGGGGTACTTCCCGCCCTTTTCAAAGTGATCGGCCACAGCGGGCCATTCGGTCACGCCGCGGGTGATATTGGCATCGCGGCGATTGCGGGCTTCTTCGTACAGAGCGCTCTGGATCGCTTCGACCAGGGCGCCAGCCTCGGGGACGAAGTCAGTCTGCGCGGGATAGGTAAAGGCGGGTTTGCCGTTTGCAGTGTTCCACAACTGGTCACGCCGCAAAAGAGCGATCTTGCCTTCGGCCATGTCTCGCGGACCGACTTCGATGATGATGGGCGCGCCCTTGCGCACCCAGTCCCAGCGCTTTGCCGCAGCCTTGCCCGGCTTGGTATCGAGCAGCACGCGCACCTTCTCACCCAGCGCAATCTGGCCCGCCAGCGCGACGCGCAGTTCCGCGCAATAGGCAATAAGCTCGCCGTCCTCTGGTGCTTCACGCAGCATCGGGATGATGACGATCTGCTGCGGTGCGATCGCAGGCGGCACGCGCAGCCCGTCGTCATCGCCATGGGTCATGATCACCCCGCCAATGAGCCGCGTCGAAACGCCCCAACTGGTGGTGTGGCAGAACTGCTGCGCGCCTTCACGATCCTGGAACTGGATGCCCGCCGCATGGGCGAAATTGGTGCCGAGATAATGCGAAGTGCCCGCCTGCAGCGCCTTGCCATCCTGCATCATCGCCTCGATCGACCACGTCTCGACCGCTCCAGGGAAGCGCTCGTTTTCAGGCTTTTCGCCCGCAATCACCGGAAGCGCCAGATCATCCTCGGCACAGGCGCGATACATTTCGAGCGCGCGGTGCGTTTCCTCCAGTGCCTGTTCGCGATTTTCGTGCGCGGTGTGCCCTTCCTGCCAAAGGAATTCACTGGTGCGCAGGAACATTCGCGTGCGCATTTCCCAGCGCACGACATTGGCCCACTGGTTGGTCAACATCGGCAGATCGCGCCACGACTGGATCCAGCGCGCCATGGCATCACCGATGATCGTTTCCGACGTAGGGCGCACCACCAGCGGTTCTTCGAGTTTGGCGGCAGGATCGGGGATCAGCCCGCCCTTTCCGTCCGAAATCAGGCGGTGGTGGGTGACGACCGCCATTTCCTTGGCAAAGCCTTCAACGTGCTCTGCCTCGCGAGTGAAGTTGGCGAGCGGGATGAACAGCGGGAAATAGCAGTTCTGCACGCCCGCCGCCTTGATCCGGTCGTCCATCAATCGCTGGATGCGCTCCCAGATGCCATAGCCCCATGGCTTGATGACCATGCATCCGCGCACTCCCGATTCCTCGGCGAGGTCGGCGGCACTGATGACTTCCTGATACCATTTGGCAAAGTCGTCTTCGCGCTTGACGGTGAGCGCATGGCGGATCTGGGACACGGGGATTGCTTCCTGCTCGATACGGCGCGGCCAAATTGCCGCAATGGCCGCCGCGCTTCGCCTTATTTGCTGAGATCGTCCAGCTTCTTTTGCATCGCGGCCATCTGCTCGCGCAGCAAAGCGATCTCGTCACGCGTTTCGCTGACGGGCGCGGAGGGCCTTTCCTTGGGCTTCGCGACGCCGGGCATGAAGGCTTCTGCCGCAGCGCGCATCATCGCCATATTGGTTTCATGCAGCGCTGACAGCGGATTGGCTGTCATGCCCTTTTCAAAGGCTTCGCGGATCTTCGACTGGTTCTGACGGAAATTGTCCATGCTGGCTTCAAGATAGGAAGGCATGAGCGATTGCATCGAATTGCCGTACATCCCGATCAACTGGCGCAAGAAACTGACCGGCAGCATCTGCCCGCCATTGGATTCTTCATCCATGATGATCTGCGTCAGGATCGAATGGGTGATGTCATCCCCGCTCTTGGCATCGAGCACCTGGAACTCGACGTTGTCGCGGACCATTTTCGCCAGATCTTCCAAGGTGATATAACTGGACGAGGCAGTGTTATAAAGACGCCGGTTGGCGTATTTCTTGATGGTGATAGCATCGCCTGCTTCACCCGTCGCTGCTTTCGCCCTGCCGACCATTGTTTTTTGATCCCGATATAGTGTCCCAGAACATGGCCTTAGCACCTGCACAAGCTGCGGTGCAATATGGCGGGGCAGAAAGGTCAGTTGCAGCGCAGTCGTTTGCCGATGGAAGTCAGCATTTCGTAGGCTGACAGGCCATTTTGCGGTGCAGCAGCATTGATGTCCCACGGCACGGTCAGCCAGTCGCCTGCGGCAAGATCGGGTGCCGCTGCCAGATCGACGACCACCATATCCATCGACACTTTGCCGAGGATCGGCAATCTGCGGCCATTGTGAAAACAGGCATTGCCGGGGCCGCGCATGCGCAGGAAGCCATCGGCATAACCTACCGAAACCGTGCCAACCTTCATCGAAGTGGACGCGGTGAAGGTGCCGTTGTAGCCGACGCTTTCGCCTGCTTCGAGTGTCCGGGTCTGGAGTATCGCCGCCTCGACCTGCGCCACGGGGCGGATCATATCGGATAGTTCGCCGCGCGGCACTCCGCCGTAAAGCGCGATGCCGGGACGTGTAAGATCAAAGGCGTAATCCTTGCCCAAGGCAATTCCGGCGCTGTTGGCGAGGCTCGCGCGGCGATGGGCGATAGTGCCGCGTGCCGCCCGAAATGCGTCCAGCTGGCGCGGGTTCATCGGGCTATCTTCATCAGCGCTGGCAAGGTGACTCATCAGAATGTCGATATCGAGCGATGAAATTATTTCCTGATTTGCGTCACTCGGCGCAATGCCCAGACGGTTGATCCCGGTGTCGATCATCAGGTGACACGGCCCGCCCCCGCCGGCTTGCCACAGCGCAGCTTGTTCGAGCGAATTGATCACCGGCACCGCTCCGGTGGCGCGGGCATAGGCACATTCGGCTTCGTTCAAAACGCCATGCAAGACAGCAACTTGTGCAGGTGGGACGTGAGCGCTGACCGCCGCAACCTCGCTCCAATGCGCGACGAAGAACGTCTCGCATCCCGCATCCCGCAGCACCGGCACGCAAGCGTCGATACCGAGGCCATAGCAATCAGCCTTGACCGCTGCGCCCGCTTTGGCACCACCCGAAACGGCATCAAGCGCCACCCAATTAGCAGCAAGGGCACCCCTGTCGGCAGTCAAGCGAAGGCTGGAGGGGGGCAAGACCAGGCTGGAATCAGCCATCTGCGAAATCTTTCGGCGGCCCGCCCGGAATGCCCCACCAGGCCACCAGCAGGCCGAAGGCCACCACGGCCCATGTGTACCACAGCCCGGCATAGATATCGCCGGTGCGCGCCACGATCACCCCTGCGATCAGCGGCAGGAAGCCACCCAGATAACCGGCGCCGATGTGGTAGGGAATGGACATCGAGGAATAGCGGATACGTGGCGGGAACATTTCGCTGAGCAGAGCCGCGACCGATCCATAGGTCAGCGCAGACAGCACGCCCAACGCCAGAAGTACTGCGACAATCCCGATGACGTTCGCCAGCGGCGGTTGCTGCTTGGCGAAATCGAACCCGTACTGCCCCAAGGCCGCGCGAATGCCGTCCCGCCGCGCCGCACCATCTCCAAACCACGCCGGGTCGATCGTGATTGCATTGCCGCCCGCGCTCAGTGCCAACGCATCACCCGGGGTCAGCGTGTATGGCACGCCGGAGGCGGTCAGCGTTTCCAGCACTTTGCCGCAAGGGGTCTGATCGCGCTGGAACAGTTCGGCGAAGGGATCGGTGCGGCATTCCGGCCCGCTGACCACAATCGGCGTACGTTCTGCCGCCTCGGCCAGTTGCGGGTTGGCAAAACTGCCCATCAGCCAGAACAGCGGGAACAGCAGCGCGAGTGTCAGCGCAGCGCCGATGATGATCGGCAGCTTGCGCCCGACCCTGTCAGACCATTTGCCGACAAAGATATAGAAACTCATCACGATCAAGCCAGACACAAGCAGGATCAGCTCCACCGTCAGATCATCGACATGCATCGGCCCGCGCAGGAAGCTCATCCCGGAAAAGAACGCCGTGTACCAGATCGTGGTCAGGATGCCGGTGATGCCGAACAGCGCCACGAACAGCCGCTTGGGATTGCCGGGGTAGGTCATGCTTTCGACAAAGGGATTGCCCGAGGTTTCCCCTGCCGCCTTCATCGCCTGGAACACCGGACTTTCCGACAGTTTCAGCCGCATCCAAAGCGAAATGCCGAGCAGGATGATCGACAGCAGAAACGGCACCCGCCAGCCCCACGCCTCGAACGCGTCTTGCGGGATCAGGAAACGGCAAGCCAGCACCACGATGATCGACAGCACAAATCCGCCCGCCACGCTCGCCTGAATGAAGCTGGTGTAGAACCCCCGCTTTTCGGGCGGTGCATGTTCGGCAACATAGATTGCCGCGCCGCCATATTCGCCGCCGAGCGCCAGCCCTTGCAGCACACGCAGCGCGATCACGATAATCGGCGCGGCCATGCCGATGCTGTCCACCGTGGGGATCAGGCCGACGCCTGCCGTGGCGATCCCCATCAGGGTTACCGTGACAAGGAAGGTGTATTTGCGCCCCAGCCTGTCCCCCAAAAAACCGAACAGCACTGCGCCCAGCGGGCGAAAGGCAAAGCCGACCGCAAAGGTTGACCACACCAGGAGCAGCCCCAGCGTTTCATTGTCGGTGGCGTAAAAGGCATCTTTGAGGATGTAGGCGAGCGTGCCGTAGATGAAGAAATCATACCATTCGAAGATGGTGCCAGCGCTGGATGCACCGATCACCAGCCGGATTTCCTTATCGCTCGGCTCGCGATCCGCGAGCGCCTGCGCTTCAGCCATGTCCCGTTTATCCCCTATGCCCCAGCGGGCGACCTCTTGGCTTTGTCCCTAGCGTCAGGCCGCGCCGGTTGAAAGCGCCTCGCACGCGGCATTCCACGGCAACATCAGTGCGCCGTGGCGGCCGGGGTGATCGCGCGCCGGGGCGAGTGCCTCGATCCCGGGCCAGTGCGGCAGTTCGCCCTCCCCCGCCAGCCACGCCGAAAGTCCGCTGGCGGTCTGCCGCACCTGCCCCGGTGCGGTGCCCGTGACCCCCTGCGCCAACAAGGCCGCAGAAGCCTGCCCGATGGCGCAGGCGCTCACCCGCATTCCGGTGCGCGCGATCAACCCGTGTTCGTCCAACGCAAGGCCCAGCGTGATCACGCTGCCGCAGGTTCTTGACCGCGCTTCGGCCCGCAGCGGCAAATCTTCGGCAAAGGGAAATCGCGACAGATCCGCCGCCAGCGCCAGCAAGGCGGACGAATAAAGTTTGGTTGAAGCTGGCGCTGCCACGGGCAATCAGCCCCCGGCTCTGGCCGCAGCGGCCTCCTGCGCTTCGGAATCGCGGCGCAATTGTTCACGCCGCACGGCAATCTTTGGCACCAGTTGGCGCGAAGCAGCATCGGCGGCCGTATAGGTGCGCGCGGTTGTGATCCACGTCGGCCGGCCCTTGTAGCCCCAGCTGTCATCAAAGCCCATCACCAGCACAGTGAATCCGAATGCCGCGATCAGCGCGCCCTTGATGGCGCCGAATCCGAAGCCGAGCACCCGGTCGATCGGGCCAAGGATTGCGCCATCAGATGCAGCGCTGGCATTGCCTGTGATAACCTTCATCGCCGCATAGGGGATCAAAAGCAGCATCGCGAAGGCCAGTAGCGATGAGGTTGGCTCTGCGGTGTAGACCCCGTTCAGTCCTTCAAGCAGCAACGGATGGAGGAAATGCACGCTGAACGCAGCGAGCACCCAGGATGCAAGCGAGAGCACCTCCTGCACAAGCCCGCGCATGAAGCCGCCAATCGCCGCAACGGCGACGATGATGAGAATGAGGACATCGAGGATTGCCATGGGAGCGGTGATTATGCGTTGCCAATCACCTGGTCAACGAGGTTCGCAAGTGCAGCAAGCCCGCGATAATCCGCATCGGGCGATCCGGCGGCGGCACCTGCCGGGCCATAGCAGCGCGTAAAGCCCAGTTTGGCCGCTTCGCGCAGGCGCAACGGGGCGTGGGCGACGGGGCGAATCTCCCCGGCCAGACTGATTTCGCCGAACCACGCCGCCTTGTCCGGCAAGGGTTTGTCAGCCAGCGCGGATACCAGCGCGGCGGCCACCGCTAGGTCTGCTGCCGGATCGGTCAGCCGATAACCGCCGGCGATATTCAGATACACCTCGGCCGAGGAAAAGTTCAGTCCGCAGCGCGATTCGAGCACGGCGAGCAGCATTGCCAGCCGCCCGCTATCCCACCCCACCACCGCGCGGCGCGGGGTTGCGCCCGATTGCAGCCGCACGATCAGCGCCTGAATCTCGACCAGCACCGGGCGCGTGCCTTCCAGTGCGGGGAAGACCGCGCTGCCAGCCAGCGGCATATCGCGGCCCGAAAGGAACAGCAGCGACGGGTTGGCAACTTCCTCAAGCCCCTCTGTCGCCATGGCGAATACACCAATTTCATCCACCGCGCCAAAGCGGTTCTTGAGAGCGCGCAGGATGCGGTACTGGTGGCTGCGTTCACCTTCGAAGCTCATCACCACGTCGACCATGTGTTCCAGCACACGCGGGCCGGCGATCGTGCCGTCTTTGGTGACATGGCCAACCAGCACCACCGCGCAACCTGTTTCCTTGGCATAACGGATCAGTTCCAGCGCGCAGCCGCGTACCTGACTGACCGTGCCGGGCGCGCCTTCGATTGTATCGGAATGCATCGTCTGGATCGAATCGATCACCAGCAGCGCGGGCGGATCTCCGTCGCCCAGCGTCGTAAGGATATCGCGCACCGACGTTTCCGAAGCGAGCCGGATCGGCGCATCGGCCACCCCCATGCGGCTTGCGCGCAGGCGCACCTGCCCCGCTGCCTCTTCTCCGCTGACATAGACGACATCATTGCCGCCCCGCGCGATGGTGGCGGCGCATTGCAGCAGCAGAGTGGATTTGCCGATGCCGGGATCGCCGCCCAGCAGCACCGCGCTGCCGGGAACCAGCCCGCCGCCAAGTGCGCGGTCAAATTCTGCCATGCCGGTCGATTTCCTGACCGGCAGTTTGGTCGGCGCATTCAGCGGCTCGAACGCCACCGCCCTGCCCCCGCGCGAAAGATCATGCTTTTGGGAAAATACCGTGGCAGGCACATCCTCCACCAGCGTGTTCCATTGCCCGCAATCGGCGCATTGCCCCTGCCAGCGCGGCGAGACCGAGCCGCATTCCTGACACACATATCGCCGCTTCGTTTTCGCCATGGCGCGATTCTGTAACGAGAACAGAAGTCGAACGCAATTGCATTCCCCGATGATTGCGGGCTAGGGTCCGGTCATGCGCCAAAAGGAATTGCGCCTTGCTCTGGTATGTTACGGCGGGGTCAGCCTTGCGGTCTATATGCACGGCATCACCAAGGAGGTGTGGCACCTTGCCCGTGCCAGCCGCGCCTTCCATCACCCCTCTGCCACACCGCTGGACAGGGTGGCCGCCGCTTACCGTGATTTCCTCGGACTGATCGAACAGGATGCCGGTTTGCGCCTGCGGGTGTTGCCCGATATCCTGACCGGTGCGAGCGCAGGCGGGATCAACGCGATCTTCCTTGCGCAGGCGATCCATGCCGGACACAGCCTTGAACCACTGACAGATCTGTGGCTGGCCAATGCCGATGTCAGCGAGCTGACCGATCCCGATGCCGAGCCTGCATGGCGGTTTGGCAAGCTGTGGGCACAGCCGATTGCCGAATGGTTCCTCAGCCGTCCGGGCAATGCAGTGAGCGCCACGGTATCCCCTGAAACCCGCGAAGAGGTGCGCCGCAAGGTTTCTCGCCTGATCCGCGGGCGGTGGTTCAGCCCGCCGTTTTCGGGCAGCCGCTTTTCCGGAATGCTTTTCGAGGCGCTGGAGAGGATGGAGGCCGAGGGTGACGGAGTGCCCCTGCTGCCACCGGGCTATCCAGTCGATCTGGTGGTGACCGCCACCGATTTTCGCGGCCATCCCGAAACGCTGCGCTTGAATTCCCCCCCGCAGGTGGAGGAGACCGAACACCGCCTGCCGATCACCTTCCGCGCGCGGGTCGGCGATGATCCGGGAAAGGGGCTGGCTGACCGGCTCGAACTGGTGCTGGCCGCGCGTGCCACGGCCAGCTTTCCCGGTGCCTTCCCGCCGCTGACCCTGGCCGAGATTGACCAGCTCGCGGAGGACGAAGGGCACCATTGGGCCAGTCGCGGCGCATTCCTGAACCGGGTCATGCCTGCCCATGTCGAACGCGGCACGCTTGACCGGGTTGCGCTGATCGATGGCGCGGTACTGGTCAACGCGCCGTTTGGCGCCGCCCTGTCGGCGCTCCATGGCCGTCCTGCCCAGCGCGAGGTTGACCGCCGCTTCGTCTACATCGATCCGCGCCCCGATGGCGGCGGCCCTGCCCCCGGCAATCGCACCCGCGACGTCGGCTTCATCGGCGCAATCTTCGGCTCGCTTTCAACCATCCCGCGTGAACAACCGATCCGCGATGATCTGGAACGCATCGC
This sequence comes from Porphyrobacter sp. AAP60, assembly GCF_001296025.1. Classification (GTDB taxonomy): domain Bacteria; phylum Pseudomonadota; class Alphaproteobacteria; order Sphingomonadales; family Sphingomonadaceae; genus Erythrobacter. Next base: position 547,948 of record NZ_LJHV01000002.1, on the reverse strand, counting down.
CCAGCAATCGCGCGATGCTGCGCGGCTGAAACGGATCGTGATCGAATTGCAGCCCGATATCGAACAGGCGGTGGAAAAGCTGTTCGGCTATACCTTCCTGCTTGATCGGCCCACGCCAAAACGGCTTGCCGGATGGCGGGCGAAGGCGCAGCAGGCTGCAGCAGAGCGGGCAGGCTATGCCTTCGGTGCATATGCGCTGACCAAGCTGGACGGTATTCTCGATAAACTGGCGGGCCTGACACTGAAGGCTGCGGGCAAGGCGCAGGCGGATCACGCCGCAGTGGTCCACGCTTTGCGCACCGAGCTGGAGGCGCGCGGGCTTGACCGGCTGACCGATGCACATGGCGGCGCGAATATCGGGGCTATCGCCTTTTTCCGTGCGCACGATACCGGCTTTCGTATCCGCCGCCTCGAATTGCTCGCCCGCAAACTGGCGCGCGATTGGGAGATGGACCCCGATATTTCCGATGATGCGCTCGATCGTGCGCGTGACCGGCTTTATGGCATCCTTGCGCTGTATTACCGTGCGGATGAAGCCGTGCTGCAATCACCGCGCTTCGCCGAACTTGCGGCCAATGCCGTGAAAGCGCCGGGCGCAGTGCTGGATTTCCTTGCGGCTGAACGCTTGCTTCCCGCCACCGATCTTGCCGCCGAACAATTGTTGATAGACGCGCTGGAGGATATGCCCAAGATCCTCAAGCGGCGCATGCTGCTGACCTATCTCGGCTTTCCGTTTTACGATGTCGCCACATTGACCTTGTCACGGCGCGATGGCCTGAGCGAGTTCAACCCGGTCAAGATTGATCGCATCTCGCCCGATGATGCACTCTCGATCCGCGAAGGTGGCACAGCAGCCACGCTGCGGGGAATCGAGTTCTACAATTTCGGAGCATTCTTCAGCCGCGATTACCGAGAAAACGATTACCTGTGGGGCCGGCTGCACGGGGCGGAACGGATGATCGATCTGGTCGCCTCAACCGTCAGCGCAGGGATTTCCCCCGATATGGTACGCGCTGCCAAACGGGCGGTGTTCCTCGCTATCATCGACGAGGAAGTCGAACAGGCGCGGTGCAAAAGGGCGCTGCTGGAAACCATCCGAAGCGAAATCGAACAGCGTTTGTCATGAGACACGGCCTTTAGGCTGCCTTATCGTCGCCCCGCATTTCAGGGGAGTATTGTCGATGTCCAGATGGCTTGCTGCTTTCGCGATGGCCGTTTTCTCACCGCTGGCGGTATCCGCCCCGGCACAGGCGCAGGCCGATGCGCCTGCTCCCAGTCAATTGATGCAGGACATCGAAGCCTATCTCAAAGGGCCGGGACTCAATCGCAGGCGTTACAGCGCCGATAATGGCGATCCACGCGCGATGGTCGATGTGTCCGATGCGCTGGAGAAGAAATTTGGCGGACGTGCTGGCGGCTCGGCGGCGATATTGCCGATCCAGTTGCGGTATCTCATGGGGGCCATTGAAAAGGCGCATGGCCCGGCGTTTCATCGCCTCGGCGAGATCGTGCGTCTCGGGCGGACTCCCGAGGGCGGCCCGATGGAAGCGCTGGGCTTTTTCGAGCAAGGAGCAAAGCTGGGCGACCGCGACAGCGTGCTGGCCTATTTCAAGATGGCACGCGATATCCGCGTGTGTTCAGACTGCACGCGCGGACGAATCAAAGACAGCCTTGAACTGACACGTGCTTACACCCCGGCCGAACAGAAAATCATTGATGGGAGCACGATCTTTTCGAGTGAAAATCTCAAGGCTCGCGGCGCGGCGGAAGATCGCGCCATCTTTAAATATACGGCGGAAAAGAAGGCTATGGTGCAGCAGGCGCTCACCTTTCTTGCCAGCGAGCCGGTGAAAGACGATTGGCTTGTCCAGTCGGCGCTCGCAAATGCGCACATCTACGGGGTGAAGGGGATCAAATATCCCAGACTCAGGCTCGGCTTCTTCGAACCGAGCGACGAGCCGCAATTCTTGCTCCCAGAACCTGAAAAGGCGGTGCCCATCCTTAACCGCTTTGCCCAGAAGGGGGAGAGGGACGCGCTCGATTTCCTCAGCAAGCTTCACCTTACCGGGCAGTTCAAAGGGTTCCCGAAGGACCGCGAACTTTTTATCAAATACACCAGCCAGCTTGGCGCGACAGGACATATCGAGGGCGCTTATCGGCTCGGCAATATCATGGTTACCGGCAAACCGTTCGGCACCGATTTCGATATGGCGGCAAAATATCTGTATCAGGCCCATGAGGCCGGATCAGCGAAGGCGACCCTTGATCTGGGCATGATGTTCTTCAGCGGTCGCGGCGTCGAAAAAGACGAGGCCACGGCATTGCGATTGCTAGAAGAAGCCGGAAGCCGCGGATCGAGCAAGGCTGCAGACATTCTGGCCGAATACTGGGAAAAAGGCCTTGGCGGCACTCGCAATCCGATGCGCGCCAGCATTTGGACAAAGAAGGCTGCGGAGAACCGCGAAAAAGAGAAAAAGGGGGCCGAGTTGATGGCCAATCTGAACCAGCTTGGTCAGTAAGGTGATAGAGTCCGGGAAAACTGCTGCACTGGCGCTGCCAAAGGGTGTTTCGGAAAATCGTTGATGGTCAGGGAGAAGGTAGCACGAAGCTTGCCCTCAGCCCCCAAACACGTCTTTCAGCTTATCTATAAATCCGCGGCTTTCAGGGCATTCATCACCGGTTTCGGTAGCTTTGAACTCCTCGAGGATTTCCTTCTGACGGCGCGACAGCTTGGTCGGGGTCTCCACCGCGATTTCGACCACCATATCGCCGCGGCCGCGCCCTTGCAGCACGGGCATACCCGCACCGCGTATGCGAAGCTGCTTGCCGGACTGGATACCGGCCGGAATGTCGAGCCGGTTGGTCGATCCATCCAGATCAGGGATCTCCACACAGCCGCCCAGGGCTGCTGTCGTGAAGCTGACCGGAATGCGGGTCGCCAGCGTGGTGCCTTCGCGTTCGAACACACGGTGCTGCGCCACATGCAGGAAAATATACAGATCGCCCGGAGGCGCGCCGCGCTGACCTGCCTCGCCCTTGCCCGATAGCCGGATGCGGGTGCCGGTATCGACGCCTGCGGGGATATCGACTTTCAGCGTCTGCGCTTTGTCCAGCCGGCCTTCGCCGCGGCAATCCCTGCACGGGTCTTCGATAACGCTGCCGCGTCCGTTACAGGTGGGGCACGGGCGTTCGATAACAAACAGGCCCTGCTTGGCGCGCACGCTGCCCATGCCTTTGCACAGGTTGCAGGTGCGCTCACTGGTGCCCGGCTTTGCACCGCTGCCATCGCAGGTATCGCAGGCCTGGCTGACCTCGATTTCGATTTCGGTCGATTTGCCGTGGAACGCCTCTTCCAGCGTTACCTGCATATCGTAACGCAGGTCTGCGCCGCGCCGGTTCTGCTGGCGCTGACCGCCGCCGCCGCCAAAGGCGCCGCCGAAGATCGTTTCGAAGATATCGCCGATATCGGCAAAGTCGCCGCGCGCCCCGCCGCCGAACGGGCCGCCGCCGCCGCCATTCATGCCTTGGGTGAAGGCGTCATGACCAAAGCGATCATAGGCTGCGCGCTTTTGCGGGTCCTTGAGGCAATCATAAGCCTCGTTGATCGCCTTGAACTTCGCCTCGCAGGTGGCATCACCCGGATTGCGATCCGGGTGAAACTTCATCGCGAGCTTGCGATACGCGCTCTTGAGCGCGGCAGCATCGGCATCGCGCGGACATTCGAGCGTCTGATAATAATCGGATTGAGCGCTGGGCATACCTGAGACCTATTCCCCGTGACCAGTCGCGGGCGATGCGCCGGAACAAAGTGCCGGTCGCATCGCCTGCGGGCTGGGTTGCATCGGGGCCTTAGCCCTTCTTGTCTTCGTCCACTTCGGAGAACTCGGCATCGACGACTTCTTCGTCGGCTGCCGTCTCGCCAGCAGGTTCGCCTTCAGCATCGGGCCCTGCAGCCTGCTGCTGTTCGTAGATCTGCTGGCCCATCTTCATGGCCGACTGGGTGAGCGCCTGCGCCTTGGCGTTGATGTCATCTGCATCGCCGCCTTCCAGCGCAGTCTTCACAGCAGCGATCGCTTCCTCGACTTCGGTCTTGGTCGCGGCATCGATCTTGTCGCCGTGTTCTTCGATCTGCTTTTCGGTTGCGTGGACAAGGCTGTCGGCCTGATTGCGCGCTTCTGCCGCGGCACGACGCTTCTTGTCTTCTTCAGCGAACTTTTCGGCATCCTTTACCATCTGGTCGATGTCATTGTCGCTGAGACCGCCCGAAGCTTGGATCTTGATCGTCTGCTCCTTGCCGGTGCCCTTGTCCTTCGCCGCCACGGACACGATGCCGTTGGCGTCGATATCGAAGGTCACTTCGATCTGCGGCACGCCGCGCGGTGCGGGCGGGATGCCGATGAGGTCGAAATTGCCGAGGATCTTGTTATCCGCCGCCATCTCGCGTTCGCCCTGATAGACCTTGATCGTCACCGCGTTCTGATTGTCTTCGGCGGTCGAATAGGTCTGGGTCTTCTTGGTCGGGATGGTGGTGTTGCGATCAATCATGCGGGTGAACACGCCGCCCAGCGTTTCAATGCCGAGCGAAAGCGGGGTCACGTCGAGCAGCAGCACGTCCTTGACGTCGCCCTGCAATACGCCTGCCTGAATGGCCGCGCCCATGGCGACGACTTCATCGGGGTTCACGCCGGTGTGGGGCTTGGCACCGAAGAACTGTTCCACCACTTCGCGCACACGCGGCATACGGGTCATGCCGCCGACGAGGATGACTTCGTCAACCTGATCCTTGGAAATACCCGCATCGGCCAGTGCCTTCTTGCACGGATCGAGCGTGCGCTGGATCAGCCCATCGACCATCTTTTCCAAATCGGCGCGGGTGATCGTTTCCACCAGGTGCAACGGGGTGGTGCTGCCCCCTTCCATGCGCGCGGTGATGAAGGGCAGGTTGATCTCGGTCGAAGCCGCGCTCGAAAGCTCGATCTTGGCCTTTTCCGCCGCTTCCTTCAGGCGTTGCAGAGCAAGCTTGTCGGTCTTCAGATCCATGCTTTCCTTCTTCTTGAAGGAATCGGCCAGAAACTCGACAATCGCGTTGTCGAAGTCTTCACCGCCAAGGAAGGTATCCCCGTTGGTGGATTTCACTTCGAACACGCCGTCGCCGATTTCGAGGATCGAGACGTCAAACGTGCCGCCGCCAAGGTCATAGACGGCGATGGTCTTCCCGTCATCCTTGTCCATGCCATAGGCGAGCGCGGCCGCCGTCGGTTCATTGATGATGCGCAACACTTCAAGGCCGGCGATCTGGCCTGCATCCTTGGTGGCCTGACGCTGGGCGTCGTTGAAGTAGGCGGGAACGGTGATCACGGCCTGCGTCACGGTTTCGCCAAGATAGCTTTCGGCGGTTTCCTTCATCTTCTGCAGAATGAAGGCGGAAACCTGCGACGGGCTGTATTCTTCCTCACCGGCTTTGACCCATGCATCACCATTCTTGCCCTTGGTGATGGTGTAGGGGACAAGGCCCATGTCCTTCTTGGTCAGCGGGTCTTCAAACCGGCGGCCGATCAGGCGCTTGATCGCGAACAGGGTGTTGTCGGGGTTGGTCACGGCCTGACGTTTGGCGGGCTGGCCGATCAGGCGCTGGCCATCCTTGGTGAAGGCGACGATCGACGGCGTGGTGCGCGCGCCTTCGGAATTTTCAATAACCTTGGGCTTGCCCCCATCCATGACAGCAACGCAGGAGTTGGTGGTGCCAAGGTCGATACCGATTACTTTACCCATAGTTTTCCCATCCATCTGGACAATTGTTGGACACCGCGCATCGCGCTTCCCGCTTGGAGGCAAAGCGCTTGGGCGGCTCGATTGTGGGCGGGATATAGGTGCGGTTTCGCTTGGCACAAGAGACGCAGCGGCCTAGTTTTGCGGACATTCCAATCGGAGACATTTCAACGTGAACATCTTCAAATCCGCTGCACTACCCCTGATCGCCCCCCTGGTCGCAAGCGCCAGCCTGCTCGGGCTCGCCGCCTGTTCGGGTGATGCAGACGCGCCGACCGAAGCCGCCACGCCTACGCTGGCGGAAGGGATCACGGTCAGCAATGCCCGCCTCGTGCTGGCACCCGTCGCAGGCAACCCGGCGGCTGTTTATTTCGATCTTTCCTACGCAGGTGACGCGGCCGTGACGCTCGCCAGCGTGACGGTGGACGGCGCAGGCATGTCGATGATCCATCAGACAATGGAGAAGGACGGCGCCATGACGATGATGGATGCAGAACCCGTCACGCTCGTCACCGGCACTCCGGTACAGTTTGCACCCGGCGGGTTGCATGTGATGGCGATGCAACCGTCCGATGCGTGGAAACCGGGCGAAACCGTTTCGATCACTCTGACCCTTTCGGATGGCACGACCGAAAGTTTTGACGCGGTTGTACGCGCCGCAGGGGAAGAACGCTGAACGTTCCGCTGACCGGGCTGGATGGTACGGGGGTCGAAGTGCCCCTCGCGCCCGCCTGCCCGGTTGGCGGCGAGCGCGCGCTGACGCCGGGCGAGGTTACCCTTGCCCGGTCGGTTTTTGGCGATGCGATTGATTACGATCCTGTGCGGATCAGGCGCAGGAAGTTCTTTCCGCTGCACCCACGCGGTGTGACCATGGCGCCGCGCGGACACCTGCATTTCCACCCTGCTGCCGCGCATTATTGCGATGATTTCGCCTCGGCAAAGCTCTCCCTGCAAGCCCATTTCATTCACGAAATGGTGCATGTGTGGCAGGCGCAAACACGCGGGGAATGGTATCTGGTGCTTATGCGCCACCCGTGGTGCCGCTATGACTATGCCTTGAAGCCCGGCTGGCCGCTGCATCGCTACGGGATTGAACAGCAGGCCGAGATCGTGCGCCACGCATTCCTGTTGCGAAACGGGGCAAAAGTGGCGGGCGCTCCGGGCCTATCGGCTTACGAGCCGATCCTGCCTTTCACGCCCGCCTGATATTCAGGACTTAGCGGCAGCGCACGCGGCGCTCGCGGCCGCGGTTATCGACGCGGTAGCAATTGCCGTTCTTCTTGATGAGCGAACCACCTGCACCGCCGACGGCGGCACCCACGGCTGCGCCAGTGGCAACATCGCCGCCAGCCACGGCAGTACCTGCCGCGCCTGCAAGCGCACCGCCCAATGCACCTTCACCGGCATAATTGCCCGCGCATGCGCTCAGACCAAGCCCGCAGGCAGCACCGAGGACGATCGTTTTCAGCGAAGTTTTCATGGGACTCTCCTTGGATGTGACGTAATATCAACAACAAGGAGAGCGCGATCAATGTTCCGCAGCCTGTCGCGTCTCAGGCAGCGCTCGGCGTATCCGGAAGACTAGTCCGCCGCCTTGGCCACCGCGACCATTGCGGCGCGCAGCAGACGGTCCTTGATCATCCATCCGGCCTGCATTTCCGATACCACCGTGCCGGGTTCATGGTCAGCCGTCGGCACTTCGAGCATCGCCTGATGCTGGTTCGGGTCGAGCGGCAGGCCCACCGCAGCGATGCGCGTGATGCCGTGGCTCGCGAAGACCTTTTCCAGCTCGCGCTGGGTTGCTTCAAGGCCGATCACAAGGCCTTTCATGCTTTCATCGCCGCGCAGGCTCTCGGGGATCGCCTGCACCGCGCGTGTCAGGTTATCCGCCACACTCAGGATGTCGCGGGCAAACCCGGTCGCGGCATAGGCGCGCGCCTCATCCTTCTCGCGCTCCAACCGGCGGCGCACATTCTGCGTTTCGGCCTGCGCATAGAGCACTTCCTGCTTGGCGGTGTCCAGATCGCGGCGTAGCGATTCGAGCGCTTCGGCCATGGCATCATCGCCCGGCGTGTCGCCATCATCACGCATGTCTTCGGGCACACCCTTCAATTCGTCTTCAGCCGCCTGATCGAGCGGCTTTTCGTCATTCATCATGTTGTCTTGGCTTTCCATTCAAGCGATGAGCTTGCCCAGCGAACGGGCCGTCAAATCTACCATGGGGACAACCCGCGCGTAATTCAACCGTGTGGGCCCAATCACCCCGAGTACGCCGACGACCCGCCCTTCGCGATCACGATAGGGCGAGGCGATCACGGACGAGCCGGACAGCGCGAACAGCCGGTTCTCACTGCCGATGAAAATTCGCGCCGCATCGGCCTCGCGGGCCGAATCCAGCAGCTGCGCCACCGATTGCTTGTTCTCAAGATCCTCGAGCAGCATCCGCACCCGCTCGATATCGCCAAGCGCGCTTTCATCCAGCAAGTTTGCCGCGCCGCGCACGATCAGCACCGGGCGGGCGGCGGCATCCTGGCTCCATACAGCAAGCCCGCGTTCGACCAGATCGCGGGAGGCATCGTCCAGCTGCGATTGGCCTGCGTTGATTTCAGCCCGCATCGCCTGCGCGGCCTCTGCCAGCGATCGCCCCGCGAGGCGCGCGGTGATGTAATTGCTCGCCTGATCCAGCGCGCTGGCGCTGATCGCGCCGCCGAGGGTCAAGATGCGGTTTTCCACCCCGCCATCCTCGCCCACAAGCACCGCGAGGGCCCGCCCCTGCCCCAGATCGACCAGATTGAACTGCGCCAATCGTTGTTCCCGCGGGGCGACCAGCACCATGCCTGCCGCGCCCGAAAGATCGGAGAGAATCGCGCTCGCCTGTTTCAGCGCCGCTTCGACCGGCCCGGCCTCGGCCAGCCGCGCTTCGATAGTGGCCTGTTCCTGCATCGTCGGTTCGGCCACCCGCATCATGCCATCGACAAAGATGCGCAGGCCTGCATCGGTCGGCAGCCGTCCCGCACTAGTATGCGGCGCGGCGAGAAGGCCCAGGCTTTCAAGATCGGCCAACACCGAACGGATCGACGCAGGCGACAGGTTGAGCGTTCCATCCGCCGCCAGTGTCTTCGATCCGACGGGTTGCCCGCTATCGATATATCCCTCCACCACCCGGCGAAAGATTTCGCGGGCGCGTGAGGTCAGTTCGGTGACGGGAAGCGAGGACATGGAAGATTGCTAAACCCTATCTTCAACTTTCTCAAATTCCGTTCGTGCTGAGCTTGTCGAAGCACTGCACTTTCTTCTAGCGCAGTTTCAAGACGAAGCAGGACAGCCCTTCGACAAGCTCAGGGCGAACGGATCAGGAGAATTTGAAATGCGCCCTTCAGGACGCGCGCCAGACGAGATGCGCGCAATCACCATCGAAACCGGCTTTACCCGCCATGCAGAAGGATCGGTGCTGATCGGCTTCGGCGATACCAAGGTACTGTGCACCGCCAGCGTCGAAAAGGGCGTGCCGCCGTGGATGCGGGGTAAGGGCGAAGGCTGGGTGACGGGCGAATATTCGATGCTCCCCCGCGCCACCCACACCCGCGGCCAGCGCGAAGCGGCCAAGGGCAAGCAATCGGGCCGCACGCAGGAAATCCAGCGGCTTATCGGGCGTTCTTTGCGCGCCGTGGTAGATTTGCAGAAGTTAGGTGAGCGGCAAATCACGCTCGATTGCGACGTGATTCAGGCCGATGGCGGAACGCGCACCGCTGCGATTTCGGGCGCGTGGATTGCACTGCGGCTCGCCATCAACAGTCTGATGGCATCAGGCGATATCAAGCACGATCCGATCACCGCGCAGGTCGCGGGCATTTCCTGCGGCATCTTCAAGGGCACCCCGGTGCTCGATCTCGATTATGACGAGGACTCCAACGCGGAGGCTGATGGCAATTTCGTGCTGCTGTCAGGCGGCAAGATCGCCGAAGTGCAGGCGACTGCCGAAGGCGCGACCTATGACGAGGAAGCCCTGCTGCGCCTCCTGCGCCTCGCCCGGATGGGCTGCGACCGCATCTTTGCCGCGCAATTGGACGCGGTAAAATGACACGCCGCCTCGGCTCCGGTTCGCTGGTGATCGCCACGCATAACGCGGGCAAGCTGAAGGAAATCAGCGCGCTGCTCGATCCATACGGGCTCAAGTGTCTGTCCGCCGGATCGCTGGGCCTGCCGGAGCCGGCCGAGACCGGCACCACCTTCGCCCAGAACGCGCTATTGAAGGCGCGGGCGGCGGCCGAGGCTTCCGGACTGGCGGCGCTGGCCGACGACAGCGGCCTCAGCGTCGCTGCGCTTGATGGCCGTCCGGGCGTTTACACTGCCGACTGGGCCGAGCGGCAGTGGTTTGAAGGCGCACCGGGGCGTGACTGGTACATGGCGATGGGCAAGGTCGAAGGGTTGCTCGCGGAAAAGGGGCCGGATGCTGACCGCAGCGCCGCCTTCCACTGCGTGTTGGCACTGGCCTGGCCGGACGGCGAATACGCGATCTACGAAGGGCGCTGCGACGGCACGCTGACATGGCCGCCGCGCGGCACGCTCGGCTTTGGCTATGATCCGGTATTCGTGCCGACGGGCTGCAATCAGACCTTTGCGGAAATCCCGCCGGAGGAAAAGCACGCCATCAGCCACCGCGCCGATGCCTTTGCCAAACTGGTTGCCGAGCAGTTCGGCTGATCGCTCAACGGCGTGTCAGGCGGTCTGCCGGATCAAGCCGGGTGCCCATGACATTGCCAGCGGGCCAGTATCGGCACACCAGCACCTCATCATTGCGGTTCAGCGCCGTGGCGCAGCCGACTTCCTGCGTGCTGGGCCAGATGATCTGGGTGTAATGCCCGACATCGCTCCACCGTCCGGTGCGCGAGACATCGGGAAAAGTGCCGGGCCGAAAATCGCGTTTCTCCGCCACGAACAGCGCGATCATCTGCCACGGCGAATAACGATCCCGTGATCCGCGCCACAGGTTTTCGCCCTGCCCCTTGCGCACATCATGCGGGGCATGGCCAAAAGTGCGGCGCTGTGCCAGATGAATTGCCCAATCCTCGGCATCGCGCGCCAGCGCCGGGTTCCATTGCAGCGGAGCAAGGCCCACTTCCTCGCGGGCGATATTATGCGCGGCGAGCCAGACCCTTTCGGGTTCGGGCGGCGCGAGATAATCTTGCGGCACAGCCGGGGCGGCTGCCATAAGCAGCATCAGGCCAAGGAAGCGCGCCGCAATCGACGTGGGGTAGGAACTCGGCATGATCCCAATCTATGGTGCAACGATTAAGCGAGGCTGAAAATCTACTGTGGCGCGTGCGCTTTATATCCACTGGCCCTTCTGCGCGAAGAAATGCCCCTATTGCGATTTCAACTCGCATGTCCGGGACGGTGTCGACGTGGCCGCATGGCAGGCTGCGATGCTGGCCGATATGCGGGCCGAGGCGGCGGTCGCGGGCGGAGCCCCCCTCACCTCGATTTTCTTCGGCGGCGGCACGCCATCGCTGATGCCGCCCGCGCTGGTGGCGGCATTGCTGAAAGAGGCCGAAGCCCTGTGGGGCTTTGCGCCCGAAATCGAGATCACGCTGGAGGCCAACCCGTCGTCGGTTGAAGCTGCCAACTTCGCAGCGCTTGCCGGTGCCGGGATCAACCGCGTTTCGCTGGGTATCCAGTCGCTGGACGATGCCGAGCTGCGGTTTCTGGGGCGGCTGCACGGGGCGAACGAGGCTTTGGAAGCACTCGATACCGCGCAGGCCCACTTCAAGCGCGTCAGTTTCGACATGATCTACGCCCTGCCCGGCCACACGCCGGAAATGTGGCATGATCGGCTGACCCGCGCGCTCGGCTTCGGCACCGGACACCTTTCGCTGTATCAGCTGACGATCGAACCCGGCACGCGCTTTGCCAGCGATGTGCGGCGCGGGCGGCTCGTCCCGCTCGATGATGACGATGCTGCCCAACTTTTCGGCATCACCCAGGAACTGACCCTGGCGGCAGGATTGCCTGCCTATGAAACGAGCAACCACGCCAGAGCAGGCGAGGAAAGCCGCCACAATCTCGTCTATTGGCGTTATCAGGAATATGCCGGGATCGGCCCCGGCGCACACGGGCGGCGCGGCGGCGTCGCCACAGTGCGGCACAAGAAGCCGGAGAACTTCCTCAGCGCCGTCGCGCGGCAGGGCGACGGGATTGCCGAGGCCAGCGTGCTGCCGGTTTCCGATCAGGCGGCAGAGGCGCTGCTGATGGGCCTGCGGCTGACCGAGGGGGTTGATCTGGGGTTGCTGGGATCGCGGTTCGGCCTGTCACGCGCCGGACTGATCGAAGAAGCGGCGCTTGCCCGGCTGACCGCTCTTGGCCTCATGTGGGCCGATGGCAGCCGGATCGGGGTTGCGCCGCCGGGCCGACCGCTGCTCGATGCGCTGCTGGCCGAAGTGGTGGCCGATACGCTGGTCGCCGCATGACCGCGCATGACTTGATCGCGGAATGGCGCGCCCACCTTGCCGATAATCGCCGCCGCTCGCCCCATACCGTGCGCGCCTATGTTGCCGCTGCCCAAAGATTGTGCATTGCCAACGGGCTTGAGGACTGGGGGGCTGTCGCCCGCTCCGAAGCGCATCACCTGCGCACTTTCCTTGCCGAGCGCCGCAGTGAAGGTTTGGGCAATGCCAGCACTGCGCGCGAACTTTCGGCCCTGAAAGCCTTCATCGCCTTTGCCCGACAGCAAAGCGGCGATCCTGATCCTGCCCCGCCCCGGCTGCGCGGGCCAAGGTTGAAGAAAGGCCTGCCGCGCCCGGTCACGCCTGACGAGGCGGAGAACCTGACCGTGCTGGTCGATGGGCTTGCCGCCAAGGACTGGATCGGCGCGCGCGACCGGGCGGTGCTGCTGCTGCTGTATGGATCGGGCCTGCGCATAGCCGAGGCATTGTCGCTGACCGGGCGCGATGCCGATACGGGGGACGTGCTGCAAGTCACCGGCAAGGGCGGCAAGCAGCGCATGGTGCCGGTGCTGCCGATCACCCGCGCAGCTGTGGCGGAATATGTGCGGCTGTGCCCGTGGCCCTTGCCCGCGAACGAACCGCTGTTCCGCGGCGAAAAAGGCGGGCCACTGTCACCCGGCATGGTGCAGCGGGCGATGGCACAGGCGCGGCGTGCGCTTGGTCTGCCCGATACCGCCACTCCGCACGCGCTACGCCATTCTTTCGCCACCCACCTTCTCAGCGCGGGTGCGGATTTGCGGTCTTTACAGGAATTGCTCGGCCATGCGTCACTGGGGTCGACACAGATCTATACCCGCGTCGATGCGGCCAGCCTGCTGGAGAATTACCGCAAGGCGCACCCGAGGGGCTAGTTACCGTTATCCTCGGCCTCGTGCGCCTTTACCGGCTTCCACGTGACGAAGCGGTAAATGTAAACCGCCACGCCTGCGAGCACGAGCGCCACAATGCCATAGCCCGCCAGCGTCTCGTATTCCTCGATCACCCCGGCCAGCGCCCGCCCGCCGATGATCAGCAAACCGTTCCAGATCAGTGATCCGAGGAAGGTGAACAGCGAAAACCGCCAGAACCCCATCCGCGCAAGGCCGGCGGGCAGCGAGACTATAGTGCGCAGCAGCGGCGAAAATCGCAGGGTGAACACGATCCAGTCACCATATTTGCGGAAGATATCGCGCGCCTTGGTGAATTCGTCCCATTCAAAGGTCAGGATACGGCCCCAGCGGTCGATCATGCGTTTGAGCTGTTCCTCGCTCCAGCGAACGCCAACCCAGTACCAGAACAAATTGCCGACCAGCGTGCCCAAGGTGGCGACCAGCAGCACCACATAGCCATTCATCTTGCCCTGTTCGACCAGCACCCCGGCCGCGCCGACGATCACCTCCGACGGGATCGGCGGAAACACGTTTTCCAGGATCATCAGCACGAAAATGCCGAAATAGCCGCCCTTGTCGAGCAGTTCGAGGAGGAGTTCGGTCATCGGGTCTCAGTCAGGTTGCAAGCAGGGTCAGGTGCAGGCGGGTCAGGCGGCGGCGCGGCGTTCAGCCAGACGCAATTCGATCGCGTCCCAGACCATCCCCGCCGTATCAGTGTTGTTGAACCGGTCAATCGCCACGATGCCGGTGGGAGAGGTGACGTTGATTTCGGTAAGCCACTTACCACCGATCACGTCGATGCCCACAAAGGTCAGGCCGAGCCGTTTCAGATCCGGGCCGAGTGCCGCACAGATTTCTGCCTCGCGCTCTGTCAGTTCGGTTGCCTGCGCGCTGCCGCCCATGGCGAGGTTGCTGCGGAACTCGCCTTCCCCCGGCACGCGGTTGATCGCGCCAGCCACCGCGCCATCGATCAGCACGATGCGTTTGTCGCCCTGCGCCACTTCGGGAAGGAAGGGCTGCACCATGTGCGGTTCGGGCCAGGTCTGGTTGAACACTTCAAACAGGGCGGTCAGGTTTTCGGCGTTTTCCGCGATGCGAAAGATCGCCTTGCCGCCGTTGCCGTGGATCGGTTTGACCACGATCGCCCCGTGTTTCGCCATGAAGCGGCGCACCTCGTCCACCGATCGTGTCACCAGCGTTGGCGGCATGAAGCGGCGGTAATCGAGCACCATCACCTTTTCAGGGCTGTTGCGGACATTGGCGGGATCATTGACCACCAGCGTTTCATGCCCGATCCGTTCGAGCATGTGGGTGGCGGTGATGTAACCCATGTGGAACGGCGGATCCTGCCGCATCAGCACGACATCAACATCCCTGCCGAGATCGAGCCGCACCTGCTCCCCGCGCTTGAAATGATCGCCCTCCACACGCTGAACCGTTACCGGAAAGGCGTGGGCGAACAGTCGGTCATCCTCGTCCAGCGTCAGGCTTTCGACGTGGTATTCATACAGCGTGTAGCCGCGCGCCTGTGCTGACAGCATCAGCGCAAACGAGCTGTCGCCCGCGATGTTGATGCCATCGATTGGGTCCATCTGGACTGCGATTTTTAGCGACATTTGCTGAAATCCGTTCGTGCTGAGCTTGTCGAAGCATTGTCCTGCTTCGATCCGGAGGTCAAAAAAGAAAAGGCAACCCTTCGACAAGCTCAGGGTGAACGGGTGTGCCTTACGAAAAAGGCATCCACGCATTCTCGATGTGGTCAGGCTTGCGCCCAGGTGCAAGCAGGATCACGTCGATCCGGATATCCTCGCCCTGCGTCGCATATTCATGGGCGACGATTTCCGCTGCCCTGGCCACCCGCGTCAGCCGCCGTTCGTCGATGGCATCGGCCAATGCGGCAGCGCGAGCGCGCCATTTAACTTCGACAAAGACGACAAGCCCGGGTTTGCGAATAATCAGATCGATCTCGCCCGCCTTGGTCTTGACCCGCTCGGCCACGATCTGCCAGCCCTGGCCTGCCAGCCACATCGCGGCCTCGGCCTCGCCCTCGCGTCCGCGGCGGTCTGCCTCCTGCCGCAGCGGGGTGGACCGTTCGCGCATTATTCGCCCTTCAGCGCCAGAGCGCGGGCATAAAGCGCTGCCCGGTCGAGCCCGGTTGCCTTGGCGACAATCCCCGCAGCCTTGCCCGGCCCGGCATCGGCCAGCGCGGCGCGCAGCAGGGCGTCAGGATCGGCAACAGGCGCTTCGGCCTCGGCAGGCGGGCCGATGATCAGTACGATCTCGCCCTTGGGCGGGTGGGCGGCGTAATGATCGGCCAGCGCGGCGGCGCTACCGCTGCGGCATTCCTCGTGCAGCTTGGTAAGTTCGCGGGCCACCGCCACCTCGCGCTCCGGCCACAGATCGGCAATGGCGCGCAAAGACCGTTCGATCCGGGGCGCGGTTTCGTAAAACACCAGCGTCGCCGCCACTCCTGCCACGCCCTCAAGAGCATCGCGCCGGGCCTTGTCCTTGACCGGAAGAAATCCGGCGAACAGGAACCTGTCGCTCGGCAGGCCTGCGATGGCGAGCGCCGACACGGTGGCGCAGGCACCCGGAATGCTGGTGACGGTGATACCCGCCGCCCGCGCCTCGCGCACCAGACGATAACCGGGGTCGGAAATCAGCGGAGTGCCCGCATCGCTGACCAAAGCGACTGCCGAATGCCGTGCTACATCAATCACTCGGCCACGCACTTCAGGAGGGGCGTGATCGTCAAGCCGTTGCAGCCGCGCCTTGATCCCCAGATGTTTCAGCAGCTTGCCGGTCACCCGTGTATCTTCGCAAGCCACCAGCGCCGCGCCGCCCAGCACCGCAATTGCACGCAAGGTGATGTCGCCGAGATTGCCAATCGGGGTAGCCACGATATAGAGTCCGGGCTCGGGCGTCCCTGCGGGGATGGATGGAAACTCCGTGTGCATGGCTGGAGGATGCCATGACGCACGAGCGAAGGGTCGGCAAGGATGAACCGCATGATGAAGCCCGATTGGGCTATTACGCTCGCACGGATGTTCGGCGCAGTGCGTCCGCGTCATCTGGCAATGGCTGGTGCTGCAGCACTGGTTGCGGGGTGCCAGATTGTGCCCAAGACCGATGTCGGTTCCGCATCCCGCCCGGGGCCTGCGCCCGAGCCTTCTGCGACCGCGCTGCCCACCGATACCGGCCGCCACCGCGTTGCCCTGCTGGTGCCGATGAGCGGGGATACTGCGGCGGTCGGGCAGGCCATTGCCAACGCCACCACCATGGCGCTGCTGGATACCAACGCAGATAACATCCGCATCACCACCTATGACACCACGGCCGGCGTATCTGCCGCTGCGCGCAACGCGATCAGCGATGGCAACAAACTGATCCTCGGCCCGCTCACTGCCGATGCCGTGCCTGCCGTTCAGGCAGCGGCGCGCCCGGCCGGGGTCGCGGTGATTGCCTTTTCCAACGACACCGCCGTTGCCGGACCGGATGTGTTCGTGATCGGCCACATTCCCGAACAATCGATCCGCCGCAGCATCCAGTATGCGCGCGGACGCGGTGCAAATCGCTTTGCCGCTCTGCTGCCCCAGGGCGACTATGGCGAGCGTGCCGCATCCGCGCTCGACAACGCGCTGCGCGATTTCGGCGGCGCTCTGGTGCAGCGCGAAAGCTACGCGCGCGGCAACACCTCGATCGTCAGCGCTGCGGGACGGCTGCGGGCAGCGGGCGGGTATGATACCGTGCTGATCGCTGATAGCGCGCGGCTCAGCATCGAAGCTGCCGACGAATTGCAGCGTGGCACGCGCACCCGTATCCTTGGCACCGAGTTGTGGAGTGGCGATACTGCCCTCACCCGCGCCAAATCGCTTGATGGCGCATTGTTCGCAGCCGTTTCCGACCAACGCTACAAACGCTTTGCGGAAAGCTACGAAGCCCGCTTTGGCGCGCAGCCTTACCGGGTTGCCACGCTGGGCTATGATGCGGTGCTGCTGACCTTGCGGGTGGCGCGGGAATGGAAGGTGGGATCAGCCTTCCCCAAAAACCAGCTTTACGACAAGGGCGGGTTTCTGGGCGTTGATGGCCCGTTCCGCTTTGGCCGCAGCGGCGTGGCCGAACGCGCGCTGGAGGTGCGCGAAGTGCGGGGCGGAGACGTGATTGCGGTGGATCCGGCGCCAACCGGCTTTACCCGCTAAGCAAAACCACGCCGGTTGCGTAAAACCACAGGGGGTGGCTTGTGAGGGCGATGGGCGCGGGCCTATAACCCGCGCCATGGCCGATACCACCCCCGACGATCTGTTCGCGAATACCCCAACCTCCAGCGGCGATTACAACTCGTCCTCGATCGAGGTGCTCGAAGGGCTTGAGCCGGTGCGTCGCCGCCCCGGCATGTATATCGGCGGCACCGATGATCGCTCGTTCCACCATCTCGCGGCCGAAGTGCTCGACAACGCGATGGACGAAGCCGTGGCAGGCCATGCCACGCGGATCGAGATGCGGCTTGATGAAGGCAACCGCCTGAGCATTGCCGATAACGGGCGCGGTATCCCGGTGGATGAACACCCCAAGTTTCCCGGCAAGTCGACGCTGGAAGTAATCCTTTCGACGCTCCATTCGGGCGGGAAGTTCTCGGGGAAAGCCTATGCCACCAGCGGCGGCTTGCACGGGGTCGGTATCAGTGTTGTCAACGCGCTGTCTGTCCATACGCGGGTCGAAGTGGCGCGCGACAAGCAGCTTTACGCGCAGGAATTTTCGCGCGGGATCACGCAAGGCAAGATCCAGAACCTTGGCCCCACGCCCAACCGGCGCGGCACCACGGTCAGCTTTGTGCCCGACGAGGAGATTTTCGGCGACCGCAAGTTCAACCCCAAACGCTTGTTCAAACTGGCCCGCTCGAAGGCATACCTGTTCGCAGGGGTGGAAATCCGCTGGAAATGCGCCCCATCGCTGGCGAGCGAGGATGTGCCTGCAGAGGCAACCTTCAAGTTCCCCGGCGGGCTGGCCGATCACCTTGCCGAACAGGTGGGCGCGCGCGAATGCGTTACCGCCCAGCCCTTCACCGGCAGTCAGGAATTTCCGCAGGTCGATGGCATCGGGCAAGGCCGCGTGGAATGGGCGATTGCCTGGCCGCTCTACTCCGATGGTTCGAACAGCTGGTATTGCAACACCGTGCCAACGCCGGATGGCGGGACGCACGAACAGGGCCTGCGCAGCGCGCTGACGCGGGGCTTGCGGGCTTTCGGCGATCTGGTCGGCGCGAAGAAGGCCAAGGACATCACCGCCGATGACGTGATGACCGGCGCGGAAGTGATGCTAAGCGTCTTCATCCGCGATCCGCAGTTCCAGTCGCAAACCAAAGACCGCCTGACTTCGCCCGAAGCTGCGCGCCTCGTCGAAAACGCGGTGCGCGACCATTTCGACCACTTCCTCACCGACAATATGGAGCGCGGGAAGGCCTTGCTGGGCGAGGTGATGGAGCGGATGGACGAGCGTCTGAAGCGCAAGCAGGAACGCGAGATCAAGCGCAAGACCGCCACCAATGCCAAGAAACTGCGCCTGCCCGGCAAGCTGACCGATTGCAGCGGCGAAGGCGGGCGCGAGACCGAATTGTTCATCGTCGAAGGCGACAGCGCCGGCGGCAGTGCCAAACAGGCGCGGGATCGCAAATCGCAGGCGATCCTGCCAATCCGCGGCAAAATCCTCAACGTCGCATCTGCCACCGCCGACAAGATCCGCGCCAATTCCGAAATCGCCGATCTGTCGCTGGCCCTGGGCTGCGGCACACGCAAGGACTGCAACGCCGACAACCTGCGCTATGACCGGATCATCATCATGACCGACGCCGATGTCGACGGCGCGCATATTGCCACGCTGCTGATGACGTTCTTCTTTCAGGAAATGCCCGACATCGTGAAACGCGGGCACCTGTTCCTGGCCCAGCCCCCGCTTTACCGCCTCACCAGCGGCAAGGAGAGCCGTTATGCCCGCGATGATGCGCACCGGGCAGAGTTGGAAGATACGGTGTTCAAGGGCAAGAAGGTCGAAGTCGCGCGCTTCAAGGGCCTCGGCGAAATGAACCCGGGCCAGCTGCGCGAAACCACAATGGCGCCCGAAACCCGCGGCCTGATCCGCATTACGCTGCCGCAGGAATTCGAACAGCGCGCAGGCGTTGCGCGGCTGGTCGATGAATTGATGGGCCGCAACCCCGAACACCGTTTCAACTTCATCCAGAACCGCGCGGGCGAGGTCGATCCCGATCTGATCGATGCCTGACCGGCAATATCCCGACCCGCGCGAAGAAGACATCATGGCGGGCGACCGGCGGCTGTCGCGCCCGGACAGCGCCCTGCCCGATTGGCACATCCCCGATGCGGCTTACCGCCCGATCCCGATTGCATGGTTCGCCGCGGCGTTCCTGCTGCAGATGGCGGCGCTGTTTGCGATTTTCGTAGTGTTGATCGATCAGTCGGCGTGGGTCACGATCGCGCTATCGGCGTTGGGCACTGGTATGCTTGGCAAGTGGACGTGGGAACGCGGCATGAAGGACGCCGGCAGCGGATGGCAGGTGGCAACCGCCCTGATGCTGGCGGTGCAACTCGCTTTCGTGTGTCTGGGAGCGGCGACACGCTTGTAAGAAAATCCGTTGCCGCCAGACTAAGGGGGGCATGACACAGGCGGCAGAAGCTCTTTACCGGCAGGCAGGCGCGCAATTTGCGCCAGCGCTCGCGCGTCTTGCCAGATCGGTCGAGCGTGATCCTGAAAAGGCGCGTGATCTCGAACAGGAGATGCACTGCGCGCTATGGATCAGTCTGGCCCGGTTCGACGGGCGGTGCGCGCTCAAGACGTGGGTCTACCGCGTTGCGCACAATGTTGCCGCCGATCACGTTTCGCGCGCCGTGCGTGGGCCGCAGCGGGTGGCGCTCGATGTAATCGAGACGCTTCCCTCCGCCGGCAATGTCGAGGCAGAGACGGCCGAGGCCCTGGTGCTGGCGCAAGTTGGTGAACTGATCCGCCGCCTGCCGCCGGTCGACATGCAGGTGATCGTGCTGTGGCTCGAAGGCGAGAGCGCGGCGGATATTGCCGACATTACCGGCCTGTCCGCTGGCGCGGTCGCCACGCGGGTGCACCGTATCAAGGCGCTGATCGCCGGCCATTTCCAGAGTGAACCCGCATATGGAGTAACCGCATGACGACCCCTCCCTTACCCCAATGGACCGCGCTAGCGCGCGATGCAGTCTTTACCGATCCGACCGAAATGCTGCTCAAGGCCGACCGCTTTGATCAGACAATCCGCCGCCGCAACTGGCGCGAATATGCCGCGGGGGTGTCCGGTGTGCTGCTTAGCATCGGCATGGCGGCCTTCTTCGCTTGGGTCGGGGATTACGCAATTGTTGGCGCCGTCATGGTGACGGGGATGGGGTTCCTTGTTGTGATGCACAATCTACGCCGACACGCATCGCCCGTCGAACGGCTGCCCGAGGAACCGTGCATCGAGCATCTTCGCCGCCAGTACCGCTATCAGGCAGAAGCGCTGCACAGTGTTGCAAGCTGGTACATCGGCCCACTGGTTCCCGGTTTTCTGGCAATGCAGGCCGCCATTTTCTGGAACGCTGCGCAGGATCGCGGGTGGGAAGAGGCACTGACCGACAAGGGGTGGCCGTTTGCGCTGATCGTCGCCTTCCTTATCGGCGTGATTGCGCTGAACAGGTGGGCCGCCCGCGACCTGCGCCGGAAGCTGGCTGCGCTCGAAACGCTGGATTAACAGCCTCGCAGCACCTAAACTTATTGATGACACGGGAGAAATGCGATGCTTAGAACCTGCGTGCTTGCCCTTTCCGGGGCGGTTCTCGCCCTGCCCGCTGTGCCGCTGATGGCTCAGGAATCCACCGAAACAATGGCACCGACAGCGCAAACCCCGTTGGAAACCCGCAGCCAACAGGTCGTGGCCCTGCTGAATGGCGAGGCGCAGCCCGAAGACCTGTTCACCCAAGGCTTCCGCGAAGCAATTGCCGACGCGCAGCTCAAGGCGTTGGGCGCGAGCTTCACCGCGCAGTTCGGCCCGGCGGTAGAGGTTGCCCTGCTCGCCCCGCGCGAAGGCACTCGCGCCGCGCTGGAAATCCGGTTCGAACGCGGGCTGGCCAAGGGCGGGATCGCGATTGATCCGGCGCAAGATAACCGCATCAATGAATTGCGCTTCACATCAATGGAAGCGCTGGCAGTGGCAGATGACACAGCGCAAAAAATCACCGCCGATCTCGCCGCCCTGCCCGGCAACGTCAACGCATGGTTCGGCCCGCTGGATGGCGGCGCGCCTGCCATCAGCATCGGGGCGGACACTCCGCTGGCGCTGGGATCGACCTTCAAGCTCTATGTCCTCGCCGCGCTGGCAGAGGATGTGAAGGCGGGCCGCCGCAAGTGGACTGACGTCGTGCCGCTGGAGGAGAAGAGCTATCCCAGCGGGCAATTGCAGAATTGGCCCAAGGGTTCGCCGGTCACGCTCCACACGCTCGCCAGCCTGATGATCTCGATCAGCGATAATACCGCGACGGATCAGTTGATCGACGTACTGGGCAGGGATCGTGTCCTAAAGCTGATGCAGGATAGCGGGCACAGCGATCCGGACTCCAACGACCCTTTCCTTACCACCCGCGAGCTCTTCATTCTCAAGGCCAGTGATGGCGAAATGATCGGCGGATGGCGCACGCTGGACAAGGTTGCCAAAGAGGTCGAAATCGCCTCGGCGGAAGCGCTGGACTTTATCACTCCGGTTTCGCTCGATCAGGTCAATGCCGCTTTCGCCCAAGGCCCCAAGGCAATCGACATCGAATGGTTCGCCTCCCCCGCCGATTTGGTCAAGTTGCTTGCCCACATGCGCCGCACGGCCGATCCCAAGGTGTTCGACATCATGGCGATCAACCCTTCGGCGACGCCGGGGATCAAGGCCGGTTGGGACTATATCGGCTACAAGGGCGGCAACGAGCCGGGCGTGCTCAACCTCACCTGGCTGCTCACCGACGCAGGCGGGCGCGATCATATGCTAACCCTGGGCTGGAACAACCCCGATGCCGTGCTCGATAACGGCAAACTGGAAGCCATCGCCCAGCGAATCCTGCTGCTGCCTCGCTGATTTGACAGCGCGTTCCGCGTCCGGGCCCCCTTGCGCCGCGCCAAACGGTTCCTTATCGCTGCGCGTCGAAAACCAGTCTCACAAGGAAACCCGATGTCAGATCAACAGCGTTTCGAAGGCACCAAATCCTATATCGCCACCGAAGACCTCAAGGTTGCGGTCAATGCCGCCGTGATGCTGCGCCGCCCCTTGCTGGTGAAGGGTGAACCCGGCACCGGCAAGACCGTGCTGGCGCATGAAATTTCCAAGGCGCTGGGCGCCCCGCTGATCGAATGGAACATCAAATCCACCACCAAGGCGCATCAGGGCCTATATGAATATGACGCCGTTGCGCGTTTGCGCGATGGCCAGCTGGGTGACGAGCGCGTTCACGACATCAAGAACTACATCAAGCAGGGCAAGCTGTGGGAAGCCTTCACCGCGCCGCAGCTGCCCGTGCTGCTGATCGACGAGATCGACAAGGCCGATATCGAATTCCCGAACGATCTGCTTCAGGAACTCGACCGGATGAGCTTCGACGTTTACGAAACGCAGGAGCGGATCGAGGCCAAGGAACGCCCGATCGTGGTCATCACCTCGAACAATGAAAAGGAACTGCCCGACGCTTTCCTGCGCCGCTGTTTCTTCCACTACATCAAGTTCCCCGATCGTGAGACGATGCAGGAAATCATCGACGTCCACTTTCCCGGCATCCAGAAAGTGCTGGTGAAGAAGGCGATGGATATCTTCTACGATCTGCGCGAAGTGCCGGGCCTGAAAAAGAAGCCCTCGACCAGCGAGCTGCTCGACTGGCTGAAGCTGCTGCTGAACGAGGATATGCCGCTGGAGGTCTTGCAGAACAGCAATCCGGCCAGCGCGATCCCGCCGCTGCACGGCGCGCTGCTGAAGAACGAACAGGACATCATGCTGTTCGAACGGCTCGCCTTCATGGCGCGCCGCAACCCGAGCTGAAGGCCGCTTGTAGCGTCCGTCCTTTTGCGATAGCCCTTGCATATCAGCAATGTGGGGGATCACATGAAGGGGCAGATTCTAACGTTCGACCCGTTGAAGGGCGAAGGCATCATCAGCGGCGAAGATGGCAGCCGCTACGGGTTTCAGGGATCCGGCTGGCGCGGCACGGGGGGCGTGCCACGTGCCGGACTTCAGGTGGATTTTTCACCCGCTGGCGAAACGGCAGAAGAGATTTTCCCGCTGGCCGGCGCCAACCCGCTGGCCGATGCATTTGGCCCCGGCCACAAATCACCGATTGTTGCCGGGTTGCTGGCACTGTTCCTTGGCGGCTTTGGCGTTCACAAGTTCTACCTTGGCTACAATTCGCAAGGCGTGATCCTGTTGGTCGGGACTTTTGTCAGTTATCTGCTCACTCTGGTAATCATCGGGATTATTCCGCTGATGATCATCGGTGTGGTGTGTCTGATCGAGGCGATCATTTACATCACCAAGTCGGAAAGCGATTTCAACGCAATCTATGTGCAGGGTCAGAAACACTGGTTCTGACAGGGCACTCGGCATCGCATGAAGGGCTTTGCAGGCCCGGTTTAGGCCGGGCCAGACCCCGTCTAGACCCTGTCTAGACCCCCTCTAGGTCGTTTTTGAAGCACTTGCGGGCGATGTTTCACGTGAAACATCGCCCTTCATCAGCTTACCGGAAAGCAATCAATCCCGGTACGCTTCAGCGTTAGGCACGTGGCATGAGCATCCGGGCCGGATGCGCGCAAACGGTAATATTGCGTGCCATTCACCACCGCTGGAATGACCGCCATCTGCATCCCCCGCAATTCGGGCCTGCGCGTGGTAAGCGCTTCCCATTGCCCTGTTGCAAGGTCGGGAGAAAGCGTCGCGGCAAGCTGGATGGTCTGCCCGTTCAAGGCAGGCATCGGCGCAGATGATGGCGGGTTTACGGTACCCTGCGGCGCTGCAATTGTCCTTGCCGCTGGCAGTCTGTTGGCGGGTTTCCCGCCTTTCTGCGCAAGGGCTGAACGCTCGCGCTGCAGCAGCGCAGGATCGATCGGCACCAGCGCTTCGGTGCGCCGTGCGAGTGCCAGCGCCTCGGCATCGTTTGCCAGCGGTTCATCGACCACAATCACCGCGGTCGAGGTTGCTCCTGTTATCTTGAACAGCTCACGGGCGAATTCGTCGGGCAACCTGATGCAGCCATGCGAGGCGGGGTAGCCGGGCAAACGCCCTGCATGAATTGCAATCCCGTCCCACGTCAGCCGCTGCATGAACGGCATCGGGGCGTTGCTGTAGAGGTTCGAGCGGTGAAACTTCTTCTTCTGGAGAATGGCGAACACCCCCGCCGGCGTTTCCTTGCCGCGCTTCCCCGTAGAAACCGGACTGGAGCGCCACAAGGCACCGTCGCGGAAGACATGCATCTGCTGTGATTGGAGACTGATGGTTATGAGGACGCCATTTTCGAGAACCTCGCCAATCGTTCTGGTCGGCGGGGCTTCCTCGATCACCGCGGGAACAACTGCGGGATCCTCAGACTGTGCGGGGGCGATCTGCGCCGGATCGGCTGCACCGCGCGCATCGGGGACGCAGGCCGCGGACAGGAGCGCGGCTGCCATCAGCCAGAAACCGTTGAGCCACGAGTGCCGCAACGTGCACCTCCGTTCACCTTAAAGGTTAACGGTTAGTCTGTGGCGGCTTACTCGGCAAGGGTCGGGACAGCAGGCGACCTTCAATCGAAACTGTATGCCAGCTCGAAATCGCCCCAACGCTTCCCGCCCAGCACCAGCGGAACATAGACGTTGCGCACCACCACATAGCTCGCGCCGTCGCCTTCCTGACGGTAGACCGCCATCATGTAAGGCGCATGGCTTGATTTGGCCTTGCGGTCGATCGCTTCGAACATCAGTCGTCCGTTGCGGCAATATTGTGTGTCATGCGCCAGATCACCCGTCGGCGCGCGCGAGCGTTCGGACAGGTGGGTCGGCAGGAAGCCGTTGAGATCGGTGCAGGCCGCCGCCAGCACGCGGGTGTCGCCAGCCTTTGCGCGGTCGAGGAACGGACGCCATTCGGCATGGGCCCAATCGGTCAGCCGGGTGCGGAACAGCTGCGGATTGGTGTTCGGCACCGGCAGGTAATCGGTATCGAACAGCGCGCTCAAAGCCAGCGCACCAGAAGCCAGCGCAGCCTCGGTATGCGCGGCGAGCGCCTTGGCAAACTCCTGCGCCTGCGCGACCATTGCGCTGTCTTCCGGGCTGAGCCCCGCCTGCACGATCCGGTCGAACATCTCGCTGGCGGTAATTTCCAGCTCTTCCATCTTGCGATGCGCGCCGTGCAGCCGGTCTTCATTGCTGCGCGAGGCGGCGTCGTAGCTTGTCAACACGCGCTGCACCTTATCAACGTGGCCGCTGATCGTGCCGGTCGAACGGGCGATGACATCGTTCTGCTTGTCAACTTCCTCCACCAGCGCGCCGACATTCGCGATGGTGCTTTCAATCCGCCCGACCGAAGCGCGGGCTTCGCCGCTGGCCTTGGCGCCGGTTTCGATCCGGCCGATCATCACTTCGGCCTCGCCGCCCAGGGCATCGATGGTCTGGGCGATTTCCTCGGTGGCCTTGCGGGTATCATTGGCGAGGCTTTTGACCTCCGCGGCCACCACGGCGAAGGTCCGCCCGGCATCGCCTGCACGCATCGCTTCGATGGTCGCGTTCAAGGCGAGGATATTGGTGGTTTCCGCGATGTTATCGATATCCTGCGCGCTGCGACGCACCTGCTCCATGGCGGCCGAAAAACTGGTGACGTGCTGGCCAAGGTTATCGACCAGTTCGATCAGCCCGGCAATCTGTCCGAGTGAGGACTGGATCAGCGCCGTGCCTTCGGACAGACGCTCGATCGCGCGTTCTGACAGCAGCCGCGCCTCGTCGCTCGCTTCGGCAACCTTGTTCTGATCGGCTTCGAGCGCGCGAACGGTTTCCGCCAGCGCTTCATGCTCGGATCGAAGATTGCGTGAGGAGGCAATCACAGCCTCCACCACGCCGGCAACATCGGTGCAGCCGACTGTCACCGCGCCGCAGCTTTCAGGGATCATCCCCAAGGCATGGGCATTGGCGGTATTGATGGCGAGCTGGTTCATGCGCGGTTGCGGCCCCTGTTGTGCTTGCGCGAAGCCTAGCGGCGGGATGGTAAGCGAAGGGTTAAAACCCCTCACAAGAAAGGGGACTGGTCAGCGCGAAAGCCGCAGGTTAAGCACGGCCTATGTTCTTCAATTTCATCGACGAGCTTCGTGCAGCCGGAATCGGCGCCAGCTTCAAAGAGCACCTCACTCTGCTGGAGGCGCTGGACCGGGACGTGATCGATCAGACCCCGGAAGCGTTTTACTATCTCTCCCGCGCTACCTTTGTGAAGGATGAAGGCCTGCTCGACCGGTTCGATCAGGTGTTCCACAAGGTCTTTAAAGGCATCATGTCCGATTACGGGCAGAACCCGGTCGATATCCCCGAAGACTGGCTGAAAGCTGTGGCCGAGAAGTTCCTAACCCCTGAGGAGATGGAAAAGATCAAGTCCCTCGGCGATTGGGACGAGATCATGGAGACGCTGAAAAAGCGGCTCGAAGAACAGGAAAAGCGCCATCAGGGCGGCAACAAGTGGGTCGGCACCGGCGGCACCTCGCCGTTCGGCAATTCAGGCTACAACCCCGAAGGCGTGCGCATCGGCGGCGAGAGCAAGCACGGCAAGGCGATCAAGGTCTGGGAAAAACGCGAGTTCAAGAACCTTGATAACACCAAGGAGCTTGGCACCCGCAACATCAAGATGGCGCTGCGCCGCCTGCGCCGTTTCGCCCGCGAAGGTGCGCAGGATCAGCTTGATATCGACGCCACGATCAAGGGCACGGCCAAGCAGGGCTGGCTCGACATCCACATGCGCGCCGAACGCCGCAATGCGGTGAAGCTGCTGCTGTTCCTTGATGTCGGCGGATCGATGGACCCGTTCATCAAGCTGGTGGAAGAGCTGTTCAGCGCCGCGACGTCAGAATTCAAGAACATGGAATTTTTCTACTTCCACAACTGCCTTTACGAAGGCGTGTGGAAGGACAACAAGCGCCGCTGGCAGGAACGCACAAAGACCTGGGACGTGCTCCACAAATACGGCCACGATTACAAGATCGTGTTCGTCGGCGATGCGGCGATGAGCCCTTACGAGGTCACGCACCCCGGCGGCAGCGTCGAGCACATGAACGAGGAAGCGGGCGCGGTTTGGCTGCAGCGCGTGGCAAACACCTACCCTGCGACAGTGTGGCTCAACCCGGTGCCTGAAAAGCAGTGGGGCTATTCGCAGTCGACCAAGATGATCAAGCAACTGGTCAATGACCGCATGTATCCGCTGACGCTGGACGGGCTGGATGATGCGATGCGGGAGCTGTCGCGCAAGCACGGGGCTTGATGCTGGCTTGAGAAGAGGAGTTTGTGATGCGGTTGGTTATTCTTCCTGTTGCTGCATTTGCGCTGACGGGCGCGACGGATGCAGAGGATCGGGCCAAGCACATTCCGGACACTGCTGAGGTGATTGTCCTACCGCTCGACAACCCTTCCTATCTCCGCACTCCGACGCAGGTCAGGCTGATCCAGCGGGCGCAAAACGAAGCTGTGCCGTCAGACGAGGAGTGCCGCGACCGGATCACGCAAGCGCGTGAAGCGGCAGGCAAGCCCCCGCTGCTTGATCGTGAACCGGCCTCGCCCGAAAAGCCCTATCACATTTATGCCGTCGACCGGCGGCAGGATGGCTGCGCGGTCATGGTGATGAAAGGCGATCCCGCCGACATCCGCCCCCTGCCCTCGGCACCCGACGGGCCGATCGTGGTCACACCAGCGGGATCCGAGCGCTAGCGCGGATGGCGGAGCACCGGGCCCGCTGACACGTGATCCTGCCCCGCAACACCCGCTTCGAGACCGTCCGCCTACGGCTCGAGGCCTTCGACCCCGGCACGGGCTGGCGTCTGTGGCTTTACGAATTTCTGCTGTTCGGGTTCAAACAAGGCTGGGCCTGCCTGTTTGGCGGTTTGCTGCTGGCGTTGCTGCTCGGCACGCATCTGTTCTATCCCGACAGCGCTGCCCTCCACCGCTATGACTTCCTGACGCTTGCCGCCATCGCGATCCAAGGGGGGATGCTCGCCTTCCGGCTGGAGACATGGCGCGAGGCGCGGGTGATCCTGATCTTCCACATCGTCGGCACGGTGATGGAGCTGTTCAAGACGCAGGCCGGATCATGGACCTACCCTGAGGAAAGCGTGCTCCACATCGGCGCGGTGCCGCTGTTTTCCGGGTTCATGTATGCCGCAGTCGGCAGCTAC
Source organism: Porphyrobacter sp. AAP60 (assembly GCF_001296025.1). Classification (GTDB taxonomy): domain Bacteria; phylum Pseudomonadota; class Alphaproteobacteria; order Sphingomonadales; family Sphingomonadaceae; genus Erythrobacter. The sequence continues at coordinate 519,379 of NZ_LJHV01000002.1, read as the reverse complement.
ATCGCGCGGGTATGGCGAATCTTCGACTTCCGCTTCACCGGCTATCCGCCTGCTTGGGCGACATGGGCCTTGGCGGGCGCGATCTATATCAACTTCTTCACCCACCACTACACCATCGACATCCGCTGGGGACTGTTTGCAGCAACGGCGCTGATCTTCTGGCGCACCCGCGTCCATTTCCGCAACTGGCGCGCGCATCGCTGGATGCCGCTACTTGTCGGCTTCGGCCTCGTCGCGCTGTTCATCTGGTTTGCCGAGAACATCGCCACTTTCGCCAACGCCTGGAACTATCCGGGACAGGAAGCCGAATGGCAGATGGTCAGCATTGCCAAGTATGGCAGCTGGTATCTGCTGATGCTGATCAGCTTTGTCCTCGTGACGCTGGTACAACCGGTACGGTCACCGGATTGAGGTCTTTGCGGTCAAGCTCTTCGTTCAAACGCAACCCGCAGCGCCAGAAGAAGAACGCCGGGACCAGACCCAGACACGCGGCGCCATAAAGGACATAGCGTACGCTTTCAGCGCCATAGATCGGCTGAATCCAGTCCGACAGCATCCCGAAAAACAACGGCCCCAACCCCAGCCCGATCAGATTCTGGAAGAACAGCAGGGTAGCTGCAGCGATCGCCCGTGCCCGCAGCGGAACCAACCCTTGCGCGGCGGAATAGGTGGGGCCGTAGTAGAAGGAATTGAACACGGTCGGCACGAACAGCAGGATCAGTGCCATGGGCCAGCTGGATGCCTGATAGGCCAGCAGCGCCAATGGCACTGCCAACGCCATGCCGATGGCAGGCGCGCTGAGAACATGGCGGCGGTTCTTTGCGCCAAAGCGGTCAGCCAGATAACCGCCGAGCCAGGTGCCAAGGATCCCCCCGACGCCGCCCAGCAGGCCGAACCACAGCCCCACCTGCCCAGGTGTCATGTCGTGGGTGCGCTGGAAGAAGATCGTGGTCCACGTTGTCTTGCCGTAAGCAAGGAATGACGCCGCTGACCCCGCGCACAGCAGCAGGACAAAGGCACGCGAACCCATCACTTCACGCAGCGCCTCTTTCAGCGGCAGCGCGGCAGGTTGGCTCTGCGCGCGCAAAACCGCCTGAGCATCGGCCTGGCGCGGATCTTTCAACACGAACCACACCACCAAGGCGAGCGCGATCCCCGGCAGGCCGACAATCAGAAACGCCTCGCGCCATCCGAACCAGTCGACCAGTGTACCGCCGATGATCATACCCATCAGCGTGCCAACGGGGATGCCGAGCGAATAGAACGCGAGCGCCGAACTGCGCTTTTCCGGCGGCACCAGATCGCTGATCAGCGAGTGCGCGGGCGGCGTACAGCCCGCCTCGCCAACGCCCACACCGATGCGGGCGAGCAGCAACTGCACAAAGTTCTGCGCCAGCCCGCACAGCGCTGTCATCAACGACCAGACAGCCAGCGAAATCGCGATCAGTTTGGGCCTACTCGTCGTCCCGCGATCGGCGAAACGGGCGATGGGGATGCCCAGAACCGTGTAGAACAGCGCGAAGGCCAATCCTGTCATCAACCCGATCTGCGTGTCGGACAGATCAAGATCGCGGGCGATTGGTTCCGCCAGAATGTTGACGATCTGACGATCGATGAAATTGAAGACATAGACAATCAGCAGGATCCACAAGGTCACTCTGACCGAACGGGTGCCTGGTGCGCTTCCTGCGATGGTTGCCATCGATCATCTCTCCTTGTGGTGGCGGTTTGATCGCCATCCATTATCTTCGGTATCGTGTGATAGCGCGCCGTAACGACGTCACGCGTAAAGCAGATGCTCGCGCACTTCGGCAACCCATGCCGCCTCGTCATGTGACGTCATGGCGTCAAGATCCTCAGGTGTCGCGGCACTATCGTCAACCCATTCACGCAACGATGGCCCGCCATTGATGACGTCAATTGCCAGCCGGGTGAGTTCATACTCGTATGGGAAATCGCGCCACAGCGGATAATCAGGGTAGAGCAGCCTGATCGCCTTGAACGCCAGCGCCTGCATCCGCCACGGCTTGAACGCGTGGTGCGTGTAGAATGATCCTTCCGCGTGGATCATCAGCCCATTACAAAGCTTTCCTGCGTGCTTGTGGAAGGTCGGTTCAAACCAGCATTCGCGGATCGCGCAGCCCGCCAACCATTCGGGTGCGAGCTTGTTCATCACCTTCAACACGCCGCCCGCGTCGATATCGGGCGCGCCGAATAGCACTTCCAAGGGCCGCGTCGTCCCGCGACCTTCTGACAACGTGGTACCTTCCAGCATCACGGTGCCAGCATAGCACCGCGCCATGTTCACATTGGCGGCATTGGGCGAAGGGTTGATCCACAGCCGTGACGTCGGCCATCCGAAGCCTTCAGCATCATCGGGACGCCAACCTTCCATCGCCACCACCTTGTACGCGACGTCGAGACCGAAATGGGCAATGAACCAGTGGCCCATTTCCCCCATCGTGAGGCCGTGACGCATCGGCATCGGGGCAGCGCCGACAAAGCTCTCCTGCCCCGGCACCAGCAGCGTGCCTTCCACCGGTCGGCCTGCGGGATTGGGCCGATCAAGCACCCAAACTTCCTTGCCCGCCTTCGCGGCCTCTTCCAGCAGGTAGAGGAGTGTAGTGACGAAGGTGTAGATCCGGCAGCCCAGGTCTTGCAGATCGAACAGGAACACATCCGCGCTCGACATCATCTGTCCCGTCGGGCGGCGCACTTCGCCGTAGAGCGAGAAGATCGGGATGCCGTAACGCGGATCCATCTCGTCTGCGGTTTCGACCATGTTGTCTTGTTTGTCGCCTTTCAACCCATGTTGCGGGCCGAAGGCGCTGTTCACGTTCACGCCGGCCGCGATCAACGCGTCAAGACTGTGGGTGAGGTCGGCCGTCACGCTCGCAGGATGCGCCACGAGGGCGACACGGCGCCCCTTCAACTGGCTGATAAGCTCGGGATCGGCCAGCAGCCGGTCAATTCCTGTCTTCATGCCGGACGGGTTGAAGCACGCTTGCGGCAAAGGCAATGGTATTCGCGCGGCTTGTGTCTATATGTCCCTCATGGATTGGACCACCGCCCTTATCGCTGCCGCTTGGGCTATCATCCTGGGCGGCGCTGGCGGCGTGCTGACCGATATCGGGCAATGGTACCGCGATCTCAGAAAACCACCGTGGCAGCCGCCCGATTGGCTGTTCGGCCCCGCATGGACGATCATTCTGGGCCTAGCAGGCTGGAGTTTCTACATCGGTTTGACGAGCGCACCCACCCCTGAAGCCCGGATGATCGTGTTCGCGCTGTTCGGTGCAAATTTCGTGCTGCACTTCCTGTGGTCACCGCTGTTCTTCAAACTGAAGCGGCCCGATTGGGCTCTGGCTGAAAACGTGCTGTTGTGGCTTTCGGTCACTTCGCTGATGGTGGTGCTGCCGCGCGTTGTGGGTGACAGTTTCGCTGGCTGGCTCAATGTGCCCTATTTCATCTGGGTGAGTTTTGCTTTTGTCTTGAACGGCATGATCGTGAAGCTGAACGCACCTTTCAGCGCTGGAAATGCTAACGCTCGATAATCGCCTGCCGGTTCGCTTCGGAATGGAACTCCGGCGGACCGGGCGGAAAGGCGAGCGCCCAGAATTGCTTGCTGCCATCCTTGTGCTCGATCACCGCATTCAGGGCGACCTGCGCTGGCGATGGCAAGTCAGCGGCAATGCTGGCCTTCAGCACGAGCCCGGTATCGTTCTGCGAGCAGGCAATCGCAATGGAGCCGACGGGTGCGTCACGCATTCCTTCGCGGAACGAATCAAAATCGTAAGCCGCCCATCGACCTGACGGCGACAGGTTGAATTCGCGGTAAAAAGTTCCGCCAATCGGCTGCCAGAAAATTTCGAAACAGGTTGTCTGCCACAGATTGTCCGCCCGTTCCGGCGCAGCATGTGCTGGCAGGACGATAGCCGGAATGTGACCATCAAGCCGGAACTCCGCTTCACAACCATGCGGCGTCGCCTTAATCGTGGCGGTGACAGCGCGGATCGGGCCGAGATCGCAAGTGCGGTGAAGCATGAGCGGTTGCATTGCGCCTTTGTGCTCTTTGGCCCACGTTCCGGCAAGCCACTTCCCGTCGCCCTTCCCCCCTGTTAAGCGCCCAGCCTATGAGCACTTACGAATCTGCCCTTCTCACGCTGCTGGACGAGCGCGGCTACATCCATCAGATGACTGACGCGGCAGGGCTCGATGCCTTGGCTGCAAAGCAGATCGTGCCAGGCTATATCGGTTTTGACGCCACCGCGCCGTCGCTCCACATCGGATCACTGGTGCAGATCATGATGCTGCGGCGCCTGCAGCAGACGGGCCACAAGCCGATTGTGCTGATGGGTGGAGGCACGACGCGGATCGGGGATCCCACCGGACGCGATGAAAGCCGCAAGATGTTGAGCGACGAAACCATCGAAGCAAACATCGCGTCGATCTTCACCGTATTCGATAAATTGCTGACCTTCGGTGATGGGCCGACCGATGCCGTGATGGTCAACAACCACGATTGGCTGGGGCAGCTTGGCTACATCGAGCTTTTGCAGGAAGTGGGCACGCACTTCACCATCAACCGGATGCTGAGTTTCGATTCGGTGCGGCTGCGGCTTGAGCGCGAACAGCCGATGACCTTTCTCGAGTTCAATTACATGATCCTTCAGGGCTATGATTTCCGGCACCTGTCGAAGGATATGGGCGTGCGCCTGCAAATGGGCGGCAGCGATCAATGGGGCAACATCGTCAACGGAATGGAACTCGGCCGCCGGATGGACGGGGCCGATCTGTTCGGCCTCACCACCCCGCTACTCACCACCGCGGATGGGGCAAAGATGGGCAAGACGGCAGCTGGCGCGGTCTGGCTCAATGAAGACCAATTGCCCACCTATGACTTCTGGCAATACTGGCGCAACGTCGATGACCGAGACGTCGGCAAGTTCCTGCGTCTGTTCACCGACTTGAATCTTGACGAAATCGCACGGCTCGAAGCGCTTGAAGGCGCGGAGATCAATGCCGCCAAGACCGTACTTGCCAATGAAGTCACAAAACTGGTGCGCGGCGTTGATGCCGCCACCCGCGCCGAGGCTACGGCGCGCGAGACATTTGCCGGATCGGGCGCTGGTGAAGACTTGCCGATGCTTGCTGTTGGTGACGAAGGTATGCGTATCGCGGCGTTGTTAACCGAAATCGGCCTGACTGCCTCTAATGGAGAGGCCAAGCGCAAGCTGACTGAAGGTGCTGTGAAGCTGGAGGGCGAAACGATCACCGATCCTGCACACCTCGTTCGGCCAGCAGAAGGCCAGACCTTGCGCCTCAGTCTGGGCAAGAAACGTCACGCACTGGTGCAACGCTGATGTTGGGCCGACTTTAAAGCCTTTACCAATTATCAGCCTTTATGCGGCACTACTTCCTTCCCGAATGTTGCTGAGGGAAGGATCGCGATACGTGGCCGGTGGAGCTAATCTCAGTGTTACCGATTTGCGCCGCGCAGCGCGCCACCCGGTCGATTTTCCGGCCATCGTCGAGCATTTCGTGCACGGCGATCTTCACCTGCATGTTTCAAACCTCTCGGCCCACGGCTTCATGGTCGACAATGCCAACCAACTGAGCCGCGGTGACCGGATCATTATCCGCCTTCCGGTTGTGGGCCGGATAGAGGCTTATGTGATCTGGACTCGGGATAATCGCGCAGGTTTCCAGTTTGAACGGATCATCCGGCTCGACGATTTTGGTATGATCATCGATCAGCTGCAACCCAATCCGCGTTTACGTAAACAACGCTGACAGCGCAGATAGTCAAACCTCGTCACTTGCAAGTTTGATCTGCTTGGCAGCCATCGCTCGGCCTGCCATGGCGCTGGCGTGATGGAACCGACCTCCCCCTTACAAATCGGCGATTACCGACGCTACTGGCTCGCCCGCTTCATGGCGGTGTTCGCCACCATGTCGATGGTGGTTCTGCTCGGCTATCAGCTCTACGAAGTGGCCCGCGACGATTACGGGATGAGCGTGGCGCAGGCTTCGTTCCAACTGGGCTTGCTGGGACTGGTGCAATTCATTCCGCTGTTCTTGCTGACTCCGATCGCCGGGTTGGCGGCTGACCGATTCGACCGTCGCCATGTCGCGGCCTTTGCCAACGGGATCGACGGCTGCGTGGCGGTGCTGCTGGCGGTGATGACCTGGCAGGATGCGCTGAACATTCCGATCCTGTTTGCACTTGCCGCCGCCCATGGCGCGGCGCGCGTATTCGTGGGCCCTTCGATGAGTGCGATTGCCCCCAACATAGTGCCGCCGGCACTGCTTCCGCGGGCAATTGCGCTGTCATCCATCGCCTGGCAATCAGCCACCGTCGCCGGGCCCGCGGTTGGCGGCCTGATCTTTGCCAAGTCGGCATGGGTGCCGCATGCAATGTCGGCGGGGCTGTTAATGGCAGCGATGGTGATGATCCTGACCGTCCGCCCGATCAAGGCCAAGCACGAAGGCCCGCCTTTGAAACCATTCAAGCAGATCATCGAGGGCCTGATCTATGTCTGGCGCGAACGGTTTTTGCTGGGATGCATCACGCTCGATTTGTTTGCTGTGCTGCTGGCTGGAGCAACAGCGCTGCTGCCGGTGTTTGCGCGCGACATCCTCTTCGTGGGGCCGGAGGTGCTGGGCCTGATGCGCGCGGCCCCTGCCCTTGGCGCGGCCAGCGTTGCGCTTTGGCTATCGTTCCGCCCGCTCGAGAACGAGGTGGGGATGAAGATGCTGTGGGCCGTCGCGGCGTTTGGTGCAGCGACAATCGCCTTTGCCTTTTCGCGCAATTTTCTTCTGTCGCTGGCGATTCTGGCTGTGATGGGCGGGATCGACATGATCTCGGTGTTTATCCGCTCCTCGCTCGTCCAGTTGTTCACGCCCGATGACAAGCGCGGTCGAGTGTCGGCCATCTCGGGCCTCGCCATTTCTGCGTCCAACGAACTGGGCGAAATGCAATCGGGCCTCGCCGCTGCGGTTCTCGGCGCAACCGGAGCGGTTGTATTCGGCGGCGCGGGTGCGATATTCGTGACATTGATCTGGGCGTGGTATTTTCCCGAACTGCGCCGCGCAAAAAGCTTCGAGCCGCAAGCACTCAAACGAGAGGTATCGACATGAAGGCTGACAACATCCTCGCCACCATCGGTGCGACCCCGCATATCCGCCTGTCGCGGATGTTCCCCGATCACGAAGTATGGGTGAAGTCGGAACGCTCCAATCCCGGCGGCTCGATCAAGGACCGGATCGCCCTTGCTATGGTGGAGGACGCCGAGGAGCGTGGATTGCTCAAGCCCGGCGGCACGATCGTTGAACCGACCAGTGGCAATACCGGTATCGGCCTTGCGATGGTGGCCGCGGTCAAGGGTTACAAGCTGGTGCTGGTCATGCCGGAGTCGATGTCGATCGAACGGCGCCGGCTGATGCTCGCCTATGGTGCGAGCTTCGATCTGACCCCGCGCGAACGCGGTATGAAAGGTGCGATCGAACGCGCACAGGAACTGGTTACGATGACCCCGGGCGCATGGATGCCGAGCCAGTTCGACAATGCCGCCAACCCTGCCATTCACGCGCGCACAACTGCGCAAGAGATCCTCGCCGATTTCGCCGACAAGCCCATCGACGTGATGATCACCGGGGTCGGCACAGGCGGACACCTGACCGGCTGCGCAGAAGAATTGAAGAAGCACTGGCCCGCCTTCAAAGCTTACGGCGTCGAACCAGAAGCTTCACCCGTTATCAATGGCGGCCAGCCCGGCCCGCACCCGATACAGGGCATTGGCGCAGGCTTCATTCCCGGCAATCTGCACACCGCAGCAATTGACGGTGCGATAACGGTTGATGCTGAAACCGCCAAGGATATGGCTCGCCGCGCTGCGCGCGAAGAAGGGATGTTGATCGGTATCTCGTCAGGCGCAACGCTCGCCGCGATTGCCAAAAAGCTGCCCGAGCTTCCCGAAGGCGCGCGCGTGATGGGGTTCAACTACGACACAGGTGAGCGATATTTGTCGGTCCCCGATTTCTTGCCGGTAGAGTAGGCTGTTCTTTAACCCGGGCGCGCTATTGCCTGAGCAAATCTGCGAAATTATCGCAAAGTTGCTCGGGAAGCGTTGCCCATGAAGTTCATCCTGCTCGAATCACGCGGCGGCAATTACCTTGTGGTGGCCGAAAACGTGGCATGGCTGCGCACCGCAGAGAATGGGCAGACCACCGTCGGTATTGTCGGTGGACAGCCGCTGCTGGTAGTTGGTTCGGTTGACGAAGTGGCAGCGAAGATCCTTGGGGCCTCCGCGCAAGAAGAAGCGCCTGTCGCTCAGCCAGTGACAACGGAAGGACTTGTGACTGCACAGCCCGCGCCCCGACCTGAGCCTGAACCCATATCTCCGCCGCCAGCGCCAGCCCCAGAGCCAGCAACCATGGAACCGCCTGCCGTAATTGCACCGAAGAGAGAAGCATCGGAACGCCCGCGCCCGGCCAGGGCGCAACCCATGAGCCTGTCGGATCGCCTCGCCATGGCCGCTGCGCCAAAGGTGAAGGCAGGAACCCAGCGATTCATGGGAATGTCGGAATAGCAGGGCCTGCCAAAAAGCAGGCAATCAAGGGCGCCGGATAACGATCCGGCGCCCTAAGATTCCGTGTGAACGCCTATGATATCAAGCCGCCGTGGCGAAGGCTTCAGCCGGCAGTTTCATCATATATTCGCTGCCCGCCTCAAGCTTGCGGCGCAGTGCCCCGGCATCGGGCAGGAAACGTTCGGCGTAATAGTTGGCCGATACCAGCTTGGCCTCGTAAAACGCCTTATCCTCGGGCTCGTCCGCCAGCTTGGTCAGCGCAACCTTGGCCATCCTGAGCCAGAAAAAGCCGAGCGTTACCACGCCCATGATGTGCATATAGTGATGCGCGCCTGCACCGAGGTGGTTGGGGTTAGCCATCGCGTTCTGCATGAACCACATGGTAGCCGCCTTCTGTTCGCCGAGCGCCTTTTCCAACCGTTCGGCGACGGGCTTCAACTCGGCAACCTGCTTGGCTGCGGCGATTTCCTCGTCGATCATCGCGAAGAACGCCTGAATCGCCTTGCCGCCATTGGCAGCAAGCTTGCGCCCGCACAGGTCCATCGCTTGCACGCCATTGGCGCCTTCGTAGATCATGGCAATGCGGCTATCGCGCACAAACTGCTCCATGCCCCACTCACGAACATAACCGTGGCCGCCATAGACCTGCTGCATATTGTTGGCGATGTCGTAGCCTTTGTCGGTGCCATAGCCTTTGATCACGGGGGTCATGAGACCGATCAGCAAATCGGCCTGCTCCCGCTCTTCTGCGGTCTGGGCCTTATGAGTGAGATCGACCTGCAGCGCGCCCCAAAGGCAAAGTGCCCGCATACTTTCAGTGAAAACCTTGGCATCCATCAACATCCGACGGACATCGGGGTGCACGAAGATCGGATCGGCTTTGGCCTCAGGCTCCGCCGGGCCGGTCAGCGCGCGGCCCTGACGACGATCTAGCGCATAGGTGACCGCATTCTGATAAGCGACTTCGGCCTGGGCATAGCCCTGGATGCCAACACCTAGACGCGCTGCGTTCATCATGATGAACATCGCGGCAAGGCCCTTGTTTTCCTCGCCGACCATATAGCCGGTCGCACCGTCATAGTTAAGCAGGCAGGTGGCGTTGCCGTGAATGCCCATCTTCTTTTCGATGGAACCGCAGGTAACGCCATTGCGCTGTGCAGGCTCGCCATTCTCGTCGAGGACGAACTTGGGCACGATGAACAAAGAAATGCCCTTGGTACTGTCAGGCGCACCCGGGGTCTTTGCGAGGACCAGATGGATGATGTTACTGGTGAGATCGTGCTCTCCGGCCGAAATGAATATCTTGGTGCCGGTGATCGCATAGGAACCATCGCCGTTCGGCACGGCTTTTGTCCGGATCATGCCAAGATCGGTGCCGCAATGCGGTTCGGTCAGGTTCATGGTACCCGACCATTCACCCGAGATCATTTTTGGTAGAAATGCGGCCTTCTGCTCGTCAGAACCCTTGGCAATAATCGCCGAAATCGCGCCGGCAGTAAGGCCGGGGTACATCGCGAAAGCCTGATTGGCGGTGCCGCTGTATTCTTCCAGCACAAAGCCGAGCACGTGCGGCAGGCCTTGTCCGCCAAACTCTTCGGGCTGGGCCAGCGTGCCCCATCCGCTTTCGACATAGGCCTGATATGCCTCCTTGAAGCCCGGAGGTGTGGTTACGCTGCCATCTTCGTGGCGCGTGCAGCCATGTTCGTCGCCTGCCTGGTTAACCGGCGCCAACACCTCGGCGCAAAACTTGCCGGCTTCGTTGATGACGGTGTCGATCATATCGGGCGTAGCGTTTTCAAACCCCGGCAGGTTGCCATAGCTGGCAAGATCGAGAAGTTCGTTGACGATGAAGCGCGTATCGCGGGTGGGCGCGGTATAGGTCGGCATCACTTTATCCCTTTGATGAAATTGGTTTGTCTCAGCGCGTCAGCGCAAATCGAGCTTCTCGATTTCGGCGACAAAATCGGTGAGCTCGTTGATCGAGGAATCAATGTCAGCACGCTGTTCCTGCAGCTTCGCAATATGAGCGCGGCACTTTTCGATTGTGACCCGCCGCTGTTCGACACGGCCGTCATCAAGATCGTAGAGATCGATCATTTCACGAATTTCGGTAAGGCTGAAGCCAACGTTTTTGGCGCGCATGATCCAGGCAAGGCGAGCACGATCGCGCTTGGAATAGACACGGGTCAGGCCAACACGCGCCGGGTTGATCAGCCCTTCATCTTCATAGAACCGGAGAGCGCGAGCAGTGCAGCCAAACTCCGAGGTGAGATCGGAAATAGTAAACTGTTCGCGCGCGTGCTTGTCTGGCCGGTCGAGGTGCGCGCCATTTCTGCGGTGCTCGTGGGGTACATCGGTCGCCACTGGTGCGACGGGCGAGTTTGCTGATGCGGTAGCCATGCCCCATCAAATACCTTCCCTTTACGTGAGCGTCAAGTCTTGACCTTAACGAGAGAGATCCCGCCCCCGCCATATTCAAGCCTCCGGTAAAAGCAGCTTCTCTCCCCCGTGTGGCAAATCGGGCCAGCAGGTCGCGCGCGTATCACCAAGGCATCCTGGTCACAGTCCACCAGCAATTCAACGACCCTCAGAACGTTTCCTGAAGTTTCACCCTTCATCCAGAGGCACTGCCGCGAACGCGACCAGAAGGTGACATTCCCACTTTCTAGCGTGCGATTGATCGCGTCACCGTTCATGTGGGCGACCACCAGCACTTCACCATTGGTTTGATCGACAACTACGGCGGTGATCAAACCGTCACGATCAAACTTGGGCGCAAATATTGCGCCTTTCTCGCGGTCCTCGACCGAAAGGGGCTGATTGGTCACAAAGTACTCCGTGGAAGGATATTGCGGGCACTGGAATGATTGCCATTGATCATGCCAGAAATGCTGCAGCCATGCGATGGATGTTGCATGATCACAACAGCCCCAACCAAAAAATGTTGATTCTACAGGTTCGGTCTTCCGACCTTGGCTTCACCATGAAAGAAGCTGTTGCGGGGCCTCGCAAGAGGTTCTCCACCGGACAACGGCACCGCCTGGTGCCAGTTCAGGGGGTGATCGGGCCGCAGGCTGGCAGCGGGGTGCCAGCGCGACCGATTGAACGATAAGGGATAGGATCCCGGCAGCCAAGTTAGGGGGTGGCTGCCTTCGCCCGTAAGGGTGGATCCACACCGTTTCGTCACGTGGCGCCCAGGGCTCAAAAAGCCCTGGGCGTTATGTTTTCCGGGTCTTCGTGCCAAGCCTCTCGTCCTCGACACGCGCAAAACACGCCACCGCCACACTCGTTGGCTGTGCGCGACGAATCGCGGTGAAGCAGGCACGGCTCGTCGCTCCACTGGTCAGCACATCATCAACAAGGATAATGTCGCGACCGGACATCGTTGTCATTCGTGCGGGATTGATCGCGATGGCACCCATCAAGGCCCGCTCACGCCGGTCACGTCCCAGTCCGCCAAGATTGGGCGTTCGGCGGTGACGCACCAGACCATCGATCAGTACTTCACCCATCCCCAGCTTTCCCAGTTCGCGCGCCAACAGCCCCGCCTGATTGAAACCGCGCTGCCACAAGCGCCATCGGTGTAGCGGGACAGGCACGAGCAGGGGCATTTGCGCCCCCACAGGCACTTCAGGCATCCGTGCTGCTATCAGCCGTGCAAGCAGCCGCGACAACGCAATTCGGCCGCCATGCTTGTAGGCGAGGACCAAGCTGCGAGAGGTTTCGTTGTAAAGCGTGGCCGCATAGACCGGCATTGCAGAATTTTCGGCCAAAGGCTCGGAAAGCACCGCCAGGTTGCTCCAGCATTCGAGGCACAATCCATCTTGCGACGCTATGCCGGCACCGCATGCCGGGCATCGCGGTGGATATACCAGATCGACGATTGGTCTCATGCTTCTGGCAAATTGTGCGACCACGGCCATGGCCTTGTTTCGCATGGCTTGCGCTACGCTGGCAAGCGCGGCAGGGCATTGGCCATGCCGAGCACCCAGGTTCCCACGATTTTTTCCGAACGACGCCGTGTGGCGCGCGCCTTGCGTTCCCGCCAGCGCAGGTTGGCGCATCATGATGCGGCGACATTTCTGCTTGATACAATCGCAGATGATATGATCGAGCGGTTGGGCTTTGTGCGGCATTCCCCCAAGGCATCGCTAGTGATCGGTACATGCCCTGCCCCGCTTGCACACCAGCTGGAGTGCGGTGACGCCCGCCTTTCAATTAGCGCGACAGTTGATCCGTCAGAGCCGCTTTGCGATGGCCCATATGATTTTATCGGTGTACTCGGCCAGCTTGATGCGATCAACGATCTGCCCGGAGCGTTGATCCAGCTGCGTAAGGCGTTGACGCCGAACGGTTTGGTGATCGCCAGCTTCTTTGGGGGGCAAAGCCTGTCGGCGCTGCGTGGAGCAATAATGGCTGCCGAACCTGATCGTCCGGCGGCGCGGTTTCATCCGATGGTTGATCCGCGAGCGGCACCGCAATTGCTCCAGCGTGCCGGCTGGAAAGATCCTGTCGTGGATTCCTACGCGCTTACCGTCCGCTATTCTGCACTGGACCGCCTGGTCCAGGATTTGCGAGACTCCGGGCTCGGCAATGCACTTGCCCGGCCCGCACCGCCGCTTGGAAAGGCCGCTTTGGCGCGCGCCCGGGCCGCATTCATCGCCCGCGCGGATGCCGACGGGAAAGTGTCTGAGACATTCGAGATCATCACCCTAACCGGGAGGCGATCCCTTTCCGGAACCTAGGCCTTAGCCAACGCGGCCTGAGCCGCAGCCAACCGCGCTATCGGCACGCGGTAAGGCGAAGCGCTGACGTAATCGAGACCGACTTTCTCGCAGAAGGCGATGCTGGCCGGATCGCCGCCATGCTCACCGCAAATGCCGAGCTTGATATCAGGCCGGATCGCCCTGCCCCGCTCCGCCGCGATTTCAACCAGTTGGCCAACCCCTTCGATATCGAGGCTGACAAACGGATCGCGCGGGAAGATGCCCTTGTCGACATACACGCTAAGAAACCGTGCTGCGTCGTCTCGTGACACGCCCAGTGTGGTCTGCGTAAGGTCATTGGTGCCGAAGCTGAAGAACGCACCCTCCTCGGCAATTTCACCCGCCATCAGTGCCGCACGCGGCAGTTCGATCATTGTGCCGACGAGGTATTCGACACGCGTGCCCGCCTCGGCAAACACTGCTTCCGCCACCCTGTCGACCAGCGTGCGCAAAATTGCCAGTTCACGCTTGGTCGCGACCAGCGGGATCATGATTTCGGGGAGTGGCGCCTCTCCGGACGATGCCTTGACCGCGCACACGGCTTCGAAGATCGCGCGCGCCTGCATCTCGTAGATTTCGGGATAGGTGATCCCCAATCTGCAGCCCCGATGGCCCAGCATCGGATTGAACTCATGCAATTCGGCTGCACGCCGCTTGAGGTGATCCACCCCAAGGCCGGTCGCATCGGCCAATTCCGCAAAGTCCTCGTCCGCGTGGGGCAGGAATTCGTGCAACGGCGGATCAAGCAGGCGGATTGTGCAAGGCAGACCCGCCATCACCTCGAAGATCGCAGTGAAATCCGCACGCTGTTCGGGCAGGAGCTTCTCCAAGGCACGGCGGCGGCCGGTCTCGTCATCGGCAAGGATCATCTGGCGCACCAGACTTATCCGGCTTGCTTCAAAGAACATGTGTTCGGTGCGACACAGCCCGATGCCTTCCGCGCCGAACTGCCGCGCCATGCGGCAATCCTCGGGCGTTTCGGCATTGGTACGCACGCCCATGCGCCGAAGCTCGTCAGCCCAAACCATCAACGTGCCGAAATCGCCCGCCAACTCCGGTTCGACCGTGGGCACGGTGCCAAGCATCACCTGTCCGGTTGCGCCATCCAGCGTAATCGCGTCGCCTTCCTTCAGTTCGGTTGTGCCGATCCGAAGGGTACGGGTGGCACGGTCGATCGAAACTGCCCCGGCGCCCGATACGCAAGGACGGCCCATGCCGCGGGCCACGACTGCCGCATGTGACGTCATGCCGCCGCGCGCTGTCAGGATGCCCTGCGCCGCGTGCATGCCGTGAATATCTTCCGGCGATGTTTCGACCCGTACCAGAATGACCTTTTCGCCGCGTCCTGCCCACTGTTCGGCCGTATCGGCATCAAGCACAATCTTGCCTGCTGCCGCACCCGGCGAAGCAGGCAAGCCGGTGGTCAGCACGTTGCGCTCGGCCTTGGGATCAAGTGTCGGGTGAAGCAACTGATCGAGCGCCATCGGATCAACCCGCCGCACAGCCTCGCGCGTATCGATCAGGCCTTCTTCGACCATGTCCACGGCCATTTTCAGCGCGGCTTTGGCCGTGCGCTTGCCCGAACGGGTTTGAAGCATCCACAGCTTGCCCCGTTCCACCGTGAATTCGATGTCCTGCATATCCTTGTAATGCAACTCGAGCAGATCGAAGACGCGGGCCAGCTCGCCATAGGCATCGGGCAACGCTTCTTCCATGCTCAGCGGCTTGGCCCCCGCGGTCTCGCGTGCAGCTTTGGTGAGGTATTGCGGTGTGCGGATACCTGCCACCACATCCTCGCCCTGTGCGTTGATCAGGTATTCGCCATAATAAGCCCGCTCGCCCGTTGCCGGATCGCGGGTGAAAGCGACGCCGGTCGCGCTGGTTTCGCCCATGTTGCCAAACACCATGGCCTGCACGTTGACCGCAGTGCCCCAGTCAGCCGGAATGCTGTTGAGCCGCCGGTAAACCTTGGCGCGATCGGAATCCCAACTGTCGAAGACGGCGCGTATCGCACCCCACAGCTGCTCATGGACATCCTGAGGAAACGGACGGCTCAGTTCCTCTTCAACGATACCTTTGTATTCGCTGACCAGCGCCCGCCAGTCTTCAGCTGTCATCTCGGTATCGTTATAGAAGCCCTTGTCTTCCTTAACGATTTCGAGCGCTTCTTCAAACAGGCCGTGATCGATCCCGAGCACCACGTCGGAATACATCTGAATGAAGCGGCGATAGGAATCCCACGCAAAGCGCGCATCGCCAGATGATTGCGCGAGCCCCTCGACCGTTGCATCGTTGAGCCCGAGATTGAGCACGGTGTCCATCATGCCGGGCATCGAAACCCGCGCGCCAGAACGGACCGACACCAGTAGCGGATCAGCGGCATTGCCGAAATTCTTGCCGACAGTGGATTCCACATGGGTCAGCGCGGCGGCGACTGCGGATCGCAAATCGTCCGAAAAGTCAGCCCCATCTGTCAGATAACGAACGCATTCTTCAGTGGTGATTGTGAAGCCTGGCGGCACTGGCAGGCCGATGCTCGCCATCTCGGCAAGGTTCGCGCCCTTGCCGCCAGACACGGTCTTGTCCTTCTGGCGCGGATCGGAGTGGTCGGCATTGCCTCCGAAAACATAGACCGTCTTCAATGTCATGGCATTTCCCGCATTGGTGTTGGGGCGGTGAATAGGATCATCCCTCGATCCGGCTGAAATCGGCTACCCGATGAACCGCGTCACGGAAAGCGGCCAAAAGTGCGAGCCGCGCAGCGCGCTTGTTCGCGTCAGCATCGTTGACGGTGACGTTTTCAAAGAACGTGTCGATGGGCTCGCGCAGCGAAGCCAGCACGCGCATGGCATGATCGAAATCCTCGTCCTCAATTGCGCTGCGTACGGCGGGACCGGCTGTTTCGAGCGCGCTTATCAGCGCCTGTTCCGCCGGTTCAGGGGTATAGGATCGGGTGGAGGCCGCCGCGTGGCGATCGGCCATCTTGGCGGCAATCACCGGGGCCAGCTCGGGATCGTCCACCATCGCCAGCGGATCTTCCTCGCCGGTCAGAGCGATTTCACCTTCGATCCCCCGCCAGTCTTCCTTCTTGAGGATATTGGCCGCACGCTTGTAGCCAGCGAGGAGGTTGGTGCCGTCCTCTGTGCTAACAAAGGCTTGCAACGCATGGACGCGGGCGAGCAAGCGGACGAGATCATCCTCCCCGCCGAGCGCGAACACGGCATCGATCAAGTCGTGTCGGACACCAGCTTCGCGTTGCTGGACCTTGAGGCGGTCGGCAAAGAAGTCGAGGAGTTCTTCCACAACTGCCTTCCGCCGACGCGCCTCAGGAACCATCTCTTTCAATAGCTCGGTAAATTCCGCGTCTCGAATCTGAAGTTCCGCGCTCGCGGGATCGACCATGAAATCCCGAAATTTGGCAATCATCGATTGAGCAACAACCCGCTCGTTTTCACCGAAAACTCGAACCTTGGCGAAAAGAGGTGCGATCAACTCAACACCAATGGTTTGACGCAGAGGAAGTCTAAGCCCGTTACCTGAGAGAAGCTGAATTATCGCAAGCGCCGCCCGCCGCAATGCGAAAGGATCCTTCGATCCGGTTGGAACTTGACCAATTTTATAGAACTGGGTCAGCGTATCCAGCTTGTCCGCTAAACTCACCGCCACCGTCACCGGCGCGTGGGGCACATCATCGCCCTGCCCGACTGGCTTGTAGTGATCTCGAATCGCGTCGGAAACTTCCTGTGGCAGACCTTCCTTGGCGGCGTAATACCCGCCCATAAGTCCCTGCAATTCCGGGAACTCGCCGACCATCTCGGTGACCAGATCGGCCTTGCACAATTCTGCTGCCTGCCGCGCTAGCGCTGGGTCGCAGTTCGGCACGATGCCTTCGCTCGCCAGCCATTCGGCCAGTTTGGCTACCCGCTCGACCTTGTCCGCGACCGTCCCGAGCTTCTCGTGGAAGGTAATCCGCTCCAGCTTCTTCGCGTGTTCGCCGAGCGAGGTCTTCTGGTCCTGCTCCCAGAAAAACCTTGCGTCGGAAAGCCTTGCGGCCAGAACCTTGCGGTTGCCGTCGACCACCACGGCGGGATCGATCGCGTCGATATTGGCGGTGCAGACAAAGGCGTTAGCGAGCTTGCCCGACGCATCCTCGCACACGAAATACTTCTGGTTCACCCGCGCGGTGAGCTGGATCACTTCGGGAGGCACGTCGAGGAAGGTTTCGTCGAAACGCCCCAGCAGCGGCACCGGCCATTCGGTCAAACCCGCGTTCTCGAACACCAGCCCTTCGTCGGCAACCAGTGTCAGGCCTGCTTCGGCCGCGACCTTGGCCGCGCCGTCGCGGATGATCCGGCAACGCTCGGAAAAATGGACGATTACATGGGCTGCGCGCAGGGTTTCGATGTAAGTTCCTGCGTCTGCGATCTCTACCGGGCCGGAGTGATGGAAGCGGTGGCCCATGGTTGAGCGACCGCTCGCAATACCGTCAACCTCGCACGGCACCACTGCGCCATCGAGAAGCGCAATGATTCCCGAAAGCGGGCGTACCCAGCGAAGGCTCTCGGTCGTGATCGATCCTGCGCCCCAACGCATCGATTTGGGCCATGGAAAGGCGCGGATGATAGCCGGGATAGCCTCGGCAAGCACCTCTGCGGTATCCCTTCCCGGCTTTTCGACAACGGCAAAATAGACACCGTCACGCTCGACAAGCTGTTCGGCAGAGAGGCCGACCTTGCGCAGGAAGCCTTCGAGTGCCTGCGGCGGCGCGCCGACTTTTGGCCCCTTGGTCTCCTCGCTCACCGCCAATGTTGCCAGCGGCAAATCCTTGGCGATCAAGGCCAAGCGGCGGGGCGTGGCGAAAGTTTCGAGCGAAGCAGCCTGCAACCCGGCCTTGGCCAGCGCATCGCCAAACAGGCGCGCCAGATCCTCCTTGGCTTTGGGCTGCATCCGGGCGGGGATTTCCTCACAGCGCAATTCGAGCAGGAAGTCAGCCATCAGACGAGACTCCATCCGGGATATTTCGCTTCCCATTCGGGCGTCATCTTGGTTGCGTAAGCCTCGCAGGACGAGCGCGCGAGATCGCGCACGCGGCCCATGTAGCTGGCCCGTTCCTGCACGCTGATCACGCCGCGGGCCTGCAACAGGTTGAACACATGGCTCGCCTCGACCGCCTGTTCGTAGGCGGCAATCGGCACTCCTGCGGCCAGCGCGTTACGGCACTCGGCCTCGGCCTTGGCGAACAGGTCGAACAGCGCATCTGTGTCCGCAACCTCGAAGTTCCATTTGGACATCTGGCGTTCGTTTTCCAGAAACACCTCGCCATACGAAACGCCCGACGAATTGAACGCCAGATCATAGACGTTGTCGACGCCCTGGATGTACATTGCGAGACGTTCCAGCCCGTAAGTCAACTCGCCCGCAACCGGCTTGCAATCGAAGCCGCCCATCTGCTGAAAGTAGGTGAACTGGGTCACTTCCATCCCGTCGCACCAGACCTCCCAGCCCAGCCCCCATGCGCCCAGCGTGGGCGATTCCCAGTCGTCTTCGACAAAACGGATGTCGTGCGCCAACGGATCAATGCCGATGGCGCCGAGGCTCTTGAGGTAGAGTTCCTGTATGTCGGGCGGGGAAGGCTTCAGGATCACCTGATACTGGTAGTAATGCTGCAGCCGGTTGGGGTTTTCGCCGTACCGCCCGTCGGTCGGGCGACGGCAGGGCTGCACAAAGGCTGCGTTCCAAGGTTCGGGGCCCAAAGCCCTTAAAGTCGTCGCCGTGTGGAACGTGCCTGCCCCCATCCGCATGTCATAGGGCTGGAGGATGACACAAGAGCCATGCTGGCTCCAGAAGTCATGCAGCGTCAGGATCATGTCCTGAAATGAGCGCGCTGGATCACGCTGCGCGGGGGTGAAGAGGGGTGCGGCATTCATGGCCGCTCGCCATGGCCGAACACCCCGAAAGCGTCAATGCCGCAGCCCAGCAAGTGACGCGACCAAAGGATCGTAGGTCATGGAGAGGTGACACAAAGTCAGGTCATCTTGACATAGTCAGCGAATCACGACATATAGTCAGCACAACCTGACATTTCGGAAGGTTGTAGCGACACCTTTTCCTCCCCAGGAGAACTATCATGATCCTTCGTTTGTCCTTTGCCGCCGCCGCAATCGCCATCGCTGCCGGCACTCCCGCTTTTGCCAGCCCCGTCAATGCAACGGCGTTCGAGGCTTCGGTTACCTATGACGACCTTGATCTTGCCACCGGCGAAGGTGCCGCGCGCCTTGATGAGCGCGTGCGCATCAAGGTTCGGCAGATGTGCCGCAACGGCGGACGCGATGGCGCATCGCTGCGGCTCGAGCGTGAATGTCAGGTAAGCGCACTGGCGGCGGCCGCCCCGGCGATCCGTGTGGCAGTTGTCAATGCCCGGCTTGAGCGCGTGCGCCTTGCCGCCAACACCCCCGCATCGCCCGCCGCCACTCCCGGCGCGTGATGTCCCCGGCGGAGGGGCATTGCCCGCCCCTCCGCCCCAATTTCACTCGATGCATGGAACCGCCTGAATGATCCGATCAACCGACAAATCGACCAAGCAGATGCGCTACCGCGCTTACTTCTGGTTGATGAATGCAAGTTCTGCGGCGGTGATCTATAGCGGAGCAGAGCCGTTGGCTGTGTATCTCTTCAACATTGAAGGCGACATTTATCCCAGCCCCATCAAGGAGCTGCTTTATTCCGTGATCGGGCTGCTGCTGTTCGTTGTCCCCATGATCCTTGTGTGCGCTCGGTTTATGCGGGACGACTACACGGAACAGCTCTGGAAACGCACCTTCGTGGTGATTGCCTACATCATGGCTCTGCTGCCTTTCGTCTATCTGGTGATGTACTGGTCGCTTTTCTTCGCTCTGGGTCAGCCCGCAAAGCCTCCTCTCGTATTGGCCTTGCCGGAATTGAACCTGACCATGGGCACGGCGATTTATGGGGCGTGGATGGCCTACATGATGATGTTCGTCATAGTCTTTCAGTTCCTGCGCTGGAGGGACTCGCGATGAACAGAGCCAATATCTTCATGACTGCCAGCTGGGTCGGCCTCGCCGGGCTTTTCCTCGCGCTCGGCGGAGCGCTTCTGTCCGCACCCACCGGCGTTGCCATGGCCGGTATCGCGGCCGCAATCCTGAGCGCGGTGGTGCTGCTGTGGACACGGCGCGCGGATGAATTCACGCAGAGCCTGTGGAACGCGGGTGCAAGCGTGGCCTTCGGCACAATGCTGCTAACCTTTCCCGGCCTGCCGGCCGCCGAGGGGTTCTACGACGGCGTATCCGGGTCTGAGAGCGGCCAGGATATACCCGCCTCAATCATTCCAGTGTTTGCTATCGCGGCCTTTTACATCGGCTTGTTTATCAAGCGTTTGCTTGGGGATAGATGATGGAAACTCATGCGACTGCCAAAGGCCCGGTGCGGTATCGCGCTTATTTCTGGCTGATGAATGCCAGCTTTGTGGCGTCAATTGGCCTGCTTCTGCATTTCGCAATCTATTTTGCTGCAGGAACCCCCGGTTGGGGATTGCCAGAGGGCGTTGCGAGCATGCTCTATTGGGGGTTTGTCTATCCGCTGACCACGTTGATACCGCTGATCCTGTTACTCGCATGGTTTCTGCGCGATGACTATGCTGCTGCGCTATGGAAACGGACGACCGTGGTGCTCGCCTATGGTGTTGCGATTGCCCCGGTTTTGCTTGTTGCCGCATCTTGGCTTGCATATGACGTATTGACCAAAGGTACCCCCGCTTACGAAGCATGGGATGCGTTTTATCTTGCTTTGATCGAAGGCGGGAGCGGTCGGGATATCCTGACCTTTACGTGGCACGTCTACATGCTGCTTTTCGTGCTCATCTTCCAGTTCCTGCGATGGCGGGATTCTCGATGAAAAACCGCCTCAAAGTCCTGCGTGCCGAGCGCGATTGGTCACAGGCCGACTTGGCGGTGCATCTTGATGTGTCGCGTCAGGCCGTGAATGCCATCGAAACCGGCAAGCACGACCCGTCCCTCCCTCTCGCCTTCCGCATTGCGCGGTTGTTCGACATGAGCATCGAGGAGATTTTCCATGACGAAGTATGATGTCACCGAGATCGCCAAAGTGCCCTCCGATGGCGCCATCATTGTCAAACGTGCCGCGCTTGGTATCGGAGGCGGGATTGCGCTGGTCTTCATGGTCGGGGTGATCGCGGGCTATTCCGGCGTCATGATCGAACATGGCGGGCCCGACCTGACCGATGCCGCCATCCTTGGTGTGATGGCGTTGGTTACTCTCGTCATCGCCTACGGGTTGTGGCGGCTTTGGCCCCGCGGTTCGGACGAACCGGAAGCGCCGCGGGTGAAAAGCGCCCGGATGATGCTGGCCGCTGTCTTAGGTCTCAGCATTCCTCTGGGCATTATCCTTGGCATGTCGGATGGTGCCGGATCGAGCCTGTTTTCGAACGCGCCCATCCGCCCGGCCTTGGCCGCGATTGCGATTGCACTGTGGCTGATCGCGGGTCCGCTGCTGTCCTGGCTGTGGTTGAAGCGCGTCGACGAGCACGAGGCCGGTGCCTACCGCGAAGGCGCTGTGACTGCCGTCCACGCCTACATGTTCGTGACCCCGGCTTGGTGGATTGCAACCCGCGCCGGATGGCTGCCTGCACAGAACCCGATGCTTGTTTTGCTGGCGGTCAGTATCGTGTGGTCGATCGTCTGGTTTAACCGCCGTTACCTGTAACGCTTTTTTTGCCTGCCTGCCCTTGCCAACCGTTACCCCCAAAAAGGAGAATAACCATGAAGATTGCATCCCTGCTAACCCTGACTGCCGCCCCCTTTGCGCTGTTTGCAGCAAGCCCCGCGCTGGCCGACAACCACGCCGCAACCGAAACCGCTGCTGTTCCGGCTGCCGCCAATGGCCCAGCGCTGTGGAAGGTCGCCGATGAAGACACCACGATCTATCTGTTCGGCACGGTGCACGTGCTGCCGCAGGGAATCGAATGGTATGACGACACAATCGCAACCGCGCTGACCGGATCGGACATGATCGTAACCGAAATCCCGATGGACGCTTCCAGCGACGCTGCGCTGCAGCAGCTGACCATGGCCAAGGGAATGCTGCCGCCGGGCACCACCCTGCGTTCGCTGCTGACGCCGGAGCAGACATCCTCTTACGAAGCGGCGCTGGCCAAACTGGGCGCACCGCCAGAGGCATTCGATCCGTTCAAGCCTTGGCTGGCCGGCCTGACTTTGTCGCTGCTGCCGCTGATGCAGCAGGGCTACAACCCTGAAAGCGGTGTGGAAAAGGTCCTTCTCGGCAAGGTCGGCGACATGCCCAAAGGCGCGCTGGAAACAGCCGAGTTCCAGCTCGGCATTTTTGACGGCATGCCGCAGGATGCACAGGTTACTTTCATGATGGAAGCAGCCGAGGGCATGGACGAGGTCAAGCCGATGCTCGACCGGATGGTAGCCGAATGGGCCAAGGGCGATGCCGATGCACTTGCCGAGATCATGAACGAAGGCATGAGCGATCCTGCTGTGGCCGAGGCGCTGCTTTATAGCCGCAACGCCAATTGGGCAGAGTGGATCGATACCCGCATGGCCGAACCCGGCACCGTGTTCATCGCGGTTGGTGCAGGCCACCTTGCCGGTGCCAAGAGCGTGCAGGATTACCTCGCCGAAAAGGGTATTGCCACAACCCGTGTCAAGTGATCCGGGCGAGGCAAGTATGACCGCATTTTCAGGGGCTGGCATGTTCGCAAGTATACGCGGCCGCGCTGTCGCGGTGCTGGCCCCTGTCATCATTTTTGCTCTTGCCGCTTGCAGCGATGGGGCGGACAAAGGCGCGGAATGGCCCCCGGCCAATCCGCTCTTCTACGAAATCGCCTCGGCCGACGGGACGGTGGAAGGCTGGATGGTTGGCACCATCCACGCCCTTCCCGATGGCGTGAGTTGGAAGACCGATACCATTGCCGAGGCCATCCGCAGCGCCGATGTGCTGGTGGTCGAAATCGCAGCATTAGAAGATCGCGGTAAAACGGCAGCAACCTTTGCCGAACTTGGCACCAGCCCGGCCCAGCCACCGCTCGAACGCCGTCTCCCTGCTGACATGTCCGCATCACTGGCGGCGCTGCTTGATCGCGGCGGGATCGACCCGAAGCGTTTTGTCAGCACTGAAACATGGGCCGCTGCCATTATGCTCGCGCAGATCGATGCCACTGGCGATCCGGCCAATGGCGTCGACCGCGCCCTGATCCGCGCCTTTGCCGAACGTCCGGTGCGCGAGCTCGAAGGTGCGCGGGCCCAGCTTGCGATTTTTGACAATCTCTCGGAAGCCAGCCAGCGAAAAATGCTGGCCGCCGTGATCCGCGAAGCTGAGGCCGGGCGCGATGATCCTGCAAGGCTCCAACGGGCGTGGCTTACAGGCGATGCAGCCGTGATCGAGGAAGCGACCCGCAGCGGAATCCTTTCCGATCCTGTCTTGCGCGAGGCGTTGTTGACCAAGCGCAACAGAGATTGGGCAACCGCCATTCTGCCCATGCTCGAAGCTGCACCGCGCCCTCTGATAGCTGTCGGAACGGCCCATCTGGTGGGGGCCGATGGGTTGGCAAGCATGCTTCAAGCCCAAGGCTACCGTGTCCAAAGGCTACCCTAGACCGGTCTAAACCGGTTGCTATTGGGCACGCTTGTCTCTAAGGGCCCGCGCTTCGGCGCTCCGGTCATCCCTGGAGGCGGTGCGCGCGATGGTCTTATTTCAACACGCATTCGAAAGGCACTATTATGAGCGACGCTCTGAACCTGCCGGCTGAAGCGCGCGAACGGGCTGGCAAGGGAGCCTCCCGTGCAATTCGCCGCGAAGGTCGGACACCTGCTGTCATTTATGGCGGCAAGGAAGAACCCACCATGATCCACGTCGAGCAGAAGGAACTGGTCAAGCTTTTGAACACCGGTCACTTCATGAACTCGATCGTCAATATCGAGATCGGTGGCAAGACCGTTCGCACGCTGCCCAAGGATGTGGCGTTCCACCCCGTGACCGATCGTCCGGTGCACGTCGATTTCCTGCGCATGACCGGCGACAGCCTGGTTCAGGTGCAGGTGCCGGTGATGTTCGTCAACGAAGATGCCTCGCCCGGTCTCAAGAAAGGCGGCGTACTCAACGTCGTCCGTCACGAACTTGATCTGATCTGCCCCAACGCCAGCATTCCTGAAGAAATCCAGGTCGATGTCACCGGCAAGGACGTGGGCGATTCCATCCACATCAGCGATGTGACTCTGCCAAAGGGCGTGAAGAGCGCGATCACTGATCGCGACTTCACCATCGCCACGCTGGTTGCTCCGTCCGCGCTCAAGAGCAGCGGCACGGAAGCCGGCGAGGAAGCTGCGGCTGGCGAAGAAGCCGAAGCCGAATAAGGCCTCCTTTCAGCCTACCACTACAAAGCGCCGGGCTTCGCAAGAAGTCCGGCGTTTCGTTTTGTGTCAGCCATCGCTAGGAACTCGTCATGCAAATCTGGGTCGGCCTTGGTAATCCCGGACCGCGCTATGCGCTCCACCGGCACAATGTCGGCTTCATGGCAGTCGATGTGCTGGCCGACATGCACGGCTTTGGCCCGGTGCAGAAGAAGTTTCAGGGGTGGACGCAAGAAGGCCGGATCGGACAGCACAAGGTTCTGCTGCTGAAACCTGCGACTTTCATGAACGAAAGCGGCCGCGCCGTGGGCGAGGCCCTGCGTTTCTACAAGCTGGGTACCGATGCGCTGACTGTGTTCCATGACGAGCTCGACCTTGCCCCCTTCAAGGTCAAGGTAAAGCAGGGCGGCGGCCATGCCGGACATAATGGCCTGAGATCGATCGATCAGCATCTGGGGGCAGAGTTTCGCCGGGTCCGGCTTGGCATCGGTCATCCGGGGCACAAGGATCGGGTGACCGGCCATGTCCTCGGCAACTTCGCCAAGGCCGAGGAAGATGATCTCGCAGCGATGCTCGGCGCGATCGGGGCAGAGGCCGAATGGCTTGCTGCAAGAGACGATGCCCGGTTCATGAATGATGTCGCCTTGCGCATGCAGGGTTAAAGACCCCCGCAACAGCTTGAACCAAAGCGGGACACGGTCGACGCGCCGCAAGACAATCCTGCCATCTACCGATAGTTTCCTGACAACTGCCGGATTCGATTGATAGGGGACTGTTTCTAATGCTCAACATGGTTAATCGCACGGTTCAGAGCGCCGTTTCAGGCGCTTTCGCCCTTTCGCTGCTTGGCGTGGCTCTCGCTGCGCCCGCGCAGGCGATGAAGGAGCCCCCGTCGGATCCCATCGGCGGATCCACCAGCGGTGGTTCGTCGGGCGGCACTACCGTGCCCGAACCCTCCAGCCTCGTGTTGTTCGGCGCAGGCGCAGCGGCCTTCATGTTCGCCCGCCGTCGCTCTGCCAAGAAGGGCTGAATTTCGGAGGACAGCTGGGAGGGTTGATGCCTTCATCGCGGCGATGCTAACGCTGCCGCAGTGCCAGCCCACCGACCTTCGATGATCATTTTCGGATCACGATCAATGCCCGCCCCGCCCCTGTGCGCGGCGGGCATTTGCGTTTTCACAGTCCGTCATGCCTCTGAGGCCCGACCATGCGCCGTGTGATGATCATCGGCCCGTGCGGATCGGGCAAAAGCACCCTCGCCCGCGATCTCGCGCCGCGCATGGGATTGCCGCTGATCCACATGGACCAGCTTGGCTGGCAAGAAGGCTGGATCGGAACGCCCAAGGCCGAGTTGCATTCCCGGCTTGCTGATGCCGTTGCAGGCGAAGAATGGCTGATCGAAGGCAATTACGGCAGCACACTCGCTCCGCGTCTGGAACGGGCGGATAAGGTGATCTACCTCGATTTCCCGATCAGCCTGTGTCTGCGGCGCTTGTTGCGGCGGATCATCAGCCATCATGGCCGGTCGCGGCCCGATATGCCTGACAATTGCCCTGAACGGTTTGACCCGGCCTTTATCTGGTATGTGATGAACTGGAACACCGGCCCGCGGGTGCGCACCGAAGCGCAGATCGCGCCTTATGCGGACAAGGTGGTGCGCATCAAAACGCCTGGCGAACTTGCACTCTGGCGCGAACACAATAACCTTGGGTGACCCCTGCAGGATCACAAAGGATACGCCCATGCCCCGCATCAACCGCCGCGCCATGCTGGCAAGCGCTGCTGCTGCGACGTTCGTCGCACCGGCCCGGGCTGCCATGAGAAGCAAGACAGCGCTGCCCGCTGATCGGGATTTCACCGGCAAAAGCGTGCTGGTTACCGGCTGCTCTTCCGGCTTTGGCAGGCTCACGGCAGAACTGCTGGCGCGGCAAGGGGCGAAAGTGTTTGCAACCATGCGCGGCCTGCCCCGTGCCGAGGCTGATCAATTGCGCATTCTTGCGTTGAACGAACGGCTGAACCTTCATGTGATCGAAATCGATGTCATCTCCGATAAACAGGTCGCCGACGGGGTTGCCGAGGCCGAGATGATCAATGGCGGCCCGATTGACGTGCTGGTGAACAATGCGGGCATCGGCATCACCTCGCCGGTCGAGGTGCAGGACATGGAGGCGACCCGCCTGATATTCGAAACCAATGTGTTTGGTGCGCACCGCATGGCCCGCGCGGTGCTACCGGGAATGCGAAAGAAGGGCGCGGGCCAAATTATCCAGATTTCAAGCCAGCTTGGCCGCGTCATCTCACCTTATTCGGGGCATTATTCCGCAACCAAATTCGCGCTGGAAGCAATGAGCGAGCAGCTCGCCTATGAACTGGTGCCACACAAGATCGACGTCAGCATCATCGAACCGGGCGGCTATCCCACAAAGGTATGGGTCAACCGCAATGCCTACACCACAGCGCTGAAGGAACGGGCCGAGGCGGTTCATGCAGATGGCTATCCGCAGCAGGTCGCGCGCATGGGGATGGAGGATGGCTCTGGCCGCAGCAATGATCCGATGGATGTGGCTCACGCCATTGCCGGCCTGATCGCCCTGCCCCCCGGCACCCGCCCGCTGCGCCTGCCGGTATCACCCGGCAACAAACCGCAGGTGCCGATCAACGAAGTCACGGCGCGGGTACAGACTGACTGGCTCGGCGGATCGCCTGCGGTCGGCCCGCTGGTGCGCGCCGTGCATCAACGGTGATGCGGCTCAATCAGGTCACCGTCGGCTGCACCGATTATGCTGCATCGGTGGCGTTTTATACCAAACTGGGCCTTACCCAGATCGTTGATGCCCCGCCGCGTTATGCCCGGTTTGAAACGCCAGGCGGCGAAACCTTCTCGATCCATCACGCCGATGCGGTCACTGCGCCAACCACTGTCGTCTATTTCGAGATCGAAGACCTTGACCAGACCGTGGCAATCCTCAAGAGCGCGGGACTGCATTTTCTTAAAGATCCCGTCGATGAAAGCTGGGGATGGCGCGAAGCCCGGATGCGCGATCCGGCAGGCAATGAAATCTGCCTGTTCTGGGGCGGTGATAACCGCCGCTTCCCCCCGTGGCGCATCGACGGCAAGACCAAGGACTAAACTATGGGTTTCCGTTGCGGTATCGTCGGCCTGCCGAATGTGGGCAAGTCCACATTGTTCAATGCACTGACCGAAACGCAGGCGGCGCAGGCGGCCAATTATCCGTTCTGCACGATCGAGCCTAACGTGGGGCAGGTCGCCGTGCCGGATGACCGGCTGCAGAAAATCGCCGCCATCGGCAAAAGCGCGAAGATCATCGAAACTCAGCTTGGCTTCGTCGATATCGCAGGCCTTGTGAAAGGTGCCAGCAAGGGCGAAGGCCTGGGGAACCAGTTCCTCGGCAATATCCGCGAAGTCGATGCCATCGTCCATGTGCTGCGCTGTTTCGAGGATGGCGACATCCAGCATGTCGCCAACAAGGTCGATCCCATCGCGGATGCCGAAGTGGTCGAGACAGAGCTGATGCTCTCCGATCTCGAAAGCCTCGAAAAGCGCGTGCCTGCCGCCGCCAAACGCGGCGCTGCGGGTGACAAGGAAGCCAAAGCGATGGCAAGCGTGCTGGGTCAGGCGCTTGATCTGCTGCGCGAAGGCAAGCCTGCGCGCCTGACCGTGCCGGGCGATGAGGAAGAAGAGCGGCTGTTCAAACAGGCACAGTTGCTCACCGCCAAGCCGGTGCTCTACGTTTGCAATGTGGCCGAGGAAGACGCGGCAGAGGGCAATGAGCTATCTGCCAAGGTGTTCGCCAAGGCGGCGGTTGAAGGGGCAGAAGCCGTCGTGGTTTCGGCCGCGATCGAGGCTGATCTGGTCACGATGCCGGTCGAAGATCGCGGCGAGTTTCTCGAAGCCTTGGGCCTGACCGAAAGCGGCCTCGCCCGTGTGATCCGCGCCGGGTACAAGCTGCTGGGCCTGAAGACCTTCTTCACCGTCGGCCCGAAGGAAGCGCGCGCGTGGACTTTCCCCGATGGCGCCAAAGCTCCGCAGGCGGCGGGCGAAATTCACACCGATTTCGAACGCGGCTTCATCCGCGCCGAAACGATTGCCTATGATGATTACGTGGCGCTGGGCGGCGAAGCGGGCGCGAAAGAAGCGGGCAAACTGCGGCAGGAAGGCAAGGAATATGTCGTGCAGGACGGTGACGTGCTGCTGTTCAAGTTCAACGTCTGAGACCCGGCGCGGGGTGCACCGTCTCGCAATTGTCGCGCGCCGCCCATAGGAGACCAGTCATGCGCCACATCCTGATCCTGCTCGCCTGCCTGCTGCTGCCCGTCTCCGCAGCGGCGCAGGAAACTCCTCAAATTGTCACCGTACTTGTCGGGATCGACGGGTTTCGGCCTGATTATCTGGACCGCAACATGACCCCGCGCCTGTCCGCGCTGGCGGCGGAGGGTGCGAGCGGCGCGATGCGGCCGAGCTTTCCGACCAAGACTTTCCCCAACCACTACGCCATCGTCACCGGCAAAGTGCCCGATCGCAACGGCATCGTCGGCAATTCGATGATCGACCCGCGCCGCCCGGGACAAATATTCAGCTTGGGCAATGCGCGGCAGGCGCTCGATCCCTTTTGGTGGGACGAGGCCGAGCCGGTATGGGTCACCGCCGAACGCGCCGGCATTCGCACCGCAACGATGTTCTGGCCTGGCAGCGAAGTGCCTTACGAGGGGCTGCGCCCTAGCGACTGGATGCGCTTCGACCAGAATGTCACCAACGTGCAGCGGGTGAATACGCTGATCGACTGGCTGCGCCGCCCTGCAAGCCTGCGTCCCGCCTTCGCGACGATCTATTTCGACACGGTCGATACGCAGGGACACCGTTTCGGCCCCGACAGTGCAGAAGCGAACGCAGCCATTGCAGAGGTCGACGCACGGGTCGGCGATCTGGTCGATGGCGCAAAGGCACTGGGGATTGCGGTCAACTGGGTAATCGTCGCCGACCACGGGATGCGACAGGTGGACGAGACGCGGGTGATCCAGCTCGACACCCTGATTGACCGGGCCAGCTACATAGCCGTCGAGACAGGGCCTTACGCCGCCATCGAGCCTGTCACCGGCACCGACGATCGTGTCGCCAACGCACTATTGGTGCCGCATGAACACATGACCTGCACCCGCAAGGAAGGCCTTCCGGCACGCCTCAATTATGGTTCCAACCCGCGCGTGGCTGCGATCATCTGCATTGCTGAGAACGGCTGGACGATCTTGTCGGGTGAGCCGAACTACCCCGTGTCGGGCGGCGCGCATGGATATGACAATGCTGATCCCGAAATGCTGGCGCTGTTCATCGCCCATGGTCCGGCCTTTGCCGAAGAACAGCGAATGCAGGTGTTCGACAACGTCGCCGTTGCCGCACTGCTGCGCGCGGCGATCGGGTTGCCGCAGGATCCCTATGCCGATGGCAAACTGGAAGACCTTGCTGACGCCCTGAGGCGATAAGTTTTCTGACCCGATTTCACGCTTTCCCTCACAATCGGAGAGCTAAATTGGAACATCGGCGGCCCCCATCCTGTTTGCCCGGCTCAAACTGAACCGGGAACGTGTTAGTGATCGATAAATCCGAGAAATTCGAATGGCTGGTGCGGGCCGGATACCTTTCGCGCGCGTTGCTGTACGTGATGCTGGGTTTCCTTGCCTTGACCAGTGCAAGCGCAATAAGCGAAGGCACCCAAGGCATCTTCCGCGCCATCGAGGACTTTCCCGCCGGTACCGCTGTTCTGTGGGTGATGGTGGTAGGCCTTGTGGCTTACGCCTTGTTCCGGTTTGCCTCACCCGTTGTCGACATCGAAAACAATGGTTCCGATGCGACCGGATGGGGCAAGCGGATCGGTCATGCAGGCTCCGGCATCGGCCACCTTGCATTGGCATGGACAGCGTACAAATTTGCAACCGGCGCATCGGAAGGCTCGGGTGATGGTGCGCAGGATGCGGCCGCAGGTGTGCTTGGGCTGCCTCTCGGCGAGATAGCCTTGGGCGCCCTGGGTCTCGCATTTTTCCTTACGTCGCTGTTTCAATTCAAAAACGCTGTCACAGCCGAATTCATGCAACGCATTGCGGGATCAGCCCCGTCTTTCACCTGCACATTGGGCCGTATCGGCTTTACAGCGCGCGGCGTGGTTTATGCCGTAATCGGATGGTCGCTGATCAAGGCCGGCTTTATGGCTAGCGGTGCGGACGGCGTCCGATCGCTTGGAACGGCACTGGCCGATCTCGCTGGCACGGGCTTCCTGTTTACCCTCACGGCGTTGGGTCTGTTGACCTTCGGCTTCTTCAGCCTGATCCTGTCGCGCTATCGCATCATCCCCGAAATCGACCCCGATACACGCATTCCGAAGTTTCGAATGGATTGATGGTGCGGCCCGGGCCACTGCGCGCTAATGCCGCCCGAACAGCTTTTCGACATCTTCCATGGACAGCTTCACCCACGTCGGCCGTCCATGGTTGCATTGGCCTGAGCGCGGCGTTGCCTCCATTTCGCGTAGCAGGGCGTTCATCTCCGCCACGCTGAGAACCCGCCCTGCCCGCACCGATCCGTGGCAGGCCATCGTCGCCAGCACCAGTTCAAGCCGTTCGGCCAGCAACAATGCGCCGCAATCTTCCTGCTTGCCGTGCTTGGCGATATCGTCAGCCAAGTCGCGCAGCAGCTTTACGCTGTCCGCTTTGGCGATTGCAGCCGGGACTGCGCGCACCAGCATCGCGGACGGGCCAAAGCGCTCTATCACCAAACCAAAGCGCGCCAGTCCCTCGGCGGCGTCTTCCAGGCGGTCGCAATCGACCTCGTCCAGCTCGACCACATCGGGCAACAGCAGGGCTTGGCTGCGGCGGTTATCCTCCCCGGCACCGGCGGCGCGCAAGCGCTCGAGCACCAGGCGTTCGTGCGCGGCGTGCTGGTCGACCAGCACCAGCCCATCGGCGGATTCGGCGACGATATAGGTATTGGCAACTTGCCCGCGCGCCATGCCCAACGGATATTGCGCTGCTTCTTCTGGCAAGGGGGCGGCTTCCTCGGCGCGGCCCTGTGGCTGCGCAAGGGGGGCGTTCCAACCGCTGTGCGCTTCGCCAAGCCGTTGCTGCGGTGCGTTCCAGTCGCGGCCGGAAAAAATGCTCGAGAGTGCAGGAGAAACCGTAGCTTCCGAAATAATCGGCTCTGCCTGCCAGCGCGCCATTGCGCCGCGATCCGGGCCTTGTGCGCTGCGCCGATCCCCGGTCCCAAGCGCCTGCCTGAGCCCGCTCACAATAAACCCGCGCACTCCCGCTGCATCACGGAACCGCACCTCGGTCTTGGCCGGGTGGACATTTACATCGACATCGGGCGGCGGCAGGTCGAGGAACAGCGCCAGCACAGCGTGGCGATCGCGCGCCAGCATGTCGGCGTAGGCCCCGCGCACCGCGCCCACCAGCAGCCGGTCTTTGACCGGACGACCATTGACGAACAGGTACTGGTGATCGGCCACCCCGCGGTTGTAAGTCGGCAGCCCCGCGACCCCGGTCAACCGCATCGCCCCGTGAGGCGTTTCCCGCACCAGTTCGATGGCAACCGAATTGTCCTTCAACTCGTGCGAGATAATGCGTGCAACGCGCACCGCCAGTTCCTCGCCAGCTTGCAAGGAAAGCACCGTTCGCTTGCCAGCGTCGCCGCCCCCGTCTTCTTTGAGCGTCTCCAGCGTGAAGCCCACATCGGGCCGGGCCATCGCCAAACGTCGCACCACATCCAGACACGCGGCATATTCACTCCGCGCCGTGCGCAGGAACTTGCGCCGGGCCGGCACCCTTGCGAACAGTTCTTCCACCCGCACCCGCGTTCCATGCGGTAGTGCGGCAGGTTCATCGGCCAGCACTGCGCCGTGATCCACAACCCGCCGCCAGCCTTCTGCAGCGCCAGGTTCTCGGCTTTCGATGGTGAGGCGCGCCACGCTGGCGATGGAAGGCAAGGCCTCCCCGCGAAAGCCGAGCGTGGTCACCAGCTCGATTGCGCCCTCAGGCCCGATCAGCGAATCGGGCAGCTTGGATGTGGCATGGCGTTCCAGCGCCAATGCCATCGCCTCCGGACCCATCCCGCAGCCATCATCGACCACCTCGATACGTTGCAGCCCGCCATCAACCAGCGTCACCCCGATTCGGCGCGCCCCGGCATCAATCGCGTTCTCGACCAGCTCTTTGAGCGCCGCAGCGGGGCGTTCGACGACCTCTCCCGCGGCAATACGGTTCACCAAAGCAGACGGGAGACGGCGGATTTCGGGCATTTGTCGCACGCTAGCCTTCGGCAGTCGCAAATTCGAGGCCCAACCCCCAGAAATCACCAAGGCGGTGGACAAATATTTTGGCGTTTTGCCTGCGGATTCGCTAGGCGCGCGGTGTGTTGTCATAACAGGGTCGATTTCTTCCGCAGCGACCGCGTGTGCAACTTGCCGGCCCACCACCACTGGAACACCACCACCGATGAGTTTTCTGTCCAACTTCTTCAGCTTCCGTTCGCAAAACATGGCGATCGATCTCGGAACCGCGAACACGCTGGTTTACGTGCAGGATCAGGGGATCGTGCTCAATGAACCTTCGGTGGTCGCAATCGAAACGATCAACGGCATCCGCCGCGTAAAAGCGGTCGGCAATGATGCGAAGATGATGATGGGCAAGACCCCCGACAGCATCGAGGCAATCCGCCCGTTGCGTGACGGCGTGATCGCTGACATCGAAGTGGCCGAACAGATGATCAAGCACTTCATCCAGAAGGTGCACGGCAAGAAAAGCATGTTCCGCTACCCGGAAATCGTGATTTGTGTGCCTTCGGGTTCGACCTCGGTGGAACGCCGTGCGATCCGCGATGCAGCTTCGAACGCTGGTGCATCGGATGTGCACCTGATCCTTGAACCGATGGCTGCTGCAATCGGCGCGGATATGCCCGTGACCGAACCTGTCGGCTCGATGGTGGTCGATATTGGAGGCGGAACGACGGAAGTTGCCGTGCTCAGCTTGCGCGGCCTTGCCTACACCACTTCGGTGCGCACCGGGGGCGACAAGATGGACGAAGCCATCGTCAGCTACGTTCGCCGCCACCACAACCTGCTGATCGGTGATGCCACCGCAGAACGGATCAAGAAGGATTACGGCATCGCCATGATCCCGGAAGACGGGATCGGCGAAACGATCACGCTCAAGGGCCGCGATCTGGTCAACGGCGTTCCCAAGGAAATCACGATCAATCAGGCCCACGTCGCCGAAGCGTTGAGCGAACCGATCGGCGCAATCGTCGAAGGCGTGCGCATCGCCTTGGAAAACACCGCGCCGGAACTCGCCGCCGATATTGTCGATCAGGGCATTGTGCTGACCGGCGGCGGCGCGCTGATCCGCCGTCTGGACGAACATCTGCGCGAGGAAACCGGCCTGCCGGTCTCGGTCGCGGAAGATCCGCTCCTGTGTGTTGCCATCGGTACCGGCCGTGCGATGGAAGACCCGATCTATCGCGGCGTGCTGATGACCGCGTAAGGCGTTCCAGCTTGGGCCGGGAAAACCGGCAGAAGGGATTTTAAGCCATGGCGCCCCCCTCATCGCGCCGGTCGGGCTTTTCCAAAAAAGCACAATTCTCGCTGTTCACCGGCTATCTCGTAGCCGGGGTAATGGTGGTGATCGGGTTGGGATTGCTGCTGCTGTCGCTGTGGCAGCCTGCGGCTTTTGCGCCGCTGCGCGGTGCGGCGAGCGATGTCGTGGCACCGGTCGGCAGCGGCAGCGCAGCAGTGCGCAACCAGTCGCAGGGGTTGTTTGCCGGCATAAGCGGCTATTTCAACGCCGGACAGCAGAACGCGGTGCTGCGCGAGGAGGTGGAAATCGCCCGCATCCGGCTGGCCGAAGCCGAAGCAGTCGAGTCCGAGAATCGGCGGCTCAAAGGCCTGCTGGGCCTGAAGGAGACGGAGGCAAAGCCGGTTGCAGTGGCGCGGCTTGTCGGATCGACAGCAACCAGTGCGCGCCGCCACGCTTACCTCAGCGCCGGTTCCGGCAGTGGTGTGAAACCCGGAATGCCGGTCATTTCCGAACGTGGAGTCATCGGACGTGTGCTCGAAACCGGGCGTGGATCGGCGCGTGTATTGCTGCTTACCGATAGCGAAAGCGTGCTGCCTGTGCGGCGAGCAAAGGGCGATGTCATTGCCTTTGCCGAAGGCCGCGGCGATGGCCTGCTGCGGGTGCGGCTGGTCAACCTTGGTGTCAATCCGCTCAAGGTCGGTGATTTGATGGTAACCAGCGGTGCAGGCGGATATTATCGCCCTGGCGTCGCGGTCGCAGTGATCAGCAGCATTACACCCGATGGCGGAATCGCCCGGCT
This sequence comes from Porphyrobacter sp. AAP60, assembly GCF_001296025.1. Classification (GTDB taxonomy): domain Bacteria; phylum Pseudomonadota; class Alphaproteobacteria; order Sphingomonadales; family Sphingomonadaceae; genus Erythrobacter. The sequence continues at coordinate 484,237 of NZ_LJHV01000002.1, read as the reverse complement.
GGTGGCCGAACCTGCGGCAACAAACTTTGTTGCCATCGAACCAGTGCACCAGCCCGCAGCAGTCGCGGTCCTTTCAGGATCGGATGCGCAGGCAGCCGGAGAAGCCCTCCCCTCTTCAACAACTTCAGCCAGTGCAACCCCGGACGCTGAGTGATGGAGCGGCTGGACTCTCGCGCCCGCTCGGACATTTACGGCAAGCGGATAAACCGTGCGCCGGATCCGTGGCGGGTGCGCAGCGTTCCATATGTCTCGATCATGCTGGCGTCGATCCTACCGGTTCTGCTGGTGGCGGACATGATGCCGCTTTTGCCGTCGCTGGCTTTTCTGATGCTTCTGGGCTGGCGGTTGGTGCGTCCCGGTCTCCTGCCGTTGTGGGCCGGTGGCCCGCTTGGCGCGTTTGATGATCTGTTCAGCGGCCAACCTTTTGGCAGCGCAATCCTGCTGTGGTCACTCGCTCTGATCGCCATCGAAGTGATCGAAAACCGTTTCCCCTGGCGCGGGTTCTGGCAGGACTGGTTTACCGCCGGCACAATCGCCCTTGCCTACTGGCTGGCGATGCTGCTGGTTTCAGGTGCGCCCTTCACACGGGAAATGCTGTTGGTGGCCTTACCGCAGGCCTTGCTGTCGATCCTGCTCTATCCGATAATGGCGCGTATGGTCGCCAGTCTTGATCGCTTCAGGCTTGCGCGGGCGCGGGTCATCAACTGATGAAAATTCCGTTTTTGCGCGATGGGCCGCAGCGCCCTTCACGAGTTATCAACGCCTCGATCCTGCGCAGCAGTTTCGATCGGCGGGCTGTGGTCATTGGCGCGGTGCAGGGCGGGATCGGGGTGCTGCTGGCGCTGCGGCTTGGTTATCTGGCGGTGACGCAAAACGAAAAGTACCGGCTGGAATCCGAAAGCAATCGCGTCAATCTGACGTTGATTCCGCCGCGCCGGGGTTGGATCCTTGATCGCGACGGCGCGCCGCTGGCATCAAACCGCGCCGATTTCCGCGTCGATCTGATTCCCGAACGATTGCGCAATCCTGATGCCACCATCGATCAGCTGGGCGAATTGCTTTCGCTTGCGCCAAGCCGGATTGCCGACATCAAGGATAAGGTCGCAACGTCGCGCGGTTTCGCCCCTGTAGAAGTCGCCAGCGGACTGAACTATGAACAATTCGCTTCATTGAGCGTGCGCTTGCCCGATCTTCCAGGCGTCGTACCCCAGCGGGGCTTTTCGCGTTTCTACCCTACTGCCTCCAGCGTCGGCCACCTGATCGGCTACGTCGGCCCGGCATCCGCCGAAGAATATGAAAAAGACCCCAATCCGATCCTGATCACACCGGGATACAAGATCGGAAAAGACGGGCTGGAAAAGCAATTCGAAAAGGAACTGCGCGGTGTCCCCGGAGCCCGGCGGGTCGAAGTGACCGCGAGTGGCCGGATCGTACGCGACCTTGAAACGCGCGAGGACATTCAGGGCGCGCCTGTCCGGCTGACCATCGATGGACCGTTGCAGGATTATGCTGCACGCCGCATCGGACTGGAAAGCGGATCGGTGGTGGTGATGGACTGCCGTTCGGGCGATCTCATGTGCATGGCATCAATGCCCAGCTTTGATCCCAATTCCTTCTCTGACGGAATCGGCGGGGTCGAATATGCCATGCTGCGCGAGGATGACCGCGTGCCGCTGCGCAACAAGGTGCTGAAAGGCCTTTATCCACCGGGGTCGACCGTCAAGCCGATGGTGTCGATGGCGCTGATGCAAGCGGGTGTTGATCCAGGCGAGACAGTATTTTGCGGCGGCGGTCTGCGCGTTGGCAATCGTGTGTTCGGCTGCTGGAACCGGCGCGGCCACGGCGCGGTCGACATGGCCAAGGGCATCTATCAGAGCTGCGACGTCTATTTTTATGCCATGGCCCAACGTGTCGGCATGGACCCGATTGCGGCGATGGCCCGACGATGCGGGATGGGGCAGGAGTTTCCATTGCCCGTCACCAGTCAGTTTTATGGCACAGTGCCCGATCCGGCATGGAAAATGGCAAAGTGGGGCCGCGAATGGCAGACCTTCGATACGGTCAATGCCACTATCGGCCAGGGCTACATGCTCTCGAGCCCGTTGCAGTTGGCTGTGATGGCATCGCGCCTGGCCACGGGCCGTCATGTGATGCCGCGACTGACGCTGAACACCAAGCCGCAGGGTTTCGACAAAATCGATTTTCCGACCGATCAGGTGGAATATGTTCGCCAGGCGATGAGCGATGTCGTCAACGGCCCCGGTACGGCGGGCCGCGCGCGCTTGCCTGTTGATGGCATCCAGATGGCTGGCAAGACCGGCACCGCTCAGGTCGTATCGCTCAGCATATCGAACGGAAAAACCGGGCCATGGAAGTACCGTGACCACGGCCTTTTCATCTTCTTCGCCCCCTATGACAACCCTCGCTATGCTGGTGCAGTGGTTATCGAACATGGCGGCGGATCGGGCGCGGCCTATCCGATTGCGCGCGATGTGATGACTTTCATGTTCAATCCCGCGAAGGGGCTCGAAGCTCTCGGCGCGTTGGAAAAGCAGTGGGGCGGCACTGCACAGCAACGGCTGGATGCGCGCTATTCCGCCTATGCTGCTGCGCGCGGCGCAACGGTCAGTCGGGCACCGCGCCGTGAAGAGGAAATCTTTGACCGCGTCGAGGCGGAAGCGCGCGCGGCGGCCACCCAGACCGAATCGATCGCGACCGAAGCGATTGCGCCCCGCCCCGAAGCAAACCCGTCGGCCCCTCCGCGCGCGGCGCCGCCAGCTGTCCCCGCTGAGACAGCGCCCACGCCATCGCCAGTTGCCGCCCCGCCCCCAACCCCGGAGACAAGCCAGTGAGCGCGATCGGCCCGCTTGGTATCGTTCCGGAGCCGATTGCCCGGCAGCCTTGGGAAATGCTGATCCCGCTGGTGCTGCTGACATCGTTCGGCGGACTAGTGCTCTATTCCGCTGGCGGCGGCGCCATGCATCCCTTTGCGGCCTCCCACTTCATTCGCTTTCTGGTGTTTGCGGTGATGACCGGCGTGATCGCTGCTATGCCACGTGATGCAGTAAGGTTGCTGACCTATCCCGCCTATGTGGGGGTCCTGCTGCTGCTGCTCGGCGTCGAGGTGGTCGGCGCGGTCAAGGGCGGGAGCCAGCGCTGGCTTGAATTCGGGCCGATCCGCATTCAGCCATCGGAATTGATGAAGCCCGCAGTTGTGCTGGCGATGGCACGCTTTTACGAAACCCTGCCGCTGGGGCTGGTTGGCACGTGGCGTTCACTGGTCCCTTCGGGGATGCTTATCGCACTGCCAATTGGCCTTGTGCTGTTGCAGCCTGATCTCGGCACATCGGTTGCCATCGCGTTTGGCGGCGTGGTGGTGATGTTCCTTGCGGGACTGCCGCTATGGTGGTTCCTGCTGGCGGGTGGCACCGCTGTGGCCGCGACACCGCTGGTCTATTTCTTCGCCCTCCACGATTACCAACGTGCGCGCGTGACTACGTTTCTCGATCCGGAAAGTGATCCGTTGGGGGCAGGATACCACATTGCCCAATCCAAGATTGCGATCGGATCGGGTGGGATATTCGGCAAGGGATTCAATAACGGCACACAGAGCCATCTCAACTATCTGCCGGAACCCCATACAGATTTCGTCTTCGCCACCATGGCCGAGGAATGGGGTCTGGTTGGCGGCATATTCGTTTTGGCGATGTACACATTGATCCTGCGCTGGGGGTGGAAGGTGTCGAGCCAATCGCAAGACCGGTTCTGCGCGCTGTTGGCTGCCGGCGCGACGGCAACGATCTTCTTCTATATCGCCATCAACCTGCTGATGGTAATGGGCATGGCGCCCGCCAAGGGCATCCCTTTACCATGGATGAGCCACGGCGGATCATCCATGATGACCAACATGATCTGCATCGGCCTGCTGATGATGGTGAACCGCTGGAACAGCAAAGCGCCGCGACGCGGCTTCTCCAGCTGATCAGAACCCGCACGCGATTAGCCCCTTGCCAACAAGCTGTGACACGCTAAATGCAGCGCCTCACGCGAATCGGGTTACGGCCTTGCCACCCCAATTCGCATCTCCGACCAGTTCGGAATGGACGCATAGCTCAGTTGGTAGAGCAGCTGACTCTTAATCAGCGGGTCCTAGGTTCGAGCCCTAGTGCGTCCACCACCCTTTCACATTAGACGATCTAAAACACCCGCTTGGGCGTAGGCGCCCTGCTTAGCATTGCCGGTATCAATTTTGCCATGCGCCTGTTGCTTGCAATCACATTGCGGTGTGATATCTGGCGCGCATGAACACATCGCTCATCACACGCGTTCGCGAACTTGTCACATCGGGTACAATGACCAAGGCCGGGTTGGCCCGCGCTGCAGGGTTGCACGCCAATACTCTGCGTGACTGCGCTGAAGACGCCTGGAACCCGACCGCTGAAACCCTCGCCAAGCTCGACGCCTTTCTCGAGGCCAACAGCGACCGTCCCGTCCTCGCTACGATCGAGGAAATCATCGACGAGGCCCGGAACGGGCGAATGTATATTCTGGTCGATGACGAGGACCGCGAAAACGAGGGCGATCTCATCATACCTGCGCAGATGGCTACCCCGCAGGCGATCAATTTCATGGCGACCCACGGGCGCGGCTTGATCTGCCTCGCGCTTGCCAAGGCGCGGGTCGACCAACTTGGCCTTGAGCCGATGAGCCGCAACAATAAGGAATCGATGCAGACAGCCTTCACGATTTCGATCGAGGCGAAGGAAGGCGTTACCACTGGAATTTCCGCGGCTGACCGGGCACGCACCGTTTCTGTCGCCATCGATTCAACCAAGGGCGCCGATGATATCGTAACCCCTGGCCACGTCTTCCCGCTCATGGCGCGCGACGGCGGCACGCTTGTGCGCGCCGGGCACACAGAGGCAGCGGTCGATATTTCGCGGCTTGCCGGCCTCAATCCTTCGGGCGTCATCTGCGAGATCATGAACGATGATGGCACTATGGCTCGGCTTGACGATCTGGTGAAATTCGCCCGCAAACATGATCTGAAAATCGGTACGATCCGCGATCTGATCGCCTATCGGATGCGCAACGATCATCTGGTCGAACGCTTGGGAGAACGCAGCTTCACCTCGGATTATGGTGGCCAGTGGCGGATGATCACCTATCGTAACCGGGTGGAAGGTAACGAGGCTTACGTCTTGCAAAAGGGGCACGTCGTGCCGGGCGAACCTACCCTCGCCCGTGTTCATCCGATCTCGGTTTTCGATGACGTCTTGGGTGCGCCGGGCGCACGCAAGCGCACGCTGCAACGCGCGATGCAGGCTATCGGAGTGCATGGCTCAGGCGTCATCGTGATCCTGACTGGCCGCGTCGGCACAGGCGAATGGAGCCGCGACGAGGAATTGCGCAGTATCGGCATCGGCTCGCAGATCCTCGTCGATCTCGGCGTTTCGGATATGGTGCTGTTATCGAACAGCCGTCCCGATCTGGTTGCGCTCGAAGGCTTCGGCCTGACCATCACCGATCACCACCCCATTCCGGAGTAACCCCATGGCCCGTATCCTGATTGTCGAAGCGCGATTCTATGCGCACCTGAACGATATGCTGATTGCGGGCGCCCGCGGCGCGCTCGAAGCGGCGGGGCATAAGGTCGAGGTATTGACGGTACCCGGCGCGCTGGAAATCCCCGGCGCCATCGCTCTGGCTGCCGAAAGTGACCAATATGATGGCTTCGTCGCCATCGGCGTCGTGATCCGCGGCGAAACCTATCATTTCGAAATCGTGGCCGGCGAAAGTGCGCGCGCGATCATGGCCCTGACAATGGACAGCATCGCCATCGGCAACGGTATCCTCACAGTCGAAAACGAAGCGCAGGCGCTGGTGCGGGCCGATCCGGCGCAGAAGGACAAGGGCGGCGAGGCAGCCAAGGCCGCGCTCGCGTTGATGGCTCTGCAAGAGCGGTTCCGCTGACAGTAAAGCTGCCACTTCGCTCTGGTTGCAACATTGTGTCCCATTTCGGGCCCGGGTCCGAAATACGTAGTTTCCCTCTGTAGATATCCATAAGGGATTAACGCGATAACGGATCAGCAACTACCGTCATCGCCCGCAGGTCGCGCGGGTGGGTAGCCTGACAGATAAAATGGAATCACACAGTGCAACACAAGACTTCGGACGCGCCGGGCGACCATGGCGTAGCTTCCATTATTGGCGTTCTCGAAGACCAGCTATCAGCCCTTGATGGGGCCGGATTTCGAATTGCAGCGGCCCATCTCGATGCAGCCATCCAGCAACTCAGGTTAGACTGCGCGCGCCGCCTGTAGTCTTTGCACCGTGCCGATTTCCCCCATTTAAACAGCGCACTCCGTATTTACCCGTAAAGCCAGACCAAGCATTTAACCCTATGTTTGCCCGGAGAAACAACAGGGCCTGACAGGGCCGGGAATTACCCGGAGGCGAACGGATGGGCGAGATATCAGGCGATGCCGCGCATTCGCGTCAAGAGTGCAGCCTTGCAGAACAACAGGCAGTGCTTGATCCTCTCGCCGATGAATTGATGGCCATCGCCTTGCGCCTGCGAAAAGCGGCATTGCTGCCTGAGCGTGAAGACGCGGTGATTGACCGCCCTTCCCCGCGCGCCGCTCGCAGTACCTGCACCCATCTTGCTCTGGCGCGCAAGGCATATGCATTGCGGCGCAAACGGGCAGCTATTTTCGGCAATCCCGACCTGTTCGGAGAGCCTGCCTGGGACATCCTGCTCGATCTGTTCATCGCTCACGCCGAAGGCAAGGCGGTTTCTGTATCAAGCGCGTGCATCGGTTCCGCATCTCCAGCCACCACCGGACTGCGTTGGCTGGGTGTGCTGGCCGATGAAGGCCTGATCCAGCGCGAAAACGATGCTGACGATAACCGCCGGGTGCTGGTGCGCCTGTCAAAGGCTGGGCTCGCAGCTATGGAACGGTTTTTCGATGCAGAGGCCGAAGCGGGAAGTTAACCTCCGCCCCTGTCTGGATAACGCTATTCAGCATCGCCCTCCGAAACAACCACGCCCGGCATAGATCGCGCTGTCGCCCAGCTCTTCCTCAATGCGGATCAGCTGGTTATATTTCGCAAGCCGGTCGGACCGCGCAAGCGATCCGGTCTTGATCTGCCCGCAGTTGGTGGCAACCGCCAGATCGGCAATCGTCGCATCCTCGGTTTCGCCCGAACGGTGGCTCATCACACACGTGTAACGCGCCCGGTGCGCCATATCGACCGCGGCCAATGTTTCCGTCAGCGTGCCGATCTGGTTGACCTTGACCAGCAGCGAATTGGCCAGCCCCTTGGCGATACCGTCGGAAAGGCGCGCGGGGTTGGTCACGAACAGATCATCACCCACCAATTGGACATTGTGCCCGATCTTCGCGGTCAGCGCGGCCCAACCCGCGAAATCATCCTCGCTCATTCCGTCCTCGATTGACCGGATCGGATATTCAGCAGTGAGCTTGGCGAGGTAATCGGCCATCTCTTCGGGCGAAAGGCTTAGCCCCTCGCCCGAAATTTCGTATTTGCCGTTCTTGAAGAACTCGGTCGCGGCACAATCGAGCGCCAGCACGATATCTTCGCCCGGCTTGAACCCGGCCTTGGCAATCGATTCCATGATGAAATCGAGCGCAGCGCGGGTGCTGGCGAGATCGGGTGCGAAGCCGCCTTCGTCGCCGACGCTGGTGGCCAAGCCCTTCTGCGCGAGCCCCTTTTTCAGGGTGTGGAACACTTCCGCCCCCCAGCGAACCGCTTCGGCGAGGCTATCCGCACCGACGGGCATGATCATGAATTCCTGAATATCGATCGGGTTGTCAGCATGCTCGCCACCGTTGATGATATTCATCATCGGCACCGGGAGCACGTGGGCCGACACACCGCCAAGATAGGAATAGAGCGGCAACCCGCGAGCATTCGCTGCCGCCTTGGCCACCGCCAGCGATGTGCCCAGGATCGCGTTCGCGCCCAGACGGGCCTTGTTGGCAGTGCCATCAAGCGCGATCAGCGACAGATCGATGTCGCGCTGGTCTTCGGCATCGAAATTGTCGACCAGCAGTTCGCGGATTTCGGTGTTGACGGCTTCCACCGCCTTGAGGACGCCCTTGCCGAGGTAGCGCGCGGCATCGCCGTCACGCAATTCCACCGCCTCGTGCGCGCCGGTCGATGCGCCGGAGGGCACAGCCGCACGCCCGAAACTGCCATCATCCAGCAGCACATCCACCTCCACAGTGGGATTTCCGCGGCTGTCGAGAATTTCGCGGCCGTGCAGATCGATGATGGCAGTCATGTTTGGCTCCAGCAGGAATGTGTAGTAGTTTAGTAAGACACTTTTGGATGATTCTGGGTGCGCCTTGGTGGTCATGGCCCTATGCTTTGGAACATTTCCGCGCAAGCGCACTTCAGTCCTGCATACGAACACATAGTTGATGAGAGCATGACAATGGCAAACGAAACCACCAATGGCGCAGTGACCCCCAAGGCCCGCAAGACCCCTTCGGCCCCGGCCAAGGGCGGCGCCACCAAATCAAAGACATCGGTCAAGGCAAATCCGGTGAAGACCGCTGCGACAAGCGCTGGATCCACTTCCGCATCACCCCCCGTCGTCGAAGCCAAGACTCGTTTCAACGCTGCGCTTGAAGAAGCAAAGGCGGGCGCAGCGGCGCTTCGCTCCGAAGCTGAAAACCGCCTTGGTGCTGTAAGCACACAGGCCAAGGGTAAGGGCACCGATCTGGTCAGCGAAGCCAAGGTATACGGCGAACAGGCCATGGGCAAGGCGGGCGATCTTGCGGTCGAAGGCAAGCAGGTTGCCAGCGATGCTATCGCCTCGCTCGGCAAGGTTGTGGGCGAAAGCGCCACCCAGATCGATGAAAAGCTGGGCGAACAATACGGCGACTACGCCCGGAAGGCTTCGCGCACGCTGGCAGAAACATCGGCCAAGCTGGAAGCCAAGAGCGTCGAGGAACTTGGCGAAGATGCCCGCACCATGGTGCGCAAAAGCCCCGGCGTTGCCGTGGGTGTTGCCGCTGTGGTCGGCTTTTTCATCGCCCGTCTGTTCACCAGCAAGCGGAGCTGATCGCAGGCTGGCGTTGGCAGGGATACGTGATGGATAACAACGAACCCGGCCCGCTGCGGCCGCTGGATGATCTTGCCGAAATTCCCGGAAGCGAACCAGCGCTTCCGGAAAATATGGATGGCGAAGGCGAAAGCGGCTTTTCCGAACTGCGTGATGACATAAGCGCACTCGTCGAAGATGCGCGCCTCTACGCGGAAGCAGAGGTCGCCTTTCAGAAAACCCGTGCACAGTTGGCGGGAAAACTGGCTGGCAGATCGCTGGTGCTATTGGTTCTGGCACTGGTGCTGCTGCACATCGCGCTGATCGCTCTGGCTGTGGGTGTCGTTATAGCGCTTGCCCCGTATGTGACAATCTGGGGCGCGATTGCGATTGTGGTCGGGGTGCTGCTGATTGGTGTTGCCGTGCTGGTCTATTCCGCGATCGGCAGTGGCAAGCAGGTTGGCGCAATGTTCGGATCGGATGATACGCCATGAACCGTCTGCCCCAACGCTTCATCGAAGACCGCGCGTTGCGCGATGCCGCCCGCGCAGTTCTGGTCGATGACGTCGAGCGGCTGCGCGAAAGCCTGAGCGAACAGAGCATTACAAGCCGGGTATCGTCAGGCGTTACTAGCACCGTCAGCCAGCGGATCCGCACCGGAGCCGATGATCTGATCAAACAGGTTGGCGACCAGAAAGGCTGGGTGGCGCTGCTGGTCGGTGTGATCGTGCTGTGGTTTACCCGCGGCCCCATCCTCGATTGGCTCGATGAAATCGTCGGGTCTGATGACGAGGACCTAGCCAGAGACGACGACGGCAACACGCTTGCCTCCCCCGCGACCGAAGGAGACCCCGAATGACCGACCAGCCCCCCATCCCCGCCGACAGCAAGCGTGATAGCTTGCGTGCCCGGATCGACGCGGCTGAGCGCCGCAATGCCGACCGCACCCTCGCCGATCAGGCGCGTGAAGCAACTGATGCGGCAGTGGAATATACCAAGGCCCACCCGCTGACCGTGATCGGTGGCGCGGTAGCGGCAGGACTTGTCATCGGCCTGCTCACCCGTCCCGGCCGGCAGGTTGCCCGCCGCGTGGTGAACAGCGCCACCGACGCGGTTAGCGGTGCTGCTTCAACCGCGTCCTCCAGCGTGAAGGGGGTAACATCTCGCGGCGGTTCGCGGATTGGCGTCATGCTCGGCGAAGCTGTGATCGGCTATATCATGACGGCAATGGACGAAGCTGCCGATGCCGCACGCGCAGGGCAAAACCGCGCCGGTGAACTCACCGATACGGCCAGCACGCAGGTGCGCGATCTGGCCCGAAAGTCGCGTGCGAAGGCCGATAGCGTGGTCGCCGATATCAAGCGCAAGACCAACCGCTGACAGGCATTTTCGCGGAGGGAGGCTTGCCCTTGGCGCAGCAGGCGTTAAGGGGGCGCCCATCCTTCCTCCCCAAGGGCTTGTATCATGGCAGAAACCACCCCCTCCCAGCGGCTCCACCTCGTGATGGGCGGACGCGTGACCGATCCGCGCGCGATCGAGTTCCAGGATCCGGAAAGCATCCACGTTGTCGGCGTCTACAGTTCGTATGAGGCCGCGGTCGAGGCATGGCGCGCACAGGCGCAGCGCACAGTTGACGATGCCGAGATGAAGTATGTGGTGGTTCACATCCACAAGCTGCTGACGCCTGAAGACTGAGGCCATCCCTGCCCGTTTGCCGTAATGTTTCACGTGAAACACCGGACAGAGCGGGCCGGGACAGGGTCTAACAGGGGTCTAAACGAGGCTAGAGGGGGTCTAGACGGGGTCTAGATCGACCTAGCGCAGCGCTGCGAAAGCTCCGGCAGCGGCCACGGCAAGCATGGTCAGCACCGCTCGCGTGCGGCGATCGGAGCGATGTTTGCCCCATTTCGCCTCATCCAGATACCAGCGCCCTTGCCCGTCTGTCTTGAGCACATCCGCGCCCTTCAGCCGGTCGAATGCCCGCTTCTGGCCTGCCTTCACCGGAACAAAGGCAATGGCATCAGCCATGCTGATCGCACCCTCAGCCACAAAATGAGCGGCAAGCTGGCGTTCGGCAACGGGTCTGACAGGCGCAATCGGCATGACAGACCCGATCGCGGCTAGATGAATTCGATCTTGTCGACGTGGTAGAACCGCTCGCCCGAAGGCACGGTCACTTCGATATCGTCACCCACCTGCTTGCCGATCAGCGCGCGCGCCAGCGGCGAGCTGTAGGAGATGCGGCCCTTGTTCGCATCCGCTTCGGTCTGGCCGACGATCTGGTACTTGATCGGCTTGTCGTTATCATCGAGCAGCGTCACGGTTGCGCCAAAGATGATCCGGTCGCCCGAAAGCGTGGCTGGATCAATGATCTGGGCGCGGCTGACCATGCCTTCGATGTCGCCGATCATGGCTTCGACCTGGCCCTGGCGTTCCTTGGCCGCATGATATTCGGCATTTTCCGAAAGGTCGCCGTGGGCGCGCGCTTCTTCGATCGCTTCGACGATTTTCGGGCGTTCTTCGCGCAGCATTTTGAGGTCAGCAGTCAGCCGCTCATACCCCTCGGCCAGCATCGGAACCTTTTCCATCGTCGCCATCATCCTGTTCTTTCGTTCGTTTTTTCGAACATCCACCCGTCTATCGGAAAAGCGAACCCGGCCGTTCAAACTTTACGGCTCAGACTGCTTTCGATGTGGGGGAGAAGGCTCAGTCAGCTTCCATAATAGTCCTGCAACGACCGGACTTCAAGCTGATCGGGGCTAATCGTCGAAATCGCTGCCGCTGCCGCGACACTGCCCGCCGCCGTTGTGTAGTACGGCACCTTGTTGGCAAGCGCTGCCTGACGGATCGATTTGCTGTCCATCAATGATTGCCAACCTTCGGTGGTGTTGAAGATCAGCGCGATATCGCCGTCGATGATGCGGTCGACGATATGCGGCTGTCCTTCGGCAACCTTGTTCACCCGTTCTACCGCAAGGCCCTGTTCGGCAAGGAAACTTTGCGTGCCATCGGTGGCAATGATGCGGAAGCCCACTTCGATCAGGCGGCGCACGGCGGGGACGATCACTGTCTTGTCGGTGTTCTTGACCGAAACGAACACCGTGCCGCTGCGGGGCAGGATCATCCCGGCCCCGATCTGCGATTTCAGGAAGGCGGCCTCGAAACTCGCGTCGATCCCCATGACCTCGCCGGTCGATTTCATTTCCGGGCTCAGCACCGGATCGGCACCGGGGAAGCGCGCCCACGGGAACACTGCTTCTTTCACCGCCATATAAGGCAGATCACGCTTGAACGGCGGGAAGGCGGCCAGCTTTTCGCCCGCCATCACCCGCGCCGCGATCTTGGCGACCTGCTGGCCGATCGCCTTGGCGACAAAGGGCACCGTGCGGCTGGCACGCGGGTTGACCTCGATCAGGTAAACCTCGCCGTCTTTCACCGCGAACTGGATGTTCATCAGCCCGACCACGCTCAATGCATGGGCGAGCAGTTCGGCCTGACGTTCCATCTCGGCGATGATTTCGGGCGGCAGCGAATAGGGCGGCAAGGTGCAAGCACTATCGCCCGAATGGACGCCCGCCTCCTCGATATGCTGCATCACGCCCGCGACGCGCACTTCCTCGCCATCGCACAGCGCATCGACATCGCATTCGATGGCGTCACGCAGGTACTGGTCGATCAGCACCGGGCTATCGCCTGACACGTTCACCGCGGTGGCAATGTAGTTATCAAGCTGCGCTTCGCTGTCGACGATCTCCATCGCGCGGCCGCCCAGCACATAGGACGGGCGCAGCAGCACCGGATAGCCGATGCGTGCTGCCACAGCAGCGGCTTCATCGCGGCTGCGGGCGATGCCGTTATCGGGCTGCTTCAGCTTCAGCTTGCTCACCAGCTTGGCGAAGCGTTCACGGTCTTCGGCCAAGTCAATCGCATCGGGCGATGTGCCGAGGATCGGGATGCCCGCATCCTCCAGCGCCTGCGCCAGTTTCAGCGGGGTCTGCCCGCCGAACTGCACGATTACGCCCACCAGTTCGCCGTTTTGCTGTTCCACCCGCAGGATTTCCAGCACGTCCTCGTCGGTCAGCGGCTCGAAATACAGCCGGTCCGATGTGTCGTAATCGGTCGAGACGGTTTCGGGGTTGCAGTTGACCATGATCGTCTCGAAGCCCTGCTCGGCCAGCGCGAAACAGGCGTGGACGCAGCAGTAATCGAACTCGATCCCCTGCCCGATCCGGTTCGGCCCGCCACCAAGGATCACGACCTTGCGGCGGTCGGATGGCATGGCCTCGCATTCGGCCTCACCGAAGCTGGGGGCTTCGTAGGTCGAATACATGTAGGGTGTGATCGCCTCGAACTCGGCAGCGCAGCTGTCGATGCGTTTGAATACCGGGTTCACACCCAGCTTTTGGCGCAAGGCGCGCACTTCGGCGGCACTGGTGGCACCGGCCATGGCGACCAGAGCATCGTGGAGCAGGCCGGAACGCTTGGCCTGCGTCTCCCCCATGCCGCCCGCAACGCCGACCGAGCGGACGGCAAGCGTGGCAAGGCGCTTGTCCGAAAAGCCCATCGCTTTCAAGCGACGCAGGCCCGCCGCATCGCGGGGCAAGCCATCTTTCTGCACTTCGCGCTCGGCATCGATGATGCCTTCGATCTGGCGCAGGAACCACGGATCGTAGAATGTGACGGCGGCGATATCCTCGACGCTGAGACCTTCGCGGAAAGCCTGCGCGACCTTCAGCAGCCGGTCAGGCGTGCGGCGCGACAGGGCGGCATTAATGACATCGCGCGGCTGGCCTTCCAGCTCGATCACGCGGTTGAACCCGTCGAGCCCGGTTTCCAACCCGCGCAGGGCCTTCTGCATGGATTCCTGGAAATTGCGGCCAATCGCCATGACTTCGCCCACGGATTTCATCGCGGTCGAAAGATCGGTCGCCGCGCCCTTGAACTTTTCGAAGGCGAAACGCGGGATCTTGGTGACGACGTAATCGATGGTCGGTTCGAAGCTGGCAGGGGTTGCGCCGGTGATTTCGTTGGTGAGTTCATCCAGCGTGTAGCCGACCGCCAGTTTCGCCGCGACGCGGGCGATGGGGAAGCCGGTGGCCTTGGATGCCAGCGCTGATGAGCGCGACACGCGCGGGTTCATCTCGATCACGATCAGGCGGCCATCCTTGGGATTGACCGCGAACTGCACGTTGGAACCGCCGGTTTCCACGCCGATTTCGCGCAGGCAAGCAATGCTCGCGTTGCGCATGATCTGGTATTCCTTGTCGGTCAGCGTCAACGCCGGGGCGACCGTGATGCTGTCGCCGGTGTGGACGCCCATGGGATCGACGTTTTCGATGGCGCAGATGATGATCGCGTTATCCTTGCGGTCGCGCACCACCTCCATCTCGAACTCTTTCCACCCGAGCAGCGATTCCTCGATCAGCACTTCGGTGGTGGGCGAGGCGTCGAGGCCTTCGCGCACGATCTGGTCGAATTCCGCCTTGTTATAGGCAATCCCGCCGCCCGTGCCGCCAAGCGTGAAGCTGGGACGGATGATCGAAGGCAGGCCCGTGCGTTCGAGGATCACGCGCGCTTCTTCGAGCGTGTTGGCGACGCCGCTGCGGGCGCTTTCCAACCCGATGCTGGTCATCGCATCGCGGAACCGCTGGCGGTTTTCGGCCTTGTCGATCGCGTCCGCTTTCGCGCCGATCATCTCGACGCCGTATTTCGCCAGCGTGCCGTCCGCATCCAGCGCCAGCGCGCAGTTCAGCGCGGTCTGCCCGCCCATCGTCGGCAGCAGCGCATCGGGCCGTTCCTTGGCGATGATTTTGGCGACGATATCGGGCGTGATCGGCTCGATATAGGTGGCGTCGGCGAACTCGGGATCGGTCATGATCGTCGCGGGGTTGGAGTTGACGAGGATGACGCGGTAGCCTTCCTCCTTCAACGCCTTGATCGCCTGCGTGCCGGAGTAATCGAATTCGCAGGCCTGCCCGATGATGATCGGGCCAGCGCCAATGACGAGGATCGAGGAAATGTCTGTTCTTTTGGGCATTTAGCTCAACTTCGCTACTTGGTTCCCCTTCCCTGAGGGAAGGGGTTGGGGATGGGTGTACCACAATGGCGGAAAAGCGACTGCCCAGCCTCGCGCGGAACCTGCGCTATAAGGGGAAGAGAGTTCTGGGCGATCAGGAATGCGTATCTCGTCATTATGTCGTGCAGCGAGTTACGTGGGCGGTTACCTTGGAAATGTTGGCCGACGAAATGTGAGATTTTAGTGAAGTCCAAAGACCATAGAGCTCTCCTTCGGGAGAGACTGTCACGACGTATGTCGAAGTCACACCTGTGGATGGATAGGTTTCAATAATTCCGAATGATCCGGTCTCTGGGTCAAGGAACGAAAAGGAAAGGATGCCACCATCATCCTTAGCACTGATAAATTCACCACGAGCATCAAGAAAGAGCACGTTTGGCTGGTTATCTGGTGCAACCACGAAAACAAGTCGCCCAGCCGATATCGGGTCGTTTTGCCATCCCTCGTGTCGAGGCCAAAGATAATACCCCTGCCCGTCTGACGGACCACAAACGGCAAGAATGGCAGAGCCCTCAGGAAGTGTGCTTTGAGCGAGGCTTTTTAAGGCTCGCAATTCGTCCTCAGTAACATGTGTTTTCTGCGCCACGGTTGGTGGACTAATCACCATGTAAATTGTCGCCAGAAGCACCCCTAGTATGCGGCTAAAATTAATCATCACCCCAGCCCCCCGACAAACTTCTCGAACAGGTAGAAACTATCCTGCGGCCCCGGGCTTGCCTCGGGGTGATACTGCACCGCAAAGGCCCGCTTGCCCTTGATCGCAATGCCGCAATTCGTCCCGTCGAACAGGCTCACATGGGTCTGTTCGACATTCTCCGGCAGGGTCGCAGCGTCCACCGTGAAGCCGTGGTTCATCGAGGTGATCTCGACGAGGCCCGAAGTCTCCCCCCAGCCCTCGCCGACGCGCTGCACCGGATGGTTCGCGCCGCGGTGGCCCTGGTGCATCTTGATCGTCTTCGCGCCCGCCGCCAGCGCCAGCAGCTGGTGGCCCAGACAGATGCCGAAGATCGGCATGTCGGCATCGAGCAGAGCGCGGATCACCGGCACCGCATATTCTCCCGTCGCCGCCGGATCGCCGGGGCCGTTGGAAAGGAATACGCCATCGGGCGCGAGCGCCATCACATCATCGAACGAAGCCTTGGCCGGCACCACCGTCACCCGCGCTCCGGCCTTCACCAGATTGCGGAAGATGTTGTCCTTGGAACCATAGTCGATGGCGACGACATGGGGGAGTTTTCCTTCATCCGTTCGTGCTGAGCTTGTCGAAGCACTGTCCTTTTCTTCGGAAGAGAAGTGCAGCCCTTCGACAGGCTCAGGGCGAACGGAAGTGGGTGACGACTTGGTCCAAGGCGCGCGGCCATATCCCTTGCCGAGCGTCCAGTAACCGCCCTCCCAGCTTTCATGCTTCTCGCGGGTAACTCGCACCGCAAGGTCCATGCCTTCCAGCCCTGCCCAGCCCTTGGCGCGTTCGATCAGCGCGGGGATGTCGAACTTGCCGTCCGGTGCATGGGCGATCACGGCGTTGGGCGCGCCGGTCTGGCGGATGCGGCGGGTCAGGGCGCGGGTGTCCACGCCGCTGAGGCCGATCTTGCCATTGCGCACCATCCACTCGCCAAACTTCTCGATCGAGCGGAAGCTGGAAGGCTCGGTCACGTCTTCACGCACCACGCAGCCGACCGCGCCTTCGACCTTGCTTTCAACATCCTCGCCGTTCGCGCCGACATTGCCGATATGCGGGAAGGTGAAGGTGACGATCTGCGCCGCGTAGCTGGGATCTGTCATCACTTCCTGATAGCCGGTCATCGCGGTGTTGAAGCACACCTCGCCCACCGCCACGCCCGCCGCGCCGAAACCGCGGCCCCACACCACCGTACCATCGGCCAGAACGAGGACTCCCGTAGCGCCATCAGGTTGCGCACGGAAAGATGCGGGGTCGGCCATTGGGGGCGCTCCGTTTGAGTAAAAGCCAGCGATGTTGCTAAGTTTTGCGCGCTAAGGCCCGCAGCCCTCCGCGTCAACCTAGGCTTGGCCCTCTATTTGCGTTAGAGGCGCGCCCGACAGTTCAATCCACAGGAAACGTGCAAATGATCCGCGACGATATCAAGGCCGCCACCATCACCGCCATGAAGGCGGGCGAGAAAGACCGCACCGCCGCGCTCCGCCAGATCAGCGCTAAGATCAAGGATCGCGATATCGAGGAGCGCACCAGCGGCAAGGTGATTCCCGATGATGAACTGGTGGTCAGCGTGCTCCAGAAGATGGCCAAGCAGCGCCGCGAATCGATTGATATGTATGTGAGCGGCGGGCGCGATGAACTGGCCGCGGTGGAACGCGCCGAACTCGCCGTGATCGAGGAGTTTCTGCCGCAGATGATGGACGAGGCAGCCACGCGTGCTGCCATCGAATCGATCAAGGCAGAAACCGGCGCGTCCAGCATCAAGGACATGGGCACCGTGATGGCGGAATTGAAGGCCCGCCACGGCGCAGTGCTGGATGGCAAACTGGCCAGCGGGCTGGTGAAGGCGGCCTTGAGCTAAAAAAGCCAAACTCCGTTCGTGTCGAGCGAAGTCGAGACACCCCTCGTAATGGTGAAATGGCCTCTCGACTGCGCTCGAGGCGAACGGATATGGGTGCGGGATGGCCTTTTGGTGTTACATCCTTCGATGTTCCGACGGGCTGTACTACACCGGCCACACTGATGACCTCGAGCGTCGATTAGCTGAGCATCACCAAGGCGGGTTCTGTGAATTCACCTCGCAACGCCGACCAGTCACCCTGCTATGGGCGCAGGACTTCCCAACCCGTCACGAGGCACTTGCGACTGAACTGACGGTCAAGAAATGGTCTCGCGCCAAGAAAGAAGCATTGGCGCGTTCTGACTGGCAAGCGCTGTCTTACTTCTCCAAGCCGCCGGCAGAACGATCCACAGGTGATCCACTGAAAGGTGTCTCGACTTCGCTCGACACGAACGGAGTGGGGGAGCAGTAGACTTCGATGGCCATCACCCCGCAATGGAAGGACGAACTGCGCGCGCGGATTACGCTGTCCACGCTGGTGATGCGCAGCGTCAAGCTGACGCGCGCGGGGCGGGAATGGAAGGGGTGCTGCCCGTTCCATGACGAAAAGACGCCCAGTTTCTATGTGAACGACCAGAAGCAGTTTTATCACTGCTTCGGTTGCGGGGCGCATGGCGATGCGATCAGCTGGATGGTTGACCAGCAGGGCCTGCAATTCATGGATGCGGTGAAGGAACTGGCTGCGTCTGCCGGAATGGAAGTGCCCGCGCCCGATCCGGCCATGGCTCGCCGTGCGGAGGCCCGCGCCAGCCTGATCGATGTGACAGACGCCGCGCAGGCATTTTATGTCGCCAGTCTCGCCGCGCCGGGCGGCAGGGTTGCGCGGGAATACCTCGAACGGCGCGGCTTTTCCGCCGCCGTCTGCCGCGAATTCGGCTTCGGATGGGCGCCCGATGATCGGCAGGCGATCCCCAAGGCGCTGTCGCAATTCGGCGAGGATATGCTCGAAGGCGCCGGGATGCGCGCCGCCAACGACCAGGGCGAGCGGTATGATCGTTTCCGCGGCCGGGTGATGCTGCCGATCCAAGATGCGCGCGGGCGGGTGATCGCTTTCGGCGGGCGCATTCTCGATAAGCGGGACGGCGTGGCGAAGTATCTCAATTCGCCTGATACCGAATTGTTCGACAAGGGCCGCACGCTCTACAACCTGCACCGCGCCGCGCCTGCTGCGCGCCAGAGCGGGCGGGTGGTGGTCGTCGAAGGCTATATGGATGTCATCGCCCTCGCCAATGCGGGGATTGCCGATGCGGTCGCTCCGCTCGGCACGGCGCTGACCGAGATGCAGCTCGAACTGCTGTGGCGCATGGTCGATGCGCCGGTGCTGTGCTTCGATGGTGATGCGGCAGGTCAGCGTGCCGCAATGCGGGCGATTGCGCGGGCGCTGCCATTGCTGGCGCCGATGCGATCGCTCAATATCGTGCGATTGCCGGCGGGGCTCGATCCCGATGATCTTATCAAGGCGCAGGGCAAAGCTGCGATGGAGCGGCTGCTCGCCAGCCCTGCCAATCTGATCGACACCCTGTGGGAGTTTGAACGCGATGCGCAGCCGCTCGCCACGCCGGAGGCCAAGGCAGGGTTGAAGGCGCGGCTGATGGCGCATGTCGAAACCATCGCCGATCCTGAAATCAAAGGCCTATACCGGCGCGAACTTTCCGACCGGTTTTCCGCCTTCGCCTACCCGCCCCGCCCGCCCCGCCCTGCGTTTCAGCCGGGCCAGCGGCAACCGTGGCGTGGCGGGTCTCCCCCGCCGCCGCCGGGCCTGTCGGAATCCGCGCGCGTCCAGCTTTCCGGGATGATGGCGGGCGGGCAGCGACAGGGCCTGCTGACCGCCGTGATCGCCGGGCTGACCCGCTTCCCGCAAGAGATCAATCGCCACGCCGAAGCCCTCTCCAGCCTCGCCCGGCTTGACCGCGAAGCCGCTTCTTTGATCGAATCGCTGTTCGAACTTGCAGAAACGCTTGATTCGCGCGGGCTAAGCGCCATATGCAGCGCGCAAGGTCATCCTGCCCCGCCGGCAGATATCCGCTACGCCTTCCTTGATGAAGGCAACGATCCCGGCGCTGCGTGCGAGGAATTGGCTGAAGCTGTGTCGCTGCTGGTCGAAAGGCCGGCGCTGGAGGCTGCGCTTGCGGCCACCATATCGCGTTTCGACAGCGATCCGGAAGGGTCGTTTGCCGAACAGAATCGCCTGCGCACGCAGCTCACGGCAGTTGAAGAGAGATTGAAGGCCTTCGGACGCCGCAAAGCGTCACAGTCGGCCACCGACGATAATGCCGCCTGACGGGCGGAATGGGATTAACATGCGGCCAGCCTCGTGCGCAGCGCAAGGCACCGGGTCGCACGGCAACGGAATGATATCAGAATATGGCCGAGAAGGAAGACGCTCCGCTGATCGATCTCAACGAGGCTTCGATCAAGAAGCTGATCAGCAAGGCGAAAAAGCGCGGTTACGTCACCTATGACGAACTGAACGAAGCGCTGCCTTCTGGCGAGATGAGCCCCGACCAGATCGAGGATATCCAGACCGCGCTCAGCGAAATGGGCGTGCAGATCGTCGAGAATGACGAAGACGCCGAGGCTGAAGCCGATGGCGAAGAAGCACCCGAAGTTGCCGCCGATGACGACGATGATGATGATGAGGATGACGGCGAGAAAAAGGGCCCTGCCAAGGATGCCCGCGCCGGCAACCGCAAGCTGGCGACTGGCGAGCGCACCGATGATCCGGTGCGCATGTACCTGCGCGAAATGGGCGCGGTCGAGCTGCTCAGCCGCGAAGGCGAAATCGCCATCGCCAAGCGCATCGAAGCCGGACGCGACATGATGATCATGGGGCTGTGCGAAAGCCCCATCACCTTCCACGCCATCATCCAGTGGTCCGAAGCGCTCAACAGCGGCGACATGCAGCTGCGCGAGATCCTCGATCTGGACGCCATGCTCTCCAAGGAACCGCCGGCCGACAAGATGGCCGAAGGCGCCGAGGATGACGACGACGACGGCGAAATCTCCGAAGCCACCGCCGGCCCGACCATCCGCGAGGATGACGAGGTCAAGGACGAGCCCGAAGCGGACGAGGACGATGAAGACGGCGAAGGCCGGCCCAAGCGCGAAGAGGAAGAGGAAGAAGACAACACCCTCTCCCTGGCCCAGATGGAAGCCGCGCTGAAGCCCGAAGCGCTCGAAACCTTTGCCCGCATCACCACGCTGTTCCTTGCCTTTGAAAAGCTTCAGGGCGAGCGCGTCGAAACGCTGGCGATGGGTAACGATTTCCCTGCGGCGAAGGAAAAGAAGTACGAACAGCTGCGCGAAGACCTCACCGCCGAGGTTGAAAGCGTGCAGTTCCACGCGACCAAGATCGAATTTCTGGTCGACAATCTTTATGCCTTCAACCGCCGCCTGACCACGCTGGGCGGGCAGATGCTGCGCCTGGCGGAACGTCACAAGGTCAAGCGGATCGACTTCCTCAACGCCTATATGGGCAACGAGATGGACGATGCGTGGATCAAGGAGCGCGCCAAGAAGGACAAGAAGTGGGCCGCCTTTGCCGAGCGCGAGGAAGACGCGATCGAGCGCATCCGCAGCGAAATCTCCGATATCGCCGCGCAGACCGGCATGAGCCTCCCCGAGTTCCGCCGCATCGTCAACATGGTGCAGAAAGGCGAGCGCGAGGCGCGGATCGCCAAGAAGGAAATGGTCGAGGCGAACCTGCGTCTGGTGATTTCCATCGCCAAGAAATACACGAACCGCGGCCTGCAATTCCTTGATCTTATTCAGGAAGGCAATATCGGCCTGATGAAGGCGGTCGACAAGTTCGAATACCGCCGGGGGTACAAGTTCAGCACCTACGCCACATGGTGGATCCGGCAGGCGATCACGCGGAGCATTGCGGATCAGGCCCGCACCATCCGTATTCCGGTGCACATGATCGAAACGATCAACAAGCTGGTGCGCACGAGCCGCCAGTTCCTGCACGAGGAAGGCCGCGAGCCGACTCCGGAAGAAATGGCGCAGCGCCTTTCCATGCCGCTCGAAAAAGTGCGCAAGGTGATGAAGATCGCCAAGGAGCCGATCTCTCTCGAAACGCCGATTGGCGACGAGGAAGACAGCCATCTGGGCGATTTCATCGAGGACAAGAATGCGATCATTCCGGTGGATGCCGCGATTCAGGCCAACCTCAAGGAAACCGTCACCCGCGTGCTGGCATCCCTCACCCCGCGTGAAGAACGCGTGCTGCGGATGCGCTTCGGCATCGGGATGAACACCGATCACACGCTGGAAGAAGTCGGCCAGCAGTTCTCGGTGACCCGCGAACGTATCCGCCAGATCGAAGCGAAGGCGCTGCGCAAGCTCAAGCACCCGAGCCGGTCGCGCAAGATGCGGTCATTTTTGGATCAGTAAGACACGGAAAACCCCGCTTCGGCGGGGTTTTTCATTCACCGTCGTCTCTTGGTCGAAAACCCGGGGCCTAGGGGTGGAGAATCGCGGCTTCAAAGCCTATAGGGCTGCCATGCGCATCGCCATCGCCTCTGACCACGCCGCGACCGAGCTGAAGACCGATCTGGTCGAGTGGCTTATCGAAGAAGGCCACGAAGTCGCCGACCTCGGCCCCGAACCGGGGGTGAGCGTCGATTACCCCGATTACGGCTACCGCCTTGCCGAAATCGTCGCCGAAGGCACGGTCGAATTCGGCGTCGCCCTATGCGGCAGCGGCATCGGCATTTCGATGAGCGTCAACCGCCACCCGCAGGTGCGCTGCGCGCTGGTGTCAGAACCGCTTTCGGCCGCGCTCGCACGCGAACATAATGATGCCAATTGCATCGCAATGGGCGCGCGTCTCGTAGGGATAGAGATGGCCAAAGCCTGCGTTGCAACCTTCCTAGATACCGAATTCGCCGATGCCGGCGATCCGGCCGGACGCCACCAGCGCCGCGTCGGCAAGCTTGGCAAGCCCCCGTTCCAGCCCGATCATATCGAGACCCATCAATGAGCACCGCCCCGATTGATTTTGCCGCCCGCACCCAGAGCCCGATGGATGGCTTCTGGAAAGACGATCTTGCCCACGCCGATCCGGAAATCGCGGCTGCCATCGGCAAGGAACTCGCCCGCCAGCGCGACAAGATCGAACTGATCGCAAGCGAAAACATCGCAAGCCGCGCCGTGCTGGAAGCTGCCGGTTCTGTGTTCACCAACAAGTATGCCGAAGGCTATCCGAGCAAGCGTTACTATGGCGGCTGCGATTATGCCGATGTGGTCGAAACGCTGGCAATTGACCGCGCCAAGCAGTTGTTCGGTTGCAATTTTGCCAATGTGCAGCCCAACAGCGGCTCGCAGATGAATCAGGCCGTGTTCCTTGCGCTGCTGAACCCCGGCGATACCTTCATGGGCCTGGATCTGAACTCCGGCGGGCACCTTACCCATGGATCGCCGGTCAATATGAGCGGCAAGTGGTTCAATCCTGTCAGCTACGGCGTGCGTCAGGGTGACGAGCGGATCGACATGGAAGCGGTTGCCGCCACCGCGCGTGAACACAAGCCCAAGCTGATCATCTGCGGCGGCACTGCCTATTCGCGCACCTGGGATTTTCCCGCCTTCCGCGCCATCGCCGATGAAGTGGGTGCGATCCTGCTGTGCGACATGAGCCACATTTCCGGCCTTGTTGCAGGCGGCGCGCACCCCTCGCCCTTCCCGCATTGCGACATCGTCACCTCGACCACCCACAAGAGCCTGCGCGGCCCGCGTTCGGGCATCATCCTGTGGAACGACGAGAAGTTCACCAAGCCGCTCAACATGGCGGTGTTCCCCGGCCTTCAGGGCGGCCCGCTGATGCACATCGTCGCGGCCAAGGCGGTAGCTTTCAAGGAAGCGCTGGACCCGTCTTTCGGTGAATATGCCCACCGCATCGTCGATAACGCTCGCGCATTGGCGGCGAGCCTCGAGGAAAACGGCTTGCGCATTGTCAGCGGCGGCACGGATAACCACTCGATGCTGGTCGATCTGACCACCAAGGACGTGACCGGCAAGGACGCGGAAAAGGGCCTCGACCGCGCTTGGCTCACCTGCAACAAGAACGGCATCCCGTTCGACACCCGTTCGCCCTTCGTCACCAGCGGCATCCGTCTCGGCACGCCTGCGGGAACCACGCGCGGTTTCGGCCCGGACGAGTTCCGCACTATTGGCAAGCTCATCGCCGAAGTGGTTGAAGGCCTTTCCAAAAACGGCCCCGAAGGCGACGCGCAGATCGAAGAAAGCGTCCGCCAGCGGGTCAGCGCACTCTGTGCCGACTTCCCCGTTTATCCCGGCATGTGATGGCACAACGGAGTACGATACGATGAGAGAGCCCAAGAACAACGGTTCGGACTGGACCGAGGAGTTCAAGGAAGAGCTCGGGGGGATGGCAAAGGAAGGCCTGAATCACCCATCAACGAAACCGGTATTGACCGGTGCAGCGATCGGCGCGGCTGCCGGGCTGCTGCTGCCCGTAGTTTCGTGGCCGGTGGGGCTGATTGCCGGCGCGAGCTTCGCGCTTTATCAGCGGATCAAGAAGTAACCGATTGAATGCGTTGTCCCTTTTGTGCCCATGACGATACCCAAGTAAAAGATAGCCGCCCGACCGAGGACAACGCCTCGATCAGGCGGCGCCGTCAGTGTTCATCGTGCGGGGCGCGTTTCACCACATTCGAGCGTGTCCAATTGCGCGAAGTGGTAGTGGTAAAGTCCGGAGACCGGCGCGAACCGTTTGAACGCTCCAAACTCGAACAATCCGTCGCACTCGCATCACGCAAGCGCGGGATCGATCAGGAACGCCTCGACCAGCTGATTTCCGGCATCCAGCGGCAGGTCGAAACCTCGGGCGAGCCTGAAGTTCCGTCAGCCCATATTGGCGAGTTGGTAATGGAGGGCCTGCGCCAGATCGATTCGGTCGCGTACATCCGCTTCGCCAGCGTCTATCGCGATTTCTCCGAGGCGCGTGACTTCGAAGAGTTTGCGAGCACCGTACAGCAAGCCGCGAAAGAATAATCGCAAAATGGCCGATCTGAACAAGCCGGTGATCGTGCTGGTGCGTCCGCAACTGGGCGAGAATATCGGCAAGGCGGCGCGTGCAATGCTCAATTTCGGGTTGACCGAGATGCGGCTGGTTTCTCCTCGCGATGGCTGGCCCAACCCTTCGGCTGGCCCTGCTGCGGCGGGCGCGGACAGCGTGCTGGCCGATGCCAAGGTATATGCCACCACTGCCGACGCCGTGGCCGATTGCGCCTATGTCCACGCCACCACCGTGCGCAAACGCGGAGTGACCAAGCCGGTGGTCACGCCGGACGAAGCCGGGCGGCAGGTCCATAGTCTGCCGGGCCGTCACGCCATCCTGTTCGGCCCCGAACGTTCGGGGCTGGAAACCGAAGATGTCGCGCTGGCCCGCAATATCCTGACCGTGCCGATCAATCCGGAGTTCGGATCGCTCAACCTTGCCCAGGCGGTAATTCTGGTCGCCTACGAATGGTCGCGAATGGGGCGCGAGATGGCCGGTGCAGGCGCGGCTCTGGTGCAACCGACGGTCGAGGAAATTTTGCCCCCCGCGCCGCAGGAAGAGCTTGAAGGTTTGATCGCTCACTTCATCAAGCTGCTTGAGCCACGCGACTATTTCCTGCCCGAAGGGCGCGCCGAGGCAACCCATCGCACCCTGCGCGGGGTGCTGACCAAGCCGGGGTGGAACCACCTTGAGGTGCGCACATTGCGCGGTGTTCTTACCGCCCTGGCGCGCAATCCCCGCCGTTAACGTCGTTGGTCGATTGGCGTTGGACAGACGCTGATCGCGCGATAATTCTATGCGCCCCCCTGTTAATTCTGTGAGATTGTTGATGATTGTTTCGCATTCACGTCTGCTTGCCATCGGCTGCGCGATGTTGATCTTCCCTGCCAGCGCGATGGCCAGCACTCCTCCGGAAAGCGAGGAACCGGCCGAGCAATCTGCGCCTGACAGTGCCGAACCCGAAGGCGATGATGCCGCAACTGAGGACAAGCGGATCTGCCGTTATATAAGGCTTGATATGGCAAGCCGCCGCAAGACCAAGATTTGCCGCACCACCGAAGAATGGCGCCAACTCAACAATCCCAGATAGGCCGGCCAGCGAGGGCAGATCGCGCCGCGTTTCGGGCGCGCCGGGCTTGACCTCGGCGGCGTTCCTGCTATGCGCGCGCCTTCGCAATTGGTCCCGCACCCCGGTGAAGCGGTGGCCGCAGCAGGAAAATTGTCCTGCTGGTGCGATGCCGGGTTAAATGGCTGCCCATGGTGGGCGGCTCTGCAAATTTGAAGGAAGACGTATGTCGAAGCGCAAAAGCGCCAAGTACAAGCTTGACCGCCGGATGGGCGAAAACATCTGGGGTCGGCCCAATTCCCCGGTGAACAAGCGTTCTTACGGCCCCGGCCAGCACGGTCAGCGTCGCAAGGGCAAGATGAGCGATTATGGCCTGCAGCTGCGCGCCAAGCAAAAGCTCAAGGGCTATTACGGCGACGTCACCGAAAAGCAGTTCAAGCGCACCTATGCCGAAGCATCGCGCATGAAGGGCGATACCAGCCAGAACCTGATCGGCTTGCTCGAACAGCGTCTGGACATGGTGGTGTACCGCGCCAAGTTCGCGCCGACGATCTTCTCGGCCCGCCAGATTGTCAGCCACGGCCACATTTATGTGAACGGTGTGAAGTGTAACATCGCCTCGCGCCGCGTGATGATCGGCGACGTTGTCAGCCTCGGCAGCAAGGCCAAGGAAATGGCGCTCGTGATCGAAGCCCAGAGCCTCGCCGAGCGTGACATTCCCGATTACGTCCAGACCGACGGAACCGACAAGATCACCTTCACCCGCGTGCCGAAGCTCGACGAAGTGCCCTATCCGGTCACGATGGAGCCGAACCTGGTAGTGGAATTCTACTCGCGCTGATCCAGTTGCCAGCGACACATTACAAAAAGGGCGGCCTTGCGGGGCCGCCCTTTTTCGTTGTGATGTGGTGCTGTCATCAGTCCCTGATGCTGTCCCATTCGGCGAATTCATAGGCGATCGAGCCTTCGACGAGCCGTTCCCAGATGTCGGCGATGACATCAGCGGGGATGCCATGCGCCTCTGCTTCCGTCACAGCTGCGGCAATAACGCTGGCCTTGCGCGCTTCATCACGCACGGCATCACGGCTTGGCTTTATCCGTGCGGCGGCGCGCATGTAGCCAAAGCGCCTTGCCAGCAGCGCCACCAGTTCGGTGTCGAGCGCATCGACCCCGGCACGCACATCGAACATGGTCTGGCAGGCTTCAGGGTGTTTCACGGCGCTATCAGGCATCAAACGGAACTTCCAAGGTAATCGCGCCGGAATGTAGCGGCAAAATCGTTAAATCGTCCGCCCGCAATGGCATCGCGCATCCCCTGCATCAAGGCCTGATAGAAGCTGAGGTTATGTTCGGTCACCAGCATTGCGCCCAGCATCTCGCCTGATTTCACAAGGTGATGGATATAGGCGCGGCTATAGGTTGTGCAGACCGGGCAGGCGCAGCGTTCATCCAGCGGGCCGGTATCCTCGGCAAAGCGGGCGTTGCGCAGATTGAGCGGGCCGTTCCAGGTAAATGCCTGCCCGTTGCGCCCCGACCGGGTCGGCAGCACGCAATCGAACATGTCGATCCCGCGCTCCACCGCGCCCACCAGATCATCCGGCTTGCCCACGCCCATCAGGTAACGCGGGCGATCCACCGGCAGCATGTCAGGCGCATAGTCGAGCACGCCGAACATCGCCTCCTGCCCTTCGCCTACGGCAAGCCCACCGACAGCATAGCCATCAAAGCCGATATCGGTGAGCGCATCGGCGCTGATCCGGCGCAGGTCTTCGTGCAGCGCGCCCTGCTGGATGCCGAACAGCGCTGCACGGGCGGCATGATCTTCGCCGCTGTCGAAGCCTTCGCGGCTGCGTTTGGCCCAGCGCATCGAAAGCTCCATCGATGCCGCGATCTCGTCACGCGAACGGTCGGCACGCGGGCATTCATCGAACGCCATGACGATATCGGAGCCGAGCAGCCGCTGGATCTCCATGCTGCGTTCGGGCGTGAGCATATGCCTGGAGCCATCAAGATGGCTGCGAAACTCCACACCCTGTTCGGTCAGCTTGCGCAGTTCGGAAAGGCTCATCACCTGATAGCCGCCGCTGTCGGTCAGAATCGGCCTCTGCCAGTTCATGAACTTGTGCAGCCCGCCAAGCCGCGCCACCCGTTCAGCGCCGGGGCGCAGCATCAGGTGGTAGGTGTTGCCCAGGATAATGTCGGCACCTGTCTGGCGCACCGCTTCGGGCTTCATCGCCTTGACGGTCGCTGCGGTGCCAACCGGCATGAAGGCGGGCGTGCGGATTTCGCCGCATTGCATGGCAATCGCACCGGTGCGCGCCTTGCCGTCGGTGGCGTGGAGGGTGAAGGAGAAACGGGGAGCAATCATCGCGCCCGCGCCCCTAGCTGCCCCGTGCCGCGCTGTCACCCACACAACAAAAAAGGGCAGGGGCCGCGCTGTGCGACCCCTGCCCTCGATTCAGTCTGTTCGCGGATTAGAACGCGAACAGCACGCCCGCAGTGGCACGGGTTGTGTCGAATGCGATGGTGTCGATACCGGCGCGGAAACGGATCGGGCCGTCACCCAGACCGAATTCGACGCCAGCGCCGACGAGGTAATCGCCGTCGGTGGTATCAAAGCCTGCGGGCGGATTGATGCCGAACAGGTTGCGGACGTCGATATCGACTTCCTGATAGCCGCCGCGCACGAACACCTTGGCGTTCTGGCCAACGCGCGCGCCGAGGCGGGCAGAGACGCCGTATTCGTTGTCGATGGCGCCATCACCGAAGTGGTAGTTGCCTTCGGCACCGACGAACAGGGTTTCGCCAACGGGGAAATCAACGCCGGCGACCACACCGTAGATGCCGCCATCGTCGTTATCGATGCCGGTGCCCAGATCATGGATACCGGCCGACGCGCCGACGAAAACTTCGGGCTGGCTGGTGGTGGACTGGGCCTGTGCTGCGGCCGGGAGAGCGATTGCGCTCATCGCTGCGCCAAGGAGCACGGGAGTGGTGAATGCGAATTTACGCATAATCTTTTCCTTTGTTAGTCCGGCCGCAGGGGGTGCGGCAGGCATCGCGCATATGGGGACGGCCAACTTTCCGCGCAATGAACGAACAGACAGCTTGTCGTTAATGTCCGCCCAAGGGTGTATTGCACCCGACCAAGGGCGACTGACGACCCTTTGCGGATTACTCGCGCAGCCGCCAGCCCGTGCGGAAGATGATCGCAATGACCGCCACACAGGCCACCAGAAAGCCGAGCGTCAAGCCCAGCGAAACCGCGATCGGCACATCGGCGACGCCATAGAAGCTGTAACGCAAGCCGCTCACCAGAAAGGCAATCGGGTTGGCGAGCGCGATATCGTCCCACGGGGCGGGAAGATCGCGGATCGAATAGAAGGTGCCGCCCAGAAAGGTCAGCGGAGTAAGGATCAGCAGCGGGATGATGCCGAGCTTCTCGAACGAATCGGCCCAGATGCCGAGGATGAATCCGAACAGCGCGAAACTCGAAGCGACCAGCATGATGTATAATGCGGCAAAGACCGGGTATCTGATCTCGTAATCGACAAAGAACGTCGCGGTGGTGAGGATGATGGCCGCCAGAATCAGTCCCTTGGTCATTGCCGCGCCGACAAATCCCGTCAGCGTTTCTGCCACGCCCACGGGTGCCGAAAGCAGTTCGTAAATCGTGCCCGTGAAGCGCGGCATATAGATGCCGAAGCTGGCGTTGCTCGTCGTCTCGCCCAAGAGGGTGAGCATGAGCAGGCCGGGGATAATGAAAGCGCCGTAAGGCACCCCGCCTATCGGCTCCATCCGCGCACCGATCACTGTTCCGAACACCACGAAGTAAAGAGAGGTGGTGAGCACCGGCGACAGGATTGACTGGAACGCGGTGCGGAAGGCGCGGCTCATTTCGCGGCGATAGATCGCAAAGGCGCTGCGCCAGTTGAAGGTCATCATGCTGCCTCCTTACCGCCAAGCAGGCCGACAAAAATGTCCTCAAGCGAGCTGTCATGAATGTCGAGGCTGGTGAAGGCCACCCCGGCGCGAGTCAGTGCCTGCGCCAGTTGCGCGACATCGGCGCGGCCCCCGCCCTCCCCGTTGCCGCCGCGGTAAATCAGGCGGGTGCCGCCGTCGGCGAGTTCGACCGGGAATGCAGCAATCTCGGGCGGCAGTGCAGCCAGCGGCGCGGCCAGATCGATCACCGCTTCAGTGGTGCCAAGCCGTTCCATCATGGCGCGCTTTTCATCAACCATCAGGATGCGGCCGCCCTGGATGATGCCGACGCGGTCGGCCATTTCTTCGGCTTCCTCGATGTAATGGGTGGTGAGGATGATGGTGACGCCGCGTTCTTTCAGCGCGGCGATCTGCTGCCACATGTCCTTGCGCAGTTCCACGTCCACGCCCGCGGTGGGTTCATCGAGGAACAGCAATTCGGGATCATGCGCCAGCGCCTTTGCAATCAGCACACGGCGCTTCATTCCGCCGGACAGTGCGCGAATCTGCGCGTCCTTCTTGTCCCACAGTGACAGGCTCTTGAGGATTTCCCCGAGGCGCGCAGGATCATAAGGCTTGCCGAACAACCCTTGCGAATAGGCCACCGCGCGCCATACGGTTTCGAACATGTCGGTCGCCAGTTCCTGCGGCACCAAGCCGATGCGCGCCCGCGCCCTGCGCCAATCGCGCGACAGATCGTGGCCAAAAGCCGTCATCGTACCGCTGGTCGGGCGCACAAGCCCGCAAACAGCGCCGATCAGCGTGGTCTTGCCCGCGCCGTTCGGCCCGAGCAGCGCAAAAATCTCACCCCGGTTGATGCTGAGATCGACTCCGTCCAGCGCCCGCGTGCCGCCCTTATAGGTTTTGGTCAGGCCGCGGATCGAGAGGATGGGTTCGGACATGAAACCCAGTTAGGGCAGCAACAACGAGGAGTCACCATAGGAATAGAAGCGGTATTCGTTGGCAATGGCATGGGCATAGGCCGCCATCATCCGGTCGCGGCCCATAAGCGCGCTGACCAGCATCATCAGGGTGGATTTGGGCAGGTGGAAATTGGTCATCAGCCCATCCACGGCGCGCAATTTGTAGCCCGGCGTGATGAAAATCGCAGTGTCCCCGGCGAAAGGCTGGATAACGCCGTTCTCGTTCACCGCGCTTTCCAGCAGGCGCAGTGAGGTGGTGCCTACCGCGATGATCCGGCCACCCTTGGCGCGGGCTTGGTTGAGCCGCTCAGCCGTGCATTGCGAAATGCGGCCAAACTCTGCGTGCATCTGGTGGTCGTCGGTATCCTCGGCCTTGACCGGAAGAAAGGTGCCTGCCCCTACGTGCAACGTCAGCATCGCCCGATCGATGCCGCGCGCATCAAGCGCGTCGACCAGCCTTTGCGTGAAATGCAGCGATGCCGTGGGGGCGGCGACCGCGCCTTCTTCCGCCGCGAACATGGTCTGGTAATCTTCCAGATCCTGCGCATCCACCCCGCGTTTGCTGGCAATATAGGGCGGCAGCGGCATGGTGCCCGCGCGGGTCAGCAGCACTTCGACCGGCTCTTCCCCTTCGAAGAACAGCGTGATCGAACCATCGGGAAGCCGCCCCTCGGCAATGGCGGTGACGCCGCCGCCGAACACCAGCTGATCGCCTTCCTTCACCCGCTTGGCATTGCGGACGAAGGCCTGCCAGCGGCGCAGGTCGATCCGCTTGTGCAGCGTCGCGCCGATCTTCGCCTCTCCGTCAGCACGGCGGCCTTCGAGCTGGGCGGGGATGACGCGGGTGTCGTTGAACACCAGCACATCACCGGGGTTCAGCAGATCGGGCAGTTCATGCACATGCTGGTCTTCGAAAGGCGCATCCTGCCCGCGAACCACCAGCATCCGCGCCGCATCACGCGGGCGCACCGGACGCAGGGCAATGCGATCCTGCGGCAAATCGAAATCGAACAGATCAACCTTCATGGGCGCGGCGCGTAGCGGCACCGCGCGCCTGCGAAAAGCCTTTTAGTCGATCGGCGCGCTCAGCATGTCGGCCGAAATCGGCTCGTCCGCCGCCGGTGCGGGCGGCGGAGGCACCGGGCGATTGTCGCTCGCGATCGATGCTTGCACGACGTAAGTCGGCTGCTCGGGCGGTTCGCCCCGGTTGATCGCGTCCACGGCTTCCATGTTGTCGATCACCCGGCCCAGATTGGTGTATTTCTTGTCGAGGCTGAAGCGCGGGTAGAACACGATGAAGAACTGGCTGTTGGCGCTGTCTTCTTCCGAAGCGCGCGCCATCGCCAGCGTGCCGCGCACATGCGGCATGGGGTTGAATTCGGCCTTGAGATCGGGAAGTTCGCTGCCGCCCTGCCCCGTTCCGGTCGGATCGCCGCCCTGCGCCATGAAGCCTTCGATCACGCGGTGGAACACCACGCCATCGTAAAAGCCGCGCCGGGTGAGTTCCTTGATTCGCTCTACGTGGCCAGGGGCCCAGTCAGCCTGAAGCCGGATCTTGACCCGCTGGCCATTCGACAGATCAA
Organism: Porphyrobacter sp. AAP60; assembly: GCF_001296025.1. Classification (GTDB taxonomy): domain Bacteria; phylum Pseudomonadota; class Alphaproteobacteria; order Sphingomonadales; family Sphingomonadaceae; genus Erythrobacter. Next base: position 451,938 of record NZ_LJHV01000002.1, on the reverse strand, counting down.
GCACCCAGACATTTTCGGGATCGACCGCCGCATCATATTCGATCGGCGCATAGGTACGCAGGGCCGGCGCGGCCTTTTCGTCCTTGTCCTCGTCATCCTTTTCGGCGGTATCTCCGAAAGCGACAGGGGGCGTGTCATCGCGCTGCTGCTGAGCATGGGCCGCATGGGGCGCGGCGAACAGAAGCAGGGCGGCAAGGGCAGGCGAAAGCTTGGCTGTGATCATGGTTCCATCCGGATTAGGCTCGCCGTGTAGCCATGCCCGGCTGACACTTCAATGAACGATCGGCAGGCTGTGAACAGGGCGGGCGCTTCAGTAATCGCCCTTCAACCCCTGTTCGCGCACCCGCAATTCCAATTCGGCGCACACCGGCGGGCTGACGAAGCGGGCAACATCGCCGCCGTAAATGGCGATTTCCTTGACCAGTTTCGATGCAATCGGCTGGAGCGAGACATCGGCCATCAGAAAAACAGTCTCGATTTCCTCATCGAGCTGCTGGTTCATGCCTGCCATCTGATATTCGTATTCGAAATCCGCCACAGCGCGCAGGCCGCGGATGATGACATTGGCCTTCTGCTTCTGCGCGAATTTCACCAGCAGCGCATTGAATCCCACCACTTCGACATTGGTCAGACCCATGTTGGCCACTTCCCGCTCCACCATGCGGAAGCGTTCCTCGTTGGAGAACATCGGGTTTTTCGAAGGATTGGTGGTCACCCCAATGATCAGGTGATCGACCAGCTTCGATCCGCGCCGGATGATATCGGCATGGCCCAGAGTGATCGGATCAAAGGTTCCGGGATAGATCCCGATGCGGCGTGTCATGGTGTTTGTCCCTCTCCTGAAAGGATCAGCGCCGGAAGGTCAGCGATCCCGCTCGACGATGTAACGGGCCAGCGCGCGCAGCACATCGGCCTCGCTGCCATAGGAGGCGAGTCGCAATTCTGCTTGATCTACCAGCGCGCGGGCCTGTTCGCGGGCCTTTTCGGCACCCATCAGCGTCACAAAGGTCTGCTTGCCCTGCTCGTCATCCTTGCGCAGTGCCTTGCCCGCCTTTTCAACATCGCCTTCGACATCGAGGAGGTCATCGGCGATCTGGAAGGCAAGGCCGATATCGCGGGCATAGGCCCGCAAGTGCGCCCTGCCCTGCGGCGCAACCTTGCCCAGGATCGCGCCCATTTCGACGCTGGCGGCCAGCAGTGCGCCGGTTTTCAGCTGCTGCAGGCGGGTGATGGTGTGAAGGTCATAGGTCACGCCTTCCTCGTCAGCGACCATGTCCATCATCTGCCCGCCGGCCATGCCGTGCATCCCCGATGCCTTGCCCAGTGTGGCGATCAGCTCGCTGCGGGTGAAAGGATCTTCGCTGGTGCTGTCATCGGCAAGAATTTCGAATGCCAGCGCGTGCAGCGCATCGCCTGCCAGCACCGCTGTCGCCTCGTCATAGACATTGTGCAGCGTCGGCTTGCCGTGGCGCAGATCATCATTGTCCATACAGGGCAGATCATCGTGGATCAGCGAATAGACATGGATCGCCTCGATTGCGGCACCAGCCCGCAGCGCCGCATCGCGCGATACGCCGAACAGGCTGGCGGTGCTGCACACCAGCAGCGGGCGCACCCGCTTGCCGCCGCCGATTGTGGCGTATCGCATCGCTTCGACAAGCCGCGCGCTGGTATCATCCGGCACCGGCAACAGCGCATCGAACAACGAATCAATATCGGCCTGAACGCTTTTGATCGCGTCGCCGAGCAGACTACCCCCCGTTTGCACCAGCATCACCCTCAGCTTTCCGCGTCGAAGCTTTGCGTGCCTGACGCACGGCCATCAGCGCCGGTGACGATCTTTTCGATCCGCGCCTGCGCCGCATCGAGCCGTTTCTGGCACGCAGCTCGCAAAGCCTCGCCGCGTTCATACAGGCTGATCGACTGATCAAGCGGCACGTCGCCGCGCTCCAACTGCTGCACGATCTGTTCGAGCGCGGCCAGCGCCTGCTCGAAACTCATCTGTGAAATCTCCTGCCCTGCGGCAGTGGTTGCTGTACCCTCGTCCATTCATGGAGCATTGACGGCGCGGGCGGGCGCGGTCAAGGCTGGCAAACACGGGCGGGATCACGAAAGACAGGGAAAGTCAGCATATGTTGAAGTGGATCATCGCCTATGGCGTGGCGGCGGTCGCCTTTGGCGCACTGGACGCCGTGTGGCTGCGCTGGGCTTCGGTCAATCTTTACAAGCCGGTGATCGGCGAGATCATGGCCAAGAATTTCAATGTCGGCGCGGCCGCAGCGTTCTACTTTATCTACATTGCGGGCATGACCTGGTTCGCGATCAAACCCGGCATTGAAAGCGGCACGGTGCAAGCCGCCTTGCTCAACGGCATCCTGCTGGGCGGGTTGTGCTACGCCACCTTCGATCTGACTTCGCAGGCGGTGTTCAAGGTGTGGGCGACGCATATCAGCGTGCTCGACATCCTGTGGGGCGCTTTTGCCACCGGTATGGCCAGCGCGATTGCCACCTGGGTTGTGCTGCGTTTCGTCCCGGCCTGACAGGCAGGCACCCCATGTTCATCGGCCATTTCGCTCCTGCTTTCATTGCTGCTGCGGTCAGCCCGCAAAGCCCGCGGCTGGGCACGGTGTTTGTGGCCGCACAGCTGGTCGACTGGGGCTTCTTCGCTCTCGCTCTGCTCGGGGTGGAGCGGCTGCGGGTCGATCCTGCGGCAAGCGTCATGGTGCCGCTTGATCTTTATCATATGCCATACACGCACAGCCTGATCGGCACGGCGATCTGGGCAGCGGCTTTTTTCGGGGTGGTGGCCATTCGTGACCGCAACCTGTTTGCAGGGATGCTGGCGGGCGCGGTGGTGATATCGCACTGGTTGCTCGATCTGATCGTCCACGTGCCTGATCTGACGATTGACGGCACCCCGCCAAAACTCGGCCTCGGGCTGTGGAATTACCCCTGGGCGGCGATCCCGCTGGAACTGGGAATCACCTTGGGCGCTTTCGCGTTTTATCTGCACCGCACCCGCGGGCCGGTGGGCCCACCTGCCGTACTGCTTGGGGTGTTATTGCTGCTGCAAATGATCAATTGGTTCGGCCCGCATCCCGATAGCGCCGGTGCATTTCTTTATATCCAGGCGCTGGTTGCCTTCGCCGTGCTGACGGCACTGGCAGCGTGGGTGGGGAAGAATCGCTGGTTCAAGAAACGCGGCGGCTTGGCCTTGTCGATCCAGTGATCTAGGGGGCCGGTCAAGGAGCTTGCCCTGATGACCACAATCACCCCCGAAATCGTCGAACAGCACGGCCTTTCCGCCGAGGAATACCAGCGCGTCCTCTCCGCATTGGGCCGCGAGCCAAACCTTGTTGAGCTCGGCATTTTCTCGGTCATGTGGTCAGAGCATTGCAGCTACAAATCCTCGCGTCTGCACCTGAAAAAGCTGCCGACCGAGGCGCCGTGGGTGATTTGCGGCCCGGGCGAGAACGCCGGCGTGATCGACATTGGCGATGGTCAGGCGGCGATCTTCAAGATGGAGAGCCACAACCACCCCAGCTATATCGAGCCCTATCAGGGCGCAGCGACAGGTGTGGGCGGCATTTTGCGCGATGTCTTCACCATGGGCGCGCGCCCGATCGCCAATGCCAATGCGCTGCGGTTCGGCCGGCCCGACCATCCGAAGATGAAGCATCTGGTGCAAGGTGTGGTCGCGGGTATCGGCGGCTATGGCAACTGCGTCGGCGTGCCGACCGTGGCGGGGGAGACCAATTTCCATCCGGCCTATGATGGCAATATCCTCGTCAATGCTATGACGGTTGGCGTGGCTGATGCCGACAAGATTTTCTATTCAGCTGCCACCGGCCTCGGCAATCCGATCGTCTATGTCGGCAGCAAGACCGGGCGCGACGGGATTCACGGCGCGACCATGGCTTCGGCCGATTTTGGCGATGATGCCGAAGCCAAGCGCCCGACGGTGCAGGTGGGCGATCCTTTCACCGAAAAACTGCTGATCGAAGCCTGCCTGGAACTGATGGCGACCGATGCGATTGTCGCGATCCAAGATATGGGCGCAGCCGGCCTCACCTCCTCCAGCGTCGAAATGGCGACCAACGGCAAGGCTGGCATCCGACTCGATATGAACAAGGTGCCTTGCCGCGAAACCGGCATGACGCCTTATGAGATGATGCTTTCGGAAAGCCAGGAGCGGATGCTGATGGTGCTGAAGCCCGGCAAGGAAGCCATGGCCGAGGCGATTTTCCGCAAGTGGGAGCTGGATTTCGCGGTGATCGGCGAAGTCACCGATACCGGCCACATGGTGCTGGAATTCAACGGCGAGATCGTGTGCGACATTCCCTTGGGACCGCTGGCTGCCGATGCGCCGCTGTATGACCGCCCCTATCTCTCCAAGGATGAATACAAGGTCTGGGCCGGTGTGAAACCACTCGCCGAAGTGCCAGCGAGCGACGATATCGCGGCTGACCTGCTGACCATGATGGCCTCACCCGACCTCGCTTCGCGCCGCTGGATTGCGCAGCAGTACGATTCGCAGGTCGGTGCCGATACGCTCCAGACCGGCGGCGATGCTGGTGTGGTGCGGGTGCATGGAACAGGCAAGGCGCTGGCCATCACCACCGACTGCACCCCGCGCTATGTCTTTGCCGACCCTTACGAGGGCGGCAAGCAGGCCATCGCGGAGGCCTATCGCAACCTGTGCGCCGTGGGCGCGCGCCCGCTGGCGGTGACCAACTGCCTCAACTTCGCCAACCCGCAGCGGCCCGAGATCATGGCGCAGATCGTCCATGCGCTGGAAGGCATGGGCGATGCCTGCCGGGCGCTCGATTTCCCGATCGTTTCGGGCAACGTCAGCCTCTACAACGAAAGCAAGGCGACTGGCGGCGGATCGGCCATCCTGCCAACACCGGCAATTGGCGGCGTCGGTATCATCACCGATCTGTCGAAGATGATGACGATGCATTTCAAGCAGGCGGGCGATGCGATCTACCTCGTCGGGCCGGAGTTCTGGGCCAAGCCCGATCCCACCCGCTCGCATCTCGGCCAGTCCCTGTGGCTGCGCGTGGTCAAGGGCATGGAGGCCGGACGCACTCCGCCGACCGACCTCACTGTCGAGCGCACTGCGGGCGAGATCATCCACGAATTGATCGCTGACGGGCTGGTGAATGCCGTCCACGATCTGTCGGATGGCGGCCTGGCCGTCGCGCTGGCGGAAATGGCGCTGGCGGGCGATCTGGGCGCGGATGCCGACCTGGCGGGCAACCCCGATTACACGCCCGCCCAATGGTGGTTTGGCGAGGATCAGGGGCGCTATCTGATTACTGTGCCCGATGTGGCGGCGCTCAATCAGGCACTCGCGAAGGGCACCCGTGACGAGGACACCGCACAGATCGGCTTCCAGCGCATCGGCACTGTCGGCGGAGACAGCGTGCTCGGCGTGCCGTTGGCTGAACTGCGCGCTGCCAATCAGCGGTTCTTCGACGAATGGATGGAAGCCTGATCGTCCGGCATTCAGGAGCAAGGCGATGACCTCAGGCCATTCCGGCACCCCGCTGGTCAAGAAACTGACCCTGCGCGACGGAATGCGGGTGTGGTTCGATGCCATGCCGGAAAACGTCATCGACGAGATCGACGAATATGCGCTGGAATTGCGGTTCGTTGCCGAGCCGGGGAGAGGGATCGATGCGGCGCATATCTTCGTGACCGAGCGCAAGGCGCTGGAAGATCATCTCGCCGCGTTGCGAAATCAGATCGCGCTGGATGGCCAAATCTGGGTCAGCTGGCCGAAACCGGGCTCCAGCGAGCCGAACGAAATAACCGAAGACATCATCCGCGAAGTGGGCCTGCCGCTGGGTCTGGTCGATACCAAGACCTGCGATATCGATGATGTCTGGTCGGGCCTGAAGCTTGTAATCCGCAAGGAATTGCGCTGATCGATCAGGCCGCTTGCGCGCCGCCCAGGGTCAGCGCCTCGCGTGCGGTGCCTTCGTTTTCGAGGATCGACAGGCAATGGCGATAAATCTCGGGCTGACCGATATTCAGCCGCGCGCGCGCTGCATCGATGTCCTCGCGCATCAGCGCGGCGATATCCTGATGCGAGATTTTGCCCGCGGCCTTGCCCAGCCTGCGGCCTTCCTTGATCGCTGCAAAGACCGGCGCCTTGGTGCCGCTGACCTTCCTGATCTGGCGCGCACCGGCATAGGCGATGAACAGGATGCCGGTGTTGTGGTTCTGTTCGTAGGAAAAGCCCAGCAGGCTCACTTCGCCCAGCGCATCGCGGCCATAGCCGGTGAGCACGTGGAACAGATCATGCGTATCGCGCAGACGTTCGAAATACCATTCGGTCAGATCCTGCGGGCGGGCATCGGCGGGCAGCCACTTGTGACTTTCAGCGACCAGCCCCGCAGCGGACAATCCTTCGCGTTTCATGAAAGCGATGTAATGCGCTGCAACCGTGTTCGGTCCGCAATCGGCCCAGTGGGCGTGATCATCCAGCATCGCCGGAATGTCGGTTTCTTCGGCAACGAAGCGTTGACCAAGCGGCGAGCGGATAAAGTCCCATGCCTGACGGTGGCTGCGCCTGCCCTTGGTCGCTTCGATGATGTGGAATACCTGTTCGGTGTCTTCCTTGTCTTCGATCAGCTTGCCGAAGTGGCGCAGCACCTTGAGCGGACGAAAGCCGGAAACCTTGCGTTCCGGGGCAACCAGCGGAAGATCAAGCAGTGCCATTGTGTAACGTCCTCGGCGTGATTCGCGAATTGGGTTCACATGGCACTACTTACATTAATGTCAGTTAAATGTCGATTCCTGCCACGATCAAGGTCAAACCCGGTCCGATGAACAGCCCCGATGCCCTGCCCTATACGCTTCCCTTGTTGTCCGATGCAGAGGCGATCACGCGCGCTCAAAATTTTTCGGAACACCTGAAGCAGCGGCGTACCTGCCGGGATTTCTCCGCCGATCCGGTGCCGCGCGAAGTGATCGAGGCCGCAATTATGGCAGCAGGAAGCGCACCGAGCGGTGCCAATCACCAGCCTTGGCATTTTGCCGTCATCGAAACGCCGGAAACCAAGCGCGCCATCCGCGAAGCAGCCGAGGCCGAAGAACGCCGCTTCTACGGTACGGCAGGCGATGCACCGAAGGCTGGTGCAGAATGGCTCGCCGCGCTGGCCGATCTGGGAACCCATGCCGACAAGCCTTTCCTCGAAACCGCGCCCTACCTCATTGTCGTCTTCGCCCAGCGCAAGGGCGGGATCGACGAAGATGGCGAAACGCAGAATTACTACGTCAACGAAAGCGTCGGAATCGCTTGCGGGATGTTGCTGGCGACCTTGCACGTCGCGGGATTGGCGACCCTCACCCACACCCCTTCGCCGATGGGCTTCCTGCGCAAGGTCTGCGGCAGGCCCGAATGGGAAAAGCCGGTGATGATCATCGTGGTGGGCCGGCCCTCGCTGCAAGCTACCGTGCCGGCCCATGCCATGCGCAAAAAGCCGCTGACCCAGATCGCCAGCTGGCTTTAGCGCGATCAGGCGGCGAGCAGCTCGCGCTCTGTTGGCTCACCGGATAGCAGGTTGTAGGGATCGATCCCCTCTGCCCGCCAGATGCGGTGGCATTCACGGTATTGGGTCGGCTGGGCAATGCGCAGCTCGGCGCGCACTTCGTCAAGCGGGCGGGCAAGCAGTTCGCGGATCGGCTGCGCCATCAGCGAAGGCGCGCCCTTGCCGGTGCGGTGCGCCTGACGCACGGCGCCAAACACGGGTGCGGCGCTGCCCTTCACCATCTTCTTGATATTGGCCGCCCCGGCATAACCGATCAGCAGGTGGCCTTGACTGGGGGACTGGCCGTGCGTGAACAGCAGCACGCATTGTTCGCCCAGCGCATCGCGGCCATAACCGGTAACGATGTGGAACAGATCATGCGTGTCGCGCGAACGGTTGATGAACCATTCGACCAGATCGGGATATTTCGGGCGGCCAAGCCGCTCGGCCTCGGCCACCAGACCAGCGGCTGACAGCCCTTCGGTCTCCATGAAATCGCAGTAAGCGTGCGCGAGACTGCCCTTGGGCGTGCGGCGCAGAGCGGCGTGATCATCGAGGATTTCGGGCAGGCTTGGCTCGGTCGCGCGCAACATTTCGCCGCGTTCCGAGAGGGAAAGGTTGCGCACCCGCTCCATGAAGCTGCCCGAAGGTAGCGATTCGAAAATCTTGAAGACGAGGCTGGTGTCTTCCTTGTCCTTGATCAGCGCTTGAAAATTGCGCACGGCGCGGATCGGACGATAGCGCGGCTCTGGCCTCTCGGGGTGACGCAGCACGGTGCCGTCTGCGGCGAACATCTGGCTGTAATCGGTCATCCTTGGTCAATCCCTGATGCGGTCTCAATGGTGAAGCGCAGGCACCTGATGCCACGGCTTGCTTACATTAGTGTAAATAACCGATTCGGGTTCCGAAAGAAAACTCTTTTTGAAATAAGCTTGCGGATTTCGCAATCAGGCGGTGCGCCATTCGCTACGGGGGATGCCAAGCAAACGGAGGACCGCAGTCAAATCTTCGCTGTCGACCCGACCGTTCGCGGCCGCACGGGCCTTGGGTTTGGCGCGGTACGCAAAGCCATAGGTAGCAGCCTCGATCATCGGGATATCGTTCGCCCCGTCACCGGTCGCAAGGCTATGGGCACCCTCGCCCAGCCCCGTCAGTTCCTCGCGCAGCACGGCTGCTTTGACCGCGCTGTCGGTGATCGGGCCGATCAGGCCGCCCGTCAGCCTGACGCCTTCAACCGCAAGCCGGTTGCCGACAACCCGGTGGAACCCAAGCATTTCGGCCACCGGATCGGCGAAGTGGTGAAAACCGCCCGTCACCAGCACTGTGCGTGTGCCAAGCGCCGCCAAAGTCGCAACCAGCGTCTTTGCACCCGGCGTTGCGGTGATCCGGTCAGCCAGGCAGGCGTGGATTGCGCTTTCCTCAAGGCCTTCAAGCAGCGCGACACGTTCACGCAAGGCAGATTCGAAGTCGAGCTCGCCCTGCATCGCGCGTTCGGTAATCGCGGCGATCTGCGGCTTGAGCCCCGCGTAATCGGCCAATTCATCGATACATTCCTGTCCGATCATGGTCGAATCCATGTCGGATACAAACAGGGCGGGAACTGCAAAGTCACCCTTGCTCACCAGCATATCCGTATCGGGGAACGCAGCGTCGATCGCGTCCAGCACGGTGGCCTGATCGTCCGAAGCAAGCCGCAGCTCCATCACGCCCACATTGTCGGCAGGCAGGGCGACCGCTGAAAGCAGCGTGCCCGATCCGCCCAATGCAGCAGTCAACGCATCGAGACGCGTTTCACATTCACTCGTCTCTGCTATCAGCCGCGCAATGAGCATGCATTTTTCTCCATCAGCACCGGTCGCGCTCATTGCAGGGCCGACGGCCAGCGGCAAGAGCGCGATTGCCGTGGCACTGGCCCATCGGCTTGGCGCAGCCGGACGGCGCGGCGTGATTATCAATGCCGATAGCGCGCAGGTCTACGCCGATCTGCGCGTCCTTTCTGCGCGGCCTTCAGACAAGGAAATGGCAGGCGTGGAACACCGCCTGTTCGGCGCGTGGGACGGGTCAGAGGCCTGCTCTGCCGCAGGTTGGGCCGCGCGTGCCAAGGCCGAGATTGCCGACTGCCATGCCGCGGGGGCTGTGCCGATCCTGGTCGGCGGAACAGGGCTTTATCTCAAGGTGCTGCTCGAAGGGATTGCGCCGATCCCGCAAATTGATCCGGCGGTGCGCACACTGGTGCGCAGCCTGCCCGAAGATGCCGCTTACAAGCTGCTCACCCTCGAAGACCCGTTGCGGGCCAGCGAACTTGATCCCGCCGATCGCCAACGCATTGCGCGGGCGCTGGAGGTCAAACGTTCGACCGGCGTGACCCTGGCAGAATGGCAGGTGGCCAAGGCAGGCGGAATTGCCGAGGAAATCGATCTGCACCCGCTGATCCTGTTGCCGGATCGTGCATGGCTTTATGGTCGCTGCGACCGGCGCTTCGAGGCGATGTTGCAGGCCGGCGCGATCGAGGAGGTCAAGGCGTTGCTGGCGCGCGATCTTGATCCCGACTTGCCGGTGATGCGCGCCATCGGGGTGCCCGAAATCGCTGCGTTCCTGTCTGGCGACCTCTCACGCGAAGAGATGATTGCCGGGGGACAGCAGGCCACGCGCAATTACGCCAAGCGGCAATTCACCTGGTTCCGCCGCCAGCCACCCGAGGGTTGGCTTCGTGTTTCCATGACCGATGAATCCGAAAATATCGACATTGACGGCTATTTTGCATCATTATTACGTGATTAGGGGTTGACCCATCAGATTATAACATTTAGCGGCACAATCACTCGGTCCGATGCAATCCCCCCTGCATCGGGCCGGTTTTGTTGTTAAGGCCCCCGCAAACCAACAGGATTGGAATTTCCCGTGCCCGGTCAGCCGGATCCCGCCGCAGCGCAGACTGCCCCCGCAACCGCCGCCATGAGCGGTGCGGCGATCCTTGTGCAGTGCCTGATCGAACAGGGCGTGGAGTTCGTGTTCGGCTATCCCGGCGGCGCGGTTTTGCCGATCTATGACGAATTTTTCGGGGATGAACGCATCCGCCACATCCTCGTCCGCCACGAAGCAGGCGCGGCCCATGCGGCGGAAGGCTACGCCCGCGCCACAGGCAAACCCGGCGTGGTGCTGGTTACATCCGGCCCCGGCGCGACCAATGCGGTCACCGGTATTGCAGACGCATGGATGGATTCGATCCCGCTGGTCGTCATCACCGGACAGGTGCCCACCGCGCTGATCGGCACTGATGCGTTTCAGGAAGCTGACACCGTCGGCATCACGCGCCACTGCACCAAGCACAATTATCTGGTCAAAGACCCGGCTGATCTGGCCGCGACGATCAAGGAAGCCTTTCTGATCGCCACCACCGGCAGGCCCGGCCCGGTCGTTGTCGACATCCCCAAGAACGTGCAGATCGCCGTGCCTTCGGAACGCCGCGCGCTGACGCGGGCGGGCGCGCATCGTTACGCGCCGCAGACAGTCGCCCCGCCTGAACAGATTGTCGAAGCGGTCGAAATGATCGCGAACGCGAAAGCGCCGATTTTCTACACTGGCGGCGGCGTGATCAATTCAGGGCCTGAGGCGAGCCGCCTGCTGCGTCAGTTGCAGGACATCACCGGCGCGCCCGTCACCTCGACCCTGATGGGGCTTGGCGCCTTCCCGTCGCAGCACCCCGATTGGCTGGGGATGCTGGGGATGCACGGCACTTACGAAGCCAATATGGCGATGAACAAGTGCGATGTGATGGTGTGCATCGGGGCGCGGTTTGATGACCGCGTGACCGGCAGGCTCGACGCATTCTCGCCCGATTCCAAGAAAATCCACATCGATATCGATCGGTCTTCGATCAACAAGACCGTGCCGGTCGACATGGGCATTGTCGGCGATTGCGGCACGGTGCTGGCGCAGATGATCGAGGCTTGGGGAACGCGGCAGGCGCGCAATCTGGGCGAATGGAAGGCACGCATTGCTGGTTGGCGGGCGCGCGAATGCCTCGCTTATCCCGAACGTTCGACCAAGAACCCGAACATGATCATGCCGCAAAGGGCTGTCGAGCGGCTCTATGCCCTCACCCACCGGCGCAGCCCAATCATCACCACCGAAGTCGGCCAGCATCAGATGTGGGCGGCGCAGTATTTCGGGTTTGAAGACCCGAACAAGTGGCTCACCTCGGGCGGACTCGGCACGATGGGTTATGGCCTGCCCGCCGCGATCGGCGCGCAATTGGGCCACCCGGACGCGCTGGTGATCGACATCGCGGGCGAAGCCAGCATCCAGATGAACATTCAGGAACTCGGCACCGCTTCGCAGTACCGCCTGCCGGTCAAGGTGTTCATCCTCAACAACGAATATATGGGTATGGTCCGCCAGTGGCAGGAACTGACCTATGAAAGCCGCTATTCGAACTCCTATTCCGATAGCCTGCCAGATTTCGTGAAGCTGGCCGAAGCTTACGGCTGGAAGGGCATTCGTATCACCGAGGAACGCGATCTGGATGATGGCATCATGCGGATGCTCGATCATCCCGGCCCGGTGATCGTCGATTGCATGGTCGCGCAGGACGCCAATTGCCTGCCGATGATCCCGTCCGGAGCGGCGCACACCGACATGATGCTGTATGGCGACAAGGTCGACGGGACTATGGACGACGAGGCCAAGGCGCTGGTGTAAGCCGCCGCTTTACGGGAAACCATGCAATGAAAATCACCGAAGCAGCCTCAGAGCGCCATGTGCTCGCCGTGATGGTCGATAACGAGCCGGGCATCCTTGCCAAGATCACCGGCCTGTTCACCGCGCGCGGCTATAACATCGACAGCCTGACCGTGGCCGACATTACCGAAGATCACGCGGTCAGCCGCATCACCATTGTTACCAACGGCCCGCCACAGGTGATCGACCAGATCGAGGCGCAGCTGGAACGGCTGGTGCCGGTGCACAAGGTCACCGATCTCACCACCGCCGGCCCCCATGTCGAGCGCGAGCTGGCGCTGATCAAGGTCACGGGCACGGGCGAAAAGCGCGTCGAGGCGCTGCGGCTGGCGGACATTTTCCGCGCCCGCCCGGTCGATACCACCACCGAAAGCTTCATCTTCGAAATCACCGGCCCGCCTGAGAAAGTCGACAGCTTCATCGCATTGATGCGCGAATTGGGGCTGGTCGAAGTCGGCCGCACCGGCGTGGTCGGGATGCTGCGCGGGCCGCAGGGCGCCTGAACAGTTTCAACAAATACAATGTGCAAGAGAGAACACTGATGAAAGTCTATTACGACGCCGACGCCGATCTCAACCTGATCAAGCCCAAGAAGGTCGCGATTGTCGGCTATGGTTCGCAGGGCCACGCCCATGCGCAGAACCTGCGTGACAGCGGTGTCGCCGAAGTCGCCATCGCCCTGCGCGAAGGTTCAGCGACCGCCAAGAAGGTCGAGGCCGCCGGGTTCAAGGTGCTCTCCAACACCGAAGCCGCCAAGTGGGCTGACCTGATCATGATCCTTGCGCCCGATGAACATCAGGCCGCGATCTGGGAAAACGACATCAAGGGCCACATGAAGCCGGGCAGCGCGCTTGCCTTCGCCCACGGCCTCAACGTCCACTTTGGCCTGATCGAGCCGCCCGCCGATATCGATGTCATCATGATCGCGCCCAAGGGCCCCGGCCACACCGTGCGCAGCGAATATGTGAAGGGCGGCGGCGTGCCCTGCCTGATCGCGATCCATCAGGACGCCAGCGGCGCGGCGCATGACGTGGCCCTCGCCTATGCCAGCGCCGTCGGCGGCGGACGTTCGGGCATCATCGAAACCAACTTTCGCGAGGAATGCGAAACCGATCTGTTCGGCGAACAGGCCGTGCTGTGCGGCGGGATCACCCACCTGATCCAGGCCGGTTTCGAAACACTGGTCGAGGCCGGTTACGCCCCCGAAATGGCCTATTTCGAATGCCTCCACGAAACCAAGCTGATCGTCGATCTGCTGTATGAAGGCGGCATCGCCAACATGCGCTATTCGATCAGCAACACTGCGGAATATGGCGACATTACCACCGGCCCGCGCATCATCACGGCAGAAACCAAGGCCGAAATGAAGCGGGTGCTCGATGACATCCAGTCGGGCCGCTTCGTGAAGAACTTCGTGCTCGATAACCGCGCAGGGCAGCCCGAACTCAAGGCCGCGCGCAAGCGGGCTGAGGCCCATCCGATCGAGCAGACCGGTGCCGCCCTGCGCGCCATGATGCCGTGGATCGCCGCCAACAAGCTCGTCGACAAGGCGAAGAACTGACACGGCAGGCCGAGGAACCTTTGCGGCGCATCGGGGGTTGCTTATCCTGAACAACAGGAGGCTCCCCCGATGAACCGTCTTACCTTCCTCGCCGCTGCTGCGGCAACCGTCACGGCCGTAACCGGCGGCATCGCTGCTGCCCCCGCGATCTTCGCGCAAGAAGCGCCGCAGATGCCCGGCATTCAGGATGCTTCGCGCGTTACCGCTGGCACATACGCACTCGATGCGGGCCACACGCTGGTGAAGTGGAATGTCAGCCACTTCGGCTTCAACGACTATTTCGGCCTGTTCGGCAATATCACCGGCACCATCACGATGGACCCGGCCAATATCGAAGCCGCCACTTTCGAAATCATGATCCCCGTGGCCGAAGTCACTGTGGCCAGTGACGGCCTGAAGAACCACCTGCTGCGCGGTGGCAAGGATGGCGCCGAGCCGGATTTCTTCGGGCCTGAGCCTGGCATGGCCAAGTTCACCTCGACCAGCGTGACAAAAACCGGCGCGACCAGTGCCAACGTGCTGGGTGATCTGACTCTCAACGGCAAGACCGGCCCGGTCATGATGGCGGTGGACTTTGTGGGCGCCGGGGCCAACCCGATGAACAAGAAGGAAACCGTCGGCTTCCACGCCCGCGCTATGATGGACCGCACCCAGTGGGGCATCAATTACGGCGTGCCGATGGTAAGTAAGGATGTGGAGCTGACCATCAGCGCCGCGTTCGAAAAGCAGTAATCACCCTCTCGACTTGATCCCGGCAATCGGGCAGGCGCTCCGTCACCATGCGCCTGTCCGATTGCCACAATATCGATGATTTCCGTCAGCTGGCAAAGGGCCGCTTGCCCTTCCCCGTGTTCGATTACATCGACGGGGCAGCGGACGACGAACTGACCAAGGCGCGCAACACGGCGGCTTTTGCCGATGTCGATCTGGTGCCGGATGTGCTGGCGGGCGTCGAGACGATCGATACCTCCTGTACGATCCTTGGCCGCGCTTCGGCCCTTCCCCTGATGCTTTCCCCCACCGCCGTCCAACGCGCCTTCCACTGGCAGGGCGAAACTGCCGTGGCAAAAGCGGCGGACAGGTTCGGCCTGTGGTTCGGGATCTCCAGCCTTGCGACCCGTTCGATCGAGGAAATCGCCGCGCTGACCAACGGGCCAAAACTGTTCCAGCTTTATGTCCATAAAGACAAGGGCTTGAACACTCACATGATCGAGCGGTGTCAGGCGGCGGGCTTCGATGCACTGGCGCTGACGGTCGACACGATTGTTTCGGGCAAGCGGGAACGGTGTTTGCACAGCGGCTTCACCACCCCGCCGCGCTTCACTGCGGCCAGCATGTGGAGTTACGCCACGCGCCCGCGCTGGACGATGGATTACCTGCTCCGCGAGCAATTCCGCCTGCCCAATCTTGATACCCATGTGCGCGAGGGATCGAGCAAGGCATTGAGCATCGCCGATTATTTCAACACCATGCTGGATACGTCGATAGACTGGCGCACCGCCGCCGCGATCCGCGAACAATGGGGCGGCAAGTTCGTGCTGAAGGGCGTGATGAGCGCCGGGGATGCGCGGCGCGCGGTGGACATTGGCGCCGATGCGATCATGATTTCCAACCACGGTGGCAGGCAGCTGGACGGCAGCCGCGCGCCGTTTGACCAATTGCCTGAAATCGTGGACGCTGTCGGCGGCCAGATTGAGATCATCTGCGATGGCGGCATCCGGCGCGGCACCCATGTGCTGAAGGCATTGTGCAGCGGCGCAAGCGCAGGATCGGGGGGTCGGCTCTATCTCTACGCCCTGGCAGCGGCGGGGCAAGAAGGGGTCGAGCGCGCGCTGGGCATCCTCAAGGACGAGCTGGAACGCGGCATGCGGTTGATGGGCGTCACGCGGGTCGATCAGCTGACGTCCGACCGCTTGCGTCAGCGCTGACTTTTCGGACAGGCCTGCTTGTCATAATCCTGCAACGGTTCGCGCCTTTTGCGGCACGTGTCACAATTCATCGGGGAAACTGTCTCATGATCCGCACCGTCGCTTTGCTGCGCGCCCTGCCCTTGGCCTTCGCCGCACTGGCACTGGCCGCCTGCGGTAGCGAACCGGAACAGCCCGGCAACGATGCCGACAGCTTTGCTGCGCGCATCGGTCAGGCTCAGGCAACGCCCGCCCCCGGAGCGTCCCCCGTCGCTGCTGCCACCAATGCGCCGACTGTCGCTGATCCCCTGCCCGGCGCCGTGCCCGGCCCGTTTGCACGCGGCACCCTGACCGATCCGGCATCGAAGACCTGCGGCGCGACGCTGATGGGGCCGTTCATCGGCAAGCTCGCCGATCAGACCACCCGCGCAGATATCGCCGCAGCACTGGGACGCACCGACAATCTGCGCTTTGTCGCCTTTGGCGGGGGCGGCAACGTCAACCCCGATCCTACCAACCCGCGCCTGTCGATCATGCTCGACGCGCAGAATATTATCCGCGACGCGCGTTGCGGATAAGAATAGATCGCGGTGCCGGATTATTCCCTGCTTGCACGCGCAACCAATATCGGCAAAGACTTCGCGCCATGACACGCACCGGAACCCTGCTGCTGCTTCGACTTATGCGCCCTTGGGCGTAGGCGCTGCGCACAGGATGCCAGCGGCCCGCTCCCAAGGGTGATGCAGCAGCAAGCTTCCTTCCTCTTTGCGTGACGAGCCAGTTTCCATGTCCATGCTCAAAAACCCTGCCGCCAAATACCGCCCGTTCGGCCAGATCAATCTGCCCGACCGCCAGTGGCCTTCGCGCCTGATCGAAACTGCGCCGCGCTGGCTTTCGACCGATCTGCGCGATGGCAACCAGTCGATCATCGATCCGATGGACGCGGTGAAGAAACGCCGGTTCTTCGATCTGCTGGTGGAAATCGGCGTGAAGGAAATCGAAGTCGGCTTCCCCAGCGCAGGCGCGACCGAGTTCGATTTCATCTCCGGTCTCGTGAAGTCCGATGCGATCCCCGATGACGTGATCGTGCAGGTTCTGACGCAAAGCCGCGAAGACCTGATCCGCACCAGCTTTGCCAGCCTTGAAGGTGCGCGGGCGGCCATCGTCCACCTCTACAACGCGGTCAGCCCCGCATGGCGCGACATCGTGTTCCGGATGAGCAAGGACGAGGTGAAAGCCATCGCCGTCGCCGGCGCCAAGGTGATGCGCGATGAAGCAGCCCGCTATCCCGGCACGGATTGGCACTTCCAGTACAGCCCTGAAACCTTCTCCACCGCCGAACTCGATTTCAGCATCGAGGTGTGCGCCGCAGTGATGGATGTGCTCCAGCCAACCCCCGAACACCCGATCATCCTCAACCTGCCCGCCACGGTCGAGGCGGCCACCCCCAATATCTACGCCGACCAGATCGAATATTTCGCGCGTCATCTACCCAACCGTGAAAGCGCAGTGCTGTCGCTCCACACCCACAATGATCGCGGCACAGGCGTAGCTGCGGCGGAGCTTGGGCTGATGGCCGGCGCCGACCGTGTCGAAGGCTGTCTGTTCGGCAATGGTGAACGCACCGGCAATTGCTGCCTCGTGACAATGGCGCTGAATCTCTACACGCAGGGTGTCGATCCGAAGCTCGATTTTTCGGACATCGACCGGGTGATCGAGACGGTTACCTATTGCAACGATCTGCCCGTGCATCAGCGCCACCCCTATGGCGGCGAACTGGTCTACACCGCCTTTTCCGGCAGCCATCAGGATGCGATCAAGAAAGGTTTCGAAGCCCGCGACACGCAAAATGATGAACAGTGGCGCGTGCCCTATCTGCCGATCGATCCGGCTGATCTTGGGCGTAATTACGAAGCGGTGATCCGCGTCAATTCGCAATCCGGCAAGGGCGGTTTTGCCTGGGTGCTGGAAAAGGATCAGGGCCTGAAACTGCCCAAGAAAATGCAGGCCGATTTTTCGAAACACGTGCAGGCCATGGCTGACGAACTGGGCCGCGAACTGGGCGCAGCCGATATCTGGGATGCCTTCCGCCGCGCCTATCAGGTCAAGATCCACCCCAAGCATTTCCAGCTGGTGCGTTACGAAGAAAGCCGCGGCAGCGACGGGACACGGATTTTTGCGGGGACAATCGCAGTCAACGGCCAGGAAAAGAGCGTTTCAGGGCGCGGCAACGGGTTAATTTCCAGCGTCATGGGTACGCTGCACGAAGCCTTCGGGGTGGAACTGGAAGTGGTCGATTACACCGAACACGCGCTGGGCGCTGGCACCGATGCCCGCGCCGCCGCCTATCTTGAATGTCGCGCGCCTGATGGCAGCACGGTGTGGGGCTGCGGCATTGATGAAGACGTGGCGACCGCCAGCGTGCGTGCGGTGCTGAGCGCGGCCAACGGGGCGGTTGCACGATCCACACAGTGAGCATTCGGCCCCGGCTTGCGTGACGATTGATTTGCGCGCAATCTCCCATCAGAAAAGATGGGAGGAGGATCACCGATGGATGTGTTGGATCATGATCCAGCCCTGCGCCTGCCGCCTGAGATAGCGCCGCCCTTGCCTGCGCCGCAGGTCGCTGACGATCTGACCTTCAGCGACCTTGCGCGGGCACTTGCCGCAGGCTGGCACGATTTTATCAATATGCCGCAGTTCGGCCTGTTCTTCGGCGGGGTTTATGTGGTGGCCGGTTTGCTGATCGGCTGGGCCGCGATCACCGGGGGCGAGCCGACATGGCTGATCCCTGCGATTGCCGGTTTTCCGCTGATCGCGCCGTTTGTGGCCGTGGGCCTGTACGAGGCGAGCCGTCGGCGCGAGACGGGGGACGCTGTGAAATGGCGTGCCGTGCTCGGCGCGTTGCGCGGCCATGATGATGACCAGATCCTGTCGATGGGCGTGATCGTGTTCGTCGCCTTTTCGTTCTGGATGATCGTGGCCCACGCAATTTTTGCGGTGTTCATGGCGGAAAGCGGCATGGGTGGCGGAGAGCTTGCGGCTTTCCTGACCCCGTCCGGTTTGGCGATGCTTGCGGTGGGCAGCGCGGTGGGCGCACTCATGGCCTTCGCCTTCTACGCAATGACGGTGATCAGCTTGCCGATGCTGGTTGAACGCAAGGTCGATTTCCTCACCGCAATCATTGCCAGTCTCAAGGTGGTGCGGCGCAATCTGGCTGTGATGCTCGGCTGGGCTGCGATCATTGCCGGATTGCTGTTCCTCGCCTTGCTGCCGGGCTTTCTCGGTCTGCTGGTCGCCCTGCCGGTGCTGGGCCATGCAACCTGGCACCTTTATCGCCGGGCGGTGGTCTGATTCGCCTTTGCCGCGAACGCTCTCTTGCGCTTAGGAAGATGTGAGGGAGAGATACATGACCACAAATCACCAGCCCGAAGCGATTCTCGAACCCGATCTGCCGATCATCGATCCGCATCACCACCTGTGGGATCTGCGGCCGATGATCCCGATGTTTCCGCAGCCGCATCACCATTTCATCGCCGCTCTGGTCGATAATGCGCACTACACCTTCGATCAGCTCCACGCGCATCTGACCAGCGGGCACAACATCATCGGCACCGTGTTCATGGAATGCGGCGCATTCTACAACAGCGGGCTTGGCGATGCGTTGAAGCCGGTGGGCGAGGTCGAATTCGTGAACGGTGTCGCCGCGCAATCTGCCAGCGGGCTTTATGGCGCAGGCCGGGCATGTGCGGGCATTGTCGGCCATGCGAACCTGATGCTGGGGAGCGAGGCTGGCGCGGTGCTAGATGCGCTGACAGCCGCAGCGCCGCGCCGTTTCAAGGGCATCCGCCATGCAGGCGCGTGGGATGCCGATGCCGAAGTGCTCGGCCCGCCGTTCCATCACCCCGAAGGCCTGTATCGCGATGCAACCTTCCGCGCAGGCTTTGCCGAACTGGGCAAGCGCGGGCTGACGTTCGACGCGTGGGTGCTGGAACCGCAACTGCCCGATGTGATCGCCCTTGCCCGCGCATTCCCCGACCAACCGATCTGTCTGGATCACTGCGGCACACCGCTGGGTGTTGCTGGCTACAAGGGGAAGTTGCACGAACGGTTCGATGTGTGGCGGCACAACATCAGGGAACTCGCCACTTGTGAAAACGTGGTGGTGAAGCTTGGCGGGCTCGCCATGGCGTTTTGCGCCCTGCCCGAAGATGGCCCCTGCGCAGGCCATGGTTCGGAACATCTCGCAGCCCTGTGGCGGCCCTATATCGAAACCTGCATCGAAGCCTTTGGGCCGGAACGTGCCATGTTCGAAAGCAATTATCCGGTCGATTACTGGGGCGCGGATTATGCGGTGCTGTGGAATGCCTTCAAGCACCTCACCCGCTCTGCCAGCGCGGATGAAAAGGCTGCGCTTTATGCCGGAACAGCCGCACGCTTTTACGGGCTTGAGGAATTGCTCGGCTAAGCCTGCCCTCCCATGGCAAAAATCGCGCTTGGCAGTCTCGGAACCGGCGTTAGAGACGCGGGTTGAGCACAATACGTTTTGAGGAGAAACCGATGCCGCTTCCCGCCCCGTTCGATCGCCTGCGCCTGCCGTTGATCGGATCGCCGCTGTTCATCGTCTCCGGCCCCGAACTGGTGATCGCGCAGTGCAAGGCGGGGATCATCGGCAGCTTTCCCGCGCTGAACGCGCGCCCGCAATCGCAGCTGGATGAATGGCTGCACCAGATCACCGAAGAACTGGCCGCGCACAACCGCGCCAATCCTGATCGCCCCGCCGCGCCCTTTGCGGTCAACCAGATCGTCCACAAGACCAACGACCGCGTCGATGCCGACATGGCGACTTGCGAAAAGTGGCAGGTGCCGATGGTGATCACCTCGCTGGGCGCGCGCGAGGATATCTACACCGCGGTGCGCAACTGGGGCGGGGTCACGATGCACGATGTGATCAACAAC
This sequence comes from Porphyrobacter sp. AAP60, assembly GCF_001296025.1. Classification (GTDB taxonomy): domain Bacteria; phylum Pseudomonadota; class Alphaproteobacteria; order Sphingomonadales; family Sphingomonadaceae; genus Erythrobacter. The sequence continues at coordinate 431,230 of NZ_LJHV01000002.1, read as the reverse complement.
CGTTTCGCCATGAAGGCGATTGAAAAGGGCGCGACCGGACTGATCCCTGTGGCAGCAGGCGCGGGCGGCCATGCGGGCGCATTGTCGCCCTTCGCGCTGATGCAGGAAATCCGCGAATGGTTCGATGGTCTGGTAGCGCTGTCAGGCAGCGTCGGACACGGCGCGACGATCCTTGCAGCCCAGGCCCTGCGGGCAGACTTTGCCTATGCCGGCAGCGCCTTCATCGCGACCAAGGAAGCCAATGCTTCGGATGGCTACAAGAACGGCATCGTCGAAGGGTCTTCGGAAGGCATTGTCTACACCAACCTGTTCACCGGCGTGCACGGCAATTACCTGCGCTCCTCGATCGAGGCGGCAGGCATGGATCCTGACGATTTGCCGGTCAGCGATCCCAGCAAGATGAACTTCGGCAGCGGCGGCAACACCAAGGCCAAGGCGTGGAAGGACATCTGGGGTTCGGGCCAGGGCATCGGCCCGATCAAGGAAGTCGGCAGCGTCGAAGACCTCGTCGCCCGGATGGAGCGGGAATACCACGCGGCCAAGGCGCAGCTGCTCGCCAATTCAGGCTATGCATCATGGGGCGCAATGGCCGAGGCTGCCGAATAGCGCCTATTGGCTGGCCCATAGGCTTTCAGCCATTGCGTCAAGCTCGGTAAAATCGAACCCGGTGCCGAGCGGGTCGTTGCGATTGAGCAGCACCCGCCGGCGTTCGGCCAGCAATTGCCGCCGCAGGGCGCCTTGCAGCAGGTGCAATCGCAGCACGACTTCGGTCAGGGCAGCTTCGGGATTGCGTGATTGCACCTGCGCCCAATGCTGTTCGATCACACCCACGCGGGCGATGACCACTTCATTGTAGCGGCGGTGCGGCCCGCGATGCAGCGGCATGCTGGTGCGCATGCTTGCCTTCTCGGTCGCGGGCAGCAGCAATCCGTTGCGGCGAAAGTCGTCAAACCCCACGTACCCGCGCCCGATAATTTCGAACATCGGACCAAAGCAGCGGCGGGTCAGCAATTGGCGGGGAAGCAGGTGATGGCGCTGCAGGCCGGGGTCGTAGCCGCCAGTGCCCGGCCGATTGACCGAACGGAAGGCGATGGTGGTGGTAAATGCGGCGCGACCCACTGGCTCCATCTATTCCCGCCACACGCTGATGGTTGCACGATCGCGCGATGGCCGCAGCACCAGCCTTGAACCATCGGGCGAGATAATCCGCTCGTCAGCCTCGACCCGGCCTGCCAGCACAAGCTGGTTCACCAGACGGATGCCAAGCCGGGTGGCCGTCACCCGGTCTGCCGAAAGCGGCGGTTCGATCCGCAATTCCTGCCCGATCCAGTAATCCAGCCCTACGCTTTGCAATGCGCCGTCAGGCGCCTGGACGAAAGCCGTCAGACCCAGCGCAGGGAAAGCTCCGCCATCCAGCCAAGCCGTTACCACCGATTCAAAGAATTGGCGCCCGATCATGCTGCGTGAAGGGCCCCAACTGATCGCGGCCAGATCATCGAAATGCCGGATCATGTCGCATGCGTGGCCCAGCATCCCGCGAATCACCGGCAGACTGCGTGCAGATGAAGCCAGATGCGGGCCTGCCATCACGGCGACAGCATCGAAACCGGCGGGCGTGGGCATTTCGGCCAGATCGAAGCGATGCATGACCTCGGGAAAATCGCTCGCCGGGCCCGGCGCAAGCCCGCAAAGATCGAAAGTCAGCCCATCGCGCAGCAATTCGGCCCAGACAGGATTGCCCGGCGATAAGGCATCATCACCGGCACCGCCATCGGAGGAACCGGCTTGGACGAAACCCAGCGTGTGAACCTGCGCTGCACATGCACTCAGATCAGCCCGGTCTGGCCGTTTGCCTCTGGCAAACAGCAAATGCAGCTCTGCGGCATCGGCACGCTGAGACTGTGAAATCGTACAGGCCCCCTTCGTAACGCGCCCGGCAGAGCCGAAATCCTGTCATCAATATTTGACCTGTTTGCAACCTATCGTCGAGTCCACAATGGGTTGTGCTGTACTGATACGGGACACTACCCGGTTTCGGGTCGCTAAAACACGCCGAGCCGCAGCCCTTCCGCCAGTGCCGCACCCAGATCACGGCACTGTTGCAGCGCGGCTTCGGGGACCTGTTTCGGCGCCAAAATCGCTTCCGGCGTCTGTGCTGAAAAACCCACGATCAACGGATCGGCCACCCGGCGCAGCCGCCACCCGGTGGCGATCCGGTCGATCTGGCGCTGCGCCCCTTCCCCGTCCGATCCCGCAGCAATCAGCGTGGCATAGGGCCGCCCTTCGACCTGCCCGAGCACGGGATAATAGGCGCGGTCGAACATTTCTTTCATCAACCCGCTCATGCTCGCAAGGTTTTCGGGGCAGCAAAAGATGTAGCCATCTGCCGCCAGCAGCATTTCAGGCACGGCATCGGCGGCGTTGACGAGAAGCGCGCCGCGCCCTGCGCCATGCGCCGCGGCCTGCGCCATCGCCGCGCTGGCACCGGTCCGGCTGTGCCAGATAATCAGCAGGCAAGGATCAGGCGATGCGTCGGACATGGCCAAAGGCTTCATCGCAGGCCTGTCGATTGTCAATCGCACGAGCCTGTTGGCGGCGCTCTGATTGCGGTAGAGCGTGCTGCATGGCTTCTGCTCCGATAGTTCCGCCCGTTCTTGCTCCTGTGCTGGGGGTCACCTCCTCGCTGTCGGGCAAGGCGTGGCGCTGGCGCGGCGGCAATATGGAACTGTCCGAGGGGCAAGGCGGGGATGCGCAAGGGCTGGACCGTTCGATCCTGGATCAATTGCTGCTGACCCGCGGCGTGGCCCCTGATGATCTTGAACGCCATGCCAAGCCGACAATGCGCGGGTTTCTGCCTGATCCTTCGGTGTTCCGCGATATGGATACCGCCGCCGAACGGCTGGCCCAGTGCGTGATGACCGGCGAACAGGTGACGATTTACGGCGATTATGATGTCGACGGGGCGACGAGCGCTGCGCTGCTGGTTGAACTGCTGCGGCAATTGGGTCACGCGGCTGGATATTACATCCCCGACCGGCTGCTTGAAGGCTATGGCCCCAGTGGAGAGGCTCTGGTCAATCTGGCGCAAAGCGGATCGCGGTTGATCGTGACAGTCGATTGCGGGGCGATGGCGCATGAAGCGCTGGGCATGGCGCGCGATGCGGGCGTGGACGTGATTGTGGTCGATCACCACAAATGTTCGCCCGAACTTCCGCCAACGGCTGCGCTGGTCAATCCCAACCGGCTGGATGAAAGCGATGTTGGTGCAGCGCACGGGCATCTGGCGGCAGTTGGCGTGGCCTTCCTTCTCGGCATTGCGCTGGTGCGGTGCCTGAGGGTGAAGGGCTGGTTTGCACGCCGCCCGGAACCGGATCTGATGGGCCTGCTTGATCTGGTGGCGCTGGGCACGGTGGCCGATGTCGCCGCGCTGCACGGGCTTAACCGCGCATTCGTGGCGCAGGGCCTGAAGGTGCTGGCCCGGCGCGAACGGATCGGGATGGCGGCGCTGATGGATGCAAGCCGCCTGACCCGCGCCCCGCAATGCAGTGATCTGGGTTTTGCGCTTGGCCCGCGGATCAATGCCGGCGGGCGGATCGGTGAATCGACACTGGGCGTGCGGCTGTTGACCACCACAGACCCCGAAGAGGCCCGCGCCATCGCCACTCAACTTTCGCAACTGAACGAAGAACGCCGCGCTATCGAAGGTGAGGTGCAGGAAGCCGCCGAGGCGCAGCTGGCAGGGCAACACAATATGGCGGTGCAGGTAATTTCCGGCCACGGCTGGCACCCCGGCGTGATCGGGATCGTGGCCGGGCGGATCAAGGAAAAAACCGGCAAGCCCGCTGTGGTGATCGCTCTGGATGATCTGCAGGGAAAGGGTTCGGGCCGGTCGATCAGCGGGGTCGATCTGGGCGCCGCGATCATTGCCGCGCGGGAGGCAGGTTTGCTGGTGGCAGGCGGCGGGCATGCGATGGCAGCCGGGCTGACAATCGATCCGGCGCGGCTTGCCGATTTCGCCGAATTTCTCGACACCCGGCTTGCCCGCGATGTTGACCGCGCCCGCGCAGGCCAGGCGATGCTGCTCGATCTGGCGCTGGCACCCGGAGGATTGACGCCCGAACTGGTCGAAACGCTGGAAGCGGGCGGGCCTTACGGGGTCGGCTGGCCTGCGCCGCGTGTTGCAGTGGGCCCGGTGCGGATCATCAAGGCGGACATTGTCGGCAAGGATCACCTGCGCATCGTGGCCAGCGGCAATGACGGTCGCAGCTTCAAGGCCATCGCCTTTCGCGCCGGTGAAAGCGAAATGGCGCAGACCCTGCTCCACCGCAGCCAAGGCCGCCGCTTTCACCTCGCTGGACGGGTCAAGCTGGATGATTGGGGCAATCGCCCCGCCGCAGAATTGCATCTGGAAGATGCCGCCTTTGCCGATTGATCCCAAAGCTCCTGCCGCGCCGATGTTTTTCCATGGGGCTGCGCAAACGGGGCTTGACCGATCCGATTCACCCCCCTAGTTGCGCGCTCTCGCAATCGCGACGGCCCCTTCGTCTAGCGGTTAGGACGCGGCCCTTTCACGGCTGAAACACGGGTTCGATTCCCGTAGGGGTCACCATCTTCCGGATGGTTGAACAGGGCGGCAGGCTTAGGCCTCGCCGCCCTTTTTCGTTGCGGATTGATGTGTTGCGCGGCACCTGCCCGCTTCCCTCGAACGATGCTAGCTTGTAAAGGACGGCCCATGGGCAGCGGCCAGAACATCCCGATCGCCGGAATTCTGCTCGCGGCGGTGACCTTTCTGGCGATTCTGTCGCTGGGGGTCGATCCGATTATCGGCGTCGCCGTGCTGGCCGTCTGGATCGGATCGCTGATGGTTGCGGCAGGACGCCCGCCTGAACCACCCAAGGCCATGATCAAACAACCTGTCACGATCGATTCGATTCGCGATCTGATCGAAAACTCCACGACCCCTCTGCTGATCACCGAACGCGGCACGATTGCAATTGCCAACCAGGCGGCGCGCAGAATTCTTGGGCCGCATGTCGTCGGTCAGGATGCGCGCGTTGCGCTGCGTCAGCCTGAGGCGATTTCCCTGCTTAACGAGAACCGGCAGGGCGAAGCGATCGTGCGCGGGCTCGTACGGCGCGGCGATATCTGGCAGATCAACCGGCAGGAAATCGACGAACGCCTGGCCATGCTCGAATTCGTCAACCAGACCGCAGAGGCCGACATCAGCCGTGCGCACACCGATTTTGTTGCCAATGCCAGCCATGAATTGCGCACTCCGCTGGCCGCGATCCTCGGCTATGTCGAAACGCTGCGCGAAGGCGATGGCAGCCTTGATACGCCCACGGCGCAGAAGTTTCTCGGCATTATCGAACGCGAAGCGCAGCGCCTGCACGCGCTGGTCAGCGATCTGATGAGCCTTTCGCGGGTCGAGGCGGAAAAGCATGACCTCCCGACCGAGCGGATCGATCTCGCCTCGCTGGTCGAACGCGCTGCCACTGACGCAGCCGGATCGAACCGGATAAGCCGGCTGCAACTGGATCTGACTGCGGAGCCCTGTGTGCTGGGTGATCGGCAGCAACTGGAACAGGTGGTGCGCAATCTGGTCGATAATGCGCTGAAATATGGCGCGCCTGATACGCCGGTGAAGGTCGCGCTCGACCTGGCGCAAGGCGATCTGACCCGGATTTCCGTGACCGATGAGGGCGAAGGAATCGCGCCGGAACAAGTCCCGCACCTGACCCGCCGGTTTTACCGCACCGATCCCGGCCGAAGCCGCGCATCGGGGGGCACGGGGCTTGGTCTTGCGATCGTGAAGCATATCGTGGAGCGCCATCGCGGACGGCTCGACATCACCAGTGAACTGGGCAAAGGCACCCGCGTGGTGGTAAGGATACCGCTTGCCGAACCCGAAACCGAAGCTGAACCCGGTCATCAGATATCCGCCTCGCAGACCGCTGCTCAAGCCGCTCGCCCTGCAGAAACACAACAACTGTCATAGTAGTGTCTTATTTCTTCAACATGCGGCCCCCATGGCATAAGGGCCGGGGCGCAGGGGCGATGCCGGTCAGATCCGCTGTTCGCACCCCCTGCAGGAAAAACAGGTCCAATTGATGTCGCCGATCACACTGATCCTGATTGCGATAGGCCTTGGCCTTGCGGGCTGGCTTGCCGGTCGTGCCAAGGCCTGGAGCTTCCAGTCCAGCGATCCCGCGCTGCGGCCGGCTTCGCGGCCGATCTACCACGCATGGTATGTTGCCCTGTGGGTCGTGATCCCGGTGCTGGCCTTTGTCGTGTTGTGGAGCGCAATTGCGCCCCAGCTGGTGCTGCAATCGGTTCTGTCCCACCCCGCAGCGCAGGCACTTCCCGCCTTCGGGTTCGAACGCGACGCCTTCCTGAACGAAGCGCGCGCCGTGGCGATTGGTCAGGCGCCCGGTGTGTTCAACAATGATGCAGAAGCGCTGATCGTTCCGTTCCGCGACGCGATAGCCCGTTACAGGCTGATCGGCATCATCGTCACCATTCTGATCGCTCTCGCTGGCGGAGCTTTTGCCTTCTTGCGCCTGCGCCCCGATTTCCGCGCCCGCACCAAGGTGGAACGCACGGTCATGATGATCCTGCTGCTGGCTTCGCTGGTGGCAATCCTCACCACGCTGGGCATTTTTGGCAGCCTCGTGTTCGAAACGGTGCGGTTCTTCAGTGTTGTCTCGCCGCTGGATTTCCTGTTGGGCACTGTCTGGGGGCCGGACACGATGGTCAGCCCCGAAGCGACCGACCCTTCGCGTTACGGCGCGGTGCCATTGTTCTGGGGCACGATCTTCATCGGTGCGATCATCGCGATGATCGTGGCCATTCCGCTTGGCCTGATGAGCGCGATCTACCTCACCCAATATGCCCATCCGAAGGTGCGCACCTGGGTCAAGCCGCTGCTGGAGATTCTCGCCGGTGTGCCGACGGTGGTTTACGGCTATTTCGCCGCCCTCACCCTCGCCCCGATGATCCGCGATGCGGCGGTCGCCATCGGTATCACCAACGCATCGACCGAAAGCGCGCTTGCCGCAGGGGTGGTGATGGGGGTGATGATCATCCCCTTCGTATCATCGATGGCCGACGATTCGATGGCTGCGGTGCCGGGCGCCATGCGCGATGGCAGCCTGGCGATGGGCGCGACAAAGTCAGAAACCATCCGCAAGGTGCTGTTTCCCGCCGCGCTGCCGGGTATTGTCGCTGGCATCATGCTCGCCGTCAGCCGCGCCATCGGCGAAACGATGATCGTGGTGATGGCCGCCTCTCCGGCCGCCAACCTCACCGCCAATCCGCTTGAGCCGATGTCCACCGTGACGGTGCAGATCGTCAAGCTGCTGACAGGCGAACAGAGCACCGATCACCCCGCCACCCTCAGCGCCTTTGCGCTGGGCTTTGTGCTGTTCATGGTGACGCTGGCGCTGAACTTCATTGCGCTGCGCGTGGTCAAGCGTTTCCGGGAGGCTTACGAATGAGCACTATTGCCCCCTCTGTCACCGGCAACGCGGTCGAAAAAGAGCGACCGACGCGCACTGCCAGCTTCGAGGCCCGGTTGGCCAAACGTTACAGCGGGGAACGCAACTTCCGCCTGCTGGGCTTATCGGCTGTCGCATTTTCACTCGCGGTGCTGGTGTTCCTGCTCGGCAACATGCTGATCAACGGGATTGGCGGATTCCAGCGTGCGGAACTCGCGGTTACAATCGACTTTCCCGAAAGCGGGGTAACGGGCGATGCCGTTTCGCTGACCGCGCCAAGCGCAATGCAGACGCTCGAAATGCAGGGCCTGCCGGAAGTCATCGAATTCTTCGCTGAACAGCAGTTGGGAGCGGATGCGGCGGCCCAGATTTCTGCCGAAGGCTGGCGCGATGTCGCATCGGCGCTTTCGGCAGACCCGACGCTGATCGGGCGCAGTGCAACTTTCAAACTGCCCACAACCTCCGCGCTTGCCTCGGGCCTGCGCGGTGAGGGAGCGCCCGAAATGCAGGCCCTTGCCCAACGCCTGTCGAGCGAAGGTGCGCTGGCAACCAATTGGGATTGGGGCTTTCTTGCGCGTTCGGACGCAACCAGTCCGCAAGCTGTCGGGATCTGGGGGGCGCTCAAAGGTTCGATGCTGACCATGCTGGTCACGCTGGTCCTGGCCTTCCCGATCGGGGTGCTGTCCGCCCTCTACCTTGAAGAATACGCGCCCAGAAACCGTTGGACCGATGTGATCGAGGTATCGATCAGCAATCTTGCGGCTGTGCCTTCGATCATCTTCGGCCTGCTGGGCCTGTCGATCTTCCTTGCGATTTTCCCCAACCTGCGATCCGCGCCGCTGATCGGCGGGATGACGCTGGCCCTGATGACAATGCCGGTGATCGTGATTTCCGGCCGCAACGCGATCAAGGCCGTACCGCCTTCCATCCGCGATGGCGCGCTCGCCATTGGTGCCTCTCCGGTACAGGTGGTGTTTCACCATGTCCTGCCGCTGGCGATGCCGGGGATGCTGACAGGCACAATCATCGGCATGGCCCGCGCGCTGGGTGAAACCGCCCCGCTACTGCTGATCGGGATGCGCGCCTTTGTCGCCACCCCGCCCGAAGGCTTTTCCTCGCCCGCCACAGTGCTGCCGATGCAGATCTTCCTGTGGTCCGACGAAGTCGATCGCGGCTTTGTGGAACGCACCAGCGCCGCTATCATCGTGCTGCTGGTGTTCCTGCTCGTCATGAACGGTCTTGCCATTTACCTCCGCAACAGATTCGAGAAACGCTGGTGACAGTCATCCATCCCAACATGACCGACGAAAACGCCAAGATTCGCGCGCGCGAGGTCTGTGTCTATTACGGCGACAAGAAAGCGATCGACGAAGTGTCGATCGACATCTCGCCCAATTACGTCACCGCTTTCATCGGCCCGTCAGGCTGCGGTAAATCGACATTCCTGCGATGTTTCAACCGCATGAACGACACGATTGGCGCGGCCAGAGTCACCGGTCTGATCGAACTGGATGGCGAAGACATTCACGGCGACCGGATGGACGTGGTGCAATTGCGCGCCCGCGTCGGCATGGTGTTCCAGAAGCCCAATCCCTTCCCCAAGTCGATCTACGAAAACATCGCCTATGGCCCCAAAATTCACGGCTTTGCCGAGAAGAAGGCCGATCTTGATGTGATCGTCGAACGGTCGCTGACCCGTGCCGGCCTGTGGGACGAGGTGAAAGACCGGCTCGACGATTCGGGCACCGCATTGTCGGGCGGGCAGCAGCAACGGTTGTGCATTGCCCGCGCCATCGCGGTTGACCCTGAAGTGATCCTCATGGATGAACCGGCGAGCGCGCTCGATCCGATCGCGACTGCCAAGATCGAGGAACTGATCGATGATCTTTCAGGCCGTTACGCCATCGTCATCGTGACGCACTCGATGCAGCAGGCCGCTCGCGTCAGCCAGCGCACGGCGTTCTTCCACCTCGGCAAGATGGTGGAATACGGCCCGACTTCGGAAATTTTCACCAATCCGATCGAAGAACGCACCAAGGATTACATTACCGGAAGGTACGGTTGATGGCTGAACATACCGTCAAAGCGTTTGACGAGGACATCACCCGGCTGCGCGGTCTGATCGCGGAGATGGGCGGCCTTGCCGAAGTCGCCATCAGCGAATCGCTCGATGCGCTGGTGCGCGGAGACGAGGCGCTGGCCGAGAAGGTCGTTTCGCGCGACAAGCGCATGGACGCGCTGGAAATGGAGGTCGACAAGCTGGCGGTGCGGATCATCGCCCTGCGTGCGCCGATGGCCGACGATCTGCGCGAGGTGATTGCCGCACTGAAGATTGCAGGCGTGCTGGAACGGATCGGCGACTATTCCAAAAACATCGCCAAGCGCACCGGAATGATCGAGGGGCGCGGCCGCTTCGAACCGCTGACCTTACTGCCTGTGATGGGCGAAGTGGCGGGCGAGATGGTGCATGACGTGCTGACCGCCTATGCCGCGCGCGATCCTGATCTGGCCCGCGAAGTGATCGCCACCGATGCGAAGGTCGATAGTTTTTACAACAGCATCTTCCGCAATCTTGTCAGCTACATGGTCGAAAACCCTTCAACCATTTCCAGCGCCGCGCAGTTACTGTTCGTGGCCCGCAACATTGAACGCATCGGTGACCATGCGACCAATGTGGCCGAAATGGTGCACTTCGCTGCCACCGGCGTTTATCCGCCCGAAGGTGATCGGTAGCCTCTTCCAGACCCCCTCTAGGTGCGCCTAGACCCCGTTTAGACCCTGCTTAGACCCCTTTTCGAGGCGCGTTGGCGCTGTGTTTCACGTGAAACATTGACGCCTTGTCAGAGCGCAGTTGAAATCCTGCGGAGTTTCATCAAACTGTCGCGCAAGTGACACATAGGCGCAGGAGTAACCCGCGCGTGCGGGTCTGAGGAGGCATCTTTCGTATGTCCGCTGCCAAATTGCTGCTGGTTGAAGACGATCCGGCCCTGTCCGAACTGCTTGAATACCGTTTCCAGAACGAAGGCTATTCCGTGCGCTGCACTGGCGACGGGGACGAAGCCCTGATCCTTGCCAGCGAAGAAGTGCCCGACCTTATCATCCTTGACTGGATGATAGAGGGCACCAGCGGGATCGAGGTATGCCGCCGGCTGCGCCGCGACAAGGAAACGGCGCACGTTCCGATCATCATGCTGACCGCGCGCGAGGCCGAGGATGACCGCGTGCGCGGGCTGGAAACCGGCGCGGACGATTACCTGACCAAGCCGTTCTCCCCGCGCGAATTGCTCGCGCGCGTCGCCGCCGTCATGCGTCGCATTCGCCCGGCACTGGCAGGCGAAACCATTGAAGTCGGCGATCTCAAGCTCGATCCGGTCGCGCACAAGGTGCAACGTCGCGGCCGCGCCTTGCAACTGGGGCCGACCGAATACCGTCTGCTCAAGTTCTTCATGGAGAGCCCCGGGCGCGTGTTCAGCCGCGGCCAACTGCTCGACGGGGTGTGGGGCACCGGTTCCGATATCGAACTGCGCACGGTCGATGTCCACATTCGCCGCTTGCGCAAGGCTATCGGGATCGAAGGTGTGAAAGACCCGATCCGCACGGTGCGGTCTGCGGGATATGCACTGGAACCTGCCTGAAGCCTAACGGCACACCCCCGCCCAGCGCGGGCTTTGATCAAGGTGGAAGTGATCCGCGTGGGCGGCGTTATAATCGGGCGATAGGACGGTCGCGAACCAGTCGCACGCGCCTTCGCGGGCGCGGCGCAGAAAGCGGGCCTCGTTATCATCCCCGTCCCAATCGGCGATCAGGCTGATGCGGCGTCCGTCTTCCAGCACAAAGGCTGCGATATCGATGGCGTTGGCCGTAGCATGTTCGCTCCACGGGCCTTCCGCAGTGCCATATGTGCGGCGGCAGGAAAACGCGCCGAGGTGCTCGATACGGGCGATACCAGTGCCGAAAATCTCCTGCGCGGCCGGGGCAAGTGTCTTGGTGCGCCACAATTCCAGCGCAGCAGCGGCGGCGCAGGTCACTGGCGGGGTATTGGGCGCAAGCGGATAATCATCGAGCCGGGTGCGATCCGGCCGGGCGCAGGCCCCCTCTCCCGCCGGATCAAGCGCGGTGAAGGCAACTTCGCTACGCTCCAGCACGGCGCGGCAGGCGGGCACATCATCGCGCAGCGCAGACACCTTGGTAGCGGTGGCAAAGCCGACCGGGTGATTGAGATCGAGCGGCGCGGTCGGATCATGTTCGGGGTGCATTTTGATCCAGCGCCAACCGGTAAACAGGATGATGGCGAGGATCGCGAGGAGGATCAGCCTGCGTTCGGTACGGAAACGCCCGATGCGGCGGCTGATCCTGGTCGGGGATTGCTTGCGGGTCATGCCTAGTGAAAGTCGCGGGAAGGCGGAATGATCCGTTGATTGCGCGGATGGCCGGTAACATTCGGCTTCGGCCCGGCGCGATCGGCAAGCGCCGGGGGCCGCCTGCCCGTCAGCGGCGCGTTGACATGATCGGCGCGGGCGAGCGGGGCTTCCAGCAGATCGTCCGACAAGGTGTGCAGCCGGTGGGTCGCATCGGTCATGGATTGCGCAATCACGTGTATCACCTCGTCATCATATTCCACGCGCCCCCGCACCTCCATCAGCCGCGCGCCCATCACGACCTTGCGGTTCTTCTCCTTGAGATCAGGCCAGACCACGAGGTTGATGACGCCGGTTTCATCCTCAAGCGTGATGAAGGTGACGCCCTTGGCGCTGCCAGGCCGCTGACGGATCAGCACCACGCCGGCCACCTGCACCATGCTGCGAAATTTCCGGCTGCGCAGATCGGCCGCGCGCACAAACCCGCGATGGGCCAGATCGGCACGCAGGAACGCCATCGGGTGCGCCTTCAGACTGAGGCGGGTGGTCTGGTAATCAGCCACCACCTCTTCCGATAGCGGCATCACCGGGAGCACGGTCCGGCCACGCTCCGCCCCCTCCTCGCGCACCGCAGCGGCGCGGAACAGCGGCAGATCGGGCGCGGCAATCAGGCTGCGCGCGTCCCATAAGGCCTGCCTGCGGGTAAGGCTGATCGAGGTGAATGCATCGGCGCTGGCAAGCCGCTCGATATGCGCAGGCGACAGCCCTGCCCGCATGCGCAGGTCAGCAACATCGCGATAAGCCCTGCGCTCCTCGCGCTCGGCGACCAGCGCGGCGGCGATATGTTCGGGCAAACCATCAATCTGGCGCAGACCGAGACGCAGAGCGAAATCCTCGCCCTCCCCCAAGCCCTCAAGCGTGCAATCCCATGCAGAGTGGTTCACATCCACCGGCAGCACCCGCACCCCGTGCTCCGCCGCATCGCGCACGATCTGGGCAGGCGCGTAGAAGCCCATCGGCTGCGAATTGAGCAGGCCGCAGGCGAAGGCGGCAGGATAATGGCACTTGAGCCAGCTCGACACATAGACAAGCTGGGCAAAGCTCGCCGCATGGCTTTCGGGAAAGCCATATTCGCCGAAGCCACGGATCTGGTTGAAGCAGCGCTGCGCAAAGTCGCGATCATATCCGCGCGCGACCATGCGCTCGACCATTATGTCCTGAAGCTCGTCCACCATCCCGCGGCTGCGGAAGGTCGCCATTGCCTTGCGCAGCCGGTTGGCTTCGAGGCTGGAAAACTTGGCGGCATCCAGCGCAATCTTCATAGCCTGTTCCTGAAAGATCGGCACGCCCAGCGTTCGACCCAAGATGCTGGTGAGTTCGTCGGGCGGCCCGTGTTCGGGCGCGGGCGCGGGGATCTGCACCTGCTCCGCCCCTCGGCGGCGCTTGAGATAGGGGTGCACCATGTCGCCCTGGATCGGGCCGGGGCGGACAATTGCGACCTGGATCACCAGATCGTAGAACTCGCGCGGGCGCAGGCGTGGCAGCATGTTCATCTGCGCCCGGCTTTCAACCTGAAACACGCCGAGTGAATCGCCCTTGCGCAGCATCGCATAGGTTTCCGGATCTTCGCGCGGAACAGTGGCGAGCGTCAGCCTGCGTCCGTGGTGATCCGCCAGCAGATCGAGGCATTTGCGGATACAGGTCAGCATGCCCAGTGCCAGCACGTCAACTTTCAGGATGCCCAGCGCTTCAATGTCGTCCTTGTCCCATTCGATGAAGCTGCGTTCGGGCATCGCGCCATTGCCAATCGGCACAGTCTCGGTCAGCGCGCTTTCGGTAAGGATGAACCCGCCGACATGCTGGCCCAGATGGCGCGGCATTCCGATCATCTGTTCGGTGAGTTTCAGCACGCGCCTGAGGTGCGGGTCGGTGATATCCAGCCCGGTTTCCTCCGCATGCTTCTCGCTGATCTCGCGCCCCCAGCCCCCCCATACGGTGCGGGCGAGAGCGCTGGTGACGTCCTCCGACAGGCCCATCGCCTTGCCCACCTCGCGGATCGCCATGCGCGGGCGGTAGTGGATCACAGTGGCGCACAGCCCGGCGCGGTGGCGGCCATATTTGGCGTAGATGTACTGGATCACCTCCTCGCGCCGCTCATGCTCGAAATCGACGTCGATATCGGGCGGTTCTTTCCGCTCCTCGGAGATGAAGCGGTCGAACAAGAGCTGGTGCTTGGCCGGATCGACGCTGGTGATGCCAAGCACGTAGCACACGGCAGAGTTGGCGGCGCTCCCCCGTCCCTGACACAATATCGGCGGATCGCAGCCCCGCGCGAAATCGACGATGTCCTTGATGGTGAGGAAATAGCGGGCCAGATCGAGCTTGGCGATCAGCGCCAACTCGCGCTCCAGCGTGGCGCGCACTGTCTCAGGCAGGCCGCCACCTGATTCATTGGCAGGATAACGCCGGCCAGCACCGGCCCACACCTCGGCATCAAGGAAGGCCTGCGGGGTCTGGCCGCCGGGGTAGATTTCCTCGGGATACTCATACCGCAATTCATCGAGGCTGAAATCGCACCGGTCGGCCACCTCCCGCGCGGCAGCAATCGCGTGCGGCCAGCGAGCAAACAGGCGCTGCATTTGCGCCGGCGACTTCAGATGCCGTTCGGCATTGGGGTGGAGCAGATGCCCGGCTGCCGCCACGGTGGTCTTGTGCCGGATCGCGGTCATCACGTCTTGAAGCGCGCGGCGTTCAGGCGCGTGGTAGTGGACGTCATTGGTGGCGAGCAGACCAAGGCCGTGCGTGCGGGCGAGGCTGTCGAGCTGTTCGATCCGGGCGACATCGTCACCGCGATAGAGGTAGCTGGCAGCCATGTGGCGCATGGTGGGTAGCTGACGGGCCAGGTGCGGGATAAGGTCGGGGAACGCCATCTCCTTCTCGTCATCCCGGCGAAGGCCGGGATCGCTGTCGGTGAGCGTCCCCGGATCGGGTCCGGGGCGACGAAAGGGGATGATGTTGCTCGGCACCGCAATCGTGAAGAGCGCCTCCAGATCATCAGGCGGCAGCAAGATCAGCTGCACACCCTCTGCGTGGGCAGCCAGCATTGCCAGCGTGATCTGGCACACCCCCTTGTCCTGCCACCCGCCGTCGGGCGTCTGCATCCGGCCCGCGCTGATGAGGCGGCACAGGCGGCCATAGGCGGCACGATCTTCGGGATAGGCGAGGAAGGCCAACCCCTCGACTGTCTCGATCCGGCAGCCGATCAGCGGGCGCAGTTTCAGCGTCTTGGCCTCGGTGTGCAGGCGCACCACACCGGCCATGGAATTCACATCGGCGATTCCCAGCGCGTCATAGCCGTGCGCGTGTGCTGCCAGCACCAGATCGACCGCATCCGAAGCCCCGCGCAGAAAGCTGAAACAGCTTGCCACCCCCAGCTCCACGAAAGCCGCACGCGGCGGAGCGGCTATGCCATCGGGATCGACATCAAGCGTGCGCTTGTCCGGGGTAAGCGGGGCGTCGGGCACGTTACGCTCCGATGTCCGCCATGCGCCCCTGCACCGCTGCCAGATCGCTGGCGAACAACGTCGCCTGCGTCTCGCGCGCCGCTCCGTCCAGCCTGAGCAGATAGGACGGGTGCACCGTCATCCACAGTTCGGCCCCGTCATCGAGCATGATCGGAGCGCCGCGCGCCTTCGAGACGCTGACCGTACGGCCCAGAACACCCCGTGCCGCGCTCGCCCCCAGCGCCAGCACGATGCGCGGACGCACCAGTGCCCGCTCGGCATCCAGCCACCAGCGGCAGGTGTCGATCTCCTTGGCTTGCGGAGATTGGTGCAACCGGTGCTTGCCCTTCCAGGTGAACTTGAAGTGCTTGACCGCATTGGTGAGGTAAGCCGCGCTACGATCAATCCCGGCGCTGGTGAGATACCGATCCAGCAACTGGCCCGCCGGACCGACGAAGGGGCGGCCTGCAATGTCCTCCTGATCCCCCGGCTGTTCGCCCACGATCATCAGATGCGCTTGCCCCGGCCCCTCGCCCGCCACCGCACGGGTGCCGCAATCGGCAATCGGACAATCGCGGCACGCCGCCACCCCTTGTGCTACCACGGCCAAAGATGCAGGCCGCGCCCGCTCCTCCCGTTCGCCCGCTGCCACCATCACCGCCTCACGCGCCTGCGCGCCTGCGATCAATTGCGGGATGATCTGAGCCTCGGGCAGGTTCTTCCAGTATTTCCGGGGCATTTCCGATAGCATCGCGCCGACCTTCAGCCGCGCCGGATTGAAGATCGATGCGTAGTAAGACCGCCACAGGTCCTCGACCGGATCATCGCCCGGAGCATCCTCGCGCCGCGCTGGCGGGCCTTCGCGCATTACCTCGCCATCCCAGTGCATGCTGCCGCGCGGGGTCAGGATCGACCAGCGCATATTGGCAAAGCGGCGCATGAAGAACGCAGCTTCGGCGCGGACGATGTGATGATCGGGTTCAAACCAGGCGACGAAATGCGGGGTGCCGTTGTCCTCCGAGACTTCGCGGAAGCGCACGAAAGCGTGCATTTTGTGCGCATCGCGCCGCACCGATTTGGCAAGTTCCTCGATCCGGCGAACATCGGGATCGGCCTTGTCCTCCATCATCCGGGGGCTGCGCTGCAATCGCCACAGCACGCGATAAAGCAGCCCGAACCGCGCCGGATCGGAGTGGAGGCCGGCGCTGCGGGCGAGTGTCAGAAACCGCTGGCTGGCACGCACCGCCGGGGCATCAGCGGGCGGCGAAGGCAGTCGCTTGTCCCCGCGCGAGGGGCCATCGGACGCGAACAAATCTCCCGTCCCCCCTGGCTCGATCCAGGATACGCGGTCGGGCGGCACATCGCACTGGATCAGTCCGCGCGCCCGTTCACGCCAGAACGCGAAATCATCGGGCGCAGGCAAGTGGACAGCGTAATGCGCGCCGAGTGAGACGTTTTGCATCGCTGTCATCAAAACAGTTCCAACTGCTCTACGCGCGGCGCGAGCAGGCGACGCAGGTCGGCGCGGTCGGTCAGCAGGGTCGGGCGCCAGTCGAGCGCGCAGATAAAAGGCCGAACCTTGGCGATCGAGGCGGTCAGCCGCGCGACATCGTCAAGCCGCAGCGTCCGATGCCGCCGCGCTGCGAGAATGCGCCCCACCGCCGTCGTTCCCAGCCCCGGCACCCGCAGCAATTGTTCTTTCGCGGCGCGGTTTACGTCCACCGGAAAGCTTTCACGGAACTTCAGTGCCCAGGCGAGCTTGGGGTCAATATCGAGCGGCAGATTGCCATCAGCCTCGGTCGCGTCAGCCACTTCGCCAGGCGCAAAACCATAGAATCGCATCAGCCAGTCCGATTGATACAGCCGGTGTTCGCGCAGCAATGGCGGGCGCTTCAACGGCAGCACGGCGCTCGCATCGGGGATCGGCGAGAACGCACTGTAATAGACACGGCGCAATCCGAATGCGCCATACAGCCGGCTCGCCTTGCTGATGATCGCGGTGTCATTGGCATCATCCGCGCCAACGATCATCTGGGTCGATTGGCCTGCCGGGGCAAAGCGCGGTGCGTGGCGAAAGCGTTTCCTCTCGTCCTTGGCCTCGATGATCCGCGTCTTGGTGCGGCCCATCGCGCCTTCGATCTGGTTTTCATCCTTGTCTGGTGCGAGCCGGGTCAAACCTGCACGGGTCGGCAGTTCGACATTGATCGAGACCCTGTCGGCATAGAGCCCGGCCTGATGGATTATCTCGGCATCAGCTTCCGGAATGGTCTTGAGGTGAATATAGCCGCGGAAATCATGCTCTTCCCGCAATATCCGGGCAACTTCGACCAGCTGTTCCATCGTGTGGTTCGCGCTTTTGACGATACCGGAGGACAGGAACAGCCCCTCGATATAGTTGCGGCGGTAGAAATTGAGCGTGAGGTCAACCACCTCCTGCGGGGTGAAGCGCGCGCGCTCCACGTTAGAGCTTTTGCGGTTGATACAGTAGTGGCAATCGAAAATGCAGTGATTTGTCAGCAGGATTTTCAGCAAGGAGATGCAGCGTCCGTCCGGCGCATAGGCATGACAAATGCCCATTCCCTCGGTCGATCCGATACCCTTGCCGCCCAGTGAATTCTTCTTCGCCGTACCGGATGACGCGCACGAAGCATCATACTTCGCCGCATCGGCGAGAGTTTCGAGCCTTTGCTGGAGTGTTTTCTGAACCATGGAACTTTAGGAGCACCTTTCGTGTTCCTTATATGTTCCTACAACCCTTCTGCCAAATGCAAAGCTTGCAAGCCAGCATCACACAGCGCGGCGGCTGGGTGTGATGATCCGGTTCAATTCTTCCTGCTGGCTCAGATAATCGATCACGGCAGGGTGCATCGCGCCTTCGAACGCGATTCCGGCGATCGGGCCTTCAACCCAGGCAACGCTGCCAAGCGGAGCATTGACCCCGCCAACTTTCATCGTCACCCGGTCGCCCACTTCAGCGAAGCCAGCCTTGCCGCGCAGCTTGCAGCCGCCTTCGGACAGATCCAGCAGATCCACGAACACCACGCGCGACCGCACCCGGCTTTTCACCATCAGGCTCATCGGTTTGCGTTCGGACGCGCGCGGGATCGAATTCAGGTTCATGAGGGGAACATCGCACAAATCGGTAAAGAAAATATAAGCAGAGCAGAAAATGACGTCAGGCATACAGTCCGTGCAAAAACCAATCGGGCACTCCGCCGCGCCCGTCACCGGCGATACCCTGGCGGTAGATCCAGTAGCGCCGCCCGCCATCATCCTCGATCCGGTAATAATCGCGCAGCCGCGCGGTTGAGCGTTCGCGCCACCATTCAGGCGCAAGACGTTCCGGCCCCTCAACCCGCACCACCTCGCGCACCTGCCCGCGCCAGCGAAACCGCTGCGGATAGCCATCGGGCGAGGCGTAAAGCACCGCAATCGGTTCGGCCCGGTCGAGCAGCTTCAATGGGCGGGTGTGGAACGGCAACGCGTCTTGTTGCAGCGGCAGCGGATCAAGCGGCGGCTGCCAGCCCTGCGCGCGTTCGGGCACGTGGCTGGCGCGCAGCACCGGACGGGTGATGGCCTTTGGGCCAAGCCGCACGCTCAGCCGATCGACAAAGGCCGCCAGCGAGGTGCCATGCTGCTGCGCAGCCGCATCAAGATCGGCCTGCGACAAGGCCAGCGATTCGGTCCAGCTGGCGCGCAATTGCACCGCTTCGATCCCGAAGCCTGCCTCGACATCATCGAGCCGCGCGGCAAACAGCCGGGTAATATGCGATGCTTCGCGGGTGGCAGCGGCGAGTTCGATCCGGCGCCACAATACCTCGCCATCAACCCGCCACAGCGCCATTTCAAGCCGCCGGGCGCCGTGCCCCCGCGCTTCGAGTTCGCGCACCATATCAAGCGTCAGATCTTCCAGCACCCGATCCAGCAGATCGCGGTGGCGGATCGGCTCCATCAAGCGGCGCTGCACCAGCGGCATCACTTGCGCGATGACCGGCAGCAACGGTTCGGGGACACGGCCCAGCAACTGGTCAAGGCGAAGCAGCGGGTGGGCTGCGGGCGAACGATGGTTACGGAACCGGCGGCGCAGCGCATCGCGTGCGGCGGCCTCTTTCCGGGGATCATTCTGCCCCGCCCCGCTTACGCCTGCCAGTTCGTTGAGGCGTTTGATCCCCAGGCGGTGCAGCACGGTCAGCACATCGTCATCCAGCCTGAGCGCGGCAACCGGCAGATCGCCAAGCTGGCGCAGCGGGTCATTTTCCGGTGCAAGGATCGCAGCAGGTGGCCCATAATGCGCCAGCGCCCACGCTGCCCCTGCGGTGGGAGCAAGCGCGGCGCGGACGGTCAATCCGCGTGCGGTAAAGGCGCTTGCAACATCCCTGAGAAGGTGTTCCTCACCCCCGAACAGGTGCGCAACCCCGGTGATATCGACCAGCAGACCATCGGGCGGATCAAGCGCGCTCCACGGCCCCCAGCGCTGCGCCCATAGCGCCAGCTTTTCAAGGAACGCCAGATCGCCCGCCGGATCGGCTGGCACGGCATCAAGCTGCGGGCACAGCGCACGCGCATCGGCGAGCAGCATCCCGGCGCACGCACCTGCGACAAGACCTGCATCATTGGCCGCAACAATTCGCGGGCCGTGTGCAGTTTCGGCAATCAGTGCGGTCGGTGCGGCATCGGCAGCGCCGCGGTCATCAGGCGCGAGCGCGAGTCGCCAGCGATCGACCGACAGTCGGGCGACCCAGATAGATAAAATCCGGCGTGATGGCAGGTTCGGGTTCGGGTTCGGGGCGGACATGCAGACGTCCCTTGTCATCGCTCAATATCCATTCGCCGGGTGCATGGGCACGCGACCGGAACAGTTCTGCGTGCCAGATAGGGGTGCCGGGCGCAGCCGGGTTCCAGCGCTGCGGTGAAGACGGCGCAGCGCGGGCCTGCCAGCGCATCCGGGCAGACGAGAGGTCGGGCGCTGCATCAAGCCGCACCAGCCACAGTCTGACCCTGTGGCGCTCCGCCGTAAGGCTGAGGCGGCGCGAAGCGGTGAAACCAAGCGCGCGCGGGTTGCCCGCAATCTCGCCGATCACACAGGCAAAATCACGGCACTTTAGCCCTTCCTCCAATGCGAACAGCATATCTTCAGGCGTAGCAGCGGCAACGTGGATCAGGCGGCGGCGCAGGTCAGACGGCAGACCGGCAAGGCAAGGCCGTCCGCCAAGCCGGATCGCGGCGCGATCCTGCACCCACAGCACATGGCGATGATCCTTTCCCGGACATTCGTTGAGTGACGTCAACGCGTCACCCGCCAGCGCCAGCGCCAGCCCCGCCCCGCTCGCCTCGGTTGCAGGAGCAAAGATTTCGGAATGGAACGGCTGCTCCGCCAGCCCCGGGCGCCAGCGCGATTCGGACAGGCGGGCAGGCAAAATCCGGGCAGGCGATTGCTTGATGGACTTGAAGGGCATGGGCGAACGACTCATTTGTTCGCATTATGTTCCAACATTGCTGCGATGGCAATCTTTCCGGCGAGGTAACGAAAAAGGGGCGCCCGATCGCGGACGCCCCTTGTGTATTCACGGATGGTCTGGATCAGTCGTTGGGCGACTTGATCGGGATGATCGTCTCGTCACCAAGGATATCATCCACCACTTCCACCACACCGCGGCCAAGGTGGCTGCGGCTGCGGCCATAGGCGAAGTAAATCACCACGCCGATCAGCGTCCACACCGGAAGGACGATCATCGCTTCGGACGGCAGATTGACGAACAGGAAAACGCAGCCTGCAATCGCCGCTGGAGCGATTATCATCAGGCCCGCAACCCGGAACGGCCGCTTCACATCAGGCCGTGTACGCCGCAGCACCATGACCGCCAAGGCGACCAACGCAAAGGCATACAGCGTCCCGGCATTAGCGATATCGGCCAGCTTGCCCACCGGCAGGAACGCAGCGGCCACTGCCACCACAATACCCGTGATCAAGGTAACAATGTGCGGCGTCTGCCACTTGGGGTGAACCCGGCTCAGCACATCGGGAAGCAGGCCATCGCGGCTCATCACGAAGAAGATCCGGGTCTGCGCATAGAGCAACACCAGGATCACCGAAGGCAGAGCGATGAAGGCGGCATAACCCAGCGCGTTACCGATACCCGAATAGCCGATCTGCCGCAGCACGTGCGCCAGCGCTTCATCCGAACAGACCAGCGCCGCCGAATAGGCCGGCATGGCGCATTGGCGGGCAAGTTCTTCCGAACCGGCCGGGAACGGCACGCCGCCCGGGCCCATGATCGGCTGACCGCCAATGGTCCCGATCGCGCCGGCCGCCACCAGAATGTAGAACACGGTGCAGAACAATAGCGACCCGACCAGGCCGATCGGCACGTTGCGCTGCGGGTTCTTGGTTTCCTCCGCTGCGGTCGAAACCGCATCGAAGCCGACATACGCGAAGAAGATCGTCGCTGCAGCACCGACCGCACCGACGCCTGTGCCCCATCCGCCAAACACCCCTGCGGGCAGGAACGGGTTGAAGTTTTCCGCTTCAACTTCGGGAAGGGTCAGCGCGATAAATACTGTCAGCGCAGTGACCTTGATCACCACCAGCACGGCATTGACCTTGGCGCTTTCGCTCGTCCCGATCATCAGCAACCATGTGACCAGCAACGCGATCACCAGAGCAGGAAGGTTGATGATACCGCCTTCAACTCCGCCGAACGCCAGCGGTCCGCCCGAAAGCGCAGCAGGCAATGTTATGCCGAAAGTCTCGTTAAGGATCGTACCGACGAAATAGCCGGACCAACCCACGGACACCGCACTCGCTGCGATGGCGTATTCGAGCACCAGCGCCCAGCCCACCGTCCACGCAAGGAATTCCCCCATCGTGGCATAGGTGTAGGTGTAGGCCGACCCCGATACCGGGATGGTCGAAGAAATCTCGGCATAGCAGAGCGCTGCAACGATACAGATCAGCCCGGCGATGGCGAAAGCAAGCATCAGCCCCGGCCCGGCCTTCTGCGCCCCGGCTGATGTCAGCACGAAAATCCCGGTGCCGATGATACAGCCGATCCCGAACAGCATCAGCTGAATGGCCCCGAGTGATCGTTTGAGCGATTTCTTTTCCGCAGCCGCGAGGATCGCGTCGAGCGGCTTTACCCTGTCAAGAAACATCTGGAATAGGTCTCCCACTGATCGCAAGCAGATCCCCCGCGCGATCGAATGGGCGGCAAGCTAGCGCAACAGCGCCGCAAAACAAGTCGAAAGCGCGCTCTTTCCCCCGACGCGCGCAGGCGCTAGATGCGGCCCATCATGTCGACAACATTCCAGCTCGATACGAGCACCAGCCGTGCCAACCCCACCCCGCAGCCGATGAAGCGGCTGACGGTGCCCGCCATCCGCGCGCGCAAAAAGGATGGCGTCACCGCCAACCCGCTGGTGATGCTGACAGCCTACACCGCGCGGCAGGCACAGTTGCTCGACGCGCATTGTGACCTTTTACTGGTGGGAGATTCACTGGGTCAGGTCATCTATGGCCTGCCTTCGACCATTCCGGTAACGCTGGAGATGATGGCCAATCACGGCGCGGCAGTGGTGCGTGGCAGCTATCATTCTGTTGTTGTGGTCGATATGCCCTTCGGCAGCTACGAAGCCTCGCCCGAACAGGCGTTTGAAAGCGCAGCTTTCCTGCTTAAACAAACCGGTGCGGCGGCGGTGAAGCTTGAAGGCGGCGCCGCTATGGCGCCGACAGTCGCGTTTCTCAACGCGCGCGGCATCCCGGTTATGGGCCACGTCGGCCTGACACCGCAGGCTGTCAATGTGCTGGGCGGCTATGGCGCACGCGGTCGTTCTGATGCGGAGGCGGAAAAGATCGTCTCGGACGCCATCGCCCTCGATCAGGCGGGTGCCTTCGCCATAGTGATCGAAGGTGTAGTGGAACCCATCGCCATCGCCGCCACAAAAGCGGTCGCCTGCCCCACCATCGGCATCGGCGCTTCTGCACAGTGCGACGGACAGGTGTTGGTCACCGAAGACATGCTCGGCATGTTCGAACGTGTGCCGCGGTTTGTAAAACGGTATGAAGACATTGCCGGAGTGATCGACCGCACCGTTGCCACCTATGCAGAAGAAGTGCGCACCCGCGCTTTTCCCAGCGAAGAACAGACCTATCAGCCCAAGAGCTGAATTCTCTCCTATCCAAGGCCCAAACTCATCATGCAGACGTTGCTGCGTTACTACACCTTCTCTCTGGGCTTCACCGCAGCCTGCCTTGCGCTGGCGGGCTATTATGGCTGGGTCAGCAGCGGCACCCTTTCCGGGATGCTGGCGATCTTGTGGATCGTGTTCGTCCTGTCGATTCTGGAAATTTCGCTGAGCTTCGATAACGCTGTGGTCAACGCCACAGTGCTGCGCGAGATGGATCCTGTATGGCAGCAGCGGTTCCTGACCATCGGCATTCTGATCGCGGTGTTCGGGATGCGGATCGTGTTTCCCATCGCGATTGTCTCGATCGCGGCGCAGATCGGCCCGTGGGAAGCGGTGCAATTGTCGCTCGGCAATCCTGAGGAATACGAGCGCATTGTATCGAGCGCCCATATCGGGATTGCCGGATTCGGCGGCGCATTTCTCGCGATGGTGGGGCTCAACTTCTTTTTCGATGGCGATAAAGACGTGCACTGGATCGCCTCGGTCGAACAGGCGATCAGCCGTTTCTCTAGCATCCCCGCAGTGGAAATCGGCTTGGTCCTGTCGCTGGTCTATGGCGTTTCCACGCTTCTGGCACCCGATGATGCGTTGACTTTCCTCACCGCCGGATTGCTGGGACTTATCACCTACATATCCGTCAATGCGCTGGGAGCGATCATCGAACAGCGCGAGGCGGCCAAAAAGGCGAGCGGCGCTATCGTCCGCTCCGGTTTGGGCGGGTTCATGTATCTCGAAGTGCTCGACGCCAGCTTCAGCTTCGACGGCGTGATCGGGGCGTTTGCGCTGTCGAACAACATGATCGTGATCGCCATTGGCCTGTCAATCGGCGCGATGTTCGTGCGTTCGATGACGATCCATCTGGTCAAGGCGGGGACGCTGGCGGAGTATCGCTATCTTGAACACGGCGCTTTCTGGGCGATCATCGTGCTGGGCGCGATCATGCTGATTTCGGCGCGCTATCACATTCCAGAAACCTTTACCGGGTTGATCGGCGCGATACTGATTGGGTTGTCCTTGTGGTGGTCGATCAGGCACAATCGCGCCGAAAAGCTGGCCGAGGCTAACGGGCACTGTGCGCCAGACGCATAGCGAGCGGTGCGGCCAGCACCAACTGGGCCAGATGATAAATCAGCAGCGGGGCGATAACGAACCCCGCTGCCGTTGGCGGAAACAGAATCGCAGCCAGCGGCGCGCCGATGGCGACACTCTTTTGCGAACCGGCGAAAAGAAAGGCGATGCGGTCCGGCCTCGGCAGACCGAGCAATCCGGCAGTCAGCCATGCAGCCGCCAGCGCCAGCGCCAGAAAGCTGAGCACCAGCGCCGCAAGCACTGCCCAGTCGCTCGCCGCAAACATTCTTCCCAGTCCCTGTTCGACAGCTCCCGAAAAGGCAACATAGACCGCGATGCCGATCACGGCGCGATCCAGCCATGCGATGCGCGCGCGATGTGAGACAATCCGGTCAATCACCCGATCCTGCACCACCTGCCCGATTACGAAGGGCAACACCAGAATCACGCCGATGCGAATAATCGCCTCGCTACCAATTCCCCCTGCCCCGCTACCGCCCAGCAGCGCGAACAACGGCGCGCTGATGAATACGCCGGCGATATTGATCAACGCAGCCCCCACAACGGCCAGCCCGACATTGCCATTCGCAAGGCTGGTGTAGGACGTCGCCGATTGAACGGTCGAAGGGAGGCAACCGAGATAAATGAAGCCGAGCGCCACCATCGGGGGCAGTGCTTTTCCGGCAACGGCCGCAAATCCCAGGCCCGCCAGCGCCATCACGCCGAACACAAACAAAAGCAATGGTGCGAAATAACGCCAATTGGCCAACCCGCGCACAATCTCGCTGCGCCGGATACGCATCCCGTTGAGCAGAAACAGCACGAAGATCCCGGCGTTTGACACAATGCTGGCGACGCTGCGCGTTTCCCCCTCGGCAGGAAGCAACAATGCCAGCGCCGTGGCAATGACCAACACAGAGATCATCGGATCGGACAGAAACGGCAGGCGAGAGAGAAAACCGGGTTTAATCATCAGGTCATGCGCCCTGCCTTTCCCGGCTCAGGTTGTCGAGCCGCAGGATTATCAGCGCTGGGTAAGGAGGCGCGGGCGCACCTGGGCCAGCAGAGCGGCAAATCGTTCGACATCGTCTGTTTCGCCAAGTGCCCGTGCGGCCTTGATCCGCAAGGAGATCAGCGCCGGATCATGCCCGCCGCCAAGCAGCATAGCCTGATCCAGAAGCACTGCCACCCGCGTCCAATCGCCCGTCTCGGCCTGTCGCTGCGCAAGCGCGAACAGGGCCGTGATCGCGGTCGGCTCTCCGGCAACGTGGCGTGCCAGCAATGTATCGGCGGCGCGGTCGTCGTCCGACTGTCGATAGGCCAGAGCCGCCTTGCGGGTCAGCGGCCAAGGCCGCTTGACCTTCGCGGCAAGCGAATAGTTTTCCAGAGCGGCGCGCGGATCACCTGCGCCCAGCGCTGCATCTCCCGCGAGGCTGGCAATATCGGCTGAAGTGGAAAAACGGTCACTGAGGTTTTTCGCATAGGCGTTTGCACCGGCCCAGTCGCCGCTTGCTGCCATCCCGCGCATTTCCTGCGTCAGCGGGGCAAGGCCCGGCTGCGCGACCAGCACGACCGGTTTGGCCTGCGCGCCCCCATTCGCGCGCGCCAACAGCGGAGCCGCGCTGGCGCGATCGCCGATGCGTTCGTGGGCACGGGCCACCAGCATCACGAGATAAGGGGACGCCCCCGATCTGGCGGCTTCGGCGCCAAAGCGATCGATCACCTCGGCAGCGCGTCCGCTTTGCATCAGCGCTTTGGCGAGGAGTTCTTTCAGACGGGGATTGGCTGGCTGGCGATCAGTCAGTTGTTCCAGCGTGGCGGCAGCACTGTCCGAGTTGCCGACCTCAAGGCTGATGATGGCATCCAGCAGCGCGGCCGCCGGGACGCCGCGGACAGCCATCCCGCTCCGCGACAAAAGGCTGCGCGCCAGAGGCCAATCGCCAGCCCGTGCGGCAATAACTGCTTGAAAATAAAACACCCGCGGATCGTCTGATGCCACTTTGAAAAGTTCGCGCACGGCCTCGAGCGTATCCTCGCCCGCCCCGCTATCCCCCAGCGTTGCGGCATATTCTGCCCAAACTTCGCGATTGCCCTGATCGGCAGCCAAAGCGGCTTCGAACCACGGCAGGGATGCGGAAAGCCCATGCACATCGCGCACAAATAATGCTCGCATCTGCAGGGCAGGCGCGTGATCACGACCAAGTGCCAACGCCCTGTCAGCCGCCTCAAGCGCGGTCAGGTGCTCGCCCCCGCGGTACCGAAGCTTGGCAATTGCGACCCATACATCAGGATCATCGGGCGCCAATCCGCGTGCGTCATCAAGCCTTTGACCGGCATCAGCCAGCGCGCCATCGACCATCAGCGCTTCTGCCTCATCAAGCAGCACCGCCACATCCGGATCCACTGCTTTGGCCGTCGGGTTATACGTATCCGAACAGCCCGAAAGGGCGAGCGCAAGCGCCAGCAGCAGGAAGCGGGTATCAGGTTTGCAGGTCATATTGCTTCAACAGATCATACAGGGTCGGACGGCTGATCCCCAAAAGTTTGGCAGTGCTGGAGATATTGCCTTCACTACGGGCCAAGGCATGGCGGATCACGCGACGATCCGCAGCCTCGCGCGCAGCCTTGAGGTTGAGTACGTCAGCGCTTTCCTCGTCAGCCTCACCGAAATCGAGATCGTCGGCGTTGATCAGCTTGCCATCTGCCATGATCACAGCGCGCTTCACCCGGTTTTCCAGTTCGCGGACGTTGCCCGGCCAGTCATGCGCATCGATTGCCGCAAGCGCATCGGGCGCGAAACCGCCGACGGAAGGGTTCATTTCAGCAGCAAACCGCTTGAGGAACACCTTGGCAAGCAGCACCGGATCACCGTGCCGTTCGGCAAGGCCGGGAATGCGAACGACAATTTCTGCTAGGCGGTAGAAAAGGTCTTCACGAAAGCCACCGGTTTGGATCATGCTTTCCAGATCCTGATGGGTTGCGCAGACAATGCGGGTGTTCACCGCGATCGCCTTGCGACCGCCGATCCGTTCGATCGTGCGTTCCTGCAGAAAGCGCAACAACTTGACCTGTAGCGGCAACGGAATGTCACCCACCTCGTCAAGAAACAGGGTGCCACCGTTGGCGCTTTCGATCTTGCCTTCGGTGGTCTTGATCGCACCGGTGAATGCACCTTTTTCGTGCCCGAACAGCTCGCTTTCGAGCAGGTTTTCCGGGATCGCGGCACAATTGATCGCTACGAACGGCCCGCCAGCGCGATCGCTGGCATCATGCAAGCCCTGTGCAAGCAATTCCTTCCCTGTTCCGCTAGCGCCCAGCAGCATCACGGACACGCTGGTTCGGGCAACCCGTTCGATGGTGCGCGCGACCTTCACCATTTCCGGCGCGCCGGTGATCATCCGGCCCAGTACGGTTTTGTCGGCGCTCGACGAGGCGACGAGACGACGGTTTTCTTCTTCAATGGCGCGCAAGCTGAAGGCGCGCCGCACGATTAGTCCCAAGGCGGCAATGTCGATGGGTTTCTGGTAGAAGTCATAAGCCCCGCGTGCGATCGCATCCAAGGCACTTTCGCGGGCGCCGTGGCCGCTGGCGACGATGACCTTGGTATCGGGCTTGATCGCCATGATAGCATCGAGCACGGCAAAGCCTTCAGTAGTGCCGTCAGGATCAGGCGGAAGGCCGAGATCCAGCGTCACCACGGCTGGAGCGTCTGCCCGCAGAGCAGTCAATGCACTGTCGCGGTCTCCCGCGATCACCACTTCGAAATCGTCATAGGCCCACTTGAGCTGGGCCTGCAGGCCTGGATCATCCTCGATCACCAGCAGGACGGGTTTTTTCTCTGCCATCAGGCAACCTCTTGCGATGCGTTTTGCGGGAATTGCTGCGCGCCCATCAGCCGCACGGCCTCTGCCTTGGGCAGGACGATGGAAAAGCGGGTGCCGAGACCTTCGCGGGACTCCACCGAGACACGCCCGCCCATCGCCCGCACCAGTTCGCGCGCTTCGAATGCTCCGATACCGAAACCGCCCTGCTTTGAGGAAACGAATGGCTTGAACAGACCGGTGCGGACAAACTCCGGGGTCATCCCCTTCCCGCTATCGACCACGTCAATCATTCCGTTGATGCCTTGTGCAACCACATCAAGAAACACCGGCGTATCAGGAGCGCTGGCATCAATTGCGTTCTGAACCAGATGGATCAGCGCCTGCTCCAGTGCCTCGCGATGGCCGATTACCACCACAGGTTCATCGCGGGTCAGCGCAACTGGTCGCACGCCGCGGAACCGTTCGGAAATGCCGCGGGCGAGCGCCACCAGATCGAAAGTTGATCGTTCATGCACTTGCCCCGATCCATAGCGACCGAGCCGCGCGAGCAGCGCAGAAAGCTTGTCGGCCGAATTGCGCAGCGTGACCAGCATATCCGCACGGAAGGCGGGGTTATCGGCATGCTTTTCGGCGTTGGTGGCCAGAAGCGAAAGCTGGCTGACCAGATTTTTGATGTCGTGCATCACAAACGCCATGCGGCGGTTGAATTCATCGAACCGGCTGGCGTCCATCAGGGCCTGCTGTCCCGCCTGTTCGGCAAGATAGCTGGCGAGTTGCTGCCCGGCGACACGCAGCAGATCAAAATCTTCCCAATCAAGCTGCCGGGCCATGGTCGGGCGGGCGAGCACTATCACGCCGACCAACCGGTCGAAATGCAGCAGCGGTACCAGCGCCCACGCATCGTCGGCGTCGGTCAACCAGGCTGGCACCTGCGCCTGTTCGCCGTGATGATCGATTCCGTTCCGCGCTTCATCCAGCGCGAGAACCATATTGTGCTGTTCCAGAAGGCTCGAAAAGGCATATTCTGCGGCGACCGCAGGCACCGCAATCGTGGGCCAGTTCCAGCGTGCCGTGATCTCCAATTGGGCTTCTTCGTTGGGCATGAGCAGCAAGCCGGCGGGACTCTCTGTGATGTCGGCCAGGGCTTTGACCGCGCGCTCTTCAAGGCTGGCGCTTCCGGTTCCGCCGCGTCCGATGGTTCGGGTAAAGCGCAGCCATTCTTCGCGGTAATCATAACGGTGCTGGAACAAGTGCTTCGTCACCATGACACGCAGCCAGCTGCGTAGCCGCGGAGATGGCAGGGCAACGACAGCCGCAAAAATCGCGAGCACCAGAAACATGATCTGGATGGCAAAGGCGATATCGCCGCCGATCAGCGCGAGCGACTTCGTCACCAGCACCATCAGGGTAAGATAGCCTCCAATCAGCAGAAGCGAGAGGGTACGGAAGGTCACTGCACGCGAAGGGTTGAACTGCATGCGCGGACCGGCCGCATTCATCCCCAACGCAAACAGCACCGCCATCACACCAGCGAAAAGACCGCGAAGATCTCCAATCGGGGCGGGATACTCGCCGCTTAGGTAGGCAATCGATGAGAGATTGAGATCAAAGGCAAATATCCCTGACAATCCCACACCCGTCCATCGCAGGATCGGACGCAAGGTGTTGGCAGCACCGGCGTACAGGTTGTGGAGCAACATCAGTGCGCCGATCGAAACCAGCATGTCGATCACCGCGCGCACCTCGACCACTGCACCCTCGGGTTGCGGAAAGCTGCTGCCTTTCATTTGAGACAATAGCACCAGTGGTTGCATCAACTGCACCAAAACCAGCGCGATAATGACCGGGCGTATCGGCTTTAGGCTGTCGCTGCGGCCGTCTGCGGAAAATAAAAAGAAAATCGCAGCAATAAGTGCCAGGTTGCGCGCTGTGGCGGCTATTATCGTCGAGTTGTTATCAGGCCCGACCATCGTCGCGAGCGTACACCACACCGCGCTGCAACCCGCCGCCACCAATAAAGCCGTTCGATCTGGCCGGCTACGCTCGCCGTGACGCCATATCCACAGCATCGCGCCAGCGCTGAGCAACGCACCCGTTACCCAAGCTATACTGGCTGCCAAAGGCATGAGGGCGCTGGCGCCAATCACCGTGCACCCTCGGGCCAAAGGATCACCCGCAACGTTTGCAGCAGGATCACGAAATCGAGAAACGGCGTGTAATTCTTGGCGTAATACAGATCATACTCGAGCTTGCAGCGACTATCCTCAACCGACGCACCGTAGGGATAATTGATCTGTGCCCATCCGGTTATGCCAGGTTTCACCATATGGCGTTCGCCGTAGAACGGGATTTCCTCTTCGAGGCTCTCGACAAACGTGGGCACTTCGGGGCGCGGGCCGACAAAGCTCATCTGGCCTTTCAGTACGCTCCACGTTTGCGGCAGCTCATCGATCCGTACTTTGCGGATAAAACGGCCAAGGCGGGTGACGCGCGGATCATTTTCCTCCGCCCATTTGGCCCCGTCCTTTTCCGCATCAGTGCGCATCGAACGCAGCTTGATCAGCGTGAAAGGCTCGCCATACAGGCCCACGCGTGTCTGGCGAAAGAAGGCTGGGCCCTTGCTGTCTAGCTTCACCAGAAGTGCAAACAGCACGATAATCGGCAATGTCAGCACCAGCAGGATAAGGCTGGCAGTGATATCGAAGATCCGCTTCACCGCACTGGAAAACATACGCGAACTGGAAAAGCCATCGGAGAAAATCAGCCAGCTGGGATTGATGGTATCGAGATCGACTCGCCCGGTCTCACGTTCGATAAAGCTGGAAAAATCATTGACGTGGACACCCTTGGTCTTGATCCGCAGGAGATCTTTCAACGGCAAGGCGTTGCGACGTTCCTGAAGCGCGAGCACCACTTCGCTGACGCCGAGATTTTCGACAAAGCGGCCCAGATCATGGATGGCTGCGCGCGGGATAGCTTCCTCGACCACGCGCCCGTTATCGCTCATGGAAATGTAGGCGACGATGGCAAATCCAGTCTCCGGCTTGTCACCCAGCTCACGCAGACGCTGCGCCCGGTCACTCGCGCCCAGCACCATGACCCTGCGACGAAATGCTGACGACCCCAGGAAGCTGTTGAGCAGCAAGCGGTCTGCCACCAGCACCAGAATGGCAAGGCCCATGGTATAGAGCAGCGTCGATCGCCAGAGAAGGTCGGTGGGAATGATGAAATCCACTACCGCCAGAACGATGATGCCAAGGCTGATCGCAACCAGCACCCGCGCACCGGCAAAACGAAGGGATCGAAGCGCGTTCGGCCCATAAACTCCGACCGCAATCATCGCGAGCCAGATCATCATCGCCGTTCCGATCAGCGCAATGCCCCGCCCGCCGATATCGCCGGTGCTGATGCCGATCTGGCTGGCGCGCAATTGCCACGCAATCTCGCTGGCAACCACCAGCAATGCAAGGTCAAGCAACCCGAGCAACAGCACGGCGTGCGGAATGTAATGCTTGAACAGGCGGATCATGGTTTGCGGTCCGGTTAACCTTCTTGATCAACCGGACTACGCGCAAGAAATGAAATGTCGGTAAACTTTACAATGTGCTCGTGGAAAGGCTGCCGGCCTTATTGTTCGGCGACATTGTTGGCAGCATTTTCAATCGCCTCACCTGCCTGCTGCGCGCTGTCGCCCACCTGCTGCGCCGCATCGGCAATCGCCGCATCGCGCATTACTTCGGAATCCTGGCTGCGCATGTAAAGGAACCCGGCCACGATCAGGCCAAGCACAACGATCAGTCCGAGAACCATTCCGCCCGAACCGCGCTTTTCGCGAATGATGGTGGTGGTGTGGGTGGGGCCGGAGGCATCACGCACTTCAGTTTTGCGTTCGCGTTCGTGTTCCATGTGGTCTCTCCGTAGAAATGTCATTCGTCTGCAGGGCAACCGGAACGCGAGTTCGAATGTTCCATGTCGACGACAGACTTGGTGCGAGAGCTTCAGCCCGGCCTTACACTGGCAAGGCGAGCAGATGCGGGGGTCAGACATTCGGTGCGACCACAACGCCCGCAAGGTGCGCCCAACGGCACTGCATCGGCCCGGTCAAGCGATACACCACGCGCATGGGCAAGGTCTCCGGCAAAGCGCGCCTCGATACCCAACACCACCGCGCGGCGGCCAGCACACATGACACCATCGACGTCGACCGTTCGGGTGATGGTAAACCAGTGCCGCGCAGCACTCTCCCCCTCGCCGAAAGTCACAGCCTGTGTCAGCACCGTGCCGGGCCGTTCAAAAGCAGCGAAAGGCACCCATGCAGGCCAGCGCGCACCATCAAGGGGATAGATCGCTCCGCTGCCTCCGGCAGTGAAGTGTGTCATCCGCCCCGCCCGGTCGATTGTGGCAGTAAAAAAGGGCAAACCGCGTTCCCCCACGCGGCCCAACGTGGTCAAGCGCGCAGCTACCTGATCGAAGCTTACAGCAAACCGGCGTTGCAATACCGCAAGATCATATCCCGTGCTTTCACAAGCACGCAGAAACCGCCGATAAGGCAGCAGCAACGCGCCTGCGAGGTAATCGGTAACATGTTCGCGCAATGCCTCCCGTGAATCAGCCGCGGCAAGGTCGGCACCTGCCACCAAGGCCTCGATCGCGTCACGCATCTCGAGCGCGCCGACTTGCCGCGCAATCTGGAACCGCCGCGCTGCACCCGGCAACATTTCGGACAGCTGCAATTGCCTTGCATGCAGATCAAGCCGGTGCACCTGACCCGGCATCACCTCTGCCGGAAGAATACGCACCTGTAACTGATGCTTTTCGCGCAGTCGCTCGCTCAAGGCCGCACTTAATTCTCCGCGCGAAAGGCGCAATTCATCGGCCAGATCTTCGGCGGCATGATCCAGGTCCGCGAAATGGTTTTGCCAGCGTTCAATGACGCGCCGGGCTGCTGCGGCCGTATCCTCGGTCACAGCCTGTCCGCCAAAGCTGCCACCGGCATCATAAAGTCGCGCAAAGGCAGCGGCGATCTGCGGTGCGGCAGACAGGAACTCCTGAACCTCTTCGCGGTCGATCCCGAGATCGGCGAAGCGTTTATCGGCCAAACGCCGGTTCAATCCGTCGATTCCGCCAATCGCGTCATCTTCCCGGAGAGAACGCGGATCGAAATCGAACCGCTCGATAACCCTCACAAGCACCTTGGCCGAAAGCGGGCGCTGGTTGCGTTCGATCAGATTGAGATAGGACGGCGAAATGCCAAGAGCGCTCGCCATGGCGGCTTGGGTCAGCCCTTCGCGTTTGCGCAGACGGCGCAGCGCCGGGCCTGCGAGGAGGTTGGCATCGATCATAGCCCATTTGTAAATAAGTTTACTGATTTACACAAGATGGCGGGATAAAGTAGCGATAGCGACACGATTTTCTGTAAGTTTTCCTGTCTTGCTGCGCTGCACCACGGCAAAGGCAATCCATCCACGGCGCGAGACTCGCTTGCTCAGCCGCCTCCCCAGAATGGACAGGAGACGCACATGACCTACCAGAACACCATCACCCAGATGCGCGACGTCGTTGCCGCCAATGGGCCAAGCTGGGCCGCAATCGATCCCGAAAGCGCCGCCCGCATGGTAATCCAGAACCGTTTCCGTACCGGGCTCGACATTGCCAAGCACACCGCCAAGATCATGCGTGCAGATATGGCCACCTATGATGCCGATCCGGCGCAATACACCCAGTCGCTCGGCTGCTGGCACGGCTTCATCGCTCAGCAGAAGCTGATCGCGATTAAAAAGCACTTCGGCACCACCAAGCAGCGCTACCTTTACCTCTCAGGCTGGATGGTCGCCGCATTGCGCAGCGAATTCGGCCCCCTGCCCGATCAGTCGATGCATGAGAAGACCTCGGTACCTGCTCTGATCGAAGAGCTTTACACCTTCCTCAAGCAAGCCGATGCCCGCGAACTCGGGATGATGTTCCGCGCGCTCGACACTGCGCGTAAGTCTGGTGACGCGGTTGAAGCCAAGCGGCTCGAAAACGCGATCGACAATTACGAAACCCATGTCGTGCCGATCATCGCGGACATCGATGCAGGCTTCGGCAATGCCGAGGCGACCTATCTGCTCGCCAAGAAGATGATCGAAGCCGGTGCTTGCGCGCTGCAGATCGAAAACCAGGTCTCGGACGAAAAGCAGTGCGGCCACCAGGACGGCAAGGTCACCGTGCCACACGAGGACTTCCTCCAGAAAATCCGCGCCTGCCGCATGGCTTTTCTTGAGATGGGTGTGGAAGACGGGATCATCGTTGCCCGTACCGATTCGCTTGGCGCTGGCCTGACCAAGCAGATTGCCTATTCGAAGGAAGCCGGTGATTTGGGCGATCAGTACAACAGCTTCCTCGACTGCGACGAGGTCGATCCGGCCAGCATCACCAACGGGCAGGTGTTCATCAGCCGCGACGGCAAGCTGCTTGCACCCAAGCGCCTGCCTTCGAACCTCTTCCAGTTCCGCGCTGGCACAGGCGTCGACCGCGTGGTGCTTGACTGCATCACCAGCTTGCAGAACGGCGCCGATCTGCTGTGGATCGAAACTGAGAAGCCGCACGTCGAACAGATCGCCGAAATGGTCGACCGCATCCGCGAAGTCGTGCCCAATGCGAAGCTCGTCTACAACAACTCGCCCAGTTTCAACTGGACGCTGAACTTCCGCCAGCAGGTGTTCGACGCCTGGGCCGAAGCGGGCAAGGACGTGTCGGCATATGACCGTGCCAAGCTGATGAGTGTCGATTATGACGCGACAGAACTGGCTGCGGAAGCAGACGAGAAAATCCGCACCTTCCAGCGCGATGCTGCTGCACGGGCCGGCATCTTCCACCACCTCATCACCCTGCCGACCTACCACACTGCTGCCCTCAGCACCGACAACCTCGCCCGCGAATACTTCGGCGAACAGGCGATGCTGGGCTACGTCAAGAATGTTCAGCGCGAGGAAATCCGTCAGGGCATTGCCTGTGTGAAGCACCAGAATATGTCGGGCAGCGACATTGGCGATGATCACAAGGAATACTTCGCAGGTGAAGCTGCCCTGAAGGCGGGCGGCGCTCACAACACGATGAACCAGTTCGAAGCCGCTTAAGTTGCAGATGGAACGCTGTATGGCCGCGCATGATGGCCAGCAGCGTGAGGATGCAAAATGTCAGCCAACCGGAAAGTGCGCGTTGTGCCTTCCGGTTGGCGGCTGAAACGCATAAGGGCGAGTTCGTGCAACGCCGCCTGAGGAGTTTGAGATGAGCGAAACCGATACCCCCAACCCTGAGCCCGCCCGCGCCCGTGCGCTTTTGTCGACTGCCGACATGAAGCTACTGCGCCGCGCGCTGGAAAGTCATGCCCGCGCCACCGAAGACCGCGAGGAACTGGCCAAGATCAACGCTCTGCACCACCGCCTTGGAACCTACGTTCCTTCGTAAGGCGCAGCCCGTTCAAAAGTTCTCCTGGGGAGGAGAAACGGCCGCCGGAACGCCCCGCAAGGGTGCGCTCCGGCGGCCGAATTTTTCAAAGCTACCGTTTCGCCATCAGATTTAGCGTTGCAGCCGTCAGCGCCTCGGTCGCGGTTGCAATCACAACCGGCGCATCAGGCGCCCAGAATGGCGAGTGGAGCGAAGGCAAGGTAATCTCACCCTTCTGCGCCTTTTCCCATTCGTCAGCGCGCACCCCGCCGACCCAGAAGATCAGCGACTCCACATTTTCTCGGTCGGCGCGGTAAAACTGGCTGAAATCCTCACCGCCCATCACCGCAGGGGTTTCAAACACGCGGCCTTCAAACCGGGGTTTGAGACTTGCCATGACCGTATCGGTAAATTCGGGCGTGTTATAGGTTGCTGGCGTGTAGGGATCGGACACTGTGACACGCGGCAGCTTGTCGTCCGGCATCCCTGCCGCCAGAGCCTCTCCCCGCGCAATCCGGGCAATTCCATCGAGCAGGTGCTGACGGGTCTTGTCGGCATAGCTGCGCACGGTGATCTGCAAGCGCGCTTCATCGGGGATGATGTTGTGCTTCGACCCGGCCTGAAAGCTGCCGACTGTAACCACGGCGGGCTCTTGCGGATCAAGCTCGCGGCTGACCAGCGTCTGCAAACGGCTGACAATACTGGCCGCGATCACGATCGGATCTTTGGTGGTGTGCGGATAGGCGCCGTGTCCGCCCACCCCCGGCACCACGACATCAACTGAATCGACATTGGCGAGCGCAAAACCCTTGGAATAGCCGATGAACCCTGCTGGCGCCTGTGCGGCATCGTGAAAGGCCAGCACGTAATCCGGCTTTGGAAAACGGCTGTAGAGCCCGTCATCCAGCATCGCCTTTGCGCCCTCGCCGATTTCCTCGGCCGGCTGGAGTATCATCACCAGCGTGCCCGACCACTGATCGCGGCGCTCGGCCAAAAGTTGGGCTGTGCCGACCCAGGCGGCCATGTGGGTATCGTGCCCGCAGGCGTGCATCACCCCGGTCTCGATCCCCGTGGCAGGCACGGCGCGGCGTTTCGAAGCATAGGGCAACCCGGTCTGTTCGATCACCGGCAGGCCGTCCATATCGGCGCGCAACATGACCGTGGGGCCTTCACCATTGCGCATGACCGCAACCACGCCGGTCTTGCCGACGCCTTCGGTGACATCGAAACCCAAAGCCCGCGCGCGGGTCGCAAGCTTTCTGGCGGTTTCGACCTCCTGAAAGCTCAATTCGGGATTGGCGTGGAGGTCTTCATACAATGAAACCAGTGCGGGCAGGCCAGCCGACACTGCGTCGCGCAGTTCGTCCGCATGTGCAGGAGATGACAGACAGGCCAAAGCGCTGATACCTGCCAATATGGATGTTCGCTTCATAACCATGTCCCCTTTTTGATCAGTCAGTCCGCTTACAATCCGTACCAGAGCACGAGCAAGACCGAGAGCACTGTCACCATCAACACCACCAGCGGCACCCCGGCCCGCAAATAGTCGCGGAATTCATAGCCGCCTTCCGACATGATCAGCATGTTCGTCTGATAGGCGATCGGGGTGGCATAACACAGATTGCACCCGAACAGCACCGCCAGCACCAGTGGCTCGGGTGGCAAGTCCAGCGAGCTGGCGATACTGAAGGCAATCGGCGTCCCAATGGTCGCGGCGGAAACATTCGATGCGAAGTTGGTGACGATGGTCACAAACAGCATGATCGCCGACAAGACCAGCGCTGGCGGCAGATAGGCAAGACCAAGCGAAAGACCTTGGCCAAGCCATTCCGCCGCGCCGCTGGCGTCAATCACCCGCCCGATAGCGATGCTTGCTGCAATCAGCACAATCACCTTGGCCGAAAGAGCGCGACCGACCCGGTCGAACTTCACGCATCCGGTGACAAACATGATGATGGCACCTGTCAGCGCCGAGATGGCAATCGGCAGTTTGATCGGCGCATAGCCATTGGCATCAAACCACGGCAAGCCGAGCGAGGCTGTGGAAATTGCACCCAGCATGATTGCGCCTGCCAGAACGGCCTTGGATCGGCGGGGCAATTCGCGCGCACCTTCGAGCCGGAGGAGCCCATCATTGCGGGCAAAGGTGTGCAAATCGTCTTCTATGCCCATTACCAGCAGCACATCGCCTTCCAGGATGTGCAGATCACCGGCTTCGCTGTGGACATCGCGTTCACCGAGCATGCGGTTGCGGCGGTGAATGCCAAGCACGGCCACGCCGTAAAGATCCGCCACACCCGAACTCGCCAGCGTGCGCGTAATCAAGCGGGAATCAGCTGTGACGGTCATCTCGACTGCAACGATATCTTCCCCCCGCGCCTTGGAGACGCGGCGGATGCGATCAAGCACCCAGCTCGGGGCAAGTTCGCCTTTGAGCACACGGGTTGCTTCTTCCAACGCTTCGTGCGTCCCGGAGATGTGTAACTGCTGAAGCGGCTGCATTGATCCGGTCGGCACATCGTGAAAGGTAATGCCTTCGGGCAATTTATCTCTGATCGCGGCCAGTTCCGCCCCTGCCAGCAGGCTGCTGGCACCCACACGCAGCCGGGTGTGAAAAATGCGCCGGACATTGTCGGGTATCACGCTGTTGTCGCGCAACAGCCGGGGCATCACCAGCCACAGATATGGCAGGGCGAACAGTGCCGCCACCAACACGATGGGCGTAAACTCGAATACGCCGATCGTGTCCATGCCGATATCCTGGGCGATGCTCACGACAAGGATGTTTGTCGATGTGCCGATCGTGGTCGCCATCCCGCCGATCAGCACCGCAGCGTTGATCGGCATGAGCGATTTTGACGAGGCAATCAGGCCCTTGCCCGCCAGCGCCACAAGAACGGGCAACAACAGCACCATCACCGGTGTGTCATTGACGAACATCGAGAGGCTCATCGCGATCAGGAGGGCTACAAGCAGGCCCAGTTGGCCATTGATCCGGAACAGGCTTTCAAGCAGCCTGGCAAAGGGCTCAAGCGCACCCGTGACCACCAGACCGCGTCCCATGATCATCAGAGCGCAGATCGTAATCAACGCCTGATGCCCGAAACCGCCAAAGGCGATAACAAGACCATCGGTTGGCTTAGCCCCTTCAAGCGGCGCGAAATACAGCCCCACGCCGATCACGGCGATGGTAATCAGCGAGATGATCTCTTCGGGATAACGGCCCCGCGCGAAGGCGATGAACATGGCGATCGTAACAGCCATGGCCGCAATCGCGTGATAAGATGGAGCTTCAAGCATGGTTCCCGCAGGGGCTAACCACTGCAGCAGGTCTTCGACAAGCTGTTTATGGTTCGCTGCATGCGATCGATCATGATTTGGGGTTTTTCAACAGCAATCCGGCCCACCAAAATTTTTTTGAGATGCCATGAAACATTGCCGCAAAAGCGATGTTTTCCCGTCTGCATCGACAAAGGACCCCGATGCTCCCGAACTGCGCCTCCGCCATCCCAGCGATGTCGGAGGCGTTTTTTCGTGCTGCTCGAGTCCCGAAGAGTGAGAAAAAAATGCCGGGCCGCGGCGGAACATTCGAAAAAAGTCACGGTTAACCCCACCACACTTCAAGGAGATGGTGAAATGACTTTTATTATGGTTATTGTTGTCGGCGGCATTCTTGGCTGGTTGGCAAGTATTGTTATGCGCACTGACGCTCAGCAGGGCATTCTTCTCAATGTCGTCGTCGGCATTGTCGGCGCGGTTGTGGCAGGATTTCTTATCACCCCGCTTATCGGCGGCGCGCCGATCACCAGCGGTGCTTTTGACATCCGTTCGCTGATCGCGTCGTTCATCGGTGCAGTTGTACTGCTCGGCGTCATCAACCTGCTTCGTCGCGGTTCGGTTCGCTAAGAGTTTGTCATGGCCCGGTTGCTGACCCTTGTCCTTTCCGGTCCCGCCAGCCTGGCCCTGATTGCTTGCAATCAGGGACCAGCGGCGGAGGCCAACAGGGAAGCAGAGGCCATCGAAGCCATGACCAACGATCTGCGCAGCGATGCTGAACAAGCGTCAAAACGCGCTGATGATGAAGACGCTGTAAAATCGGGTTTGGTCGACGGCCACAGCAAAACAGATGGTGATGCGTCAGCCGCAAAGGCTAACCCGGCAACCAATTAAAGCGAAAATATTGCATGGCATGAAGCGTAACATGCGAAACATAGGAAGCGGGCCTGTTCACTTGAACAGGCCCGCTTTCTTGTCTCTATGTTACCGATAAAAAAGAGATAGGACCCGTGCGAACCACATGAATCCTCAGGGGGCTTTGCGCGCGATCAGCCGATGGAAAAAAGCGATGTCAGCCGACCAGCTCGGGCGGCGCGCCTTCGACCATCTGCTTTATTGCCACACGTCCGCGATTGAGGCGGCTTTTCACTGTTCCGATGTTGCAGCCAGCCACTTCGGCGGCTTCTTCATAGCTGAGCCCAGCACCTGCGATCAGCAGCAAAATTTCCCGCTGCTGCGCCGGCAACTTGAGCATTGCCTTACTTACATCATCAACATTGATACCGTTTTCTTGGGTTGGCTCTTGCACCAGAATCCGTTCAGCCGCCTCAGGATCCCAAGAGGTAAGGCGATTGTTTTTGCGTACGGCTGTATAAAAGTGATTGCGCAGGATTTTGAACATCCAGGCACGAAAATTGGTTCCGGGGGTATAAGTATGACGCGACGCCCACGCCCGCATCATGGCTTCCTGAACCAGATCATCGGCGAATACGCGGTCGCGGCAAAGGCCGCGCGCAAAGGCGCGTAGTGCCGGGATCAAGGCAACCAAATCGTCCCTGAAGTCCAATGGTTCAGCGTCAGCCGGCGCGGTGGAGGGATCTTCGCCCATCTATTTCGCTTTCGGCTCATTGGGATTTTTGCCAAGCTTGGCGACGAGATCAGCGAAATCAGCGGGAACGTCCTCCGACGCCACATCATCAAAAATCTGCCGCAATGCTGCTTCAACTGGGTCAAAAGCCATCGGGGGCCCATCTTTGGAGCCCTTTTCCTTCGGCTGCTTACGCTCGGTCATTTATGGTTCCGTTTTGGCCTTCGCGAGAGGCTGACAAAAAGGTTAACCGCGGCACGGAGCCGGACACGGCTGCGGGCGGTGTACTGCTCAAAGCGCCCTTTTTCAAAAATTGTTCCACAAGAGCGGAACAATTTTTCCAGGGCGCGGGTTTGAACGCCTATGGAGGGCTACCAAAGATGACTTTTCAAACTGCAATTGCCAACGAATTACCCTTTCTGCGGCGCTATGCCCGCACGCTCACCGGATCTCAGGCTGTTGGCGATGCTGCCGTGCGCGAAACCCTTGAAGCGCTGATCGCCGCGCCCGATGAATTCATCGGCGATGCAGGTGTCAGGATTGAACTGTATCGTGTGTTCCACAAGATCTGGACCGATACCTCGCTGCGACCAATTGATATTCCAGGCGCAATCGTAGGCTCGATGCCTCGGCCGCTGCGCAAAGCGTTGCTGCTGACCACCATCGAAGGCTTTTCCGCAAGCGAAGCCGCCTACATCCTTGGCATGACCGAAGAAGAGGTTCTTGCCAGTGTCAGCAGTGCGCGCGAGGCTGTACATGCCATGCTTTCGGCCAAGGTGATGATCATCGAGGACGAGGCCATCATTGCGATGCACCTCAAATCGCTGCTGGTTTCCATGGGCAATGATGTTGCCGCCATCGTGCGCACCGAGAGCGAAGCGATTGCAACGGCCCAGCAAATCCAGCCCGAACTCATTCTGGCTGACGTCAATCTGGCTGACGGTTCAAGCGGGATCGACGCGGTTGACCATATCCTGACCGAAATGACTGTGCCGGTGATCTTCATTACCGCCTTCCCGGAAAAACTGCTGACCGGGGACAAGGTTGAACCGGCCTATGTCATCAGCAAGCCGTTCAATCCCGACGATGTCGTGGCCACCGTGTGGCAATCATTGCTGGTGGCGCGCGAAAAGGCTGCGATGGCAGAATTCTCATAACGCCTTTCCTGAACGCCGCCGCAGAACTGTGCGGCGGCGGCTCCATCAATCGCAATGCCCCGAAGCTGCAGGCCGATTGCAAGCATTGCGAGATTTTTTCCGAACAATGACCAAAGTTGCCCCACTTCCCTTGCCAGCGATCACGGAGCCAGTCGTCAGGCTGGCGCGAACCTTTTCGTTCGCACGCCCTTGGCTGCCACTGACAGCGGGGCTGCTGATCGTCGTGGTGGTCGGCATGTTCACCGCCAGCACGCTGGTCCAGTCACAGAAGTATGACATTCAGGTGCGCCGTTCGCTCGTCGCGCTAAGCTCGGTCGACGCGCTGCTGTTGACCGTGCTTGAAATGAATAATGCCCAGCGCGGTTATGTTCTCAGCGGCGATCCTGCATTTATCGAGCGATATCGCAGGGAACGGGACAGCATCGAAGACAATTTGCGCAAGCTCAGCGCAATTTTGCCGGCTGCCGGTGCATCGCAGGAGTCGATCGAAAATTTCGAACGATCATTCCAGCAGCGCATGGGGGCTTTCGAAGAAATTGATGAGCTTATCAACGATAGCGAATTCGCCACGGCAGGGCGTTATTCGGCCTATACCCGCACGAACACCGACGGTGTTCGGCAATCGCTGGCGGTGATCAAAACGCAATTGTTTGACAGTCTAAGCCGGCAGCAGCAGGTTTCGAAACAAAGTAGCGATCGGGCACTGTTTCTCATGATCGCCGGCCTGATCAGTGCTGCATTGCTGATCCTGATCTCGATCATTTTTCTCGTCCGCCGATCAAACGAAGTCGAGCGCGCCAATGCTGAAATCCGCGAAATGGCCACCAGTCTGGAAAGGCGCGTTGACGAAC
The DNA here is from genome assembly GCF_001296025.1 of Porphyrobacter sp. AAP60. GTDB lineage: Bacteria > Pseudomonadota > Alphaproteobacteria > Sphingomonadales > Sphingomonadaceae > Erythrobacter. The sequence continues at coordinate 388,497 of NZ_LJHV01000002.1, read as the reverse complement.
GCACTGCCGATCTTGCCGAGGCGAATGATGAAATCCAGCGCTTTGCCTATATCGTCAGTCACGATCTGCGCAGCCCGCTGGTCAACGTAATGGGCTTTACCGCTGAGCTTGAAGACGCCCAGCAAACCATGGCCGACTATGTTTCTGCTGCCGATGCGACCGGGGCTGATGCCATCCCGGCCGATGTGCGCGCTGCAGTGATGGAAGACATGCCCGAAGCCATGGGCTTCATCCGCGCTGCGACGGGACGGATGGACCGGCTGATCAAAGCCATTCTGCAAATTTCGCGCGAAGGCCGTCGCTCGCTTGCGGCCGAAACTGTGGAACTGGACGAGCTGTTCGCCGAATTGCAAGATTCACTCGCCGGACAGCTTGATGCGGTGGGCGCTGAATTGGAAATTGGCGCACTGCCGCAGATCCATTGCGACCCGCTGGCAATGGAACAGGTGTTCGGCAATCTGCTCGACAATGCGATCAAATACCTGCGACCGGGCGTTCCGGGCCGCATCGCGGTGACGGGCGAAGCACGGGCAGGCAAGGCAATCATCCGGATCGAGGACAATGGTCGCGGTGTCGGCCCGCATGACCAGCGCCGGATTTTCGAACTTTTCCGCCGGGCAGGCGAACAGGACCAGACCGGCGAAGGGATCGGCCTTGCGCATGTTCAGGCGCTGTTACGACGACTTGGCGGAACCATTCAACTTACCAGCACGCTGGGCGAGGGAAGTTGCTTTACGGTGACTTTACCGCTCTCTATGGCGCGCGGCGGACGATAAAAGGAAGGCAGCAATGGCGCCCAAGGAACACCATCAAGTCACCATTCTCATGGTCGAGGATGATCTGGGTCACGCCCGGCTGATCGAAAAGAACATCCGCCGCGCCGGGGTGATGAACGAGGTAATCCACGCCACCGATGGCACCACCGCGCTCAACCATCTGAAAAAGGGCCTGGCTGCCGAACACCGCCCGTTTCTGGTGCTGCTTGATCTGAACCTGCCCGACATGAGCGGAACGACGATCCTTGAACACCTCAAATCGGATGCGGGCTTGCGCCGCTTTCCGGTGATCGTGCTGACCACCACCGATGACGAGCGCGAGATCCAGCGTTGTTATGATCTGGGCGCGAATGTCTATATTACCAAGCCGGTCGATTATGAAGCTTTCACCACAGCGATCCGGCAACTGGGCCTGTTTCTTGCGGTGATGCAAGTCCCCGGCGCGGACGACCTGACGTGACCACAGAGGCGCCCCGCCCTCGCCTTCTCTACATCGACGATGACGAAGGATTTGCGAGACTATTGTCGCGCAATCTCGACCGGCTGGGCTTTTCCGTTACACATTTTGCCAATGGCAAAGCAGGCCTTGAGGCATTGGCAGAGCACGATTTCGATATCATCGCTCTCGATCACTACATGCCCGGCATGTCAGGCGAAGAGACGCTGGCGCATATCGTAGAACAGCGGGATCACCCGCCTGTGGTCTATCTCACAGCATCGGACGAATGCCTGGTTGCCGTCACTGCGCTCAAGGCCGGCGCGACGGATTACGTGATCAAGGATGTCGGCGCGGGCTTTTACGAGCTTCTCGCCGCGATCCTGTCGCAGGCGATCGAAGGTGACCGACTGAAACGGGCAGAAAAGGATGCGCAGGCCGAAGTGGCCCTTGCACGCGAGCGGGCGGAGCTGCTGCTCAAGGAGGTCAATCACCGTGTTGCCAACAGCCTCACGCTGGTGGTTTCGATGGCGCATTTGCAAGCCGGATCATTGCCACACGGCGATGCGCGCGACGCGATGGAGGATTTCGCAAACCGCGTTTACGCCATCGCCCAGGTGCACAAGCGGCTTTATACCTCGCAGGACATCCGCACCGTTTCGCTTGAAACCTATCTGGCCGAACTGGTGCGCGATCTGCATCGCAGCGTCACGAGCCAGAAAGCGCTGACCCGGATCACTTTTGAATGCCCGCCTTTGGCAGTCAGCATCGACAAGGCGATTTCACTCGGCGTGATCGTGTCGGAACTGATTACCAATGCCAGCAAATATGCCTACCCCGGCGACCTGAAGGGTGAAGTGCGGGTGAGAATTGCCTGCGATTCGCCGGGCGAGGCGATGATGGTGGTCGATGATGATGGTGTCGGACTTGGTGACGGTGTGCCGGGCGGTACCCGTCTGGGCACGCAGGTGATGGAGGCGCTGGCAACTGGTCTCAACGGACGGCTCGAACTGATCGGCAAAGATCGCGGCGCGCAGGCCACGCTGCATTTCCCGGTGGACTTGGAAACAGAATAAATCCCCGCAGGGGCCGCACCTTTCGTCCACGTCAAAGCCTTTTGACCTGCGATCGCGGAACATTCGAGTCTCCTTGCGGTTATGCCGCTTCTAAGGAGACACACAATGATCAGGAACCTGATCGGTGCCAAACTCGGCGCCGAATTTGCCAAGAAGTCGTCGAATGTGGGCACCGGACGCGGCGCTGCTATCGGCGCGCTCGCACCCCTCGCCATTGCGCGGTTGAGCCTGCCTGCGCTCGTAGCGATTGGTGCAGGCGGGTACCTTTTCAAGCGGTATCGTGACGGAAAGGCGCCTCAGACCCCGGCGCAGAATCCGGCCAACCAGACCCCGTCAGGTGCAGTGCGCCCCCCCGTGACCGGCGCCTGACACCCCCCGGGGCGGCGGCACTCAACAGCTGCCGCCCCACCCTTTTTCCGCAAGTTCGACAGGAGTCCGCGATGTCCGCAGCCCCGCAACGCAATGCCCGTGCAAAAGAAACCGAAGCGAAATCCGCAGCCTTCGCGCAGGCAAAGCGCCTTGCACCGCACTTGGCGGTGCGCATCGGCAGCACCCCTGCGACCACGTTTCGCGGAAACCCCGACATTTTCGGGCGCCTTGTCGAAGACCACGATCATCACCGCGCGTTGATCGCCATGGTCGAGGAAACCACGGGCGATTCCGAGGATCGCCGAATGTTGTTTGCTGAACTGACCCGCGAAATGCAGTCCCATGCTGCGGCAGAGGAACAGGCCTTGTGGTCAAGCGTGCTACGCAAGCCCGAGACAACCGACGACGGCCGCCATGCCGTGGCCGAACACTACCAGATCGACAAGCTGATCGAAGAGCTTGAAGAAATCGACATGGCATCATCGGCTTGGTTGCGCCGGTTTGATGCGCTCAAGGAAAAATATCTCCACCACCTGCGCGAGGAAGAGCAGGAACAGTTCGTTGCGGCGGAAAAGCATCTGAACGATGCGGATCTGCGTCATATGAAGAGCGTTTTCGAACGCCGCAAAACGGAGGAGAAGGCGGCGCAGTAACAGCCGCAACAATCGGCAGCGGTGAAGGTGGTGCCCCTGGCCAGACTCGAACTGGCACTTCTTTCGAAACTCGATTTTGAGTCGAGCGCGTCTACCAATTCCACCACAGGGGCGCCTGCGCGGGAGCACGGCTGTTAGCGAGGTGTGCGGCCTGCATCAAGCATCTTGCGCCAGTGTTTCACGTGAAACATGGGCCTAAGCCGAACCTGGCAGGGGTCACGACGGGTCTGGACCGCACCTGGCGCGGCCAAAACGCCGTCTGAAACCCTATCGCAAAGCCCCGGCGAGCAATTTGTGCAACTTGGAATGCAGCGCATCATTGGCTGCCAGTACCTGCGCGGCGTGAATCGGTTCCGACCGTCCGCGGAAATCGGACACGAAACCGCCCGCCTCGCGCACCAGCAGGCAGCCTGCTGCCGTATCCCAATCGGACAGGCCGCTTTCCCAGAACCCGTCAAACCGGCCCTGCGCCACGTAAGCCAGATCGAGCGATGCTGCGCCGAACCGGCGGATGCCCGTCACTTCAGGCCCGATCGCGCCGAAAATCCGGCTCCATTCGGCAAAGTCGCCGTGGCCGAAGAATGGCACGCCGGTCGCCACCAGCGAATCCGCCAGACGCGAACGGGCCGAAACCCGAAGGCGCGCATCCTGCAACCATGCGCCGCGTGATTTTTCGGCCCAGAAGGTCTGATCGGTGATCGGCTGATACACCACCCCTGCCACCACATCGCCCCAGCCCTTGCCATCAAGCCGCGGTTCCTGCGCGGCGATGGAAATAGCGAAATGCGGGATGCCGTGGAGGAAATTGGTCGTGCCATCCAAGGGATCGACGATCCAGCGCGGCATGCCGGGATCGCCTTCGATCACGCCGGCTTCTTCCATGACAAAGCCCCAGCCCGGACGGGCGGCGAGCAATTCGTCATAGATCGTGCGTTCGGCGCGAATATCGGCCTTGCTCACGAAATCGGCCGGGCCCTTGCGGCTCGCCTGCAAATGTTCGACTTCGCCGAAATCGCGCCGCAAACGCCCGCCCGCTTTGCGCGCGGCGCGTTCCATCACGCGGATCAGGCCGGAAATAGCTGCCATTTCAAACTCTCTGCCTTTCGTCTCGAGCCGGGTCGAGAGGCCTTGCCGTTACGCAAGGGTGTCTCGACTTCGCTCGACACGAACGGGGTGTTCGCTTCACACGAACGGGGATGTTCGCTCGACACGAACGGTGGGTGCGGCCTCAGCTCGCCTTGCCGACGTAGGCCTGTTCGTACACATCGACGATGATGCGCGTGCCGCTGCCGATATGCGGCGGCACCATGATGCGCACGCCGTTATCGAGGATCGCCGGCTTGTAGCTGGACGAAGCGGTCTGCCCCTTCACCACGGCATCGGCTTCCACGATCATGGCTTCGATCTGCGAGGGCAGTTCAACCGAGATCGGCTTTTCGTCCCACAATTCCAGGTTAACCTGCATCCCGTCCTGAAGGAAGGGGCGCGCATCGCCCAGCAGATCGCCGGGCAGCGTGATCTGTTCGAAGGTGTCATTATCCATGAACACCAGGTCTTCGCCTTCGGCATAAAGGAACTGGTGTTCCTTGGTGTCGAGCCGAACGCGTTCGACCGTGTCGGCGCTGCGGAAACGCACGTTGGTTTTGCGGCCATCCTGCAGGTTCTTCATTTCGACCTGCATATAGGCCCCGCCCTTGCCCGGCTGGGTGTGCTGGATCTTGGCGACCTTCCAGATGCCTTTTTCATATTCAAGGATATTGCCGGGGCGAATATCGACGCCGCTGATCTTCATGGGGCTATGGGCCTTTGTGCGAGACTGAGGAGAGGCGCAACGCCGCAACCGGCGTATCCTGCTCAAATGATGCGCGCCCATAGCCGAGCCTGCCGATCCGGGCAAGCGCAGGGCTATCGGCAGCGGAAAAGACGTGGCTTATCGCAGGATCGGCTGGTAAGGGCCGCATCCTTATGAAGACCCGTTATGTCATCCTGCTGATTGTTGGCGCTGCTGCTGCTGCTGCCACCATCCCCGATCATGCCCGCAGCCAGAACGCCGCCGCCCGGCCATCAACGGGGATGCTCGGCATTCTGCAACATGGCGATTGGCAGTGCACGCTGCCCGGTGACGCCGGAAGCGCGGCCTTTGTCGAAGTGCCCGAAGAAGGCTTTCGGATTGGCACGGCCTCAAGCTATCTCAACGACGAAGGCACGGGCATCTATCTGATGCGCGGCAACGAGGTAATTTTCACCCGCGGCCCGAAGAAAGACCAGCGCTTCAAGCGGCTTGGCGAAAATACCCTGCAAAAACTGAACCGCGATGGTTCACCCAGCAAGCTGATCTGCACCCGGCTCGGCGGAGCGGGCTAGGCTGAGAAGCGGGGAGTGCGGATCGGCCTCAAGGCTATGTCCGCTTGTGCTGCCTGAGGGACAAAACCTGCCGGTCGGCAAGCGACCCCAAAGTGGTCATTGCGGCCATACTGATCATCGTCGAGGGTCCAGCCATTTGGTAGCGATTAAGAATAGCGTAAACGGTCCTGCTTAAGCGAACACATTGCGCGTGTGCTGCGGGAGAAAGTGCGATGGTCTATTCGCTTGGCAAGGTCAGTGTCTATGAGACGACGCCCGACATTGAAACTGTGGGCGGCAATGAAGCATGGACAAAGGTCGATTATCTGCATCCAGATGCGGTGGACCTGCATGCAAAAAGCCAAAGTAATCCTAGTCGGCGCTTGGGCTATGGTCATCCCATCGCGCCTGAAACTGCTCCGAAGGCGATGATCTGGAAAAGCAAAAGCAAGTTGCCGCCTGATTACGCCTTCGGCAATAACGAGATCATGCTGGTATCGGGAAGGTTCCGCGATCTGGTTGAATGTTTTGAACCCGGAGTGCATCAGTTCTTACCGGTTGAAATGTATTTCAATCGAAACGATACCGATCCGTTCGATACCTTCTACTGGTTTGTTTGCTGCACTTTGATCGATAGCCTTGATCCTGAGCATACGACCATCCCGTGGGACGGAGACTATAACAAACGAAAAGATGATGGGTTTCGTTTAGGTTCGTGGCACATCGATGCTGAGGCTGAACCTCCTCAGAAGCCGGTATTCAGCCTCGCAGCCATTGGAGAAAACCATCTGTGGCGCGATCCTCATCGTGTGCGGGGCTTTGTGCACTGCTCCAATGCTTTTGGCGATGCAATGGAGGCTGCTGATTTGAGGGGCTTTGGCCTTAAGGAGTTCGATCAGGTCTAGACCATCATACCAGACATTCCCCTTTCCACCCAGTTCCGGCCATCGGCAGCCATCTCGGCCATTCCCGAAACCCGTCATCCATCGACTGATCCCGCCCAACATCATCGCACCGTGCTTGACGCGGGGCTTGGCTGACTTTGGTGAGGGGCGAAAAGCCAGAACCCGGATCAAGCCTGGGCGGCGCAAGTGGTGATTATCGCTGCATCACCTTCGCAAAGGCTTCGATGGCCGCGACTTCATCCCCGGCCCACACAGCGCCCGACACGGCAAGGAAGTCCGCACCCGCTGCGATCAGCGGCGCGCAGTTATCCGGCGTGATCCCGCCGATGGCGACGCAGGGGATTTCGAAAATCTGCGTCCACCATTGCAGCAGTTCAAGATCGGGCACCTCGGCGTCCGGGCCCTTATCCTTGGTGGTCGAGGGGTAGAACGCGCCAAACGCGACGTAATCGGCCCCCGCCTCGCCCGCATCCATGGCCATGTGGCGGCTGGCATGGCAGGTGACGCCGATCTGCCCCTCGCGGCCCAGTTCCTCGCGTGCGTCGCGCGGTGAACCGTCGTCCTGCCCCAGATGCACCCCGTCAGCCTTCAGCCGCTTGGCGAGGCTCACCGAATCATTGACGATAAAGGCCACATCATGCGCCGCGCAGATCGCCTGCAGCGGTTCTGCCAGTGCGGCGGCCTCGTGGCTGTCCACGCCCTTCACCCGGAACTGGAAGGCCGTAACCAGCCCCTTCCCCGCCACCAGCGCCCGTTCGAGCCGTTGGGGAAAGTCGCCGGTCACATCGAGCGGCGAGATGAGATAGAGCTGGGTATCGGTCATGCGGCGCTCGCTAATGCTTTACGCCGCGCCTGTCACGCTTTGCCGCTTCAGACGCTGGCGCTAGCGATCTGGTCGATCGCCTTGCCGAGCACGGTGTTGAATTCGTCATCCGACTGGCCCTTGCGCAGATCCTGCAACAGCCCGCGGCTGAAGCTGGCGATCATGCCGGGGTTGCGAGCAAGGCGCGAACAGGCATCATCGGTCGAGAACCCGCCCGACAGCGCAACCACGCGCAGCACCTTGGGATGCTGGGTCAGCGGGGTGTAGAGGCCCGCTGTGGCCGGGATCGAAAGTTTGAGCATAACCTGCTGGCCTTCCGGTAGGGCATCCACGTGCTTCGTGATCTCGCCCAGCAGGATCGCCTCGCCCTCGGCGCGGTCTTCGGCTGTGATATCATATTCGGGTTCGATGATCGGCATCAGCCCTGCGGCGATGATCTGAGCGCCAACCTCGAATTGCTGGGCGACGATTGCGGCAATCCCTGCGGGGTTGGCTGACTTGATCACCGAACGCATCTTGGTGCCGTACATGCCGGCCGCGACCGACTTTTCGAGCAATGCCGCCAGTTTCACCATCGGCTTCATCAACTGGACGCCATCAGCCTCGTCCGCCAGACCTTCATCGACCTTGATGAAGGGCACAATGCCGCGCGCCTTCAGCGCATCGCCGGTGGACTTGCCGTCGACTTGCCCGTCCATCGTGCGTTCGAACAAAATCGCGCCGAGCACCTTGCCGCTGCCGAAGCAGGGCGAGGTGATCACGCGGGCGCGCATGGCGTGGATCGCCTGGAACATCTCGTCCTCGCCCGACCATTCGCCATCATCCACCCCGTAACCGCGCAGCGCCTTGGGGGTCGATCCGCCCGACTGGTCAAGCGCGGCGATGAACCCCTGTCCGGTGGCGATGCGGGCAGTCATTTCCTGGGTGTTCATTGCGGCGTTCTCCAATGGCGCGGTGGCGGTGTGTGATGCGGCCCGGTGGTCTGTGCATACCTATGCATAAACCCGTGACCGCGCCCTTAGCGCCCCGCTTGCATCGCTGCAACAGCCGATGCTGCACTTGCACAAAACCGGCAGATGTACGGTTTCAGCGCCTCGAAAGGCGGCGAATAATCCCGCTGAAGCTGAGCGCCGGTTGCCCGTCGCCCGTCACCAATCCGCGCACGAAAATGGTCTTGCCGCCGCCGCGCGTCACCTCGCCCCGCGCCTCGACCAGCGCGCCCGATTGCACCGACCCCAGAAAGTCGCCCGCAAGGTTCAGCGTCACTGCATGATCGCCAGCCAGTGTATCAGTGGCGATGGCAAACAGCGCGAAATCGGCGAAGGTCAGCAGGCACCCGCCGTGCATGAAACCGCCGCCGTTCATGTGGCGCGGTTCGGCGCGGAAGGCGCTGATGTAGGTGCCGTCATCTTCGCGGCGGTAGTAAAACGGGCCGGAGCGGGTTTCGAACGGATCGCCCTGCCAGAACCGCCAACCGGAAAATTCGCCCGATTCCATCACCGAAAGCCTGCCGTAACTGGTTTCTACCGCTTCGCTCATGCTCACTTCCACAATTGCAGCTTGCTGACCGCGGCAGCGAAGCCATCAGCCTCTTCCAGCTTTCCAAGGCTCAATTCGGCCAGCTTCCAGCCACCGATCGCGCCCTTGCGCCACAGGCCGGACAGGAGAAACGGGCCGGACCACGCCTGAAGGCCCGATCGCAGATCCAGTTCGGCCCCTGCCGCCAGCCAGGCCGCCTTGCCATGCTGCCTCACGTACACCTCTCGCAGGGCGAATTTGGTGCAGGCAAAGCCGCGATCCAGCGCTGCCAGAAAGCTGGGCCGGTCGAGCAGCTGCGGCGGCAGCGTGCCGATCATCGCAGTAAAGTCGCGCGCCAGCAGCTTTTTGGCTTCCTTGCCATCGCTCGCCACCCAGGCCCGCATGAAGCGCAATTGCGCCGCCTCGATTTCGCCGGTTACGTCACCCATATCAGGCTTCGAGCGCGGCGACGCCGGGCAGCACGCAGCCTTCCATCCATTCGAGGAAGGCCCCACCAGCGGTTGAAATATAGGTGAAATCACCCGTCACACCGGCCTGCGCCAGCGCCGCAACCGTATCGCCGCCACCCGCCACGCTGATCAACGATCCATCCTGTGTCAGCGCCGCTGCGGTGCGCGCCAGCGCGACTGTGGCGGTATCGAAGGGCTCGGTCTCGAACGCGCCCAGCGGCCCGTTCCACACCAGCGTGCGGCAGGTCTTGAGCACATCGGCGAGCGCTTCGGTCGCCTGCGGGCCGAGATCGAGGATCATCTCGTCCGCGGCGACTTCATGGACGTTGCAGGTGCGCAAGCTGGCGGGGTTAGCGGCAAATTCGGTCGCCACCACCACATCATAGGGCAGATGTACGGTGCATCCGGCAAGATCGGCTTCGTCCATGATGCGGGCAACGGTATCCGCCAATTCATGTTCGCACAGCGACTTGCCGACATTGACCCCGCGCGCGGCAAGGAAGGTGTTGGCCATGCCGCCGCCAATGATCAGGTGCTGCACCTTGCCGACCAGATGTTCGAGCACGGCCAGCTTGCTCGAAACCTTCGCCCCGCCCACCACGGCGGCAACCGGCTGCTGCGGCGTGCCGAGCGCGGCGTCGAGCGCTTTCAGTTCGGCTTCCATCGAACGACCGGCATAGGCAGGCAGGAACTGCGCCAGCCCTTCGGTGGTCGCGTGCGCCCGGTGCGCGGCGCTGAAGGCATCGTTGACATACAGCGTGCCGTTGGCCGCAATCGCCTGCGCGAAATTGGGATCATTGGCTTCTTCGCCCGGCCAGAAGCGCGTATTATCAAGCAAGCCGATATCGCCGCTGCGCAAGATGCCGACCGATTGTGCCACCACGGGGCCGGTGAGTTCGGGGATGAACATAATTTCCTCCCCCAGCACTTCTTCGACATCGCCAACGACCATGCTGGTCGACAGCATCGAGGAGCGCTGGCCGCCCGGTCGCCCGAAATGCGCCAGCATCAGCACCTTGGCCCCGCGCCCGGCGAGTTCGAGGATGGTGGGCCGCACCGCCTCCACCCGCGTGACATCTGTGGCCGAACCATCCTTCATCGGCAGGTTGAGATCGACGCGCACCAAAGCGACCTCGCCGGTCAGGTCGGCGGGCAGATCATCGAGGGTTTTGAACTTGGGCATTGCTTGCTCCTTCCCCCCTCCCGCCTGCGGGAGGGGCCGGGGGTGGGCACGAGCGCGGCGCAGGCCCACCCCGCTGCGACTAGCGAGCAAGCTCGCAAGTCTCGCTCCCCTCCCGCAAGCGGGAGGGGAGAGCGGTTACAAAAACTTCGCCATTACCCCGGCGGTGTCGATCATCCGGTTGGAGAAGCCCCATTCGTTATCATACCAGCTGACCACGCGGGCAAGCTTGCCTTCCATCACGCTGGTTTCCAGCGAATCGACGGTCGAAGACGCCGGATAGTGATTGAAATCGCTCGAAACCAGCGGCTGATTGGTGAAATCGAGCACACCCTTCATCGGGCCATCGGCAGCGGCCTTCAGCGCGGCGTTGACTTCCTCGGCCGAGGTATCGCGGCTTGGCACGAAGACCAGATCGACCATCGAGACATTCGGCGTCGGCACTCGCACGCTCGATCCATCCAGCTTGCCCTTCAGTTCCGGCAGCACCAGGCCGACAGCGCGGGCCGCGCCGGTCGTGGTCGGGATCATGTTCTGCGCGCCCGCCCGCGCACGGCGCAGATCGGAGTGGATCTGGTCGAGCATCCGCTGATCGTTGGTGTAGCTGTGGATCGTGGTCATGAATCCGCGCTCGATCCCGATCGCGTCGTTCAACACCTTCGCCACCGGCGCGAGGCAATTGGTGGTGCAGCTGGCGTTGGAGATGATCACATCATCGGCCGTCAGCGTTTCGTGGTTCACGCCGTAAACGATGGTCTTCGACACGCCGGTTGCAGGCGCGGAGATAAGCACGCGCTTGGCCCCTGCGGACAGATGCGGGCGGCTGGCTTCGTCCGACTGGAAGAAGCCGGTGCATTCCAGCACGATATCCACGCCCATCGCGGCATGCGGCAGATTGGCGGGATCACGTTCCTTGGTCACCGCGATCCGCTTGCCATTGACGATGATCGCATCGCCATCGGCGGTCACTTCGCCAGCAAAACGGCCATGCACCGAGTCGAAAGCGAACAGCAGCGCGTTCGACTTGGCATCGGCCAGATCGTTGATCGCGACCAGATCGAGATCATGATCGGTGCGTTCAAGAATGGCGCGGGCGACAAGCCGACCGATGCGACCGAAGCCGTTGATGGCAACTTTGGTGGCCATGAGAGGTTCTCCTGCTTAAGCGTTCAATTTGTTCTGGATTTGCGGCACGATTGCCGCTGCGGTGAGGCCGAAATGGGCGTAAAGATCGGCAATCGGGGCCGAAGCGCCGAAGCTGTCGATCCCGATGTTGAGGCCGCCGGTGCCGGTGTAACGCTGCCAGCCAAAGGTGCTGGCTGCCTCGATCGAAACGACCAGCGCATCGCCGGAAATCACATCGGAGCGGTAGGCGGCATCCTGTTCATCGAACAATTCGGTGCAGACCATCGAGACGACATCCACGCCTACCCCTGCCGTTTCCAGCTCGGCGGCGCAGGCCATGGCGATTTCGACTTCCGAACCGCTGGCAAGGATCACGACCTTGCGCGCAGCGTCCGCCTGCTTGATGCGGTAGGCGCCCTTGGCCGAAAGGTTCTCGCCCGCTTCTGTGCGCAATTGCGGCAGGTTCTGGCGGGTCAGCGCCAGCACGGTCGGGCGGTCGGCCTGGCGCAGGGCAAGTTCCCAGCACTCGGCAGTTTCCACCGCGTCTGCAGGGCGCATCACCAGCAGATTGGGCATGGCCCGCAGCGAGGCAAGGTGTTCGATCGGCTGGTGGGTCGGCCCGTCTTCGCCCAGCCCGATGCTGTCATGCGTCATCACATAGATCACGCGCGCGCGCTGCAAGGCAGACAGGCGAATTGCGCCGCGGGCATAGTCGGTAAAGACGAGGAACGTGCCGCCATAGGGAATCACGCCGCCGTGCAGCGCCATGCCGTTCATTGCCGCAGCCATGCCGAATTCGCGGATGCCGTAATAGACATAGCGGCCGGCGTAATTGTCACGGTTGAAGGTGCCGATCCCGCCCGCCAGCGTGTTGTTCGACCCGGTCAGGTCGGCGCTGCCGCCAATGGTGTCGGCCAGCATCGGGTTGATCGCGGCGAGAGCGATTTCGGATGCCTTGCGGGTGGCGATCTTTTGCGGCGCGGCGATCAGGCCGTTGATGTGGTCATCAAGGCTGAAACCTTCCGGCAGTTCGCCTGCCATGCGTCGTTCGAATTCGGCCTTGTGCGGACTGGCTTCGAGGTGGCCCGCCCAGGTTCCATGCGCGCGGCGGCCCGGTTCGCCCGCCATGTGCCAATCGGCGAGGATTTCCGAAGGGATCACGAACGGCTCGGCGCTCCAGCCCAGTGTTTCGCGGGCAGCAGCAACTTCGGCCGCGCCGAGTGCTGCGCCGTGCGTGGCGCTGGTGCCCTGCTTGTTGGGCGCGCCCTTGCCGATGACCGTGCGGCAGGCGACGAGCGAGGGGCGCGGATCGGCCTTGGCCTCGTTCAGCGCACGCTCGATATCGGCGAAATCATGCCCGTCGCACTCGGTGACATGCCAGCCTGTGGCGGCATAGCGGGCCTTGATGTCTTCCGAGGTCGAAAGATCGGTCGCCCCGTCGATGGTGATGCGGTTGTCGTCCCACAGCACGTTGAGGTGGCCGAGGCCAAGGTGGCCGGCCAGCCCGATGGCTTCGTGGTTGATGCCTTCCATCAGGCACCCGTCACCCGCAATCACCCAAGTGCGGTGATCGACCAGTTCATGGCCGAACACGGCATTCAGATGCCGCTCGGCCATCGCCATGCCGACTGCCATCGCAATGCCCTGCCCCAGCGGCCCGGTGGTGCATTCCACTCCGTCAAGCAGGAAGTTTTCGGGGTGTCCGGCGCAAGGGCTTGAAAGCTTGCGGAAATTGCGGATGTCGTCAATTGTCGGCGCAGCATAGCCCGACAGGTGCAGCAGGCTGTAGATCAGCATCGAACCATGGCCCGCGCTCAGCACGAAGCGGTCCCTGTCGGCCCAGTCCGGCGCGGAGGGATCGAACTTGAGATGACCGGTAAACAGCACCGTGGCCACATCGGCCATGCCCATCGGCATGCCAGGGTGACCGGAATTGGCGGCCTCCACCGCATCCATCGAAAGGGCGCGGATGGCATTGGCCATCTGCTGGAGGCGGGCTGGTTCGAACGTCATAGGCGCGCGTATCTCCTGATGCTGCCCTGATCATCGCTGATCCGGGCCAAAACCGACCGCGCCTTGATCTTCGAGCCATAGCGGCGGGCGAGCGATTCGATGCCTCGATTGCGGGCTGTGCCATTGCCGAGCGATCAGGACAGGTCAACCTTGCGCGGGCATGGTGTGCCGGGTCAATCCACCGGCCGGTCGCAGGCATTTATCAACAGACCCCATCAAGCCTTTGCGCTGCCACCGCTATCTTGGTATCGCTACGCCCCATGAGTGCCGAGCGTATCGACAGCGCGATGAAACGCATCAAAGCCGCGTTGGAGCGGATCGAAGCCGCGCGTGATGCGGTTGGCGATGCTGGCGGAAAGGCCGCAGGCGGATCGGCGCGGGTCATCGGGCTGGTCAACACCCATGAAAAGTTGCGCGAACAAGTTGCGGAAACCCTTCGCGAACTTGACGATGTTCTGGCCAAGCTGGAAGAGTAACGCCCGATGAGCACCGTAACTCTCACGATTGGCCCCAAAAGTTACTCCGTGGCCTGTGCCGATGGGCAGGAAGCGCACATCACACAGCTGGGCGCGATGATAGCGGAAAAATACGCGCAGCTAGGCACGTCGCGTGCGCCGCTGGAAGCGCAGAACCTGCTGTTTGCCGCGCTGTTCCTTGCCGATGAGCTGGCCGAGGCGCGTAAGGGTATGGGGGATGCGCCTGCCGCCCCTGCCACAGTCGACCCCGAAGCAGTCGAGGCGCTGCGTGCCGCGATCAGCGAGCTGGAGCGTGATCTGGGCGAGGCCCGCGCCGCTGCCGCCGCGCCGGCTGTCCTCGACCAGGAAGCCGGCCCCACCCCAACCGACCAGCTGACTGACAATCTTGCCAGCCAGCTGGAAGCGCTCGCCGATCGCGCCGAAGCCAATGCAGCCGCGCTTGAAGCGGCGGTCACAAGCGCCTAGATAGGATACGGCGGGACTGCCCGGCACGAGCCGATTGAACATCCCTGAGGCTATAAGTAATCCAAATGGGAGCTGTCCCTGCCCTTGCCTGCCGGTTCGTCCGGAAAGCTTGGGCATACGGCGCCCACCTGACGTAAAACGCGTCAGAGGATTTCTAGCGCAAACGACCCATGGTGGTTCCGTCACTTTCTTGTTTCCGCACGCCCCTCCGGGCGTGCGATTTCCTCGCTCATGCGGCCCGAGGGCCGCGTCGCTGCGGGCGCCCGGTCGGGCTTGCGGCCCCCCGGGCCGTTTTTGTGTTCCGCCCCCCTTATATCCGTTTTGTGCCAGCCACCGTTCGGGCTGAGCTTGTCGAAGCCCTGCTTTTTCTTCACTTGCGAGGCAGAGGTCATGCAATGAACACCAAACCAGAACTCCGCCGCTCTCTGCGCGCTGCGCGCAAGGCCCATGTGGAGGCACTGCCGGATTCGATCCGCGGGCTGCTGTTTCACAGGCCGCCTGCGCCGATCGCAGCGCGTGTCCCGTCCGACGCGGTGATAGGGCTTTATCATTCCGGCCCATACGAAGCACCCGCGCAGGGCTATGCCCGGTTCTTCCATGAAGCCGGGCACGCCATCGCCCTGCCCCGGTTTGAGACCCGCGATTCGCCGATGGTCTTTGCCCGCCACACCGATCCTCACGCACACAGCGATCTTGCGCCCGGCCCGTTCGGCATGATGCAGCCAGCGAGCGATGCCGAACTGTTGATCCCCGACATCCTGTTCGTCCCATTGATCGGTTTCACCGCCGAGGGGCAGCGTCTTGGACAGGGCGGCGGGCATTATGATCGCTGGCTGGCGGAACATCCGGCGCGCCTGACCATTGGGATGGCGTGGGACGTGCAGCTGTGCGCCTCCTTGCCACTTGAACCCCATGATATGCCGCTAAACGCGGTTGTCACCCCAACCCGCATTTACGGAATCAGCTGATGCGTGAAACCCCGACCTGGCGAATTCCCTTCGGCATCATCAGCCTGTTCATCGGGCTGATCGTCTATGGCGTGATCATCGCCCGTTACGCCCCCGGTATCATCGGAAGCTGGCCGGGCCTGGCGCAAACGGTTGTTTATGTGGTGCTGGGCCTGATCTGGCTGTTGCCGCTCAAGCGGTTCCTGATCTGGATGGAAACCGGCAGCTGGAGCCCGCCCGTGTCAGGCGAACCGCAGGAATAACCTGCGGCTTTCAAGGATCAATGCGTCTGGGGGATGGGCCACTTCCCGCTTGGGGAAAGTGGCGCGAGTGACGGGGCTCGAACCCGCGACCTTCGGCGTGACAGGCCGACGCTCTAACCAACTGAGCTACACCCGCGCATTGTTTCCTCCGGAGCGTTTCGGCGATGCCGTCCCGCTCGTTGGAGCAGCGCCATTAGGGCGGTCGCTTCGGGCTGTCAACGCCCTCCGCGCACCCGCCGGCGCAATATTTCAAGTCAATCCACCAGCAGCAACGCCGGGGTTTCGATCAGGCGCTTGATGCCCTGAATAAAGCTTGCCGCATCATGGCCATCAACCACGCGGTGATCGCAGCTGATCGAGATATTCATCAGCTTGCGCTTGGCGATTCGTTCGCCGCCCATGCCGTCGGAAACGAACATCGGGCGTTCGACAATGCGGTTGGGGCCGATGATCGCAACTTCCGGACGGTTGATCACGGGCGTGGTCGCCACCCCGCCCAGCGGGCCGAGCGAGGTGACCGTCAGGGTCGATCCGGAAAGCTCCTCCGATGTCGCCTTGCCGCTGCGCGCGGCCTCGGCCAGACGCCCGATTTCACGCGCCAGCTGCCACAGATTGCGGCTTTGGGCGTCGCGAATCACCGGCACCATCAGCCCGGCATCGGTCTGCGCCGCCATGCCGAGGTGGATGCTGCCATAACGCGTCACCACATTCGCCTCGTCATCGAAGCGCGCATTGATCATCGGGAATTGCGGCACCACTTTGCAGATCGCGGTAATCAGCAACGGCAGCATTGTCAGCTTGGGGCGATCGCCACGGCCTTCGTTCAGCTGGGCGCGCAGCACTTCGAGATCAGTGACATCGCATTCCTCGACATAGGTGAAATGCGGGATGTTGCGCTTGGCGGCGGCCATGTTCTGGGCAATGCGCTTGCGCAGGCCGATCACCTTGATCGACTCGTCAGCGCGCACCTTGCCCGCCGCTCCGAAACCGCTGCCTGCGTTGTAGGCGAGGAAAGCATCCAGATCGCCGTGGCGCACGCGGCCATCCTCGGCAGGCTTCACCTCGGCCAGGTCCACGCCCAGATCGCGCGCACGCTGGCGCACGGCGGGGCTGGCGAGAACTTTCGTATGGGCCTCTGGCGCTGACGCGGGAGCAGGTGCGGGTGCGGTTGAGGCCGCCTCTTCCGCTCCTTCGGCATCGGACATTTCGTTTTCAATCTGGTCGGCGCTCGCTTCTGCCTCGGCTTCTGCCTGTGCTTCTGCCTGTGCATCGCCCTCTATCGTCGCTTCGGCCTTGGCTTCGGGTTCCGGCTCAGCCTCACCCTCGCCATCGGCCTCGATCACCAGCAGCATCGCGCCGATGGCGATGGTGTCACCCACCTCGCCCGCCAGCGCGACCACGGTTCCGCCCACCGGGCTTTCGATATCGATGGTCGCCTTGTCGGTCATCACATCGACAAGGTGCTGGTCTTCCTCGACCCGGTCACCGATCTTGACGTGCCACTCGACGATTTCCGCCTCGGCCACGCCTTCGCCCACGTCGGGCATATTGAATGTGAACTTGGCCATTGGGGTCAGTCCTTCAGAAGCTTGTCGATGGCCTCGCCGATGCGGACAGGGCCGGGGAAATAGGCCCATTCGAGGCTGTGGGGATAGGGCGTGTCAAAGCCGGTCACACGTTCGACCGGGGCTTCGAGATGGTAGAAACAGCGTTCGGTCACCAGCGCGGAAAG
Source organism: Porphyrobacter sp. AAP60 (assembly GCF_001296025.1). Classification (GTDB taxonomy): domain Bacteria; phylum Pseudomonadota; class Alphaproteobacteria; order Sphingomonadales; family Sphingomonadaceae; genus Erythrobacter. The sequence continues at coordinate 370,927 of NZ_LJHV01000002.1, read as the reverse complement.
CTCTGCGCCAAAGCCGGACGTGCGGGTCGCCTCGTGCACGATCATGCAGCGGCCGGTTTTTTCGACCGAAGCTTCGATCGCCTTGATATCCAGCGGTACCAGCGTGCGCAGATCGAGGATATCGGCATCCACGCCCTTTGCCTCGCACACCGCCTGCGCCACGTGCACCATGGTGCCATAGGCCAGCACGGTCAGCGCCTCGCCTTCACGTAAGTGCCGCGCCTTGCCCAACGGGATGCGATAGTAACCTTCGGGCACCACAGAATCGGGGTGCTTTTTCCACGGTTCGACCGGCTTGTCGTAAAAGCCGGTGAAGGGGCCGTTGTAGATCCGTTTGGGTTCGAAAAAGATCACCGGATCATTGTCTTCGATCGCGGCAATCAGCAGGCCCTTGGCATCATAGGGCGTTGCCGGGATCACCGTTTTCAGGCCCGAAACATGAGTGAACAATGCCTCGGGGCTCTGGCTGTGGGTCTGCCCGCCGAAAATCCCGCCGCCGAAGGGTGAGCGCACCGTCATCGGCGCGATGTAGTCGCCCGCCGAACGGTAACGCAGCCGCGCCGCTTCGGAAATCAGCTGATCGAGGCCGGGGTAGATGTAATCGGCAAACTGGATTTCGGGCACCGGGCGCAGACCGTAAGCCCCCATCCCCACTGCCGCGCCGATAATCCCGCATTCGCTGATCGGCGTATCGAACACGCGGTTCTTGCCGTGCTTGGCCTGCAATCCGGCGGTGGCGCGGAACACCCCGCCGAAATAGCCGACATCTTCGCCCATGATGATCACATCGGGATCGCGGGTCAGCATGATATCGAGCGCTTCGTTGATCGCCTCGATCATGTTGATCCGGCGCTCAGGTGCATCGGCGGGCGCGTCGGCGGCGATGGCATCGCCAATGTTTGCGGTCTTCTCGCTCATCCGAAAGGCCTTTCGCTGCCGAACTTGGTAATGCGTTCGCGGATTGCCTGTTCGGCCTGTTCCTCAAGGTGCCAGGGCAGCTCTTCGTAGACATCCTCGAACATGGTGTGGAACGGGTGGTGGAGGCCATGGCCGAGGATGCCGTTCTTTTCGGCTTCCTTGGTGACGGCCTTGACCTGCTCGGCGCAGGCAAGATCCATCGCCGCGTGGCGATCCTCGTCCCACTCACCGATTGTAATCAGGTGCTTTTTCAGGCGCGTGACCGGATCGCCCAGCGGCCATTCCTCGCGTTCCTGCGCGCTGCGATAGCCGCTGGGATCATCGGAGGTGGAATGGCCTTCGGCGCGGTAGGTGAAGTATTCGATCAGGGTTGGCCCGTGGTTGCCGCGCGCCCGGTTTGCGGCCCATTCGGCTGCGGCATAGCAGGCCAGCGCGTCGTTCCCGTCCACCCGCAGCGCGGCGATGCCATAACCCAGCCCGCGCGCAGCAAAGGTGGTGCGTTCGCCCCCGGCAAACCCGCTGAAGCTGCTGATCGCCCATTGGTTGTTGACCACGTTGAGGATCACCGGTGCATTGTAAACGGCGGCAAAGGTGCAGGCAGCGTGAAAATCGCCTTCGGCTGTGGAGCCTTCACCCACCCAAGTCGCAGCAATGCGGCTGTCGCCCTTGATCGCCGATGCCATCGCCCAGCCCACCGCCTGCGGGCATTGGGTGGCAAGGTTGCCGGAAATCGAGAAGAAGCTGTGCTCGCGGCTCGAATACATGATCGGAAGCTGGCGGCCCTTCAGCTTGTCGGCACGGTTGGAATAGATCTGGTTGATCATCTCCAGCAACGGGTATCCGCGCGCGATCAGGATGCCCTGCTGGCGGTAGCTGGGAAAGATCATGTCATCGCTCGCCAGCGCCATCGACGATGAGACGCTGGTCGCCTCCTCGCCAGTGCACTTCATGTAGAAGCTGGTCTTGCCCTGCCGCTGCCCGCGAAACATGCGTTCATCAAAGGCCCGCACCATCGCCATGTGGCCGAGCATGGTGCGCAACATTTCGGGATCGAGCCGGGGGTTCCACGGGCCATGCGCCTGATTATCATCGCCCAGCACCCGCACGAGACTGTAGGCAAGCTCGCCCATTTCCGATGGGTGCGCAGCTTCATCCGGTCGCGGCTGCCCGCCTGCCGTACCGACATCGATATGGGCGAAATCCACCGGATCGCCGGGACGATAGGTCGGTTCCGGCACATGCAGCGCGAGTGCGGGGCGATTGGTATCTGCCGGTTTCGCAGTGTCGGCCATGGCGGCGCTCTCCCCGTGCTGGCACCTGCGCGCATGCGGGTGCGATCATTGCTTGAATACGTATTTTTATTTCAACGCCGGGGAGCGGTCAAGCGCGGTGCGCAGTATGGGCCTAGACCGCAACAGGGGCACTGATCGGCGGTAGCGGGGCGTAATCATGCACCACGAAATCCTCGATCCGGTAATCGAATATTGTTTCAGGCTTGCGGGTGATCTCGAGCACCGGACGGCCATGCGGCTCGCGGGTGAGCTGTTCTTCGATCAGATGCGCATGGTTGAGATAAAGGTGCACATCGCCCCCCATCCACACCAACTCGCCCGGCTGCATCCCCACCTGCTGCGCGATCATCCGCGTCAGTAGCGCGGCCGACCACAGGTTGAACGGCAGGCCCAGCGCGACATCGCAACTGCGCTGATAGAGCAGGCAATTCAGCCGAGCGTCCGCACCCTCCCCTGCGACATGGAACTGGTAGGTCTTGTGGCACGGCGGCAAAGCCATCCGGTCAAGCTCGGCCACGTTCCACCCTTCGATGATGTGACGGCGGCTGCCGGGGCTGGCGCGCAGCGATTCGATCACGGCAGACACCTGATTGATCCCCTCGCCCTTTTCGTAAAGGCCGTCCGCGCGGTAACGGTAGGTCGGCCAATCGACCCATTGTTTGCCGTAGACCGGCCCCAGATCGCCCCAGCGCAGCGCAAAAGCCTCGTCATCCGCGATCCGTGCGACAAAATCTTCAAGCCCGATCTGATCGCCCGTTTCGCGCACATAATCGGCATGCGGCCACTCGTTCCAGATCTTAACGCCTTGCAGCACCAGTGGGCGGATATTGGTGCTGCCAGTCAGAAACCACAGCAATTCGCGCGTCGCGGTTTTCCAATACACCCGTTTGGTGGTGAGCAGCGGCATCGCCCCGCCCGCCAGATCATATCGCAGCATGCTTCCGCAAACCGAACGGGTGCCGATGCCGGTACGATCGATCCGCTCGCTGCCCCCCTCCCATATGCTGCGCATCAGGTCGAGATATTGCTGCTCGGGATGCGGATCGGCCGGGTCGGAAAAGGGAATCGCTGGGCTCGCCATGTGGGTGACTATAGGTGCGCAATTGTCCGCTTGCCACCCCGCCCTGTCCCTCCTATAGGGCGCGCCTTGCCTCGATCCGCAGGGGTTTTTGCCCTTGCGGAGCCGACACGGTCGGGGAGTAGCTCAGCCTGGTAGAGCACTGTCTTCGGGAGGCAGGGGCCGGAGGTTCGAATCCTCTCTCCCCGACCAATTTCGGCGCCTGGCGCCCCCCACTCATCATCTCACCCGCGCCGCGTTGGATAGAAGCGTGCATCCGCACTATCGCGACGCACCCCCATTGACTCCGACTGCCGCCGTGATATTTTGATATTTCTCGAAAGGTGGTTCAATGGACGATCACGCAACACAGGTCTGGGCAGTCGACGCCTTGGGCGCGCTGGCGCATGAAACGCGGCTTGCCGTGTTCCGGTTGCTGGTCACGGCCGGGCCGGATGGCATGATTGCCGGCGCCATTGCCGAACGTCAGGGCGTGCCGCCGTCCACCATGTCGCATCATCTTGCCACGCTGGAACGCGCCGGACTGGTGCAATCCGAGCGTGAAAGCCGTCTGATCCACTACCGCGCCGATTATCAGGGCATGCGCCGCCTGATGACCTTCCTGATGCAGGATTGTTGCGGCGGCGCGCCTGAAATGTGTTCCGGCCTGATGGCCGGACTGACCTGCGAACCCGCGGCCGGAGGCTGATGATGTCCGATAACCCCTTCACCGTGCTGGTGCTGTGCACTGGCAATTCCGCCCGCTCGATTCTTGGCGAGGCGCTGTTCAATCATCTGGGCGCGGGCGAAGTGCGAGCCTTCAGCGCCGGCAGCAAGCCCAAGGGCGTGCCCCACCCCGGCGCGCTGCGGTTGCTGGAACGGCGCGGAATCGACACAACGGCCTTCCGGTCGAAATCCTGGGACGAATTCACCGGCACCGATGCGCCCGCGATTGATCTTGCCATAACCGTATGCGGCAATGCTGCGGGCGAGGCTTGCCCCGTGTTTCTCGGCAGCCCGCTGAAAGCCCACTGGGGCCTGCCAGATCCCGCCGACGTGACCGGCACCGATGCGCAGGTCGATGCCGCTTTCGAAGAAACCTGGCGCCTGCTGGAAATGCGGGTGCGGGCATTTCTCGCCATTGACCGGGCGGCGATGGACAAGGCGGCATTGCAGTCTGCTCTGGCCGAAATCGGCGCGATGGAAGGTGCGGCATGACTGCCGCCGCATCCCCGCTCGGCCTGTTCGAGCGTTACCTTTCGGTCTGGGTGCTGCTTGCCATTCTGGGCGGGTTGGGACTGGGGCTGGCTGCACCCGGTGCCGTCGGCGTGCTTGCCGGACTGGAATATGCTTCGGTCAATCTGGTCGTGGCGGTGCTGATCTGGGCGATGATTTTCCCGATGATGGTCGGCGTCGATTTCGCCAGCATCAAGGACATTGGCAAAAAGCCCAAAGGGCTGGTGATCACGCTGGCGATCAACTGGCTGGTCAAGCCGTTCACCATGGCGGCCCTCGCCGTGCTGTTCTTCGACTACATTTATGCAGACCTGCTCCCCCGCGCCGATGCGCAGGAATATATCGCCGGGCTGATTCTGCTGGGCGCCGCGCCCTGCACCGCGATGGTGTTCGTGTGGTCGCAGATGACCCGCGGAGACCCGGCCTATACGCTGGTGCAGGTATCGGTGAACGATCTGGTGATGATCATCGCCTTTGCGCCGCTGGTGGCGCTGCTTTTGGGCGTGACCGACATTGTCGTGCCGTGGGAAACGCTGCTGCTTTCGGTCGCGTTGTATGTCGTGATCCCGCTGGTGGCGGGGGCGTTGACCCGCAGCCGTGTAATTGCAGGCCATGGCGGCGATGCGGCGGCGGTCGATGCTTTCACGGCCATGCTGAAGCCGTGGTCGATCATCGGCCTGCTGGCGACGGTGGTGCTATTGTTCGCCTTTCAAGCAGGCACGATCATCGGCAATCCGCTTCTGATTGCGCTGATCGCCTTGCCGATCATCATCCAGTCTTACGCCATCTTCGCCGCCGCCTATGCCTGGGCTTATGCATGGCGCGTGCCGCACACTATTGCTGCACCCTGCGCGCTGATCGGCACTTCCAACTTCTTTGAACTGGCCGTGGCAGTGGCGATCGGGCTGTTCGGCCTTTCGAGCGGCGCGGCGCTGGCCACGGTGGTGGGCGTGCTGGTTGAAGTGCCGGTGATGCTGTCGCTGGTGGCCTTCGCCAACCGCACCCGTGCCCGCTTTCCCGGAGAAGCAGCATGACCGAATATACACGCCTGCGCACCCTGCCCGATCCGGCACATCTTCCTGCGCTCAAGCCGGAATATGTCCACGCCCGCCCGGCGCTGGGACTTGGCGCGCTCGATCCGCCGCCGCGCGTGCTGCTGCTCTATGGATCGCTGCGCGAGCGGTCTTTCTCGCGCCTGGCTGCCGAGGAAGCGGCGCGGTTGTTGCAATTCTTCGGCTGCGAGACGCGGATCTTCGATCCCTCGGATCTCCCCCTGCCCGACCTGCACACCGCCGACGATCACCCGGCAGTGCACGAACTGCGCGAACATTCGCTGTGGTCGGAAGCGCAGGTGTGGTGCAGCCCGGAACGGCACGGAACGATCACCGGGATCATGAAGGCGCAGATCGATCACCTGCCGCTCGCCTATCAGGGGATGCGCCCGACACAGGGGCGCACCCTGGCGGTGATGCAGGTGTGTGCCGGATCGCAGAGCTTCAACACCGTCAACGCCCTGCGCATTCTGGGCCGCTGGATGCGGATGTTTACCATCCCCAACCAGTCCTCAGTCGCCAAAGCCTATATGGAGTTCGACGAGGCCGGACGGATGAAGCCATCTGCCTATTACGACCGGATTGTCGATGTGATGGAGGAACTGGTGCGGTTTACCATACTGATTCGGCCTCATGCCGCGCAGATGGTGGATCGTTATTCCGAAAGGGTTGACGCAGATCGCCCGGTTTCACCGGCCAGCGGGATCCTAGGATCGATCAGCACAAAAGGCTGAAGCGAACTTTACCGCCATTTTCAACGGATAAACACAGATGCTTAAACGAAAAAAGCCCCGGTTTCCCGAGGCTTTTTATCAAAAAGCGCGACGCCGTATTAGCGACCGCCCAAGAGAAGCGAGAAGTAGCCCCACATAATTTTTCTCCTATCAGCGGCAATTGCTGTAGGACCTCTTTAACACATTATTAACCTTAATCAAGCGTTAACTACGCTCCGTCCGCCGCACATCATTGCCAGCAGATCGGGCATCGCAATCGCTGGGGAAAAGAGATAGCCTTGCGCATGGTCGCAGCCCATTGCCAGCAAGGTGGCGGCGACCGACTGCTGCTCGACCCCTTCGGCCACAACGATCTTGCCGAGCGAATGGGCAATCTCGATCGTCGCCCTAACCACAGCCAGGCTTTCGTCAGACGTCGCCATGTGCTGTACGAACTTCTTGTCGATCTTCAGCTCGGAACTGGGCAACTTTTCGATATATTCGAGGTTCGATTGGCCAGTGCCGAAATCGTCGATCGAAAGGCAGATGCCGCGCTGTTTGAGTGCCTTGATCTGCGGAGCAATGCGTTCGTCTTCCAGCTTGGCGGTTTCGGTAAGTTCAAGGGTCAGGTTTTGCGGCGGGAAGGCGTGCCGGCCCAACATCGTCATGATATCGAACAGCAGATGCGTATCACTCAGGCTTTTGGCTGACATGTTGACCGCCAGCTTGAAAGCCGGGTCCAGCGCGATCGCCTGCTTGCCGTCAGCCAGCGCAGCCTCCATCACGACTAGCGTCAGCTCATTAATGCGGTCGCCCGCTTCGGCTGCCAGCACCAACTCCTGCGGATTGACGTAATCGCCGCCGTCAGGCTGCCAGCGAATCAGCGTTTCCGCGCCGACAATCCGTCCGCTCCTGAGATCGACCTTCGGCTGATAGGCGACTGTGATGCTGCGTTCGCGCAGACCTTTTTCCAGCACGCGGAGCAATTCCATCCGCTGGTTGCGCGCTTCGAGATGCGCCGCATCATTGATAATGAACCGCGCACCGCGTGATCCAGCCTCTTCGGCGGCCTGCATCGCTTTGCGAATGCGCTGGCTGAGCGGCAAGGCATGGTTGGTATCGATCCCCAGCGCCGGGCCGGTGCTGGCTGACCGCCAATCATGGCTGATGGCGGTCTTGAGCATCAGCGCAAGTCCGTCAGCATGACGCTCCAAGTCGTCGACAATCATGCGCGGGGCGAGCCACACCAGAATGTCACGTTCGAACGCGACGTCTCCCGTATCGCCCGGCCCTTTGACATAGGCAATCAGCGTGTTGACGAATTCGCCCAGTTCGCGCGCGCTCCAATCATCGGATATTTCGGACAGGCTGGCGATCTTGAGCGCGTAGACATCGCTTTCGCTGTTCGCTTTGTCAGAACTGATTGCCGAAGTCGTCATCGCATCGACTTCGCTGCTATAGTACTTGTGAGCGAGCCGCTTGAATCCGATGCCGGCCCACAACAAGGCAAGCACGGCGGGCATGATGTCCACATTGATGCCGAATTCGTCGAACAATAACGGGATGAACAGCAGGCCGACTCCAACCCCGAGAAGACTGCGCGTCGATTTTGTGCGACCGAGCATAAGCGCGAAGATAGCGATCCCGGCGACAAGCATAGCCGGATACCACATGAAGTCTGCTGGCACCCCGCGCTTGAGCGTATGCGCACCCATGATGTGGAAATAGGCTCCGGCCACACGCCCGTCGCGTAAGGGCATTAGATGGTAATCGGAGGATTCGTAGTAGCTTGACCCGACAACCACGGCCTTCCCTGCAAGTACAGTTGCCGGAACGCCGCCGTTCAGCACATCGATGTAGCTGAAGGTGGGTATGGTTCTAGGATCGAAGGCATAGTCCGGACGGTATTTTCTCTCCGGCCCATCATAACCAGCCAGCGCAGCCGACAAGGACGGGTGCGAAACGCCAGCTAGCCCGACCTTAGTAAAAAGTGTCAATGAAAGGCGAAATGGAGACCCTATCGCATTCATCGCAGCCAGATTGGCGTTTTCACGAAACTCCTTAAGGGGGACGATCTCATCAACGATTTGAAATCCGACTTCATGCTTTGGCGAAAAGCCCAGCCATACCTTGCCCTTGTGGCGCTCCAGCGTGCGTGCAAACAGCGCATCGGCCTTCGGGTTTTCGGGATCAGCGTGGGCGCGGTCGAAGGCGATGCGTTCCACCCCCGAGGCGAAGAGCCTGTCGATCAACTGGCTATCGTGCACCCGCGAAGGCTTGTCGCGATTGAAAGCGTTGAGCGTCTTGTCGTCAATCGCGATCATCGCGATGTCTTGCGGTGCAGGGCGGCTCCTGATTTCGGCGCGCACGGCCCGGTAGAAGTCCTCTGCCGGAAGCGGCAATTCGATCGCAGCGGACACCAGCCCGAACAAAACCGCCAGCGCGGCCACTTTGGCACGTTTGCGGCGCAGCAGGCTGCCGACGCCGCCCGGGTTGCGCGCAAGAAGCTGCGGGATACCGGCAGCAGCATCGCCCGCAGGGCCAAAGCCGCGGCGCAAGTTTTGTATCAGTGACTTATTAGATCCGAGCATGAACCGCGCTGTGTCCCAAGGGAAACCTCGGGTTAACCCTAGGCCGCTTTGGTTAACGCATCGCAAAGAAACCCGGATTGCAACCCGCAGCGCTTTCAGATCGCTTCGGCAGCAGCAACACCAAGCGTAATAGTCAGCAGCCCCAGCCCCAAAGACAGGTGCCAGCGCAAGCGCATGAAATCGGGCGCGGCAAAGCCCAAAGCCCGGTCGATCAGCGGCGATCCCAGGATCAGCGCGCCCAGATACATCAATGCAGGGCCGGGCCATTCCCACCCGAACGACCACGGCATAAACAGCGCGACGGCCAGCAGGCTTGGCATCACGGCCACCATATAGGCCCCGGCGGTGGCAGGTCTGCCCGATCCGGCACTCTGCACAGCCTGCCCCCACCACACCCCGCCCAGAAAGCTGAAGATGGCTGCTGCATAGGCATATCCGCCCGCCAGCGCGGAAAAGCGCCATTCATGCCCGGTCACAACCATCGCAACGCAGAATATCTGCGGCAGCAGCCCGGCATAACCCAGCACGCGGGCCGTGTTCGAAAGCGAAGGCGGGGTTGGAGATGATTGATCGGTCATCCGGCCTTAAACCCTGCCGAGCGCCGTGGTTCCCGCATCTCTTGCAGGGCGCCGCCGATTGCGCCAGTTGCTGCTTCATGGAACTGTTCGATCTATCGGGCCGCACGGCCATCATCACCGGCGGCAATGGCGGGCTGGGCCTTGCCATGGCACGCGGGCTGGCCAAGGCCGGCGCCAATATCGCGATCTGGGCGCGCAACGCGGACAAGAACGCCGCGGCGCGCGAAGAACTGCGTGACCTTGGCAAAGGCCAGATCATCACCCTCGCCTGCGACATCGCCGATGAAGCCGGCATCGAAGCCGCGATGGCCGCCACGCTGGAAGCGCTGGGGCGGGTCGATATCTGCTTTGCCAATGCCGGAATTTCGGGCGCAGGCACCGCAATCCCCGATATCACGGCGGACGGATGGGATCACACCATGGCGGTCAACACCCGCGGCGCGGCGCTGGTTTACAAGCATGTCACCCGACACATGATCGCCCGCGCCAAAGATGGCGATGCGGGCGGAAAGCTGATTGCGACATCATCGGACCAGTCGATCATGGGGGTCAACCGATCGTCGGACTATGCCGCGTCGAAAGCAGCGCTGAACGGGCTCACCCGTGCCGCCGCGTTTGAACTCGCGCGCCACCGGATCACCGCCAACGCGCTGTTGTTCGGATATTATGAAACCGACATTACCGCGAAAGCAGATCCCAGGTTCGGTGAATGGATGGCAAAACGGATCCCGCTGCGCCGCCCCGGCGATCATGCCGGGCTGGAAGGGCTGGCGGTGTTTTTCGCCTCGTCGCACTCGGATTACATCACCGGGCAATGCCTGCCGGTTGACGGCGGCTTGTGCATTAGCTGACCGGCCCCATTTCAGCAGGAACGCTGGCGCGTCCAAGCCGTTGCCAGCGAAAGCCTCTCGCAAATGGAACTCCCCTCCCCGTGGCCGACGACAACATCCCTGACTTCGATAAGCTTCCCGAAGATCGCAATCGCCAGCGCGCCGTTCCATCGGGTCGAATTGCGCGCTTCGGCACCTTCGGGCGACTGGTTGGCGGGGTGGCGGGCGGCATGGTGGCCGAAGGCGCCCGGCGGCTGGCAAGCGGCGAAGGCATCAACGCCCGCGACCTGATCCTGACCCCCGGCAATGTCCAGCGCATGACCGACCGCCTGTCGCACTTGCGCGGCGCCGCGATGAAAATGGGGCAGATGATCAGTCTGGATGCAGGCGATTTCCTGCCAGAGGAACTTTCCAAGATCCTCGCCACCTTGCGCGATCAGGCCAATTTCATGCCGACCAAGCAGTTGGATGCCGTCTTGCGTGCCGAATGGGGGCCGGATTGGCGCAAGCAGTTCCGCTGGTTCAACCCCCGCCCCATCGCCGCCGCCAGCATCGGACAGGTGCACAAGGCCCTTACCCGCGATGGCGAGGAACTGGCGATCAAGGTGCAATATCCCGGCATTGCCACCAGCATCGATAGCGATGTCGATAATGTGATGACCCTGCTGAAGGTCGCAGGATTCGCACCGCCCGAACTCGAAATGGAAAAGCTGATGGCAGCGGCCAAACAGCAGCTTCATGAAGAGGCCGATTACACCCGCGAAGGCGAACAGATGGCGCTGTACCGCGAAAAGCTGGCAGGCACCCCCGGCTTTGTCGTGCCGCGCCTGCATGAGGGGCTGACGCGCGGATCGATCCTGGCGATGAGTTTTGAAGACGGTGTCAGCATCGAAGAACTCGGCAATGAACCACCTGATCGCCGCGACGAGGTATTCGCCCGGCTGATCCGGCTGGTTGCGCGCGAATTGTTCGATTTCGGCGTGATGCAGACCGATCCCAATTTCGCCAATTTCCGGTACCGGCGCGATACGGGCGAGATCATCCTGCTGGATTTCGGCGCGTGCCGCCCGGTCGATCCGGCAGTGGCAAACGGCTATCGCAACATGCTGCAGGCGGGATTACAGGGCGATGCTGCCGAAGTACTCGCCGCAACAATCGAAGCCGGTTTCATGATGCCGATCGTCGCCGAAAAGCATCCCGAACGGGTCAATCGCATGATTGAAATCGTCGTCAACGAAATGCGCGAGGATGCACCGTTCGATTTCGGGGACCGCGCCTTTATCCCGCTGCTGCGCGACGAAGGCTATGCCATCGCGCAAGACAAGGACACATGGGCCTTTCCGCCGATCGAAACACTTTTCGTGCAGCGCAAGGTTTCGGGCACAGCCCTGCTGGGTGCGCGTCTTAAAGCGCAAGTGAATATCCGGCGGATCACCGAAGAGGTTCTGGCCAGCACATCGCCCGCGCCTGCTCAAGCCGCCTGACGGGCCTGATTTGGTATGGTTCCAGCCCCGCGCCAGCTTGCTCCAGACCCCTTCTAGACCCCCTCTAGGCCCGTCTTGGTCTGATTTTCAGTGCCCTTGCGGCATGTTTCACGTGAAACATTGGCAGTCCGGAATGGACAATTGCGCGGGCTTGTCATAGAGGCGCGAAATGCTCGGGGGGGTCAATCACAACATATCGGTGCTTTTCGTGTGCCTTGGCAATATTTGCCGGTCACCGATGGCTGTGGGCGCCTTCATCGCCTCGGCGCGGCTGCGTGGGCTGGAATGCCCGGTCGATTCGGCCGGAACCGCCGCCTATCACCTTGGCAGTCCGCCCGATCCCCGCGCGATTGCGGTCGCGGCAGCGCATGGCATCGATATCACAGGGCAAACGGCCCGGCAGGTCGAGCGGGATGATTTCTACCGCTTCTCCCACATCATCGCCATGGACCGCGCCAATCTCGAAGGCCTGCGCGCCCGCGCGCCGCGCGATGGAACTGCGCAATTGGCCTTGCTGATGGATGTGGTGGACGGGCGACGGGGCGACGGGGTGGTCGATCCCTACCATGGCGACGCCGAAACCTTCGCTGCCACGTGGGATGACATCAGCCTCGGCGCAACTGCCTGGGTGCGCCGCCTGATGCACAGCGGGCACGATTTGCAGGTCTAACCCCCGCGCAGCAACTGGACGCCCCAGTCACGCTCGAACAGATAAAGCAGCAACCGCGCCGCCTCTCCGCGAGGGCTTGTAAGGCCGCCGTCCCGCTCCATCAGCAACCGCGCATCGCCGTGAGCGACCGGCAGAAGCTTCTGCATCTGTTCAAGATTGGCGATCCGGAAAGCCGCCTCCCCCGATTGCCGCGTGCCGAGCAATTCGCCCCCGCCGCGCAATTCCAGATCCTCCTCGGCGATCCGGAACCCGTCCTGCGTTTCGCGCATCAGCGCCAGCCGCGCCCGCCCCGTTTCCGACAGGCCAGACCCCCGCAGCAGCAGGCAGGTGGACTTCTCCGCCCCCCGCCCCACCCGTCCGCGCAGCTGGTGCAGCTGGGCAAGGCCGAAGCGTTCGGCCTGTTCGATCACCATCAGCGTGGCGGCAGGCACATCAACCCCGACCTCGATCACCGTCGTTGCCACGAGCAACCGCGCCTGTCCGCTGGCGAAACGCTCTATCCCGGCGTCCTTGATTTCCGGGCGCAATTGCCCGTGGACCAGCACCACCGCATCGCCAAACCGCTCCTTCAGCGCGGCATAGCGGGCCTCGGCTGCGGCAATATCGGCAAGGTCGGGCACGCCGTCGATCTCGCGCACCATCGGGCACACCCAATAGGCTTGCTGCCCGCTGGCAAGGTGGCGTTCGACCCCGGCGACGACCTCGTCCATCCGGTCTTGCCCGACCACGCGGGTATCAATCGCCTGTCTGCCCGGCGGCAATTCATCGAGGCGGCTGACATCCATCTCGCCATATTGCGCCAGCGTCAGCGAGCGAGGGATCGGAGTGGCGGTCATGGCCAGCGTATGCGGCGCGCGGCGGCCCTTTGCCGCCAACGAAAGCCGCTGCGCAACGCCGAACCGGTGCTGTTCATCGATCACCACAAGCCCCAGATCGCGGTAATTCACCGTGTCCTGAAAGATCGCATGAGTGCCGACGAGTATCTGGATAGAGCCGTCCATCAGCCCCATCAGTATGCTCTCGCGCTCACGCCCCTTCGCCCGGCCGGTCAGCAGTGCGATCTCCACCCCGGTGGGGCCGAGCATCTTGCGCAGCGTTTCGAAGTGCTGCCGCGCCAGTATCTCGGTGGGTGCCAGCATCGCCGCCTGCTTGCCTGCCTCTACCGCGATCAGCATTGCGTTGAGTGCCACAACGGTTTTGCCCGCACCGACATCGCCTTGCAGCAGCCGCAGCATCGGCGCTTCCTGCGCCATGTCGCCTTCGATCTCGGCGATGGAGCGGGTCTGCGCGCCCGTCAGCGCAAAGGGCAATTGCAGCTTTCCGCGCAACACACCGTCGCCTGCCAGCGCCTGCCCCTTCCGCCTGCGCCCCTCGGCCTTGACCAGCAGCAGCGCAAGGCTGTTCGCCAGCAGTTCGTCATAGGCGAGCCGGTCACGCACTTTTTCGTTGGTTGTTTCATGCCCCAACCGCAGCGCATCGCGCCACGCGGGCCATCCCGCCTTGGCCAATTGTCCCGGTTCGATCCATTCGGGAAGTTCGGGCAAACGCGCCAGCGCCTGTTCGACCAGACCCGCCACCTTGGGCTGTGTCAGCCCTTCGGACAGGCGATAGACCGGCTCGCTCAGCCGCCCCATATTGGCGGCGCTGTCCACCTCGATATGATCGGGATGCACGATCTGCAGCATGTCGCCATAGCGGTCGAGCCGTCCGGCGATCCAGCGCTGCTCGCCCACGGGGAGCAGCTTTTTCGCGCCATAGGCCGCCTTGCCGAACCACGTCAGCGCGCAGATATTGCCCGCCGCATCCTGCGCCAGCACGCGGTACGGCCCGCGGCTTCCAGGCCTTGGCGCCCGGTGTTCGATCGGAGTGAGCGCGATGATCACCTGCTCGCCTTCGCTACCCGCATCCAGATCGGCGATCGCATGACGGCTGACGAAACGTTCGGGCAGGTGATAGGCGACATCCTTGACCCGCGTCAGGCCAAGCTTCTCCAGCGGCTTCATCACCTTCGGCCCGACGCCTTCCAGCGACTGGACTTCAGCGAACAACGGATTGAGAGCCTCGGGGCGCATGGCGGTTCGCTAACATCACTCAGGCATCATTGCGAGTTGAAGACGCGCAGACCTGTGGCTAGGTGGAGCGCATGACCGACATACCCTCTTCTGGCCCAACCTTCGAACAACGTCTCGCCCGCGCCAAGTTCCGCGCCTGGCATCGCGGCACGCGCGAGGCCGATTACATGATCGGCGGTTACTATGATCGCTATCATGCGAGCTGGAGGGAAGCGGAACTGGCGTGGTTCGAAGCCCTGCTTGACGAAGATGATGTCGATGTGATGGCCTGGGCGCTGGGATCGCAGCCTGCACCAGACCATCTGGCGGGTGATCTGCTGACGACGATGCAAAAACTCGATTACGTCGATATTCCGCGCTGAGCGCTGGCGCTGCGCGGGAACGCTTTGGGCCCGCGCGGCTTGACTGGAAACCTATGCCCGATCTGAACCGCATTCTCGCGGCCCAAAGCCCGCTGACCTTGTCCTCACTGCCGCGCGGCAGCTTGCCATTGGTGCTGTCCGATCTGGCGCGAGCGGCAAAGCGCCGGGCCGTGTTCATCGCGCCCGATGATGCCGCCATGCGCGCTGCGGTAGAAGCCGCGCAGTTCTTCGCACCCGAAGTTGACGTGTTCGCCTTCCCTGCGTGGGACTGCCTGCCCTACGACCGAGCCAGCCCCGCGCTTTCGATCAGTGCCGAACGTCTGGCCGCGCTCCACCGCCTGCAACAGCCCGGCAGCGCGCAGCAATTGCTGGTGACCACCGTCAACGCCGTGCTGCAACGGGTGCTGACACCGTTCCGGGTGCGCGAAAGCGTGCGCGAGTTCCGGGTGGGCACGACGATCGGTCACGAAAGCCTTGCAGCCTTGCTGATACGGCAAGGTTACGGCCGCACCGATACGGTGATCGATCACGGCGAATTTGCGGTGCGCGGGTCGATTGTCGATATCTTCCCTTCCAGCCTCGATGCCGGGCTGAGACTCGACTTCTTCGGGGACAAACTGGAGAGTCTTCGCCTATTCGACCCCGCCACACAGCGCACCGTGGAACGGGTCGAATCCCACCTGCTGCTGCCAGCGTCGGAAGCTCTGCTCGACGAAGACAGCATCAAACGTTTCCGCAGTCGTTACCGTGAATTGTTCGGCGCCAACGCGACGCAGGACCCGCTTTACGAAGCCGTGTCCGAAGGGCGGCGTCTGGCGGGGATGGAGCACTGGCTGCCGCTGTTCGAAGACCGGCTGGCCACCCTGTTCGATCACATCGCCAAGGATGACGTGGTGATCATCGATCAGGGCGCGCTGGGTGCGGCGGAAGAACGCCTGACCGACATCGCGGATTATCACGACCAGCGCGGGCGGATCGCAGGCGAACGCAAGGGGTCTTACCGCCCGCTCGCCGCAGACGCACTGTACCTCACGCGGGCCGAGTTCGACGTCGGCCTCGCCGCCATGCCCGCCCACCGCGCCACGGGATTTGCCAGCGAGGGCGCTGAGCAGGTGCTCGATTTCGGCTTCCGCTCGGCCCGCGATTTTTCGCCCGAGCGTGGACGCGGGGAGAATGTTTACGAGGTTGCGGCAAAGCACCTGAAGGCCGTGGCCAAGGCCGGTCGCAAACCGATGGTTGCGACCTATTCCAACGGCAGCGCAAGGCGCATCGCTTCGATCCTTGAAGAAGCGGGCGCGCCCACTGCCCTCGCCGACAGCTGGCAACAGGCGCTTGGTCTGGCTGCCAAGGGCAAGGCCGCCGTGGTCATCCTGCCCCTCGAAACCGGTTTCGCGAGCGACACCCTGGAACTGTTCACCGAACAGGACATGCTTGGCGACAGGCTGGTGCGGCGCAAGAAAAAGCGCAAGGATTCCGACGCATTTCTCGCCGAACTTCAGGCGCTGGGCAAAGGCGATCTGGTGGTTCACATCGAACACGGGATCGGACGCTATCTCGGGCTGGAACCGATCCCGGTCGGCAAGAGCCAGCATGATTGCGTCGCGCTGGAATACGCCGGCGGGGACAAGCTGTTCATCCCGGTCGAGAATATCGATGTGCTCAGCCGTTATGGTTCATCCGAACAGACGGTGCCGCTTGACCGGCTGGGCGGGGAAGCGTGGCAACGCCGCCGCGCGAAGCTGAAGGAGCGGATTACCGCCATCGCGGGCGAACTGATGCAGGTCGCCGCTGCCCGTGCGCTGCGGCAGGCAACGGTGCTGGCAACCGATCCTGCAACACTCGGCCAGTTCACCGACCGTTTTCCCTGGCCCGAAACCGAAGATCAGGACCGCGCCATTGCCGATGTCCTGTCAGACCTTGAAAGCGGGCGCCCGATGGACCGGCTGGTGTGCGGCGATGTCGGCTTCGGCAAGACCGAGGTAGCTTTGCGCGCTGCGTTTGTGGCGGCAATGGCAGGGCAGCAGGTGGCGATTGTCGCTCCCACCACCCTGCTCGCCCGGCAGCACTTCCAGAACTTTGCCGAACGTTTTGCAGGCTTCCCGCTGCAAGTCGGCCGCCTGTCACGTCTGGTCACCGCGAAAGAAGCAACCGAAACCCGCGAAGGGCTGGAGAACGGCCAGATCGATCTGGTGGTGGGCACCCATGCGATCCTGTCCAAGAACACCAAGTTCAAGAACCTGGGCCTTGTCATCGTCGACGAGGAACAGCGGTTTGGCGTGACCCACAAGGAGAAGCTGAAACAGCTGCGCGCCGACGTTCACGTCCTCACCCTCACCGCCACCCCGATCCCGCGCACGCTGCAAATGGCGATGAGCGGCCTACGCGAGCTTTCCACCATCCAGACCCCTCCGGTCGATCGGCTTGCAGTGCGCACCTATGTGATGGAATGGGACGATATGGTGATGCGCGAAGCCTTGCTGCGCGAACATCACCGCGGCGGGCAAAGCTTCATCGTCGTGCCGCGCATTTCCGACATGGCCGATGTCGAGGAATGGCTGCGTGAACACGTGCCCGAGATGAAATCGGTCTCCGCCCACGGCCAGATGTCGCCCAGCGAGGTCGAGGAGCGGATGGGTGCGTTCTATGATCGCAAGTATGACGTGCTGCTATCGACCACCATCGTCGAAAGCGGGCTGGACATCCCGTCGGCCAACACCATCATCATCCACCGCGCCGACCGCTTCGGTCTTGCCCAGCTGTATCAGCTGCGTGGCCGTGTCGGGCGGGCAAAGCTGCGCGCCTATGCCTATCTGACGCACGAGGTGGGCGTTGCGCTTTCGGAAGTCGCGCAGAAGCGGCTGAAGGTGCTGGGCGATCTCGACAGCCTTGGCGCAGGTTTCCAGCTGGCCAGCCACGATCTCGACATTCGCGGGGCGGGCAATCTGCTGGGCGATGAACAATCAGGCCATATCCGCGAGGTCGGCTTCGAACTTTATCAGGCGATGCTGGAAGAGGCGATCCTTGCCGCGAAGGCTGGCGAAATGGGCCTCTCCCCTGCGCGCGACAAGGTCACACCCCAGATTACCGTCGATGCCCCGATCATGATTCCAGAGGAATACGTGCCCGATCTTGCGGTACGCATGGCGCTCTATCGCCGCCTCAATCAGGCCGAAGGGCAGCACGAGATCGAAAGCATGGCCGCCGAGATGATCGACCGCTTCGGCGATCTGCCTCAGCCGACCAAGAACCTGATCCGCCTGATCGAGATCAAGCATCAAGCGATTGGCGCCAACATCGCCAAGATCGATGTCGGCGCGCGCGGTACGCTCGTCACCTTCCACAAGGACGATTTCCCCGATCCCATGGGTCTGATCGCCTATGTCGAGAGGCTCAACGAAGGCGGCAAGGACACGGCCAAGCTGCGTCCGGACATGAAGCTGGTGATCAACCGCGCCTGGGGCGATCCGCAAAGCAGGCTCAACGGGCTGTTCCAGCTGACCAAGGGCCTGTCTGGCATCGTCAAGAAGGCAGCAAAAGCCAGCAAGGCGGCCTGATAGCAGCCCTCCGACCGGGCACGGCGGGGGCTGGCCCTCGCACTTGCAGCATCGGATAATCTGGCTTATCGGGCTGCCATCTTCGCCGGACCCGGATCATTTCGGGTGGCTCGGCCCGGCGCCTATCCCCGGGATAACCTTTACGTCTTGTCCGATCCGCTTCCCGCATCGCGGCCAACACGGCCAGCGCGCCGGACTTCGCGGAACATCAAATCGCAAGCAAGGTCACACATGACATATATCGAAACCATCAAGCGTGAATGGTTGTCCAACCCGCGCAATGACATTCTGGCCGGGATCGTCGTTGCGCTCGCGCTGATCCCTGAAGCGATCGGCTTCTCCATCATTGCCGGGGTCGATCCGCGGGTCGGGCTGTATGCCTCATTCTCGATTGCGGTGATCATCTCGCTGGTGGGCGGCAGGCCGGGGATGATCTCGGCCGCCACCGCTGCCATCGCGGTGCTGGTGCTACCGCTGGTGCGGACATACGGCGTGGATTACCTGTTCGCCGCCACGATCCTGATGGGCGTGATCCAAGTGATTGCGGGATTTCTACGGCTCAATCTGTTGATGCAGTATGTCTCGCGCTCGGTGATCACAGGGTTCGTGAATGCACTGGCGATCCTCATTTTCATGGCGCAATTGCCCGAACTGATCGGCGTGCCGGTGCTGACCTATGCACTGGTCGCGGGCGGGCTGGCGATCATCTATCTGTTCCCCTACCTCACCAAGGCCGTGCCGTCGCCACTGATTGCCATTCTGGTTCTGACGGCGCTGGTTTACTACACTGGCTTCGATGTCCGCAGCGTGGGCGATATGGGCGAACTGCCCACATCATTGCCGATGTGGCTGATCCCCGACGTGCCATTCACGCTGGAAACGCTTCAAATCATCCTGCCCTTTTCGGCAACGATGGCAGCAGTGGGCCTGCTGGAATCGATGATGACGGCGCAGATCGTTGACGATCTGACCGATACCCCGTCCGACAAGCAGCGCGAGATGAAGGGTCAGGGCATCGCCAACTTCTTCACCGGCTTTCTCGGCGGCATGGGTGGCTGCGCGATGATCGGACAATCGGTGATCAACGTAAAGTCCGGCGGTTTGACACGGCTTTCCACATTCGTCTCCGGCACATTTCTGCTGTTTCTGCTGATGGTGCTGGGCGGATTGGTGGCGATTATTCCGATGGCTGCGCTGGTTGCGGTCATGATCATGGTTTCGATCGGCACGTTCTCGTGGAGCTCGATCAAGGACATTCGCTATCACCCCTGGCAATCGTCTGTCGTGATGGTCGTGACGGTCGTGGTCACCGTATGGACCCACGATCTGGCGCAGGGTGTATTGTCCGGTGTGATCCTGTCGGGCCTGTTCTTCGCCAGCAAGGTCAAGCGCAGCTTCAGCGTGGATTCAGAACTGTCGGGCGATAGTCTTGTCAGGCGCTATCGGGTTTCGGGGCAGGTTTTCTTTGCCTCCTCCGATAGCTTCGTCGAAGCCTTCGATTTCAAGGAGGTGGTTGATCAAGTTGTGATCGACGTTTCCGGAGCGCAGTTCTGGGACATCTCTGCGGTCGGAACGCTCGACAAGGCGATGTTGAAGTTCCGGCGCGAAGGCACTGCGGTCGAGATCGTCGGCCTGAATGATACCAGCGCGGCGCTGATCGAACGCTTCGCCACGCATGACAAGCCCGGCGCCGAAGCGCAGATAGGGGCGCACTGACAGGAGAGAGAATGATGGAACAGGTACTCGCAGCGATCGATGCCTCGGCTTATGCACCCAGCGTCTGCGGCTATGCCGGTTGGGCAGCACGGCGGCTTGGATTGCCGGTAGAACTGCTCCACGTCGTTCCCAAGCAAGATCCGGTCACCACGCGCCGCGATCTTTCAGGCGCGATCGGTCTCGGTGTGAAAACCGATCTGATGGAAGAACTGGTGCGGCTTTCGGAAGAAAGCAGCCGCGCCGAAATCGCCAAGGGCCGGGCATTGCTTGCCGCTGGCGAACAGATTCTGCGCGAGGCGGGCGTAACCGACATCACGGCGCTCCACCGACACGGAGGTGCGGTCGAGGAAATCCTCGAACGTGAAGCGCAGGCACGGCTGGTGGTTATGGGCAAGCGCGGCACCGACCATGAATTCTCGCCAGAACAGATCGGCTCGATCATCGAACGGGTCGTGCGTGCCAGCGAAAAGCCGGTGTTGATCGCATCGCGCACCTACACCGCGCCGGAACACGTGGTATTCGCCTATGACGGCAGCCCGGCGGCCAATCGGGCGCTCGAACGCCTCGCCAACTCCCCGCTGTTCGAAGGCCTGCCCGTCACTATCGTCATGGCCGAAGCGAAGGGCGAAGCGAAAACCAGCCTGCTGACCGAAGCCGAAGCCGCTTTCGGCGCGGGACATGCCGTCTCAAGCGTCCTTGATCCGAACAAGGCGGAGGATGTGATCCCCGCCGTGGTGGCAAGCAAGCCCAACCCGCTGCTGCTGATGGGTGCCTACGGGCATTCACCGCTGCGCCGCATGTTCATCGGAAGCACAACCACCGCGATGATCCGCACAGTCAAGACGCCGGTGCTACTCGTGCGATAAGATGCCCTGTGATCCGCTCAAGGAGCGTGTGGCCGGACGTTTGGCGGCAACGGGGCGCTCACCCGTGCCCCATCCCCCGCGCCGTGCGCGCCAGTGCCAGCACGCTTTCGCTCGGCATTGGCTGCGCCCGCAGGAAACCCTGCCAAAAATCACACCCTTCGGCGGTAATCGCTGCGCGCTGGATCTCGTCCTCGATCCCTTCCGCGTAGACCGCAAGGCCCAGTGCCTTCGCCAAGGCCACGATAGCTCGCAACACGGCGAGCGCAGTACCATCGGCGGGCACGCCTTCGACCATCGCTTTGTCAAGTTTCAGCGCATCCAGTGGCAGTTCGCGCAAGTAGCGGAAATTGCAGAACCCTGCCCCGAAATCGTCGAGCGCGGTACGAAAACCCAGTCCCCGCAAAGCCTTGAGCGCGGAACCGGCCTGCGGCAGGTTCCTGAGCAGCAGATCCTCGGTAATCTCCAGCATCAGTCTCTGGGGCGCAATGTCCGAACGCCCGATCAGCGCGGCAAAATCTGCGGCAAAGCGAGGGTCGCCCAGTTCTTCAGGCGTGATGTTGAGCGACAGCGTCAGGCCTTCAGGCCAGGTCGCTGCGTCCTCCAGCGCGCGGGCGACCACATGGCGCGAAAGCGGTGCAACCAGCGCTGCCCGCTCTGCCACGGCAAACAGATCGCGCGCTCCAATCTCGCCCAGTGTCGGGTGCCGCCAGCGCGCCAGCGCCTCGGCCCCCACCACCGCCCCAGTGAGGCAAGAAAATTGCGGCTGGAACAAGACTTCGATCTCACGCCGGTCAAGCGCGCTCAACAGATCCGCTTCGAGCACGCCGGGGCTGACGCCGGGAAAGCGCCCGCGGGATTTGTCACGTAATGATGCCCGCCCCTGCTCCATCGCACTCCCCTTGGCCCCGCTGCCTTAGCCATTGAAACTGCCCCTGACTCGCATCAATTGCAATCCGCCCGAAACTGGCACATCAGGGCAAACACAAAGCGATGCACCGGGGATAAGTGGCGCAAGGCAGCTTTTGCCCTGGGGAGAGAAACAAATGGCGAGCAACGGGACATCCCCTCAACGGCTTGCGCTGCTGGCTTCGGATACGCCGCGCGCGCAAGAAGCGTTGGCAGGGCTGCAGGAACAGCGCGAATGGGTGCCGGTCGAAGATGCCGATGCCGTCGTGGTTCTGGGCGGCGACGGATTCATGTTGCAGACGCTTCACGCGATGATCGATGCGGGACGGGTGTTACCGGCATTCGGAATGAACCTGGGCACAGTCGGCTTCCTGATGAACCGCTATGATAAACGCGCCGCGATTGCCGCAAGGTTGGCGCGCGCGCGGCGCTGGACGATTTCGCCACTGCGGGTCGAAGCGATCACCCAGGATGGCGAAACGCACGAGATGTGCGCGATCAACGAAATCTCGCTTCTGCGCGAGACCCGCCAGACCGCCAAGATCGAAGTTACCGTGGGTGATCGGGTCAGGATCAAGGAACTGGTTTGTGACGGGGTGCTGGTGGCAACACCGGCGGGCTCCACCGCCTATAATCTTTCGGCCAATGGCCCGATCCTGCCATTGGATAGCCGGATGCTGGCGCTGACCCCGATCAGCCCGTTCCGCCCTCGCCGCTGGCGCGGGGCGATCCTGCCTGACCGGATGAAGATCATTCTGCGCGTGCTCGACCCGGCCAAGCGTCCGGTGGCCGCAGTGGCTGACCAGAAGGAACTGCGCGACATCGCCGAAGTGCGGCTGGAAATTGCGCGCGACCGCGAATTGACGCTGCTGTTCGATCCCGGCCAATCGCTGGAAGAACGCATCGTCGCCGAGCAGTTCATTACCGAGTGATTGCAACGCGGCTTCGCGCAAAAGCCCCTTGCATTCCTTTTTGCCGCCCCATATAGGCGCGCTTCCGCTCTTCCTTAGACCGCTTGGAAGAGTTGCTCCCCGATAGCTCAGCGGTAGAGTAGGTGACTGTTAATCACTTGGCCGTAGGTTCGAATCCTACTCGGGGAGCCATTTTCTTTGTTCGGCGATTTGGATTGTCGGCTCGTCACACTCCCGCCAGAAGCCGCACCCCTACCACCAATACCAGCGCTGCTGTAATCCACCGGATCCATTGCGGCGGGAGCAGGCGTGCGGCGAGCAGACCGCCGATCTGGCCGCCAATTACGACTGCGATCAACAGTGGTAGCGCAGCACCCAAAGCGGTGCCGAACAGCCATGGTCCGTTCTTCAGCAACTGTCCCGCCAGTCCGAAAAGCGAATTGACGAGGATGAACAGGCTCGCCGTTGCGGCAATTCCGCGCGGTTCATGCCAGCGTGCAAGATGAAGCAGCGGCGCGAGGAAGATTCCTCCGCCGATTCCGACCAGACCGGCAAAGTAGCCCAGCGGTGCGGCCGCAATCGGCATCCAGCGGGCTAACCCCAATGGCGCTCCGTTAGCTCTTTCACGCACAGGGATCAGCATGGTGAGGCTGGTCAGCACCAGGCTGCCACCCAGTAGCGCAAGGAAAGTTGCCTCCCTGATCGGAGTCATCCCGCCAAGAAAGCTGGCCGGTGCGCCCAGTGCCACAATCACCAAGGCCTTGCGCCAGGGAGTCAGACCGGCACGGGCGAACCGGATGCTACCGCCAGTGACCACCACGATATTGCAAGCGAGCGATATCAGCGGCAGCAACCGGTAATCCAGCCCCGAAAGCGCCAGGAGGGCCGAATAGGTCGATCCCCCGCCAAATCCGACGCTGGCATAAAGCAGCGCGGTGACGAAAAAGGCGAGCGCCAGCAGAGCCGGAACCGCACCGATCATCACCGTCTCCGCCTACCCCCGGCGTCGATCAAACCGTCTGTGCGCCGGCGATGGCACCGTGACAGTGCTTGTACTTGTTTCCGCTTCCACAAGGGCACGGTGCATTGCGGCTGATGTCGAGATTGGCCCAGGGATTGTCAGTATTCGCGCCCCCCGGCCCGCTTGCTGCACGCGGACTTCCGGCCAGCGAACCGAACAGTTCCGGACGCAATTCCGATCCATCGCCGTCGTCCGAGTTATCGAGGCCGGTCAAAGGATCAATGTGGCCGGTAAGAAAGTCCGGCAAATCAGGCAGCGATTGCGGCTGCGGCGGTTCCATGCGCAGCTCAGCCCGAAACAGGATCTTGGTGACTTCCTCGCGCAGGGTATCCAGCATCGATTCAAACAGGCCGAAAGCTTCCTGCTTGTATTCGTTGATCGGCTGTTTCTGGGCGATGCCGCGCATCCAGATCACCTGACGCAGCGCATCGAGCGTCGCGAGGTGTTCCTTCCAGTGGTGATCGAGTTGGCGCAGCAGCACGTCCTTTTCGACAATCCGCCAGATTGCCGGATCGGCCACCATCTTGGCTTCGGTCATTTCATCGGTCAGCGTGCGCAGGCGCTCTTCCAGCAATTCGGGCTCTACCTGATCTTCGGCAAGCCAATCATCGAACGGCGGCTGGATGCCGAAGATCTCTTCGACCTTGGCCTTCAACCCGGCAATATCCCACTGTTCGGGATATGATCCCGGCGGGCATGCGGTGCCGACCGTGTTGTTGATCGTATCATGACGCATATCGACCACGACATCGTCCACCGCTTCGGAATCCATAATTTCGGCGCGCTGTTCGTAAACGACCTTACGCTGGTCGTTCATCACGTCATCGTACTGAACCACCTGCTTGCGGGTATCGTAATTGCGCGCCTCGACCTTCTTCTGCGCGGTCTCGATAGCCTTTGACAACCACTTGGAACCGATCGCCTCACCATCGGCGAGGTTCGATTTCATCATCTTCGAAAACAGCGTGTCGGGGCCGAAGATGCGAAGCAAATCATCTTCAAGGCACAGGTAAAAGCGCGACAGACCCGGATCACCCTGACGGCCCGAACGCCCACGCAGCTGATTGTCGATGCGGCGCGATTCGTGCCGTTCGGTGCCAAGCACGAACAAGCCACCTGCGGCGATGACCTGCTTCTTTTCAGCAGCGACCTCGGCGCGGATCCGGGCGATGGCTTCATCTCGTTCCGGCCCCGCGGGCACTTCGCCAAGTTCATCCTGGATACGGTATTCGATATTGCCGCCCAGCTGGATGTCGGTCCCGCGTCCGGCCATGTTGGTGGCAATGGTGACAGCCCCGAGACGCCCGGCCTGCGCCACGATGCGAGCTTCCTGCTCATGCATACGGGCATTGAGGACAGCGTGCTTCACGCCTTCCTTGTCGAGAAACTGGCTGAGCAGTTCGGACTTCTCGATCGAGACAGTGCCGACCAGCACCGGCTGACCGATCTCGTTCTTCTCCTTGATCGCCTTTGCGATTGCACCGAACTTGTCGAGCGTGTTCTTGTAGAATTCGTCTTCCTCGTCGATCCGCGCGACCGGCAGGTTCGTCGGGATTTCGACCACACCAACCTTGTAGATATCCCAGAATTCCGCAGCTTCGGTCGCAGCTGTGCCGGTCATGCCCGAAAGCTTGGGGTACATGCGGAAATAGTTCTGGAACGTGATCGAAGCCATGGTCTGGTTTTCCGGCTCGATCTTCACGCCTTCCTTGGCTTCGACCGCCTGATGCAATCCGTTCGACCAGCGCCGGCCATCCATCATGCGACCGGTGAATTCGTCGATGATCACGACCTTGCCGTCTTTGACGATGTAATCGGTATCGCGCTTGCGGGCGAAATTGGCAACCAGCGCCTGATCGAGATGGTGAACGACCTGGGTGTTTTCGACATCATAGAGATTATCGGTGGCAAGCAGGCCCTTTTCGATCAGCAGCTTCTCGGCCTCTTCCAACCCGTC
Source organism: Porphyrobacter sp. AAP60 (assembly GCF_001296025.1). Taxonomy (GTDB): domain Bacteria; phylum Pseudomonadota; class Alphaproteobacteria; order Sphingomonadales; family Sphingomonadaceae; genus Erythrobacter. Next base: position 345,141 of record NZ_LJHV01000002.1, on the reverse strand, counting down.
TTCGGTCAGTTGGACGCGCTTGACCTTTTCATCAATGTCGAGCCATTCGACCGGAAATTCCCGGGCTACCTGATCAAGCTGGACATACAGCTCGGACTTATCCTCGGTCGGGCCTGAGATAATCAACGGCGTACGCGCTTCATCGATCAGGATCGAATCCACTTCATCCACAATCGCGAAATTGAACGGGCGCTGTGCCATCTGCGCGCGTTCGTGCTTCATGTTGTCGCGCAGGTAATCGAAGCCGAATTCGTTGTTGGTGCCGTAAGTGATGTCAGCGTGGTAGGCGTCACGCTTGGTTTCCTCCGGCATGCCGGGAACGATCACGCCGACACTGAGGCCAAGCCAGTTGTAAAGCTGCCCCATTTCGGCGGCGTCGCGGCGGGCAAGGTAATCGTTCACCGTCACCACGTGCACGCCCTTGCCTTCGATCGCGTTCAGATACACCGCGAGCGTCGCCATCAGCGTCTTGCCTTCGCCGGTACGCATTTCCGCGATCTCGCCGCGGTGGAGCACGATGCCGCCGATCAGCTGCACATCGAAGTGGCGCATCCCGAACACCCGTACCGATGCCTCACGCACAGTGGCAAATGCCTCGGCCATGATGTCATCAAGTTTGGCACCATTATCGATCAAGGCGCGCAGCTTGGCAGTCTGCCCCTGCAATTCACTATCGGAAAGCGCCTGCAGTTCGGGCTCCAGCCCATTGATCTGTGCAACGATCTTGCGCAGCGATTTGATGTAGCGGTCATTTGCGGAACCGAACACGGATTTGACGAGTGCGTTGATCATGGAAATGCGTAACCTTTGATCGGGCTAGACCCGCTTTGCAGGCCAGATTAGTTCTATCGGGAAAGCGCGCAGCCCTTGGGCAAAGCGTACGGTAAATCAGGGGTATGATCGCGGAACAGCGCCTATTCGTAGGCGCGTTCAATCCCCATCAGCACCGGCAGGCGCAGCGCACGCGGCGGAGCCGGGCGGCTTTGGGGCGCTTCGACAGCGCGGCTTTGCTTGAGCGTCGAAGGCGCGGGCTGGATAGCCGCACTTTCGCTTCGCAAAGCCTCGTCACCGGCAGTCGCCGCGATACTGGAATTGCACGACAATGCCTCGGCCAACGATGCCTGAGCCGGGCTGCCAAGTGCAGCAAGGCCGGTCAACAGGGCCAGAAATGCGAGGATATGCCGGGTCATTGCGCCTGCTAGATAGTAATTCCGTGGCGCTTCGTCCACCAGCTTTGATGATTTACTGTAAGGCTACGCCCGCCTAGATGCGCAAATCATGCAAACCACCCGTTCGCCCCTTGCCCGCCCCTTTCCGCATCTGCCCGCAATCGCCGGAGTGACGCTCCGCGTTGCGCGCGCGCAATACAAGACATGGGATCGCTGCGACCTTACCTTCGCGACGCTGGACGAAGGCACGAGCGTTGCAGGAGTCTTCACCAAAAGCGCCTGCGCATCGTCCGAGGTCGAACTCGGGCGCGAGGCGGTAAAGCAGGGCCGCGCGCGGGCTTTGATTGTCAACGCGGGCAATTCGAATGCCTTTACCGGCTGGCGCGGGCGCGAGGCGGTCGAGGCAATCCAGACGCAGGTCAGCACGGCTCTGGGCTGCGGCATGGACGAAGTGTTCGTGTCCTCCACCGGCGTAATCGGCGTGCCACTGCCCATCGACAAAGCTCGCGCAGGGATCGAAGCAGCACTCGTGGCCGCGCCAAGCGGGTGGGAGGATGCGGCCGACGCCATCGGGACGACCGATACCTTTGCCAAGGGCGCAGGCGCGAGCGCGATGATCGGCGAAACGCGCGTGGAACTGGCCGGGATCATCAAGGGCAGCGGCATGATCGCGCCCGACATGGCGACCATGCTCGGCTATATCTTCACCGACGCCGATATTGCTCCGGCCTTCCTGCAAGAGGCGCTGGAGCGCGCCAATGCCGCGACATTTTCCTGCATCACGGTCGATGGCGATACCTCGACCAGCGACACGGTGATGGTCTTCGCCACTGGCAAGGCGGGCAATGCGCGGATTGAAGGGTGGGAAAGCCCCGGCGCGGATGCTTTCGCAGCGGCACTGGCCGATGTGTGCCGCAATCTTGCGCAACTGGTTGTGCGTGATGGCGAAGGTGCACGTAAATTCATCACCATCCGCGTTTCTGGCGCGGCGAGCAATGATAGCGCCCGCCGCGTCGGCCTGGCCATCGCCAACTCGCCGCTCGTGAAAACAGCGATTGCGGGGGAGGATGCAAATTGGGGCCGCGTTGTCATGGCGGTGGGCAAAGCGGGCGAACCGGCTGACCGCGACAGGCTTTCGATCGCGTTCGGCGGTGTATGGGCAGCCCGCGATGGCCTACCGGTCGATGACTATGATGAAACCCCGGTGGCCGCGCATCTCAGGGGCGAGGAAATCGACATCACAGTGGATCTCGGCCTTGCCGATGGCCGCGCCACAGTGTGGACCTGCGATCTTACCCACGGTTATATCGCCATCAACGCAGACTATCGTTCATGAGCGCGCTGGACGATGAAATCCGCGATTTGATGCGCTTTGCCGCGCAGCGTTCGATGCTGCCGCGTTTCCGGCAACTGGCCGCGGATGAAATCGAGATGAAGGGCACGGATGACCCCGTGACCATCGTCGACCGTGAAGTGGAAGCCTTCCTCACCGAAGCACTGACCAGGCTTGCCCCCGGCGTAGCGGTGGTTGGCGAAGAAGCCGTCCATGCCGACAAAAGCGTGCTCGATCACCTCTCCGGCCAATGCTGGATCATTGATCCGCTCGACGGCACGGCGAACTTTGCGGAAGGCAAGGAACCGTTCGGGATCATCATCGCGCTTGCTGATGCAGGCCGCGCCGTGGCGGGGTGGATTTACGATCCGAACAAGGATCGCTTCTGCCACACGCGACTGGGTGAAGGGGCATTTGTGAACGGCGAACGCATTGTAGCCCGGACCACTGGCAGACAGCAGCCCGTCACTGCGGTGAGTCGCATTTTCCTTACCCCCGAACAAGCTGCCATGGTCGATGCGAAGCTCGCCCCGCACTACACGCTGGTGGACATCCCACGCTGCGCGGCAGAGCAATATCCCCGCCTTGCACTAGGCGAAAACGATATTTCCAGCTTCAAACGGACGCTGGCATGGGATCATGCCGCCGGCGCCCTGTGGCTCAACGAAGCGGGCGGCAAAGCGGCCCGCCTTGATGGCAGTGAATACCGGGTGGATGACCAGGACAAGCCGGGGCTCGTCGGTGCATCCAGCCCGGCACTTTGGGAAGAATTCGTGGCGAGGGTAATGGACTGAGGCTTACAGCTCGCTTTCGAGCCACGCCTTGAGCTGGCTTTTGGGCGCGGCACCCAGCTTGCGAGCAACAGCTTCACCGTTCTTGAACAGAACCATCAGCGGGATCGATTGCACGCCCATTTGCGCAGCGATATCGGTGTTTTCCATGATATCGATCTTGGCGATGCGCACCTGCCCGGCAAGCTCATCGCTGATTTCTTCCAGCGCGGGTGCGATCATCTTGCAAGGGCCGCACCAATCAGCCCAGAAATCGACCAGTACGGGGGTATCGCTGTCCAGCACATCGGCTTGAAAGCTGGCATCGGTTACATTGACGGTGGCCATGGTATAATCTCCTTGTTGCCGCCCAGCATAGAAGCCCGCAGCGTTGCAATGCAATCTAGTGCGCGCCGCGTTTCACTCAATAGCGAGCGGCCAATAGCTTTCCTGCGTGCTGTCCAACTGCTGCTTGGGCCCGGAAAGCTGCTCGGGCGCGAGTTCAAACAATACGGGCGAATGGGTGTACAGAACCCCGGAGCGCACTTCACGATCCGGATAGATCGATTCGAGGGCAGCAACATAGGCTGCCATCTGGCGCAAGGTTGCCGCCGGAATTTCATCAGCGCTGGCGGGCGGACGGCGGGTGGTTTTGAAATCGACGACTGTGATGCGATTATCCTCGATCAGCAGCCGGTCAACCGTGCCCGCCACCACGATCCCGCCAATGGTCGCCGCCAACGGTACTTCCGCAAGCGCTTGCGACGAAAACAGCGCTGCAAATTGCGGATGATCAAGCACTCCGAGCGCTGAAGATATCATCTCATCGTGTGCGGCAGTATCCAGATCGTTCGCCTGCCGAGCCAGCCACCTGCGCGCCGCCTCAAAGCGGTCAGCGTCGGGAACATCGGGCAGGCGTTCAAGCAGGCGATGGATCAGGCTTCCGCGCCGGGCTGCATTGCGCATCGCCTCGGGCGGAAGTGGCGGCTCTGCCCCACTTTCCTCCCCCGCACCCGAAGGCGCGAGCGGACGCGGCGGGCGCGGTTCGGGGCCGATTGGAGTGACCATCCAATGTGGCAACTCCGGTCGTTCGTCCGCGACGACTTGGGGCGCATCATCGGGCACCAACGGATCGGCCCGCTCGCCCGATTCCTTGCGCCAGAGCCAGAGGGGATCGGAAATTTCATCGCCCTCGAACAATGGGCAGAGCCGTGCATACCAGCTGTCGGGGTGGGGTTCGCGTTTCTTCGCTTCGTTTTTGTTGAGCGAGCCGCCGATGAACAGCGCTTCTTCGGCACGGGTAAGCGCCACGTAGAGCAGACGCCAATGCTCCTGCATGGCTGCGGTATTCGCCGCTTCTGCCGCCTCTTCAATCCGCCCTGCCCGCTCGTCCTTCGACAGTGGCGGGAGCGGCACCTTGCGCGCATGATCGTGATCGGAGTTATGGCCGAGCACATCGTCTTCCAGCGCCAGATCGCCCGCCTCGCCGGGTGCGCCCGTGGCATCGGCAAGGATCACAATCGGCGCCTGAAGGCCCTTGGAGCCATGCACCGTCATCACACGCACCTGACCGGTCGCGCTGTCCGAATCACGCTTGAGATCCGCGGTGCCGGCATCGAACCATTGGAGAAACCCGACGAGGCTCGGCCAATGTTCGCTTTCATAGGCGAACGCCGTGTTGATCAGTTCGTCGAGCGGATCATTCGCCTCGCTTCCTAACCGCGCGACCAGCCGCGCACGTCCCTGCCACGGGCCGTTCAGCAGCCATGTGATCAGCGCCTGCGGTGTCTGGTAATCGCCCAGCCGCAGCAATTCGCGTAACTTGTCAGCCGTGGCCAGAACGAGCGAAGGAGCGTCTTTCCGGCGCAGATGATCCCACAGCCGCACCTTCGACGGTCGCGGGACATACGCCAGAATGTCATCCTGTGACCACCCGATCAAAGGGCAAGCGAGCAGGTTCGCTAAAGCGAGATCGTCAAGCGGCTGCGCAGCGAACCGCAAAGCGGCCAGCATGTCCTTGACCGCCAGCGGAGCGCCAAGCCTAAGCCGGTCAACCCCCGCCACCGCGACACCGCGAGCGTGAAGCTTGGCCACGATCTGCGCGGCGAGTTCCTTGCGCTGGCGAACCAGCACCATGATATCGCCCGCCTGCGCATGACGGCGCGTTCCCTTTTCGAGAACAAAGGGCTCGCCATCAGGGCTAAGCCAGCGCTGCACTTGCGCAGCGATCTTTTCAGCCAACATGGTATCATGGCGCGGCAACCAGTCGCGGCCATCGCCCTCGGTTTCGCTTTCGTCCCCGTCGTCGCCGTCGTCCTTTTCGGGCACGACCGGTGGCCAAAGCGTGACCAGACCAGGGCGCTCGTCCCCGATATGTAGAGGCGGTTCCTGATCAAGGCCGAACTCGGCAAAGCCAAGCATTGCAATCATGCGATTGACGAAATCGAGCACGATATTGGCTGTGCGGAAAGATCGACCGAGATCGAGATCCTGCCAGCCCGGCTCCCGCCGGTTGATCCGGCTGGAGCGGATGCCGTCGCGCGCCTGCACGATCCGCGCCTTGACCTTCGCTTTCGCCTTGGCGAAGTTTTCCGGGCTGGTGCCCTGAAAGCCGAAGATCGCCTGCTTATAGTCACCGACAGTGAATACGGTGCGCAGTTTGTCGCCGCGCGCACCCTCACCGCTGAAGAAATCGTCGATCAGCGCGAATACGATGTCCCACTGGCTCTGGTTTGTATCCTGCGCTTCATCGATCAGGATGTGGTCAAAATGCCGGTCCAGCTTGTACCGGATCCAGTCTGCGGCTTCCGAATTGCCGAGCAGGTGGGCGGCCTTGCGGATCAGATCAGAAAAATCGAGCAAGCCCTCTCGTGCTTTCCGCTCCTCCCAGCGCAGCGCAAAAGCACGGCCGATTTCCAGAGCAGCAGTGACAATTTCTGCGGTGGCAATCAGATTTTGGCGGATCGTCATTTCTTCGAGTGCGGCGGCGATGATTTCCTGGTTCTCGGCAAAATCCGGATCTGTCTCGCGCGGCTTTCTGAGCTGGAGATTGGGTGTCCCGTCGGCCTTCAGCAGGGTCTTGCGAAAGCCCGCAGCCGCTGTCACCCGCGCCGGAGCATCGAGTTCAAGCCATTCACGCATGAAGGCAAGGCACTTGTCCGATGTTGCGGTGCGCCATGCCTCCAGCGGCGGGATCATGGACAGCAGATGATCGTCCGGGAAGATATCAGGATGCAGCGGAGCGTTCGCCCAACCCTCGTCCGCATCAGCTGGCATGCCTAGCGTTTGGCGCACCCTTGCGTCCATTGGCGAAAGCCAGGCATCCCGGCCTTCCCACATTTCATGCGCACTGGCAGCGCGCATCAGCCATTTCTGGAGCGCGCCCGGTTCCTTGCGCGTGGTGAACAGCGTAATCGCGTCCAGCAGCCGCACATCATGCACTGCTTCGGCATTGACGATCAGATCGGTCAGAACCTCGCGCGCGAGCAAATCCCGGCTGCGGTCATCGAGCACCCGCGTGCCCGGGGCGAGGCCTGCTTCTTCGGGAAAATTGCCGATCAGAAACTGCGCAAAGGCGTGGATCGTATCGATCCGCAAACCACCACCGGGGCAATCGAGCACGCTGGCAAACAAGCTACGCGCCCGTTCGATTGTAGCAGGGCCAAAATCAGCCCCGAGAAAGCCAAGTTCCTTTGCCAATGCCCCGGCAGGAAGACGCACCCAGCGCGCCAGAACCGCGTTGATCCGGTTCGACATCTCCGCAGCGCCAGCTTTGGTGAAGGTCAGACACAATATCTGCGAAGGTGCCACATCCTCGCGCAGCAACAATCGCAACACCCGGGCCGAAAGAACTTGAGTCTTGCCCGTCCCGGCCGAGGCAGACAGCCAGATATTGTCTTCCGGATCAGCCGCCAGCAACTGATTGTCCACCAAGGGATAAACGAGCCCCCCGCCGCCGCTCATGAACCATTCCCCTGATCGGTCAGCGATGTCACCCATTCTTCAAGCCGCATCAGCTGATCATATTCGTTATAGCCCTGATAATCCGGATTCTCGCGGGCCTTGAACGGTTCCGACCCGTTGATGAAGCGACCGATTGCCTCTTCCAGTTTTGATAGATGGTGCGGCAGAAACTCTTCCGGCAGCAGGCCGCTTTCGCGCGATGACATCTTCATCGGGCTGGCCTTCTTTCCGAAGCCCTCATCATCCTTGCCGAATGACCAATATTCAAAACGGGTCGGCTCGGCTGCGGCAATGCCTTCGCGCACAAAGCCGCCTGCCTGCCCTATCAAACCCAACAGGCCAAGCTGGAGGGCGAAACCCTTTTCAACCTGCTTCTTGCTAGGCACTCTGCCGGTTTTGTAATCCACGATAGCAAGAGTGCCGTCAGCCAGGCGGTCTATCCGGTCTGCGCGGCCCATCACTGTCACCCCGGAAATCGTCATGCTGCCGGTGGCCTCGCTGGCCAGTACAAGGCGCCCTTCGTCCTGCGGATCGGCAATCCACTTTTCGAACCGTTCGAGCGCTGCGATCAGACGCGGCTGCCACAGCAAGCGAAACAGCGGGTGGACACGTTCAGCGGCAAAATGCGCGGAAGCAAAGGGTGCAAGCGCGAGTGAAGGATTTTCCGCCTTTGCGCGATGCCATTTGTCGAGAATGTCGTGCACAAGTGTTCCGCGAAGTGCGGGATCGCTGAAGGGATCGGCAGAAAGTGGTTGCAACTGCCTCAGGTCAAGTATCGCCTGCGCATAGAACTGGTAAGGATCGCCCAGCAGGCGATCGAGCGCGGTGACCCTGATGGGCACCAACCGCAACGCTGGCGAAGGAACAGGTGCAGGTCTTGGGTAAGGATCTGCTTTCGCGCGCAACCGGTCAAGGTGCGGCAGAAGCGCCGGGATCGCGGTCTCTCGGTGCTCCTTTGCCAAATCCTCTCCAAGCAAGGCTTCGACGCGTAGCAAAAAGCGCGACGGCAAGGTCGGGCCATCGGCATCACGCAAAGCACGGCTCAACACAACCTTTGGCGCGCCCATCGCGCCGGCCAGATCATGTGCGGCAAGCCCGATGCGGAACTCTACGCCCGGCACGCCGAGCGCCCGCAGGATCGCCGGAGCCAGAAGCGGATCGGCAGCCGGCGGCTGGGGCCAGCTGCCTTCATTCAGTCCGCCGCAAATAACCAGATCGGCGCGGGCCATACGCGCTTCAAGCAGCCCGTAGATGCTAACCCGCGGATGCCCGCCATAGCCGGGGCGCACTGCCACATCGTCCATCACATCGCGCAAAATTCCAGCGATGTCGGCGCTTTCGATCACTGTCCCCAGCGCCTGGGACTGACTGCGCAGTTCATTGATCATCGTGCCCAACGCGCGCCCGTCCTCGCGCTCCCAGACCATCAGTCCCGCGATAGCCTCGGCAGCATCGGCAAGAATACGCAGCGCGTCGGCAAAGGCGATCTGTGTGGGCCATTCACCGAGGGGTTCAATCAATGACTCTGCCTCTGCCCACCAATCGGACACTTCGGCCTTTTCAGCGGCCTTTCGCAGCGGATCGAGTCCCGGGGCGATCGCCGGCCCGCGCAACTGGCGGTCAAAGGCTCTCAACCCGGCCAGCCACGCGCGGCGCGCCTCGCCATCATGACCCCGCACCAGAGGGTGCCCGAATGCGGCCACAAGATTGCCCGGATCAGGCCCATGGGCGGCGATCTCTGCCAACAACCCTACCAGGCGGCCCGCCGGGGTCGTCGACAAGGGGCGACCGGCGGTGTCATCCGCGACGATATTCCAGCGCGCAAGATGCTGCGTCACCCGCCGCGCCAACCCCCGGTCAGCCGTGACAACGGCGATGCGCTGTTCGGGTTGCTCCAGTGCCTCACGCACCATCAACGCAATTGCCTGCGCTTCGATCTCGATAGTTGGGCTGGTAAGCAGCCGAACGCCTGCCAACCGGCGGTATTCCGCGCCCAAGCCCACCCATGTCCGACTGGCCTGTGGCGGCAGAAACAATGAGGAAATCGCCCGGCTGCGGGAGGGCTCTGCGGCGGCAGCTCCCCGCCGATGCCATTGCTGCACTTCCGCCCGGTTCACTCCCATCCGGTTCAGCAGCAGCTTGAGATGATATTGCGGATGGGAAAGCGCATCGTCCACTCCGAACACCGCGCCATCGGGTCCATCTGTCGCCCCTGCCCGCCCAAGCTCGTCCCACGCCGGATCGTCCATGGCCAAATCGAGATCAGGCAACACGACCGCGCCTTGCGGCAATTCGGCGATCACCCGAAGCAAGCGCGCCAGCGCAGGCGAAGCGCTTGTCACCCCGGCAGCCACAATCGGGTGCGGCGGCGGGCTTGCCTTCCAGAGGTGGGCCGCCCGGTCGAACAAAAGGTTGCGCCGATGGGCAGCGTCAATCTCGCCCCGATCCGCAAGCTCGGCCTGCCAGCGCTTGTTGACCCGCGCAAATAGCCGGATCGCACGCTTCCAGTGATCGGCGACACCGGTCACGCTATAAAGTACTGGCGCACCGAGAAGATCGTCAGCGGTCTTTTCCTCGACCAGCAACCGGTCCATTGCCCGAGCGATTTCGCGCGCCAGATTGAGTCGAGCCCGGCCAGGCAGCGCGTCCATACCTTCGGCGGCGCGTTCCTCGGCAATCAGCCGGTCAAGCGCGAGCCAGCGCCGCACCGGATCGCAGGCAGGCGGGATATCGGAGGCCCCGAGCGGATCAAGCGCCGCGCCGAGCTTCTCGTCAAGGTCCAGATCGCCCACCGCGATCATGCGCGGCATCAGCAACCCGCGCTCGCCTGTCTCTCCGGCATGGCGAATGAAGGCTTCGGACAAGGTGCGCGCTGCCCGGCTCGAAGGCACCAGCAGTGTCAGACGCGCAAGGCCGAAACCGGGTTCACGGTAACGCGGAACAAGCCCGGCGACCAAGGCATCGGCAAATCCGCGGTGTGCGGCGATCGAGTAAACCAGCGGGCCTGTGACGCGTGGCTCAGCCACCGTGCAACGCCTCCTCTGTCGGACGGATCGCCTGCGGCGTGCCGACTTCGAACCACAGACCGGTGAAGCTGAGGCCGTATAGCCGCCCTTCCTCCATCGCCCGGTTCCAGAGAATATTGGTGGAAAACGGCCCCTCCGGGGCGTCACGCAACAAACGGTGGCTGACCAGCTGGATGCCGGTGTAAATGAATGGCGCAACCCGTCCGTCACGGCGACGCGTGAGTTTGCCCTGCGGGTCCATGTGGAAATCACCCGGTCCGTTGAAGTTTGCCGCGCGGGCGTGCGGCACTACCAGCAACAGCGCGTCCATTGCTTGCGGATCCCAGCGACGCGACAGATCGTAAAACCCGCTCTTTGGCCCATCGAGCCAGATGTTGTCAGCATTCAGCGCAAAGAACGGATCAGGCAGAAGTGATTGCGCTCTGATCATTCCTCCCCCCGTCTCGAGCAACTGCGTGCGTTCGTCGGATATTGTCACAGTCGGGGTGCTGCGGGCGAGTACATGAGCTTCCAGCGCGTCGGCAAGATAGTGCACATTGACTACAGCGTGCGCCACGCCGGCTTCGGCCAAGCGGTCAAGCGCGTGATCGATCAGCGGCTTACCCGCCACCCGCACCAGTGGCTTGGGCTGGCTGGCAGTGAGCGGTCGCATCCGCTTGCCAAGCCCTGCGGCCAGGATCATCGCGGTGTCTGAGGCCAGCAAAGCGGTGCTCATGCAGGATAGGCTCCGTTCGCGGCCCGCAGATCAGCCGGGACATTCGCATCGAACCAGCGCGCCACCGGCTCCAGCGCGGCATGCGCCAGATCACGCTCCATCGCCGCCCAGACGCGCGGAATCATGTCCAGGTATTTCGGCTTGCCATCACGCCGGTCGAGCCGGGTGAAGATGCCGACGATCTTGGCGTTCCGTTGCGCGCCAAGACGGGCATAATCTCCAAAGAAACCTTCGTCTTCTACGCCTGCTGCGGCGCAATAGTGGGCCAGCATCGCCGCTTCCAGCGGCTCGGGAACATCGCGCCGCGCATCCTGCAACAGCGAGACAAGGTCGTAAGCCCGATGGCCGACCAGCGCGTCCTGAAAGTCGATGAGACCTTGCGGCGCATGTGGTTTCCCGCCGAGCAGCATTATGTTTTCGGCATGATAATCCCGCAGGATTGTCACGCTAATTGCACCACTTGGTTCAAGCGGTTCCAACACCTCGCGCCACGCCGACGCGAAGCCGGCCTCATCAACGGTAAGGCCCATCGCCGGGCAATACCAATCCGTAAATAGAGCAACTTCGCGCAGGTATGTTGCCGTATCATAGGGTGCAAAGGGGCCTGGCGGTACTTGGTGCAATGCCACGAGCGCATCGATCGCAGCGGTATAGGCTGCTTCTTCATCGGCCGGATGCAGATCCAGCCAGTCGCGCATCCGGTCATTGCCGAAATCTTCGGTCAGTACCCAGCCTGCCGCAGCATCCTCTGCCAGGATTGCAGGTCCACGCATTCCGTTGCCGTTCAACCAATGGGCAACGTGGAGGAATGGCTTGGGGTCTTCATGCGGCGGCGGCGCGTGCATCAGCATTGCCGATTCGCCAGCGCGTCTGGTCAGCCGGAAATACCGCCGGAACGAGGCATCGCCGGGCAGCGGGTCGATCACCGCTCCCTCCCAACCGGCGTGGGCAACAAAATCGGCAAGGCCTTGAGGAAGCGCGCTCATGGCATCCGCCCTACCCAATTCGCACCGCCACGGGCAATCGCAATCCGTCCCCCGGCACCGCTTTCCCCCGCCAAATCGAGCATGATCGTCAAACACCCCGGCTCATGGCTGAAGCCGCCCGCATGATCCGGCCATTCCGCCAGCAGCACGGCGCCATCGCGGTAATCGTCGAGCCCGATTTCGTGGCGTTCTTCAGGGTGCTTCAGGCGGTAGAAATCGGCATGAACCACCGGCAGGCGCAAGGACGGACTGTCGTATGTTTCGATGATGGTGAAGGTTGGTGACGGCACCTCTCCCTGGTGGCCAAGTGCTGCCAGAATAGCCCGCGCCAGAGTAGTCTTGCCCGCGCCCAGCCCGCCCTCCAGTGCCACCACATCTCCCGCTTGCAGCCGGGCTGCAATAGCAGCTCCGTAGGCCTTCATCGCTGCAAGATCGGGCAGAACGATGCCTGTATCGGTCATGGCAGGTGGATCGTTGCTGTTGTGCCGGCGCCCTTTCGGCTGGCAATGTCCAGCGTGCCTTCATGCGCCTCGATCAGCTGGCGGGCGAGTGGAATGCCGAGGCCGGTGCGGCGTTCGGGCGCGCCATCCTTCGCCGCTTTCAGTCCGCCTTGCGCGCGGGCGAGTTCCTGAGCCGTCATCCCGCGGCCATTATCCGCAATCACGATTTCGATCCCCGCGCCCCCGTCATCGGGCAGTTTGCGCAGATCAATCACGATCCGGCCGCCGTCGGGTGTGCCCGCCACCGCATTGTCGAGCAGATTGCCGATCGCCCGGCCCAGCTGGCGCGGATCGGCTTCGACCACCCTCCCCCTGCGTCCCTTCAGATCAAGGCTGAGGCCTGCCGCGATGATCGCCGCCTCGCGCTCGCGCACAAGCGTGGTGAGGAAATCGAGCAGATCGACCCTTTCCTTGCGGATCGGCAGCAGACCCGCTTCGCTCTGCGACAGGTCGAGCACATTTTCGACCTGTTCGGTCAAGCGTTCGACAGCACTGAGGATCGCATCGACATATTCGCCCGCCGCTTGCGGATCGGCGGCCGCGCCGCTCTTGAGCAGTTCGGCATATCCGCCAATCGTGGTCAGCGGAGTACGGAATTCGTAGCTCATATTCGCGAGGAAGCGCGCCTTGACCGCATCAGCCTCCTCCAGCGCTTCGGCACGTTCGCGCAGGGCCTGCTCGGCCTTCTGCGAAGCGGTGATATCAAGAACCGTCAGCAGGCCATTGCCATCCGGCAGCGGAATGCCCGCGAACCGCAGCGTGCGTCCGTCGGCGAGATCCACCTGCCCGCCCTTATCTCGCCGGTCGAGCGTAGCAGCGCGCACCGCTGCACCAATCAGTTCCGCCTCATCCGGCCTCACCAGATTGCGCCCGATCGCGTTCAGCAGTTCATCAGCACTGGGATGCCGATCAAGCAGCTCGGGGGTAAGCCCCCAGGTTCCTGCAAAACTGCGATTCCACAACTGCACCGAACCATCCGGAGCGAAGATGGCGAGCGCTTCAAACAGGCTGTCGAGAGTGGCGGTACGAGTTCGCAACAAAGTGTCGCGAACGGCAGACAGGGCAAGGCTTTCGGTGCGATCTTCGGTGATCAGAACCAGGCCGCCATCTGGCATCGGCTGCGCAACCACCCGCAGGTGCGTGCCGCCGGGCAGCGGCCATGCCTCTTCCTGGGTCTTGTTGCCATCAAACCAAGCCAGACGTTCACGCCGCCATTCGGGGAAATCGCGCACTTCTGGCGTTCGTCCCCGTTCGCGCGATTCGGCGAGGAACCGTTCGAAGGGCGTGCGCGCATCAATCGCCTCATCCGTGAGCGAGAACAGCCTGCGGAACGGAAGGTTGGCAAAAGTCAGCCGTTCTTCGGGGTCGAACAGTGCGACTCCAACCGACAATTGGTCAAGCATCGCACGCTGGGCATCGCGGAAGGCACGAAACTCGCGCGAGACCTGCTGCTGTTCCTCGATATCGATAGCGTAGCCCGCAACACCTTCCTGCCCGAGCGGTAAATCGCTGACCCGTAGGGTCCGGCGCGCACCGTGGATCGTTGCAGCGACGATACGCTCGGACTTATCCTGGCTTTTCAGCGAAACCGCCGCAATTTCAGCTGGAGAGCGCCCTCCTTCGGGTTCCAGTAGTTCGATCTGGCTTTGAACGGCTTCGGCGGCGCTGGCTGCGCCCACCGCATCAACATAGGCCTGATTGACCAGCTGAAGGGTCAGATCGCCGCCGCGGAACCACATCGGCATCGGCGCTGCTTCGATCAGCCCGACCAGCGCTGCGAAATCACCCGTCGCGCGCGCCGCTGCAGCGCGCAGCCGCGCCAGTTCGGCATGGCTTTCGGTAAAATCGAACACCCAAACCAGCGCCGCGCCGCCGGGCGACACCTGCGGATCGGCCAGCGTACCATAAAGCGCAAGGCTGCGCTGCGAACCAGGCAGGTTGATCGCCATGCGAAAGGGGGCGGCGCTTTTCTGGGTGGCCTGCACCTTGGCCCACAATTGATCGATCTGATCCTTCGCCAGGCCACCGCCTTTGGGTGCACCTGCTTCGCGTGCCAGTTCAGTGAGATATTTTGGCATGGCAGACAGACCAAGCATCCGCGCCAGCCGTTCTGGCGCCTCGATCCGCCCGTCAACCCTTACCAGCAACGGCAGAGCAGGTGCGACGTCCATCAACGTCTGCATCCGCTTGAGGCTGGTCTTCACCGCCCTGGCCCGCTTCATGCCGCGATTGGCGCGCAGAATCACCATCGCCGCACCCACGGTCCAAGCGGCCAGCACAAGCGCGATCAGCACAAGCGAAAGGGGCGATATATCCATGATGCAACCGCTATGCGCGTGAGCGCAGCAGCGCAACGGTGATGAACCCGCCCGCCCCCAACCCTGTGATAAAACAGGGTGGGACGGGCGGCTTCACCGGATCAGTAGCGGTAGTGATCAGGCTTGAACGGGCCAGCCTGCGGCACGCCGATGTAGCTGGCCTGCTTGTTGCTGAGCTGGGTCAACTTCACGCCAAGCTTTTCAAGGTGCAACGCGGCGACCTTTTCGTCGAGATGCTTGGGCAGGACATAGACGTCGTTCTGGTATTCGTCCGCCTTGGTGAACAGTTCGATCTGGGCGAGCGTCTGGTTGGTGAAACTAGCGCTCATCACGAAGCTGGGGTGACCGGTGGCGCAGCCGAGGTTCACCAGACGGCCCTTGGCGAGGATCAGGATCGACTTGCCATCGGGGAAGGTCACAAGATCGGTGCCTTCCTTGATTTCCTTCCAATCGTAGTTGGAAAGCGCGCTGATCTGGATCTCGCTGTCGAAGTGACCGATGTTGCAGACGATCGCCATGGGCTTCATGTTCATCATGTGATCGGCGGTAATCACGTCTTCGTTTCCGGTGGCAGTCACGAAAATATCGGCGCGCTTGACGGCGTCTTCCATGGTGACAACTTCAAAGCCGTCCATCGCCGCCTGCAGCGCGCAAATCGGGTCGACTTCAGTTACCATGACGCGCGCGCCGCCATCACGCAGCGAAGCAGCCGAACCCTTGCCGACATCGCCGTAACCGGCAACGCAGGCGACCTTGCCAGCCAGCATGACATCAGTCGCGCGGCGGATCGCGTCGACCAGCGATTCCTTGCAACCATAGAGGTTGTCGAACTTCGACTTGGTGACCGAATCGTTCACATTGATGGCCGGGAACGGCAGCTTGCCCTGCTTGGCAATCTGGTAAAGCCGCATCACGCCGGTGGTAGTCTCTTCCGAAACGCCCTTGATCGCCTTGACGGTCTTGGTGAGGTAACCCGGACGGGCGGCGACGAATGCCTTAAGCGCACGCTGGAATTCGACTTCCTCGTCGTTGGTCGGCTTGCCCATTTCTTCGCCCGCTTCAAGGCGCGCGCCCCACAGCGCGAACATGGTGGCATCGCCGCCGTCGTCGAGGATGAGGTTGCAGGTGAGATCAGGATTCTCATCAGTTGCCCAATCAAAGATGCGGCCCACGTAATCCCAGTAATCGGCCAGCGTTTCGCCTTTGATTGCGAACACGGGAATGCCGCTTGCTGCGATCGCCGCCGCCGCGTGATCCTGGGTGGAGAAGATGTTGCAGGTCGCCCAGCGTACTTCGGCACCGAGCGCTACCAGCGTTTCGATCAGCACCGCGGTCTGGATCGTCATGTGCAGCGAACCGGTAATGCGGGCGCCCTTCAACGGCTGGGCAGCACCATATTCCTCGCGCAACGCCATCAGGCCAGGCATTTCGGTTTCGGCAATCTGGATCTCGTCGCGGCCAAAACGGGCAAGCGCGATGTCCTTGATGACATATTCGTGGGTCGGGGCAGCAGCGAGCGTGGCCATGAGTAATTCTCCTGCGCGAAAACACGCGCTTTGGGGGACAGGTTGTTCTGGAACAGGCCCCTAGCCGCGCGCGGCGCGGGAGGCAAATATAAACTTATCTTTATATGTCTATTTGTTGCCCCCTGCCGTGAGCCACGGTAGAGACCCGTGGATACCCCGCATATAAAAGGATACACAGATCATGACGATTTCCGTTGGCGACAAAATCCCCGAAGTAACAATGGTCAAAGCCACCGCGGAAGGCCCGCAGGCGGTCAAGTCGAGCGATTATTTCGCAGGCAAGCGTGTTGCGCTGTTCTCGGTGCCCGGTGCCTTCACCCCGACCTGTTCGGCCAAGCACCTGCCGGGCTTTGTTGACAAAGCCTCCGATCTGAAAGCCAAGGGCGTTGACGAAATCGTCGGCACTGCGGTCAACGATGCTTTCGTAATGGGCGCCTGGAACAAGGCTTCGGGCAGCGACGACATCACCATGCTGGCAGACGGAAATGCCGAATTTGTCGAGGCCATCGGTCTCACCATGGATGGATCGGGCTTCGGCATGGGCAAGCGCGGGCAGCGCTTTTCGATGGTCATCAACGACGGTGTGGTCGAACAGCTTAATGTCGAAGAGCCGGGCGACTTCAAGGTTTCAAGCGCGGATCACATGCTCGGCCAGCTCTGATACAAAAATGACGGAATCAAAAAGGGCGCCCTTTGCGGGGCGCCCTTTTTTTAACGGGTTGGCCAAAGTCTAGCCTTCGCGATTGGTTGCCCGAAGACTATCGGCTTCAGCGAGAATGGCACTGCGATCCTGCTCAACCAGTTCCAGCATTGCCATGCGGAAGGTTTCGCGGCGGGAATCGACCAAGCGGTCGATCGCGTTGGCCTGCGTCTGGCACCATCCCGGGCGGGAGCCGCTGGCAACATCATCCCCCGTCATCGAACGTCGTGAGTTGAGGGTATCGCCAACCTTTGCTGTGCGTTCAACGCTGAGCGAAGCAGTCCAGATGCATCGCAGGGTGCTAGGACGACCAGCCACTCCCGCAGAACCAACCTGACGGGTCTCTACCGTAACGGTGCCCGCATAATCTGCGGCGATAGTGCCGGCGGCATGCTCGATAACTACTTCATGTTCCAGCGCCATTGCGGGCGATGCGATGCACGCCCCCAACAGCACTGCAATGCTGAGTTTTTTCATCTTCATGTCTCCTGCTTTGCCCCAGCCTTATGTGGCCAGTGACGTGCCAACTGTAGCATGTAGAAGACGCGAATTCAAATCGGGCAATCGCGAACCGGGGCTCTACCGCAGTTATATTACAATATGTTAGGAGATTTTTTAAACCGTAGAATCAATAGCCCATCAGGCTCATCACTTCCTTGCGGCTGCGATCATCATCCAGAAAGCAGCCCAGCACCCGGCTCGTGATCATGCCAACACCGGGGGTCTTCACGCCACGCCCGGTCATGCAGCCGTGCTGCGCTTCGATCACCACGGCCACGCCGTGCGGTTCGAGATTGTCCCAGATGCACTTGGCGACTTCTGCTGTCAGCCGTTCCTGGATCTGCAACCGCTGGGCATAGCCATGCAGAACGCGGGCAAGCTTCGAGATACCAACCACCTTCTTATTGGGAAGATAGGCAATGGCCGCCTTGCCGATGATCGGTGCCATATGATGTTCGCAGTGCGACTGGAAGGGAATGTCTTTGAGCAGCACGATTTCATCATAGCCGCCCACTTCCTCGAAAATGCGCGAAAGGTGGATCGCTGGATCCTCCTTGTATCCCTCGCAATATTCCAGCCAGGCCCTCCCAACCCGCTTGGGCGTATCACGCAGTCCCTCGCGATCCGGATCATCGCCAGCCCAGGCGATCAGTGTACGGATCGCATCCTGAACGTGATCGGGCACTTCGGGTTTGCCCAACGGATTCTCGGGATCGAAATCGTGATCGTGGGCAGACGTATAGTTCATGGGTTGTCGTCTTTCTTCCGTCATCGGCTCTTAAAGAGCCCCTCACCTGTTGATCCAGAATGACGACAACCCCCGGCTGCCCAAGGCGTTCCGGCCAAATGACCGATTGCGCAAGGATGATGGCGTCCCCAATTTCGCGATGTAGGAAGAATCCGCGCCATTTCATCCCCCGGCGCCCGAAAGGAGCAAGCTTTTGCGCGATCTCACGATTGCCGACTTCGAGAATGCGGCGCGCGCAGTGCTTGCGAAGCTGCCTGCAATGTTTCGGGATCAGTTAGCCGGTGTGGTAATCCAGGTGGAGGATTTTGCCACGCCCGAACAGCTCGCTGCGGTTGGACTGTCCGACCCTTGGCATTTAACCGGCCTGTATGAAGGGGTGGCCCTGCCCGATCAGTCACAATCGGATTTCGCAACGCTTCCGCCGGTGATCAGCCTGTTCCGTCAGCCGCTGCTGGAAGAGATGGGCGAAACCGGGGTCAGCTTCAAAGATCTGGTGCGGCACGTCGTGATCCACGAAGCGGGCCACCATTTCGGCTTTTCCGATGATGACATGCACTCACTGGAAGATAGCGTCGAAGATTGATGACAAATAGCGCCGGGCCATGAACCGACAACGCCCGCCCCTTTTTCAAGGAGCGGGCGTTATTGGCGCACCCGGAACGATTCGAACGTCCGACCCCCAGATTCGTAGTCTGGTGCTCTATCCAGCTGAGCTACGGGTGCGTGTTGGAGCGCGCCCAATAAGGGGGTCTTTCAATCTTGGCAAGGCCCGTTTGCTGCAGAAACGTTATTTCGGAACAACTGCCGTGCCAAGGCGACGTCAAGCGGGGGTTTTGACAGAGCCAACACCTCTTCGGGGGTGAACCAGCAGACCTCTCCGCCCTCCAGCGCTTCCGGCACGCCCTGCCAGTGACTGATTGTGTAAAGGAGAAGGACAATCGCCCGTTCGTCGTTATTCGCTGCGCTTTGGGCAAATCCGGCCGGATGACAGTCGAAGAAATCTATCGTGATCCCGATCTCTTCTGCGAGTTCCCGCTTGAGGGATTGGATAGGAGTTTCAAAGGGTTCAACCTTACCCCCGGGAAACTCCCATAGGCCGCCATGATGCTTTTCGGGCGGACGACGATGCATCAGCCAACGGCCGTCCGCACGGTATAGCGCGCCAGCAACGACAGTGATCCAGCCGGTCGTCATGTCGGTTTTTTTTCCATCATGGAGGCTTCCATAAACCTTTTCTTAACTCGCAAGCGCGATTTTGAAGGTGTCAGAAAGCTTGGATAGGGGGGGTTCCTCAATGTTGTCGACAAATCTGAAGAAGTTGCGCGACGACACCTCGGGGGCGACCGCAATCGAATACGGACTGATCGCCAGCCTCATCGTCATCGGGATGATGGGCGCGCTGGGCCTGTTCGCAGGTTCGGCCATCGGCACGTGGGAACGCGTTGCAGACGAAGTGGCGGAAGCGAGCGGTAATTGAGCGGAGTTAGTAATTTCGCAAGAACTATCGCTTAGACAAAAATTCGTCCGGCACGGCAAGTATCGGACGCGGGTACCGAAGACCAAACCAGGAGACTACACATGACCTTTTTCAAGAAGCTCGCTCGTGACGAACAGGGCGCCACTGCTATCGAATACGGCCTGATCGCTGCTCTGATCGCCGTCGCTCTCATCGCGTCGCTGGGCGCCCTCGAAGGCAGCATCAGCGGCACCTTCACCGATGTTGGTACCGCGATGGACAACGCCGGCTAAGCCAGGCGACATCGCAAAAAAAGAAGAGCGGCGGGGCACAACCCCGCCGCTCTTTTTTTGTGTGTCGGCAATAAGGATGCGGCCTGCGACTTAGCGCCCGCGCACCACGATTTTGACCTTCTGGCCCGGCGTCAGACTTTCACCGCTCGCCAAGGCATTCAGCACCCGGAAGCGCTCTTCCTGTGCTGCCGGATAGGCCATTCGGCGCGCAAGGCTCGCCACGGTATCGCCGCGAGCGACGGTCACTACCTGCAATTTCTTGGGCACCACCGATGATGCTTCGGTGTCGGTAATCCGCCGCATTGACTGGAACATCGCGTTAAAAGTGCCAGCCTGTCCTGCAGGGGTAATCGTAGTGAAATGATAGGCCCGGTCGCGGGCGAATTCATACGCGAACACCACTACATCCACCTGGCTGTTGCCATTGGCAACACGGGCCGTGCCATAGACAGCCGGAAGGCCATTCACCGTCGTACGTTCGAGCGCTGCGGGCGCAAGCGTGCTGTTCTGCCCGCCCAGAGCTGTGAAAGCCGAGCGGACGTAGGTTTCAAGATTGCCGTTATAGGGCGCAAGCGTCATCTGCGCTTGCCCGCCTTGTCCCTGAATGCTCACCGCACGGGTGCCATTGACCATGTAGAAGCCCTGCGGGGCGGTAAAGGCAAGTCGCAGTTCCGGGTGGATAAAGCGACTGCCTTCGATAAATCCTTGTGCGGGATCATCGCCATAAAGCAGCCCGTCAATCCGGTTCAGGAAGGTGTCGCGATTCGTCACGCCTCCCGTCGCCGGGCCTGCCTTGGACAGCGCGCTTTGCACACGGCTTGCAGGATCAGGGTGGGTCGAAGCCCATTCCGGAACGCTAGCATTTCGACCCTGAAGCCGCGCATCAAGCGCGTTTTGTGCTGCAAGGCTCGCCAACACAGTGCCCATTGCGCGCCGATCATATCCGGCCTTGGTCAGGTACTCGATGCCAAGGTCGTCTGCCTGCAGCTCCTGCGTGCGCGAGAATCGCAATGTCAGCAGCTGCGAGCCTTCCATGAAGGTGCGCGACAAGGTGTTACCGAGACCCGAATCGCCCAGAAGGATCGAAGAACCGATCGCACCCAGCACACCGAGAATGGAATTGCGCTGCGCTGTCTGCTGGCGGCGTTGCGAATGGCGCGCGGCAACATGGCCGACTTCATGCCCAAGAACGGCGGCCAGCTCCGCCTCGTTGTTCATCAAAGTTACCAACTGGCGGGTCGTGTAAATGTAGCCACCCGGCACCGCAAAGGCGTTGTGAACAGGCGAGTTAAGCAGGCTGACTGTGAAGCTCTCGCGGGCGTTACCCAGGCCCGATTGCACCGCAATGTTCTTGCCCACCTGTTCGACGTATTGGGCGTGAGTGCCGCTCATCGCACCGCCGAATTCGTTCAGCAATTGCGGGTGATACTGCGCGCCTTGCTGCGCCTCGGACTGCGTGATCGGGGTGGATGCGGAAGGCACCGAGCCGCCGGCGCCCATGCATCCAGCCAGCGCAAAGGGCGCTGCGCCGATCATCAGAAACTTGCGATTGAAACGTGGCATGGCGCATTCTCCCGGAGACAAAATCTACCCCCAGAATATCGGCCTGGTCACGACACGCAAACCCCGGGAGCGTCGGGCCTAACCACCGATTGCGAGAAAACGTTCCTCGCGCGCGGTAATAAGTTGGTCACCGCTTTTTGTGGCCAACAGGTCCAGCTCTTCGGTCAGTGCCGCGCCGAGAAGCCTTGAGGCTGCCACCGGATCGCGATGTGCGCCGCCGACCGGCTCTTTCACGATACGGTCGATCACGTTGTCACGCTTGAGATGCTGCGCGGTGACTTTCATCGCCTGCGCAGCATCGGCTGCCTTTTCGCTGGTGCGCCACAGGATCGATGCGCAACCTTCAGGCGAGATCACCGAATAAACCGCGTGCTCCATCATCAGCACACGGTTTGCAGCAGCCAGCGCCACCGCGCCGCCCGATCCGCCTTCGCCAACAATCACCGCCACCATCGGCACAGCCAAGGCGAGACAAGCTTCGGTCGAGCGGGCGATAGCTTCTGCCTGACCACGTTCTTCAGCCTCGATCCCCGGAAATGCGCCCGAGGTATCCACCAGCGTCACCACCGGCAGCCCGAATCGGGCAGCCAATTCCATCAGGCGGATCGCCTTGCGGTAGCCTTCGGGTTTGCCCATGCCGAAATTGTGTTTGATCCGGCTTTTCGTGTCGTTGCCCTTCTCGTGGCCTATCAGCATCACCCGCCGCCCGTTGAGCGTCGCAAAACCGCCCATGATGGCGAGGTCGTCGGCATAGAGCCGGTCACCGCCCAAGGGCATGAAATCACTGAACGCATGGGCGACATAGTCGCGGAAATGCGGGCGCTGGGGGTGGCGCGCGACCTGAGTCTTCTGCCACGGCGTGAGCGAGGCATAGGTGCTGGCGAGAAGTTCGGTGCTTTTGGCCTCAAGACGGCCAATCTCGCTGGCCACATCGACATCATGCAACGCGTTGACGCTGCGGAGCTGCGTGATGCGCTCTTCAAGCACTGCTACCGGCTTCTCGAAATCGAGATAGGAAATCATTGCGCGGCGCTAGTCCGATGTTGCCCTTGTTGCAAGCGGGTGACGGGAATTGACGAGCGCAACCAGCCGCGCAGCGTCCACATGGGTGTAGATTTGGGTGGTGGAAATGTCGGCATGGCCGAGCAGGGTTTGCAGCACCCGCAGGTCTGCCCCGCCTTCGAGCAGATGGGTCGCAAAGGCATGGCGCAGCACATGCGGGCTGACCTGCGCAGGATCAAGCCCGGCGCGGGCAGCCAGCGCCTTGATCAACTGGTACAACCGAATCCGGCTGAGATGCGCACCGCCTTTCGAAGGGAACAGGAAGCGAGAGGCCGGCAGCGCCGGGCGAACCGCCATCCAGCGGCCCACCGCCTCCAGCGCGCGTGCGCCAACCGGCACCAGCCGGGTCGCCCCGCCCTTGCCCGTGATTGTCAGGAACGGCGCATCGCGCGGTACGGCGCTTAATGGCAATGCGACCAATTCGGTGGCGCGCAGGCCCGATCCGTAGAGCAGTTCGATCAAGGCCAACTGGCGCACGGCCCTGGGTTCATTCCCCATGGCGTCATCCTCGGCGCGGGCGAACAGCGCAGCGATCTGGTCATGCCCCAGTAGCTTGGGCAGCGGCCGGCGACTGCGCGGAGCAGGCAGAGCGCCCGAGGGATCATCGCCCCGCCAGCCTTCATCCATCGCAAAACCGAAAAACTGGCGTAGCGCCGATGCCTTGCGCGCAACGCTGGCCGGGGCAAGGCTTGCCCATTCCTGCGCCAGACCTGCCACCGCATCACGCTCTACCGCGGCGAGATCGCCAATCGCCTCCTCTGCCCCACCGAGATCGCGGCGATAAGCGGCGAGCGTGTTGAGTGCCGCCCCGCGTTCTGCTGCCAGCATGGCGAGAAACGCCTCGGTAGCGGCGGACACCGGCGGCGCCTCAGCCGCGCGCGACCGCCTCGGCGGCGATCATGCGGGCCTCGGCCTCAAGACCCACGCGGGTGAGCGCGCGCGTGATGTGATAGAGATGCAGCGGGGTCATCTGGTCCCAACTTGTTCCTTGCATCCCCAAACCTGCGAGCAGGCTGACCAGCACCGGATTGTTCACCTCAGCCGCACGATCAATCGTGCGGCTCCAGCGGGTCTGGCGGCCGATGTCGATGCCAAGATTGTTAGCCAGCGCATTGGCATCAGCTTCGGTCAGGCGTCCGATCCCGGCAAGGCCTGCCACCAGAAACGCCGATTTGCGCGCCCCGTTGCTTTCGTCGTCGCTGATGAAGTCTTCAACCGCGCCCTGGCCCACGCCATTGCTGCGCGGTGCACTGAGCACGATCAGTGCCCAGCCAAGCGAGCCTTGGTCCACCACATTGCGCCACGCCAAAGCATCGCGATCCAGACCAGCGGCGAGCATCGCGGCGATCAGATCGCCCGCCGCACCAGCGTTGGCGGCATTGGCCGGAATACGCGCGGCAGCATAGGCGGTCAGCACCCGCGCACCGTAACCATCGCCTCCGCCCAGGGCGGTGCCTGCGGCCCACAATCGTTGCATTGCCGCAATCCGCGCCGCCGGATCAGCTGCAATATAGGCGTCACGCAAAGCGCGGGCGTGATCGGCGGGCTCGCCCGTGGCCGCAGGATCGGCATAGACCTCGCTATAAAGATCTACCATCGCATCGGACGAAAGAATGCCCTCTCGCCCGGCGCGTCCGGCAAAGCGGGCACGCTGGACGGCCGGCAACATAGGCAGCAGAGCGCCCGACCTTTCGTAATGAGCACCGCCTTGCGTCGTCAGCGCTCTGTCCAACAACGTTTCGGGCAAGGGTTCACCAAGCGCAGTGGCGAATGCAAAACGCCAGGGATTGAGTTCCTCGACCCCGCTCCATTCGATCTCGACAGCGCGTTGGCCGCGCCCTGCCGCCCCGGCAAAGCGCCGCGCCAACAGCACATCGATCCGCGGAGCAACCCCGCGGCCCAGCGCCCGATCAAGCTGCGATGCGGCGAGAGCGGTTTCCCCGGCATAGGCATTGCAGACCGCCTGCAACATCTGCCAGTCGCCATCCTGGCGCGCCGAGCCCTGCAACCGCACTGCCGGGCACGACCCGGTGATGTCTCCGCTGGCGAGATAGGCGGTCAGCCCCTCGGCAGTGAGTTCGGGAGACCAGTTGGCGGTATCGATGTCCTGCACCACTGCGCGGGCGAGTGCGTATTCGCCCATGCCGTTAAGCGCCTTTACTCGCAGCGCGGCAAATTCGATCGGGTCCATGCCCAGTGGCGCAGCTAAGCGGCTCGCCAAAACGCGGCGCAACAGAATGTGGCCCCAGCGCGAGACAACCGGCCCCTTGGTGCCGGAAAGGCTGGCGCGGACCAATGCTTCGGGCTGGTTGAGCAATGCGGCAGGCGGCAGTCCGCCTTCATCGCCAGCCAGCACCCCGACTCGAGTCAGGGCGCGGCGGGCACCATTGGGAATATCGGATTTCGCCTTGAGGCCAAGCAGCTGGTCAAGCTCTTCGGTCGACATGCTCTCCAGCTCTTCGAGGCTGGGCAGCCGAGCCAGCTGATCTCGGGTGATCGATGGCAATGGCGCGGCGCTTGCAGTGTCGGCAGGGCTTGCGGGAGGCGCCGGAACGCCGGGAACGAACACTGTGCCGCCCGGCGCAGGGCGCGGCGGCTGAGGCGAGGTGCCCTGCGTAGGAGAAGGTGCCGGAGCCGGCGCGGGCGATGGATCGTCAAAGCCCGGAGGCAGAATCGATTCCGGCTTCTGCTGCGCCGAAGCAAATCCCGCCAGGCCAGCGCCGCCTGCCGCCCCGACAACACCCAGCGCCAGAACACTGGCCGCCAGCTTCATGGCGCTCCGCCCGCCGGTCATGATTGTGGCTCCGGCAGGATAACGGGTTCGGCAATCGGATGCACCGGTTCTTCCCCGCCTTCTATCCACGCCAGCACAAGCAAAGCCAGCACTGCTGCTCCGGCAATCAGCGGCCAGCGCGGAAATGCCTGCCGTTTTGGCGAGCTTTCCCGGGACATGCCTTGCAGCGACGAATGCGGAGAGCGCAGGTTTGCCATATTGCGCGTGCCCTAGCCCATCTATAGGCCTTGCCGCAATGACCGGAACGCCGCCTCCCCACTACGAACGCGATCTTGTGCAGATCGCTGCCCGGATCACCCTCCCGGTGGTGCTGGTGGGCCTGATGGGTGTTGGCAAATCCACCGTGGGGCGCAAACTGGCCGCGATGCTCTCGCGCGATTTCGTCGATGCGGACGATGCCATTGTCGAAGCCGCCCAGCGTTCCATTCCTGAAATTTTCGAGACCTTTGGCGAGGCCTATTTCCGCGATGGCGAGCGGCGGGTGATCTTGCGGCTGATCGAGGAAGGGCACGGCGTGATTGCGACTGGCGGGGGCGCTTTGATGGACCCCGTCACCCGCGCAGCAGTGCTGGATCGCGGGATTGCGGTGTGGATCGATTGCGATGTCGATACCCTGGTGGAACGCACCGCGCGGAGAGGCAATCGTCCGCTGCTGAACGCCGGCGACCCGCGCGAGATCCTCACCCGGCTGGCGCAAGAACGTGCGCCCTTCTATGGGCAGGCGCATATTCGCGTGGTGAGCGAAAACGGCCCCCATGCCGATACCGCCCGCGCCATAATCGAGGCGATTGATAAATGGCTGTGATCGAAGTGGCGTTGGCCGGTCGCGCTTATGAAGTTGTGATCGAGGAGGGGGTGCTGGGGCGGCTGCCTGCTGCGGCAGACGCTTTTCTCCGCAGTTATGCAGGCGGGCGCGCCGTGCCCTTCGTGGCCGATAGCAACACCCACCGCCTGTTCGCCGCGGGCATCGATGCTGATCTCGCCGAGCAGGGCTTTGTCGCCGATTGGTTCGTGGTCGAGCCGGGCGAGGATGCGAAGACCTGGCCCGTGCTGGAACGCCTGACCGACTGGTTGTTGGCGGGGGGCGTAACTCGTTCCGATCACGTTTTTGCGCTGGGCGGCGGGGTCGTGGGCGATCTGGTCGGGTTCGCCTGCGCCATTACCAAGCGCGGCTGCGGCTTCGTGCAAATCCCGACGACGCTGCTTGCGCAGGTCGATTCGTCGGTTGGCGGCAAGACCGCAATCAATACCAAGTCGGGCAAGAACCTGATCGGCGCTTTCCATCAGCCCGCCCTCGTGCTGATCGATCCGCTGGTTCTCGCCACCCTGCCCGACCGCGAGATGCGGGCCGGTTTTGCCGAAGTGATCAAGTACGGATTGCTCGGCGATACGGCATTTTTCGATTGGCTGGAACTGAACGGCGACAAGGTTTTGGCCCGCGAACCGGCGGCTCTGGAACACGCGATTGCCACCAGCATCGCGATGAAAGCGCGGATCGTCGCCGAGGACGAACGCGAGACGCTGGATCGCCGCGCGCTGCTCAATCTGGGGCACACCTTTGGTCATGCACTGGAGGCGGAGACGGGCTTTTCCGATCGCTTGCTCCACGGCGAAGCGGTGGCATTGGGCATGGTTCTGGCGGCGCGATATTCAGCGCGGCGCGGCGAACTTTCCGATAGCGATTCCGGGCGTGCGGCACAGGCGATTGCGGCTGCGGGGCTGCCTGCCCGGCTGCCATCGCTGGGCCTGACCTGCGACGGAGCGCGGCTGGTCGATCATATGCGACATGACAAGAAAGCCGAGGCCAGCACCCTGCCCTTCCTGCTGCTCAAGGGGTTGGGCGCAGCCTATGTGGCGCGCGATGTTGATCTGGCTGATATTGCAGCGTTTCTGGATGATGAACTGGTCCGTTCCGCCGTATGATTACCGCGCTGGCCGACCTTGCTGACCCGGATGTTCAGGCGCTGATAGCCTATCAACAGCAGACGATGCAGCAGGGGTCTCCGCCGGGACACAGCTTCGCACTCGATCTGTCGGGCCTGACCGATCCGGCTGTAACTGTATGGGCGGTGCGAGTGGATGACCGGGTGGCGGCCATCGGCGCTCTGAAGTTGCTGGGGAACAAGCAGGCCGAGATCAAATCGATGCGCACTCATCCTGATTTCCTGCGGCGCGGGATTGCTGCCTGCCTGCTGGAGACGATCATCGATTTTGCGCGCGACAACGGCATCACACGACTGAGTCTGGAAACCGGAAGCGGGCCTTTGTTCGACCCGGCGCTGGCACTGTATCGCCAACGCGGCTTTGCCAATGGCGAAGCATTTGGCGCCTACCGGCTGACCGATTTCAATCAGTGCCTGCATCTGGAGCTAAGCTAGAAGGGGGCAAGAGGGGAGCTAAACCGACCTAGAGAGGGTCTAAACCGGCCTGAATTTTAATTTTTACGTTATTTTTGAGGAATATAGCCGATTTCGCGATCAATTTCGCCGCGAAATCGGCCATGTGTTGCATTTTGCCCCTGCCTCGCCGGGTAGGAAAGCGCGCTATTCCAGCTCCAGAATCACCGCATCCACCGCCAGACTCTCGCCCTCGGCGGCGTTGATTTTGGCGATCACGCCTTCCTTTTCGGCGCGCAGGATGTTCTCCATTTTCATCGCTTCGACCGTCGCCAAGGGCTGACCCGGCTGCACGGTTTCGCCTTCTGCCACATGCAGCTTCATCAGCATTCCGGGCATCGGGCAGATGAGGAACTTCGAAAGGTCAGGCGGTACCTTCTCCAGCATCAACGATTCGTGCCGCGCCAGCCGCAGCGGGAGCACCAGCGCAGTGTGCGCTGCGCCGCGGGTTGTAACCTTCCACTGGTTGCCGATCCGCTCGACAATCAGGCCGAAGCGCACCTCCTCGCCGCCTTCGACCTTGCCGGTCGCTTCGGCCTGCACCATGCCGGGCAGCCAATTGCAGGTGCCATCCACCCGCACCCCGTCCACCATCGCATGGCCATCACCCAGAACGACCTCGAAGCGATCATCGCCGATCTTGACCAGCCATTCGCCGCTGACCGGCAGGGGCCCGTCAAGTTGACCCGAAATCTGCCGGGCGCGCGCCTGCCAGCTGAATTCATTGCCCGCACACACCGCCGCCAGAATACGGCGGAAACCTTCGGTGGTCGCGGCCCCGTGGAAGCCTTCGGGATATTCCTCGGCGATGAAGCCGGTGGTCAGCTCGCCCGAACGGAAGCGCGGGTGCTGCATGATCGCGCTGAGGAAATCGACATTGTGGCCGAGCCCCTTGATCCGGAAATTGTCGAGCGCCTCGATCTGCAAATCCGCCGCTTCATTGCGGGTCGGCGCCCAGGTAATCAGCTTGGCGATCATCGGATCGTAGAAGCGCGAAACCTCGCCGCCTTCGTACACCCCGTCGTCGACGCGCACAGAGCCAGCACCGCGTGCCACCCCGCGCCGCGCCTTGCCCGCGACGGTTTCGTCTTCCGTCCATCCGGCCAGCGGCGGTGAATACTGCACCAGCCGCCCGGTGGAAGGCAGGAAACCGCGATAGGGGTCTTCGGCATAGACGCGGTTTTCTATCGCCCAGCCATCGATCCCGATGTCGTCCTGCGTCATGGCGAGCTTCTCGCCATAAGCCACCCGGATCATCTGTTCGACCAGATCGATGCCGGTAATCGCTTCGGTGACGGGGTGTTCGACCTGAAGCCGGGTGTTCATTTCGAGGAAGTAGAAGCTCTCCCCCGTCGGGTCAGCACCGCTGACGATCAGTTCGACCGTGCCCGCCGAATAATACCCCACAGCCCGCGCCAGAGCGACGCATTGCTCGCCCATCGCCTTGCGCATCTTTGGGGTCACGAAAGGCGACGGCGCTTCCTCGACCACCTTCTGGTGGCGGCGCTGGATCGAGCATTCGCGCTCGTTCAGGTAGAGGATATTGCCGTGCTGATCGCCAAGGATCTGGATTTCGATATGGCGCGGGTTGAGGATGAACTTCTCGATGAAGACGCGATCATCGCCAAAGCTGCTCAGCCCTTCGCGCTTCACGCTTTCGAACCCTTCGCGCACGTCGGCTTCACTGTAGGCAAGGCGCATGCCCTTGCCACCGCCGCCCGCGCTGGCCTTCATCATCACCGGATAGCCGATCTCGTCCGAAATCCGCACCGCATGTTCGGTATCCTCGATCTCGCCGACAAAGCCGGGGACGACATTGACGCCCGCCTGCATGGCGAGTTTCTTGGATTCGATCTTGTCCCCCATCGCGGCAATCGCGCCGACCGGCGGGCCGATGAAGGCGATGTTTTCCTTTGCCAACGCTTCGGCAAAGCTGGTGCGTTCCGACAGGAAGCCATAGCCGGGATGCACGGCCTGTGCTCCGGTCTGCTTGGCCGCGGCGATGATCTTGTCCGCGATCAGGTAGCTTTCAGCCGCGGGCGAAGGGCCGATATGCACCGCCTCATCCGCCATCGCGACAAACGGCGCGCGCGCATCGGCATCGGAATAGACCGCGACGGTCTTGATCCCCATTTTGCGGGCAGTGGTGATGACCCGGCAGGCGATTTCGCCGCGATTGGCAATCAGGATTTTGGAAAACAAGGCGGACAACCTCTCTTGCAGTCGTGTTATCTTGTCACCGGGCTATGCCGCCTCATTGCAGCGCCTGCAAGCTAGCGGATTTGCGGCTTCAACCGGGGGTCTCGACCAAAGCCTTGAGTTCAGCCGTGCGGAGGCGGGTGAGGTTGGCCTTGCAGAAGGAGGCAAGCATCGGTTCCATACTGCCGCCGCGCGCGGTGTAGCCATCCAGCCGGCAATGGGCATCGCGATACCGCAGCCAGCCGCGCTGGGCTTCGAGCAGGCTTTCGAAAAAGCCTTCGCGGATATCGTTATCGCCATATTCGGCAAAGCTGGCGTCTTGCGCCTTCATCGCGGCTGCGGTGATTTTCCACTGCGCGTTCAATTCGGCATCGGCTGCGACATAATCCTGCGCGGCGCACCAGTTCATTTCCTGCTGATAGCGCGGGTCTTCGCAATTCCAGCCGGGCACGGGCGGAGCCTCCTGCATGGGGGCAGATTGCAGCAGCAGCGGGAGGATCAGCGAGGCGATCATGCGGCGTTCCTTTCAGCAAAACCGATCAGGCTGGCAGCATAGGCGGGGGCACCCCTGCGGTCACCCTCGCCGCTGACGAGGGTTTGCACCGCTTTGCCCAGCATGGCGATATTGGCGGGCGAGAGCGTGCCAAGCGGTTCCACATAGATGCCGATGGTGAACAGGATCGCGCCCGTCTGCGGCAGGCGGCGCAGGGTCTGGCGTTCGGAGCGCACGAACAGCGTGCTCCCTGCATTGTCCGGCGTGACATGGGCGAAGGCCTGATGCGGCGGCCGGTCGGGGAGCCAGCGGCGCTCTTCGGTGGCCGCGATGAACCAGTTGCAGCGGGCGTAGATCGGGCCGGGACGGAGCGTCTCCATGAAGCGATCAACCCCGGTGGCGAGTTGCTCCTCATATCCCGCGATGGGGGCATGCAGGGCGCGCAGGGGGAGGCCGATTTTCTCCGCCGGGTGCCAGTCCGAAGGCCAAGCGACCGCCGCGCCGATCAGGCGATACACGTCCTCGCCTTCGCGCTGTGTGAGTAGGCACAAATCCTCGTGGGTGGCGATTGCCGCTTCGGGAAGCGCGCCGGGGACGCCCAGCATCGCGGCCAGTTCTCGACCCGGCGCGTCCACTTCCGGCGTGAGTTGCACCCCTTGGGGCCAGTCAACGAACCCTGCCGCTCGTGCTGCCAAATCGGGCGCAGGTTGCAGCCACTCGCGCTCAGCCAGTTTGACCAGCCCCATGCGCAACTGCCCGCCCCCACGCGCCTTGGGCAGCAGCGTGTCGACGGAGAAGCCGAGGGTCAATCCGGTAGTCTCTTGATGATGCCCCGCGCGAACCACTGAAGGAAAACCGTGCAGATGAGGCCGTAAAGGATCGTGGGAATTGCGCTGCCGGCAAGATATCCGCCTGTCGATGGCTCTTCACCCTCGCGCACGAAGCTGATGATCTCGAAGATCATCGAGGCAAAAATCCAATAAAAAACCGAGAAGAGCGAGAAGGCGAGACTGCAAAGCCTGACGAACCGCCCCATCATTCCGCCGCCACTGTCGTCTTGCACGCTCGCGCAGGTTCTTCGCCCTTGAGCGCCGTCAGCCCCAGCTTGGCGAACAGCGCTCCGTCCCTGTCATCGCCCGCGTTGGGCGCAGTCAGCAGTTTGTCGCCGGTGAAGATCGAATTCGCGCCCGCGAGGAAACACAGCGCCTGCGTCGCTTCGCTCATAGACTCGCGCCCCGCCGAGAGCCGCACCATCGAACGCGGCATGGTGATGCGCGCGACCGCAACCGTGCGGACGAATTCGATATCGTCGATCTTGGCGAGCGGCGTGTCGGCCAGCATGTTGCCAAGTACCGTACCCTTGACCGGCACCAGCGCGTTGACCGGCACGCTTTCGGGATGCTGCGGCAGGGTGGCGAGCGTGTGGATGAAGCCCACCCGATCCTCTCGCGTCTCCCCCATGCCGACGATCCCGCCGCTGCACACGTTGATCCCCGCCTTGCGCACGTGATCGAGCGTATCGAGCCGGCACTGGAAATCGCGGGTGGAGATCACGCGCTCGTAATACTCGGGCGAGCTGTCGATATTGTGGTTGTAGTAATCGAGGCCCGCCTCGGCCAGCATTGCGGCCTGATGCGGTTCGAGCATCCCCAGCGTCATGCAGGTTTCCAGCCCCATGTCGCGCACGCCCTTCACGATTGCGACAATCGCAGGCATGTCGCGGTCCTTGGGATTGCGCCACGCCGCGCCCATGCAGAACCGCTGCGAGCCTGCATCCTTGGCCTGCGCCGC
Organism: Porphyrobacter sp. AAP60; assembly: GCF_001296025.1. GTDB lineage: Bacteria > Pseudomonadota > Alphaproteobacteria > Sphingomonadales > Sphingomonadaceae > Erythrobacter. The sequence continues at coordinate 312,839 of NZ_LJHV01000002.1, read as the reverse complement.
GCGCTGGAGCACAGCCTGCACGTCCATCAGCTTGGTGGCTTCAACGCCGGAGTCCGCCTTCACCGACTGCGAGCAATAGCCGCAATCCTCCGGACACCCGCCGGTCTTGATGCTGAGCAGGGTGCAGAGTTGCACCTGCGTGGGCGGGTGGAATTCGCGGTGGACGCTGGCGGCCTGGAACAGCAGCTCGGTGAAGGGCAGGTCGAAGAGGCCTGCAATTTCGGTGCGGGTCCAATCGGTGCGGGGGTGGGTCATTCGTTACTTTCTGACTTCAATGGTCCGGTATGCGGACTTTCCATGTTCTCGTCTCGATAGCCGGGACAGCTGCAGTCCAAACAGGTGCAAAACATCTCCGGCTCCATTCCGCCATGATGGTAGCCAATCTCATGGCCGCAATTGAGGCATTCACCGGCCATTTGAGAGCGTCTCATTCCTCACAATGCACAAATAACCGTTCTGGCTGAGCTTGTCGAAGCCCTGCCCTGTCTTCAGGGCTATCGGATAAAGAGAAAAGCAGCCCTTCGACAGGCTCAGGGCGAACGGACTAGGAGGAAACTCTACTCCGCCGCCTCGTCCAGCCCCTCGCCCAGCGGCGGCATGTTGTGGCCGAGCAGCACCAGAATATCCGCTGCGCACTCCACCACGTTGCTCCCGGGGCCATAGATGCCCTGCACCCCCGCCTCGCGCAGGTAGTCGTAGTCCTGCGGCGGGATCACGCCGCCTGCGGTGACCTTGATATCGCCCCGCCCAGCTTCACGCAGCAACCGGATCAGTTCGGGGATCAGGGTCTTGTGGCCCGCCGCGAGGCTCGACGCGCCGACCACATCGACGTCATGCTCCAGCGCCATTGCGACGGATTCCTCGGGCGTCTGGAACAGCGGGCCGGAGATCACCTCGAAACCCATGTCACCGAACGCGCTGGCGATCACGTTGGCGCCGCGATCGTGGCCGTCCTGGCCCATCTTGGCGACCATGATGCGGGGCGCACGGCCCAAGCGGCGGCCCACGGCTTCCACGCCGTCCAACACCTGCGCCCAGCGGCGGTCGAACTCGTAGGCGCTGGCATAGACCCCGCTGACCGGCGCAGGGGTCGCATCGTGTCGGCCGAAGACCTCTTCCATCGCGGCGGAAATCTCGCCCAGCGTCGCATCGTGGCGGGCAGCTTCCACCGCAAGCGCCAGCACGTTCTCGCCCGCAGCGCAGCCTGCCGTCAGCGCCGCCAGCGCCGCACGGCACGCCGCCTCGTCGCGGCCTGCGCGCACCTTGGCGAGGCGGGCAATCTGCCCCGTGCGCACCTTCTGGTTGTCGATATCCAGCGTATCCATCGGGTCTTCGCTGTCTTTGCGGTATTTGTTAACGCCGACGATCACCGTCTCGCCCTTGTCGATGCCGGTCTGCTTTTCCGCCGCCGCGCGCTCGATCGCAGCCTTGGGCGCGCCGGTGGCGACATAGGCGGTCATGCCGCCCGCCGAGTCCACCTCGGCCATCATCGCTTCGGCCTGCTCGACAAGCGTAGCCGTCAGCGCCTCGATGTAATGCGAGCCGCCGAGCGGATCGACGACGTTGCAGATCCCACTTTCCTCCTGCAGCACCAACTGGGTGTTGCGGGCGATACGGGCCGAGAAATCGGTCGGGAGCGCGATGGCTTCATCCAGCGCATTGGTGTGGAGCGACTGGGTGCCGCCCAGCACTGCCGCCATGGCTTCCACCGTAGTGCGGATCACGTTGTTGTAGGGGTCCTGCTCCTGCAAGCTCACGCCGCTGGTCTGGCAGTGGGTGCGCAGCATCTTGGAGCGTTCGTCCTTCGCCCCCAACCCGTCCATCACCTTGTACCACAGCGTGCGTGCGGCGCGCAGCTTGGCGATCTCCATGAAGAAGTTCATGCCGATGCCGAAGAAGAAGCTGAGGCGGCCCGCAAAGGCATCGATATCCAGCCCGGTTTCCATCGCGCGCTTGGCGTATTCCTTGCCATCGGCAATCGTGAACGCGAGTTCCTGCACCGCCGTCGCCCCGGCCTCGTGCATGTGATAGCCACTGATCGAAATCGAGTTGAATTTCGGCATGTTGGCGGAGGTATATGCGATGATGTCCGCGATGATCCGCATCGAAGGTTCGGGCGGGTAGATATAGGTGTTGCGGACCATGAACTCCTTGAGGATGTCGTTCTGGATCGTGCCCTCAAGCTTGTCCTGCGACACGCCCTGACGTTCGGCGGCGACGATGAAGAAGGCCAGCACCGGGATCACCGCGCCGTTCATCGTCATGGAAACGCTCATGGCATCAAGCGGGATCTGGTCGAACAGGATCTGCATATCCGCGACCGTATCGATCGCCACGCCCGCCTTGCCGACATCGCCGACGACGCGCGGGTGATCGGAATCGTAACCCCGGTGGGTGGCAAGGTCGAACGCGACTGACAGCCCTTTTTGCCCCATCGCCAGATTGCGGCGGTAGAAAGCGTTGGATTCCTCGGCGGTGGAGAAGCCTGCGTACTGCCGGATTGTCCACGGGCGGCCTGCATACATCGAGGCTTTCACCCCGCGTGTGAAGGGCGCGAAGCCGGGCAGGCCAGGATCGAAATCCGCGTGATCCTCTGCCGTATAGAGCGGCTTGACCGCGATACCTTCGGGCGTTTGCCAGGTGAGGTCGCGCCCCTTCACTTCCTTGTCGGCGAGGGCTTTCCAGTCGGCGGGGGTGGGTTTTTGGGTCATGTCTCGGCCTTTAACCGTTCGTGTCGAGCGAAGTCGAGACACCCTTGCAAGGTATCTCGACTGCGCGCTTCGCGCTCCGCTCGATACGAACGGAGGTGGTGGGGCGTTACGCCCCCTTGAACTCAGGCTTACGCTTCTGGAGGAACGACATTCCGCCCTCCATCGCGTCCGCGGTGCCGCCAGCAACCCGCTGGGCTTCAGCTTCGGCCAGCAGCACCATTTGCAGGTTGGTGTCGAGCGCGGTGGCAATGTTGCGCTTCATCTGGGCGTAGGCGATGGTCGGGCCGTTGGCCAGTTTGGTCGCCAGCGCGCGGGCTTCATCCATCAGCGCGGCGTCATCGACGCATTTGTAGATGAGGCCCCATTCCTCGGCCTGCCGCCCCGAAATCTTCTCGCCCAGCATCATCATCCGTGTGGCGCGGGCGCGGCCGATGGCGCGGGCGAGCAGCCAGGTCGATCCGCCATCGGGCACCAAGCCGATATTGACGAAGGCTTGCAGGAAATACGCAGAGCGTCCGGCAATGGTAAAATCGGCAGCCAAAGCCAGCGAACACCCCACCCCCGCCGCCGGGCCATTGACCGCGCAGATCACCGGCACCTGCGCGCGGATCAGCTGGCTGATCGCGGGGTTATAGTGATTGATCAGCGCCTCGTGGCTGCCGCCCTTGCCGCCCAGCGCAGAGCCGTCGCCGCGCGCGGACAGGTCAGCGCCCGAACAGAAGCCCTTGCCCTCGCCCGTGATCAGCACGGCGCGCGCATCGCGCAGATCATAGAACGCCTGCCCCAGCTCGTCCGCCATCTTGGGCGGCATCGCATTGAGCCGCTCCGGGCGGTTGAGGGTAATGGTCAGCAGCGGGCCGTCACGTTCGGCGCGGATGGTTTCGTAGGACATTTTCGTTTCTCTCCGTTCGGGCTGAGCTTGTCGAAGCCCTGCCCTTCAACTTTTCCGACGCACCCAAAAAAGTGCGGCCCTTCGACAAGCTCAGGGCGAGCGGTGTTCAACTAATTCGACCAGTGCGCGTCCTCGCGCGGGGTCTCCATGATTTCGGTAAGCATGCCGCCCATGTCCTTGGGATGGACGAAAAAGATAGGGGTGCCGTGCGCGCCGATCCGCGTGGGGCCGAGGATGCGCTTGCCCATCGCTTCGTAGGCGGTGCGGGCCTCCGCGATGTCGGGCACTTCAAAGCAAATGTGATGCTGCCCGCCGAGCGGGTTCTTGGCGAGGAAGCCCGCGAGGGTGGAGTTCTCCCCCAGCGGCTCGATCAGCTCGATCTGCGTGCCGTTCATCGCCCCATCCGCGCCGGGGGTGTCGACGAAGCAGACCTTCACGCCCTGCTCCTCAAGGTCGAACGGCGTGTGGATCTTGGTCGCGCCCATCACGTCGCGGTAGAACGCGATCGAGTCCGCGATGGAGGGCGTGGCGACCCCGATGTGGTTCAAGCGTCCGAGTTTCATTGTTCTTCCCTATCTCGCACAGTGCCCATTCCTCCGCCGCGCTTTCCGGGCGGCAGCATGTCGAGCACCAGCACCATCGTCTTGCCGTTGTCGCACAGCGCCACTTCCGCACTTCGTGCCGCCCCGGCCTGCGTGGTACGGCGATGATAGCCGTAAAACGCGCAGCCGGGATAACCGCTGTCCGGTTCAAACCCGGCAGCCAGAAGTTCGGCGACGACCGTGTCGCGCGAAGCAATGCCCCGATCAGCCAGAGCTTGCAGATGAGCTTTGGCCGCTTCTGCATCGCCGAGCACGACAGCCTCAAGCGGACTGCGCGGTGTCAGGTCCACCTCTTGGGCCAGTACGGCAGAGTGCAGCGCCAATGCCGGCAGGAATGCGCTAAAGCGGAATATTGTCATGCTTCTTCCAAGGGTTCTCCAACTGCTTCGTCCGCAGCTTCCTTAGCCCCAGCGCGATCCGCCGCCGGGTCGAGTGCGGGTGGATCACCTCGTCGATATAGCCGCGCTGCGCCGCCACGAAGGGGTTGGCGAAGCGGTCTTCGTATTCCCTGGTCTTCTCGGCGATCTTTTCGGGGTTGTCGCGGTCTTGCCGGAAGATGATCTCCACCGCGCCCTTGGCGCCCATCACCGCGATCTCGGCCGTGGGCCACGCGTAGTTCAAATCGCCGCGCAGGTGCTTCGATGCCATCACGTCATAGGCCCCGCCGTAAGCCTTGCGCGTGATGACGGTGATCTTGGGCACGGTCGCCTCGGCATAGGCGAACAGCAGCTTCGCGCCGTGCTTGATGATCCCGCCCAGTTCCTGGCTCGTGCCGGGGAGGAAGCCGGGAACGTCCACGAACGTCAGGATCGGGATTTCGAAAGCATCGCAGAACCGCACGAAGCGCGCGGCTTTCTTCGAGGAGTTGATGTCGAGGCACCCCGCCAGCACCATCGGCTGGTTCGCCACCACGCCCACGGTGCGGCCTTCCACGCGGCCGAAACCGCACAGGATATTGCCCGCATGCATCGGCTGAATCTCGAAGAAATCGCCTTCATCCAGCACCTTGGCGATGACTTCGTGCATGTCATAGGGCTGGTTGGCGTTATCGGGGATCAGCGTGTCGAGGCTCATGTCCAGCCTGTCCCACGCATCGCCGGTTGGCAAGACAGGGGCTTCCTCGCGGTTCGATAGCGGCAGGAAGTCCATGAACCGCCGCGTCGCCAGCAGCGCCTCGATGTCGTTTTCGTAGGCGAGATCGGCAACCGAGGTCTTGGTCGTGTGGGTGATCGCCCCGCCCAGTTCTTCCTGCGTCACGACTTCGTTGGTGACGGTCTTCACCACATCGGGGCCGGTCACGAACATGTAGCTGGAATCCTTCACCATGAAGATGAAGTCGGTCATCGCAGGCGAGTACACCGCCCCGCCCGCGCACGGCCCCATGATCAGGCTGATCTGCGGCACCACGCCGCTGGCCAGCACATTGCGCTGGAACACCTCGGCATAGCCGCCAAGGCTAGCGACGCCTTCCTGAATCCGCGCACCGCCCGAATCGTTCAACCCGATCACCGGCGCGCCGACCTTCATTGCGGTGTCCATCACCTTGCAGATTTTCTCGGCGTGGCGTTTCGACAGGCTGCCGCCGAACACGGTGAAATCCTGGCTGAACACATAGACCAAGCGCCCGTTGATGGTGCCGCTGCCGGTTACCACCCCGTCGCCGGGGATCTTCTGTGTCTCCATGCCGAAATCGACGCAGTCATGTTCGACATAGGTGTCCAGCTCTTCAAAGCTGCCTTCGTCGAGCAGCACATCGAGCCGCTCGCGCGCGGTCAGTTTGCCCTTGGCGTGCTGGGCTTCGATGCGCTTGGCGCCGCCGCCCATGCGGGCAGCTTCGCGGCGGCGTTCCATTTCGGCGATATTGGCGGACACGCGGGGGATCCTCTCTTGATAGCTTTGCCCGATGCGTTGCCTTAGCGCGTCCCAAGCGTCAACGTGGCAAAATTGGCGGGCAGGAGTGTGAGCGGAGCAATGCAGCGGGCAGATATGCTGGTGATCGGCGGCGGGATCGCGGGGCTATCGGTCGCCGCGCGACTGGCGGAGCATGGGCGGGTGGTGGTGCTGGAAGGCGAAACCGCACCCGGATACCACGCATCGGGCCGCAGCGTTGCTTTTGCCCATTACGGGCTGGGTAATGAACCGGTGCGGACGCTTACTGCGCTGAGCATGAACGCGCTTGCAGCGCATGGCGCGGTGCATCCGGCGCTACACATTGCTTCGGCAGAGCAGGTCGCGGAACTGGAGGCCTTGGAGGATGTCCACCGCCAGTTCGGCTGCGATTACACGCGCGTCGGCTCTGACGAAGCCTGCGCGCTCATGCCGGTGCTGCGCCCAGAAGCCTGCGCCGCCGCGCTGATCGACCACGGATCGCTGAAACTGGATACCAACGCAATGTTGCAGGCCCATGCGGCGGCCTTGCGAATGGCAGGGGGCGAACTGATCACCGGAGCGCAGGTCAACGCCATAGCCCGCGACGGGAGCAACTGGCGGGTCGAGGCTGCGGGCAAGGTCTATTCCGCCCCGCTGTTGGTCAACGCGGCAGGCGCATGGGCGGATGTCATTGCGCGCCTGGCAGGCGTCCAACCCATCGGGATCGAACCGCGCCGCCGCACCGTCATCAGCTTCGCCGCTTCAGAAGGCGAGGATGTGAGCCGCTGGCCCTTCACCAAGACCGTGGGCGAGGGCTTCTACCTGCTGCCGGAAGGGCGCGGCCAATTGCTCGCCTCGTCGATGGACCAGACCCCGTCGGAGCCCTGCGATGCGGCGGCAGAGGAACTGGACATTGCCATCGCCGCAGACCGGGTGGAACAGGCAACCACCCTCCCCATCCGCCGGATTGCGCATTCATGGGCAGGCCTGCGCAGCTTTGCGCCAGACGAAGTTCCGGTGATCGGCCATGCGGCGGATTTGCCGGGCTTTGTGTGGTGTGCAGGCCAAGGCGGCGCAGGGTTCCAGACTGCCCCTGCCCTGTCGCGCATCGCTGCGGCGGCCGCCCTTGGCCTGCCCTTCCCCGATGATTGCGCCGCCGCTGGGCTGGCGCCGGAGATGTTCTCCCCCGCCCGCCTCGGCGCCTAGATCAGAAACGCAAAGTCATTCGCCGGGCCAGTGCTGGCGAAATTGATTCCACAAGACGCAGTGTCCGCGTCATGCCGATATTGGCCTCGTCGCGCCGTTGCTCGATCGCGGCGACGATCTGACGCGCGCATTCATCCGCGGGCATTTTGTTCATCGGGTTGCCATCGTTCATCTGGGTATCGACCACCGGCGGCAATGCCTCGATCACGCGGATCGCAGTGCCTTTGAGCTGTTCGCGTAAGGCCAGAGTGTAGAACCGCAGCCCCGCCTTGGTGGCGCAATAGACCGGCTGGCGCGCCGCCGGAGCGACGGCGAGACCGCTGGTGACATTGACGATCGCGGCCTCAGGGCGGGCGCGCAATTGCGGGACGAGCGCGGTTATCAGCCGGATCGGCGCGGTCAGGTTGGCATAGATGCCTGCGTCAGCCGCTTGCGGATCAGGCGCACCTTTGCGGAAATCGTGATCGATCAGCTGCCCGGCATTGTTGATGAGAATATCGAGCCGGCGATCCCCCAGCGCGGCAACAAGAGCATCGACCCCTGCGGCGTTCGAAAGGTCGGCGGCCATCGCCTCGAACCCCTCGGCCTGCATCGCGCCCAGCCGTTCGGGATCGCGGCCCGTCAGGATGACATGTGCGCCCTTGGACTTGAGCTGGCGGGCGATTTCGCGTCCGATGCCCGCGGTGCCGCCGGTCAGCAGCACTGTCTTGCCTGAAACGTCCATCGCAAATCCCCCGTCCGGCGCTGTGCCGGCTATTTGAACAGCACCAGTTCTTCCGCCATCGTGGGGTGGATAGCAACGGTCGCGTCAAAATCGGCCTTGGTCAGGCCCGCCTTCACCGCAATCGCAGCCGCCTGCATGATTTCCGGCGCTTCCGGCCCGATCATGTGAATGCCCACTATCCGGTCATTCGCGGCATCGACGATCATCTTGTAAAGGCAGCGTTCGTTGCGGCCTGCCAGCACGTGTTTCATCGGGCGGAAATCGGCCTGATAGACCTTGATATTGCCCAGCGTGTTGCGCGCTTCGCCTTCGGTGAGGCCGACAGCGGCGATCGGCGGGTGGCTGAACACCGCACTGGGCACGCAGGAATGATCGACAGCGTATGGCTCGCCATCGCCGAACAGGCTGTCAGCAAAGGCCTGCCCTTCGCGGATGGCGACGGGGGTCAATTGCACCCGGTCGGTCACATCGCCAACGGCATAGATGTGATCGACATTGGTCTTGCTGAAAGCATCAACGATGATCTCGCCGCGCTGGCCAACCTCGACCCCGACCGTTTCCAGCCCCAGTCCTTCCACATTGGGCACGCGCCCGGTGGCCACCATGACAGCATCGAATTCGCGCGGCTCCTGCCCGGTCAGCTTGACCAGCAGCGTGCCATCATCCTGCTTTTCAACGGTTTCGAACTCGGCCTTGAAACAGAATTCGATCCCCTTGGTCAGCGAGATTTGCAGCAGCCGGTCGCGCACTGCCGTGTCATAGCCGCGCAGGATCGTGTCTGACCGGTTGGCGATCGTCACCTTGCAGCCGAATTCGTTGAAGATGCCCGCAAATTCATTGGCGATGTAGCCGCCACCTGCAATCAGGATGCGGCGCGGCAGGGTTTCGAGATGGAACGCCTCGTTCGAGGTGATAACATGTTCGTTGCCCGGAAAAACGGGCACATGCGGGCGCGCGCCGGTGGCGATCAGGATGGTTTTGGCGGTGATCACCTTGCCGCTGGCAAGCGTGATCTCGTGCGGCCCGCTGATTGCTGCGCGTTCGGCGATGATGTCGACGTCGTGGCTGCCCAGAGTCTGGCCATAGAGGCCTTCAAGCCGGGTCACGTCGTTCTGCACACTATCGCGCAAGGTGGCCCAATCGAAGCTCTTGCCTTCGATAGTCCAGCCGAACTGCTTTGCGTCTTCGAGGTCTTCGGCAAAATGCGCACCGTAGACGAGCATTTTCTTGGGCACGCAGCCGCGGATTACGCAGGTTCCGCCGACGCGGTATTCCTCGGCCACGGCCACCCTTGCGCCATGCGCTGCGGCGACCCGGCTGGCGCGCACGCCGCCCGATCCTGCGCCGATAGTGAAGAGGTCATAATCATATTCGTCGGCCATCGCGCAGCTCCTCCGGTCGGTTGAAGCGCGCTATGGCCGATGCAGCCGCGAATGCCAACCGCCGGACGCACCTTCCCGCGATGGAAAGGTTCGTCCGGCGGCAAGAAATTGTTACGCGGTGATATCAGACGCTTGCAGAGCGCGGACGGCCACCGCCGCCGCCGCCGGGACGACCACGGCCACGGCCACGATCACCGCCGCCCCCGCCCGAGGGACGGCCGCCGCTGCCGGGCTGACGCCGGTCGCCACCGCCGCCATTCCCGCCGGGACGGGCCGCACCCTGCGACTGCTGCGGCTTGCGATCACCTTGCGGACGCCGCTCGCCATCGGGGCGACGTTCGCCCTGCGGCTTGCGATCACCCTGAGCGCGCTGGCCCTGCGGACGCTGACCAACGGGGCGCGGCTGCACCCGCTTCATCGGTACGCGGGGTGCAGGCTTGGTCGGGCCTTCGCCTTCCACCACGGCGCGGAAGTTATCCGGCAGCGGCAGGCGATCGAGCTCTGCGCCGGTGACCTTGCGGATATCCTTCAGATATGCGCGTTCATCCTCGGCACAAAAGGCAATCGCCACCCCGTCCTTGCCCGCACGCGCGGTGCGGCCAATACGGTGGACGTATTGCTCTGGCACATTGGGCAGTTCGTAGTTGATCACGTGGCTGACGCCCGGAATATCGATCCCGCGCGCGGCCACATCGGTCGCGATCAGCACCGGCACGCGGCCCTTGCGGAATTCGTCAAGCGCACGCTGGCGCTGCGGCTGCGATTTGTTGCCGTGGATCGCGTTGCTTTCGATCCCGCCTTGCGCCAGCCGCTTCACCACCCGGTCCGCGCCGTGCTTGGTGCGGGTGAAGATCAAAACGCGTTCAACCGCGCCGGGCACTTCGTGACGGCCCTTGAGGATCATTTCGAGCAAGGACAGCTTTTCGTCCTGCTGCACCATGAACAAATATTGGTCGATCCGCTCTGCCGTGGTGCTTTGCGGGGTGACCGAGACCTGCACCGGGTTGTTGCAGAAGCCGCTGACCAGTTCCTTGATCGCCTTGGGCATGGTGGCGCTGAAGAACAGGGTCTGGCGATCCTTGGGTGCCAGTTCCTTGATCTTGCGCAGTGCATGGATGAACCCGAGGTCGAGCATCTGGTCGGCCTCGTCCAGCACCAGTACTTCGATGCCATTGAGGTTCAGTGCCTTCTGTTCGATCAGATCGAGCAGACGGCCCGGCGTGGCGACAAGAATATCGGTGCCGCGGTGCAGCTTGTTGCGATCCTTGCCCACCGATGTGCCGCCAACGATGCATTGCACCTTAAGGCCGGCCAGCGCGCCATAATCCTTGGCGCTATCGGCAATCTGCACCGCAAGTTCGCGGGTCGGCGCCAACACCAGCATGCGGCAGGATTTGAACGGGATCTGCTTGTCGGCTTCGCGCAGGCGATCAATGCTGGGCAGCATGAAAGCAGCGGTCTTGCCGGTGCCGGTCTGCGCGATGCCAAGCAGGTCGCGGCCCTTCAGAACCGGCGGGATCGCCTGTTCCTGGATCGGGGTCGGCGTGGAATAGCCCTTCATGTCGAGGGCCTGGAGAACGGGCTGCGACAGCCCGAGTTCAGCAAAAGTAGTCATGTAAAAAATGCTCGCAAATAGTCTGCGACGCGCGCTGGGCTGCCCGAACGCCAAGCGTTCACGGGCACGCCACGCGCGGCGCGGGGGTTGAAACCGCCCGCGTGAAATGGGAAGTCTGGAAAGGTAGAACCGAGGCGCGGCCGGGGCGGATGCTTTTAGATTTCCGCCGCTTCACGCATGGCTAGCGCGCTTCGATGCGGCGCAAATGGGCGCGATTGTCAGGAATGTCAACCTCGACCGCGCTGCTGAACACTTCAGCCCTGCCCGGGTGCCTATTCCTTTTCGCGCATTTCCATGAAGTTGAGCCGCCCTTCATAGCTGCCGTCCACCGCCGAACCTGTCGCGTCCAGCGCGGGTTCGAAGCTGTGATGCTTCATCAGCACGTCGCACAGTTTCACATTCACGTAGTTCATACGAAACCTGTCAACCAATTCGCATTCGGTCGGAGTGCCCGCGGCATCAACTTCGAGGGTGTAACCGATCTCGCCCCGCCACACGCGCAAGCGCGCAGATTCCTTGAGCAACTCACGCTCGCCCGTAAACTCGATCAGGCGTGCCGGTTTGACCATCGACCGCGCCGTGCCGCCATCTGCCAGAGCCGGAACGGGGGTGGCCGCGATGGCAGCAAGCATCGCAGGAAGAAACACTGATTTCATCGGAGAGCCCTGGTAAACAAACGGAACGGGACGCGGATGATCCACGTGCCTTGAACAATACGCATATGTCACAGGTGTGCAATTCGAACGCGACGGGCGGAGCAAATCGGCAGCTTCTGTCGCGTTCTTCGGTGCGCTCTTCCCGGTAATAACACGCTGGCGAAACCATCCTGCGTTCCCGCAGAACAAGCGGAATGCCGCTGCAACTTACGCCAATCCTGCCGCCGCCATCAGCGCCTGCGTGCTGGGATCGAAACTGCCCTCACCCGAATCGATCTGCTTGGCAATCGCCTTGCCCAGTTCCACCCCGAACTGGTCGAACGGGTTGATCCCCATCAGCACCGCATTGGCAAAGGTGCGCTGTTCATGGAACGCGATCAGGGCGCCCAGTGCCGCCGCATCGCAATCATCGACCAGGAAAGTGGTGGAGGGGCGATCGCCCGCATAGGCGCGGGCCGGGTCTTCAGAGCTCTTGCCCGCCATCAGCGCCGCGCCCTGTGCAAGGCAGTTCAGCAGCAGCGTGCGGTGGTGCGCAGGATCAAGCTGGTCTCCGGGTCCGATGCTGGCGATGAAATCGACCGGGATCAGGTGCGTGCCCTGATGCAGCAGCTGGAACACTGCGTGCTGCGCATCTGTACCCACCCCGCCCCATGTGACCGGCGCGGTCGGCCCTTCGACGGGAGTGCCATCAGCCTTCACGCTCTTGCCGTTCGATTCCATTTCCAGCTGCTGGAGGTAATCGGGCAGCAGCTTCAGCCGTTCGTCATAGGCGAACACCGCGCGGGTCTGGCAGCCCTTGATCCGGGTATAGAACTGGTCCGCAAAGGCGGCGATCAGCGGGGCGTTGGCGCGGCCTTCGGTTTGGCGGAAGTGATCATCCACCGCCTTGGCCCCTGCCAGCATGGCGCGGAATTCTTCCATCCCCACCGCCAGCGCTACCGGGAAACCAATCGACGAAAACAGCGAATAGCGCCCGCCGACGCTTTCAACAAAGGGCAGTACGCGGGTTTCGTCCACTCCCCATTCCACCGCCTTATCGGGCGCGGCGGTCAGCGCGATCACCCGCCCGCCGGGATCTTCCACCCCGTTATCCGCGAGCCATTTGAGCGCGCTGTTCGCATTGGTCAGCGTTTCGATGGTGGTGAAGGTCTTGGATGCGAGCGCAATCAGCGTGGTGGCCGGATCGCAGGCGGCAAACGCCTGTTCCAGCGCAAGGCCATCGATGTTCGAGACCACATGGACATCGACCAGCGCCAGATCGCGGGTCAGCGCGTCGATCGCCAGTGCCGGGCCCAGCGCCGATCCACCGATGCCGATGGCGATGCAGTGCCGCACTTCGCCCAGAGCGCCTTCATGGATGGCTTCGACCAGCATTCCCATGCGGGCGAGCAGCGCTTCGGCTTCCTCCACCTGGGCATCCGTGCCGCTACCGCGCAGCGCGCCGTGAGTGGCGGCGCGGCCTTCGGTGGGGTTCACGATCCCGCCGCCGAACAGCGCATCGCGCGCGGCGCCAAAGCCCTGCGCTTCGGCCAGCGCCTCGAACGCGGCCAGCGCCTCATTGCTGAGGTGGGTTTTGGAAAAGTCGATGATCATCCCGGCTTCGGCGCTGCTGCCCGGTTCGATCGGCCAGCTGATCCGCCGGGTCAACGCCTCAGGACGCGCCGGGTCATTGGCGAACAACTGCGCAAGGGTGGGCGTTGCCAGCGTGCGCAGCGTGGCCCACGCGGCCGCGGCATCGCTTGCCTGTCCATTGCCCGCTGTGCTCATCATCGTTCCCCTTTGCGCATGTCTGCCGAGCCGAGTAAGGGCATGAGAGATGGATGTTAAGACCCAATCTCCCGGCGATTTCGCGCCCGCTGCCAGCGCAGGCCCTTCGCAGACTGGCGAAAAACAGGGCAGTTTCATCTGGTTTGTGGTCAAAGTGCTGCTGGTGGTGCTGGCTTTTCGGGTATTCGTATTCTCGCCCTTTTCGATCCCTTCTGAAAGCATGTTGCCACGGTTGATGAACGGCGATTACCTGCTGGCAGCCAAGTGGCCTTACGGCTTTTCGCGCCATTCGCTCCCCTTCGATCTGCCGCTTCCCGGCGGGCGAATCTTCGCTGCGACACCTGAACGCGGCGATATCGTGATCTTCAAGCATCCGGTTGACGGGCGCGATTACATCAAGCGGGTGATCGGCCTGCCGGGCGACAATGTGAGCGTGATCGACGGGCAGTTGATGCTCAATGGCAAGATGGTGCCGCGCGCCCGCATCGCCGACGCGCTGATCGTGCAATCGGCCAACACCGGCTGCGAATGGGGCGGCGACCTGGAACAGGCCGCAGATGGCAGCGCCGTGTGCCGCTATGCCCGGTTCCGCGAAACTCTGCCGGGCGGCAAAAGCTACGATGTGCTCGATTTCGGGCTGACCCAGGGCGATGCCTATGCCCCGCAGACCGTACCTGCCGGAAGCCTGTTCGTGATGGGCGACAACCGTGACAATTCGCGCGACAGCCGCTTTGCGGCAGTGGCGGGCGACGCGGTGGGTCTGGTGCCGCAAGACCTGCTGGTGGGCCGCGCAGCGATTATCGTCTGGTCCACCAATGGCAGCGCCGAATGGATCAAGCCCTGGACATGGTTTTCCGCCGCGCGCTGGAACCGGATCGGAGACACATTGTGACCACCCTCGATCCTGCCGCCCGCGCATGGCTTGAAGCGCAAGGCTTTGTCATCGGCGATGAAACCCCGTGGCTGGAGGCGTTGACCCATGGCAGCTTCAACGGTTCGGGCGCAGAGGCTGCGGATTACCAGCGGCTTGAATTTCTGGGGGACAGGGTGCTGGGCCTGTCGGTTGCCAGCTGGCTGTTCCGCGCGGGCGATGCGCCCGAAGGCAAGCTGTCACAGCGCCTCAACGCTCTGGTCAGCGGCACCACCTGCGCCCGGATTGCGCGGGCCATCGGCCTTCCCGTCCATATCCGGCTGGGCAAACAGGCCCGCGATGATGGCGGGGCGGATAGCGACAAGATCCTTGGCGATGTGATGGAAGCGCTGATCGGCGCGTGCTTTATCCAGCACGGTTTCGATACCGCGCAGGCCATCATCTACCGCCTGTGGGCGCATGAACTGGAAGGCGATGTCGGCAAGGCTAAGCATCCCAAAAGCGCACTTCAGGAATGGGCCGCAGGCAACCGCCGCGCCGGGCCGGTTTACGAAGTGACCGACCGCAGCGGGCCGGATCACGCGGCACGCTTTACCGTGCAGGTCAGCGTCCGCAATGTCGGCAGCGCATCGGCCACCGCGACCAGCAAGGGCGAGGCCGAAAGGCTGGCCGCAAAGGCGTTTCTGGAGCAATTCGGCTGACACCCTGTTCCCGCAATGTTTCACGTGAAACATTTGCGCGCAAAGAGCGACCAAGGGTCTAACCGACACCTAAGGGGGGTCTAACCCGCACCTAACTGCCGCAAGCGCTGCGCCGGGCTTCGACAAATGCACGGCAAATGGATATGGGGCGGGCATGACACAAACACCCTCTTCACCTGACTCCACCTCCCCTGCCCTTACCCGCTGCGGGATGATCGCCGTGATCGGTGCGCCGAATGCCGGCAAATCGACTCTGGTGAACCAGCTTGTCGGCCAGAAGGTCGCGATCACATCGGCCAAGGCGCAGACCACCCGCGCCCGGATGCTGGGCATTGCGCTGCATGAACTGGCAGGCGCGCCGGTGCAGATGATTCTGGTCGACACCCCCGGCATCTTCGCGCCGCGCCGCAGGCTCGACCGCGCCATGGTCAGCGCCGCGTGGGAAGGCGCAGAGGCTGCCGACGCGGTGGTGCTGCTGGTCGATCCGATCAAGCAACGCCGCCACGAGCTGGAGCCCTTGCTGGAAGCGTTGGCCGGAAGACCCGAACGCAAGATCCTCGTCATTAACAAGGTCGATCGGTCGAAGAAGGAACCGATGCTGGCGCTGGCGCAGGATCTGGCCGGCAAAGTCGAATTTGCCGAAATCTACTTCGTTTCCGCGTTGACCGGTGACGGTGTGCCGGAACTGAAAGACGCGCTGGCGGGCATGATGCCGGAAGCCGAATGGATGTATCCCGAAGATCAGGTCTCCAACGTATCCGAACGCCTGCTCGCCACTGAAATCACCCGCGAGCAGCTCTACCAACAGCTCCACGAAGAACTGCCCTACGACAGCGCCGTGCGGCCCGAAAAATACGAAGTGCGGGCCGATGGCAGCATCGAAATCCACCAGCAGATCGTGGTCGCCCGCGAAACCCAGCGCGCCATCGTGCTGGGCAAGGGCGGATCACGGATCAAGCAGATCGGCGCGGCGGCGCGGGCGGAGTTGTCAGAGGTGCTGGGCGTGCCGGTGCACCTTTATCTCCACGTCAAGCAGCTCGAAAACTGGGCCGAAGACAAAGAAATTTTCGAGGAGATGGGGCTGGACTGGGTGCGTTAAGGGGTCTGCTTCAGGCAAATTCGCGCCAAAAGCCGGCATTCTGAAATCGACCCCGTTGCGGTAGTTCGATCACTGATTAATTTCGTTCGAAGGCTGCATTCTCGGCAATAATCGTCAGCAGGCCCCGCTTCGAGAACAGTGATTTCCTTGCGAAGTAGATCGACCACTTCCCATCGTCCAATCGGAGATCATTCACATGGCAATTGAGCACATCGCTCAAGTCGCCGTGGATGATTTGTGCCCCATCAAAGACCAACCACCCTCCGCATGGATTGCGATCGCACATTTCTGAGCTCAGCAAGTTGGGCCATTCGTCATCGATTTCAATTCTCAACTTCGACCCAGCCCAATGAGCGGAAACTGCAATAGCATCGTGCAAGGCAGCTCGATCTGCCAGCCAGTCCGACGTGATGGTCTCTAGTTGTGCCATAGCCATCTTATGGCCGATGATCGCTTAATGTCGTCTTTCCACCCAGTTTCGGCCATGAGCGGCCTTGCGGCGACATGCCGAAAGCAGACGTCGGTCTGCTCTCCTCGCAATAACAAACACTCCCGTCTTCCCGGGCATGACCCGGGATCCCGCTTTCTTTGTTTGTAGGCATAGAAAAAGGCAGCGGGGCCCCGGATCAAGTCCGGGGAGAATAGGAGGGAGGTTGGATTAGCTCACCCCCGCCCCAGCTTTTTCAAACCTGAAATATCGTCATCGCGAGGCCCGTAAAGCCGTGGCGATCCATGGACCGGGTTCCCGGCTTGTGAGGGCAGGTCATGGATTGCCGCGTCGCCTGCGGCTCCTCGCAATGACGAAACTTCGGCTTCCCAGCCAAAGCCAGAGCTTGGCGCGGCTTGGCTCCAGGAGAGCAATCAAAGCGCTTACCTCCCCTCGCCCATCGCGCAATTCCTATCGCCACGGAACATTCCCGACCAATCTCCGGTTGAGCCATTACAATTGTGGGAGATGTGCAGTGAACCTGATTATTCTTTTGATCGTCGGCGGCTTGATCGGCTGGGTTGCCAGCATTCTGGTAGGCGGCGGCGGCGGTATCCTGATGAATGTCGTCGTCGGGATCGTTGGCGCGCTGATTGCCGGTTTTCTGCTCAATCCGTATATCGGCGGCGGCAATATCATGAGCGGCGATCTCAGCCTGAGCGCGATTGCGGTCTCGCTGCTTGGATCGGTGCTGCTGCTGCTGGTGCTCAATCTGGTTCGTCGCCGCAGGGTGTGACCCGAGCGAAGGATCACCCCCGCCCCAGCTTCTCCAAAACTGAAAACTCGTCATCGCGAGGCCCGTAGGGCCGTGGCGATCCATGGACCGGGCTACCAAATTCGCCGGTCAGGCCATGGATTGCTTCGTCGCTGTGCTCCTCGCAATGACGAAGTGGCGCTATCAACCTCGCCCCAGCTTCTCCAGCTTGGCCTTCAACGCTGCCTCGTCGAACGGCTTGACGATGTAGTCATCCGCGCCCGCAGCAATGCCGTCGTGGATGTCCTTCGCCTCGCCGTTCGATGTGCAGAACACCACCACTGGCTCCTTGGGCGTGGGAATGCTGCGCAGTTTGGCGACGAATTCGATGCCGTCCATTTCAGGCATGTTCCAGTCGGTCAGCACCAGATCGGGCATGGACTTCTTGCAGCGGGCGAGCGCCTCTTCGCCGTTTTCGGCCTCGATCGGAACATAGCCGAGGCTGATCGCGATCTTGCTGGAAACCTTGCGGATTACGCGGCTGTCATCGACGATGAGGCAGGTTTTGGCAGCGGACGATGGTGCGGGACCACCAGCATAGCGTTCGCGCATCGCCTTGGCGGCAGCGACCACGGCATCGGTTTCCGTTGTGTCCGCAGCCGCCGGTTCAAAGCCGGCAGGTTTCACGGGAAAAGCCGGTTCCGGCAGGCGATCATCCGCTTGCGCCGGAACCTCGGCCACACGCGCGGCATCGGCGTATACCGCTTCCTGCGCGGCTTCGTTCTGCGCGAGCTTTTCGGCCAGCGTCTTGCCTTCCATGCCCGAACGGCGGTTGGGGCCGGAATTGCGCTTGATCAGGTTCTGCACGTCTATCGTCCCCCGTCCATCGTCGCAAAGCTGGCTTCGAAAGCCTTGGCGGCGAAATCATCCGAGTAGGGATCGGCCTCTTCCAGCGTGCCGGCGGCTTCGCCCGGCGTCATGCGGATGTGCAGATATGGCATCCAGACATCGCCGAATTCGGCTTTCTGGTACCAGACGTCGATCACGTCATAACTTGCCCACATGCCGTCGGGTGCGCGCAGGCGAATGCCTTCGCCGATGCGCGGCACCGCGGCGAAGCGGATGCGGTCCTGGCTCTGGTGGGTCTCGTTCTGGACTTCAATTTCTATCACGGTGCAGCCCCTGGTCTGGGATCACAGTGATAGGCAGCAATGCTTTATGATTTACGAACGCGCAGATGATGGGCGGGCCATTTTGCCCGCCCCTCGCCTCATTTGGCCGCAGGCGCCGCTTTTTTCTTTGCCGGAGCCTTCTTGGCTGCCGGTTTTTTTGCGGGCGCCTTCTTGGCTGCGGGCTTTTTGGCAGCCGCTTTCTTTGGCGCGGCTTTCTTCCGGCCTTTCTTGGCAGGCGGGCCCTTGGCAATGCGGGCATCGATCAGCGCGATGGCAGCATCGAGGGTGACGTCTTCGGGCTTCACGTCCTTGGGGATGGTCGCGTTGGTGGTGCCATCGGTGACATAGGGGCCATAACGGCCCGGCATCACCTTGATCTCGCCCGCCGTGGTGGGGTGCGCGCCCAGCGCGGCGATGGGTTCGGCAGCGGCGCGGGTGCCGGGGCCGCGATTGGCCGCCTGCGCCAACAGATCGACCGCGCGGTTCATGCCGACTTCGAACACCTCGCGGGTATTGGTCAGTTTGCCGTATTTGCCATCGTGGCGGAGATAGGGACCGTAGCGCCCGATATTGGCTTCGATCTCCTTGCCCGTATCGGGGTGCGCGCCGACGATGCGCGGCAGATCGAGCAGCTTCACTGCCCAATCGAGATCGAAATCGTCGAGATCCTTGGGAATGCTGGCGCGTTTGGCTTCCTTGCCATCACCCATCTGCACATAGGGGCCGAAACGGCCGGTCTTGCGGTGGATATCCTCGCCCGTTTCGGGGTGCTGGCCCATGATGCCATCATCTGCCCCATCCGCGCCATCGCCGCCCGGCTGGGCAAAGCGGCGAGTGAACTTGCATTCGGGGTAATTGGCGCAGGCGACGAACGCGCCGAACTTGCCGCCGCGAAGGCTCAGGCGGCCATTTTCGCGGCCTTCGCTGGCGCACAGCGGGCACGCACGCGGATCGGCCCCGTCCTCACGCGGCGGGAACAGGAAGTCGGAAAGGTATTCGTCCAGCGCCTCGGTCACTTCCGAAGGCAGCTTCTCCATCACCTCGTCGGCCTTGGGTTTGAAGTCCTTCCAGAACCGGGCGAGCAACAGCTTGTATTCCTCGCGCCCGTCCGAGACGACATCGAGTTCATCTTCCATTCCGGCGGTGAAATCATAGGCGACATAGGTGGGGAAGAAGCGTTCGAGGAAGGCGGTCAGCAACCGGCCGGATTCTTCCGCGAAGAAACGGTTCTTTTCCATGCGGACGTAAGAACGATCGCGCAGGGTCTGGATGGTCGAGGCATAGGTCGAAGGGCGCCCGATGCCGAGTTCCTCCAGCCGTTTCACCAGTGACGCTTCGGAAAAGCGCGGCGGCGGCTGGGTGAAATGCTGGGTGGCATCGACCGTGCGCTTGGCGGGCGCGTCCCCGGCTTTCATCACTGGCAGCAGGCTGCCGTCCTCATCGTCACTATCGTCGAAGCTTTCCTGATAGACCGCAAGGAAGCCGGGGAAACGCACCACCTGACCGGTGGCGCGCAACTCGTGCTGCCCGGTGGCATCGCGCAAGGTGACGGTGGTCCGCTCCAACTGCGCGGTTGCCATCTGGCTTGCCATGGCACGCTTGAAGATCAGATCATACAGCTTGCCCTCGTCACCCGCTCCAACACGGTCGCGAGTGAAATCGGTCGGGCGGATCGCTTCGTGCGCTTCCTGCGCGTTCTTGGCTTTTGTGCTGTAAAAGCGCGGCTTTTCCGGACGGTAATCTTCGGAAAAACGCTCCGCGATGGCATCGCGCGCGGCCATAATCGCGCTCATATCCATCTGCACGCCGTCAGTCCGCATGTAAGTGATTGCGCCCGCTTCATACAGGCTCTGCGCCAGTCGCATGGTGTGCTGCGCGGAGTAGCCGAGCTTGCGCGCAGCCTCCTGCTGAAGCGTCGATGTCGTGAACGGCGGGGCGGGGTTGCGCTTGACCGGCTTGGTCTCCACGCCTTCGACGGTGAAGCGCCCGGCCTCGACTGCCGCCTTGGCTTCCATGGCAATGCCTTGCGCACCGAGGCTCAGCTTCTCCAGCTTGTCGCCGCGGAACTTCACCAGCCTTGCATCGAATTCGGTGCCGTCGTGCATCATCCGCGCAACGACCGACCAGTATTCATCCGCGCGGAAGGCTTCGATCTCGCGCTCGCGCTCGACGATCAGGCGCAGCGCGACCGATTGCACGCGGCCTGCGCTTTTCGCGCCGGGCAGCTTGCGCCACAGCACCGGCGACAGGGTGAAGCCGAACAGATAATCCAGCGCGCGCCGCGCCAGATAGGCGTCGATCAGCGGTTGATCGAGTTCGCGGGGCTTGGCCATCGCTTCGGTTACGGCCTGCTTGGTAATCGCGTTGAAGGTGACGCGGTCGACCAGCGACGGCACGCTTTTGCGTTTCTTCAGCAGTTCCAGCACGTGCCAGCTGATCGCTTCGCCTTCGCGGTCAGGGTCAGTCGCCAGCACCAGACGGCTTGCGCCCTTGGCGGCATCGGCGATTTCCTTGAAGCGGCTTTGCTTGTCGCGGTAAAGTTCCCACTCCATCGCGAAGTCCGCATCAGGATCGACGCTGCCATCCTTGGGCGGCAGATCGCGGACGTGGCCGTAGGATGCGAGAACCTTGAAGTCCTTGCCGAGATATTTCTCGATAGTCTTCGCCTTGGCGGGCGATTCAACGATGACAAGCTGCATGATGCTTTCGGGGTGTCCCTTACGTGTGTACGCGCGAGGGTGGAGCCGCCGCGCTTACATCGTCAAGCGGGATGTGCAAGCGAAAGGGGGAAGACCGATCACCCGAAGACATCCTCGATCGTGGTGTCTTCGCAGCCCAGCCGTTCATAGGTCGCCACCGAAAGGCCGAGCAACAGCAGCGGCAGAAAGTGCCCCGATACAACGTTCATCAATTCCATCCCGGCCCGGCTGCCGAGCGCCCGATCAATGCCCGCTATTGGCGTCAGGATCGCGATCATGATCAGGAACAGCACCACCACAGCTGTCATAACCTTGCCAGTCTGGCCGCGCACCGCCGCCGCGCTGGCACTTGCGGCGGCGAAGGCACCCTCGCCACTTGCAACGATATATGCAGGCGCGGCGATCCAGCGGGCGACAAGAAACAGACCGGGCACGATCAGCATGGCAAGGCCAAGCATGATCGGCAGAATCAACAGCAGCGCAAGGCCAAAGAAGCTGAGGAAATGGATCCGCTGTGTCCGCAGCATCCCGCGCCTTTTCAGCAGGCGGCGGAAAAGCCAGTATTGCCCGGCGAAATAGAACAGGAGCTCAATAAACCCCGTCGATTTGTCTTCGAACAGCGGCATTCCCAGACCCAGCACTGTGGCGACCGCCAGATAGGCCAGCAATTCGCGCCAGATCAGGCGGAGATTGCCAAAGGTCTGCTCCATCAGCGCGCCGTGGGTGACTTCGCGCCGGATCGGGTAGCTGGCGTTCAAAAGGCGGCCTTTCGTTTGGCATTGAAACGGTTGGACAAATCCAGCCTAGTGATTGCATCCCCGTGCGCAACGGGTTTGCAGGATGTCTGGCGCAGCTGGCGATTAGGCGCAGCATAACGTGTGCGCCGCCCGTTCTGCCCCTTGTGGGGGAACATGCGACCGGCGGCGGCACTTGTGGGGGCATGACAATCAGGAGATTTCCCATGCGCTGCCCTACCCCGATCCGCCGCCTTTGCGGTGCTGCCGCTATCGGCATGGCCGCTATGGTCGCTCTGCCCGCCTCCGGCTTTGCCGAGGATGCCGCTGCTCAGGAGAGTGACAGCGCCACCAAGTCCGTGACGCTGATGACTGCCGATGGCGGAGAGGCCGGTACTGCAACCTTCAGGCAGGCGCACCACGGCGTGATCATCACGCTCGATCTTGCTAACCTGACGCCGGGCCCGCACGGATTGCACATCCACGAAACCGGCGCGTGCACGCCCGATTTCAAGGCCGCCGGCGGACACTATAATCCGCAAGGGTCAGAACACGGCTTCGGCACTGAAGGCGGTCACCACATCGGTGATCTGCCCAACATTGTCGTTGCAGATGATGGCACTGCACGCGGTGATGTGTTCGTGCCGGAAATGTCGCTGAACGAAACAGAGGACGACCGCAACCCTTACTCGCTGAGCGATGCCGATGGTTCTGCAATCATGGTTCACGCAGGTGTCGATGATTATCGCGACATGGCATCAAGCGGAGACAGGGCTGCGTGCGGTGTGATCGTGCCCGGCGGCGGCTAAGTTCACTATTGCGGCCCGCTGCGCCGCACCAGCCCGCCTTCGTGGCGCTCCAGATCGCCTGACAGCTCCAGTTCGAGCAGGGCCATGTGCACGGCGGCGGCGCTTGCTCCCGATTGCCGGATCAGCTCGTCCACTGCGACAGGCGCGTTGGAAAGCAGGGCGGCGATGGCTTCGGTGCCTGCGCCGTCCCATTCGGCTGTGGCGAGTTCGGCGTAGTCGAAATCTGCCGCGCTTTCGCTCACCCGGAAGCGCGACCGCGGCGCTCCGGTGAAGCTTTGCAGCAGTTCCACCACCTCCTCCGGCGTCTGCACCAGCACCGCACCCTCGCGGATCAACTGATTGCACCCCAGGGCGCGGGCATCGAGCGGGGAGCCGGGGATCGCCATGACCTCGCGCCCCGCCTCGCCCGCCAAACGCGCCGTGATGAGGCTGCCCGATTTCGGCGCGGCTTCGACCACCAACGTGCCAAGCGCCAGGCCTGCGATTATGCGATTGCGACTGGGAAAGTGCCGACCGCGCGGCTCGGTGCCGGGGGGTTGTTCTGCGATCAGCAACGCCTCTGACGCGATACGTTCCTGCAAGTCGACATGCTGCGGGGGGTAAGTGATGTCGATCCCGCTGGCTATCACGCCGATCGTGGGCCGAGACTCCAGGCTCAATGCGCCTTCGTGTGCCGCACCGTCGATCCCGCGGGCGAGGCCGGAGACGACGGTGAAGCCTGCCTCCGCCAACCCTGCGCCGAAATCACGCGCCAGTTTGACCGCCGCCGCGCTGGCGTTGCGCGCACCCACCAGCGCTACGCACGGCGCGCTGGCCAGTGCCAAACGTCCCCGGCAGGTGATAATCGGCGGGGCGGAATCGAGTTCGGCCAGCAGTGCGGGGTAATCGGGCTGATCGTGGAACAGGTACCGCGCCCCGGCCTTGCGCACAGCGGCGACCTCGCGCTCGATGCTGTCAGCAGGTGCCGGTCGATACGGCCCCCGCCCCCGGCTGACGAGATCAGGCAAGGCCTCCAGCGCCGCTGCCGCCGTGCCGAACCGGGCGAGCAGCTGGCGATAACTCACCGGCCCGATATTGGGCGAACGCAGCAAGCGAATGCGGGCGAAGGCTTCGTGTTGCGAGAGCATCGGCTGCGACCCCTGTTGCTCCATCAAATGATGCCCCGCATCACGGCTTGGCAGAGGAACCCACTTTGGGCTCCTCCCCGCGCATCAGCCGCCCGATATTAGCGCGGTGCTGCACCAGCACGATCGCCGCAATCGCCAGCAGCGGCACGATAGCTTGCGGATACCCCAGCGCCCACGCCACCAGCGGCGCGGCGACCACGGTCACCATCGAAGACACGCTCGAAATCCGGCTGAGATACAGCGCCGCCGCCCAGATCGCAGCGCAGGCCAGCATCGCCGGCCACGCCAGCGCCAGCAGCGCGCCGGCCGCGCTGGCAAAGCCCTTGCCTCCTTTGAACGCCAGCCACGGGGTGAAGCAATGCCCCGCCACCGCCGCGACTGCCGCTACGCCTTCAGCGAGCCCGTCAGCCTGGGGCCAGAAATGCCCCGCCGCCAGCACCGGCACCGCCGCCTTGGCCGCATCGAGCAGCACGGTGGCTGCCGCCAGCCCCTTGTTGCCGGTGCGCAGCACATTGGTCGCGCCGATGCTGCCGCTGCCAATGTTGCGGACATCACCCAAACCGGCGGCGCGGGTCAGGATCAGGCCGAAAGGAATCGATCCCAGCGCAAACCCCAAAAGCGCGGCAAAAAGCAGTTCCAAAACAACTCTCCGTTCGTGCTGAGCTTGTCGAAGCACTGTCCTTCTTCTAGCGCCCCGTAAACCAAAAGAAAGACAACCGTTGGGTTTCACCCACCTTCGGTTCCGACAAGGTCAGGGAGAACGGTAGTGAGGTTTTCGTGAATCCATCCTCTCCCATTTTGCTGTTCGATTCCGGCGTTGGCGGGCTGACCGTTTACGATGCCCTGCGCGAAGTGCTGCCCGATGCGCCGGTGATCTACGCCGCCGATCTGGCGGGCCTGCCCTATGGCACCAAGACCGAGGCGCAGATTGGCGCGCGGGTTGCCGGATTGCTGGGGCGCATGGCCGAACGGTTTCGCCCGCGCCTCGTCTGCATCGCCTGCAACACCGCCAGCACTATCGCATTGGGCATGGTGCGCGATGTGCTGGAAGTGCCGGTGGTGGGCACGGTGCCCGCGATCAAGCCTGCCGCCGCGCTCACCAAAACCGGCACCATCGGGCTTGTCGGCACAGAGGCAACCATCCGCCAGGCCTATGTCGATGATCTCGAAGCCAGGTTCGCCAATGGCACCCGCCTGCTGCGCGTGGCCGCTCCGGGCCTTGTCGCCGCGGCAGAGGCCAAGCTGCGCGGGCAGCCAGTCGATCCGGCGCTGATTGCGGATGTCCATGCAAGGCTCACCGCGATGGAGGGCGGCGCGGATATCGACACACTGGTGCTCGCCTGCACCCACTTCCCGCTATTGTCGGAAGAACTCAGTGCCGCTTTCGGCGCGCAGGTCACGCAGATTGATGGCGCCCGCGGCATTGCCCGCCGGATCGCACATCTTCTCGAAGGTCAGCGCTTTGCCGCAACTGGCCCCAGCCGTTTTGTCGTCACCGGGCCGTTGGCGGGCGCAGACGGTCTTGAACCGGCGCTGGCCGCGCGCGGTTTCGGCCCTGCCGAAGCGTTCTGAAAACGCACGATGCCTTGCGAAACAATCGCAAAGATCGCTGTGGCAAAAGCGCGCCCGCGGCTCTAAATATCCGCGAAACCAACCGCCATCTGATGCGTTAAGGCGGGACACAAAACACGGCAGGAACCGCAGCCGCCCCCGATGGCCGCGAGAGCAGCGAGACGCGCATAGTGAAC
Organism: Porphyrobacter sp. AAP60; assembly: GCF_001296025.1. GTDB lineage: Bacteria > Pseudomonadota > Alphaproteobacteria > Sphingomonadales > Sphingomonadaceae > Erythrobacter. The sequence goes on along the minus strand of NZ_LJHV01000002.1, from coordinate 287,274 downwards.
TACGATCAGATTTTTGATTCCGCGATCGACCGGCTGCACGAGGAAGGCCGTTACCGCGTCTTCATCGATATCCTGCGCAACAAGGGCGCCTATCCCAACGCGCGCTGCTTTCACGGGCACAACGGGCCCAAGCCGATCACGGTGTGGTGTTCCAACGATTACCTTTGCATGGGCCAGCACGACAAGGTGATCGGCGCGATGGAAGCCGCGCTGCACGATGTCGGCGCAGGATCCGGCGGCACGCGCAATATCGGCGGCAACACCCACCTGCACGTGCAGTTGGAAAATGAACTGGCTGATCTGCACGGCAAGGAAACCGCGCTGCTGTTCACCAGCGGCTATGTTTCCAACGATGCGACGCTTTCCACTCTGGCCAAGCTGCTGCCGGGCTGCGTGATCTTTTCGGACGAATTGAACCACGCCAGCATGATCGCGGGCATCCGCAATTCGGGCTGCGAAAAGAAGGTGTTCCGGCACAATGATGTCGCGCATCTTGAAGAACTGCTGGCGAGCGTCGACATCGAAACGCCCAAGTTGATCGCCTTTGAAAGCGTCTATTCGATGGATGGCGACATCGCCCCGATCCACGCGATCTGCGACCTTGCGGAAAAATACAATGCGCTGACCTATATCGATGAAGTCCACGCCGTTGGCATGTACGGCGCGCGCGGCGGCGGCATTTCGGAACGCGATGGTGCAGCCCACCGGATCGACATTATCGAAGGCACGCTGGGCAAGGCGTTCGGCGTGATGGGCGGATATATCGCGGCCAGCACCAAGGTGGTGGACTGCATCCGCTCCTATGCGCCGGGCTTTATCTTCACCACATCGCTTTCGCCGGTACTTGTCGCAGGCGTGCTGGCTTCGGTGCGGCATCTGAAGGAAAGCAGTGTCGAGCGGAACGCGCAGATGCGCGCTGCTGCCATGCTCAAGCTGAAGTTTGCCGAAGCGGGCCTGCCGGTGATGGACAGCGTCACCCACATAGTGCCGCTGATGGTCGGCGATCCGATCCGCGCCAAGAAGATCAGCGATATCCTGCTGGCCGAATACGGCGTCTATGTGCAGCCGATCAACTTCCCCACCGTGCCGCGTGGGACGGAGCGCCTGCGCTTCACCCCCGGCCCGCACCACACCGATGCGATGATGGACGAACTGACCGAGGCGCTGGTGGAAATCTGGGACCGTCTCGAGATGCGGCTGGCGGAAGCCGCCTGAAGCCTCTCGCCTTGCCGTAGCGTCCTTTGTAGTCGCGGCATTTGTCGCTAGCACTCCTCCCCGAAACAGGATTCGGGAGAGAGAAAATGAGCGGCACGCCTGACCAGACTTATGCCGAGGTTGTCCTCGGCCGGCGCAGCATTCGCGGTTATCTCGACAAGCCGGTGCCGCGTGCGCTGATCGAAGAGGTGCTAACGATGGCCATGCGATCGCCCACCTCGATGAACACCCAGCCGTGGCATTTCCACGTCATCACGGGCGAACCGCTTGACCTGATCCGCAAGGGCAACACCGAAAACATCCTTGCAGGCGTGCCCGACAGCCGCGAATTCCGCCGGGGCGAAGCCTTTGCGGGCGTCCACCGTGATCGGCAGGTTGAAGTTGCCAAGCAGTTGTTCGGTGCCATGGGGATTGAGCGTGATGATAAACCCGCACGTCAGGACTGGGTGCTGCGCGGCTTCCGCCAGTTCGATGCGCCGGTCTGCGTGATCGTCACCTATGACCGCGAATTGTCCGGGTCTGACGACACCGCCTTTGATTGCGGCGCGGTGACGACAGCGCTGGTCAATGCGGCGTGGTCGCGGGGTCTGGGCTGCGTCATCAATTCGCAGGGGATCATGCAAAGCCCGGTGGTGCGCGAACACGCCGGGATTCCGGAAGATCAGGTGATCATGAAAGCTGTCGCGCTGGGCTGGCCCGATCCCGATTTCCCGGCAAACGCGGTGGTGTCTTTGCGCAAAAGCGTGGACGAGGCAGCGCGTTTCGTGGGGTTTGATTAAGAGCCTTCGTTCGGCACCAATCGCTCCGGCTTCGTGATGATCATCCGGTTAACCCGATGTGAAAACTTCTGCGCCAATGAGACGGGTGGGTTTTACGTCCCCCAACACTGCCGCGCATCAATGTGACGACAAATGGCAGGATGTCGGATCATCATCGGGCAGATTGGCATGAACAAACTCAAGGTTTCCAGCGATACCTCCGCATTTGAAGTGCCTGCTGTGCTGGATGAAACCGGCAAGCTGGCGAATGATTGCGTCCGGCAAGCCCTAGCGATGATGGACACGCACGGTCTGGTTATCCTGACCGGCCTGCTATCAGATGCGGAAGCCGATGCCGGTCTGGGTCTGATCCGGCAAACCGTTGACGATCCCGATCGCAACCGCTGCGCCTTCGCCAGCCAGACCGACAATCGCTATCAGCGCCGCGACTTTTGCTCGCTGCCTTCCAGCCCGCCGGTGACGCAGTTTGCCGCCACCTTGTGCCAGCGGCTGGAAGCGGTGATCTCGCCATATTGTGGCCGGCCGCACCCGCTGCTGGAGGTGACCACTCTGACCAGCTATCTGGGATCGTCGCACCAGTATATCCACCGCGATCCCAGCGGCGTAATCAGCATGTTCGCTGCCGTGGAAGATGTGTCGGAGCAGCAGGGCGGCACGGTGTTTGTGCCGGGCACCCAGCTGTTCGACGGTGCGAAACACAAACACGGCGCCGAAGCGACAGCGATGATGGAGCTGTTCCGGACAAGGTGCAATTACACCATCCTGTGGCATAATCTGAAGAAGCTGTGGGGCATGCGCAAAAGCGCCGAGGCTCCGCTGGCATCCGGTGAGTTCTTCGACCGGGTGTTTTCGACCAAGTGGGATGAACACCAGCCCAACCTGACGCGCTTTGCCTTGGGGAAGAATTCCCAGTTCAGTCTGCGGATGCTGGGTCCGGGGACGCTGTGGAAGCTTTATCGCCGCCGCAAGGCGCTGGATAAGATGTTTGCATTGATCCAGACCGCACCGGGCAAGGGCACGGTGATCCTCTATCAAAGCGACCTGCTGCATGCCGGGCCAGACAACCGGGCGCCGCAACCCAGGCGGTTTTTCAGCATGAGCCTCGCGCGCGGCTTCGTCGAACCCAAACTGTGGCATGACGGCTATTCGCCGCACCCGACTTTGAAGGCGCAACCGATGAGTTTCGGCGATCTTCTGGATTGCCCAACGCATTCTGCGCCATCAGGCGTGCCGGATGATCACGCGGAAGCGCTGGTAAGCTGATACCAGCAAGGTCGTAACACCGACGTAAACCGCCGCCCTGCCGCAATGGCAGGGCGGCAGGAATTAACGCAGGCTCACCACGTTATCGCTGGCTTCGCGCACGCGGGTGCCGTTGAACAGGCTCATCATCGGTTCGTCAGCCACGGTGACGACCTGCGCCGCGCCGTAACCGTTGAAACCGGTCTTCATCGCCGCGCCATAGGCACCGATCATCCCGATCTCGATGTAGTCGCCTGCCTGAATGTCGGCCGGAAGCGCGAACGGGCCCTTCATGTAATCGGCATCGTCGCAGGTCGGCCCGTAGAAAGCGAAATCGGCGTTGTCTTCGATCAGATCATCTTCCAGCGCACGCACCGGAAAACGCCATGCGACGTGCGCGGCATCATACAGCGCGCCGTAAGCGCCATCGTTGATGTAAAGCTCTTCACCGCGGCGCTTGTTCACCTGCACGATCATCGAGCTGTATTCCGCGCTCAATGCCCGGCCGGGCTCGCACCACAATTCGGCGTTGTAGGCGATCGGCAGCGCTTCGAAGTGCTTGGCAATGATCGCGAAGTAATCTTCCATCGGCGGCGGTTCGAGACCTGGGTAGGAACTGGGAAAGCCCCCGCCCACGTCGATCATGTCGATCACCACCGAAGCCTCGGCAATGGCGGCGCGGGTGCGGTCAAGCGCCTGCACGAACGCGAACGGGGTCATCGCCTGGCTGCCGACATGGAAGCACACGCCCAGCCAGTCACAATGCTGGCGGGCCTGCTGCAACAACTGCGGCGCTTCGATCAGGTCGCAGCCGAACTTCGAGGCCAGCGAAAGTTCGGAATACTCCGAAGACACGCGCAAGCGAACGCACAGGCGCAGATCGCGCGGTGCTTCACCAGTTCCGGGGTTGCGGCAGGCGTCGACAATCTTCTCCAGTTCCTCGACCGTATCGAGGCTGAAGGTGCGCACGCCATGTTCGAAATAGGCTTCGGTAATCGCCGCCGGGGTCTTCACCGGATGCATGAAGCACAGCACTGCGCCGGGAAGAATCCCGCGCACCAGCCGAACTTCGGCAATCGAAGCGACATCGTAATGGGTCACGCCGGAATCCCACAGCACCTGAATCAGGTCAGCCGCAGGGTTGGCCTTCACCGCATAGAGCACCTTGCCCGGAAACTTTTCGACAAAGTAACGGGCGGCGCGCCGCGCGGCGTGCGGGCGGTTGAGGATTACAGGTTCGTCCGGACGAAGGTCGCGAACTACAGCCAGTGCGTCAGGATAGATGTGCAACTCAAGGGACCCCCGAAACGGTTCGTTAAAACCATAAAACGACAAGCTGCCTTGCGGTTAGGAAGTCCCCTTGGGGCAGCGGGAACGGGGCAAATAGGGCTTGGGGGGCGAATTGCAAACGAAAAATGCGCACCCCCGGGGTGGAGTGTGTCTTTTCAAAGACACCTGCCCGATCACGACCGCATTATGACGGAAATCCGGTGGTTTTCCTGTAATTTTTACAAGATCAGAAGCTGATCCGGGGCACCTGATCGACAGTGCCCTGTTCGCTGTCGTCAAGCCGGTGGAAATCGGCCTCGGCAAACCCCAGCATCCCTGCAAACACCACCGCCGGAAAGGATTCGCGCGCACTGTTGAAGCGGGCAACCGCGGCGTTCAGAGCGCGGCGGGCGGCGGCGAGCTTGTCTTCGACATCGCCGAGTTCGGCCTGGAGCGACTGGAAATTGGCGCTCGCTTTTAGATCGGGATAGGCTTCCCCCAAGGCCAGCAGATTGTCGAGCGCCACGCGCAACTGCTTTTCGTCGCCCGATGATGGCGCACCCTTGGCTGCGGCATTGCGTGCCGCAATCACCGCTTCCAGCGTCTGCGATTCGTGTCCGGCGTAGCCCTTGACCGTCTCGACCAGATTGGGGATCAGATCGTGCCGCTGGCGCAGCTGCGCATCGATATCGGCCACGCCCTGCCGCACGCCCTGACGCAGGCCGACGAGATTATTATAGATGCCGATCACCAGCACCGCGAGCACCGCAAGGATGCCCAAGACCACCCAAAAGCCCATATCGAATATCCCCCTCTTTACCAGGTACCCACAATTGTGGTGCAACCTGATTAAAGAATCGCGCGGGAGAGGCAATGCGCACGAATATTGATACCCTGATGCAGGGGCCGCTTGGCGCGTGGCTTTCCGAGCAGACCGAAATGCGCGCAGCCGCCAAGGAAAAGGCGCGGTCGCGCTGGGTGTGGGGTGCAGCCATCCTGATGCCGCTGCTGGCCTTCCTGTGGTTCGGCCCCGACCTGGGCCCGAATTTCAAGATGTTCCTGGCCCTTGGCGGTGTGATGGCTGCCGGGATTTGGGGTTATCAGCCGATTGCCGATGCCAAGAAAGCGATCAAGATCGGCATCAATTCGGCCATCGCGACCAGTTTCGGGATCTCTTACGAACATGATGTCGAACCGGGCGACGAGTTTGAAACGGCACGGACTTACGGCCTCGTCCCCGGCTTTGACCGCTCCGGCTTTGAAGACCGCTGGCACGGCATGCTCGAAGGGCACGCTTTCGACCTTTACGAAGCCCATCTCGAAGAACGTCGCGGGTCGGGCAAGAACCAGCGCTGGGTCACGGTGTTTCGCGGCGTGATCATCCGCATGGGTTTTGGCCGGCCGTTCCATTCCACCACCCTGCTCCAGCGCGCAGGCGCCCACCGCAAATGGCTTGGGCTTGGCGGGATCAAGGACAGCGTCAGCTTTCGCGGCCACCGGCTCGACCGCGTCGATCAGGTGCACCCCGCCTTTGCCGAGGTGTTCGGCCTGTTCAGCGATGATCAGGTCGAAGCCCGCGTGCTGGTGCATCCCAGCTATGTCGAACACCTGCTGGCGCTGGAAAGCGCCTTTGGTGCGACGGAGCTGCGCGCGCTGTTTTCCCGCGGCGAAGTGATCATCGCCGCCGAAGGGCGCAACATGTTCGAAAGCGGGGCGATGGACGCCAGCACCGACCGCGCCCGCGCCGAGGAAGCAGCGCAGCAATTCGCCGCGATCGCAGGCCTTGCGCTGGCGATCAACCAGAACGAACGCGGGCGGGTGCGGCCATCCGATGATCAGATGCCGGGTGTGGCCTGACCGCTATTCCTCGCCCGCAGCGATCGGATACGTCTCTTCCACCAGAACCAGCAGCACGTTCACGTTTTCACGGATATTGGCCATCATCACCCCGTTGTCGAGCACCTGATACCGCGTGAAGCCCAGCGTCTTGCCCTCGAAATCGGCCCAGCTGTTGAGCGCCGCCTGTTCCAGATTGGCCTTCGCCAGCGTTGCGAAGGAGGCAGTTTCCGGCAGATCATAGCGCACCTGCATCATGATCCCCTGACAGCCGGGCACATCATTGACGTCGCACGCCGTGCCGATCAGGAAGTAACGGGTCGCGTCCTGGGTTTCGGCAACGATGTAAACAGCGCTCGCATCCCCCTGTTCGATCACCTGATGACCGAGCGATCCAGCCACAGCGACAAGATCGGCCTGCGTGACCGATTTCTTGAGCCTGTCAGGCGCGTAATCCTGCGCCGACAGCGGCGCCGCACTGGCAACAAGAATAGCCGCCGCAGCTGCAACACAATGCCTCATCATTTCCCCCCTGCCCCGTCGGAATGCCCGTTAACTCAGGCGGTCCCTGAAATCCTCGTATTCGAACCGCTTGATGCAGCCGAGCGCATCGCTTTCACTATCCCACAGCCAGATGCTGGGCAATTGGACACCGTTGAAGGTGTTGGTCTTGACCATCGAATAATGCGCCTGATCGAGAAATGCGAAGCGTGCACCCGGTTCGGCTGGTACGGGCAGACGGTAATCGCCGATCACATCGCCCGCGAGGCATGACGGGCCGCCCAGCCGGATCGGGATCATGTTCTCGTCAGCGATCTCGCCCAGCATTGCGGGGCGATAGGGCGCTTCAAGCACATCGGGCATGTGGCAGGTGGCGCTGATATCGGTGGTGCCGACCGGCACTTCGTTGAACATGGTATCCAGCAGCGTGCCGACCAGAATGCCTGCGTCCAGCGCCACGGCTTCGCCGGGTTCAAGAATGATCTGGCAGCCGGTGTCGCTGGCGGCATCCTTGAGGAATTCGACCAGTTCCTCGCGCTGGTAATCGGCACGGGTGATGTGGTGGCCGCCCCCCATGTTGATCCATTTGAGCTGGCCGAAGAACGGCTCGATCACATCGAACACCCGGTCCCAGGTGGCCTTCAGCGGTTCGAAATCCTGTTCGCACAGGTTGTGGAAATGGATGCCTTCCACGCCCTCCATATGCTCCTCGGTCAGCTGGTCGAGCGGAAAGCCGAGCCGCGATCCGGGGGCCGAAGGATCATATTTGGCGACCTCGCCGGTAGCGACTTGCGGGTTGATGCGCAGGCCGACGCTGACATTCGCGCCGCTCGCCGCTGCGTGATCAAGGATCAGTCGCGCGCGTTCATGCTGGAACGGCGAGTTGAAGATCACGTGATCGGAAAGGCGGCAGACCTCCTCCAGTTCCTCCGGCTTGAAGGCGGCGGAATAGGTCGCGATTTCGCCGTCATAAAACTCGCTGGCGAGGCGCGCTTCCCACAGGCCGGAAGTGGAAACGCCATCAAGATATTCGCCGATGATGGGCGCGGCGGAGAACATCGAGAACGCCTTTAACGCGGCGAACACCTTGATGTCCGCCCCGTCCGCCGTCGCTGCCTCGCGCACCTCTGCCAGCACCCGGCAATTGGCGCGCAGCTTGGCCGCGTCAACGACGAAAGCGGGGCTATCGACACGTGACAGATCGAAATGGGCAAAGGCGCCCGGATCACCGGCTTTGGTTTGCATCAGAAGCTGACCGGCCCGTCCATTTCCTCGACCGTCCACGGCAACCCGTGCTGGTTGAGCATGTCCATGAACGGATCGGGATCGAGCTGTTCGATGTTGAACACGCCCTCACCCTGCCATTTGCCCTGCACCATCATCGCCGCGCCGATCATGGCGGGCACGCCAGTGGTGTAGCTGACCGCCTGATTGCCGGTTTCCTCGTAGGCTGCCTCGTGGCTGCAGATGTTCTTGATGTAGAACGTCTTCTCGCCGCTGCCGTCGAGCGCCTCGCCTGTGGCGATAACGCCGATATTGGTGTTGCCCTTGGTGGTTTCGCCCAGAGTTTCAGGCTTGGGCAGCACGGCGGCGAGGAATTGCAGCGGGATGATGTCCTTGCCCTGATATTTCACCGGCTCGATGCTGGTCATGCCGACGTTCTGCAACACGGTCAGGTGGGTGATGTACTGATCGCCAAAGGTCATCCAGAACCGCGCACGCTCCAGTTCGGGGACGAACCTGGCGAGGCTTTCCAGTTCCTCGTGATACATCAGATACATGTTCTTCTGGCCAACGGCTTCAAAGTCGAAAGCGACTTTGTTTGCCATCGCGGGCGTTTCCACCCACTCGCCGTTTTCCCAGTGACGCGCAGGCGCGGTCACTTCGCGGATGTTGATTTCCGGGTTGAAATTGGTGGCAAAATGCTGGCCGTGATCACCGCCGTTGCAATCGAGAATGTCGAGCTGGCGGATGGTCTTGAGCTTGTGCTTCTTCAGCCACATGGTGAACACGCTGGTCACGCCCGGATCGAAGCCCGACCCCAGCAGCGCCATCAGGCCGGCTTCGGCGTAGCGATCCTGATAGGCCCACTGCCAGTGATATTCGAACTTGGCTTCGTCCTTGGGCTCGTAATTCGCGGTGTCGAGGTAATCCACGCCCGCTTCAAGGCAGGCGTCCATGATCGGCAGATCCTGATAGGGGAGCGCGAGGTTGACCACGAGCCCCGCGCCCGTCTTGCGGATCAGGTTGACCATGGCCGGGACTTCTTCGGCGTCGATTTCATAAGTCGCAATGTCGCGTCCCGAACGTTCCTTCACGCTGGCGGCAATCGCATCGCATTTCGATTTGGTGCGGCTGGCCAGATGGATTTCAGGGAAGATATCCGGATTGAACGCCATTTTGTGGACGCAAACCGAACTGACCCCGCCCGCTCCGATGACGAGAACCGTGCTGGACTTTGCTGCCGACATGATAGGAACCTTTCGTAATGCGAATCTTGCGTGCGCCTTAGTGCAACGCGGCCCGAGGGACAAATGATCCAGAACGATGTCAGAATGCCGACCAATGAAGGCGTGCAAGCGGCAGCCGCAGCCGTGGCCGCGATCCTTCCTTCTACCCCGCTGCTGCCGGTGGACATCGGCGGGGTGCAGGCATGGGTCAAGGCCGAGGTGCTGCAACCCGTTGGCGCCTTCAAGATCAGGGGCGCGTGGTGGCGGCTGGTCAGCATGACGCCGGATGAACGCGCAGGCGGTGTGGTTGCGGTGTCATCGGGCAACCATGCGCAGGGCGTGGCATGGGCGGCGCGGAGGCTTGGCATTCGGGCGACCATCGTGATGCCGCATGATGCGCCAGCGGTGAAGCTGGCCAATACCAAGGCGATGGGGGCTGAAGTGGTGCTCTACCAACGGCCACAAGAGGATCGCGACGCGGTTGCGGCCACGCTGATCGAACAGCGCGGCGGCACTTTGGTGCATGCCTTTGGTGATCCGTGGGTGATCGAAGGCCAAGGCAGCGCTGCCATCGAAGCGACCGCGCAATTGGGGCGGGAGCCAAGCCGCATCATCGCCTGCTGCGGCGGCGGCGGGTTGGCCGCGGGGCTGGCGCTGGGCGCGCCCGGCAGCAAAATCTATCCGGTCGAACCGGTCGGCTGGGACATGGTGGGGCAGGCGATGGCGGCGGGGGCGCTTGTCCACGCAGCGCCGGATGCACCCAAGACCATCTGTGATGCGCTGCAACCCAACGTCACCAAATCGCTCAATCTCGCGCTGTTGCAAACCCGCGCAGAACCGGGGGTGGCGGTAACCGACGATGAAGTGCGCGCTGCCCAGCGCTTCGCCTTCGCCAACCTGCGGCTGGTGGTTGAACCGGGCGGAGCGGCGGCGCTGGCGGCAGTGCTGGCGGGCAAGGTGCCGGTGGACGAAAACACCGTGATCATGCTCACCGGCGGCAATGCCGATCCGGCGGCTTATGCGGCAACGATTGCAAGCGACGCCTAGCCTGTGGAAAGTGTCATACAGCCGACACGCTGGCGCCATATTGCGGCCGCCTGACGTAACGTAAGGACACCCCCTTGGCATGGCGACGCAGGCAAAACGGATCATCGAGGATGCGGTGATCCGCAAGGACGCAGGGCTTGGTGACAAGCTGCTCGACCGGGCGTTTGCCCTCGCGTTCAAGGGACTGGTTTATGCCCAGATCTGGGAAGACCCGGTGGTGGATATGGAAGGGCTCGCCATCCAGCCTGACAGCCGCGTCATGTGCATCGCCAGCGGCAGCTGCAACGCCTTGTCCTATCTTACCGCCAACCCTGCGCAGGTGACCGCGGTGGACCTGAATCACGCCCACGTGGCGCTCGGCCAGCTCAAGATTGCCGCGATCAAGCACCTGCCCAATTACGAACGCTTCCACCGCTTTTTCGCGCACGCCGATCACAAGGAAAACAGCGCGGTCTACAAGACCATGATCGCCCCGCATCTCGACCCGGTGAGCCGCGCCTATTGGGAAAAGCGCGACATGCGCGGACGCAGGCGAATCAGTTATTTCACCAAGGGCATTTACCGGCAGGGCTTGCTGGGCAATTTCATCGGTCTCGCCCATGTTTTTGCCAAGCTGTACAAGATCGATCTGGGCAAGGTGCTCACTGCATCGACGCTGGAAGAACAGCGCGAGGTGTTCGAGCGGGAACTTGCGCCGGTATTTGAAAAGAAGTTCATCCGCTGGCTGACCGACCAGCCGGCCTCGCTGTTCGGCCTCGGCATTCCGCCTGCGCAATTCGAACATCTGGCGGGCGATGAACGCATGGCCGAAGTGCTGCGGCGGAGGCTGGAAAAACTCGCCTGCGATTTCGCGGTGAAGGATAACTACTTCGCTTGGCAGGCCTTCGGACGCGGCTATGACCGCTCCGAGGGTGCGCCGCTGCCGCCCTATCTGCAACGCGCCAACTGGGAGGCGATGAAGGAACGGATCGACCGGCTTGATGTGACCCGTGCCAATATGGTCGAATGGATCGGCGGGCGCGACGGGGCGAGCATGGACCGCTTCGTGCTGCTCGACGCGCAGGACTGGATGAACAACGCACAGCTTGATGACCTGTGGGGCAAGATCACCCGCGCCAGCCGCCCCGGCGCGCGCGTGTTGTTCCGCACCGCAGCCGAACCCAGCCTGCTGACCGGTCGGCTGGATGAAAGCATCCTTGGCAAGTGGCGCTATCTTGAAGAACAATCCGCCGATCTTACCCGCCGCGATCGTTCATCGATCTATGGCGGCGTCCACGTTTACGAGCTGGTGTGATGGCAAGCCTTGGTACCCCCTCCCACGCGGCGCTGATGGACGAGGTTTATCGCGGCCAGCGGCATATTTATGATCTGACGCGCAAATATTACCTGTTCGGGCGCGATACGCTGATCGCCGGACTGGCGGCGCGGCAAGACATGCGGGTGCTCGAAGTCGCCTGCGGCACCGGGCGCAACCTTGCAAAGATCGGCAGGGCATGGCCGGGGGTGCGGCTTTACGGCCTCGATATCTCAGCCGAAATGCTCAAAAGCGCACGCGCCGCGCTGGGTAAGGACGCACGGCTGGGTGCAGGCGATGCCTGCACCTTCGATCCGCAAGCCCTGCTGAGCGAACCAGAGTTTGACCGGATAGTGCTGTCCTATTCTCTGTCGATGATACCCGACTGGGAGGCAGCGCTGGATCATGCGGCAAGCCTGCTGGCGGACGGGGGGGCGCTGCACATCGTGGATTTCGGCGACCTCGCGGGCATACCCCGCCCTTTCGCAGCTGGCTTGCGCGCATGGTTGGCAAAGTTCCATGTGGAGCCGCGCACGGCCATGGCACAGACCGCAGCCCGCGTCGCCGCCGCGCGCGGGCTGTTGCTGGAGAGCAAGCGAGGGCCGCTCGGCTACTACCAGTTGCACGTGCTGCGCGCCTGATCGGTTGCATTTGACAATCCTTTGCGTCTCTCGCAGTCTGTCCGGCGAGTGAGAGGCTCACCAAGGGGATCAATCGATGCAAGCGCAAATACTCGCGCCCGCCGCCGTGCTGGTGGTGTGGACGCTGATCGTGTTGTTGTGGATCATTCCGGCGCGGTTCGGGGCGATTGCCAAGCTGGCGGATAAATCCGCTCTGGCCGCCAAGCAGGGCGTGCGCGGCAATGATCTGGAAGGGGTGATCCCCGACAAGGCCAATTGGCCTGCGCACAACCACACGCACCTGCACGAACAGCCGACACTGTTTTACGCCGCGGTGCTGATCCTTGCGATCATGGGGCCGGACGCGATCGATGTCTTGCTGGCGTGGGCCTATGTCGGCCTGCGGATCGTGCATTCACTGTGGCAGAACCTCGTCAACAAGGTGCCGGTGCGGTTTGCGCTGTTCTTGCTCAGCACCATCGCGCTGATCGTTCTCGCAGTGCGCGCGGTGGCGGCGACGCTGCTGGCTGACCCCTCGGCTCTTCCCGCATAAGGATAAGATTATGATCGGAATGGATATCTTGCAGCCCGTCGTCGCACTTCTGGCGTGGACGATGGTGATGTGGGTGTGGATGTATGCCACCCGCATTCCTGCCATGAACAAGGCCGGGATCGACGCGAAAAATCTCGTCGGCAGTGACGGGGCAAGCCTGCGGGCCAAGCTGCCCGATAACGTCAGCTGGAAAGCCGATAACTACAACCACCTGCACGAAGCGCCGACCCTGTTTTATGCAGTCGCGATTGTGCTGGCGATCATCGGTCAGGGTGACGGGTTCAATACGATGCTCGCCTGGGCCTATGTGGCCTTGCGCGTGGCGCATTCTATCGTGCAGGCGACGGTCAACCGCGTGATGGTGCGGTTCGCGCTGTTCGCTCTGTCATCATTGGCGCTGATGGCGCTGATCCTGCACGCGGCGATTGCGGTGTTCTGAAGCCGGCAGGCGGCGGATTACTCTGCCGCCTGAACTTCGGGTTCGGCCGCAGCGTGCTGGCGCGCCGCCAGATAACGCTCACCGTCAAGCGCGGCCATGCAGCCCATGCCCGCCGCCGTCACCGCCTGGCGGTAGACGTGATCGGTCACATCGCCCGCAGCGAACACGCCGGGGACCACCGTTTTGGGAGTGCCCGGTTCGGTCAGCAGGTAACCGCTCTCGTCCATCGGCAGCTTGCCCTTGAACAACTCTGTCGCCGGCGCATGGCCGATGGCAACGAAAGCGCCGTCCACTTCCAGCGTTGATGCCTCGCCCGTCACGGTGTCGGTCAGCGCGAGGTGGTGGAGCATCCCGTTTGCGCCCGCTTCGAAGCTATCGACGGCTTTATTCCACAGCACGGTGATCTTCGGGTTGGCGAACAGCCGTTCCTGCAGGATCTTTTCTGCCCGCAGGCTGTCACGGCGATGGATCAGAGTGACGTTGTCGGAATGGTTGGTGAGGTAGAGCGCCTCTTCCACAGCAGTGTTCCCGCCGCCGATCACCGCGACTTTCTTGCCGCGATAGAAGAATCCATCGCAGGTGGCGCAGGCCGAAACGCCCTTGCCGCCTAATTCCATCTCGCCCGGAGCGCCGAGCCATTTGGCCTGCGCGCCGGTGCAGATCACCAGGCTTTCGCCGATATATTCATCGCCGCTGTCGCCGATGGCGCGGAACGGAGCGCCACCTTCCAGATCGACCGAAACGATGGTGTCCCACATCATCCGCGTGCCGACATGTTCGGCCTGTGCCTTCATTTCCTCCATCAGCCACGGGCCCTGCACCACATCCCGGAAACCGGGATAGTTTTCGACGTCGGTGGTGATGGTCAGCTGCCCGCCGGGCTGAAGTCCTTGCACGACAATGGGTTCCAGCATCGCACGGGCGGCATAGATCGCGGCCGAATAGCCTGCCGGGCCAGAACCGATGATGAGCATCTTGGTATGATGGGTAGCCATGCGTGGGTGCCTCTGCTGGATTTCAGGGACGCGATATGGGGATTTCGGCAGCGATTGTCACGCCACCAGCTTGGCACGCAGGCGGTCTTTTCTTGCCTCGTCCACACCTAATATTGTCGCCAGATAGGTGTCCAGCGAGCCGTGATCGCGCGTTACTTCTGCAATGTAAGTATCGATATATTCAGGCAAAACGCCCATCAGGTTGTGCAGCGCTTCGGGTTCGATCGCGCCGTAGTGCGCCTCCATCCGGGGGAGAGACTGGCGTTCAAGGATTTCGCGCGTCGGCGCCTCATTGGTCAGCAGGAATTCTGCAATAATATCATCGTGATGGACGCCAAGAACGTGAAGCAATAGCGCCACCGCAATGCCGGTGCGATCCTTCCCGGCGAAGCAATGCACCAGCGATCCGCCGTCATTTTCGTCCAATACATTGAAATAGCGCGTGAACATCGCGATCATCGCAGGGTTCACCGGCATCCGGGTATAGACCGCCAGCATCCGTTCGCGTGCCTTTTGCGGGGTCATCACCACCTGCCCGCCGCCACCTTCATGCGGCGGAGAGTTGCTGGTTTCCCCTTCATAAGCAACAACCTGCGCCGCAAAGTTTGCATGGCGTCTGCATGGAAACCCTTCCCGCTCGCTCACCCCGCGCAGGTCGATCACAGTGCGGATGTCGAGCGCGTCGATCAGCGCCAGATCATCATCCGATGCTTCCATATGCTGGCCCGACCGCAGCAGCAGGCCGGTGCGCACCCGCCCGCCGCCAGCAACAGCATAGCCACCATAATCCCTAAGATTATGAATGCCTTGCGTCAGATAGAACGGGCCGCTGCGGGGTGTGTTGGGCATTGTGCCAGGGGTTTTGCGAATCATCGCGGGCGACACTGGCAGGGGCGCAAGACGGGGGCAAGGCGGGGTCAAGCGGCGGTCTAGGGGAATCTGCGAGGGGTCAGGCCAAGGCAGCCCAAACCTCTCATGGTTAATAGCAGCCTTCCCTACAGAACCATGATGCAAGGCCCCGAACCATGGCCCGGATCCTGATTGCCGATGATGATGAACTGATCGCCGAACTGGCCAGCGACGTGCTGATCGATGCCGGCCATGCCAGCGGCTGGGTGACCAGCGCCGATGCCGCGTGGGATTGCGTGCGGCGCAAGCGGCCCGATCTGCTGCTGCTCGATCAGGCGATGCCGGGCGAAAGCGGCCTCACCCTGCTGCGGCGCTTGCGCCAATCGGCGCAATTTTACGATCTGCCGGTAATCATGTTCACCGCGATGAGCGGCGCGGATGATGAAGCGCAGGCGATTTACGCAGGAGCGCAGGATTTCCTCTCCAAACCCTTCGATCCGTTCGATCTGATCGCGCGGGTCAACCACCAGATGGCGCTGCGGGGGGATCGCCCGCGCCATATCGAAATAGCCGCGACGCTGTTTGCCGGGCCGATGCTGACCGAACCTGCGGTGCGCCGGGTGGTCTAGGCGCGCTGGCTGCCAAGCAAGCCGCGCCCGATCACCTGCGCCTGAATCTCCGCCGCGCCTTCGAAGATGTTGAGAATCCGCGCATCGCACAGCACCCGGCTGATCGGGTATTCCAGCGCATAGCCATTGCCGCCGTGAATTTGCACGGCGTTATCCGCCGCGCTCCATGCAACGCGTGCAGCGAGCAGTTTCGCCATCCCCGCCTCGATATCGCAGCGCGCGCCGCGATCCTTGGCGCGGGCGGCGTAATAGGTGAGTTCCCGCGCGATCACGATTTCTACCGCCATCAGCGCCAGCTTGTCCGCCACACGCGGGAAACGGGTAAGCGGCTGGCCGAACTGCTTGCGGCCCTGCGCATAATCCAGCGCCAGATCAAAGGCGTTCCACGCCACGCCGATTGCGCGGGCCGCGGTCTGGATCCGTGCGCCTTCGAAGGTGCGCATCAGCTGCTTGAAGCCCTGCCCTTCCGCGCCTCCCAGCAGGCCTTCGGCGGCGACCGCAAAACCATCCAGCCCCAGCGCATATTCCTTCATCCCGCGATAGCCGAGCACTGCGATCTCGCTGCCCTCTAACCCGGCGTCGGGGAAAGGCGCGCTATCCGTCCCCCGCGTCTTTTCCGCCAGCAGCATCGAAAGGCCCGCATAGCCCGGCTGCGCGGGATCAGTGCGCACCAGCATTGTCATCAGATCAGCGCGGGCGGCGTGGGTGATCCACGTTTTCGCCCCTGTTACCCGCCAGCTGCCGTCCGCCTGCCGTTCACCCCGCGTCCGCACCGCGGCCAGGTCTGACCCGGTGTCAGGCTCGGTAAAGACCGCCGTCGGCAGGCACGAACCATCGGCAATGCGCGGCAGGAACCGCGCTTTTTGTTCAGGCGTGCCGTTATGCGTGATCAGCTCGCCCGCAATTTCCGATCGCGTGCCGAGCGAGCCTGCGCAAATCCAACCGCGTGACAGTTCCTCGGAAACCAGTGCCATCGCCAGCTTTCCCAGCCCCAGCCCGCCGTGTTCTTCGGGAATACACACCCCGAACACGCCCAGCGCCGCCATCTCGGCAATCACCCCATCGGGGATCAGCGCGTCATCAAGGTGCCACTGGTGGGCAAAAGGTGTGATCTTCTCGGCGGTGAAGGTGCGAAACTGCTGGCGAACCAGATCGAGCGTTTCGTCACCCAGCGCTTCATCTGGCCGCACGCCTTCTGCCAGCAACGCTGCGAGCGCGGCGCGCGTTTCGGGCGTGTTGCCTTCTGCCAACAGGCGCGCTGTCGCCGGATGCGCGGCAAAGGCCTGCGCCGCGGCGATGGTGCCGAAAGCTGACGGGCGCACGATCTCGCTCGCGCTCATGGGCAGACCGGCGGCAATCTGGGCGAGGTATTCGCCAAAGCCGATCCGCAGGGTCAGCGCCTCGGCCTCGCCAAACGTCCCGGCGGTCTCGGCCCGCACTGCCCAATCCAGCGTCGCTTCCAACGCGGCCACGGTTGCGGCAATCCAGGCAAAGCCGTGCACCTGATGCTGCGCCTGTTCGATCAGCGCTGCATCGGCCACACCGCCCGGTGCCACTTTCTGCGCCACATTTTCGCGCACGGTATCGGCATAATCCCGCGCTGCGCCAAGGCTTGCCTGCGCCAGTTCGATCCAGTGGTTCATGCAAGAGTGCTAGCAGAGCCTGCCACGCACCGCGAAGTCGCAATTTCGCAGCTCGTCCGCGCCCGTGTGGCCGATGGGTAACAGTGTCTGCCCGAATGCGGACACCCCCGCCCTATACGTTGAATGACCACTTACTACTGGAATCGCCAACCGTAATACCAAGCCGTCGCCGCAGCACCGAAAGCACGCGGCATCGAGCATTCAGGGGCGGAACGGCACAGGGTGAGAACACCCGGCCACCAACCCTCGCGCAGGAAGAACCGTAAGGGCACGCCAGCAACGGAGCACAAGGCTTCGTCACCGCGCCGCACCTCACGACGATGACTCGGCACTGCCATGCCACGCAGCATCGCAGGCCCTGTTCCGGTCATATCCCGGCCACACCTACGCGAGGACAAACCATGCGCTTTAACAACCTCTCCCTTCAGTCGTCGTCGCTGCCCACACTGGCTGCCGCCCTGCTGGTCGCCGGGCTGGCGCCCGCGCAAGCCAAGGCGCAAGATAGCGTGGTCGAAGATGATCCCTCCGCCGAGCCGGAAGAGGCGATCGTCGTCACCGGATCGCGTATTGCGCGCGATCCCAATATCGGATCGCCCGCGCCGATCCTGTCGGTGACGGCGGCAGAATTGCGGCGTTCGGGCACGTCGGATGTCGTCGATACCCTGCGCGATATTCCCGCGCTTTCCACTTCGATCTCCTCCGAAGGCTCAATCGATAGTGTCTTCGCCGGTCAGAACATCGAGGTGGGTCAATCCATTCTCAACCTGCGCGGCCTCGGTCCGCAACGCACGCTGGTGCTGGTCAACGGCAAGCGCCACGTTTCCGGCGTCGCGGGCGAACAGGCGGTCGATATCAACTCGATACCGACAGCGCTGATCGAACGGGTCGAAACGCTGACCGGCGGTGCCTCCTCCATCTACGGCGCCGACGCGGTGACCGGCGTGGTCAACTTCGTGCTGCGCGACGATTTCGAAGGACTGCAAGGCAATATCCAAAGCGGTATTTCGTCCAAGGGCGATGCATGGCGCATCAATGGCGACCTGACATGGGGCGCAAATTTCGCTGACGGGCGCGGCAACATCACGATTTCGGGCGAATATGCCCGCAATGATGAAATCCGCGATGGCGACCGCAGCTTTTCGCGCAACAACGGCATTTCGGCCGGTCAGGACAACCCCGCGCTGCGATTCCAGAGCGGTGATATCAGCGCTTCGACAACCCCCAACTTCGAACGCTTTTTCGCGGTTGGCGTGGGCGGCTTCCCCACCGGCTTTCCGATCCCCAACGCGGCGACCTTCACCTCGCGCTATACCGCCGCGTTCGGAACAGCGCCGAATCTGACCAGCGCAGAACTCGCGCTGATCGAACGCGCCACCAACGCGCCGCGCCGTTTCATTGCGACCAACCCAACTTTCTCGCTTTCATCGGCTGGCGGGGTGATCGCGCCGGGTGACATCGGCCTTTCGGACGGGCCGGACATCAATAACAACGGCATCCCCGATTGTCTTGAAAGCTCGGTCGGCTTCAACTCCACCTTCAACAATGGCGCATTCGGGCTGGCGGGCGGCTGCGGTGTGATCAATGCCGATGGCACGGTCGGCGTTTATCAGGATGGCACCATCACCGGCCTGTTCAATGCCTTCGGCGGCCCCGGCATCCCCAATGGGTTCAACGTCAACTCGCTGATCCCGGAAACCGAACGCTGGTCGGTCAACGTCAACCTGTCCTATGAGCTTTCGTCCGAGGCCAAGTTCTTCTTCGAAGGCAAATATGTTTCCAACGCGGCGGAGTTTCAGGCCCAGCCCAACACCTTCTACGATCTGCTGACCGTGCGCGAAGACAACCCCTTCATCACGCCGCAGTTGCAACCCTATGTGGGCGAACTGTTCTTCGGCAACGGGGTTGACCGGGGTTTCTACATCACCCGTGACCCGGCTGACCTTGGCCCCAACCGTGATCGCAACGAGTTCGAGACATGGCGCTTCGTTGCCGGGGTGAAGGGCGATATCACCCCGCACTTCGCCTATGAAATCAGCGGCAATTACGGCAAGTTCAAGCAGACCAGCTTTGATAACAACCGCGTGATCATGGACCGGTTCTTTGCGTCGATCGATGCTGTCAGGGCGCCCAACGGCAATATCGTGTGCCGTTCAGACCTCGATTCCACACCGCCGGCCACCACTCCTTTCGGCATTCCGGCGGGTGATCCCGGGTTCTTCACCTTCAACCCCGGCGATGGGCAGTGCCGTCCGGCCAACATCCTTGGCGGGGTTGGCGGGATCAGCCAGGAAGCGGTCGATTTCATCACCACCACCGCTGTCAACCAGTTCGAGCTGGAACAGATGGTATTCGATGTGATCTTCACCGGCGACACCGGAGCGTTCCTTGAACTGCCGGGCGGGCCGATCGGTTTTGCCGCAGGCTTCGAATTCCGCGAGGAGACCAGCAGATCAACCTTCGATCCGCTGACCCGCGGCGTGGTTCCGGTGACCACCGCTTTCGTTAACGAGGGCGACTTGCTGAGCGATCTCGACTTTGCCCAGACCTCGCTGGTGTTCGATCCCACCATCCCGCTGCGCAATTCGGGCGGCGAGTTCACGGTTTATGACGTGTTCGGTGAAATCAACCTGCCGTTGCTAAGGGACGTGCCCTTTGCCGAAGCACTCGAAATCAGCGGGGCGGCGCGGTATTCGAATTATTCGACTGTCGGCGGCACTTTCACCTGGAACGTGGGCGGCCTTTACGCCCCGGTAGAGGATATCCTGTTCCGCGGCACCTATGCCGTCGCGGTGCGGGCCCCCAACATCAACGAGCTGTTCAACCCGGCGCAGGGCACCACCTTCCGCCCGTTTGACCCCTGCGATGTCAACAACCTTGCCACCGCGCCCGATCCGACACTGCGGCAGGCCAACTGCACCGCGTTCTTCCAGCAGATCGGCTTCAACCCCAACCTCGGCGCGGGTTCCTATTCCTACGTCGACCCGCTGACTGCGCGCTTCTCCGGCACAATCAGCGGCAACCCAAACCTGTCCGAGGAAACCGCCACCACCTGGACAGTCGGCACGGTGCTGACCCCGCGCTTTGTGCCCGGCCTGATCGTCAGCGTCGATTATTACAACATCGAGATCGAGGACGCGATCAATGCAGTCGCAGCGCAGGACATCGTCGATAACTGCGTCGACAGCGCCAGCATCGTCAACGGGTTCTGCGACCTGATCACCCGCAACCCCAACACCGGCGGATTTACCTTCCTGCGGCAGACATCGGTCAACTTCGCCCGTCAGGAAACCGCCGGGGTCGAAGCGGCGCTGCGTTACGGTTTCGACATTGGGGATCACGGCTTCCGGCTGGATGCCAGCGGCACCTGGGTCGACAAGCTCGACAACTTCTTCGATCCCGCCGATCCAACGATGGTTGATCCCGAACTCGGCGAAATCCAGCGTCCCGAATGGGCTGCGCGCGGCGCGATCGGCTGGGACTGGAAGGGCCTGAGCCTGACCTGGTCGACCACCTGGCTCGACAAGATGGCCCTGCGCGGGGTGGAAATCGAAGATGTCGGCACTGATGGCACCGCCACCTTCTCGCCCGAAAACGGCATCTCCAGCGATACCTTCATCCACGATATCGCCTTCGGCTACGAAGCGAGCGACAGGTTCACCATCTATGGCGGGGTGAACAACGTCTTCAACAAAAAGCCGTTCATCACCGAACAGGCCTATCCGGTCAGCCCGGTTGGGACGTTCTTCTACCTCGGCCTGCGCGCTTCGATGTAAGCACGCGCCTTCGGGCAGCAGCAGCGGGCGGATGGGCTTGGCCCTTCCGCCCGTTCTGTTGTTATTCGTAAGTGCCCAGCAATTGCCGCGCCACCACCCAGTTGTGGATTTCGCTCGGGCCGTCATAGATGCGCATGGTGCGCAGCTTGTTGCTCATGAGGTAAAGCGGCAATTCGCGGGTCATCCCCATGCCACCGAACAGCTGCATCGCATGATCGACGATGGTGTAGGCTTCTTCGATGCAGAAGCTTTTGATCATCGAGATTTCGCTGCGGGTATCGCGGCCTTCGTCGATCTTCCAAGCGCAATCATAGGTCATCAGCCGCATGGCGTGGATCTTGGTCGCGGCGTCGCTGATCCAGTTCTGCACCGTCTGGCGCGCCGAAAGCGGCTTGCCGAAGGTGGTGCGCTGCGGCGCATATTCGATCATCATTTCCATCGCGCGCTGCGCCATGCCGACCGCCCATGATGCCATCTCGATCCGCCGCGTGCCCAGCCGCACCTGCATCGGCGCAAAGCCTTGCCCCCGCGTGCCGAGCAGTTTCCAGCCCGGCACCCGGCAATCGTCGAGCGCGATTTCATAGGTCGCCGTGCCATCGATCATCGGGATCTTGCGCAGAACGTTGAAGCCGGGCGTGTCACGATCAACCAGGAAGGCCGACATGCCGTTGCGCCCGTTGGGGTTCTTGTCAGTCACCGCCATGACGATGGTGAAATGCGCCTGATCCCCTTTGGTGATCCAGATCTTGCGCCCATTGATGATCCAGTCATCGCCGTCCTGCACCGCCGAAGTGACCATGCGCTGCGGATCGGCACCTGCGCCGGGTTCGGAAATGCCGATCGCGCTGATCGTTTCGCCGCGCACATAGGGTTCAAGATAGGCCTCGCGCTGGCGTTCATCGGCGGCGACCATCAGCATCCGCAGGTTGGGGGAATCGGGCGGCAGGTAATAGGGCACAACGGTTTTGCCCAGTTCCTCGCTCACGCCCACCATCGCCACCATCGGCAGGTTCATCCCGCCGACTTCCTCGGGGGCATCCAGCCCCCACAGGCCGTGTTCACGCGACACGGCATCAACCTCGGCGGTTTCCTCCAGCGTCAGATAGGTGCCCTGCCCGATATTCTCGCGCGCGATCACATCGGCTTCGCGCGGCAGCAACTGATCGCGCACGAACTTGGCGACCAGATCCTTGAGCATCACATGTTCGTGATCGAGCTCGAAATTCATCTGTGGTGTATCCCCGGTTGTGGTTGGGTGAAGGTCTGCGCCCCTGACAACACAAGAAACGGAGGATGTCACCCGCAGGATTGATGGTTGCAGGTGTTTTTTTCGCAGCGCCCTTAACCGATGGTGCGCATTGCGCGGCTGATGCGCAGCGGAGGGCGGGATGATCCTTCGGGCGGGAGATAGGTAAAACCATCGGTCGCCGGATCCTGCCACGTATCGGGATCAAGCGCCGCCCCATCAGGCCCAAGCCATTGTCCACCTTCGGGAAACTGCGTGAAGGCCGCAAGATTGGCGGCACGTGCGGCAGCGGTTTGCGCGGTGAAATCTTCCAGAGCCTGATCACGCCCCGCCCAGTCGATGGGCATGTGCTGGCAATAGGCGTTGTTGTTGCCGTGCTGGCTGCGGCCACATTCGTCCCCGGCAGTCATCATGATGGTGCCGGTAGAGGCGAACAGCGTGCGCAGCATCGCGCGGATATCGGCAGCGCGTCGGGCAAGGATTGCGGGATCATCGCTCGGCCCCTCTGCCCCGCAATTCCACGAATGGTTTGTCCCGTGGCCATCGCGGTTATCCTCACCGTTGGCGTGATTTTGGCGATGTTCGTAAGCGACGGTGTCAGCCAGCGTGAAGCCATCGTGGGCGGCGAGGAAATTGATGCTGCGGCAATCGCTCCCGAAAATGTCGGACGATCCGGCGATGCGGGTGGCAAGATCGCCCACCGTTCCCGTCCCCTTCCAGAAACGCCGCACATCGTCGCGATACTTGTCGTTCCATTCGAGCCAGTTCGGCGGGAAGCGACCTAGCTGGTAGCCGCCGGGACCGATATCCCACGGCTCGGCAATCATCACCCGGTCTGCCAGCAACGGTTCGGCGGCGAGTTCGGCGAAGATGGGAGCCTGCGCATCAAACCCCGGCCCGCGCGCAATCACCGTGGCGAGATCGAAGCGGAAGCCATCGATGCCGCAGTGGCGCACGAAATACACAAGGCTGTCGATCATCAGCCGCCGCACATGGGGATTGGCGAAATCGAGCGTGTTGCCGCATCCCGTGTCGTTGATCAGTGCGCCATCAGGCGCGCAGGCATAAGCGGCAGGGTCAAGCCCGCGCAGGGATAGCGTGCCGCCGTGAACATCGCTCTCGCCCGAATGGTTGAACACCAGATCAAGGATCACCCCGATCCCCGCATCATGCAGCGCCGCCACCGCCTCGCGCAGTTCGGCACCGCCGCCGGGGCACAGGCCGGGATCGAGCGCCATCATCGCCACCGGATTGTAACCCCAGTGGTTTGCGAGGCCGAGCGGCGGCAGGTGGCGTTCATCCAACCATGCAACGATGGGCATCAGTTCCACGGCGCTGACGTGGAGCTTTTTGAGGTGCGCAATCACCGCCGGGTGCGCGAGTGCGGCGATGGTGCCACGTTGCCGGGCCGGTACATCGGGGTGAAGCGCGGTGAAGCCTGCGACATTGATTTCATAGATCAATCCGCCGCGCTGGAATAGCGGTGCCTGATGCGGCACCACCGGCAGTCCCCCCTGTACCACCGCACGCGGCACAATGTCGGCGGTGTCTTCGCCAAATTGCGCAAGGCGCGGATGCTGGACGAAGCGCCGGTCAAGTTCCACCGCGTAAGGATCGACCAGCAGTTTGGCCGGATCGAACCACAGGTTGGCTTCGGGGGTGTAACTGCCGTGTGCGCGGTAGGCGTAGCGTGTGCCGGTGAGGTCGCCCGCCACTTCTGCCACCCACACCTCGCCTGCGCGCGTCATTGCGTGACGGGTTTCGGCCTCACCATCGAACAGGCACAGATCAACCGCCTCGGCCAGCGGGGCGCGCACGGCGAAGCGGGTGGTGCTTTCTCCTACGAAACTGCCCAGTACCACATCCATCTCCGTTCGTGTCGAGCGAAGTCGAGACACTTCAACGCAGCGGTTCTCGACTTCGCTCGAACCGAACGGAATGGTGATGCTAGGTCACCACATCGGGCGCGGTGCGGCCCGTATGCGCCGCGATCCCGGCAATCGCTTCGGCGGCGGCGATCAGATCGGCCAGCATCGCAGGCGTGTCTTCCGCAAGCCGCCCCCCAGAGGCTTCGTAGCGTTCCAGATAGACCCGCAAGGTCGCGCCTTCGGTGCCCGTCCCCGAAAGGCGGAAAACGATGCGCGATCCGCAAGCAAACATCACCCGCACGCCCTGATTACGGCTGACCGAACCATCGACCGGATCGGTATAGGCAAACTGGTCAGCCGCAGCGACTGTCAGCGGGCCGAAGGTCTTGCCCGGCAAGCCGGCCAGCGATGCCTCAAGCGCCGCCATCAGCGCACTGGCCTTGGCCGTCTCGATCGCTTCGTAATCGTGACGGGCATAGTAATTGCGCCCGAACCTTGCCCAGTGTTCAGCCGCAATCTGCGCCACCGGTTTACCCGTCACCGCGAGGATATTGAGCCACAGCAGCACCGCCCACAGCCCGTCCTTCTCGCGCACGTGATCGCTGCCGGTGCCCGCGCTTTCCTCGCCGCAGATCGTGGCCTTTCCGGCATCGAGCAGCGTGCCAAAGAATTTCCACCCCGTCGGCGTCTCCCACAAGGGGATGCCGAGCGCCTCGGCCACCTTGTCGGCGGCGGTACTGGTCGGCATGGAGCGGGCAATACCTTTCAGCCCGCCCGCATAGCCCGGCGCCAGATGCGCGTTCGCCGCCAGCATTGCGAGCGAATCCGACGGAGTAATAAACACCCCCTTGCCGATGATGAGGTTGCGGTCCCCGTCCCCGTCGGACGCCGCGCCGATGGTGGGGGCATTATCCGACATCATCGACGCATACAGCTCTGCTGCGTGAACCAAGTTGGGATCAGGGTGATGCCCGCCAAAATCCTCCAGCGGTACGCCATTGCGTACGGTGCCAGCAGCAAAGCCCAATCGCCGTTCAAGGATCTCCACCGCATAAGGCCCGGTCACCGCATGCATCGCATCAAACGCCATGGTCAGCGCGCTGCTCGCCACGCTGGCGCGGATGGCGGGGAAATCGAACAGCTCCTCCATCAGTTCGGCGTAGTCGGCAACCGGATCGATCACCTCCACAACCATCTCGCCAACCTTCGATGTGCCGATGACGTCGAGGTTCACCTCGCCTTCCACCATCAGCCAGCGGTCGATGGTCTGTGTGCGGGCATAGATCGCCTCGGTCACGGCTTCGGGCGCGGGGCCGCCGTTGGCGATGTTGTATTTGATGCCGAAATCCTCGTCCGGCCCGCCGGGATTGTGGCTGGCCGAAAGGATCAGCCCGCCACTCGCGCCATATTTGCGGATCACGTGGCTGGCGGCGGGGGTGGAGAGAATCCCGCCCTGCCCCACCAGCACGCGGGCATAGCCGTTGGCCGCCGCCATTTCGATAGCGCGAGCGATCACCGTGCGGTTATGAAACCGCCCGTCCCCGCCGATCACCAAAGTCGATCCGGCTGGCCTCTCCGCCACATCGAACACGCTCTGGATGAAGTTTTCGGCATAGCTGCGCTGCTGGAACACCCGCACCTTTTTGCGCAGGCCCGATGTGCCGGGCTTCTGGCCATCAAAGGGCGTGGTGGCGACAGTCTGGATCATTCCTGTTCCTCAAGCAGTTGGCGGTAAAGCGCGGCATAGGCAGCGCCGCTTGCCCCCCATGAAAAATCCGCTTTCATCGCGTTTTTCTGAAGCCGTTTCCAGTCCTCTGGGCGAGCATGAAGTTCGCACGCGCGGCTGACAGCCATCGCCAGCGCGCCGTAGCTGACCGCATTCATCTGGACACCCGTGGCAACCCCCGCCGCCAGCGCTGCCGGATTGGCATCGATCACGGTATCGGCAAGCCCGCCGGTGCGAGAGACCACGGGAATGCAACCATAGGCGAGCCCGTAAAGCTGGGTCAGCCCGCAAGGCTCGAACCGGCTTGGGACCAGAATGGCATCGCCCCCGCCCTGCAACAGGTGCGAGAGTGCCTCGTCATAACCAATGCGCACCCCGATCCGGCCCGGATGGCGCGCCGCCGCTGCCTGAAAGCCCCGCTCGATTTCCGCATCGCCCGAACCCAGCAGCGCCAAGCGTCCGCCGATGCCGACCAGATGATCAAGCACCTCCAGCAGCACGTCCATGCCCTTTTGCCAGGTCAGGCGGCTGATCACGACGAACAGTGGCCCATCGCCGGGTTCCAATCCGAATTCCTGCTCGATCGCACGCTTGTTCTTCGCCCGCGCGCCGGGTTTTGCAGCGGTGAAATTGGCGGCGAGGCGAGGATCGCTGGCAGGGTTCCATTCCGCCGTGTCGATCCCGTTGAGAATGCCGTGCACGCGATTGGAACGCGCCAGCACCAGCCCTTCCAGCCCCATCCCGAATTCGACGCTGCGGATCTCGCCCGCGTAGGTCGGGCTGACGGTGGTGATCGCATCGGCCAGTTGCATACCAGCCTTGAGGAACCCGACCCCGCCATAGGATTCCACGCCGTCCACCGTCCATGCCGAAGGCGGCAGGCCAAGCCGGGGGAATATCCCGGCGGGGTAGTAGCCCTGAAACGCCATGTTGTGGATGGTCATGACACTGGGCACATTGCGCCCGCCTGCCAGCGGGGCGAGCCGCAGATAAGCGGGCACCAGCCCTGCCTGCCAGTCATGCGCATGCACCAGATCGAAGGCGCGGCCCTTCACGGCCCCGCCCGCAATATCGGCGGCAGCGCGGGCAAAGGCGGCGAACCGCCGCCAGTTATCGTCCCAATCGCGCCCGCTTGCATCGCTGTAAGGCCCGCCTTCGCGCCCGAACAATGCGGGCGCATCCAGCACCAGCAGCGGATGCCCGCCCAGCTTGCCGGCCAAAAGACGCGCCTTTTCGCCAAGCAGCGAATCCCAAGTGTGCACCGCCTTGGACTTCCCGAGTTTTGGGCCAAGCTTCGCCAGCACCGCAGGATAGCCGGGGACGAAAGTGGTCACCTCCACGCCTTGCGCCGCCAGCGCGGCAGGCAGCGCGCCCGCCACATCGGCAAGCCCGCCGGTCTTGACCAGCGGTGCTGCTTCGGAAGCCACCGAAAGGACGCGCATCGCCATGGTTACAGTTTCGCCATCATGTCGCGGGTAACCAGCACCACGCCTTTTTCCGAAACGCGGAAGCGGCGGGCGTCCAATTCAGGGTCTTCGCCGATCACCATGCCTTCAGGGATGCGGACGCCGGAATCGATGATCACCTTGCTCAGCCGCGCACCGCGCCCGATGTTGCAATAGGGCAGGATCACCGCCTCGCTGACGTTGGAATAACTGCCGATCTTTACTCCGGTAAACAGCAGACTGCGCCGCACCTCGCTGCCGGATATGATGCAATCGCCCGACACCAGCGATGAAACCGCAAAACCGCGCCGCCCGTCCTCGTCATGCACGAACTTGGCCGGCGCGGCGACGATGGCGTCCGTCCAGATCGGCCAGTCGCGGTCATACAGGTTCAGTTTGGGTACGGTATCGGTAAGATCGAGATTGGCTTCGAAATAGGCATCCAGCGTGCCGACATCGCGCCAGTATTCCTCGATTTCCTCCGCCGCACGGATGCAGCTGTTGGTGAAGCGGTGGGCCACCGCTTTGCCGTGCTTGACGATATAGGGGATGATATCGCCGCCGAAATCGCGGCCCGAAGCCGGATCGTCGGCATCCCTGAGGAGCTGTTCGAACAGGAAATCGGTGTTGAAAACGTAGATACCCATGGATGCCAGCGCCATGCTTTCATCACCCGGAATGCCCGGCGGATCCTTGGGCTTTTCGATGAAGGCGGTGATGTTGTCCGCGCCGTCCACATGCATCACGCCGAACCCGGTCGCCTCCATGCGCGGCACCACAAGGCACCCCACAGTCACATCCGCGCCCGAATTGACGTGCTGTTGCAGCATCAGTTCGTAGTCCATCTTGTAGATGTGATCGCCCGCAAGGATCACCATGTATTTGGGCGCGTGGGCGGCGATGATGTCGATGTTCTGGAACACCGCATCGGCCGTACCTTCGTACCACTGGTTTTCCGACACGCGCTGGCTGGCGGGCAGGATATCGAAGCTTTCGTTGCGTTCGGGCCGCATGAAGTTCCAGCCGCGCTGCATGTGGCGGATAAGGCTGTGCGCCTTGTACTGCGTCGCCACCCCGATGCGGCGGATGCCGGAATTGATCGCGTTCGACAGGGCAAAATCGATGATGCGCGATTTGCCGCCGAAATAGACCGCCGGCTTGGCGCGCCTGTCGGTCAGTTCCATCAACCGGCTGCCGCGTCCACCTGCCAGCACATAGGCCATGGCGTCACGCGCCAGCGGCCTGCCCGAAGTCATCTCGATCATCCCATTCTCTCCCCGTGGTTCTGGCTTTGCGCCTTATTATTGTGTGAATTGCAGCATTATCGTGGCGAGCGGCGGCAGTACGATATGCGCCGTGCCTTTTTCGGCGGTGACTTGTCCCATGTTACCCTTGCCGCTGCCGCCGTAGATTTCGGCATCGCTGTTCAGCACTTCGGCCCATGTCCCGTCATGCGGCAGAGGCAGACGGTAATGGGTGTGCAGCGCGGGCGTCATATTGGCAATGACGGCTACCGGCGCCTCGCCCGGAGCCTTACGCAGCCATACAAAGACAGAGTTGTCGGCATCGTCAGCGATCAGCCATTCGAAACCCTCCCCCTCGCAATCGCGGGCGTGGAGCGCTGGCGTTTCGCGGTAAAGACGGTTGAGGTCGCGGATCAGGTTTGAAACGCCGCGGTGTGCTGGCGCATCAAGCAAGTCCCAATCAAGGCTGCGCTCCTCGCTCCATTCGCGGCGCTGGGCGAATTCCTGCCCCATGAACAACAGCTTCTTGCCGGGATAGCCCCACATCATCGCATAATAGGCGCGCAGGTTGGCAAATTGCTGCCAGTCATCGCCGCTCATCTTGCCAAGGATCGTGCCCTTGCCGTGCACAACCTCGTCATGGCTCAGCGGCAGGACGAAATTTTCGCTGAAGGCATAGACGAGGCCAAAGGTGATCTCGTCGTGGTGGTGTTTCCGGTAGATCGGATCACGCGCCATGTATTGCAGCGTGTCGTGCATGAAGCCCATGTTCCACTTGAACCCGAAGCCCAATGCGGTGCGCGGGCCTTCGTCGAAAGCGGGCTGCGATACGCCTGGCCACGAGGTCGATTCCTCGGCAATCGTCATCACCCCTGCGTGGCTGCCATACAAAGCGCGGTTGGTGGCGCGCATAAAGTCGACTGCTTCCCAGTTCTCGCGTCCGCCTTCGGCATTGGGGATCCATTCACCGTCCTTCCGCGAATAGTCGCGGTAGAGCATCGAGGCGACGGCATCCACGCGCAGGCCATCGACATGATATTGCTCGGCCCAGAACAGCGCGTTGTTGACGAGGAAGGAGCGCACTTCCTTGCGCCCGAAATTGTAGATCGCGGTGTTCCAGTCGGGGTGGAAGCCGAGGCGCGGGTCTTCGTGTTCATACAGCGCCGTGCCGTCAAACCGGGCGAGGCCGTGATCGTCCACCGGGAAATGCGCGGGCACCCAGTCGATCAGCACGCCCACGCCTGCGCGGTGCGCGCCGTCGACGAAGCGGGCGAACCCCTCGACATCGCCGAAGCGGGCGGATGGCGCGTAAAGCCCGGTGGTCTGGTAACCCCAGCTCGGATCATAGGGGTGTTCGCTGACCGGCAGAAATTCGATGTGGGTGAAGCCCATGTCGGTCACATAGGGTATCAGGCGCGCGGCCATTGCATCCCATGTGAGGAACCAGCCATTGTCGTCCCGCTGCCATGATCCGGGGTGGACCTCGTAGATCGAAATCGCCTCGCGCCGGGGATCGACGCTGGCCCAGTGGGCGCGGTGGGCATCATCGCCCCATTCCCGCTTGCCCGGCACGGCGACGATACTGGCGGTCTTGGGGCGAAGCTCGCTGGCGAAGGCGAAAGGGTCGGCTTTGAGGGGTAGCACCGTGCCATCCGGGCCGGTGATGCGGTATTTGTAGGCGGTGCCTGCGCCGATATCGGGGATGAAAATTTCCCACACGCCAATATCGACGCGTCGGCGCATCATGTGCGCGGCCCCGTTCCAGCCATTGAAATCGCCCACGAGGTTCACGGAGCGCGCATTGGGCGCCCAGACGGCGAAGTGGACGCCGCTTGCCCCCTCATGCTCGATCACATGCGCGCCCAGCTTGTCGAACAGCCGGAAATGGGTGCCTTCCGCGATCAGGAAATCGTCCATCGGGCCAAGAACCGGGCCGAAGCTGTAGGGGTCTGTCACCCACCATTCGTTGCCACCGCCACCACAGTGATATTTGACCGGCTTGGGCTTGCCGCGCAGCCGGCCTTCGAACACCCCGCGTTGATCGACGCGGGTCAATTTCCCAAGCTTGCCGCCCTTCAGCGAAAACGCCTCGGCTTCTTCCGCCCCGTGCAAGATCACACGGGCAAAGGTGCCTTCCGGCCCTTCGTGCGGGCCCAGCAGCGAAAACGGATCGGCATGCGACCCATCGAGCAGTGCAGCGATGGCGCTTGCCGGGGGTTTCACATCACACCCCAGATCTCGCGGGCATATTCGGAAATCGTGCGGTCGGATGAAAACCAGCCGACATTGGCGATATTCATGATCGCCGATTTGCGCCACGCGGGCCGGTCGCACCAGCGCCGGTCAACATCGCGCTGGGCGGCGGCATAGGCATCGAAATCGGCGGCGACCATGAACCAGTCCGATGTGTAAAGCGCGTCCATCAGCCCGGCATAGCGCGACGGATCATCGGGGCTGAACACGCCGGTTGCGATCGAATGCACGGCCTGCGCCAATTCGCCGCTGCCTTCGATCACTTCGCGCGGGTTATAGCCATTGGCGCGCTGCGCGGCGACTTCCTCTGCCGTCAGTCCGAAAATCACGATATTCTCGCGCCCGACATGCTCCATGATCTCGATATTCGCGCCGTCCAATGTGCCGATGGTCAGCGCCCCGTTGAACGCAAACTTCATGTTGCCGGTGCCGGATGCCTCCATCCCGGCGGTGGAAATCTGTTCCGACAGGTCAGCCGCGGGGATGATCCGTTCGGCAAGGCTGACGTTGTAATTGGGGATGAATACCACCTTCAATACCTCGCCCACGCTGGGATCGGAGTTGATCCGCCGGGCGATGTCGTTGGCGAGTTTGATGATCAGTTTGGCGTTGTGATAGGTCGGCGCGGCCTTCCCGCCGAAGATTTTCACGCGCGGCACCCAGTCCTTTTCCGGATGGCTGCGGATTTGGTCATACAGCGCCACCGTCTCGATCAGATTGAGCAACTGGCGTTTGTATTCGTGGATACGTTTGATCTGGACATCGAACAGCGCATCGGGATCAAGCCTCACGCCGGTGAGTTCGCGCAAGTGGTTCGACAAGTCGACCTTGTTGGCGCGCTTAACCTCGTCCACCCGCTCGGCAAAAGCAGCGTCTGTAGCGAACTTGGACAGGCCAGCGAGCTGTTCGGTTTCCGCCAGAAAGCCATCACCGATCGCCTCGCGCACCAGCCCTGTCATGCGCGGGTTTGACTGGTGCAGCCAGCGGCGCGGGGTGACCCCATTGGTCTTGTTGTTGATCCGTTCGGGATAAAGCTTGTGCAGATCGGCGAACACCGTCTGTTTCATCAGATCGGTGTGCAGCGCCGCCACGCCGTTAACGGAATGCGCGCCCACGAAAGCAAGGTTGGCCATCCGCACGCGCCGTTCGCCATGTTCGTCGATCAGCGAGATCGCGGAAATGGCCGCATCGTCCAGTCCGGCCTTGCGCGCCTCGCGCAGCACGCGGGCGTTGATGGTGTAGATAATCTGCATGTGGCGCGGCAGCAGCCGTTCGAACAGCGGCAACGGCCAGCTTTCCAGCGCTTCGGGCAGCAGGGTGTGATTGGTGTAGCTGATGGTGCGGCGGGTGATGTCCCACGCCTCGTCAAACGCCAGACCGTGTTCGTCTTTCAACAGCCGCATCAGCTCCGCCACCGCGACGGAAGGGTGAGTATCGTTCAGCTGGATCGCTGCCTTGTCGGGCAGGGTGCGCACGTCGCTGTGATACTGCACATGCCGGCGAACGATGTCCTGAATGCTGGCGCTGGAGAAGAAGAACTCCTGCCGCAGCCGCAATTCCTGCCCTGCGGGGGTGGAGTCCGCCGGATAAAGCACACGCACAAGGCTATCCGCCTTGACCTGCGCGGCCAGCGCGCCTGCGTGGTCGCCCGCATTGAAGGCATCAAGCTGGATCGGGTCCATCGCATTGGCCGTCCACAGCCGCAGCGTGTTCACCCGCTTGCCCTGCCAGCCGACCACCGGCGTATCGACCGCAGTGGCTTCGATCTTCTCCGCCGGGTTCCAGCGGATTGCACCGCCTTCGCCAGTCACTTCGCCGCCGAAGCCCACGCAATAGGCGCTTTCCCGGCGCTCGAACTCCCACGGATTGCCATGCGCCAGCCAGGTTTCGGGCAACTCCACCTGCCAGCCTTCGTCGATCCGCTGGCGGAACATCCCATTGATGTAGCGGATGCCGTAACCGAAAGCGGGAATATCAAGGGTCGCCAGGCTTTCCATAAAGCAGGCCGCCAACCGCCCCAGCCCGCCGTTGCCGAGCGCTGCGTCAGGCTCCAGCTCCTCCAGTCGTGCAAGATCCAGTCCGTGTTCGCGCAGCGCCGCTTCCATCTCGCGGGTCATGCCGAGGTTCGACAGCGCATCGCGCAGCAACCGCCCGATCAGGAATTCGAGGCTGAGGTAATAGACCCGCTTGCCGCCTGCATCATGGGTGCGCGCGGTGGAGGCGAACCAATTGTCGATGATATCATCGCGCAGCGCCAGCACGGATGCATTATACCAGTCATGCGGCTTGGCAGCGCGTTCGTTCTTGCCGACACGGTGGTGCAGAGCGCCGAGAATACGGGCTTCGAGTTCGGCGGCCTTTTCGGTCTTGTTGCCATTGGCGCTGGTTGTCATCCGGCGTGCATTCCCCTGTTGAACGGCGCGAGTGGAGGGCTCGCCCCTGATGCCCCTTGCCGTACACTAACCGGTTGTGATGCAACGCAGCAATCGCCGAATTGGTCTGACAATCGTATTCATGGGCGTATTCATGGGGCAGAAACGCTGCGTCCGGCTTGCCAGACGCCCAATGCCGCCCGATGCGGGAGGCAAAGGAGGCGGCGATGGAGCAGCTTTACGCAATGGCCCGGGCCAGCGGTGTTGCCCGTGAATGGACCGATGTTGAAGGCCGTCGGCAGGTGGTCGGCGATGCCGCGCTGGCAGCGGTGCTGGCGGCATTGGGCCACGAAACCGCCAGCGAACGCCAAATCCTTCGCAGCCTTGCGCTGGTTCAGGAACGGCACACCGTCCTACCGGCAATGCTGGTGGCTGATGCAGGCGCGGTCATCACCCTGCCCTTTGCTGCCAGCCGCGCCGAAATCACCGGAGAGGACGGCGTCACCAGCGCCCTCGCAGTTGATGGCGACCGGCTAACGGTGATCGCACCACCGGGATACTACCACCTCGCGCTGGATGGCAGGACAACGCGGCTGGCGGTCGCGCCGCCGCATTGCCCGCTGCCCAGACAAGCTCCGCGCCGCCCATGGGGCGTGTCGGTGCAGATCCCGGCGCTGAAGGGCGCAGCCCCTTCGCCCTTCGGCACCTTCGGCGAACTGGCCGCGGCAGCGCGGGCCTTTGGCGCGGCAGGGGCCGATGCGCTGGCGATCAATCCGGTACACGCGCTGTTCCCCGGCAATGGCGAGGGGTATAGCCCCTATTCCCCGTCCAGCCGCCTGTTCCTCAACGGCGCACTGGGTGATCCGGCGCTGGTGGGCTTGCCGCCCTTTCCCTCTGCCGAAGGCGAGCCGCTGATCGACTGGCCAAGCGCCCTGCCCCGCCGCCTTGCCGAATTGCGCAATGTGTTCGCCGCACTCGATCCCGATCGCCGCGTCACGATTGCTGCGGAGGGCGATGAAATGCTGCGTCGCCACGCGCTGTTCGACGCGCTCGATTGCCACTTCCGCCCCTCGGGCGCGCATGGCTGGCGCGATTGGCCTGCCGCGTTCCACGACCCTGCGGGAGAAGCTGCGCGCCGTTTTGGCGCTGAAAACGCGGATGAAATCGCCTTCCACTTGTTCGTCCAATGGCTCGCCCGGCAAGGATTGGCTGGCGCGCAATCTGCGGCCAAAGACGCAGGGATGGCCATCGGACTGATCGGTGATCTGGCCGTGGGGGTCGATCCATCGGGCAGCGATGCGTGGTCACTGCGGCACGCGATGCTGGACGGGCTGACAATCGGCGCACCGCCCGATCCGCTCGGACCGCTGGGGCAGAACTGGTCGATCACCGGCTTCTCACCCGATGGCCTGCGCCAGACCGCATACGAGCCGTGGATCGCCATGATCCGCGCCGGATTGGCAGCGGGCGGCGGCCTGAGGATCGATCATGCCTTCGGCCTTGCGCGGTTATGGGTGATTCCCGAAGGAGGAGCGACAAAGGATGGTGCCTATCTGCAATACCCCTTCGACGATCTCGTCCGCCTTGCCGCATTGGAAGCGCACCGCGCCAATGCCCTTGTGATCGCAGAGGATCTCGGCACTGCGCCGCACGGTTTCACACAGGCGGTGACACAGCGGCAAATGCTGGGAATGCGGGTGCTGTGGTTCGAACGCGCCGCCGATCACGGCTTCATCGGCGCGGGCGATTACGAACCGCTTAGCACCGCGATGACCGGCACGCATGACACCGTCACCGTTGCCGGATGGTGGCGCGGGCGTGATCTCGATTGGGCAGAGAAGCTGGGCCGCCTGCCCGAAGGAACATCCCGCGCTGATGGCGAGGCCATCCGCGAATGGGATCGCGGGCTGTTGTGGTCGACACTCGATCACACGGCGCCGCGCCCTGCGCCGGATGATCCTGCCCCGGTGGTCGATGCCGCCATCGCCCATATTGCCCGCACGCCTTCATGCCTTGCGCTGGTATCGCTGGAAGACCTGCTGGGGGATGAAGAACAGCCCAACCTGCCAGGCACCATCGCCGAACACCCCAATTGGCAGCGCCGCTGTGACACTCCGATTGCCAAACTGCTTGCGGAACCCGCACCCGCGCGCCGCTGCACCATGCTCAATGAAGCGCGGTCCAATGGCGATGCGATCACCGGATAATCGCCCAGCCGTGCCGTAATCGCTGGAAAACTCCCCATCCCGCCTTTGCGCGAAGGCCGCACCTGCCTAATCGGATCAGGTGAGCGCACAAATCGACATTGGCCGGGATACGGGCGGGCAGCGCATTGCCATCGATCTGGAGGAGCTGCTCGCCACGCGCCTGCTGGTGCAGGGCAATTCAGGGTCTGGCAAATCGCACCTGCTGCGCCGCCTGCTGGAAGAATGCGCAGGGCAAGTGCAACAGGTGATCATCGATCCCGAAGGCGATTTCGTGACGCTGGCCGATGCCTTCGGCCACGTGGTGATCGACGGAGCGGCCTATTCCCCGCGCGAGATCGAGGAACTGGCGGCGCGTGTGCGGCAGCATCGCGCATCGGTGGTGCTGGCGCTGGACGAGCTTGAGGTGGAACAGCAGATCCGCTGCGCCGCGCTTTTCCTTACCGCGCTGTTCGATGCTCCGCGCGAACACTGGTATCCCGCGCTGGTGGTGGTCGACGAAGCACAGATGTTCGCCCCGGCTGCTGCGGGCGAGATGACAGACGATACCCGCCGCCTGACGCTATCGGCCATGACCAACCTGATGTGCCGCGGGCGCAAGCGCGGGTTGGCGGGGATTGTCGCCACCCAGCG
Source organism: Porphyrobacter sp. AAP60 (assembly GCF_001296025.1). Classification (GTDB taxonomy): domain Bacteria; phylum Pseudomonadota; class Alphaproteobacteria; order Sphingomonadales; family Sphingomonadaceae; genus Erythrobacter. Next base: position 251,149 of record NZ_LJHV01000002.1, on the reverse strand, counting down.
CCTCGCCAAACTGGCCAAGAATGTCGCGGCCGAAGCTTCGAATTTCCTGATGGGCCGCACCTTTCTGGATATCGACATGCAGCGCGCTGCCGATCTGCTGGGGATGGACAGGCGGCAGGCCGAACGCATCCGCGATCTGCAACGCGGGCAGTTTCTGGGCCTTGGCCCGGCGATCAGCCGCCGTCCGGTTGCAGTCAACGTCGGCTCGGTGCGCACCGGATCGCGTGGCGGCGGCAAAGGCTTGCTTCCCCTGCCCGAGGCAGACGGCGATGCGATGGAGGCGCTGCTGACTGACCGGCTGGCCGAAGCCGCGAGCGACCCGGCCCCGCGCCGCGCCGCGCCGCCGCCGCCACGGCCTAAGCTGGATATCGAACACGAGCTTGCCGCGCCCCGCCCGCTGCCTGCGCCCATGCCGCAACGCGCACCGGACGAAGACACCGCGTCAGCGAATGACACGGCGCCTGCTGCCCCTCCCAAGCCTACCCCGCCGTCGCAAACAGAACCCATTGAAAGCCACAGCGCCGAAAGCGTGGTGCGCGAGATCGCTGACAGCGAAGGCGCAACCTTCCGCCCGGCAACATCGCTGTTCCGCGACTTTGCCATCCGCTGCCGCCAGCGCGGGGTGGCATCGGCGCATATCGACATCACCCGTTTCCGGCGCTTGTTCGCCTACCGCGTCGGCGGGCTTGACCGGCTGGAAGGTACCTCCCGTGCCTATGTTGAACAGCTGGTGGAAAGTGTAGAGGACGATGTCCTGGCCCCGTATCTCGCGATGGTGATTGCCGCCACACTTGGCGAAGCGATGCCTGAAGACGATGAGCTGGCGCGGCTTTACGGCAGCTCATCGCCCAGCCGGGTGCGCCGCCTGCTCGATCACCTCGAAAGGCAAGGCCTGATCGTGGTGCGCGAAGACTTTGGCGGGGACCGCGAGATCATCGTGCCGGGTGCCGAGGCACTGGCCGCTTCCAACCCGGCTGAATAAAGCCACTTCGCGCAATTGCCGAAGCGGCCTTATTCAACCCAAGGGCGGCACCTTAGAACCGGTAGCTGACCCGCCCATAAACAAACCGGCCATTGAAGCCGAAGGGCGAGAAGCTGGAGAACGGCAGGAAGTAGTTGTTGGCCGAATTGTTGCGGGGGTTGCCGGTGACCGGATCGGTGCCCACTCCTGTCGGCTGGGCGGTTGGATATTTGTCGAACAGGTTGTTGGATCCGACCGCCAGTTCAAGCCCGTTCACCGGCTCGATCCGCACTTCGGCGTCGATCACCCAAGCCGGTGCAATCGGCAAATCGGTAAAGGCATCATTGCCCGGCGCCAGCACCCGGCCATAACGGTTGCCACGCAAGGTGAACGAGGCGAAGTCCTGCACGTAATCGAGACCGAGGTTGACGCGGTCCCGCGGTTGCCCGCGCTCGATCCGCAGCGATTCCAACCGTCCGAAAAGGTTGATCCCCGGCACCTGATTGAGCGCGCCAGGCGTATCATTGCGGCCGGTGATGCGGTTCTGCGTCCAGTTGTAACCGGCGGTCAGATTGAGTTTGCCCTCGCTGCCGATGTCCATGCCATAGGTGGCAATTGCGTCGATCCCGCGGGTGCGGGTATCGATCCCGTTGATGAAGAACCGCGCTGCCGAAATGGTGTTGAACCCGGCATCGTTCAGGATCTGAGCGATCGCGCGCTGGGTTGCGGTGCCGCTGGGATTACCGCTCGCGTCGCGCGCCGCAGTCAGGTTTTCGGTCAAAACGATGCGGTCATCAATATCGACCTGGAACCAGTCGACCGTGACATTCAAGCGGGGGACAGGATTGAACACCGCGCCCACCGACCAGTTGACCGCCGTTTCCGGCTTGAGCGGGGATGATCCGAGCGCCTGCGCCACCGGGTTGCCCACCGGCAGCGTCACGGCATCCACCAGCACGCCTGCGACATTATTGGTCGCTGCCGCCGCGAAGAACTGCTGGGCAACGCCCGGCGCGCGGAAACCGGTCGATACCGCGCCGCGCAGCGCCAGCCAGTCAGCCAGCTCGAACCGGGTGGCGATCTTGCCGTTCCAGTCGCTGCCGAAATCGGAGTAATCTTCGAAGCGGCCTGCCAGCTGGACATTCCAGCGTTCGATCACGTCGATATCAAGTTCGGCATAGGCCGAAAAGTTCTCGCGCGAATTGACACCGACAACCGAAACCCCGCCGATCGTCGGCTGGAAACCGGGGAAGACCTGCGAGCCTGGCGCGGCGCCTGCGGTGCTGCTGTTGAGCGGATTGTTCTGGTTCACGGTCACGCCTCCAGAACGGAAGCTGTCCGGCTCACCAGGGCTGACCTGGAAGGATTCGCGCCGGTATTCCACCCCGAAAGCCAGCGTGGTGCGGGCGAACAGTCCTTCGATGTCGCGGCTGACATCGAAATTGTTGATCCACTGGCTATAGGTCAGCCCGCCAGCCTCGAACTCGGTCGGGCTGCCCGCGCCGAGCGAAGCATTCAGCGAGTTGATAATGCGATAATCGATCTGGTTCTGGCCATACTGGGCCGACAGGTCGAAATCCCACCCGCCAAGCTCGCCGCGGATCCCGCCGGTGATAGACCAATCTTCCGATTTGGAAGTGATCAATGGCAGGAAGCCATCAGGATAGATCGCTGGCACGTTGCGGGTGTCTGAAGCACGGCGATAGAAGCCGGCAGAGTTACCGCGACGCTCGCCATATCCACCGAAGGCGTAAAAATCGACCTGTTCATCCAGCGGGATGCCGATATTGGCGAACAGTGAGAAATCCTCTGTCCGTGCATCGCCATAGCGGTGCGAGCGGCGGTCGAAAGTCGCCTCACGCGGGTCCAGTACCCCGCCGACTGTGTTGTATTGCGGGCGCCGGTCGTAACCGGTGCGGTTGGTGTCGTCGCGATCGCGATATTCGGCGGTCAGGTTGATGAAGCCGCTTTCGCCCAGCGGCAGGCCGAAGTTCGACGACAGCGTCAACACGCCGCCATCGTTCACGCGCAGCTTTTTGCCGGTATCATTGACTGCGAGCGTGCCATCGGCAGCAAGCGTCGGCTGGCCGTTCGCCCCCAGGATCAGCCCATCGATCTCGTTCACGCCATCAATGCCGGTAACGTAGCCACCATAAGTCGCGGCAAACCGCGCACCGCTGCTGGCATTATTGAGCTGGAAATTGATTACCCCGGCGATCGCATCGGAACCATATTGTGCTGCCGCGCCATCGCGCAGGACTTCGATCTGGCCGATCGCCGAAGACGGAATGAAGTTGATGTCGACCGCCTGCGTTCCGCGCCCGACCGAACCGTTAATGTTGAGCAGAGCCGATGCGTGGCGGCGCTTGCCATTGAGCAGCACCAGCGTCTGGTCTGCACCAAGCCCGCGCAAGGTCGCCGGACGGATCACGTCAGTGCCATCAGTGATCGAAGGTTGCGGGAAGTTGAGGCTGGGCACAAGATCGCGCAGCACGCGGGCAGTCTCGGTGAAGCCCGTATTATTGAGTTGTTCCGCGCTGATCACGTCGATCGGCACGGCGCTGTCGCCAACCGTGCGGTTGGCACGGCGCGAACCTGTGACGACAATCGTCTGACCTGCATCTTCGAAAGACGTATCAGCTTCCTGCGCAAGCGCAGGGGAGGCGGGCATGACGAGCGAAGCGAGAAGAAGGGCACGAAGTCGCATTGGGACCACCTTTTGTTTTTTTGCTGCGATGCAAGATAAGTGTCGCGATGCCATAAATTTGCAATAATTATTCGCATTTTGCGGGCATTGCTTTTCGTATGATGCAAAATCATCACACAATCAGAGTGATAATTTCACGCCCGCTGCCCTCCCGCAGACTGCACTTCTGCCGGAAATGGGACAGAGCATGCAGAAATGACAGGCCGCGACCATGGGGCATTTACCCCATGCCGCAGTGCAACAAATCGCTTGGAGATCGTGGCAACGGGATTACTCTTCGCATCCGATGGGCAACCTCTCTCTGATTGCTTTTGCGCTTCCCGCCTTGATCATGGCCGGTGCGGCCGCGGGCTTTGCCGGCGGCATTTTCGGTATCGGCGGCGGGTTTGTGGTGGTGCCGGCCCTGATGTTCCTGCTGCCCGTGATCGGCGTTGCGCCTGACCAGACCGCGCATGTGGCCGTGGGGACTTCGCTGGCATCCATCATCTTCACCTCGCTCCGCTCGACCGCCAGCCATGCCAAGCGCGGATCGGTAGATTTCGGACTGCTGAAAGGCTGGGCGGTCTGGGTGGTGATAGGAACAGCCATCGGCACCGCCTTTGCCAGCCTGGTTTCTGGCGTTCATCTCGCGGCGATCTTCGGCGCCGGCGTGCTGGCTTTTTCGGTCTATTTCCTCTTGCCCGAACGTCAGGGCCAACCGCTGTTTGCCGCCTTGCCATCGGGAGTACCTCGCGCCGGGATCGCCAGCGCGCTTGGTATTTTTTCCACCTTGCTCGGCATTGGCGGCGGCACCTTGACCACGCTGACGATGACCGTGTGCGGAACGCCGATCCACCGCGCCATCGGCACCGCCGCCGGCATGGGAGCGATTATCGCGGTGCCAGCGACCCTCGGCTTCATCCTCATCGGACTGGGCGAAAGCGGGCGTGGCTGGGGCTCGCTGGGCTATGTCCATCTGCCCGCTGCCGCTGCCCTGATCGCCACATCGGTGCTGTTTGCACCGTTGGGCGTGGCGGCGGCCCATCATCTTGCCCCCGCAATGCTGCGCCGCGTTTTCGGGCTCTATCTTGCTTTCATCGGTGTGCTGATGATCGCCAAAATCTGATGATTGTTGCCACTCTCCAACAAGGAACTGCCCATGCCGACAACGCGCCGATCCTTTCTCGCCGGAGCCAGCCTTGCCGGGGGGCTTTCCGCCCTCCCCCTTTCCAGCCTTGCCGCTGCCGCGTCGCAAGCGCAGGCCGAACCGTTGTTCGGGCCAAAGATCGGGCAGGCCCTGCTCAGTCGCAACGAAAATCCCTATGGCCCCGCCCCTTCCGCGCTGCGTGCAATCAGCGAGACGGCCAAGATGGGCTGCTATTATACCGATCGCGGCCTTGAGCGGCTGACCGCGATGATCGCAGAGCGGCATCGCGTTGCGCCGTCGCAGGTGGTTGTCGGCGACGGCTCCACCGAAATCCTGTGCGCCATTGCGCTGGCCTGGGGGCGCGAAGGTGCGATCCTGTGTCCGGACCTGTTCTGGGACACGACCGTGAATTACGGCGAGCGGCAAGGCGTAAAGTCGATCCGGGTGCCACTGGCGGCTGACATGAACGTCGATCTGCCGGCAATGGCCGCAAAGGTTTCCGAAGGCGCTGCGCTGGTGCAGATTTGCAACCCCAACAATCCCACCGGCATGCTGATCAGCCCTACCGACCTGCGCCGCTTTGCGGCAGAGGTAACGCCGCACGCCACTCTGCTGGTCGACGAAGCCTATAACGAGTTGACTGACCTGCCAGACGACAATTCCATGATCGATCTGGTGCGAGCGGGCAGCGACGTGATCGTGTGCCGCACCTTCTCGAAAATCTATGGCATGGCCGGCTTGCGTGTCGGCTACGCCATCACCAGCGAAGCCAATGCTCTGCGCATCAAATCACACATGATGAGCTTCGGCGGCAATCTGGCCGGCGTAGCGGCGGCAATTGCGAGTTACGACGATATGGCATTCCTCGACCAATCGCGCGCCGCGGTTCTGGAAGGGCGTGCGATGATCATTGAAGCCGTAGCAAAAGCCGGGCTGAGGGCGCTGCCGTCGCAAACCAATTTCGTGTTTGTCGAGGTGCCGGATGCCAACGCCTTGCGCGATGCAATGGCCGGACAAGGCATCGCGATCAGAGGCGCCTACGGCCCGTGGGCAGGCTATTCTCGGGTCAGCACCGGGCGCATCGAAGATGTCACCCGCTATGCGGCTGCGCTACCCGAGTTAGCGGGCAGACTGTGGGGATGAGCCACACCTGAAAAGCCCGGCAATCGAAGATATAGACTTCGAAACCGGGCTCATCAGAAGGATGGGCAACCACACTCCGGTTTGGCGTCCGGATGCGAAGTAGAACTCGCGCCCAGCTTCCTCCGCAAAGCGACTATGGCTGTTTAATGCTTTCCATTCTCAGGACTTTTCCGGCCCAGTCGGACTGCTCGGCTGCATCGGCGAGCAGTCTAGCCACATCACCGCGTGCTGCCTCGCCTTGGGGATCGACATTGTCTCCTAACCGGACATCGCCGCTCCCGTCATCATCGGTCAGCGCAACCGGTCGCAAGATCGCATATTCAAGATCGCTGGACTTGAGATGTTCGTCGGCCTCGTGTTTGGCCTTGAGATAGTGGGCCAAATCGCCGTCCGGATCCGGGTCGCCCGCGCCAATGCTGCTGAGCATGACAAAGCGGCGGACACCACTGGTGGCTGACAGATCAATCAACCGTTTGGCGCCGTCGCGATCGACCTTATCGGTCATTTCTTCGGACGAGCCGCCGCCAGCGCCAGCAGCAAACACCACCACTTCACAACCAGCGGTGACATTATCGGCGAGGTTAGTGAGATCACCCTCGCGTTGCTTGACGGTGGCGGGCAGACCGGATGTGTCCGAACTTGTCCGCACAAGAGCGATAGGGTCATGGCCGCGCGCTTGAAGCTCGCGCACCAGCCGCGTGCCGGTGTTGCCGGTTGATCCGGCTACTAGGATTTGCATTTCTGTTCTCCGTTGAATTTTTCGGGAGGAATCATCCGTGCCTTACGAGGGCAGGAAGATGGCCTTGGCGTTCACGAACTCCTTCATTCCGAAACCGCCGTGTTCGCGGCCGTAACCCGAGTTCTTGACGCCGCCGAAGGGCATGTTGGTATCCGCCGCACCGAAGGAGTTGATGCGTACCATCCCGGTGTCGAAATGGTCGCGGGCCAGGCGGATGGCCTTCTCTTCGTCTTTGCTAAAGATGCCGCCACCCAGACCGTAACGGCTGGCATTGGCGATCCGCATCGCGTCTTCATCATCCTTCGCACGGATTATCGCGGCAACAGGGCCGAACAGCTCGTCGTCATGGGCGGGCATTCCCGGCTTGCAGTCGGCAAGCACGGTTGCCGGATAATAACAGCCTGCCGCATCGTCTGGATCGCCGCCACACAGCAGGCTTGCGCCCTTGTCGACACTTTCTTTCACCTGATCGGCGATCGTTTTGAACTGCTCGCGGCTGGAAAGGGGGCCAAGCTGGGTATCGTCCTTCATCGGATCACCCATGACTACGTCCTTCATGGCCTGCACGAAGGCGGGGACGAACTTGTCGTAAACCGCATCTGTGACGACAAAGCGCTTTGCCGAAACACAGGTCTCGCCATTGTTGTAGAGGCGGCCTGCCACGCAGGTTTTGACAGCAAGCTCGATGTCGGCGTCCTCCAGCACGAGGTAGGCATCGTTCGATCCCAGCTCCAGCACGGTCTTCTTGAGGTGTTTTGCGGCGAGCGATCCGATATGGCTTCCGGCGCCGTCGCTGCCCGTCATGGTGACGGCGCGGATCAGATCGTGCCCGATCACCTCATCGGATACATCGTGGTCTGTAACGATAACATCGAACAGCCCGGCCGGAAGGCCCGCCTCAAGGCACAGGTCACGCAGCAGCAGGCCGCTGCCGGTGCAGATCGAGGCATGCTTGAGAATAACGGCGTTGCCCGCCATCAGATTGGCCGCAAGCACACGGACCGGCTGATAGACCGGGAAGTTCCAGGGTTGCACAGAATAGATCACGCCAATCGGAGCATAAGTGACGATGCCACGCTTCTTGCCGCCGCTGTGCTGACGCTCTTCGTCAGCCAGTTTTGCGGGGCCGTGTTCGGCGGTGTATTCGAAAATGCGCGCGCACAGCTCGATCTCGGTCTTTCCGTCGCGCAGCAACTTCCCCATTTCACGAGTCATCAGTTCGGAGAACTTATCGGTATTCTCGCGCAGCGCTGCCGCGATCTTGCGCAAGTAGGGTGCACGCTCTTCATGCGATTTCTCGCGCCAGCCAAGGAATGCCGATTGCGCGGCCTCGATCTTCGCGAAAACCTCGGCTTTGTTCTCCAAAGTATAGGTCGCGATCTGTTCGCCGGTCGCTGGATTGGTTGTCTGGATATTGGCCATGTTGAAGTCCTGTCATTTTGCCTGGATGAGGCGCTTGCAGACGCAAGATGCGGCGAGCGGCTCGGCTGCGAAATGCAGCATCATCAAGCGAACAGGACAGTCGAAGACATTGTTCCACTACCCCGGTGACCGCGGCTGCAGCTTGCGCTGGAGCGTGCGTCAATCGGGATATGAACAGGATTGCAACAAGGATGGTAGCGGAGGAGGGACTCGAACCCCCGACACGCGGATTATGATTCCGCTGCTCTAACCGGCTGAGCTACTCCGCCCCATGGGCATCCGGTGGGCAATGCCCAGTCGGATTCGGGCCCGGCTTCGATCCGGGCAGCGGCGCATCTAAGGCGACATGGACTTTGGGTCAACTGGCCAAATCAGGAATTCCCTGATTGCCTGAAATTACGGCGCCGGAGGCTGCTGCCGACTGGTTCATGCGCAAAACCTTGTCTGCCAGTCCGCGGTTGATTGCACTGTCGAAGACATAGCCAATCTCGGGTGATTGCCGGGCGGCGTCCTCTAACGCGTGGCGGTCAATCACAGCGATCCGCATGCGATTGGCGACCACCACCGACGCCGAAGCACGTTCACCGGAAACGAGGCTCATCTCGCCCAGGAAGTCTCCCTGCCCACACACCCCGACCTGCTGCCCGTCATGCTCGACCGCAGCGGCTCCGCTGGCGATGTAGATCAGCGGTGGCTCGCATTCGCCTTGCTCGATCAAAGCTTCGCCCACTTGGGCATCACGCCATTGCAGCAATGCCAGTAGGCGACGCCGACTGGCAGGATCACGCACACGCAGCACCTGATCCAGCAATTCGTGTTCATCGGGCCGCAGGTCGTGCCGTCGTGATCGGTACAGCAGGATCACCAGTTGTGCAGCATTCGCCACTACAAACAGCGTTTCCCAGACAAGGCTGGCGCTGTCCCGTGTCTGCAAGGTAAAATGCAACATTGCGGCGATCCCGCTGCAGAGCGCCAAAATCCGCAGGCGTCGCAGCGATGTCATCATCATGGAGGCAATCAGCAGGACATAGGAAAGATGGGCGTAAATATTGCCAGGGTCCGCCAACTCCCGAATAAAAGAACCCATTTATCGCCCCGTTCAGCCTTGTCAGAAACGACTGTTTTGCCCCCGAAAGGAATAATTGCCAAGTTTCTCCCACGGCCCGCCGCAGTAACGGTGCAGTTCCAGCGCCGGAAAGGTAAATCGGCCCTTGGCGATCCATGGTGCCAGCACCGGGCCAAGGCTGGCCTGAAGCTTGCGGGCATCTGCCTTGGTCACCTTGTTCTGGACTGTGATGTGCGGACGCGGTTCATGCAGATCCTGCACCGTCAGACTGCCATGAAAATGGTCTGCAATCAGAGCGCGCAAGGCCAGAAGCTGCCGCGCTTCCAGCGCGATGGCGGTGCCAGTTCCCAGATCCATAACCCCTTTTACCGCGCCTTCGGGGCACGCGAATTCGCTAGCCACCTTGGGGAGGAAACCGCGCAGTTCTTCAAGCAGCGACGGGGCGAAAGCGTGGAACAGCGTCACGTGGGCGTGAATGTGGTTGCGCTCGATCGGATAATGCGTGCGCCGCATACCTTCTGCCCACGCGCCAAGATCAGTCGGCAGGGCGGCGGTCAGGATAAAAGGGTTAGCCACGATGCAATCCTGAGCCGCTAGCGATCCCGGATCAAGTCCGGGATGACGGGGGAAACCTACATCTCGCCCCGCTCGCGGCGGATAGCATACCATTTGGCGACGTTGGCATTGTGCTGGGCCAACGTGTCGGCGAACCAGTGCCCGCCGGTGCCATCTGCCACCATGAACAGAGCATTGGTGTTTTCCGGGTTCATGACCGCAGCGATGCTTTCCCGTCCCGGATTGGTTATCGGGCCTTCGGGCAGGCCGGTGCGGGTGTAGGTATTGTATCCGTTGACCGCTGCAATTTCCGACTGGCGGATGCGTCGGCCAAGTGGCTTGCCCTTGGTGATCGGATAGATAATCGTCGGATCAGCCTGAAGCATCATGCCGGTTCGAACGCGATTGGAATAGAGCCCGGCGACCATCCGGCGTTCTTCGGGCTTGCCGGTTTCCTTCTCGACAATCGCGGCAAGTATCAGCGCATCGCGCATGGTATCCACGGCAATCCGCGGAGTGCGGTTGGCCCATTCTTCGGCCAGTGCCTTGTCCATCGCCGCCTGCATCTGTTCGACAATGCTCTTGCGAGACTGACCGCGTTCGAAAGCATAGGTATCAGGCAGGATCGAGCCTTCGGGCGGCACTTCAACATCGCCCGAAAGCAGTTCTTCGGCCATCAGCCGTTCCCACACGAGGATCGAAGGCATGCCTTCGGGGATCGTGATGAAGCGCCGGATGACATCGCCAGATTGGAAGGCGACAAGGATATCGCCCTGGCTCATGTCCGGCTTCAGCAAGAACTCGCCCGCCTGGATCGGAGCATCGGACCCGAAGATGCGGGCTTGCAGCATGAAGCCCGAGGCTGAAGTGATCAGCCCTTCAGCCTCCAGCTTGTCCGCTACTGCAGAAACCGAACTGCCCGCCGCAATCGTGAAGTTCGTATCCTTGGCAATGGTTGCCGAGCCGAGGAACGTCCACGCGAACAGCAGCCCTGTCGCGGCCAGCACGAGCAGCGCCAGAAGCAGGCCACGCGCACGTTTCACGGTATCAGTCGACCTTCTGCATGATGATCGACGCGTTGGTGCCGCCGAACCCGAAGCTGTTGTTCAGCACAGCGCGCACTTCGCGCTTCTTCGCCACCAGCGGCACCAAATCGATGCCTTCGGTGCCGTCGTCGGGATCGTGCAGGTTCAGCGTTGGCGGCACGATCTGGTCGCGCATCGCAAGGATGCAGAAGATCGCTTCGACAGCGCCGGCGCCGCCAAGCAGGTGACCGATGGCGGATTTTGTCGAGCTCATCGATGCGCCGCCCAGATCATCGCCCAGCACGCGCTTGATCGCGGCGAGTTCGATCGTGTCAGCCATGGTCGAGGTGCCGTGGGCGTTGATGTAATCGATATCGCCCGCAGCGAGGCCCGCCTTCTTCAGGGCCATGCGCATCGCAAGTTCGGCGCCCTTGCCTTCGGGGTGCGGGGCAGTGACGTGATAGGCATCACCCGACAGGCCATAGCCGGTAACTTCGGCATAGATCTTTGCGCCGCGTGCCTTGGCGCGCTCGTATTCCTCGAGCACGATCACGCCCGCGCCTTCGCCCATCACGAACCCGTCGCGGCCCTTGTCATAGGGCCGGCTGGCTTCGGTCGGGCGGTCATTCATGCTCATGTTGAGCGCGCGCGCCTGCGCGAAACCGGCAATGCCAAGCGGGTTGACGGTACCTTCCGCCCCGCCTGCCAGCATGATGTCGGCATCATCCGCCATGATCATTCGCGCGGCATCGCCAATCGAGTGCGCGCCGGTGGAACAGGCCGTCACCACCGCGTGGTTCGGCCCCATGAAGCCGTATTTGATCTGCACCTGACCCGTGATCAGGTTGATCAGCCGGCCATGCACGAAGTGCGGCGAAACCCGCGAAGGCCCGCGTTCGTGCAGATTGACGCTTTCGATCTCGATCCCCGGCAGCCCGCCGATGCCCGAGCCGATCGAACAGCCGGTGCGTTCTTTCTCGGCCTGGGTCATGTCGGTCAGGCCCGCGTCTTCCAGCGCCTGGCCAGCGGCATCGATACCGTAAACGATAAAGGGATCGACCTGCCGTTGCACCTTATGATCGACCCGCTTGTCAGGGTCGAAGCCCCAAGGGTGATCCTTGGGCTTCACTTCGCATGCAATGGTGCATTTCTGGTTCGAGGCATCGAACCGGGTGATCTGCCCGGCCCCGCTTTCGCCAGCAATCAGATTGGCCCATGTCGTTTCGACATCAGCCCCCAGCGGGGTGACAAGGCCAAGCCCGGTTACAACCACACGGCGCATTCAACTTCTCCGAAAAAGCAACAGGCCCAACCCGTAAATGGGCTGAGCCTGTCTAAGCCCTGATCCGCGCGTCCGCAAACATGCTGCCAGACAAATGCCCCGCCTTCTCCTGCTCAAGGAAACGGCGGGATTGCGCGGACACCGGGGCATCCTTGCGGGCCTTAGCCCCCGCGCTTAGCCCTTGTGTTCTTCGATGTACTTGGTCGCATCACCAACAGTGGTGATCTTTTCAGCCGCATCGTCGGGGATTTCGACGCCGAATTCTTCTTCGAATGCCATCACCAATTCGACGATGTCGAGGCTGTCAGCGCCAAGATCATCAATGAAGCTGGCATCCTGAGTAACCTTGTCAGCTTCCACGCCGAGATGCTCGACAACAATCTTGGCCACCCGGTCAGCAGTATCGCTCATGGTATTCCCTCTTGAACTGGGGTTAGAAAAACTCGTGCCCGCCCTAATGAACGGCGCGGGCAAGTGCAAGTGGGCATGAGAGGGGGCTTATCAAGCCGTAACGTCATGCCCGGTGAAACGTCAGGCTGAAGGGCCGTCTTTCTTGGGTGGCTCCACCACGCGCAGATGCAATTCGCGCAAGGAGCGTGGTTCGGCCGGGCTCGGCGCACCCATCAGAAGGTCTTCAGCGCGCTGGTTCATCGGGAACAGCGAGATTTCACGCAGATTCTTGACCCCGCACAGCAGCATGACGATGCGGTCAACGCCGGCAGCCATCCCGCCATGCGGCGGCGCGCCATACTGGAACGCGCGGTACATGCCGCCGAAGCGTTCTTCGACATCGGCCTTGGAAAGCCCGACAATCTCGAACGCCTTGACCATGGTTTCCGGCATGTGGTTGCGGATCGATCCGCTGGCGATTTCATAGCCGTTGCAAACGAGGTCGTACTGGAACGCCTTCAACGTCAGCGGGTCCTGACCATTCAACGCATCAATCCCGCCCTGCGGCATCGAGAAGGGGTTGTGGCTGAAATCGACCTTCTTTTCGTCCTCGTTCCATTCGTAGAACGGGAAATCGACGATCCATGCGAGCGCGAAGGCATCTTCGTCGATCAGGCCCAGTTCCTCGCCCACACGAATACGGGCCGCACCGGCCAGCTTGGCAGCATCGGCTTCCTTGCCCGCGGCAAAAAACAGCCCGTCGTTTTCGCCAAGGCCGAGTTCTGCATAAAGAGCAGCCATGCGGTCAGCACCGTGGTTCTTGGCAATCGGCCCCCCGAATTCGCCACCCTTGCGGGTGACATAGCCGAGGCCTGCAAAGCCTTCCTTGCGCGCCCAATCATTCATTTCATCAAAGAACTTGCGGCTCTTTTCGTGGGTGCCGGGTGCCGGGATGACCCGGACAACACCACCGCCGCCGACGATCTTCTCGAACAAGCCGAAGCCGGATTGGGTGAAGTGTTGCGACACATCGGAAATGATCAGCGGGTTGCGCAGATCGGGCTTGTCGCTGCCATATTTCAGCATCGCATCATCGTAGGCGATGCGCGGGAACTGGCCTGCCGGTGTAACCTTCTTGCCATCGGCAAAGGCTTCGAACGTGCCGGCAATCACCGGCTCCATCGTGTCCCAGATTTCTTCCTGCGTGACGAAGCTCATTTCCAGATCGAGCTGGTAGAATTCGCCCGGCAGACGATCAGCGCGCGGATCTTCATCGCGGAAACACGGCGCGATCTGGAAATAGCGATCGAACCCGGCCACCATCAACAGCTGCTTGTACTGCTGCGGCGCTTGGGGAAGCGCATAAAACTTGCCTGCGTGAATGCGGCTCGGCACCAGAAAGTCGCGCGCGCCTTCGGGGCTGGACGCGGTCAGGATCGGGGTCGAGAATTCATTGAAGCCCACCGCCGCCATCCGCGCACGAATATCAGAAACCACTGCCACGCGGGTCATGATGTTCTTGTGCAGCGTTTCGCGCCGCAGATCGAGGAAGCGGTACTTCAGCCGCACGTCTTCAGGGTATGGCTGTTCATCGGCAACCGGCAGCGGCAGTTCTTCCGATGCGCTTTGCACCGTGATGCTGCGTGCATAAACTTCGACCTCGCCGGTGGCGAGGCGCGGGTTCACCGTTTCGGCAGAACGGGCCTTTACCTCGCCTTCGATGGTGATGACCGATTCCACCCGCAGCCGATCAAGCACCGCCAAGGCGGGCGAATCCGCATCGGCAACGATCTGCGTGATGCCGTAGTGGTCACGAAGATCGACGAACAACAGCCCGCCAAAATCGCGCTTGCGGTGCACCCAGCCCGACAGGCGGACGGTTTCGCCCACCTGAGCTGAAGAAAGCTGTGCGCAAGTGTGTGTGCGGTAGGGGTGCATCTAAACTCTTGTCCTGTCCGAGGCTATGACGCTAGGGCGCCGGGCAGCCGGAAAAGGGTGAGCCTGATCCGGGCCTTTACCGGCGCGCTAACAGGGCAAGCCTTGCACTTTGTCAAGCCAAGCTTGGTACAGGGGGCGGGGTAACATGGGTTCAATCCCGAGGGCGGCACTCCGCCCCAACGAGCAAAGATGACATGAAAATTCACGAGCTGATCACCACCACCGAAGCCCTCTCTGACCTGTGCGAACGCCTCGCCAAATCGGAATTTGTCGCGGTCGATACCGAGTTCATGCGCGAAAACACCTATTGGCCTGAACTGTGCCTGGTGCAGATCGCCAACACAGAAGAGGCTGCCGCAATCGATCCGATGGCGCCGGGTATCGACCTGAAACCGCTGCTGGATCTGATGTGCGACAATGACGACGTGCTGAAAGTCTTCCACGCCGGCGGGCAGGACGTTGAAATCATCGTCAACCTCACCGGCAAGACCCCGCAGCCGATTTTCGACACGCAGATCGCGATGATGGCCATCAGCCAGTCCGAACAGATCGGTTATGCCAACCTGGTCGAAACGTGGATGGGCCTGACGATCGACAAGGGCGCGCGCTTTACCGATTGGAGCCGCCGCCCGCTGACCGACCGGCAGATCGAATATGCCATCGGCGATGTCACCCACCTTGCGACCATCTTCCCGCGCATCCTCAAGAAACTGATCAAGACCGGCCGCGGCTTGTGGCTGGATGCCGAAATGGAAAAGCTGGCCGATCCGTCGAACTATATCACCGATCCCGCCCTTGCCTGGAAACGCATCCGTCAGCCGGGCCGTAACCCCCAGGTTCTGGGCCGGATGAAGGCGCTGGCCGGATGGCGCGAGGCCGAGGCCCAGCACAAGAACATCCCGCGAGGCCGCATCATGCGTGATGAAACGTTGGCCGATATTGCCAGCCACCCGCCCAAATCGCAGGCCGATCTGGCCAAGGTGCGCGGACTTTCTGCCGCATGGAAAGATAACGACATCGGCAAGCGACTGATGAAAATCATCGCCGAGGCCGAACCGCTGCCCAAATCCGAGATGCCGGACAAGGAAAAGCGCGGCGCACCGCTGGGCAAGGAAGGCGCGCTGGTTGCCGATCTGCTGAAGCTGCTGCTCAAGATCCGTGCCCGCGAGATCGACGTTGCCCCGCGCCTGCTGACCCGCGCCGACGAAATGGAATCGCTCGCCGCAGGCATGCGCGATCTGCCGGTCTTGCAGGGCTGGCGGTTCGAGGTGTTCGGCAAGGACGCGCTTGATCTGGTCGAGGGCAAACTGGCCTTCGCAGTCGAAAAGGGTCGCCTCAAGATGACGCATATCGACGATGTGGTGGTAGTGGAGCCGGCTGATCCGGTAGAAGTGTTGGACGCCGACGAGCCGGGCACGCTGGCAGCGGAATGAGCGCGCGCGCATGAGCACTTACCTGCCCACCATCAAGCAATTGCAATATCTGGTCGCGCTGCATGAACACGGCCACTTCGGGCGTGCGGCCGATGCCAGCTTCGTGTCGCAATCAACGCTGTCGGCAGGCATCCGCGAACTGGAATCCCTGTTGGGCGTGACGCTGGTGGAGCGCTCGCGCCGGGTGGTGCGCTTTACTGCGCTGGGCGAACAGGTGGTGGCCAAGGCCAACCGGTTGCTGCGCGAGGCGGAAGAGCTTGCCGATCTGGTACAGGCTTCGGGCAAGCCGCTATCGGGCGAATTGCGGATGAGCGTGATCCCCACCATCGCACCTTTCATGCTGCCGCGCGTGTTGCCCCGTCTTAAGCGCGAACGACCCGATCTGAAGCTGCTGCTGCGCGAGGAAACCAGTCACGACGCGCTCGAATCGCTAAGCCACGGGCGGGTCGATTGCGTGCTTCTGGCCCTGCCCTTCGACACCGGCGATGCGGCGATCGCGCACATCGCAGACGACCGGCTGTTCATCGCCTTCCCCAAGGATGACCCGCGCGATCCGCCCGCGACGATCAAGCCGGATATGATCGATCAGGGCCGCCTGATGCTGCTGGAAGATGGCCATTGCCTGCGCGATCACGCGCTGGCGGCGTGCAATCGCGCCGAACTGCGCGCCAGTGCGGCGATGATCGGCACCAGCCTGCACACATTGGTGCAGTTGGTCGACAATGATCTGGGCCTGACCATGCTGCCCGAAATGGCGCTGAAGGCAGGCATTCTCGCCGGAACCCAGGTCGTCGCCCGCCCCGTGGACAGCCCCACCGCCAAGCGCGAAATTGTGCTCGCATGGCGCAGAAACTCCCCGCGCGAGGCCGATTTCCTGTTGCTGGCGGAAGAACTGCGGGCGGGTTGAGGCGAGGAGATCATATCGCGCATCACAATTGAACGCATGGTAGCTTAGTCACGGTAGACCAGCAAAAGCTGCCGTTCCGGACGGAGCCCCGTTGCGGACATCATTGATATGTGACATCTTTCCTACGATGCGGCGGAAAAAATTGATGCAGATCGGGGTCGGGATCGCGCTGATAGCTGCATTTCCTTTTGCTGCCCCGGTGGCCTGCACGACACCTGATCGCGCCACCAATGTTCTGAATGCGCAAGGATACACAGAAGTGCAGATCACGGGCTATGCCTATTTCGATTGTGGGCAAGGTGACGTCTTTGCAACCGCGTTCGAAGCCAAAGCTCCCTCAGGACAGCGCGTCGAGGGGGCGGTTTGCTCGGGGCTTTTGAAAGGCAACACTGTTCGTCTCGATTAAGATGACGATGTTCCGCAATCGCACCCGAAAGCGGCACCCTCTGGCCTTCGCAACAACCCTTCAATCCATGTGCTTCAAACCGACCCGCAGGTAATCCCAGCCGGTGATGCAGGTCAGCACCGCTGCGGTCCATAGCGCCACCAACCCCACCAGATGAACCCAGCTTTCTGCAATGCTGCCACAAGCCTCGAACACCGACTGGCACGGCTGGCCATGCACCGCCCCGCCAAGGATCAGCGCTCCCAGCGCCACCAGTTGAAACGTCGTCTTCCACTTGGCGAGGTTCGAAACCGGTATCGAAATCTGCAATCCGCCGAGAAATTCTCGAAGGCCGCTCACTGCAATTTCGCGCACCAGAATGACCAGCCCGGCGATCACATGGACATCCCCCGCCCAAGGCCCGCGCAGAAACCCTTGCGCGGTCAGAACCAGAATGACCGCAGCGATCATGATCTTGTCGGCAATCGGATCGAGGAATATGCCCAGTTTCGAAACGGTGCCGTAGGAGCGTGCCAGATAACCATCGAAGAAATCGGTTATTGCGATCACGCAATAGAGCACAAAGCCGATCAGATACCCCAGCCGCCATTCGGGCCACCACAGGAAAAACGCCAGCATCGGCACCGCAAAGATGCGCGACAGGGTGAGAATGTTGGGCAGGCTCGACATGACTGATCCCCGCTTAGCGCGGCTTTCCGCTACGCAAAACCCCAATCGCGTGGCCTGTTCGCAGTCTGGCGCTTTCTTCAGCACACTTGTGAATGGCCGCGCCCCCGCTATGTCCGGCAATAACGTAACGGGAAGCACTGGCAAAATTACCGGATGACCACATCGACGCATCTTATGGGCCAGCGGCGCTTTCTGCCGTTATTCCTGACCCAGCTGCTCAATGCGCTGAACGACAATCTCTACAAGAACGCGATGGTGCTGTTCGTGGTCTATCAGGTGTATGATTCGCCTGAGACCGAAACGCTGATCAGCGGCGTGGCGACGGCGGTTTTCGTGCTGCCCTTCGTGCTGTTTTCCGCCACAGCAGGCCAGCTGGCCGACATGCGGGACAAGACCAAGATCATCCGCTGGATCAAGTTTGCCGAAATCCTGATCATGTCGGTTGGTGCCACTGGCCTGCTGCTGGCCGCCAGAGGCATGCAGGTGGAAAGCCTTGCGATCCCGCTGATGTTTGTCGCGCTGTTTGCGATGGGAGTGCATTCCACCTTCTTCGGCCCCATCAAATACGCGATCCTGCCGCAGCATTTGCACAAGGAAGAAGTGCTGGCAGGCACCGGACTGGTGGAAGCAGGCACTTATCTCGCGATCCTTGTCGGCATGATGCTGGGCGGCGCGCTGCCGATCATGTGGAGTATCGTTGGTGTGATCCTGATCGCGCTGATCGGCTATGCCACCTGCCGGTTTGTCCCGCCTGCGCCTGCCCAATGCGCTGAAACCAAGGTGGACTGGAATCCGATCCGCGCATCGAAATCGCTCATCACCTTTTCGATGGGCAATCCCGAATTGCGTTATTCGGTGTTGGCGATCAGTTATTTCTGGACGATCGCGGCGATCCTCTCTGTGCAGTTCATCCCGCTCGCCAAGAACGTGCTGCTTGCTGACAAACAGGTCGCCGCTGTGCTGCTGGTGGCATTTTCTGCCGGTATCGCGATTGGCTCGGTTTCGATCAATGCGTTGCTGAAAGGCGATATCTCGGCGCGTTATTCGGCGCGGTCGGTGATGGCGCTTGGTGTGTTGCTGATCGGTTTTTATGCATTGTGCCGGGTGTGGAATCTTGAACCGGCAGGCGAACTGTTCACGGTGGGCGAATTTCTGGTGCAACCGCTGGCGCTGGCGCTGATTGTCAATCTTTTGCTGATTGCGGTTGCAGGCGGGATGTTCGTGGTGCCGCTTTATGCCTTTCTCACCACCCGTGTCGACAAGAGCGAGGCTTCGCGTTCGGTCGCGGCGAACAACTTCATCTCGTCGATCTTCATGGTGGTGGGGGCAGGCGTGGCGGGCGCGCTGGGTGTGCTGGGTATTCCGCTGCAGGAACAGCTATTGGTCAGCCTTATCCTGTGCCTGTTTTCGGCCCAGCTGGCGCGCAAGCTGCACGCCACCGAAGCGCTGCGACCGCCCGAAACATTCTAGATGATGAAGGCGAGTACCGCAGCCGTTGTTGCGACATAGGTGCTGGCGAAGCCGCGCACATCCGCCATTGTCAGCCGCCACAAGGCTTCTGCCGGGATCGGAAACAAGTCGCGCTTCACATGTGGCGGCAGGCTGGCGCGGAACCAGTGGCGGGCCGTTTCGTCAGTAAGAACCAAGCTGCGACGCATTTTGCGAGTCTCCATTTCTTGGCGGAGACTTTAAGACTTTCTTAACCTTTTGGAACCTGTGCGCGCAAAGTGTTGCAGGGTGGGACATGATCAGGGCGGTCTTAACCTTGCGGGAGAATTTGCGCCGCGCTGCCCCCGGCGGTAGAGGCCAAAGCTTACAAGATGGGAGAATGTTTCGTGCCTGATTCCACGCGCCCAGATGCCCCGCGCAGCGCGGCTACCTTGCTGGTAGAATGCCTTGCGACGCAAGGGTGCGAGCGGATCTTTACCGTGCCCGGCGAAAGCTTTCTCGCGGTGCTGGACGCCTTGCCAGACCGGCCGGAAATCGACGTGATCACTTGCCGCCAGGAAGGCGGCGCGGCGTTCATGGCCTGCGCTGATGGCGCTATGGGCGCGGCAGGCTCCGGGCGTCCCGGCGTTGCCTTTGTGACGCGCGGCCCCGGTGCGACCAATGCCAGCATCGGCGTGCATGTCGCCCATCAGGATTCGCAGCCGATGATCCTGTTTGTCGGCGATGTCGCGCGCGGGATGCAGGGGCGCGAGGGCTTTCAGGAGATCGATTTCGCGGCGTTCTTCGGCCCCATCTGCAAATGGGCTGCCCGCATCGATGATCCGGCGCGCATTCCCGAATATATCGCCCGCGCTTATGCGACTGCGATCAATGGCAGGCCCGGCCCGGTGGTACTGGCTTTGCCGGAGGATATGCTGGTTGAGCAGGTGTCCGCCGCCCTCTCGCCCCGCCCTTTCGTCACCCGCACCGCGCAGGCCGCTTGCCCTGATGCAATGCAGGCGATGTTCGATATGATCGCTGATGCTGCGAGCCCGGTCGCAATCATCGGCGGTGCTGGCTGGAACAGCAAGGCGCGTGACTATTTCCAGCAATTTGCCGAACGTATCGGCCTGCCTGTGGCCACCGCCTTCCGCCGGCAGGACGCTATCCGTCCGGATTGCCCGGTCTTTGCCGGAAATCTGGGTTACGGCCCCAATCCCAAGCTGGTCGAACGGGTAAAGCAGGCCGATCTGGTCGTCGCCGTCGGTGCGCGGCTGGGAGAGGCGACGACCGATGGGTATACCGTGCCGTCGCTGGAGCATCCGGGGCAGATGCTGATCCACATCCACCCCGATCCCGAAGAGCTGGGCCGGGTCTACCGCACCGATCTGGCGCTATGCTGCGGAGTGGATGAGTTTGCCGAATGTGCTGCACTATGGGAGGACGCGGGGATCATCCCGTTCGATGCCGGGGCCGAGGCGCACCGCGAATGGCTGGAATGGGCGACACCGCCTGCGTCGGACGCTGCCATTGATCTGGCCGCTTGTGTTGCTGCCATGCGTGATAGTCTTCCGGCCGACACGATTATCTGCAACGGCGCGGGCAATTTTGCCGGTTGGTGGCACCGTTACTGGCGTTATGCGGCCTATCCGGGCCAGCTGGCCCCAACCTGCGGCGCGATGGGTTACGGCGTTCCCGCCGCGATTGCCGCCGCATTGCGATATCCCGAACGCACCATCGTTGCCGTGGCCGGCGACGGCGATTTCCTCATGAACGGACAGGAACTCGCCACCGCTGCCCAATATGGTGCCAATCTGATCGTGGTGGTGATCGACAACGGCGCCTATGGAACGATCCGGATGCATCAGGAACGCGAATATCCCGGCCGCGTATCCGCCACCACGCTCGCCAATCCCGATTTCTCCGCATTGGGCGCGGCCTATGGCGCATGGAGCACGCGTGTCGAAAGCACAGCGCAGTTTATCGCCGCGCTTGATGAAGCCAAAAGCCGCGGTGGCATCCGCCTGATCCACGCGCTCACCGATCTTGAACGCATTGCCGCGAGCGGAGCAACGATCAGCGGACTGCGCGCAAGGGCGAGGCCCGCTGGGAAACGCAAATAAAAAGGCCGCCCCTTAAAGGAGCGGCCTTTCGTAAGTATTCAGTGAACGATTTTAGATATCGTCGCCCAAGGCACCCTGAATGTCGCCTTTGGCCTGCTGGGCTTTGCCCTTCAGTTCCTGCTTGGCGCCATCGGCTTTGGTTTCAGGATCGTTCGAATGCTGCTTGGCCTTGCCAATAGCTTCGTTGACATTGCCTTTGATGTTTTCGGTCAGCTTACCCATGATAATCTCCTATTTATCAACGGCTGGTCTTGTGCCGTTTGAACTGGATAAGAGAGAAGCTTTTGTAATGTTCCATTCAGGCGTGACTTGCAAGGCAGGTGGTTGCTTTGGCGCGATAAGCTGCCCAAGCCTACCCTCCAGCCATCTCGCAAATGATCTGCCATTCGCGCGGCGTGATTGCGCAGACTGACAGGCGCGATTGCCGGATCAGCTGGATTTCAGCCAGGCGCGGTTCTGACTTGATTGCGGTGAGCGTTACCGGATGCGCTAGCTTCTGCCCGGGCTTGATCTTGACCGCCGCCCATTTGCCCGTCTCGTCGGTGGGGTCGGTAATCCCTGCTACGCTGACGGTGCAGATACCGACAATTTCCAGCCCTTCGCGCGAGTGGTAGAAAAACGCCTCGTCCCCGACTTGCATGGCTGCCAGATTGTTGCGCGCCTGATAATTGCGCACCCCATCCCACGTGCCCTCCCCTTCCGCGACGAGATCATCCCAGCTGTATTTGAATGGTTCGGATTTCATCAACCAGTAAGCCATGCAGCGGCGCGCTCCGTTTTGCAGCAAAGCGCCCCGATAGCCTGCCGCTTCGCCGATCGCCAAGTCCCCGGGCATCGCAACCGCCGCAAATTAACCCGATCTTTAGCGTGATCTGACAAACCGGTCCGGGTCGCCGAAAGCATTGCTTTAGTTGGCGCCGGGTGAGTGGGGCGAACAATTTCGATGGATCAAGAGCCGGACAACGCCTTGAACGCAGCCGAACGCGATTTTATCGCGTTGGGCATTGCGACCGCTGCGATCATCCTGCTGGTCGGAACCGGTGGATCGGTTCTGCCCAAGGCACTGGATTCGTTGCTGGGCGGAGGCCCCCGTCCTGACAATATCATGGTCAGCGCGATGTTGCTCAACGTCGCACTGGTGCTTTTCGGGTGGCGCCGTTACCGCGAACTGACCCGCGAGATTGCAGAGCGCCGCCGCGCCGAAGCACGCGCGCAGGAACTGGCGGCCACCGATCCGCTGACTGGCTGCCTTAACCGGCGCAGCATGGCCGACGCGACCGAAGCCTTGCGTATCCGCGCGGAGGAACGCGGCGAGGCTCTCGCCTATTGCATGATCGACATCGATAATTTCAAGCAGGTCAACGATATGCACGGCCACACCGCAGGCGACGCGGTGCTCGTGATGCTGTGTGACCGGGTCCGCGGGCAATTGCCCCGTGATGCACGTTTGGCGCGACTCGGCGGCGATGAATTCGCGTTTGTCATGGCCTATCCCGCCACCCAGCGCGAACGTGTGGATGATCTGGTGATCCGCCTGTTCGAACAAATGTCGCTGCCGTTTGAACTCCAGGATTTGACGCTCGAAATGACCACATCGATCGGACTGGCCGCCGATCATGAAGCCGATGGCAGCATCTGCCGCGAATCCGATTCCGCCACGTTGATGCACCGCGCCGACATCGCGCTGTTCCACGCAAAGAAGCAGGGTCGGAACCGGTTTTTCTGGTTCGAGCCAAGCATGGAACGCGAATTGCGGTTCCGCAATCAACTCGAAGTCGGCATCCGGCGCGGGTTGGTACAGGACGAATTTGTGCCCTTTTACGAACAGCAGGTGGATGTTCAAAGCGGCGAGCTTGTCGGCTTTGAAATGCTCGCCCGCTGGAAATCGCCGCAGCTCGGCCTGATCAGCCCTGAAATCTTCGTACCCATTGCCGAAGAAATCGGCGTGATCGCCGCTTTGTCGGAACGCCTGATGGAAAAAGCGTTTGTCGACGCGCGCGAGTGGGATGATGGCCTGACCCTATCAGTCAATGTCTCCCCGGTTCAGCTTCGCGACCCATGGTTTGCCCAGCGCTTGCTCAAGATGCTGGTGGAAACAGGCTTCCCGCCGCAGCGGCTGGAAATCGAGATTACCGAAAGCTGCCTGCACGAAAATATCGGCATGGTGCGATCGATGATCACCAGCCTGCGCAATCAGGGGGTGACCATAAGCCTCGATGATTTTGGTACCGGCTATTCCAGTATCGAACAACTGCATCACCTGCCCTTTGACCGCATCAAGATCGATCGCAGCTTCACCAGCGAACTGCGCAAGCCCGGCGGGCGTTCGCGGATCGTCGAAGCCATTGTCTCTCTCGGCCGGGGGCTGGATCTCCCGCTGACCGCCGAAGGGGTCGAGGATGATGCCATCCTGCAGGCATTAAAGCCGCTGGGACGGCTGAAGGCGCAAGGCTATCTTTACGGGGTGCCCGAAGACAGCGAGACGGTACGTCAAAGGCTGCATTTGGCTGGCAGGCTGGTTGTGAGAACGGGCAGTCCGATCACCGCACGCGAAACCGCAGCCACCAACTTGCCGATGCCATCGCCGCACCGTTCAGCCAAGGGCTGATACGGGAGCGGCACTAAGATGGCCCGGCCCCATGGCGGGTCGGGACTGGACGTGAGGCGCAGCGGTGCATAGATGCGCAGCCGTGACGATGCGCATTCCCTTCATCAAGATGCACGGGCTCGGCAACGATTTCGTCGTGCTGGACGGGCGCGCGGCGCCCTTGCCTGTCGTGACCCCGCAGGCAGCCCGCGCCATTGCCGATCGCCGCACCGGCATCGGCTGCGATCAGCTGATCGTGCTGGAACCCAGTGACACGCACGCTTTCCGGATGCGGATCTTCAACAGCGATGGCGGCGAGGTGGAAGCCTGCGGCAATGCCAGCCGCGCAGTCGCATTATTGCACGGCGCACCTGTCACCATCGAGACAAGCGGCGGGCCGATTGCGCTCGAGCCACTGGATGGCGGTGCCCGGGTGGACATGGGCGCACCCCGGTTCGATTGGGATGCGATCCCGCTTGCCTACCCGATGGACAGCTTCACCATGCCGGTGGGTTGGGACGAATTGACCGCACCGATGGCCGTCAATGTTGGCAATCCGCATGCGATCTTCTTTGTTGACGATGCCGATACCGTGCCGCTCGAAACGCTTGGCCCGGTGATCGAACATGATCCGCTGTTTCCCGAACGCGTGAACGTGAATGTCGCCAGCCTTGCCGGGCCGGATCATTTGCGCCTCCGGGTGTGGGAACGCGGCGCGGGCCTGACCCAGGCTTGCGGCACCGGGGCCTGCGCCACCGCCGTGGCGGCGATCCGGCGCGGGTTGGTGCAAAGCCCGGTGCGCGTTACTTTGCCCGGCGGCGATCTGGTGATCGCATGGCAGGCTGGCGGCACCATCCTGATGAGCGGCCCTGCGGCCGAGGCATTTCGCGGCACCTTCGACTGGGCCGATTACGCCGGGGGACCGCAGGCTTGAACGCGCCGCATATCATCAGCCTCGGCTGCCGCATGAACATCGCGGAAAGCGAAAAGATGCGGGCGATGCTGGCGGGCGGGGAGAATCTCGTCGTTATCAATTCCTGCGCGGTGACGGGCGAAGCCGTGCGCCAGACGAAGAAAGCAATCCGCCGCGCGCGCCGCGATCATCCGCAGGCGCGGTTGGTGGTGACCGGCTGCGCGGCAGAGATCGACCGGGCCGAAATCGGCAGGATGGACGAAGTTGACGGCCTGATCGCCAACGCCGCCAAACTGGATCCAAGGGCATGGAACATCGCTGGCGGAGCCGCTCCCGTCGCTCCTGCCCGCACCCGCGCTTTCATCGCGGTGCAGAATGGATGCGATCACGCCTGCACCTTCTGCGTCATCCCGCAAGGGCGCGGGGTCAGCCGCTCGCTTCCCGTCACCGAAGTGCTGCGCGAGGTGGAAACTCATCTGGCCGTGGGCGCAAAAGAAGTCGTGCTTACCGGGGTCGATCTGACGTCATGGGGCCATGATCTGGCTGACGCACCGCGGCTCGGCGTGCTGGTCGCGGCGATCCTTGATGCCTTCCCCGCCCTGCCCCGCCTGCGCCTGTCATCGGTGGACGGCGTCGAAATCGACGAAGCCCTGTTCGAACTGCTTGCGCACGAGGCGCGGGTGATGCCGCATCTGCACCTCAGCTTGCAGCACGGTGCGGATCTGATCCTCAAGCGCATGAAGCGCCGTCACCTTCGCCGCGACGCGGTAGAACTGGTTGCCCGATTGAAGGCGCTGCGCCCTGACGTTGCCATCGGCGCAGACCTGATTGCAGGCTTCCCGACCGAATCCATCGCGCACCATGGCGATAACCTGTCGATCATCGACGAACTCGATATCGTCCACGCGCATATCTTCCCGTTCTCGCCCCGACCCGGCACCCCTGCGGCAAGGATGCCGCAGGTACCGCGCGATGTGGTGAAGGCCCGCGCGGCAGACCTGCGCGCCCGCGCCGCCACCCGCCGCGCCGCATGGCTCGCCAGCCTTGTGGGTGAAACCCTGCCCGTCCTCGCCGAACGCGACGGCACGGGCTATGCCCCCAATTACGCCCGCGTGATGCTCTCCCCTGCTGTAAAAGCCGGGCAGATCGTCGATGTTGCAACGCAAAGGGTCAAGGAAGGCCTGCTCGCATGAGTGAATCCAGCTGGAGCCAGCGCCTGTTCGGCGGCTTCGCCAAAACCTCGGAACGCTTGACCGCCAATCTTGCCGGGGTGGGCGGCGCGGCAAAGCTCGACAATGCGACATTGGACGAGGTCGAAGACGCGCTGATCATGTCAGACCTTGGCCCGGCTGCGGCGGGGCGCATCCGCGCGCGGCTTTCGGACAAGCGCTTCGGCCTTGAAATTACCACCCGCGAACTGCGCGAGGCCGTGGCCGAGGAAATCGCCGCGATCCTGCGCCCGGTCGCCAAGCCGCTCGAAATCACGGCCTTTCCGCGCCCGCAGGTAATTCTTGTGATCGGGGTCAACGGCAGCGGCAAGACCACCACCATTGCCAAACTCGCCCACCTGTTTCAGGAGGATGACTACGGCGTGCTGCTGGCGGCGGGCGACACTTTCCGCGCCGCCGCCATCGGCCAGCTGGCGACATGGGCGGGCCGTATCGGGGTTGATCTGGTGCGCGGGCCGGAAGGTGGCGATCCGGCGGCGATCGTGTTCGACGCGGTCAAACAGGCAACCGATACCGGTATCGATGCGCTGATCGTCGATACGGCAGGCCGCTTGCAGAACAAGGCAGAGCTGATGGAGGAGCTGGCGAAAATTCGCCGCGTCCTCGGCCGTATCAATCCCGAAGCCCCGCATGATGTGGTGCTGGTGCTGGATGCCACCAACGGCCAGAACGCGCTGGCCCAGATCGACGTGTTCAAGGAAGTCGCCGGCGTCACCGGCCTGATCATGACCAAGCTGGATGGCACCGCGCGCGGCGGGGTGCTGGTGGCAGCGGCAGAGCAATACGGCCTGCCGATCCACGCCATCGGGGTGGGCGAAAAAATGGAAGACCTGCGCCCGTTCGATCCCGATCTGGTGGCGCGCGTAATTGCAGGAGTGGCTTAGCCTCATCCCATCACCGTTCGCCCTGAGCTTGTCGAAGGGCTGCTTTTTTCATTCTTGGAGCGTGACGTTGGAAGAGAAAGACAGTGCTTCGACAAGCTCAGCACGAACGGGGAAAGAGAAGTCCCCGGCCTCAAGCTGGCTCAACGTCGCGGTCGATTACGGCCCACTGCTGGTGTTTCTCGGCGTCTATCGCTGGAGCGCGCCGGAAACGCCCAATCCGGCAGGAGAACTGGGCGCGATCATCAATGGCACCGGCGCTTTCATGGTCGCTGCCGTCATCGCGCTGCTGGTGTCGAAATTGCGACTTGGCAAGGTATCGCCGATGCTGTGGTTCTCAACCGCACTGATCGTCGGCTTTGGCAGTCTGACGATCTTCTTCGGCGACCCGACCTTCGTGCAACTGAAACCGACGATCATCTACGCCAGCTTTGGTGTCGTGTTGTTGGCCGGGTTCTTTGCAGGCAAGGCACTGCTGAAAATCCTGCTCGAAGCCGCATTCGAGGGTCTGTCGGACGAAGGTTGGCTCAAGCTGTCGCGCAATTGGGGAGTGTTCTTTCTCGCGCTGGCGGGCCTCAATGAAGTATTGCGCGCCCAGATGGATTTCGAAGGCTGGCTGTGGGCCAAGATCTGGGTGTTCCTGCCGCTGACCTTCCTGTTCACCTTCAGCCAGATCCCGATGCTGCTGAAGCACGGGCTGAGTTTCGAGGACAAGGACGAGGTGCTCAAGGACGAACCGCCGACGGGGTGAGATGTGCGATGGGTCTGATTTTTCTCAACGGCACGACTTCGGCGGGAAAGACGAGCATCGCACGCGCCCTTCAAGCTCAGCTTGTACGCCCCTACTGCATGACAGGTATCGACGATGCCTTTGCGATGCTGCCCGACCGCCTTCACAACAATAGCGAAGGCTTTTTCTTCGACCGCGACGAGCGCAATCTGGTTCGGCTGAATTTCGGGCCAGTTGGGCTGACATGTTTGAAGGCGCATCACCGCTCTGTGGCAGCTATCGCCAGGTGCGGCGTCGACCTGATCTGCGATGAAGTCATCTTCACCGAAGAACTGCGCCGCGACTGGATGGAAGTCCTTTCGGGCATCGAGACTATATTCGTCGGCGTGCATTGCTCTCCCGAGGAACTCGATCGCCGGGAAATCACGCGCGGTGATCGGGTGATTGGTCAGGCGCGAGGGCAGATTGACGTCGTGCACGCACACATGCGTTATGACATCGAAGTGGATAGCACAGACCAATCGCCCGCCATGCTGGCTCGCGAAATTTCCGTCCGATTGCCTGCATCGTTCTCACAGGCGACAGGCTAAGCGGCGGAGCCTCTAAATCTCCACCTGGCTCCCCAGCTCCACCACGCGGTTGGTGGGCAGCTTGAAGAAATCCATCGCGCTTGCCGAATTGCGCAGCAGCCACGCGAAAATCTTCTCGCGCCACAGCGGCATTCCCGGCTTTTCCGAAGGCAGCAGCGTCTGGCGTGAAAGGAAGAAGCTGGTTTGCATCATGTCGAAGGTGCCGCCGCAGCGCTCCAGCTTTTTCAGCCCGAGCGGCACGTCGGTTTCCTCCATGAAGCCATAATGCAGCACGGCACGGTAGAATCCGTCGCCCAGATCGGTCATCTCGCAGCGCGCTTCGGGATCGACATAGGGGACATCGGCAATGCTGATCGTCAGGATCACCACACGTTCGTGCAGCACCTTGTTGTGCTTGATGTTGTGCAGCAGCGCAGACGGCACGCCTGCCGTGCTCGATGCCATGAAGATCGCTGTGCCGGGGACGCGGAAGGCGGAGTTCTTGGCCGACTTGGCGAAAATCTCCAGCGGCAGCGCGCTTTCGCTCATCCGTTCGCGCATCAGCGTGCGTCCGCGCGCCCATGTGGTCAGCAGCGTGAAGATCACGAACCCGATGGCAAGCGGCACCCACCCGCCCTGCGGCACCTTGATGAGGTTCGCGCCGAAATAGGCGACATCCACGATCAGGAAGGCGATCACCAGCGGCAGCGCCTTCCACAGCGGCCAGCGCCACAGCGAGAGCAGCACCGCGGCCAGCAGCAGCGTGTCGATGAACATCGCGCCCGTCACCGCGATGCCATAGGCGGCAGCCAGATTGCTTGAAGACTGGAAGAACAGAACCAGCAGGATCACCATCACCATCAGGCCCCAGTTGATCGCCGGAATATAGATTTGCCCTGCCGCCGAAGCGCTGGTGTGGCGAATGTCCATCCGCGGGATGAAGCCCAATTGGATCGCCTGCTGAGTCAGACTGAAAGCGCCGGAAATCACCGCCTGGCTGGCGATGATCGTGGCCAGCAAAGCGAGGATGATGACCGGCACCCGCACCATATCAGGGATCATCAGGAAGAACGGATCTTTGATCAACGCTGCCGCCGCCTCGGGCGAGGTTTGCGACAGCACCATCGCGCCTTGACCCATGTAATTGAGCATCAGCGCGGGAAACACGAAGGTCAGCCACGAAATGCCGATTGGCTTGCGGCCGAAGTGGCCCATGTCCGCATAAAGCGCCTCGGCCCCAGTCACCGCCAGCACCACGCTGCCGAGCGCGACAAAGGCGACAAAGCCATCGGTGACGAAGAAATTGACCGCATTCAGCGGATTGATCGTTTCCAGAATAATTGCCGGATTGGCGGAGAGATGCATCACGCCAAGCGTCGCCAGCATGCCGAAATAGGTCAGCATGATCGGGCCGAACAGCTTGCCTACCCGTTCCGTCCCGCGGGATTGGAGCGCGAACAGGCATACCAGAATCGCCACCGCTGTCGGCACGATCCACGGTTTGAAGCCGGGGACAATGTATTGCAGACCCTCGGTGGCAGACAGCACCGAGATAGCGGGCGTAATCATGCTATCGCCATAGAACAGTGCCGTGGCGAACACGCCCAGCAGGATCAGCGGCGCGGTCCACCGGCGATTGTCCGATGCGCGGCGGATCAGCGCCAGCAGCGCCAGACTGCCCCCTTCACCCTTGTTGTCGGCGCGCATGATGGTGAAGACGTATTTGAGCGTCACCACCATCATCATCGACCAGAACACGAGGCTCAACACCCCGTGGATATGGGCGGCATCCGGGGTGATGCCCGGCACGCCGTTGTGCGAAGCGAAGGTTTCGCGAAACGCGTAAAGTGGGCTGGTGCCGATATCGCCAAAAACCACCCCAACTGCGCCTGCGGCAAGCGTCAGGGTGGAGGCTTTTGGCCCATGGGCATGAGCGGCCGAAGCGGCGGGTGATGCTGTGGTGATCATCTCAATCGGATTTCCCGCTGCTCCGGTACTGCCCATCCCGTCCAGACGACTCGTCTAGTGGACACTGGCCGGAAAGGCCGCGCGCCTAGCACTACGCTTTCGCACCTGCAACATTGCCGCGCCGGTGACAAGCTGGAGACATAATGCTGCTATTGCCCCTGCAACATCGGAGCGCGGGCGATCATGTCATCCAGCCGGGCGATTTCCGCCTCCAGATCCGCACGCCAAGGCGCATCGGGCGGGGAATTTGCGACAAGTCCGGCCCAGACATTGCGCGCCGCGCGGACTTCACCGCTTTGCAGGTAGGCCACGCCAAGAATGTATTCCGCGCCCGGATGGGCCGGATCAACCGCCTTGGCCCGCGAAAAAGCCTGCACGGCCGGCGGCGTGACAAAGCCATCGGCATGGCCAACCAGCGCCATTCCCAGCGCCAGCCAGCTTTCCTGATCATCCGGGTTCTCGGCCAAGCCCCTCCGCAGCATCGTCGCCGCATCGGCGAACTGACCGCGCCGGGCAAAGGCATCGGAGGTCAACAGATAGGATGGTGGCGGCTGCGTGCGATCGAACAAAGCGGCGCGCCCTTCAACCATCGCCTCGCCTTGCGTGCTGGCCGCGGCAACAGGCCCTTGTTTGGGTGCGGCGGGCTGACCGGGCACGCCCTGCCAGGCATAGCCTGCGAGGCCGAACACCAGCGCCGCGCCGAACAGCGTCAGGCCTTCACGCGGGAGCTTCAGAACCAGCACCGCAAACGCAAATGCCGCCAGCGCCAAAGCGCCCACTGCCAGCCAGCCTTCGATCATGTCGGCTCTCCATCGGCAGCGTCGCTGCGCCGCTTGCCCAGACGCCGTGCCAACACCGCGCCGACGATCAGGATCAGCACCACAGGAATTGCAAACAAGGGCCACGTCGTCGCACTGACGGTGGGGTTATAGCTGACATAGTCGCCATAGCGCGCAATCAACCAGCTGCGGATCTGATCCGGGCTTTCGCCTGCCAGAATGCGGCTGCGCACCTGATGGCGCATGTCGCCTGCCATCGGCGCATCGCTATCAGCGATGCTTTGCGATTGGCACTTGAGGCAGCGCAGCGTGTGCATCAGCGCGGTGGCCTCGGCCTCCAGCCGGGGATCGTCGAGCTGGTTATAGGCATAGGGCGCAGGCGGCATTGCGTCCTGCGCGGTCAGGGGCATCGCAAGCAGCGCTGCGAGGAAAGCCAGCACAGCGCGGATCATCGGGCCTTCTCCAGTTCCGCCAACAGCAGCGCCACGTCATCTTCGCGGATATCGCCGATGTGCTGATACCGGATCACGCCCGCCGCATCGATCACGAAGGTTTCCGGTACGCCCGACGATCCGATGGCGAGCTGCACCTCGGAAATATCGTCTGCCCCGACGCGGCTGTAGGGATTGCCATAACGGGTGAGGAAGTTGGCAACATCGGCAGGCCGATCGCGAATGGCGATGCCGATAATTTCCACACCCTGCGCTTGCAGTGCTTCAAGCTGCGGGGCTTCGGCAATGCAGGGCAGGCACCAGCTCGCCCAGATATTCAGCAGGCGCGGCTTGGTGCCGACAAAGTCCGCCTTGGCCGCTCCGGGCAGGCCTTCAAACGCGGGCTTCAACGCGAAGTCCGGCAGCGGCTCACCGATCATCGTGCTTTCGACGAACTGGCTCTTTTCCTGCGTAAGCATATAGCCTGCCAGTCCCGCGAAAAAGGCGAACAGGGCGAGCGGCACCCACAGGAACAAACGGTTGCGCATGGCTTACTCCGCCGGCACCGGCGCAGCAGCGCCCAGTGCCGCGAGATCGGCGCGGCGCTCTTCGCCCACCTCGCTTGCATGGCGGCGCTTCACATCAACCCGCACGCGGCCGACGATTGCCAATATGCCGCCCAGCGAGATCAGCAATGCGCCGTACCAGATGAACGTCACAAACGGCTTCCACCACATGCGGATTTGCCAGCGCCCGTCTGCGGCCTGATTGCCGAGAACAGCGTAAAGCTGTCCGTCCCAGCGGGTCAGCAGCGCGCTTTCGCTGGTCGATTGCTGCGGCGACCAGAAATTGCGGGCCTGAGGAACAAGGATCACCGGCTCTCCGCCATCGCGGCTGACGGCAATGCGCGCTTCCAGTGCTGTCCAGTTTGGCCCCGCCACGGGCGTTACGCTTTGCAAGGTGAAGCTGAAATCACCGACCTGTTCGGTTCCACCCGGAGCGACCGCGGCAAGCCGTTCCTGACTGAACGCGCCTTCGCAAGCCATCCCGAACAGCGAAACCGCCACGCCGAAATGCGCCAGCACCATGCCCCAGGTTGCCAGGGGCACACGGGCGAGTTTGCGTCCGCGCAATGGCAGGAATGATGCCAGTGCCAGCGCGGCAGCCAGCCCAAGGCCGAGCAGTGGCAGGAACGGATAGTCGCCAACCATCGCCGTAACCGCGATCACTGCGATCAGCACGGCCGCAAGCATCAGCATTTCAAACTGGATGCGCGCAGGCTTGTCTTCCTTCCAGCGCAGCAACGGGCCAACCGCCATGACAAGGAACATCGGCACCGCGAAAATCGCGCTTGCCGGGTTGAAATAAGGCGGGCCGACTGAAACGCGCACGTCGAATGCCTCGGTCACCAGCGGGTAAAGGGTGCCTAGCAGCACGATCGCCAGAATCGCGGAAAGCATCACGTTGTTGAACACCAGCGCGCCTTCGCGGCTGGAGAAGGAAAAGCGCTTGCCCTCGGCCACGGCGCCCGCACGCAGGGCGAAAATGGTGAACGCCCCGCCGATATAGAGAAGCAGCAGGACAAGGATGAACGCCCCGCGTTCGGGATCGACGGCGAAGGCATGGACGCTGGTCAGCACACCCGACCGCACCAGAAACGTGCCCAGCATCGACATCGAAAAGGCCAGCACGCCCAGCATGATCGTCCACGTCCGCAGCGCATCGCGCGCGGCCAGCACACTGACCGAATGCATCAGCGCGGTCGCCGCAAGCCATGGCATCAACGAGGCGTTTTCAACCGGGTCCCAGAACCACCAGCCGCCCCAGCCCAGTTCGTAATAGGCCCAGTATGATCCGGCGGCGATCCCGAAGGTAAGCAGTACCCATGCCCCCAGCACCCACGGGCGCAGCACCCGCGCAAAGGCCGGGTTGACCTGATTGGTGAGCAATGCGCCCATCGCCAGACTGAAGGCGACCGAAAGGCCGACATAGCCTGCATAAAGCGTTGGCGGATGGATCGCGAGGCCGATGTCCTGCAGCAGCGGGTTCAATCCGGTGCCCTCCATCGCAGGTACGGGCAACCGTTCAAACGGGTTCGAAGACAGTAACAGGAACGCGTAAAATCCCAGCGCCACAAACCCCTGCACCGCCAGCGTGGCACCCATCGTGCGTTCGGGCAGGCGACGCTCGAATGCGGCGAGCAATCCGCCCGACGCGGCCAGCACGCCGACCCATAGCAGCATCGATCCTTCGTGATTGCCCCAGGTGCCGGTGAGTTTATAGACCAGCGGCTTCATCGAGTGGGAATTGCTGGCAACCAGTTTGATCGAAAGATCGGTGATCGCAAAGGCCCACAGCAGCAAGGCGAAAGCCAGCACGGCCAGAAAGGCCTGCACCACGGCGGCAGGGCGCGCATAGATCGCCAGCGGGTTGACCTCGCCTTCGGCGGCCTTGAGCGCAAACGCGCCCGAAACCATTTGCAGCACCGCCAGCGCAGCGGCGAGCCACAGGGCAGCCAATCCGATTTCGGCAATCATTGCTTGGCCCTCGTTGGTGTCACGCTGCTAATCCAGACCCACTGTGGTGTCGGCAGCCATCTTGGCGGCCTGCTGCGTGCCCATGCCTTCCAGCTCTTTGGGCACGTAATTCTCGTCATGCTTGGCGAGCAGGTTGGTGGCCATGAACACGCCGTTCGGGCCAAGGCTTCCTTCGGCCACCACACCCGAATTTTCAACGAACAGATCGGGCAGGATACCGCTGTAACGCACCGGGATCGCGTCGGCAGTGTTGCCGGTGACCATGAAATTGACTGTTACGCCGTCGGCTTCGGTTTTGATCGATCCGGCCTGCACCATTCCGCCCAGACGCACCGCCTGCCCCACTTCGGGCGGGGTCGCGGCCATCTGTTCGGGCAGGTAGAAATAATTCGCCTGATTGCGCAGGCTCCACGCCGCCAGCAACCCGGCACCGATGATCGCCACCAATGCGATAACGACAAGAATCAGACGTTGGTGCTTGGCTTTCATTTCGGTTTCCTGTCAGCGCCGTTTGGTCGCATCGCGCCGTGCCTCGGCCTGCGTCATCGCGCGCCATGCCCATAGGATCAGCGCCGCCAGTGCTATACCGCCGACAGCATAGGCCAACAGCACGAAATCCCACTGGTTCAATTGTTCGCGCATCATGCCTGCTCCATCGCCGGAGCAGCGGCGAGCGGCGCATCATCATCCAGCGCCCGGCGGCGCAGGCGTGCCTCGACCTGTCCCTGGGCGATCAGGGCGCGCATCCGCATCAGCACAATCGCGCCGAACAATAACGAAAAGCCCGCCACGGCGACCAGCAGCGGCACCAGAAATGTCGCCTCGATCGCGCTTTTGCCCGCGGTGATGCTGGGCGGCTGGTGAAGCGAGTTCCACCATACCACGCTGCGGTTGATTATCGGAACATTGACCGCGCCCACAATCCCGAAGATCGCGGCGATCTTGTTCGACCCGCCCTCGCGCGCGGTGGCCTGCGTCAGGGCGATATATCCGGCGTAAAGAAACAGCAGCACCAGCATCGAAGTCAGCCGCCCGTCCCATTCCCACCAGGTGCCCCAGGTCGGACGGCCCCAGATCGATCCGGTGGCAAGGCAGATCGCGCAGAACACCATGCCCGGCACGGCAATCGCCCGCGCGGAAATCGCGGCGAGCGGGTGCTTCCAGATCAGCAGCATGGCGCTGGAAATCGCAATTCCGGCCCATCCGCCCATGCCCAGCCATGCGGCGGGCACGTGAATGAACAGGATGCGCACCGTCTCGCCCATCAGCCGGTCTGGCGGCACCATGAACAGGCCCCACGCCACAGACCCGACAGACAGCAGCAGCCCGCCCCAGAACAGGAACGGTGTCAGCCACTTTGCAAGGGCAAGGAATCGGGTGGGGTTGGCGTAAATGTGCATGGGTTTTCGCGTCTGGCCGGGCTTGTAGCCTTACACCCGTTCCCGACAAGAGAGCAAATGGTGCAACGGGTGTTTCGTTCCCGGTGCAAAGCTTGCTTCAGCCGCGCCCGATGAGCTTCTGGGCCATCCGGTCAGCCACCACATCGGACGAAATGCCCGTCGCCGCGCTTTCCTGCCAGATCTGTTCCAGCCTTCCGGGGATTTGCGCCACCAGCGCGTTCACTTCGGCAATGTCCCCGATGCGCCCCTGATTGCGCGCCAGATACTCGGTCGCGACCGAGATGATGCCGCCCGCGTTGATGACATAGTCGGGCGCATAAAGGATGTCGCGCGCCGCCAGCAAGGCGCCGTGACCGGCCCGGGCCAGCTGGTTGTTCGCCCCGCCCGCCACAATTGCGCAATCCAGCCCGGCGATGCCTGCATCATCGAGAATCGCACCCAGCGCATTGGGGCTGAACACGTCGCACGGCGTTTCCATGATCGCATCGGTGCTGGCGGTTGCCGCGCCCAGTTCCTGCGCGAGCGCGGCGGCGCGCGAAGCGTTGATATCGGCCAGCGTCAGCTTCGCGCCGTCCTTCGCCAGCAGGCGGGCAACCCCGCCGCCGACGCTGCCTGTACCTTGTACAGCGACGTGAACGCCCGCGAGGCTATCCTTGCCCAGCTTGTGCGCCACGGCCGCCTTGATCCCGAGATAGATGCCGTAAGCGGTGAAGGGGCCGGGATCGCCGCCCGCACTGCCCTCGCCCGCAACGGGAAGCCCCGAAACATGCGCCGTGCGGCTCGAAACGGCGACCATATCCGCCTCGGAAATGCCGACATCTTCGGCGGTGACGTAACGCCCGCCCAGCCCTTCGACTGCATCGCCGAAGGCGGCGAGCATTTCGGGCGTCTTGATCCGCTGTTCATCAGCCAGAATCACTGCCTTGCCCCCGCCCATCGGCAGACCGGCCATGGCGTTCTTGTAGCTCATGCCCCGCGACAGGCGCAGCGCATCGCGCATCGCGCCTGCGGGATCATTATAATGCCAGAAACGGGTGCCGCCCGCTGACGGGCCGAGATGGGTGGAATGCACCGCGATAATCGCTGTCAGGCCGCTTGCCCGGTCATGCACCAGCTGCACAAGTTCGTGTGCATCGAAATCGGGTTCGGCCCAGAACGCGGTCATATCAGTCCCCTGTCCGGCGCGGAACCAAACTGGCCGGGAGGGGATGATGGGGCGACCGACGGGGTTCGAACCCGCGACCTCCGGTACCACAAACCGGCGCTCTAACCAACTGAGCTACGGTCGCCACATGTCCCTGCCCGCATACCACCGTAACGGTCGCTGCCAAGCCCGCGCGAAGAAGGCGCGGTTTACGCATGGCTGATGCGCGGTCAACCCCGGTTTCGGCAGGGTTCGCGCCTCTTGCACAAAGGCCTGTTCAAGGGAAGCGAAAACTGTTTTCCCATGGTTTGCACGCAAGATTGTTACGCGGCCTGTGAAACCATTGCCAAGTCTTGCGCCGGAATTATCCTTGAAAGCGATGAACCAGACCAGCGAATCCATCGCCGCACGGCTTTCAGCGCATTCAGGCATGCAGCGCTTGCCCAGCCCCAAGGCCGAACTGTTCCAGCACAGGCGATTCGCAGACCCCGATCTGTGTGCGGCCCTGATCGCGCTGATCGAGCAGGATCGTCGCCCGTCCACTATCGCGGATGACAATGGCGATCCGGTGTTCCGCACCAGCGAGACCTGCGATCTTGCCGCCGATCTTCCCGCAGTCCGCCAGATCGAAGCGATGATCACCGCGCTGTCCGGTATTGACCCGGCGTTTGGCGAACCGCTGCAAGGCCAGCGTTACGATGTCGGGCAGGAGTTCAAACCGCACACGGATTTCTTTGCGCCGGGCGGGCGTGATTTCCAGAAGTTCTGCGCGCTCTCGGGCAACCGCACCTGGACCTACATGGTTTATCTCAATGATGTCGCAGCAGGCGGCGCAACGCGGTTCAAGCTGCTGGACAAGACGTTCCAGCCCGAAGTCGGCAAACTGCTGTGCTGGAACAACCGGTTATCCGACGGAGGCGTCAACCACGCGACGCTGCATCACGGGATGAAAGTGCGTAAGGGCGTCAAATACGTGATCACCAAATGGTATCGCGAAAAGGAATGGCACGGCTGACGCCAGAAACGAAAAAGGCGACCCCGTCAGGCCGCCTTCCTCCCACGGTCTTGCGACCGCGAACTGTTGCGCGCGGCCCGTGGGCCGCACAGCATCTTACTTTTTGAGGCTGAGCCCGCCGAAACGCTTGTTGAACTGGGCCACGCGGCCACCTTCGGAAGCCTGCTGACGGCCACCGGTCCAGGCCGGGTGGCTCAAGGGGTCGATTTCAAGCGACATGGTGTCGCCTTCCTTGCCCCAGGTCGAACGGGTCTGATATTCGGTACCATCGGTCATCTTGACCGTGATCAGGTGGTAATCGGGGTGACCTTCGGCCTTCATGATGCGTGTCCTTTGCAGCGTGGCGCCGGTACCGACCGGCGCTGCTATGAATGGGAAGCGCGCGCCTTAGTGGGGAACGCGGGGGAATGCAACCTCGGATGACGACTCCCGCGATCAGGCGGGCGGATCAGTCATCATGGCCGTAAACTCGACCTCGCAGGTCGTCTTCCCCTCGACGCTTGCCACACCCTTGAACTTGTAGACGCGGCTGCGCTTCTGGGTGAATTCGACGTGCAGGTCGAGCAGACAGCCCGGTGTCACGGGGGCGCGGAACTTGGCGTTTTCGATCCCCATGAAGATCACTAGCTTGCCGGTGCCAGCCAGCTCCATTGTCTCGATACCGAGAATGCCGGCAGCCTGCGCCAGCGCCTCGATCTGCAGCACGCCGGGCATGATCGGCGCGCCGGGAAAATGGCCCTGGAAGAACTGTTCGTTCATGCTCACGGCCTTGACCGCGTGGATCCGCTCACCCAGCGTGATCGACCTGACCCGGTCAACCAGCAACAGCGGGTAACGGTGCGGCAAGGCCTTGAGGATCTTGACGATGTCGTAATCCAGCACCTCGGCCGGTGCGTTACCCGCTTCGCTCATTACTCGTGCTCCGTCAGTATCAGCGGCCAACCGGCGCAGTGGTGGCGGCAGGCTGGGCCTGCTGCTGTTGCTGCGCCATCTGCGCGGCGATCAGACGCTGCTGGATTTCCTGATAGAGAGACACGCCCTCACGGCTCGGCTGCCAGCCCTGCGGCGGGACCACGCCGGCCGATGGCACCTTGGCGTTCAGCGCAGTGGTCACCTTCTGGGTGATGTCGGCTTCCGGCGGTGCATAGAGCAGCGAGCCCGGATCGATCACGACCTTGATCTGGTCGCGCGTCGTCACGTCCTGCAAGGCGGCGGCATACTGCACGATGATCTGTTCGATCGCATAGATACGCGCACCGTCGATCTGGTTGTTGAGTGCCTGAATTTCCTGCTCCAGCGTCTGCAGCTTGGTGAAATCGGCAGAACCCTGCTTGGCAGCGAGTTCGGCATCGTCAACCTGCTTGTCGCCATTGGTGTCGAACGAGCCGAGCAGCGTCTGGCGCTCCTGCGCCTTGGCACGGCGCAGGTCGTTCTGCTGCGCGTAGGTCTGGTTGATCTGTTCGTAGGCGTTCTGGAACGCGGTGGTGCCGATGATCGTGCGCGAAACATCGACCGTCGCCATCCGGCCTTCGACCTGGGCCTGAGCGGGAAGCGCAACCAGCGCGGTCAAAGCAAGACCAGCCGGAGCGAGAATCGTCTTGAAGATAGTCATCAGAATTGGGTTCCTACGTTGAATGTAAAGCGGCGCTCGTCATCGCCCGGCACCTTGCGGATGGTCTGGGCGAAATCGATGCGGAACGGTCCGAAGGGCGAGTTCCAGTTCACCCCGATCCCGGCGGTGATACGCGGGCTGGGCGAATCGCCAAGGAAGGTTTCCCTGATCGCGCTGCCCTGCCGCACAAACCGTTCGTTAGCGGTGCCATCGGGCGCAAAAGCGGCGGTGGTGGCATCAAGCACCGGCTGACCGCCGATAAGCACCGGCTGACCGGCGTCGTCAAGACGGGTAGTCAGGAACAGCGGGTTACCCTGCGCATCACGCTGCTGCAAACCGGTCGGGTTGTCCTGCAGAACCGGCGTTTCCACGCCCCACAGCGCGCCGATGTCGGCCCAGATCGAGGGACGCAGACCCAATTCGCGAGCGCCCGAACCAAGCGGAATTTCCAGCTCGGCGCGGCCCAGATAGTAATTGCGACCGCCAATGGCGTCGTCGCGGGTCTGGTTGCGATCGGTAATCAGCACAGGAGTGCCATCGGCGCCGGTCACATAACGCTGGGTCAGGATGCGCGGGCCGACGCCGCGAATCCGGAAGCCGCGGAACTGGGGTTCGCCCAGGAAGAAACGGTCGTTGAGGAAGATATCGTCAACGCCCTCGCCCGTCCTTTCGCTCAGCGGTATGATCGTGCCGCCTTCAGCCAGAACCGAGAAGATGAAGCCCGAATTGCCGAGACCCCAGAACTGCTGCGCACGGCCGCGGAACCGTACGTAGCGCACGTCCCCGCCCAGGCCAGCAAATTCGCTGCTGAGCGAAACGGTCTTGCCGCGGGAAGGACGTATCCGCGAGTTCAGCGAGTTATAATTGAGGCTCAGGCCGACGATCGAGCTCAACCGCGTGCCGATGGCATCGCACAGGAAACGCCCGGCCAGCAGCGGATCGCATTCGCGCCTGCCGTCACCATCAAGATCGGAGAAGAACAGGTTCTCGTCGAGCGTCACGTCTTCGTAGTTCAGCGTGTAGCTGCCGATCAGCGACATATATTCCGTCAGCGGCACACCGGCACGCATCGAAAAGCCGGTGGTCGATTGCTTGAAGGTCGTGTTGCGATCGCGGTTGGTGAAGTTGAAGCTGTTGAAATCGCGGCGGTAGATATCGATCCCGCCGGAAATATTGCGATCGAAGATATAGGGATCGGAAAAACTGACCTGCGCCGAGCGCGAGAATTGCGAATAGTTGACGCTGAGCCCGATCGTCTGCCCGCGACCGCGGAAGTTCCGCTGGCGGATCGAGCCTGCCAGAATGAACTGTTCGATTGACGAGAAACCGGCCGAAAACTGCAATTCGCCCGTGGGGCGTTCCTCGACGTTCGCTTCCAGAATGATCCGGTCAGGCGCGCTGCCTTCGGTCTGGCTGACTTCGAAGTTTTCCTGGAAATAGGCCAGCGAATTGATGCGCGCGGTGGTGCGCTGCACGCCCAGGCTGTTGAAGGCATCGCCTTCTGCCAGGCGGAACTCGCGGCGTACGACCTTGTCCTGCGTCAGCGTATTGCCGTTGATATCCACCCGTTCGACATAGACGCGCGGCGCCTCGCGCAGGATGAAAGTCACGTTCATCTTGAGATTTTCAGGATCGCGGCTGAAGCGCGGCTGCACGTCGGCAAAGGCGTAACCGAAGCGGCCTGCCAGCTCGGTGAGCTGCTCGACCGTGTCCTCGACCGTCTTGGCGTTGTAGAAATCGCCTTCCTTCATAGGCAGCTGAGTGCTCATCACGTCACTGTCGAAGTCGCGCAGCTGGCTGTCGACCTTGACCTCGCCGAAGTTGTACCGCTCGCCTTCCTCGACCACGTAGGTGATGATGAAATCGCGCTGATCGGGCGTCAGTTCGGCCACCGCCGAAACAACCCGGAAATCGGCGTAACCTTCGGTCAGGTAGAACTGGCGCAGCTTCTGTTGGTCAAACGCCAGACGATCGGGATCGTAGCTGGTGTTGGAGCTGAAGAAACTGGTCAGGCGTGCCTGCTTGGTCACCATTTCGCCGCGCAGTTCGCCGTCCTTGAACTTCTCGTTACCGAGAATGTTGATCTGGCGCACCTTCGACTTCGGGCCTTCCGAAATCTCGAACACGATATCGACCCGGTTCTGCGGCAACTGCACCAGCTTGGGTTCGACCTTGGCGGCGAAACGGCCCTGACGCTTGTACAATTCGATGATGCGCGAAACATCGGCGCGCACCTTGGAACGGGTGAAAATCTGGCGCGGCGACAGCTTGATTTCGGGCAGGATCTTGTCGGGCTTGAGGCGCTCGTTGCCCTCCAGCACGATGCGGTTGATCACCGGGTTTTCCACCACGGTGATGACAACATTGCCGCTGTTATTGGCAATCGACGCGTTGGCGAACAACTCGGTCGCGTAGAGATCTGAAAGCGCCTCGTCAGCGGCAACCGCGGTGTATTCCTGCCCGGCGCGCAGCCGGATGTAGCTGAGGATAGTGGTCGGCTCGAGCCTTTCGGCCCCGACGACGTTGATTGTCCTGATTACGTTGGCGCTGGCGGCAGGTGCGGGCGCCGCAGTAGCTTGGCCAGTGGTTTGCGGAGCAGCTTGGGAAGCAGGCTGCGGCTGGGGTGCGCCGGTTTGCGCCTGCGCAAAGGCCGCGCCGGGCATGCCGGCCAGCATCGAACCACAGCACAGCATCGCGGCATAGCGGCCGCGCCGCGCTTTCGAACGTGCTGAAGTGCCATTGACCGGCACTGCGCCCGTCTCGCTCATTCGGTTCATGCAGCTAAAATCCCGTTCCAACCGTCCGTGTCACGTCCCTGCGACCCTGAACGTGCAAACTTGCAAGTGACTTTGCGCGACCCCCAACCGGATCGTGCCTCGGCCACGGTTCCCGCCTCTGCCCGATGTGCCTTGCGCAATCAAGCCGCCGGGGCGCGGATTGCGCCCCGCTCACCGTGCTTTTGCACGGCAAACCATCCGCGCATCCCGGCCCGGCCTCAACTTCCGAACAGGGGTAGCGAGAACAGATCATTCACCGTCACCACCACCATCAGCGTCAGCACCAGCGCGATGCCGGTGCGGTAAGCCCACTCGGTCGCCTGTGGCCCCACCGGCTTGCGGCGAATAGCCTCGGCCGCGTAGAACACCAGATGCCCGCCATCCAGCGCGGGGATTGGCAAGAAGTTGATGAATGCCAAATTAAGCGAGATCATCGCGGCCAGCTGGATAAAGGCAACCAGACCAAGACTCATCTGTTCGCCCGAGTATTTCGCGATCTTCAGCGGGCCGCCCAGTTCCTTGATGGATCGTTCGCCGCCAATGATCTGCTTGATACCGGTGATCATCATCATCGTGGCTTCGCCGGTCTGGCGGACGGCGAGCGGGATCGATTCGATCACGCCCACATCTTCCAGCACATATTCTCCGCCCGAAGGTGCAACGCCCAGCAAGCCGATATCGGTCTTGTTGCCGAACTTGTCGGCTATGCCGACCCGCGCCGTGGTCACCGGAATATCAAGCTCGGCTCCCGCACGTTCCACGGTGAACACCATCCGCGTGGCGGGGCGCAGGGCCACCTGCGTCTTGAGATCGCTGAAATCGATCACTTCGGAACCATTGATGGCTATAATGGTGTCGCCCACCTGCATCCCGGCCTGCTGTGCCACGCTGTCTTCGGAAAAAGCACCGATGGTGCGCGAATCCTCGGCCCCGGCGATGGTCGGCTTGCCCATGATGGCAAACAGCGCGGCAAAAATGGCGATTGCCACCACAAGATTGGTGACCGGCCCCGCCGCCACGATCAGAGCGCGTTTCCACAAGGCGGCGTGCTGGAAGCTGCCTTCCTCGCGCGGAGCCGAAGCATCCGGAACGCTCGCCGGGTTCATATCGCCCTTGAACTGCACATAGCCGCCCAGCGGGAGCGCCGACAGCTTCCAGCGGGTGCCTTGCTTATCGGTATAGCCGGCCAGTTCCTTGCCAAACCCGACCGAGAAGGCATCCGCCTTCACGCCAAACAACCGGCCGACCAGCAGGTGGCCAAGTTCATGCAAGGTGATCAGTGGGCCGAGCAACAGCAGGAACCCGACCACGTACATCCAGAAAGGGGGTGCTTCAAACAAGGGCGTTGGTCTCCAGCAGGCTGCGGGCTTGCAGCCTTGCAGATTGGTCTACGGCCAGCACTTCATCAAGGCTGGCAGGGCGCGGCGCATCATTGCTGCGGGCCAGCGTCTCTTCGACCAGTGCCGCGATCCGGGTGAACCTGATCTGACCGGCGAGGAAAGCGGCGACCGCAATTTCGTTGGCGGCGTTGAGGATTGCGGGCGCGCTGCCCCCTGCCCGGATCGCCTCACGCGCCAGCCGTGTGGCGGGAAAACGGGTTTCGTCAGGCGGGAAAAAGGTCAGCTCGCCAATCGCTGCCAGATCCAGCGCGGGCATAGGCGTATCCATCCGCCGCGGCCATGCAAGGCACGAGGCGATCGGCACGCGCATGTCCGAAGGACCAAGCTGTGCCAGCGTCGACCGGTCGCGGAACTCGACCATCGAATGGATCACGCTTTGCGGGTGGATCACAATGCCCAGCTTTTCGAGCCCGACGGGGAACAGGTGATAGGCCTCGATATATTCGAGCCCCTTGTTCATCATCGTGGCCGAATCGACGCTGATCTTCGCCCCCATCGACCAGTTCGGATGCGCCACGGCTTCGGCGGGAGTGGCAGCGTGAAGGCGTTCGGCCGACCATGTCCGCAGCGGGCCGCCGCTGGCTGTCAGCGTGATCTTCGCCACATCGGACATGCGATTGCCGCTGAGGCACTGGAAAATCGCATTATGTTCGGAATCGGTGGGAAGCAGGGTCGCGCCGTGCTTGGAGACCGCCTCCATCATCATTTCGCCAGCCGAAACCAGCGCTTCCTTGTTGGCGAGCGCGATGGTGCCGCCGCGTTCGATTGCCGCCATGACCGGGGCCAGCCCTGCGCAGCCGACAATCGCCGCGACCGTCATATCGACCGGACGCGCAGCTGCTTCGACCAGCGCGGCGCGGCCACCTGCGGCTTCGATCCCGCTGCTGCCGAGCGCATCGCGCAATTCGGGCAGGCAGCTCTCATCGCTGACCACCGCAAGTTTCGCGCCGAATTCAATCGCCAGCGCCGCCAGTTCCGCCGCGCTGCAATGGGCGGTCAGCGCGTCGATCTGCCAGGCGTCACGATTGCGCCGCACCAGATCGAGCGTCGATGCGCCAATCGATCCGGTGGCACCAAGCAGGGTGAGCGTGCGTGTCATCCCCGCATCATCCCAGCAAAACGGGCACTGTGGCAATCACAAACAGCATGAAGAACACCGCGAGAAAGCCGTCGAGCCGGTCAAACAGCCCGCCATGCCCCGGAATCAGCGCGCCCGAGTCCTTCACCCCTGCGCG
Organism: Porphyrobacter sp. AAP60; assembly: GCF_001296025.1. GTDB lineage: Bacteria > Pseudomonadota > Alphaproteobacteria > Sphingomonadales > Sphingomonadaceae > Erythrobacter. The sequence continues at coordinate 206,622 of NZ_LJHV01000002.1, read as the reverse complement.
CCGTTTCATCCAGCTTTCGAAGAAATCGCCCGCCTGCGCGAGCACCGCGATCAGCACCCCGCCGACCACCGCCATACCCAGACCGAGCGCGGTGTAGCCGGGCATGACCGCCGGGCCGAAATCGCTGATCTCCACCACCACGCCCACCAGCGCGGCCAGCACCGCCCCGCCGCCAAGCCCGGCCCAGGTCTTGGACGGGCTGATGCGCGGCGCGATCTTCGGCCCGCCGATGGCGCGACCAGCGAAATAGGCGCCGACATCGACGGCAACGACGGGAAGGATGAACGCTGCAAGCACTTCCAACGGGCCATATCCTGTGGCCTGCGGATCGAACGGAAACACCTGCCGCCCGTTGCGCACCACGAGCATCGCCAGCGCCGCCCCGCCGATATAGATCACCCCGCCGAAGAACCACAGGGTTTCAACCACAGCCGATGCGCCGAAGCGACCCACCAGCTTGTTCCATTCCCACAGCACACCGAGCCCCAGTGCGAGCACGAATGCGGTCCAGAACCAACCGCCCAGCCACAGCGCCCCGCCTGCGATCACCAGCATGACGATGGCCGAAGCCAGCCGCACCGGCAGATCGGTCACGCCTGCCTTGGGATTGCGCACTCTGATCTTACCGTCCGCCAAAGCGCCGCTCCCTCCGGGCAAAATCATCAAGCGCCTGCGCCAGATGCGCAGGTTCGAAATCGGGCCATAGCGTATCAACGAACAGCATCTCGGCATAGGCCGATTGCCACAGCAGAAAATTCGACAAGCGGATTTCGCCGCTGGTGCGGATCAGCAGATCGAGCGGTGGCAGATCGGCGGTGTCGAGATTGGCCGCGATGCTATCCACCGTCACCGAACCTTCCGCTGCCGCCTTGGCCGCAGCCCGCGCAATTTCATGCTGCGCGCCGTAATTCAGTGCCACCGCCAGCGTCTGATTGCCGTTTGCGGTCTGCGCCAGCGCATCTTCCAGCATCGCGACGATATCGGGCGCGAGCGATTGCCAATCGCCGATGATCTTCAGTTTGACGTTGTTGGCGACGAATTCGGGCAGATCGGATTTGATGAACTTGCGCATCAGGTTCATCAGATCATCAACCTCGTCTTCCGACCGTTTCCAGTTTTCGGAAGAAAAGGCGTACAGCGTCAGGCATTCCAGCCCCATCGGGCCAAGCCCGCGCACCAGCCGCCGCACCGCTTCGACCCCGCGCTGATGCCCCACTGCGCGCGGCAACGCCCGTTTCTTGGCCCAGCGGCCATTGCCATCCATGATGATGGCGACATGCCTGGCGCGGTCGGTAGTCAAAACTGTCCCCACGCATTCCGTTCGTGTCGAGCGAAGTCGAGACACTGGCGCAAGGCCTCTCGACTACGCTCGAGGCGAACGGAAAAGGAGGCGTCGCAGCCACTCACTGCGTCAGGATTTCCTGTTCCTTCTTGGCGGCTGCCTCGTCGGTTTCCTTGACGTATTGATCGGTCAGCTTCTGCACCTGCTCTTCGGAACGCTTGCGATCGTCTTCCGAGATTTCCTTCTTCTTCTCGTCGGTCTTCAGGCTTTCCATCGCATCGCGGCGCACGTTGCGGATCGCGATCTTGGCCTTTTCGGCATATTGGCCCGCCAGCTTTGCGAGTTCCTTGCGGCGATCCTGCGTCAGATCGGGGATCGGCAGACGCAGCGTCTGACCGTCGATAATCGGATTGAGGCCCAGATTGGCGTGGGCGATGCCCTTTTCCACCGGGGTCATGTTCGATTTATCCCACACCTGCACGCTCAGCATCCGCGGTTCGGGCGCGGAGACTGTGGCGACCTGCGACAGCGGCATCATCGAACCATAGACCTCGACCATCACCGGATCGAGCAAAGTGGTGTTGGCACGGCCGGTGCGCAGGCCCTGAAGATCGCTTTTCAGCGCTTCGACTGCGCCCTTCATCCGGCGCTCGACATCGGCCTTGTCATATTGCGGCATGGGTTGGGTTTCCTTTTGTCAGCTGTCTTGCACGTTACTGGTCTTGCACGATGGTCTGGACGCCCTCGCCCGACAATACGCGGGCAAGGTTGCCTTTCTCGCGGATCGAAAAGACCACGATCGGGATCTTGTTATCACGGCACAGCGCCACGGCGCTGGCGTCCATCACCCTGAGATTGTCTGCCAGCACGCGGTCATAAGTTACTGTATCGAAACGGGTTGCCTGCGGATTATGCTTGGGATCGCTATCATACACCCCGTCAACGCTGGTGCCTTTCAGCAGCGCATCGCATTTCATTTCGGCAGCGCGCAAGGCTGCGCCGCTATCGGTGGTGAAGTACGGCGCGCCAACACCTGCGGCAAAGATCACGACGCGGCCCTTTTCCAGATGGCGTTCGGCGCGGCGGCGGATCACCGGTTCGCAAACCTTGTCCATCTCGATCGCGGATTGCACGCGGGTCTGCACACCCAGTTGTTCCAGCGCGTTCTGCATGGCGAGCGCGTTCATCACCGTCGCCAGCATCCCCATGTAATCGGCCTGCGCACGGTCCATCCCCTGCGCCGCGCCCGCCATACCGCGAAAGATATTGCCGCCGCCGATGACGAGGCAGATTTCGAGCCCCGTTTCCTTGGCAGCCTTCACCTCGCCCGCAAGATCGGCGACAAAGGCCGGATCGATCCCGAACTGCTGATCCCCCATCAGCACTTCACCTGAAAGTTTCAGGAGGACGCGCTTGATTTCGGGGATGGACATAGGGAAATGGCTCTCTGGCGGAAAACGGCTGCGGTGCGGCCTTTATCGGGGCGTGGCGGTGCTGCCAAGGGGATAGCGGTGCAAATGGGCAAGACAATGTTCCGCAGGGCGGCCTTGCTGGTGCTCGCACTCGCCTGCGCGCTTGCCGCGAAGGTCTGGTATGACACGATGCGCGACCCCGTGGTGGAACGGCTGGTGGTGGAAAGCCCCGCCCTGCCCGCAAGCGCTGCGCCCGTCACCATCGCGCTGCTGGCCGATATCCATGTCGCCGGGCCGGACATGCCGCCCGAACGGCTCGAACGGATTGTTGCGCAGGTCAACGCGCTCGAACCCGATCTGGTCGCGATCGCGGGCGATCTCGTCAGCGAGAAACGCACCGCCACGCGGGTTTACTCCGCTGCCGAGGTTGTTGCCCCGCTGGGCCGGCTTTCCGCGCCGCTGGGGGTGATCGTGGTGCCGGGCAATCATGATCACTGGTTTGCATGGGATGCGCTGGCCGCTGAACTGGCGCGCTATCCGCAAATAACGGTTCTTCGCAATCAGGCGGCGCAGCGCGGCCCACTGGTGATCGGCGGCGTGGACGACGATTTCACCGGCCGCGCCGATCTGTCTGCCACCGCCGCCGCGATGCCGCGCGGTGCGGGCGCGCGGATCATCTTGACGCACAGCCCCGACATTTTCCCGCAGGTTCCGGTCGATGTCGATCTTGTGCTGGCCGGGCACACGCATTGCGGCCAGATTGCATGGCCATGGGGCGGCGCGCCTGCGACGATGTCGGATTATGGCAACCTTTATGCCTGCGGGGTGACGCGCCAGCACGGCAAGACTCTGGTGACCAGCGCGGGCCTTGGCACAAGTCTCCTGCCGGTGCGCCTTTTTACCCACCCGGAAATCTGGCTGATAGAAATACGGCCGCCGCAGCGATAAGCTGCGACGGCCGTTTTTTTCCGGTATCCGTAGGAAGAAGGATCAGCCCTTGACGGCAGCAGCCACTTCAGCGGCGAAATCGACTTCTTCCTTTTCGATGCCTTCGCCCAGCTGGAAGCGGACATAATCGACCAGCTTGATCGACTTGCCAGCATCCTTGGCAGCCTTGGCGATGTATTCTTCAACCGTCGCCTTGCCATCCTTGACGAAGATCTGGCTGAGCAGGGCGTTTTCCTTGGCGAACTTCTTCACCGCGCCTTCAACCATCTTGGCCTGCACGTCAGCAGGCTTGCCGCTTTCGGCAGCCTTTTCGGCGGCGATCTTGCGTTCACGCTCGATCACTTCGGCGTCGAGGCCGTCGGCATCGAGCGACTGCGGGAACATGGCGGCAGCGTGCTGCGCGATGTCCTTGCCCAGCGCGTTCAGCGTGTCGGCGTCCGCATCCGATTCCAGCGCCACGAGCACGCCGATCTTGCCGAGGCCATCGGCGGCCGCATTGTGGACGTAAGGCACAATCGCGCCCTGCGTCACGCTGACCGACTTGATGCGGCGGATCTGCTGGTTTTCACCAATGGTAGCGACGTTGTCGGTCAGCTTTTCAGCGACTGTCCCGCTATCGGGATAGGCAGCGGTCTTGAGCGCTTCGACATCATCGTTGCCCTGGGCCAGCGCCACAGCGGTGGCCTTGGTGACGAAGTCCTGGAACTTGTCATTCTTGGCGACGAAATCGGTTTCCGAGTTGATCTCGACCGCAACGCCGCGGGTGCCTTCGACCCTCACGCCGACGAGGCCTTCAGCCGCAGTGCGGCTCGACTTCTTCTGGGCGGTGGCGAGGCCCTTGGCACGCAGCGCGTCAACCGCAGCTTCGATATCGCCGCCCGCTTCGGTCAGCGCCTTCTTGGCGTCCATCATGCCAGCGCCGGTGCGCTCGCGCAGCTTCTTCACATCGGCGACAGAAATATCGGCCATGGGAAATTCCTTTTCTTATGTTTGTCAGACGCCCGGCCCTGCCGTCCTTTGAGGGGGGCAATGCCGGGCGCGCTATACAGGGATTGTGACGCGCGATTGACGGAAGGGGCCAATAAAGCCCCTTCCGCCGATCACGCTTGAAATCAGGCTTCGGCGTCTTCCGCAGCCGGTTCTGCAGCAACAGCTGCTTCTGCCGGGGGCTCAGCCATCGCGCCGAAATCGCTCGACACGTCAGCCTGGAACTTGCCCTTGCCGGCCAGTGCCGCTTCGCCGATGGCCTGGCAGTACAGACGCACCGCACGGCTCGCATCGTCGTTGCCCGGAACCGGGAAAGCGATGTGGCTGGGATCGACATTGGTATCAAGGATGCCGATCACCGGAATGCCGAGCACGGCTGCTTCCTTGATCGCGAGGTCTTCCTTGTTGGCGTCGATCACGAACATCACGTCCGGAATGCCGCCCATGTCGCGGATGCCGCCAAGCGACATTTCCAGCTTCTCGCGTTCGCGGGTCAGCTGAAGCACTTCCTTCTTGGTCAGGCCGCTGGTGTCGCCCGAGAGCATTTCTTCAAGGCTCTTGAGACGGCGGATCGAACCCGAGATCGTCTTCCAGTTGGTGAGCATCCCGCCCAGCCAGCGGTGGTTGACGAAGTGCTGGCCCGACATGCGCGCAGCTTCAGCGATCGGTTCCTGCGCCTGACGCTTGGTGCCGACGAACAGCACCTTGCCGCCCGAACGCACAGTCGATTCGACGAAATCGAGCGCACGCGCGAACAGCGGCACGGTCTGCGAAAGGTCGATAATATGCACACCGTTGCGCGCGCCGAAAATATACGGCTTCATGCGCGGGTTCCAGCGGTGGGTCTGGTGGCCGAAGTGAGCGCCGGCCTCGATCAGTTGCTGCATCGTGACGACTGGTGCCGCCATAGGTAATTCCTTTCCGGTTGTTCCTCTGGAAGACTGGAACCGCGCTGCGGAGATCCCGCAAACGGCACCGGTATGTGCGCCTTCCATGTGAATTTGCAGCGGGAGCGGGCTGAATGCCCGCCTCGCTGCGAGCGCGCCCTTAGCGACAGGTTGGAACAAAATCCAGCCCTGTTTCCTTATCCCCGACGAATAATCGCCCGCGCTCTCAATGAAAGCCGCTTGACACGCCGGAACATGTAGGGAACAAAGCGACGGGAACAAAGATCGAACACACGTCAGGGGAAACCACCATGATCGCCGCCATGCTCACCTTTGCCATTGTCTTGTTGTTCACGTTCATCGGCGCAGCCGCGGTGCTGACCATTGCCGATTGCGCCGTGAAGGCACGCCATGCCTATGCGCAGCTGATGCGCGAAGCTGCTCTGATGGAAGCCGGGTTTGCCGTGCAGGTTCCCACGCAGGAATTGCGGATGCGGCGCGCGCCTGTGCGGCTTACGCCGGATCGCCGTGCGGTGCCGATGCGGCTGCGGCAGCTTCCTGCCTGCGCCGTTGCTTGATCCGCCCGTATTTCACCAGTCCGTAAGGCATCAGCCCAAGATAGACGATGTTGATCGCAGCAAGCGTCCACCAGGGCTCCAGCAGCAGCGCGGCAAAGGCAAGGCCGACAAACGCGATCAGGCCCAGCCGGATCGACCGGCGCGGACGCAGCGAAGCCCAGCTGATGGTGGCCATGTTGGAAATCATCAGCACTGCAATCACTGTCAGCCACACAGTCATCAGCATCGGATCGCGGAAAAACTCCACGCCGGTTTCATTCCACAGATAGAACGGCGTGAAGGCCAGCCCTGCCCCGACGGGAGCGGGCACACCTGTCAGAAACCCGGCAGACTTGTGCGGCTGGTCTTCGGTATCGATCCGGGCATTGAACCGCGCCAATCGCAGCGCGCAACAGATCGCAAAGGCAAGCGCGGCAAGCCAGCCGAAGCTGGGCCATTCCTTCAAAGACCACATGAACAGGATCAGCGCAGGGGCAACCCCGAAGGACAGCGAATCCGCCAGACTGTCCAGCTCCGCACCGAACCGCGACTGGGCGTTGAGCATCCGCGCCACCCGCCCATCGACCCCGTCAAGCACACCGGCCAGGATCACCAGCAGGATCGCGTAAGACCAGTTGCCTTCGATCGCAAAACGGATGCCCGTCAGCCCGGAACACAGGGCGGCGGCGGTAACCGCATTGGGCAGCATGGCCCGCAGGCTCAATCCGCCTGCACTGGCATCACGCACAATAATCACCTCATCTTCGTCCTCGGCGGCCTTGGGGCCAACCCGGGCTTGGAAAAACGGCAGCCGGCGCGGCTTTCGCCCGCCTGTTTCCGGGGTTCTGCTCATGATCGCAGTCTCACTGGGCTATCCCCTCGATCAGGCCGCGCTGGCCGATTTCGGCAATCACCGTCTCGCCGGCAATCGTGGTCTGTCCGATCATCACTTTGGCATCGGTTCCGGCAGGCAGATAGACATCGACCCGGCTGCCGAACCGGATCAGGCCCACGCGTTGGCCCTTCGCAACCATATCGCCCGGCTTCACGAAGGGCACGATCCGCCGCGCGACCAGCCCGGCGATCTGGGTAAAGCCAACCTTCAACCCGTCGCCGCGTTCGATCAGGATATGCTGGCGTTCGTTCTCGTCGCTCGCCTTGTCGAGATCGGCGTTCATGAATTTGCCCGGCACATAGACCACGCGGCGCACCGTGCCCCCCACCGGCGTGCGGTTGATGTGCACATCGAACACCGACATGAAAATCGAAACCCGCGTCACCGGCCCGGCGGGCAGTCCGGCATAGCCCGATCCGTCATCGATCCGGAATTCGGCCGGCGGTTCGACCAAGTCGATCAGCGTCACCAATCCATCAGCCGGGGCAATGATCCCGGTTTCGCCTTGCGGCACCACCCGTTCGGGATCGCGGAAAAATGCGAATATCCCCGCAGCCAGTACCAGCGCGGGCCAGCCGATCAGTTCCCAATCGAGCACGAACAGGAAAAACAGGCTGACCGCGGTCGCGATAAGCCCGAACTTCCGGCCTTCCGGATGGATTGCGGGCCAGTTCCAGCCCGCCTCGCCGCGGCCTTTGTTGTCGAGAATTTCGCCTGCCATCGTTCAGCTTCTAGGGTGCGCAGCGCGGGGCCGCAAGCAACTACCCCACCTTCCGCACGAACACCGTGCCCGCAGAATAGCCCGCGCCGAAGCTGCAGATCAGCCCGGTATCGCCCGCCAGCAGATCATCGCTGTGCTGATGAAAGGCGATAATCGAGCCCGCGCTGGAGGTATTGCCGTAGGTATCAAGCACGGTCGGGCTTTCGTCCTCGCTTGCCTCGTGCCCCAGAACCTTGTGCGAAATCAGCCGGTTCATACCCGCATTGGCCTGATGCAGCCACAACCGCCGCAACCCTGCGTGATCCAGTCCCAGCCGCGCGGCTTCATCAAGGATCATCTGCGCCACCATCGGCACCACTTCCTTGAAGACCTTGCGCCCTTCCTGCACGAACAGCTTGTCCGCCGTGCCCGCATTTTCAGGCGCGGCGCGGTTGAGGAAGCCGAAATTGTTGCGGATGTTGTTGGAGAACACCGTTTTCAGCTTGGTGCCCAGGATGTCCCAATGCTGCGCAGGGGCAATCGCGGTATCTTCCACCAGCACCGCAGTGGCGACATCGCCGAAGATGAAGTGGCTGTCGCGGTCGCGCCAGTTGAGGTGGCCCGAAGTGATTTCGGGGCTGACGACCAGCACGCTTTTCGCATTGCCGGCGCGGATATAATCCGCCGCCGTCTGGATGCCGAAGGTGGCCGAAGAACAGGCGACATTCATGTCAAAGCCGAAGCCGTCGATCCCCAGCGCCTGCTGGATTTCGATCGCCATCGCCGGATAGGCGCGCTGCATGTTCGATGCCGCGCACAGCACCGCATCGACATCTTCAGGACGGCGACCGGCGCGCTCCAGCGCCTGCTTTGCCGCAGCCACGCCGATTTCGGCCATGATCGAGATTTCGTCATTGCCGCGTTCGGGCAGGCGCGGGCACATGGTCGCGGGATCGAGGATCGGCGCCTTGCTCATCACATGGCGCGCCTTGATCCCGCTCGCCTTTTCGATGAACTCGGCCGAGGAATGGGTCAGCGCTTCGGCCTCGCCTGCGGCAATCGCATCGGCGTGCGCGGCATTGTGCCGGTCGACAAAGGCGTTGAAGCTGGCGACCAGTTCATCATTGGAGATGCTGTCAGCGGGGGTGAACAGGCCGGTCGCGGAGATCACGGGGCGACCTGTCAGGGTGATTTGCGTTTCCTGCATGGGGTTCTCTTGCATGGGAGGCGCGCTTTACTGCCCGGCCCCGCTGCCCGCAAGTCCCGCAGGCGCAGGTTTCAGATCGAGCACGTCCTTCAGCAGCGGATTGAAGAAAGTGCGCGCAGGGACAAAAGCGCTTCCTGACGCTTTTGGGGAACAATATATCATCCTTGCGCGTTTTTCGATGCCGCCTGTTCAAGGGTCGCAATCTGCCGGTACTCTGGCAGGGCGAGCAGGCGGCACCCTTTCGCGGGTGCCTTTCAGCCCCGGTTTTGCGCGTTCCAGACCGGCCCCAGAGTCCGCCAGGTGCCGGTTAGACCCCTGCTAGACCCCCTCTAGGTCAGTGTTTCACGTGAAACATCCGAGGAAAGTGGTGGACAGGGCTGGATTGTCGCCTGCGGCGTCTTTGCTTCGCAAAACCACCCCAGCGGCCCCCGCTTCGCGGTGGCTGACGCTGGTTCTCCGGTAAGGCTGGAAAGTGGTGGACAGGGCTGGATTCGAACCAGCGTACGCTTGCGCGGGCAGATTTACAGTCTGCTGCCTTTAACCACTCGGCCACCTGTCCACACAGTCCCCTGCTTGAGGGGGGCAATCCTGAGCGTCAAACGCTCTGAAAAAGCGCGGGTCCGTAACCGGGCCCGCAGCCGAGAGGCGCCCCTTTGGCGAAGCACTGCTTGCCTGTCAATGCCCCTGCTGGCAGGGGACGCGCTTGATGCCGCCACGAAGGAGCGAAGATGGCCAAGGAAGAACGCAAACGTGCCCTCAGGGGGCGCGCAGGCCGCATGAAAGGCGGACGCGGTTCGGGCCGCGCGAGCACCGGGCAAGTGCGCCTGTGGGGCCGTCACGCAGTGGAAGCGGCGCTCAGGAACCCTGAACGCCAGCATCGCAAATTGTGGGCCACGCCCGAGGGGCTCGAAAGCCTCGACGGTGAATTGCCCGCAGGCTTTCCGATCGAACATGCGCAGGCAGCAGACCTTGCGCGGCTGGTTGCCAAGGATGCACCGCATCAGGGGCTGGTGCTGGAATGCGCACCGCTGGAAGACGTGTTCCTCGACGAAGTCGCCTTGGGCGAAGCAGACCGTCCGATCGTGATACTCGATCAGGTCACCGATCCGCACAATGTCGGCGCAATCCTGCGATCGGCCGCAGCATTCAACGCGGCGGCGATCGTGACGCAGGATCGCCATGCACCGATCGAAGGCGGCGTGCTGGCCAAGGCAGCCTCCGGCGCGCTGGAGACTGTGCCCTGGGTGCGGGTCGTCAACCTGGCCCGCGCGCTCGATGAACTGGCCGAGGCCGGCTATTGGCGGATCGGGCTGACGGGCGACACCGAAGCGGTGCTCGCCGATGTCATGCCCACCGGTCCGCTGGTGATCGTGCTGGGCGCGGAAGGCGAAGGCATGCGCCAGAACATCGCCGCGCATTGCGACGTGCTCGCCAAACTGCCGATTGCCTCCGCGATCGAGAGTCTCAATGTCTCGAACGCTGCCGCAATTGCGCTTTATGCGATCGCCACACGCGGTTAAAAGCCCAGTCGGGGGACACGTGCGCCACGCGCATCAAGGGGGGACACCATGACCACAATGACAGCAATCCGCCTGCGGGCCGGCGCCGTGCTGACAGGCTTTGCACTCGTGCTGACGGGCTGTTTCATGACGCCGGGCAAGTTCACATCGGAACTGGCCCTGACCGGCCCGGACAGCTTTACCTTCAGCTATGACGGCGAGATTTTCTTCCTCGGCCTCAGCAAACTCGCCCAGATGGGCGCGGCCGCCGAGGAAGGCTTCAGCGCCGACTGCTATGACGATGACACCTACGAAAGCCGCGATTGCACCCCTGAAGAAGAAGCGATGCAGCGCCAGGAGTGGGAGGAAGGCGTTGCTGCCCGGGCAGAAGAGTCGAAGAAACAGGCCCAGCAAATGGCCGCAATCATGGGCGGGATCGATCCGTCCGATCCCAAGGCAGCCGATGAACTGGTCAAGCTGCTCCAGCGCCAGAAGGGCTGGGAACGCGCTGTGCACAAGGGCGACGGGTTGTTCGATGTCAGCTACCGCGTGTCCGGCACGCTGGGCCATGATTTCCTGTTCCCGACGATCGAAGGCTTCCCGGCGACCAATCCTTTTGTCCAGATGATCCAGCGCAAGGGCGGTCAGGTGCGGGTCAATGCGCCCGGTTTTGCCGCGCAAAGCGGCGATATGGGCGGAATGGGCGCGATGATGGGTATGGGCTCGCTCGCAGGTCTCGCCGCCATGGGCGCGGCCGAAGAGGCCGGCAGCGCCGAAGCGATGCCGGGCATCCCGATGATGGACGGTACATTCACGCTGCGCACTGCGCCAGGAATGCGGATCTTGGCCAACAACACCGACGAAGGCCCGGAAGCGGGCACTGCCGACGAAGTGCTGACGTGGAAAATCACCGCCCGCACCACTCAGGCCCCCACAGCGCTGATTGCTACCGGCAATTGATCCTGCCGCGCATAAAACAAAACCCCGTCAGCCACACCGGCTGACGGGGTTTTGTGTAACTATGAAAGGCACTGCGCCGTGATCAGTTCACCGCGTCTTTCAGACCCTTGCCTGCCTTGAACTTGGGCTGGTTGGAAGCCTTGATTTTCATCGGCTCCCCGGTGCGCGGATTGCGCCCGGTGGAAGCCTTGCGTTTGGCCACCGAGAAGGTGCCAAAGCCCACCAGTCGCACTTCGTCGCCGCCCGAAAGCGCTTTGGTAACGACATCAAAAACGCTTTCAACCGCGTTCGAGGCATCGCTTCTGGACAGGCCGCTGGTTTCGGCCACGGCACTGATAAGGTCGTTCTTGTTCATGCGGGAACCCCCTCACTTCATGATTTCTTGAATTGGTATGAATCGCACTTGGCGAAAGCGCGGAGTTTGAGACGTTTTTGATAGGGCTGTCAAAGGCAAATAGCCCGAGTTGAACGCCCGTTACAAAAGCATGGATGTTTCCGCGCCGAACAGCTGTCCGTCGCGACAGATCGAACGGATATCGCCGTTTTCGAAAAAAAATGCGCACTTGCCGCGAATCACGGCAAGTGCGCGCTTTCTAACGCCTCAATGTGCGGTTGGCACCTCTGAAGCGACAGGGCTTACCGCCGGACTGGCACCGCCCGGCTGGCTCGCCAGATCATCCGCCTCGGTCCATTCGATCGCCTCCAGCGGTTCGACCAGCGCGCGGGCGAGCACTTCGTCCACATGACTGACCGCAATGATCTCCAGCCCTTCCTTCACGTTGGCGGGAATTTCGGTCAGATCCTTGACGTTGTCTTCGGGAATGAGGACAATTTTGATCCCGCCGCGCAGGGCGGCAAGCAGCTTTTCCTTGAGGCCGCCGATTGCCAGAACCCGCCCGCGCAGCGTGACCTCGCCGGTCATCGCCACGTCGGGCCGCACCGCAATCCCGGTCAGGGTCGATACGATCGAAGTGACCATGCCAATCCCGGCACTTGGCCCATCTTTGGGCACAGCGCCTTCGGGCAAGTGGATGTGCACATTCTTGCGGTTTATCAGGCTCGGCTTGATGCCATAGGCTGGCGCGCGCGCCTTGACGAAGCTGAAAGCGGCCGCGACGCTTTCATTCATCACCTGCCCCAGCTTGCCGGTGGTCTTGACCTCACCCTTGCCTGGCGTGGTGACACTTTCGATGGTCAGCAACTCGCCGCCCACCGATGTCCACGCAAGACCTGTGACCGCACCGACCTGCGCTTCTTCCTCGCTGACCCCGTGCTTGAACTTGCGTACCCCGGAATAATCACCAAGGTTCTCAGGCGTGATGGTGACGCTGGCGGTTTTCTTTTCGAGGATCTGCCGCAGGCTTTTGCGGCACAGCTTGGCAATTTCCCGCTCAAGCGTCCGCACCCCGGCCTCGCGGGTGTAATAGCGGATCAGATCGCGCAGAGCGTCTTCCTCAAGCGTGAATTCGTTCGCCTTCAGCCCGTGCGCCTCGACCTGTTTTTCAACCAGATGGCGCTGGGCAATTTCGACCTTCTCGTCCTCGGTATACCCTTCGAGCCGGATGATCTCCATCCGGTCAAGCAGCGGCTGCGGCAAGTTCAGGCTGTTGGCGGTGCACACGAACATGATGTCCGACAGATCAAGATCCAGCTCCAGGTAGTGATCCTGGAACTTGCTGTTCTGTTCGGGGTCGAGCACTTCCAGCAAAGCGGACGCCGGATCGCCGCGGAAATCCTGGCCCAGCTTGTCGATCTCGTCGAGCAGGAACAGAGGGTTCGCGGTTCCGGCCTTCTTGAGGTTGGCCACGATCTTGCCCGGCATCGATCCGATATAGGTGCGCCGGTGACCGCGGATTTCGGCCTCGTCCCGCACCCCGCCCAGCGACTGGCGTACGAATTCACGGCCCGTTGCCTTGGCAATCGATTTGCCCAGCGAAGTCTTGCCCACGCCCGGCGGGCCGACAAGGCACAGGATCGGGCCTTTCAGCTTGTTGGTGCGTGCTTGCACTGCAAGATATTCGACGATCCTGTCCTTGACCTTTTCGAGCGCATAATGATCGGCATCGAGCACGTCCTGCGCCTGAGCGATGTCCTTTTTCAGCTTCGATTTCTTGCCCCAAGGCAGGCCGAGCAGCACATCGAGATAGTTGCGGATCACCGTCGCCTCGGCGCTCATCGGCTGCATCGAACGCAGCTTCTTCAGCTCAGCCAGCGCCTTGGCCTTGGCTTCCTTGCTAAGCTTGGTCTTTTCGATCTTCTCGGTCAGTTCGGCAATTTCGTTGCCTTCGCCATCATCGCCGCCGCCAAGCTCGCTCTGGATCGCCTTCAACTGTTCGTTGAGGTAATATTCGCGCTGGGTCTTTTCCATCTGACGCTTCACGCGCCCGCGGATGCGGCGTTCAACCTGCAAGACCGAAAGTTCGCCTTCCATGAAGGCCATCACCAGTTCGAGCCGCTTCAGAGGATTGGTTTCGGTCAGCAGGCCCTGCTTGTCCGATACCTTGGCGCTGATCGCAGCGGCAATGGTATCGGCCAGTTGCCCGGCATCATCGACGTCCGACAGGTCGATCCCGGCATCTTCGCCCAGCTTTTTGTTGAGCTTCACATATTCGCCGAATTGTTCGACCACCTGACGCATCAGCCCGGTGACTTCACTGCCTGAAACAGTGTCAGGCGCGATTTCGTGCACCTCGGCAAGAAGGTATGTGCCGACATCCTCCAGCGCGGAGAGCCGCGCGCGGGTCTTGCCTTCCACGAGCACGCGCACCGTGCCATCCGGCAGCTTGAGCAGTTGCAGCACCTGCGCAATCACGCCGACATCGTAAAGATCATCGCCTTCGGGATCGTCACACCCGGGATCAAGCTGGGCGAGCAGGACAATGTCCTTGGAAGCCTCCATCGCCGCTTCAAGCGCAGCCACGGATTTGTCGCGCCCGACGAACAGGGGAACGACCATGCCGGGGAAAACGACAATGTCACGCAAGGGGAGGAGAGGGAAAGTCTGGGTCATGTCTTTGTGTCCATGGCGGCCATTTGGGCCAACCTTTAAAGGCAATATGGGAAGCCCTTATCGCCCTCGCAATGGCGCCCTGCCGGTAAGCTGTGGACGCGGCGCCAGGCCTTCACCCAGGCCAGCTCACCCCAGACCGGGCAGATTGAACCCCGGCGGCAGGCCCATCGAGCCCTGCATCTCGCGCATCTGCTGTTCCGACACCCTGTCGGCCCGGTCGCGCGCATCATTGAAGGCGGCCGCAACAAGATCTTCGAGGATCTGCTTGTCATCCGGCACCATCAGGCTGTCGTCGATAGCGACGCCAAGGATCCGGCCCTTGGCGCTGGCGCGCACCTTGACCAGCCCGCCCCCTGCAGAGCCTTCGACCTCGATCGAATCGAGCTTCACCTGCATATCGTTCATCTGCTTCTGGATGGTCTCGGCAGCCTGCTGGGCTGCGGCCATCATTTCTTCCATCGATTTCATTGCGCGGGTTCTCCTCAATTCCAGGGGGGGCTGCCGGCGCCAGCTGCGGCGCGGCCAGGGGTGGTGATCAACTCGGCCTGGGGAAAGGCCTCGAAAGCGGCTTTGACCAAGGGGTCGGCGCGAATGCGCGCATCTGCGGCCGCAGCCTCGGTCTCGGCAATCTCGCGCAAGGACGGGTTGGCCGCGCCGGTGCCGCGCTCGACCAGCCAGCGCTTGCCCGTGACCTTGAACAGCGCCTCGCGGATATCGGGGGCCGGATCATCGGAGAAATTATCGGCCTGCTCAAAGACCAGACGCTCCGCGCCGAGCTCGATCACACGCACACGGTCGCGCATCATCTGTGCGACGCGCAACTGGCCGGAGGCATCGACTGCCTCGACAAGCGCAGTCCAATCCTGTGCCGGAGTGGCCGCAACGGGCGCTGCGCTTTGCACATCGCCGGGCGCGGATGGCGCAGCGGCAATACCGCTCGCGGCAAGTTCTTCGATCCGCTTTGCCAGCTTGCCGGGATCGGGCATTTGCGCTGCGTGAAGTATGCGCAGCAGCGCCATTTGCAGCGAGACAAGCGGATCGGGGCCGGTGCGCACCTCATCATGGCCCTTGATCAGCAATTGCCACAAGCGGTGCAATTCCGCCGCGCCAAGCCGGGCTGCAAAATCGGCCAATGCAGCGCGTTCTTCCTCCGCCGGCGCATCGGGTTCGCCGCCGCCAACCTGCGCCAGCGTGATCCTGTGGGTGAGATCCATCAGCGCGCGGATCAATGCCAAAGGCTCCACGCCGAGCGAATATTGTTCGTCCACCGACGCCAGCAACGCCTGTGCATCGCCTTCGAGCAGGTGTCCCAGCACCCTGCGCTGCGCGGACTTGTCAGCCAGACCCAGCATGTCACGCACGCGGGCTGCTGTGACCTTGCCTTCGCCATCAAGATCGGCGTGGGCGATCGCCTGATCAAGAATCGAAAGGCCATCGCGCACCGATCCTTCGGCGGCAGCGGCAATGATCCGCAAGCCTTCGATATCAGCTTCGACCTTTTCCAGCCCGCAAACCTTGGCGAAGTGATCTGCCAGCATTCCGGCAGGAATACGGCGCAGATCGAACCGCTGCGTGCGGCTCAGCACCGTGACCGGCAGCTTGTCGACTTCGGTGGTGGCAAACAGAAACTTCACATGCGGCGGTGGTTCCTCAAGCGTCTTGAGCAAGGCGTTGAACGCATTGCGCGTCAGCATGTGGACTTCGTCGATAATGTAAATCTTGTAGCGCGCCGAAACCGCTGCATAGCGAACCTGCTCGATGATCTCTCGCACATCATCCACGCCGGTGTTCGATGCTGCGTCCATCTCGATCACATCGATATGGCGGCCCTCGGCGATGGCGGTGCAGGGTTCGCACTGGCCGCAGGGGTCGATCGTCGGCCCGCCCTGCCCGTCCGGCCCGACGCAATTCAGCGCCTTGGCGATCAGCCGCGCGGTCGAGGTTTTACCCACTCCGCGCACGCCGGTCATCAGGAACGCATGCGCCAGCCGTTCACGTGCGATGGCATTGGCAAGCGTGCGCACCATCGCTTCCTGCCCGATCAGTTCGGAAAAAGTCTGCGGACGATATTTGCGCGCCAGCACGCGGTAAGGTTGGCTGGCCGGGGCCGGCGAAGCGGCTTTCACAGATGGCGGTGCCAGTGCCGCTTCCGGTGCGGGCGACGGCGACGGGGGGGCATCACCGAACAGCGCATTCTGCCCGGCAGCCTCCAGTTCGGCCGCACTCGGGCCGGTGGTATCCTCAGGCAGATCGGGATCGGAATCGCTCATGGTGCCAAACTAGGCGCTTGGGCCGGGTTTGTCATGCAGCGCATACCAGCGATGTCGGTGAAAAAGGAGCCGGGCGACCCGCTGCAATCTACCTTGGCTGCTTCCTTCCGGACCTGACCAGGTGAGCAGACGCGAACGTCCACCCGACTCCCAGGCGAGCATATGGCGCGGCTCACGCGAAAAATCAACTCAGCGAAAATTATCCGCGTAAGCCTGCAGCTTGAGCCGCTTGGGCGGGGTCGCATGCACCCTCGCGGAAATGCCGTACTTGTCGGCATAGGCCTTGGCTTCATCCTTGCCGGGAAAGGTCAGCTTGACCTGCGACTGCGTGTCGCCCGACCCCGTCCATCCCATCAGCGGATCGGCGAAACGCGCTTCGGAAGGAGCGAATTCGAGCACCCAATCATCGGTATGCGCCTTGCCCGATTGCATCGCGTGCTTGGGCTGCTGAAAAATACGTGCGGTCATTTTTTCTCTTGCGATCCTCGCTCATACTGGCGTCCCAGCGTCGCTGCGGGCGGTCAGCCGCCCTTGCGAGACGTTTCGCGTCCCGAATTGCACCCGTCCGATAGCTTGATTCTATTCGCGGTTGAAGGCGTTTTTCGTCTTCATGCTGGGCTTTTCCAGCCACGGCTGATCGGGCCAGCGGTGCTTGGGATAGCGGCCCTTCATATCCTTGACCACATCGCGCCAGCTGCCACGCCAGAAACCGGGCAGATCGCGGGTCGATTGCACCGGCCGCCCGCCAGGGCTGGTAAGCTTCAGCAGAAGCGGAGTCCTGCCGATCATCGGTTGGCTATCCAGCCCGAACAGACCCTGCACCCGCACCTCGACACTGGGCGCATCATCACCTGCATAGTCGATAGCGTGGCGCGTATCGGCAGGCGAAATGAAATGAGTGGGCGCCGCGCGGTCGAGCGCCTGACGTTCGCTCCAGTCGAGCAGTCCCAGCGCCGCTTCGGCAAAGCGGTGTTGAGGAAGGTCAAGATCGCGCCTTCCGGCCAAGAGCGGCCCAAGCCAGTCGCCAGTCCGCTGGCGCAGGGAGTCTTCCGACAGCGCGTCGATCCCGGCAAAGCGGGCGCGGGGCAGGAAGCCAGCGGGCAACACCTCATCCAGACGCTCCAGCGCCTTTGTCACAAGGATATCCAGACACAGTGCCGGGTCGGGGGCGGGTTCCGGCACGCTCGCCAGCACAATCGCGCCAAGCCGCCGTTCGCGCCGTGCCTCGACACGGGCCTTTTCATAATTCCAGCGCGTCGTGATGCGTTCCTGAAGTGCGCAGGCAAACAGCGCTGCAATTCGGTCAGACGCGATTTCTGCACCCGCCGTGATGCGAGCGCCCTTGGCCAGACCTTGCGCATCGCCAATCACGATCCATTCAGCCCGCGCCAGCGGCGAGGCAGGATCAAGCTGATAGCCGCGCCCGCCGGCGCTCAGCCAATACTCGCCCGAAGGGTCGCGGCGGCGGGCCACGAAATCGGGCCGCGCAAGGCCAAGCACCTCGGCAGCGTCCGCCGCAGGGCTTGTGCCGATGACGGCAGCAAGCTTGTCAGCCTGCTTTGCCCAACCTTTGGCAATCCGGGCCGCTGCCACGCTCCTCGGCGCATGATCGCCGCGCCAGCGGGCGAGTCGTTGCAGCAAGTCTTCACCGCGCCCGCCCAGCCCGCGCTCTTGCAGCAGCATGACCAGCCGCGCAGCATCCTCGCCGCAGCCGGCTTTCGCACCGTGAAGCACGGCGGCAGCCTGATCCGGCGCCATCGGCAGGCTTGCAATCGCCTCGCCAAGCGGCGTGATCCGCCCGCTCAAATCGAGCGCGCCAAGCGCTTCAAGCGCCGCACGCGCCGCAGCGACCGAGGCTTCAGGAGGCGGATCGAGCCACGGTAAATCCCCCGGATCACTCGCCCCCCACCGCGCCAACCGCAGCAACAACGTTGCCAGATCGGCCGTCATGATCTCAGGTGGAGCAAACTCTGGGCGGCCTGCGTGCCCCGCCTCCTCCCACAGGCGGTACGCCACCCCCGGCCCTTGCCTCGCCGCTCGCCCGGCGCGCTGCGCGGCCGAGGCCTGACTGGCCCGGCGGGTCACCAGATGGGTCGTGCCCGCCGCCCGGTCATACTCGGCAAGGCGCGCAAGCCCTGAATCGACCACCACGCTTACCCCGTCCAGAGTGAGCGAGGTTTCTGCAATTGCGGTAGCGAGCACAATCCGGCGGCGGCCTTGCGGATCGCTGCGGATGGCCGCGCGCTGGGCAGAGGGTTCGATCTGGCCGTGAAGCGAGTGGATCGGCACATCTTTCAGCCGCAGCTCCAATCGCTCGCGCACCCGTTTTATCTCGCGCACACCGGGCAGAAAGGCGAGGATATCGCCCGCTTCCTCGCGCCACGCAGCAAGCACAGCCGCTGCCATCCGGTCTTCGATGACCTGCGAGGCATCACCGCCAAGCCATTTGATCGCCAGCGGAAAACTCTTGCCTTCGCTTTCGATCACCTGCGCGCCATCGCCCAGCAGCCGGGCAAAACGGGTGCCATCAATGGTGGCTGACATCACCAGCACGCGCAGGTCTTCACGCAATACAGCGCGGGTTTCAAGCGCCAGCGCCAGACCCAGATCACTATCCAGGCCGCGTTCGTGCGCCTCGTCAAACAGTAGCGCTGAGACACCCGGCAGTTCCGGATCATCGATCAGCCGGTTCACCAGAATAGCATCGGTCACAACAATGATCCGGGTTCTGGCTGACGTCTTGCTGTCGAGCCGGGTCATGTAGCCCACAGTCTCGCCCGGCCTTTCGCCCAGCATCTCGGCCATGCGTTCGGCAGCAGCGCGGGCAGCGACGCGGCGGGGCGAGGTAAGGATGATCTGACCCGTGCACCACGGCTGACCCAGCAAATCGGGCGCGACCGCAGTGGTCTTGCCCGCACCCGGCGGCGCGATCAGAACGCCCGCGCCCCTGTCCGCCAGTGCAGAGCTGATTTCAGGAAGAACAGCGTGTATAGGCAGGACGGGGAGCATTGCCCCGTCCGATAGCCCGATCAATGCCCGCGCGCGACCGCGAATTGCGCCGCTTCGGCCATCGCCGCACGCGCCTTGCCATCAGGGAAGATCGAAATTGCATCAATGGCACGATGGGCGAAGTGCCGTGCCCGCTCGCGCGTATCTTCCAGCGCGTTATGCTTGCCGATCAGCGCGATTGCGTGAGCAAGGTCATCGTCAGACGAACGGTGCCCGATGATCGCGTCCTTCCAGAACTTGCGTTCTTCCTCGTTGCCGCGAGCATAGGCGAGAATTACCGGCAGGGTCATCTTGCCTTCGCGGAAATCGTCGCCCTGATCCTTGCCCATTTCAGCGGCATCGGAATCGTAATCAATGGCATCATCCACCAGCTGGAACGCGACCCCAAGATTGCGCCCATAGGCTTCCAGCGCGCGCTCCTGTTCGTCCGAACACTCCGCAACCACTGCGCTGATCTGGCTCGCGGCGGCGAACAGAGCAGCGGTCTTCGCCCCGATGATGTGGAGGTATTGCTCTTCACTGGTATTGATCTGGCGCTGCGCGGATAATTGCGACACTTCGCCTTCCGCGATCACGGCGCTGGCCCGGCTGAGAATCGAAAGGACACGCAGGCTGCCATCTTCAGTCATCAGTTCGAAAGCGCGGCTGAACAGGAAATCGCCAACCAGTACGGTTGCCGGATTGCCGAAGATGATATTGGCCGCAGCCTTGCCACGCCTCAGCTCGCTGCCGTCAACCACGTCGTCATGCAGCAGCGTGGCGGTATGGATGAATTCGACAGCCGCGGCGAGCTTGTGATGGCGAGTGCCCTTGTAGCCGACCAGCTCTGCCCCCGCGAGTGTCAGCATCGGCCGCAGCCGCTTGCCCCCGCCCGAGATCAAGTGCCCGGCCAGACGCGGGATCAACGGAATTTCGCTCTGCATCCGGTCAAGTATGACGGCGTTGACCGAGTTCATGCCCGCAGCTGTCAGCGACAGCATCGGATCGAGTGTCGGCGCCTTGCGCGGCAGGGGAATAATATCGGCACTCATACTTTCGCGGCTCTAGGGCGGGCCCAGTGTGCTTGGCAAGCGCAGAATTGCTGCTACTTTCGCCGCCAATGTCGCAAGAAACGCAAATCCCCGCCCAGCCCGATCCGGCACCTGATGCCGTGCTGGCTGCCTTTCGCAAAAGCATCGACAATATCGATGCCGCGCTGATCCACATCCTTGCCGAACGGTTCCGGATCACTCAGGCGGTGGGCGAATACAAGGCCAAGGTTACCCTACCCCCTGCAGACCCCGATAGAGAGGCACGGCAGATCGCGCGTCTGCGCAAGCTGTCGGAAGAGGCCGATCTCGATCCTGAATTCTCGGAAAAATTCCTGCGCTTCATCATCGAGGAAGTGATCCGCCACCACGAACGCGCAGCGGCGGGTTAATTCGGTTCGGCAGCGTTTTCGGCGCGTGAAAGTGCTGGCGGCTCCGATGAAGGCGGCGGCGGCGGATCGCGCAAAGCATCGATTACTTCAGCCCTTTCGCGAAGGATATCCGCACGTTCCCGAAGGATACGGGCCTGGGCGCGTGTAAGGCGAACAATATCGCCGTTTCTCAATGTTGCGATGCGCCCCCGGTCCACGCGAACGACGACCGCTTCAAGGCATGTCGCGTCACGTCCGATGCTGACATCGCACTGCGGGCCAATGCCGGTGCGATCGATCAGCGGTGTGGCGTAGGGGTTATTGAATACCGTGCGTTGCCCGACCTTTTGATCGACCGTTGCGCAGGCGGATAGGAGTGCAGTTGCGATTATCACGCTGGCACGCGGGAGAAGCGTCATGGGTATCCATCCCCGAAACTTTGATCGCCTGAGCAATGGTTTACCACGGTTGAACCGCTTCTGAACCTCACTGCATCGTCATATTCGGCAGGCGGCGAAGCAATTGGCCCCGTATGCGTTGACGATTGGCGGACTGTCGCACCTGAAACGCTCGTTCGGCGAACCCTTCGGTGCGGCTGAAAATCAGTCCGCGCGCGGCAACCGCAGTTCCACCAGCAGGCCGCCCAGATCCTCGCTGGTGCCCAGCTTGACGCTGCCGCCGTAAATCTCCGCCACATCGCGCACGATGGCGAGGCCAAGGCCCGTTCCGGGCTTGTCGGTATCCAGCCTGACGCCGCGATCAAAGATCCGGATCCTTTCGACTTCAGGGATGCCCGCGCCATCATCCTCGACCCAGATCAGGCATTGCTTGGGGTCGCGCGGAGCATCGTCATCTTCCGGATCGATTGTAACAAAGACGCTACCGCCGCCATATTTCGCAGCATTCTCGATCAGATTGCCGAGCAATTCGTCCAGATCCTGCCGTTCAAGCGCGACATTGGCAGATTTGCTCCCCGCAATATCAAGCCGGCCTTCGGGATAAAGCCGCTCGACCGCGCGGCGCACCGCCTCGGCACTTTCGCGCACATTGGTGCGCGCATGACCAACTGCACGGCGACCGACAGCCCGCGCGCGCGCGAGGTGGTGATCCACATGGCGCTGCATCGTGCGGGTTTCGCGCATCACCGCCGTTCCCAGATCGGGTGCACGTGCGGTGGCGGCGTTGGTCAGAACGGTCAGCGGGGTCTTGAGCGCATGAGCAAGATTGCCCGCATGTCGGCGGGCTTCCTCTGCCTGCTTTTCGGAGTGATCAAGCAGCCCGTTCAGTTCTTCCACCAACGGCTGCACTTCCAGCGGCAGCGGCTCGGTAATGCGGTTTGCGCCCGTGGTGCGAAGGTTCTGGATGGCAGCGCGCACCCGCCTGAGCGGCGAAAGGCCATAGCGGATTTGCAGCAACGCCATGACCAGCAGGCCGAGGCCCAGTACCGCAAAACTCCAGATCAGGATCAGCCGCACCCGCCCGATCTGGGTGTCCATCTGCTCGGTTGCGCTGGCAACCGCGAAAGTCCAGCGGGTCTCGCTGCCGGGCAGGATCACAGTGCGCTCGGCAATTCTCAATGGTTCGCCATTGAATTGACCGGAGTTGTAAAAATGGGCCTCGCTGTCGAAATGCTCGCCCTCGCTTGGCCCGCCTTCGAGCGTGAGCGTACGATCCCAAAGGCTGCGTGAAGGCCATGGATCGTAGTTTCCGCCACTAATCTGCCAATAGAGGCCGCTGCCCGGTTCCAGAAACCGCTGATCACCCAGAGTGCGATAGAAATACACCTCGCCGTTGGGGTCGATTTCGGCAGAGGCAATCATGGCGGTGAGGATATATTCGAGCTGTTCGTCGAAATTCGCCTCGACCTGCGAAGTCAGTGTGCGTTCGAGCGCAACCCCGCCGCCCAGCAGCAGTACAAAAATCCATACCGCCGCAATAAGGCCCATCCGCCGCGCAAGGCTGGCGCGGGGCGGAGGAAGAGTGACAACGGCTTCTCCAACGCCCGGCACAGATGCGGCCCCGCCCTCGGGCAAGGCCTTGCGTGCGTCTCCGCCCGCGTCCGGCGCCTCAGGCGCGCGGAGCGTCGGCGGGGTCGTCGAGGCTGTAACCGAGGCCACGGATAGTTGTAATCACGTCTGCGCCAAGCTTCTTGCGGATGCGGGTTACGAAAACTTCGATTGTGTTCGAATCCCGGTCGAAATCCTGATCATAGATGTGTTCGATCAGTTCGGTACGGCTGACGACCTTGCCCTTGTGATGCATAAGGTAGCTCAGCAGTTTGTATTCCTGCGCCGTCAGCTTCACCGGCTCGCCATCCAGCGTCACCCGGCCCGAACGCGTGTCCAGCCGCACGTCGCCGGCAGTCAGTTCGGACGATGTGTTGCCCGATGCACGGCGGATCAGCGCGCGCAGCCGGGCAATCAGTTCTTCGGTCTGGAATGGCTTGGCCAGGTAATCATCGGCGCCTGCATCAAGCCCGGCGACCTTGTCCGACCAGCTATCGCGCGCGGTCAACACCAGCACCGGGAAGGTACGCCCTTCGCGGCGCCACATGCCGAGCACGGTCAGCCCGTCAATCTCGGGCAGGCCAAGATCAAGCACCACCGCATCGTAATCTTCGGTCGAGCCCATGAAGTGCCCGTCTTCGCCATCGGTCGACAGGTCGACCGCATATCCCTGCTGCTCCAGCGTCGACTTGAGCTGCGCGCCGAGGGTCGGTTCGTCTTCGACGATCAGAATGCGCATAAACCACCATTTTCCTGCGTTGTCGTTGGTTGAGTCGTGCGCTTTCGCAACACAGGCGTCAAGCGAACCACTTGCGTCAGCGACCCCGCTTTCCCCCGATAGCCTCGCAACTTGCCCGCCTCTTACTTCGAACGGCCGATGATCCGGCCGGTACGGGCATCCACATCGACATAAGTCACCCGGCCATCGCGGATGAATTTCAGGCGATAAGCCCGCACCGTCGAGTCATAAGCCGGGCCAAGATATTCGGCCCCGCTCATCTGCGGCAGAACACGCCGTTCGATTTCGCGCAGGGAAAGCTGCGTGCCAGCCATCGCCTCGCGGCGTGCCTCGCCTTGATCACCGCGCGGCTTGTCCTGCGCGGCGGCGGCCGGCGCCACCAAGGCGACCATCGCAAGCGCAGCGACAATTCCGGCAAAAAGTGAGCGAACAGCTTTCATAACATCGTCATGCCTAGCGGGCGTCCATTGAACAAGCCGTGAATACGGCTGGCGGTGATCCGACAGCTTAATCCTTCACAAGCTCATAGGTTATGGTCAGACTGATCCCGGCTGCAACCATCCCCGGTTCTACGGGCGGCGCAGCGGCCACATCGGCGCTCGTCTTCATCACTGCCATTTCCGGCATCGGCCCGCGCCCTTCGATGCTTTCAGCAATCGCCAGTACGCGAGCATTGTTGAAGCCGAGCATTTCGGCATAGGCCTTGGCCCGCGCCTGAGCCCGTTCGACCGCACGCTTGCGCGCTGCATCCTTGGCTGCATCGTCATTCTCCAGCGCGAAGCTGGGGCCGTTGAGGTCATTCGCGCCCGCTTCGACCAGCGCATCGAGCACCCGCCCGGCGTCGCCGATCTTGCGCAGGACCACGCTGACCCGGTTGGCGGCCTGATAACCGCGGAAAACCTGGCGCATGGTTGTCTGATCGTAATCATACTGCGCGTTCAGGTTGATGCCGGTGGTCTGGATGTCCTTATCGGCGATGCCCAGCGACTTGATGCGCGCGACGACCTTCTGCATTTCTGCCGAATTCTGCCGCAGCGCTTCTGTGGCGGTAGGCGCCGTGGTGGTAACGCCAGCGCCGATCGTGGCGATATCCGGCGCGACCGACACGCTTTCGGACACGTTGATTTCAACGACCGGGCCGGTTGCCGCAATCTCGACATCGGCGGCGGCAAGTGTGTTGGCGGGAAGCGCCATTGCGCTCGCGGCCAGCAGGACGACAGGGTAACGGATCATAAGACAACTCCTCCAGTTGCCGCAGCCTTTGCACCAGCCCGGCTTTCGCGGGAGTGAACCGCCATGTCGCACAGGCTTGTCGCGCGGCAATCCTGTCCCTAAGTGCCGCCTGCCATGGCGCAACCTCCTATCCTATCGCTCGAAGGGCTCGCCTTGCAGCAAGGCGGGCGCTGGCTGTTCGGCGGCCCTACGCCAACAACCGGCGCAGCGCCGATCGATCTGCACGTTTTGCCCGCAGATCGCCTCGCGCTGATCGGGCGCAATGGCGCGGGCAAAACCACGCTGCTGCGACTTGTCATGGCACAGATCGATCCGGATCGCGGAATGCGGCGAGTGAAATCGGGCGCCCGGATCGTGTTTCTGGAACAAGAACCCGATTTTTCCGGCGCCGGAACGCTGATGGATTTCGCGCTGGGCGGCGATGATGCCCCTGCCGCGCATGAGGTCGAAGCAATTGCGGGCCAGCTCGGCATTGATATGGGCCGCCTTTCAGCCACCGCCAGTGGCGGCGAACGGCGGCGCGCTGCCATCGCCCGGGCCTTGGCACAGGATCCCGATCTCATCCTGCTGGACGAGCCGACCAACCACCTTGATCTGTCCGCGATCGATTGGCTGGAAGACTGGCTGACCCGCTATCGCGGCGCTTTTATCACCATCAGCCATGATCGCACCTTTCTGACCCGGCTGACCCGGGCAACCCTGTGGCTCGACCGCGGAACACTGCGGCGCAAGGAAGTCGGCTTTGGCGGATATGAAGCGTGGGAAGAGCAGATCTACGCCGAAGAAGCCCGCGCCGCCGAGCGGATGGATGCCAAGCTGAAGCTTGAAGCCCACTGGCTGGAACGCGGCGTGACGGCGCGGCGCAAGCGCAATCAGGGGCGTCTTGAAAAGTTGTACCAGATGCGTGCTGCACGGGCTTCGATGATCTCGGGCACAGGTACGGCAAAGCTGAAGCTGTCCAGCGATGATGACTTCAAATCGAAGTCCGTCATCGTGGCCGAGAATATCTCCAAAACCTATGGCGACCGCGCCATTATCAAGCCGTTTTCCCTGCGAATTCAGAACGGTGACCGCATCGGGATCGTCGGCGCGAACGGTGCCGGCAAGACCACTTTGCTGAAAATGCTCACCAAGGAACTGGAATCCGACACCGGCACTGTCACCCATGCCCGCACCCTTTCAGGCGTGATGATCGACCAGCAGCGCAAGCTGCTGGAACCGGGCGCTACCGTGCGCCAGATCCTGGCCGAAGGGGGCGACTGGATCGATGTTCGCGGGGTGCGCAAGCATGTGATGGCCTACCTCAAGGACTTTCTGTTCGATCCCGGTCTGGTGGACACGAAAGTGGGTATCCTTTCGGGCGGAGAGCGTTCGCGGTTGCTGCTGGCACGCGAATTTGCCCGCACCGCAAACCTGCTGGTGCTGGACGAGCCGACCAATGATCTTGACCTTGAAACGCTTGATTTGCTTCAGGAAGTCATCGCCGATTTCGACGGAACGGTGCTGATCGTCAGCCACGACCGCGACTTTCTCGACCGCACGGTCACCGTCACCCTTGGCCTCGACGGGTCGGGCAAGGTGGACATTATTGCGGGCGGTTACGCCGATTGGGAGGCGAAGCGCAAACAGGGGTCTAACCCGGGTCAGGCCGGGTCTAACCCGAAGCAAGCGCGACCTGGCGGGGGTCAAGACGAGGCTAGCAAGGGGGTGCCTGTCAAAGCGGGCGCGCCAGTGAAACTGTCCTACAAGGACCAGCGCGATTACGAAATCCTGCCCGCCCGGATTGATGAACTGGAAACGGCAATCGCGAAAGGCGAGGCCCTGCTGGCTGACCCGGAACTTTATTCGAAAGAACCGCAGCGGTTCGCTACGATCAGTCAGGGCATCGCAAACGCCAGAGCCGAGAAGGACGCGGCTGAAGAACGCTGGCTGATGCTGGCGGAAATGGTCGAGGGGTGAACGGGGACACCATCGGGGGCACTGGCGAGACGAAGGTGAAGGCGCTCCGGGCGCAAATCGCTGCCTGCACTTTGTGCGCCGAATACCTGCCGCTTGGTGCCCGCCCGGTTGTCCAGTTTTCCGCCAGCAGTCGCTTGCTCATCATAAGTCAGGCGCCCGGCACCAAAGTTCACGCAAGCGGCATCCCGTTTGACGACAACAGCGGCGATCGGCTGCGGGGTTGGCTGGCCCTTCACAAGGCACAGTTTTATGATCCGCAGTTCGTGGCGCTGATGCCGATGGGCTTTTGCTATCCCGGTAAGGCGAGTGGCGGCGATGCCCCGCCTCGCAATGAATGCGCCCCGCAGTGGCACGAAGCGGTGTTGGCCGAAATACCGGAGGAGCGGTTGACGCTGCTGGTCGGCAGCCACGCACAGGCGCGCTATCTCCCCGAAGCCAAGGGCTGGTCAATGACCGAACGGGTGCGCGCCTTTGGCCAATTCGGGAACAGGATCGCCCTGCCCCACCCGGCGTGGCGTTCGCGCATATGGATGGGCAAGCACCCGTGGTTCGAACGCGACATTATCCCGCAGCTGCGCCTCCGGGTGGCAGCGGCACTGCAGGACCGACCGTGATTTTGCTATAATGGCGCGCTAAGCACGCTTTGGGAGAGCCATCATGTCAATCGAACAATTCGCCAAGGATTTCACCGCCGCGGTCCGCGACGATGATGCCAAAACCTATCAGGCCATGTGGGCCGACGATATCGTCAGCATCGAACCCGGCGCTGGCGAAGACGCGCGTACCGAGGGGCGCGAGGCTCTGATTGCCAAACATGCGTGGTGGGAAGCCAATGCGGAAATGCACGGCTTTACCGCCGAAGGCCCCTATATTCACGGGGACCAGTTTGCATTGCGCTTCGCCATGGATGTGACGATGCAGGGCGATCGCGTGCAAGCGACGGAAATAGCGCTCTATACTGTCAGGGACGGCAAGATTGCCGAGGAACGGTTCTTCAGCGACGCAGGCGCGTGACCGGGCCGGATCACCCGATCCGGTAATATGCCGCGACCCGTTCCAGCGCGATCTTCAAGACCAGCTTGCCGCTGCGGGCGGGCCATTGGAGCGTTTTTTCCGCTTCGGGCAAGCCTTCGCCCGCACAGACCACGCGCCACAGAATATCCTCCAGCCCTCGACCAGCAGCGGCAATCGCGCCGTTGAACCGCTGGCGCGCAACGATCTGGCGTTCGGTGGGGGACAAGCCGCGTTCACTCGTGGTCTTCACGCGCACCGGATCCCAGCGCATCGTTACGCTCGCAGATAATTGCGCCTGTTCATAATCACTGCGCAATTTTTCGCCCGCTTCGAAAAGCCGGTCTTCCAGATGACCGCGCGCGTGGAGCCATGCCAGCGGCGATTCCGCGAGATTGACCGTCACCGTTCGGGACGGGCGGGATGCGCCTGCTTTTGGCGCATCGCGGCGCGGGCCTTCGGGGGTCAATTCGCGTTCAACGAGCTGGCGCTTCATTGGCTCTCCTTCCTGTGTGTTAGCCAAGGCAGGGCTTGCCAACGCGGCGCATCTGTAGGAAAGCGCAAACCATTCCGGTTAAATCGAAAAGGCCATAATGACCAACCGTATCCGTGACATCCGCAAGGCAAAGGGCCTGACACTGGCCGATCTGGCCGCCGCCTGTGATCCGCCAACCACCGCGCAGACCATCGGGCGGCTGGAAACCGGGATGCGCAGCCTTTCGCTGACATGGATGAACCGCATTGCACCCGCGCTGGGCGTTGATCCGGCGAGCCTGATGCGCGCCGATACGGCTGCGCCTGCGCAGATCATTGCCGAACTGGGGGCTCACGGCCCCGAAGCGCTGACTGCTCCGCGCGAAGCCCTGTTGCCAAGCGAACTTGCCAGTGAAGACGCCCCTGCCCCGCTGGTGCTGGCAATCCGCGACAGTGTCGGCGAATATCGTCCGGGCGATCTTTTGTGGCTGCGACAGCTAGACCCGGACGACATTTCCGGCGCTATCAACCGCGATTGTCTGGTGCCCCGCTCCGGCGGACGCTTCGCCTTCGGGCGGCTGATCGACCGGCGCGGTACGCTGATCGGCCTGCTGCCTCCGGGTGCAGGGCAAAAACAGGTGGTAGTGGATAACCCGGCATGGATCGCGGTAGCGATGATGCTGGTCAGGCCGCTTTAACCCGCGTGGGAAGAGGATCTCCCTTGTGAAGCACGTTGTGGCCTTGTCGACGCTGTATCCCAATGCGGTGAATCCGCGGTTCGGCACCTTCGTCGCCCGATCGCTGGAGGGTTTGGCGCGGCGCGGCGATTGGCGGGTGACACTGATCAACCCGATCGGCCTGCCGCCGCTGGCGCTGGGGCGTTATCGCCCGCTGGCAGAGCTTGCGCCGCTGGCAGAGGAAGGCGGGGTTACCGTCCACCGCCCGAATTTCACTCTGATCCCGCGCATCGGCGCACGTCGCAATGCCACCGCGATTGCCCGCGCAGTGTTGCCGCTGGTGCGCCGCATCCATGCCGAAACCCCGATCGACATTCTCGACGCGCAATTCTTCTTCCCCGATGGTCCCGCCGCTGCCGAAATCGCAGGCGCAACCGGCTTGCCACTATCGATCAAGGCGCGCGGCAGCGACATCAGCTTCTGGGGCGAACAGGGCTTTGCGCGCAACCAGATGCTTAGCGCCGCGCACACCGCAACCGGATTGCTCGCCGTCAGCCACGATCTGGCAGCACAAATGGCGGCGATGGGCATGGATGCAGACAAGATCACAGTGCATTACACCGGGCTGGACCGGGACCGGTTCCGTCCTTTCGACCATCCGCAATTGCGCAGCCAGTTGAGCCGCGAGCTTGGCTTTGTCCTGCCCGATAATGCGCCGGTTCTGGCCTGCGTCGGCGCCTTGATCGAGCGCAAGGGTCAAGGCATCGCTATCGCTGCCCTGTCCGCGATCCCCGATGCCCGGCTGGTGCTGATCGGCAAGGGCGAGGACGCGGCCCGCCTGCGCGCACTGGCAATCAGCGAAGGCGTGGCCGACCGCGTACACTTTGCCGGATCGGTTGATCACGATCTGATGCCGCTGCTGCTGTCGGCCGCCGATGTAATGGTGCTGCCGACCGTTGCCGAAGGTCTGGCCAATGCCTGGGTCGAGGCGCTCGCATGCGGCACACCCGTGGTGACAAGCAATGTCGGCGGTGCGCGCGAACTGATCACCTGCGACACCGCAGGGCGGCTGGTGGAGCGATCGACCGAAGCAGTGGTCGCCGGGATCAAAGCTGTGCTTGCCAACCCTGCGCCACGTACAGAGGTTGCCGCTTTGACGGAGGCGTTCAGCTGGGAAGCCAATGCCGCAGCGCTGGCTGCGCATTACGAAAGTCTGGTGGACGCAGCCTAGGCCGCGCCGCGCATTGCACCAGCGCGCCAAGATGCTGACGCATCACGCGCTGGAAATGCTCATGCGCAGCACGGGCTTGACCAATGTCCGATGAACCAAATTCATCGGACATTGGTATCACACTTCGCCGCGCGCGATCTTTTCCTGCCGGTCCATCGCGGATTCTTGCGGCACGAAGCTGTTGGACGTCACCCCCATCCAGATCAGCAGCGGGCCGGCCATGTAGATCGACGAATAGGTGCCGATGAACAGGCCCGCCGTGATCGCCGCGACCATGCCGAACAGGCTTGGCGGGCCGAAGAGCAGCAGCGGGACCAGCGCGATGAACAGCGTCAGCGATGTCATCACCGTGCGTGCCAGCGTTTCGTTGACCGAAAGATCAAGCAATTCCGGCAGCGGCATCTTGCGATATTTCTTCAGGTTTTCGCGGATACGGTCATAGACCACGATCGTGTCGTTCAGCGAATAGCCGATGATCGCAAGGATCGCCGCGACGATCTGCAAGCTGAATTCCATCTGCGTCAATGCAAACAGGCCGACAGTCACCGACACATCGTGCACCAGCGCGAACATCGCGCCGACACCGAACTGCCATTCGAAACGGATCCAGATATAGAACGATACCGCCGCCATCGCTGCGAGCAAGGCAAGCACGGCCGAATTGCGGAACTCGCCCGCAACCTTGCCTGACACCGTGTCGTTACCATCGGTGCGTGCGTCGGGATATTCCGCCGCGATCGCGGCAATTACCCTGTCGCCGATGGCAGTGGCGGCGCCCGGCGTGTCTTCAGCGTCCTCGGGCAGGCGAACACGGATCGACACCGCGTTCGGCCCGCCGAATTCCTGCACCACCGGCTCGCCATAGCCAAGCCCGCCAACCAGTTCGCGCAAGCTAGGGATCGGCGCGGTCTCGCGCTCCTCGAAGGTCATGCGCACTTCCTGGCCGCCAGCGAAATCGACCCCGAAATTGAGGCCGTTGACCGCCACCGCTGCCCAGCTTCCGATAATCAGCACAATGCTGAGTACGAAGAACGGCACACGCAGTTTCAGGAACTTGATGTTGGTATTGTCAGGGACGAGCTTCAGGAGTTTCATCGTCTCGTGCTCCTCAGATTGTGATGTCGGTGGGGCGCGCCTTGCGCAGCCATCCGGCAACCATCAGGCGGGTCAGGGTTACGCCGGTGAACACCGAAGTGAACAGGCCGATCACCAGCACCACGGCAAAGCCCTTCACCGGGCCGGAACCGAATGCGAACAGCATGATCCCCGCGATGAAGTTGGTGAAGTTGGCGTCATAGATCGCGCGGCCGGCTTCCTTGTATCCAGTTTCAACCGCGGCAATCACCTTGCGCCCGCGCAGGCGTTCTTCGCGGATGCGCTCGTTGATCAGCACGTTGGCATCGACCGCTGCGCCGATGGTAATGACAAAGCCCGCGATCCCCGGCAGCGTGAGAGTGAAATTGCCGAGCGCCATTATGCCAAGCAACATCAACACGTTGCACACCAGCGCGATTGTAGCGTATACGCCGAAACGGCCATAGCTTGCCACCATCAGCGCAATCACCGCAAGGCTGCCGATGGTCATGGCAAGCAGACCCTCGCGGATCGAATCCGCGCCCAGATCAGGGCCGACTGTGCGTTCCTCAACTACGGCCAGCGGCACCGGCAGAGCGCCTGAACGCAAGGCGATGGCAAGGCTGTTCGCGCTTTCCGCCGTAAAGCTGCCCGAAATCTGCGCGCGCCCGCCGATGATCGGTTCGTTGATGTTCGGGGCAGACAGAACCTGTCCGTCAAGAATGATCGCAAACGGCTTGCCGACATTCTCCGTCGTTAGCTTGGCGAACTTGGCCCCGCCCTGCGCGTCGAAGGTGATGTTGACGACGTTCTGGTTGCTGGTTGGATCAACCCCTGCCTGCGCGCCGGTCAGGCTGTCCCCGCGGATACCGCCCAACCGCCGCACTGCTTCGAACTGGCCTTCCTGCGGGCTGCCCGCGGCATAGGGGAACACCTCGCTGCCGGCAGGCGCGATGCCTGCCTGAACGTTTTCCGGAAGCGCATTCAGATCGACCAGCTTGAATTCGAGCTGCGCCGTCTGGCCCAGCAGGCTTTTCAGGGCATCGGGATCTTCCAGACCCGGCACCTGCACCACGATGCGGGTGTCACCCTGACGGATGATCGTAGGTTCACGCGTGCCGAGTTCGTCGATCCGGCGGCGCACCACTTCGGTGGCGCTGTCCATCGCATCGTCAATCGCCTGATCCACGCCCGCGTCGGTCTGGGTGAGCACCATGCGCTGGCCATCGACCACCGCCAATTCCCATTCGCGGGTGGTGCTGGCACCCTGCATCGCCGGTTCGATCATCCCGCGTGCACGATCAATATCGGCGGCATTTTCGAGCATGAAGGACAAGCGCCCGTCGCCCGTGGAAACATCGCCTATCCGGATACGCGGGGTGGCATTGCGCATCAGCTGCCGAACATTTTCTTCCATGTTCTGAAGACGCTGGGCGCGCACATCATCGGCCCTTGCTTCCAGCAGCAGGTGCGAGCCGCCTGCAAGGTCAAGCCCGAGATTGACCTGCGGGTTGGGCAGCGATGCAGGCCAGTCCAGCCCGGCAACATTGAACAATGAAGGCAACGCCAACAGCGATGCTGCCAGCGTCAGGCCCCACAGCCAGATCTTTTTCCAGAGGGGAAATTCGAGCATTGCGTCAGGTTCTCACGCGCAAAAGGGTTGTGGCAGCGTGCATTTCGGCAGGCAGATCAATCGTTGGCGGGGGTGCCGCCGGGCGGGATGATATCACCGATGGTGGCCTTGATCGCCTTGACCCGGACATTGGTGCCCAACTCCAGTTCGACATAGACATCATCAACCTTCAGCACCTTGCCGACGAGGCCGCCAGCGGTGACCACCTGATCGCCCTTTTTCATCTGGGCAACTTTCTGCTGATGTTCCTTCTGCCGCTTCATCTGCGGGCGGATGATCAGGAACCAGAAAATCGCGATCATGCCGATGATCGGCAGGAAGCTGATCCAGGCAGGGGGTGCGCCAACGGCGCCCGCTCCGGCGGCGGCAAGAAGATCGAATGTCATGCGATAAAGTCCGTCAGAAATCCGTAAACAATAAGCAGAGCAATCAGCCCTGCCGTTCAAGTGGGCGCGCCTAGCAGCAATGCAAGCGCCCCGCAATCGCGCCGGGATGCATGCGATGCAACCAAGTCACACCACTTCCTTGCCAAACCCGCTTGCCAGCCTGAAACCAGCGCCCTATAGGCCCCGCTCCACTGGAACGGGACGTAGCGCAGCCTGGTAGCGCATCACACTGGGGGTGTGGGGGTCGGAGGTTCGAATCCTCTCGTCCCGACCAGTGGACCCTCTTTCTCAGAACAATGCCGCAGGATTCCTCGACTTTTGAGGAATTAAGCGATGCAGTTCGGAGTCTTGAGTCCCAAAGTGTGCACCAATGATCGTGCCCAGCCCAAAGGTCGCTCACAAAACCCGCCCGAGAGATCGCAATCAAGTGGCAGCGGCCGATGAGTATCTATCGGCGAGGTGCCGTGTTCTGGTGGCGACGCCGGCTCACCGTGAACAACCTTGATGCGCGATGTGATCCAGTGGCGCCGCCCTTGGGTCACCGCTACCCGTTTGCCCTCGCGGTTGGCGAGGATGTGGTTGAGTTATCCGGCGGCGGATACTTTCTCGTCCCATTCTTCGCACGCCTGCGCGGTGGCCGGGATGCCATGCCGCTTGCGGATCAGATCGAACACCACGGCCTTGATGATCGCCACGCCCATCAGCGCGACGACAAAGGAAAACGGCAGCGCGCCAATGATCATGGTGATACGTATCGCCTCGATCCCGCCGAGGATCAGCATCGAACCGACCACGAAAGCGATGGCCGCCCCCCAGAACAGGATGTGATAGCGGCGGCTGCCCTCATCCTCGCCCGCGCCATTGATGGTGTTGACGATCAGGATCGCGCTGTCCGCCGAGGTGACCAGATAGGTCATCAGCAGCAGCACCACGAGCCCGGACACCAGTAATGCCAGCCCCGGATCGAGCAGTACCGCCAGCGTCGCGAACAACTGGTCCGACATCGGCGCGCTGACGATCTGCCCGCCCGCCAATCCTGACAATTCCAGCTCGATTGCGGTGCCCCCCACCAGCGCCATCCACACAAAACACATCAGCGAAGGCACCACTGTTACCCCGAACATATATTCGCGGATCGTGCGCCCGCGCGAGATACGCGCGATGAACATGCCGACAAACGGCGCGAAGGCGATCCACCAGGCCCAGTAGAACACGGTCCAATCGAGTTGCCACCGGTTGAGCGCCGCGCCCAGTGCGGTGCCGTCCTGACTCCACAGCTTGAGCGATTGCTGCGGCAGGGTGCCAAGGTAGTCCCACAGGCCAATGCCCAGCAGTTGCAATCCGTAAAGCCCTGCACCCAGTACCGCGAACAGCGCCAGCAATGCGACCGACAGGCCCATGTTGAGGTTCGACAGCCACTTGATCCCGCGCCCCACGCCCGACAGCGCGCTGATCGTGGAAGCGCCCACCAGCATCACCAGCGAAGCGATAATCGCCACTGACGATGCCGATCCGTCGTCGGCCAGCAGCCAATCGCCCAGCCCCATGCGCGCAAGACCGGCGACGAATTGTTCGACCCCGAGGCCCATCGTCACCGCCACGCCAAGGATGGTCGCGACCACCGCGACAATATCGACGACATGGCCCAGCGGCCCTTCCATGACCTTGCCAAATAGCGGGGCGAGCGCCGAGCGGATAGTCAGCGGCAGATCGCGGCGATGTGCGACATAGGCGATCGCCAGCCCGACCAGCGCATAGGTGCACCACGCCCCCAGCCCCCAGTGCAGGAAGGTGTACATGTACGCCGGACGCACTGCCTCGCGGCTTTGGCTTTCGGCCATTCCGCGGATGATATCGGGATTGTTGATGAAATGGGCCAGTGGTTCGCCGGTTGAATAGGTCAGCATCCCGATGCCGATGCCTGCGCCGAACAGCATCGAAAACCACGAGAAGCGGTTGAATTCGGGCTTTTCGCCGGGAGGGCCGATCCTGAGCGAGCCTGTCGCCGGCACCAGTGCCAGCACGAGGCAGGTCACGATCAGGCTGGCCACCAGATAGACATACCACCCTCCAAAGGTCGCGATAATAGTTGAATTGGCGGCGCCCAGCGTATTGCCGGCATTTACCGGAAAGAAGATCGCCCACATGATCAATAGCGAGACGATTACCTTCGCGGGAATAGTCACCGCCCGGCTGAAACCGTCGTAGAAACCGCGGTCATGGGTGTTGATATCAAGTTCGACCAATGGCGGATCGATTGGCCAATCGTCCTGTTCCTGCGTCAGGATCTGCGTCTTCGAGGGTATCTCGCCTGGCGTACTGCTCATCGCGTTCGTGTCCCGGATGCGAACCGTGGCAAAAAGGCGACGCAGGATCACGCTGCCGGCATTGCTGCCAAGGCTCTGTCCGTTTTCTTGAAAATTCAGGGAAATGCGCGCCGCGCTCTACGGCAGCGCGAAGGACATGGCCTTGGCCGCAGTGTCTGATGCCCCAAATGCGGAATTTATGGTGACAACATGCTAAGCCGTTTGAGGCTGTTTGCAACCCCGCGGGGGGCAATCTCGCCCACGGCAGTTCATCCTCTGCTGCACACCTTCAAGAGACGCGTCGTCTATCAGACCCACTGCAGCGGCACATAGAAGGATTGAAAAGAGTAGAGAACAGTCCGTAAAAACAGTTCCCGCTCGTCACCAGCGAGCATAAGAAATGGCCGGCCCAGGGAAATCGCGGATCAAGCCGGGGGTGACTGTATTAAATGGCAGAATTCCGCTCCCTCGGTCATTCCGCGCAGAGCGGAGCCCCCCAACCCCGAACGGGTAGCTGACGCGGAATTGTTGGCGAAGGCGGACTTTCAGAAGACCAGTAGGACGGGATTCAATCCGCCTTCCTTTTACACTTTCAGTTGCAATGCTCACCGATTGCGACTGAAGGATCCCGATCCGTATTTTACTGCGGCTCGGGCCTTTGATCCTTGATCTCTTCAGCGCCGGTCATCTCCTCTTCTTCATGCTGCATGTTCGGGTTCATCTTGACGTCAACGTCGTCAATATCCTGACCCTCTGCAGTACCCAGATTGGGATTGGGCTGACCATTGTCTCCGCCCATCATGTCCGACGTCCCGTCGGTCTGTTGTGTTGCCGCTTCATTGGTCGTGTCGCGACCCGACCCGCAACCCACCACTGCAAGGCTGACCAACGATACTGCAACAATCCCGCAAATCTTCTTCATGTTGAGCCTCTCCAAATTCCCAATGTCGATGATCGGAATTAATGTTGCGATGAAGAGTGACGCAATCTTCAAGGGGGCACCTTAACATAGGTGGTAAGGACGCGAACATGGCGCGACAGGAGATGGCTACGAAGGTCAGTCGGAGCCGCGATCCGCCACAATTGGCCAGCCGGGCCGCCCAAATCGAGCTCGCAACATTAAAACCTAAGATTCACACAGGGATTAGAGAAAAATCCGGTGCGATGTTGGATGGGTGTTGGCCGCTCGCAGCACCAACTCTCTAAGGCACTGGCATTGAAGATCGCGATCATTGCGCATTTCAGGTATGCAATTGCTGAGCCGTTCGCCGGTGGCCTCGAGATGCATACGCACTTATTGGCCAAATCGCTGCGTAACCGTGGTCATGACGTAACCTTGTTCGCTTCGCTCAAGTCGGATCAGGACTTGGGCCTCGAAGCAATCTGTGAGGAAACGTCGCTGCTGCAAACCGGGCTGGCCGAGGCCGGGGATGTAACCTTTTTCAGGGAACACCACGCATATCTGCGCCTCATGACAATGTTGCAGGAACGATCATTCGACGTCGTCCATAACAATTCCCTGCACTACCTGCCGTTGACGATGGCTGCGACCCTTCGCGCGCCCACCGTGACAACCCTGCACACTCCGCCCTTCTGCTGGCTTGAAAGCGGCGTGCGTCTTGGCCGCCAGGCGAACACTATTGTGGCTGTGTCGCAAGCCACTGCCGATATGTGGCGGGGGGTGGCACACGTCGATGGCGTTATCCCGAATGGCATCGAGCTTGACCTCTTTCCCTTCTCGCCTCGCGCGGCAGCAACCCCATATCTGGTCTGGTATGGCCGGATCGTTCCTGAAAAGGGCCTGCACCTTGCCATCGACGCGGCGCGAGCCTGCGGCTTGCCACTGAAATTTGCGGGTCCGCGCTCCGACCCGCGCTATTTCGATGCAGAAATCGCTCCGCGACTGGAGGACGGGGTCGATTACGTCGGGCATCTCGCTCACCGCGAATTGGCACAGCTGATCGGCGGTGCACGGGCCGCGATCTGCACGCCGTGCTGGGAAGAACCTTACGGCCTTGTTGTCGCCGAGGCCGTGGCAACCGGCACTCCGGTCGCCGCCTTTCGCCGGGGCGGAATACCCGAAATCCTCGATGAAACTTGCGGAGCGCTGGCGGAACCGGGCGATGTTGCCAGTCTAGTCGAAGCGATCCGCCGTGCTTTGTCGCTCGACCGTGCGGCGTGCCGCCGGCGGGCAGAACGATATTGTGATGCGCGCACGATGGTCGATGCCTACGAGCGCCTTTATCGCGACCTGATCGAAGTTCGCGCAGCCGTCGCCGAGCGCCCGGCAGGCGGCGTAGCCTACGCGGTCAGTGCGTGATGCGCACGCTCGCTGTCTGCGTCCCGGCACGCAACGAAGCCCGGCGGCTGCCCGTGTTGCTTGAAGCCCTTGCGGCGCAAGATGTGCCCTTCGCCGTCAATGTCGCATTGTGCATCAACAACAGCACCGACGGTAGCGCACAGGCCGCGCAGGCGGCTGCGGCCAAGTCCGATGGCCGGCTGCGATTGAAGCTGGCTTGCCGAGAATTTCCACCGCACCTCGCGCATGCCGGATCGGCGCGCCGTGCTGCCATGGAACTCGGCGCTGATTGGCTAAATGCCGAGGACGCGCTGCTTATCAGCACGGACGCGGATTGCCGTCCGCCCGCGCACTGGCTTTCGGCCAATCTGGCGAATATGGGCGCGATGCGGATCGTCGGCGGACGTATCGAACTGGACGATTCCGAGGCGGAACGATGGCCTCAGCTGTTTGCGATGCGGCGCAGGTTTGATGACTACTGGCAAAAAGTCCGGGCGATCGAAGATGAAGTCGATCCAGTGCGGTGGGATTTGCCACCGCGGCACGGCGACCATACCGGGGCCAGCCTTGCGCTTACTGTTGGCCTCTACCGCGCCGCCGGGGGCGTTCCGCTGATCGCTTCGGGCGAAGACCGCGCATTGGTTGGTGCCGCCTTGGCAGCTGGAGGCCAGTTGATGCACCCGCAAAACGTCTGGACGCGCACCTCTGCCCGGCCCACTGGCAGGGCCGCCGGGGGAATGAGCGAAGAGATGAGCCGCTGGCTCGCTGCCGGACAAGGCCGTGCTGCGCCTCGCGTTCCGGCCTATCATCACTGGCGTCGTCGCGCGCTCTGGCGCCGTGAGATGCGCCCTGTGCTTGGGCCGGGCCTACTGATGGAGGCAGAGGAAAAGTTGCCGCCGATGCCTGCAGAAATGCCGTTACCAGAGGCGGCGCAAATATGAATGGTCTTATCGGCTACTACGTCCACCATCAGGGGGAAGGCCATCGGCAGCGCGCCGCGGCCATTGCTGCCGCCTATCGCGGGCCGATGACTCTGATCGGAACCGGACTGGCAGGCATGCCCGGCAATATCCCCAGCCTCGACCTTCCTGACGACCGCCTGCCTCACGGAGCATTCGATGGAGCAGACGGGGCAATGCGGCCACCGTCGCTCCATTACGCGCCCCTGCACCATTCCGGTCTGCGCCAGCGGGTCGCCATGATCGCTGATTGGATCGCGGCATCACGGCCGCATTTTATGATTATCGATGTTTCGGTTGAAGTCGCGATGCTCTCCAGACTTGCGTCAGTCCCGATCATTTATGTCCGGCTGAACGGACGCCGCGATGATCGACCGCACCGCGATGCTTACGCTTCTGCTGCAGCCTTGCTTGCTCCCTTTCCCGAGCTGTTTGATGACCCTTCAACGCCTGACTGGGTGAAGGCCAAGACCTGTTACGCGCCCGGTATTGTCACCGCCAAGGCTTCGGCCACCGTCGATCCGGGCCGGGTACTGGTTGTAGTGGGTAAAGGCGGCGCGGCGGCCGATGGGGACATGTGGGCTGCGGCTGCGGCTGCGGTTCCCGAGCGTAATTGGCGGGTGATCGGACCGGCGACCCAGCCCACGCGAACACCGGACAATCTCGAGATTTGCGGCTGGGTCGACAACGCGGAAGGCGAAATCGCCAGCGCCGGGGTCGTGATCGGGGCGGCAGGGGATGGATTGGTCAGCGCCGTCCTTGCCAATGGGCGGCCCTTCATCTGTCGCCCCGAGCCGCGCGCATTCGACGAGCAAGTGTGCAAGGCCGAAAGGCTTGCAGCGCTTGATGCCGCGATCGTAGTCAGCCAGTGGCCGCAGCCCGCGCACTGGCGATCACTGCTTGAGGCAGCCGAGCCTCAGGCAAAAAGGCGCCTGCCCGCCCTTCACGCATGTGATGGCGCGGCCCAAGCCGCACGCTGGCTCGAGCGAATGGTTGCCTGGCCGCAGCCTGTGATGGAGGCCGGATCGTGAGCGCCGGGGCCAAAGTCTGCGACAAGGCAGAGACAGGATTGGCTGAAGGGCTGGCGCAGCTTGGTGAGCGCTATGACGCGGCGTCACTTTTTCCCGTCGACAGCCTGGCTTTGATTGCCGCTGCCGGTCTGCACCGCCGGTTTGCCGCGCCGGAAGCAGGCGGAGAGCAATTCGCCAGCGAACAAACTCGCTATGCCGCGATGCTGACTGCTCTTTGCGATGTAGGAAGGGGAGACCTCAGCGCCGGGCGCCTGTTCGAGGGGCATGTCAACGCCCTGCTCCTGTTCGAATGGTATGGATCGCACGACCAAAAGCGATGGCTTCGAGACCAGCTGGAGAAAGGGGCCTGGTTTGGCGTATGGGCCAGTGAACCCCAGCCGGGTGTGCAAATCCAGAACGCCGGTTGCATCTGCCTGACCGGTGCCAAGTCTTTTGCCAGCGGTGCTGGCGGCATCAACTGGGCGCTTGTGACGGCAAGCCAGCAAGGCGCGGAACGCCGGTTGGTCACTATTCATGCGAATGACCCGAAGCGGGCCGATCTGTCGGGCTGGCGGGTGCGGGGAATGAGGGCCAGTGTCAGCGGCCATTACGATGTGACAGGCGTCGAAATTACCGAGGCGAACTTGCTGGGAAGCCCGGGCGATTATGACCGTGAGCCGCGTTTTACGGCCGGTGCTTGGCGGTTCTGCGCAGTGCAGCTCGGCGGCATCGAAGCGCTGATAGCGGAAACCGCGCACCACATGAGCCCCAAAGCGCGCGCGGATACACTCCTGCGCCAGCGCTTTGCCAAGGCCTACGTTGCTGCCCGCAACGCACGCTTCTGGGTTGAGGAGGCAGCCAGCAAAGCGGCTGACGAAACCGCCGACGCTATCACGACCGCGCGCATCGCCCGCGGCGCGGTGGAGGATGCGGGTCTGTTGGCGATCGAAACCGCTGCACGCATTCTTGGCACGCGCAGTGCCTTCGATGGGGAGCGCGCGGACAAGATTGCCCGTGATCTCTCGCTCTACTTGCGACAGGCCGGGCCTGATTATGCGCGTGATGAGGCGGCAAAGGCGATCCTTTCGCGGGAATTTGGCGAGCGAGGCGAGATCACGTGATACCCGGCTTGCTTGATCGTAGCCCTTGGCGGCGGACGCGCTGGCTGGTGATTGCGCCGCATCCTGATGATGAAACACTCGGAGCAGGGGCGCTAATCCATGATGCAGGCGCACGAAAGCGTCTGGCAGGGATCGTCTACCTTACCGATGGCGGGGGTTCGCACCCCCGAGGCACCGCGGGCCTGCGTGCGGTGCGCAGACGTGAAGCACGCCGTGCCGTCAATCTGCTGTCAGCAACATCGGTTCCCATCGACTGGCTCGGCTGGAAAGACGGCGAACCATGCAAGGCCGGCAGCCTTCGGTTCGATCGCACGGCGATGCGATTAGCGGCCACGATCCGTGCCCGGCGTATCGATGCGCTCGCGGTTTCCGACCCCGGAGACAGCCATTGCGATCACATCGCGGCGTTCGAACTCGC
This sequence comes from Porphyrobacter sp. AAP60, assembly GCF_001296025.1. GTDB lineage: Bacteria > Pseudomonadota > Alphaproteobacteria > Sphingomonadales > Sphingomonadaceae > Erythrobacter. The sequence goes on along the minus strand of NZ_LJHV01000002.1, from coordinate 165,064 downwards.
TTGCGAAACCCGTGCCCGGTCGCGTCGCAAGCTGCAGATTTTCACCTATTCGGTGTGGGATGAACCGGCCTGCCGGGGGACGCGATTTCGTACGTTGCCGATGCCGGTCAGCCTGCGCCGAAGGGCCTTGTGCGCGCACCGCAGCCAACTCTCTCCAAGTATGGGTCAGGGCTTTCGTCTCCCCTCGCCCATGCTGCGAATGCGCGCGGCTGACTGTGTTGTCGCGGTAAACTGGCCACGATGACCGCACCCCGCAGTCTTGGCGCTGACTATTTCGAGGGCATCTTCATGTCTGACGAGGATCCCTGGAACCTCGCCACTAGTGATTACGAGCGACGCAAATTCGACCGGACTATCGCTGTGCTGCAAGATCGCCGCTACACCGCCGCCCTTGAAGTGGGATGCGCACACGGGGTGCTTACCGAACGTTTGCATCATCTGTGCGACCGCCTTCTGGCGATTGATATCAGCCAGACAGCGCTGCGCCGGGCGAAAGAAAGATTGGCAAATCGTACGCACATTACCTTTGCGAATATGGCATTCCCCCAACACAGCCCAACCGGCACATTCGATCTCTGCCTTATGTCGGAAGTGGCCTATTACTGGGATCCGGACGACTTGGCAGTAGCCGCGCGGTGGATGAATGATCATCTTGCGCCCAACGGGCGGGCGCTTCTGGTGCATTACACTGGCCCCACCGATTATCCCTGCAGCGCGGATGAGGCCGTAGCCGTACTCGAGCGCGCGACGGCTGGGCACTTCGCACGCTGCATGGCAGAGCGCCATGCCGGCTATCGTCTCGATCTGTGGGAGCGCCGATGAGCTTTTCGGTCCTCACCATTGTCCGCAATCGAACGGCCCATCTCGTCAATCTGCTCGAAGGCGTGCGGCGAAGCGCGACCCAGCCTGACGAATTGATCGTTGTCGACATGAGCGATGCGCCGGTTCGCCTGAGCGGGCTGCAAGCCTACGTGCGGATCGAGCGGTTCGAGACATCCGGGCTGCCCTTGGCAATGGCACGCAACCATGCCGCGGCGTGCGCCACCGGTGACCGGCTAATCTTTCTGGATGTCGATTGCATCCCCATGGGCGAATGCTTAGCCCGGCTCTCGGCTGCGATCGACGAGACCGACGGTCTGGTATGCGCCGAGGTGCGCTATCTCGGGCCGGGCGATACAGCGGAAGGTTGGGACGAGGCGTCACTGATCGCTAAAGGCAAGTCTCACCCGGTGCGTCCGTTTCCGCGTGACGGGCTGGAATCGGTTAGCAACCCCGGATTGTTCTGGTCTCTCGCATTTGCAGTCCGGCGCAGCACCTTCGAGCGCATCGGCGGGTTTGACGAGCGCTTCACCGGCTACGGCGGAGAAGACACCGATTTCGGATTCGCGGCAGATCAGGCAGGCTGCCCTCTCTATTTTCTGGGCGGCGCGCTGGCTTGCCATCAGTATCACGACACTTTCGACCCGCCCTTGCAGCATCTTGAAGACATAATCGCCAACGCCAACCGCTTTCATCGCAAGTGGGGCATCTGGCCTATGGGCGGTTGGCTCGATCAATTCTCGCAGTCGGGGCTGATCACGTGGGAAACCGATAAAATCCGGATGCTGCGTCGTCCAAGCGAGGAAGAACTCGCCAGCGCCTTGAGCGTCTGGCCCAGCGATGGATAATGGTGCCGGGACCGGTCAGGATGAGAGGTAACTCACTGATGCACACCGCGCCGCTCAGCCCCCTGTTCCACATGATCGCCGTCGCTGACCTGACGCGTGATTTCGTAGTCGATCGGCTTGAAACTACCTCCGTTGGAGGCATAGGCCGAACAGGCGGTCAGCCCGATCACCAGATCCATCTCGGCTTGCAGGCACACAAAGTCACCCGGCCGTGTTTCGGGGGGAAGCACCGCAAGCCTTCCACCAGCTCCGACCGTGACATTCATGAACACATTGAAGGCGGTCGGGATTTGATCCGGTTCGATCCCATGCGGTGCCAATGCTTCCGCCAGATTGCCGAAGCAGCCGCGGTGCAACGGCTTATCCGGATAAAAGTGACGAAAGGTGTCGTACGAACACGGCGTCAGCAGGAAATCGTGATGCGGCGCGTGATCTTCAACGATGGTCAGCATCACGCGCGACCGGTTCGACCATAGCCGCGAACCACGGGTCAGCCGCAAACCCTCTTCGTAATCGAATGTCCGTCCATTTGAGAGCATCTCTCTGGGATCCTGGGCGCTCACTGCCAGCAGATCGCTGACCTGACCACCGTCAGGATCGATCACCGTTAACAGGTCGCCCCGATTGAGATGCACGGCGACCCCGGTGCGCGGTTTGATGCGCTCGATCATTTCGCACCGCGCGGCGAAAGCGGACAACGCCAATTACTGCCTACCGCACGCCCACTGTACTGCCGCGCCTCACTGATCTCTCCATGGCGTGCGACCATCGGATTGGGTTCGCCATCAAGATCCGCGTCGCGCGTCAGAATAACCTCGCGCATGCGTTCGTAATTCTGCTCCGCGCGCAGCCGTTTGAATTGGTCGTGAGGATTGAACATGATTGCAGGGAAAGGTAGCCGGCGTGCCTTGCGCGAAGCTTGCGGGTGGAGGCCGACGGCAAACATGGCCTGGCCCCCAAAACTCAGCGCGAAATGCGGATCATCCGGGTCGTCGCTAAAATCGGGAGCATAGTTGTATCCGCGTTGCCTGTCTTCGGCCATCAACGCGCCGAGCCTGCGCCACAGCGCGGTCTCGAAATCAGGCTCGCGCAGGTTTTGGGGGCCCGCAAAGATTACGGCGAGGCTGCGAAAGCTCTGAACCCCCGCATCATCGACCGAGCCGAGGCGCAGCAATGCATCATGGATGCGCAGATCATCGCTTGTCGCAGAGATCGCTCCGACCGTAAGGATCGTCAGGCCGCCTTGGGCCAGCGCTGATTTCGCACCTACACATGGGAAATCAGATTGCCCGATATGCTCTATAATACAACGGCGCAAAGTTTCTTTCGCTGAAGATCTAAAGATTTTACCGGACACTTGCGGTTCAAAATTAGCACTTCCATTATTTTTAAGCGTGGGAATTTTTTCCAACAACATTTCGGCTTCCAAATTTTTATTGCAATCCCGCCAGACCTTAAAGATTTATCCATTGCTATCTTTAACTTGGATGGGGAACCTCGGCGGTTGGTCGCCTATTGGCGGCGGATCAGCGTAATGGGTCCGGCGTACCGGCTCACCGTCTGATCGCAGTTCAAACCCCACTTCGTACCAGTGAAAAGCCAATGCGTTTCATCGTGTGATTGGGGCGGTTCAGGCCGGACAGCGGGCCAAACCTGAATGAACTGACCTATGTAAATTTTGCCGTGTGTTTCGTGCAGTAGCGTCAGCTATGCCTATCAAAGGAGGATATTCTGATGGCTGATACGATTAATACAGACGAAACCAACGCGCTGATTGCTTCCAACAAGGTGGAAGGCACAACTGTCTACAATGTGCGCGGAGAGCGGATCGGAACGATCAATAATTTTATGGTCGACAAGATTTCAGGACAAGCTGAATATGCCGTACTGCAATTTGGCGGCTTCCTCGGAATCGGAGCCGATTACTATCCAATCCCGTGGAATATTTTGAGCTACGATGTCGAGCAGGGCGGTTATGTCGTCGATATCGATAAGGACCGGCTCGACGCGGCGCCGCGCTACAGCGACCAGGAGCCTTCGTTTGACGCGCAATATAACCAGCAAGTTTATTCCTACTATGGCGTGAACTGATTGCGAAACGATCCCGCCTGTCTGCCTGTTTAACTGGTTGGCGGGCGGGATCATCACAGCTGGGCAATAAACGTATCTGCGATCGCTGGTCCTGCGCTGGTGCAGCCAGATTATCGACATCCCCAACAGGCCCTTCCCACAGTCGGGCACGCGTCTCGATTAGCGATTGAAGTGCAAATAGCTGCGCTTGAACATCGCAACCCGCTTCAGTTCGTCGAGATCGACAATCCGCAATTGCCGGTCAGCCAGTTCGATCAGCCCCGCGCGTCGAAGCTCCTGTAAAGTCCGATTGAGATGGACGAGACTCATACCGTTGGCTTCAGCCAAATGGTGCTGCGTGATCGGAAAATCGAATGCCAGATCATCCACCAGATCGACCGCCCGGAGGCGGTAATAGAGCTCGACAAACAGGTGAGCGAGCCGTTCGAGCGGTGAACGCTGGCCGATGGACAGCAGCCATTCGCGCTGGATACCCGATGTGACCAATTCGTGCCAAAGCAATGCCCGCGTGAGGTGCGGACGGGCGTCGATCACCTCTTGGAACTGGTGCGGCTGAATCTCGAAGTAACGCACATCGGTGAGCGCGCCGATCGAATGGTCAAGCTCGCTCAGGATGTAGACGTTAAGATCGCAGAAATCGCCGGGCAAAAAAAAGCCAACGATCTGGCGGCGTCCATCGGGAAGGTCTTTGTAGCGACACGCCCAGCCCGAAACCAGCAGGCGGATCACAGTAGGCTTATCGCCTTCACGGGCGATATCGGTGCGCGCCTCGCGCTGGAGCAAAGTGCCCACCATCAACCCGGAAAGGGCTGCACGATCTGCCTCGTCGAGCGGCATGTACCGGCTAAGGAGACGGAGAAGCGGCTCTATCGCCGTAACATTTTCTTTCGCCCCGATTGTCGTCATAGCGTCCATAACGGTTACCTTCGGCAATCATACAGCAACAGAAGCCGATACCGTGAATCCGCAGATATGATTCCGACACACTTACCTAGATTAGACGCATAAAACATTTTTTCCAGCCGCCGCTTCAGCGCCAACTTTCCCGGCCAAATGCGGCATCCGGCAAAGGCTGAAAGTCAATGGTTGCCGGGAGGGTCGCTGTCAAAGGCCGCATCATGCTGCGGTTGCTGGCCGCGACGTGGGAGCGCGTATCCCGCAGCACCGATGGCGAGCAAAAAAACAACGAGCCTCATGACGATCTCCCGTTACAACGGCGGTTTGCGACCGGCCGCCGATCTTACGGTAGAGTCTCGGCGCTCAGGCGATAGCGGTACTATCTTCCGCCGCGCGCTCGTCCTTATCGTGGAACAGACGCCCGGGATGGCACGGGAGGAAGGCAACCTATGTTAGGCAATTAATGCGCCTGATCGCCTAATTCCGTGCATCGAGAGGCAAAACTGATGACGGATTTCGATCAAGACGGCCAGCACAGCCTGTTGGGTGCGGCGTTCTCGGCCCTGCCGGATGCCGCCTGCATTCTCGAACCGGTTGGCCGACTGGGCGAGACGGATCGGAACTGGCGCTATCTCGCCGTCAATCCGGCCATCCAACGGCTGCTGGATCTGGGCGATGTGATAGGCATGACTCTTCGTGAGCGGTTTCCGCGAGCGGCAGAAATCTGGTCGCCTGATCTGGAAAGGGTATTGAAAAACGGGGTCGCCGAAGTGCTGGTCCGTCAGGGTTCGGAGACCGGGCAAGTGCTCGAGATCACCCTTGCCCCGCTCCAATGCGGCCAAACCAGCGCCGTCATGGCGCTGATCCGTGATGCCACCGGCGAACATCGCGCGCAGGAAAAGCGGCGTGCGGCTGATGCGCGCTACAAGTTGCTGTTCGATGCAATCGATGAAGGCTTCTGCATCATCGAGGTGCTGTTCAACAATGAGGGCCAAGGGGTCGATTACCGCTTTCTGGAGGCCAACAGTGCTTTTGCAGCGCATACCGGTCTGGACAATGCGGTCGGCCACCTGATCCGCGAGCTACAACCCGATATCGAGGATCACTGGTCAGCCGTTTATGGCCGGATCGCCATGTCAGGCGCGGCCGAGCGGTTCGAAAGCCAGTCGACGGCTTTAGGCCGCTGGTTCGATCTGTTTGCATTTCCTGTGGGAGAGCAGGCACCATTTCACGTGGGTATCCTGTTCTCCGATGTCACCGGCCGCAAGCAAATGGAACAAACGCTGCGCCACAGCGAAAAGCGCCTGCAATCGCTAATTGACGCAAGCTCGGACCTGCTGTTCAAGATCAACGCCGATGCCACATTGATGGAGCAGGTCGGCGGCAAGCCGCTGATCGATGATGTTGGCGAGGCCAGCAACTGGATCAAACGGTTCGTGCACGACCGAGACCGCCCAAAGGTCCAGCGGGTTGTCGATGAGGCGATCCGGCGGCGCGAACCGTTCGAAATCGAACACCGGTTTCTTGCTACCGATGGCTCCACCGGATGGCTTCACTCACGCGCCGTGCCGGTGTTGGCCGAAGATGGCAAAGTTGCCGAATGGTTCGGGATGGCAACCGACATCACGGCCCGCCGCAAGATCGAGCAGCAGCTTGCCCACGGCACGCAAATGCTGCGCGTTGCCAGCGAGATGGGGAAGGTGGGGCTGTGGGAATGGAATGTTGAAACTGGCGAAATGACCTGGTCAGCAGAACATTACCGGATGGAGGGATACGCGGTCGACGAGGTCGTGCCGACCTATGATCTGTGGGTGGACCGGGTGCATCCCGAAGATATTGTCGCGGCAGAAGCCAAAGTATCAAAAGCGATGGAATCGGGTGTGGATTATGTCCACGAATACCGCGTGATCCATCCCACCGGCGAGATCCGCTGGCTTTCAGCGCGGGGGCGTTTTCTCTATGACGAAAAAGGACAACCGGTGCGGATGTTAGGGGCGATGATCGACACCACGCAGCGACGGCGCGAGGAGGAATGGCAAAAGCTGTTGGTCGCCGAATTGCAGCATCGCGTTAGAAACCTGATCAGCATGGTCCGCTCGGTCGCGCGACTGTCAGCATCAAGCCACCGCAATGTCGATAATTATGTCGATCACCTGATCGGACGTCTTCAGGCAATGGGCCGCACCCAAAGCACGCTTACCCGCTCGCCAGGGCGGAGCGTGGATCTGGCCGAACTGGTGCGCGAGGAATTGCTGGTGCACGCAGCGCGGCCGGATCAGAACCTTGTCGATGGGCCGGAGGTAGCGCTTTCGCCGCACGCAGCCGAGATCGTGACACTTGCGATCCACGAGCTTGCGACCAATTCGATCAAATATGGCGCGCTGGGCGATACCGGATACATTCGGATCACTTGGGCTACCGAGGAAAAGGAAGGGACAAAATGGGTCCATCTGAGGTGGCAGGAAACCTCGCCGCCGAGCAAGTCCAAGCGGGGCCGCAAAGGGTTTGGACGCAAGCTGATCGAGGAACGGGTTCCATATGAACTCCAGGGCATCGGCCGCTTCGAAGTGCATGATACCGGCGTGCTTGCGCAGCTTGAGTTCCCACTGATAGATGGGCCGAGCATTCTGGAAACCGGATCATGAGAGGCCCAGCGGCAATGAACAAACCCGTTCTGTCCGGCCGGCGCATCATCATCCTGGAAGATGACTATTTCCAGGCCAATGATTGCAAACAAATGCTGGAACAGGCTGGAGCATCGGTGATTCTGGTGTCTGCTGTGGTGCCCGACTTGTCATCGCTTAGACAGAAAGGGCCTATCGACGCCGCGCTGATCGACATCAATCTTGGCCAAGGGCTTTCGTTCGATTTCGCGCGGCAACTGCGCGACCAAGGCATCCCCTTCGTATTTCTGACCGGCTATGATTCCGCGATACTGCCTGAGGACTTGTCAGGCTCTACATGGATCAGCAAACCGGCTGCTGGTGCGCAGGTATTGGCGCTGCTGGCCGGCCAGCCGATCTAAATTAACAACAGCGTGCCCGGCGGCGCAATGCCACTGGCAGTTCAGGCTGCCACAGGCCGCCGTTCATAGGCAGGTGCCGGCCGGGTCTGCGGCGCGAGATAGGCGCTATCAAACCCGGCGATCTGTTGCAAACCGCGCAAATCCTCAATGGTCAGCTGCTTTGATCGCAGCGTAATGAGGTTTTCCTGCCGGAGCTGCTGAAGCTTGCGATTGATATGCACGGGCGTCAGCCCGAGCACGTCGGCAAGGTCATCCTGCGTCAGCGGAAAATGGAACTGGCCATCCTTCACTCCATCAATAATCTGAAGCCGGTAATGAGTTTCGCACAGCAAATGCGCCATCCGCTCAAGCGCATCGCGCCGCCCGATGTTCACGATCCATGATGATTGAACAGCGTTTTCCATGCGGCCATATTGCAGCATTGCCTCACCGATCAAAGGGAAGCGATTGATCGTGCGCTCCATGTCGGAATAAGGAATTGTGACAACACGGCAAGGGCTTAGCGTCACCACCTCTTCTATCGCAGTTCCGTTGGGCGAGGCATCGAAATAGAACGCATCGCCGGGCAAAAGCAGACGCGTGATCTGGCGTGCTCCGTTTCGCAGGATCTGGTAACGCGCCGCCCAGCCGCTGAGCACGACAGGGAAGGAGGCAATCTCGTCTCCCTCACGGGCCAGATACTTCTTCGCGCCGATATCGCGCGCTTGCCGGCACAATTCCTCGAAAACTTCGAGTTCGACGCACGTAAGGTCGGTTGCATGCCTCAAGCGTTGCAGGAAAAGATTGAACACAGCGAACCTCCAAGATTGCACAATTTGCAATTTGCCCGGTTCGCGGAATGTCTGCTCCGTCAAAAGACATACCCATGCGCCGTTTTTCAACCATTCGTCCCGTCAACGGCTCCAAATGGCCCGCAAGGTTCGGCCATGTTGCCTTCAGAGGATAGAACATACGTGATTGCACGCTCTCCTGTCATCTGTGACCGGAGTGAGTTGTTCGAACAGCGCCACCGTGGCTGCGCCGGCTCCGCGGGTGCCCGATGTGACTAGCGCGCGCTTGCCCTCCAGCGTGATGAAGGGGATCATGGCACGATCTCCAGTGCTGCGATCAAATCGCCTTCGAGCGCGAAGAGATAGCGCAGGTCTACCGGGCTTCCCGGGAAATTGCCCGCGAGATGGCTGGTCACCATAATCCGCCCCCCGTCATGCGCGAGTGCGAACGGTTCGACGGTGTAGGCATACTGGGTCGACGCATTCGCCAGCCACTGGCGGATCGCTTCACGCCCGACAAAGGTGTTGCCTTCGTCGATCACGGTTCCATCAGGGGTAAAACAGGCGGCAAGCGAGGCAGGATCGCTGCCTTTGTCGGCTGCGAAGTAGTGAGCGATGGGGCCGGGCAATTCGATGCTCATTGTCGTTCTCCAGGTGGATTTGCTGCTGTCCCCACCCCAATAGAGCTTTGACGTTATCCGGATAAGCAGGATAAAGGAGGATGTGACGTTACGGATATCAGGACAATGCGGAACTTCAGCCTTGCCGATTTCGATGCGGTTCTCGCCATCGGGCGCAGAGCATCGTTCCGTGCGGCTGCGCTCGATCTCGGCATGTCGACGAGCGCGCTCAGCAACACGATCGCCAAACTTGAGAGCCAGTTGGGCGTGCGTCTATTCAATCGCACCACGCGCAGCGTTGCGCTGACCGATGCGGGGCGCCGATTCATCGAGCAGGTCTCGCCCGCGCTTTCGGATATCCATCAGGCGCTCGACACGGTTCGCGCGCAGCAAGACACGCCGGCCGGTATCCTGCGCATCAATACCTTCGCCGCCGCCGGGCGCGAGGTGCTGGTGCCGCTGGTGCTGGAATGCCTCAAGCGCTTTCCGCAGATCGGAGTTGACCTGGTGACCGAGGGCAATCTCGTGGACATCGTTGCCCATGGCTTCGATTTCGGGATCCGCAGCCAGAACCTTGTGCCCGAGGACATGATCGCCATTCCTCTCGGGCCCGCACGCCGTCATGCGCTGGTGGCCTCGCCTGCATATCTGGCCGAGCACGGCGTCCCGCGCGTGCCTTCGGACCTGTCGCGACATGCCTGCATCCGCACGCGGCTCCCCAATGGCGCACTGTTGCGCTGGCCGTTTGAAGCCGAAGGGCAGCCGCTGCCGGTCGATGTCCACGGCCCGCTCACGCTCGACGAGGCTAGTCTAGCACGTCTTGCGGCGCTCGCCTCGGTCGGGATCGGGTTTTTCATGGAGTCCGATGTGCGCGAGGATATCGCGGCCGGGACGCTGGTGCGGATTTTGGAGGCTTGGACGCCGCCTCTGGCGCCGCTTTGCCTTTACTACCCCAGCCGCCGCAATCCGCCTGCGGCCTTCAGGGTCTTCGTCGATCTAGCTCGTGAGGTGGCGCGGGCCAACGCAACGTAAACGGCTACTCAAGCATGTGCTGGCGCGCTTCGAGTTGTTGAGCTAGCCACCGGCGATGCAATCCTTGCTCGACGAATACATCAGTCCACACGGGCCCTATATCGGGCTGGCGCTGCTTGTCGGCATCTTTGCGGCATTCGCGACGGAGCGGAGACCGCCGGTTGTCATCGCCGTTATCGGCGGCGTGCTGATGATGGCGCTAGGATTTCTGCCACCGCGCGAACTGCTGGGGGTGTTCAGCAATTCGGCGCCGATTACGATTGCGGCCATGTTCGTGCTGTCGGGGGCACTGCTGCGCACCGGTGCGCTCGAAGAAGTGTCGGGCTGGATTATCCGCCGAACCTTGCGCAAACCCAGGTTGGCGGTGGCCGAGATCGGTGCCGGCACAATCGCCGCATCGGCATTCATGAACAACACGCCGGTCGTGATCGTCATGATCCCGATTGTCCAGCGCCTCGCCCGCGTGCTCGGCATTGCGGCCACGCGGTTGCTGATCCCGCTGTCTTATATCTCCATCCTCGGAGGAACGCTGACGCTGATCGGCACCTCGACCAACCTGTTGGTGGATGGGGTGGCGCAGCAACAGGGCCTCGCGGCGTTTGGCATCTTCGAGATCACCATCGTCGGCCTGTGCGCGTCTGCAGCCGGTCTTGCGATGCTGACGCTGACAGGCAAGTTCCTGCTGCCAGACCGGGCAGCGCACGCGATGGACGAACAGGGCGAAAGCGATGCCTTCCTGTCGCACCTGACGCTTGTTGGCGAAAGCCCGCTGGTAGGCCGGAAAATCGGGGACGTTGCCCTTTTCCGTAGGCCAGGTTTGCGTCTGGTAGGCGTCCAGCGCGGCAAGACGATTAATCGCCGCGGCTTTGACGAATGGCCGCTGGCGGCAGGCGATCAGCTGATCGTGACTGCCAGCCCGACCGAGCTTGCATCGCTGGCCGAGGCGCACGATTTCAAGGTCGGGTTGATGGGCATGGGCGGCGGCGTGGCGACAGCCGGGCCTGACCGGCCCAAGGACATGCGACTGGTTCAGGCGGTGATTTCACCGTCCCACCCGATGATCGGGCGTCGGCTGGCCGAGATACCATTGCTGTCTCGCCTGAAGGTGCGTGTGCTCGGACTTGTCAGGCCTCGGCATATCGCCGGCCCCGATCTAGCGAATGCCCGCGTGCGGGCAGGTGACCGGCTGCTGATTGCGGGAGGCAGCGATGCCGCCCAGGCGCTACAGTCGAACGTCGGCCTGACCGATGTCAGCGAGGCCAGGGCCCGCGCTTTTCGTCGTGCTCAGGCGCCTATCGCGATCGGCACGCTTGCCGGTGTCGTGCTCCTCGCTGCCGCATTCGGATGGCCGATAGAAGCTCTTGCCATAGCCGGGGTCGGGATCGTGATGCTGTTCCGCTGCCTTGAACCCGAAGAAGCATGGGGCGCGATCGACGGGAATACCCTGGTGTTGATTTTTGGAATGTTGGCCGTCGGCAGGGGGCTGGAGAACGCCGGCACGGTCGAACTGATCGTCTCCAGCCTCGAACCCTTGCTGACCACCATGACGCCGCTGTTGCTGCTTGTGGCGGTCTATGCCGTCACCAGTATCTTGACTGAAACTGTTACCAACAATGCCGTGGCTGTGATCATGACCCCGATCGCCATCGGTCTGGCCCCGATTGCCGGGATCGATCCTCGCCCGCTCGTGGTCGCGGTCATGTTCGGTGCCAGCGCCAGCTTTGCGACGCCGATCGGCTATCAGACCAACACACTGGTCTACGGCGCTGCCAATTACCGCTTCATGGATTTCGTGAAGGTCGGCGTGCCGATGAATATCGCGGTGGGCGTAGCCGTATGTAGGCGATCCACTGGCTTTACTGATCGCTCTGATAAGTGCCTGCTAAGTCGCCGCGCCGAGCACCAGCCCGCCAAGCGCACAAGCCGCGAGAATGCGGAATACCGACCAGCCGAACTTGAATGCCAACACGCAAGCGATGACAGCATGCCCGCGATTGCGCAGCGCTGCGTGCGGCGATAGGTTTACGCGTTGCCGACTAAGGCATCGCCTCTCACGAAAGCACGCCTCACGTATGAGCCGCTGGCGCCTGGCCGCACCAATCGACGATATCCGCGCGCCCTTGCAGGCAGTGCGCGGCTCAGCGACGCCTATCGCCATTGCCACTTTGGTGGAGGTCGATGGATCGGCCCCGCGTGATGTCGGGGCGCAGATGCTGATCACCGATGATGAATACTGGGGCTTTCTGTCGGGTGGCTGCATCGAGGCCGATGTCGCCCGCCACGGGCGTGAGGCGATGGCGGCGGATGCGCCACGCCTGCTGCGCTACGGCGAGGGCAGCCCGTGGATTGACATCAAGCTGGCCTGCGGATCGGGAATCACCGTGCTGGTCGAACCGGTTGCGGCTGATGATCCGGCACTTGCCGCCCTGTGCGACAGCTTCACAGCGCGCCAGCCGCTGCTGTGGTCAAGCGATGGGTCGCTGCGCCGGGCGCTCCGTGCTGACCATATCTTTGCCGATAGCTGGGACGGTGCCCGTTACTCCAGATACTTCGAGCCGCCGCTGCGGCTGGTGCTGGCGGGCGAGGATGGCGCTGCCCTGACGGCTGCAGCGCTGGCGCTGGAAATGGGCTGGCAGGTGGTGATGATTACGCCCGGCGGGCCCGATGCGCCGCCCTTCCCCGGCATTTCCTATCATCGCAGCAGTGCTGCCACCGCGATCGTCGCAACTGGCGTGGATCGCTGGACGGCGATCGCCGTGCTTTCGCATGACCGGGAGGATGACGAAAGCGGGCTGGCAGCCGCGCTGGCGAGCGATGCCTTCTATATCGGCGCGATTGGCGCACGGACGCGGCTGGAAGGTCGTTTGGCACGTCTGCGCGGGCACGGGGTGAGCGATGCGCAGATTGCGAGGCTGCACGCACCCATCGGGCTTTACGGCTTCGGCAAGTCCCCGCGCGAAGTCGCGCTTTCGCTGGTGGCAGAGGTTGCGCAGGCGTTCCACGCACGCTCGGCAGTCGCGAGATCTCCGGGCGTATCAATATCGAACAACACGCCGCCGGAATCGGTCTCGCAGTAAGCAACCTTTCCCGGGTGCTGTTTTAGCAGCGCGGCTGCACCCTGATCGCCGGTCAGGGTCAGAAGATCGGAAAAGGCGGCGCGGGAGAAGGCGACGGGGTGGCCGGGCTTGCCTGCGGCGCAAGGGCGCGCCGCGTAACCCGCCCCATTCGCCGCCGCGATCAGCGTGCCACAAAGATCGACCGGCACCAGCGGCATATCGCCAAGGAAGATGCACACGCCATCGCTGTCAGGCGAAATTGCGGAGACCCCGCTGCGCAAGGTGGCGGCCATGCCTTCGGCCCAGTCAGGCGCGTGAATGACCCTGCAGGCAAGGCCCCGCAAAGCCGATCCGATAGCATTATCATCAGCCCCCGTGACGACCAGAACCTCGGCAAAACGGCCTGCAACCACCTTTTCGACGACCCGCCGGATCACCGGCTGGCCAGCTAGCGATGCCAGCAGCTTTCCCCCGCCAAAGCGCCGACCTGCCCCGCCAGCGAGGATCAGCGCCGACCAGCCGTGCAACTTACGCCTTCGCCTGCGTCAGCAATGGCAGGGTGCGGATGCGCTTGCCGCTTGCCGTGCTGAGCGCATTGGCGAGCGCTGGCGAGGCAGGGGGCAGGCCCGGCTCCCCGATCCCTCCCGTTTTTGCGCCACTTTCGATGAAATAGACATCAATTGCGGGCGGTGCATCGGCCAGCTTGAGGATCGGGTAGTCGCTGAAATTGCTTTCTACCACCGCGCCCTTGTCGAGCGTTACCTGCTCGCCAATGGCAGAAGAAAGCCCCATGATCAGCCCGCCCGCAATCTGCGCTTCGGCGTTGAGCGGATTCACCGTGGTGCCGCAATCGACCACGGCCCATGCCTTGAGCACCTTCGGGCTGCCATCTTCTTTCACGCTGGCTTCAACCACTTCGGCGACAATGGTGCCGAAGCTTTCGACGATGGCAATCCCGCGTCCTACGCCTTCGGGCAGCGCACTGCCCCAGCCCGATCGTTTGGCCACCATATCCAGCACTGCGAGATGCCGCGATCCTGCGGGCAGGTGCTTGCTCCGGAACTGGTATGGGTCTGCCCCCGCCGCCGCGGCGAGCTCATCCATGAAGCTTTCGGTATAAAACCCGATCTGGGTTGCGTTAACCGAGCGCCACGGGCCGTCGATCTGGTTCGACTGATAGGCAAAGTGACGGCGCGATATGGCCGGGATGGCGTAGATGAACGGCACCTCGCCTTCGGCATTGCCGCTTTGCACGTAATCGGTGCGCCAGCCGGTGATGTTCCCGTCCTTGATCGAGGCTTTCAGCCCGGCGGATGATTGCGGGCGGTAAGTGCCGCGGCGCACGTCTTCTTCGCGGCTCCAGACCAGTTTGACGGGGTATGGCACCTGCTTGGCCAGAACCGCGATCTGATCGATGGCCTCGACAATATCGGGGAAGCGCCGGCCGAAACCGCCGCCCATGATCATCGGATTGAAGACGACGTTATCGACATCGATCCCCGCCGCCTTGGCCGCGCGGGCGCGGGTGGAGAGCGGGTCTTGCAAGCCGCCCCACAGCGTCAGCGTGCCATCCTTGTAATGGCCGGTCAGCGCAAACGGTTCCATCATCGCGTGGTGGAGGAAGGGGACGCGGTACTCTGCTTGGACCACCTTCGCGCCCGCCGTCTTGAACGCAGCGTCGACATCGCCTTCGCCGCCTTCATTGTCGGCCTTGCCCCCGCTGCGCAGCTTGTCCTGCGCGGCGTAGATTGCGGGTGAAGAAACCGCGGCATGGCCGCCGTCAGTGAACGTGGGGCTCAGCGCAGCCAATCCCTTGGTCGCAGGCCAATAGCCCTTGCCCACCACGATTACCGCATCTTCAAGCTTCACGACCTTCTCGACACCCTTGACCGCCAACGCGGGAGATTCGTCCACCGATTCCAGCTTGCCGCCGCGTACGGGCGCCGCAGAGATGGTCGCCACGCGCATATCGGGCAGGGTGAAATCGATCCCGTAAACCGCGCTGCCATCTACCTTGGCGGGAATATCCCGGCGCGGCACTGGCTTGCCGATCAGTCTCCACTGATCGCGGGTCTTGAGCACCGGATCTCCAGTAAGCGAGCGTTCCGCCGCGCCCGCCGCCAGCTCGCCGTAACGCAGCGACTTGCCCGATGCTGCGTGCAGAACCTTGCTATCCGCCGTGGTCAGTTCCTCAGCAGGAACGCCCAGCCTGTCAGCCGCTTCGGCGACAAGCGCCGCCCGCACTGCTGCGCCGGTCTTGCGCATCCCGACTTCGCCCGTGAAACGGATCGCGGAGGAACCGCCCGTGATCTGAAGCGGCAAAGAGCGCGCCATCATGCCAATGATCGCATCGGGCAGAAGGCCCGCTACCATTTCGCCCACCATCTCGGGCAGGAAGCCTTTGGCCAATGCCGCATTGGCGAAGGCGAGATCAGACGGCGCCTGTTCGATCTTCACCTTTTCCCAATCCGCATCCAGTTCGT
Source organism: Porphyrobacter sp. AAP60 (assembly GCF_001296025.1). Taxonomy (GTDB): domain Bacteria; phylum Pseudomonadota; class Alphaproteobacteria; order Sphingomonadales; family Sphingomonadaceae; genus Erythrobacter. Next base: position 149,423 of record NZ_LJHV01000002.1, on the reverse strand, counting down.
CAGCCAGCATCTGGCCGAGCGCGGTGTGCGATCCCTGACCAAAATCGATGTGGGGCGAGTACACAGTCACCGTGTCATCTTCGGCGATTTTCATCCAGGTGTTGAAGCTGTGCTCGCCATCACCCGTAGTGAGCGCCTTGCCGCGCGCCTTGACGCTGCTGTCCGTCCACCAAACGCCGAAAATGCCGCCGCCCACCAGCAGCGCGCTGCCCGCAAGGAAGATACGGCGCTTTACGCCCTTCTTCTTCGGCTTGGTCGCGAGCGCTTCAGCCTCGGCGTAATCGAGTTCGGGATTGGGATTATCGGCCATCAGGCGTCTCCCTGCGGTGCGGTGGTTGCAGCGGCCTGACCGGTCGCTGTCAGGATGGCCTTGCGAATGCGCGGATAGGTGCCGCAGCGGCAGATGTTGGTCATCGCCTCGTCAATCTGCGCGTCCGAGGGAGAGCCGACCCGTTCGATCAGAGCCACCGCCGCCATGATCTGGCCGGACTGGCAGTACCCGCATTGCGGCACCTGCGCATCGATCCATGCCTGCTGGACTTTGTGCAGCGCCCCGTCAGCGCCTTTCAGCCCCTCGATCGTGGTGATGGATTTGCCCGCTATTTCGCTCAGCGGAACGCTGCAAGACCGCGCAACTGCGCCATCAATATGCACCGAACAGGCCCCGCAGGCGGCGATGCCGCAGCCGAATTTTGTGCCGGTCATCCCCAGATCATCGCGCAGCGCCCACAGCAGCGGCGTATCAGCCTCTGCCTCCACGCTCACAGGCTTGCCATTAACGGAAAATGCGATTGCCACAGCTGGCTCCCCCGGCTGGTTGAATATCCGTCTCTCATAGCAACCCGCTTGGTCTTGGGCCAACGGAAAGCGACGGCCTTGCCGACAAGCGCTTCGGCGGGTCCGGGGCCAAGTGGCAGGATGACGCATTGCTGCCGCTGTGCGTGGGCGTGGTGAAGGCTTGCAGCAGGCAAGCGCGCTTCGTAAGCGGGGGTGAGAGAAGGATTGCCCCATGCCCCACACCGCCCCCGCCCTCACCATGCCCAGAATGCGCTCGTGGCTGTTTGCCCCCGGCGATAGCGAGAAGAAGATGGGCAAGGCGATTGCCAGCCCGGCCGATATCGCGCTGCTGGATCTGGAAGATTCGGTTGCGCCCGAAAACAAGCCTGCGGCGCGGGCGATGGTGGCTGAACAAATTGCTGCGTCGGATGATCGCGCGCGGCTGTGGGTGCGGATCAATCCCATTTCAGGCTCGGATTGCATCGCTGATCTGGCTGCGATCATCCCCTCCCGCACCGGCGGGGTGTTTCTGCCCAAGGCCGAGGGCGCGGCCGACATTGTCCAATTGCATCACTATCTCACTGCGCTGGAAGCCGCGAACGGCATCCCCCTGGGCCGCACCCTGATTGCAGCGCTGGTGACGGAAACGGCAGCTGCGATGTTCAAGACGGGCGATTATGCGGGCGACTATCCCGGTAAGGCGCGGTTGGCGGCGATGAGCTGGGGTGCGGAAGACCTGTCCTCGGCATTGGGCGCACGCGAGCAGCGCGGCGCGGATGGCGGCTATTCGCACACTTACGAAATGGCGCGCAGCCTGTGCCTGATCGGCGCTTCGGCCGCGGGCGTGGCGGCGATCGAGACGGTACAGCCGGAGTTCCGTGATCTCGTGGCGTTGGAAGCCCGCGCCAAGTCGGTGCGGGCACAGGGCTTTCGCGGGATGCTGGCGATCCACCCCGCGCAGGTCGATCCCATCAACACTGCCTTCACGCCGAGCGTTGATGAACTGGCCCATGCCCGAAGCGTGGTCCAAGCCTTCGCCGATCACCCAGGCGCAGGCGTAGTGGCGCTGGACGGCGCAATGCTCGACCGCCCGCATCTGGCACTGGCGCAGCGACTATTAGCCGAAGCGGGCAAGAAGTAGGTTAAAACTCTTTCCTACGTTAACCTGATTGGTCATTTTTAGTGCGACTCATTCAAAGGGAGCGCAAAAAATGGCCATTCTCGACGTGCTGATCGGCCCGATTTCCTCGATCATCGACAAGATTATCCCCGACAAGGAGGCGCAGGCCCGCGCGAAGCTGGAATTGATCGCGCTCGAAGGGACGCAGGAAATGCGGATGATCGAAGCGCAATTGCAAGCGATCGTTGCTGAGGCCAATTCCCACGACCCCTGGACCAGCCGCGCCCGCCCCAGCTTCCTTTATGTGATGTACATCCTGCTGCTTACCGCCCTGCCAATGGGGGTGCTGAGCGCCTTCCACCCGCTGGCCGCGAGGGACATCGCGGCGGGAATGAACGCCTATCTGAATGGCCTGCCCGAGCCGCTCTATGCGCTCTTCGGCACAGGCTACCTCGGCTACACTGCAGCGCGCCAGTGGGGGAAGGTAAAGGGTGTGGATCGGTAGGGTCGAGAGCCCCTTCCCCACCCCCCACCTTCCCGCTATCTCCGCGCCATGACCAACCTCGTCTATGTCCTCAACGGCCCCAACCTAAATCTCCTCGGCACGCGCGAGCCGGAGATTTATGGCACCACCACGCTCGATGATATTGCCGGGATGCTTGAAGATCGCGCCCGCGATCTCGGGCTCGAGATCGAGATGCGCCAGACCAATCACGAAGGCATGATGGTCGATTGGCTGCATGAAGCGCAGGCCGAGGGCGCGCGCGCGGTGCTGCTCAATGCGGCGGCCTATACCCACACCTCCATCGCACTACTTGACGCGATAAAGGCGATCCGCACGCCGGTGATCGAGGTGCACCTCTCCGATCCCAAGACCCGCGAGACATTCCGCCATCTTTCCTATGTGGGGATGGCTGCTGCGATGACCGTTGAGGGCCACGGCGCGGATTCCTACCGCATCGCTCTCGAAGCCGTAGCGTCAGGCGAAGTCTGAATCGTCACCAGACTTTCACAATTTGCATCCTTGCCACTTGCCAGCCGCAATTCGCGGCAATAGTCCCCTGACGCTCAACGGGCGTTACACAATAACAAGGGACATACATGGCAAACGACGGTGGCCAAGGCAGCAAGTCGAACGGGCGCAAGTCCGGCATGAACATCGATACCGCGCTGGTGCGCGAACTCGCCGAATTGCTCAATGAAACCGGCCTGACCGAGATCGAGGTCGAGGATGACGACCGCAAGATTCGCGTGTCACGCGGCGCGGTTGCTGCGGCTGCGCCGGTCTATGCCGCTGCACCTGCGGCCGCTGCTGCGCCCGCGCCCGTCGCCGCCGCACCATCACCCGGCGAACCTGCCGCCCCCACCGGGCCGGACATGACCAATGCGGTCAAATCGCCGATGGTCGGCACCTGCTATCTCACCCCCGAACCGGGCGCTGCGCCCTTCGTTACGGTTGGGCAGGCAGTGAAGGAAGGCGACACGTTGCTGATCGTGGAAGCGATGAAGGTGATGAATCCGATCACCGCGCCGCGTGCTGGCACCGTCACCGCAATCCTGATCGAAACCGCCCAGCCGGTCGAATTCGACCAGCCGCTGGTCGTGATCGCGTAAGATCATGGGTATCAAACGCATCCTGATCGCCAATCGCGGCGAGATTGCGCTGCGCATCCACCGCGCGGCGCATGAAATGGGGATCGAGACGGTCGCGGTGCACTCCACCGCCGATGCCGATGCGATGCATGTGCGACTGGCGGATCACGCCGTCTGCATCGGCCCGCCCGCAGCTTCGGAAAGCTATCTCAACATCGCCAACATCATCTCGGCGGCGGAAATCGCGCAGTGCGATGCGATCCACCCTGGATACGGTTTCCTGTCGGAGAACGCCAAGTTCGCCGACATCGTCGAAGCGCATGACATCATCTGGATCGGCCCCAAGCCCGAACATATCCGCACCATGGGCGACAAGATCGAAGCCAAGCGCACCGCTGGCGTGCTGGGTCTACCGCTGGTCCCCGGCTCTGACGGCGCGGTTTCCGATATCGTCGAAGCCAAGGCGATTGCCGAAGCCGCTGGCTATCCGGTGATCATCAAAGCCGCTTCGGGCGGCGGCGGCCGCGGCATGAAAGTGTGCAACAGCCCGGACCAGCTTGAAACCCTGATCCAGCAAGCCGGATCGGAAGCGAAAGCAGCGTTCGGTGACGCTACTGTCTACATCGAAAAATACCTCGGCAACCCGCGCCATATCGAATTCCAGGTGTTCGGCGACGGCAAGGGCAATGCGATCCACTTGGGCGAGCGCGATTGTTCGCTACAGCGCCGCCACCAGAAAGTGCTCGAAGAAGCGCCCTCGCCCGTCATCAGCCCCGAAGAGCGCGCCCGCATGGGCGAGGTTTGCTCCAAGGCGATGCGCGACATGGCCTATCGCGGCGCGGGCACAATCGAATTCCTGTGGGAAAACGGCGAGTTCTATTTCATCGAAATGAACACCCGCCTGCAGGTCGAACACCCGGTGACAGAAGCGATTACCGGCGTCGATCTGGTGCGCGAACAGATCCGCATCGCCGAAGGCCGCCCGCTTTCGGTGACGCAGGATGAACTGGAGTTCCAGGGCCACGCGATCGAGTGCCGGATCAACGCCGAAGACCCGTTCAATTTTGCGCCGTCGCCGGGCCTCGTCACATATTACCACGCAGCAGGCGGGATGCATGTGCGCGTCGATAGCGGGCTGTATGCGGGCTACCGAATCCCGCCCTATTACGACAGCATGATCGCCAAGCTGATCGTTTACGGCCGCACCCGCGAAGGTTGCATCATGCGCCTGCGCCGCGCGCTGGAGGAAATGGTGGTCGAAGGGGTCAACACCAACATCAAGCTGCATCAGGAATTGCTGCGGCAGGATGACGTACTGAACGGCGATTATTCCATCAAATGGCTGGAAAAGTGGCTGGACGAACGGGTGGCGTGAAGGCTTCGTTCCACAAAGCAAGTCTCTGATGGAATTGATGCTGCATTGCAGCGCATAATCGCGTATCGCACCTGATAAGGGGCTGGATCGGGGGGCTCTTTTGCCATTGCGGCAAAGCTTCTCCCTGATCCCTGCCGCAACTGCGCCGCGGGGGCGCACAGGAGTGATGGATGAACCGCAAGACCCAGATCGTTGTCGTCGGCGGGGGCGCAGGCGGGCTTGAACTGGTCCGGCGGCTCGGCGCGAAATACGGGCGCAAGCGACACGACATCATTCTTGTCGACAAGAACCTCAGCCACATCTGGAAGCCGTTGCTCCACGAAGTTGCCGCTGGATCGCTCGACGCCAATCTCGATGAGGTCGGCTATCGCGGGCATTGCCACCGCTGGGGGTATCGCTTCTTTCAGGGCAGTCTTGACGGGATCGACCGGCAGGCCAAGACCATCAGCCTCGCGCCGGTGAAGGACGAGGACGGCAGCGAACTGATCGAAGCCCACACCATCCGCTATGATATTCTCGCGCTGGCGATGGGATCGGTGTCCAACGATTTCGGCGTACCGGGGGTGAAGGAACACTGCCTGTACCTCGATTCGCGTGTGCAGGCTGATCGCTTCCGCACCCGGCTGCTCAACCACTGTCTGCGCGTCAGCCGCGCGATGATGAACGATCCCGGCGCCAACGAGCAGGTACGCATCGCCATCGTCGGCGGCGGGGCGACTGGGGTGGAACTGGCGGCAGAGCTTTACAATGCCGCCGGCGCGCTGCGCCATTACGGGCTGGAAGTGTTCGACGAGAGCCGGTTGCATGTCACCCTGCTCGAAGCCGGACCGCGTATCCTGCCTGCCCTGCCGGAAAAGCTGGCTGCGGCGGCCAAACACGAACTGGGCCAGTTGGGTGTGCAAGTTCGCCCCGACGTGCAGGTGGTAGAGGCCCGTCCGCGCCAACTCGTCACCAAAACGGGCGAAGTGATCGAGGCGGATCTGATCGTTTGGGCGGCGGGCGTCAAAGGCGCTGAATTCGTGTCGGAACTGGGCCTTGAAACAAATGGCCGCAACCAGATCCTGGTGACCGACACGCTGCAGACGACAGTCGATCCGTCAATCTTCGCTATGGGCGATTGCGCCAGCTACACCGCGCCGGGCGAGGATCGCCCCGTGCCGCCGCGTGCGCAGGCGGCGCACCAGATGGCTGCAGTGGTGTTCGACAATATCTGCCGGATGCAGAAGGGCCGCCCGCTCAAGCATTTCGTCTATCACGACAATGGCTCGCTGGTGTCGCTCAGCCGGTTTTCGACCGTCGGCAGCCTGATGGGCAATCTGATCGGCGGCAGCATGGCGATCGAAGGGCGGCTGGCGCGGTTCATCTACACATCGCTGTACCGGATGCACCTGATCGGCATTCACGGCTGGGTCAAAGCCACGTTCCTGATGCTGGTTGGCCGGGTCAACCGTATCGTACGGCCCAAGCTAAAGCTGCACTAGAAGTCGATCTTGAGGCGTACCTCGCCGCCGTTCGCGTTCCAACCGCCGACACCCTTGTTGATCAGGTTCGCCTCGGCTGCAGCCTTGTCGGACAGCTTCAGGCGCGCGCGCGGGATGGCGCTGGCGAAACCGTCATCCACAGGGCCGACCAAAGGGCCGATGCGGGGCGAATAGCTGGTTCGATTGCACACTACGATTTCCCGATTGAAGGGATCTGGCACCTCTGGGGCACATTCTTGCGCCGCGTGGGCCAGCGGGCGCAGATCAATCACCAGCGTCCCATCGGCCCGTTGCTCCATCGGCAAGTGCGTCGGCACCTCGGCTTCGGCATGGATCGGTGGCGCTTGCGGCGGGAAAGGTGGTTCGGTCACCGGCATTGCCCCCTCCCGCCTTGTTCAATCGCCGAAGCTGAGACCCTGCGCCATCGCCTCGGCGATTACCTCAGGCCCCGTCAACATCGGGCTTTCCTGAGCAATATCATACCAATCGGGCTTCTCGTCGACGAAAATCTGCTGCTCGATGCCGAAGCCTTCGGGCAAATCAAACAGCCCCGCCAGAAACGAGCGCCCGCCGGTGGGGAGGAAGCGATACCAAAGGTTGCTGCCGCAGGTGCCGCAGAAGGCGCGCTCGGCCCAATGGCTGGAACGATAGACGGTCACAGCGTCCTCTCCCGACACCTCCGCCACCTCTCCCTTAACACCGGCATAAAACGCACCGCCCCAGCGCTGACACATCGCGCAGTGGCAGATATCCACCTCGGCCTGCATCGCCGTGACGGTGATCGTCACCGCGCCGCACAGGCAGTGCCCAGTTATGGGCTCAGCAAGGCGGGCAGCTTCGCTCACAGGGGGACGCCGGGTTCCTGTTTGGCGGTGCGGATCGTCAGCGACGTTTTCACGCTTTCCACATTGGGCGCGGGCGTCAGCTTGCCGGTCAGAAATTCCTGAAAGCTCTGAAGATCCTTGCTTACAACTTTGAGAATAAAGTCGATTTCGCCGTTGAGCATGTGGCATTCGCGCACTTCGGGCAGCGCCCGCATGTGTTCCTCGAACTCGCGCAGGGAGCTTTCTGCCTGGCTCTTCAGACTGACCATCGCAAACACGGTGATGGCAAAGCCCAGCTTGGATGGATCAAGATCGGCGTGATAGCCGCGGATCACTCCATCTTCTTCCAGCCCGCGCACGCGGCGCAGGCATGGCGGCGCAGTGAGACCGACGCGCTGCGCCAGTTCGACATTGGTGACGCGGCCTTCCGCCTGCAATTCCGCCAGCAGGCGGCGGTCGATTTCGTCAAGATTGGCCACTTGGCTGAAGCTCCCCAAACACACCCGCATTCACCACCCGGCAACGCCCTGTGCGCTATATTCACAATGAAACAAGAGGCGCGCCCAATGGCTCGCTTCGCTAATATTATTAGGTCTGCCAGCAATTGTCCCGCTTTGCAACGCGCCTTGAACGGCTGCGTGTGACAATTGCCGCATCCTGATAGAACGAGCAGTAAGGATGGGGGTGCTGCGCCCTCAAACCGGTCTTGCATGCAGCGATTCGGCGCAGTGCGCCGCCACGGGAGTGTCTTTTGTTTTTCGATGACCGCCTTGCCACAGTGCTGCGACAGCGCGCCACGGGCGAGGCGGGCTTGCGCACGCAATACCGGCAATTGCTTGATCTTCTGGGCAAGGATCGCGCGCGCGGAGGTGAAACAGCGGATCACAGCCTGCTGGCAGCGGCGTGGCTGCGGATGGACTTTCTGGCCGAGGCAATTCCTGCGGCTGAACGCGCCCACATGATCCGCGAGCCCGGCTGGCGGTTCCGCAGCCCCGATCTTGCAGCCCATCTTGCCGAACACGAACCCGAAGTGGCTTCGGCAGCGCTCAACCGGGCTGATCTTGCGAACGAGGATTGGGCCGCGCTGATCCCGCGGCTGCCGGTGCGTGCCCGCGGGTTCCTTCGCAACCGCCGCGATCTGCCGATCGATGTCGAAGCGCTGCTGGCGCGGCTGGGCGTGCATGATCGCGGTCTGCCTGCGCCTGATGCCGTTGTTGCCGCAGCCCCGCCGCCAGCGCCCGGCCCGGTCGCGCCCCGCGGCGATACGCCAACCATCGTACCGCTGCGCACCGTAGCCACTGTGCCACCCATGCGCGATCGTGACCGCGATGATACGGGACGCACCGAAATTTCAGCGCTGGTCGAACGTATCGCCCAGTTCCGGCGTGACCGCAGCGAAACACAGCCGGATCTCGAACGCTCCCCCCGCCTGCCGCTCGGCGAACTGCCCGAGCGCGTCAATCGCATTGCGACGAGCTTCGGCTTTGCCACCGACACCACCGGGCGCATCACGTGGGCCAGCACCGAAGTTGCCCCGATGGTGATCGGGACACGATTGTTCGCAGGGTCGCGCCTCGGCGAAGACGATGCGGAAGGCGTCGCAATCGAACGCGCCTTCGCGCGCCGCCAGCCGATAACACGGGCACCGATAAACCTTGAAGGCGCGCCCGCAATCACCGGCGCATGGATCATCGATGCGGAACCGCGATTCAGTGAGGTAGGCCATTTCGCCGGCTATTTCGGTCGTCTGCGCCGTTTGTCGGCACAGCCCGGCGCCGAAGACAGGCCAGAGGCACGCGAGGCTGACCGTATCCGCCAATTGCTGCACGAACTGCGCACCCCTGTCACCGCTGTGCAAGGTTATGCCGAAGTGATCCAGCAGCAATTGTTCGGCCCGGCCCCGCACGAATATCGGGCCATGGCCGCAGCGATTGCTGCGGATGCGGCACGCATTCTTGCAGGATTCGAGGAGCTTGACCGGTTGGCCCGGATGGAAACCGGCGCAATGGCGATGGATGCGGGCGAAACCGATCTTGCTGCCCTTGTTCGCAGGACCGCCGGACAGATTGCGCCGGTGCTGGAACCGCGCGGCGCGGGATTGGTGCTGACTCTGCCGGAAACCACCATCATGCTCGCCGCCGTTGACCCTGATGACGCCGAGGCGCTGGTGTGGCGCATGCTGGCCAGCCTGGCAGCCGCCTGTGACGCGGACGAACAGCTCACAATCGGGATCGAACCCCTGATCGGGGCTAAAGGCGCATTCGTGCGCCTTACCTGCACCCTGCCCGTCCGGCTTGCCTGCGAAGACAATCTGTTTGCGGCTACAACCCGCACATCCGACAGCGCGATCAATGCCGGTCTGTTTGGGGCCGGTTTCGCGCTGCGGCTTGCCCGCGCCGAAGCGCGCAGCGTTGGCGGCACCTTGCTGCGCGATGGTGATGCGCTGGTACTGTCCCTGCCGCTATTGACCGGAGCGGGCGACCTTCCTAGCGCCGCAACCGGTGACGTTCACGCAAACTCGGCGTGATACGCGGGGGACGCGCGATGGCGACCAGATCGATGCTTGATGTGCCGCCCGCCGGCACCGCAGCGGCATTTGCGCCCGATTTCGGGCAGCGGGTGCTGCTGACAGTGGATACCGAAGAGGAATTCGACTGGAAGGCTCCTTTCCGGCGCGACGGGTACGGGCTCAGCCATGTCGCTGCGATCGCCCGCTTCCAGAGCTTTTGCGAAAACATCGGCGCGCGCCCTGTCTACTTGGTCGATTGGCCGATCGTGAACGATGACCGCGCGGTAGAGATCATCGGGGATGCAGTGCGGCGCGGCACGGCCGAGGTTGGCTTGCAACTGCACCCCTGGGTCAATCCGCCCTTCGATGAAGAGCTTTGCGTGCAGAACTCTTTCGCAGGTAATTTGCCGCGGGATCTGGAGGCCGCAAAGTTCATGGCCCTGCGCGATGCGATCGAAGCCGCCTTCGGCGCCGCGCCGCTGTGCTACCGCGCGGGCCGGTACGGGCTTGGCCCGCATACTGCAGACTTGCTGAAATCCGCCGGGATCAGGCTGGACACCTCGGTACGAACGCTGTTCGATTACAGTGCGCAAGGCGGCCCCGACTATAGTCGCCACCCGCTGCTGCCGTACTGGGTCGATGACGATCAAGAGTTGCTGGAGCTGCCTGTTACCAGCGTTTATTGGGGGGCATTGCGCAGGTTCGGGCCGTTTCTGCACCGCGCTCAGCGGCATGTGCCGACCTTCTTTTCGGGCTTTTCGCGCTTCAATCTGCTCGAACGCATCGCGCTGACACCCGAAGGGGTCACGCCCGAAGAGGCGCTGCGCGGTATCGAAATCGCGCTCGGCGCAGGTGTGCCGGTGCTGGTGCTGTCATTCCACAGCCCGACACTCGCCCACGGCCACACGCCCTACACGGCTACTCCGCAAGCGGTGGAGCGATTGTATGACTGGTTTTCGGCGATCTACGCGGAACTGGCGCAGCGCGGGGTGCAATCGACCACTGTGGAAGAAATCATCGCAGCCAGCGACAAGTAAGGCTGCATCACCGCTTGTTTCCATCGCAATCGCAGAGTAGGGGCGATCCTCGTTCTGCAGACCGGTGCCCTTTCCCAGGGGGCCTGTAGCTCAGCGGTTAGAGCTGGCCGCTCATAACGGCTAGGTCGCGGGTTCGAATCCTGCCGGGCCCACCGGGGCGGGGCGAGGTGAAAAAGTGTCGGGGAGTAGCGCAGCCTGGTAGCGCATCTGGTTTGGGACCAGAGGGTCGCAGGTTCGAATCCTGTCTCCCCGACCACTTTACCTTTTATCAAGCAGCCTGACGTCTACCGGCTCTGCCCAGCCAGGCCAAGATGGCCGGGGCTGCTTCCTGCCACTACACGGACTGAAAGCAGCACGCCGCCCCCGCCTATTGCGCCTGCATGATTGCGGGCGCAGCCGGAACCGGGGTGCCGGTGGGGATTGCGGTTTCCTCGTTCGCGAGAATGCCCACCACCTGCGTCCACACCGCAACATTCTGGCGCAATTGCACGATGTCGATCTTGTCGAGCGTGTCGTCCGGCGTGTGGTGCAGATCGAAGTAGCGGGTGCCGTCTTGCTGCAAGTCGATCAGCGCGCCCTTCTGGTCGCGCACGATGTTGAGATCGGCCCCGCCAGTGGCGGCATCGGTGCCGGCCGAAACGCCGAAGCGGGCCACGGCAGATGCAATACGCTTGTGCAGCGCGGGGTTGGTTTCGCGGAAGTTCGAATCGAACCGCCAGATGCGATCAGCGCCGAAATCGCTCTCCAATCCAACCGCGATAGGCTCCTCCAGGTGCGCCTTGCTATAGGCTTGGCTGCCCCAGAGCCCGGTTTCCTCCGCTCCAGCCATCAAAACACGGATCGTTCTGAGCGGCTGGCCCGATTGTTTCACGTGAAACATTGCCGCTGCAATAATGCCGCAACCCGCGCCGTCATCAAAAGCGCCCGGCGCGTTCCACCAGCTGTCGATATGGCAGGCGAGCAGCACCGGCGGCAGCGACGGGTTCCGCCCGACAACCTCGCCCACCACATTGCCGCTTCGGGTCTGGCCCAATTGGCGCGGGTTCAGTTCCAGTTTCAATGTGATCGGACGCCCACCGGCGCGCGCGAACATCCTTTCGAGATTTTCCGCGTCAGGCAGGCTCAACGCGCCCGCAGGGGTCGGCTTCACGCCTTCGGGAAAACTGGTGCCGCCGGTGTGGGGGTTGCGGTGGTAATCCGTGCCGACCGACTTGATGACAGTGGCAATCGCGCCCTTGCTCGCCGCGATCCCAGCGCCAACCCAGCGTGCCGGCCCGGCAAATCCGTAATGCGAACCATCCTGCGCGGGGCGCATCTGGTGGCTGATATAGGCGATCTTGCCCTTCAGGCTGCCCGCAGGCGCGGCGCGTAGTTCATCGACCGTGCGGAAGAAAACCACTTCGCCCTCGATCCCGCCCGCATGGGTAGCGGCGGAATTGCCCAGCGGCAGCACCACCAGATCCTGCGCAAACGGGCCGGTCACGCGGGCGCGGGCGATGTCGCCGGGCACCCAGGTGTCCATCATGAAGGGCTCGTCAGCGACATTGGCAAAGCCTTTGGCCTTCAGCCATTCCACCGCCCATGCACGCGCACGCGCTTCGGCCTCGGTTCCGGCCTGCCGCGGGCCGACTTCGGTTGTGATCCCCTCGACGAAGTCCCAGGCTACCGTATCGGATGCGAGCGCCTGATCGGCCTGCGCCTCCAGCGTCGGTGCCTGCCCAACGGCAGCGGTGGAAAGCGGGGCGAGCGAAAGCGCAAACAGCGCGGCAAGTGTGCGGTTCATGGGCAGCAGTGCTATCGTCCGCCTGCTCGCAAGTCTAGCCGCTTGCCCTTGCCTCTCCCCTTCCCTATTTGCGCAGCCAAACCTGCCGACCTTAATTCTTGATCCTTGAAGGACTGATCCGATGGCCGCCCAATACGCCTTTGTCATGAAGGACATGACCAAGACCTTCCCCGGTGCCCAGAAGCCGGTGCTCTCCAATATCTCGCTGCAATTCTATCAGGGTGCAAAGATCGGCATCGTCGGCCCCAACGGTGCGGGCAAATCGACCCTGATCAAGATCATGGCGGGGATCGACACCGATTTCACCGGCGAAGCATGGCCGGGCGAAAACATCACTGTCGGTTATCTGGAGCAGGAGCCGGAGCTTGATGAGAGCAAGACCGTGCTCGAAAACGTCAAGGATGGCGCACGCGGGATCGCCGACATGGTTGACCGCTTCAACGAAATCAGCGCGCTGATGTGCGAGCCGGATGCCGATTTCGATACGCTGGGCGCGGAAATGGGCGAATTGCAGGACAAGATCGATTCGGTCGATGGCTGGACGCTCGACAACCAGCTCGAAGTGGCGATGGAAGCATTGCGCTGCCCACCGGGCGACTGGCCGGTGAAAGACCTGTCAGGCGGGGAAAAGCGCCGCGTCGCGCTGACCCGGCTGCTGATCCAGAAGCCTTCGATCCTGCTGCTGGACGAGCCGACCAACCACCTCGATGCCGAAAGCGTACAGTGGCTCGAAAACCACCTCAAGGAATATGCCGGCGCGGTGCTGATGATCACCCACGACCGTTACTTCCTTGATAATGTGGTGGAATGGATTCTCGAACTCGATCGCGGCAGCTACTACCCCTACGAAGGCAACTACTCCACCTACCTGGAGAAGAAGGCCAAGCGGATGGAGCAGGAAAACCGCGAGGAAAGCGGCAAGCAGAAGGCCTTGCAACGCGAGCTCGAATGGATCCGCCAGACCCCCGCCGCGCGTCAGACCAAGAGCAAGGCGCGCGTGCGCAAGTTCGAAGAATTGCAGAACGCGCAGGATAATCGGGCGCTTGGCAAGGCGCAGATCGTGATCCAGGTGCCCGAGCGGCTGGGTAGCAAGGTAATCGAGGCGAAGAACATCACCAAGGCTTATGGTGACAAGCTGTTGTTCGAAAACCTCAGCTTCATGCTGCCGCCGGGCGGCATCGTCGGCATCATCGGCCCGAACGGCGCAGGCAAGTCCACGCTGTTCAAGATCATCACCGGAAAGGAACAGCCCGATAGCGGCACGATCGAAATCGGCAGCACCGTACACCTTGGCTATGTTGACCAGAGCCGCGACCATCTGAACCCGGCCAATAATGTGTGGCAGGAAATCAGCGACGGGCTGGATTACATGACCGTCAACAAGCAGGAAACCTCGACCCGCGCCTATGTTGGCGCGTTCAACTTCAAGGGCGCAGACCAGCAGAAAAACGTCGGCAAGCTTTCGGGCGGTGAACGTAACCGCGTGCACATGGCCAAGATGCTGAAACAGGGCGGCAACGTGCTTCTGCTTGACGAGCCGACCAACGATCTGGACGTCGAAACGCTGGCCGCGCTGGAAGATGCGATTGAAAACTTCGCGGGCTGCGCGGTGGTAATCAGCCACGACCGCTTCTTCCTCGATCGCCTCGCCACCCACATCCTCGCCTTTGAAGGCAACAGCCATGTCGAATGGTTCGAAGGCAACTTCGAAGCCTACGAGGAAGACAAGCGCCGCCGTCTGGGCGATGCGGCCGACCGCCCTACCCGCCTCGCTTACAAGAAGCTGACGCGGTAAGCCTTGGAAACTGCGGGGTGCGGACGCGCGCACCCCGCTTCGTTTACGCTCCCTTAACCAGACCTACGTCACTCTCCTTAGCGATAAGATGATCGCAAGGGGGCAGCGGGGGCGTGTTTACCGGAATCGAAGTGCCACTTGAGGTGGCGGTAGTTCTGTGTGCGTTGTGCCTTGGCGTGGGCGCAGCGGTCAGACATCGACAATTGCTGCACCGTGCTGTGCCGCGCCGCAGCCCGCTAAAGGATTTGTTGAGCCGAGATACGCTCGGTCCGGCAATCAATTTGGCCAACCGCCGCAAGGCGATGCGCCAGACATCCCACGCCGTGTTGCATGGGCGGATCGACCAGATGGAAGGTATGCACGGTGTCTGGAACGCCGAATTGCGCGATCAGGTCGCCAATATCATGCGGGCAGGATTACGGCGCGGCGACAGCTTTTCAGACATTGACGGGGATGGCTTCACGATCGTCGTTCCCGGCGCCGACGAACAGAACGCCAGCCGGATCGCCCACCGCCTGCGCCGCAGCCTGGCGCAGCTTCGCGATACCTATCCAGCCGGATTATCCGGCATTACCGCAAGCTTCGGTGTCGCTGCTGGACACCGCTGTGACAATGACAATCTGATGATCATGCGCGCGCGGGCGGCGCTGAAGGCAGCAATTGCTCGCGGCGAGGATCATGTCATCGCCGCAAGCGATATCGAGGAAGTCATGTATCTTCCTGCCCCTGCTCCTTCATCGACAGCTTCTGCAGCCTGAACCTAGGGCGCGACCCAGCGGCCCTGCCAGTCCGGCACCTCACCACGGCGTGAAAACTGTGCGCGGACATGGCCGGTGTGGGCAAGATAAAGCCAGTCGAGATCGGTAATGGTGATCATCAGCAACGCGAAGTTCTCGCGTGCCGGGATCAGTTGCGTATCATCGGGTTCGGCCCCTTCGAACTCTGCCGGAAGGCCCGATGTCGGCGTATCTGAAGCCGCCCCTGGCCCATCGCCCAGATAACACCGCCGCGCAAAATTGGTGCTGGCAGCCCACGCATCATCGACCAGTTGTCCGGTGGTCAGAATCTCCCCCTTGCCCCGCGCCCGGATCTGCACCTTGGCGCCCTTGTCATAAAACAGGACTGCGACGCGGGGGTCGGCCGCAATGACCCTGGCCTTGGGAGCGCGGGCATCCGTGTGCAATCGCAGCGTCATGTGCGTGCTGTCAAAAGCGCGCAGCACCATCACCCGCGCATCGACATCGCCCGTGACGATGACCGGTGCATGCATCGGTGATTTGCGATCACGTGGTGCGCGGATCAGGCGGTTGAGGCAATCGGTGCGGACGTCTTCAAGCGTTTCGAACATTGCACGCAGCCTTTGGTCGCAATCCCGATCCCGTCAAGATGCAGGAAGTCGGAACGCAAGATTGTTCATTTTATCCGCATTTTTTCTGAATATCGGCAACCCGGTTAATCGCCGCGACAGTCTGCATCGTCTATTCCAGACTTCTCAACTAGCCGCTTGTGGTGGGCCGGCGATACTGGAGGTACTCACGATGACGAACCTTTTCGCCAAAAGCGGATCGCTGGCAGCTTTGGCGCTGGCGCTCGCCTTTACCCTTCCCGCCACGCCCGCCGAAGCACAGAACCGGTCAGAAGCCCGCGGGCAGGCCCGTGCCGACCGGCCGCAGATGCGCTCTGAAAACCGCGGTGGCCGCTCCGAAGCGCGGGCACAGCGTGCCGTTCGCCCGCAGCGGGCCGAATCGCGCCCCGACCGGCCTGCTGCGCGCGGGTTTGGCAGCGATGTGATCAACCGCGCACAGCAGGTTGAACGCGCCCAGCGGGTCGATCGCCGGAGCGAGGTGCGCGCCAATCGTATCGACCGCCGCAGCGAGGTGAGGGCCAATCAGGTCGACCGCCGCAGTGAAGCGCGGGCCAACCAGGTGGAGCGGCGCGGAGACTTCCGTGCAGGCCAGCTTGATCGCCGAGGCCGCGACGTTGCCGCCGCGCGGGTTGACCGTCGCACCGATATCCGCGCCGATCGTATCGAACGTCGCGGGGATGTCCGCGCCAACCGGATCGAGAATCGCGGGGATCGCCGCGCTGACCGGGTGGAGTTCCGCGGAGACCGGCGCGCCGACCGCATCGAAACCGGTCGCAATGGCTGGCGCGGCAACGATATTCGCCGTGACAACTGGCGCGATGGTCGCCGTGACAATTCGCGCGATGGTCGCCGTTACGATGGCCGGGGAAATGACTGGCGGCGTAACAACTGGCGGCAGGATGACTGGCGCTGGAACTGGCGCGGCCGTGATGGCTGGGACAACCGCAATTTCAGCCGCTGGGATCGCGGCTGGCGTTCGAACCGCAGCTACAACTATGTCGATTTCCGGCGCAGCAACCGCTTCCATTATCGCCCCGGGCCCTATTACGCCCCATTCCGGTCGCACGCTTACAGCCGGGTCGGCATCGGGTTCTTTCTCGATAGCCTGTTCTTCCAGCCGCGGTTCTTCATCAGCGATCCGATCTCCTACCGCCTGCCTCCGGCCTATGGCCCTTACCAGTGGGTGCGGTATTATGATGATGTCCTGCTGGTGGATATCTACACCGGCGAAGTGGTCGATGTGATCAACGACTTCTTCTGGTAAGGCAAACTACATTCGAAGAACCCCGCCAGAGCAATCCGGCGGGGCTTTTCTTTGTTAGCCCCTGACCTTGCCGAAAGGCAGTATCCGGAAAATCGTGCCATCCTTGTCAATCAGCGTGTGCTTGAGCGTGGCGAGGATGTGCACCGCAATCAGCACCAGCAACGCAGTGCCGGAAATCGCGTGGATATCGAAAATCTGGCCGGCCAGATCGGGGTTTTCAGGCACGGGCAAAGGGGGGACGGTGATGATGTTCCAGACATTGATCGGCGCACCGCGAAGCGACATTGCAAACCAGCCCGCCAGCGGCATCACCAGCATCAGCGTGTACATGGCAAGGTGCGTAGCCTTGGCCAGCCTGCGCTCCCAACCGGAATGACCTGCCACCGGTGGCGGCGGAGCGTTAATCTGTCGCCAGATGAAGCGCGTTGCGACGAGTGCGAAAATCACCACGCCCAGCGCAAAGTGGTTGCCCATGATCTCGCTACGCGCCGCGCGGTCGGGTGCGTGTTCGGCCGCTTCGGCAATCCGCCAGGTGACAATGACCGCGATTCCCACCAGCCAGTGCAAGGCCATGGCCAGACCAGAATATTTTGACTTCGGATTAAGGCTCATCAATATCCCTCCGCGATCCCCGGCAACAAGGTCTAGCATTCCTGCAAGCCCGCGCAATCAGTCTGATGCTTTGCACCGCCCGCCCGGCTTGCTAGCGTCTCAGGCGATGAATGCAGCAAGCCTTATCCCCGATCAGCACGCGCTTGCCGAAGCCGGGTCGCAGGTGCGCACGCGGTTGGCGGCGAATGCAGCGGCCTACCGGATCGAGAACCCGGCGGTCGAACTGTTCGCCATTGGCGATTTCGTCGGTTCGGCAGAGTGCGAGACGCTGTGCGCGATGATCGACGCAGTGGCGCGCCCGTCCTCGCTTCACGAGGTCGATTACGCGAGCGGCTTTCGCACCTCATATTCCGGTGACCTTGATCCGCGTGACCTGCTTGTCACAGCAATTTCTTCGCGGATTGATGCGCTGCTGGGCCTCGATCCTGCGATCGGAGAGCCGATCCAGGGCCAGCGTTATCGTCCCGGCCAGCAATTCAAGCCGCATAATGACTGGTTCTACACGTCGGAAGCTTACTGGCCGCAAGAAGAAGCGCGCGGCGGGCAGCGTTCATGGACGGCGATGGCCTATCTCAACGATGTTGAAGCTGGCGGCGCGACCTTGTTCAGCGCGCTCGGCATTCAGATCGAGCCCAAGGCGGGCGCGCTGCTGGTGTGGAATAATGCCTTGCCCGATGGCAGCCCCAACGAAACCACGCTCCACGCCGGGATGCCGGTGCTGGCTGGCACGAAATACATCATCACCAAATGGTATCGCACCCGCCAGTGGCGATAGGGAAGCGGGCTATGCCTTAGCCAGCGCCTCGGCGATCAATTGGCGGGTTGGCGTGATGCCATAGAGTGCGATGAAGCTGCCCATGCGCGGGCCTTGTTCGCTGCCCAGCAGGGTTTCATAAAGCGCCTTGAACCAGTCTCGCAGG
The DNA here is from genome assembly GCF_001296025.1 of Porphyrobacter sp. AAP60. Taxonomy (GTDB): domain Bacteria; phylum Pseudomonadota; class Alphaproteobacteria; order Sphingomonadales; family Sphingomonadaceae; genus Erythrobacter. The sequence continues at coordinate 130,967 of NZ_LJHV01000002.1, read as the reverse complement.
CTCTCGAAGCCGAACTCCTCCTGCTTGCCGATTTCATAGACTATGGTCTGCAGGTCTTCGGCGCTGGTGGCCGGATCGGCTGCGGCCAGCGCATCATCCAACGCCCTCAAAGCGGCCACCTCGCCGCCGGCTGGCGCGCGCTTGGCGAGCGTGGGCGCGACGAAATCGCGGTTATAGGCGAGCGCCTTGATCACCAGTGTATCAAGCGCCGGATGCGCGGCAGGATTGGCATCCGCGACATAATTGCCGAGATACGACCACACCGCTTCGCGCGTCGCGCCCGCACCCAGCACGCCGACAAGGTTCAGCAGCAGGCTGAATGGCACGGGCAGCGCATCGCCCGCCCCCGGGGCTTCAGCGCCTGCGTGGCTTTCATTAGCGCGCAGCAGGTGCCACACCGGATTGCCCAATTGCTTGTCGATATCCTGCCCCGGCAAGGCAGCACGGAACTGCCAGTAATCATCCACCGCCTTGGGGATTACGCCGGCGTGAAGCTGCTTGGCGCTTTTGGGATTGGCGAAGATGTAATGACCAAGGCTTTCTTCGCTGCCATATTGCAGCCAGTCTTCGATCGACAGGCCATTGCCCTTGGACTTCGATATCTTCTCGCCCTTGGCATCCAGAAACAGCTCATAGATCAGGCCTTCGGGCTTGTGGCCGCCCAACACGCGGGCGATCTTGCCCGACTGGATGCCGGAATCGGTCAAGTCCTTGCCATACATCTCGTAGTCGACGCCGAGCGCCACCCAGCGCATCGCCCAATCGACCTTCCACTGGCACTTCGCCATACCGCCCAAGGCCGATTGTTCGACCGTGCTGCCGTCCTCGTCGGTGAAGCGGATGAGCCCGGCCGCCGCGTCCACGACTTCAATCGGCACCTGAAGCACAGCACCGGTTGTCGGGCTGATCGGCATGACCGGCGAATAGGTCTGGCGCCGCTCCTCGCCCAAAGTCGGCAGCATGATGTCGAGAATCGCGCCGAAATTGGCGAGCACGCCCTTCAGCGCATCATCGAACTTGCCCGAATTGTAGCAGTCGGACGAACTGACGAATTCATATTCGAACCCGAACTGATCAAGGAAGTCGCGCAGCATCGCATTGTTGTGCGCGGCAAAGCTATCGAACTTTTCGAACGGATCAGGGATGCGCGACAATGGCTTGCCAAGATGCTGCGCCAGCATTTCGCGGTTCGGCACATTGTCGGGCACCTTGCGCAGCCCGTCCATATCATCCGAAAACGCCACCAAACGCGTCGGCGCGCCGCCGGTCAGCGCCTCGTAAGCGCGGCGGACGAGTGTGGTGCGCAGCACTTCCTGAAAGGTGCCGATATGCGGCAAGCCCGACGGACCATAACCGGTTTCGAACAGCACGCCGCCGTCTTTGCCCTGCGGCAATCGCTTCGCAAGGCGCTGCGCCTCCTGAAACGGCCAGGCTTTGGAGTTTTGGGCTGCGGTGATGAGAGCTTGCGGAGTGATGGTCATGGTGCGGTGGCTATTAGGCATGGCGGACAGGCTTGCAAGCGTGCGTTTACAATCCCGCCGCCCTCCCCCATCTTGGCCGCGTGACCTCTCCCGCTGTCTTGCCCGATCCTGTCAACCTGCCCGCACTGCATGCCAGCCACGGCGGGCATTGGCTGCGCGTTGGCGGCCAGAGATCAGCAAGTCCGACGAGCGCGGTGTCCAAGGGCGATGCGATCATGGCCGCCGCAGATACGCCGGTGCTGCTGATCAACGCGCCGCTGGTGGCTAGCAGGCTGGGCTATCCCGACCTGTCAGGGCTTGATGTGCTGGAAGCCTTCGCTTTCATCCACCCCGCCCGCTTCTGCGTGCCGACCCCGCGCGGTCTCGCCGAAGCGCTGGGCCTGCCGGTGCCCGGTGGTGACGAGGACGTGCCGGAAATGCTCCAGCGCGCGGCGGGGGCATTGATTGCCGCATGCCGCGATCCCGAATGGTTCGAACGCGAAGGATCATGGAGCGCGCTTCAGTCGCTCGAACGGCTGCGCTGGCCGTGGGCGCAGGTGCTGAAACCGCATATCGCCAAGCCCGAAAGGGCCGAACGCTGGCTGTTCGCCAAACTGCCGGAGTGGGAGGAGACGCCCGAACGTGCAGCCCCGCGGCAAGTCGAACTTGCCGGCCCGGCAGTGGTCGAACAACTCGCCCGGATGACGGGAGAAGGCGCAGAACAGCGCGAAGGCCAGCGCGCCTATGCGCAGGATGTCGCCCGCATTTTCGCCCCCCGCTCCGCGCCGGGCCGCCCGCATCTGGGGCTGGCGCAGGCGGGCACCGGGATCGGCAAGACGCTGGGCTATCTCGCACCTGCTTCGCTATGGTCAGCGCAAAGCGGCGGGACAGTCTGGGTATCGACCTTCACCAAGAACCTGCAACGCCAGCTGCGCGCCGAAAGCAGGCGGGCGTGGCCTGCCAAGCGCGCCGATGGCACCCCGCCGGTGGTGGTAAGGAAGGGGCGCGAGAATTACCTCTGCCTGCTCAATCTGGAAGATGCGCTGCAAGGCGGGTTCGCCGGACGTGCGGCGATTCTGGCGCAGCTGGTGGCGCGCTGGGGGGCCTATACCCGCGATGGCGATATGGTGGGCGGTGATCTGCCGGGCTGGCTCGGCACGCTGTTCCGCAAGCGCGGGATTGCAGCGCTGACCGACCAGCGCGGCGAGTGCGTTTATGCCGGGTGCCCGCATTACCGCAAATGCTTCATCGAACGCGCCGCAAGGGACAGCGCGCAGGCCGATCTGGTCATCGCCAACCATGCGCTTGTCATGGTCAACGCGGCGCGAGCGAGAGACCCCAACCAGCGCCCGACCCGGTTGATCTTCGACGAAGGCCACCACGTTTTCGACGCAGCGGATTCGACCTTCGCCGCCACGCTCAGCGGGCAGGAGACGATCGAACTGCGCCGCTGGATCATCGGCCCCGAACGCGAGGCACGCGGGCGCAGGCGCGGTCTCGCCGCGAGACTGGCAGACCTGGCAAGTTACGACGAGGCAGGTGCCGAAGCGATCGCTGCTGCGTGCAAGGCCGGACAATTGCTGCCGTCCGATGGATGGCTGCAACGCCTGACCGAAAACGCGCCCTTTGGCCCGATCGAAGCGCTGCTGGCGGCGGTCCGGGCTGCGACTTACGCTCGCGATGAAAGTGGCGGGGTTGATGCAGGTTACGGGATCGAGACCGAAGCGGCTGGCCTGCCGGGCGAAGTGATCGAAGCTGCGAGCAATGCTGCCGAGGCGCTTGCGGCCATCCGCGTGCCGTTGATCCGGCTGGGCGGGCGATTGGAAGCGATCCTTGCCGATCCGCCGGACTGGCTTGATGGCCAGGGACGGGCACGGATCGAAGGCGCTCGCTTTGCATTGACATGGAGGATCGATCTGATTGCAGCATGGGAAGCCCTGCTTGACCGGCTCGGCGGCCCGGCTGACCCCGAATTTGTCGACTGGCTGGCGGTTGACCGTTCCGACGCGCGCGAATTCGATGTCGCGATCCATCGCCGCTGGCTCGACCCGATGAAGCCCTTTGCCCGCGTGGTGCTGGAACCTGCACACGGCGTGCTGCTGACCAGTGCAACGCTGACCGACCGCACCACTAGCGACGATGTCTGGGCCAGCGCCATCGCACGTTCCGGCGCGGCGCATGTCGAAAGCGCGCCGCTGCTCTCGGCCGCAACAAGCCCGTTCGATTACGCAGCGCGGGCCGAAGTGCTGATCGTCACCGACATCAGGAAGGGCGATCTGCCCGCTCTCGCCGGAGCCTATGCGCGGCTGATCGAGGCTTCGGGCGGCGGGGTGCTCGGCCTGTTTACAGCGATCCGGCGTTTGCGCGCGGTCTATGGGCGGGTGGCTGACAGGCTCGCGAGGGCGGGTCTGCCGGTCTATGCACAGCACGTCGATCCGATCGACACCGGCACGCTGGTGGATATTTTCCGCGACGATCCGCGCGCCAGCCTGCTGGGCACCGATGCGCTGCGTGACGGGGTCGATGTACCGGGCCACTCCCTGCGCTGCGTGGTGCTGGAACAGGTGCCCTGGCCACGCCCCGATATCCTCCACAAGGCCCGCCGTGCCGCAGGTGGCGGCAGCACCTATGATGACCGCATCATCCGCGCCAAGCTGGCCCAGGCCTTCGGGCGCCTGATCCGCAGCAAGGATGATGCCGGCCATTTCGTCGTGCTTTCGCCGTCATTCCCCACGCGGCTGTTATCGGCCTTCCCGCCGGGCACTCCGGTGCTGCGTGTGACGCTTGATGAGGCTTTACATCGCGTCGCGGCTGGTGTTGGGGGCAAGGATATCGATCAGCAGTCAGCCGATGCTCCGGGAGCCTTTTTGCCGTGAAAATCCTTGGCCTCCTGCGCCACGCCAAATCGGATTGGGACGATACCAATCAGCGCGATTTCGACCGAGGGCTGAACGCGCGCGGCCGCAAGGGGGCCGAGCTGATCGGCAAGCACATCCGCGATCACGGGGTGAAATGGGACAGGCTGATTGCCTCGCCGGCCGTGCGGGTGAAGTTGACGCTGGAAGCGGGTTTGCCTGATCTCGCGCCGATCTACGATCAGCGTCTGTACCTCGCCAGCTTCGATACCATCGTCGAGACGATCGAGGCCCATGCGGGGCGCGGGGCCGATGAGGCGAAAACGATCCTCATTTCCGGCCACAACCCCGGCTTGCAGGACGTGCTGCTGGAACTGGTCGCGCCGGGCAAGGAAAACGCCCTGTTCAAGGAAGCGGTAGTGAAGTTTCCGACCGCCGCCTACGCCGTGCTGGAATGCGATATCGAACATTGGGCCGACTTGAAGCGGTACTGCGCGGAACTCGTCCACTTCGCCCGCCCCCGCGATCTTGATCCCGAACTGGGGCCGGAAAGCTAGAGCAATCCGGGCTGGCTGGCCGCGCCTTTGGCCCAAGGCTGCGCGGTGCGATCAATCGTCAAGCTCCCCGCCCACGGCTGGCACAGCGTCAACGCATCATCCGCAGGCGCGCCAAGCCAGCGGGCGTGATCTTCAGGTGCGATCAGAACCGGCATACGGCTGTGAATCTCCGCCGCATCCGATCCCGCACTGTCGGTCATCACCATGGCATAACATGCACCCCATTCATCGCTTTGCCGCCACACCCCGGCAGCCGCGAACAGCGGAGCATCGGGCAGCGACATCCATGTGCGTGTCATCCGCCCCTTGGCCCCTTGCGCCTCGGCCCAAGCAGTCAGCGGGATAAGGCAGCGGCGTTGCTCGAAAGACTGGCGCCAGAAAAAACTGCCCAGCTTGTCAGTACGCGCATTGTTGATTGGTTTGGGCTTGAGCGGCTGGCCCTGTTTGCCTTTGAGCACCAGCGGGAAACCCCATGCCATGGCCCGCACGGCCCCATCTGCCACCACCAGTCCTGGATAGCCGGGATAGACTTCGTCACCGAAATTCGCGCCGTCCGCCGCGTCCACCGCATCGAACCATGCAGCGACTTCGCTGCGGGCCTTGGTCATGCGGTAGAGGTTGCACATGTCGCCTCAGCCCCCCGCGTTGCCCACCACGAAGCAGGCTGCCGCCATCAGGGCACCGGCCCAGCGGTTTGACCGGAACCGCGCGAGCGGATTGGCGGGGTCGTCCGCATCCAGTGTCGCCACCTGCCAAAGGAGATGCGCGGCCACCGGCAGCAGAGTGAGAAGCGCGAGCGGATCGGGGCGATAAAGCCAGAACCCCAGCGCCCACAGCGCGATGGTTAAGGCATAAAAGCCGGCGATACCGCCCTTCACCCGCGCGCCCATCGCCAGCGCCGATGACCGGATGCCGACCATCGCATCATCCTCGCGGTCTTGCAGGGCATAGATTGTGTCGTAACCGATCACCCAGGCGATGCAGCCCGCATAGACGCAGGCCAGCGCAGGCCAATTGTCCCAGCGCAATTGCGTCCAGCCGACCAGCAGGCCCCAGTTGAACACCAACCCAAGCCAGGCTTGCGGCCACCATGTGATCCGCTTCATGAACGGATAGGCCGCCACCAGCGCCAAGCTGCCCAGCGCCACGGCTTGCGCTTGCCACCGCAATTGCAGCAGAACCACCAGCCCGATCAGACACAGTGCCAGCAGCCACATCCAAGCCGCACGTTTCGACACCCGACCACTCGCCACCGGACGCAGCGCCGTGCGCGCCACCTGCCGATCGAGATCGGCATCGACGATGTCGTTATAAACACATCCCGCCCCGCGCATCGCGATAGCGCCGAGCAGCAGCCAGCCGAGCAGCGCCCATTGCACGCCTCCGAATAAGCCGGCCTCCGCCTTGGCCCCCGCCAGCCATACCCCGAACACGCAGGGCCAGAACAACAGCCACCAGCCAATCGGCCGGTCGAACCGCGCCAGCATGGCAAGGTCACGCGGCAATTGCGGCAGTCGGGCGACGAGGCCACGATGTTCGGAATCTGGGACGATGTGTTCGGTCACGCTTGCTCCCTAGCGCCGCTTCCGCCTAGTGCAAAGCCATGCCCGCTACTCCCGCCTGGCCCCCGAAAAGCGCACCGCGCCTGTTTGTCGTCCAGCCACTGACGGCAGGATCGGTTGTGCGGATCGAGGGCAATCCTGCGCACTACCTTACCCGCGTCATGCGCGCCGCGCCTGGTGACATCGTGATCCTGTGCGATGACATTACCGGCGAGTGGGCGGCACGGGTCAGCAATGTCGGCAAACGCGATGTGACGCTTGAAGTGGTGGATCACTTGCGCCCGCGCGAAGCCGTGCCCGATCTGTGGCTGTGCCCAGCGCTGCTCAAGAAGGATCGCTTCGATCTGGTGCTGGAGAAAGCGACCGAACTGGGCGCGGCGCGGATCGCGCCGCTGGTCACCCGCCGCTGTGTGGCGGACAAGCTCAACCTTGACCGGGCCCGCACCATCACCACCGAAGCCGCCGAACAATGCGCCCGCACCGCACTGCCGCAGATTGCCGAACCGGTGAAGCTTGAGGCGTTGCTGGCGGGCTGGGCAGAGAATCGCAGGCTGTTCTTCGCTGACGAAAACGCCAGAGAAGAGGGGGGCGAACCTGCCGCGGCCGCCTTCTCCGCCCACAAGCGCTCCCCTGCCGCGATCCTCATCGGCCCGGAAGGCGGGTTCGACGATGCCGAACGCGCCGCCATCCGCTCCCACCCTTCCGCGCACGCCATTACCCTTGGCCCGCGTATCCTGCGCGGAGAGACCGCCGCTATCGCTGTCCTGTCGGTATGGATGGCCAGCGCGGGCGATTGGTAGCCGGGCTTCGTGCCGGCAAATGCGTTTTCGCTTCCCAGCGGCAAATCGGTTTTCTAAGGCAACCGGCCAAAGAGGGCCTGTTCGATGAGCACACGCGAAACCAGCACCGCAGATGATCCGATCATCGAGAGCCTGGATCAATTGGTCGCCCCCATGATCGGCGGCGAAAAGCCCCCGGCTGACTGGCGCATCGGCACCGAGCATGAAAAGCTGGTCTACAAGCGCGCCGATCACCGCGCGCCTTCCTATGACGAGCAATGCGGCATCCGCGACCTTCTGAAAGGTCTGGAGAAATTTGACTGGAGCCCGGTGGAGGAAGGCGGCAACGTGATCGCCCTGAAGGGTGATGACGGCGCGGTCAGCCTTGAACCGGCGGGCCAGCTGGAACTGTCCGGCGCGCCGCTGGAAAACCTGCACCAGACTTGTGCCGAGACTGGACGGCATCTGGCGCAGGTGAAAGAGGTCGGCGAAAAATGCGGTGTCGGCTATCTCGGCCTCGGCATGTGGCCCGACAAGACGCGGGCCGAACTGCCGATCATGCCCAAGGGCCGTTACGGCATCATGCTGCGCCACATGCCGCGCGTGGGCACGATGGGCCTCGACATGATGCTGCGCACCTGCACGATCCAGGTGAACCTCGATTACCAGTCCGAAGCCGACATGGTGAAGAAGTTCCGCGTCGGCCTTGCGCTGCAACCGCTGGCGACCGCGTTGTTTGCCAATTCGCCCTTCACCGAAGGCAAGCCCAACGGCTTCCTGTCATACCGTTCGCACATCTGGTCGGACACTGATCCGGCACGCACGGGGATGCTGCCTTTCGTGTTCGAAGACGGCTTCGGCTACGAACGCTGGGCGCGATATATGCTTGATGTGCCGATGTATTTCGTCTTCCGCGACGGGAAATATATCGATGCGGCAGGGCTCAGTTTCCGCGATTTCCTCGACGGCAAACTGTCCGTCCTGCCCGGCGAACGTCCGACGCAAAGCGACTGGTGGGATCATCTTTCCACGGCTTTTCCCGAAGTGCGGTTGAAGAGCTTCCTCGAAATGCGCGGCGCGGATGGTGGACCGTGGAACCGGATTTGCGCGCTCCCCGCATTCTGGGTCGGGCTGCTATATGATCAGGGCGCGCTCGATGCCGCATGGGATCTGGTCAAGGGTTGGTCGATGGAGGAGCGCCAACGGCTCCGTGGCGAAGTGCCGCGCCTTGCACTTGCCACCCGTTCACCCGATGGCGGCACATTGCAGGATCTGGGGCGCGAGGTGCTCAAGATCGCGCATGCCGGGCTGAAGGCGCGGGCGCGGCTTAATGCCAGCGGCGATAATGAAACCGGCTACCTCGAAACACTCGATGAAATCGTCGCCACAGGCAAGGTTCCGGCCCAGCGCCTGCTTGATGCCTATCACGGCGAATGGAACGGGGATGTCACCCGCGTTTACGAACAATCATTCTGATTTTGTTCGCTATTCTGCCGGAAATAGCGGCGCGGTATGGGGTTCGGCGCGCCCCTGCCCAGTGAAAAACCGCTTCAGCCGGGCGAGTGGTGCGGTGATCAATCCATGCTGTTCCATCCAGGCGTGATATTCGCGGTATTTGGCGTCTTCGGCCAGCAGGTGCGCCTCTTCCGTGCGGGCGCGCCAGTAATAGATACCATTGACCGCCAGTAGGAAAACGGAATTGCGCGCCGCATCGGCCAGTGATCCGGTGGTCACCAGAAACGGCAGCACCGAAGCCCACCAGAACAGGTTTTTCGAGAGGTAAGCCGGGTGGCGGGTGAAGCGATAGGGCCCATGGGTCATAACGCCGCGATAGGTGAGGTTTGAAAAGCGGATGCCGAACACCACCGTTGCCCAGGCGTAAATGCCTGTAAGAATTGCCAGAAGTCCGCCCCATGCCCACAGCAGCGCTTCCTGCCCGGCAAACCAGTGCGCCCAACCCGGCGTGCCGACCTCGTAACTGAGCACCTGATTATCCGCCCCGATAACACCCCACACAAACGGCGGATAACACAGCAGCGCCGCCACCCAGCCAGCGAGGAAGGGATTGCCCGAACGGATGTGAGCATCCAGCGGGCGCAGCGTGAGCAGGTATCCCACGGTGCCGATCTGTACGTCGATCACGAACAGCAGCGTTACCAGCAGCATCGCAAATTCAACCGGATTGCCAAACACTTGGGCAGTGTTAGCCGACACGACCTGCGCGAAACCGCCCGGCAGGATCGAGATCATGAACGCGCCGAAAAAGCCCTTGATGATCCACGCCCGCCAGTGTTTTGCAATCGCACCGTGATCCAACACATCGCGCCCGATCACCCCGCCGCCGAGTAGGAATGCACCGAAGTGCCAAGTGCCGTCGCGCGGCTCGATCAGGTGGCGGTCAAGCCAGATCACATAGGGCACCGAAAGCGCCACCAATGGCAGCACCGCGTAGGTCAGAACCTCCATCGCGAAAAGGTAACTTCCGCTCCAATACCAGCGCCCAAGCCCATAGAAACCTGCAAGAATTGCCCAGGTCGCCCAGAGCCCGCACAGCTTCACCACCGCCACCGGCATGACTTCGGCAAGGGGCCGCCTGATGGTCCAGTCGATCCCCGTGGATGGACGCCGGTGCACCTTGTCGACCAGCACCGACCACAAAGCCATCGGCAGCGCGGTAAACAGCATCGCAGCCAGCGCCGCTGTAGGGCCGGACAGTACGCCGCGCGCGCCAGAAAGGCTGCCCTCCAACCCCAACCCATCGGCGATCGCCGGGTAGGAGCGGCAGAACATGATCCACCCGAACAATCCCGCCAGCCCGGCAAGGCCCACACCGGTCGAAACATCGCTCGGCGGAAGGGCGGTAGGAATGGGGGCGCGGGCTGCGGACATGGTGCCAAAGCCCTACCCCATAAGGGTTAACAGCTTGGTTAAACCCGCTCGAATCGCCCCGAACCGGGGTCTAAGGGGGGTCTGGAGGGGGTCTAGCCGGGGTCTAGACGACACCTGGCCCAAACCCCCTGTTGGACATCACTTCCAGGCGTGAATCGTGCCGCTGTCATCCAACACGTAAAGATGGCCATCGGCCACGACCGGCGGCAAGCTGACCGGCTGTCCGATATCGGCAAACAACGAGGCGGAGCCTTCGCCAGCGCTCACCCGCCAAACCTCACCGCGCGAGCTGGCGACCCACAACTGGCCGCCTGCCAGCACCGGGCCGGTCCAGAAGATCGGGTTTTCATTTTTCTTTTCGTTCTTGAAGCCCTGCATCTGGGTGATCCAGCGCACGCGGCCCGAAGACCGGGCAATCGCCAGCAGCCGCGCATCATCGGTGAGGGTGAAGATCCATTCGCCTGCAATCGCCGGAGTGGAAATCCCGGCAAGGTTCAATTCCCAGATGCGCTGGCCGGTGACCAGTTCATAGGCGGCCATGCGCCCGCCCTGACCAAGCGCATAGACGCGGCCCGAATCGATGATCGGATCGGCATCGATATCGGTGATCGAACCCACAGTGGTGGAGATGTTGGTGCGCGCCAGCGCGTCCGACCACAGCGTGCGGCCGTTTTCATAACGGTAGGCTGAAAGCTCTCCGCTGGAATAGCCCGCGATCACGGTGCCCTGCCCGGCAGAAGGCGCGGCAACACCGAACACGCCCGATTGCGTGGTGGAACCCGATTCGTCCCACATCAGCGAGCCATCATTGATGTTGAGCGAGATGACCTGATTATCCTGCGTCATCACGAACAGCTGACCAAAGGCGATGGTCGGCGAACCGCGCAGCGGGCCTGCGGGCTTGACGTTCCACAATTCTGCGCCGGTTTCGGCGTTCAGCGCCATCACATCGCCCACGCCGTTGGTGGCGTAAAGCTTGCCCGCTTCAAAGCTGACCCCGCCGCCGAAGGCGGACGGTGCCTGATCCTTGGTCAGGGATTCGTCGCCGCGGCTCCACACCCGTGCGCCGCTGGCCTTGTCGAAAGCGTGGATCACACCGTCGGTACCGATTGCGAACAGCTTGTTGCCGCCCACCACCGGCGCTGAGGCAAGGCGCATCCGGTTGGTCGATCCGGCAACGCTCGCAGTCCACACCTTCGAAGGGTTTTCAGCGAGCGCCAGGTGCCCGTAGGATTTGCTGGCCGAACCGCCGGGCTGCGCCCATTCGGGATTGCTGCGCGCGGGCGGCAGTACAACCGAAATCGCGGCCAGTGCCGGATCGACTTCTGCCCCGCTTTCGATGCGCGACAGGATCGGCACGCGATTGCCCACGGTTGGCGTGGTCTTGTCATCTCCGCCGCCGAACAGGCCGCCCTTGCAGCCTGTCAGGCCCGCAGCAAGGATGCCCGCCAGCAGACCGGCGCGTGCAATTTTCGAAAATGTCATACCCGTCCGTTTCAAACCATTATCCTCAATTGGCCGCAGCCGCAGCGCCGCCTTCGCCACCGGACGGGACCACCCCTTCGTCCTTCAGCAATTTTTCGACATCCACAATCGCATCCACGCCCAGCAGGCCGGCCATCTGGCGGGCGCGTGAACGCAGCGTTTCGGGTTGATCTTCATTCTTGGCGATATCGGCAAACAGCTTGCCCGCCGCAGCCTTGTTGCCTGCTTCCAGATGGGCCATCGCCATCAGCTCTCCCGCGCTGCCGAAGAAGGCATTGCCGGGCTTTGCCAAGGGTTCCAGCTGCGCGATCACATCGGCAGGCTTCATAGTGTCGAAATTGGTGCTGACATCGCGCAGGCGGGCCAGATCGCGCAGCACGGTCGGCGCGCTGTTATCGGCGGCAATGGCTTTGTACAGCGCGGTCGCCTTGGCAGGCTCGCCCTGTTCCAGCGCCGCACCGGCCTGAAGAAAGCGCGCGGCCGTGCGGGCACCGGCGGAATTGCCATCGGCCAGCAGCGGAGCGACCTTTTCGTCCGCTGTCTTGAAATCGCGCTGATTGGCGTAATCGAGCGCGGAAATCAGCGTTTCGGACTGGGTTTCCAGCGCGCTTTCGCGGGAGTTATCCCATAGCATGTAACCGCCCATCGCAGCGATCAGCACAGCGATCCCGCCGAGCACCTTGACCCCGTGATTGCGCATGAAATCGAACACCGCGTCTTCGCGCACGGCCTCGTCGATCTCGCGGATCAGCACTTCATCTTCGGCCGAGGGGTTCGGTGTCGCAGGAGTGGTGGTCGGAATGCGCGCCATGCTGGCCAGTCTTTCTCGTTCAGAACATGCGCCGCTGTGCGGCCAAAGGGTCAGTGCGGCTCTTTAGGCAGGTGCTGGCCTGCACGCAATGGGCGCTCCTATTGCGCACACAGCGGAGGCCGCAGCTTGCGCGGGGCATGGCAAGCGCGGTTTGAACCGCAGATGAAGCGGGCCGCATCAGAAATCGCGCCCCATCGCGCCTGCATAGGCTGCGTGATAGCGGGCAAGCATCGCGGCAAAATCATACTCGGCCCGCGCGCGGGCCTGATTGGCGGCGCCGATCCGCGCTCGCACAGCCGGATCGGCGGCCAGCAGCGCCAGCGCCGTCCCCAGCGCCTGCGCATCGCCGGGCGCGGTGATGTGGGCGCGGTTATCAGCCGCCACCATCGCCGCGATATCGCCAACATCGGGCGCGGCGACGGGCAGGCCAGCCGCCATCGCTTCCACCACCGAAAGCGGAAATTGTTCGGAACGCGATGATAGCGCAAAGATATCGAACAGGCCGATCACGCTCGCCGGATCGTTGACCGCGCCGGGCAGGTGAACGCGGCTGGCGATGCCGTGTTGCGCCGCTGCGGCCATGATAGTCTCTCGCTCCGGCCCCTCGCCCACGATCACCAGATGCCAGCCTTCCGGCAGCATCGCCATTGCTTCGACCAGCAGCGGCAGGTTCTTGACCGCACGCAGACCCGCCAAGGTGCCGACCCAGTGTTGCCCCGCAGGTTTGGCAATCGGCAGAGCGGCTGGTTTGGGCGGCCCGCCAAAGGCGGCGGTGTCGATCCCGTTGACGATCCGTTCGACCTTCGCACGCGGCTGGTGCCAGATTTCACGCGCGATGCGTTCGAGCCCGGTTGAAGGCACGATCACTTTGGTCGCCCCGGCCAATGCAATGCGGCGATAGAGGTTGCGGGCGGGCTTGAGCCGCAGCGCCTCATCCTCGTTGAAGCCATCCTCGTGGTGCACCAGCGGCGGCAGGCCATACTGCTGCGAGAAGACGCGGTGCGCCATCACCACATCCATCGCGCCCCAGTTATAGGTGCAGACAAGGTCAAACCCCTGCATCGCCTTGGCAAGGGCCGCCAGCCTTGCAGGTGTAGGGCTTCCGGTCAGCGCGGGGAAACCTTGCGGGAAATGCACCGGCACCTGCGCCTCGATCAGTGCCGCCGCACCCATCGCTTCGGGCTGGCCGGAGATGACCGTATGATCCAGCGCCCGCCCCCAGCCATTCATCAGCCGTGCGCAGCGCACTTCCTTGCCGCCAGCCGAGAAAGTCGAATGGCAATGCAGAATGCGGGGCGCTTGCCCCGACACTTCTCTCACTCCACCCCGCCCAGCAGCGCGTGGATCGCGGCGCGCACCTCGGGCTCGTCGAGCGTGGGCGCATGGCCGACCCGCGGAACCGTGACGACCTGCATCGCCGGATTGCGCGCACCCATCTGCGCCACGGTCTGCGCGCTCAGCAGATCGGACATTCCGCCGCGCACCAGCAGCATCGGCACATTGTGCAACGCCTCGAACGCCAGCCACAGATCGGGCGGCGCGGCGTTGCCGGGTTTGGCGAAGGGTTCCGCAATCGCCATGTCGTAATCGAAGCTGATGCGCCCGTTCTGGGTGACCACCATGGTGCGCTTGGCCATTTCGAGCCATTGATCCAGATCATAATCGGGAAAGGCCGGGCCGTGTGCTTCGGACAAGGCGCGCGCGGCGTGGACCCAGGTGGGATAGCTGCGCCCCTGCCCGACATAGCCTGAAATGCGCGCAAGCCCGCCTGCGTCCACTTCCGGCCCGATATCGTTCATCACCACCGCCGCCATCCGGCCCGGCGCGGCAGCCGCCATCAGCATCGTCATCAACCCGCCCATCGACGTGCCGATCGGGATGAAGCGGGTGATGGCCTGTTCGGCGAGCAGCCTTTCCACATCCTGCACATAGGTAAGCGGCGTGTAGCTATCGGAATCGGAGGCATAATCGCTCTGCCCGCGCCCGCGCATTTCGGGCACGATCACCCTGCGCGTGACGCAAAGTTCATCGGCCAGCCCGGCGAAATCGCGGGCATTGCGGGTCAGGCCGTGCATGCACAGCACCGGCAGGGCCGTGCCGCCATCGGGGCCGGGATAGTTGCGGTAATGCAGGCTAAGCCCGTCGCCACTGGTCCAGAAGCGATCTTCGTAATTGGCAGCCATGAACGGCGATATTCCCTTTGATCGAATTGGCGAGCGGCTTGCACCGCTGCGCGCTTGCCCCCACTATCGCGGGATGAGCGATGCTGTGCAACACCCCGATGTTCCTGACACCTATCATCCTGACCCTGCGATCCTTGAACTGGCGGATTGGCTGGGCGATCCGGTAGCAGCGGCAGACTTTCCCCAAGCCCGCATCCGCTTCCGCAATGATCGCGCTGCGGCAAGCGTCGGGCTGGCGGGCCTTGATGACGCGCAATGGGCGGCGCATTTCGGGCGCTTCCAGCCGCTGCCCGGCAACCTTCCGCAGCCGCTGGCGTTGCGGTATCACGGGCACCAGTTCAGGGTCTACAACCCCGAAATCGGCGACGGGCGGGGCTTTCTGTTCGCGCAGATGCGCGGGGCCGACGGGCGGCTGATGGATCTGGGCACCAAGGGATCAGGCACCACCCCGCACAGCCGCAGCGGTGACGGGCGGCTGACGCTGAAGGGCGCGGTGCGCGAGATTCTGGCCACCGAGATGCTGGAAGCATTGGGCGTCAACACCTCCAAAACCTTCAGCGTGATCGAGACCGGCGAAAAGCTGTGGCGCGGGGATGAACCCAGCCCCACCCGCTCGGCGGTGATGGTGCGCCTCAGCCATTCGCACATCCGCATCGGCACCTTCCAGCGCCTGCTGGCACACGAACAGGCGGACGAAATGGCGGCGCTGGTCGATTACTGCCTCGCCAACTTCCCCGGCCCGCCCCCGCCTGCCGATGCGCCCGCCCTTGACCAACCGGCGGTGCGGCTGATGCACCATGTGGTCGAACGCATGGCCGATCTCGCCGCCAGCTACATGGTCGCAGGCTTTGTCCACGGGGTGCTCAATACCGATAACATGAACGTGACCGGCGAAAGCTTCGATTACGGCCCGTGGCGCTGGCTGCCCGAATGGGAGCCGGGCTTTACCGCCGCCTATTTCGATCACGCCGGGCTATACGCCTTTGGCCGCCAGCCCGAGGCGCTGCACTGGAATTGCGGGCAATTGGCGGTGGCGCTGCGGCTGCTGGCGGATTCGCCTCCGCTGATTGCCGCGCTCGAACGGTTTGGCCCGCTTTATATGGCGGCGGTCGCGCGGCGGTGGTGCTGGCGGCTGGGCGTTGTTCCGCAAGGGGTAGAGGCCGATACGCAGCTGGTCGCCGCCTGCGAGGCGCAGATGCGCGACGCGAAAGCACAGCCCGATGCATTTTTCTTCGCGCACAGGCAGGCTCTGGGCGGCGGGCGCGGAGCCACCGGGGGCGCCTTGGCCGAAGCGTTCGCTGCCTATCAGTCTGTTGGTGACACGCACCGATACTGGGCAGACCCGGCCCCCCAATCACTGTTGATCGACGAGGTCGAAGCGATCTGGGCCGCGATTGACGAAGGCGATGATTGGGCCCCGCTGCACGCCAAGGTCGCTGCATTGCGGCGCATGGGGAAGGCCCACGGCCCTGCCCCCGCGCCTGCCGGACACGCTGCCTGATGCGCATTACACCGGAACAGCCCTTATCAGCGCGCCCCCTATCTTTTCAGATGCATCCGCGATACCCGCACGCATCTGTGCATAGCGCGACACGCAGACAGGAAACGGCGGTTTGAGCGACAATATCCTCATCTCCCATGAACCGGCCAGTGGTGAAGAATTGTGGCGCGGTACCCGCGGCGATGTCGATGCCGCGGTCAGCGCCGCGCGCCGCGCCTGGCCTGCATGGGCCGCCCTGCCCCTGACCGAGCGGATCGGGAAACTGCGCGCCTTCTCCAACGAAGTCCGCCGCCAGGGAGATGCGCTGGCCGAACTGATCGCGCGCGAGGCAGGCAAGCCCTTGTGGGAAGCCCGCGCCGAAGTGGATGCTGTGGTGAACAAGGTCGATATCTCGGTGCAGGCCTATGCCGAACGCACCGGAAAGAAAAAGTTCGACAGCGGCGTCGGCGCCAGCGCTGCTGTGCGCCACAAACCGCACGGGGTGATGGCGGTGCTTGGCCCCTACAATTTCCCGATGCACCTGCCCAATGGGCATATCGTGCCTGCGCTGATCGCGGGCAATGCGGTGTTGTTCAAACCATCGGAGAAAACCCCGGCCGCAGGCGAGGCGCTGGTCGCCTGTTTCCACACTGCAGGCATCCCCGAAGATGTGATCCAGCTGGTGATCGGCGGGCCGGATGAAGGCAAGGCGCTGGTCGCCCATCCCGGCGTTGATGGCGTGCTGTTCACCGGCTCTGCCAATGCCGGGATCGCGATCAACCGCAAACTCGCCGCCAATCCGGGCAAGATCGTCGCGCTGGAAATGGGCGGCAATAATCCGGTCGTCGTGATCGACACGCCCAAATTGGCCGATGCTGCCGCGCTGATCATCCAGAGCGCCTTTACCAGCGCAGGCCAGCGCTGCACCGCCGCGCGCCGTCTGATCGTGAAAGAATCGGTCTATGAAGCACTGATGGAACAATTGCTGCCGCTGACGCGCAAGCTGATGGTGGGCGATCCGCTGGGCGAACCGCAGCCCTTCATGGGGCCGGTGATCGATAATGACACCGCTGATCGTCTGGTGGAAAGCTTCCTTGCGCTGCTGACCGGCGGCGGGCGCGCGCTGCTGCATATGCGCCGCAGCGTGCCCGACCTGCCGTTCCTCACCCCCGGCATCATCGATGTGACCGACATTCCGGAACGGCCCGACATCGAACTGTTCGGCCCGATCCTGCAAGTGGTGCGTGTGCCCGATCTCGACGCCGGGATTGCCGAGGCGAACAACACCCGCTTCGGCCTGTCGGCATCGCTCATCGGCGGAACGCCGGAGGATTACGGGCGGTTCTGGGCCAATATCCGCGCCGGGATCATCAACTGGAACGGGCCGACCAACGGCGCTTCGTCCAAGGCGCCGTTCGGCGGTATCGGGCTTTCGGGCAATCACCGCCCGGCAGCCTATTACGCGGCGGATTACTGCGCCTATCCGGTCGCCAGCACCGAAATGGATCAGCCCCGCGCTACTATCAATGTCGGCATGAGGCCGTAGCCCCTATCGCTTTATACCAGCGCGCTAAGATGCTGACGCATCACGCGCTGAAAATGCTCATACGCCGCACGGGCTTAACCAAAGTCCGATGAGTCAAGCTCATCGAACTTTGGTATTAGGGCGCGCGGTAGAGCAGATCGACGCTGGTGAGCCCCTTGGCGGGCTTGCGTGCGTGCACCACCAGCGTTTCATCGCGTGCGCCACTGGCAGCGATGATATCTTCGGGCGTCTTGTAGCGAAGCGACCGCAGCCCGGCCCGCACGGCCTGCGCATTGTGGTATTCCAGCACGTCCTCGATGGCAGCAGCGGTCTGATAGCGCACGATGCGGATGCCGCAGATCTGGGTGTCGGCACCGCCCGCTTGCAGCACCATGCCATGCGGCATGATCGATGCCACCGGCGGCAAATCGGCGGCATAGGTGAAGTTCTGGTCAAGCTGCCTCGCGCAACTGGCGGGCGCGCCCAGCGCCGCAATCAGATCAGCCGGACTTGCCATCGGCCCCAGCGCCTTGCCGCGCGCGTCGGTGCCCGGCAGCGGAAGATCGGGAATGGCGCCGCCTTCCAACAGTTCCAGCCGCCCGGCTTCCCGCGCCGCCTGCGCCGCGGAGGTGGTTGCGGCGAAGGTTGGCAGGGCGCTGCTATCGGCAAAACCGATGAGGGCATTGGCTTCGTTGCGACTGGCAAGATCGGGATCGGTCATCAGCGGATCGTTCAGCGCGCGGGCCACCACCGGGTCTTGCGCCATCATCGCCGCATCTTGCGCAGCCTGCGCCTCGCGATCGGTGCAGGCGGCAACGGCGGGAATCAACAGCAGCAAGGTCAGGGCAAGGCAGCGCATGGTTCAACCCATGACACGGCTTGGTTAATTTTTCGGTGAAAAAGCGAAAACGCCCCCGGATCCCTTGCGGAAAATCCGGAGGCGCTTTCCACGAAGCTCGCGACTCCGTGCTGGCGGCCGCTGGTGGGAACGGCTGCAAGTTGGTTGTTCATCTATACTAAGGTTATTCTGAACGAATCAGCTGCAATCGTGACAGCCGCCGTTCAGCCATCCACGCTGCTTGCGCCGCCGCGCTGCGCCCCCTAACGGCGCTTCATCCATGAGAACCCCTGAACCATCCGCCCCCGTGGCCAGCGCCCCAACCGCTCCGGCACCCTCGGGGCTGCTGCCCGCGATCGGCGCCTATGTGATCTGGGGTTTCCTGCCGCTTTATCTGCTGCTGGTGCAGAGCGTGCCGCCGTTCGAATTTGTCGGCTGGCGGATCATATGGACGCTGCCGCTGTGCCTCGCCATCGTTGCCTTCCGCCGCCAGTTCGGCGAGCTGCTGACCGCACTCAAATCGCCGCGCGCCATGATGGCGCTGGGGCTGAGTGCGGTGCTGATCGGGATCAACTGGTTCGTCTATATCTGGGCGATCATGGCGGGCGAGGTCTATGCTGCCTCGATCGGTTATTACCTCAACCCGTTGATCAACGTGCTGCTGGGGACGATGTTTCTGGGCGAGCGTCTGTCGCGCTGGCAATGGCTGGCGGCAAGCATTGCCTTGGTGGCGGTAGTGCTGCTGGCAGCGGGCGCTCTCACCAGCCTGTGGATCAGCCTGACACTCGGCTTCAGCTTCGGGCTTTACGGGCTTGTGCGCAAACAGGTTTCAGTGGGATCGCTGCCCGGCCTCACCATCGAAAGCGCGATCCTGCTGCTGCCCGCCTGCGGCATTGCCGCATGGTATGCGATGAGCCCGGCGGGATCATCCTTCGGGCAGGACTGGCAATTGAGCGGCCTCATCGTCTTTTCCGGCGTGGTCACCGCCGTGCCGCTGCTGTTGTTCGCAATTGCCGCGCGGCGGATGGATTATTCGACGCTGGGCTTCATCCAGTACCTGGCGCCCACCATCGTGTTTTTCCTCGGCCTGTTCGTGTTCGAACAGCCGCTGTCGCCAGTGAAGCTATTCAGCTTTGTGCTGATCTGGGTTGCGGTAGCGATCTTCGTGGCTGACCTGTGGGCGCGGAAGAGAGCGGCGCGGGTTGCCGGTTAACTCAAAATCCGCTCGTCCTGAGCCTGTCGAAGGACTGCTCTTCTTGAAGCCGGCAAACAAGTCGAAGTGAAGGACGGCCCTTCGACAAGCTCAGGGCGACCGGAAAATAGGGCCACTAACCGACGAACCGCCAACTCAGCGTCTGCCCGCCGTGCCAAGGGACGATGTCCTCTCCGGTCACGTGCAGGCACGGCGGCACCGCCACTTCGGCGCGTTCCAGCGTCACCATCTCTTCATTCACCGGCAGCTTGTAGAACGCCGGGCCGTGGAGCGAGGCAAAGCCTTCAAAGGCATCCAGCGCGCCTTCCTCGTCGAACACGGTCAGATAGCTCTCCAGCGCAAAAGGCGCACCGAAGATGCCCGCGCAGCCGCAGGCGCTTTCCTTGGCGCTGCGCAGGTGCGGGGCGCTGTCAGTGCCAAGGAAGAACTTGGGGCTCCCGCTTGTCGCCGCCTTGCGCAACGCCAGACGGTGGCTTTCGCGCTTGGCGACGGGCAGGCAGTAATTGTGTGGCTGGATGCCGCCCACCAGCATCGCGTTGCGGTTGATATGGAGGTGCTGCGGCGTGATCGTCGCGGCGACCTGCGGGCCTGAAGCCATCACGAATTCCACCGCATCGGAAGTGGTGATGTGTTCGAACACCACCCGCAGCTTAGGAAATGTTGAAACAATGGCGCACAAGTGCCTGTCGATGAATTCTTTCTCGCGATCGAACACATCAATGTCTGCATCGGTCACCTCGCCGTGGATGCACAGCACGATATCCTCCGCCTCCATCCGCGCCAGCACCGGATAAAGGTTTTCGATGTTCGAAACCCCGGCGGCCGAATTGGTGGTGGCGTTGGCGGGATACATCTTGGCCGCCGTGAACACGCCCGAAGCCGCGCCGCGCGCCAGGTCATCAGCATCGGTGCTGTCTGTCAGGTAACAGGTCATCAGCGGGGTGAAGCGCGTGCCAGCGGGCACCGCCGCCAAAATCCGGTCACGATAGGCCGCACCAAGTGCGGTCGTCGTCACCGGAGGGGTAAGGTTGGGCATCACGATCGCACGGGCAAACTGGCGCGCGGTATAGGGCACCACTTCGCGCATGATCGCACCATCGCGGAAATGCAGGTGCCAGTCATCGGGGCGGCGGATCGTGAGGCGGTCGGTCATCCCTTCCCCTTAGCCACGCGCCCACCTATCTGTCACGCATGACTGCAACCCAACTTACCACCCGCGCGCTGATCCGATTGACCCCGCTGGACGCGGCCGAAGATGTCGCCGCCTTCCTGCAGGGCCTTATCACCAATGACGTGCAGGGGCCGTTGCCCTGCTACGCCGCGCTGCTTTCGGCGCAGGGCAAGCACCTGTTCGATTTTCTGGTGTGGGGCGATCCGGCCGGTCTGCTGCTCGATTGCGAAGCGGCCTATGCCGATGAACTGGTCAAGCGCCTTTCAATGTATCGGCTGCGGCGCAAGATCGGCATCGATCTCGATGAGTCGCGCCGCGTTCACTGGAGCCTTGATCCGCACCCCGGCGCTGTCCCCGACCCGCGCCTGACGGAACTCGGCCACCGCTGGCTTGCCCCGCCCGAAGGCGAAAGCGCCGACTCGGCTTGGCTGGCGCACCGCCTGTCGCTGGGCGTGCCGGAAGGCCGCGCCGAATTGGGCGATATCCTGTGGCTGGAAACCAACGCGGTGGAACTGGGCGGCGTCAGCTTCACCAAGGGTTGCTATGTCGGGCAGGAGAATACGGCGCGGATGAACTGGCGGCAGAAGGTCAATCGCCGTCTCGTGGTGCTGCCGTTGGACGCGTCGGACGAAGCGCGCCGGGTGGCGGCCTATCCCGATCTCGGCCTTGCCATCGATCACCTGCGGGTGGAAAAACTCGATCCCGCCGCTCTGCCCGCATGGCAGGCTGAAGGGCTTGTTCCGCCCGAATCCTAAGCGGTCTGGTGCTCGGCAAGGCTGGCTTCGAGCATCGCTGCTGCCCGCCCCCGCGCCGCATCACGCGGCAGGCCTAGCGACTTTGCCAGCGCCCCGCCGATCAGCGCATCGCCCAGCGCCATCAGCACCAGCGTGAGCGTATCGTGATGGATTTTCTGGTCGCCCGTATGATCGGCCTCGTCCGGCGCGAGTTCGTCAACCAGATCGTGGATCGTGCCGATGATCGGATCGAGCGCATCTTCATTGCCCGTCAGCAGCATCCAGCTGGTCAGCGCGCCCGCCCCTTCGCGGTCAAAGGCATCGAAGGCGAGATCGACCACTTCGCGCGCCGATCCAAGGCCTGCGCGGCTGGCGTGGACGGCATCGATGATCGTTTCGCACACCGAACGCGCGAGATGTTCTGCCAGCGCCTTTTGCAGGCCCGAGGCCGAGCCGAAGTGATGCAGCAGATTGGCATGGGTGCGCCCGATGCGCGCCGATACCGCCTTCAGTGTCACGGCCTGCGGCCCTGTTTCGATCAGCAAAGCGCGCGCTGCTGCCAGCGCGGAGCTGCGCGATTCTTCGGGGGTCAGGCGTTTGCGAACTGTCATGCTGGCAGGCGGGTTAACGGCTTTTGCGCCTGCGAACAAGGCACGGCCCCCGGATAGCCTCAAACCGATCAGGCTGCGCGTCGAACCGGAGGCAGATCGCCTTGGGCATCAAGATCGCGGGCATATTCGACTGTATCGACCAAACCGCCGCGGGCGCGGCTGTGGCGCTGGGTCAACCGTCCGGTCGGCACAAAGCCGAGCTTTCGCAGCACCCGGCCCGATGCCGGGTTATCGGTAAAATGTCCCGCCGTCAGCCGCCGGTGCCCCAGCGTTTGCGCAATCCGCAGCACAGCTTCGGAGGCTTCGGTGGCAAAGCCGTGGCCGCGAAATTCGCGGGCTATCCAGTAACCGATTTCGGGCGCGCCATCATGTTCCCCCAGCCCTGCGCTGCCGATCACCCCGGTGCCGGGAAGCGTCACGAGGAAATGCGGCAGGCGCCAGTCCTGCGGCAATGCGGCGAAATCACGCGCATCGCTGGCCTCGTAAGGCCAGGGTGCGCGGGCAAGGTTACGCGCCAGTTCGGCATCACTGCCGATGGCCGCGTAGATCGCTTCCCAATCTTCCTGGAAAGCGGGCCTGAGAAACAGTCTTTCGCTGCGGTGGAACACGCGATCTCTCCCAACATCGCCCCGTGCAGCCCCTATGGCCTGCGCATGACAATTTCGTGCACGCGCAACATTGAAATCGCGCGATTGTTTCGAGGGAGAAAGAAAAAGGGAGACGGACCCCCTCGGTTGAGGACGGTCCTGTCTCCCTCTCATGGCAGGTCTTGCACCTACCGGGACCATCCTTGCCGGACGATCCCTTTCGCGAATCGTCCGCTTATTCGGCGGCTTCAGCCATTACGTCGACGCTGACGTATTTGCGGCCGAGTTTGCCGCCGTGGAATCGCACCACGCCTTCGGCGAGCGAGTACAGGGTGTGATCCTTGCCGATGCCGACATTCACGCCCGGGTACACGCGGGTGCCGCGCTGACGGATGATAATGTTGCCGCCGATCACTTCCTGACCGCCGAACTTCTTCACGCCAAGGCGACGACCGGCCGAATCACGACCGTTACGCGACGAACCGCCTGCTTTTTTATGTGCCATGGTTCAGTCGCTCCTTATTCTGCCGAGGCAGCGGCTTCAGCCGGTGCGTCAGTTTTGGTCTTCTTGGCAGCAGCCTTCTTGGCCGGTGCCTTCTTTTCCGCTTCGCCCACAGCCGTGATGCGCAGCAGGGTCAGCTGCTGGCGATGGCCGTTCTTGCGGCGATAGTTGTGGCGGCGACGCTTCTTGAAAACGATCACCTTTTCGCTCTTGGCCTGCGCGATGATTTCCGCCGAAACGGTCACCTTCGACACATCGGCGATATCATCGCCATCGCCAGCGAGCAGGATGTCGCCCAGCGTGATGGTGTCACCGGCTTCGCCAGCGAGCTTTTCAACGGCAATCTTGTCTCCAGCGGCAACCCGGTATTGTTTGCCGCCAGTGCGCACTACAGCGAACATGGCTTTATAACTCTCTTGTCTGTGCGGTGTCCGAATGGGCGGGCGGATGCCAGGCCAACCGAACGGCATTGCGGAACTTGCGCGAATGCAGCCCCGGAAAGATGGGTGCCGTTAGGGGAAAGGCCATGGCAAGTCAACGCCCCACCATCCCAAAACATCGCCAAATCGCAATCGAACGGATTCGAATGGCCGTCTTTGCCGCTTGCAGGCGACATGCTATCACGGCACGGGATCATGATGAATGCCAAACTGAAATACTTTGCGACTTTGCCGCTGATTGCGGTGCTGCCTGCCTGCGCATCCAGCAATGATCGCTATCCTTCGCTGGCGATCCGCCCGTTCGAAAGGGCTGTCACCACGGCAACGCCGGTTCCGCCGCCCGCGCCGGCAGTGCCGATTCGCCCTGCGACCGATCCGGCACGGATTTCTGCCCTGCGTGACCGGGCCAATGCCGCGCACGCGGCCTTTCTGGCATCGGAAAGCGCAGCCCAGCCTCTTGCCCGTGCCGCAGCCGGGCGGTCGGCCGAAACCAATGCCCGCGCGGCCGCACTGGTGGCTATGGCCGATCTTTCGTCGCAGCGCGGGGCAACATCGGCGGTGCTGGCCGATCTTGATCTGCTGGCCGCCGCCGCATCGACCGCGCTTGCACCAGACCCGTCGCTCAGCGCCGCGCAGGCCGAAGTGGCCGCGCTGGTCGCCCGCGAGGATGCGGCGATTGCGCGTCTGTGGGAGGTGATGGGATCATGAACCTCGCCTGCGCCACCTGCCCGGTGAAGGAATCGGCCGCTTGCGCGGTGCTGACGCCCGAAGAACGCGAAGCCATGGCCACCGCCGGGCGCACCCGCGTGTTGAAACGCGGCGAGATGCTGTTCGCTGCGGGAGACGAGGACGCCGCCTGCGCCACTTTGCTGAGCGGCGCGCTGAAGGTTTCGGCGGTCGATATCGACGGCAACGAACAGATCCTCGCGCTCGTCCACCCTGCGGGCTTTATCGGCGAATTGTTCGCGCCCTTTGCGCACCATGACGTGGTGGCGCTGACCGAAAGCCGGCTGTGCACTTTTGCCAAGGCCGATATCGAGCGCGCGATCGAGGATTATCCGGCGATGGCCCGCGCCTTGCTGCGCCGCAGCCAGGCCGATCTGCTGGCGACGCGCAACCTGCTCGAACTCACCGGCCACGCCAGTGCCGAGGCCCGGCTGGCAGCCCTGCTGCATGATTTCGCGGCGGCGGCGAGCGATAGCTCATGCCATCTCGCACAGCATTTCGAACTGCCGCTGACCCGCGGGGAAATCGGCAACATGCTGGGCCTGACCATCGAAACCGTCAGCCGCAAGCTGGGCGAGCTGGAAGATATGGGCGCGATCAAGCGCGAGGGGAAACGCGGCATTGCCTTGCGCAATCCGGAGCTGCTGCACGAGATTTCGGGGCGGTAGCCTTCCGGGGAGAAAGAAGCTGCCGCCCCGAAAAGGGCTCAACCGGGTAGGGTATCAGGCAACAACCGCAGCGATGACTGCCACGGCCAGCCCCCACACCACCAGCAGAACCGGCAGCACAAGCACCTGCGCCGAAGCCTCGCCCGCGCTCAGCCGACCGGTGTTGGTCATGATCCCGCGCCGTTCGAACTCGCCCAGCGTTGCCGGTTCGGACGCATTGCCTTTCAGCCGCGTCCATATCGCGGGAACGCCGAAGAACGCCGCAACCAGCAGCACGATGATCGCCAGCGGGATCGCCAGCACAGGATTGGCAAAGGCGCTGCCGACAATCACCAGAAAGCCGAGATAGCAAGCGATCGTCGCTCCGTAGAGCGCGGTGGGCAGGCCGAAATTGCGGTCAGTCTCGATCTGGTGGCGGACAGGTGCGGGCAGATCGACAATGCGGGCATCGCCGCTGGCGATCAGGTCGTGGACGATATGGCTCATGGGTAATCCTCCTTGGCGTTGCAGGAGAATTAGCGGGCGGCGCAGTTGCCTGCTTTGACGCGGATCAAATCAGCCCTGATCTGATCAGCCCGGATCTGATCAGCCCGGATCTGATCAGCTTTGCCAGCGCGCCAGATCGCGGGTGTCATCGGCGCGCGGTTCGATCCAGTGCCAGCCATCGGCGCGCTTCTCGCGCTTCCAGAACCAGGCGGCGCTTTTCAGGTGATCCATGCAAAAATCGACCGCGTCGATCGCGTCGCGGCGGTGCAGCGCGGCGGCTGAAACGCAGACAATCGGCTCACCCGGACGCAGCACGCCGATGCGGTGCACCATCAAAAGGCCCATCAGCGTGAAACGGTCGAAGGCCCGGTCTGCCAGTTCGTGCATCCCCGGCAAGGTCAGCGGTTCGTAATGACTGAGTTCCAGCGCTTCTACGCCCCCATGTTCCTTGGCGTCGTGACGCACCTCGCCTACGAAGGTGCACACGCCCCCCAACCCCGGATTGGCCTGCGTGAAGGGGCCGATCAGCGTGCCGGGAATGAACATTTGCGTCAGCAGGCGAATATCGCGCATCAGCCCCCCGATACCGGCGGCAGCAGCGCGATTTCGTCGCTTGCATTCGCCCGTAATTCCGCCTTGTCGGCCAGCAAAGCGCCGTTCAGCGCGACACGGTTGCGCGGATCGTCCAACGCCTCGGCCATTGCAGGCGGCAGCGCGGCTTTCAGCCCTTCCCAATCGAGCGGCGCGGCGAGCGTCAACGTGGATGCGCCGCCAAGATCAGCCAGCTTGCCGAGCAGCACAATCGTGATCATCTGCACATTCCTTCGTCATTGCGAGCGAAGCGAAGCAATCCATAAACCGACCGATTCCCATAGGTGCGACGGCGATCCATGGATTGCCGCGTCGCCTTCGGCTCCTCGCAATGACGAGGTTTCACCCTAACCCCCCGTCATCGACATGTGCCGCGTCAGCGCTGGATCGGCCCCGCGTGCGTCCATGCGGAAGTGGTGCTTTTCCGGCTTGATCCGCAGCGCCTCGTCCAGCGCGGCGGCCAGGTTTGCCTCGGGATTGTCCGAACGCAAGGCTGCCCGCAGATCCACCTGCTCGCCCCCGCCAAGGCAGGGATACAGCTGCCCCGTCGCTGTCACTCTCATCCGGTTGCAGCTGGCGCAGAAATTGTTGGTGTGCGGGGTGATCAGGCCCAGCCTTCCGCCGGTTTCCGCCACCTCGACATAGCGCGCCGGGCCACCGGTCGAAAAGGCCAGCGGTTTGAGCGTCCAGCGGCGCTCCAGCTCATGCTGTACGTTATCGAGCGGCAGGTATTGATCCAGCCGTTCTTCCTCGACATCGCCCAGCGGCATGACCTCGATCAGCGTAACATCGTGGCCCTGCGCGTGGCCCCATGCGATCAGATCGGGCAATTCGTGTTCGTTCACACCCTTCAGCGCCACGGCATTGAGTTTCACCTTGAGCTCCGCCGCCTTGGCCGCGGCGATCCCTTCCAGAACCTGCGGCAACATGTCGCGCCGGGTCAGCGCGGCGAACTTTGCCCGGTCGAGCGTGTCGAGCGACACATTCACCCGCCGCACGCCTGCCTTGGCCAGCGCCTCGGCATGTTCGGCCAGTTGCGTGCCATTGGTGGTCAGCGTCAGTTCGGCCAGATCATGCCCCAGCCTGCGGCCCAGCGCGGTGAACAGATCGATGATGTCGCGCCGTACCAGCGGTTCCCCGCCGGTGATGCGGATTTTCGTCACGCCGCGCGCGATGAAGCCGGTAGCGAGATCATAAAGCTCCTCCAGCGTCAGCACATCTTTCTTGGGCAGGAAGGTCATGCGTTCAGGCATGCAATAGGAACAGCGCAGATCACAGCGATCCGTCACTGACAGTCGCAGATAGGTGATCCGGCGCTGGAAGCTGTCCACCAGCGGCGGCGGGGCCTCTGCCGGATCGCGCAGGACGATCAGATCAGGCTTGCGAGGCTCGAACGGGGGCGTGGTCGGTGGCACGGGTATCGTCATGGCACGCAAGATACTGCCCTGTCACCCCCGGCGCATCTGACAAAAAGCGTAACGTGGCTGTCAGTGCCTCACCAGCGGTGCCGCCAACGATATTGACCCGCTTCGGCGTGGCTTCGCGCGCCAGATCGCGCGCCATTGCCAGCCGCCAGTCGCGGTGATCGTGGGGCGCGGGCGGCAGGATGATCGTGAGCGCGGTGCAATCGGCCTGATCGAGAATGGCGCGGGCGGCGGGAAGCTGAAACGCCATGAACGCAGCCGCCGCATCCAGTGCGGCATCGGGCAGAAAATTGACCTCCAACCGCCGCATCATGCTGTCACGCTCCGTGCGAAGCCGGACGTTCGCGGTGCATCGTGATGCCGATCTGCTCGTCTGCTTCGGCAATCGCGAGTTTGACGATCTTTACCGTCACCGCTTCCACCCGCGCATCCTGCACGAACAGCGTCTGGCAGATGTGATCGGCCACCGCCTCGATCAGCTTGAAATGCACGCCTTGCGGCAGGCCGCCGCTGGCTGCGAATTTCAGGTCCATGTAGTTCTTGGACGCATCAAGCGGCGTATCGGGTTCATAACGATCCGCGATTTTATACCGCGCCGCGATCGAGATGCGCAGCGGCTGCGGCTGGCCGGTTTCCTCGGAATAGATGCCGGTGAGGACATCGACGACGAAATCATTGACTTCGAGGGTGAGGGTATCGGTCATTTCGTTTGCATTCTGCCCCATTCGAAGCATTCGGCGACGCATCGCGAGTGAAATTCATCGGAATCACCGACAGCTATGCCGAGGCGCCTAGCACCATCTGCAAAACCTGAAAGGGCATCTTCGCCCAGTTTGCCTGATTGAAGATTTTCCTGATTGACGCAAATGGCCGTCAGAAGAGGCAAATCAGTCATCCGGCACTCGTCGAGCAGCGTGTCCAGATGCCCTCTCGGCCCGTTCATCTGGTGCCGAGCTTTGCTCCACTCCACATCACTTGCTTTTGCGAGTTCGCCATAAGACGTAAAGCGCCCTTCGATCGCGCACGATTTGAGGTGCTCAAGAGACTTCGTGAAATTCAGTCTTTGCTTTTCTTGCCGACGTTTGGTGCGCTCAACGACGAGGAGCGCGTAGTCGGGATGATCAGTCTTCCCGGCCTCTTCATATTTCCGGGCCCAACTTTCAATCTGTGCGTCTGTCTTAACTTCCAGCTTCATGAATTGCTCCAGCGCGCGAAGATTGCGGTCGGCAGCAACCTGCCACCCTCGCCCTCTTCCCTTACTGCAAGATCCCCGTGTTCGATCTGCCCCGGCAGCGCGCCAAGCGCTTCTTGCAGCAGGCCGGCAATTGCAAGGCTGCTCATCCGGACGGCATAGACGGTCAGGAAGATAAAGCGGCTGTCGCTATCGAGCAGCTTGGCGCAATCGGCGATCAGGCCCGGCAGATGTTCTTCCAGCCGCCACACCTCCCCATCCGGCCCGCGTCCGAACTTGGGCGGATCAAGGATGATCCCGTCATAGCGTCGGTGCCGCCGCACTTCGCGCGCGGTAAACTTGCCAGCATCGTCCACCAGCCAGCGGATCGGGCGGTCTTCCATCGCGGACAGCGCGGCGTTCTCACGCGCCTGCGCCACGGATTTCTTCGAGGCATCGACATGGGTAACCTTGCCATGGCGCGACAGGGCGAGGCTACCAAGGCCGGTGTAGCCGAACAGGTTAAGAGTCTCCGCCTCGGTCATCCCCTCCATCTGCCCGCGCATCCAGTCCCACACCGGGGCCATGTCGGGGAAGAATTGCAGGTGGCGGAATGGCGTGGGCTTGGCGGTGAAGCGGACATCGTCCCACGCCAGCGGCCAGCCTTCATCGGGCAGGTTTTCAGTGAAATGCCCCGAAAACTGCCAGCGCCCGCCGCCATCCTCGTCCGATCCGGGGATGAATTCACCCGCTGCGGGCCATTCCTCCATGCGTGGTTGCCACATGGCCTGCGGTTCGGGCCGGATGAAGGTGTGGGGGCCAAATGCCTCCCACTTTCGCCCTGCCCCGCTATCGAGCAGGCGGTAGGAGTCCCAACCGGTGCATTCCATCACCAGCGGTTGCTGGACGAGGGTAGCCACTACGCTTTCGATCCGGCCGCGTGCTCCAGCACATGATCGCGGGTGGTGGCATAATCGCCCGCCAGTTCGATGAAGCTCTCCTCTCGTCCGAACAGGTCGCCTACGCGTGCAGGCAGCGCGGGACGCATGCCGATGGCGCGCTCTACCGCGTCGGGGAACTTGGCAGGGTGTGCCGTGGCGAGCGTGACGATGGGCACACCCGCGGGCAGGCTGGCGGCAACGGCTTGCGCGCCGTGCAGGCCGACGCCGGTGTGCGGGTCGATCACCTGTCCCGCATTGCGGTAAGCCCATTGCAGGGCGCGGGCGGTTTCGGTCTGATCGGCGCGGGCGCTGGTGAACAGAGCGGATGCGCCTTGCGCCTGCGCGTTGGTGAGCGCCATGGTTTTGGTCGCTTCGAAAGCGCGCATCTGCTGCGCCATCGCAACGCCGTCGCGCCCGCCCGCATCGAACAGCAGGCGCTCGAAATTTGAGGACACCTGAATGTCCATCGACGGCGTGATCGTGGCCGTAACCCCGCCCGCTGAATAATCGCCCCTGGACAAGGCGCGGTGGAGAATATCGTTGATGTTGGTGGCAACGATCAGGCGTTCGATAGGCAGGCCCATCTTCGCCGCAACATAGCCTGCGAACACGTCACCGAAATTGCCGGTCGGCACGCTATAGGCCACCGTCCGGTCAGGCGCGCCGAGTTGCAGGGCGGATGCGAAGTAATAGACCACCTGCGCCATCAGCCGCGCCCAGTTGATCGAATTGACCGCGCCGAGGTTGAGCGTGCCGGTCACATCGCCATCGTTGAACATGCGCTTCACATGGGCCTGCGCATCATCGAAGCTGCCTTCGATGGCGAGGTTGTGGACATTGGGAGCACGCACCGTGGTCATCTGGCGGCGTTGCACATCGCTGACCCGCCCCTTGGGGTGGAGCATGAAGATTTCCACACGCTCAAGCCCGGCGACCGCCTGAATTGCCGCAGAGCCCGTATCGCCGCTGGTGGCGCCGACGATGGTCAGGCGTTCACCCCGGCGTTCGAGGAAAGTCTCGAACAGGCGGCCAAGCAGTTGCAGCGCCACGTCCTTGAACGCCAGCGTGGGGCCGTGGAACAGTTCGAGCAGCCAGTGCTGCTGATCGAGCTGCACCAGCGGGGCAACGGCGGCGTGGCCGAAATCGCCATAGACCGTATGGCACAGGCCGAGCAGTTCATCCTCGGTCAGGCTGCCTGCGACAAAGGGCGCCATGATCCGCACAGCAAGATCGGGATAGGCCAGCCCGCGCATGTCGCGGATCTGGCTTTCCGTGAAGCGCGGCCATTCGGAAGGCAGGTAGAGGCCACCATCACTGGCCAGCCCTGCGAGCGTGACCCCTTCGAAATCGAGCGCCGGTGCGCTGCCGCGTGTCGAGACGTATTGCATGGGAGCGGCGGTTAGCGGGCGCGGCGGCGGATTGCCAGCACGTAGATTATGAGCGCGGTCAGCGCGAAGAAGAACCACTGCCCGGCATAGGCGAGGTGATTGTTGGGCAGGTCGGCGGGATCGGGGGCGGCATTTGCCTCAAGACCGCCCACAGGCGGATCGGCGACCAGACGGACATCACCTTCCCTGTTAGGCACAATCCACCCGCTGACGCTGCCGCCATTCCATTGCGGAGGCACCGCATCGCGTGACCAACCGGCCTGCACAAAGGCCACCTCGTCAGTCTCGGTGCTTGCAGTGGTCGTCCCGCAGCCGATGATGTGGACAAAGCCGCTGCGCCCATTCTGGCTGCGACCTGAAATCGACCGCCAATCACCCACAGTGAACAGGCAGTTGACCGCGCTGCGACGATAGAGCGCTGAATCGATCTCGGTCTTCGAACCGGTCAGAGGAAATGCCACGGGGTCTGCATTGCTGATCGCCGCGCCATACTGCGCGATCAGCGCCTCTTTCTCGGCCATGCGCCCAAGCTGCCACACGCCCAGCGCGATCATGGTGGCCACTGCCGCCAGCACGATAATGGTCGCAAATATTGGCACACGGCGAGTCATGGCTGGCTCTCTTCGTATTGATGATAGACCCACATGGTCTTGTAGAACCGCAGGGCAAAGATCACCCCGACCACCGTCACCGGCGCCCAGAACGCAAACGACAGCCACAGCGGCGGCCGCAGCCATTCATCCACGCCCAGCGCCGCTATGATCAGCGCCAGCGCCAGCAGCATCGTCACCACGCCGACAAACCGCCCGCCGCGCTCCAGCGAGCGGATATCCAGCCCGCAGGCCACGCATTCATTCGCCAGCGCAGCAGGCGCGGCAAACAGCGTCTTGCCGCGGCAGCAGGGACACAAACCGGAAAGGGCAGCCGGGACCAATCCCGGCTGCCCCTTGTTTTCCGTCGGACTATCGTCCGGCAACATCAGTGGTATTCAGCGCCCCAGCCGCCCCACACGTAGATGGCGACAAACAGGAACAGCCACACCACGTCGACGAAGTGCCAGTACCACGCAGCCGCTTCGAAACCGAAGTGCTGGCGCGGGGTGAAGTGGCCAAGGTAAGCGCGATACAGGCAGACCGCCAGGAAGATGGTGCCTACAAGCACGTGGAACCCGTGGAAGCCGGTCGCCATGTAGAAGGCGCTCGAATAGGTGTTTCCGCCAAAGCCAAAGGGCGCAACCGCGTATTCATAGGCCTGAATGCAGCTGAACAGCGCACCCAGTGCGATCGTAGCCCACAGGCCCTGCTTGAGCCCTTCGCGATCACCGTGGATCAGCGAATGGTGTGCCCAGGTGACCGTGGTGCCCGAACACAGCAGGATCAGCGTGTTGAGCAAAGGCAACGCGAAAGGATCGAGCACGTCCATGCCTTCGGGAATGAAGGCTGCGGTAGATCCGACAACGCCGAGCAGGTTGCTGGTGGTTCCGGTATCCGCATCATATTGCAGCGCGGCCGGGAACAGCGCGAAGTCGAAGAAGCTCCAGAACCAGCCGACGAAGAACATCACTTCGGACGCGATGAACAGGATCATCCCGTACCGCATGTGCAACTGCACCACGGGGGTGTGATCGCCGCGCTCGGCCTCGACGACGATGTTCTTGAACCACATGAAGAAGGTCGCGATCAGGCCTGCAAGGCCCGCCCACATCACGAAACTGGCGGCAGTGCCGAACAGATCGGGGTGGAAGCTGAGCACCATCCCGCTGGTGAAGGTGAGTGCCGAGATAGAACCGACCAGCGGCCAGATATCGGGCTCAAGAATGTGGTAATCGTGGTTTACTTTGCCAGCCATTGGTCGTTCCCGTCCCTGGGTTGTGCGTCAAAGGTTCAATTGGTGCGCGGGGCCGCCGGGGTTACCGGGTCCGCCGTGCGGTGGAAAGTGTAACTGAGCGTGATTTGCTCGACGCCCTGCATATTGGGATCATCCAGCATCGCCGGATCGACGAAGTACAGCACCGGCATGGTCACTTCCTGCCCCGGCTGCAAGGTCTGCTCGGTAAAGCAGAAGCACTGGATCTTGTTGAAATATTTGCCTGCCTGTTCGGGCGTGACGTTGAATGTCGCCATGCCGGTGATCGGCTTCGAACCGACATTTTTCGCGACATAAGTGGCAATGTCGCGTTCACCGATGGTCACGGTGTCGGTCGATTGCGAAGGCTGGAACACCCACGGCACATCGCTGGCGGTCGAGGCATCGAAGCGGATCGAGATGCGCTGACCGGTGGCACTGGCGGCAGCCGTGGCGGCTTTCGCTTCGCTGGCAATCATGGTGGTGCCGCCAAAGCCGGTGACCTGACAGAACAGCCGATAAAGCGGGACAGAGGCATAGCCTAGTCCCAGCATTGCCAGCGCCCCTGCAAGCGCGATCAGCCCGGTGCGCAGATTGCGCCGGGCGGTATCGTCAGTCACGGGCGGCAGCGTTGCCATCAGCCGGGATCTCCGATGCGCACGATGGTGATGGCGTAGAACAGCACCACGAAGAAGATCAGCGTGCCGGCTACCACCCAGTTGCGGGCCTTGCGGCGGCGCTTGAATTCAAGCTCTTCCTCAGGGGTCATGCGATCAACCCCTGATAGGCTGCCACGCGGTCGGCCACCAGCGCGGCAAACAGCACGAACAGATAGACAATCGAATATTTGAACAAGCGCTTTTCCGGCGTCATGGCGTCAGTCTCGGCGCGCATCCGGGTGAATACCGGCATGGCCAGCACCACGAACAGGGCCGACAGCACCACCGCAACCGATCCGTAAATCCAGCTCGTGCCGCCAATCGCCCAAGGCGCGATCGCCACGGGTGCGAGCAGCAGGGTGTAGAACATGATCTGGCGGCGGGTCGGCTTTTCGCCCGCGACCACCGGCAGCATCGGGATGCCGACCTTGGCATAATCGGACTGCACGAACAGCGCCAGCGCCCAGAAATGCGGCGGGGTCCAGAAGAAGATGATCGCGAACAGCAGGATCGGCATCGCGGTAATCTCGCCCGTCACGGCAACCCAGCCGATCAGCGGCGGAAAGGCGCCAGCACCGCCGCCGATGACGATGTTCTGCGGGGTGCGCGGCTTCAGCCACATGGTGTAAATCACCGCGTAATAGATGATCGCGCCCAGCAGCAGCGATGCCGCCAGCCAGCCGATCGCCACGCCCATCAGAACAACCGATACACCCGAAAGGAAGATACCGAAATCGCGCGCATCTTCGCGCCGCATCCGCCCGCCGGGCAGCGGTCGGTTCATGGTGCGCTTCATGCCCGCATCAAGATCGGCTTCCCACCAGTGGTTGAGCGCGGCAGACCCGCCTGCGCCCATCGAGATCGCAAGGATCGCGGTAAAGCCCAGCACCGGGTGGATGCTGCCCGGCGCGGCCAACACGCCGCAGATCGCGGTGAAGATCACCAGCGTCATCACCCGCGGTTTGGTCAGCGTGAAAAAATCGCGCCATTCCGTCGGGAGCGTCGTGGTGCCTGTACCGGCATTCGTCTGAGGTGCGCTCGTGGCCATTGTCTTTGTTTTCCATGGGCAAGGAGCGCGACCATCAGCCGCGCTCCCCCCGTTATGTCATGCTCCGGAAGGGGAGCCGATCACGCTGTAACCGGACGGTGATCGTGGTAATCATGCGCGTCGGTAATCACCGGCAGCGTTTCGAACTGGTGGTAGGGCGGCGGGCTCGGCAGGGTCCATTCGAGCGTCGTCGCGCCTTCGCCCCACGGATTGGCAGCCGCCTTCTTACCGGCCAGCAGCGCATAAGCGATGTTGACGAAGAAGAAGATCATCGAACCGGCCATGATGTAATAGCCGTAGGTGCTGACCTGGTGCCACAGGGTGAAGGCCTCCGGATAGTCGGGGTAACGACGCGGCATCCCCTGCATCCCGAGGAAGTGCTGCGGGAAGAAGATCACGTTCACACCGACGAAGAACGTCCAGAAGTGGAGGTGGCTCAGCAGTTCGGAGTGCATCCGTCCGCTCATCTTCGGGAACCAGTAGTAGAAGCCCGCGAACAGCGAGAACACTGCGCCCATCGACAGAACGTAGTGGAAGTGAGCCACCACGTAGTAGGTGTCGTGCAGGTTGTCGTCGATGCCTCCATTGGCCAGCACCACGCCGGTCACGCCGCCAACGGTGAACAGGAAGATGAAGCCCATCGACCAGACCATCGGCGATTTGAAGCTGATGCTGCCGCCCCACATGGTGGCGATCCAGCTGAAAATCTTCACGCCGGTCGGCACTGCAATCACCATCGTTGCCGCGGTGAAATACATCTTCGTGTTCACGTCGAGGCCCACGGTGTACATGTGGTGCGCCCAGACGATGAAGCCGACCACACCGATCGCCACCATTGCATAGGCCATGCCGAGGTAACCGAACACCGGCTTCTTCGAGAAGGTGGCAACGATCTGCGAGATCATGCCGAAGCCCGGCAGGATCATGATGTAGACTTCGGGGTGGCCGAAGAACCAGAACAGGTGCTGGTACAGAACCGGATCACCGCCTCCGGCCGGATCGAAGAAGGTCGTGCCGAAGTTGCGATCGGTCAGCAGCATGGTGATGGCAGCAGCCAGCACTGGCAGTGCCAGCAGCAGCAGGAAGGCGGTAACCAGCACCGACCACACGAACAGCGGCATCTTGTGCAGGGTCATGCCCGGCGCACGCATGTTGAAGATGGTGGTGATGAAATTGGTCGCACCCAGGATGGAACCTGCACCTGCAAGGTGGAGCGAGAAGATCGCGAAATCGACCGCCGGGCCAACCGAACCGCTGGTCGACAGCGGCGCGTAAACCGTCCAGCCGGTGCCCGCACCGGGGCCGGAGCCGCCGGGAACGAACAGCGAGAACAGCAGGCTGAAGAAACCGGCCACCGTCAGCCAGAACGACACGTTGTTCATGCGCGGGAAGGCCATGTCTGGCGCACCGATCATCAGTGGCACGAACCAGTTGCCGAAGCCGCCGATCATCGCTGGCATCACCATGAAGAACACCATGATGAGGCCGTGGGCGGTGATGAACACGTTCCACATGTGCAGTGCGGTGTTCAGATCATTGCCGCCGCCCATGAACTGGGCCCACCATTGCAGGTACTGGATGCCAGGCTCGGCCAGCTCAAGCCGCATGATACCGGAAATCGCACCACCGATGATCCCCGCGATGATCGCGAAGATCAGGTACATCGTGCCGATGTCCTTGTGGTTCGTGGACATGAACCAACGGGCGAAGAAGCCCGGCTTGTGATCCGCGTGATCATGCGCATGATCATCGCTGTGGATGTCGAAGCCTTCTGCGGTGGTAGCCATTTTCAGATACTCTCTGATGTTATTCGTTCAAATGTCTTTAGCGGGCGGCCAGCGCGGCGACCTGTTCGGCCGGCGCTGCTTCTGCCGGAGCAGCTTCTTCAGCCCCCGGCATTTCGCCGCCTTGCGACCGCACCCATTCGGCAAACTGTGCCGGCGGCAAGGCCTCGACTGCGATCGGCATATAGGCGTGGCGCGATCCGCACAGTTCGGAACACTGGCCGTAATACACGCCCGGTTCCTTGATCGTCAGCAGCTTTTCATTGAGGCGGCCCGGCACTGCATCCATTTTGAACCACAGCGACGGCACGGCAAAAGCGTGGATCACGTCGGTTGCGGTGGTCTGGATGCGCAGCGGCACGCCTGCAGGCACGACCATGCGGTTATCCACCGCCAGCTGGCCCGGCTCACCCCGTGCCAATGCCTCCTCTTCAGGCAGCATGTTCGAGATCACTTCGATGTCGCCGTGATCGGGGTAGGTGTAGCCCCAGTACCACTGGTAACCGGTCGCCTTGATGGTGACGGCATCGGCGGGCGGGGTTTCATATTGGCGCGCCAGCAGCGTGATCGAAGGCACGGCGATGATCACCAGAATGATTACCGGCACAATCGTCCAGATCACTTCGATCGCGGTATTGTGCGTGGTCTTCGACGCAACCGGGCTCGCCTTGCGGTTAAAGCGCACCACCACGTAGAGAAGCAGGAAAAGCACGAACAGGCTGATGACAGTGATCACCGGCATCAGAATTACATCGTGCATCCACAAGGCATAGTCGCCATTGTCGGAATATTGATCCTGGAAGGTCAGCGACTTCATCATCGCGCCCGGTTCACCGGTGCGCGGATCGGTCGGCATGCCCTTGCCTTCGGTCGGAGCCATCGGGGTGTAGGAACCGCCAGTTGCGGTTGCAGCGTCCGTCACCGATTCAACCAGCCCCGCATCGGGCCCAGTTGCCTGCGTCGCAGTGGAGTTGACAGGCGCTGCTGCATCCTGCGCAGCGACAGTCATCGGCGCAAACGCCGCGAGCCCGGCGACAATTGCGCCAAGGATAGCCTTTTTCATACGGGTGTGCCTCTGACCCATTACAATGTGCCCAATGGTTCTAATCTGATCCCATACTGCCTGCCGCTTGCCCCTTTCGGGTTCGCTGTAGGCAGCGTCTAGCCAGCCCTGGGGCCTGCTTCAATGTGCCCTTAGCCGCGCTTGCCGAGTGCCTCAAGCGCTTCTAGGGAGAAAATTATGCAAGCCTGCATGTTTGCGGCGCAAGTGGGTGCTTCCCCTGATGTTTTTGCATGGAGTTTCTGGGTGACCGAAGATGAAGTTCTGGCCGAATTCCGTGGATCGGGAGCCTTGCTCGAAGGGCACTTCAAACTGTCTTCAGGCCGCCATAGCGGACATTACCTGCAATGCGCGCGGGTGCTGATGAACCCCGCCCGCGCGGCGCGATTGGCAGAGGCGGTGGTTGCGGGGATTCCCGCTGAAATTCGCGATTCCATCGATGTTGTCGTGTCACCGGCGATGGGCGGGATCATCATCGGGCACGAGGTTGGCCGTGCGCTTGGCACGGACGCGGTTTTCCTTGAACGACCCG
The DNA here is from genome assembly GCF_001296025.1 of Porphyrobacter sp. AAP60. Classification (GTDB taxonomy): domain Bacteria; phylum Pseudomonadota; class Alphaproteobacteria; order Sphingomonadales; family Sphingomonadaceae; genus Erythrobacter. The sequence goes on along the minus strand of NZ_LJHV01000002.1, from coordinate 92,962 downwards.
ACGGCGTCTTCCACCTGCGCCGCGGCTTTGCGCTGGCTCCCGGTGCCCGCGTCTTGATGGTCGAGGATGTCGTCACCACCGGCCTTTCCAGCCGCGAAGCCATCGCCGCCGTCGCCCGCGAGGGCGCAGAAGTGATCGCCGAATGCGCGATCATCGACCGTTCTTGCGGTTCGGTCGATCTGGGCGTGCCGTTCTACCCCCTGCTCGCCATTGATTTTCCGACTTATGACGAATCCGACATCCCCGAAGCTTTGGCCCGCGTAGAAGTGACAAAGCCCGGAAGCAGGAAAGAATGATCGCAACCCTCCACTCCCGCCCCTTGCGTCTCGGCGTGAACATCGATCACGTGGCGACGATCCGCAACGCGCGCGGCGGGGATCATCCCGATCCGGTGCGCGCGGCGGAGATCGTCGCAGCGGTCGGCGGGGACGGAATCACCGCCCACTTGCGCGAAGACCGCCGCCATATCCGCGACGAGGATCTCGCGCGGATCCAGCAAGCGACCAACCTGCCGCTGAATCTGGAAATGGCAGCAACCTCCGAGATGCTGGCCATCGCGCTGCGTCACAAGCCGCACGCTGCCTGCATCGTCCCTGAAAAGCGCGAGGAACGCACCACCGAGGGCGGGCTGGACGCCGCCGGAATGCACAACACCCTCGCCCCGATTGCCGAGGAATTGCGCAGCGCGGGCATCCGGGTATCGCTGTTTATCGAAGCTGACGAACGGCAATTGGATGCAGCCCTGCGCCTCGGCGCGCCTGTGGTGGAGTTTCACACCGGTGAATATGCCCACGCCTTTGCCGATGGCGACCGTGACAAGGTGGAGCGCGAACTGCGCCGCATAACCGATATGGCCGCACTCGCCGCCAAGAACGGGATCGAGCCGCACGCGGGCCATGGCCTGACGTTCGAAAACGTCCAGCCCATCGCCGCCATTCCCCAGATCGCCGAGCTTAACATCGGCCACTATCTGATTGGCGAGGCAGTGTTCGTCGGCCTTGAGAACGCGATCCGCCGGATGCGCGAATTGATGGACGAGGTGCGTTAATCTTGGCTGAGCCCGACCTTCCCACGCTGACCGGCGAACAGAAGCGCTGGGCCTTTGCCGCAGCGGCGCTGTTTCTGCTGGCAATCGGGTTTCTGGGATTCGCACTTAACGCGAAGGTGATGGTGGTGTTTGCGGTCGGCTGGGTGGCGTTGCAGATCTTCGGCTTTTCGGGGGCCTTGAGGATGGCAAAGGGGGACTTTGCCAGCCCGCTATTCAAGTCGCAGGTGATGCTTCATGTCGTCGCGGTCGGTTTGCTGGTTGCAGTCATCATCAGGGCGTTCAAATGATCATCGGCATGGGTAGCGACCTCTGCAATATCGAGCGGATCGCGAGTTCGCTCGAACGCTTTGGCGAGCGGTTCGAAAACCGCGTGTTTACCGAAACCGAAATCGCCAAGGCCCGCCGCCGCCCTTTCACCATCGCCGGTACCTATGCCAAACGCTTTGCCGCCAAGGAGGCCTTTTCCAAGGCGGTCGGCACCGGTTTCAGGCGCGGGGTGTTCATGAAAGACATCGGCGTGGTCAACGCGCCGTCTGGCGCGCCGACGCTGGCGCTCTCCGGCGGAGCGGCATTGCGGCTTGAAGAAATGATCCCGGCAGGCCATGAGGCGCGCATTCATCTTACCCTCACCGACGATCATCCATGGGCGCAGGCCTTCGTGATCATCGAAGCCATCCCTCTCTGAAGCGGCAACCTTTCATGGCAACCATCGAAACCTCGCAACCCGCTGACAAGGTTGACTGGATCGCGGAAATCCGCGGCCTGGCGATCATGCTGCTGGCCGTGCTGGCGTTCCACAGCCTTGTGGCCAAGCCGTTTTATATCCCCTCCACATCAATGATGCCGAGCCTTTGGGTGGGTGATCGGCTGGTGGTGAGCAAGTATCCCTATGGCTGGTCATGGGCATCTGCCAGTTTCCACCTGCTGCCGCGCGGCGATTGGCGCATCTGGGCCGATACGCCCGAATATGGCGATGTCGTGATCCCGGTGCACCCGCTGCGCAACGAGGATTACATCAAGCGCGTGGTGGCCTTGCCGGGCGATACAATCGAAGTGCGCGGCGGGCAGATCATCCTCAACGGCCAGCCCATCAAGCGCGAAGTCGTGCCGCCAGTGCGCCTGCCGTTCGAACCGGACCTGTTGTGCCGCGGCGCCCCGTGCCTTTCCGCGTTCGAGCAATACCGCGAGACCGGCTCTGACGGGCGCGATTTCTTTGCCCCGCCGACCTGGCGCGAAACCCTGCCCAATGGCGCGACCTATCTGACCATTGATTACACCGATCAGCGGCTGGACAACTACGGCCCCTACACCGTGCCGGCCGACAGCGTCTTCGTGATGGGCGATAACCGCGACGAAAGCGCCGACAGCCGGGCTGCGGCTGAAGAAAGCGGGCTGGGCGGCGCGGTGCCGTTGGCGAATATTGGCGGGCGGGCAGAATTCATCACCTTCAGCCTTGATGGTACGACAACCTGGAACCCGGCAAGCTGGTTCTCCAGCCTGCGCGGCGACCGGGCATGGACCACCCTGCGCCCACCACTGGCCGAAGGCGCAGTTTCCCAGCCAGCAGCCCCATAACGCGAGGCGCAGTCAATAATGGCCCGTAAGTTCCTATATTTCGTTGCCTTCTGCATCGTTCTGGTGATCGGAGCGCGGATCGCTTACGAATTGTTTCAGGAAGAGTTGGCGCAAATCGCGCTGGTGCCCTCGGCCGAATTTGCGCCGGTCGCCCCGCTCGAAGCCAATGCCTATCACGACCCGGCGTTATGGTTTTCGCGCCCCGGGATCGGGGTGAGCGATCCGGCGCGCTGGCAGCCGCCAATGGCAGAAGGTGCTGCGCCGCTGGCCGATGCTGAAAAGCCGCAGGCTTTCGCTGTGTTCTTCGTGCACCCCACCAGTTACCTCAGCCGTGCCAGCTGGAACGCACCGCTGGAAAATGGCGGCGATGCCGAGTCTGAACGGATCGCGCGCATTTACCTGCGCGGCATGGCCAGCCCGTTCAATTCCGCATCGGAAATCTGGGCCCCGCGGTATCGGCAGGCGACCATGGGTTCGTTCCTGACCGACGCTGCCGAAGCGCGTCAGGCGATTGATGCCGCCTATGCCGATGTGCTGGAGGCGTACCGCTATTTCCTCACCTCGGTCGGGCCGGACACGCCGATCGTGCTGGCCGGACACAGTCAGGGCTCGCTGCATCTGAAACGCTTGCTGGCCGAAGAAGTGAGCGGATCGCCAGCCGCAGACCGATTGGTGGCCGCCTACGTCATCGGTTGGCCGATCAGCATCCAGCATGATCTGCCGCAAATGGGCTTTCCCGCCTGCGCCTCTCCGCAGCAAGGCGGTTGCATCATCAGCTGGTCAAGCTTTGCCGAACCGGCCGATCCTTCGAGCATCCTTGGATATTATGCGAATTCCGTCGCACTCGACGGCGAGAAATCCGGCGACAGCCCGATCCTGTGCACCAACCCGCTGACCGGACAGTTTGGCGGCGCTGCGCCTGCCAGCGCCAATCTCGGCACGCTGGTGCCCGAAGACAGCATGCAGCAGGGCGAACTCGTCCCGAACCTTGTGCCGGCGCGGTGCGGCGATAACGGATTGCTGCTGATCGGGCCGCCGCCGGAAATGGGCAGCTATGTCCTGCCGGGCAATAATTATCACGTCTATGATCTGCCGCTGTTCTGGGCGAACACCAAGGCGGACGTGAATCGCCGGGTCAGCGCGTGGCAGAACCGGTAGGTTCCGGCACCGGCCAGATCTTCGAAGCCGCGCGCGATTTTGGCGAGGCGGTGGAAGAATGCGCTGATGAAGGCGGCGGGGCGCTGCTTGGCCTCGATCTCGGCACCAAAACGATCGGCACGGCCACCTGCGATGCGGGCTGGCGCTTTGCCACCAATGGCACCACCATCCAGCGCGGCAAATGGGGGCGCGACCGCGAGACTTTGGCCGCATTGATCAAGGCGCGGAAGCTACGCGGCATCGTGATCGGACTGCCGCGCAACATGGACGGCAGCGAAGGCCCGCGCGCGCAGGCCAGCCGTGCCTATGCCCGCAACTGCGCCGAGGCCTTCGGCCTGCCGATCCTGCTGTGGGACGAACGCTGGTCTACCCAGGCCGCCGAAGCCGCCATGATCGGACAAGATATGAGCCGCGCGCGGCGCGCCGCCGCGATTGACAGCCATGCCGCTGCAGTGATCCTGCAAGGCGCAATCGACCGGCTGGCGGGCGGAGTGCTTTAAGCCAGCGCGGCCCGCTTTACCCGCGCGGCCCCTGCCACCATCCGGCTGCCCGACAGCTCTCCCGCGCGCCACAACGCATCCGCCTCGGCGGTATCGCCAAGCATCTCCGCCCGCGCCTCGAAACTCGCCAGTCGCATCCTGTCGCTCGGGTGCGCTGCGCCTACCCATTCGGCATAATCCAGCGCGCCTTCCGCGCCGCTCGCCACAGCGACCCTCAGAAATGCCTCGCTCGCCAACGGGTTCAGCAACCGCGCCACAGTGCCGCGCTCCAGATCGAAACCGTATTGGTCGAACCACCCCTGCGCCGGATCGACCCGCATCACATTGATCGAGACGGAGAGACTTTCGGGCGGCAACTGGCTGTGAACATCCACGTGCCGCCGGTACAGCATCAGCTTGCCTGGCGAGAGCGTGGAGCGCCCGGCAAACCGCAGTCCCGCATCCTCGCCCGCAAAGCCGGCGACCGCTTCGTAGTCATATTCGTAGTAGTCGCTGACATAGCCCGGCCCGCAATAACCCACGGTCAGAAAATCGAAGTTGTGATCATGGGCTGCGCCATAGACAAAGCTTGCCGCGCCGCTGGTCTGGAACACGTGATCGCGCGGGGACGGCCAGATCGCGGCGCGCAGAAAGGCGGCGTTCGGCCGATTGTCACGCGGACGGCTGAGCACGATGGCTTGCGGGCCATAGGCGCTGGCAATGGCTTCACCGCCCCGCCCCGCCAGCCGGTCGACCAGCAGATCGCCCAGAAAGCTGCGGTTGTTCGCCAGTCGCCGCAACCAGCCCGCTGCCGCTGCGGTGCTAGCGGGATCATCCGCATCAAAGCCGAGATCGCCCAGCGCTTCGATACACTCGGGCAAAGAGCACGCTTCGCCGGAGGGATTATCGATCACCAAAGGCATCAGGCTGGCTCCTCCATCATGGCCGCAAGGTCGGGGTGGGCTGCAAGCAATTGGCGCTGTAAGGCGCAAGCAGCAGCTTGCAGCGCATCGCCCGGATCACGCGCGAGCGCCGCCAGCACTGCCAGCCCTTCCCCCGTATCGAGCGCCAGGCATTGGCGCATCGCCTCCCACCGCACATCGCGGTCTGCCGCAGCATCCTTCGCCAGCCGTGCAATCGGATGCAGCGCCGCGTGATGTTCAAGCGCGCCCAATACGCCCAGTGCCATCATGTGCTGGCTGCTGGCCTTGCTGGCACTGATCACCTTCAACAGCGCGCCGTCGGCCGTTGCGATTTCCTGCGAGGGCTGCGGATGATCGGGCTCCCGCGTCAGCTGCAACACCAACAGCGGACGCGCCACTGCGATGATCTGGCGGGCGGCATCAGGCCCCTTGCGGTTGAAGCGCGTGCCTGCTGAGCAAAGCTGCACCTCACTCACAAGCCCCCCGGCCTCGCGGCGGTGCACCGCGGCCTCGCATTCACCGGCGAGGATGATTTCATGCGCCTCGCAATCTTCGAACAGCACCGATACCGGCATTGCTCTGGCCCGGGGCGCAATGGCCAGCAGCGTCACCCCTGCGCGCCCGTGCGTTGCCATCCGCAGCCGCGCCATGCCCGGCGCTGAAGAATGTCCCAGTGGCAGTTGCGCCAGTGGCTCGGCCCGCAGCGCGGCGAGAAATGGCGTGATCAGCGCGTCGGCAAAGGCCCGGGCAGCCGCATGATCGCGCATCAGGCGCACCAGAAACGGCAGATCTTCAAACGCTGCACCCTGATGGAACTTCTCCAGTCCCTCCATCGCCGCAATCGCGCGGCGCGTGCTGCACCACTGCGCCAAGGCAGCATCGGTGCGCGGCTGCAAAGCGCCATCGCTCCGCAGCCGCGCGATATCGGGATGGACCTGCATCATGCGCGCCCCTCCCCCTAAGCTCAGAACACCGGCGGCGGGGGCGGCGGCGGGATGATTTCATAGATGAACACCATGATTTCGACGATCCGGTCATCGCTTTGCCCGCCCGCCTGCATGACCGAGCCAAACAGCGCCTGCGCGGTTTCAAGCCCCGGAATCTGATCAAGACTGATCTTGGGAAACTTCATCGCTTCACTCCCCTTGCATGCCTGCGCCCTGCCCCTTGCAAGGCGCTGGCGCGAAGGTGGCCGAGCCACGCGTTCCCGCGAAATTAAATGATTGTAACCGAGCCGCGCTCGCTCCTATGCAGCGCGCCATGAACACGCCCCCAGCCCGGTTCGACGCGCGTGAAGCGTCCAAATGGTTTTTTCGGCATGGCCATACCGGTTGGCTGGGCCTGCGCTTTACCGACCAGGGCGATAATTGGGTGGAACTGGAACTGCCCTGGCGCGAGGATCTGCTGGGCGATGCCAGCCGCCCGGTGCTCGCCTCCGGTCCGATCATCAGCCTGATGGACATGGCGAGCGGGATGGCGATCTGGCAGGCAAGCGGCAGCTTCAATCCCGTAGCGACACTCGATCTCAGGGTCGATTACCAGCGCCCGGCACGGGAACGGGCGAGCGTGCGCGGCCGGGTGGAATGTTATCGCCGCACCCGATCGGCTGCGTTTGTGCGCGGGATAGCCTATGATGATGATCCCGATGATCCGGTGGCGCATATTGCCGGGGTTTTCATGACCATCGGCGCGGATCCGCGAGAGGCGAACCCGGCGTTGCGGGGCGGCGGACATGACTGACGCAGCGGCCGCCTTCGGCGATCTGCCCGCCTATGCGCGCTCGCTCGGCATCGAAATTGTCGGCGAGGACGGGGGGATGCCGGTGCTGTCGGTCGGCTTCGGCCCGATGGTCGAAGGCCGCCCGCAGCATTTCCACGGCGGCGCTACGGCGGGTCTGCTGGAAAACGCAGGTTATGCCGCGCTGCGCACTGCGCTGCTGGCGGCGGGCCGGGATCCGCAGCTGAAGCCGATCAATATCACCGTGCAATATCTGGCCGCAGGCAAATCGAAGCCGAGTTTTGCCATCGGCCGGATCACCCGGCTGGGGCGGCGCAATGCCAATGTCACGGTGGAGGCATGGCAGGATGATCGCACCCGTCCGATTGCGACTGCGGTGATGAATATCCTGATGGTTTAGGGCGGCGGCGGCTCGGCAGTCGGCTCGGGCGCTGGTTGCACCACCACTCCGCCGTCTCCTACGCGCAATTCGACTGGCACGCCCGGCTGCGACAGCACTACGCCGGTATCGTCGATGCGCAACATCGTGCCATCCTGCCCCAACGGAATCTCGCCGCCTTCGGTATCGAGCTGCTGGACGGGGCCTTCAGGATCGGGCGATTCGATCGCTTTGGGCTGCGGCGCGGCTTCGATCTTCAAGGCGCCGCGCATGAAATCACGCCAGATACGCGCAGGCGTGCTGCCTCCGGTGACGTTCTTCATCGGCGCATTATCGTCATTGCCGGTCCACACGCCCACAACCAGATCGCCAGCATAGCCTACGAACAGCGCGTCGCGATAATCCTGCGTTGTGCCGGTCTTGCCGAAATTGGCGATCGGCAGCACCGCATTGCGCCCCGTCCCACGATTGATCGAGGCGCGCAGCATTGTTTCGATGTCAGCGTGGTCACCGCGCGACAGGCTGTCCTTGCGGGTCGTCAACCATTCCCACCACCCCTGCTCGGCGCGGGGAAACGCATGAGGCCGCACCGGATATTCATTGGCCGCAATCCCGGCATAGGCCGCAGTCAGTTCCATCAACGTCATCGCCGATGTGCCGAGCGCGAGGCTGGGGTCGCCATCCGCCATCGGCGCTGTGATACCAAGCGAACGTGCGGTGCGGATCACCTTGTCGCTGCCCACCGCCTGCAACAGCCGGACAGCGGCGACATTGCTGGACTGGGCAAAGGCGTTTTCCAGCGTGATCTGGTCGGAATAGGCCCCGCGCGCGTTCTTCGGACGATAGCTTCCCTGGGTTATTTCGGTGTTGGGAATGGTGTCGTCCGGCTCCCATCCGGCTTCCAGAGCAGCGATGTAGACGAAGGTCTTGAAGGTCGATCCCGGTTGACGCTTGGCCTGTGTCACGCGGTTGAACGGCGACTTGCCGTAATCGCGCCCGCCTACCATCGCCACCACCTCCCCATTGCGGCGCATCGCCACCAGCGCGACCTGCGCCCCGCCAAGCGGCGCGCGGCTGACCACGCGGTTGGCGAGCGATTGAAGGCGCGCATCAAGCGTGGTGGTGAGGACTTGGCGCGAATAGCTCGCCTCCATTCCCTCACGCGCAAGCGGCAGCGCCCAGTCGGCGAAATAGGTGCCGGTCGGCAAATTGTCGTCGCGGGTGCGCACGTCAATGCGCGGATCGGGCAGCGCATCCGCTTCAGCTTGCGTGAGATAGCCATCGCGCACCATCGATTGTACAACCAGATCCATCCGCGCCCTGGCCCTGTCGTAATGCTTCGTCGGGGCATAGCGTGAAGGCGCTTGCAACAGCCCCGCCAGCATCGCCGCCTGTTCGGGCCGCAACTTTTCAGGCTGACGGTAGAAATAATGGAGCGAGGCGGCGCGCAGCCCGTACTGGTTGTCGCCGAAATAAGCGTTCGACAAATAGCGTTCGAGGATCTCGTCCTTGGTCAGCCAGCTTTCCAGCCAGAACGCAATCAGCGCTTCCCGCGCCTTGCGACTGAGGCTTTGTTCAGGCGTCAGGAACGTGAATTTCGCCAGTTGCTGCGTTATGGTCGATCCCCCGCCATAACCCGTCCAGACCGCCCGCGCGATGCCGCGCGGATCGATGCCCCAATGCGAATAGAACCGCCGGTCTTCGATGGCGATGAACGCCTGCACCACATGCGGAGGCAGATCGGCTACCTTCACCGGCGCTTCGACCACAGCCCCGCTGCGGGCAATCGGCGTGCCATCGCTGGCGAGCAAGGTGACCTGCGGCGGGGCAATGGGTTCAAGGCTTTTGGAAAGCGGCGCAGTGAAGGTCAGCCAGCCGATCAGCACCACGAACAGCGCAAGGCCGCCGAGGATGCCGCGCCCCGTCCACCACAGCTTGCTGCGGCTACGCCAGTAATCGCGCTGCCACCAGCGCAGGCGGCGGCGTTCCTCGACCTCTAGGGCTTGGTCAATTCCCGCAAGCTTGGCGTCCCAGGCATCGAAATCGGGTGTGGCCGAAACACGCGGACGCCGAGGCAGATCATCCTCGTCGTCGAGTTCGGCGGGACGCATCGATTCGTAGAGCGGATAATATCCGGTCGGCACATCGCCGTCGGCGCTTGCAGCGCCGCCCTTCGGGCCTTTCCAGAATCGGTCGAACAGCGCCATATCGCCGCTGTGTTATCAGCCTATGACACTGGGGAGCAAGCGCCTTGGTTAACGCTTCTTCGCCGCGCCTTCGGGCAGATCTTCGCCGAACACGCGCTGGTAATATTCTGCCACCAGTGTCCGTTCCGCCTCATCACACTTGTTGAGGAAGCTGAGGCGGAAGGCGAAACCGGTCGAACCGAAAATTGCCGCGTTCTGCGCCCAGGTGATGACGGTGCGCGGGCTCATCACAGTCGAGATGTCGCCATTGATGAAGCCCTGACGGGTCAGCTCGGCAACCTTGACCATGTCCGCGATCAGCTTTTCATCGGTATCAGGGGTCTTGGACTTGACGATCTGCTGTTCAACCTCGGCCGCGAGGTAATTGAGCGCGACGACGATGTTCCAGCGGTCCATCTGCGCCTGATTGATCGCCTGCGTGCCGTGATACAGCCCGCTGGTGTCGCCAAGGCCCACCGTGTTGGTGGTGGCAAACAGCCGGAAATACGGATTGGGTGTGATCACGCGGTTCTGATCGAGCAGCGTCAACCGGCCATCAAATTCCAGAATACGCTGGATCACAAACATCACATCCGGGCGGCCTGCGTCGTATTCGTCGAAGGTCAGCGCCACCGGATGCTGCAGCGCCCAAGGCAGGATGCCTTCCTTGAACTCGGTAACCTGCAACCCGTCCTTCAGCACGATCGCATCGCGCCCGATCAGATCGATACGGCTGATATGCGCATCGAGGTTGACGCGGATGCTGGGCCAGCCGAGCCGCGCTGCGACCTGTTCGATATGGGTCGATTTGCCGGTGCCGTGATAGCCCTGCACCATCACCCGCCGGTTATGCGCAAAGCCCGCCAAAATCGCCAGCGTCGTATCCGGATCGAACACATAGGCGCCGTCGATCTCGGGAACGTGTTCGCTCGGCTGCGAAAAGGCTGGCACCTGCCAATCGACATCAATGCCGAACATCTCGCGGACGTCGACCGTGGTATCGGGCTGGTTGGGCATGGCGCTATCGCCGGTGACATTGTTCTTGGAGGGCTGAATCATTGCCGGTTTCGGTTAAAGCGCAAGTCGCCCGGCTGCAAGCAGTGGTTTGGCGCAAATGCCTGCCAATTTGGCGAGTTCGTTTCCCTCTGACGCGAAGCGCGCCTATATCACCGTTCATGCCAGACCCCGTCGAATCGCTGCGCCTCAAGCTGGTTTCTCAGGTGCGCGGGGTGTTTCACGATGCGGACAAGGGACACACCCCCACCCCTCCGTCTGACAATGCGCTGTTCGAACGCGATACGCCGATCCGGCAGGTGCATGCCGATATCGTCGGAATGATGACCGGCGGTGTGCGCGCGCTGCTGCTGCAGATGCTCCACCCGCACGCATTGCAAGGCGTGCTCGACCATTCCAATTTCCGCGAGGACATGCACGGCCGGCTGCAACGCACGGCGCGGTTCATTGCCGTGACCACCTTTGGACACCGCGATGAAGCGATGAAGGCGATTGACCGGGTCAACCGCATCCACGCCAAGGTCGGCGGCACATTGCCCGATGGCTCCCGCTACGAAGCAACCAATCCGCGCACGCTGGCATGGGTGCACGTGACCGAGGCGCAAAGCTTTCTGGCCGGGTACCTGCGTCATGTCCGGCCTAATATGCCGGGGCAAGAGCAGGACGAGTACTACCGCCAGTTCGCTGTCATCGCCCGAGCCCTCGGGGCCGATCCGGTGCCCGAAACCCGCGCCGAGGCAGAGCGCATTTTCCGCGAGTTGCGCCATGATCTTGCCACCTCGCCGCAAGCGCGTGAGGTCGCACAGCTTGTGCTTGGCCAGCGCCCCAAAGGCACGCCGGTTGCCGTGCAGACCATGATCACCGCCGACGCGGTCGCCATGCTGCCTGATTGGGCAAGACAGAAGCTGCGGCTGCAACGCCCGTTATTGACTGCCTTGCCCGCACGCGCCGCTACCTGGGGCATGGGCAGGACATTGCGCTGGGCATTCCGGCAGGGTTGAACAGGCGTCGCATGGCGCCGCGGGAGGAGGAAAGACCATGAGCTATATCGACGGTTTCGTGATTGCGGTGCCCAAAGCCAACCGCCAGAAATTCATCGACCATGCAGGCCATGCCGATCCGCTGTTCATCGAAATGGGCGCTATCCGTGTGATCGAATGCTGGGCTGATGATGTGCCCTCCGGCGAACACACCGATTTCCGCAAGGCCGTGCAGGCGACCGAGGAGGAAGATGTGGTGTTCAGCTGGATCGAATGGCCGGACAAGGCGACGCGCGATGCCGGGATGGCGCGGATGATGTCGCCCGATTTCAATGATCCGCGGATGGATCAGAAAGCCAACCCGATGCCGTTCGATGGCAAGCGCATGATCTTTGGCGGGTTCGTGCCCGTGGTCACGCTGGAGAACTAAAATGGCCGAATTCACCTTCTACACCGTCGCCATGAGCCGCGGGCAGATTTCGCGCTGGGCACTGCACGAAGCGGGCGCGGATTACGAACATGTGGTGTTCGACTGGGCGAGCCGGCCCGATATCCTCAAAACGCTCAACCCGATGAACAAGGTGCCGACGCTGGTGCACCATCATCAGGGCCACGACCATGTCATCACCGAATGCGCAGGCATCAATCACTATCTTGCCGAAACCCACCCGCAGGCAGGGCTTTTGCCTGATGCCCACGAACGCGCCGCCTATTTCCGCTGGCTTTTCTTCGCTGCCGGGCCGCTGGAACAGGCGGTTGTGGCCAAGGCGATGGGCTGGGAAGTTCCCGAAGGCAAAACCGGAATGGCGGGCTTCGGCAGTCTCGAACTTGCTCTCGATACGCTCGACAAGTGGCTGTCCGCTCATGATTTCATCGCCGGAAGCCGGTTCACGATGGCCGATACTTACGTGGGCAGCCAATTCGTATGGGGCCTGCGGTTCGGGTCGATCCCGGAACGCCCGTCGTTCCGTGCCTATGTTGATCGCATCACCGACCGCCCCGCCTATGCCGAGGCGAATGCGATTGACGCCGCGTTGATAAAAGAGGCCGGGAGCAAAGGGGCTGGCGGTTAAGCCAGCGCCGCGCTGCCTTTGAGCAATTGATAGGCCTCGACCACTTCGGTCAGTCGCGCCTCGTGCTGGCGGTCACCGCCATTGCGATCAGGGTGATAACGGCGGACGAGTTCGGAATAGCGCCGACGCAACCGGGTACGATCAGTGTCGCTGCCTAGCCCCATCGTCTCCAGCGCCTGGGCTTCCTCTCGCGAGAAACGGCCCGTCGCGGCCATCCGCGCCTCGCGTTCTGCCCGACTGCGAATGCCGCGGGCACGCGCAGCAATTGCATCCAGCGGATCGGCATAATCGGCCCAGCGCGGCACGCCATCGACACCCGCATCAGGGCGGAAGGCACGGGTTTCCGCCCGCCAGCCCGCAATCGGTGACTGCGCGGCAATAATTTCCTCGGCGCTCATGCCTTCGAACCAGTCATACCCGGCGTTGAATTCGCGCACGTGCTGCAAACAGAACCAGCGCCAATCGCCCGGCCCGTCAAATCCATTGGGGCGGCGACCGGGCGCACGGAATTCGCCCGCCTCGCGGCAAGCGGGGGCTTCGCATTGCCGCCCTGCGCTCTCGACGCGGCCATGAAATCGTGGTGAAGGCATAGCGACGCAAAATGGAGATTGGGTGCCAAAGTTCCAAGTCGGAAAATGCCACCCGGCAGTTGCAAAGAAGGAAAGTTCCGATGTCCGTTGCCGATGAAATGCACGCCCTGCTGACCGAGGCTTTCGCCCCCACCCGCCTCGCGATCATAAACGACAGCGCCAAGCATAGCGGCCACATGGGCGACGACGGATCGGGCGAATCGCATTTCACCATCGAGATCGAAGCCGCCGCATTCGCGGAAATGAACCGCCTTTCCCGCCAGCGCGCAGTGATCGCGGCGCTGGGCGACATTGTCGGCGGGCGGGTGCACGCGGTGGCAATCAAGGCGGGCGTGCCGCAGGCGTGAGCCTGAACCCCGCCCTGCGCCTGCGTTGTGCAGCCCGCCTGATCGTGCTTGATCAAGAAGGGCGCGCCTTGATGTTCCGCTATGACGTGCCGGGGCGACCGCCTTTCTGGGTCACCGCAGGCGGCGAATGCGAGCCGGGTGAAAGTTTTGAAGACGCCGCCCGGCGCGAATTGCTGGAGGAAACCGGGATCGTTGCCGAACCGGGGCCCCAAATCGCGCGGATGACTCCCGAATTCATCACTGTCGAAGGCGAGCCGGTGCAGGCGGACGAACGTTTTTTTCTTGTGCGCGTCGCCGAAGCAGCGATCGACACCTCCCGGCACACCGTGCTTGAACAACGCCTCATGACGCAGCATCGCTGGTTCACCCGCGCAGAGCTTGCCGATTGGCCCGAGGCCGTGTTTCCTGCCAATCTTTCCGCCATGATCGAGCAGGAAACCGGCACATGATCACCCAGACTATCACCCCTGTCAGCCACGATCTGGGCGAATTCACCGTGCGCCGCGTTCTTCCGTCCAAGGCGCGCACCATGGTGGGGCCGTTCATCTTCGTCGATGAGTTCGGCCCGGCTGATCTGACCGGCGACGGCATGAATGTGCGCCCACACCCTCATATCAATCTGGCTACGGTGACATGGCTGTTCGACGGCGTGATCGATCACCGCGACAGCCTCGGCACTTTTGCCACGATCCGTCCGGGTCAAGTCAACTTGATGACCGCCGGGCGCGGAATCGTCCATTCCGAACGCAGCCCGAAAGCAGAATTGGCGACCAATCCCGGATTGTTCGGGATGCAGACGTGGCTCGCCCTGCCCGACGGGCGCGAGGAAATCGATCCGGCGTTCGAAGCGGTAACAGATCTTCCGATGGTATCCGACACAGGCGCAAAAGCGTGGGTGATCATGGGAGAGTTGTGGGGCGCAAAGGCCCCCACCACCACCCACGCCGCCACGATTTACGCCGAAATCCTGATGGAGGCTGGCGGATCAATCCCGCTTGATGCCCAGGCAGACGAACGCGCCGTCATGCTGGTCAACGGCGATGCCAGCGTGGATGGCGTGGCGCTGGAACAATACCAGCTGGCGGTGCTCGCGCCGGGCAAGGCGATGCGGTTGTCCAGCCAGACCGGCGGGCGGGTGATGCTGCTGGGCGGAGAGGCTTTTGCCACCAAGCGGCACGTTTTCTGGAACTTTGTCAGCTCCGACCGTGAACGGATCAATCAGGCTAAAGATGATTGGCGGGCTGGCCGCTTTGCAATCGTTCCGGGCGACGAAGAAGAATTTATCCCCTTGCCCGACAAGCCCAAGACGGTCAGCTATCCCTGAAGCTAAATTCGGGAGAGAGCATTGGAAATTTCAGGCAAGGTGGCATGGATCACCGGGGCATCATCGGGCATTGGCGCGGCGCTGGCGTGCGAACTGTCGGCGCGGGGCGCGCATGTTGTGCTGTCGGGACGGAATGAGGAACGGTTGGCCGAAATCGCGGCAGATTGCGGCGAAACGCTCATCCTTGCCTTTGATGTGCGAGATGAAGCCGCACTGGCCGACGCGACCGCCAAAGCCATAGCTTGGAAAGGCGGGGTCGATATCGCTTTTGCCAATGCGGGAATCTCCCAACGCAGCCGGGCGCTGAAGACTTCAATGCAGGTTTATCGCGATATTATCGAAATTGATCTCACTGCCCAGATCGCCTTCAGCCAAGGCCTGATCGGGCATATGGCGACGCGCGGTTCAGGCGCGCTCGGGTTCATTTCCTCGATTGCGGGCAAAGTCGGCGTACCGATGCGCACGGCCTATTCCGCCGCCAAGTTCGGGCTTGCCGGATATGCCGATGCGCTGCGGGCCGAACTTTCGCAGACGGGGGTTAGCGTCCACACAATTTACCCAGGATCGGTCGCCACCAATGTCTCGCGCAATGCGCTGGTGGGTGATGGCCGTCAGCGCGGGGTGAGCGACAAGGCGATTGACGAAGGTATCCCCGCCGATGTCGCAGCCCGCGCCATGATCGATGGCATCGCAGCCGGAACCCGCGAAATCATCATTGCCGAGGGTGCCGAACTGGCCATGGGCGAGGCCCGGCGCACACCAGAAGCACTGTTCGACCAGATCGCAGGCATGGTCGCCAAGGGTTACATGGAGCGCATGGAAGGCGAAGCGCAATGAGCCGGTTCGATCTCAAGCGCGTGACGCTGCCCAATGGCATCCATCTTAACATCGTCGATGAAGGCCCGGTGGATGCGCCGGTGCTGATTTTCCTGCACGGCTTTCCTGAAAGCCATCGCACGTGGCGGCACCAGATCGCGCATTTCAGTGATCGCTATCGCTGCATCGCACCCGACCAGCGCGGCTATCGCGGATCGTCAAAACCGCAGAACGTTGAAGCCTACACCCCCGACAAGCTAATAGGCGATGTATTCCTTTTGGCGGACGCGCTGGGGATCGCGCATTTCACCATCGTCGGCCACGACTGGGGCGGCGCGCTGGCATGGGGCGTGGCGATTGGCGGCCAGCACGCCCGCGTGACCCGCGCCATCATCGCCAACGCGCCGCATCCGGTGATCTTCCAGAAGCTGCTTTACACCCACCCCGTCCAGCGCGAGGCGAGCCAGTATATCCGCGGCTTCCGCGATCCCGCGAACGACGCGCTGGTCAAAGAACATGGCCTCACCGGCCTGCTGCTGAAGGAGGTCAAATGGGATCGCCCCAGCGCGATGGAGCCGGAAGAACGCGACGCGCTGCTGCTCGATTGGCAGAACCGCGATGCGGCCTTCGGGATGCTCAACTATTATCGTGCCAGCCCGATTGATGTGCCGACAATGGATGCCCCCTTCGCAATCCCTGAAGGCTGGACGCCGCCTGCCCTGCCAAAGCTGACGATCCCGACACTGGTGATCTGGGGGATGGACGATCTCGCTCTGCCGCCCGAAAACCTCGAAGGGCTGGAGGATATCATCGATCCGCTCACCATCGTCCACGTGCCGGACTGCGGACATTTCGTGCCGTGGGAAGCGCCGGACGCGGTGAACGCGGCGATGGAGGCGTTTCTGGCGGACTAGTCTGCGAGCCACTCCACCCATGCCCCGTGCGGGTGGGCGTGGGATAGCAGATGTTCCTCGCCCCGGTGTGTCCCGCCGTCCCACAGCCGCACCCGCAACTCGTGACGGAAGGTCGCCGGATCGGTTTCCAGCGCAATCCATCCAAGAGGGGCATCGAGTGTTGCCTTGATAGCGGCAGCCTCGAATGCGGCGGTGATCCGCGCTTGTGTGGCGGCGGGCAGATACTGCCACATGATCGAGTGGAACATCACTTTCGCAGTGCCGGGTTGCTGAGGGCGCGTGAGCATAGCGGCAGCGAAATCTCCCGCATCGGCGGCGATCAAGTCCGGCGGCTGATCGCTTGCCAACGCGATGGCGGCGTCGATCCGGGCCATGCGCTCTCCCGCATCAGGCCAGACATAGGCCTTGAGCCGCAGCGCCGCTTCAGGGTCTGCCAGATTGATCGGGGCAATGTCGCAGCCCTTCACCGCCGCAATTGCAAAGCCCTGCGGCGGAGCGGGAGGCGGCGCGCCGCGCCATTCCGGGACAATTTGCATGGGCGACGTGGGTGGGCCAACGTCGACCGTGCCCAGCCGGAAGAAATAGCGATCGATCATCGTATTGACCCCAGCGCTCGCCCCCAATTCGAACAGATCGAAGCAAGGCATCCGCACCCGCTGCGCCAGCCACAATAGGCCGGCCATGATGCTGGCGGAACGTCCAGCTTCGTTGGTCTGCGGAGGGCCATCGAGCCACGGAAGCAACCGGGCATCAAATCGGTGCGTCAGATCGAGCACCAGCGCATCGACCGCCGCCTGATCGGTGATTGCGCCGGCATAGACCTGCGCCAGCCTTTTATCCGCACCCGACAGCAGCAGGTGGTGAAACCCGCCCGCGATCCGCAGTGGCATTGCGTCTTTCAAGGTCAGCCCCGGCCAGTTCGCGATCCGGCGCCCTGTGCCGGTGTCGCTGTTGCGCACCCCTGCCAGCGCCCGGATGACCCGCGCCGTGGCTGGCGCGCCGTTCTCCTCGGCATGGCGGGCCTGCCAATCGAGCGCGGCGGTAAAGTCCGCCAGTCCCATGATTCCCGCTTCGCCGGTCGCCATCACCATTGCCCTTTTGCGTGTCCGTCCTTAAGTGCGCGCACGATCATGACCACCATTGGCACCCACGACAATCCCGGACAGCTGACCTTTGCTGTCCCCAAGGGCCGCATCCTTGATGAAGCGCTGCCGGTTATGGCGCGCGCCGGGGTGGAGCCTGACGCCGAATTTCACGATCCCAAAAGCCGCGCTTTGGCGTTTGCCACGACCCGCGCCGACATGCGTCTGATCCGCGTCCGCGCCTTTGATGTCGCTACCTTTGTGGCCCACGGCGCGGCGCAAGTCGGCATCGTCGGATCGGACGTGATCGAGGAATTTGACTACGCCGATCTCTACGCGCCGGTCGATCTGGGCATCGGCCTGTGCCGACTGTCGGTCGCCCGGCTTGCGAGTGACGGGGACGAGGCCGGAAGCGCCAGCCACCTTCGCGTCGCCACCAAATACCCCAGCCTCACCCGCCGCCATTTCGAAGCCGCCGGCGTGCAGGCCGAATGCGTCAAGCTGAACGGCGCGATGGAACTTGCGCCCTCGCTCGGCCTGGCGCGGCAGATCGTCGATCTGGTGTCGACCGGCAAAACGCTGAAGGAAAACGGGCTGGTCGAAACCAGCGTGATCCTTGAGATTTCCGCGCGCCTGATCGTCAACCGCACCGCCTTGAAAACCGATCCGCGTGTCGCCGCGCTTGTCGATGCGTTCCGCCGTGATGCCGAAACCCGCAGCAAGGCGCAGGCCGCATGATCCCCATTCTGTCCACTCTCCAGCCCGATTTTGCCGCGAAGTTCGATCGTATTGTCGATGCCCGGCGCGAATCCGACAGCGATGTTGCCGGGCAGGTGTCCGACATTCTGCAGACGGTGAAGCTGCGCGGTGATGCGGCGCTTGTCGACTATACGCAGCGTTTCGATGGCTATGCGCTGACAGACGAAGCCGACTGGTCAATTTCGCGTGAGGCTTGCGAACAGGCCTATCATGAACTTGCGACCGATCTGCGCGATGCGCTGGAGCTCGCCGCAGCCCGCATCCGCAGCTATCACGAAGCGCAGTTGCCGCAGGATCGCGACTATGTCGACGCGGCGGGCGTGCGGCTTGGCGCAATCTGGCGGTCGGTCGATGCAGCGGGCCTGTATGTGCCGGGCGGGCGCGCTGCCTACCCTTCATCGCTGCTGATGAACGCCATTCCGGCGCGGGTTGCCGGGGTTGAACGACTGGTGGTGGTTACTCCGACGCCCAAGGGGCAATCGAACCCGATGGTGCTCGCCGCTGCGCATATCGCGGGCGTGGACGAAATCTGGCGTGTCGGCGGGGCGCAGGCGGTAGGCGCGCTCGCCTATGGCACGCAGCGCATCCGCCCGGTCGACGTCGTCACCGGCCCCGGCAATGCCTGGGTCGCGGAAGCCAAGCGCCAGCTTTACGGCGTGGTCGGGATCGACATGGTGGCCGGGCCTTCGGAGATCCTTGTGATCGCCGATGGCAAGAACGATCCTGACTGGATCGCCGCCGATCTGCTGTCGCAGGCCGAGCATGACCCCACTTCGCAATCGATCCTGGTTACCGATGATGCCGGATTTGCCCGGCAGGTGGAAGATTGCGTCGACCTGCAGATCGGCCAGCTTTCCACCGCCAAGACCGCACGGACAAGCTGGGAAGCCCACGGCGTGATCATCGTCGTCAACGATCTGATGGCCGAAGCGCCCGCGCTCGCCAACCGGCTGGCAGCAGAGCATGTCGAGATCGCGGTTGATGATCCCGAACCTTACCTGAAGGCGATCCGCCATGCAGGCAGTATCTTCCTTGGGCGGATGACGCCCGAGGCTGTGGGCGATTACGTCGCCGGGCCGAACCACGTGCTGCCTACCGGGCGCCGGGCGCGCTTCTCCAGCGGGCTTTCCGTGCTCGATTTCATGAAGCGCACCAGCTTTTTGGGGCTGGACGAGGCGTCGTTCGCCGCAATCGGCCCCGCTGCCGCCACGCTTGCCCATGCCGAAGGGCTGCCCGCCCACGCCAAGTCCGTGGAACTGAGGATCAAATGAACCAACCCGCCCGCTCCAAAGCCCGTTCGGCTGCCCGCCTTGCCGCTGTGCAGGCGCTTTACCAGCAGCATATGGAAGGCACCGCCTTGGCGCGCTTGCTCGACGAATTTCACCAGCACCGGCTGGGCCGCGCGATCGACGATGATGCCTTTGGCGATACCGAATATGCCGACGCTGACGTGCCGTTCTTTGACGATGTGGTGCGCGGCGTTGATGCGCGGCGCGATGAAATCGACACGGTGATAGCGGGCAAGCTTGCCGATGGGTGGAGCCTGACCCGGCTGGACAAGGCTATGCTGCAAGTGCTGCGCGCCGGTACCTATGAATTGATCGCCCGCGTCGATGTGCCCGCTCCGGTGGCGATCAATGAATATGTCGAAGTGGCCAAGGCCTTCTTCGATGACGGGCAGGCCAAGTTCGTCAACGGCATTCTGGATGCCGTGGCCAAGGAACTGCGCGCAAGCTAAGACCGGCGTTCATGCCCATGAACGAAGCCCGCTTTATCGATGCCCTGCGCCGCCTGCCGCTGCACCCCGGTGCGCGCGGGCTGGAAGATGATTGCGCGGTTATTACCTTCGGCAGCGAAACGCTGGTGATCAATCATGACATGATGGCCGAAGGCACCCACTTCCGGGCCGATGCCGACATGGCCGATGTCGCGTGGAAGCTGGTGGCGGCCAACCTCTCTGATCTCGCGGCCAAGGGCGCAGAACCGCTTGGCGTTCTGCTTGGCCATACGTTGGGGCGCGAAGATGCGCGCTTCCTTGATGGACTGAATGCCGCGCTGGAAGCATTCGGCACGCCGTTGCTGGGCGGCGATACGGTGGCGGTATCGGGCGGGCGCACCTTCGCCATGACTGCAATTGGCCGCGCGACCCACACCCCCGTCCCCGCGCGAAGCGGAGCGAAAGCGGGCGATGCCATATTCGTCACGGGGCAGGTAGGCCGCGCCATGCTCGGCTTCGAAGGCGACCCTGCCCACCTTACCGCCTTCAACCGTCCCGTTCCCCGCCTTGCCGAAGGCCGCGCGCTTGCCCCGCTGGTCAGCGCGATGATGGATGTATCGGACGGGTTGCTGATCGATTGCAGGCGGATGGCACAGGCGAGCGGCGTGACCTTCACACTCGCAACGGATGCCATTCCGGTCGCAGACCCCGCACGGTACGATGACTGCATCCGCTGGGGCGATGATTACGAATTGCTGTTCACCGCTGCGACCGATGTCATTCTGCCGATCGATGCAGCGCGGATCGGGCAGGTATCGTCCGCGGGCCCTGCTCCGCTGGTATTGGGGGACGTCCCGCTGCCAGGCTCGGATAATCTCGGCTACGAGCACGGTTGATCGGCGCGCACGTCCTTAGCAAAACTGCTGAAAGCCCCCATTCTCCGGCTGAAAACCGCCAATTGCGGTAGGGTGGAGGCTTGCCAGTCTTCACCGAGCGCTTAAGACTGCATCCCCTGCGCCCGAGGGATCAAAGGAGGCGCAGGTTTCCCGCGCGGAAACCATAAAAACGAGAGGGGATTACTCGTGAATTTATTGCTCATTTCGATTGGGCTGGGTGTGCTTGCCATTGTTTATGGCTTCGTCACCAGCAGGCAGGTGCTCGGCGCGGATGCCGGCAATGCCAAGATGCAGGAAATAGCCGCCGCCATTCAGGAAGGCGCGCAAGCCTACCTCAAGCGGCAATATACCGCGATCGCCATCGTTGGCGTGATCGTGGCTGTGATTGTGGCGGTAACGCTGGGCGCGATCCCGGCAGTCGGCTTCATAATCGGCGCTGTGCTTTCGGGCGTTGCAGGGTTCATCGGCATGAATGTGTCCGTGCGTTCCAACGTCCGCACGGCAGCGGCTGCAATGAAGGGCCTGCAGGAAGGCTTGACGCTGGCCTTCCGCGCCGGCGCGATCACCGGCATGCTGGTGGCAGGCCTTGCGCTGCTCGCGATTGCCTGTTTCTTCTGGTACCTCACTGGCCCGGCCGGGCTGGCAGCAGATAGCCGTCCCGTGGTGATCGGCCTGACCGCTCTCGCACTCGGCGCATCGCTGGTATCGATCTTCGCGCGGCTTGGCGGCGGGATCTTCACCAAGGCGGCAGACGTCGGCGCGGATCTGGTCGGCAAGGTCGAAGCCGGAATCCCCGAAGATGACCCACGCAACCCCGCTGTGATCGCCGATAACGTCGGAGACAATGTGGGTGACTGCGCTGGTATGGCTGCCGACCTGTTCGAAACCTATGTCGTCACCGTGGGTGCCACCATGGTGCTGACCGCGCTGCTGCTGAGCGGGGCGGAAAACCTGTTTGCGCTGATGGTGTTGCCTTTGCTGATCGGCGGGGTGTGTATCGTCACCTCGATCATCGGCACCTACTTCGTCCGCCTGGGCGGGGGGACCAATATCATGGGCGCAATGTACAAGGGTTTCCTTGTCACCGCCGTGCTGTCAGTGCCTGCGATCTGGTGGGCGATCAGCGCCACGCTGGGCGACATGGAAGGCGCGATTGCAGGGCAGGCCTATAATGGCCGCACTCTGTTCTATTGCGGGTTCCTCGGCCTCGTCATCACCGGTCTGATCATCTGGATCACCGAGTATTACACCGGCACCAATTACCGCCCGGTCCGCTCGATCGCCAAGGCTTCGGAAACGGGCCACGGCACCAACGTGATCCAGGGCCTTGCAATCAGCATGGAATCGACCGCGCTGCCGACCTTCGTGATCTGCGCCGGGATCATCATCGCCTACCAGCTCGCCGGGCTCATGGGCATCGCCTATGCGGCCACATCGATGCTGGCGCTGGCAGGCATGGTCGTGGCGCTCGATGCCTATGGTCCGGTTACCGACAATGCCGGCGGCATCGCCGAAATGGCGGGGCTGGATGAAAGCGTGCGCGAAAAGACCGATGCTCTGGACGCAGTGGGCAACACCACCAAGGCCGTGACCAAGGGCTATGCCATCGGTTCGGCCGGTCTTGCCGCACTTGTGCTGTTCGCCACATACACCGCCGATCTGCGAGAGCTGTTCGAAGGTGTGACGGTCGATTTCAGCCTTGAAAACCCCTACGTCATCGTCGGGCTGCTGCTCGGCGCGTTGCTGCCGTACCTGTTCGGCGCGATGGGCATGACGGCAGTGGGCCGGGCTGCGGGCGAAGTGGTGAAGGACGTGCGTGACCAGTTCGCCAAGAATCCGGGCATCATGACCTATGAATTAAAGCCTGATTACGCCCGCACCGTCGATCTCGTCACCAAGGCCGCGATCAAGGAGATGATCATCCCCTCGCTGCTGCCGGTGGCGGCACCGATTGTGGTGTACTTCCTGATCACCGCCGTGGCGGGGCAAGCCAATGGCTTTGCCGCGCTGGGCGCATTGCTGCTCGGCGTGATCGTCGGCGGGT
Organism: Porphyrobacter sp. AAP60; assembly: GCF_001296025.1. Lineage (GTDB taxonomy): Bacteria > Pseudomonadota > Alphaproteobacteria > Sphingomonadales > Sphingomonadaceae > Erythrobacter. The sequence continues at coordinate 69,921 of NZ_LJHV01000002.1, read as the reverse complement.
TGTTCGTCGCGATCTCGATGACATCGGGCGGCGGCGCGTGGGACAATGCCAAGAAGTACATCGAAGATGGCAACCACGGCGGCAAGGGCAGTGAAGCCCACAAGGCGGCGGTGACGGGCGACACGGTTGGCGATCCTTACAAGGATACGGCTGGCCCTGCCGTCAATCCGATGATCAAGATCACCAATATCGTCGCGCTGCTGCTGCTGGCGGCGCTGGCGGCGGCTTGAATCTGACCGGCCATTGCGGCTGAATACTCACCCCGCCGGGCTGCCCGCCCGGCGGGGTTTATCTTTGCCCGAACCCATGTCCCTGCGTCGGACACGCCCTTGCTGCGCTGAGGCTTTCTTAATTGCTCTATGGCATGGGCCATGCGGGGACCACTGACTGGCCCGGCAAGACGGGGTTAAGGGCGATGGACATGGCAGCTGCGAAAAGTTTTCGCACCCGTGCGCCCGTCACCCCGGCCGGCGTGTCAACCGACAGCCATCTGCGGTTGCTCACTCTGAACCAAATTACCGAGCCTGCATTTGTTGCCGCATGGGAACGGCTGGCAGCCCAGGCGGGCGAGCCCAATCCCTTTTACGAACCGTGGTTCCTGATCCCGTCGCTCAGGCAATGGGGTGCTTCAGAGCGCGTGGTGATCAAGGCGTGGTTTACCGGCGGCAGACTGGCAGGGCTGATGCCTGTCGTCCGCAGTGCGCGTTATTACAGCCATGCTGTGACCCATGCGACCGGGTGGCTTCATGCCAATTCCTTCTGCGGCACGCCGTTGATAGAGGCAGGGCAAGAAGACGATTTCTGGCGGATGTTGCTGGCGCATTTTGACCGCAGCCCTCGGCGCGCGCTGTTCCTGCACCTGCCCAAACTGCCTGCCGATGGCCCGGCCTATGCCGCGCTTGCCCGCGTCCTCGCAACCGGAGCGCGCGGGCATTACGTGGCTGAAATGGAAAACCGCGCCTGCCTGCAAGGCGATTTCAGCGCGCAGGAGTATCTCGAAGCGTCGATGAGCGCCAAGAAACGCAAGGAACTGCGCCGCCAGTACAACCGCTTGGCCGAAGAAGGCCTGCTGACCTTTGAACGCGTCGAAGGCAGCGAAGGGGTAGCTGCATGGACTGAAGAGTTTCTTGCGCTCGAAAGTGCCGGGTGGAAGGGCGAAGAAGGCTCCGCGTTGGCAAGCTCGCCTGATACAATCGCCCTGTTCCATCAGGCGCTGGCGGGCGCAGCAGTGGCCGGGCGGCTCGAACGGCTTGCGCTGCGGCTGGATGGCCGGGCCATTGCGATGCTCGCCAATTTTATCACCGCGCCGGGCGCATATAGTTTCAAGACCGCCTTTGACGAAGCCTACGCCCGCTATTCGCCGGGAATGCTGTTGCAGCTTGAAAACCTTGCCCTGCTGGAACGGCCCGATGTGCAATGGGCTGATAGCTGCGCGGTGGAAGGCCACCCGATGATCGAACGCCTGTGGCGCGGGCAACGCCGCATGGTGAGTTGTAACATTGCCATCGGCGGGCCCTTGCGCCGTGCCGTTTTCCGCCTGCTCAAGGCCTATGAAACCCGCCCCCGCCCATCCAGCCAGACGAGCCAGCCATGAACGCCCCAGCCCATTTTGCCGATGCCCTGCCCGCGACCGTGTTCGACGCCTCAGCCCATCGCCTGTTTGCCGCGAAATATCCCGAAACGCCGCATGTGCTGACCCATAGCCTGACCAGCCACCCGCTGCTGGAGATCGAAGCGCTGGCAACACTTGCCGAAAAGCTGCCAATCACCTCGGTCGAATATAATCGCGGCGATCTGCCGATCGGGGTCGATGGCAAGCCGGGTTCCAACGGCCTGACCATCGCGGAAACCATCCGCCGCGTGGCCGATGCGGAAAGCTGGGCGGTGCTCAAGAATATCGAACAGGTGCCTGCTTACCGCGACCTGCTGCTGGGCCTGCTCGAAGAAATCCGCCCTGAGATCGAAGCGGCAACCGGCGCGATGTTAACCCCTCAGGGCTTCATCTTCGTTTCCAGCCCCAATTCGGTCACGCCCTATCACTTCGATCCGGAACACAACATCCTGCTCCAGATCCGCGGCACCAAGGTGATGACACAGTTTCCGGCAGGCGACACGCGCTTTGTCCCGGACGTAGCGCATGAAACCTATCATTCCGGCGGCCCGCGTGAATTGAAGTGGGATGACGCCTTTCTTGCCCGCGGCGCAGAGTTTCCGCTTGCTGCGGGCGAAGCGCTTTTCGTGCCGGTCATGGCGCCGCATTTCGTCAGGAACGGCCCTGCCCCGTCGGTATCGCTTTCGATCACCTGGCGCAGCGAGTGGAGCTACCGTGAAAGCGATGCGCGGATTTTGAACGCGATCATGCGCCAACGCGGGCTTCAGCCCAAGCCACCGGGCCGCTGGCCGCAGCAGAACTATGCCAAGGCCTATGCATTTCGCATCATGCGCAAGCTGGGATTGACGGGCGCGTAAGCCCGCCGCATGGCCTTGCGCCATGACCGATACACCCACCAATGAACAGCTTGTCGCCGACCTGATCGGCTTGCTTACCGTCGAAAAGCGTGCCGCCGATATATACCTCGGCCCGCCGCAGGCTGACGGGATCGGGCGGGTGTTCGGCGGGCAGGTTCTGGCGCAGGCATTGCAGGCTGCACAGGCGAGCGTGACGGATGGCAAAGCGGCTCATTCGCTCCATGCCTATTTCCTGCGCGGCGGACGCGAGGGCGCAGGGATTGAATACCGCATCGAACGCGATTTCGACGGGCGCAGCTTCGCCAACCGCAGGGTGGTTGCCAGTCAGGAAAACGAGGACGGCATCCCTGTTCCGATCCTCAACCTCACGGCCAGTTTCCAGTTGCCGGAAGATGGCCTTGAACACGTCGATTCCCCGATGCCCGAAGTGCCGGGCCCCGATGATCTGCGCCCCGATATCGATCAGCGCCGCGAGATTGCCGATGCCTGGGGCGACAGGCTGAACGAGCTACAACGCCGCGTGATGCTGCGCCCGCGCCCGATCGAAATGCGCACAACTGACCGGTTGCACTGGATGAGCAGCGAACCGCGCGATCCGCGTGCCCATTCGTGGTTCAGGGTTGCAGCCCCGATCACAGGGGCGGACGACACGCCCGAACTTCACCGCGCGATCATCACCTATGCCAGCGACTACACCTTGCTTGGCACCAGCGCCCTGCCGCATGGACTCTCGTGGATGCGCAACGAGTTGGTCGGCGCCAGCCTTGATCATGCGCTGTGGTTCCACCGCGATGCGCGGGCGGACGAATGGCTGCTCTACGCCACCGATGCCCCTTGGTCTGGCGGAGGGCGCGGCTTCAATCGCGGGCGCATATTCAACCTCGCGGGCGAACTGGTGGCGAGCGTCGCGCAGGAAGGCATGATGCGGAAAAGAGTGAAGTAAATTGCCTCGTCATTGCGAGCCGAAGCCGCGGCAATCCATGGCCTGACGGTTCCGCTGGCGGTAACATCCGTCCATGGATTGCTTCGCTACGCTCGCAATGCCGATTTCAGTGAGCAAGGAGTATCGGCATTTCCGGCTCGCTCAGCATTTGCCGCGTCACGCCGCCCAGCAGCATTTCCGCCAACCGCGAATGGCCATAGGCGCCCATCACCATCAGTCCGCATTCGCGCAGTTGCGCTGCCGAAAACAAGATGTCGGCGATGCGTGCCTCCCCGCGCGGAATTTCGACGATTTCGCAATCGATGCCGTGGCGGCTCAAATACTTCGCGCCTTCTGTTGCAGGAAAATCGAAGCGCGCCTTTTCCGACGGTTCGGCGACGCTCGCCAGCGTGACCTTGCACGAACAGGCCAGCAACGGGACTGCGGCGCGTAATGCGTGCGCGGCTTCGGCCGATCCGTTCCACGCCACCAGCATCGGTGCACTGACATCGAAGGCCTTTGTGCCTTCAGGCACAACCAGCACCGGCGCACCCGCTTTCAACACCAGATCGCCGACCAGCGACGAAGGGCCGCGTGCGCCCAGATCAGCGGGGCCAAGGATCACGATGTCCGCCAGCGGCGAAGTTTCCAGCAGGCGGTGCGGCGCGGTGCCGTAGACAAAGCGCCAGTCCCACATCACGCCTTCGTGCTCCAGCTGCGCTTCGGTTTCGGCGCGCAGCTTTTCGGCGTTTTCCTTGATTACCGGCATCGCGGCCGCAATCGCCGAGCCATACACATCGCCCGGCGCGAAAACTTCGTAACTCAGCGCTTGCAGGCAGGTGATGTGGCCATTGGTCGCCCGTGCGATATCGAGCGCCACCTGCAAGCGCGCCTGCATCGCGTGATCGTGATCAATGTGCAGCAAGATCGATTTCATCGCATGTCTCCCGGTGATGTTTCACTTATCGATCTGGACAAGCTGGCTTGCCTTGATCGGGATCAAATTTCTCGCCCCGCGCCATGCTATCATACCAGCTTGCCAGCAGGCGGGCCATCGCTAGTCTGGCACGAGGGAGAACAACGATGCAGATCACGCGCCATCCGCCGGTGAAAACTACGCTGGAGCCGTCAAACCACCCCTATCTGACAGGGCCGTGGACGCCGCTGCACGAAGAGGTGGATGTCGCTGAACTGCAGGTGATCGAGGGTGCAATCCCAGCCGACATTGACGGCATTTACCTGCGCAACACCGAAAACCAGGTGCACCAGCCGCTGGGCCGCCACCATCCGTTTGATGGCGATGCGATGATCCACCAGGTCAGCATTTCGGGCGGGAAAGCGAGCTATCGCAACCGCTTTGTGCGCACCCACTGCTTCGAAGCGGAGCAGATTGCGGGCCAATCCCTGTGGGGCGGCTTGATGGACCCGTGGGGCACATCGAAACGCCCCGGCTTCGGCGCGCATGGCGGGCTGAAGGACACCGGCAGCACCGACATCATCGTCCACGCCGGCACCGCCTATGCCACGCTGTACCAGTGCGGCGAGGCGTGGATGCTTGATCCTGTGACGCTGGGCAGCCGCGGCAAGGCGCCTTGGGTGCCGCTCGACGGCATATCTGCCCACCCGAAGGTCGATGAAGCGACCGGCGAGCTGATGTTTTTCAATTATTCGAAGCACGCGCCATTCATGCATTACGGCGTGGTCGATCGCACCGGACAATTGGTGCATTACATGCCCGTCCCCCTGCCCGGCCCGCGCCTGCCGCACGACATGGCGATCACGCAGAACTGGTCGATCCTCAATGATATGCCGCTGTTCTGGGACAAGGAACTGCTAGGCAGCAACATCCACGCCGCGCGCATTCACGAAGGGATGCCGACCCGCTTTGCACTGATCCCGCGCCGGGGGCAGCCGGAGGACATCCGCTGGTTCGAGGCCGAACCGACTTACGTGCTGCACTGGACGAACGCTTGGGAAGAAGGCGACGAAGTCATCCTCGAAGGCTATCATCAGGCCAAGCCCATGCCCGATCCTCTCGAGGAAATGGGCCGTTACAGCCACATGATGGCCTATGTTGACGAACACTCTTTCCAGAGCCGCCTGCACCGCTGGCGCTTCAACCTGAAAACCGGCGAAACCCGCGAAGAACGGCTGACTGACCGGATTGTCGAATTCGGGATGATCAACCCGGCCTTTGCGATGCGCAAGAGCCGCTACGTCTGGTCGACCACCACGCGGCCCGGGTGGTTCCTTTTCAACGGCTATGTCCGGCACGACACCGAGACCGGGCAAGAACAGGTCTACACTCTGCCCGAAGGGGTCTACGCCAGCGAAAGCCCGATGGTGCCCAGGAAGGGCGCCGCCTCGGAAGATGACGGTTATCTTGTGACTTTCCTGATCGATGAAAACACCGCTACATCACAATGCGCGATCATGGACGCGAGAGACGTGACCAAAGGCCCGATCTGCCGCCTCGCTTTGCCGCACAAGATCTGTTCGGGCACCCATTCGGTATGGGTCGAACATGATCAACTGCGCGCCGACGCCGCCTTCCACGCAGCGCGCTACAGTTTGGCGTCATGACACCGGTCGAAGTGCCAGCGTCGCTCGTCGCGGGTGCGCTTGTGACGGTTGCGCGACAGGGATAGCGCGTCCCGAAATGCATTCCTCTTCCTTGGGACTTTTACAATGACCTTCCGTCTCGTTCTTGCTGCTTCAACGGCGCTGCTGCTTGCTGCTCCGGCCTACGCGCAAACCAATCCCGAACCCGCCGCCACAGAAGCGTCGCAAAGCGAGCATGACAAGCTGTTCGCCCTGTTCGACGATGCCGACGCACGCGAACTGGCGCTCAATCCGCTCAGCCGTCTGTTTCGCGGCGAGGATGAAAACGCCGATCGGCTGGGCGATTTCCTCACCGATTCCGCCTTCATCGCGGCGCGTACCGACACGCAGCTCAACCTCGCATTGCTGGCGCAGATTGACCGGTCGAAACTGTCCGAGACCGACCAGCTTGCCTACGATGTGTTCAAATATACCGAAGAACAATCGCTGAAAGGTGCAAGCGATGCGATCCGCGCGCTGACTGAAGTTCGCCCGATCAACCACTTTTTCGGACTGCACACCTTCTATCCGACCTTTGCCGGCGGCACCGGGGTCGCACCGTTCGAAACGCTCGCGCATTACGAAGACAATCTGGCGCGGCATGATGATTATATCGACTTCATCGAGCGTGCGATCGGCAAGTTCCGCGAAGGCATGAAAACCGGCGTGCTGGAAACTCGCCTGACCACCGAAATCATGATCACCCAGCTGGATACGCAATTGGCCAAGCCGGTTGCCGAATCCCCGTTCATGGCGCCGGTTCAATCCTTCCCGGACGAAATCTCCGCCGCAGATCAGGCGCGGCTTGCCGCTGCCTACGAGGCCAAGACCAAGCAGCTCTACGCCGCCAACACCGCTTTGCGCGATTTCCTGCGCGATGAATATCTTCCCGTAGCGCGCACCAGCGTGGGCCTGTCGCAGATGAAGGGCGGCGCAGAACTTTACGCCATGCTGGTCGAGGAATCGACCACGCTGCCGCTGGATGCCGAAACGATCCACCAGCTTGGCCTGTCCGAAGTCGCGCGCATCAAGGCTGATCTCGAAAAGCTGAAGAAAGAGGTGCGCTTCAAGGGCACGCTGAACGAGTTCTTCGATTACGTGCGCACCGATCCCAAGTTCCAGCCCAAAAGCCGCGAGGCCCTGACCCAGTCCTATTACGATATCGGCAAGCGGGTTGACGCCAAGATCGGCGACTACTTTTCGCTGACCCCGAAATCGCGGCTGGAAATCCGTCCCTATGATCCGTCGACCGAACAGTTCGAGGCAGGCGGTTCCTACCAATCGGGTTCAGCCGACGGCAAACGGCCGGGTGTGTTCTATTTCAACGCCTATGATTTGCCGAGCCGGCTGACCACCGGCAATGTCACGCTGTACCTGCATGAGGGTGCGCCGGGGCACCATTTCCAGATCAGCCTCGCGCAGGAAAACGAGGCGCTGCCGAATTTCATGCGCTATGGCGGCACCACCGCCTTTGTCGAAGGCTGGGCGCTTTATGCCGAAACGCTGGGTAACGAGATGGGCTTCTACAAGGACCCGTGGAACCGTTACGGAACCTTGCAGGACGAACAGCTGCGCGCGATGCGGCTGGTGGTCGATACCGGCATCCACGCCAAGGGCTGGAGCCGCGAGCAGGCGATCGATTTCATGATGCAGAACTCCGGCATGACCCGCACCGAAGTGGTGGCCGAAGTGGAACGCTACATCGCTATTCCCAGCCAGGCTCTGGCCTACAAGATCGGCGCGCTCAAGATCCAGGAGTTGCGCAAGCGGGCCGAAACGAAGCTGGGCGGCAATTTCGACATCAAGGCATTTCACGAGCAGGTGCTGAACACTGGCGGACTGCCGCTCGCCGTGCTCGAAGCCAAGATCGATCGCTGGATCGCGGCACAATCCGGGCAATAAACGGCCCGCTGGCCGCAGCAGCGCCCCTCAACTCACCGCATCCTCTGCCCCGGTTGCCCGCTCCATGGGCTGCCGGGGCAAACCCGTTCATCTGCCAGCAAGGTGGCGGCCAACAACCCCGCGTTCGCATTCAACGCCAACGACGGGTCTACCCACCGGGATCGCCGGCCCGCACCACAGGAGCATCCAGCTGTGACCACCATTTTCCGAACTCCTCGAAAAGTTGCGCTAACCGCACTGCTTGGCGCGGCGGCTGCCACCACCAGCCTCTCCGCCCAGACCGCGCCCGCCACCAATGATCGCGGTGAAGTGCTGACCACGGTGTACGGCAATCTGCCGCCGATGAGCGAACTGAGTGAAGGGCCGAAAGTCACCGGCATCATCTCGGCCCGGCAGGGTCAGCGCCTGCAAGTGACGGCCGATGATGGCACTGCCACAAACGTCACCCTGCACCCCGATACCGAAATCCGCACCCGCGGCGGCTTCCTTGGCATCGGCAACAAGACGCTCGACCAGAACGCGCTGATGAACGGCCTTCCGGTCACCATCAAGACTGCGCAATATGGCGAAGGCCTGGTTGCCAGCGAAGTGCGCTTCACCAGCGATGATCGCCAGATTGCCGCCATGATCCGCGGCGGCACCCAGCAGCAGTTCGGCGAACAGGGCGCAGCGATCCAGCAGAACGCCGCAGCGACCGAAGCCCTGCGCGGGCGACTTGGCGATATCGACAAGTATAACCTCAAGAGCACCACCAACGTCTATTTCGATACCGGCAGATCGGCGCTGACGCCTGGTGCCCGGGCAGAGCTGTGCTCGGCAGCGCAGGCGGCCGACGCCAGTGAAAATTCACTGCTTTTGGTGTTGGGTTACACCGACTCCACGGGATCGCAGGAGGTCAACCAGACCTTGTCGGAAAAGCGCGCAGCGGCAGTGGTCAACCACCTGCAACAAGTGTGCAAGTGGAAGCCCTACCGGATGCTGACGCCGACCGGGATGGCCATGGCCGATCCGGCGGCGGATAACACCACAGCGGCTGGCCGTGCGCAGAACCGCCGTGTGTCGGTCAATGTGCTGGTGAGCAAAGCGCTCGACGAATAGCAAGCGGATATGGGGGCGGGCCAGCGCGGCCTGCCCCTGCATCGCTTACATACCGGGCAGCACCGTGGGCGTGCCAGGTGGATGCGGGAGACCCAACTCATTGTTGAGCGTCCGGCGCAGCGGGTTCGTGCAATAAGGCGGGCCACCGATGTAATTGACATGCCCTGCCAGCGTCCCCGGGACACCGCCGCGCCGCAGGATAACGCGGCCCTTGCTGCCCACATCTTCGGGCAGCAGGATCGGATCGCAGGGACGCAAGGTCAATCCATCGTCACCCCCCGGCCCGTCAATCGCGACACAGACGAAGGGTTCGATGTAGCCATAGCGGCGGTGCACCCAATCGGGGATGGGGTCGTCGGGACCAAGCTCCCACCGCGGGTCCATGCGGCGCTGATCGAGCGCGCCTTGAACAATCGAAACCTCGCTGCGCGGTGTGCCGAAATAGTCCGCAATTTGCGCAGGCAGCGGATCGCGCCACGGCTCACGGGAGAACCACGCGTCCACCCGTTCGTCAGATCCGAACCTTACATCAGGCGACCAATTAACCTGGTTCGACCAGCAGTCGCCCAGCCGCCCGCCGCGCTGACCCGCAATCTCGACATCGCCGGGCAGACCCAGCCCATCGCCCAGCAAGGCGCGGCGATCATCGAAATAGTCGCCCTGCCCGTCAATCAGGAACGCCGCGATCGGCATGCCAAGCGCGCCAAGCACCAGCACGGTTGCCACCACTTGCGAAGGCCAGCTGCGAAGCACACGCGTGGGCAGGAACTTGCCCAGCAGCGCCGCAATCACGATCAACGTGAGCGGCATGACCAGCACGGTCAATATGGTGAACTGCTTCACATCCATCGCGGTACCATAGCGCGAATGTGGTTAAGGCGCGGTTGCCCCCGGCCGCCTACCCCCCGGCATGATAGAAATCATAAACCTTTCGCGCCACGGTCTCGCTCACACCGGGGGCGCGTTGCAGGTCTTCCAGCGCGGCGGCGCGGACCTTGCTGGCCGTGCCGAAATGCAGCAGCAAAGCGCGTTTGCGGGCCGGGCCAATGCCGGGAATCTCATCGAGGGGAGATGCCGTAATCGCTTTTGACCGCTTGGCCCGGTGGGCGCCGATGACATAGCGGTGCACTTCGTCGCGCAGGTTCTGCAAGTGGAACAATAGCGGCGAATTGACGGGGAGCATCTTTTCGCGCCCGTCGGGGAAATGAAACACCTCGCGCCCGTCGCGCCCGTGATGCGGCCCCTTGGCGACGCCGATCACCGCAACATCATCGGCAATACCGGTTTCCTGAAGCACACGCATCACGCTAGAAAGCTGGCCCTTGCCGCCATCAATCAGGATGAGATCCGGCAGCACAGTTTCATGGCCGCCGGCCTTGCCTTCCGGGCTTTCCTCCCCATCGGCAAACGCCCGGAACCGTCGCCCCATCACTTCGCGCATCATCGCAAAGTCATCATTGCTCTGCGCCTCGCGGATGTTGAACTTGCGGTACTGGCTTTTCTCGAACCCGTCCGGCCCGGCGACCACCATCGCACCCACGGCCTTGCTGCCCTGAATGTGGCTATTGTCATAGACTTCGATCCGCTGTGGGGGCGCATCAAGTTCCAGAAACTCGGCCAGCTCGCGGTTGAGCCGCGCTTTGGTGCCGGTCTCCGCCAGCCGCCGCTCCAGCGCCTCAACGGCATTGCGCTGCGCCTGCGCCATCAGCTTGCGACGGTCACCGCGTTCGGGGATTGAAATGCGCACCTTGCGCGCTGCGACCTCCGATAGTGCCGCCTCGATCAGCTCGCATTCGGGCAGGTCGCGATCAACAAGGATGTTCGGCGGGGGCGGCACTTCCTCGTAGAATTGCAGCATCACGCTTGCCAGCACCTGCGCTTCGTCAACATCACTGGTATGGCGCGGGAAGAAGGCGCGGTGGCCCCAGTTCTGCCCGCCGCGGATGAAGAAGGCCTGCACGCACATCTGCCCGTTCTTTGCCGCAAGCGCGAAGACATCGGCATCGCCCAGCCCGGCGGCATTGATCGCCTGACTACCTTGAATGAAGGTCGCCGCACGCAACCGGTCGCGCAGCATGGCGGCGGTTTCGAATTGCAGGTTTTCCGCTGCCTCGGCCATTTGCCGTTCCAGATCAGCCTGCACCGCGCCCGATTTGCCCGAGAGGAAATCTTTGGCCTGCCGCACCAGCGCTTCATAATCCGGTTCGTTGATCCGCCCGACACAGGGGGCCGAACACCGCTTGATCTGGTACAGCAGGCAAGGCCGGTCGCGGTTATTGAAGAAACTGTCGGTGCACGATCGCAGCAGGAACAGCTTTTGCAGGGCGTTGAGCGTCGAATTCACACTCCCGGCGCTGGCGAAGGGACCGTAGTAATTGCCCTTCGCCCGCCGCGCGCCGCGATGTTTCTGGATGCGCGGGAACGTGTGATCGGCGCGCAGCAGGATAAAAGGAAAGCTCTTGTCGTCGCGCAGCAGCACATTGAACGGCGGGCGGAACCGCTTGATCAGCTGCGCTTCCAGCAGCAGCGCCTCGGCCTCGGAGTTGGTGGTGATGATCTCCATGCTGCGGGTCTGGCTGACCATCCGCTGCAAGCGGCTCGATAGGCCGGCGATCTGGGTGTAATTCGCGACCCGCGCTTTCAGGCTACGCGCCTTGCCCACATACAGCACTTCGCCGCGCGCGTCGCACATCCGGTAAACGCCGGGAACCGGCTTCAGCACCTTCACCACATCGCGGATCGCCTTCACGCCGCCTTCCAGATCGGGCTGCGCGCTGGACACGGTATAAGCGGCGCGCTCCTCGTTGAAACGCTCCGCGCCGCGTGGGTCGTTGGGGGTGCCTGCGGGGGTTCGGGCCATAGGGGTCAGATAGGCATTGCGCAGCCTTCTGTCCAAGCCACAGCCAGCATCAATCGACAGCTGCGATGACGGCGCAAGAAGGGGCGCCGATCAACCGAAAGGCGCCCCTGCGTGATATGATCCGGCTGATCAGGCCGCAATGATCGACTGTTCGATTTCGTCTATCGAGTGATTGGTGAGAGCCTTGCCGACTTCGCCGACCAGCCGCTTTTCCAGCTCCATGTGATAGTGACGCCGCAACTCGCCCAGCGAACGCTTGTCCGCCACGATGATCAGGTTTTCGATCTTGTTGGTAAGGGCCTGATGGTTGAGCCAGTCTGCCGCAGCCGCCACATGCGCGGCTTCGTCAAGATCATTGCCACTGTGCTGGCCGGAGGTGATCGAATGACGCATCTTGCCCTGACTGCGATTGGTCGGGTCAAGATCGGGCGAGCCCAGATTATCAAGCTGCGGATGCGCCGCATCGCCCTTGTTATGCAGCCAGACGAAGCGTTCGCCATCGATCACGGCGATATGAGCGCCATCGGGTATCTTCATCGGAGGTACTCCATGCAATTTGAGGTGATGCTGATTACTGGCGGTGGCGGTCAGCCTTGCCGAACACCGAATCGAGCCGGGCCACCAGAGTGCCGAGTGCCGAATTGACAGCATCAAGCGGCTTTTCGGCGCGCTCGGCAACGAAGATCGGAGCGCCGTTTTTGGGGCGCGCTTCAAGCCGCGCTTCGACACCGTCGGCGCGGTTGCTGTCGCCATCAACGTCGCGCACATGAACTTCGACTGTGGTCAGCCGTGATCCGAAGCGGGTTTCCAACCGCTCGGTCAGGCGTTCGCGCACGGCATCCGCCATTTCTGCCGAGCCATCGATGGCATTGTCGGAATTGAACCGGATATCCATGATCAGCGCACCTTCCTGCTACGTTCGAGAACCGGACGCTGGCCTTCGGCATCAAGCGCGCCGGAGACCGGCTCGTGCTTGTTGCGTTCGCTGATTGGCCCGTCACCGGCGGTTTTTTCCTGATGGTCGAGGTGATCCTGCGAAGGCGCGTTGGCGTTCTTCATCCCAAGCGCCTTTTCGGCGATGTCTTTCTGGGTTTTGTCGGTCACTGTTCGGTGCCCCTTTCTGGTTCTGATGCCCCTGCTTGCAGGGGTAAAGAAAGCTAACCGGAACGATCGGCCGATGTTCCATTGCGTGGGCCAAACCCTGACAGGCAGAGGCCCGTGGCAAGACAGGCCGAAGTATGGCGCAGGCGATTGGCAATTAGCCCGCACGCGCCTATCCGCGCTGCGATGGAACAGCATGATGTGATCATTCTTGGCGCAGGCGCTGCGGGGCTTTTCTGCGCAGGGCAGGCAGGGCAGCGCGGGCTCTCTGTCGCGCTGCTGGAAAAAGCCGAAGCGCCGGGCAAGAAGATCCTGATTTCGGGCGGCGGGCGCTGCAATTTCACCAATCTGGGCGCGGGGCCGGGGAATTACCTTTCAGCCAACCCGCATTTCGCCAAAAGCGCGCTTGCCCGATACACGCCTGCCGATTTCATCGCCTTGGTCGAAGCGCACGGAATCGCGTGGCACGAAAAGACGCTGGGGCAATTGTTTTGCGACGGTTCGGCCAAACAGATCGTGGCGATGCTGCTGGATGAATGCCCTTCGGACAAAGTCATACTGACCTGCGATGTCGAGGTGGCAGGCGTGACGCGCGGCGATGATGGCAGTTTCACCGTCACCGCAGCCGATGGCCGCGCATGGGCCGCACCCGCACTGGTGATCGCGACAGGCGGGCCTTCGATCCCCAAGATGGGCGCGAGCGATTTTGCCTATAAGCTGGCGCGGCAATTCGGGCTGAAAGTGGTCGAACCGCGCCCTGCCCTCGTTCCGCTGACTTTGGGCGGCGAGGACGCGCTGTTCCGCGAATTGTCCGGCGTCGCCGCGCCGGTGCTGGCGAGGGCAGGCAGCGGCAAAGGCAGGGCCGAGTTCGCCGAAGCCGCGCTGTTTACGCACAAAGGGCTGTCCGGCCCGGCCATCTTGCAAGTTTCGAGCTATTGGCGCCACGGCGAGGAAGTTGGCATAACCTTCCTGCCCGCAGCAGCGAGCGACTGGCTGATCGCCGCCAAGCGTGATCGCCCCCGCACCCATTTGCGCACGCTGCTGCGCGAAGCCCTGCCCGCGCGGCTGGCTGATGCACTGGCCGACCGGTTGGGGCTGGAGCGGGAGCTGGGCAACCTGTCTGACAAGGAACTGCGCGCCGCGCAGTCACTGCTATCCGATTGGCGTTTCGCACCCAACGGCACCGAGGGCCTCGCCAAGGCCGAGGTGACCGCAGGCGGTATCGCTACGGCCGAACTTTCGAGCCGCACGATGGAGGCCGCCAAAATCCCCGGCCTTTATGCAATCGGAGAAGCGGTGGATGTCACCGGCTGGCTGGGCGGATACAATTTCCAATGGGCCTGGGCGAGCGGGTTTGCCTGCGCCGAGGCCTTGGCCGAGGCGAACACCTAAGGCACACGCCTAGGCCTTGACCGAGGCGCTCGCCCAGCCGCGATCCTAAAACAACTTCCGCAGATCAAGGCCCAGATACAGCCCTATGGGGTCGATCACGAAGGGCTGGTAATTGATTGGTGTAACGCCCGCCCCGTCGCGCACGCGGCGCTGGGCATCGAACAGGTTGTCAGCGCGCAAGGATAGCCGTGTGCCCTTCAGGAAACCTTCGTTCTTGCCGGTCAATTCGCCAAGATTGGCGAATATCCGCAGGTTGAAGGTGACGATATCATCGAAGAACAGATCGGTGCTGCCCGGCAGGCCCGAACCGTCAAGCCGTGTCTCGCCGGTATAGATACCCGACAGGCGGAAGCCCACGCCGTTGCCGAACAGGCCTGCTTCCAACCGGCTCGAATGGCGCGGCAGGCCGAAGGCTCCGGTGGCCTGACCATCGAGCTGGTCGAGCGGAGCAATACCCGGCGCGATCAGGATTTCGTTGTCGAGTTCGATCGCGTGGGTCAGGTTGAAGAAATATCGCCAGCCGGAAAAACTGCGCTGGGCAAGCGGGTTGAACGCTGGCGCACCGCCCGCCGGAGGGCCACCAGCCGGAGCACCTGCGCCCGCCGCTGCCGGGGGCGCAGCCGCACAGAAACGCTGCTGGAACTGTGCCAGTGCCTCGGGCGGGATTGTGCCATCGGCATTCCGCGAACGGTCAATCGCCATCTTGATGAAGGCAGGATCGACACCGGGAAGCTCTGCTGACACATCCTCGCCGCGATCAATCTTGCCGATCAGTTCGGCGATCGCCGCGGTGCCATCCGGCCCGCAGGCGCGTTCACGGAAGGCGGCAAGCTGCGGGTTGCTCGCCAGCGCGCTGCGGTCCGGCCCGCCGGGTCGCCCGCCGCCCATCGTGGCAGGATCAATGCTGCAAATCTGGGTGCGGAACTGCGCCAGCCGGGCAGGGTCGATCATACCATCCGCACCGCGCAGGCGAGCCAGCATGGGGGCCAGCCGCGCCGGATCAATGCCAGGGAACTCTGCCGAAATATCGGCGCCGCTATCAATCGCGGCGACCAGCTTTTCAAGGAAGGCCTGCCCGTCATCTGCGCACAGGCGCGTACGGAAGGCCATGAACTGTTCGCGCTGTTGCGGGTTGGGAGCGGCGCCGCCGCCGAAACGCCCTCCGCCAGCCGCAGGGGCCTGCGCCTGCGTATCGCTCTGCGAAGCGGCAGGCGCTGCTGCTGCTGCCGGAGGGCCACCTGCCCCGCCGCCAAATCCGCCGCGTCCACCGCGACCGCCGCCCTGTCCGTCTTGCGATCCACCGAAGTTGCCATTGGTCGAGAAGGTGAACTGCACCCGGTTCGCGCGGGTTTCGGCAAAACTGACAGACCGGCGATCAATCGCGATCAGGCGGCCATCGGCATCGCGCGTGATCCGCCCCGGAAAGGCCGCTTCGATTTCGGGTGTGATCTGCGGGAAGCCGCTGACCACATCATCCGAACGGTTGCGGATATATTCAACCGTCAGACGTGAATTGTCCCAGAACGGAAGCTGCCAGTTGGCGGCAAACTTCCAGTCGCGCTGCGTTTCTGCCGGAAGCGCGGGATTGCCGCCGGTGGTGACATCGGCCAACACCGTCTCGCCCCGGCTGAAATCGAACACCGGTACATTGAGATTGACGATCGTCGGGTTGCCGAGCGCACTCAGCCCTGGCGCAACTTCGCGCCAGATGTAGGTTGCGGAAAGATCAAGCCCGTCGGTCGGCGACCAGTTGAGCCCCGCGTTCCAATCGCCCAGCACGCCGAAATCGCTGAGATCGTCGATCCCGGCTTGCAGGTTGAGCGTGAAGGTGCCCAGCGCATCGGCAACGCCTGCCCGGCGGCTGGTGATGGGTATTACCAGGTTCGCGCCAGTCGAAAGGTTGCGGCGGGTCAGCGTTGCTTCCTGCAACGACCGCGTGTCGTTGCTTTCGATCTGCTGCCAGTTCAGCCCGACATCGAAAGTCGCCAGCAATTCGCCTGCTGGAAGATTGGCCAGCGGCCCTTCCAGCGTGGTGAGCGATTGCCCGGCGATCGTGCGGCTGCGCGCCACATCGAACCCTGCCGCCGCATCCGTCGGAAGCGGTCCGTCCGGCTGCAGCGTTCCGGCCAGCGCTGCCGCTTGCAGCGCGGCGGTGCCGAAGCGCCGGTCGATTTCGGTTTCGGTTTCCGACAGCGAAGCATCGAAAGTGCTGGTGAGGCGGAAGGCGTTGACCGGCTTGGTCAATGAACCTGCGGTCGACACCGTGTCGGTCGACGAACGCCGGGCCAGCGGCGTTTCCGCCCCGAATGTGCGGACGATCCCCGGCGTTGCCGGATCATCCGTCAGCACCACGGTATTCAGACCATCAAGGCTGCGGCTTTCGTTGCGCGCGTAATTGAGGTTGGCACTCAGTGATGTGCCGCTATCGATGATGGCCTTGGCCCACGACAGATTGCCTTCGAACCCGAAGGTATCGGCGCGCAGGCTGCGAAAGGCGGCCTGCGAAGGATCACCCGGCACGGTGGAGACTGAACCCGGCGTCTGGATAATGTCGCGCTCGTCCTCGGTCAGCAGTGAAGTATCATTGAGTTCCAGGTTGAGGTTGAAACGGCCGCCATCGGCAATCCGCAGTGTGCCGAATTCCTGTTCGGTGCGCACAAATCCACCGCGTGACGGAGCCTCGAATTCCAGCTCGACTTGACGGTTGGAATAATTGTCCTTGAGGATCAGGTTGATCACCCGGCGATCAGGCGAAAAGCCAAAGCGCTGAGCGACTTCTTCCGGAAACACCTCGACCCGTGCCAGCGCCTCTGGCGGGTAGTTGGCGAATTCGCGGAAAGACCCGATGCGGATTCCGTTGAGAAGAATCACGGGCTGCCCGCCGCCGCCACGTCCGCGCGCCGATCCGGTCTGGGCGCTGATCTGTGCGATAAGATCGGAGATGGAGGTAACGCCTTCAGCAGCGATCGCTTCTTCATCAAGCTGCAGCAGCGGTGCCTGTTCGACCATCAACTGGCCCTTCAGCCGCCGCCCGCTGACGATGATCTCGCCGCTCGATACAGCGTTGCTGCTGGCGGTTTCCGGCTCGTCATCATCACCCTGCGGGACAGCGGCAGGCTGCGGCTGCGCGGCTGTGCCATTGGCAAGCAGCGGCATCGCGACCGCCAAGCTTGCAGCACATGTGCCGGCGCGCAAAGCGGCGCGGGAAAGCGGGGAGAGGTTCATTATGTCCCTTTACGTCAACATTTTAGACGAGATTGCGTGTTGCCAATCCCGGACCGGCAGGCTGGTTGTAATTCGCACCGTAAAAGCAGTGCATTGGCCAGTCTGAACACAGTGTGTTCGCCCCTAAAGCACGAGCCTTCCCTTTTGGTTCCCGTATCGCTAAAGCGCACCCGCATATCGACGGGCGTATTGTGCGCCGCAACAGACAAAAGGAAATTCATGGCCAAGGAAGAACTCCTCGAAATGCGCGGGCGCGTGGTTGAATTGCTGCCCAATGCGATGTTCCGGGTGGAGCTTGAAAACGGCCATGAGGTGCTGGGCCACACCGCAGGCAAAATGCGCAAGAACCGCATTCGCGTGCTGGTGGGCGACGAAGTGCTGTGCGAACTCACCCCGTATGATCTGACCAAGGCACGCATCACCTATCGCTTCATGCCGGGCCGCGGCGGCCCCGGCCCGCAATAATTGCGTGGCTCCCTGATGGGGGCGCCTCATCTGACATTGGCTTCGGCATCACCCCGGCGGCGCGAGCTGCTCGGGCGCCTCGGCCTTGTGCCGGACGCGGTTACGCCTGCCGACATCGACGAAACACCACACAAAGGTGAACTTCCCCGCGCCTATGCCCTGCGAATGGGGCGCGAAAAGGCAGCCGCCGTTGAAACGGAAGGTTTTGTGCTGGCGGGTGATACCGTGGTTGCGGTTGGTCGGCGCATCCTGCCCAAGACCGAAACCGAAGCCGAGGCCCGCGCCTGCCTCGAACTGATGAGCGGGCGGCGGCATCAGGTGCTTTCCAGTGTCGTCTTGCGCGCACCCGGCGGCGCCATGCGCGAGCGGCTGAGCGAGACGGTGGTGCATTTCAAACGCCTTTCCGCCGAGGAAATCGCCGCCTATCTCGCTGACGGAGAATGGCGCGGCAAGGCAGGTGGATATGCGATCCAGGGCGCGGCAGAAGGCCTGATCGAATGGATCAGGGGCAGCCATTCGGGCGTCATGGGCCTGCCGCTGTTCGAAACGCGCGCATTGCTCAAGGCGGCAGGATTTCCCGTTGGCTGAATGCACTGCGCCAGAATGGTTGATCGAGGAAGGCATCGGCGAAACGCGCGCATTGCTGGTTGCAGGCGAGCGGGTACTGGCAGCGCGGCTGATGTGGCCCGGTGAGCTCGCCGCTGGCACGCACTGCGCTGGCAAGCTGGCAGCCAAGCTGAAAGGATCGCGGCGCGGCGTTGCAATGCTGGATGATGGCAGTGAAGCGCTGGTCGATCACTTGCCACAGGCCGCCACCGAAGGGCAGATGCTCGATCTCGTGATCACCCGCGCCGCCATTGCCGAACGCGGCCGGCTGAAGCGCGCGCAGGCCCGTGTCGCTGGCGGCGACGCCCCTGCAACCACCGCGCCGTTTGTCGGCGGCCGGACAGTCCGCCGCTTCCCGGCCGGATTGTGGGAAGATGTCTGGCACGCAGCCTCATCGGCCAGCATCGCATTTCCGGGTGGAGAAATCATCGTCAGCGTCACCCCGGCAATGACTGTGATCGATATCGATGGCATCGGCGCAGCGCGGGATGTGGCGCTAGCAGCGGTTCCTGCCATTGCGCAGGCCATCGGCTGGTTCGACATCGGCGGCAATATCGGCATCGATTTTCCCACCATCGTCAGCAAGGATGATCGCCGCATTGTCGACCGGGCGCTGGGCATTGCGCTGGACGAATGGGCGCACGAACGCACCGCCATGAACGGCTTCGGCTTTGTCCAGCTTGTCGCGCGGCTTGAAGGGCCGTCGCTGCTGCACCGATTCGCCACGGCCCGGCTGGGTGCATCCGCCCGCATGGCACTGCGCCGCGCAGAACTGGCCGAAGGCACTGGCCGCGTGCTGGTATTGACGGCTCATCCGGCGCTTAAAGCCAAACTGAAAGAACCATGGCTGGCCGATCTCGCCCGCCGGACAGGGCGCGAAGTGCGCGTAGATATCGATCCCGGCCTTGCCATCGAAGCGGCGCATGCCCAATTTGTCGAAGCATGAGCACCGCAACATCCAAACCCTGTCCGATTTGCAGGAAGCCCAGGTCTGAGAGCTTCCACCCGTTCTGCTCCCAGCGCTGCAAGGATCGTGATCTGGCGCGCTGGTTCTCGGATTCCTATGCTGTCCCCGGCCCGGCGGCCGATCCGCAGGACGTCGCCTCCAACGACTGGCGCGAACAGGATTGAATATTGCGCAACATTCATGCGCAATGCCGATAAATCCCCCTTGCCAACCCCCGCAGCCTTCGCCATAGGGCCGCTCTCATTTGCTCGCCGGGTCAAACAGCCCGTCGCTCGCAGCGAATGCCCGAGTAGCTCAGGGGTAGAGCAGCGGATTGAAAATCCGCGTGTCGGTGGTTCAAATCCGCCCTCGGGCACCATTCGCTGAAAAGGGCCATAAGCCTAAAGGGAAAGTGCCGATGTCCCGCCGCACCAAGATCTACGAAGGCAAGGCCAAGATCCTTTACGAAGGGCCGGAACCGGGCACACTCATCCAGTATTTCAAGGATGACGCCACCGCCTTCAATGCCGAGAAAAAAGGCACGATCAACGGCAAGGGCGTGATCAACAACCGTATCAGCGAGCATGTGTTCACGCGCCTCGCCCATATCGGCATCCCCACCCACTTTATCCGCCGCCTCAACATGCGCGAACAGTTGATCCGGCAGGTCGATATCATCCCCATCGAAGTGGTGGTGCGCAATGTCGCCGCAGGGTCGATCAGCAAACGCCTCGGCATCGAGGAAGGCGAACCGCTGCCGCACACCCTGATCGAATATTACTACAAGGATGATGCGCTGGGCGATCCGCTGATCGCGGAAGAACACATCGCCTGTTTCAACTGGGCCACGAACGAGGAAATGCACGACATTTCCTCGATGGCGATCCGCATCAATGATTTCATGTGCGGCATGTTCGCTGCGATCGATATCCGGCTGGTGGACTTCAAGCTTGAATTCGGACGGCTTTACGATGGTGATTACAGCCGCGTGATCCTGGCCGATGAAATCAGCCCTGATGGCTGCCGCCTGTGGGACATGGCGACCGGCGAAAAGCTCGACAAGGATCGCTTCCGCCGCGATCTGGGCGGCGAGGAAGAGGCGTATCGCGAAGTCGCCCGCCGCCTCGGCCTGCTGAACGGCGAAGACAATGGCCCCGGTGAGGTGTTTGACCTCTCCCACGCCCGCTCGCGCCTGCGCGGGCCGCCCCCACTGAAGAAATAAAGGCTGACAGCCGCGATTTCGGCCCTACTCTCTCCGCAATGACCTTTTGCGTGAGAGACACCTGAAATCTATGCGAATTCCCATGCTGACTGCCAGCCTGATGCTGGCGCTTTCCCCGCTTGCCTTCACCACAGCGTTGGCCGCGCAGGAAGCGCCCGCCACTGTGGCCGCAACCGAGGCAAAGGTTCCGGTCTGGGCCTTCGAGGAAAGCGATGTGCCGGTCGATCCCGGCTACACCTTCGGACAGCTTGATAACGGGATGCGCTACATCATCCGCAGCAATGCCACGCCTGCGGGCACGGCGCTGGTGCGGATGCGGATCGATTCGGGCGCGCTGGAGGAAACCGACAGCGAACGCGGGCTTTCGCACTTCCTTGAACACATGGCCTTCAACGGCTCTGCGGGCATCCCCGAAGGCGAGATGATCAAGCTGCTCGAACGCGAAGGGCTGGCCTTCGGCGCGGATACCAATGCATCGACTGGGTACGACGCGATCACCTACCTGCTCAACCTGCCCCGCAATGACGAGGCGCTGCTGGGCACTGCGCTGATGCTGATGCGAGAAACCGCGAGCGAACTGACCATCGCGCAAGACGCGGTCGAGCGTGAACGCGGGGTGATTCTGGCCGAACGGCGTGATCGCGCGGGCTTCCAGCAGCGCAATTACGAAGACAATGCCGAATTCCTTGCGCCGGGCGCGCATTACACCAACCGCCTGCCGATCGGCACGATCGAGGTGCTGAGCGCCGCCACCGCCGATCAGATCCGCGCGCTTTACCAGCGCACCTACACGCCATCGAACACCACATTGGTGGTAGTGGGCGATTTCCCCGTCGATGTGGTCGAAGCGGCCATCCGCGCCCGCTTTGCCAGCTGGCAGCCCGCCCCCGCTCCGGCCGAGCCCGAGGCCGGGCCGATTGACGTGACCCGCAAGGGCCTGACCGACATCCACCTCGATCCCGCCCTGTCCGAAAGCGTCACGATTTCCCGCTTCAGCCCCTGGCGCGATCTGCCCGATACCATCGCCAACCGCCGCGAGGGGAGCCTGCGCAGTGTTGGCTATGCGATCATCAATCGCCGCCTCGCTCGGCTCGCTCGCGGTGCCGATGCGCCGTTTCGCGGCGCCAGTTTCGGATCGGGTGACCTGTTCGATGACGCCCGCATCACCAGCATCTCGGTCAGCAGCGCCGATGGCGAATGGCAGAAAGGCGTGCTTGCCGCCACGCGTGAGGTCAATCAGGCGCTGACCTATGGCTTCACTCAGGCAGAGGTTGACGAACAGCTCGCCAATATCCGCACCGCGCTGGAAAATGCCGTGAAGTCCTCCGATACGCGCAGTAACGGCGTTTTCGCGAATGCGGCACTGGCACTGGCCAGCGACGAGCGCCTCCCGACCACGCCCGAATGGCAGCTGGCCGAGTTCGAGCAGCTCGCCCCCGAAATGACGCCCGATGCGCTGTGGCAGGCGGTGAGAGCCGATGCCGCACCGCTGGAAGACCCGCTGATCCGCTTTTCAGGCCGCACTGCGCCAGACGGCGGCGAGGCAGCTTTGCGCGATGCTTTTGCGCAAGGCATGGCGCTCCCGATTGCCGCGCCAGCCGACACGGGACCACTGGCCTTCGGCTACACCGATTTCGGCCCGGCAGGCACGGTGGTGTCCGACACGGTCGAGGAACGCCTCGGCATTCGGCGCATCGTGTTTGCCA
Organism: Porphyrobacter sp. AAP60; assembly: GCF_001296025.1. Taxonomy (GTDB): domain Bacteria; phylum Pseudomonadota; class Alphaproteobacteria; order Sphingomonadales; family Sphingomonadaceae; genus Erythrobacter. The sequence continues at coordinate 47,406 of NZ_LJHV01000002.1, read as the reverse complement.
ATGGCGTCCGATTGAACCTGAAACGCACCGATGTGCGCAAAGACCGGATTGCCGTCACCTTTGCGCTGGACGGCGGCGATCTGATGAACACCCGCGATGCACCGCTCCGCGCCTATCTGACGCCTTCGCTGGCCTCCGGCGGGCTTGGCAAGCATAGTCAGGATGAAATCGCCAGCGTGCTTGCGGGGCGCAGCGTCAGCTTCGGGCTGGGGAGCAATCCTGACGCCTTCACCGCCGCGGCAACCACAACCCCGCGCGATCTGCTGCTGCAATTGCAAGTGCTTAGCGCCACACTGACCGATCCCGGATACCGCCCGGAAGGCGTGGAGCGGTTCCGCAAGAACATCGACAATTTCTTCAACACGCTCGATTCCACACCCGGACGCGCGCTCGCTTCGGTCAGCGGCGCCATCCTGTCGGACAATGATCCGCGCTTCAGCTTGCAACCCAAGGAAGCGTTCTTCGCGCTGGATTACGAAGGCCTGCGAACCGCCATCGGCGACCGGCTGGCGCAGGGCGCGATCGAGGTGGCGCTGATTGGCGATCTGGAAGAAGACGCGGCCATTTCAGCGGTGGCAGCCACGCTGGGCGCGCTGCCACAGCGGGAAGATGCCTTCAACCCGCGCACAGACAATCGCACCCGCAGCTTCACCGCCGCGCGCGGCCAGCGCGTGCTGACCCACAAGGGTGAGCCCGATCAAGCTCTGCTGCAATGGTATTGGCCAACCACCGATGACAGCGATCTTGGCGAGACGCTGCGGCTCGATCTGCTGTCGCGGATCGTCCGGCTGGAACTGACCGACCGGCTGCGTGAAGAGCTTGGGCAAGCCTATTCGCCGTCTGCCGGATCGCAGCCCAGCCATTATTATCCCGGCTACGGCAATTTCATCATCGGTGCCTCGGTTGCTGCCGATCAGGTGGAGGCAAGCCGCGCTGCGCTACAAAGCCTGATCGCCGATCTGCGCGAAGGCCCGCTTGATGGGGATGTGCTTGATCGTGCGCGCAAGCCCTACCTTGAAGAATACAACAATGCTCTGAAGGATCTGGGAGGCTGGACCGCGCTCGCCGCGCGCGCCCAGAGCGAGCCGCAACGGCTTGATCGCTTCATTGCCGTGCCATCTGTGATGTCCGCCATCACGCCGGAAGATATCCACCAGACAGCGCTGAAATACCTGACCCCGGATGGCGCGGTGGAATTCAACGTGCTGCCTGAGGCTGCGGCAAACACAGGCACATCCAAATAAGGCGTACAGAAAAAGCCGGCAGGTCACCCCTGCCGGCTTTGCTTTCTGGTTCACCATTCCCGAAAGGAAGGTCGCCCTTTAGTGCGTTCTCGACCCGCCGCGCGGCATCACCCGGCGGATCTGGAAATGCATCAGTATTTCACGCCGAACATCACGCCGATGATGCGCGGATCGTTGACGAAGGCGGTGTTGTTGTTGAAATCGACCACGCCTTGCACGTTGTCTTCATCGGTGATGTTGCGGGCAAATGCGGCCAGTTCCCACTGCCCGTTATCGCCCGAAAAACCGATTTTCAGACCACCTTCGATGCGGCTGCCGGCGTTGAATTCGCGGCTTTCGTAAAGCAGGAAGTTTGTATCACCCAGATAGGTCCAGTCGGTGAAGATGAAGAATTCGCCGCTGTTGCCCACCTGGATGCCATAGCGGGCGGTCAGATCACCACTCCACTCCGGCGCGTTGGGGAACGGGTTGCCGTTGATCGCGGCAAAGGTCACCGGGCCGAACGCACCTGCAACGGTGCGGGTGGGATCGGTAACGGTGCACTGTGCGCAGGTGCCGACCTCAAGGGTGTTATCCTGAATTTCGGTGTTATTGTAGGCCACGCCCAGCGTCACCAGAAACTGCGACGAGATCTGGAATGCGCCATCGAATTCAACGCCCCAGGCTTCGCCCTTGTTGGCGTTGATCAACTGCACCAGATTGCCCGCGCCGCCGACTGCGGTGAACTGCGGATCTTCGACGGTGTAGTAGTAGACTGCACCATTGAGCCGCACGCGGCGATCGGCCAGTTCGCTCTTGAAGCCAACTTCGTAGGAGGTGATGTTCTCCGATTGCGCGACTGAGGGGGGGTTGAAGAAGGCGACGTCGCGGCCCTGAATGGTCGGCCCGCGGAACGAGTTTGCAACCTTGGCATAGACGGCGGCATCGTCTGACAGATCAGCAAACAGGCTGATGTCCCAATCGAACTGTTTGTCACCCACGCTGACCGCCTGCGGCGCCGCGCCCGAGCGGACGAAAAACGCCTTTTCGTCATCGGTATAACGCAGACCGCCGGTTGCGCGCAGGGTGTCGGTCAGCTGGTAGCTGACCTGACCGAACAGCGCCCACGCTTCGTTGGTGTGGTTGACAGTGACCGGCGGCGGGAAGGTGAAACCGATGGTGGTGACATCGAAATCGCTGTCGAAATAGAACCCGCCGATTTGCCAGCTGAGCGCCCCGTCGCCATTCGAGGCGAGGCGGATTTCCTGCGTGGTCTGTTCAAGATCAATCGAATCCTGCGTATCCGAAGGGAACGGGATGAAACCAGGCCCCGTCACAAGGTTGCCGCCATCCACGTCGCCGCGGCTGGAACCTTTGCTGGTCCAGCGGCTGGTGATCGAGGTGAGGGTTGCGCCATCGAACTCATAGGCCGCCGTCAACGTCGCGCCGAACTGCTGGTAATCGGCGTTGTTACCGCCGCCCGCGTCATAGGATACGGTGTTGCGATCATAGTTGGCGTTGAGGTTGTTGTTGCCCGGTCCGAGAATGTTGGCGCGGAAAAAGGTGGACGAACCAGCCAGATCGCGGAAATTGACCGCGGCCAGCACGCTTGCCCGGTCACTCGGCGTGAACAGCACTTGCGCGCGCCCGGCAAAATCGGTGAAGCCGCCCAGCGGGTTGGGGCCGTCTTCGAAGTCGTTGTCGATCCAGTCGCCACGCGTTTGCAGCTGTGCCGAAACGCGGAATGCCAGCACATCTTGAACCACCGACCCGCCGAAGGCGCCGTTCAGCGACACCGTGTCGAGGCTGGCGAATGACAGCTGCGATACAATGCTGGTGTCGTGGCTGGGCTTGACCGAATCGATCTTGACGATACCCGCCGGGGTATTGCGGCCAAACAGCGTACCCTGCGGCCCGCGCAGCACTTCAACGCGCTGGACATCGAAGATCGGGAAGCTCTTGAGGGTCACATTTTCAAGTACGACATCGTCGAGCAGCACCGAAACCGGCTGCGATGCGGCCAGATCGAAATCGGTGTTGCCAAGGCCGCGGATGTAGAAGCGCGGGGCCACGCGGCCGTTCGAACTTTCGACGTTGAGGCCGGGCACGGTGCCGGCCAGCGCAGTGACATCGCCCGCACCGCTAAAGATCAATGCCACACGCTCAGCATCCAGAATGTCTGCCGAAACGGCAACGTCCTGCAAGTTTTCCTCGCGGCGGTTGGCGGTGACGATGATGGTGGCAAGCTGGCCGTCATCCTCGGATACCGCGTCGTCCTGCGCGGTGACGGGTGCGGCAAAGCCGATGGCGGCAGCAAGCATGGTAGACCCAGCCCATGCGGCGCGAATAGCAGTAAAACGGTGAGACATCGAACAAGCCCCCTGATTGGCACTAATGGAGAGTGTGTGCACTTTCGCCGCTGACAGTTTTGCCCGATTCGCGCGAGATTGGGCGCGCATTTGTGGCGTAAAAATGTCCGATTGGCGGCAATCTTGAGGCAGATGTTGCATGAAGGTTACAGCGCGGTCCTTGCCTGACCGGATTGTGACAGACCCCGCGCAACCCCGGCAGTGCAGAAGCCGCATCAGTGCGATTGCGCCAGCGCACGGGCACGTTATAGCGGCGCCAATTGGTACCGGGCTGATCCCAGCGAAGATGGAGCAAAGACCCATGCAAGTGCGCGTTCTCGTCCGATTGAAGCCCGGTGTGCTCGACCCGCAGGGCCGCGCGGTGCACCACGCGCTCGAAGGCATGGGGTTTGCCGGGGTCGAAGATGTGCGCATCGGCCGCCTGATCGAACTCGATGTCGCCGACGGCACCGATTACGCCACCATCACCGCGATGTGTGAAAAGCTGCTGGCCAACACAGTGATCGAAAGCTTCTCGATAGAGTTTGTGGGCGTAGCCGAAGGAGCGAAGTGATGGGCTTGCGTGCGGCTGTCATTACTTTTCCCGGCTCCAATTGCGATCGCGATATGGCGACGGCGCTGGAACAGGTTTCAGGCGTGCCTGCCTTGCGCGTATGGCACGGCGATGCCGATCTGCCCGACCGGCTCGATCTGATCGCGCTGCCGGGCGGATTTTCATACGGCGATTATCTGCGTTCCGGCGCGATGGCCGCGACCAGCCCGATCATGCGCGCAGTGATCGCGGCGGCGGATCGCGGCGTACCCGTGCTTGGCGTGTGCAACGGTTTTCAGGTGCTGACCGAAGCACGGCTGCTGCCCGGCGCGCTGCTGCGCAATGCCGGTCAGCGTTTCATCTGCCGCACCGCCGCGCTGACAGTTGGCAACACTGATTCGCTGTTCACCGCAGGTTACCAGGCTGGCGAGACCATCCGCATCCCTGTGGCCCACCATGACGGCAATTATTTCGCCGACGCCGAGACGCTTGATCAGCTGGAAGGCGAAGGGCGCGTGGCGTTCCGTTATGCCGAAAGCTGCAATGGTTCGGCGCGCGATATTGCCGGCGTGCTGAGCGCCAATGGCCGCGTACTGGGCATGATGCCGCACCCGGAACGTGCGATTGAACCGGCCGCGGTTGCGGCTCTTGGCGGGACAGACGGGCGCCGCTTGTTCGAAAGCATTCTGGCGTCCTTCGCCAGCGCCTGACCTGGCCGGTCAGGCGCGCATTTCGCGCACGATCTGGAACAGCTTCAACGCATCTTCGGCAGGCATTGGCCGCCCGAAATAGAAGCCCTGGATCTTGTCGCAGCCAAGGTTGCGGATCAGTTCGGCTTCCTCTGATGTCTCGACCCCTTCCGCTGTGGTCGACATATCGAGGCTTTTGCACATCGCCACCACCGCGTTGATGATCGCAAGGCTTTCGACGCTGCCTTGCGCTGCGCCTTGCACGAAGGTGCGATCGACCTTGATGGTCGAGAACCGCAGCTTGCGCAGATAGCCGAGTGAAGAATAACCCGTCCCGAAATCATCAAGCGCGACAGAACAGCCCAGCGCCATCACCCGTTCCAGCGCAGTGCGCGCCACGGTGGCATCGCGCAGGAAGATGCTTTCGGTCACTTCGACTTCCAGCCGTTCGGGCCGCAAGCCGCTGGCTGCGAGGGCTTCTATCACGTCGTTATGGAAATCCGGCTCGAGCAGCTGTTCGGGCGAGACATTGACATTGACCTTGACGTGATCAGGCCAGTTGCGAGCTTCCTCGCACGCCTTGCGCATCACCCACTTGCCGATCGGCACGATCAGGCGCGTATCTTCGGCCAGCGGGATGAACTTGCCGGGGCTGACAAAGCCGTGTTCCGCGCTGTTCCAGCGCACCAGCGCCTCGAAACTGACCACGGATTCGCTGCGGGCGTCGACCACCGGCTGATAGTGCAGCAACAGTTCATCGCGCCCCAGCGCCTTGCGCAAGGCCATCTCCAGCTTGCGGCGTTCCTCGGCAGAGGCATGCAATGCGGGCTCGAACCGGCAATGCGCGCCGCCGCCCAGATCCTTGGCCTGATACAGCGCAAGGTCGGCATTGCGCATCAACTCTTCAACGCTGTGGCCATCACGCGGGCCTTCGGCAGAGCCGACACTGGCGCCGATATACAGCGTATGGTGATCGACCTGATAGGGTTCGGTCAGCCGTTCGATCACCCGGTGTGCCAGATCACGCACGGCTGATGCGGAATGGACCTCGCGCAGAACGATCGCAAATTCGTCGCCGCCCAATCGCCCGACCATCTGGTTTTCGCCCATCAGTGATTGCAGCCGCGCTGAAACCTGCGCCAGCAGCTTGTCGCCGGTCAGATGGCCGAGCGAATCATTCACAGATTTGAACCGGTCCAGATCAACCATCAGCAACGCGCAGCGTGCGCGCCACTGATGCGAATACCGCACCGCTTCGCCCAGCGCTTCTGTCAGCATGAGGCGGTTGGGCAGATGCGTCAGTGTGTCATACCGTGCCAGATAGGCAATCTTTTCGGACGAATTGCGCTGTTCGGTCACATCCGAACCTACGCCGCGAAAGCCGGTGAATCGGCCCTGTTCATCGCGCATCGGTGTGCCGGAAAGTTCCCACCAGCGTTCTTCGCCAAGGATCGAAACCTGCACCAGCAAGTTCGAGAAATTCTCGCGGTTCTTCAACCGTTCGGCCAGATCGTGCAGGCTTGGCGGAAGGTTCCCGCTTTCCCAATTGCTGCCTGCAATCATCTCAAGCAAAGGCCGGCTTTCGATGCTTTCCTGCGTGCGCCCAAGCGCGAAAGCAAAGCGCGGGCTGACCAACCGCAGGCGCCGCGCCGGGTCGATCTGCCACAGCCAGTCTGCCTCGTTCTCCTCGAACTCGCGCAGCAGCAGCGATACAACCTCTTCCTTTTCGGTCACAGCCGCTTCAGCCATGCGGGCGGCAAGATAGGTGCGGCCCACCTCGATCGTGCCGATCACGGCCGCAACAAGCATCAGCAACACCGCCACCACCGCCATCCAGTGGCCGTGAAAGCCAAGTTGCAGCATCGCGGCAACGCTCACGATCGTGCTGAAGCACAGGATGCCTTTCGGGGCGGCGGTGAAGAAGAAGACCGAGCCCGAAACCATCAGCGCGATCACGATCAGCATCGCCATCAGTTCGCCCTGCGTGCCGAAAAACGGGAACACAAGCACGGCGCTGCCCCAGACAAGGCCGGAGAATACCGCAGTCATCGTCTGGCGGTTCAGTTCGTTGCGCGAGATACGACGCCGCTGGGTATCGGCAAGCGTCAGATCAAGCTTGTATCCGCGCGTATGCACCGCGGCCAACACGGCAATCCACCCAGCGATCCCGAGAAACCCGACGGTGTCCATGTAGATTAGCGCGACGAACACGGCCAGCAACGCGTGCGAAAAAACGCGATAAAACGCGATCTTGGCGAGCGCCGAATATTGCAGGCCGCGCAGCCGCGCCCAATCCACGTCTGCCCGGTCGGAAAATCCGAGGACGACCGAAGCCGGCACTTCTGCGGGGCGGGCAGGAACGATTAGAGTTGGTAGTTCATTCACGATGCCTGCCCATAGGTCGGCAAAGGTTAGGTTGCGGTAAAGGTTGCAGGTATCTTGCGCGATTTTTCGTAACTTGCTGGTGGATCAGCAGCGAATTATTCGACCGTCACCGACTTGGCGAGATTGCGCGGCTGATCGACATCGGTGCCCTTCACCACGGCGACGTGATAGGCCAGCAATTGCACCGGGATTGCATAGACCAGCGGCGCGATCAGCGGGTGAACCACCGGCATTTCAATGGTCGCGATGCAGCCGTCCCCCGCTTCGGCCAGCCCCTGCGCATCGGAAATCAGCACAACCTGCCCGCCGCGGGCGCGCACTTCTTCCATGTTGGACACGGTCTTTTCAAACAACGGGCCCGATGGTGCGATCACCACCACCGGCACGGCATCGTCAATCAGCGCGATCGGGCCATGTTTCATCTCGCCTGCGGCATAGCCTTCGGCGTGGATATAGCTGATTTCCTTGAGTTTCAGCGCACCTTCCAGCGCCAGGGGATAATCCTGGCCCCGTCCCAGATACAGCACATCACGGGCAGGCGCGATCAGATGGGCCATCGACGCGATGTCATCATCATGATCCAGCGCAGCGTTCAGTGCGGCTGGCGCTTCGAGCAGGTGGCGCACGATTTCGGCCTCCTGATCGCGGGTCAAGCGGCCCTTTTTCACCGCCATGTGCGCAGCCAGCGCGGCCAGCACGGCCAGCTGACAGGTGAAAGCCTTGGTCGATGCGACACCGATTTCCGGCCCGGCATGGGTCGGCAGCAGCAGGTCGGCCTCGCGCGCCATGGTGCTGGTCGGCACGTTGACGACTACGCCGATGGTCTGCCCGTTGGCCTTGCAATGGCGCAGCGCGGCGAGCGTGTCCGCCGTCTCCCCGCTCTGAGAAATGAACAGCGCAAGCCCGCCCTCTTCCAGCACCGGGTCGCGATAGCGGAACTCGCTCGCCACATCGATATCCACCGGCACGCGGGCGAATTGTTCGAACCAGTATTTTGCCACCATCGCCGCGTAAAAAGATGTACCGCAGGCCACGATGGTCAGGCGGCGGATGCTCGACAGGTCGAAATCGATCTGCGGCAGCGCAACCGAATTGTCAGAACGGCGCAAATAAGAGGCGAGCGTCTGCGCCACCACGGTGGGCTGCTCGTAAATCTCCTTCTGCATGAAGTGGCGGTAATTGCCCTTCTCCACCGCCGCCGCCGAAGCGCCCGAGGCGCGGATTTCACGCGTCACCGGGGTGTTCTCGAGATCGTAGATCTGTGCGCCGTCGCGCCGCAGCACAACATAATCGCCTTCTTCCAGATAGCTGATGCGCTGCGTCAGCGGGGCGAGCGCCAGCGCGTCAGACCCGAGATACATCTCCGCATCATCGCCTTCGGGGCCATATCCCAGCACCAGCGGCGACCCCAGCCGCGCGCCGATCAACAGGTCAGGATGCGAACGGAAGGCGATGGCCAGCGCAAAGGCACCGCGCAGACGCGGCAACACTTCGCGCACCGCCTCGACCGGATCGGCCCCGGCCTCAACCTCGGCAGAGATCAGGTGGGCGACCACCTCGCTATCGGTCTCGCTTTCGAACACACGGCCCCTCGCGGCGAGTTCGGCGCGCAATTCCTTGAAGTTCTCGATGATGCCATTGTGCACGATCGCCACTTCGCCGGTGGCATGGGGGTGGGCATTGGCAGCGGTCGGCGCGCCGTGGGTGGCCCAGCGGGTATGTGCAATACCGACATTGCCGGGGGCGGGGTCGCCTGCCAGCACCGTCACCAGATTGGCAAGACGGCCTTCTGCGCGGCGGCGCACCAATGCGCCTTCATGCAACGTGCAGATCCCGGCGCTGTCATAGCCGCGATATTCCATCCGCTTGAGCCCATCGACCAGCCGGTCGGCAACGCTTGTATTGCCCACAATCCCGATAATGCCGCACATTGCCTGCCATTCCCTCTTGTCTGTCAGCCCATGCTCTAACCGTGCAGGCCTTAACAGCAAGCCCCGCAATTACGTGGTTCGCGGCGATTTTCCGGCCTGCCACAGATACAGCCCCGATCCGACGATCAGCGCAGCGCCGGCCAGCGTGGCAAGATCGGGCCGGTCACCAAACCACCACCACCCCAGACCGATGGCCGAAATCATCTGGACATAGATCGCCGGCGCAATCGCCGCCGCCCCTGCCCGCGCCGCGCCGACATAGGCCAGCCAGTGTGCGGCGCTGGCAGTGAAGGCCACAACTGCGCAGCGCAGCACCACATCCCAGCTCGGCCAGCCGAATTCGAACGCCGCAATGCCCGAAAGCCGCGCTGCCGCCGCGCCAGCAATCAGGATCGGCGCGCAGACAAGCGCCACAAAGACCTGCATCGAAAGCGCACTGCCCTGCCCGGCGCTGGCGCGGTTGGTGATCATCAGCAACGCCATGAACAGCGCCGCGTTCAACGGAAGCAGCGCGGCCAGGCCCAGTTCGGCCAGATTGGGCCGCAGCACGATCAGCACCCCGGCAAAGGCCGCCAGCGACGCATACCAGACCCGGCGGTGGATCACCTCTTTCAGCAGCACGCCTGCCAGCAACTGGGTCAGCACCGGCGACAGAAAGGCAATCGCCATCGCTTCGGCCAGCGGCATCAGATAAATCGCCGAAAAAAAGCTGACCGAAGCCACCGCAAGGCAAATGCCGCGGGCCAGTTGCAGCCAGGGGTGGGTGGGAATGAATGCGCGCGGCCCTTCGCTGCGCAGCAACAGCACAGACAGAACCGCCCCGCCGATGCTGAACCGCAAGGCCGCCACGGCAATCGCGGGCCATTGATCCGCCATGGATTTCACCACAGCATCGCCGAGCGAAAGGCAGATGAAACCGGCGACGGCCAGTCCCAGCCCGCTGCGTTGGTAATCATTCATGACGCGGGCCTTTGCGGCGCGGCAGAGCGAATGGCAAGCCGCCGGTGCCTCTTCAGCGATGCCTCTGCCCCGAAGCCTCCTCCCATGCCGCAGCCGCGATCCTTAGGAAAAAAACAACCTTTCCCGATTATTCACCATTCTTCGAGACGCACCATTCGGAAGATTGGCGCGAAAGCGGCGTAATGGTTGAGAGCCTGGGGGCTGGGAATGAGCGCATTTGGCAAAAAAGGTAATGTCAGCGGGGTGAAAACCGGCGCACGGCCTGCCTTTGGTGTAGCCCGTCCGATGAAAGGGGCGAACGGCGCAGCGCCGCGTGGCGGCGAACAGTTCCCGCCGATTCCCGGCGAAGCTGCCCCTGATCGGCCAGCCCCTGCGCCTTCGGCCGGCCGCCCTACCACCACGGCAGAGGCGATGGATCGCCTGAACGAACGCATGACTTCGGTCAACGATGGCAGTTCCGAAGTCGGCGGCTTTGAAGCCAGCGTCCACAAGATCAAAGAACAGGTGCTCCCGCGCCTGCTCGAACGGGTTGATCCCGAAGCGGCGGCAACGCTGTCAAAGGAAGAACTCTCCGAAGAATTCCGCCCGATCATCCTTGAAGTGCTGGCCGAACTGAAGGTCACGTTGAACCGGCGCGAACAGTTTGCGCTGGAAAAGGTGCTGATCGACGAGCTGCTCGGCTTTGGCCCGCTCGAAGAACTGCTGAACGATCCCGACGTGTCCGATATCATGGTCAACGGGCCGGATCAGACCTACATCGAAAAGAAGGGCAAGCTGACCCTTGCCCCGATCCGGTTCCGCGACGAACAGCACCTGTTCCAGATCGCCCAGCGGATCGTGAACCAGGTCGGCCGCCGCGTTGACCAGACCACGCCGCTGGCTGACGCCCGCCTCAAGGACGGCTCTCGTGTGAACGTGATCGTGCCGCCGCTGTCGCTGCGCGGCACCGCGATCTCGATTCGTAAGTTTTCCGAAAAGCCGATCACGCTCGATATGCTGCGCGACTTCGGTTCGATGTCGGACAAGATGTGTACGGCATTGAAAATCGCAGGCGCGTGCCGGATGAATGTCGTCATTTCAGGCGGTACGGGTTCGGGTAAAACCACCATGCTCAACGCCCTGTCGAAAATGATCGATCCGGGCGAGCGCGTGCTGACCATCGAAGATGCGGCCGAACTTCGCCTGCAACAGCCGCACTGGCTGCCGCTGGAAACCCGCCCGCCCAACCTTGAAGGGCAAGGCGCGATCACCATCGGCGATCTTGTGAAGAACGCCCTGCGTATGCGCCCTGACCGCATCATCCTGGGGGAAATTCGCGGCGCGGAATGTTTCGATCTGCTCGCCGCGATGAACACCGGTCACGATGGGTCGATGTGTACGCTCCACGCCAACAGCCCGCGCGAATGCCTTGGCCGTATGGAAAACATGATCCTGATGGGCGACATCAAGATCCCCAAGGAAGCCATCAGCCGCCAGATCGCCGAATCGGTCGATCTGATCGTGCAGGTAAAGCGTCTGCGCGATGGTTCGCGCCGCACCACCAACATCACCGAAGTGATCGGGATGGAGGGCGATGTGATCGTGACGCAGGAACTGTTCAAGTTCGAATACCTGGACGAGACCGACGACGGGAAGATCCTCGGCGAATTCCGCGCTTCGGGCCTGCGCCCCTACACGCTGGAAAAGGCCCGCCAGTTCGGGTTTGATCAGGCTTATTTGGAGGCGTGTCTCTGACACGCTGATCCGGGCCGTCCGGCCCGGATCATTCGGCCTAACCGGCCGGCGGCCGGTCGGCCTTGCGACGCCTTCGGCGTCGTTTGGTCAGCGACAGCCGCCTTGGCGGGTTACATACTCCCGATCACCGCAGGCAAGCTCATCGCCAGCATCCCGCCGCCGATCATCGCGGAAAGCATGAACAGGCCCAGCCACGGCACCCAGCCGACCTGTTCCAGCCGGTCGACATCGCGGCGCTTGGCCCGGCGGCGTTCCATCACACCGGCAAACGCCGCAAACACCCACAGCAGCCCGCCGGTAATCGCCAGCTGGCCTGCATCGCTAAGCAGTTCGAATTGGGTGATAGCATCCATTACCCGCGCATATGGGCTTCGCACGCGCTTGCGCAATCCCTGCGCCTCGGCCAAGCCCACCCGCGATGGATGGCTCGATCGCCCGCCCCCGCCCGCTGCTGGCGCTTGGTATCCGGCTGCTGGCCGCGCTCGCGCTGGCAACGATGGCGATGCTGGTGAAGCTGGCAGGCGAACGCGGCGCGCATCTGGTTGAACTGATCTTCTGGCGGCAGTTGCTGGCGGCGGTCCTGATCGGCACCGGGCTGACCTTGTCGGGCCGCCTTGCCGTGCTGAAGACCACCCGGCTGCCGTCCCATGCCCGCCGTTCTGCCACCGGATTGTTCGGCATGCTGTTCACCTATGGCGCGGTGTTGCTGCTGCCACTGGCAGAAGCGACCACGCTGGGCTTTACCGCGCCGGTCTTTGCCGTGCTGATCGCCATGGTGCTGTTCGGCGAGAAGATCGGCCCCTATCGCTGGGCGGCGGTGGTGATCGGCTTTGCCGGTGTGATCGTGGTGATGCAGCCATTTGGCGGACTGCATGAAGGCGTTAGCGTGGTGGGCATCGCTGTAGGACTCATGGCCCCGCTGATGGTGTCGCTCATCAGTTTCCAGATCCAGGATCTCAACAAGACAGAAAACCCGTGGAGCATCGTGTTCTGGTTTGCAGCGCTCAGCACGCCGGTTGCCGCGCTGGGCATGCCCTTCGTAATCGGCGCGCATGATGGCGAAACCTGGCTGATTATTCTGGCGATGGCGCTGATGGGGGTGCTGGCGCAAATCCTGCTCACCACATCACTGCGGTTCGGATCGGCGGCGGTGATCCTGCTGATGGATTACACGGCGCTGCTGTGGGCCAGCTTCTATGGCTACGCCGTGTTCGACCGCGCTGCGCCTGCCAGCCTATGGTTTGGCGCACCGCTGATTATCGCTGCCGGACTGCTGATTGCATGGCGTGAACGGCAACTTGCCCGATCCCGGGTGCATTCCGGCGACTAGGATGGACCTTTGCGGCGCGGAGCCCGGTTGCGGCTGACGGGCATTCCCGTAGGAGAACACTGCCATGACCATCCGTAACATTGTCACCGTGCTGGCACTCGGCACCGTTGCTGTCACCACTGTGGCCTGCAACACTGTCGAAGGCGCCGGCGAAGACCTCCAGTCCGCATCGCGCGAAGTGAAGGAAGAAATCTGACCGAACGCAGCGATTGCGGTGGCTTCATGCTTTTGTCAGGAATACTTTTGTAGCTTCATGCATTGAACGACTTTGAATCAATCGAAAGGATCTGCCTGATGTTCCGCAATATGCTTGCTGCCGCCGCACTCGCTGCGATCACTCTGTCGGCAACCGCCTGCAACACCGTGCAAGGCGTGGGTGACGATATCAAATCGGTCGGCCGCGCAGGCGAACGCGCGATTGATTGATCTTGCCGGAAACTAGCCCCGGTAAACCAGCATGATGTTGTTGGCGGGCAGTGCGTAACGTGCTGTCCGCCCCATGCCGTGGGTTGCCGCGACCTCATCCAGCGCTTCGGCTTTGCGCAGGCCCCAAAGCGGATTGCGCGCTTTGAGACTGGCATCGAAATCGAGGTTGGAGGGCGCAGTCTCCACGCCCTGTTCGATGTACGGGCCATAAAGAATCAGCGGCCCGCCTGATGCAGCCAGCGCACGAGCAGCCCCGGCAAACAGGCCCAGCGTCGCCTCCCACGGGCTGATATGTACCATGTTGATGCAGACAATCGCGTCAGCCGCCGCAACCGGCCAGTGATCGGGTGCCGCAGCATCCAGCAGCAGCGGCGCGGCGAGATTGATGCCCTCATACTCCGCCGCGTAATCCGCAATCGAAGCCTGTGCCTCTGCCGAAGGATCGGTCGGCTGCCATGTCAGCGCAGGGAAGCGTTCGGCGAAGTACACCGCGTGTTCCCCCGTTCCCGCTGCGATTTCCAGCACCGTGCCGCTGGCGGGCAATTCACGTGCCAGCACCTCGGCAATCGGATCGCGGTTGCGCAGCGTGGCGGGCGCGTGTTGTCTTGCGCTCATGAAACTTGGCGCTCCTGCCCTTCCCAATAGGGCGCGCGCAGTTCGCGGCGCAGGATCTTGCCGCTGGCGTTGCGCGGCATCAGCGGGATGATATCGACGCTTTTGGGCGCCTTGAACGCGGCAATCCGTTCCCGTGCCCAAGCGATCACATCGGCGGCATCAACCTCGTGCCCCGGCTTGGCGACGACGCAGGCCTTGACCTCCTCGCCCCACTTTGCGCTCGGCACGCCGATCACCGCGACCTCGGCGATGGCGGGGTGGCCGTAAATCGCGCTTTCGACTTCGGCGGGATAGACGTTCTCGCCGCCGGAGATGATCATGTCCTTGATGCGGTCCTGGATATAGACATAGCCATCATCGTCCATCACGCCTGCATCGCCGGTGTGCAGCCAGCCGTCGGGGTCGATTGTCTTGGCCGTGGCCTCGGGAAGCCGCCAGTAACCGGCGGTGTTGGACGGCGAGCGGATGCAGACCTCGCCGATTTCGCCGCGGGGCACTTCGCGGTTTTCGGCATCGCGCACTTCGATCTCCACGCCGGGGCAGGCCTTGCCGGCCGAGCGCATCCGCTGGTTGCCTGTTGTCGAGTGATCTTCCGGCGGCAGGATCGAAATCGTGCCGCTGGTTTCTGTCATGCCATAGGCTTGCAGGAATTTGGTGGTCGGCATGGTCCGCACCGCTTCCTTCAGCAATTCCAAGGGCATCGGCGCGGCGCCATACATCAGGTATTTGAGGTTGCTGAAATCGGTGGTCGCGGCGCGCGGGTGCTGCACCACCATCTGCAAGGCGGCAGGCACGATGAACATGTGGGTGGCCCCGGCCTCGATCGCCTCAAGCACACCGACGGGGGTAAACTCCGCCTGCACCAGAGAACGCACGCCGTTGGCCACGGCGATGTTCACCAGCCCGGTGCCGCCGATATGCGCGCACGGCATGGCCACCAGCATGCAGTCGTCGGGCTCGTAATACTGCCAATCCAGCCCTGCTTCGTTGCCCGCATTGCGCAGGCCCAGCAGGTTGGTGTTCGACAGCATCGCCCCCTTGGGATTGCCCGTGGTGCCCGATGTATAAAGCTGCAACACCGGATCATCGGCGCCGGGCGGGGTGTAATCCGCAGGTTCGAACCCGGCCGCTGCCCGCAGCGCCGCCTCCCCTTCGATCACCTCCGGGTTGGCGGGCAGATCGGCGGCGACTGCGTGGGCCGTATCGACAAAGTCTGCATCGGCAAACACCAGCTTCGCCCCAGTATCGGAGAGAATATAGGCAATCTCACGCGGAGCCAGCCGCCAGCCGACCGGCACCATCACCGCCCCCATCCGCGCTGCCGCAATGTAAAGCAGGAAGTATGTATCGCGGTTCTTGCCGAGCCACGCGATACGGTCACCCGGCGCAATATCGCGCGCCTTGAACAGGGCGATCAACTGGCGGGTAAGAATATCGGCCCCGGCATAGGTGATGATCCGCCCGTCCTGATCGAAGGCCGGGCCATCGGGGCGTTCCTTCGCCCAGAAGTGCATGATCGCATCGAAATTGTGATGATCGTGATAGGCATTGCGCGCCATGATTGTGCTCTCTCCCAAAAGCGTTTGCGGAAGAGATTAAGCGCATGGTTGCGCGCCGGTCTAGCGAAACCGCCCTTGCCGCCGCGCAATCGGTTCGCGAATGCCGAGCCACAGCAGCAGCCCCAGCGGCCCGGCCATGAAGGTCGCCAGCAGGATCGGTGCCTGCACCCAGCGCGATACGCCCTTGGCATCGGCATCACGCGCGATCCACAGACCCACGAACAAATCGAAGGCGAGGTAATGCGTCCAGCCGATCGTCACGCCCGCATCGCTGCCGAAAATCGCTCGCACGCCCGCAATGGTGGTAAAGTCCGCGCCGCCGCCGCCCTCGGCAGAAAGCAGGCCGGTGAGTATTCCGATCAGCCCGAGAGAATAGATCAGGCACAGCAGGCCTACACCCAGATAAAGCACGCCCGAAAGCAGCGCTGGCCAGCGCGGCAGCAGGATCAGCGCGGCCCAGGCGATCAGCGCCAGCAGATTGACCATGCTGAACCATGCATTCCAGTCGATCATGCAGCCTCTCCCATCTCGCCTGTCCGGCGCCATTCACGCGCCGCGCGGCGCATCGCATCATTATCATGGGTAAAGCGCCCGCCCGCACGGCGCAGCGCAAAACCCAGTGCCGCTTCGGCCACGACATCGCCGTCTATCGAACGGAACCGCCGCCACGAACCCGACAACAGCGGATCGACCAGCGGCGCGGCGATAAGCGCGGCGCGCTCCCCCAGCCGCAGATCACCCTCACGCGTGCCCCGCAACAGGCCCGGATGAAGGATATCGAGCCGCTTGAAACCCACCTTCGACAGCGCGGCCTCGGTCTCGCCCTTGACTCGCATGTAGAAGTTCTTGCTGAGCGCATCGGCCCCGGCGGCGCTGACCAACACCATGTTGGGCACGCCTGCCGCCTTTGCCGCCTGCGCGGTGGCCAGCACCAGATCGTGATCGACCGCGCGGAAGGCAGCTTCATCGCCGCCTGCTTTCTTCATGGTGGTGCCCAGCGCGCAGATCAACGCACGCGGACGCACCGCTTGCAGCACTTCGCCCCACTTGTCCGGCTCTGCCACGAACATTTCCATCCGCGCACCCGGCGGCAGCGCAGCCTCGCGCCGGGCAATGCCGACAATCCGCACATCATCACCCGCGCTGGAAATTTCGATCACGCGGCGCCCGATCAGCCCGGTCGCGCCAACCAGCGCCACCCGCGCAGGGCCGGTGCGCCGCGGATCAGACATTGATCAACCCCTTTGGCCGCTCGCCATAGATCGCATCGACGGCCTGCATCGCGAAACGATCGCTCATCCCGGCGATGAAATCGGCAATGGCACGGCTGCGCTGCGGTTCCTGCGCGGGCAGACGTGCCTGCCAATCGGCCGGCATCAGCCGCGCATCCTGCGAATAGGCGGCGAACAGCCGCGCAACCACATCGCGCGCACGCTCTGCTGCGGCCACCTGTTCGGGGTGATAATACAGGCGTTCGTACATGAAACTTTTCAACCGCCGTTCCTGCGCGGCCATTGCGGGCGAGAAGCCGGCCAACTGCCGTCCCGCCGCGCGCACTTCGGCCACCGAACCCACGTCGCTTGTCTGCGCGGCGGTATGTTCAAGCACATCATTCACCATCAGGCCGATCTGGTCGCGGATCATCTCGCGCAGCAGACGCTCCCTTGGCGCGTGGGGAAAGCGTTTTTCGACGCTACGCCACTGGTCTGCGAGGAAATCGAGTGTGAGCAGATCATCAAGGCTCAAAAACCCGGCGCGCAGGCCATCGTCGATGTCGTGATTGTCATAGGCGATGTCATCCGCCACCGCCGCAATCTGCGCTTCCAGCGAAGGCCAGGTTTCCAGCTCCAGCGGGAATGCATCGTCCAGTTCCGCCAGCGCCCAGCCCGGCGCGGTAACCGGGCCGTTATGTTTGGCGAGGCCTTCCAGCAGATCCCATGTCAGATTCAGCCCGTCATGCTGCGGATAGGGGCATTCGATCCGCATCACCGTGCGTAACGCCTGCGCATTGTGATCGAACCCGCCGTGGCGCTCCATCGCGTCAGATAGGGCCGCCTCGCCCGCATGGCCGAAGGGCGGGTGGCCCAGATCATGCGCAAGGCACAGCGCTTCGGTCAGATCTTCGTCAAGACCCAGCGCGCGCGCCAGCACGCGGCCGATCTGCGCGACTTCAAGGCTGTGGGTCAGACGGGTGCGGTAATGATCGCCATCGGGGGCGATGAACACCTGTGTTTTCGATTTCAGCCGACGGAACGCCATAGAATGGATGATCCGGTCACGATCGCGCTGGAAGGCGCTGCGCGGGCCGCGGGTTCCGCCTTCGGGCGTACCGCTCCACTCGCGCGGACCATGGGCTTCGGGGTTGGCGGCGTAGGGGGCGCGGGGCATCTCTCGCCAACTAGGGGAGGCGGCAGCGCACCTCAACCGGAACAGGTCGGGAACCTGCGGCAAATCCGGCGAAACTGGTGATGTGGGGAGATATTATGGGGCCGCCCTCCGGTGATTGGGGGGGAGGAGAACGGCCCCAAGGGCCTGTCGGTGCGACCCGAAGACCCGGATGATGCCTGTTACGTTTCCGTGGCAAAATCCGCGGCGGCGCCTAGTCGCGAGCGTTAACCTTTGCAAACCTTTGCGCTGTGCAAAATGCTGCAATACGGCGAAACGGCCTGCCGCCCCGACGAGCCGAGGATTAGTCCGCGATTTCCTGTTCAAGGATCCAGTCGGCCGCGGCCTCGCAGTGGATTCGCGTGCTGTCGAAGATCGGCAACACGTTCGCATCCACATCGACCACCAGATCCAGTTCGGTGCAGGCCAGCACGATCGCGCTGGCACCTTCCTGCGCCTTGTTGGTGATGATCGTCTTCAGCGTCCGCTCCGCCTCGCGCGTGACTTTGCCGACCATCAGTTCATCATAGATGATCCGGTCGAGCATCTCGACATATTCCATGTTGGGCGGCAACAGATCGATACCGTGGGCAACCAGCCGCTTGCGGTAGAAACTTTCGGTCATCACATTGCGGGTGCCCAGCAATGCAGCGCTGGTGGTGCCCGCCCGCTTCATCGCCATGCCGACATATTCGGCAATGTGCAGGATCGGGATGTCGACCGCAGCCGCAACATCATCATACAGGCGGTGCATGGAATTGGCGCCGATGATCAGCGCTTCGGCCCCTGCCCCTTCCAGTCGTTTGGCGCTGTCCACCAGCACTTCCGATGCGCGCTGCCAGTCGCGTTCTTCGGCCAGGGCATAAAGCTGGCAGAAATCCAGGCTTTCGATCAGCAGCGGCGCGCTCGCCATCGGGGCGGCGCGTTTCTGGACGATGCGGTTGATACGGTCATAATAGGTCGCGGTCGAAACCCAGCTCATGCCGCCGATGATCCCCAGTTTGCGCAAAGCCGGCCGTCCCTTCGATTCTGTGTGCAGTTGCGAACAGATGTAACGGCCAAGCACTCTGCCCGTCCAGTGCCCTAGGCAATGCTGCGGGAGTTATTCGGGCTTTGGGGCGGGAGCGTGATCGGTAAGCCACGGCCCGAGATCGGCAAGCGTCGCGCTGACCGCTTCTTCCTGCGGCAGGTGGCCGATCTGCGGATAGGCTTTCAGCGTGGCATTGGGCATTGTCTTTGCCAGCCACTGCCCGGCAGCCAGCGGGATCAGCCGGTCTTCCTCGCCCCACAGGATCAGCGTCGGCGCGGTGATCGCCGCAATCTCGCCCTCGGTCAGCGGTTCATAGGGATAGCCAAAACGCTTGAGCGTCGCACGCCGGTTGCCGGGATAGCGCAGCAGTTCCCAGTAACGATCCACCGCCGCCTCGCTCGCCACCGATTTGACTGAAACCGACTGTTCAAGGCTTTGGGCAATCAGGCCGCGCGGCGTGATCTGTTCCACCAGCAGATTGATTCCCGGCGTCTGCGCGATGGTGAAGCCGATATTGCCGCCGCCGCTGTCCTTCCGGGCCTTGTCGCCCTTGTCCTCCAGCATCGGCCCGCCGCTGGCATCAACCAGCACAAGGCCCGCCACCCGCTCAGGGTGTGCCGCGGCAAAGGCCAGCGCGTGTTTCCCGCCCATCGAATTGCCGCCAAGGATAAAGCGATCCAGCCCCAGCTTGTCTGCCACTTGCCGCACATCGGCGACGTAATTGTCGCGGCTATAATCATGCTGCGGGTCAGGCCCGGTCAGGCCATGGCCGACCTGATCGAACCGGATCACGCGGTATTCGCCCTTCAGCGCTGCGGCCCATGGCTCCCACGTATGAAGATCGGCGTTGGAGCCATGCAGCAGCAGGATCGCAGGCGCATCTTTGGGCCCCTCATCACGCAGGTGGACGGTTACGCCGCCGCCGATATCAACGAATTGCGAGGGCGGCCCGCCATACTTGGCCCGCATTTCCGCCGCATCGGTATCGGGCGTGCGAAAGATCAGGAAAGCGGCCACCAGCAGCGCAACAATCGCGAGCAACCCGCGCCAGACCCATTTCATTTCGGTGTCATCTCCAATATCCAGCGCCGCACCACGGCCCCGCCTTCTCGGTCAACGCTCGCCTTGCCCAGTTCCGGCATGGCGACGCCGGGTTCGGCGCTGTTCATCCGGTACAGCAGGATCGACTTGTCAGGCTGGCCCGGCAATACCGAGAAATCATACCCGCCCGCCCCGCGCCCTGCGGCGACCGGGCGCTTCATGATGCCGATAGCCTGCGCGTCCGACTGCTCCCAGCGCAGATCGAGGCCCGAATTGGACGCGCCCCCGCCCGGCTGATGGCAATGGGCGCAGTTCACATCAAGGTAAGCGCGTGCCAGCGGCGTGGCAGGGCCGCTGGCATGGGTGCGCCAGTCAGGCAGCCGGTCGCCGCCGGAAGTGTCACCTGCAAGCCAGCCCTTGCGGCCCATATCGTCCAGCCATTCGGCAGACAGATTACGCGCTTTGGGGCCGATCGGGATCACTTCGCCATCCTTGCCGTGGCAGGATTTGCACTGGTTCTTGTTGGGGATGGCATAGGAGATCGCTTCCCCCGCAGGCGTCACCAGATCGATGCGCCCGCCAGCCAGAGCCAGTGTCGCCTCGGTCTGCTCGGCATTCCAGCGATAGGGCAGTGCCGTCCAGCCATCGGCACGGTGCAGCAGCACGCGGGTTTCGATCAGGCGGCGGTCCGCCCCTTCGCCAAAGGCAAAGGTCTTGATGATCGCCGCGCCGACGGGGAATTGCAGCAGGCCTTGCCCGTCTGCCGCCAGCTGCGTGCCTTCAGGCAGGTAGATGAAACGCAGCTTGTCCGCCCCGTCCGACCACAAGGGCGTGTTGAGCGTATAGGGGTGGACACCCCGCGCTGGCACCTGCGTCTGGGGAAGGACGAAAAAGCGATATTCAGACAGGTGGCGGGCCATGCCGTCGATCACGGCGGCATCGTTCACCGACGCCGGCGTGCGCGCGCCGGCAATCGAGGCCATCAGCAGGCCGAACGACAGGGCCAGAAGCGTCGCCTGCCTCACTTCAGCCGCGCCTCCATTTCCTGCGGCAGCTTGACAGAAAGGCTGGCGACAGGCGGCAATATCTGCGGGATATCAGGCACGGTAACTGCCGGATTTGCCTGATCGAAAGCCTGCTTCACGTCGGTCAGGCCCAGGGAAAGGATCGGTTGCAGGTCCCACACCTTCAATTCCTGATGCCGGCCATCAGTAATGATTGCGGGCAGATCACCGCCAAACGCCGATTTCAGATCTCCGCCGCCGGGAAAGTCCGGTGCAAAACCGGCGCGGCCATAAATATTGCCGCTGATCAGGATATCGACAGGGCGCGGTTCATAACGTTCATCACTGAAATCCTGCGAATATGCGGTGAGCAGAACGTTCGCGGTACCATTGTTCACCAAGGCATTATCCCGGATGTGCACCTGCCGGTTGGCCATCACCATCACGCCGGTTCCAGCAGGAACGCTGGCGACGATATTGCCTTCAGGCGCGAAATTGTCAGTGTTGTTGTCGATCACAGCGTTGCGGGAAATCAGCACGCTGCCACCGCCCACCTTGGGCAATCCCGGCAGATCGAACACCAGAATGCCGCCGGTGTTTTGCGTGGCAAGGTTTTCGGTCACTTCGGCGTGATTGGAGTTCTCGATCTCGATCCCGGCAACATTTTCGACAACGCGGTTGCGGCGCACGATGATGTTTTCCGACTGACCGACATAGATTCCCGCATCGGATGCGCCGCGCACATAATTTTCCTGCACCAGCACATTCGTGCTTTCGACCGGGTAGATACCATAAGCGCCGTTGCTGGCTTTTGGCCCGCCAGTCCATTCGACCCGCAAACCATGGTAGATGATCTGGTCCGCGCCCTTGGATTTGATCCCGTCGCCCTTGGCGTTTTCAACGGCGAAATCGCGCAAGGTGACATTGTCGCTGGTAACCAGCAGCCCCTCGCCCGCACCCTGCTGATTGGTGAAATCGAGCACGGTTTCATCCATGCCAGCGCCGCGCACCGTGACATTATCGACATCGAGGCTGAGGCCATCGGTCATGACAAACCGCCCTGCGCCCAGTTCGATCACATCACCCGGAGCGGCGAGGATCAGGGCCTCCTGCAAGCGGGTAGCAGCGCCCTCGCCCGGTGCAACCTTGTGCGTTTCAGCGGCGAGCGGCGCGCCAAATCCTTGGGTCGTGGCCAGCAGCGCAGCGGCAAGTGCCAGTCGTTTCATGATGTACTCCCTCTCCGCTGCACACTGTGGCGCAAGCGGGGGAGAAAAGGCAAGTGTCAGGCAGTCGCGCTCTAGCCAATCCCCAATGCGCACAGCCCGGCACTGGTGGTGAGCACGGCCACCGTCTCGCCATCGCCGACCCGGCGCAGACGCTTGACCAGCTCGCCAAGGCCATAAGCTTCGCCCGGCTCGCCTTCGAGCGGCGCCATCGCCTGCCGCAATTGCCACAGCTGCACGATGCTAAGGCGGTCAACCATCCGCGCGGCCATGCATTGGGCGCGCCTTTCACCGATGCCCGATTGCACTAGCGCGCCTGCCACCTGCCGCTCTATCAGCGGGTTGGCGAGGCCGGAAAACACCGCCCCGCCCGCCAGAAGCGCAATCAGCAGAAGGCCGATAACCAGCTTCTTCATCAGTCGAGCGACTTGACGATTTCCTCGACCATCTTCTTGGCATCGGCCAGCAGCATGACAGTCTGGTTCATGTAGAACACGTCATTATCGACGCCCGCGTAACCGACGCCGCCCATCGAACGCTTGATGAAGAACACCTGTTTGGCCTTGTCGACATCGAACACCGGCATCCCGTAGATGGGGCTGGACTTGTCGGTCTTGGCCGCAGGGTTCACCACGTCGTTCGCGCCGATGATGAAGGCGACATCGCACTGGGCGAATTCGGAGTTGATGTCTTCGAGCTCGAAGACTTCATCGTAAGGCACGGATGCTTCGGCGAGCAGCACGTTCATGTGCCCCGGCATACGGCCCGCGACAGGGTGGATGGCGTATTTCACCGTCACACCCTTTTCCTTCAGCTTGTCGCCCATTTCGCGCAGCGCGTGCTGGGCCTGGGCAACCGCCATCCCGTAACCGGGAATGATGATGACGCTTTCGGCCTGTTCGAGCATGTAGGCGGCATCTTCCGCGCTGCCCTGCTTGTAAGGCCGCTGTTCGCGCGCGCCGCCTGCGCCGCCTGCTTCGGGCGCTGCGCCAAACCCGCCCGCGATCACCGAAATGAAGCTGCGGTTCATCGCGCGGCACATGATGTAGCTGAGGATCGCGCCGGACGAGCCGACCAGCGCCCCGGTGATGATCATCGCCGAGTTGCCCAGCGTGAAGCCCATCGCCGCCGCCGCCCAGCCCGAATAGGAGTTCAGCATCGACACCACGACGGGCATATCCGCCCCGCCAATCGGGATGATCAGCAGGAAGCCGATGATGAAGGCCAGCACAGCGATGGCCAGAATCATCCAGCCCTCGCCCGCGCCGCCATCGGGCGAGATGGTGTAAAGCGCGATCAGGCCAAGGATCGCCACCAGCGTGCCGAGGTTGATCACATGCCGCCCCGGCAGCATGATCGGCGAACCGCCCATCCGGCCCGAAAGCTTGAGGAAGGCGATGATCGAGCCCGAGAAGGTAATCGCCCCGATCGCAATGCCGAGGCCTAGTTCGATGCGGCTGACTGGATTGATTACCTCGCGTATCGGAAGGCCTGCCAGATCAATCTGGTCACCCGGCACCAGAATGCCGAACGCCCCGGGATTGAGCCATGCGGCAAGACCCACCACCACGGCGGCAAGACCCACAAGGCTGTGAAAACCCGCCACGAGTTCAGGCATCGCGGTCATGGCGATGCGCCGCGCGATGGTGACGCCAAGGATCGCGCCAATACCAATAGCAATCCCGATCTCGACCAGATTGGTGCCGTGCATGATCAGCGTCGTGCCGACCGCAATCGCCATGCCGATCATGCCGTTGCGGTTGCCCGAACGCGAGGTCGCCGGGCTCGAAAGCCCGCGCAGCGCGAGGATGAAGAACACGCCTGCCACAAGATAGGCCAGCATCGCCCAGGCGGGCGTTGCGCCCTCGCCCGATGCGGCGGCGGAAAGTATGGAGAAGGTCATCACTTACTTCTCCTTTTTCTTGTACATCGCGAGCATCCGCTCGGTCACGGCAAAGCCGCCGAAGATGTTGATGCTCGCCATCACCACGCCCGCCAGCGCGAGATACTTGGCCACCGGGTTCTCCGCCTCGGCCGCCGCTATCAGCGCGCCGACGATAATCACCGAAGAAATCGCGTTGGTCACCGCCATCAGCGGGGTGTGCAGCGCCGGGGTCACCGACCAGACAACGTAATAGCCCACAAAGCAGGCCAGCACGAAGATGCTGAGAATTGAGATGAAGTCCATTATTCGGTCCCCTGAACCAAAGCCGCATCGCGAGCATTGTCGCGCAGCGCCATGTCCTTGCCGTAGCTGTATCCAAACACGATCACGCAAACGAAAGTCACGGGCCAACGGTGCTGACGCAGCCAGTCCCCGGCCTGCCGCAGGGTCAACCCAGCAGCCTTTCATTCACGATCTTGCCGCCCTGCGTCAGGCGGATCGCGCCTCCGATTTCCTCGTCCAGCACAGGCTTGCCCGCCTCCTTGTCCCAGAAGGCGCTGAGGAAGTTGTAGTGGTTGCGCGCAAACAATGCCGAGGCATCAGCCGGAAGGTGCGCGGGCGTGTTCGAAAAGCCGATGATGTTGACGCCGTGCTTGACCACGGTCTGATCCGGCACCGAACCTTCGACATTCCCGCCCTGCGCCACTGCGAGATCGAAGATCACGCTGCCGGGCTTCATCGTCGCAATCTGCGCATCGGTGATCAGACGCGGCGCGGCGCGACCCGGGATCAACGCGGTGGTGATCACGATGTCCTGCTTGGCAATGTGTGACGAAACCAGTTCGGCCTGCGCCTTCTGGTATTCCTCGCTCATTTCGGTGGCATAGCCGCCTGAACCTTCGCCTTCGATCCCGGCGACATTCTCGACGAAGATCGGCTTGGCGCCCAGCGACTGGATCTGTTCCTTGGTCGCCGAGCGCACGTCGGTTGCCGAAACCTGCGCCCCCAGGCGGCGCGCCGTGGCAATCGCCTGAAGCCCTGCAACGCCCACGCCCATGATGAAAGCGCGCGCGGCCTGCACCGTGCCGGCCGCGGTCATCATCATGGGGAAAGCGCGGCCATAAACGTCCGCTGCCGCCAGCACCGCCTTGTAGCCGGCAAGGTTCGACTGTGATGACAGTACGTCCATGCTCTGCGCACGGGTGATGCGCGGCATGAATTCCATGCTCAGCGCTTCAATGCCTGCCGCAGCATAGGCATCCACCACATCGCGGCGGGTGAACGGATCGAACAGCGCGGCGACCCATGCGCCCGGCTTCGCCCCGGCCAGCAGGGCCACATCGGGCGCCTGAATGCCCAGAACAATATCGGCATCCTTCACCGTTGCCGCCGCATCACCGATGGTGACGCCGCTTTCCGCATAGGCGGCATCGGTGATCGAAGCGACCACCCCGGCCCCTGCCTCCACCGCGACCGTCAGGCCCAGTGCTGCAAACTTCTTGGCCGTTTCCGGCGTGGCGGCAACGCGCGTCTCACCGGGCGCGCGTTCTTTCAGGATGGCGATTTTCACTGGCGCGCGCGCTTAGCTGGCGATCAGCGCGACGACGATGAACACAATCACCGCAATCACCGGCACCGCCCATTTGAGCGTCGCCATAAACCCGCCGTAGGTAGCCTCGGCCTTTTCCATATCGTGACTTGTCATGATTCTTGTTTCCCCTTGGGCTTTCCAACACGCGAAACCGCGATTGGTTGCCGAAAAAACACGCCTGCGAATGAGGCACTGCCCGTTCCCGTATCGGAGCAGGCCCGCTATCTCAAGCCACCTTTAGTGTCAGTGTGCAGGATTGCGCAGCCTTACCTGTCCCAACCTGTGACAGCCTTAATCCCGTTTTTACCCATTCCCTGTAGGCCAGCGGTGAAGATTGTTCCCGGATTTCTGTGCCGGGCCATGGGAAAGCGAGCGGCGAGACTGATGGCTGATATGGATTGCCACCCGGAAACGCAGAACGATGCGCGAATCGTGATGCTGATCGATGATGAGCCCGCGCAGTCGCGCCTCATCACGGCGATTGCCGCGCGCGATGGCTGGCGCACGATTGTGGCCCCCGATGCCGAAACCGCAATTGCCATGCTGGGCACCCGCGAAGGGATGCAGCTTTCAGCTATCCTGCTGGATCAATGGGTGCCGGGCGACGATGCCTGCACGCTGATTGCCGAGCTGAAATCGCGCCGCCCCGCCCTGCCGATCCTGATGCTGACAACCAGCGCATCGCCGCTGCTGGCGGTCGAAGCGATGCGCGCAGGCGCCAGCGATTATCTGGTCAAACCCGTATCGCCCGATCGGCTGATGGAAGCGCTGCGCAGCGTCACCACCCGCGAAGCCCCGCGCGATGAACTCGCCCCGCTGACCGAGAAAATGTCCGCGCACCTCGATTTCGATGCGATGATCGGCACCGCCCCGCAGTTCCGCACAGCGCTGGCGCAGGCGGCCAAGGCTGCGCGCGGCCACGGCCATGTGCTGATCGAAGGCGAAACCGGCACCGGCAAGGAAATGCTGATGCGCGCCATGCACGGCGCATCGCCGCGATCGAAAGAATCGTTGCGCATCATCAACCTTGCCAGCGTTCCGCCCGGATCGATTGAATCGGTGCTGTTCGGGCATGAACCCGGCAGCTTCCCCGGCGCATTCGACCGCCAGATCGGCGCCTTCCAGCATTGCGATGGCGGCACGCTGGTGCTCGACGAAATCGACCGGTTGACGCCCGCGATCCAGCAACGCCTGTGCGAAGCCCTGACAAGCGGGATCATCCGCCCGGTGGGTGCAAGCTATGGTTTCCGTGTCGATGTGCGCTTGCTGGTGACCAGCAATCTCGGGCTCGATCTGATGGTGGAGGCCGGCCATTTCGATGCCGATCTCGCATCACGGCTCAGCATCACCCGAATCCAGCTGCCCGCACTGCGCGATCGCACCGGCGATATTCCGGCCCTGTCGCGCCATTTCCTTGCCCGCATCGGCGAACAACCGGGCCTCAATCATCTTTCGGTATCCGATAGCGCGCTGGCCTTGCTGGCCGCCTATGACTGGCCGGGCAATGTCCGCCAGCTGCAATCGGTGTTGTTCCGCGCCGCAGTCTATTGCGAAGGCAATTCGCTGACCGCCGACAGCTTCCCGCAATTGTCCGAAATGCTGGGCGAACAGGGCAGCGTCACCGTGGCGAGCGCGCATGAAGGCGTGGGCATCATGCTCTACACCCCTGATGGCAACCTGCGCCCGCTGGAAGAAATAGAGGCTGACGTGATCCGCCTCGCCATCGGCCACTATCGCGGCCGCATGACCGAAGTGGCGCGCAGGCTGGGGATCGGGCGTTCAACGCTGTATCGCAAACTCAGCGATCTGGGGATCGATAACGCGGCGTGATCGGGTGGCTTGATCGGCGGGCTTTCCCGGCCTAGCCACCGGGCATGACACACCTTCAAGATTTCGCCGGACGCTCGGCGCTCGTCACAGGGGCAGCATCGGGAATCGGTGCGGCGGCGGCAAAGGCGCTTGCGGCGCGCGGTGCGACCAAGCTTTTCCTCGTAGATGTCGATGGCGCGGGGCTGGATGCGCTCGACATTCCGGGCGAAGTCCACCGCATTACCGGCAGCGTGGCGGATGAGGCACTTTGGGCCGATCTAGAACCCCGCTTGACCGGTCTAGACCATGCCTTGGTCAACGCAGGTATCGGTTCGGGCGGCCCGATTGCCTCGATTTCCTTCGCAGAATGGCGCCGGGTGATGGACGTGAACCTTGACGGTGCGTTTCTGACTCTGGCCAGTTCACTGCGAGCGATGGGCACTGGCGGCGGCAGCGTGGTGGTGGTGGCGTCGGTCACCGGGATCAAGCCCGTGCCGGGCATCGGCCCCTACGGCGTGTCCAAGGCGGCGGTGGCGCATATGGCCCGCATTGCAGCGGTAGAAAGCGCCAGAAAAGGCATTCGCGTCAATGCGATAGCCCCCGGCGGGGTGGACACGGCAATCTGGGAAAGCGGCGAGGATTTCGCCGCTTCGGTCGCCGCAATCGGACGCGAGGCGACGATCAAGGCGATGGCGAAAACCACACCTCTGGGCCGTTTTGCCACCTCGGAAGAGATGGCCGACAGCATCCTTTATCTGCTCAGCGACGCCGCTTCCAACATTTCGGGCCACGTGATGGTTTCTGACGGCGGGTTTACCCTCTGATTTCACACAACATTTTCGGCCCATTCCAACAGGGCCAAAAATGTTTCACGTGAAACATTGCCAGAACATGGCGATTACAACGGCGGAAGCTGGCTGAAATCGGTCAATGCAGCATCGCGCAAGCCTCGCCAGACGTTGCGGGCCTGCACCGTTTCGGCCACGTCATGCACGCGCAACAGGTGGACGCCTGCCTCCATCCCCTTAACCGCCAGCGCGATCGACCCGGCAAGCCGCTGATCGGCAGGCTCCTCAACCGACAGCGCGCCGACCATCCGCTTGCGGCTCGCCCCCAGCAGCAGCGGACTGCCCAGCGCGTGGAACAGCGGCAAGGCGTTCAGCAAGGCGAGGTTTTCTGCCAGTGATTTGCCGAAACCGATGCCGGGATCAAGGATGATGCGATCCTCGGCAATGCCCGCCGCAATCGCCCTGGCGCGCGCGGATTTGAGGAAATCGAAAACTTCGGAAACGACATCGCCGTACTGTCCGCCCGCGTGGAGATCCTCGCCTGCGCCGGGGGCGTGCATCAGCACGACGGGGCAGGAGTTTTGCGCCGCTACCTCGATGCTGCGCGGGTCGTATCGCAGGGCCGAAACATCATTCGCCATATGCGCGCCGGCGACCAAGGCAGCGGCCAGCACACCGGCGCGGCGGGTATCCACGCTGATCGCAGCGCCCATTGCCGCGCAATACTCGACTGCGGGGACAACCCGGCGGATCTCCTCGTCCTCGAAGGTGGCAGCGGCGCCCGGGCGGGTGCTTTCGCCGCCAATATCGATGATCGCGGCCCCAGCTTCCAGCATGGCGGCGGCGTGGGCGCGGCCAGCGGCGGTATCATCATGCTGCCCGCCGTCCGAGAAGCTGTCCGGCGTGACGTTGAGAATGCCCATCACCTGCGGCTGATCCAGCCGGATGGTGCGGCTGCCAAGCTGCAGCGGGGCGTGAACCTTGGCAAGGTTGGCCCATTGCGCTGCGGCATCATCTGCCAGCGATGCTGGCAGGCGAGCGATTGCCGTTTCGATCTGCTTTGCGGTCGTCACGATCCGCTCTGCCACCGCGCCGCCCTGCCGGACGATCAGGGCGAACTCGCGGGCATAGGCCATGCTGCCGCCCAGCCGCACAGCATCCCCCTCCACCGCCTGCGGGCCGGCAACGAGAGTAAGCGGGTGGAGATAGACGCTGTCAGTCATGGTATCCCGGTGCCGGGATCAATCCTCGTTCGCCAGCAGGTAAAGCTGCCGCGCTGCGTCGATGGGCTTTACGTCGCCGCTCACTTCGTAATGCCAGAAGCTCCAGCCATTGCAGGAAGGCGCGCCTTGCAATTCCTTGCCCAGCCCGTGGATCGACCCGGTCTTGCCTTCGCATTCCAGGCTGCCATCGGTGCGCACCGTGGCAATCCAGCGGCGCTTCTTGTCGAACACCTGCGTGCCGGGCGGAATCAGTCCGCCTTCCACCACCGCGCCGAACGCCACCTTGGGCGCGGTGCGGGCCGATTGCATCGTGGTGAGCGCGCTTTCATCCAGCGGCAGTTCCTTGGCGATCCGCTTGGTCGCGACTTCGCGGTAGGCATCCTCGCGCTCGCACCCGATCCATTCGCGACCCAACCGCTTGGCGACCGCGCCGGTGGTGCCGGTGCCGAAGAAGGGATCGAGCACCACATCGCCCTTTTCCGTAGTCGCCAGCAGCACGCGGTAAAGCAGCGCTTCGGGCTTCTGGGTGGGGTGGGCCTTCTTGCCGTTTTCCTTGAGCCGCTCGCCCCCGGCGCAGATCGGCATGACCCAGTCAGACCGCATCTGCAGTTCATCATTCAACGTCTTCATCGCGCGGTAATTGAACTGATAGCGCGCCTTTTCCCCCATGCTCGCCCAGATCAGCGTTTCGTGCGCGTTGGTGAAGCGGGTGCCGCGGAAATTGGGCATCGGGTTGGTCTTGCGCCAGACGATGTCATTGAGAATCCAGAACCCCAGATCCTGCAAGATCGCGCCGACGCGGAAGATATTGTGGTAGCTGCCGATTACCCACAGCCCGCCATCGGGCTTGAGCACGCGGCGCGCTTCGGTCAGCCATTCGCGGGTGAACTTGTCGTACACCGCCATGCTGTCGAACTGGTCCCAGTGATCGGTCACCGCATCGACATGGCTGCCATCTGGGCGGTTAAGATCACCGCCAAGCTGGAGATTATAGGGCGGATCGGCAAACACCAGATCGACACTGTTGGTCGGGAGCGAGCGCATCGCCTCGATACAATCGCCCGGCAGGATACGGCCCAGAGGCAGATCGACTTTGGCTGCAATTTTTGGCGCCTTTACAGCGCTTTTCGCCTGCAACTTGGTCTTTTCTATCACACTCACCTGGAACGCCCCGCTGATTTGGTCTAGCACTTATCCACAGGCATGAGTCTTTGAAGAGTCCGCGTCAAGCGCCTAATTTTGCGCATATTGTCTGGTGCAGCGAGATGGCCCGGCGGAACGAAGCAAGACCGGCACAAGATGTTGAGTCCCCCCTTCCCCGAAGGGCTCGATATGCAGCGGTGTGGCCCGCAGGACTCACCCTGCCAGACATCGGCGATGCAATATTTCGATCAGAGCAGCGGCAATTGCGCCACCGGCGCAAAGCTGCGGCGGTGGAGCGGGGTCGCGCCGTGTATCCGCAGTGCGGCCATGTGTTCGGCGGTGCCATATCCCTTGTTGCGTTCCCACCCGTAATGCGGGTGCGCGGCGGCGGCTTCCAGCATCAACCGGTCGCGCCATTCCTTGGCGATGATGGAAGCGGCGGAAATCGCGGGTTCGATCCCGTCGCCGCCAACGATGGCGCGGGCAGGCCAGCCCCATCCCGTACAGCGGCCCGCCGGTGTCATATTGCCATCGATCAGCACTTCGCACACCGGCGCGGCCATTGCGGCCGTCAGGCTCGCCACCGCACGGGTCATCGCTTCCATCGTGGCGATGAAGATGTTGAGCCGGTCGATCTCGTCCGGCTCTACCACCGCCACTGCCCAGCAGCAGGATTTCCGGATCGCTGTATCCAGCACAGCGCGGCGCTTTGCCGAAAGACGCTTGGAATCATCGACCCCCGCAGGTATCGCTTGGCCCAGAACTACCGCTGCGGCCACCACCGGCCCGGCCAGCGGCCCGCGTCCGGCTTCGTCGACCCCGATGACGATGCCATCGCCTGTAACTGTAAACCCCGGAGTTAGCCCCAACATGATCCGTTCAAACCGCCTGCCAATCCGCGTTATCGCTACACTTTCCCTGCCCGCCATGCTGCTGGCAAGTTGCGCCAATGCACAAACCGGGGAAACCGCGCAAACCACCGCTACGGAAGCTGGCGCTGCATCCTTTGCCACCACCGAAGTCGCCACCTTCGAAGAGCCGTGGGCGATGGCCTTTGCACCCGGCACACCGGTTTTGTTCGTGACCGAAAAGTCCGGCACGTTGAAGTTCATCGACACCGAAACGGGTTCGACCGGCCCCGTCAGCGGCCTGCCGGAAGTCGCCTATGGCGGCCAGGGCGGACTGGGCGATATCGCCTTTCTGCCTTCGGAATCCTCCGACACGCTTGATCGCCGCACGATCTATCTCAGCTGGGCCGAGGCTGGGGAAGCCGACACGCGCGGCGCGGTTGTCGGCAAGGGCACGCTGGTATGCGGCGTGGACGATGCCTGCGTGATCGAAGGGCTCGCCATCATCTGGCGCCAGACCCCCAAGGTCAGCGGACGCGGCCATTATTCGCACCGGCTCAGCATCTCGCCCGATGGCCAGCACCTGTATATCGCCAGCGGCGATCGGCAGAAGATGCAGCCTGCGCAGGACACCACCAATACGCTCGGCACGATTGTGCGGCTCAATCTTGATGGCACGCCTGCAACCGGCAATCCGCTGGCCGAAAAGGGCG
Organism: Porphyrobacter sp. AAP60; assembly: GCF_001296025.1. Classification (GTDB taxonomy): domain Bacteria; phylum Pseudomonadota; class Alphaproteobacteria; order Sphingomonadales; family Sphingomonadaceae; genus Erythrobacter. Next base: position 14,970 of record NZ_LJHV01000002.1, on the reverse strand, counting down.
AGGAGACCGCCCAGATCTGGTCGTGGGGCCACCGCAATATCCTCGGCATGGATTGGGACGCGCAGGGCCGCCTGTGGGAAGTCGAACACGGCCCGGCGGGCGGGGATGAGCTCAACCTTGTCCAGCGCGCTGCCAATTATGGCTGGCCGGAGCGTTCCAATGGCGAACATTACAATGGCGATCCGATCCCCGATCACAGCGCCGATGATGGTTTTGCCAAGCCCGCGCTCAGCTGGACGCCGGTGATCGCGCCGGGCGACATGCTGATCTACAACGGCACCATGTTCAACGCCTGGCAGGGCCGCGCATTGATGGCTGGTCTGAGCAGCATGGCGCTGGTCGAAGTGGCGATCGAAGGTGACACCGCGCGCGAGGTCAACCGCTATCCCTTCGACAAGCGTCTACGGGCACTGGCACAGGGGCCGGACGGCGCGCTGTGGGTGGCCGAAGATGGCAAGGGCGCAAGGTTGCTGAAACTCTCCGCCCAATGAGTGATACCGCCACGGCTACCCTGATCCCGCTCGAGGCGGTCAACCCCGCCATGGTCGAGGAAGTTCTCGACCGTGCGTTCGGGCCGGATCGTCACGCGCGCACCGCCTACCGGATCCGCGAGGGTATGCCGTGGCTGCCCGGCCTGAGCCTTGCCGCGCTGGACGCGGACGAGATGCTGGTCGGCACGATCCAGTGCTGGCCGATCGGGCTTCAAACCAAACAGGGCCAGGTTCCGCTGGTGATGGTCGGCCCGGTGGCCGTGGTGCCTGAACGGCAGGGCGAAGGCTTCGGCGTAGGCTTGATGAGCGCGATGATTGCCGAAGATGCGCGGCTGGCAGCCGGCGGCGGTCGGGCCTTGCCGCAGGTACTGATCGGCGATGCTGACTATTACGGTCGCTGGGGCTTTTCCGCCGCCTTCACCGGCGGCTGGCGCTGCCCCGGCCCCTATGAACAGCACCGCCTGCTGGCGCGCGGGACCGCACTTTCGGCCATGCCGTCCGAAGGGATATTGGGGCCGTGGGAAAGCTAAGCGCACTAACCCCTTCACCTTGACGCCCGCATCTGCCATCCCGCTTGCGATGCCTTATGAACCTCCCCCCTATCTCGCCGGATTGACCCTTGCCGAAATCGCTGATCTTGTGGCGCAGCGCAAACTGCCCCCTATCGAAGGCTGGGCGCCGCATGTTTCGGGCGACAGCGCGATGCGCATTGCCGCCGACGGCACATGGTATCACGAAGGCGGAGAAATCCGCCGCGAAGCGATGGTGCGCGCCTTTACAGGCCTGCTGAAACGCGACGAAGACGGCCAGCACTGGCTCGTCACCCCGTTCGAGAAGCTGGCGATCGAAGTCGAGGATGCGGCCTTTATCGCAGTCGATTGCGTGCGCGCTGATGATGCGCTGGTGTTCCGCCTGAACACCGATGACATTGTAATCGCGGGCCCGGATCACCCCTTGCGCGCCGAAGGCGATGCCGAAGCGCCCGCGCTGTATCTCGCCGTGCGGCGCGGCTGCGAAGCGCGGCTCAACCGATCGACCTGGGCGCAGCTTGCCGAAATCGCACTGGCCGAAGGGGCCGAAACAAATGGCTGGCAGGTCAGCAGCAAGGGGGAGGTCTTCACTCTGCTGCCATGACGCCGCCTTCCGCCAGCATCCACGATCCCCTCGCCCGCGCTTTTGCCGAAGGGCACGCGCGCGCCGTTCCCGATCTGCTGAGCGATGCGCATTTCGCTCGTGATGGCCGATCGACCCCTGCTGCTGTGCTGATCGCGATCACCGATGTGCCGCATGATCCGCAGGTCATCCTGACCCAGCGCCCGCGCGCCATGCGCGACCATCCGGGGCAGGTCGCCTTTCCGGGCGGCAAGATCGATCCGGGCGAGGATGCTGTCACCGCTGCCTTGCGCGAGGCAGAAGAAGAACTTGCCCTGCCCCGTAAGGAAGTCCGCCTGATCGGCACCAGCGATATCTACCACACCGGCACCGGCTTTCTGGTGACGCCGGTGGTGGGTGTGGTGCCGCCGGGCCTTGCCCTCAGCCCGAATCCCGCCGAGGTCGAAGCATGGTTCGAAGCGCCGCTCGCCCTGTTGCTCGATCCCGCCAGCTGGACGACCAACGAGGTGTTCTGGCGCGGGGCGAACCGCCGTTATCTCGAACTGGAATGGCAGGGGTTCCGCATCTGGGGGGTGACGGCGGCGATCATCGCCAATCTGTCGCGCCGGATCACGCTGGAGGGGCTGCGCCATGTTGCGTGATCTGGCTGACGCGGATTGGCCGCGCCGCGCGGGCCTTGCCGCATTGACCGCCGCCTTGGGGGCCGAAAAAATCCGCTGGGTTGGCGGGGCCGTGCGCGATGGCTTGCTTGGCGTTCCCGTCCACGATGTTGATTGCGCCACGCCGCTGATGCCTGCCGAAGTGATCGACCTGTGCACCAAGGCAGGTATCCGCACCGTGCCGACGGGCATCGAACACGGCACGATCACCGCAATACTGAAAGATGGTCCGGTCGAAATCACGACCTTGCGCCGCGATGTTGCCACCGATGGCAGGCGCGCCACCATCGCCTTCGCCAGGGATTGGGCACAGGACGCCGCGCGCCGCGATTTCACTATCAATGCGCTCTATGCCCACCCTGAAACGCTCGCGATCACGGACTACTTCGGCGGGCTGGACGATCTGGTAGCGCGCCGGGTGCGGTTTATCGGAGATGCGCGACAGCGGATTGCCGAGGATCACCTGCGGATCCTGCGATATTATCGCTTTCAGGCGCGGTTCGGCGCGGAACTGGACGCCGTGGCCGAAAATGCCTGCGCCGAACTGGCGCACACGCTGAAGGGCCTCAGCCGCGAGAGGATTGCGGCGGAATTGCTCGCACTGCTCGGCCTGCCCGATCCCCATCCGACAGTGGAGCGGATGCGCAGCAACAGCGTGCTCGGCGTCATTCTGCCCGAAGCCTGCAAAGCACAGTTGGCCGCGCTCGCCCGCCTGATTTCCGCTGAAAACGCGCAAGGGTTTGCCGCCGATCCAGTGCGCCGTCTCGCCGCGCTGCTGCCGCCGTCTCCCGATGTGGCAGAAACGGTCGCGGCACGGCTGCGCCTGTCCAAGGCCCAGCGAAACCGGCTGGTGAGCGCGGCCGAACGCACTGCTTCTGACAGCGAGAAAACGCAGGCCCTCGCCTACCGGCTCACCACGCCGCTGGCGATTGACCGGTTGCTGCTGCTGGGCGCGGATGCCACATCGATAGCATCATGGCCGGTGCCTGCATTCCCCCTGAAAGGCGGCGCCATAGTTGCCCGCGGTGTCACAGCCGGGCCATCTGTCGCACGCATCCTTCAGGCTGTCGAAGCGCGTTGGGTAGCGGAAGGTTTTCCTGATTCGGCGCGCATCGATGCCTTGCTGGCCGAAGAATTGGCCAAACCTGCGGCCTGATTGCTGCTTTGGGGTGAAGCGGGCCTCGGAGACGGCAGGTTGACCTGCGTCCGGTTGTCAGCCCCGCGAATCACAGGCTAGTTTCTTTATGCGGGCTTTATCCGGCTGTGTTGCAAACACGCCGGGTTATCCTCTCCAGACCGATCCCGGTCTGTCGCCGCGGTTTTTCAAATCGCTTGCGCCCGCGCATCCCCTCCGGGCGTGCCTCCCTACGGCATGATCCGGGCGTAGATAAAAGGGAGACTGATGATGAAGAATGCAAAGCTGGCTCTGATCGCCACCCTGCTGGCCTCTGCCCCCGCCATGGCGAGCGCACAGGAGGTCGGTTCGACCATTTATGGTAACGACGGAAACCCTGTCGGCACGGTCGAGCAGATGAACGAACAGGTCATCATTGTCGACACGGGCAAGCACAAGGCTCCGGTTCCGGTCACTCTGATCTTCGAAGGCGAAAGCGGCCCGGCCGTTAACGCCACAAAGGATCAGGTCGATGCGATGATGGACCAGCAGATCGCCGAAGCCAATACCAAGCGCGATGCCTCGCTGGTCAAGGGCGCAGCGGTGCAGTCCATCAACGGCAATCCCGCAGGCACGCTGGGCGATGTTGATCTGGCGGCCGATGTCATCACGCTTGATAGCCCCGATGGCCCGATCATTCTGAAAAAGGAATATTTTGCGGTGAGCCCGGAAGGCCAGCTCACTGCGCTGGTCACGCGCGAGCAGATCGCGAGTGCGGCAGCCAGCCGCAAGGCCGGTAGCGCACCGGGCGGCGCGCAGTAAGGTTCGCCTTTCAAAGTCTTGAAGCAGGGCCGCCGGTGCGACTTGCACCGGCGGCCCTTTTCGCATCAATCGAAGCGGTTATCCTTGGGGAAGCCCTGCGGCGGCATCCTTCCGGCGGCCCCGCGCGCCACCTTCCACATGCGGATTTCGGTTTCAGTGCGAGTGCGCTCGCCCGATCCGCCCATCTGCCAGCTCAGCCCGTCAGCCAGCACGAATGTGGTCGCATCGGACATTCCGCCATCCCGGTAGCGCTGCAACTGCACCCCCTGGCCCCGCGTCATCACCGGCATTTCTTCAAGGTTGAACACCACCAGCTTGCGATTGTCGCCAACGCAGGCGACATGGTCGTGACCATCGGCAATCGGGCGAATGACCCGCAGCACCGCGCCATCCTTCAGGTTTACAACCTGCCGGCCCTTGCGCGTTTCGGCCAACAACTCGTTCATTTCCGCCACAAACCCTTTGCCATGGCTGGAGGCGAGCAACAGCTTGCCGCCGGGACGGTGGACCATCAGCGCGCTGACGCTGGCATCGCTTTCCAGATCGATCATGGTGCGCACCGGCTCTCCGAACCCGCGTGCGCCGGGCAGCTTGTCACAACCAAGCGTGTAAAACCGACCGTCGGATGCGGCGAGCAACAGCTTGTCGGTGGTCTGTGCATGGAGGATGAAGGCGAGCCCGTCACCCTCCTTGTATTTGAATTCCTGATCCAGCGGCACGTGTCCGCTGGCCGCCCTGATCCAGCCCTTCTGGCTGAGGATCACCGTCACCGGCGCCTTTTCGATCATCGCATCCATGCTGAATTCGACCGTCGGCGCGGCTTCGGCAATCACGGTGCGGCGTCGGCCAAGCTTGGTATCCTCGGCATAATCCTTGCGCAGCGCTTTCAGATCACGCTTCAGCCGGGTGCGCTGTTTGGCGGGGCTATCCAGCAGCGCCTGCAAATCGGCTTCTTCGGCCAGCAGCGCATCCTGTTCCTTGCGCAGTTCCATTTCTTCCAGCTTGCGCAAAGACCGCAGCCGCATGTTGAGGATCGCCTCGACCTGCCGGTCGGTGAGATCGAACTCCTTCATCATCAGCGGCTTGGGTTCATCCTCGGTGCGGATGATCTCGATCACGCGGTCAAGGTTGAGATAGGCGATGATATAGCCGCGCACCAGTTCCAGCCGAGCGGCAATCTTGTCGAGCCGGTGCTGCGCGCGGCGTTGCAGAATGTCGATCTGCGCCCGCGTCCAGCTTTCCAGCAGTTCCTTCAGCCCCATCACCATTGGCGCGCGCCCGAAGCCCGGCTGGGTATCGAGAACGTTGAGGTTGAGGCTGAACCGCGTCTCCAGATCGGTCAGCTTGAACAGGCTTTCCTTGAGCAGTTCGGGATCGACATTGCGGCTTTTGGGCGTGAGGACGATCCGGATCGCCTCGTCACTCTCGTCCCGCACGTCTTCAAGGATCGGCAGTTTGCGGTCGCCGATCAGCGCCGCGATCTGTTCGATCAGCTTACCCTTGGGCACCTGATACGGGATTTCAGAGATGACCAGCTGCCATTGCCCCGCGCCCAGCCGCTCGATCCCGGCCGCGATGTCATCGGCCTCCTTCGCTTCGGGCGCATGAAACCGCCCGCGCAGGCGGAATGATCCGCGCCCGGTGCGATAGGCCTCGGCAATGCTGGCTGCGCTGTCCACCACCTGCCCGCCGGTGGCAAAATCGGGGCCGTGGAAAAGCTGCATCAGCCGTTCATGTTCCACGTGGGGATTGTCGATCAGTTCCAGCGTCGCGTCGATAATCTCGGCGACATTGTGGCTGGGGATGCTGGTCGCCATGCCGACCGCGATGCCGCTGGATCCGTTGGCGAGCAGATTGGGGAACAGGCCCGGGAAAATCTCCGGCTCGATCTCCTCGCCATTATAGGTCGGGATGAAATCGACCGTGCCTTCGTCCAGCCCCGCCATCAGCGCAAGCGCGGTCTTGGTCAGGCGCGCTTCGGTGTAACGGTAGGCCGCAGCATTATCGCCATCGACGTTGCCGAAGTTGCCCTGCCCTTCAACCAGCGGATATCGCAGCGCAAAATCCTGCGCCAGCCGCACCATCGCGTCATAAACGCTGGAATCGCCGTGCGGGTGATATTTGCCGATCACGTCGCCCACCACGCGGGCCGATTTCTTGAAGGCCGACGCAGGGTCCAGCTTCAACTGCCGCATCGCCCACAGCAGGCGGCGATGCACCGGCTTCAACCCGTCCCGCAGATCGGGCAGGCTGCGCGCGGTGATGGTGGACAGTGCATAGACCAGATAGCGCTCTGACAGCGCGGCATCGAACGGCGCATCGACAATGGCATCGAAGCCGTCGTCAGGCGCATCGGTGGTGACGGGATCGGACATGGTCTTGCCTCTAGCAAGCCGGACGCTGCGCCGGGAGAGGGGTTTCCACAGGGTTGAACATGCGCCTCGTCGCGTTGCGACCACGCCCGGTCAGCCGCGGCGGAACATCGGGCGCTGATACGCCCTTAGGCCAACCAAGCATCCAAAGGAGATTAAACATGCAACCAATCCTGATCATCGCCACCGACGGCTTTGAAGAATCCGAACTCATCGAACCCAAGCGCATTCTGGAAGAAAGCGGCGCCAAGGTTATCGTTGCCAGCCTCGAACGCGGTGAGATCAAGGGCTGGAAGGGCAAGGACTGGGGCAAGAGCGTATCGGTTGACCTGCTGGTCGGCGACGTCGCACCCGATGAATATGCCGCGCTGCTGCTGCCCGGCGGCCAGATCAACCCCGATGTTCTGCGCATGAACAGCACCGTGATCGATCTGGTGCGCAGCTTCAACGAGGCGGGCAAACCGATTGCGGCGATTTGCCACGCACCGTGGTTGCTGGTCGAAGCCAAGATCGTCGAAGGTCGCACAGTAACCGGCTGGCCCTCGATCCGTACCGATCTGGCCAATGCTGGCGCGAACGTGGTGGACGAAGAAGTCGTGAGCGACGGCAATCTTATCACGAGCCGCAAGCCCGATGACATTCCAGCCTTTACCGAAGCTCTGATGGCTGCGCTCAGCACGGAAAATGCCGTCTGATACGAGGCATCATGGCAAACCGGCCAGACAATGACGACCTTGCCGAACAGCGCACGGATTGGGCCGAGAACCGCACCGACTGGGCCGAAGACCGCACCATCATGGCAAACGAGCGTACGTTTGCGGGGTGGATGCGGACCGGCTTGGCCGCGGTCGGGATCGGCCTTGGCTTTAATGCCCTGTTCGGCAAGCTGGAGCCTGCGTGGCTTCCTAAGGCGTTGGCGACGGTGTTCATCATCGTCGCCATCGCCATTTTTTTCGCCGCACAGCGAAAGGCTGCGGCGGTCTCTCGCCGGCTTGAGGATCACCGGGCCGAACCAATGCGCGGCCTTACGCTCCGTCTGGTCGCAGCAGGACTGATCGTTGCCAGCATTGGTCTTGTCGGGGCGATCTGGTGGCTGGACGTAGGCGCGCCGCCGCCCTGACCGATTACATGCGCCGCGCGTCGCTGCTGTCTTTTGGTATGCTCACGGTCAGCCCGTCCATCCCGGCGGTCAGCTCGATCTGGCAGGACAGGCGCGAAGTGCGGCGCGCTCCGGCAGCGAAATCGAGCATGTCTTCCTCCTCCTCGGCAGCGGGCGGCAGGCGGTCGAACCAATCGGGTGCGACGATCACGTGGCAGGTCGAACACGCCATCTGGCCTTCGCAGGTGCCTTCAAGCGGCAGGCCCGCCGCTTGCCCTGCGCGCAGCAGGTTGTCACCCGCCTCGCACGAGACGGCTACCGGCTTGCCGTGGGGATCGACGAAGGTGACGGTGATGCTCAAAGTCCCTGCTCCTTGGCGGCAGACAAAATCGCGGCGGCGGCGGTTTCAATATCTTCCGCCGTGGTATAGCGCCCGAAACCGAGGCGAATAGAGGACTTTGCCTGAACCTCAGTCAATCCGATGGCGCGCAGAACATGGCTGGGCCGGCCCGATCCACTGGCGCAGGCGCTGCCCGCCGAGAACATGACATTGCGGCAATCGGACATCAACCGGGCGACGTCGAGACCACCTGTGCGGATGTTAAGATTGCCGTACCAGCGGTGTTCCCCGCTGCCGTTCAATTCCCACCCGGCAAAGGCATTACGGGCGATGTTCCACAAATGTTTCACGTGAAACATTTGCTCCGCCATATCCGCTGCCGCCGCCTGTGCAGCCGCCCCAAACCCGGCGCAGAGGGCGGGCGAGAGGGTGCCTGAGCGCAAGCTGGCCTCCTGTCCGCCGCCCCAAAGCAGGGGCTGGGGCGCAGCTGCCTCTGCCGCGATCCACAGCGCGCCGATCCCCTTGGGGCCGTGCATCTTGTGCGCTGATACAGCAATGTAATCGGGTCTAAAGGGGGTCAAGGCGAGCCTGGAGGCAGCCTGAACGGCATCAACCAGCACCTGCGCGCCCGCTTTCCGGGCAATTCCGATAGCTTCGGCCAGCGGATGGATCACCCCTATTTCATTATTGACCGCCATGATCGCAACCAGACCCGTTTCCGGCGTGATCGCGGCCTTGAGAGCTTCCAGATCGGCGCGGCCATCAGGCAGCACCGGCAGGACAGTAAACCGCCGCCCCTGCGCCTCGACGGCGCGGGCACAATCGAGCACTGCAGCGTGTTCGGTGGCGAAGGTGATGACATCGCCCGGCGTGCCGAGCAGCACCATATTGATGGCCTCGGTTGCGCCGGAGGTGAAGGTGACTTTGCCGCCCTCGGGCATCAGCGCGGCGACCTGATCCCGCGCATTTTCAACCGCCGCCGCCGCCATGCGGCCCATGCGGTGGGGGGAATGGGGGTTGCCGAAGGTGTCGCTGTCCGGCCCGCCCAGCCAGCGCAACATCGCCTCACGCGCTTCTGGCGCGAGCGGGGTGGTGGCCTGGTAGTCGAGGTAGATCATGGGTTTCTAATGCCCCCCTCGTCATTGCGAGGAGCGAAGCGACGCGGCAATCCATGGCCTACCGTCGCTTCAAGCCGCGAGGTCGGCCCATGGATTGCTTCGCTATGCTCGCAATGACGAATCAGCATAATGAAGCCCAAGCCTCGGCAAACCGCTCCAGATCCTCGGGTGTGGTGTTCCACCCCAAACTCACCCGGATTGTGCGCGCCGCCACTTCATCGGGGACGCCAAAGGCATCAAGCACCCGGCTTTTCTTGAGCGTGCCCGAAGAACACGCGCTGCCTGCGGAAACGGCAAAGCCCATGGCATCGAGCCGGATCAGCAGGGCTTGGGCCGAGAGCGTCTGATGGGCGACCGCAATGATGTGCGATGCCTGCGTGCCCGGAGCGATCAGTTCGCCGCCCTTGGCCAAAGCATCGCGAAACGCCAACCGCTCCGCATCCTTGCTCGCCCAGCTTTCCGGCCCGCCCGCCTCAAGCGCCGCAGCCATGCCGAGCGCGCCGGGCAGGTTTTCGGTGCCCTGCCGATAGCCGCGTTCATGCCCGCCGACAGGTTCAAGCAGGTTGAAATCGCGCACCAGCAGCGCGCCGATCCCGATCGGGCCGCCGAACTTGTGGGCCGAAATCACCGCCATATCGGAAGCGGGAAATGCCAGCTTGCCCGCGCTCTGGGCGCAGTCGGACAATATCAGCGCACCGGTTTCGGCGACTGCGGCAGCCATATCGCTGACCGGATTGATTGTGCCGGTTTCAGAGTTGAGGTGTTGGACCGCGATCAGACTATCGCTGTCCAGCGGTTCATCGCCGCTGAAAATTGCTGCATCCGGCGCAGCGCGGAATACCGCGTCATGCTCCACCGCGCTGACGATCCGGCGGCTGACCTTGCAGCGGTTGAGCGCGATCCACAGGGCCTCGCTCGCACCGGACGTAAAGATCAGCTCATGGTTCTTGTCCGCTTGGCCCAACCCCAGCGCCGCCTTGATCCGCTCGCGCGCATCTTCCAGCGCGGCGCGCGCCTTGCGGCCTTCTGCATGGGGGCTGGAAGGGTTGGCCCACAGCCGGAAACCCTCTTCCATTGCGGCCCTCGCCTCGGGGCGCAGGGGCGAGGTTGCGGCATGATCGAGATAGACCCGCTCAGCCATTTCCGACCCACTGTGTGCCAACCGCGACAAAAAATTGCGAAATCACCATCGCGCCCTATATAGAGCCCGCTTTCGCAGGCGCCAGCCGGTTGCCGCGACCACTCGTTCACAAGGTTCTTCAATGCCCTCAGTCATCTTTCCCGGCCCGGAAGGCCGTCTTGAAGGCCGTTTCTCTCCGCCGCCGCGCCCGCGCGCGCCGGTGGCCATGATCCTACATCCGCACCCCGAAGGCGGCGGCACCATGAACGACCGGATCGTGCAGCGGCTCTACAAGACCTTTGCCGATCGCGGCTTTGCCACCTTGCGCTTCAATTTCCGCGGCGTGGGCCGTTCGCAAGGCAGCTTCGATTCCGGCATCGGCGAACTGTCTGATGCGGCGAGCGCGCTCGACTGGGTGCAATCAATCCACCCCGAAGCGCAGAGCACCTGGATTGCAGGCTACAGCTTCGGTGCGCTGATCGGGATGCAATTGCTGATGCGCCGCCCCGAAGTGCGCGGCTTCATCTCGGTGGCGCCGCCCGCCAACATGTATGATTTCAGCTTCCTTGCGCCCTGCCCCGCCAGCGGCATCTTCGTGCAGGGCGCGGCGGATACTGTGGTGCAGCCCAATGCGGTGCAGAAGCTGGTCGACAAGCTGCGCACGCAAAAGCACATCACCATCCACCACGAAGAAATCCCGCGGGCCAACCACTTCTTCGAAAACGAGATGGAAGAACTGATGGGTTCGGTGGACAATTATCTGGATTTCCGCCTCTCGCCGGATTGTCCGATTAAGTAGGGCTCTATGCCCGTTCGTCCTGAGCCTGTCGAAGGACCGTCTTTTCTTCTTTTTGGTTTGGTGAAAGAGCCAAAGTGAAGTGCGGCCCTTCGACAGGCTCAGGGCGAACGAAACGGGAGAAGCTGGGCACAGTGCCTGTTTTGCGTTGCCATTCGCAACGCGAAACCATTTCGCCCCTATCAAAAATCATAGTACTAATGCGCTTGAGCGGGGCCGGAGGGTTTTTGCTCAACGTGTTGGTGTCATTCGCACTCCGGCCGCCGCTCCCACGATGATGGAGAGAGGAGCCCCTGAATGACATATGCCTCCCATACCCGCCGCCCCAATCCCGCTGCCCTTGCTGGCGCACTCGGCATTCCCGCTGCCGTGGGCGCATTGCTGGCGGTGGGACTGGCCGTTACGATTGTAACGGTGCCAACCCCGCCCCGCATCAAGGGCGAGACCATCAATCCCATCCCGATCCCCCCGCCGCCGCCGACCGATCCGGTGGATCAAGCCAATCCGAACACCAATCCGCAGCCGCGTGATGCAACCCCTGCCCCCACGCCGCGCGCCGATATGCTGCCGGTGGATCTGGGCCGGAACGATCCTGTCTTCACCCTGCCCGGTATCGGGGATACGATCGGCCCGATCACCGGCCCGGTCGATTTCGGTGTGCCCGTGCCGACGCCGCCTGCGACCCTGTTCGATCCCGTCGGCGTCAGCCCGAAGAACAATCCGGGCAGTTGGGTGACCAACGCCGATTATCGCACCCGCTGGATCAATGAAGGCCTGACAGGCAGTGCCAGCTTCACGTTAGGCATCGATGCGCGGGGCAAGGTGACCGGGTGCAGCATCACCCGATCCACCGGGCACGGCGCGCTTGACGATGCGACTTGCAGGCTGGTGACCAGCCGCGCGCGGTTTGATGCCGCCCGCGATACGTCCGGCAAGCCGGTTGCAGGAAGTTACAGCGGCACAATCACCTGGAGAATCCCTGAGTAGTGTAAACCACGCCGCCGGGGGCGGGCGCTTACCCTTCCCCGGCGGTCTTGATCTGCCTGATCGGTGCTTCGCCGCCGCTGGTCGGCACAGTCCAGATCAGCACGTTGATAACCGCGATCACTGCCAGCAGTACCATCAGCGCGGGTTGTTTGACCTGCCCCGTGCGCCGCCACAGCACAAACGCCCCGCCCAGCAGCGCCAGCGCGGCGAGCATCACGATGGAAAGCACGATGTCGGTCATGGCAGCAGAAAAATCCTTGGGTGCGGGCCGGGTGTCCCGATGCGTATAACCGTGCTTGCATAAGCCGGAGCGATAGCGATAAGCTGCGGATGCGTAACGCCACCGGGAGGGTATGATGGGTATTTTCAGTTCAATCAAGAATGCGGTCTGGGGTTCTGACAAGGACGAGAACGCTCCGGCTGCGCCCGCTGCACCTGCCGCGCCAGCCGCGCCTGCGGCCCCTTCACCATCGGCAATGTCTGATGCGATCAGCCAGGAAGAGATGGAAGCCCGCATCGCCGCCATGCCCGATTCCGACAAGTTCAACTGGCGCACCTCGATCGTCGATCTGATGAAGATGGTCGGCCTCGATCCCAGCTTTGCCAACCGCAAGGAACTGGCCGAAGAGCTGGGCATGACCGATTACGAGGGCACAGCCGAACAGAACATCAACCTCCACCACGCCGTGCTCAACACGCTTGCGGCGGAAGGCGGCGCGGTGGGCGGCATCCTCAAGTATTGAGCCGCAGGCGGCCAGCCCGCGATTGACTCCGCTTTTGTGCCTCGCCACACCGGGGCCATGAGAGAGAACCACGCTGATTTCACCCGCCGCCAAGCTCTTGCCGGGCTTGGCGGCGTTTCTGCCATTGCGTTGCTGCCGGCCTGTGCCGGATCGATGGCCCCTCCGGGCGGTGCCGCCGCGCCTATCGCATCACTCGCGCCCGATGCCGCGCTTGATGCCATCGCCTACCGGATGCTCGCCCACGAACCGGGCCGCGCCACCGGGCTTGGCGTGGACACCGGCGAATACGCCGCATGGCGATCAACCTTCGGCACCACTGGCGAAGAAGGCCGCAGCGATTATGCCAGCACGCTGAAAGAACTGGTCGAAGAAGCCCGCACCTACCCCAAGGCGGGCCTGACCAGCGATCAGCAGATCGGTTTCGAAGTGGTCGAAACCGCCTTTGCCAGCGCGGTGACAGGCATGGAGATGCCTTACGGCGATGTCGCCGTCGGCAGCTGGCGCAATGCACCCTATGTCGTGATCCAGAATGTCGGCGGCTATATCGACATGCCGCGCTTCTTCGGATCGACCCAGCCCCTGAAAACCGCCGAAGACATCGGCCCCTACATGGACCGTCTGGCAGAAGTCCCCGCAATCCTCGATGGCGAGCTTGATCGTATCCGTTCCGCGCGTGGCATGGGCGTGGTGCCGCCTGCCTTCCTGATCGACAAGGCCATCGCCCAGATGGAAGCGAGCTTGAAAGGCGCGAGTGAAAGCTATGCCGGGCCGCTGGCCGCATCGGGCATTGCCGGGGCGGATCGCAGCGCCGCGCAGGCCGAACGCATCACCGCCAGCGGCATCGTGCCAGCGCTTGAACGCCAGATTGCCGAACTGAAAGTGCAGCGCGCGGCCGCAAAGGATTCGGCCGGCATGTGGGCGCAGCCGATGGGCGAGGAATATTACAGCTGGGCCGTCGGCGCATCGACCACCACTGCGATGACGCCCGATGAAATCCATCGCCAAGGCCTTGCCGAACTCGACGAGATTCACGGCAAGATGGACCCGATCCTGCGCGAAATCGGCTACACCACCGGCAGCGTGGGCGACCGGATGCGCGCGCTGTCGGATGATCCGCGCTACAAGTTTGCCGAAGGCGATCCCGGGCGCGATGAAATCTTCGCCTTCATCAATGACCGCGTCAGCTGGATCAAATCGCAGATGCCGCGCGCCTTCAACCAACTGGTCGATCCGCCGCTCGAAATCCGCCGCCTGCCGCTGGCTGAGGAACCCGGCGCGCCGGGCGCTTATGGCGGGGCGGGAAGCAAGGACGGCAGCATCCCGGGCCGCTTCTGGATCAACCTGCGCACCACCGATCTGCATCGCAAGTATGATCTGGCAGACCTGACCTTCCATGAAAGCATCCCTGGCCATGTGTGGGAGGGCGAGTTCAGCAACCGCCTGCCGCTGATCCGCTCGATCCTTGCCTTCAATGCTTTCTCCGAAGGCTGGGCGCTCTATGCCGAACAGCTGGCGGACGAATTGGGTGCTTATGATGATTTCAAGGTCGGGCGGCTGGGATACCTGCAATCCCTCGCCTTCCGCGCCTGCCGGCTGGTGGTGGACACCGGCCTGCATTCCAAACGCTGGACACGCGAACAGGGCCGCCAGTTCTTCGTCGAACGCAACGGTTCCAAGGTCGAGGAGGTCGCGAGCGAGGTCGATCGCTATTGCAGCTGGCCGGGGCAGGCCTGCGGTTACAAGATCGGCCACACCGAAATCGTGCGCCAGCGCGCAAGGGCGCAGGCAGAGCTGGGCGGGGCCTATGACTTCAAGGCCTTCAACACCGCCGTGGTACTGGGCGGCAACGCGCCGCTGAGCGTGGTGGGCAATACCGTGAGCCGCTATATTGCAGGGGCGAAGGGATAGAGGTCTTAGCCAACCGCTGCGCAAGCTTAGCCATCAGGCAAAAATGGATTGACCGTCGGGGAAGTCCCTCGTCAGCTGGCTTGAGTAGGGTCGACCAACCTGAAGTCCGCCTTGGGTCATAACCGGACACTCAGGCAAGTCGACAACCATAACAAGGGACCATAAGAACCAGAAAGGCTCGCCCTTCCGGGCGAGCCTTGTGTGATCAAACTTGCGTAGGCTTTAGCCGCCACCGCCACCACCACCGCCGCCGCCGCCGCCGCCGCCGCCACCGCCACCACCGCCGCC
>NZ_LJHV01000019.1 GCF_001296025.1 Porphyrobacter sp. AAP60 | reverse complement strand
ATGACAGGTCGTGGGTGGTTAGGCGAATGGCGGCTTTGTCGCCACCATTAACTGATCGGGTGGCTCTCCCTCAGCCCTGCGCCAATTAGTTCGCGAAGGTGGTGTCTAGCGTCCCGTCGGGGCGGCACCCCTCGACGTTACCGGCGCAAAAGGCCTCACCTGCCACTGCCCGGTCCGACATCTCGAAATAGGCACGCCCCGAAATCCTTTGAAGGAAATCCTCAGGCGAGTTGCTGATCGAGCCATAGAAAGCCGCCGCCACCACCAACGCCCCGACGAACCACAGTGTCATCTCGGGCGTTGCGCCGAGGATATTTCGTCCGTCATCGACGCGCCACCTCAGTTGCTCAAACATCTCACGCCGCCAAGACCGAAGGCCCTTTCGGTCAAACAGTTCGGCATAAAGGAGCCACAGCCCCGGCTCGCGCGGCACTTCGCGCGGGCGGCGATCAGCAAGTGCAAAGCCGTTTGCCACCGCACCGGCGCTGACAGCTGCGCTCGCTCCGGCATTGGCACTGGCACTTGCAAAGCCGGGTCGCAGTCCGCGTCGCCCGAAACCGCCCTGAGCGGCCAGAGGTGCCGTCGTGGCCCGGGCCATCACTGTGCGCGTGTCGCGGCGCGTGCGGCCGGGCATGAACAGCTCGGCTGCCACCCCTGCCATTGCATCGAGCCGCTCGCGCGCAGAGGGATGACTGCCGCCCTGCGCCACCGGATTGCCTGAAAACAGCAGCGCCTCGAAGCGCTCGGCGCCCTTGAAATAGCCCTCGCCTTCGCACTTGGTGATCGCTGATTGCAACGCTTCGGGGAAGTGCGTGATGCGCAAAGCTTCGGCATCGGCGACGAAATCGCGGGTTGCGCGCACACTGGAATCGGCCAGACGGGTCAACCGCCAAGCCAGCGCGGTCATGATGCCGCCCAGCCCGAGCACCACCAGAAAGATCGGCAAGGCGATCATCACAATCAGATGCCATTGCACCTTTTGGTGCACCTGTTTGTCGATCTTGAGCGGGTTATAGGTCTGCAGCCACGCCGCGGTCTGGAACAGTGCGTAATTGAGTGACAGGAAGGCTGCATCGCCAGCGCGGAAATGCGCAAGTTCATGCGCGATCACGGCGGCAATCTCGTCGTCGTCGAGCGCGTCCATCAGTCCGCGTGTAACGGCGATCATCCGCTGGGAACCGGTCGCGCCGACTGACAGAGCATTGCGGGCCGTCGTCTCGATCACGCCGAACTGCGGGCGGGCGAGACCCTGCAGAATCGCCTGTTCTTCGCCAATCCTTACAAGCCGCGGTTCCTGCTTCGGGGTAACTTCTTGAATGGACAGCGCCTCGGCCACCTCGCGGCGGAAACCGAAATACCGGGTCGCCAGAATGGTCAGCGTGAGCACAATGGCGAGCGGCAGGAAGGTCACCGCAAAGCCGAGCGGGTCGACTAACAGCGATCCCATCGCATTACCCAGAACCAGCGGCACAAGGCCCAGAACAAGCAGCGCGATGGGAACGAAGGTTAGGGCGTAAAGCCCGACAAAGATCAGCCCGCGCTGCCGGTTGTAGGCAACGTGAGCGGCAAAGCCACGCGCAGCCATGGCTCGCCTCAGCCGAAGGCGACGCGCTGCGGGGCGGCGATCTCAGCCCGCTGCTCGCCAAGATCGAAGCGGGCGTGCTTCGGCAGCCCCGACAAGTTGGCAATCTTGGACGCAACAAACCCGCCGCGTGCCCCATCATATTCGGCGACGGTCGAATTGTAGTAACGGCGCGACGCGGTGACCCGCTCCTCAATACGGGTAAGCTCGATCCGCAGTTCCGGAAACTGGTTCGAACTCGCCAGTTGCGGCATAGATCCGGCAACATTGATGAGCTGATTGATAGCATTGCCGACCTCGGTTTCGGCGTTCATGCGGTTGTGCCCGAAGGTTTCGAGCGCATTCTGTTGCGCTTCCAGCAGCCGGTCGAGCACCTTGATCTCGTGGCCGACATGCTCCTTGGTCACCGCTACCAGATTCGGGATCAGGGCATTGCGTTCGGCCAGCAGGGCATCGATATCGCCGAAGGCCGAGGCGCAGCGCGCTTCGAGCGTAGCCAGTTTACGACGTGTGCGCAGCACCGATGCCACAGCCACCAGAGCAACAGCCGCAATCAGCCACAGCCACCAGAAGTCGAGCAGGAAATTGGTCGATTCGACCGAACGATCGTAAATGCGCGTGTCTTCTGAGAAGCTCTGCGTGGTTTTTGAGATAGGCTCTTGCACTGCGGTTTCCCCTGACTTTTCAGGGTTGCAGTAAACGCCTCATCGCAAATAATCGGTTAATCGCTGCTTTGCACAGATCCAGCGGGTGACGCGTTGTGCAGCAGGCCATGTCGGCGAGCGGATTTT
>NZ_LJHV01000018.1 GCF_001296025.1 Porphyrobacter sp. AAP60 | reverse complement strand
CCAATGTCTCCGACCATTATTTCGCGATCCCCGCCGATAATGGCTGGTGCGATTTGTCCGTGATCATCGAAGGGCCAGTGGTGTCCAAGTTCACGGAATGGTTCGGTCTGCTGCAGCAATGGGTCGATAACGAGGCGGACGGGCGCCGCCGCCAGCTGCGGCGCCTGCGCGATATCGTCAAGGATTGGGACGGCGTGCCCGAGGGCGATGGCGCGGGCGAAGGCGGCGCGGTGCGGCTGTTGGTTGGCGGGCCGCTGGTAAGGAAAGGGCACTGGGCGTGGGTCTTCCGGCAGGATCTGGTCAAAGCAAGGCGGCTCGACACAGTATCGGCCTATTTCTCGCCGCCGCGCAGTTTCCGCCGCCTGATGCGCCAGGTGGCGCGGCGCGGCAATGTGCGGATGATCATGGCGGGCAAATCCGATATTGACGCGGCGATCAGCATGGCCCGGCTGCTGTATAAAAAACTGCTGGGTGCGGGCGCGAAGATTTTCGAGTTCGGCCCGTGCAAACTGCACATGAAGCTGCTGGTGGTGGACGATGCCAGCTACATCGGCAGCGCCAACCTCGACAAGCGATCGTTCCGCATCAATGTCGAACTGATGGTGCGGGTGGAAGATGCCGGGCTGGCGGCCAAATTGCGCGAGCTGGTCGACCACATGGAAGCATCGAGCGAGCCGATGACTCGCGAACGCTACGCCCGCGAGGCGACGTGGTTCAAGCGACTGGTGTGGCGGGCGGCATATTGGGCATCGCTGGCGGATTACCGCATCAGCAAGGTAAGCGCGAGCTAGGGCTTTTGCGCTTTTTGACGCCGCTGTTTGATCGGACGCCAGCACCATGTCGCCGCAAAGGCCGCCGCAGATTGCAACATGTCGCGCGCCATCGGGTTGTGCGACCTGATTGATCAATTTCGACTGGAGACATTTGATGTGCAAGCCCTTGTTGGCTGGATTGGTGCTGCTTGCGGGCGTGCCAACGCAATTGCAGGCGCAAGAGGCTGTGCCCGCGGAGGATTTCCCGGTTGATGACGGCGGCGATCTGCTGACCATCGGCACCGGGGTTATTTCCGTGCCGAGTTATGAAGGTTCGGACGAATCCATTATCATTCCCGAACTGGTGCTGCGGGCGCGGGTTTCAGGCTTCAACATCTTCTCGCGCGGGCCTGCGCTGTATGCCGATGTCATCCGCGATGATCGTCGGGGCCGGAGCGTGGATATCGGTTTCGGGCCGGTCGCGGCCGTGCGGCTCGATCGCACCGCGCTGATCAAGGACCCGCAGGTCGAAGCGATTGGTAAGCTGGACACCGCTGTGGAACTTGGCGGCTGGGTGGGTGTGAGCAAGACCGGGGTCATCACCAGCGACTATGACTTCCTGACTCTCCGCGTCGATGCCCGCTGGGACGTGGCCGGCGCGCATGAAAGCTACATCATCACGCCAACCGTGGAATATGGCACACCGCTGTCGACCAAGACCTTCGTCGGGGCTTCGGTTCTGGCCGAATTCGTGGGCAATGATTTCGGCGATTATTACTTCAACATCGATCCCGCAGCCGCGCAGGCCAGCGGGCTCTCCACCTATGACGGGGCAGGTGACGGGTTCAAGCGGGCCGGGATCAACCTGCTTGGCACCCACGCATTGACGGGCGATCTCACCCAGGGGCTGAGCGCGGTCGCCATCGTCGGCTATTACCGGATGCTGGGCGATTTCAAGCGTTCGCCGATCGTCAGCGAAGCCGGAAGCGCCGACCAGTTCATCGCCGGGCTGGGCCTGACCTATACATTCTAGCGGCGTCCGACGGGACTATTCGAACCCGTAATCCGAATAGTCCTTGTAATTGGGCGAGGTGAATTTGGTGATGTCGCTCTGGAAATGGAGCGGCACGTTTCCGGTCGAACCGTGGCGCTGTTTGGCGACGATCAGGGTCGCCTTGCCCACCATCTGTTCGTATTTCTCTTCCCAAGCGCGGTATTTCTCCTGCACGTCGGGAGTGGAGCTGCCATCAGGCGTGTCGGGCTTGACCAGCATCTGGTAATAATCCGACCGGAAGATGAACCACACCATATCGGCGTCCTGCTCGATCGAACCGGATTCGCGCAGATCGGACAATTGCGGGCGCTTGTCCTCGCGGCTTTCGACCGCACGCGACAACTGCGACAGGGCGATCACCGGAACCTGCAATTCCTTGGCCAATGTTTTCAGGCCCCGGCTGATTTCGGAAATTTCATTGACGCGGTTGTCATTGGCGCGGCCTGACCCTTGCAGCAGTTGCAGGTAATCGACCACGATCAGGCCGATATCGTGCCGCCGCTTCATCCGCCGCGCGCGGGTGCGCAGTGCGGCGATGGTGAGCGCGGGGGTATCATCGATATACAGCGGCAATTCCGCCAGCCGCTGGCTGGCATAGGACAGCTTCTGGAAATCTTCGCGCGTCAGTTTACCGCTGCGCAGGTTCTCGGATGAAATCTCGGCCTGCTCGGCCAGAATACGCGTGGCGAGCTGATCCGCGCTCATTTCGAGGCTGAAAAACGCCACCGGCGCGCCGTAATTGAACTCGCCGCCCTCGCGCTGCCAATCGAGATGCTTTTCCGCGCAATTGAACGCGATATTGGTGGCAAGCGAGGTTTTGCCCATCCCCGGACGACCGGCGAGGATGATAAGATCGGAATTGTGCAGGCCCGAGGTTTTCTGGTCGATTGATTCCAGACCTGTGGTCTTGCCTGAAAGTCCTCCGCCCGAATTCATCGCGGCTTCGGCCATCTTGATCGCGGTGACGGCGGCATCGCGGAAGGTTGCCGCCTCGCGCCCGGTCGCCGCGCCTTCGGCCACGCGGAACAGATCCGCTTCGGCCTGCGCGATGCGGTCCATCGGGGAGGTGTCCTGCGAGGTATCAAGCGCGCCTTCGACCAGCCCGCGCCCGACGCTCACCAGCTCGCGCAGCAGGGCCAGATCGTAAATCTGCTGGGCCAGTTCACGCGGGGCAAGCAGGCCCGCGCCGCTGGCGGTCAGCTGCGCCAGATAGGATGTGCCGCCCAGTTCCTTCAGCGCTTCGTCCGCTTCGAAATAGGGGCGAAGGGTTACCGGCGATGCGGTGGCGTTGCGTTCGATCAGCACCAGCACGCGTTCATAGATGCGGCTGTGCAGCGCCTCGAAGAAATGTTCGGGCCGGATCGGCACCTGCAATTCCTCGATCACGCGGTTGTCGATCAGCACCGCGCCAAGAAACGCCGCCTCCGCTTCGAGGTTGTAGGGCAGCTTGCGCGTAGGCGCATCGCCTTCGACAGAGTTGATTCTGGTGACTTTGGCGGGCTCGATCATTGCGGCCTGATGCGCCCGCCGGCGGCCTTCGCGCAAGGGCAAAGGCGCGCAATATTTATTTGCGCCGCTGTGGATAGTGGGGAGAGTTTTGCGAAGTGCTTGAAGTGCATGCCCTGCATCTGCGAAGGCAGACGCTATGGCCGATCTGCCGCCCGATTCCCTGCCCCTGTCCCCTGCCGCTGGCGCGCCGGGCGGATACCGTATTGCCCAGGTGACTCTGGACGAGGCGACGATCCTGTGGCGCAACGCCGATGTCGAACAGGAACGCCGGGTCGCGATCTATGACCTGATCGAGGAAAACGCCTTCAAGCCGGTGCGCAGTGCCGAACGCGGGGCGAGCGGGCCGTATCACCTGCACCTGTCAGTGACCGACGGGCGGCTGGCGATGGATATCAGCGATACCGCCGGGCAATTGCTGGAAACCCTGATGATCGGCATGGCCCGGTTCCGCCGCCCGATCCGCGATTATTTCGCCATCTGCGACAGCTATTACCAGGCGATTCGCAAAGCGACGCCAAGCGAGATCGAAACCATCGACATGGCCCGGCGCGGCATCCACAACGGCGCGGCGGAACTGCTGCTGGAACGGCTGGAGGGCAAGGTCGAAACCGATTTCGCCACCGCCCGCCGCCTGTTCACGCTGATATGCGTGCTGCACATCAAGGGCTGACGGATGGCACGGGGGCGCAAAGCTTCGGCGCGCAAGGCGCCGCGCCGCTGGCTGCTGCGGCTGGCCGCGCTGGCGATGCTGCTCGCGCTCGCCTTTGCCGCGTGGCTGTGGTGGGACATGCGCGAATGGCGCCCTGACGAGGCGCTCTATCCCGAACAGGGGGCGATGGTTCCGGCCAACGGGGCCGACATCAAGTTTGCGACGCTGAAGGCGATTGGCGCACAATTCGTCTATCTGCCGCTGATGGATGAACTGGCGACGCGCGGCGGGATGAGCTTTTCCGAACGGTTTCAGCGGGCGCGGGCCGCTGGATTGCAGGTTGGGGTGATGCTCGATTTCGATCCTTGCGCGCCCGCTGACCGGCAAAGCGGGGCCTTTGCGCAAATGGTTCCCCGCGATCCCGCTCTGCTGCCGCCTGCGATAGCGCTCAACCGGCTGGCGGATGGTTGTACACCGAAGGTCAGCGATGCTGCGGTAGAAAGCGAGCTGATGACGCTTATCAACCAGATCGAAATGCACAGTGGCAAGCAGGTGATCCTCAAGCTGCGTCCTGCCTTTCAGGAACGCCACAAGACCGCCACGGCGCTGGCCCGTGACCTGTGGCTGGTGCGCGACCGCGCGCGGCCGGACTATGCGGGCCGTCCGTGGCTGCTATGGAGCGCCAACAGCCAGCTGGCGAGCGAGGCGAGCGAGGAGCCGATCGAATGGGTCGTGGTGCAGAAGTAGCATCCTTGCGGCACCGACCCGATCGCGCTGACGAGCGGAGTTTTTTATGCTGAACCTTGAAGCCGAAGCCAACCTGATCGCTGCCGCCTTTTCTGCGGCCGAGAACGCCTATGCGCCCTATTCCGATTACCCCGTCGGCGCGGCACTGTTGTTCGATGATGGCGCAGTGATCACTGGCTGCAATGTCGAGAACGCCAGCTATGGCCTTGCGCTATGCGCCGAGACAGTGGCGGTGGCCAAGGCGCTGGGCGAGGGGCGGCGCGGCGGCCTGACAGCGGTAGCCGTGGTCGGGCTGAAGGCCGATGCCGAGCCGATAACCCCTTGCGGACGCTGCCGTCAGGTCCTCAATGAAGTCGCCGCGCTGGGCGCAACCGATCCACTGGTGCTGTGCGTGAGCAAGGACGGCGTGCGGCGCGTAACATTGTCAGCGCTACTGCCGCACGCCTTCGGGCCGGGGCATCTGGGATAGGCGCCTTCGCGTCTAGTCCTGCTTGACCTCCAGCCACTCCACCAGCGCGGCCATGCATTCGCGGCCCAGCAGCTTGCATCGTTCCGGCGACCAGCCCTGTTCGGGCTCTGGGAAGCTGGCCAGATCCTTGTAGGGCATTTCCAGCGTCATCGCGACCGCGCCGAAGCGTTCGGCGATCTGGTTGGTGCTCATCGACAGATTGGCGCGGCCCGCAGCGGCTTTGGGATAGCCCAGTTTGGTCTGGAAATCGGGCGTGCGGCGATCAAGGATGGACTGGTAACGATCATAGCCATCGCCCTGTGCTTGCGTCCACGAGGGGATGCCGTCGAACCCGGCGATGAACACGGCCGGGATCGCTTCATCGGCGTGGACATCCATCGCGAAATCGACGCCGGTCTGATCCATGCGGTTACGGATCGCCAGCACTTCGGGCGAACGCTCAGCGGTCGGTTCGCCCCACTCGCGGTTCAGATTGGTGCCAACCGCATTGGTTCGAAGGTGTCCGCGCCGCGAACCATCAGGGTTGCAATTCGGAACGATATGGATGCGGCACGCCTTGCGGAGCGCGCGCGCCACCGGATCGGCGGCGTCGGTCAGGCATTCCAGCGCACCTTCCATCCACCATTCGGCCTGCGTCTCACCCGGATGCTGGCGGGCATAGAGCCATACCTGCACATCGCCCTCGCCCATTTCGAGGCAATCGATCGGCTGGCCATCCAGCGTCGTGCCGAGCCGGACATAATCCACCCCTTCGCACGATGCGGTTTCCGCGATCAGATCGTGGTGCCGTTCCATCGAATAAGGCGCGAAATAGGCGCACCAGAACACGTCGGTGGCGGGAAGATAGCGGATCGTCAGCGTGCCGCCGTCTTCATCCTTATCGTAGCTGCTGGCCGCGCGCGTCCAATAGCTGCGGTCTTCCGATACGCAGGCATTGTAATCGGGCCAGCCGCCGGGATAGGCGCTGCCATTGAGGCCGGTCAGCTTGAGCACCACCTCTTCGCCCGCACTGGCGGCAACGCGAAAGTGGAACCACTGGAAGAATTCCGAGGCATTATCGCGCCGGATCGCGAGGCGCGCGGTGCGCCCCTCGATCCCGAGCACGTCGATATTGCCGCTGTCGAACGCGGCATCGATAAAGAGAGAGGTCATCAGTTTCCTTGCAGCTTTTTCACGTCGATCGTCACGGTCTCGCCATTGCCACCGGGGAAGTCCGTGAACAAGGCGGCGGCGAGCGCACCGGCGCTGGTATTGACTTGCGAATAGGGTGATTTCACGCCGGTTGCGATTTGCGAGCGGCCTTCCCACAGGGTGGTGCCATCGGCGCGGGCAATCCGCACTTCGAGCTGCGTCACCGCCGCCGGGCCTTCGCGCCCGCCGCCCAGATTGATGCCGACCCCCATGCCGACACCTGATCCGAAGCCGCCGGTCTGCCCGCCGACACCGACGCTGACAGGGCCGCCGCGCCGGTCATCGACCGTCGAGGTAATCGGCGTGCGGCTGGTTCGCACGGCGGCGGTCTGTGCTGCGCCAGCGGGGCTGTTCACCACGGTATAGCCCAGCCGCGTCAGTTCGGCGCTGACCGATGCTGCAAAAGCGGCGCGTGCGGCCTGGTTGCTGACTTCGTCGGGATAGGTCAGCGCGATGGTGCCCTGGCCAAGTCCGGCGGGTTGATCGGCCACGAAACGGGTGACTTCGACCGGGCCGGTATAAGGCGAGGTTGCGCAAGCAGATAGCGCCAGCGCAGTGGCAGCCGCAGCAAGCGGTGCAAACAGGCGGGGAGTGAACATGGCGGGGATTCCTTTCCTCAAGGCCATTGATATAGGGCCGCAATGTGAATGTGCACAGGTCTGGGTTGCCATCACACAGGTTGACGTTTTCTAAGCGGTTGGCGTGATAGGGGCTTCGATCATGACATCTTCTGAAAAACCTTGCGTGCTGGTTACGGGCGGGGCGGGCTATATTGGCAGCCATGCCGTGCTGGCGCTCCAACATGCCGGATGGCCGGTGGTCGTGATCGATAACCTGGTAACCGGCTTCCGATTTGCCGTTCCCGATGGCGTGCCGCTGTATGAAGGCGATATTGCCGATGGCGATCTGCTGGCGCGGATTTTTGCCGAACAGGGTGTCGGGGCGATCATGCATTTTGCAGGGTCGGTGGTGGTGCCCGAAAGTGTCGCCGATCCGCTGAAATACTACCACAACAACACCGCCAACAGCCGTGCTCTGATAGAGGCGGCTGTGAAGGGCGGGGTGGGGCATTTCATCTTTTCGTCCACCGCAGCGACCTACGGTTTCCCCGATGTCGCCGCCGTGAGTGAAGATACGCCGCAGCGCCCGATTAATCCCTATGGCTGGTCGAAGTTGATGACGGAGCAGATGCTGGCCGATGTCGCTGCGGCCCATCCGCTCAATTACGGCGTGCTGCGATATTTCAACGTCGCGGGCGCCGATCCGCTGGCGCGCACCGGGCAATCGACTGCCGGTGCGACCCATCTGATCAAGGTGGCGATCGAGGCAGCTCTGGGCCTGCGCGAATCGGTTTCAGTGTTCGGCACGGATTTCGCCACGCCCGATGGCACCGGGGTGCGCGACTATATCCATGTCAGCGATCTGGCAGCGGCGCATGTGCTGACGCTGGAGGCGCTGATGGCTGACCTTGCGCGCTCGCTGACGATGAACTGCGGCTATGGCCGGGGCTTTTCCGTTACTGAAGTGCTGGATGCGGTCGACCGGGTCACGAATCGCAAGCTTGATCGCCGGATCGAAGGCCGCCGTGCGGGCGATCCCGATTCGCTGATATCCGATCCTGCGCGGCTCAAGGCGACGCTGGGCTGGCAGCCGCAGCATGCCGATCTCGACACAATCATCGCCCATGCGCTGGCCTGGGAACGCAAATTGGCCGATTTGCGGCAGGCAACCTAGCAGACTTGCATTGACGCGGCGGGGCAGCGGCGCTAACGGCTGCCTTCAATTTCCGCGCGTCGGGTCTGTTCCGGCGCGCTTCTCTTTTGGAAGCCGAGACCCATGAAGATCGTCAACAGCCTGAAGTCGCTGAAAGGCCGTCACCGCGATAACCGCGTGATCCGTCGTCGCGGCCGCACCTATGTCATCAACAAGACCGATCGCCGCTTCAAGGCCCGCCAGGGCTGATTGATTCGCGGCGCGGTTGCCTGATTGGCAGCCGAAAGGTTGAGCGGCCCGCCTCCTGACCGGAGCGCGGGCCGTGACCGTTTGAGGAGCAGGTGACGTGCAGCAAGCGGTGGTGTTCGATGTCGGGCGGGTGCTGTTCCAGTGGCGGATGGCAGCCCTGTTCGAAAAGCTGATCGACGATCCTGAAGAGCTCGCGTGGTTCATCGCCAATGTGGTGACCGAAGAATGGCATTTCGAACATGATCGCGGGCGCGCCTTGGCCGATATGGTGCGCGAACGGATCGCGCTGTTCCCGCAATACGAATCGCACATCCGCGCCTATGCAACGCGCTTCAACGAAACCGTGCCCGGGCCGGTCGAAGGCTCGCACGAACTGGTCGAGCGGCTGGCGGAATCGCGTGTTCCGCTGTTCTGCCTGACCAATTTCGGCGACGAGTTCTGGCAGATGTTCCGCCCTACCCAGCCGATCTTCGATCACTTCGAAGACATCATCGTGTCGGGCGTGGAGAAGGTCGCCAAGCCCGAATCGCGCATCTACGAAATCGTCGAGGCGCGCAGCGGACGCAGCGGAGCGGCGCTGTTCTTTACCGATGACAACCCCGATAACATTGCCGCAGCCCGGTTGCGCGGCTGGAACGCACACCTGTTTACCGATGCCGCGGGCCTTGAAGCCGCGCTGGTGGAAGCCGGCTTGCTCTAAGCCTGATTGAATGCACCGGAACGACGCCGCAGGCGTCGCAAGCGCGACCGCGCGCCCGCAGCGACGCGACCATCAGGTCGCATGAGCGAGGATTTCGCACGCCGGATGGCGTGCGGAACACAAGAAAACACAAAAACCAAACCCCCGGTCACGCTCTGGGAAAAGCGTGCCGGGGGTCGGGATATCCGCGCTGGCTGGAGAGGTGCCGTGCGCGGAGAGGGGACTTTGTCAGGCCGAAATCAGCCGTTGCACTTGGCCAGTTCGTCAGCGGCCAGGTCTTCGCCATTCACCTTGAAGGTGGCGATTTCGCCGAACTTGCGGTTCAGGCCGCGGCACACGCGCAGCGGGCGGGCGGTGGTCTTGTTGGCGACGCAGGTCGCATCCTTGCAGGCCCATGCCACGCCATCGGCAACCGCACGGCTTTCCGAGGTCGGGGCCGAAAGGGTGGCGTTGTAATAGGCATTGCCGGCTGCCTGTGCGGGGGACGCGGTGGCAACCCCGAAGCTGACGCCGGTGTAAAGCAGCGCGGTGGCGAGAATGGCGAGCTTGCCGGTGCGGGGAAGGGTAAGGGTGTTCGTCATCGGGGAATCCTTTGCGTTATCAAATCATGGGGCGGGTTGCCCTGTGGCCTCTGTCATCTCATTTTGCAACGCAACATTTCGATTCGAAACCAGTTGCTATTCGCTACCTACATATCTAGGTTGCGAGTTGCAACTGAAAACTGAAATTTTTTGTGACGCTGCGAAAATGCGGTTACAAACAGCCCCACCAGGGGAAGGGAATTGTGAATGGGTGATCTGAGAGAACCGCTGAAAGATCTGATCGAATGCGGTCTGCCGCAGGCGCTGGAGGTGATGGGTGAACGCTGGTCGTTCATGATCCTGCGCGCCGGCTTCAATGGCCTCAAGCATTTCGAAGAGTTTCTGAGCGAGCTTGGCATCGCCCGCAACATCCTGTCGAATCGCCTCGCCAAGCTGGTCGAACACGGCATCCTCAAGCGGGAGCCCTGCGCCGACGATCGCCGCAAGATCGAATATCGCCTGACCGAAAAGGGCTTCGATCTGCTGCCTGCGATGCTGGCGCTGCGCCAGTGGGGCCAGAAATACGGCACCGAACAGGTGATCGAAGACCCGGTGCTGGTGGACGAACGCGATCGCCTGCCGATTGGCCCAGTCTCGATTCTTGCGCATGATGGCCGTATTCTTGGCCATCAGGATTTATGGCTGACCCGTCCGGCCGATCTTGGCCACCGGGCCGATGGCTCGATTGCGACGCCTGCCGCCGGGCTGGGGACAGGCGATGTGGTCGATATTGCTGCGGCCAAGGCGGCGGCGCGCTGACCCTTTGCCGATAATCCGTCGATAGCCGCATCTCGCGGGTGCCTTCGCGCCTGCGCTTGGTCTAGGGCGGCGGGCATGGAACTGGCCCCGGCCCCCGACCTGCACGAAATCTTGCGTCGCACCTTCGGCTTTGCCGGGTTTCGCGGCCAGCAGGAAGCGGTGATTGCGCGGGTAATGCAGGGGCAGCACAGCCTTGCCCTGATGCCGACCGGGGCGGGCAAAAGCCTGTGCTATCAAGTGCCTGCGCTGGCGCGGCGCGGCACCGCCATCGTTATTTCACCGCTGATCGCGCTGATGCACGACCAGATCCGTTCAGCCAGCGCGGCGGGCATCCGCGCCGCTTCGATGACTTCGGCCGACAGCGACAACGCGGCCACCGCCGAAGCGTTTCGCAACGGCGATCTCGATCTGCTGTATGTCGCGCCAGAACGCGCGGCGACCGCCGGATTTCAGGCCCTGCTCGAACGCGCGCCGATTGCACTATTCGCCATCGACGAGGCGCATTGCGTATCCGAATGGGGGCACGATTTCCGCCCGGATTACCGGATGCTGCGCCCGGTGCTGGATCGCTTCCCGCAGGTGCCGCGCCTTGCCCTGACAGCGACCGCCGATCAGACCACCCGCGTCGATATTCTGCGCCAGCTGGGCATCCCCGATGACGGAATGATCATCGCGGGGTTTGACCGGCCCAATATCCGCTATGCCATTACCCCGCGCGATAACGGCCCGCGCCAGATCACCGATCTGCTGATGCGCCTGCCGGGCGCCGGGATCGTCTACGCGCCAAGCCGCAAGGCGACCGAGGATATCGCCGCCCACATCGCCCGCACCGGGCGCGAGGCGGCGTTCTATCATGCGGGGCTGGAGCCTGAACGCCGCGCGGCGGTGCAGGCGCAATTCGTTGCTTCGGAAAGCATGGTAATGGTCGCCACCATCGCTTTCGGCATGGGGATCGACAAACCCGATGTGCGCTTTGTGATCCACGCCGGCCTGCCCAAATCGATCGAGGCCTATTATCAGGAAACCGGCCGGGCGGGGCGTGATGGTGATCCGGCCGAGGCGCATCTTTTTTGGGGCGTGAGCGATTTTTCCCGTGCCCGGCAATGGCTGGCCGATGTCGAGCCGGAGCGGCTTGCGGGAGAACAGGCGCGGCTGAACACGCTTGCCGCGCTGGTCGAAACGCCGCAGTGCCGCCGCGCAATCCTGCTGCGGCATTTCGGCGAGCATCCGCCCGCGCAATGCGGAAATTGCGACAATTGCGAGAACCCGCCGCAGGTGGTGGACACGACCGAACTGGCGCAAAAGCTGCTGTCTGCGGTCTATCGCACCGGGCAAAGCTTTGGCGTGGGTCATATCGAAAAGGTGCTGACCGGGCAGAGCGATGATCGCATTACGTCGCGCGCCCATGACAAGCTTTCGGTGTTCGGCATCGTCGGAGAAGGCGAGGCGAGGCTGCTGCGCCCGCTTGCCCGCACGCTGGTGGCCCGCGGAATGCTGGCCGCGACCGAACATGGCGGGCTGATGCTGGGGCCGGAAGCGCGCAGCGTTCTGAAGGGCGAAGCGGCAGTCGCCATTGCCGAGCCGCCCGTGCGCCAGCGCCGCAGCCGCCGCACGCGCGGCGGGGATGCGTCCAATCCGGTCGGCAACCCGCTGTTCGAGGCGCTGCGCAACCGGCGCAAGGAACTCGCCAGCGAACATGGCATCCCGGCCTATGTCATCTTCCACGATTCGGTTCTGCGCGACATGGCGCTGCAATGCCCGGAAACGCTGGCCGAGCTGGGCACGGTTTCGGGCGTGGGCGCCAAGAAGCTGGAAACCTGGGGCGCGGATTTCGTCGCGGTGATCAAGGATCACTTGCGCGGTTAGCGCGAACTGCGATTAACGCTGTAATCGATCCTGATCCGCACCCATGATCCGAATTGTTCGCGCCCGCCCACCCGTGCGGGGCGCACCCGGAACTGCCATGCGGCGGCCATGACGGCGCGGCCGATCTGCGATCCTGCCGGGCCTTCGGCCAGCAGCTCGCAATCCTCGACATAATAACCGGTCACCACCTTGCATGCGATCAGCGCATAGGATGGTGCCGTGGCGGTCGAAAGGTAGCCCTTCAACTCCTGATCGGTCGGCTCGCGGTACCAGCGTGCGGCATAAAGCGGTTCGCCATTGGGCGCGGTGCCCACCTGCTGGCTGTCACCTGCGGTGCGCGGGTTGCCGGTGTCAGCCGGGCCATAGGTGCGGCCCGGATTGATCCTCGCGCCGATCGTGGGGGAAGGGCTGGGCTTGGGCTCCGGCTGGGGCGGCGCAGGGGGTGCGGGCGGCGGCGGTTCGGGCGCGGGCACGGGATTGAGGTTGAGCGGCGAAGGTCGCGGCGGATCGGGCGTTGGCAGCGGTTGATCCTGCGGCGTTGCCGGGCTGGTTTCGGGCGGCGCATCGGTGGCGGGTTCGGGCTGCGGTTCTGGCGGGGCAGCGAATTCTACCGCTTCAAATGCTGTCACGACCTCATCGCCATCCTTGTCGCCCAGGATCTGCGTGCCCAGCGTCAGCAGCAGCAGAATGATCAGCGCTTCCAGCGCCAGCGCGATGCCAAGGCTGGCCGCCTTGCGCCGCCGCGCGCCACCGATCAGCGCGGCAAACCCGCGCCGTTCATCGGCCACCAAAGCTGAAGGATCGTCCGAAATCGCCAATGCGCCTTTGATCGGCGGCGCGGTGCGGGGGAGGGGGTGCGCGGCCTTGAGCTGCCCTTTAACCTGTCATCAGGCGATAGGACAATGCCTCGGCGATGTGGGCGCGGCCAACCGCGCCGGCTCCGGCCAGATCTGCGATGGTGCGTGATACGCGCAGCATTCTGGTATAGCCGCGTGCCGACAGGCGCAGCTTTTCAGCCGCCTGCAACAACAGCTTGCGGCCCGCCTCGTCAGGCGTGGCAAAGACTTCGAGTTTTTCGCCCTCCAGTTCAGCGTTGGAACGCACTCCGCGGGCCACCTGTACCGCGCGGGCTGCGGCGACACGGCGGGCGACTTCGGCGCTGCCTTCCGCGGGCGGGGGCAGTGCCATGTCGATCGCGCTGACCGCGGCGACATGGACGTGCAGATCGATCCGGTCGAGCAGCGGGCCGGATAACCGCGCCTGATAATCGCCCACGCAGCGCGGGTATTTGTTGCAGTTGCGCGCCGGATCGCCCGCGTATCCGCAGCGACACGGGTTCATCGCCGCGACCAGTTGGACACGGGCGGGGAAGGTCACGTGAGCATTGGCGCGCGCGACATCGACCTTGCCGGTTTCCAGCGGTTGCCGCAGCGAATCGAGCACCGGGCGCTGAAATTCGGGCAGTTCATCGAGGAACAAGACGCCCAGATGCGCCAGGCTGACTTCGCCGGGGCGCACTTTCAGCCCGCCGCCGGTCAGAGCCGCCATGCTGGCTGAATGGTGCGGGGCGCGGAACGGGCGGGCGCGGCTGATGCGCCCGGCCTCCAGCGTTCCGGCGACCGATTGCACCATCGAAACCTCCAGCGCCTCTCCCGGCGTCAGATCGGGCAGGATGCCGGGCAGGCAGCTTGCCAGCAGGCTTTTGCCCGAACCCGGCGGGCCGACCATCAGCAGGTTGTGCCCGCCTGCCGCCGCGATTTCGAGCGCGCGTTTGGCGGTTTCCTGGCCCTTTACTTGCTTGAGATCATTGCCGCCTGCCAGTTCGGCCACTTCCCCACGCGGCGGTTCCGGCAACACCTGACTGCCTTTCAGATGCGCCAGCAGGCTGACCAGATCACGCGGGGCGAGCACCGGCACACCGCTCGCCCAGCGCGCCTCCGGCCCCTGTTCGGCGGGGCAGATCAGGCCTGTCCCCGCTTCGCTCGCGTGGAGCGCAGCGATCAGCACGCCGGGGCTGGCGACCACCCGGCCATCGAGCGAAAGTTCGCCCACCGCGATCCAGTCTCCCAGCTGTTCGGCATCGGTCACGCCCATCGCCGCCAGCAGCGCCAGCGCAATCGGCAGATCGTAATGCGATCCGTCTTTGGGCAGATCGGCGGGCGATAGGTTGATGGTGATCCGTTTGGGCGGCAGCGCGAGGCCCATGGCCGAAAGCGCCGATTGCACGCGTTCGCGGCTTTCGCTCACCGCCTTGTCGGGCAGGCCGACCACGGTGAAGCGCGGCATGCCGGGGGCGACCTGGCACTGCACTTCGACGGCGCGCGCCTCCAGCCCGAGATAGGCGACCGTCCTGACCAGCGCGACCATCTGTTTGCCCCTTCAACCCCGCGGCGGATAGTGCAGGGTTAAGAGGGACTTGTCGAGCGCCTTGGCAGGGGCGTTAAGGGATTTCGTAAGCATATATCTTGGCGATTTCGGAAGGAGCGCCGGGCGATGGTGCAGGGGATGACACGTGCCCTTGCCCTTCTGTGTGCTGCCTTTGCGCTGCTGCTCCCCAGTGGAGCGGTGCTGGCGCAATCGGGCGCCCATTCTGGCGCACGCGTTGTGTCGAGCGTCAGCTGGGTCGAGGAATGGGATCCCGCCACCGGCCAATGGGTGCGGGTGGATGAAAACCCGGTGGCCATGGTGTCCGCAGCCTACGAGACCACGACGACAGTTTCCAAACTCGGCAGCGTCACCATTACCGAAACTGTCCGGGCCGAACCGACGCGCTTTATCGCCCGCCCTGCCGCCACAATGGCTGGCCCGGCGCTGGCGCAGTTCGGCCCGTTCCGCGTGCTGGATGATCGCCGCGCCGCGCTGGTCGCTTCGACCGATGCCACCAGTCCGCAGGCCTTCGCCGCGATGCTCGCAGCCTTTCCGGGGCTGGAGGTGATCGAATTCGCCGATGCGCCGGGCACCAGCCATGATCTGGCGAATCTCCAATTGGGCCGTGCGATTCGCGCTGCGGGACTTGCAACCCATGTGCCCGAAGGTGGATCGGCCCGGTCGGGCGCGGTCGAGCTGTTTCTGGCAGGCGCCCGCCGCACCATGGACCC
>NZ_LJHV01000017.1 GCF_001296025.1 Porphyrobacter sp. AAP60 | reverse complement strand
ACATCCTTGCAAAGTCGTCAACACAAAGTCGCCATTCGCCTATCCACCCATTCTCGGTCATGAGCGGGGCTGCTGTGCGATCCTGAAAGCTGCACGGCGGCTTTGCCCCCTTAGAGAAAAATTCCTGCCATTCAGCAAGCGACCCCATGTCAGACGTTTGGTTGCGACCTGCGACTTCCTGAAAGCGGCCACTTGTTCACGGGGCGCGGAGCAGCTGAAAATGGGACTTTTCTGTCATTCCCCTGCGATGTGTCGACTGGCAGGTTTCGCCAAGAGCCGACAACCAGCGTTCGTCCGACCGACTCGTCAAAGGCAAAGCTACAAAACAGTTTGCTAGATGGCGGGCTTCAGTTTGAGTTGTAAAAAAGCTGCCATTCTGCATCAGCCATCTTGCAGCCTCGCAGCGCTGTATCGGCACCGACACCTTTCAGATCGACCGGGCAATCATAGGCTCCACCCCTGATATTGCTGGCGAAGATGTGGCCTTCCTAAAGGGCCGTTCACTGAGCGAACGCACCGCAAATCGCTTCGGCAACTTGGTCCGGCGCGCTGTAATAGACAAATTGCCCTGCCCCAGGCACAATTTCGTAAGTGCAAAGGCCAGCTTCCGCCATTGCTCCAACCCCAACCGGCTGGAAAATCGGATCGAACTCACCCACCAGCATATGTAGTGGGCAGGTCGGTGATAATGCCGGCAGGAAATCGTGAAACATCAAGGAAAGATCGCGCGTGAATGCGGTTTCATCCTGCGCAATCACCATCGAGGCAGAGGCCATAACGCGCGCCAGATTATCAGGATGAAACAAGGCCTCGCGATCGGGCTGCGATGCGGCAGTCGCGCGTGCCAGGACAAATTCAACACCGTAACGTCTGGCGAGCCGCAGACCTGCTGCCACAATCACTTCGAGCGACTTTGCGCGCTTGTGGGCCAAGGCGAAAACGGTGCGCTGCACTGGTGGCAGCCCTTTCAGATCAGCGGGTGTCAAAGGGAAAGTCCCGCCAATGCCCAGCAGACGGCTGAACCGGCCCGGTTCGCGTGCGGCTGCCTCGATCAGCGGGATCACGCCATTGACTAGCCCGATGCCAAGACAATCGCGAAAGTCCAGATGTTCTGCCAGTGCCAGAATGGCATTCACTCCGTCTTCCAGCGCATCGCCCTGCCCAGGGTCGGAATTGCCGAACCCCGGCCGACACAAGGTGAAAATCTGGATCCCTTCAGCGGTGACGGCAGCCTCGATTTCCGGGGCAAGGACATATCCGGATATGGGGCCGTGGATCAGCAGCGCAGGGCGCCCCCCTTCCTTGCCCATCCAGCTATAGGCAAGATTGCGACCGTGCCTGTCCTGGAACATGCGTTCCCGCCCAAGCGGATCGGTCCAGCGAGCTTGCGGGGATGCCTGATCGGCCGTGTTGGCGCACAGCAGCGCAATCAGCCGCATCAATTCCACCTGACCCGAAGCCTGTGTCTTGTCGAAAATCTGCTGCAACTGGTTGCGCACAGTGCGCAGGCTGGTGCCGCGCACCTCGGCCACCTGCGCGGGATCGGAATGCGCGTAGAGCATCCGCGCAATCTCAACCTCGGCCTCGGTCAGCCCGAATGCCTCGTTCAACATTCGGCTGACGCGCGCGTTCCACGGGTTCGCCAGCACACGCACAAGGATCATCGGCGCCGTTTCCGCAGAAACGTGAATGATGCGCGCCTCGGCCAGTTCATTGGTTGCAGGCGTATGGGCCAGTTGCATGATGATCTGCATCTGATTGCCCTTGATGCGCGCGGAACGGCGCAGCTTGTCGAGTTCCGAACACGATCCCGGTTCAATCCATTCAAGCCCGGTCTGCCGCCCCACCACGACCCCGAAACGATCGGCAACAGCCTCGTTCGCGGCCACCACCTGATTATTGAGAGTCATCACCAGTGCAGGCGCCTTCAGATTGCGCGTATATTGCTCGATCCCTTGTTCCGGCGTGTCGGCGGGCAAGCGGCCGAAAAGCGATGTGATGATGGTGCTGGTCCGGGCAAGCTGTTCGGATTCGAGGGTATCGACCTGGCTCGCTTCATAGGCTTCGATCCGATCGCGCCAGGCCGCGATCAATTCGTCGAAGGCCTGAGGCTCTGCCAGCAGACGATAGCCTGCCTCCATGATCGGGACTTCGTCGACCGAGAACGACTTGGTGTTGTTTGGCTTGCTGGCGCTACGCCAGATTGGTGGATCGGAATCCATCATGCCCCTGCGCCTTGCAAAATTGCCGTCGTGGAAATCAGCGACCCTGCCAATCTGCCAATCTGCCAATCTGCCAATCTGCCAATCTGTCAGTCTGCCAGTCTGCCAGTCTGCCAGTCTGCCAATGCGGCAAATGAAGAATAAAAACGCAGGAAAAGCGCCCGCGTAGGTAGTTTGACTTATGCGGCGTGGCGGTCAAGCAGTTAATGCCATGCCGACTGTTTTCAGCCTGGCGTGGCACGTCCTTACGCCTTGCAAATGTGACAGTTTTTCGTCGCCGTTCTGAATTGCTTTCAGGACTGTCTGAGTGTGCCTTGATCAAGGCAGTCACCGGGGGGTGATAAGGGGCAATGCCGTTTGCGGTCTGGACGAATGCGCCCTGCACCTTGCGCAATGGCGCGGCAGGCATGTGGCCATCGGGCGCGGCCTTCGTCTTGCTTGGTGCCGCCGCAGCCTTGCCCTGCATGGCGCAGGAATCCGAAACCGATGCGAGCGCCAGCTTGATCCAGCCGCTGGTGATCAACGGCGCGCAGCCGCTGGAATTCGGCACGCTGGCGATCCCGCCGCAGGGCGAGTGCGTTTACGAACTCGACGTGGCAGGGCGCACCAATGCGCCCGGCGGGATTTGCCAGTTCATCGGCGGAGACCGGTTTGCTGCGCGCTTCACTTTGTCCTGTGCGGCCAGCGCGCTGGTCCAATATCAGATGATCCACACCAACACTGCGCCTGCGGGCGCCGAATTTTCCGCTCCGTCCGGCGTTATGGAGGTGGATGGCGCAGGCCCAGGGCCGGCCTTCCAGACGCTGCCCTGCGACACCGACGGCATCAGCGAAGTGGCCGGCGCCGGCCGCCTGATCGTGCGTGCGGGCACCGTGCATGGCTTTACCGGCGCGGTCGGCACCATCCGGCTGGAGGTCGCCTATGACTGAATTGTTCAATCCCGCCCGGCACCTGCGCCACAGGGCCTACGCCAATGGAGATGAGAAATGATTTTGCACCGCAAATTTGCCCCGATTGCCGCGCTCGCCGCAGCCTGCCTGATTGCCGCGCCAGCAGCGGCACAAACCGCCAATGACAGCGCCACAATCGATGCCACCGCCAATATCGTGCGATCCGATCTGGTGCTCTCGGTTGCCAACTTTCGCGACATGGATCTGGGCACGGTGACAATCCCCAATGGCACCGTCTCCAATGCGCAGTGCCGTTACACATTGCGCCTGCTGAACGAGCAATTTTCAGGGACCATGAACATGGCCGAAGTGCGCAATGGTGCCATCACCGACACCACCTTTCCCACGCCATCGGGCTGCGAGGTGCAAGGCACAACGACGCCCGCCGCCTTCACGGTGGGCTGCACGCCTGCCGTTCCGGTAACCTTCCGCGCTGAATGGACGACCCAGCCCGGCCTGCCCGGTGTGGCCCTCGGCACTTCGGGCGAGGCGGTTGCGCGGTTCGTCAATGCAAGCGAGGCGCGCGCCCAGTTCAACAATATCGGCGTGAACGGCACCTTCTCCTGCCCTGATGGCTCGGCCGGCGGCGCGACGCCCGGCGCCTTTGTGGTGAGCGTCGGCGCAGTGCTCACGCTCGATGCCGAGGCGGCGCCGTTCAACGGCACTGTCGGCTCTGTCACCCTCACTGCGACCTATTGATCGGGCATGTTCCCACTTTTGCAACAAGGCCTTTCACCCATGAACCAGTCAAATTTCCGCGTTGCTGCTACTGCTGCCACCTTTGCCCTGCTGGCCCCGTGCGCAGCGCAAGCGCAGCAGACCGCTGATGTCGATGCGCTGGCTTCGCTCGAACCGGCGGAAGGTTCGCTTACTGTGCGCGGCGCAGGCGACCTGCAGTTCGGCCTTGTCACCATCCCCAACAACAGCCGCGCAATCGGCAATGTGGTGTGTGCCTATGATCTCATGATCAATCCAGACGACTTCTTGACGGCACGCGCGATCCGGGAAAGCCCGGATTTCGATGCCTCCCCGATCTTTGGCGTTTCGCCCTCCGGCTGCGAATTTCGCAGCGTGCCCGAGGTGGCAGGCGCTGGTTTCGAAATCATCTGCGCGCCCAGCGTGGTGACCAACTTCCAGATCTCCTGGAATGCCAGCACCGCTGATCCTGCTCTCAATTTCGTGCCGCCATCATCCGGTTTGGCGGGGCTCTTCATTGGCGGGACAAGCACGGTGTTGCCCGATGCGCCCGGTGGGTCTGCCAGTTCAGGGTCAGTTGCCTGCCCCGCCGGCGGCGCGATTGATGTGCTGGTGGGGGGCACCTTGCGGGTGCAACAGACGGCCATCGCCGCGGCCAATGCCAGCGTGGGCAGCGTCTCGCTCTCGGTGAATTACTGATGGCGATCACGGGGGATTGGGCAATGATGGATTGCAGAATTACAGCTGCGGTGGCTGCGGCGGTCATGCTGCTTCAACCCGGCGTGCTCGCCGCGCAAAGCAGCGACAGCGCGACTGTTGATGCGCTTGCCAATCTGGTGGCAGCCGAACAGCCTTTGAGCCTTGTCGGCGTGGCGGCGCTGAACTTTGGCGATATCGCCATCCCCGATAACCGCGATGCCCTGTGCGCCTATGATATCGCCAGTGACGGCGCGCAGTCGGTGGGCGAGAACAACCAGAACTTTGGCGAAGGGCCGAGCCCCTCCCAATGTGCCTTTCGCAGCGGCAATGCCGACCGGGCGCAATTCGTGCTGCGCTGCCAGCAAGGCCAGCAAGTGGCATTCAAGCTGGAAACGCGCTCGGTCACGCCGAACGGCAGCGATGTGTTTTTCGTGAGTTTTGAAGATTACATCGAAGTGGCAGGCAAATCGATTTACGAATGGGACGGGCATTGCCAGGACAGTGATATTGCCGTGCGGCTGGGCGGCCAGTTGCTGGTGCGCGGCACAGCGCAACCCAGCAATGGCAATGTCGAGGTCGGCACCATCCTGCTAGAGGCCTTTTACCAGTGACGCCGATGCGCGCGATGGGGCTGGGCGTTATGGCGGGTGTGCTGGCCGCGTTGCCCGCTGCCGGGCAGGAGGCTGCGCCCGCAGGCGAAGATGGCCCGCTCGCGTTCGATGCCGTGCCTGCCGATGCCGCCGCACCCTTTGGCGGCATGGCGATTTCGCCCACCCGCGTGGTGCTCGAGGCAGGCGGGCGCGGCGCCAGCTTGACGCTGTATAATTCGGGCAGCAGCCCTGTCACCTACCGGATCGACGAGGCCGAACTGGCACTGGACGAGGAAGGCAATTACCGCGCTCTGGCAGACGGCGAGACTGCGCCATGGGCAGCGACCCCCTATCTGCGCTATTCACCCCGGCAGGTGACGCTGCAACCGGGCCAGCGCCAGTCGGTGCGAGTCATCGCCCGCGCGCCGCGCGATCTGCCGCCGGGCGAATTGCGCAGCCATCTCAGCGTGTCGACCATCCCGCTGGTCGCGCCTGCAGATGACGATGCTGACAAGCCCGAAGCGCAGGGTGATAACCGCACCGTCGCGGTCAAGGTCGGGCTGGAATATCGCATCACCATCCCGGTGCTGCTGCGGACAGGCCGCCCGCAAGGCGGAAGCGCGATTGCCGCTGCGGTGCCCGACGATAAGGACGGGACCCGATCGCTCGAGGTGACGCTGGCTCGCACGGGTGAGCGCAGCGACTACGGCGCGGTGCGCGCCTTTGACGCCGATGGCATGGAAATCGGGCTGGTGCGCGGTGTGGCCGTGTTACCTCCGGGGGCCACGCGGACGGTGCGCCTTCCCTTGCAGGGCGATCGCCCGGCGGTGCGCGTGACCTATGCCGAGGAGGATGTGGGAGGGGCCAAGGGCGCCTTGCTCGCTGAATATACACTGCCCTGATCGCAGCAGGATTGGTTGCACCATGGCCAATTCTCCCGCGCGGCGCCCGGCTGGCAGGCTGGCCTTGCTTATGGGCATATCCGTATCGGCGCTGCACCCCTCTGCGTCCCTGCGCGCGGCGCAGGCCCCTGCCAGCAGCATCGCCGAAACCGCCGAGCTGCGCATCGCGGAAATCCGCCTTCGAGAACGGCAAGTCGTGCTCAGCGATGTCATTGTGTATCAGACGGCCGATCAGGCTTTGCTGGTGCCGCTCGCGCCGTTGATGGAGGCGATCGATTTCAGGATCGGGGCCACGGGCGATGGCGGGATTTCCGGGTGGTTCCTGCGCGAAACCCAGAAACTCGTGGCCGATCCCGCCACCGGCAAGGTCAAGGTGGCAGGTCGCGAGCTGGCACTGCTGCCCGGTGATCTGGCTGAGATTAACGGGGAGTTGCACGTCTCCACCGCCGCGCTGGATCGCTGGCTGGCGATGGGCGTGCGCTGGGATGCGGCCGCGCAGATCCTCTCGCTGGCTCCGCCCTATCTGCTGCCAGCCGAGGAACTCGCCGCCCGCCAGCGGGGCGCAGGCTTTGCCGGCAGCGGCCCATCGGCGATCGATACCACGGGGTTTGTGCCTGTCGCCGCGCCGTGGTCACCGCTGGGTTGGCCCCTGGTCAATCTCAACATGGCTGCCGCCTATGATGACCG
The DNA here is from genome assembly GCF_001296025.1 of Porphyrobacter sp. AAP60. Taxonomy (GTDB): domain Bacteria; phylum Pseudomonadota; class Alphaproteobacteria; order Sphingomonadales; family Sphingomonadaceae; genus Erythrobacter. The sequence goes on along the minus strand of NZ_LJHV01000017.1, from coordinate 2,505 downwards.
GGCCGGCGGCATCACGGTGCAGGCCAACGCGCTGGCCGAGGGCGATCTGCTGTGGGCGACTGGTCGCCTTGCGCTGACCGGAAGCAGCCAGGGAGAACTTGATGCGCGCCTCACTCTGGCGCGGCAGGATCCGCAGGGTCGCCTTTTGGGCGGGCTGGGGGTCACCATCATCGAGGCCGGCGATATTGCAGTGCCAGCCAATCCGCTGCTCCAGCGCAATGCTTTTGGGGTCGGGGTGCGGGTGGGGCGCGAGCCACTGGGCGCGGTGGGGGAATTTGATCGCAGCGATCTGATCGGTGACGCGCCGCCCGGCTGGCAGGCCGAGCTGTATCGCGACAGCGAGCTGCTCGGCTTCCAGACGATTGCCAGCGACGGGCGCTATTTCTTCCCGCAGGTGCCGGTATTGTTCGGCGTGAACCGATTTCGCATCGTGCTCTATGGCCCCGCAGGCGAGCGGCAGGAGATAAGCCGAACTGTCGATATTGGTGCCAATCTGGTGCGCCCGGGAGAATTGAGATACAATCTGGTGGCCATGAAACAGGGGTATTCGCTGTTTGGTGGCCCGCTTGATCTAAACCCTGTGGTCACAGGCAATCCCGCCGATCCTGAGGCCAATGCATCGCTTTTCGGCTTTCAGCAGGCGGCCACCTATCTTGAGGCGCGTAGTGCCTATGGCGTGGCACGCGATCTGGGGGTTTCGGGATTCGCCGCCTGGCGCCGGGTAGATGGCGCAGGACCATCGCTGGGCTATGTGGGGGCAGGCGCCATCACCCGGGTTGGCGGCATATTGGCGGCGCTTGATGCGATTGCCCAGCAGGACGGTGCAACCGCCACGCGTGCAAGCCTGACAGCTGGGCTCGGCTCGTTCAGCTTCACGGCAACACATGATCGGTTCGATGATGGTTTCTTTAGCGAGGAGACCGGACCAGAGCGCGGCGGTATTGCGCAGCGCACGCAGGCGGGGCTCAACGGGCGACTTGGTTCGCTCGGGCTAGGGCTGGGGGCCGCCGCTACGCAATTGCGCAGCGGCGGCGGTGATCGCAACATCAATCTGCGGGCCAATGCCGCCATCGCTGGCTTTTCGATCTCGAACGCTGTGTTCTGGCGCGCGTTTCGCAGCCAGGCGGGCGAAGATGCCAATACGCGCCTTGATGGGCAGTTTGCACTGTCGGGCAGCATCGGCCCGGTACGGCTGCGCGGCGGGCTGGATTATCTCATTGCACCTGATCCCGCCGTGCGCCGGCTGCGCGGCGAGGTGAGTTCGCGCCTTGAAGACTGGTTTTTGGCACTAGTGGCCGACCGCGATCTGGAAAATGGCGGTGGGCAATGGGGCATGGTTGCCACGCGCGACTGGAATGGCGTGCGCATAGGCGGCGATGTACGTTACGAGGATCAGCGCGGAGAATGGCGCGGGTTGATGACCTTGTCGCTCACGCTGGATCGCGATCCGCTGGGCGAAGGCGTGCGGCTGGGGCGCGATGCTATCAGCCAGCGCGGTAGCCTGCTGGCCAGCGGATTTCGCGATGCCAACGCCAACGGCACGCGCGATCCGGGCGAAGATGCGCTGGCGGATCTGGATTTCCGGATCGATCCACGCGGTCGCCAGCGCCGCGGCGCGGGGCCGGTCCTGGTCGAGGAATTGCCACCGGATCAACCCGTGGCGCTTGCGCCTGTCATCGACGGAATTGATGATCCGTTTCTTGTGCCAGCAGTGCCGGGCTATCTTGTCACTTCGCGTGCTGGCCGACCTGTTCGCATTGACATTCCTCTGATTGAGAGCGGGGAAGTCGTCGCAAAACTTGCAGGATCCGCTCAGCAAGAAGACCGTTCCGGGGTGTTGGTGGAGCTTGCCGATTGTGCAACAGGTCAGGTCGCAAGACGCGAGCGGACCGCCTTTGACGGCCTCGCATTCTTTTCTGCAGTTCTTCCTGGATGTTATGTGTTGCGAGCCGAAGGTAAGGAGCAACGCGTTCAGGTCATTGGCGGCGATGTCATCCGCGCTGATCTGCCTTAGGTGGTGTTTTGCTGCGTCGACCGGAGCCGCCCAAGTGCCTTCGGGAGACGCCTTGTCCCAACCGTCCTTCCGGTATGTCAGGCCACACAGCTCTGAACGGCCGGGTCAAGGCGAGATGAGGTGCTCGTTGTTCTCCCGTGCGGCAATTGGTCAGGAATAGAGAAAGGGTGCCGGCTGGCTAGCTCCAATAATGGCGGACACAAATCAAGCGCAGTCGCTATGACCGCCTTTGAGAAGCGTGGGCGACTTGCCTAACGACCGGGACGAAAGTGTAAACCCAACTGCCCGCCTCGACCAGCCCGATCGGCAGCTTTTGTCAGCTTCTGCCGTTTACCGGTGCCGATGTGAACGACCGATTTTGGGTCGAGAGGCGACGCATTGCTCGGCTGTAATCAACGGCAGCTATAACGTTCTGTCGCCCGAAAGCGGTCAGGTAGCTCCCCACCCACAAACAGTCATGAGCGGGGCCGACGCGCGATCCCGAAAGCAGA
>NZ_LJHV01000016.1 GCF_001296025.1 Porphyrobacter sp. AAP60 | reverse complement strand
TGGCAGGCGGCGCGATGATGCGCCGCGCCGCCTATCAGTTCGCCACCGGCATGGAACCCGGACCGACCGGGCAGATGGGCAGCGGGATCGGCACGGCGGTATCGGGCGGCACCCTGTCGCTGATCGCGCCGACGGCCACCATCTCCGCAACGGGCGAGACGCGCGAAGTAGACGGCGTGACGCTTGAATTCCAGATCGTGTCCGGCAGCGAAGCCCCGGCGGAACTCAACGTGTTTATCACGCCCGATAAGGCCTTCCTCGCCGCCGAAATCGCCACCTGCACGCTGCACAACATCCTGACACCGCGCGGAGCCAAGGTGCGCGATACGCGGGCATGGGCGCATTATCTCGATGAGGCCGTGACCCGCTATGCGCCGCAAAGCGATGTGGTGATTTCCAGCCATTGCTGGCCGATTTTCGGCAAGGCCGAGGGGGCCGCATGGCTCACCGCGCAGCGCGACAATTACCGCTGGCTGCACGACCAGACCGTGCGCCGGATGAACCGCGGCGAGACGATGGCCGAAATCGCCGAAGCGCTGGAAGCTTCTCCCCCGCCGGGCCTCGCCGATGAATGGTCGATCCACGGATATTACGGCACTGTCAGTCACAATTCCAAAGCGATCCACCAGTTCTATCTCGGCTGGTATGATGCCGTGCCCGCCAACCTTCACGCTCACCCGCCGGTGGAGCGCGCCACGCGGCTGATCGAAGCGCTGGGCGGTGCAGACCGCACGCTGGCGCTGGCCCGCAATGCGATGGGCGCGGGCGATTATCGCTGGGCGTCAGACCTGCTGCAAAACCTCGTCTTCGCCGTGCCCGAAAATGCCGAAGCCAAAGGACTGCTGGCTGAAAGCTATGAACAGCAGGGCTTTCAGGCGGAAAGCGCAATCTGGCGCAACCAGTTCCTCGCTGCGGCCGGAGATCTGCGCAATGGCCGCGCCCCGATGTCCGCCGCGCAAAGCACCGATCTTATCGCGGCGATTTCCACTCAGGAACTGCTAGATTCAGCGGCGACCCGCTTTGCGCCGGAACGGTTCGGCAGGCGCGGGCTGACCGTGGCCGTCGACCTGACTGACCGCCGCGAACAGGCGATGCTGGAAGCCAATGGCCGCGTGCTGATCGGCCGCGTCGGCGCCCTGCCCAACCCGATGCCCGCCGCGCCCGATGTTACCCTGCGCGGCCCGCGTGCCATGCTGCTGGCGATGCTGTTCCTGAAACAGCCGGTCAGCGCGATGCAGACCGCGGGTCTGGCAGTCGAGGGCGATGCCGCTGCCCTGCAATCCCTAATCGACGCGCTCGATCCGGTGCCGCAGGGCTTTGATATTGTCGTGCCGTAGTGCGTTTTGCGTTCAGGGGAACGCAAAAGCGACGCTCAGACGCCGCGCGGGCTCAAGCCGGTGTTGCCGATCAGGGCTGACCGGCAAGGCCGCCTAGAAAGAGCACTCCGCGCCAACCGCGGCCTCGTCACGGGTGATTTCGCTGATCTGGAGAGCGAAGGCACCCTTCGAAGCAAAGGTCAGACTGCCGCCCGCCGTGCCGAGACATGCGCTGGACAGCACCATTTCGCGCCAGCCCTTGCCTTCGGCCACGGCCATCGGCTGAGTGATGTCGAAGGGAGTGCCACCTGCGGTGACGGTAACGGGGGCGGTCGGGCGCGCATTGACCTGATAGGCGATCCGCCACGCCGCGCCGCTATCCGGCCCGGTCAGCGTCAGCTTGGCGCCCGGAGCAAAGGCAATGCGCCGCGCGTCTTCCTGCGCCTTGCGATCAATGCCAGTGGCGGTGATGCCGTTGCCGCCGCCGCGCAGATCGGGCAGCAGCGCATTGTCCGCCACCGCCTGCACCTGCATCCCCAGCTTGCCATTGGCGAACCACGCCGCGCCTGTATCCACGGTGAGCGCGGCGCATTCCTCATCCAGCGGAGCCAGCCGCGCCGCAGCGGTCAGATCCAGCCCGTAGCCAAACGGAAACAGCGCGCCTTGCGGGCCGTTGACCGGCGCTCCGTCACACGCCGCTGGCCAGCTGAATGAAAGCCGCCCGGTGGCAGGGCGCTGGCCGAACAGGACATCGGCCACCCCTGCACCTTCGCTGCCCGGCAGCCACGCGGCCACGAAGGCATCGGCGGCGTTGAGTTCGCGGTTCATCCACATTGCGCGGCCCGAAAGAAACACCGCCACCGTCGGCACACCGCGGGTCCGGTAGGCCTTGAGCAGGTTCAGCCCCTCCTCGTCGCGGAAAGCCAGATCCTTCCGGTCGCCGACGAATTCGGCATAGGGCTCTTCGCCAAAGACGACGATCGCGACATCGGGCTTTGCTTGCGAGGCACCGTCCACGGCCAGCACAGCCTCGCCTCCGCCTGCTCTGGCGGCGGCGGCAATGCCTGCATAGATTGATGTCGCGCCGGGGAAATCGGCTGCGGTCAGATCGCCGCCGCCCTGCCAGGTGACCGACCAGCCGCCCGCCTGCTGCGGGATGTTGTCGGCAGCTCTGCCAGCCACTTCGATCCGTGCACCTGCCTTCAGCGGCAACACGCCTGTGTTCTTGAGCAAGACCTGCGATTTGGCCACCGCTTCACGCGCAATGGCGCGGTGTTCGGGCGAGCCAAGCCTGTCCCACTTGCCGCCCAGCGCGCGCTGCGAAGGCTTTACCTCGCCATCGAAGATGCCGAGCTGCTGTTTCAGCCGCAGCACCCGCAGCACCGCTTCATCCAGCCGCGCCATCGGGATCGTGCCGTCCTTCACCTGCTTGGTGAGTGAGGCGTGCAGCGCCTTCCAGTCTTCGGGCACCATGTAGACATCAAGGCCAGCCAGCAGCGCCTGCGGGCAATCGGAATTGGTACAGCCGTCAACCTGTCCGTGGCCGTTCCAGTCACCCACCACCAGACCTTCAAAGCCCAGATTGCCGCGCAATTCGCCCGTCAGCAGCGGGCCATTGCCGTGCATCTTGGTGCCGTTAATCGAATTGAAGCTGGCCATCACGCTGGCCACGCCCGCGCCGATTGCAGCGGGATAGGGCGCCGCGTGGATCGCCATCAGCGCGGCCAGATCGCCGTTAACGTCGCCCTGATCGACGCCCTGCACGGTGCCGCCATCGCCGAAGAAATGCTTGGCCGTGGCGGCGACCTTGCCTTCGCCCAGAAAGCCGGGTTCACCGGGGCGGCCCTGCAAGCCTTCGACCATCGCCGCGCCCAGCCGCGAAACCAGCGCCGGGTCTTCGGAATAGCTTTCGTATGTCCGGCCCCAGCGATCGTCCCGCGCCACCGCGATGGTGGGCGCGAACGTCCAGTCGATGCCGGTCACTTCGATCTCTACCGCCGTGGCCGCGCCGATGCGGCGGATCAGATCGGCATCGCCGGTCGCGCCGAGCCCGATATTGTGCGGAAACACCGTCGCACCGATGATGTTGGCGTGGCCGTGGACGGCGTCGGTTGCCCAGACTGCCGGGATCACCGGTTCATCTCCGGGCAGCGGCGCGGTGGAGGCTTCCCAGTATTCGTCGGCCAGCTTCAGCCAGTCCGCCGCGGGGGCCTTGTCATCGCCGTAAGGGCCGGAATTGCCGCCGTTGAGGATCGTGCCGAAGCGATATTTGCGCACGTCTTCAGGCGTGATCGACCCGATATCGGGCATCACCAGCTGCGCCACCTTGCGCTCCACACTCATGCGGGCAAGCAAGGCTTCGGGCGTATTGGCATCGGGCGCAGCCGCGACAGGCGCGCGCGCGATTTCAACCGGCGGAGTTCCGGCGCATCCCGCCAGCAGCGCCGCAAGACCTGCCCCGCAGGCAAGCCGCCTGAAACGTTGTTCCATCATCAGGCCAGTCCCTCCCAAGACCGTAAGCTTATTGTGAATGTTCTCTTGAGAACGTTATCAAACTATGCCGCTGCGCGCCTGCTTTGGCAAGTCTCAAGCGAAAGTCACCGCGGCCGGGCGAAGCTGGCGAGCAGCACTGCGCTCAGCACCGCAAGCACGGCAAACAGCACGAACAGCGCCGAATAGCCGAAGGCGGGCACCAGCAGCACGGTCAGCCATGGCATAACCATGCCCGGCACGGTGTTGGTAAGGTTGAACACACCCAGATCGCGGGCGCGGTGCTGGGCGGCGGGCAGCACCCGCAAGGTCTGGCTGGCATGCAGCGAAAGGAAGACGGCCGCCGCCAGCCCGAACAGGACATAACCTGCAATCGCCCATTCCAGCGTCTGCGCAGCGGCCATCACCAGCAGGCCGCCCGCACACAGCATGGCTGTGACGATCAGCGGCTGCACCGGGCGTCCGTGCCGGTCAGACCAGCGCCCCAGCACCAGCGACATCGGCACCGCGCACACCAGCACCGCACTGAAGATATTGGCCGCGCTGTTTTCCGGATAGGCAGGCGCGAGCGAGCGTAGCCAATAGAGCAGAAACGCGAACATGCCGCCTTCGGCCACCTGCACCAAGAGCCGCGCGCCCCACATTCGCACCACCACCCGGTCTCGCAGACGCAGCGGATCGCCGGTCGGCACGGAAGGCTGCATCAGTTCGGGCCGCACCCGTCCCTTGCCCAGCAGCACCGCAGGCAGCACCAGCGCGCTGACCAGCGCCGCCACCAGCAGCAGGCGCATATCGGGCGGCACCAGCCCGCTAAAGGTCACCAGCGATCCCGACAGCGCGCCCAGCGCAGGGGCCAGCGCCAGTGCTCCGCCAAGCACGCCCTTCTGGCTATGGGGAAAACAATCCCCGGCCCATGCCATCAGCGGAGACAGCATCAGGTTAAGCGCAACCTGCCACGCCATGATCAGCAGCACCATCTGCTCCACCGATTGCGCCTCGCCCACGGCCAGCAACAGCAGGTTGGATGCGATCAGCCCTATGATAATCCAGGGCCGCCGGAAGCCGCTGCGGTCGCTCATTGCGCCCACCGCGATGTTGGCAATGCTCGCCATCACTGCGCCAAGGAAGGTCAACTGCGCCAGCGCGGCCACATCCTCGCTGCCCTGCAATTCGACAATGCGCTGCGGCACCAGCACGGTCAGCAGCGGGACATAGGCGACCGCACCTCCGGCGGCGGCCAGCGCAAACAGGACGAGGAACCAGCGCGGCTGCCGGTCGGCCCCGGCCGGATCGGGCGCGTTCAAGCGGCGACCGGCGCAGGCGCAGTGGATGAACGTTCAACCAATCCCGCCGCCACCTCGATGACCGGATCGCTATCACCATCTTCGCCGCGCGCGATCAGCTGTTCCACCGCGCGCGACACGGTTTCGGCAATCGGCTGGTCAACGGCGGTAAGTGGCGGCTGGGAGAACCGCACGATGGGCGTATTATCGAAGGATATCAGCGACAAATCACGCGGCACATGCAAGCCGCGATCGCGCGCAACTTCAAGCGCGGCCAGCGTCATCTGGTCGCTGCTGGCGATAATTGCGGTCAGATCGGGGTTGCGATCCAGCAGCGCGCGCGCCGCATGGGTGCCGGATTCATAACCGAAATCGCCGCGTTCCAGCAGGCTTTCATGCGGCAGTCCGTGATCCGCCAGCGCGCGTTTCCACCCGTCGATCCGCCAACCGCTAAGGCTGTATTGCGCAGGCCCGGCAATCATCCCGATCCGGCGATGGCCAAGGTCGATCAGGCGGCTGGTGGCGAGGTGGGCCGCGCCTTCATCGCCCATGGTCATGGCGATGCCCGGCCCGGGTGCCTTCGATCCGATCCGCGCAAAAGGTATGCCGCGCTTTGCCAGCAGATCGGTGATCAGGCTGTTTTCCGAGTGCGGCGGGGTCAGGATCACGCCATCGGGCTGCAAGGCGGAAATCGCCGCGCCCAGTTCGCGTTCGACATGGTCCGAATGCGTATCGACCAGTTCCACCATCATCCGGTAACCGTGCTGCGAGCAGGTGAGGATGCCGCCCAGCAGCATCTGGTCGACCCAGTCCGTCCCGCGCCGCTCGCGCCAGTCGGCCAGCGTGCGTTCGCGATCATTGATGGCAAGGATGATGTAGGATCGCGAACCGCTCATCCGCTGGGCGGCAAGGCTGGGCACATAGCCGAGGCGTTCGATCGCAGCGCGCACCTTGTCGCGCAGTTGCGGGCGCACGTTCGGCCCGCCGTTCACAACCCGGCTTACGGTTTGCAACGAAACGCCTGCGTCTTCGGCAACGTCCCTGATTGTGACTGTCTTGCGCACCCGCGCCATTATTCGCTCAACCCCGTCCCGATCACCGGATGCCCGCGCGCCCCGTTTCCGGATCGCCGGCACAGCGGTAAACCCTGATCCAGTCGCAGGCGAATTGCGCGGGAAAGGGCCTGCCTGCAAGCCCTTTTGCGCTGTTCTGCTTCGCAGCCCCGCAATGCAGCAGGGCCGCTGTCAGCGTTGATGCTTCCAGCGGCCCTGCAATTTTCATAGCCCTGCCGTCTTAAAAGTTGAAGCGCGCAATGAAAGTGAAGCGACGGTCATTGCGGAACACCGCCGAGGTCGGACGCGTCCCGTCGAAATCGACGACCGTCGACAACTGCGTGGTTTCGTCGAGCAGGTTCACCCCCTGCACGCCCAGCTTGATATTGGGTGTGACGCTGTAGAAGATGGTCCCGTCCAGCTGGCCACCGGCGTCCTGGTAGATCGCCGAGAACGGGAAGAGATCGTCCCGCGGCGTGACCAGAAACGCGCTGCGCCAGTTATAGGCGGTACGGATCGACAGCGGTCCCTTTTCATAGAACAGCGTTGCGTTGACCGTGTGCTTCGAAGTGCCACCCAGCGGCAGTTCACCGCCGAACGGGCCGTTGTTGAGCGGCTGACCGCTCGAATTGACCGAAGGCGAGCCGATGCCCGAGATATTCGGGTTCGGGAAGTCACCGGCATCGATATAGGTATAGGTGACCGCCGTACCGAGCCCGTCGAGGAACCCGGGAAGGAAATCGAAGGTCTGCTGGTAGCTGAACTCCACACCCTTCAGCAAACCATCGATATCATTTGCCGGACCACTGATGATCACGTCCTGCGACGTGCCGCCGGGCGTGGTATAATTGACCAGGCCGGTCCCGTTGCTGATAATCCCCGTGATGTCCTTGGCGAACAGCGCAAGGCTGAGCTGGCCGACATTGGCGAAATAGTATTCGAAGCTCAGATCGTAATTCCACGCCTCGGTTGGCATGACGTTGCGATTGCCGGTTCTCACCGACAGGAGCGGCCCGTCATTCACCCGCCCGCTGAAGCCGAGCACGCCGCTGGCGTTGAACAGATTGAGGTCGGGACGGCTGATCCCCTTCGACACGGCACCGCGAACGACGATCCCGTCGCCGTTGTCATAACGGACGTTGAAGGCCGGCAGGAAGTGATCGAAATTGATGGGCCGGTTATCGCGGATCAGTTCGCCGGTATGCAACGCGGCAAATTCAGCCAGACGCGCACCGGTAAGATCGCAGAATGCCTGCTGAGGCACACCCGGGCTTGAGCCACGGCAAACCGCCTGAATTTCAGCCACCTGCACAATGCCGTCGCCGTTACCGCCGACGTTGACGCCGTTTTCGATGATGGTCTGGTCGAAGCGCGCCGGATCGGGGAATGCCAGGACCGAATTGTTGCCGACCTTCGTGCGGACATAACGCAGGCCGATGTTACCGGTGAGCGAAGCGCCCCCGCCGAAATCGGTTCCGAAGTCGAGCCGCGCATAGGCTGCCGAAGTGATTTCGGTCACATCCGAGATTTCTTCGGGGCAGAAAGTGTCGCACTGTACCACGGTGCCGTCGATCAGTGTGCGGGTGCGACCACTGACACCCAGGTTGAAGCGTTCGGGCGACTGGCCGAGAGTGCTGATGTCGTCCCACTGCTGTTGGGTCACGCCATCCAGATATTCCTGAAGGAAATCATCGCCGCCGTAAAAGAACGCCCCGCCGCCTGCGATCGGCGTCGATGCCTCGCCGCGCTGGAAGTTGTCGGCAAAGGGCGTGCGATAGGCAGATGCGGTGGCGAATTCGTCGGCGAAGACACCGCCCGCGATAGCAAATTCCTGACCCGGCAACCCGGTGAAGAAACGGCCCGGCACAAAGCCGCCGGTCGCCGCACAGCCCGGCCCTTCGTTCCACGGCGCGCAGCCGGCACGGCCCGCCCAAGGCGCAGAAAGGTTACCCCAGGTGCTGAAATTGGTATTGCGGTTGATACGGTCGCGCGCGGCCCAGCGCCCGCCAATCTCGACCCTGCGGAAAAACCCGTCTTCGCTCAGATCGTATTCGAGGCTCCCCGCAAGGGTGAACAGCTCGCCTTCGTTCTGCTCGCGGCTGTCCAGCCCGAACCAGTAATAGTTGTTGAGCCCGCTGGAGAAATAATCGGCAGGCGCGCCGACAGGAGCAAGGAACTGGATGTCCGGGGTCTTGCCACTCAGGTCGACCGAGATATCGGCCCAGGTGCTCAAGGCCCCAAACACCGAATCGCGGGTGAGGTTCGAGCTCAGGCTCTGCATTTCGACCTTGCCGCGGAACTGTTCGGAAAAGTTCATCGTCGCATCGAACGAGATGTCCTGCGTCACCGAATTGGCTTCACGCAGGAAGCGCAGCGAATCCATCGGGATGCCGCCGCGACCAAACGGGTTGGCATAGGCATCGCCGACGTTCTGCGTGAGAATTCCGCTCACGAAATTGCCGTTGGGATCGAACTGATAGCTCGTGCCCGGGCGCGGCTGATTGGTTGACACGCCGTCATCGATCCGGCCGAGCAGCGCAAATTCTTCCGTCGTAAAGGTGGTTTCCGAACGCAGGAATTCCAGCGTCATCACCAGATCACCATCGAGCGTTTCGAACTGGCCAACCGCCGAAAAGGCTTCGCGGTCACGATCAAGCGTGGTCGAACGCACGTTCGCAAACTGCGGCACCAGCACCGAATTGGCCGGCGGGAAGTTGTCGGGCGTGAAGTTGGGCACATCGCCGAAACCGCCCGAGTTGAGCGGGAAAATGCGTGCGCAACCTGCGCTGAGGTCCGCCGGGCGATAGCAAAAATCCACCAGCTGCGAGGCATCGGTGCGGCTTTTCAACTCTGACTTGGAATAGCTCAGCTGTAGACCGAAGGTGCCCTGCCCGGTTTCGAAGGTGTCCGAAACAAGGACGTTGACGGTCGGCGACCATTCCTGACGCAAATCGCCATAGTTGGCCTCGACCGAACCGGCGATCCGGAACCCGCGCCGGTCGAGCGGCTTGCGGGTGACGAGATTGACGAGACCGGCAATGTGGCCTTCGATCTGGTCAGCGGTGATGTTCTTGTAGGTTTCGACCCGGCCGACAAGTTCGGGAGATATGTCTTCGAAGCTCAGCGCGCGGCCGCCATTGGCCGAGAAGATGTCGCGGCCGTTGAGCTGCGAGCTGACATAGGGCAGGCCGCGAATGATGACGCCGGTGCCCTCGACCGAAAAACGCGTGGGGTCCGAAGTCTTTTCGAAACGGCCGATATTGACGCCGGGGATACGCTGCAGCGTTTCGGCAACCGAACGGTCAGGCAGCGCGCCGATATCTTCTGCCGTGATCACGTCGACCACGGTGTCCGCCCTGCGCTTGATGCTCTGCGCCGACTGGAGCGAGGCGCGGAAGCCGGTGACGACGATATCGCCTTCAGCAGGTTCAGCGACGACCGCTTCTTCTTCCACTTCGGCATCCTGCGCCATGGCCGGCGCGGCAAGGGCCACCGAAAGCGCAAGGCACGAAGCGGTGCCAAGGACGAACTTGCGCCGCGACGGCGCATGGCTTGCGAATTGCATGATGTTTCAAACCTCCCCAGATCCGGTGACAGATTCTTGCCTGACACTCAGATATGGCGATGCTTGTAACTCATCTTGAGAGCGTTCTCAAGACTTGTAATCTTACGTTCATATTGCATTCTGGCAACACTTGGCGGGACAGCAGAAACCCGCGATAAGCGAGCAGACGCGCCGCGCAGGGGTTGAGGAAATCATGGCAATTCAACGCATAATCATTGTCGGTGGCGGAACAGCCGGGTGGATGGCCGCCGCTGCCCTTTCGCGGATCAAGGCCGGGCGGCCTGTGGAAATCATCCTGATCGAATCCGAAGCCATTGGCACCGTCGGCGTGGGCGAGGCAACGATTCCGCCCTTCGTGGGCTTCAACGAACTGCTCGGCATCTCCGAAAGCGAAATGCTGGCCGAAGTCGGCGGCACCTTCAAACTGGGCATCCAGTTCGAAAACTGGGGCAATCTGGGCGAAAGTTACATCCACCCCTTCGGCGCTTATGGCTACACCATGGGCGGGATCAGCTTCCACCATGTCTGGCACCGCATGAACCAGGGCGGCGACAAGCGCCCGATCCAGGTTTTCAACCTTGAAACCATGGCTGCCTATTTCGGCAAGTTTGCGCGCACGCAGGATTATTCGCGCGATGATCTGCCGCCGGTCAATTATGCCTATCACCTCGATGCCGGGCGCTATGCGGCATTCCTGCGCCGCTTTGCCGAAACGCGCGGCGTGGTGCGACACGAAGGCAAGGTGGCCGATGTAGCGCTCGATGGAGAAACCGGCTTTGTTACCGGCGTGACACTGGATGACGGGCGGCAGTTCGATGGCGATCTGTTTATCGATTGCTCGGGCTTTCGCGGCTTGTTGATCGAACAGGCGCTGGAGACCGGATATGACGACTGGAGCCGGTATCTACCCTGCAACCGCGCGGTTGCCCTGCCCTGTCTGCGCGAGGATGGCAGCCCGCCCCCGCCCTTTACCCGCGCCACTGCCCACAGCGCCGGCTGGCAATGGCAGGTGCCGCTGCAACACCGCAACGGCAACGGCCACGTCTATTGCAGCAGCTATATGGAAGATCAGGCGGCGCTCGACATCCTGCTCGGCAATATCGCGGGCAAGCCGCAGGCCGAGCCGAATTTCCTGCGCTTCGTGACCGGACGCCGCAAGAAGTTCTGGAACAAGAACGTAGTCGCTCTTGGCCTTGCTGCGGGCTTCATGGAACCGCTCGAATCGACCTCCATCCACCTCATCAACACCGGGATCGACAAGCTGATCTCGCTCTTGTCGCTGGACGGGGTGACGCAGGTGCAGGAGGACACCTTCAACCGCCTGACGGGGCGCGAATATGCCCGCATCCGCGATTTCCTGATCCTGCATTACAATGCCACGCAGCGTAGCGATTCCGAATTCTGGAACTACGTGCGCACCATGGAAGTGCCCGATACGCTCAGGGAGAAGATCGAGATCTTCAAGGCCAACGGCCAGATCTTCCGCGAGGAAGATGAACTTTTCACTGAAACAAGCTGGGCGGCGGTGATGATGGGTCAGGGGATCAGCATGGACGGCCACAATGCCATGGCCGACGCGCTTGATCCGGCGAAAACTGCCGAGGAAGTCAACGAGATGGAACGATCGATCCGCTATCTGGTGCAGCATATGCCGGGGCACGGCGATTACCTTGCGCGCTATTGCCCTGCGCCCATCGCTGCGTGAGAGCAATGCGGGATTCTTGACAAGACCGGGCTTGGCTAGGAGAGAGCCGTATCGCCTTCTACCGCTTGCCCGAGGTTAGCCCCCGCCATGAATGAAAACTCGCCCGGCTGGCCCGCCCCCGGGTGGACAGCGCTGGTGCTTGCCGGACAGCGTCCGGGCACAGACCGGCTTGCCGGCCATTTCGGGCTGGAAGCAAAGGCGCTGATCCCCGTGGCGGGCGAGGCAATGCTGGGACGGGTGCTGCACGCGCTCTCCGCCACGCCGCAGATCGCGCGGATCATCATCATGGGGCAAAGCGCGTCCGAGGTGCTGGCAGACCCGGCACTCGCATGGGCGGCAGGCGATGCGCGGATCGAAGCGCGGGTTTCGGGCAGCACCATCAGCGGATCGGTGCTGGCGGCCATCGATGATCCCGCCATCGGCCTGCCAGTGCTGCTCACCACCGCCGATAATGTGATGCTGACGCCGGGCACCGTTACCGAATTCATCGCGGCAGCGGGGGACAGCGATGTCTCTGTCGCCATGGTCGAACGATCGCGGCTTGAAGCGGCCGTCGGCCCCAACCGGCGCACCTGGCTGACTTTCAAGGACGGCGCATACACCGGCGCCAACCTGTTCGCGCTCACAGCGCCTGCCGCTGCCAATGTACTGCGGTTCTGGGAGCGGGTCGAACAGGATCGCAAATCGGTGCTGCGGCTGGCGGCGCATTTCGGCCCGGTGCTGATGGTCAGGCTGCTGGCACGGCGGTTGACGGTTCACGGCGCTCTCGCAGCGGCAGGCGCAAAGCTGGGCGCCACCGCCGCGCCGGTGCTGCTGAGCGACGGGCGCATGGGCGTGGATGTCGACAAGCCCGAAGATCACGTGCTGGCTGAACGTCTGCTGGCAGATTGCGGCTGAGCGATGCAGCGCCTCGCCCTCTATGATCTGGACAGGACGGTGACCTTCGCGCCGACTTTTACGCCGTTCCTTGTCCACATGGCGGCCAGCGGCAATCCCTTGCGCTTGCTGGGCCTGCCGCTGTGGATCATCGCCATGATCGGTTACAAGGCGAAGCTGTATGGCAGGAAACCCCTCAAGCAGTTCGGCCTGCGCCTGCTGGTGGGCCGCGTGGTCCGCAGCCCCGCGCTGCAACCGCGGATCGACCGCTTTGTGAAGCGGCAGTTGGCGCGCAATATCCAGCCCGGTGCGCTGGCGCACATCGCTGCCGACCGCGCCGCTGGCACGCGTCTTGTCCTGATCACCGCCGCGCCCGAAATCTATGCCGCCGCGCTGGCAGAGGCGCTGGGCTTTGAGGATTGCATCGCCACCCGTCACCAACGCGATGCCGCGGGCAATCTGATTGCCCTGATCGATGGTGAAAACAATTACGGCGCCGAAAAGGTCGGGCGGGTTGCTGCGTGGCTCGCGGCGCAAGGGCTGGCGCGCAATGGCCTGCACATC
The DNA here is from genome assembly GCF_001296025.1 of Porphyrobacter sp. AAP60. Lineage (GTDB taxonomy): Bacteria > Pseudomonadota > Alphaproteobacteria > Sphingomonadales > Sphingomonadaceae > Erythrobacter. Next base: position 46,171 of record NZ_LJHV01000016.1, on the reverse strand, counting down.
ACTGCCTACACCGATCACGCCAGCGATGCGCCGATCCTGAACCTTGCCGATGCAGGCGTGCTGGTGGGCCGTTATGCCAAGCCGCAGGACGGCTGGAGCCAAGCCGACTGGAGCGGATCGGAAAGGAGCAGGGGCGCATGAGCCGCATCTGTTTCCTGTTCAATCACGATCAGACGCACCAACTGGCCCACAGCCTGCCGATTGCGCTGGCGCTGGCCGCGCGGGGGGAGCACCAGATCGTGCTTGCCTACACCAAAGACGCGATCCGGGCCGAGATCGAACGCACTACCCATCCCGCGGCATTGGCGCGGGCGGAGCTGGTGAAGATCGGGCTCGAACGCAGCGGATCGCAATTTTTGGCGGGCGTGCTGGAACGGCTGATTCCAGCAACCAAGCTGCTGATCTACCGTGACAACCTTGATTTCTTTACCAGTTTCGATGCGGTGGTGGTTTCGGAAAAGACCTCGCTGTTGCTCAAGACCGTCTATGGTCTCGACAAGGTCAAGCTCATCCACACCCGCCACGGCGCGGGCGACCGGGCAATCGGGTTCAACCGCGAAAGCGCAGGCTTCGATCTGGTGCTGGTTTCCGGCCCCAAAATCCGTGACCGGCTGATTGCCGAAGCCGGCCTTGCGCCCGAACAGATCGCGCTGGTGGGTTACCCCAAGTTCGATCTGTGCGCAGACAATCGCTTTGGCGACACCTTCCCCGCGCCCGACCGGCCGACGGTGCTCTATAACCCCCACCCCTCGCCCAAACTGTCAAGCTGGTTCAAGCATGGTGCAGCGGTGCTGGAAGCCTTCCGCAATCAGGATCGTTACAACCTGATCTTCGCCCCGCACGTCATGCTGTTCGAACGCAAATGGGTGGTGACGCTTGATCCGCCCAGCCTCGCCCGCGTGGTTCCGCCACGTTTAAAATACCGCGCCGAACGCCGCATCCACATCGACACCGGCAGCAGCGCCAGCAGCGATATGAGCTACACCAACCGCGCCGATATCTACATCGGCGATGTCAGCAGCCAGGTGTATGAATTCCTCTATCGCCCGCGTCCCTGCCTGTTCCTCAACAGCCATGCGGTCGATTGGCAGGACGATCCCAATTACCTGCACTGGAATGCAGGGCCGGTGCTGGAAAATGCCGACGGGTTGCTCGATGCGATCGATGCGGCGGTGGCATCCTATCCCGACTATGCGCCCGTCCAGCAAACGCTGATCGAGGCGACCTTCTCGCTATCCGACCGCCCCTCGACCGAGCGGGCCGCCGATGCGATTGCCGCATTTTGCGAAGGACAATCCGCACGTGGCTAGGTTGATGGATTTCTGGCGTTACGGCGTGATCAAGACAGCGCGCAAGCTGAAGGCAGCCGCCTTGTCGCCAGTGATGGCGGCGCGCGGGGGCGGCGTGGTGCGTTCCGCATATGGCGTGCTGATGGTGCCCAACTGGCAGGACACCACCTTTCGTTACTGCATCTTCGGTACCTATGGGCGCGATCTGGCCGACCTGTTGCTGCGTCAGGCGGATGACTTCGCATTTGTCGATATCGGCGCCAATCAGGGGCTTTATTCGCTGATCGCCGCGCAAAACCCGCAATGCCGCCGGATCATCGCCTTCGAACCTGTGCCCGCGACCCATGAACGGCTGGCCGCCAATGTCGCATTGAACGGCGGGGCGGATCGCACCGTGCTGCACCAACTGGCGATTGCCGCCACTTCGGGCGAAGTGGAAATCAGCGTTGCGGCCGGCCATACCGGCACGGCGACCCTTGCAGGGCGCGAGGGCAAAAGCGGCGGCGGCGTGATCATCCGCACCATCGATGCCCCTCTGGTCGATCCCCTGCTGGCAGACGAACTTCCCTTGTTCGTGAAGATCGACGTTGAAGGGCTGGAGGCGGTGGTGATCGAAGAACTCACAAAAACCGAAGCCTTCGCGCGCATCGCCGCCATTTTCTATGAAGTTGATGATCGCTGGGCGAGCGCCGCAGAGATCGAGCGCGGGCTACGTGCAGGCGGCTTCACCCGTTTCGCCAAATACGGGCGCGGACACCATTACGACGTGCTGGCAACGCGCTCCTGAAGCACCGCCTGAGCGAGCGCCCGGCCTGACAGCCATGCGCCCTCGACCCGCGGCGAATGCAGATAATCCCCGGCAATGCCGATCCCCAGCGCCGGATCGAACCGCGCGCCCTCGCCCTTGCGAGCTTCGGGCAGGGCATAGAGCCAGCGGTGGGCATCCAAATGCTGCGGCACAGCTGGCGCGACGCCGGTGGCAGCGAAGAAATCCGCCAGCAGCGCCTTGGCGGCTTCGTCCTTCGGCAGGTCGATCAATTCGCGGCTACGTGCGGGGCTGGCGTGGATGACCCATGCCTCCGCGCCTGAACGCCCCGGCTTGGCCGAATTGCGCGCGGCCCAGCTGACCGGGGCGGTGTCGCCACGGAACGTGTCATGCGTGTAAGGCAGCGGCGCGGGAAAGCCCGCCATCACAGCCCAGCACGGCGCGGATTCGACCCCGCCTGCCAGCATCGCTAGATCAGGTGCGGCATCGGCCAGAAGCACCGCCGCCTGTTCGGCCGGCACAGCCACCAGCACGGTGGCGGCAGTAAAGGTTTGTTCGCCTGCCGCAACGCGCCAGCCTGCGGCAGTGCGGGAGAGCGCATCAGCCCGCACGCCCCAGCGCACATCCAGTGGCTGAGCCATGGCGCGGATCGGCGTGTTCATTCCCGGTGTGCCCACCCAAGCCCCATCACCTGCCGCAGGCCAACGTGCGGCCGCGCCTGATGCCTCCCACGCCGCCACAACCTCGCGGAACGCCGGATCGCGGGCAGTAAAATATTGCGCACCGTGATCGAAGCTGACGGTCTCTCCCGCCAACTCCGCGCGCCGCGCTGCCATGCGTCCGCCCGGCCCGCGCCCTTTGTCGATCACGATTATGCGCTGGCCTGCTTCGGCGAGAGCGGTGGCGGCACAAAGCCCTGCCATGCCGCCCCCGATAATGAGAATGTCAGCCAAAGTATCTGAATGTCCGTCCATCCCGCAGCAACGTTCGGGAAGTGCGGAGGTTTCACACGTCGGGCGTTTTCAGGGAGCCGAACGCGGCGCGCAGGCTTCTGCCAGCACCAGCATGAATTGCCCCGCACTGTCGGTCCAGCGCCCGCGCGGCTCCCACCCGCCTGCCGCCAGCAGCGTCTGGGCCGAACGGCGGGTGAATTTGTGGCTGTTTTCGGTGTGGATGCTTGTCCCGGCGCGCATCGCAAAGGGCTGCCCGCTGACCGTGAAAGACACATCGGCCCGCGCCACCAGATGCATCTCGATCCGCGCGAACGTATCGTTCCAGCGCGCTTCGTGGCGGAAAGCCTCCACGTCGATGTCGCCGTCCAACTCGCGGTTGATACGGGTCAGCAGGTTGAGGTTGAAGGCTGCCGTCACCCCTGCCGCATCGTCATAGGCGGCGGTCAGCACGGATTCGTCCTTCACCAGATCCATGCCGATCAGCAGCATCGCGCCTTCGCCCAATGTCTCGCGCATCGACCGCAGCAAATCAGTGGCAGTGCGGGCAATCATATTGCCGATGGTCGATCCGGGAAAAAAGCCGAGCTTGGGAAGCTGCGCGGCTTCGGCGGGCAATTCCACGCGGCGCATGAAATCAGCCTCGACCGGCCAGACCGGCAGGCCCGGAAACTTTTCCGCCAGCGCTGCGGATGAAGCCCGCAGGAAATCACCCGCGATATCGAGCGGGACGTAGGCCGAAGGGTCGATGGCAGACAGCAACAAAGGCGTTTTAACCGAGGAGCCAGAACCGAACTCCACCACGGCCCGTCCCGGCCCGACCAGATCGGCAATTTCGCCGGAACGGGCACGCAGGATCTCGGTCTCGGCTCGGGTGGCGTAATATTCGGGCAGCCGGGTGATATCCTCAAACAATTCCGATCCGGCATCATCGTAGAACCAGCGCGCCGGAATTGCCTTTTGCGGTTGCGCCAAACCTGCCAGCACATCGGCACGAAAGGCGCGGTCAACGCCGCTTGCGTCGCGTTCAACCAGTTTCAGGCCCGTGCTTGCAGTCATCTCAATCGTCCTTGGCCAGTCGCAGCCCAGTGAATTGCCAGCGCTGATGGGGGTAGAAGAAATTGCGGTAGGAAGGGCGGGAGTGGCCGCGCACCGTGGCGCAGGATGCCCCGCGCAGCACCACCTGCCCGCTCATGAACTTGCCGTTATATTCGCCCACCGCGCCCTCTGCCGGGCGGAAGCCGGGATATGGCAGATAGGCGGAACGGGTGAATTGCCAGCAATCCCCGAACAGGGCGGAGCCGCCGGTCGGCGAAGGCGGTCCAGCTGACTCCAGCTGGTTTCCGCCTGCCGGATCATGCGCCAGCGCGCTGGCTGCGGCGTCCTGCCCGCGCGCGATTGCCTCCCATTCGAACTCGGTCGGCAGCCGCGCGCCCGCCCATGTGGCAAAGGCATCGGCTTCGAAATGGGAAATGTGGGTGACAGGCGCATGGGGATCGCGGGTGTGCCAGCCCTGATGGGTGAAGTGCGCATCATCGCGCCAATATAGCGGCGCTCTGATAGCTTCGCCCTGCACCCATGCCCAGCCATCGGAAAGCCACAGGCGGGCGTTGCGGTATCCGCCATCGGCGATGAACTCTGCCCATTCGCCATTGGTCACCAGCCTGTCAGCGACTGCGAAAGGTTCGATCAGCACGCGGTGGCGCGGGCCTTCATTGTCGAAGGCAAAGCCCCCCATGCCCTCGGCCCCGTCATGCCCGACCAGCGCGATCCCGCCGGGGTGGTGGTGCCAGCCCAGCGGCGCGGCAGGGGCAGCGGGGGTTGGCGTTCCATCCCACATCCGGGGCCCGAGCGGGTTCTGAAACAGCGCATGTTTGATATCGGTCAGCAGCAATTCAATGTGCTGTTGTTCATGTGCCACACCCAGCGCAATCAGATCGCCCAGCGCGGGATCATCAAGCAACGGCGTCATGGCGTCATTGATATGGGCGCGCCATTCCAGCACCTCGTCCAGCGTCGGGCGCGAGAGCAAACCGCGCGCCGCACGGCTGATGCGCGCCCCTTCGGCCTCGTAATATGAATTGAACAGAAACGGCCAGTCTTCGCGCCACAGCCGGTACCCCGGCGCGTATTCGCGCAGCAGAAAGGTTTCCCAGAACCATGTGGTGTGCGCCAGATGCCACTTGGCGGGCGAGGCATCCTCCATTGACTGAAGGCTGGCATCGGCATCGCTCAGCGGTGCGACCAGCGCCTCGTTCAGCGCGCGGGTGGTGCGAAACTGTGTGGCAAGATCGGCTGAACCCTTTGTCTGCCGGTCATGTTGACGATCGCTACGCTGCACCCTGCGTCTCCTGCTATCGCGCCTAACCGTTTCGGACACGGACAATGTTCGCTCCGTGTGAAACTGCGAAGACGCGAAAATAGGTCCAACGCTAACGCAAAAACACAACCGGCATCAGGTTTTTATGCCGAACGGTGCGATAAATACGCCTGCGCCCCGCACGTTACGCCGCGTTGGCGCTGATGTCAGCCTCGCGCCCGCCCGCAGCCTCGTTGAGCATTTCTGCCACCAGAAATGCAAGTTCCAGCGATTGTTCGGCGTTGAGGCGCGGGTCGCAATGCGTGTGGTAACGGTCGCCCAGCCGTTCCTCGGTGATCGCAACCGCGCCGCCGACACATTCGGTCACATCCTGTCCGGTCATCTCGATATGGATGCCGCCGGGGTGCGAACCTTCGGCGCGGTGAACGGCGAAGAAGCCCTTCACTTCGCGCAGGATGCGGTCAAACGGGCGGGTCTTGAAGCCGGTATCGGATTTGACGACGTTACCGTGCATCGGGTCGCAGCTCCACACAACCGGATGCCCTTCGCGCTCTACGGCACGGACAAGGCGCGGCAGGCCGTCTTCGACCTTGTCGTGGCCAAAGCGGCTGATGAGCGTGATCCGCCCCGCCACGCGCTTGGGATTAAGCTGATCAAGCAAGGTCAGCAGCGCATCCGGTTCAAGGCTCGGCCCGCATTTCATGCCGAGCGGATTGCCGATTCCGCGGGCATATTCGATATGCGCCGAACCGGGGAAACGGGTGCGATCCCCGATCCACAGCATGTGTGCAGACGTCGCAAACCAATCGCCGGTCAGCGAATCCTGCCGCGTCATCGCCTGTTCGTAAGGCAGCAACAGGCTTTCATGGCTGGTGTAGAAGCTGGTGCCCTTCAACTGCGGCACGGTGCCGGGATCGACCCCGCAAGCCTCCATGAAATCGAGCGCTTCGCCGATCCGGTCAGCCATTTCGCTGAACTTTTCGGTCCACGGGGTGCGACCCATGAAATCGAGCGTCCACTGGTGCACCTGCCGCAGATTGGCATAGCCGCCGCCTGCAAATGCGCGCAGCAGATTGAGCGTCGCTGCCGCCTGCGAATAGGCGCGCACCATGCGGGCGGGATCATTCCGGCGCGATACCGCATCGAAATCGATCCCGTTGATGTTGTCGCCAAGGTAGCTGGGCAGTGTCACGCCATCGATCGTCTCGGTCGGGGCGGAACGCGGCTTGGCGAACTGGCCCGCCATACGACCAACCTTCACCACCGGACGCTTGCTGGCGAAGGTCATCACCACCGCCATCTGCAAGATCGCACGGAAGGTATCGCGGATGTTGTTGGGGTGGAATTCGGCAAAGCTTTCGGCGCAGTCCCCGCCTTGCAGCAGGAAGCCGTGGCCGCCAGCGACCTGTGCCAGATCTGCCTGCAACGCCCGCGCCTCGCCCGCGAACACCAGCGGGGGGTAGGAAGACAGCGTCTTCTCCGCCTCCGCCAGTTCGGCCGCATCTTCGTAATGCGGCAGGTGGCGCGCTTCGTGGGCCTTCCAGCTATCCGGGGTCCAGGTCTCAGGCACAGTCAAACTCTTTCATGTCAATCCGCGCAAAGCTTGCGCGGGGGCGCCCGCTACAGGACGCGGGTTTGAATTGTAAAGCGGCAATGCCACTTTGGACAACATTATTTCCCGGCCACTGTAACCGGCCCCGCCGATAAACGGCGCCGCCGCACGGTTGATCAGCGGCCCGCCGGCAATGCCACCGGTGCGTTTGCAGAGGCAGGCGCCGCCGCATCGGTTGCCGCCGGAGCCTGCGCCAGGGTCTGCCCTTCGGGAATAATCGCGAGCCGGAACGGAGCGCCCTTGGCAAAGTAACGATCAGCCAGGAACTGCATGATCTGCGGGCTGGTTTGCGAGTAATCCGCCAGCAGCGTGCGCAGCAGCGCCACCCTCTGGGGATCAAACGCTGCGCCTTCAAGATTATACAGCCAGAACTGGTTGCCGGTGGATGCGCGCCGGATCAGCTGGCTGAGCGGCTCTGTCACCCGTTCCAGTTCATCCGCAGTGGGCGGATTGGCAGCGAGATCGCGCGCGATCCTGTCTGCCTCGGCAAAGAAAATCGGCACGAATTCCGGCTCAAGCTGGGCCAGCGCGGTGATCCGCCCGCCGGTTGAAAGATCGGCCGGCCAGTTGGAAAAGACCTGCGGCGAATAGCTGGCCCCGGCACGTTCACGCAGGGCATCCAGCAGGCGGTTATTAAACAGCTGGGTCAGGATTTCCAGCTGGCGGCTTTCGCGCAAGGATGCCACCCCGCCCCCGCTGGGCCAGGCAACCACGGCAGCGGCCTGATTGTCATCGCCGCGATGGGTCACCACCGAAGGATCGGCAGAAGGAGCGGCAAATCCCGGCACCCGCGCGGCGACATCAGCCGGAATGGGATCGCGCGGAGCCAGCGCACCGAAGGTCTGGCGCAATTGCTCGATAACCGCTTCCTGATCGAATTCGCCGAACACCAGCACTTCGACCGGGCCTTGCTTCAGCAAGGGTTCCCATACAGCACGGAAGCCTTCGGGCGTGACCGCATTCAGCGCCGCCGGATCGGGCGTGGCGAACCGCTGATCCCCGCCCGAAGCGAGATATTCCAGATCGCGGTTCAGGATGCCGCCGGGGCTGGTGGCATAGGTGTTGTAGGCGAGCCCCGCCGCCGCCTTGGCGCGGATGACCGGATCCTTGTCCCAGCGCGGCATCCCCAGCTTCGCGGCGAACAGATAGAGCTGATCGTTGACGTCTTCCGACCGGGTCTGCGCGGTCAGGGTAAACACCGCATCGTCAATGGCGAAATCAAAGCCCAGCTTGCGGCCCGTTGCCAGCCGGTCGATCTCGTTCTGTCCCAATTCGCCAAGGCCCGAGCCCACCAGTGCGGCCTCGCCTATGGCCGCATAAACGGCGCTGTCCTTGTCAAATGCGCGGTAGCCAGCGCCAAAGCGAACGCGCACAGTGACGCGGCCCGGTTCGGCATCATTGGCCCATACCAGTGCCTTCACCCCGTTGGCGAAATCGACCTGTTCGATCTGCAACACCCCCAGCGGGCGCTGGCCGGTAATGGTGCCGGGTGTGCCGACAGGCGGCAGATCGTCAAACGAGATGCTTTGCGCGGCCAGCCTTGCACTGCCATCGACTGCTGCCTCGCTCGCCAAGGCCAGCCGCAGTGCGGCGGCATCAGCCTCGCCCGCGGTGGGGGTGACATAGACGGAGCGGGTCACGGTGCCTTCGAACAATGCCTGCGTGCGTTCCAGCACCTCTTGCGGATTGAGCCGCGGCTTCATGCCCCGGAACAGATCCAGCACCACTTCGGGCGCGGCCACCGTCTCGCGGATATCAACAGCGTTGATGATGTTGTTGGCAAGAACCGACCCGGATTGCACACTTTCCTGCTCGACCGCGTTGGCGAAGACCACGTCGAATTCGGCGGCTTCGCGGTCAATTTCCTCCTGCGTCGGCGCGGTGGTGAGCGCATCGGCGATCACGCTGCGCACATCGGCAAGCGCTGCCTGCCAATCGTCGGTCAGCGGAGCGAAGGTCACGAAGGTCGCATCGGTCGAACGCGAAACATCATCCTGCTGCACCTGCGCGTAAAGATAGCTGCCGCCTGCGCGGGCGCGCGATTCCAGCCGGCGGTTGATGATCGCCTGCGCCACGGCATCCAGCAGCAGGCCTTCGTTATAGATGACGGTGTCTTCAACCTGCCGCCACGGCCGCATGACGGCATAGGTCAGGCTGCGCGGCAGATCGGGTTCGACGCCAACCGCAAGCTCGCCGATCGGGGTGCCTTCCACCGGGTTTTCCAACGCCGTGACCGGGGCAACCGGATCGCCGAAATCGGGCGCGACGCCAACAGGGCCGGTGCCCTGCCAATCGCCGAACCATTTCTCCACCAGCCCGGCGAGCACCATCGGATCGGCATCACCAGCCACCACGATCACAGTATTTTCCGGGCGGTACCAACGATCATAGAACGCCTTAACCGCCGGGCCGGTTGCGGCTCTCAGGGTTTCATCGGTGCCGATCGGATTGCGCACCGCAAGGCGCTGTCCGGCAAAGAAAGTCTGCCGCGTAAGGTCTGCCATCCGCAGCCCCGCGCCGCCGCGCTCGCGCTTTTCCGCAAGCACAATCGGACGTTCGGCCCCGACATTGGCATCGTTCAGCACCGGTTCGCGGATCATGCCCGACAGCAGCTTGAAACTCTCGCCCAGCTTGGCATCGTCGATATTGGGAATGTCGAGTTTGTAGGCCGTGTGAGTCGGGCTGGTTTCGGCATTGGCATCGCTGCCGAAGGTCGCGCCCAGCCGCTGCCAAGCTGAAATCGCTTCGGCCTGGCCAAGATATTTGCTTTCGCGGAACAACAGATGTTCCAGCAAGTGGGCATAGCCCTGTTCGCCGTCAGCTTCGTGAAGCGCGCCCGCATCCACCCGCACCCGGATCGAAACCTGCCGCGGCGGCACGCCATTGCGGCGCACGGCATAGCGTAGGCCGTTCTTCATCTCGCCAAACAGCCATTTTTCATCAACCGGAACGTCGCTGCCGCGGTACAGCCACGGTGTCTCGCCATTGATCTGCAGGGCTTGCGGCGCAGGCACCACAGGCGCGGCGGGTACGGCAACCGGCGGGGCGTTGGTGGTCTGCTGGGCAAGCACCGGCTGCAGCAGCGCGGCGGATGAAAGCAGGAGGACGAGAGTGCGGCTGGCACGGGTGAGCAACGTCATGGGCGCAGTTATAGGGCACCAAAGTCTGAAGCGATAGTGAATGCTTCTTGCCCCGCGCACTTGTGGCTTGCGCCGTGCCTGCCTAGATTGGGGCCATGTTCATCGAAACCGAAACCACACCCAACCCTTCCGCCCTCAAGTTCCTGCCCGGCCAGACCGTGATGGACGCAGGCACCCGCGAATTCGCCTCGCCCGAAGCTGCCGAAGCCAGCCCGCTGGCCCAGGCAATTTTCGACAGCGGCGAAGTGGTCAATGTGATGTTCGGCCGCGATTTCGTCTCGGTCACCGCCGCACCGGGTGCGGACTGGAGCGTGCTGCGCCCGCAGGTGATTTCGATCCTGCTCGATCACTTTGTCTCGCAGGCCCCGTTATTCGCCAGCGGCAGCGCAGGTGGCATCAGCGTTCCGCCCGAAGATGAAGCCGTGGTGGAAGAGCGCCCCGAAGATGCCGAGGTAATCGCGGCGATCAACGAACTGCTCGAAACCCGCGTTCGCCCGGCAGTGGCAGGCGACGGCGGCGATATCGCCTATCGCGGCTTTCGCGACGGGGTGGTCTATCTGACCTTGCAGGGATCATGCGCAGGCTGCCCTTCGAGCACCGCCACACTGAAGCACGGCATTGAAGGCTTGCTGAAACATTATGTCCCCGAAGTGGTTGAAGTCAGGGCAGCCTGAGTTTTCACTTTTCCACTTTCAAGGATTCGCCATGACCACCCAATATCACGATCACGTCCTTTCGGACGCGGCGCTTGCGCAGCTGTTCAACGATGCGCGCAGCTATAATGACTGGCTCGACAAGCCGGTTTCGGATGAACAGCTTCATGCGATCTGGGATCTGATGAAGATGGCGCCCACATCGGCCAATATGCAGCCGGTACGGATCGTATGGGTCAAGTCCGAAGACGCCAAGGCAAAGCTGGTGGATTGCGTGTCCGATGGCAACAAGGACAAAGTCGCCGCCGCACCTGTCACAGCAGTAATCGGTTACGACATCGATTTCCATGAAGAACTGCCGTGGTTGTTCCCCCACACCGATGCCAAAAGCTGGTTCGACGGGGACGAGGCCGGCCGCAAGGAAGGCGCATTTCGCAATTCATCCTTGCAGGGTGCCTACCTCATGCTCGCCGCGCGTGCGGTGGGGCTGGATTGCGGGCCGATGTCGGGGTTTGATGGCGATGCGGTGACCGCCGCGTTCTTCGCAGACGAACCGCGCCACCGGGTCAATTTCATCTGCTCGATCGGCTATGGCGACCCCGACAGCATCTTCCCGCGCAGCCCGCGTCCAGAATTCGGCCTCTTCAACCGCATCGTCTGAAGCGCATCTCGCTGCTTGCGCAGGCACGCATCGTGAGGCATCGCGCGTCACGATGCGATTGCTTGCCATCGAAACCGCTTCGGAAGCGTGCTCTGTTGCCCTGTTCGAGGGTGAACGGCTGATCGCGCATGATCACCGTGTGCTGGGGCGCGGCCATGCCGAAGCGCTGGTGCCGATGATTGCCGCTCTGCCGGATAAAGGCAAAGCGGCGCGCATTCTGGTCTCGCTCGGTCCCGGAAGCTTTACCGGTGTTCGGATCGGCCTGGCGACTGCCCGCGCGCTCGGGTATGCGTGGGGGGCAGAGGTGCTGGGCTACCCCACGCTTGCGCTGGTTGGTGCGCAGGCGCAGGCTGAACATCCCGACGCCGCGATCACAGTCTGCATGAACGGCGGACACGGCGAATGGTTCGTGCAGGATTTCACCAACGGCCAGCCGGACAAAGACCTGCGCTCGCTCACGCCGGCGCAAGCTGTCGCAGTGGGTGCGCAAGGTGTGATCGCGGGCAACCGGGCAAAAGAATTCGCCGCGCTTCTGGGAGAGGACCGGAAGGCGATCGCATTGTTACCAGAAGCCTCGCGGGTGTCACTGTTGCCAGAAGGCTTGCTGACCGTCCGCCTTACCCCGATCTATGGCCGCGGTGCCGATGCCATTCCGATGGCGGAGCGCACCCGCGCATGATGGCAAGCCCTGCCCTGATCGACCGGATCATGGCGGTGATGGGGTCCGCATTCGATCCGGCTTATGGTGAGGCGTGGAACCGCAGGCAGATTGCCGATGCACTGACCATGCCCAACACCCATGCGCTGGTGGTGGATGCCGACGGCACGCCGATTCCCGATAATGCCGCGCAATCCGCCAGCCCGGCCGGGTTCGTGCTGACCCGCCATGTGCTGGACGAGGAAGAATTGTTGCTCATCGCGGTGTTGCCCGGTGTTCGGCGGCGCGGGGTCGGTGCGGCATTGATAAAGCACTTGTTCGCGCAGGCCAGTTCACGCGGTATCACGCGCATCTTCCTTGAAATGCGACGCGGCAATCCCGCGATACATCTCTATAGCAAGTTCGGTTTCGAACCTATCGGAGAGCGGCGAAACTATTACCGCATGGAAAATGGCGAGAGAGTGGATGCCATTACTTTTGGCTGTTCAATCTAGTCTCGCCCTACCCACCGCATAATCCGGATTACGCAAAGCTATGCGGTTGCCAAAAATGGTTTCGTCCGGCATGGGCGAAAAACAGGCACACAATCAAGATGCCGTCGGGAACTTATGCAGGAATCGAAAATGGAAATTAAAGAAACGCTTATCACGCTGACCAGCGACATCGTTGCCGCCCATGTCGGCAACAATGATGTCGCAGTTGGCGATCTCCCTGAATTGATCACCAATGTTTACAACGCCCTCGCCAACCTTGGCGAAGTGGCAGAGGTTGAAGAAGTGCGGCCGCAGCCCGCAGTTTCGATCCGCAATTCGATCAAGCCGGATTACATTGTCTGCCTTGAAGATGGCAAGAAGCTGAAGATGCTGAAGCGTTATCTTCGCACCAACTTCGATATGACGCCGGAAGAATACCGCGCGCGCTGGGGTCTGCCATCCGATTACCCGATGGTTGCGCCCAATTATGCGGAAAAACGCCGCGATCTGGCCAAGAAGATCGGCCTCGGCCGCAAGCCGGGCACTGTGGTGCGTCCGCGCCGCGCCAAGAAGGCCTGATCCGCCCTCAGGTCGCGCAATAAGTCGCCGGCTTAGCCACCCCTGTTGAGAGGGTTGCAAGCCAGCTTGAGCAAGCAGCCTCGTCTCTATAGAGATGAGGCTGCTTTGCTATAGAATGGCCGTATCCGGTACCGGACGCCACGTTTGGCGATGGAGCTTTGCTTGAACCAGAAAATCGATCTCGAACAACTCTGCGCCGAAAAGGGCCTGCGCATCACCGAACAACGCCGGGTGATCGCCAAGGTGTTATCGGACAGCGAAGATCACCCCGATGTCGAGCTGCTGCACAGCCGCGCCGCCGCCATCGATCCGCGCATCTCGATCGCCACGGTGTATCGCACCGTGCGCCTGTTCGAAGAAGCCGGCATACTTGATCGCCACGATTTCGGCGACGGGCGTTCACGTTACGAACCCGTGCCCGAGGCGCATCACGATCACCTGATCGATGTGGAAACCGGCAAGGTCGTCGAATTTGTCGATCCCGAAGTAGAAGCGCTGCAGCGCCAGATTGCCGAGCGCCTGGGTTACAGGCTGGTCGATCACCGCATGGAGCTTTACGGCGTGCGACTTTCTCGCAATGATTAATTGCGCGCAATGACTGACGCGGAATTGCGCGCCGCCGCAGCGCGGGGCGAGCCAACGCCGGTCTCGGCTGCGGGATGGATGCGAATTGCCTTGCGTGCGGCGGGCCTGATTGCGCTGCTGATCGTGTTCGTGCCGTTGCATTACCTGTTCCGGGCGCTGGCCTATGGATCGCCCTTCCCGATGCTGTTCTTGCGCTATGCCGCGCGGGTGTGCGGGGCGCGGGTGGAGGTGGTTGGCACCCATTTGAAACGCGACGTATTCTTTGTCGCCAATCACCTGTCGTGGATTGATATTCTCGCGCTGGCAGGCGCCAGCGGCACGGCCTTTGTCGCCAAGGCCGAATTGGCCGAAGCACCCGTGGTCGGCTGGCTGGCGAGCCTCAACCGCACTGTCTTCGTCAAGCGGGAAAACCGCATGGGCGTGGCCGAACAGATCAATGCCCTGAAAGAGGCACTGGTCGATAACTGGTCGGTCACGGTCTTCCCCGAAGGCACCACCACCGATGGGCAATCGCTGCTGCCGTTCAAGACCTCCATGCTGTCAGTGCTCGAACCACCGCCGCCGGGCGTGTTGGTGCAGCCGGTGATCATGGATTACGGCCCGGTGGCCGAATGGATCGGCTGGATCGGCGAGGAAGGCGGCGTCAATAACGCCAAACGCGTCCTGTCCCGCAAGGGCAGCTTCAAGGTTCGGCTGCATTATCTGGAACCTTTCAGCCCCGAAGATTTCCGCGGGCGCAAGGCGATCAGCCAGGAATCGCGCCGCCGGATCGAGGAAGCGCTGATCGAGATTCTCGGAAAGCCGCTGCGCCCCTTTGCGCACACAGTGCCGCCAGTGCGCTATGAGGCGTCCTTGTAAGGTCGCAGACCACCCGCCCCGCCTCCCCACCCGGCCACCAATAGTACCACTATGTTATGGTGTCCGGGTGGGGAGGCGGAGCGGGAGGTATGCATCGCGCGCCAGCGCGATCGCAAAACCTACAATCCCGCGCGTACAAGCCAATCGTGGAAAATCCGCACTGGGCGGCTCTCCAGCGACACCGGTTTGCACACGAACCAGTAGCTATATGGGCTCTCGACCGGCGCGCCGGGCAGGTTGATCAGGCGGTTGTCATTGGCGCGGCGCAGGTGATCATCATGCATGATCGCAATGCCGAGGCCCTGTGCTGCTGCCTCCAGCATCAGCGCGCCCGAATCGTAATGATCGATTGCCGCCGGGGTCATGCCTTCAAGCCCGTTGGCCTTCTTCCACGCGGCAAAGCTTTCGGGCAGTTCGTTGTGGATCAGGAAGGTCTGCTTGGCGAGCGATTCGGGGGTTACCTCGTTGCCGATGGCGCGCGAAATGTCCTTGCTGCAAATCGCATGGACGAGATTGTGGTCGAGCCGCACCGCGTGCAAGCCGCTGGCCGGGCCGCGTGACAGAATGATCGCGGCATCCAGAGTATCGCCCACCCGGTCTTCCAGATGCGGGGCGGTATCGATGTCGATGTGCAGCAGCGGGTGGCGCTTGCGCAGTTCGCCCAGTCGCGGGAACAGGCGCTGGCTACCGAACATCGGCAGCACGCCCAGCCGCAGCCGCAGCAGCGCGATATTATCCGACTGGCTTTCCACCGCGCGGGCCAGCGCTTCCATATGCGGGTTCACAGCCTCGTAAAACGCTTGGCCCTCGTCGGTCAGCTGCATCGACTGACGCGCGCGGGTGAACAGCTTTTTGCCGACGAATTCTTCAAGATTGCTGATCCGCCGCGAAAGGGCCGAAGGGCTGAGGCCGATTTCTTCCGCCGCCGCACGCGCCGAGCCGAGGCGGACGGTGCGCATGAACGCTTCGAGCGCGCGCAATGGGGGCAGACGGCGTGCAGGCATGAACTCTCTCCTTGATGCCGGAGATACGCCCGAGACGCAATTTGGATGCAAAAAATCGAAGAAAAAATGCAGACGGCGCTGCGCAGTTGCGCCTATTGCATCTCGTTCGCAACTTCAGGCGGGTGCAGCCGCAGCCGGGTGACGTGGGTTTCGTCGCCCGCTGTCACTTCAATCCGCCAACCGCTGGGATGTTCCAGCATCGCGCCAACCGGCGGCACGGCTTCTGCCAGAACGAAGGCCAGCCCGCCTAAAGTATCGACTGCCTCTTCCACCTCGGCCAAGCGCGGATCGATCTGCTCGGCGATATCGTCAAGCTCGGCGCGGGCATCGCAATCCCACATCCCTTCGCCGATGGAGACGCACAGCGCTTGCGGCGCATCATCGTGTTCATCCTCGATATCACCGACAATTTCCTCGACCAGATCTTCGATCGTGATGAGACCGTCAGTGCCCGAAAACTCGTCGAGCACGATCGCAAGGTGCACCCGCTGGGTGCGCATATCGGCCAGCACATCCAGCGCGCCGCGCGCCTGCGGCACGTATAGCGGCTGGCGCATCAGCGTCGTCCAATCCTCGGGCGGCGGAGTGCCATCGGCGAGGAACGGGAACACATCCTTGATGTGGATCATCCCGATCACCTGATCCAGCGTTTCGCGGTATACTGGCATGCGCGAATGGCCGTGTTCGCTGAACGCTGCGACCATGTCCGCCCAGCTGATTTCGGCATCAACCGCAATAATCTCTCCGCGCGGCACGGCGACATCATCGGCATCATGTTCGGAAAAGTGCAGAAGGTTGCGCAACATCTGGCGTTCAACCCGCGAAAGGTCGCCCCCTGCGTTGCCACCCGCATCCGAGCCTGAGGCACCGTTTTCGTCCTCGTGCTCGTCAATCGCTTCTTCAAGCTGTTCGCGCAGAGAACGCGCGGCTTCCAGCCCGAAGATTTTGCGCAAGGCAGGCCAAAGCCCGCTGCTACTGTCCGCGTCTCCCGATTGGGACGCGGAAAGATTGGAATCGGCCATGGCCTTAGTCGCTGCTCCTAGCGGTGTTCATGCGCCATATGGGTCAGCGATGCCCAGTTTTGCAAGTATTGCTGTTTCCAACGCCTCCATTTGTTCGGCCTGTGCGTCGGAATCGACATGATCGTGGCCTGCCAGATGCAGCAGGCCGTGGACGATCAGATGCGCGGCGTGGGCTTCCAGTGGCACACCCTTCTCCGCCGCTTCGCGCGCGCAGGTTTCATAAGCCAGCGCAATATCGCCGAGCATCGCCGGCGGGCCTTCTGGCCTGAGCGCTTCGAGTTCGCCGCGCTCCAGCATCGGGAAGCTGAGCACATTGGTGGGCTTGTCCCGCTGCCGCCATTCGCGGTTGAGGATGTGGACTTCAGCGTCCGAGGTAAACAGCAGGCTGGCAATCAGGCGCGGGTTGGCGAGCAGCGGCTCACCAGCGCCTGCGGCCTGCGCCGCCCGCTCCGCCAGCGCGTCCCAATCACCCGCAGGCCAGCCTTCGATGTCGATATCAAGTTGCATGGGGTGCCGCCTTAGCGCGGATTATGCATCGGACAACCGCCGTGGCAGGCACAGCGCAGCGGGCAAGCCAGCATTTAACGCCCGCCCTTCACAAGTTCGCCATTTTTCATGATTACCACGAACTTGCCTTCGGGATCGCCGATCAGATCGATGTTGGCGAGCGGATCGCCGTCCACCAGAATAAGATCGGCAAGCGCTCCCACTTCCACGACCCCCAGCCGCCCTTCGTATGGACTGCGCGGCCCTGACATCGCCAGCAAAGCGGCATTGTCATTGGTGGCAAGGCGCAGCAATTCGGCCGGCGTGAAATAGGGCTTCAACCGCAGCAGGTAGGTGTTCTGCTGCGCGTTCAATTCCGGCTCGAACAGAAAATCGGTTCCCCAGGCAAGCTTCACGCCGAGCCGCTTGGCCATGGGCCAGACAATCCGCTGGCCCTCGATCACCGGCTTGCGCTTTTCGCGGCGCTTCGGGTCCATCGCTTCGGTCGAATCGACCAGCATCTGGCCGGACAGCCAGATGCCCTTGTCGGCCATCAACTTTAGCGTGTCCTCGTCCAGCAGGTTGCCATGTTCAATCACCTTGACCCCGGCCTCGATCGCGCGGCGCACCGACTTGGGGTGATAGGCGTGGACAGTGACATAGGTGTTCCAGTCCGACGCCGCATCAACCGCCGCCTGCATCTCGTCGAGCGTGTATTGGGTGACATCAAGCGGATCATATTCGGAACTGGTACCGCCGCCCGCTGCAATCTTGATCTGGCTTGCGCCCAATCGCAGGTTCTCGCGCACCGCGGTCAGCACTTCTGCGCGTCCGTCGGCGATTACGCTGGCCCAGACCTGCTCGGCCAGCGGCACCTTCCCGGAAAAGCGGCGCGACGGTTCGTTCGGGCCGCGCAGATCGGCATGGCCCGAAGTCTGCGAAATCATCGGCCCCGAAGGCCAGATGCGCGGCCCCATGATCCTGCCGCTATCGATCAGGCGCTTGAGTTCAAACGAAGGCCCGCCAACATCGCGCACCGAGGTAAAGCCGCGCAGCAACATGGCCCGCGCCTGTCCGGCAGAAAGCTGCATGACCTTTTCCAGCCCCATATCGGGATCGGACATTTGCGCGGGCGAGAGGCTGTTGAACATCATGTGGACATGGTTGTCGATGAGGCCCGGAATCAGCGTGCCCCCGCGCCCTTCGATCACCGCTGCATTGTCGCTTTCGGCACGGATTTCTGCGCCGATCGCCGCAATGATATTCCCGCGCACAAGAACATTGGTGGCAGGCGATAGCCTATCCGACGTTCCATCAAAAATCCGCACGTCGGTAAAAATCACCTCGGCTACGGGTTCATCCTGCGCAGCAAGCGGGGCCGCACAGACCGCAGCGAACACGCCCAGCCAAGTGAATACTATCCGCTTGAAACCCACCTAAGCCCCCTCGCCCTCACCATTGCCTTCATACGCCTCGACGATCCGGCCCACAATCGGATGGCGCACCACATCGGCGGCGGAAAAGCGGATTGTGCCGAAGCCTTCCACACCCTCCAGCCGTTCGACCGCATCGTTCAGCCCGCTCATGCGCGGCCCGCCGGGGATATCGACCTGCCGCGGATCGCCGCAGATCACCATCCGGCTGTTCTGGCCAAAGCGGGTCAGGAACATCTTCATCTGTTCGCGCGTGGTGTTCTGCGCTTCGTCGAGGATGATGAAGCTGTCCGCCAGTGTGCGCCCGCGCATGAAGGCGATCGGCGCGATCTCGATCTCGCCATTGGCCAGACGCCTCTCCACCTGTTCGGGCGGCATGCAATCGTTCAGCGCATCATACAGGGGCCGCAGATAGGGATCGACCTTCTCTTTCATGTCCCCCGGCAGAAAGCCCAGCTTTTCGCCCGCCTCCACCGCCGGACGCGACAGGATCAGGCGCTGGACGTTGCCGGTGATGAGCTGGCTGACCGCCTGCGCCACGGCGAGATAGGTCTTGCCAGTGCCTGCCGGGCCAAGGGCGAAGATGATGTCATCGCGCGCCAGGCTGCGCATATATTCGATCTGTGTGGCCGAGCGGGGCACGATGGTTTTCTTGCGCGTGCGGATCATGATCGGCGGGCCGTCGGACTCGCCCGAAATGATCCCTTCCAGCGTCGGTTCGGATGACATTGCGATCATCGCTTCAATCGCGCCGCTATCCAGCGCCTCGCCGCGCGCCAGCCGGTCATACATGGTTTTCAGCGTTTCGCGGGCGCGGCCGACATCGTCCTCCGGCCCTTCGATCACCACCTGATGCCCGCGCGCGTGGATGAACACGCCCAGCCGGTTTTCGACCTGCACCAGATTGGCATCGAACTGGCCGAACAACGGGCCGAGCAGCGACTGGTTTTCGAAAGTCAGATCAACGCGTGCGCGGCGAGGTTCAGGGATACCGCGCGGGTCGGGCGAAAGAGCCGGATGTCCGGCACGGGAGGGTCGTCGGCCCATAGCTTCCTTTGGCTGCGGCGAAGGGACAGTCCCTCGCCCTGAGTCGGGAAGGTAAGGCGACCCTTGCGCAAAGCAAGCCGGGTGCGGCGAGATGGTGGTGGAAAGTCTTCAGACCGTAATGGTTTGGCGCAGCCGGGCCATCAGCGAATTCGGCCCGGCCTCGTCGAGTGTGACCTCGACCAGATCACCGATTGCAGCGGGCGATTCGAACCACACTGATTGCAGCCACGGCGATTTGCCAAGCCATTGGCCCGGCAGTTTTCCGGTGCGTTCGACCAGCACCTGACAGGTCTTGCCGACGCTGGCCTTGTTGAAGGCGAACTGGTGGTGGGCGATGCGCGCCTGAAGGCGTTGCAGACGATCATCCATCACCTCCGCCGCAATTTGACCCTCCATCGTGGCCGCAGGCGTGCCGGGGCGCGGGGAGTATTTGAAAGTGAAGGAATGGGCATAGCGGACTTCATCGACGATCCGCAGGGTATCTTCGAACTCGGCTTCGGTCTCGCCCGGAAAGCCGACAATGAAATCGCCTGACAAGGCGATATCAGGTCGCACGGCGCGGAATTGCTCCAGCAGCTTGAGATAGCTTTCCGCGGTGTGCTGGCGGTTCATCGCCTTCAGCACGCGGTCACTGCCGCTTTGCACGGGAAGGTGCAGATAGGGCATGAGCTTGTCCACCTCGCCATGCGCGGCGATCAGGTCATCGTCCATGTCGTTGGGGTGGCTGGTGGTGTAGCGGATACGCTCCAGCCCGTCGATTTCAGCAAGCGTGCGGATCAGCCCGCCCAGCCCGGTCTTGCGGCCCTTGTCGTCCTCACCCGACCACGCATTGACGTTCTGGCCCAGCAGCGTGATCTCGCAGGCGCCGGTCTCGACCAGCTTCTGTGCCTCGGCAACGAGATGCGCGAACGGCCGCGAGATTTCCGCACCGCGGGTATAGGGCACCACGCAATAGGTGCAGAACTTGTCGCAGCCTTCCTGCACGGTGAGGAAGGCGCTGGGGCCGCGTTTCTTGCGCCCTGGGAGCGCATCGAACTTGGCGATGGCGGGCATGTCGGTATCGGTTGCTCGCCCGCCGTTTGCCGCTGTGTCGAGCATTTCGGGCAGGCGGTGATAGGCCTGCGGGCCGACTACGATGCTGACAGCAGGCGCACGCGCCATGATCTCCTCGCCCTCGGCCTGCGCGACGCAGCCGGCGACCGCGATCAGGGGAGCCTTGCCCGCCTTGTTGCCCGCCTTCACCAGCCGTCCGATGTCCGAATAGACCTTCTCTGCCGCCTTTTCGCGGATGTGGCAGGTGTTGAGGATGACGAGATCGGCCTCCTCGCCTTCCGGTGCTGGCTGGATGCCGCGTTCGCCCAGCAATTCGGCCATGCGCTCGCCATCATAGACGTTCATCTGGCAACCGAAACTTTTGACCCGATAGGTCTTGGGGGAGGATTGCGGTTTCATGAGGACAGCGCCTTTAGCGCCGATGGCCGCAAGGTTCAATCGCCGCTGCGCTTGACCTTACCCTCGGGCTTTTTCTCGCGCTGGGCCTTGTGCACGCAGGGCGCATCCGGCTTCACCCCCAGGCCGGGGTGCGGCTGATCTTCCGGCCCGCATTCGACAAAGGGCTTGGCAATGCCATTGGCCTTCACCACCGCCAGCGCATCCGGGCTGGCATAAGCGGCAATCCACGTGATGCAATCGGCCAGCGGGCGCACCTTGTGCTTGGTGATAGCGTTTTTGCGCGGTTCGCAATTGATGGTGATGACGTTGGCAGCGGGTGGTTCGTCATATTTGGCAAACCGCCGCAAAAATTCGCCCCGTTCGTTGAAGACCGTGCGCTGCAGCGCGTTCGGACGCACCCCGTTGCGATAAAAAGGCGATGTGTTGAACAGATAGGCGCGCACGTCCGGATGGGCCTGGGATACCTCTGTCGCCAGCGCCCCGCCCAGCGAATGACCGGTTACGATCCACGGCACGTCTGTTCCCAGCCGCGCCCGCTCCGCATCGAAATAGCGCAGCGCCAATTCGATCTGGTCGCTGCGCAGGGAGCCATAAAAGACATCGCTCAGCCCCTTGAAATCGGTTCCACGGAAGGCGAGCACGCGGGCGATCGGCTTGCGCGCGGAATCGCTGCCTGATGCAGGCGCGTATTGATTGAAGATTTCGTAGCTGAAGCCCTTGTCCGCATCTTCGGCAGCGATCGGAAGGTGCTCAACCCGCTGCAACACCCGGCCCGGCTTGGCGAACAGATCATCATCGCCGGTATAGGCATTGGTTGATGCCACCGCATAGGGGAAGGCATCAACCGCAGCCTCCCGCACAAAAGCGCACCACCCGCCCGGCTCAAGCTGGCATGGGGAGCGCGATTGCGAGATATCGGGCAATGTGGCGCAGGCGCCCAGCAGCAGCGCCGGAAGCGCCGCTGCCATCGCACGGGTCATCATTTCGGGGCTCGGCCCGTCCTCAGGCCACAGTCGCTTTGACGATCTTGCCGGGGCTGCGCGGCGGTTCGCCCTTCGGAAGCGCGTGGACGTGTTCCATGCCGCTTTCGACCACGCCCCACACGGTGTACTGCTTGTCGAGGAAGCGCGCGTCATCAAGGCAGATGAAGAACTGCGAATTGGCGCTGTTGGGGTTCTGCGAACGCGCCATCGAACACACGCCTTCGACGTGCGGTTCGGCGTTGAATTCTGCCGCAAGGTCGGGCTTGTCGCTGCCGCCCATGCCGGTGCCGGTCGGATCGCCGCCCTGCGCCATGAAGCCGTTGATGACGCGGTGGAAGATCACGCCGTCATAAAAGCCTTCCTGCGCCAGTTCGGCGATGCGCGCCACGTGGCCAGGCGCCAGATCGGGGCGCAGCTTGATCACGACGTCGCCGGTGGTGTCGCCGCCGGTGTCGAGGGTGAAGGTAAGGGTTTCGGCCATGTCTGTATCTCCTGAGGGAATTTTCCGCGCTTTTAGCAGGCAAAACGCAGGTGTCACCCTCCAGCCTTGCTTTTCACCCCTCCCCGCCTAAACCGCCTCAATATGGCCGATATCCGTAACCTCGACGATGATCTGCTGACCGCTGAACCGGCAGACGCCGAGGTGCGTCCGGATGACCGCGTGGACGATGAACGCCACGACGAGGAAAACCGGCTGAAGCCATCCTTCGTCAGCGCGGTTCACGATGCGCTGGAGGCAGGTGACAAGGGCGCGGTTTACGATCTGGTCGAACCGCTCCACGCGGCCGACATCGCCGACCTGATTGAACTGCTCGAACCGCGCGAACGCGCGGCGCTGGCGTCAGCGATCAGCGATCTGATGTCCGGCGATGTGATCGCGGAACTCAACGATTACGTGCGCGATGACCTGATGGACACCTTGTCCGCGCAGGCAGTTGCGGTGATCGCGGAACAGCTCGACACCGATGATGCGGTGCAGTTGATCGAGGATCTCGACGAGGCCGATCAGCGCGCGGTGATGGCCGAACTGGAGCCGGAAACCCGCGCCGCCGTTTCCAGCGCGCTGGCTTACCCGGAAGAAACCGCCGGGCGGCTGATGAGCCGCAATTTCGTTGCCGTGCCGGAACATATGAGCGTTGGCGACCTGATCGATTACCTGCGCGAAAACGGCGATATCGAACACGATTTCTTCGAAGTCTTCGTGATTGACGAGCGTCACCACCCGGTAGGCACCTGCGCATTGAACTGGGTGCTTACCACCCCGCGCAACGTGAAACTCACCGATCTGATGAAGCGCGACCAGACCCTGATCCCGGTGACGATGGATCAGGAAGAAGCGGCGCTGATGTTCCAGAAATACGCGCTGATTTCCGCCGCCGTGGTGGATGAAAGCGGGCGGCTGGTCGGGCAGATGACGGTCGACGATATCGTCCACATCATCTCCGAAGAAGCGGGCGAGGATGCCCTGCTGATGTCCGGCGCGGGCGATGGTGACATCAACGAACCGCTGCGCGAGGCATACTCCAGCCGCGTGCGGTGGCTGATCGCGAACCTTGGCACGGCGGTCATCGCATCGGCCATCATCGCGTTTTTCGGGGCGGCAATAGAACAATTGGTGGCGCTCGCCGTGCTGATGCCGATTGTCGCCAGCATCGGCGGCAATGCCGGCACGCAAACGATGGCGGTGGCGGTGCGCGCGATTGCGACCAATCAGCTGACCCGCTCCAACACCCGCCGCATATTGTGGCGCGAATTCCGCGTCGCGCTGCTCAATGGCGGTACGATTGCGCTGTTGATCGGGGCTGCCACGGCGGTGCTGTTCACGCCGATGATGGGCGTAGTGATCGCGCTCGCGATGGTGGTCAATATCGCGATTGCGGGCCTTGCAGGCGTGCTGGTGCCGGTAATCTTTGAACGGCTGGATCAGGATCCCGCCGTCGCCAGCAGCGTGTTTGTGACGATGATCACCGACTCCATGGGCTTCTTTGCCTTCTTAGGTTTGGCAGTGGCGATGGGGCTGGCCACGCTTTAACCCGCTCTCCCGAACATAGGGGAGAGAGCGCATGGCAGGACGGGTTTCGGGCAAGGTGGTGCTGCTGACCGGCGGCGCAATGGGTCTGGGCAAGGCAGCAGCCAAAGCTCTGATGGCCGAGGGTGCGACCGTCATCATCGCCGATATCGACGAGGCGGCGGGCGCGGCGACTGCGGCGGAACTGGGCTGCGACTACCTGCCGCAGGACGTGACAGACTGGGCGCGCTGGCAGGAAGTGATCGCCGCAGTCGAAGCCAGCCACGGCAGGCTGGATGTGCTGGTCAACAATGCTGCGATCACCGTGTTCGGCTCCATCGCCGATATCAGCGTGGAGGATTTCAAGCGCTGTTACACGGTCGATGTCGATTCGATCTTCATGGGCTGCAAGGCGGCGATCCCCTTGATGGCGCGCAGTGGCGGGGGATCGATCGTCAATTTCTCCAGTGCGGCGGGCAACAAGGTCTCGCCCGATCTGGCTGCATACAACAGCGCCAAGGCTGCGGTGGTGACGCTGACCAAAAGCATCGCACTCTACTGCGCGCGCGAGAAGAACGGCGTGCGGGTGAATTCGGTGCAGCCGGGCACGATCCTCACCCCCAATGTGGAAAGCGTAATCGCGGGCACCCCCGATCCCGATGCCACCCGCGCCGCCTTCTCCGTCGCCCAGCCCATCGGCCGCATGGGCGAGGTGGATGATATCGCGCATCTGGTGGTCTATCTCGCCAGCGACGAGAGCAAATTTGCCACGGGCGCGCCGTTCATTGTGGATGGGGGCCTATCTATTGCTTGATTACCTTTCGTCATTGCGAGGAGCCTCCGTCAGGAGGCGACGCGGCAATCCATGGACCACCGCAGCAACCGACTGACAGACCTGGCCGTGGATTGCTTCGCCTGACGGCTCGCAATGACGACAAAACACCCTAAGTTGCCCCCATGCCGCTCAACCTGACCAAGATCGCGTTCGGCGCGAAAAGCTATGATGACCTTGCCGGATGGTTTGAAGGGCGCGGCGGGGCTCGTCTCACCACCCGCAACCGCCCGACGCGGCATGAAGAGGTGGTGGGCGGATCGCTTTACTGGATCATCAACCACGCCATTGTGGCGCGATCCCCGATCACCGGCTTTGTGAAAACCGATGACGGGCGCTGGGACATTTGCCTCGAACCGCGCCTGATCCGCGTCCACCAGATCCCCAAGCGCGCCCATCAGGGCTGGCGTTATCTGACAGAGGACAAGGCCCCGAAAGACGTGGCCGATGGCGAGGATATCGGCGATGCGCTGCCCGGCAAGCTGGCGATGAAGCTGGAGCGGCTGGGACTGGTCTGAATGGGCAAGCCTTGCTGGTGTCCAGACCCTTGTTAGACCCTTTCTAGACCCCTGGCTGACTGCGTTCAGCCACCCTTCTGAGCGCGTTCACATAGACTTCCGGGGCTTGCGCTCCGGGGATCAGGAACTTGTTTTCAACGATCATCGCAGGCACGCCGGAGATATTCATATCCCACGCCCGGGCTTGCTCGGCAGCAACGCGGGCTTCCACTTCGGGATCATCCAGCGCGGCTTTGACTGCTTCCCGATGAAGCCCGTTTTCGGCTGCAATATCAAGCAGAACCTTGCGGTCTGACAGGTTGGCGCGGTGGTTGAAATGGGCGCGAAACAGCGCCAGCTTCAGCGCGGTCTGCACGTCTGGCCCCGCCTGTTCGAGCGCAAAGGTCAGCAGCCGGTGGCAGTCTCGCGTGTTCCACATCATCGCAGGCGGTGCCACATCCCCGCCCTCGTAGGAAAGCGACACGCCGGCCCTTTCGGCAATCGCTTTCATCTGCCCGCGAATCGCCGCGCCCTCTTCTGCCGGACGGCGATATTTCCTTTGTAGATGAGCCTCTTGTTCCTCGCCTTCGGGCGGCATACCGGGGTTCAATTCGAACGGTCGCCAGCGGATTTCCGCGGCGATTTCACCTTCGAGCTCGGCCAAGGCCTTGGTCAATTGGCCATAGCCGATCAGGCACCATGGGCACATCACATCGGAATAGATGTCGATCGTCAGGCGCCGGGGGGCTTCTGCTGTCATCGGTCGAGCCACCATGCGATCAGGTGGTGGGCGATGGCGAATTTCTGCGGGAAGATCAGCAGTTCATTGCCCTCAGGCCCGGCGGCGCGGGCATCCTCCAGTTCGGCGCGGGTGAACCAGCGTGCATCGTCCAGTTCGGTGCGGTCGATGGTGATTTGCGTGTCAACGGCAACGCTGGTGCAACCGATCATCAGCTGGCTGGGGAACGGCCACGGCTGGCTGGCGATGTAGCGCACATCGCGCACCCGCACGCCTGCTTCCTCGTGAATTTCGCGGGCCACGGCTTCCTCGATCGTCTCGCCCGGTTCGACGAAACCTGCCAGCGCGGAATACATGCGCGGCGGGAAGCGCGGCTGGCGGCCCAGCAGCAGCTTGTCCTCGTGCTCGACCAGCATGATTGTGACCGGATCGGTGCGCGGGAAATGATCCGCGCCGCAGCCATCGCAATGGCGTTGCCAGCCGCCCTTCACCAGTTTCGTCGGCGAACCGCAATTGGCGCAGAACCGGTGCCGCGCGTGCCAATCGATCAGGCTCCTTGCCCCGCCATAGATCGCCAGATCCTCCGGCTGCAGCATCTGCATCACCTGCCACGCGCGCGGCATGGCCGGCCCGCCAGCGCCCTGATCCGGCACCGGCGCGAAATGCGCCTGGTCGCCCAGCATTCCGAGGAAGACCAGCTCGGCATCAGGCGCGACATCGGCAAGCGTATGCCAGAGCAAGCGCCCGTCATCGTCGAATTCGGGCAGCAACCCGTCGAGGTTCATCACCCGCGCGCGCCAGTTCATCAGGTTACCCAGCGCCGCCGGATCGACCCGGATATTGTCGGCCCGGTCAATCGGCGATCCGGAAAACGCCATCAGCGGTGCAGTTGCAATGGTGTTCAGCATTACGCTGCCTTCTGCTTGGCCCGCATCCCCGCCAGATCAGCTTCCATCGCGGCAAGGAATTCGTCCCGGATCGGATAGGCTTCTGCCGGCATGTATTGCGTGAACAGGCACGAGCGCAGCTTGAGGTTGAAGTCCACTGCGGCCAGCGTGCCAGCCGCCCCGCCCCAGCCGAAACTGCCATCTTTTGATCGGCCGCCGGCACCATGGCCTTCGCCTTCAAGCCAGCTGCCGGTCGTATCGACCGACGCAGGCAACAGGTTCGACGTGCCAACCCGCACCGCTTCTTCGCTCAACACGAAGTTACCGTCGATGGTACCGTAACCCAGCAGCATGCGCAGGAAGCGATCGTAGTCCTTGGGGCTCGACACCAGACCGCCGCCGCCTGCGGGCACCTCGGGCGGGTCGAGGAAAATCGAATTGACGCCCGGATCGATCGGGAAGGCATTGCCGCCGATGATCCCGTAATTGTCTGTCAAACGGCCCACTTCGCTTTGCGGCACCTGCATATAGGTACTGCCCATGCCGCAAGGTTCGAAAATGCGTTGCTTCAGGAACGCTTCGAACTCCATCCCGCTAACCACTTCGATCACCCGGCCCAGGAGGTCGATCGAGCAGGAATAGCTCCATTTGGTGGCAGGCTGATACATCAGCGGCAATTCGGCCAGCCGGTCGGCCCAGACCGCAAGGCCGGGTGCAGGCGTTACCGGCTCGATCCCGGGGATCGGCATCCGGCTGACCCTGCCGCCAACCAGTCCCTGTTCGTTGAAGGCCGCCTGAAGCGGCCCCTTGCTGATGATCTGGTAACCCAGCCCAGCCGTATGGGTCAGCAGTTGCCGGATCGTGATCGGTTGCTGCGCAGGAACGGTTTCTTCCAGCGACCCTTCAGGATCGATCAACACCTGCATGTTGCGGAATTTAGGCAGGATTTCGTGCAGCGGCTGATCAAGGCCCAGCTTGCCCTGATCGATCAGGATCATCGTCGCCATGCCGGTGATCGGCTTGGACATCGAATAGATCCGGAACAGCGAGTTTTCATCCACCTGTGCCGGCTTGGCGAGCGAAAGCGTGCCGCCGCCGACCGTGTGGGCATGGTCTTCCTGGCCCCAGCCAAACGTCAGGAACAGGTTGGCCAGTTTACGGCTGTCGACATAACGCTTTGCCAGCGCAGCGACGTTGGGCCAGTTTTCGCTGATATCATGCGCCAGCAATGCCCGGCCAAACGGCAAGGAGGAAAGCGCGGCGCCGCCAGCCAGCAAGGCGCTTCCCCGGAACAGGGAGCGGCGGGACAGTGCGGGGGTTTCGAATTCGCGGAACGCCATGGGCAAAGAATCTCCGAAAGGTCTGGCACGAGTGTCTGCGGCAGGCGAGCGCATGGGTCAATCGCCGCAATCCGTAAGGGGGCTTGCATTCCGCAGGTGTCCTATACATATAAAACACATGTTGAACGCACTTGCTTATATCACCGGCCTTATCAGCCTGATCATCGTCATCCCGGCGCAGATACCCCTGCTCGGCTGGGCCAACTGGGTAGCGTTGCCGCTGATCGTGATCGGCGTTATTCTGGGCGCGCTTTCATCGAAGGATGGCGGGCGCAATTTCTGTCTTGTGGTGCTGCTGATTGCAGGCGTGCGCCTGATGCTGGGCGGCGGGATTATCTAATCCGCCAGTGCCAGCCGCGCGGCCTTGGCAAACAGGGTCGCAAGGCCAGCTTCCCCGATCCGGCTGACCGGCCACCACTGGCCATCGCCGGGCGTGCCTGACCCTGTTTCCAGCGCCGCAACCGCCAACGTCAAATGGGCGTGGGTGAAACTGTGGCGCACCGCTCCCAGTTGTCGCCACTGCCCTTCCAGCGGAGGCTGCGCCGAACCATCGCTTTGCGCGCTCCAGCCATCATCGGGCAGTGCGCGCATCCCGCCCAGCATCCCGCTGGCCGGACGGGTGACAAGCCACACCTCGGCCCCGTCAGCCCGGGTGATCCAGTAAGCAGTGCCGCGCCGCTCGGGCACGGCCTTTTTTGCAGGCTTGACCGGCAATCGCTCAGGCTCGCCCGAGGCATGGCCCGCGCAGTCCTGCCGCAAGGGGCACAGCATGCAGCGCGGGGCGCGGCTGGTGCAGATATGCGCGCCCAGATCCATCATCGCCTGCGCGAAATCCCCTGCACGCGATGCCGGCGTAATCGTATCTGTGGCCGCGCGGATCGCCTTGCGCGCAGCAGGCAGCGGTTCCGCGATGGCAAACAAGCGCGCGACCACCCGCTCGACATTGGCATCGACCACCACCGCGCGCTGGCGGAAAGCAATCGCGGCGATGGCGGCTGCGGTATAGTCGCCCAAGCCGGGCAGCTGGCGCAGTTCCGCTTCGGTGGAGGGAAATCCGCCCTGTGCCGCCACCACCCGCGCGCATTTCACCAGATTGCGGGCACGCGAGTAATACCCCAGCCCCGCCCATGCCGCCATGACGTCATCATCGCGCGCAGCAGCAAGAGCCTCGACCGTCGGCCAGGTGGCAATAAACTTGGCGAAGTACGGCTTCACCGCCGCCACGGTGGTCTGTTGCAGCATCACTTCGGATAACCACACCCGGTAAGGCCACGCCGGATCATCAGGCAGCGCCGCGCCGGGCGGCACGCGCCACGGCAGATCGCGCGCGTGTGCATCATACCAATGCAGCAGAATGTCGGAGATGCTGGCAGTCACACGCCGCCTATGGCATGGCGGGATCGACCA
Organism: Porphyrobacter sp. AAP60; assembly: GCF_001296025.1. Classification (GTDB taxonomy): domain Bacteria; phylum Pseudomonadota; class Alphaproteobacteria; order Sphingomonadales; family Sphingomonadaceae; genus Erythrobacter. The sequence goes on along the minus strand of NZ_LJHV01000016.1, from coordinate 16,490 downwards.
TGGGAACCGAGAAGACCACACCCCCCAAAAAGGGCAAGATCAAGCCCTACACCCGCCCGCGCGGGCAAGGCGTGCGTGCGATCGGCGATCTGATGCCCGAAATCGGCCGCACCGCCTTTCGCCGCTTCGGTTTTGTGCAAAGCTCGGTCGTCACCCGCTGGCCTGAAATCGTCGGCCCGCGCCACGCCCGTATTTGCAGCCCGGAAGCGATCCGTTTTCCGCCCGGTGAAAAAGCCGAAGGCATCCTGCAACTGGTAGTGGTACCCGCCCACGCCCCGCTGATCCAGCAGGTGATCCCCGAAATCATCGAGCGGGTGAACCGCTTCTTCGGATACAAGGCGGTTGCCCGCGTCAAGCTGCGGCAGGGCGCAGTCACCGCGCCGGCAGATGGCGGACCGGCCAAGCCGCCGCCGTCCTTGAAGCCGATCCCGCTGGAACTGGGCGACAGCTTGCGCGATATCGGCGATCCGGAACTGCGCACCGTGCTCGAATCGCTGGCTCGCAGCCTTGGCAACACCGAAAAACCGTCCTGACAGGAACCCCAACGGACATGATCAAGCCGCTCCTCCTTTCTGCCGCTGCTGCCCTGATGCTGGCGACCGGCCCGGCGACTGCACAGCAAACGCTCGCTAACCCCGGCAGCAGCTTTTCGCCGGCCGACAACCCCGGTAACTGGCAGACCACGATCGAGCGCACCGCGCGCGGCCATCGGATCGGCAATCCCGAAGCCGAAGTGCAGTTGATCGAGTTCATCAGCTACACCTGCAGCCACTGCGCCACTTTCACGGCGAACGGCGAGCCCGCGCTGGAATTGTCGGCGCTGGCGCCGGGCAAGATCGGGCTGGAAGTGCGTCCGGTGATCCGCAATGCGCTGGATCTCACCCTGTCGTTGCTGGCCCAGTGCGGCGATCCGGCGGGCTTCAAGGATCGCCATCGCACGCTGATGCTGTCGCAGGCCGATTGGATGGGCAAGGCGCGCAACGCCCCGCAAAGCCAGCAGGCCATCTGGTCACGCGGGGACAAGGCATCGCGCATGAACGCGGCCAGCGCGCTGGGGCTGTCGGAATTGCTGGTGCAACGCGGCCAATCGCGCGCCGAGTTGGATGCCTGCGTGACGAATGACGTTGCCGCCAAAAAGCTGCTCGACAATGGCGAGGCCGATTACACCGAGTTTTCGGTCAATGCGACACCCAGTTTCGCGATGGACGGCAAGCTGCTCAGCGAGGTGCATGGCTGGGATGCGCTCTATCCAGTGCTCTCGGCACGGCTTACCCCCGACCCCGAAGGCAGGCCAGGCGCACCGGGCTGATCCATTTGTTCACAATCGGGCGCCTCAAGCCTTGCTGCATGGGCGCCTCCACGGCTAATCTTATCGCCTGCATCAAGGAATCCTGACTTATGACGATCTCTCGCCTTGCCAAGCTGGCGCTTGTCGCCGCCGCCCCCCTCGCTCTGGCAGCCTGCGATGATGCCGCCACGACCGAAGGCGGCGTTGCCTCGGGCGAGCCAATCCCTGCGGTCGCCGCACCGGCGGGCGCGACGTGGACCGACACCGTTACTATCACGCCCGAAGGCGGATACATGGTCGGCAACCCCGATGCGCCGCTCAAGCTGGTGGAATATGCCTCACACACATGCGGTGCCTGCGCAACTTTCGCCGTCAATGGCAAGCCGCCGCTGAAGGACAAATACGTCTCCAGCGGCGTCGTAAGCTTCGAACTGCGCAATCTGGTGCGCGATCCGATCGACCTCAGCATCGCCACGCTGGTGCGCTGCGGGGCGAAGGAAAACATGCAGCCACTGTCCGATCAGGCGTGGGCTTCGCTTGAGGAAATCTTTGCCACAGTCCAGACCAATCAAGCGGTATACGAAGCGGCATCAAGCCAGCCGGTCGAACAGCGCTTTGTCACCATTGCGCAAGCTGCCGGCCTGATCGATTTCTTCGCGGCGCGGGGCCTTTCCGCCGATCAATCGCGGGCCTGCCTTGCCGATACTGCCAAGGTGCAGGCTATTGCCGATGCGTCGAACAAGCAGTCGGAAGATCTGAAGATCAACGCCACGCCGACCTTCCTGCTCAACGGCAACCGGCTGGACGTGACCCAGTGGCCGCAGCTTGAACCGCTGCTGCAACGCGCTGGCGCACGCTGATCCGCCGGGCGGTTCGGGGCGGGGGCGCGGCGTAACCTGATGCAGATCCACCGGCTCAAGCTCAGCGGGTTCAAGAGCTTTGTCGAGCCGGCTGAACTGCGCATAGAGCCGGGTCTGACCGGCGTTGTCGGCCCCAATGGCTGCGGCAAATCCAACCTGCTCGAAGCGATCCGCTGGGTGATGGGCGAAACCTCGGCCAAGTCGATGCGGTCGGGCGGGATGGAGGACGTGATCTTCGCGGGCACCTCCACCCGCCCGCCGCGCGATTTTGCCGAAGTGGTGCTGCACGCCCAGGATGACGCGGGCGAGGAACTGGTTGTCACCCGCCGGATCGAGCGCGGCGCAGGCAGCGCTTACCGCGTCAACGGGCGCGATGTGCGGGCCAAGGATGTCGCACTGACCTTTGCCGATGCTGCCACGGGGGCGCACTCCCCCGCGCTCGTCAGTCAGGGCAAGATCGCACAGGTGATCGCCGCCAAGCCGGCCGAACGGCGCGCGATGCTGGAAGAAGCCGCCGGGATCGCCGGATTGCACGTCCGCCGCAAGGATGCCGAAAGCAAACTGCGCGGGGCGGAGGCGAACCTTGCGCGGCTTGAAGACCTGATGGCGGGGCTCGACGCGCAGATTGCCACCTTGCGCCGGCAGGCCAAGCAGGCCGAACGCTATACTGAACTGACCTCGAAGATTCAGGCGGCCGAGGCACGACTGCTGTTCGCCCGCTGGCGCGAGGCGGCGGCGGCGGCCAAGGAAGCCCGCGCCGCAGCGGGCGCCGCCGAAGCGCAGGTTACCGCCGCACAGGCCGCCGTTGCCGAAGCGCAAACCGAGCAGGCCGCCGCCGCGCAGGCCCTTGCCGATGCCCGCGAGGAACTGGCCGACCGCCGCGATGATGCCAGCGCCCACGGCCACCGCATGGCCGCACTTGCGGAAAAGCTCGATGCCGCAGAAACCCGCCTTGCCGACCTCGCCCGCCAGCAGCAGCGGCTGGAGGAAGACCGCGACGATGCCGACCGGCTCACCAACGCAGCGGTCGCGGCGCTGGCGCGGCTAAGCCAGGAATTGGCTGCCAGCCGCGAAGCTGTGTCCGCCGCCGAAGCCGCTCGCCCCGCACTGGCAGAAAGAACAGAAGACCGCGAACGCGCCAGCCGCGGTGCCGAACTCGCTCTGGCCAAGGCGACAGCTGATCACGCCGGGGTCGAGGCCGAATGGCGTGTGGCCGAAGCGGCGGTGGAACAGGCCGAAAGCCGCCTCTCCCGCATCCATGCAGAAGCCGCCCGCATCGCCCGCGCTCGCAGTGATCTGGCAGCAAGCGGCGATCCGGAGGCCGATGTCATTGCCGCCCGCAATGCCGCAGACGAAGCGGCAGGCGCTGTGTCAGCCTTGCGCGAAAGGCTCGCCGCCGATCAGGCGCGCAAGGGCGAATTGCAGACATTGCGCGATGATGCAGCCAGCGCGCTTGCTGCCGCGCGCGCCGAACTCGCCGGAATCGAGCGTGAACACACCGCGCTGTCCCGCGACCGCGAAGCCCGTGCCAAGCGCGAGGCCGGGCGGCAGGGGATGGCTACCGCGCTAGACCGGGTAAGCGTTGCTCCCGGATACGAGCGCGCACTTGCAGCCGTGCTGGGCCGCGATGGAAAGTCGCCCTTGGGTTCGCCTGCCACGCCGCAGGACGGGCGGTTCTGGACGGGTGCCGAAGCGCCTCAGCCTGTCACGGACAGTCTGCTGACGCGCCTCACCACCTGCCCGCCCGAACTCGCCGCGCGGCTGGCGCTGGTGCATTGTGTCGATGCCGACGATGGCCGCGTACTCGCTCCGGGCGAATGGCTTGTCACCCGCGCCGGACACCTGCGCCGCTGGGACGGTTTTGTGGCGCGCGGCGAAGGTGCTGCCGAAGCTGCGCAGCTGGAAGCCGCCAACCGTTTTGCCGAACTCGACGCCGCGTTGCCGCCGTTGCGCGAAGCTGCCGCCTGCGCCAAGGCCGAGGACAAGACCGTGCGTGAGGAACTCGGGGCGTTGCAGACTGCACTTGTCGCGCAGGAACGCGGCATCGCAGGAGCAATCGAGGCCGAGCGCCAGGCGCTGCGGCGGCTCGATCAGGCCGAAGCAGCGAAAGAACGCCTCGCTGCCCGGCTCGCCGAGCTCGCTAACAGCGCGGATGAGATCGAAACCCAGATCGCCGCCGCTCAGGCCGATGTCAGCGCTGCACAGGAAGCCCGCGCCCGCCTGCCTGCCCGCGATGCCGAACGCGCCGCGCTCGAAGCCGCGCAGGCAAAGAACGCCGCTGCCCGCGCCGGTGTGCAGGCGGCCTTGGCAGAACTAGCCGCGCAGGATCAGGCACTGGCCGTTGCGCGAGAGAGGCTCGCCGCGCAGCAGGCCGACCATGGCGGCTGGCAGGCGCGATCATCCGATGCCGAACGGCGTATGGCCGAAACCACCCGGCGGCTCGCCGAAATCGCCGAAGATCGCGCCGTCCACGCCGCCAAGCCCGCCGCCCTCACCGCCGAAATCGAAGCGGGCGAAGAAGCCCGCACGCGTTTTGCCGCAGAACTTGCCGCAGCCGAAAGCGTGATGCGCGAGGCCGAAACGCGGCAGCGCGCCGCCGACGCAGCCCTTGCCGCCCGCACCGAAACCCTCGCCCAATCCCGCGAGACCCGCGCCAGCCTTACCGCTCGCGCCGAGAACGAGGAACTGCGCCGCGCGGAAATGGCGCGCATTTCCGGCGAGCGCTTCCAGTGCCCGCCGCCGCTCCTGTGCGAACGTTTCGGATTTGACGAAACCAATCTCGCCCCGGCAGCCGACGAATCCGCCGAACTTGAACGCCTGACTGCTGCGCGCGAAAGGATCGGGCCTGTCAATCTCGTCGCCGCCGATGAACTCGCCCGGATCGAGGGCGAGCACGGTTCGAGCGCGCAGGAACAGGCTGAGCTGGTCGAAGCCATTGCGCGGCTGCGCGGATCGATCGGCAATCTCAACCGTGAGGGCCGCGAACGGCTGCGCGCCGCCTTCGAGGAGGTGGACGGGCATTTCCGGGTGCTGTTCACGCGGCTGTTCGAAGGCGGGCAGGCGCATCTGGCGCTGGTCGATAGCAATGATCCGCTGGAGGCTGGCCTTGAAATCTATGCCCAGCCGCCGGGCAAGCGCCTGCAATCGCTGTCACTGCTGTCAGGCGGCGAACAGGCGTTGACGGCAACCGCGCTGATATTTGCGCTGTTCCTCACCAACCCCGCGCCGATCTGCGTGCTCGACGAAGTCGATGCCCCGCTGGATGACGCCAATGTCGAACGCTTCTGCGATCTGCTCGATTCGATGGTGGCGACCACACGCACCCGCTACCTGATCGTCACCCACAACGCGGTGACGATGAGCCGGATGCATCGCTTGTTCGGGGTGACGATGGCTGAACGCGGAATCTCGCGTCTCGTCAGCGTCGATCTGGGCGAAGCTGCTCTGCTGGCGGCCGAGTAGCTTTACGCTCCCAGCGCGGCGGCAAGCTTTGCGCGGATGGCTTTCAAAGCAGATATGGTTTCGGCCATGTCGGGCCCTTCGGACACCATCAGCCGTACGCCCGGGCCTTCTGCAGAATTGGCACCGGCGTCGGCATCTGCCCGCCGGTCACCGCTGCGCCGCTCAACGCCGCGGCGGTCAAGATCGGACTTGGCCGATGACCGCAACACAGCCTCCGCGCCTTTCAACGTGTATCCCTCGCGGTTGACCAGCCGGTCGATCGTTTCGACCAGAGCCACATCATCCGGGCGGTAATAACGTCGCCCGCCGCTGCGCTTCAACGGCTTCAGCAGCGGGAACTGCGCTTCCCAATACCGCAGCACGTGCGGCTTGATGCCCAGCGCATCGCTGACTTCGCCGATGGTGCGCAGCGCGCCATCATCCTTGCCGTCATCGAAACCGGTCATCAAACCTCACTATTGCACACGATGCTGCGGGGCGATCAGCCCTTGGCAATGCGTTCCTTGAGCAGTTGGCTCGCCCGGAAAGTCATCACCCGGCGCGGCGTGATCGGGACTTCGACGCCCGTTTTGGGGTTGCGGCCAATGCGTTCGTTCTTGTCGCGCAGGACAAAGCTGCCGAAGCCGGAAATCTTGACGTTTTCGCCCTTGTCCAGAGCATCGGACATTTTGCCCAGAATGGCTTCCACCATTTCGAGAGATTCTGCCCGGCTGAAACCCATCTTGCGATTGATGGTTTCCGCCAGGTCTGCGCGGGTCAACGTGCCTACCGAACGCATCATGCGATTACTCCTTCGCGGCGCGACCCGATCGAAGGCTTGCAGATTACGATTTTTCACCGGATTTGCAATGCGATGCATCATAGAATGCAGAGTTTTTCGCAAATCTCTTAGCCACAGGCCAATGCGAGGTCAGATGCGGATCAGGCTTGCACCCCAGGTAAAGCCGCCGCCCATCGCCTCCAGCATCACCAGATCGCCGGATTTGATCCGCCCATCCTTGCGCGCCACGTCAAGCGCCAGCGGCACCGAAGCAGCCGACGTGTTGGCGTGGCGATCCACCGTCACCACCACCTTGTCAGGCGAAATGCCAAGCTTCTTGGCGGTAGCATCAAGGATCCGGGCATTGGCCTGATGCGGTACGACCCAATCGATCTGCTCTGCCGAAACTCCTGTTTCCTCAAGCACTTCGTTGAGAACATTGGTGAGATTGACCACCGCATGGCGGAACACTTCGCGCCCCCTCATGCGGACATGGCCAGTGGTCTGCGTGGTCGAAGGCCCGCCATCGACATAAAGCAGATCATGCTGCGCGCCATCGGCATGAAGCCGGGTGCCAAGAATGCCGGGCCCGTCCATCGGTGCGTCAGCAGGGGCCGCCTCCAGCACCACCGCGCCTGCGCCATCGCCGAACAGCACGCAAGTGGTGCGATCATCCCAGTCAAGAATGCGGCTGAAAGTTTCCGCGCCGATCACCAGCGCGCGCTTGGCCATGCCGGTGCGCAGCAGCGAATCGGCGGTGGCAAGCGCGTAGAGAAAGCCCGAACACACCGCCGCCACATCGAAAGCGATGCCGCCGTTACAGCCCAGCGCATTCTGCACCTTGGTAGCCGTGGCCGGAAAAGTGTTGTCAGGGGTGGCCGTGGCCAGCACGATCAGACCGATGCTCGACGCATCGATCCCGGCATCGGCAAGCGCCGCGCGTGCGGCAGCGGTGGCGAGCGTGGCGGTAGTTTCGTCAGGCTCGGCAATGTGGCGCTGGCGAATGCCAGTGCGCTCGACAATCCATTCGTCAGAGGTTTCAACCCGTTCCGAAAGGTCGGCATTGGTGACAACCCGGCGGGGAAGCGCCGATCCGGTGCCCAGCAGTCGCGATCCGATCACGCGGAAGCCTCGCTATCCGTAGGATTGTCCTTGGCCGCCTTGCTGCGGCCATTGCGGGTCAATGCGCCTTCACCCAGTGCGGCAAGATCATGCGCGATCCGTTCGGTCAGCTTGTTTTCCAGCAAGCGCGCCGCCACGGCCACCGCGTTGGCCACGCCCTTGGCATTGGCGCTGCCATGGCTTTTCACCACCACGCCATTGAGGCCGAGGAACACCGCGCCATTGTGATTATTGGGGTCAAGATGATGCTTCAGCAGTTCGGTGGCCGGGCGTGAAACAAGAAACCCGATTTTTGAACGAAGCGACGAGGTAAACGCCTGCCGGAGCAGATCGGTCACGAAGCGCGCGGAGCCTTCGATTGCCTTCAATGCGATGTTGCCGGAAAACCCGTCGGTCACCACCACATGGGTTTCGCCGCGGTTGATCTTGTCGCTTTCGACGAAGCCGTCGAACACCAGCGCCAGACCGCCATCCTCGCGCGCGGAAGCAGCGATCAGCATGGCTGCGGCATCGCGCAGCTCTTCGGTGCCCTTGATTTCTTCGGTGCCGATATTGAGCAGGCGGACGACAGGCTTGTCAAAGCCGTTGACGATCCGCGAATAGGCCGCGCCCATCACCGCATATTGCACCAGATTGCGGGCATCGGCCTCGGTGTTGGCGCCCAGATCGAGCATGACCACATCATGCGCCTGCAAGGTCGGCATGATCGCAGCCAGCGCCGGGCGATCAATCCCCGGCATGGTGCGAAGCGCGATCTTGCTCATCGCCATCAGCGCGCCGGTATTCCCCGCACTCACCGCAGCCCCGGCGGCGCCGGTTTTCACCGCATTGACGGCAAGGCCCATCGATGTGCTCTTGGCACGGCGGATCGCCTTGCTGGGCAGTTCGTCGCCGCCCACCACATCATCGCAATGCAGAATTTCGGAGGCCGCCCGCAGGTTCGGGTGATATTCAAGCGCGGATTCGATCCGCTTGCCATCACCCACCAACAGGAACTGGAAGCTGTCGTGATCGCGGCGGGCCAGAGCCGCGCCTTCGATCATCACGCGCACGCCTTCATCCCCGCCCATCGCATCAACGGCGATACGCGGCAGGTTCATGGTGCGATACTCCGGTTTATCGTGAGGGCCACCGGCAATCAGCCGACGGCAACAACCTGACGTCCGTTGTAGTGGCCGCAGCTGCCACAGATATTGTGCGGGCGCTTCAGCTCACCGCAGTTGGGGCATTCGTGGAATGCCTCTACCTTCAGCGAATCGTGCGAACGGCGCATGCCGCGACGGCTGGGGGAAGTTTTTCTCTTGGGGACAGCCATGGCGGCACCAATTCCTCAAATAAATGCGTCAACTCGCGCCACCGGCGCTTTGCTGGTCAAAGGTGTGATTCTCGAAGGCCGCCCTTACGGCAAGGGAAAGGCGCGCACAAGCCGTAGCAGGTACGTGCATTCCTTTGCCGGTGGCGGCGGGAAGGCGCGCGCTATAACGCAAAATTCGCGCGTTGCAACCCGCTCCCCGCCAGCCTAGCAGCGGCGGCCTGTGTTCAAGGGGATTGTTTGATGATCGTGCTTCCTGTCACGCTGGCTGCTGCGGCGGCTGCGGCTGTGCTGAATATCTGGCTGTCGATCCGCATCGGGGCGGTACGGCAGGCATTGGGAATCAACGTCGGCGATGGCGGGAACGAGGCACTGCAGCGCCGGATGCGCGCGCAGCTGAACTATGTCGAAAACACCGCCTTCGTGCTGGTGCTGATCGCCGCGATCGAACTGGCAGGCCGGGGCAGCTGGTGGCTCAGCCTTGTGGCGGCGGCATATTTCCTTGGCCGCGTGGCACATGGCTTCGGCATGGATGGCGGCAAGTGGAAGGTCGGCCGGATGATCGGCACGCTGGTGACGATGCTGGTGCAACTCGGCCTGGCGGTGGTTGCGGCGCTGGTGGCGGCGGGGGTGATGTAAAATCCAACATCGTCATTACGAGGAGCCGCAGGCTCGGTGGCGATCCATGACCGGACTTTGCGCCCGGACGCCGTGTCAGTTGATGGATTGCTTCGCCTTCGGCTCGCAATGACGAATAATCAGGACAATGCATAATCCGAAACGAACGCATTGGTCTTCCGCTCGCGCCCGAAGGTGCTGGTCGGGCCGTGGCCGGGAATGAACATCACATCCTCGCCGAGCGGCCAAAGGCGCTGGGTGATCGCATCGATCAGATCCTGATGGTTGCCGCGCGGGAAGTCTGTGCGGCCAATGCTGCCCTGGAAAAGGACATCGCCGACGATCGCGAACCGGCTCGGTTCGTGAAAGAACACAACGTGGCCGGGCGTGTGGCCGGGGCAGTGGATCACGTCGAGCGTCAATTCGCCCACCGTCACCGTGTCGCCATGCTGCAGCCAGCGGTCCGGTTCGAAACTCTTGGCGACCATGCCCCAGCGCGGGCCGTCATCGTCAAGCTGCTCGATCCAGAAGCGGTCATCCTCGTGCGGGCCTTCGATTTCGAGCCCAAGTTCCTCCGCCAGCATCCCCGCCTGCCCGCAATGGTCAAGATGGCCGTGGGTGACGAGGATCTTCTCCAGCGTAACGCCCGCCTTGGCGACGCCCTCCTTCAGCTTGTCGAGATCCCCGCCGGGATCGACCAGCGCGCCTTTCATGGTCTTGGTGCACCAGATCAGCGAACAGTTCTGCTGCAACGGCGTCACCGGGATGATGGCTGCGCGCATCGGTACGCTTTGGGGAGGCGTGGTCGGTTCGGTCATGCGAAGGGACTTAAACCCGCCCCCCCTTCCACACAACCCGTCCGATAATCGCCACCTCCTCCGCCGCGACCTCGACCGGTGGATAGGCGAAGTTCTGCGAGAGCAGCGCCACCCGCCCCGGTCCGGCGCTGGCCACGCGCTTCACCATCAGCGTGTCGCCAAGGCGCACCACGTGGATGCCATCGCGGAACGGGCGGGGGCTGCAATCGACCAGGATTTCGTCGCCGTCGTTCAATAGAGGTTCCATCGAATCCCCCTCGACCCGGATCGCGGATAGCTGCGCGCGGTCGAGGCCCTGTTCGGCCAGCCAGCGGCGCGAAAAGCGGAAGGTATCGAACGCCGCCTCGCCACCCGCCACCCTGCCCGGCCCGGCTGATGCGCCGAGATCGAGGCGTGGCACATCCACCCAATCGCCCGATTCGCGCTGTTTAGGGGCTTTCGCATAGGAATTATCCTGCGATTCGCGCAATTCCTCCTCTCCCACGCCGAAGAACTGCGCGAGCTTGGCGCGGTCTTGCTCCTCAAGCTTGCGGGGGCTGCCTTTGCGAATGAATTGCTGGAGATACGAGGGATTGCGCCCCAACAGATCAGAGAGCGCGGCGAGACTCACCCCCCGTTCCAGCGACAATTCGAGCAGTCGCGCGCGCGGGCCAGAGAGCATTTCGGCAGTATTCTGTTGGGTTTCCTTCATGGGCACTTCCTACACGAAGGATTTTTCCTAGACAAGCCCGGAAAAAGCTGGAACATTTCAGGAACATCGGGCGATTCGCACGATGCGAAATACCACTGCCGCCACTCTCGCAAGCTTCAACAGGGACGCAAACCATGCTGCTTCGGACGATCGAAACCTTCCTGCGGACACATTCCATGCCCGCCACCAAATTCGGGCGATTGGCCGCCCATGACCCGCGCTTCGTGCTCGATCTCAGGATGGGGCGCATCCCCCGTCCCGATACAGAATTGCGCACCCGCGCATGGATGCAGGGCTATGCCGACCGCGCGGCTGCGCAGATGAAGGAGGCTGCATGATGCTGACCACAAGCCTGCGCGATCCGTTCGCTCATATCTTTGCCGATTTCGACCAGATCGAGATCAAGTCCGCGCCAGCCCCCGCCTCACCCGCGTTCCGCGCCCGTCGCTCCACGGCTGACCGTGTGCGGACGGCCCTTAAGTCCATAGCGGGCGGGCACGGCGCGCTGCTCTCGCATGACGAGAAGGCCTGGGCGTCGATCACCTTTTCGGGCACGCGCCACGAGGTGCGGCTGGAGTTCTGCGGCGCTGAAGCCGTGGTCGGCGGCGAGGAACTGATCGAGCGCCTGCCCGATCACGAATTCTCAATCCCCGGACAATTGGTGGCAGACGCCACCATCACCAAGGTCGATCACCGCTTCGGCGCGATGGAGCGGCTGGAGGTAACGGCGGTGTTGTTGTTGCTGGAAGAGGGGTGACGACCAAAGCCCCGCCCTTTTCCGGGCGGGGCCAGCCAATCCGGTCAGGGGATCACACGATACTTGCTGTCGATCACAGCGCGGGCCGGTGTGTCTTTCACAATCCGTGCGGGAAAGGCGCGCTTTTCGCCACCCGCAAACTCGAACAGCACGAAATAGGTGTCCGCATCGGACGATGAAACCTTGGTCACCGTGCCCTGCTGATCGGCAATCACGTACCATGTGATGTTTTCAGGAGCAGGACGCCGCCCGGGGGCAACATCATTCTCCCATGTGCCGCTGCCATCGGCTTCAAGCTTGACACAACCGCTGCGGGCGTCGGGTGCAGGGCTGCCGTTCTCGCACAGATTTTGCCCCACAAACACCGCCGGGAAATCCTCATGCCCGCCAAGATAGCCGTTTACTGGCTTATCGCGATAGGTGAGCGGCGTGAGTGGGCCAGCCAATGTTGGTGCGGCCACCATTGCAGCCGCGATTGCCACCAATGCCAGCGGCTTTGCACGTCCTTTTACCACTATGTTTCCCTCCTGATCACCAGATTCCTGATCTCGCTCATGTCTTCCATTGCAAAGCGGATGCCTTCGCGGCCCAGCCCGGAATCCTTCACGCCCCCGTAGGGCATGTTGTCCACGCGGTAGCTTGGCACATCATTGATCACCACGCCGCCGACATCAAGCCTGTCCCACGCATCGAACATCTGGAAAAGATCGCGGGTGAAGATGCCCGCTTGCAGCCCGAATCTGGAGTTGTTGACCTCCTCCAAAGCCTTTTCGAAACTGTCAAAGCGTTGCAGGATCGCGAGCGGGCCAAAGGCTTCCTCGTTCTTCGCCTTGGCGCCATCCGGCACGCCTTCGAGCAAGGTCGCCTCCAGCATGTTGCCGCGCGACAGGCCTCCGCCGCACAGCAGGGTCGCGCCCGCCTCCACCGCCTCGTCGATCCAGCCTTTCAGCCGCTTGGCCTCGCCTTCGGAAATCATCGGGCCGATGAAAGTGTCACGGTCCTTGGGATCCCCCGCCACCAGCGTTTTGGTCTTTTCGACCAGCATGGCTTTGAAGCGGTCATACACATCATCATGGATCAGGATACGCTGTACCCCGATGCAGGACTGGCCCGACTGGTAGAACGCGCCGAAGATCACGCGCTCCAAGGCATCGTCGAGATCGGCGTCCCTGTCGATAATCACCGCCGCATTGCCGCCGAGTTCGAGGATTACCTTCTTCTTGCCCGCCTTGGCCTTCAGATCCCAGCCCACCCCCGGCGATCCGGTGAAACTGAGCAACTTCAACCGTTCATCGGTGGTGAACAGATCGGCCCCGTCGCGGGCAGCGGGCAGGATCGAGAACGCGCCTTCGGGCAGCACGTCGCATTCCGCCAGCACCTCACCCATGATGATCGCGCCGAGCGGGGTCTTGCTGGCAGGCTTCATCACGAACGGACAGCCCATCGCAATCGCGGGCGCGATCTTGTGCGCGGCAAGATTCAGCGGGAAGTTGAACGGCGAGATGAAGCTGCACGGCCCGATGGGGACGCGCTTCCACATCCCCATATAGCCCTTGGCCCGCGCCGAAATGTCGAGCGGCTGGACTTCGCCGTAGTTCCGCACCGATTCCTCGGCGGCGATGCGGAAGGTATCGATCAGGCGGGTGACTTCGCCCTCGGCATCCTTGATCGGTTTACCCGCTTCAACACACAGCGCGTAGGCCAGTTCATCGAACCGTTGGCGGAAACGCGCGACGCAGTGCATCAGCACGTCCTGCTTTTCGTAAGAGGCCAGCCGCGCCATGGGCTCGGCCGCGCGCACTGCACCGGCAATCGCCTCTTCGATCACATCGGGCGTGGCGAGCGCGGTGCGGAAGGCGACTTCGCCGGTGTATTTATCCGTCACCTCAAGATCGGTGTTGGGCTGCGCGGCCTTGTTGTTGAGGTAGAGCGGGTATGTGTCTTTGAGTTTGGGCATTTTTCATCCTCCGTTCGGGCTGAGCCTGTCGAAGCCCTGCCCTGCTTCGGTTGCGCGGCTTCAAAAGAAGGGCGGCCCTTCGACAGGCTCAGGGCGAACGGAAGGGATTGTTACAATTCCTTGCTCAGCCGCTTGATATCGTGGTTCAATATCTGGTCGTTCTCGGTGTAATCAACCGGGCAATCGATCAGATGCACCCCCGGCGTGGCGAGACAATGCGTCAGCAGATCGGTGAGGTGCTCGGCTGACGTCACCCGGTGACCGAGAGCGCCATAACTTTCGGCATATTTGACGAAATCGGGGTTGCCATAAGTCAGGCCGAAATCGGCAAAGCCCATGTTCGCTTGCTTCCAGCGGATCATGCCATAGGCATCGTCGCGCAGGATCAGCACGGTGAGGTTCAGCCCTAGCCGGACGGCGGTTTCCATCTCCTGGCTGTTCATCATGAACCCGCCGTCACCGCAGATCGCCATCACCTTGCGATCCGGATAGAGCATCGCGCTCATCATCGCGGAAGGCAGGCCCGCGCCCATCGTCGCCAGTGCATTGTCGAGCAGCACGGTGTTGGGCAGATAGGCCGCATAGCCGCGCGCGAACCATATCTTGTAGACCCCGTTATCAAGGCAGATGATCCCGTCTTCCGGCATTGCGCCGCGCACCTGCGCCACCAGATGCGGCGGGAAAATCGGGAAGCGCGCATCATCGGCCAGAGGCGCAGTGTGAGCGACTTCGGCCGCGCGGTATTCCAGCATCCGGCGGAAATCCCACCGGCCTTGCGGCACGATGTCCTCCTTGATCTGCCAGATGGCGTTGGCGATATCGCCGATCACCTCCACTTGCGGGAAGTAGACCGGATCGACCTCTGCCGTGCGGGTCGAAACGTGGATCACCGTCGGCCCGCCCGCGTGCATGAAGAACGGCGGCTTTTCGATCACGTCGTGGCCGATATTCACGATGCAATCGGCATCCTCGATTGCGCGGTGGACGAAGTCCCCGGCCGAAAGCGCCGCGCACCCGAGGAACAGCGGGTGGCGTTCATCGACCACGCCCTTGCCCATCTGGGTGGTGACAAAGGGAATGCCCGTCTTGTCGATCAACTGGCGCAGCATCCGCCCGGTCATCTTGCGGTTCGCGCCCGCGCCGATCACCAGGATCGGGGCCTTGGCCTGTTCCAGCGCCAGCACCGCCTGTCGCACCGCCTTGACCTCGGCCGAAGGACGCCGCGCAAGGCTGGCCGGGATCGGCCGGCTGGCGGTCTGTTCCTCGGCAATATCCTCGGGCAGCTCAAGATGCACCGCGCCAGGCTTTTCCTCCTCGGCCAGCCGGATCGCCTCGCGCACGCGGCTGGGGATGTTGTCGGCGCTGGCAAGCTGGTGGGCGTATTTTGTGATCGGCCCCATCATCGCTACCACATCAAGGATCTGGAACCGGCCCTGTTTGGATTTCTTGATCGGTTTCTGCCCGGTGATCGCCAGCGTCGGCATTCCGCCCAGCTGCGAATAGGCCACCGCCGTCACCATATTCGTCGCGCCCGGCCCCAACGTGGCGAGGAACACCCCGGTCTTGCCGGTGTGCCGACCGTAAGTGGCCGCCATGAAACCCGCGCCCTGTTCGTGGCGGGTCAGGATCAGCTTGATCTTTTCAGACTTCGACAGGCTTTGGAGAAAATCGAGGTTTTCTTCCCCCGGCACACCGAAGATATATTCCACGCCTTCTGCCTCAAGGCATTCGACGAAAAGGTCCGATGCTTTGCTGGTCTCGCTCATGCCTGCAATTTCCCCCCATGAAATTCACGCTGCCGACCAGCTTTCCTGCCCGGCGCCGCGATGATGGGCGCTGCGCCGGGGAATGTCTTGCCGAAACGCGCCAGACCGCGTGGGGGGTGCGATCAATACCCCAGCCGCGGGTCGAACACCGGTGCGACCGGCTCTCCGCGCAGATATTTGCCGAGATTGTCGAGGAAGCGGTCGCCGCTGCGGATGAACATCTGGCTTTGCGCGCGGCCCGACAGGTGCATCGAGATATGCGCATTGTCCAGCGCCCACAGCGGATGATCGGCGGGCAGTGGCTCGGGCGTGGTTACATCAAGGAAAGCGCCGCCGATCGCCTTGCGCTCCAGCGCGGCGACCAAGGCGGGCTGATAGATCACAGAGCCGCGGGCGATGTTGACGATCACGGCGTCGGATTTCATCGCGGCCAGTTCGCTTGCGCCGATCATGCCTTCGGTTTCGGGCGTTGCGGGCACGGCGAGTATCACCCAGTCGAACTCGCCCAGCCGGGCGCGCCATTCATCCGGGCCGAGAGTGTTGTCGCCGGGGCTGCGGCGCACCACCGAAACTTCGACATCGAAGGCTTCGAGACGCGGCTGGATGAGCTTTCCGATCGCGCCGTAACCCAGCAGCAGCGCCTTCGATCCTGCCAATTCGCGCTTGCCGGGGCTGTCGAGCAGCCATTCGTGCCGGTCCTGTGCGCGCACCACATCGCGGTAACCCTTGGCGATGTTGAGCATCCCCATCACGACATATTCGGCGATGGTGATAGCGTTGATCCCCGCCCCGTTGGTGACGGTGACCCCGCGCTCGATCAGCACATCCATCGGAAGAAAATCGAGCCCCGCGTAGATCGAATTGAGCCATTTCAGCTTTTTGGCGGCGCGCAGGGTTTCAGCCATCGCGGCCTGATCGTTCATGTCGAACCAGCCGATTTCGGCTTCGGCAACGGCGGTTAGCGCCTCCTCGGCAGACATGAACCAGCGCACGTCGAGGCCTTCGGGCAGGCGGTGTTCAAGCATCGGGCGGATCAGGCCGGAGATGGCAGCGATGGTCATAATGTCTCCCCTCCCCCC
>NZ_LJHV01000015.1 GCF_001296025.1 Porphyrobacter sp. AAP60 | reverse complement strand
GGGAATGGCAACGGCGGCGGGAACGGCGACGGCAATAACGGCAACGGGAATGGCAACGGCGGCGGGAACGGCGACGGCAACAACGGCAACGGCAACGGGAACGGCAACAGCGACGGCAATAACGGTAATGGCGGCGCGGATGACAATGGCGGCGGCAATGGCAATGGCCGCGACGATGATGGTGACCGCGACGATGATGCTGATCGCGATGACGACGGCGACGGCAATGGCAATGGCCGCGACGATGATGGTGACCGCGACGATGATGGTGATCGCGACGATGATGGTGATCGCGATGACGACGGCGACCGCGGCAACGGCAAAGGCAACAACGGCAACGGCAACGGCAATGGCGGCGGAAACGGCAACGACGGCGGCAACGGCGGCGGAAACGGGAACGGTAACGGTAACGGGAACGGTAACGGGAACGGGAACGGCAATGGTGGCGGGAACGGCAACGGCACTGGCACCGGCAATAGCGGTTTTGGTCTCAGCCTTGATGATGCGCGTTTTGCCAACCCGAAGTTCGACATCATGGGAGGCGATGAAGGCAATGCGAGTCTGATCGGCGGCGGCGCTGTTGACGCGCCCCGCAACTTTGGCCCTGCCGATGGAATGCGGGATGCTGCGCCTGCTTCCCGCGGTCGTTCGCTGAACCCGTGAACCGGTAGGCATCGGCTCTTGAGTTCTTTTCGGACTTCTCTTCCGGAACTGCCGGATTCGCTTTGGTTGAGAGCTGCAGGCACGCTCGCGCTTGCCGTGCTGGTGGCGCTGGCGGCGGTGGCGGGATCGTTTCGCGGGGCCGGGCACCGGCTCGATGAACTGTCCTTTTCCGTGCTCGACCGGCCTGCTTCGGGGCAGGTGCATGTGGTTGAAATGGATGCAGCCAGCATGGCCGCGATCCAGAGCTGGCCATGGCCGCGCGATCACTATGCGCGGCTCGTCGATCAGCTTGATGCAGCTGGCGTGCGATCCATCAGTTTCGATGTCGATTTTTCCGGGGCCTCCGATCCGGCCAAGGATCGCGCTTTCGGCGACGCCATTGCCGCTGCCCAAGCCACTGTGGCGCTGCCGACCTTTGCCCAGAAAGTCGGTTTCAATCAGGTGCGCGAGCTTGATACCCTTCCCATCGCTCCGCTGCGCGCCGAGGCCTATCTCGCTTCGGTTTCGATTTCTCCCGACCGTGACGGCTTTTTGCGGCGGATGCCGCTGGGCACCATCACCGCCAGCACTGCCCGGCCATCGATTGCAGCCTTCGTTGCCGGACGCTCCGGCGTAGTGGGTCCGAGCTTCCCGATCGATTACGCGGTCGATCCCGCATCTATCCCGCGGCACAGCTTTATCGCCATCGAACGCGGCATGTTTCGGCCTGAAGCGCTAAGAGACAAGGACGTGATCGTCGGAGCGACAGCGGTGGAAACGGGCGATCGGTACCTGGTGCCGCGCCACGGGGTGATCCATGGCGTGATCGTGCAGGCGTTGGCTGCAGAAACGCTTGGCGCTGCCGTTCCCACCTATGGCGGATGGGTTGCACCGCTGGGTCTGGCGACAATTGTCGCTTTGCTATTCAGCGGCGCGCGCCGGCGTCTGTGGGTGGTGCAACGCGCTGCGGCCGGAACGATCGCGCTGCTGGCGGTGTGGATTGCGGCGCGGGTATTGGGTGCGGTGTGGTTTGAAGTCATCCCGGCGTTGACCCTGATTGGCGCGGCCGCTGTCTTGCGTCTGGCAATCCTTACCAATCGCTTTGCCGAACTCGGCCGCCGGATGGACGCCGAAAGCGGCCTGCCCAACCGGCTGGCGCTGGATGCGCAGCGCGAAACCGGGGGCGATCGCTATGTCATCGCCGCGCAGATCGACGATTTCGACGCGCTCAAGCTGGCTGTGGGGGCGGAAAACGTCGGCGAACTGCTGCGCCGCCTGGTGGAACGCCTGACTGTCGCGGCCTCGGCGACAACGGTTTACCGCATCGAAGACCGCACTCTGGTATGGCGCACGCCGCTGGAGATGAACGAGCTGGAACCGGTGATGGCCGGGCTCAGGGCGATCATGCGCAGCCCCTTCGAAGTGGCCGGTCGCAAATTGGGCGTGTCCTTTACCTTCGGGGTCGCCGCTGCCGGGGCGCCAGGCGCTACGTCCAACGCGGCCCACGCGGCAGCGCAGGCCAAGCGAACGGGCAAGCCATGGCGCTTTCATGCCGATGGCGAGGGCGAGACAGCGGCGGAGCACTTCTCGCTGCTGGGCGAACTGGATGATGCGCTGCGCGATGGCGATATCATGGCGTTTTACCAGCCGAAACAGAACCTTGCGACCGGCCGCATCGATGCTGTCGAGGCGCTGGTGCGGTGGCGCCACCCGGTGCGCGGGATGTTGCCACCCGATTTCTTCATCCCGGTAATCGAGGAATCGGGCCGGATCGACGATTTGACGCTGGGTGTGCTGGCGATCGCGATCGCGGATATGCGCAAATGGTGCGAACAGGATCTTGTGATCGGCGTGGCGGTCAACATTTCGGCCGGGCTGCTGACATCGGACAGTTTTGCCGCCAAGGCGCTGGCACTGGTGGCGCGCGCAGGGGTTCCGGCGCAGCGACTGACCTTCGAAGTGACCGAAAGCGCCCAGTTCGAAGATACCGAAAAGGCCATCGCTGTGCTGGAGACGTTCCGCGCAGCAGGCATCAATATCTCGATGGACGATTACGGCACCGGGCAATCGACGCTCAACTACCTCAAACTGCTGCCGGTGACCGAGTTGAAGATCGACCGCAGCTTTGTGCAGCACGCCCACATTGATCGCGGGGATGCGATGCTGGTGCGGTCAACCGTGCAGCTGGCGCACGAGCTTGACATCAAGGTGGTGGCCGAGGGGATAGAGGACGCGGCCTGCCTTGCCTTCCTGAAGGCCATCGGCTGCGACTATGCCCAGGGCTATTTTGTCAGCCACCCCCTGCCAGCCGACGAACTGGCTGCTCTGGTCAGCCAACCTGCCGGGATCGCTGCCTGAAAGGCGGGGGCCGCAGGACCAGGCCGGGCTTGATTATCCCGCGCCGCCGGATCAAACGGGTACCGATGGCAACGGGCAGACGCGCTTTCCGCATTGCTGGCGCAGCCGTTCTCGCCGCGGTGCTGGCGCTCGGCGGATATGCGGTGGTGGGCGCGCGGCATGATGGTGCGTCGCTGGCGCGGCCCGCTCTGAACCCGGCTGCGCCAGAAACGACCATGGGCGCGGCGGCGTTTATCGGCGCAGGCTTTGGCGGGATATCGCTCGGCGCGCTGGAAACCAATGCGATCCCGTGGAAGCTGACTGCCGCAGCGCTGGTGCTGGACGAACAGACACGCGATCCTGCCGCCGCCACTGATGCCGCCACCTTGCGCAAAGTGATGCGGCGTTTCGGGTTCCTCTACCCTGCACGGCTGGACGGCACGGATTTGCCCGCCGTGCCTGCTTTCAGTGAAAAACCGCTGGGGATGACCCATGGCTTTATCGCTCCGGTGGGCGGCGTACGGATCGAAGTTGCCAATCTCGGCTGCGCGGCGTGCCATGCCGGGGTTGCCTATGCGCCCGACGGCTTGCCTGACACGGCCCGCGCCGTTCCGGGGATGGCGAACACCTCGCTCGATCTGGAAAGCTACACGCAGGCGATCTTCGCCGCGCTGAACCGCCACGCAGCCGATCCGGCGCTGCTGGCGGCTGCTGATACGCTGTTTCCCGAAATGGGCTGGCAAGAGCGGGCGTCCCTGCGCTGGATCGTGCTGCCGTTGGCGCAGCGGCGGCTGAAGGATTACGGCGCGGCGGAACGGGCCTTGACATTCCCCAACGGATTGCCGGGGGCGACCAACGGCGTCGCGGCATTGAAGTTCCAGAGCGGAACACCCCTGATCGGCGGCGGAGCGGGAGAGCGCGGCTTTGTCTCGATCCCCGATCTTGGTTTGCGCCACCGCCGCAGCCGCTTGCTGGCCGATGGCGCCTATGCCACCCCTTCGGGCAAGGCCGATGCGGCAGAGCTGGCGGCGATCACGAGCTTTTTCACCGTCCCCAGCATGGGCGTGAAGCCGGAAGAGGCACAGCGCCATATTCCCGAAGCGCGGGCAATCTTCGGCTGGCTTGCGCAATACCGCCCGCAGCCCTTTCCCGGCCCGGTCGATCTGGCGCAGGCGCAGCGCGGGGCGGGTATCTATGCGAAGGGCTGCGCGGCGTGCCATGGCAGCTTCGACTGGAACGATGGCGCGCCGCTGTTGACCGATTACCCCGACTGGATCGGCGATGTCGGCACTGATCGCCTGCGTCTGGAGGTGCTCGATCCGGCGCTTGCCGAGGCTATTCGCGCATCTGCCTATCGTGATGCGATCCGTGTGCAGGATAGCGGTGGCTACGCTGCACCGCCGCTCGCCGGGGTGTGGGCCTCCGCGCCTTATCTGCACAATGGCGCGGTGCCGAGCCTTGCCGCGCTGCTCGATCCCAAGCTGCGCCCGCGACGCTTCATGGTGGGCGGCCATGCGCTTGACTGGGACAGCATGGGTATTCGGCTGACGGCGGAGGGGCGCTATCCGGCAGGCTATCGGCCTATTGCGACGCCGCAATGGGTGGATACGCGCCAGCCCGGGCTGGGCAATGGCGGGCATGAATATGGCAGCGATCTGCCTGCGGCGGACCGGCAGGCGCTGATCGCGTTTCTCAAGCTGCTCTAACTGACAAGCACCTCGCCCAGCGGCAGGCGGGCGCGGGGGAAGGGCTGGCCGCCGCGCCGCCCGATGCGGAAGGCGCTGATCAGCCGGTGACCTACGGGTACGCCGTTATCGCGGCATAGCGCGCTTGCGGTTTCGTGATGATCGGCGACCGCAGCCAGAACATTCGCGCCAAAGCCGGCGGCATCAATCGCCAGCCACAGGCGGTGGAATGCGCGCCCGCTATCGAACGGGTCTTCAACTGCGGGCCGGTGGAACAGCGCTACCCCGACTGCTTTGCCAAAGCCCTTGGCCTCGGCCAGCAGCGCAGGCGCAAGGCCCACGGCAGCGAGCGGGCGGAACAGCGGGCCAAGCACCGCGCCTGCCGCCAGCGCTTCAACGCCGGACAATTGCATCGCCGCCGCATTCAGCCCGTCACGCGCCCAATCGGGGTGGCTGCGCTTCAACCGCATCCAGTGGGTCAGTTCGGCGCGGAAGCCAGGTGCGCGCATGATCGCATAGCTCGCCGCGTCGTAGGCGGCGGCGACGGCTGCGATGGCGGCGGGATCGGTGATGATGGTGCAATCCGCGCCTGCCAGCGCCGCGGCAGCAGTGCGATCCTGCGCGGTGGGGGCAAGAAAGCTGCCCCGCCACGAGGCCCGCATCTCCAGCACAGGCAGCAGCGGATCGGGAGCAGCGCCGGGCGCGAAAGTGAGGCGAGCGACCTTACGGAAGTCCCCGTCTTCACCGTCAATCCGCTCCACCCGCGTTGCCAGCCCTTCGCCAGAGGCGGCAATCGCCGCGCCCTCGGCCGCCGCGCCAAGACTGATTGCGGCGTCATTGCCCTGCGGATCGCCCACCGCCAGCCGCCGTGATGTGTCCTCCAGCAGCACCAGCGTATCGCCATCGATCCGCCAGCGCGCAGGCTGGACATTGTGGACGCTGGGCGAGGCCGACGCCGCGCCAACCACCCGCCGCAGCACCTCGGCACTCATGCCAGCGCCTTGCGGAAGAGATTGAGCTTGTGCAGTCCGCGACCGTCCATTTTCTCGACCTGCCGCAGGCTCGCGGGGTTTTCATCCGCGATCCACGTGCCGCCGACGGTTTCGTATCCCGCGCCGCGCACCCGTTCCAGCGTATGGGCCAGCATCGCCCCCATGATACCCTGGCTGTGGGCAGCGCGGGCAACCGAATAGAAGATGATCACCGCACGCTTGCGGTTCATGCGGTAACGCAGGAAATGCCACGGCGTTGTGATGCCGAAGCGTGAACGGGTGGCTTTCAGAAAGCCGTTGAGATCGGGGATGGCGATGATCACGCCCACCGGCTCGCCATCGCGCTTCAGCACCGATGACAGGCGCGGATCGAGGATGGTGCTGAGTTCGCCCGCCTGAAACTGGAACTCATCTGCCGTCAGCGGCACGAACATCGGGTTATCGTGGAAGCCATCATTCAGCAGCAGCCGCGCTTCCTCCATTCGCTCGGGGAAGGTGCTCTTCCTGATCGGCGCGAAGGTGAACCGCGCCGGGTCAAGCGCGGGCGGGACGGGTTTGGCCTTGCGCAAATCCACTTCGAAAGTGGTCATCGGAAAGAACGGAGCAAAGCCCGCTGCCGTCAGCATGTCCGGCAGCCACGGCGCGCCCACGATCATGTCGGTGTAGGCCTGTTCGCCGAACCCTCCGGTCATCACCCCGCATTGCTGCATCGCGGTGAGGTTGAAATTGCCGACCAGTTCCGCCGTGCCATGTTCGCGGGCAAAGCCTTCTGCCGCATCCAGCAACATCTGCCCGGCTTGGCGGTCGTCAGCGCAATCGAAAAAGCCGAACTGCATCCGGTTCCAGCCCCACCGCTGGTTCGAAGCGCGGTGCATGTGGGCGATGATCCGCCCCATCGGCTTGGCCCCGCGGTGCACGGTCCAGAAGCGGTAAGGATTGCCTGCCAGCCACAGCGGATTCTTCGCCGGATCGAGCATCTTTTCGATATCGCCCTTCAATGGCGAGACATAGCCGATTTCGGGCGGATAGGCATTGAACGGCGCATCGAAAAAGGCGCGCACGTTGCCTTCATGCAATGTCAGGGTCATGCGGCACGCTCCAGCAGCCGGGCGATGATGGTAAGCTCGCCTGTCAGGCGATCGGTATCGAGCGCGCCGCCCGACACCGCAAGGAAGCGCGGCGGGTTGGCGGAGAGACGCAGCAGGTGGCTCGCCCCGTAGCGGCCCAGCAATTCGTGCGCGGCGCCGGTCAGCGTGCCGTTCATACCGCCTTCGCCCGCACACACGACCGGCATGGCGGCGAGGGCTGCGATCAGATCATCGGGCAGATCGGCAAGGGCTGCGGCGGTGACGGGGATACCGCTCGCCAGCAAGGGATGCGCGGCCAGGATCGCGGCTTCATCCGGCGCGGCGTTCGCGATGCGGGGCAGCAGGCCCTCATCGCGGCTGGCAGGATCGGCGAAGCGTTCTGCCAGCAATGCCAGCGCGGCAGCAGCGGTGGCGGTTGCGGTCAGGGCGAGGGCGACGGGAGCGGTCGCGCTGGCCAGCCATGCCCCCAGCGCCACAATCCCGCCCGCGCCCGCTGCAATCGCCAGATCGCCCAGCAACCGCAAAGGCCGGCTCGCCTCGCCCGCCAGCCGAGAACAGGCAAGCACGAAGACCAGCGCGGCAAACGGCCCGCCGCGGAACGGGAGGTCGGGGAACAGCCGTTCGAAATCCGTTGCCAGCAGCGGTACGGCCAGCGCGAAGGCAAGGGCGAGCATATCTGCCGCCCGCCGCTCGGCGAGCGAAACGGCGGTGCGCTGGCTGACAAGGTGGAGCAGCACTGCGGCCATCACCACCGCCTGAAACAGCGCCAGCGCGACGACCGCAGGCCCGGTCCACACCAGCCCGAAGGTGACCGAAAGCACCGAAAATCCGATCGCTCCGGCCAGCGCCGCCAGCTTCAGCCAGCGGGCCGCGTGACGGCGCACCAACTCCTCGGCCAGTCGCAAGGTGGCAAGCGGCAGCCAGGCGGCGACCACCATGGTGCAGGCGACGATCACGGGGGAGGGGAGGGCGACCTGCGCCAGCCGCAGCCCCAGCAGCAGCGCGATCAGGGTCAGCAACCGCCGCAGGTGCCCTGCCACCCCGCCTCCGCGCGCTGCCGCCGCCACGCCCGCCCGCGCCACCAGCGCGGCGAGCAGGCCGATCGCGGTCAGCAAGGCGCCGATTGCGGTCATTCCGCCAGCAGCTTTGCCATGAAGCGTTTCACCACCATCCGCTTCACCGCCGCCAAAGGCGCGGGCAGCGGACGTTCGGCCTTCATCGCATGCGCGTTGAAGAAATAGCCGCGATAATCGGTGCCGCCGGGGCGGTTCAGGATCACCCGGATCGCTTCTTCCGCCATCATCGTGCCCGCCATCGTCACCATGGTCGAAAAGCTGAAGCGTGACCGCTTGCCCGAAGCGACCTCGCCCGCGACATCCAGATCGACATATTTGTGGCTGGAGGAATGGACGAGGACATATTCGATCTCGCGCATCAGGCACTCCACGCCCATGTCCTTGGTGATGGCCTGCCACGGCACACCGATGGTGGGATAGGCCAGCCGTTCCTCCAGCCGCGGATCTTGGGGGCGCACCACTGTGACAGACGGCAGGGGTGAGGCATAGGCATCAATCAGCGTGCGGCCATGGCTGCGGCACTGACGGTAATATTCAGCGCCCGCCGCCGCATCATCGGTGCCGTTGATCGCGATATCGGCGCGGGGGAGGATATCGGGCAGGCGCTCGGTCCACTCCGCGCCCAGCACTTCGATCTGCAATTCGGGATTGATTTCCAGCGCCAGCCTTGCGGCGGCTTCGGCCTTCAATTCGCCAATGGTATCGGCGCGGGCGAACAGCTGGCGGTTGAGGTTCGATACCTCGAACACGTCGATATCGGCGATGACAAAGCGGCCCACGCCCGCCCGCACCAGCGCCATGAAAGCCGCGCCGCCCATGCCGCCGACGCCGGGGATGAATGCGCAGGCTTCGCGCAGCCGCGCCTGTTCCGCTTCGGTCACGAAGCCGCGGTTGCGGGTGGTCATTTCGGCATAGGTGAATGCAGTCATCTGCGGCCTCACGTTCGCGCTCTCAGGCGGCCATAGGGGCGGGTGGAATCGAGCCACTGGATCATGGGAACAAGCAGCGCGCCGGTCAGCAGCAGCACCCCCTGCAGCGCAAGCTGCGGCAAGGCACTGCGCGGCACACTGCGCGACAGGAAACGGCCCCCGGCGGCAAGATCCAGCGCGCCGATCTGCAACACATCATCGCCGCGCACATAATCCAGCTGGGTTTCGCAGAAGGCGTTGTAGGCCTCGTGGCGGTGCTTGGCCGCGACATCGAAGGTCTTTTTGAGGTTGTCCGACCCGCCGGTATAGGCGTTGGTGATCACCCCGCGATCCGCATCGAAGCCCGCATCCTCCCCCACACCAAAGGCGGCGCGGTGCTGGCGCATGATCTGGTGCGCAAGGTGCCGGTGGGTGAAGGATTGCGGGGTTGCGCCCTGCGCAGGATAGATATTGCTGAAGGTCTCCGCCACCATGCCGACCACGGCGGGCACCTGCGTGACGCTGCTGATCCACAACGGACGCATCCCCTGCCGCAGGAACAGGGCAAAGCAGGTCAGGCCGTAGAGAATCCAGCTAAGGCCGCCGCTGCGCTCGCCCGGATTGACCATCACAAGGCCCAGATGCAGCACGGCTTCCCGCTCGCCTGCGCGGATCACATCGAGCAACGGCATGGCGTTGAAGGCGACAGGCTGGCCATCAGCGGTGCGGGTGACAAGCGTGATGACACTGCGTTCCCACGCCGCGCCGTCAGCGGCGAACAACCCATAATCGAGCATCTCTCCGCCAAGGCAGGCGCGCACCACGGCTTCGCATTGCTGTTTGAGGGTCGCCAGCGCATCGACAGGCAAAGTCGCGCCGGGGCGTTCGACAATCCACACGCGGTAATCGCGGCTCGCGTTGAAGCGCACCGAAAGCGTGTCACCAGCCATCGCCTTGAAGACATGAAACACGAATGCGACCCCACCGGCATTATGCCAACGGGCCGGAAACTAGCGCAATATGGTTAAAGGACAACTAGTCTGCGGGAGAGGCTGCCGGTCACGCGGTTTCGCGGATCACCAGTTCGGGAGGGAGGACAAGGCTTTCGGTCTTGTCGCCCGCCAACCGCCGCAGCAGCAGATCGACCAGCCCGCGCGCGCCTGCCGCAATATCCTGCCGCACGGTGGTAAGCGGCGGCACGGTCTGGCGGGCGATGGGTAGATCGTCGAAACCGACCAGCCTGATATCGCCCGGAACCGCGACGCCGCGTTCGCGCAATGCCGTCAGCGCCAGCGCCGCGAGGGTATCGGTGGCGGCGAAGATTCCGTCGATATCATCGCCATGCGCGACCAAGTGGTCAGCGATTTCCTCACCCGCGCGCTCGGGCGAAAGGTGCGTCGGCAGTTCGATCATCGACGGCAGACCCATGCGGCGCACCACATCGTTGGCACCGGCAAAGCGCGCGGCAAATTCGATCGCGGTGGTATCGCCCAGAAAGGCGAGTTGCTTTGCCCCGGCAGCGATCAGGCGTTCGGCCGCCTGCCTGCCGCCAAGGCGGTTATCCGTGCCGACCACGCAATGCAGCTGGCCTTCGGTGTGGTTGCCCCACACCACCATCGGGCCATAACCATCGGCGATATCCTCGATCCGGTCGAACTGGTCGGACTGGCCGATCACGATCACGCCGTCGATCATGCCCGATCCGATGAACCGGTCGAGCCAGTCGGGATCGGTTTCCGGCACCACGCGGCGCAGCATCAGGTCATACCCCTCGCGGGTCAGTTCGTCCGCCAGAAAACCGAGCAGCGTCATGAAGAAGCTGTCGGAAATCTGCTGGCGGGTGTCATGGCCCAGCGGGATGACCACGCCGATCACGCCGGTTTTCTGGCGGCGCAATCCGCTGGCCATCTGGTTGGGGCGAAAGCCGTGTTCGCGGGCAATCGCCTCGATCTTTTCGCGGGTCTTGGCGTTGACGAGGCTTTTGCCTGCCAGCGCCCGGCTGACCGTGCCGGGCGATACGCCTGCCAGTCGCGCCAGATCGGTGATGTTGCGCACTGCGCCCTTGGTATCCCGGTCCGGCATGTCTGTCCTCAGCTTGTCGCCAGGCCTTGTTCCCGCGGTTTGCGGTGGCCGGCGTCCACCAGCAGCGTAGCCACTGCGCCCACCAGCATCAAGACACCGCCCAGCAGCAGCACATTGCGCGGATCGCCGCCCAGCAGCGGGCGATAGATCAGCGGCATGGTGAGCGTCTGGATCAGCATCGGTATCACGATGAACAGGTTGAAAATGCCCATGTAGATGCCGTTACGCTGCGGCGGGATGCAATCTGCCAGCATGACATAGGTGTTGCCCATCATCCCCGCCCAGCCGATGCCGATACCCAGCATCAGCACGAACAGCGCGGCAGGCGTACTGGCACCGGGGATCAACAGCATCGCCGCGCCCGAAGCGGCAAGACACGCCGCGTGGACATGGCGCGCACCGAAGCGGGACACCACCGGGATCAGCGTCAATGCTCCGGCAAAGGCGATGAAGTTGTACAGCGCGCCCGCCTGCTGGGTGGTCAGGGTTGCTTCGCGGAAGGCGCTGCTGGCCGGATCACTGGTGTCATAGATGCTGCGGCCCACGGCAAAGGTGATGTATTGCCAGTAAGCAAACATCGCATACCACTGGCACAGCATCGCCCCTGCCAACTGGCGCATCGGGCGCGGCATTTCGCGGATCGCATCGGCGATTTCGGCAAAGGTGGCGCGCACGGTCAGCGGCTTTGCCTCCAGTTCGGCCTGTTCGTCCGCCGTCAGCGGCAGTTCGGGCACGCGCAGTACCGACCATACTATGGTCGAGATCGAAAGGATGGCCCCGATGATGAAGGCAATCCGCACAATCACCGGAATGCCATTGGCATCCAGCACATCGCGAGCGACAAAGGCGGTCAGCAGCGACGGGGCAAGATAGGACAGCGTCTGCGCAAGGCCGGTAAAGGCGCTCTGCGTCAGGAACCCGACCGATCGCTGGTTGGCTGCCAGCCGGTCTGCCACATAGGCGCGGTATGGCTCCATCGTGATGTTGTTGCCTGCATCAAGGATCCACAGCAGACTGGCGGCCATCCACAGCGTGCTGGAATAGGGCATGGCGAACAGCGAAAGAGTGCAGATGATCGCACCGATCAGGAAATACGGCGTGCGGCGGCCCATCCTTGTATTGGTGCGATCGCTCATCGCGCCGACAATCGGCTGGATGATCAGGCCGGTCATCGGGCCTGCCAGCCACAATAGCGGCATGGTCGCCTCGTCCGCGCCCAGAAAGCCGTAGATCGGCCCCATGTTGGCCTGCTGCAGCCCGAAACTGAATTGCAGGCCGAAAAAGCCGATGTTCATTTCGATGATTCTGAGCAGCGAAAGCCGCGGCTTTTCCGTCATTTGCGCCTGTCCCCATCCTCGTGTCAGCTCGTGTCTGCGCCGTGCTGTTGCATGGAAGTTACATGAAACGTGGTCAATTGCAAACGATTGCAAGATTCCGGTTGCAAACGTTTGCAGAATAGTTAGGCCTTACTTCGTCGTCGCCAGAGAAGCGCGAGTCCGAGAGGGAGAATTACCATGAAACTGCGTACCGCGCTTTGCGCAAGCGCCGCCGTGTGCGGCCTGATCAGCCCGGCTTTGGCACAGGATGATGCCGATTCCGCTGCTGGTGTCGAAGGCAATGAAATCATCGTCACCGCTGTCGCCCGCGGGCAGAACCGGATCGAAAGCTCGGTCTCGGTCAGCACCATCGGTGCAGACACCATTGCCAACCTTGCCTCCCCGTCATCGGCTGACCTGATCCGTCAGATCCCCGGCATCCGTTCGGAAGCATCGGGCGGCGAAGGCAACGCCAACATCGCGGTGCGCGGTATCCCCGTTTCAACCGGCGGCGCACGCTATATCCAGTTGCAGGAAGATGGCCTGCCGATCCTAGAGTTCGGCGACATCGTGTTCGGCAATGCCGATAATTTCCTGCGCGCTGACCGCTCTGTCGCCCGCGTCGAAGCGGTGCGCGGCGGCTCGGCCTCCACCTTCGCGTCGAATGCGCCGGGTGCAGTGATCAACTTCATTTCCAAGACCGGCAAGGAAGAAGGCGGCGCGATCCAGGGCAGCGTCGGCCTCGATTTCGAAACCTACCGGCTTGATTTCGATTACGGCGCTCCGCTGGCCGATGATCTCTATTTCCACGTCGGCGGCTTCTACCGCACCGGCGAAGGCCCGCGCGATATCGGCTATAACGGCTATGACGGCGGCCAGATCAAGGCCAACATCACCAAGGAATTCGACGGCGGATACGTGCGTTTCAGCGCCAAGTATCTCGACGATAAAACCCCCACCATCCTGCCCCAGCCGGTGCGGGTGGGCGGCACGGGCGGCAATCCCGATTATCAGGCGATTGCCGGGTTCGATCCGCGCAGAGATTCGCTTTACAGCCCGTTCCTCACCCCGGCAGTGTCGCTGGATGGCGGTAACAACCCGGCCAGCTATGATTTCCGCGACGGCCTCAGCGTCAAGAGCCTCGCCTTCGGGATCGAAAGCGAGATCGACGTGGGCAGCGGGTGGACGCTGACCAACCGGTTCCGCTTCGCCGATAATTCGGGCAGCTTCCAGTCGCCCTTCCCGGCAGGCGCAGGCGCGGCGCAGGGCATCGCCAACGACATCGGCGGCGCGGGATCAAGCATCGTGTTTGCCACCGGGCCCAACGCGGGTTCGGTCGCCAGCCCGGCCACCATCGGCGGCAACGGCTTGCTGGCCAATGTCGTGGTGTTCAACGTGCGCCTCAACAGCCTCGACAACGTCACCAATGATTTCCGCATCAACAAGGCCTTCGACATCGGCGGCGGCACGGCCAACTTCACCACCGGTTTCTACCTGTCGCGCCAGTCGATCAACACCGATTGGCTGTGGACCAGCCATGTGCAGACGGTGCAGGGTGACGGGCAGGCGGTGCTGGTCGATATCCGCGATGCAGGCGGCAACCTTGTCACGCAGAACGGCACGGTCGGTTTCGGCGCCAGCTTCTTCGGCAATTGCTGCCGCCGGAACTATGATGTCGATTACAGCACCTATGCGCCCTTCGCCTCGCTTTCGCTGGAACTGGATCGTCTGACGCTGGATGCCAGCATCCGCTATGATTACGGCGATGCCAGCGGCACGATCACCGGATCGGACACCGGCTTTGGCGCCGGGATCGCGGCGGTCGATATTGATCGCAACGGCACCATCAGCCCGGCCGAAGCGCAAACCGCTGTGCTGCCGCTCGGCAATGCGCGGCCCGTGAATTACGACTTCGACTATTTCAGCTTCTCGCTGGGTGCGAACTACCTGCTGACCGATGATCTGGGCATCTTCGCCCGTTACAGCGAGGGCGGCCGCCACACAGCGGATCGCAGCCTGTTCTCGCCTGCGGTCAGCACTGTGGATGGCGGCTTGCCGGGCGGCGATGCGGGCGTGGTTGCCACGGTCGACCAGCTGGAAGCGGGTCTGAAGTATCAGGCCAATGGCGTATCGCTGTTTGCCACCGGCTTCTTTGCCAAGACGGCGGAAACCAATGTCGACATCGCCCCGCTGGTGCTGTTCGATACGGAATTCGAAGCCTTCGGGATCGAACTGGAAGGCGCATACCGCACCGGCCCGTTCACGCTTTCGGCAGGGGCAACCTGGACCGATGCCGAAATCAAGGACGCGCTGAACCTTGCCACCATCGGCAACAAGCCGCGCCGTCAGGCCGATCTCGTCTATCAGGCAACCGCGCAGTACAGCAGCGACATGTTCACGCTGGGCGCGAACGTGATCGGCACCACCGACAGCTTCACGCAGGACAATAATGATCTGGTGCTGCCCGGCTTCACGCAGGTCAACGCCTTCCTTGCGGTGCGCCCGATTGACCGGATCGAACTGGGCCTGAACGCGCAGAACCTGTTCAACGTGACCGGTTTTACCGAGGCGGAAGAAGGTTCGATCCCCGGCAACGGCATCGTGCGCGCGCGCTCGATCGCCGGACGCACGGTGATGGCTTCGGTGCGGTTTGATTTCTGATCGCCGCACTGCACTAAAGAGGCTGGCCGCCAATCTCTCCCCCCGGCGGCCAGCCTTGTTTTTCGGATTGATTGAACGGGACGGATTGCAGCCATGACCAGCGCCTGGACGGCCGAACATGTTCGCCGGATTGCCCCGGATGCGGCTGTTCTGGTCGCACCCGTCAATGAGGCAGACCGGTCGGGCCTCGATCCGGCGCGGCTCTATTGGGACATGTGGCCGCTGCAGGATGCAGGCGGCCAGCGCACGTTATTAGCCGGGCGCGAGATGTGGATGGCCCTGACCGCGCCCGACCGCGGCGATCCGGCGCTGCGCCATTTCGAAGCGAAGATCCACTGGATCGAACGGCGCCCCAATGCTTTGGGCGACGGCTGGATCGATTGCGGCCCTGTGCTGCCCGATTTTGCCGTGACCTACGAACGCGAATGGGCCGGTTCGGCGCTGCTTGATCAGGGCGTGGTCACGCTGTTCTTCACCGCCGCGGGCACTGCCGACAGGGCAGGGGGTTACCAGCAGGAATTGTGGCAAGCGCAGGCGCCCATCGGCGATGACGGGATGCCGGGCGCGTGGTCCGCCCCTGCGCCGATGATCACCGGCTACGCCCCGCATTACATGCCGGCCGACGCGCATGAGGGCGAAGCGGGCAAGATCAAGGCGTTCCGCGATCCCGCCTATTTCCGCGATCCGGCCGACGGCACCGAATATCTCGCCTTCACCGCTTCGCTCAGCCAATCGGATAGCGCCTTCAACGGGGCTTTCGGGTTGGCAGCCAGAGGCCCGCTAGGGTGGGTCTTGACCCCGCCTTGCCTGCACGCAGACGGCGTCAACAACGAGCTTGAGCGGGCGCATCTGGTGTTTCACGTGAAACATTACTACGCCTTCTGGTCGACGCAGACGGCCACTTTCGCGCCGGAACTGCGCCATGCGCCGGGGGGCTTGTACGGGATGGTGGCAGATTCGATGCAGGGGCCGTGGCGGCCGCTGAACGGCACCGGACTGGTGCTCGCCAATCCTGAAGACCGCCCGCAGCAGACCTATAGCTGGTATGTCGATGCCAGCCTGACGGTGTGCAGTTTTGTCGATGTAATGTCAGATGGCAGCTTCGGCGGGGTGCCTGCGCCGCTTCTGCAACTGGAACTGGAAGGCGACCGGTCGCGGGTCAGGGCCTTGCAGCCCGAAAGCGCCGCCTGATGCGCGGCGGGATCGAGGCCGGGGGCACGAAATTCGTGCTCGCCGTCGGCCCTTCGCCGCAGGAAATCACCGCGCGCCACACCATCCCAACCCGCGATCCGGCGATTACCTTGCCAGAGGCGGCAGACTGGTTTGCAGGCCACGGCGTGATCCGGTCGCTGGGTATCGGCAGTTTCGGGCCGGTTGAACTGGATGCAAACTCCCCGCGCTGGGGCTTCATCACCAATACCCCCAAGCCGGGCTGGTCGGAGTGCGATCTTGCCGGGTTCTTCATGGACCGGCTGGGCGTTCCGGTCGGCTTCGATACCGATGTGAACGCGGCGGCCATGGCAGAATATGCCGCTTCGGGCAGGGCGGGCGGGGGGCTTGCCTATCTCACCATCGGCACCGGGATCGGCGGCGGGCTGGTGCTGGATGGCAAGCCTGTCCACGGCATTGCCCACCCGGAAATGGGGCACATCTTCCCCCGCCGGTCATCCGGGGATCGCGATTTCCCCGGCATCTGCCCGCATCATGGTGACTGTCTTGAAGGCCTTGCCAGCGGCCCGGCGATTGCCGCGCGCTGGGGCGCTTCACTGTCCGATTTGCCCGCAGACCACGCGGCGCACGCGATCATCGCCGATTACATCGCGCAGGCCTGCCACATGCTGTTCGCCAGCACTGCCGTGGGCGAGATCGTGATCGGCGGGGGGGTGGCGAACACGCCCGGTCTGGTCGAACGGGTGGCGGCCCGTGCGCGGGAACTTGACGCAGGCTACCTTCCCGGCGGCCAGCGCCACCGCATCATCCGCCCACGGCTGGGCGGCGATGCCGGAATCACTGGCGCGCTGATGCTGGCCGAAAGCGTATTAGCGTAAGCCGAAGGCCTCACGTGCCAGCGCTTCGATTGCCGGCTTGTCCGGCGCGCCTTTGGGCGAAACCCAGCTACCGCCGACACACAGAACGGGATCGAAGGCGAGCCATTCGGCCGCGTTGTCCAGACTGATCCCTCCGGTGGGGCAGAAGCGGACGCTTCCGAACGGCGCGGCGAGCGCCTTCAGCGCGGGCAAGCCGCCCGCTGCCATCGCCGGGAAGAACTTGAAGCGATCAAGGCCCAGATCCATCCCGCGCATGATGTCGCCCGCATTGGCGATACCGGGCAGGAACGGCACGCCTGCCGCGATTGCCGCCTTGCCCAGCGGCTCTGTCAGGCCGGGGGAGACGATGAATTCGCTCCCCGCCTCCAGCGCCGCGTCCAGCTCGCGCGGATTGGTGACCGTGCCCGCGCCGACAATCGCGCCTTCGACCTGCTTCATCGTCCTGATCGCGTCCAGCGCGGCAGGAGTGCGCAGCGTGACTTCCAGCACCCGCAGCCCGCCCGTGACCAGTGCCTCGGCCAGCGGAACGGCGTGGGCGACATCGTCGATCACGATCACCGGGATGACCGGCGCGGTGCGCATGATGGCGTCGATATTCATGGGTTAGATTCCTCCGGTGGAGAGCATCGCGCTTGCGCCTTGTTCGGCCCCGTCGGCGAAGCGGCGCAGCATTCCGAACAATTCGCGCCCGGTGCCCATGTCCGGATGCGGATCGGGCGCGGGATCGCGGCTTGCAAGATCGGCGGTGGTGCTGAGTTCGCCGGTGACGCCGCACAGCCTCACCACATCGCCATCGCGCAGGCGCGCCAGCGGCCCGCCACCAAGCGCCTCGGGTGTGCAATGGATCGCGGCGGGCACCTTGCCCGAAGCGCCCGACATGCGCCCGTCAGTGACCAGCGCGACCTTGAACCCGCGATCCTGCAACACGCCAAGCGGCGGGGTCAGCTTGTGCAGTTCGGGCATTCCGTTAGCACGCGGCCCCTGGAAGCGGACGACGACCACCACATCGCGGTCAAGCTCGCCCGCCGTGAAGGCAGCGGCGACGCTCGGCTGATCCTCGAACACGCGGCACGGGGCTTCGATGGTCCAACGGCTTTCTTCCACGGCGGAAGTCTTGAAGCAGGCCCGGCCAAGATTGCCTTGCAGCAGCCGCATCCCGCCATCGCGGCGGAACGGGTTGGTGATGGGGCGCAGCATGGTGTCATCGCCCGCCGCACCGACCTCGCGCCACACCAGCGCCTCATCCTCCAGCCCCGGCTCCCGCGCATAATCGCTGAAATCGCCGCGCCCCACGGTGAGAATGTCGGGGTGGGCAAGGCCTGCGCCAAGCAGTTCGCCGATCACATAGCCCATGCCGCCTGCCGCGTGGAACTGGTTCACATCGCCCGATCCATTGGGATAGACCTGCGCAATCAGCGGCACGGCGTGGGACAATTCTGACAGGTCATCCCAGTCAAAGATCACGCCTGCCGCCCGCGCCATCGCAGGCAAGTGGATCGCGTGGTTGGTCGATCCGCCGGTCGCCAGCAGGCCGACAGCAGCGTTGATGATCGCCTTTTCATCGACACACAGTCCCAGCGGGCGGTAATCATCGCCCTTGCGGCCCAGCGCCGCAACGCGGTGCACCGCTTCGCGGTCCAACGCCTGCCGCAATTGCGTGCCGGGCTGGATAAAGGCGCTGCCGGGAATGTGCAGGCCCATCATCTCCATCATCATCTGGTTCGAATTGGCCGTGCCGAAAAAGGTGCAGGTGCCGGGCGAATGGTAACTCGCCATTTCGCTCGCCAACAATTCCGTACGGTCTGCCTTGCCTTCGGCGTAAAGCTGGCGGACGCGCTGCTTTTCCTTGTTCGGAATACCTGTCGGCATCGGGCCGGATGGCACGAAGATCGCGGGCAGGTGGCCGAACCGCAATGCGCCCATCAGCAGGCCGGGCACGATCTTGTCGCAAATGCCCAGCATCAGCGCGCCGTCATACATCGCATGGCTGAGCGCCACGGCGGTGCTGAGCGCGATCACATCGCGGCTGAACAGCGACAGTTCCATGCCGACTTCGCCTTGGGTCACACCGTCGCACATGGCCGGCGTTCCGCCCGCGACCTGCGCGGTGGCGCCGAGTTCGCGGGCGTAGATCTTCAGCCGGTCGGGATAGCGGCCATAGGGCTGGTGGGCCGAAAGCATGTCGTTGTAGCTGGTGACGATGCCGATATTGGCCCCGCGTGCCGACACCAGCGCCGGCTTGTCTTCCTCCATCCCCGCGTAGGCATGAGCAAGGTTCGAGCATGATACCGCGCTGCGTTCACCCATGTTGTCGCCTTCACGGCGGATGAGATCGAGATAGGCGCTGCGGGTAGGCTGCGATCGTTCGATCACCCGCTGCGTCACCTTGTGCAGGGTATCGTTGAGGGGCTTACTCATGCCACGTTACTCCGTCGCGTTCGGCCAGCGCGATGGCCGCGCTTGGCCCCCAGCTGCCGGCGGTGTAGGTTTTGGGCGTGACGTCATCGGCCTTCCAGCCGGCGCGGATCGCGTCGATCCATTCCCACTGCGCCTCCACCTCGTCACGCCGCA
The DNA here is from genome assembly GCF_001296025.1 of Porphyrobacter sp. AAP60. Taxonomy (GTDB): domain Bacteria; phylum Pseudomonadota; class Alphaproteobacteria; order Sphingomonadales; family Sphingomonadaceae; genus Erythrobacter. The sequence continues at coordinate 19,939 of NZ_LJHV01000015.1, read as the reverse complement.
CGAACAGCGTCTGATCGCCTTCGACCAGATCGAGTAGCAGGCGTTCATAGGCGATCCGCCGCACCGCGCCGCTGAACACATCGGGCATGGCAATGTTGAGCGGCACCGAGCGCAGGCGAATGCCCTCGCGGTCAAGCCCCGGCACCTTGGCCATCAGGGAAAGCGTGATGTTTTCTTCAGGCTGGATGCCGATCACCAGCCGGTTGGGCTGCATGGTCGCCCCCTTGCCTTCGAAGATCGAGTGCGGGACGCAAGCGAACTGGATCACGATTTCGGTCACCCGCTTGGGCATCCGCTTGCCGGTGCGCAGGTAGAACGGCACGCCTTTCCAGCGCCAATTATCGACATGGGCCTTGATGGCGACGAAGGTTTCGGTGTCGGACGGCTTGCCCAGTTCCTCGTCGTAACCCGGCACGGCGTTGCCGCCGATCGCGCCTGCGCGGTACTGCCCGGTGACGGTCTGCGCCGGTTGCACCGGACGCAGGGCGCGCAGCACCTTGACCTTTTCATCGCGCACGGCCGTGGCATCGAAATGGGCGGGCGGCTCCATCGCCACCAATGCGAGCAGTTGCAGCATATGGTTCTGCACCATGTCGCGGATCGCACCGGCATCGTCGTAGAAGGCGACGCGGCCTTCAAGGCCCACGGTTTCGGCCACGGTGATCTGCACGTGGTCGATATGCGCCGCGTTCCACAATGGTTCGAACATGATGTTGGCAAACCGCAGCGCCAGCAGGTTCTGCACCGTCTCCTTGCCGAGATAGTGGTCGATCCGGAAAATGCGGTCTTCGGGGAAGGCCTCGGCGACCGCGTCATTGATCTCGCAGCTGGTGGCAAGATCGGTGCCGAGCGGCTTTTCGAGGCACATCCGCACATTCTCGCCCGTCAGCCCTGCCGATTGCAGCCCCTTGATAGTGGGTTCGAACAGGCTTGGCGCAGTCGAGAGGAAGATCGCAAGACCGTTCTGGGGCGTGCCGACCTTCTTGGCGAGGTCATCGTAACCTTCCAATGTGGTGGCATCCAATGTCTGGTAGCTCAGCCGGTTGAGAAACTCCGCCATCCGTCCGCGCCGGTCAGCCGGGAGATATTTCTCAAGCGCGGCGCGAGCGAAGTTGCGATATTCGCTGTCGGACATGCTGCTGCGCGCTGTGCCGATGATCTTGAGGCCGGGGGCCAGCAGGTCGTCGGCATCCAGAGCGAACAGACTGGGCAGCAGCATCCGCTGGGCAAGATCGCCCGTGGCTCCGAACAGCAGCAGGCGGTCGGCGGTAAAGCTCATGCGCAAAGGCCCTTTTGTGGCGTGCGCCCTACCTAGGCGCGCACGCCCCTACCTGCCAGCCTCGCGCATACTTATTCAAGCGGGACGGCGCGCAAAGACACCAAATCCCGCGATAATCGCATAGCACGCCGCCGGCAGCACCAGTGCAAAGGCAAGGCTGGTGGCATCGGCCAGCGCCGCATACATCGGAGGGATGATCGCCCCGCCGCAGATGGCCACGTTGATGATCCCCGAACCATCAGCCGCACGCGGGCCCAGCTTTTCGCAGGCAAGGCTGAAAATGGTCGGGAACATGATCGCGTTCATCAGGCCGACCGCCAGCAGCGAATAGCCTGCCACCACTCCGGTTGAATTGGCCGAGATCGCGATCAGCGTGATGGCTCCGGCAGCAACGGTTGCCAAAGTCAGGCCGGGGCTGACCATGCGCAGCACGGCCGATCCGATGAACCGCCCCACCAATGCGCCGCCCCAGTAAAGCGAGATCAGCTTGCCCGCGTCCTGTTCGGGCAGGTTCAGCACTTCGGCCTGCATCAGGTAGTTGACGATGAAGCTGCCGATCGCGACTTCCGCGCCGACATAGAGGAAAATACACGCCGCGCCGTAGCCGAAGCGGGGACGCTTCAGCAGCGCGAGTCCATCAACCAGACTGGTGCGTTCGTGCTTTTCGCCCTTCAGCCGGTTGCGGAACATCCAGACGACGCCCGCCACCACGGCCAAAGCCGCCGCCAGACCGAGATAGCCGTTCACGATCGCCTGACTTTCCGCAGTGCGATAGGCCGCCAGTTCCGAGCCCGAAAGCTCGGCAGCGGTAACAGTGGCAAGGCTGCCCAGGATCAGGATCGCGCCGAAATAGGGGAAGATTGTGGTGCCAAGCGAGTTGAACGCCTGCGCAAAGGTCAACCGGCTGTGGGTGGTGCTTGGCGGCCCGAGCACGCTGATCAGCGGGTTGGCAACAATCTGCACCAGCACCACGCCGGTCGCGAGGACGAAATAGGCGAACAGGAACATCGGAAAAACAGCCGTCTGGCTCGCCGGAATAAACAGCAGGCAACCCGCCATCATCGTCACAAGACCGGCCACCGCGCCGCGCATATAGCCCAGCTTCTTGACCAGCATCGCGCCCGGAATGCCGACCACCGCATAGGCGATGAAGAACCAGAATTGCACCAGGCTGGCCTCGAAAAAGCTGAGCGTAAACAGCTCTTTCAGCTTGGGAATAATCACATCATTCAGGCTGGTGATCCCGCCGAAGATGAAGAACAGCGCGAAAACGAAGTAGTTCAGCCCCGGCGCATCGACCTGCGGCGTTTCGCCTGCGTCCTGCCCGTACCCCACTGCCGTGCTTTTGCCCGGTGCCAATGCCATTGTCGCCTCTCCCATTGCGAACGTTCTCAATCCGCTCGCTTCGATAGAATTGCAAGAGCCTCGCCCACAAATCCAGTGCGAATAGCAATGCAGTGGCAGCTTGCGCGGTTGTGCTATCCCGCCCTAGAAGCACAGCACCATGAGCGGGGGATCGAAAAGACGGCCGACATCGTTCGATGTGGCGGAGCGGGCCGGCGTCAGCCAGCCGACGGTCAGCCGCGCCTTGTCAGGATCGCCCGCCATTGCCGAGGCCACGCGGCGCAAGGTGATCGAGGCGGCAGAAGCGCTCGGTTACTTCGTCGATGAACGCGCCGCGCGGCTGCGCCGGGGATCGACCGGAACGCTGGCGGTGGTGGTGATCTGCCGCGAAGGTGACAGCGCGGCCACGATCAACCCCTTTGCCTATGCGCTGCTGGGCAGCGTGTGCGTTGCGGCATCGGAACGCGGGTTTGAAACGCTGGTGAGCTTTCAGGCTGCGCCGGAAGCCTTCTTCGGCCACTATCAGGAACAGGGCCGCGCCGATGGGTTGGTGGTGATCGGCACCACCACCAATCAGGCGGCATGGGATTACTTCCGCGCGCTGGATAGCGACGGGCGACAGGTGGCCTATTGGGGATCACCGTTTGACGAGCTGGACTGGGTGCGATCGGATAACCGCGCTGCGGGGCGGTTGGCGGTCGAACACCTGCTGGCTGCCGGATATCGCCGCCCGTGCTTTCTCGGCGCGCTGAATACGCCGCAGGTGCAGTTTACCGAACGTTATGAAGGCTATGCCGAGGCCATGCGCGCTGCCGGACTGGAGCCCTGCCTCGCCCCCACCGTCAACGCTGCCTCCCGCGAGGAAGAAGGCCGCCGTGCCGCCCGCCGCCTGATCGAGCGGGGCGATGATATCGATGCGGTGTTCGCCGCTTGCGACGCCATGGCGCTGGGCGCGATGGAAGCCTTTGCCGCAGCCGACTTGTCCGTCCCTGCCGACATGGGCGTGATGGGGTTCGACGATCTGCTGGCGGGCCGTTTCAGCCGTCCCGCGTTGACCACGATTGCCCCCGATCCCGCCGAAGCGGGCGCCGCGCTGGTCGAAGCGGTGCTGGATGCCGATGGCGCCAAAGCCCGCAGCCGGGTGCCGGTCTCGCTGATCGCAAGGGGCAGCACGGCGCGTTTCTGAGCTACGCTAGACGCCGCTTAGGCCCCGCTAGACCCCCGCTAGACCCCTCTTAGACCCATTTCCCGCGGCAATTCGGCGATGTTTCACGTGAAACATTGGTGGCTCAGCCTGTCACCCGTGCGCCCCGAATTCGTTGGCAATCGCGGTGGTGATCCTCAGCGACAGCGCATGGGCGCGGGCGATGGGCGTAAGGCAGTCCCGCTCGATCGCGCCGTAACCTTCCTCGCCGCCATCGGGGTAGTCGCTCGGCTCATCCAGCGGAAAATCGCGCGGCCCCGGCACCCGCACCGGGAAGGCGCGCCGCAACTGCGCCAGCGCCTCTTCCACCCGCAAGGTCAGCACCATTTCGATCACGTCACCCCGGCTGATATCATTGGCGCGGCTGAAAGCGGGAACCGACACGACCTTCAGGAACATATGCTGGAGCAATGCCAACCGCAGCGCCTGCAACACCCCGATGCGGCGGCGCACGTGTTCGCGATCCGGGTCTGGCGTGTCATCGGCGATCAGATCGGTCAAGCGGTGGAGCTTCAAGGCATCGATCCGCAGGCGGGAGGCCAAGCGGCGGAACACGCCGGTGCGATCATCACCCACCAGATATTCCGCCAAAGCCGCACAGGCGCCCGCCAGATGATCCTCGGTGCCGCGATAGGTGCGGCTGGCCCAATAGGCGGAATTGAACAGCTCGCCATAAGCCGCCACGGTCTTGATACTGGCCAGCGCGTTGGCGGCATTCAGCAGGCGGAGGATCTGCCGACCGCGTGGCGACTCGACCAGCAAGGCAGCAATTTCCTCGCGGTTGCTATCGGCCGCGCTGCCGATTCCGGCGATGACATTGACGGGGTAGCCAAGCTGCTGGAGGATCGCATTGTGCGGGATCGCGCGGATCTGGCGCAGGCTCATCTCGCGGTCGGCGTTGATGTCGGACTGGCGGCGCGACACGCGGCTGCCGGTGGAGTTCAGCAGGCCGAGGCCGAAGGCAGTCACCGCCCGCGCATAGGTGCGGCTGGCCAGATGATCGCCCTGGTGTTCCTTGATCGCGCGGTAGAAATCCAGGCTGATATCGGTGCGATGATAGAACGGATCGGCCGGCGCGGCGAGATCGGCTTCGGCCGGGCGCAATTCGGCAATGCGGGTGAGGGTAGCCAGCGCCAGTTCGGGCGTGGCGAAGAACAGATAGCCATCGCCGCCCTGAAAGCTGACCTCGGGCTCCAGCCGGATGCCCGCCCGCGCAAACCGCCGCCGCGCCCAAGGGGACAGCGGCCATTCCAGGCGGTCGCGGAAGCCCGCCGGATGCGCGCCGCGACCCATGCTTTCGCCGTGAGTGTTGAAGACGAGCGCAGCCACATCGCTGAGGCCATTGGCCGCCATCGCCTCTGCCAGCCGACCTTGCAGCCGCTCGATCGCGAGGCTGGCGGGGATCTGCCCGACAAACCGCCCGGCATCGGAAAATCCGGTCTGCACCGCCACGCGCCCCCGCACCCGCGCATAGGCGCGGTAGGCGGGTTCGGCCAGCAAGGCATCGAGAAAGCGCCCGCCATGTTCCAGCGCGGTTTCCGTCTCGAACAGCGGCGAAACATCGACCTTGCCCTCCACCCCGAACAGCTTGGCGAAATAGAGCGCGGCGAGCACCGTGGCGGGCTGTTCGCATTCGGCCACCAGCATACGGATTGGCGCATCGGCATCGATGTGCTTGAGGATCTGCGCCATCGCGATGAACTGCCGGATCGCGGTGGAGCTTTCCGTGGCGAGGGCTGCAAAATTGGTGCGCAGCGGCTGCGCCTCTTCCACCATGGCGCGCAAGGTGGCGAGCGCGCTCTTGCTGGCGAGTTCGATTGTGCCACCGTCCGGCAGGCGGCGGCGGATGGCATTGTGAAGCTGCTTGGCGTTCACCCGGAAATGGATTCCGCCCATTCCCAGCCCATCGGCGCGCATTGCGGCGGCCAATGTCAGCAAGCGTGCGGCTCGATCAGGCGCGGCGGTTTGCGCCTCGTTCTCCAGCGCGGCGATCAGCGGCGCAAGCGACAGCAGGTTGTCCGGGCTGTGCGTGGTCAGCCGGTTGGCGGCTTCGGCCAAGGCTTCGCCGCCCGAAAGGTCGCCGGCAAAATCATCGGCCCGTGCCTGCGCAAAAGCGGTCGCAGGGCGCAGGGTTTCGAGCATGGGATGGGCAGCGTCGATGGCTTCAAGACTGGCGGTGTCACGCGCCAACCGCTCTGCCTTCTCGGTCAGGCGGAACCCGATCGAGGTGTGCCAGCCGATATCTGTGCGCCCGTCCATGTCGTATCCGACCCAGCTGGCAAAGCGGAACGGCAGGGGGCGAAAGCCGCGCCATTCCTGCGGCCAGCGGGTTTGCGCTTCATCCAGCAAACGGGCGACGATGGCATCGCGCGCATCCTGCGCCCGGGCCATGGCGGCCAATGCCTCGCGGTGTTCGTATACCAGCGTCACAGCGGGCCGATCGGCAGGGTCTATGCTGGCGGCATCGTCAATCGTACCGGCAGATGATGCCGCTGCCGCGACCGCCGCGGTCTGCGCGGGGGCGAGCAGGAAGGTTGGGTGGGCGGTGAACACCGCGTGCAGCTGGGGGTGTTCCCAGCGGGCGCGGAAGGCTTCGAACTCGTCATCTTCGCCTGCCAGCGGCGCGGCATCGCGGGATGGTGCAGCCAGCAGGCGGCGCAGCTTGGCCGCGCGGGTTTTCAGCCCGTCACACTCCAGCTCCGCCACCAGCGCGGTGAGATCATCCAGGCTGATTTCGCCCGCTTCCAGCGCCCGCGACAAATCGAGCGATAGCTGGAACACCGGGTTGAACAGCGGCGTTTCCCGTGTGCGCTGGTGAAGCTCGCCAAGGCGCGATTCGAGCGCGGCTATGGTCTTCATAGAGTTCCCTCATGTTCGGATGCGTAAGCCGCCGCCGCGCCGAACAGGCCGGGCTGGGGGTGGACGATCAGCTTGACCGGGATGCCCGCCATCAGGCTTTCGAACCGCCCTTTGGCCTTGAACCTTGCGGCAAAGCCCGATGCCAGCAGGCTATCGCGGATGCGGTAGCCCAGCCCGCCTGCGATAACCACGCCCGCAAAGCCGCCCTGGGCCAGGGCAAGATCGCCCGCGACCGACCCTAGCGACAGGCAAAAGCGATCAACCGCGGCAGCGGCAAGGCTGTCTTCCCCGCTGGTGCCTAGCGTCCAGATTTCGATGGCATCGCGTTCCGAGACGCTGCGATGTTCCATGGCGGCGAGCGCCTGATAGATGTCGACGATGCCGGGGCCGGCCACCACCCGCTCAACTGAAACACGATTGTGGCGACTGCGCAGCCGGGCAAGGATCGCGTCCTCGATGCTGTCCAGCGGGGCAAAGTCGATATGCCCGCCCTCGGTCGCCTGCACGCGGTATTGGCTGCCAGACCGCCACAGATGGGCCACGCCCAGCCCGGTGCCGGGGCCAAGCACGCTGATTGTGCCGTCCCGGCCCAGCGGCTCGTCCGGCCCGGCAAGGTGAAGGAACTGATCGTCATCCGCGCGTGCCACGGCATGGGCTACGGCCGCGAAATCATTGACGAGGGTGAAGCGTTCCACCCCCAGCTTTTCATTGATCAGGGCGGGGCGGATGATCCACGGATTGTTGGTGAAGCGGATGACCGGATTGGGATTGCCGGGGCTGCCGACGGGCCCGGCAATCGCCATGCTGACGGCGCGGGGCAAGGTGCCGCCGCGCAATTCGCGGAAATGCTCCCACGCGGTCTGGAAACTGGCGTGATCGGCGGTGTGGAGCGTTGCCGGATCATCGAGGATGATCGCCCCGTCGTCTGCGATACTGGCAATCGCAAACCGGGCATGGGTGCCGCCGATATCGACCACCACCACTTCGTACATCGCACTCTCCCCATTTTCTGGCGGGGAAAGCCGTAGCAGGCGGCGCGCGGGAATCCCACGCGCCGCATACTTATTCAGATTTTAGCGGCCCCGCTCACTCGGCGGCGACGCCCATTTCCTTCAGCAGACGGTCCGCCCCGTCGACCTTTTCCATGGTCCACAGCATGAAGCGGCTATCGACATGAATGGTGCGGTTGATGGCCGGATCATACATCCAGTCAGACACCACGCCTTCGATCGTGCCATCGAACGCGAGGCCGACAAACTCGCCGCGCGCATTCAGCGTCGAAGAGCCGGAATTGCCGTTGGTGATGTCCACGGTCGAGAGATAATCGACCGGCAGGGTGCCCAGTTCGGGCGCAGCATACTGGCCGTAATCCTTGGCCTTGATCAGTTCGATCATCTTGTCGGGCGCATCGAATTCGCCGCGGCCGGTGTGCTTGGTCACGATGCCTTCAGCGGTGGTGAACGGCGTCCAGATTTGCCCGTCGACGGCCTTTCCGGTCACCTTGCCATAGGTGAACCGCAGCGATCCGTTGGCGTCCGGATACATGGTCTTGCCCTGCGATGCGGCATAGGCGAGGCGCGCTTCCATCACCTTGGAACGCGCCTTCTGGACGTGGCCGGAACGCTCCTTGCCCTCGGCTTCATCGGCCATGGCTTCGTCATAGGTGGCAACGGCGAGCTGGATGAAGGGATCGCTCGATGCCTGGAACTCGAAGACCGGCTTATCCATCCATGCCAGCCGCTCGGCGGTGTCGTCTAGCGTGAGCGTGGGCGCGGAATAGAACGATGCGACGTCGCGGCCTTCCATGAAGGCATCGAAGCTTTCAATGCGCTGATCTGCGGGCAGGGTGCGGTATTCGGCAAGGCCGTCTTCCCACAGTGCCTGGTCGATTTCGGCCACATAACGGCGCTCGATCCGCTGCATCCCCTGCGTCATGAAGGCGCGGTCACGCTCCTGATAGCCGGGCTCGCGGTCCTTGTCCGGCTTGGCCTGTTCGTTGGCCCAGCGATAAAGCTGTCGCGCTGCGCCATACATCTGGCTGCGGCCCAGCATCCCGCGCTTGGCATCGGCGAGAGCTTCGGAATTGCTTTCCGCAATCAGCTTGTCGAGTTCGGTCAGTGCCGCGCCGTATTGCGCCTCGCGCTTGGGGTCGGCCTTGATCCAGTCGCGGAAACCGGCTTCCTCAGCCTGCTTCTTTTCCACGAGCGAGATGGCATCGGCCCCGGCCAGTTGGCCAGCGATTTTCTTCTCGTAATTCTCGATGCCCTGAAGCGTTGCGGCATAGGCGATGGTCGCCGCCTGATTGCCTGCCGTCAGCGCGTCGATCAGATCGCCGTATTCGGTCAGCATGTTCTGCTGATAGGGATAGAGTTCTTCGTAATAGAACCGCGCTTCCTCGGCCAGACGCAGACGCTCTGTGGTGCCGGGGAAGCCTGCGACCATGATGAAGTCGCCTTCCTTCACGCCGGTCTTGGCGATCGGCAGGAAGGCCTTGGGCTTGAACGGGACATTGTCCTTGCTGAAGGCCGCCGATGATCCGTCAGGGGCAACATAGGCGCGGTAGAAGGCGAAATCGCCGGTGTGGCGCGGCCACATCCAGTTGTCCTTCTCGCCGCCGAAATTGCCGACGCCCGCGGCAGGCGCATAGGCAAGCCGCACGTCCTTGATTTCAAGCTGCTGCTGCAACCAATATTGCTGCCCGCCGAAATAGGCGCGCACGTCGCAGCGGCGGTTGGCCTGCTTTTCGCACGCTTCGATCAGCGCGGTGCGATTGGCCTGCAGCCGGTCATAGCGCGCACGGCCTTCCAGTTTGTCTGCGCCCTTCAGCATCGCGGCGGAAACATCGCGCAGGTCTTCGATCACATAGACGCGGCTGCCCGGTGCGGCGGGGATTTCATCCGCCAATGTCGCGGCGAGGAAGCCATTGGTGAGGTAATCGTTCTCAGGCGAGGAATTATATTGCAGCGACCCGGCGACGCAGTGGTGGTTGGTCGCCACCAGACCTTCAGGCGAAAGAAAGGCTGCCGAACAACCGCCGAGCGATGCGATCGCGGTGAGCGGCGGGCGTTGCAGATCGCCCAGCGTGGCCGGATCGAGTTCCAGCCCGGCCTGCTTCATCGCATCGGCAATCGCGCCGGTCTGGCTTGGCAACCACATGCCTTCATCGGCCATTACCGCTGCGGGGGTCGAAAGCATCAGGGCGCTGGCCCCGGCGAGCAGGAACTTCTTCATCGACGGCATACCTCTTGCGAAAGATCAGCCGCACAGGATCGGGCGGCAATCTCAGTGGATCGCGCCCGCGCGGGCGCATGGCGCGCTTGTTAAGGCAGTTGAGCGACCGGCGAAAGGGGCGAATATGCCCTTTCGACCAATGACCGGCCTACCGGGTTAAGCACCATCAGCAAGCGCGCGCCCCTGTTCGCTGCAATTGGCGGGGAGCGGTGAATGGCAGGGCGATCGGTCGCCAGTTTGCCCTTGAACAAGCCGACATCGAACGCCGCCATGCGATTGATCTGCCGGGGCTGTTCACCACTCGCCACCCGTGCGGTGTCGCTATCATCAAGCCAGTCTGTGCCTTCGCCCGCATAGGTGGTGATCAGCCGCGCCGTGACATAATCGGCGTGGAATTTGCGGCAGGAATCAGTGCGCACAACCTCCAGCCGCAGTTCAAATCGCGCAAGATCCAGCGCCTCGCAAAACACCCGGGCAAGGATCGCGGCATCGGCGATCAGCGTTTCGTGCAGGTGTGTGCCTGCAAAGCCGTTTTCTGCAAGAGCGCCGCGCAAGGTAGCGGGCAAATTATCAAGCCCGCTTTCAAACCGCACATCCTGCGGATCGCCATGAGTCAGGGGCGTGAAATCCGCAAAGGGAGCGCGTTCCCAGATCGCAAGATTGCAATCGGGATCGCGCAAGAAAGCCAGCACCGATGGCGTGGCGGCCGACCGGGCAGAACAGGCAAGCAGGGTGGACATGGGTAGGGCGGCTCCGAAAAAAGTAACGTTGTAACATACCAAATATCGGGGTCATCGCGGTCTGGCAAGCCTCGGCATAATGAAGGTACTTGCGAGTGATTATCATCTGGGCCATGAGGCCGGAGCAACAGATGTTCGCTCTCTCACTCTCGCCAAGGAATACCCCTGCCATGAACAGCAAGATCAAGCTCTGGACCCAACTCGGACTCGGCACAGCGCTTGCTGGCGGCATGCTGTCGGCGTGTGGCGGCGAAGCGGGTGAAGGCGCCAGGACCGAAGCGGCCGCGCCCGGTGAAAGCGGCGCTGCGGCAGGCGAAGGTGAAGGCGGCGCAGGCGGTGAAGGAGAGGGCGGCGAGGCTGCCGGCGGCGAGGGCGAAGGCGGTGTTGCGGTTGGCGATGCAGCCACCGATCCGGTCGCCTACGGGATCGCACTGGCCGTGACCGAAGCCCACGTGGTCGCTGCGCGCGATGCTTATGCTGCGGGCAAGAAGGAAGCTGCCGCAGAAATGTTCGCTCACCCTGCGGCTGAAGTGCTGGTTGAGATGGACCCGGTGTTCGCCAAGCTGGGCGTCGCCGATTTCAAGCCGCTGCTGACCGAAGCCTCGGTCGCCGCATCCGAAGGCAGAAGCACCGCCGAAGTCGGCAAGGCCTATGACAGGATCATCGCTGCGCTGCGCGGTGCGGCTGGCAAGGCACCTGATAGCGGCACATCCGATGCCAAGGTCGCGCTGGGCGTGATTGCCGACCAGATCGAACGGGCCAGCGCCATGTATCGCACCATCGCCAAGGATGACCGGTACGAGCCCTATCTTGATGGCTATGGCTTTGCCAAGGTTGCCGAAAGCGCCTTTGCGGACTCCGGCGCGGCGATCAAGGCCGATAACCCCGCCGCCCACGCCCGCGTGACCGAGGCACTTGGCGTGCTGAAGCAGGCCTATCCGGCGGCCACGCGTCCGGCCAGGTTGGGGATCGAACAGGGCGCGCTGTCGGCGGCATCTTCCAAGGTGATGCTCGCCGCGGCTGGCTGATGCGCGCCAGCCCGTTTGGAAGCTCATTCGGTCAGCCTTGCCGGCTAACCGGCTAATATTTGTGCAAATGCGACAAAGTACGCTGGCAAGGGGTGAAAAACGGCCTGCGTGCTTGTGTTTGATGCGCGCCGCACTAGGCTTGCGTCCTACGAGGGGTCGTGGGTTCCGCTTCGGTCATCGCGCTCAGACGCTTTCCGAAGGGGCCAAGGGGAACAGGCAGTTTGTCCTGCAATGTCCGTAAGGGGCAGGCCGGGGCGGTGTCTTTGGGGGATGAACCTTGTCGCATGCGCTTTCCGGCCCGCTATCGGCCCAAATTCGACCCGCTTTCGCGGCAAGGCGCACATTCGCGCCTCGCGCCAGGATGCGCGCACTCGCTGGCAGTCTTGCACTGACGATTGCATTGCTTGGTGCGGGCGGGGCCGCGCAGGCCCAGCAATCACCTATCACGCCGCCCAATCGCAGCGATCTGATCCCGCCAGAACTGCGCCGCGATGATCGCGCTGTCACGCTGACAATCGACGGCGATTTCGAACGCCCGCCATGCGCGCTGGATCGCCCCGATTTCGCCGATATCCGCTTCACGGTGCAAGGCGCGCAGTTTAACGGGCTCGAGCGCGTCCCGGGCCTGTCGCTTGATGCGGCCTATGCGCAATATGTCGGGCGCGAACTCCCCGTGTCGGTGCTGTGCGATATCCGCGCAGAGGCGAACGCGGCGCTGCGCCGGCAGGGCTATCTCGCCACGGTCGAAATTCCCGAACAGAGCCTGACTGATGGCATCCCCGATTTCAACGTCGTGTTCGGTCGGCTGACAGCGGTTCGGGTGCGCGGCGATGCCGGGCCTTCGGAAAAGATCGTCGAAGGCTATCTGGAAAAGTTGACCGCGCTCGATGTGTTCAACACCAACACTGCCGAACGCTATCTGCTGCTGGCCGATGATCTGCCGGGGCTGGATGTGCGTTTGTCGCTGCGTCCGGCGGCGGGCGGTGCACCGGGCGATCTGGTGGGCGAAATCGCCGTGCTGCGCCAGCGCGGGATGATCGATTTCAATGTCCAGAACCTCGGATCGGATGCGATCGGCCGGTTAGGCGGGGTGCTGCGCGGCGAAATATATGATCTTACCGGCCTTGGCGACCGTACTTCGGTAGCCGTCTTCAGCACGCTGGATTTCATCGAACAGCAGACCGTGCAGATCGGCCATGATTTCCGCGTCGGCAGTGAAGGCCTGCGGCTGGGCGGGCAGTTCACATACAGCACCGCCAACCCCGCGACCGGGCTGACCGGCTTCAATGTCGAGGCGGAGACGATTTTCGCCAGCCTCTATGCCAGCTATCCGCTGAAGCGCACCCGCGCACATAGCATCTATGTCGATGCAGGGTTCGATTACGTCGATCAGGACGTCGATCTCAACAATATCCGCCTGACCGAAGATCGGGTGCGAATGGCTTATGTCCGGTTTGCGGGGGAGCGGATCGATCAGCAATCCGTGCTGCGCGCCGGGGGCTATTCACCGTTCGAGCCGAAGTTCCGTATGCGTTACGGGCTTGAGGCCCGGCAGGGGCTGGACGTGTTCGGGGCCAGCCCGGATTGCCGCCCCAATCTGCTCGCCTGCCTGTTCGGCGGCGCTGCGGCTCCCAGCCGGATCGAGGCTGATCCGACCCCGCTGTTGCTGCGCATGAATGCCGATGTCGAATATCGGCCCGATCCGTTGCTCACCTTTGCGCTGCAATCGCGCGGGCAAATCACCGGCGATGCGCTGCCCGCGTTCGAGGAGCTGGCAGCGGGCAGTTTTTCGATCGGGCGCGGGTATGATCCGGGCGCGGTGCTGGGCGACAGCGGATTTCTGACTGCATTCGAGCTGCGATACGGCACGCTGACGCCGGAAAGTCTGACTGCGATGGCATGGCAGCCATATCTGTTCACCGATCTGGCTGTGGTCTGGAACAGGGATCCCAGCCGCAGGCCTGCCAATCCAGACCGGCTGTGGTCGGCAGGCGGCGGCTTGCGGATGACGTGGGGGGCAGGGTTGCAGGGGGATTTTGCCGTCGCTGTGCCGCTCGAACGGCCCGATCTTGCGCTCACCAAAGGCGATGTGCGCTTCCTGTTTACGCTGACTGCCCGCCTGTTCCCGTGGAGATATTGAGATGACCCATCCCGTCCGGAACCGCACTCACCTGCTCGTCGGCTGCGGCAGCGCGGCCCTTGCGTTGGCGTTGTTGTTCGCGCCGCAGCGCGCCGAGGCGCAGGGCATTCAGGCGACTGGAAACGTGGTTTCCGGCGCGGCAGATATCAACACGGTCAACGCCACCACCACGCAGGTCAACGTGTCATCCCCCACCGCGGTGATCGACTGGACGCCGCAGCAGGACGTTAACGGCGACGCACTCGATTTCCTGCGCACCGGCGCGACAGCAATCTTTCAGGGCGACAGCACACTCCTCGATTTCGCCGTTCTGAACCGCATTTTGCCATCAGCCAACGGCAATATCGTGGTCATCGATGGCGCGGTGATTTCTCAGTTGCTCCCGCCCAGCGGCGCTCCGGCAACCGGCGGGTTGGTCGCGTTCTATTCGCCCACGGGCATCCTGATCGGCAGCAATGCCACCTTCGATGTCGGCAGCCTGCTGCTGACCACGCTGGATACCTCGCCGGCCAGTTTCGATAGCTTCGCCGCGGGCGGGTTCCTGGACCTGCAAGGGCAGCAAGGATCGACCGCGCGGATCACCATCAACCCTGGCGCGCAGATCACCGCATCGGCCGAAAACTCCTTCTTCGCGGTGGTCGCCGCCGATATCGAAATGCGCGGTACGGCGCGGATCAATGGCAGCCATGCCTATGTCGCGGGCGAGGTTGTCGGCCTCAGCTTCTCCAACGGATTGTTCAACATTACCGTGCCTGTCGGCACCGCCGCGCCGGGCGAAGTGGTAACGCTGGACGGCAATGTCGGCGGTGTCTCCAGCACGGGCGCGGGCGACAACCACATGATCTACGGCGTCGCGGTTGCGCAGAACGATCCGATCAGCATGCTGTTTCGCGGCAACCTCGGTTTCGATCCGGCACAGAGCGCCGGGATCGTCAATGGCGAGATTATCCTGTCGGCCAATCACAATGTCTTCGGCCGGTTTGTCGATGGCAGCTCAATCAGCGACGGGATCAATGCGACCTTCGACGCCAATTCGGCGCAGAGCGGTGTGCGCGCGGATATTTTCCTCGAAGATTTCTCCGCCACCAGCAGCCTGCTGGCACTGGGATCGCACCAGGTAGAGGCGACCGCAACCAACGCCGCCAGCACAGTAAGCGGCGATCTGCTGCTGGTCGGGCGCGAAAGTGCAGGAGCGATCGCCAATAATGGTCAAAGCCTTACGGTCAGCGGCGATCTGCTGGTGGATGCGCGCGATTACGGCGTGGTCAGTTCCAGCCTGCAAACGCTTGATGCGATCAACGCGGAAGGCGGCGCGGCGGTGGTGGATGCCTCGCAAGGGGCAACGATCGGCGTGGGCGGCAATGCACTGGTGACAGCCGATGCCTTTGCCGGAGCGGAAGACCTCAGCCGTATTGCGGGCACTGCCCTCGGTGGATCGGCCATGATCGGTGCGCGCGGGGGTGCAATCACAATCGATGGCGCAGCAACTGTCAGTGCGCGCGGGGTCGGCACCACGGTTTTCAATATCCAGACCGGGGCCGAAGCACGCGGCGGCGTTGCACAGGCTTTTGCCACGCTGGGCGGCACGTTGGGCATCGGGCAGAACCTGACTGTCCTTGCCGATGCGAATGCGGCGAATGGTTCACTCTTCAACCCTTCGACCACATCGGATGCCTTTGGCGGGCAGGCGCTGATCTCGGTGTTCGATGGCGGAGGCACAATTAACGTCGGCGGCCTCGCGCAGGTCGATGCCAGTGCACGCAGCGGATCGGCCAATGTGGCGGGCATCGGATCACTCGCCGATGCGGGAGAAGCTGTCGTGCTGGTCACCGGGCCGGGCGGCGTAACCGTGGCTGGCCAATTGCGGCTTGATGCCGTGGCTGCCGCCGGCGTCAATGCCGGCGGCGTCGGCGGGAATGCGCTGGGCGGACGGGCGTCGGCCAGCACACTCGGCGGCGGTATGATTGCAATTACCGGGCGGTTCGATGCCGATACGCAGGCGCTTGGCGGGGGCGGGCAGACCGGCGGCGACGCATTTGGCGGTATCGCCGGAGCCAATGCGGAGACGGGCAGCATCACCATTGGTGGGCGGGCATTTGCCGGCAGTGAGGCCGTGGGCGGCAACGCATCCTTCGGCACGGGCGGCAATGGCGGGCTGGGCCGGGGCGGTAACTCGTTCTTCCAGGCCGAAGGCACATTGACGCAGACGGCGCTGCTCACCATCGGCACCGATGCGGTTGCCCTTTCCCAAGGGGTGGGCGGCAATGGCGGCGCTGGCGACAGCATGACACCTGGCGGTCGCGGCGGGGATGGTTACGGCGGCGAGCTTTCCGTCCCCAATCAGGCCGATCCCGACTTCGGCAGCGGCGCCTTCATCCTTGCGGGCGGCGATAATGGCACAATCATCGTCAACGGCGAATTTGCCGTGGCGGTGGCAACTGGTGTTGGCGGACTGGGCGGTGACAATTCCGGCGGCGGAACCAGCGGTGATGGCGGCAATGCCTTTGGCGGGTTGGCGCAGCTTGGTCTGTCGCTGTTCGGACTCGACGGTTCGGTCGGTCTGGGGCGGGCGCAATTCGGCAATGTGCAGGCGCAGTCCGATGCTTTTGGCGGGCAAGCGGGCCAGACGCTCGATCCCGTCAATAGCGGCAATGGCGGCGATGCGACCGGTGGCGGGTCCGTGCTTACGGTTCGGGCAGGCGAAGTCACAGCCGATTTTGCCGAGTTATCGGCCCGGGCGTTTGCAGGCGAAGGCACCATCGGCGGAATTGGTCTCGGCGGTTTGGCGGGAGCGTTTGGCAGCCTGGGAGGCAGCCTGCTGCTCGACTCGATCGAACTGGTCGCCGACGGTTTTGGTGGCGGAAGCGGTACTGCGCCGGGCGCTGAGGGGCGCGGCGGAGAGGCAACCTTCGATTTTCAGGGCCTTGATGTAACGGTCAACGATAACGTCCGCGTGGAAGCAAGCGGTTATGGCGGCAGCGCTTCGATCGCTGACGGCGGCGAAGGCATCGGCGGCACAGCCAGCATCGGCGTGCTTGGCGATACGACTGGCAGTGGCACCATCACCGGAAACGCCAGCGTGATCGCCAACGGGTTCGGCGGCCCATCCGACAACGCTGCCAATGGCGTGGGCGGGGCCGGCGAGGGTGGCACCGCACTGGCGCAGGCGCAAGGCGGCGGGCTAGCACAGTTCGGATCGTTGCAAGTGACGTCCAGTGGGCGCGGCGGGGCATCGGAAAGTTCGGCATATCGCGGCGGTGATGGCTTCGGCGGTGTTGCCGAACTTAGCGCTACCGGAACCGGCAGCCGGCTGATCGTCGAGCAGAACACATCCACCGATTTCTTCGATGACATGAACCTTGGCGGTATGGTTGCGGCCATCGGCTTTGGTGGAACAACCACAGGCGGAGACGGGGTCGGCGGTCGCGGGGCCGGCGGCCAGATCGCCCTTGCTGCGCGTGAGGGCGGAAGCGTTTCTTTGCCACTTGATCCGGTCGCTGATCCCGACAGCGTCGGCGCGATCCGGCTCATCGCCCACGGGCTTGGCGGCGGCTCGAGCGTCGATGGCGGCAGGGGTGGCAATGGTTCGGCTGGCGGTGGCTTGATCGAGGTCGACGGCGGCACCATTGTCATGGGGCGTACCAATTTTTCGGTCTTTGGCGAGGGCGGCTCCAGCCTCGACACGTCGCTCAATATCGGCGGCGGTGAGGCCTTCGGCGGGAACCGGTCGATCCGTGTGCTGAATGGCGGAACATTGACGGCGGAAATTGCTGAAGGGCTGGCAGGCAGCTTCGGCGGTAACGCATCGGGGACTGGCGAGGGCGGGTCTGCCTTCACCGGGTTCAGCACGATCGATATCAACGACAGCACCTTCAACATCGTCGGCGAAATGCTTTGGGCTGACACATCCACCGGCGGCAACGGCAGGATCGGCGGCAGTGTATTCGCTTCCAGCGGGGAAGGGGTTGAAGTCGACTTCCGGGCAAGCGGTTCCACGATCAATTTTGTCGCCAACAGCGAAGGTGAAAGCAGCTATGTCGGCAGAACCGATCTTCGCGGCGGCGATGGTATCACGCAGGGCGGCAACGCGAACGATGCCCTGATCGTGATCAGTGTGGTTAACTCCACGGTGAATGAAGGCAAATTCATTGCCGAAGCTTTTACCGCCGGCGGGGATGGTACCGGCCCGGCAGGTCAAGGCGGAAATGCCCAGGCCGCGCGCATTAGCGCCGAATTTGCGAACTCCGATGTGGAATTGCTTGGGTTCAACGCATTCTCCAGTTTTGCGCGCGGCGGTGCCAGCGCGGCGGGCAGCGGCATCACGGGCGGCGTAGCCGGTAATGACGGCGAGCAGGTGCAACTGCGCTTCACCGATTCCGACGTGACGATTGCGGCAGACGCCAATTCACCCGGCGCGCTGTTGATCAGCGCGCAGGCGTTTGGCGGAGCAGGCGACCAGATCGGCAATGCGACCAGTCTTGGCGCAAGGCTTGAACTCAACCGTTCCAGCCTTTCGCTCGATCAATTGCAGCTGGAATCGCTCAGCTTCGCCAATGCCAATACGACAGGCCAGCAGGGCGGCGACGCGCTGAGCGGCGTGGCGGCGATTGCTGTCGACGGCGACCTGTTCGGCAGCTTCCCCACCTTCTCAACTCTTTCGGTTGGCACAATCGACATCACGGCGGACGCGCTGACTTCCAACGGCGGCACGGCCGGTGCGGGTGATGCGCGCCTGACCATCGGGGCTGACCGTCAGGCATTGATCACTGCCGACACCATAACCCTGAATGCCAATGCCCAGGGCGGCGCAACAGGCGCGATGGCCAATGCGGTCGGGCGCTTCGTGGTCGACATCGGCGGAGGCAGCCTCAACACTGTCGATCTGTCAGCGCGCACGCTGGGTGATACGATCACCAGCGATACGATTGCCTCGTTGCTGCGTGCCGATGGTGGCAGCATCAATGTCACCGGAATGCTGGTCGCGTTCGCGTTCAGCGATATCGAGGTTGAAACCGGCGAAGGCGGGATCATCGGCAGCGCGGTGAATTCGGCGACGACAACTGCAATCGAGATCATCTCCCAAGGGCGGATCGACATTCTGGGCGACGATGGCGGCGCAATCGGTCTGGGCGGCAACAGGATCGATCTCTTCGCGCGCGATCTCGATATTGATCCCGGCGCCCGGATCGGGGCGGAGGCGGTCGCCATCTACTCGCTCGAGCGCGATCATACCGCAATTCTCGGAGGGACCGACCAAGGGCTTGGCTTCACCCTTACCGCAGACGAGATTGCCCGCATCGCTGCCGAAGATTTCACCTTCGTCGGCAGATCGGTCATCACCAATGATCCAGACCAGCCTGAGATCATCATTCGCGACTTCACCATTTCCGGCTCGCTTTCCGGTGGTTTTTCGCGGTTCCGGGTTTTCCCGGTGGTCGAGGGGCCGGGTATCGTCAGGGTCGAGGGAACCGTCTCTTTCATCAACGCCGCGGACGGGGACGAATTCCGGATCAGCGCGGGCGAGCGTATCGAGGTGGTGACGCCGGGCGGGATCCGCATTACCAATTCCAACGGTGGACAAGGCGGGATTCTGTCGCTCATCGGGGACGACATCTGGGTCGCCGATGCCGATATGATCTCGCAATTGCAGGACAACGTGAACTTTACCGGCCGCGACGAACTGCTGGCACTCGCGGCGCAGGGCAGTGATGATCCGCTGGGCTATCTGCGCGCGCGGGGGGTCACATTCGGGGTTGGGCAGAGCCTGCTTGTGCGCAACACCGGCACCGAATTCGAACAGGGCGGGATCACGGTTGGGAATGGCGGTCTTTCGATCGCAGGCCAGAGCCAGTTCAGCCAGGGCATACCGCTCGATGTCTTCGCCTATGGCCGCCGTCAGCGCGACGACGGGACTTTCGTTGTGGGCGCGGACTTCTTCAACGAAGTGAACTTCAACCGTACCGGACAGAATCCGACCACCTATCTTGATGCCGCCGCGTTCAACGATTGCATCATCAATACCGGCGAATGCCCGCAAGCCCCGCCGCCACCGCCGCCACCGCCGCCGCCTCCGCCGCCACCGCCGCCGCCACCGCCGCCACCGCCGCCGCCGCC
>NZ_LJHV01000014.1:22500-81018 GCF_001296025.1 Porphyrobacter sp. AAP60 | reverse complement strand
CTGTTTCTGGCAGGCGCCCGCCGCACCATGGACCCGCGGGCGCTGTTCGCGGTGCATTCGTGGCGTGACGAGAAGGGCCGTGAGCCTGATGATTTCGCCCCGGATGCGCCGGAAAACCGGCTCTATCTCGATTACTATGCCGAAATGGGCATGCGCGCCGATGAAGCGCGGGCGTTTTATGCAATGACAAATTCGGTGCCGCACGCCGGCGCGCTGTGGCTTGAAGGGGCAGAGATGGCGCGCTGGATTGCGCCTGCTGCACCAGCGCCGCGTGCCCCTGCGGCGCAGGAATTGCCGTTGCTGTTCGAAAACGGATTGCGGTTGGCGCTGGCGCGCTCGGGCGCTGCTATGGTTGATGCGGTGCGCGGGCCGTGGGCCTCGCAGAGCCTGGTGCGGCCAATCCCCGCTGCCGCCCCGCAGCTGGCCTACGCCGATCTTGGTGCAGGTTTGCTTGACTCAGGGGTGGCTTTCCCATAACGGCACCCGCCTGTTCACCGTCGCAAACCCTGCGGCCACGGTTGGCGCGTGGGCAAAACCTGTCGCAGGCCAGTCGGTAACTTTTCGAGGATGATATGAAGCGGACGTTCCAACCCAGCAATCTCGTGCGCGCCCGTCGTCACGGTTTTTTCGCACGCAAGGCGACCCCGGGTGGCCGCAAGGTGCTGCGCGCCCGCCGCAATCGCGGCCGCAAGAAGCTCTGCGCTTAATTTTCTGGCGCCCTCAGGCGCCGGGCGCGGGCCGTCCGGCCCACTTGGCTTACGCGGCATAGGCCGCGGCGGGCAGTCGCCCTTGCGGGCTCCCTTCGGGAGCCCGTTTGCGTTATCGGCCAACTCATGATCTCGGTCATCACCAAACGCGCGGATTTTCTTCGCGCCAACTCCGGCACTCGTAATGCGCGCGCTGGATTCGTGCTATTGACCCGCCCGAACGATGGACAGGGCATCCGCTTCGGCATCACCGTCACCAAGAAGATCGGCAACGCGGTCGTGCGCAACCGCATGAAGCGCCGGTTCCGCGAATTGCTGCGCGCCGCGCTGCCGGTGCAGGGCCTGCCTGACCACGATCACGTGCTGATCGGCCGTGCGGGCGGGGTGGAGCGCGATTTCGCGCTAATGGCCGAGGAACTTTCCAAAGCCTTGGAACGCGCACGTGAAGGCAGGGGTGATCCATCCGGCGGCCGCCGCCCTCGCAAAGGGGACCGCAAGCGTTGAAGCAGATTCTGATCCTCATCGCGCGCGGCTGGCAGCTTGGCCCATCGCGCATTCTGCCGCCGTCCTGCCGCTATGCGCCGTCGTGCAGCCAGTACGCGATCGAGGCGATCGGCAAGTATGGTGCGCTCAAGGGTGGATGGATGGCATTTAAGCGGCTAATGCGCTGCCACCCTTGGGGAGGGCACGGTCACGATCCCGTTCCCTGAGGGCAAAACCCTTAGGGGTGGAAATCGCACTGCCTTAACCCCATAACACACCTGTCATCGCATTTTCTCGGGGCATACACTTGGACAATCGCAATCTTCTGCTCGCCGTTCTGCTTTCGGGCCTGCTCATTCTGGGGTGGGACGTGGGGATGCGCTATTTCTATCCGGAAGCGGCGCTTTCAACGCAGGCCATGCCGACCGATCCTGCCGCCGACGGCAGCATTCCGGGCGCGGCGCCGGCGGTTGATGCGGGCAGTCTCGGCGGGGAAGCAGCAGCGGCGCGCAAGGTCGATCTTGCAGCAGAGCTTGCCAGCGCAAACCGCGTCGCAATTGACACTCCGCGTGTGGCGGGTTCGATCAACCTCGTCGGCGCGCGTATCGATGACATCGTTTTGAAGGATTACCGCGAAACGGCGGCCAAGGATTCCGGCCCCGTGCGCCTGTTCGCGCCCGAAGGCACGCCAGGCCAGTATTTTGCCGAGTTCGGTTTTGTCGCGGGCGGTGTGCGCCAGCCATCAACGGCAGTGTGGCAGGCTGACGGCGCGAAGCTGACGCCGGAAACGCCGGTTACGCTGACCCGCACCGATGCTGCCGGCGTCACCTATGCGATCCGTTTCGCGGTTGACCAGAATTACATGATCACCGCCACGCAGACCGCGAACAATGCGGGCGCTGCGGCGGCGATCATCCAGCCGTTTGCGCTGATCAAGCGGACCGATCGCTTTGCGACCATTGATCAATGGATTGCGCACTCCGGCCCGGTCGGCGTGTTTGCTGGCACGTTGTGGGATCCGCATTCCTATGATGAACTGGCCGAACTCGGCAGCGAAAAGCCCGAAGGCAAGGCAAGCTGGCTGGGCTTTACCGATCAATACTGGCTGAGCGCACTGGTGCCCGGAAAGGGCGAGACCGACAGTGCAAGCTTCCGTTCGCTGGGCGATAACCTGTTCCGCAGCGATCTGCTCTACGCCGCCACAACCGTTCCGGCGGGCGGCAGTCTGACGCAATCGACCCGCCTTTATGCCGGTGCGAAGGATAGCCAGATTCTCGATCTTTACGAAGATAGCGGCATCACAAATTTCGGCCTCGCGATCAGCTGGGGCTGGTTCGCGGTGGTTGAAAAGCCGATCCTGTGGCTGCTGCGCACGCTCAATGGCCTCGTTGGCAATTTCGGTCTGGCGATCATTCTGCTGACGGTGATCATCCGCGGGCTGATGTTCCCGATCGCGCAGAAGGGCTTTGCCTCGATGGCCTCGATGAAGGCCGTGCAGCCCAAGATGAAAGAGATCCAGGAACGTTTCAAGGACGACAAGCAGCGCCAGCAGCAGGAAATCATGAAGCTGTACAAGGACGAGAAGGTCAATCCCTTGTCTGGCTGCCTGCCGATGCTGATCCAGATCCCGGTGTTCTTCGCGCTCTACAAGGTGCTGGTGCTGGCTATCGAGATGCGGCACGAACCCTTTATCCTGTGGATCAAGGATCTTTCCGCGCCCGATCCGGCGCATATCCTCAACCTGTTCGGGGTGCTGCCTTATGACGTGCCGGGCTTCCTCGCCATCGGCCCGCTCGCGGTGCTGTTGGGCATCACCATGTGGCTGACCTTCCGGCTCAACCCGACCGCGATGGACCCCGTTCAAAAGCAGATGTTTGCCATCATGCCATGGATCCTGATGTTCGTCATGGCGCCGTTTGCGGCCGGCCTGCTGCTTTACTGGGTGACATCGAACATCCTCACCGTGGCGCAGCAGAGCTACCTTTATTCCAAGCACCCGCAATTGAAGGCGGCGAAAGCGAAGGCCGGTGAAGCGGCACCGGGCGGAAAGGCCAAGGGATAGCCGCGTGACCGAGATCGACGAAGCTGCGCAAACCGCGCGTGAAGAAGCCGCATCGAGGTTGTTTTCGGGGCCGGTGGATTTCCTGCTGTCCGCGCCGCAGTTGCAATTCCTGCCCGATCCGGTGGTGCCTGAAATCGCGTTCTGCGGACGCAGCAACGTGGGCAAATCATCGCTGCTCAACGCGCTGACAGGCAGGCGGGCGATTGCGCGTGCATCGGTAACGCCGGGACGCACGCAGGAATTGAACTTCTTCGATATCGGCAGGCCAGAGGAAGAAAATCCTCTGCCGCTGTTCCGGCTGGTCGACATGCCCGGTTACGGCTTTGCCAAGGCCCCGGTGAAGGTCGTCGAAAAGTGGAAATCGCTGGTCAAAAGCTACCTGCGCGGGCGGCAGGTGCTCACCCGCACGCTGGTGCTGGTCGATAGCCGCCACGGGCTGAAGGAAGTTGACCGCGAGATGATGAAAATGCTCGACGAAGCGGCCGTCACCTACCGCATCGTCCTGACAAAGACCGACAAGATCAAGGCGAGCGAGTTGGACAAGGTCGCTGCGGCAACCGCCGCCGAAGCCAAGAAGCATGTCGCCGCCTATCCCGAAATCCACCTGACCAGCGCCGAAAAGGGCATGGGCATCGCGGCCCTGCGTGCCGCGGTGATCTCCGATGCGCTGGGTGAGGGCTGGGAGGGCTGAAAAGGGCCGAGCCCTATTCTTTCGAACGGCGATAGCCCGCTGCCTGCGCCTGACGTTCGGTGCAGAACAGGTCTTCGGGGCGGGTTTCTTCATAATAGCGCTGCCCCGGTAGATGGTAGATCCATGGGCCGCGGATGCTGCGATTCCCTTTGATCGCGCAGCCCAGGGCGTTGGTGAAGCGCCGTTCCGGCCCCGGCCGTTCAGCAGCGGGTCTAGCGCCGCCTTCCCGATTGGCCGTCCGGACAATCCGAGTCACCGCTTTGGGATTGGCCGCGCGCCATTCGGCAAAGGGCTGATAGGTCGCGGCCCATAATCCATACTTCAGCTGCCGCGCGACGCCGGACGCAGCGCCGTATTCATTGGGCGCGTCATCATTGGCCAGTGCCAACCCCCGGCGCACCATTTCGCGGCCAACATCGAACGTCTCGTTCGCGCAAGTGGCAAGCTGGGTGCCATCGTCACTCACGCCCGCGATAGTGCAGGTGACAGGCGCTCGTCCTACGATGGCAGCGAGGCCCTCGGCGGCTTCCGTGCCGCAGGCCCATGCTGCGCCATCGCGTTCGCACGTCTGCCTGATCTCCGGCACGTCAATATACGCAAGTACGATGGCGGTGCCGGTCATCTCCAGTGTCTTGCCGTCGACGATTGTCGCAGGGCCGGTGATCACTTGGGCGTGCAACGGCGCGGCAGCCAAAGCGGCCAGCCCGGCAAGGGTTCGAATGAGCTTCATATCCCCCTCAAAATAAGGGGCATTCCGTTAAAGAGATGTAAGCTCGCCCTATTCGCTGCCGCTCCCGCCTTGCACTCCTGCTTGAGCGAGTATCACCGCCAGCCCGACCGATACCCCGGCGATGAACCTCTCGCGCTCGACCGACAGATATTCGTCGGTGCTGTGGGCGCGGCCGCCGCCTGCGCCTGTGCCGATGGTCAAGGCGGGGATGCCCAAGCTCGTCGGGATGTTCGAATCAGTCGATGATCGGTCCAGTCGCGGATCGAAGCCCGCTGCCGCAGAGGCTGCCATCGCGGCACGCACCAGCGGGTGGTCAGCGGGCGTTTCACCGGCTGGCCGGTCGCCGGTAAGTTGCGGATCGAGCGTGATGGCCCCTGTGCGGGTCGTTCGTGCCGCGTTCTCCTGCGTCACCGCATTATTTGCTGCGGCAAGCATGGCCTGCTCCAGATCGCGCAGCGCTGCCGGATCGCCCGACCGCATGTCCACTTCGAGCACGATTTCCGCAGGGATCGAATTGACCGAAGTGCCCCCGCTCACCACGCTGGCGGCATAGGTCGTCTTGGGGTCAGCCGGCACGTTTACCGCGTAAAGCCCCCGCACGGTTTCGGCCATGGCGATCATCGGATTGACGACCCCAAAGGCAGCGTAACTGTGGCCGCCCGGCCCCTTGAACACCAGCTTGTAACGGCGCGAGCCGGTCGCGGCGTGGACGATCCGCCCGGCATCGGGATTGTCGATCGAAAGGAACGCGCCGATGCGGTCCTTCCACGCACCCTGAGTGAAAAGGTGGCGCACCCCGCGCAGATCGCCCGGGCCTTCCTCGCCCACGGTGGCCACGAACAGGATCGGCTGGCGGGTGGCGATGTTCTGTTGCTCCAGCACCCGAACCCAGGCGAGGATCGAGGCAAGGCCAAGACTGTCGTCACCGATGCCCGGTGCCATCAGCCGGTCGCCTTCGCGGGTGACTGTGATCGGTGTGCCTTCGGGGAACACCGTGTCGAGATGGGCGGAAACGACAAACACCGGGCCATCCGTGGTGCCCGGACGCAGGGCGAGGACGTTGCCTTCTTCGTCGATGGTTACATCGGTCAGGCCCGCTTCTCGCAGCATATCGGCAAAGGCTGCGGCGCGGCGTTCTTCCTTGAACGGCGGCGCGGGGATTTCGGTAATGGTGATCAGATCGGTGATGATCCGGTCATATTGCCCGTCCAGATGCTGTTGCAGCGGCGCAGGCAGGGCGCCTGTGGCAGCGTCCTGAGCCTGCGCGGGCGCAATATGCAGGGCAAGGGCTGCGGCCAGCGCCGCCATTCGCATCACGTTTTTCATCATCATTCTCCCTTGCGCCTATTTGGCGAACAGTTTGCTCGCATCCGCGAACGCCTTGAACTCCAGCGCATTGCCTGATGGATCGCGCAGGAACATGGTGGCCTGTTCGCCCGGCTGGCCTTTGAAGCGGATAGTGGGTTCGATCACGAAATCCGCAGCCCCTGCCCGCAGCCGCTGCGCCAGCGTCTCCCATTCATCCATCGCCAGCACCAGCCCGAAATGTGGCACCGGCACGCCGTGGCCATCGACATGGTTGCTGGCGCGGTCTCCTGCCTGCCCCGGAGCCAGATGGGCGACGATCTGGTGGCCGTGGAAATCGAAATCGATCCACTCGTCGCTCGACCGCCCCTCGGCGCAGCCCATCACACTGCCATAAAAGTCACGCGCGGCGGCAAGGTCATCGACCGGGAAGGCGAGGTGAAAGGGGGAAAGGTTCATCAACACGGCTCCTTGTTGTGTCCGTCCTAATCCGTTCAGCCTCGACAGTGCCAGCCTTAATAACTAGGGCGAGCGCCAATCAGTCCTGCAGGTGGAGCAGACCGACATGAAACTCATCATCGGCAACAAGAACTATTCGAGCTGGAGCCTGCGCGGCTGGCTTGCGGTCAAGCAATCGGGCCTGCATTTCGACGAACTCACCGTGCCTATCATGGGCGAGGAGTGGGACAAGCTGAAGCACGACATGGGCGAAGTGCAGCCATCCAGCGGCAAGGTGCCGATCCTGTGGGATGGCGATGCCGTGGTGTGGGATAGCCTGGCGATTCTCGAATACCTTGCCGACAAGATCGGGCGCGAACGGTTCTGGCCCAAGGATGAAGCCGCGCGCGGCATGGCGCGGGCGATGGTGGCCGAAATGCACTCGGGCTATCAATCGCTGCGCCGCGAACTGCCGATGAATATTCGCCGCCGGGTTGAACTGCCGGGCCTGTCGGAGACGACCCAGCACGATATCGTGCGCATCCTGACCTTGTGGGCCGAAGCCCGCGCGCGGCATGGTGGCAGCGGGCCGTATCTGTTCGGCACCTTTGGCGCGGCGGATATCTTCTATGCGCCCGTCGTCACCCGTTTTGTCACCTATGGCATCGGCGTGCCGGGCTTTGCGCAGGCCTATATGCAGGCGGTGTGGGAACATGACTGGATGCGCGAATGGAATGGCGCGGCGGAAGAAGAAGAATGGGTGATCGAACAATACGAGCAGGTGGCATGAAGCGGCTGATCGCTGCGCTGCTGGTGGTGCTGGCGCTGGTGCCTGCCCCGGCAAGCGCTTGGGGCTTTTACGCCCACCGCAAGACCGCAGAAATCGCCGAGGCGAATGTCACGCCCGAAGTGCGCGCCAAGATTGCGCGGCTGCTGGCGCAGGAAAAGGCGCTGGCCACGCCCGGATGCCCGCTCAAGACGCTTGAAGATGCCTCGGTCTGGGCCGATTGCATTCGCGGCGAAGGCTGGCGTTGGGGCTATACCGCCGCGTGGCATTACCGCACCGCGCCGATCTGTCAGGCGTTCAACCCGCGCGCGAACTGTTCGGGCGGTAACTGCGTCACCGGACAAATTACCCGCGCCTACCGGATGCTGGCAGATGAAAGCCTGCCCGCGCCGATCCGGCTGGAAGCGCTGGCCTTCATGGTGCATTTCGCGGGCGATGTGCACATGCCGCTGCATTCGGGCGATAACGAGGACCGCGGCGGCAATGACCGCGAAGCCGATTACGGGATCAGGCCGGGCTACAACCTGCACTCGATCTGGGACGGCCCGCTGGCCGAACGTGCGATCAGCGATCCCGCCGATCCGGTGGTGCGGCGTTATTCGCCTGCCGAACGCGCGGAACTCGGCGGCGGCACGCCCGATGACTGGGGCCGTGAAAGCTGGGAAATTGCCCGCAGCTTCGTCTATCCCACCGCCTTCGACAACGACGATGTCTGCGCCGCGCCGCTGCCGGACAAGACCGCGCTCAGCCAGGAAGACATTGTTCGCGGCGTGCCGATTGCCAAGCGGCGGGTGCAGCAGGCGGGCCTCCGGATCGCCGACCTTTTGACCAGCGCTTTCGCGCCAGGGCCATTGGTGGTGGAGGAACGGCGACGCTAAAAGTCGCTGCCGTCCTTGCGATGGAAGCCGCGCCCGTTGGTCAGGTGCATGTCGATATCGGGATAGTGGCATGCGCTCGCCAACGGACGCCCGATCGCGACAAAAATGCACGCCTGATCCGTACGGTTCTGCAGCACATGGCCATTGCCGTCATTCTTGGGAAACGCCGCGATGTCGCCGGCTCGCATCATATGCTCTCCCTCGTCGTCGACGAGCACGGCCTCGCCGGACAGCATGACGACAAATTCGTCCTCATCCTCGTGCCAGTGGCGGTGTGCTGACCATGCTCCGGGCTCGAGCACGACATGGCTTGCGCCGAAGTCGGCAAGGCCGCCCGCAGGCGCAAGATGTCGATACCACCGCCCCTGAACCTCCGCGGCGTGAACCGCCGGATATCCGGTCGCATTGGTCTGGGGAATGGCATCAAGATCGAGCTTGGGCATTCGCGATAACTCCTGCTACGCCGTGAAGAATGCTCGATCCTCTCCACCTTGCCAAGCGCCTGATTGCCGCGCCTTCCGTGACGCCTGCCACCGGCGCGGTGTTCGATGAACTCGAAGCGATGCTGGCGCCGCTAGGGTTTGCTATCTACCGGTTCACGCGCGGCGACGGGCCGGACGGGAGTGACGAGGCTCCGGTTGAAAACCTGTTTGCGGTGCGCGCAGGGCCGCCGGGTTCGCGCCACCTGGCCTTTGCCGGACACCTGGATGTGGTACCGCCGGGGCCAATCGGAGGGGAGAACGGTTGGGCCTCCGATCCGTTCATTCCCGAAGTGCGCGGCGAGTTGCTTCACGGGCGCGGCGCGGTGGACATGAAGGGCGCGATTGCTGCCATGGTCGCTGCCGTGGCCGATGTGCCTGTCGATGCGGGCACAATCAGCTTCATCATCACGGGTGACGAGGAAGGCCCGGCGCTCCACGGCACCCGCGCGCTGATCGACTATATGACAGCGCAGGGTATCCAGCCCGATTTGTGCCTTGTCGGCGAGCCGACTTCGGTCAACCGGCTGGGCGATATGGTGAAGATCGGGCGGCGCGGATCGGTCAATATCTTCATCGATGTGGATGGCACACAGGGCCACGTCGCCTATCCGCACCTCGCCGATAATCCGCTGCCCAAACTGGTCGCCATTCTGGCGGAACTGGACGCGCTGACGCTGGATACGGGGACGCAGTGGTTCCAGCCATCCAACCTCGAAATCACCGAAATTACCGCGCCCAACCGCGCCCACAATGTGATCCCGGCGGCAGGCGCGGCGCGGATTTCGATCCGCTTCAACGATCTCCACACCGGCCACAGCCTGTCCGAGCGGGTGATGGCGATTGCCGAAAAGCACGGCGGCCGGGCGCGGCCCGTAATCTCGGGCGAACCGTTCCTGACCGAACCGGGGGCATTTTCCCGACTGGTTTCAGCGGCGGTCGAGGCCGAAACCGGCATTGCGCCCGAACTTTCCACCAGCGGCGGCACTTCCGATGCGCGGTTTCTGCGCAGCGTCTGCCCGGTGATCGAATTCGGGCTATGCAACGCGACCATGCACAAGCGCGACGAGGCGGTGGCGATCCCCGATCTGGCTGCGCTGGCACGTATCTACACGCGGATTGCGCGCGCTGCTTTGGCATTGGAAAAAGGACAGTAAATTGGGCACCTGGCTGCGCATTCCCCTCTGGCAGCGCGTCATTGCCGCGCTGATCCTCGGCATCATTGTCGGCCGGCTTTGGGGGCCGGGGGCGGAAAGCATCAAGATCATCGGCGATGTGTTTGTCGCCTTCATCAAGATGCTGGTGGTGCCGCTGATCTTCTTCAGCCTTGTCGCAGGGGTCGCCAGCATCGGCGATCTGCGCAAGCTCGGCTCGGTCGGATGGCGCGCGATGCTGCTGTTTGTGGTGACGGGGCAGATGTCGGTGTGGCTGGGCCTTGCGCTTGGCACCCTGATTGCGCCGGGTCTCGGCGTGGATACCTCAGCACTGACATTGGGTGTTGCCCCCGAACCCGCCGATACCAGCTGGCGCGAGATGGTGCTGGGCATGATCCCGCAAAGCCCGGTTAAAGTGATGGCGGACGTTAACGTGCTGCCGCTGATCGTGTTTTCGCTGCTGATCGGCATCGGCATCCTGATGGCCAAGGAAGAAGGCGAGCCTGCGCTCAAAATCTTCGAGAGCGGATCGGTCGTGATGCAGAAAGTCACCATGATCGTGATGGAACTCACCCCGTTTGGCGTCTTTGCGTTGATGGCATGGGTGGCGGGCACGCTCGGCTTCGATGCGCTGGCGGCGCTCGGCAAGCTGGTGTTCCTCAACTACCTGGGCTGCCTGCTGATCATTGCTCTGATTTACGGCGGAATGATCAAGTTCATCGCCAAAGTGCCGGTGATCGGGTTCTTCCGCGGCATGGTGGATGCCATCGCGGTCAGCTATTCCACCGCCAGTTCCAACGCGACGCTGCCGGTGACCTTGCGCTGTGCGGAACGCAACCTTGGCGTGTCACGCTCGGTCGCCAGCTTCGTCATCAGCCTTGGCGCGACGGTGAATATGAACGGCACGGCGATGTATCTTGGCCTTGCGACCTTGTTCGGTGCGCAGATATTCGGGGTCGATCTGAGCTGGGGTGATTACGGCATGATCGCGCTGCTGGGCACGCTGGGTGCAGTGGGCGCGGCAGGGATTCCGGGCGCGGGCCTGATCATGATGGCGCTGGTGTTCAGCGCGGTGAACGTGCCGCTGGAAACCATCGCCTTTGTTGCCGGGGTCGACCGGATCATGGACATGATGCGCACCACCACCAACATCACCGGCGATGGCGCGGTGGCCGTGACAGTGGCGAGCCTGACGGGGGAGCTGGACAAGGCAGAACTGGTCAGCGCGGACGATATTTAGGCCGGTTCAGTCCTTCACATATTCAACCGGCACGAACTCGCCCAGCGTGCAGCCCGCCCCGCGCTGCAACACGCCGCCTATGTTCTGCAAGGCGTAGACGATCTGGTTGGTGCACAACTGGTTGATCGATGTTTCGTAAGTGATCGCCCGGTCAAAACTCAGACCCGGACAGCGCTGATCCATGGTGCTGCGATAGACCTTGCTGCCGTTCATCTCGAAATCGATCACGCGGTCGTTGCGCACCACGGTGGCCCGCACCTGATCGCGCATGATGCAGCGTTGACCTTCGCCCAGCACGGTAACAGCGGGCGCACCCGCAGCAGGGTTGGCATCAGTGGCGCGTTCAACCGGAGCGCAGCCGATGGCAAGCAGCGGAAGGGCGGCGAGGGTAAGACTGCGTGCTGACATAGGGTTTCTCCACCAGAGGCTGGGCCAACATCGCCCTGGCGCTTGAACCGCGCCTTAATCTGCGCCGGCATCCAATGCGGCGCGCCCCTTTGGTGGCTCCAGCACCTTCTTTCTGAAACTGCACAAATCCGCGACCTTGCAGCGCCAGCATTCGGGCGTGCGCGCTTTGCAGACATAACGGCCGTGCAGGATCATCCAATGGTGCGAATCGCGGCGGAACGGTTGGGGCACGCGCTTTTCCAGCTTGGCTTCGACATGATCGGGGGTCTTGCCCTTGGCCATGCCGGTGCGATTGCCGAGGCGGAAGATGTGCGTATCGACCGCGAAAGTTTCCTGCCCGAACCAGCAGTTCAGCACGACGTTGGCGGTCTTTCGCCCGACGCCGGGGAGCGTCACCAGCGCCTCGCGCGTATCGGGTACTTCGCCGCTGTGTTGCTCCACCAGAATGCGGCTGA
Organism: Porphyrobacter sp. AAP60; assembly: GCF_001296025.1. Taxonomy (GTDB): domain Bacteria; phylum Pseudomonadota; class Alphaproteobacteria; order Sphingomonadales; family Sphingomonadaceae; genus Erythrobacter. Next base: position 69,201 of record NZ_LJHV01000014.1, on the reverse strand, counting down.
GCGCGATCACGTTCTTGGCCTTGGAATTGAACAGGCCGATGGTCTTGATGTGATCCTTCAGCCCCTCCTCGCCCAGATCCAGCATCGCCTGCGGGGTTTGCACCTTGGCAAACAGCGCACGGGTTGCCTTGTTCACGCCCACATCGGTCGCCTGCGCCGAAAGCGCCACGGCGACAAGCAGCTGATAGGCATTGCCATATTCCAGTTCGGTCTGGGGCGAGGGGTTGTCCTCGGCCAGACGGCGGAAGAATTCGAAAATCTGGGCCTTGTTCATCGATAAAGGTTCACAGGCCCAGCACATCATTCATGGTGTAGCGCCCGGCACCTTGCCCGCTCAGCCACTCTGCCGCCCGCACCGCCCCGCGTGCAAAGATCATCCGGTTTTCGGCCGAATGCGACAGGGTCAGGCGTTCCTCGCTGCCTGCAAAGATCACCGAATGTTCGCCTGCCACGGTGCCGCCACGTAACGTAGCAAAGCCGATGGCGCCCTCGGCCCGTGCGCCGGTCATGCCGTGTCGGCCACTTTCCATGTTGTCGGACAGGCTGATGCCGCGCCCCGCCGCAGCCGCGTCGCCCAGCAGCTTGGCGGTGCCGGATGGTGCATCCACCTTCATGCGGTGGTGCATTTCCAGCACTTCGATATCCCAGTCCGGCCCCAACCGCGCGGCCGCTTCCCGCACCAGATAGGCCATCAGAGTGACGCCGAGCGAGAAGTTGCCCGATTGCAGCACCGGCACCGCCCGCGCAGCCTCTGCCAGCATCACGAAATGTTCTTCGCCCAGCCCGGTCGTGCCGACCACCACCGGCTTGCCCGCAACTTTCGCCGCGCCGAGATTCGCGCCGAGCGCTTCGGGCGCAGAGAAATCGACCAGCACATCGCACTGCGCCGCGAACGGCCCGATATTGCCGCCCGCATCCACGCCAACACACATTTCATGGCCCGCATCTGCAATCGCCGCTTCCAGCGCCTGCCCCATCCGGCCCTTGTGTCCGATCACCCCGAATTGCAGCATAACCAAACCTCCGTTCGGGCTAAGCTTGTCGAAGCCCCGCCCTTTCTACTACTGCCGTAAAGCGAAAGGCAGTCCTTCGACAAGCTCAGGACGAACGGTGACAGGTTTGAACGCAAGATACCGCCGCATCGTCATCCTTACCGGAGCCGGGATTTCGGCAGAAAGCGGGATCGATACCTTTCGCGCGGCAGGGGGCCTGTGGGAGCAGCACCGCATCGAGGATGTCGCCACGCCCGAAGGGTTCGCGCGCGATCCCAATCTCGTGCTGAACTTCTACGACCTGCGCCGCGCTGCGCTCGCCAATGTCGCGCCGAACCCTTCGCACATGGCGCTGGCGCTGCTGGAGCGGGAGTTCAAAGGCGATCTGCTGCTGGTTACCCAGAACGTGGATGATCTGCACGAACGCGGCGGATCGGCCCGCGTGCTGCACATGCATGGCGAATTGAAAAGTGCGCTGTGCACGTCCTGCGAGACCCGGTCGCCGTGGCTGGAGACGATGATTAACCGCCCTCCATGCCCCGTCTGCCGTGCCCCCACCCTGCGTCCCGATGTGGTGTGGTTTGGCGAAATGCCTTACCAGATGGGCCGGATCTATCAGGCGCTGGAAACCTGCGACCTGTTCGTTTCCATCGGTACCAGCGGTGCGGTCTATCCGGCAGCAGGCTTTGTTCAGGAGGCGCGGGCGGCGGGAGCGCGCACGCTTGAACTCAATCTCGAACCCAGCGAAGGGTCAAGGCTGTTCCACGAAACGCGCCACGGCCCGGCGAGCGTGCTCGTGCCGGAGTGGGTCGAGGAAGTGCTGCAAACCGGCGGTTAACCCAGTTGTGGCATAGCATCGGGATGTCCCGGTGGATGATCATCCTGCTCGCCCTGCTGGCGCTGCCCTATGGCTATCTGGTGCTTTACTGGACCAGTTGCGTGGTCACAGGCTGCCGGTTTGATGGGCACATGCTGTTTTACAGCGTGGTTGCGGTGATCGCAGTCCCGTTTGTCATGCTGATGATCGGCGGAGGCATTATGATGGGCGGGGTGCGTCGCGTGAGCGCGGCTGCAACATTGCGCAACCCCACACCCGCCACTGTGGCCAACGGGGTGGGCGGCGGCTTGCGTTTTTGGATCGGGCTTCTGCTTGTGACCACCGCTCTGCCGGCTTGCGCAGGGCTGTTCTATTACATGCTGCACACACCCAAGGAGGGGCGCGACAGCTTGGGACGCATTTGCGAGACAAAGGGCAGCAGCACCACCTGCCGCCCCGATCCTGACGCGGATCGACCCTCGGACCTCGACAGGCTCAACGCCGCACGCAAACGCAAGCAGTGGTTCGATAGCCTTTGAAGGCGCGTTGCTCAGTTGCGCGGCGGCATGGGGGTTGGCGGGTCATCGGCGCGATCCTGGCTCCAGGCGCGGTCTGACCCCTTGGGAGCGTCGCCCCTATGGTCTGCGCTGGTGGGGTCGATGCTGCCGGGGGTGCCCTCGGGTGGAATATTCGAGGGCTCGCGGCGCTGACGTTGTGCAGCGGCGGCGTCTTCGTGGTGGTCCTGCGCTTTCTTGGCGCGGGTGAATGACCACAGGCCAAAGATCAAACCGGCACCCAGCGTGAAAACGGCCAAAATCATGATTAGATTGCTATTCATCGCATTGTCCTTTCACCGAAAGGTTGCTGCGACATGAGGGCGGGTTTCCCTTACATACCTTGGGTTTGGGGGCGCGCCGTTGCTTTAGTCGGACGGGTCGAAGCGATCACGCTCCGGCGCAGGCCGTGCAGCTGGCATCTTTGGCGATGCGAATGGTGCGCATCCCCGGCGCGAGCCCATCGAGGATGTGCAGCCGGCCCCAGCCCGGATCGCCCAGCATCGCCGTGCCTGCGAGCAGCACCTTGACCGCTTGCAGTGCGGCAAAGCTCCCCGCCCATCCGGCCATTGCACCCAGCATCCCGTCGTCGGCGCAGGTGTCGCAGTCTTCGGCATCGAAGGCATCACCCACAAAGCAGCGGTAACAGGCTTGCTCTGGCAAGTGCCCGGCAAAGGCGGCGACCTGACCCTGAAAGCGGCCCACGGCGGCTGACAGCAACGGAATGCCCGCCGCGACGCAGGCATCGGCAACAGCAAGGCGCGTGGCGAAATTGTCGGTGCCGTCGAGCACCAGGTCTGCGCCCCTGATCAGGCTTTCGGCATTATCCGGCGTGATGCGCGCATCGGACACATCGACGACGAGCGAATCGTCGAAATTCGCGAGCCAGCGCCGCGCCGACACGGCCTTGCCATAGCCCACGTCGCGGGTGGTGAAGATGGTCTGGCGCTGGAGGTTGCTGACATCGACCACATCATCATCGATCAGGCTCAGCCGTCCGATCCCGCTCGCGGCCAGATATTGCAGTGCGGGGCTGCCGATCCCGCCAAGACCGATGATGGCCACATGGCTATGCGCCAGCTTGACCTGCCCCGCACCGCCGACTTCGGGCAGCACGATATGGCGAGCGAAGCGATCAAGCCTTGCCGAAGATAGCGGGGCAGGCGACAGGCTCATGGCTTGTCCGGCGGAGTACGCCGTTCCTGCCGGAACGCACCGATGCCGTGCCACCACAGAAAGCCGATCACTGCGCCCTTGGTCGGCTGGAGCGTCAGCAGCAGCATCACCACCGCCACCGGCAGGATGATCGCCAGCGTGGCCCACGCCGACATGCCGCCGGAGATCATCGCGATCACCACCGGTGCGAGCAGGTGGCCGACCACGAAGATGCCGATATAGGCGGGAAAATCATCAGCCTGCTGCAATGACCAGTCCTGTCGGCAATGCGGGCAGGCATCGACGGGCTTGAGCCATTTGCGAAACAGCGCCGCCTCGCCGCAGCGCGGGCACTGGCCTTTGATGCCACGCAACAGGGCGGCAATCCACCCGGCAGGCAGGGTGATCTGGTCGGGAGAAAGCGGTGCGGAAGGCATGGACAGGCTGTTTACATCCTGTGCGCCGCCTGTCGACAGGTCTGTGGAAAGGCCTGTCGAAAGTGCGGTGCAAAGATTGCGTGAAACCTGTGTGCGATCAGCTTTCCAGCTGGCGCAGCAGGCTGCGCACATCGCCGTCCATATCGGCATCGCGCTGGCGCAGGTCTTCGATCAGGCGCACCGCGTGGATCACGGTCGAATGATCACGCCCGCCGAACTTGCGGCCGATTTCGGGGTAGCTGCGCGGGGTCAGAACTTTGGAAAGATACATCGCCACCTGACGCGGACGGACCACGGCGCGGGCGCGGCGCTTGCTGCTCATTTCCGCGCGGTCGATGCGGTAGAACTGGCACACGGTGCGCTGAATTTCGTCGATGGTGATCCGGCGGCGGTTGGCCGAAAGAATATCGGTCAGCTGTTCTTCCGCGAGTTGCAGCGAAACATCCTGCCCGGTCAGCTGGGCATAGGCGATCAGCTTGTTCAGCCCGCCCACCAATTCGCGCACGTTGCGGGTGATGGTGCGGGCGAGAAATTCGACCACATCTTCCGGCACGTTGATCGCGGCAAAGCGGGTCAGCTTGGACACGAGGATCTTCTTGCGCAGTTCGATATCGGCGGGTTGGATATCGGCCACCAGACCCATCGACAGGCGGCTGAGCAGGCGCGGCTCCACCCCGTCCAGCGCCTGCGGGGCGCGATCGGCGGCAAACACCAGCCGCTTGCCCTCGGCCAGCAGGGCATCGATGGTGTAGAGAAGTTCTTCCTGCGCGCTCGCCTTGCCGATGATGAACTGGATATCGTCCACCAGCAGCAGATCGAAGCTGCGCAGCCGCGCTTTGAACTCGATCGTCTGGCTCGATTTCAGCGCCTGGACGAATTCGACCATGAACCGTTCGGCTGAACAGTAGAAAATCCGCGCGCGCGGGTGGGTCTGCAGATAGGCATGGCCGATGGCGTGCATCAGGTGGGTCTTGCCCTGACCTGTCGCGGCCTTGAGATAGAGCGGCGAGAACTGCGGCTGTTCCAGCGCGGCCATGCGCTGCGCGGCGTTGCATGCGAGGATGTTCGCCTCGCCCGTCACGAAGGCGACAAAGGTCAGCGACGGGTCGAGCCCGACCGAGGATGTGAAGCTGGCATCGCCCATCGCGCCAGCGGCCATCGCAATCGCGGATGCACCATCATTGGCGGGGCGGCGGCCATCATCCAGCCGCAGATCGGGCAGCTGGCGGCGGCCGGGGTGAACCTGGATATTGACGCTGCGCACTTCGCTGCGGGCAATCTTCCACGCCAGTTGCAGGCGGTCATGGAAGCGATCACGCACCCAGTTGGCGGAAAATTCGGTCGGCAGGTAAAGATCGAGCGTACCGGTTTCGCGGTTGATCCCGCCCAGCTGGATCGGCTTGATCCACTGGCTGTGCAGCTGGTGGCCCAGATCCTTGCGCAGCCCCTGACTGATATCGGACCAGTCGGCGGCAAGATTTACAGCTTCTGCGTCTTCCATCAGATGTTCATCCGCCGTTCGGCCGGATGCCCGCGCCTTGTCAAACCTGTGCACAATCTCGTCCCCAATCCGTACGCAAGCCCGCCGACAAAGGTCTGCGAGCACATATTTTCTGCTGCGACAGGCACAGCCTACCCATTCACTGGAAACACGGTTTCCAGTGAGCCCCCATGTCGGCCAATTTGTAAAATACCGGGCTGGTCGGCACCGGTTGGAGCTCTTGTAAAGAACGCTGAGAGAGTTTGCGCAAGCGCGGACTTTTAAAAAAAGTGAAATATTCCTGTTGACTCGGCCCTATGCCGCAGTCTTGCGTTCAAGTTTTTGAAATCGTTGAAAATACACCCCTAAAACCGCGCGAATCGCGGAGAATCCTGACATTTCCGGGGCGTTGCTTTGTTGCATTTGTCGCAAACGCAAAAAGGCCGCGCTGATCAAGCGCGGCCCTTGGAGCGTAAGTCGCCTCATCCAACCCGTAATCGTCCCTTAAGCACGACTACGAGGGGTGCGAAACGAATCAGAGAGTGGCGACTCGGCGGGTCAGACGCGACAGTTTGCGGGCCACGGTGTTCTTGTGCATCACGCCGCGCGCAACGCCGCGCGCCATTTCCGGCTGGGCCGCCTTCAGCGCCGCAGCGGCGGCTTCCTTGTCACCGGCCTCGCAGGCCGATTCGACCTTCTTCACGAAGCTGCGGATACGGCTGATGCGCGCACCGTTGATTTCGGCGCGGGCGGTGTTGCGGCGGATGCGCTTTTTGGCTTGCGGCGTGTTGGCCATAATTCGTGTCTGTCTCGCGTTTGGTTCGGGCCGCTTGGGGCAGCCGTGAAATTGGTGACGGTTTGCTCGAAAACGGGCGAGCGGACGCATGGCCCTACCGCCGGAAAGCAGCGCGCATAGTCGGATGCTGCCCGAAGGTCAACGATTCTCCACTACTTCTGGCACACTGGGCAATACCAGGTGCTGCGGCCGCCTTGCTGGATGCGGGCGATGATCCCGCCATCATCGCGGCGGCATGCCTCTGCCTCGCGGCCATAGACATCGAAGCTGCTGGCGAAATAGCCCAGATCGCCATCGGGCCGGGCATAGTCGCGCAAGGTTGATCCGCCGTCACGGATCGAGGCTTCGAGCACGGCAACGATTTCGGGCACAAGCCGCTGAAGTTGCGGGCCTGTGACCTTGCCTGCCGGTTTGGTAGGGCGGATACCGGCGCGCCACAGCGCTTCGCACACATAGATATTGCCGAGGCCCGCCACGATCCGCTGATCGAGCAGGCACAGCTTGATCGACTGGGTCTTGCCCTTCAGAGCCGCCTTGAGATGCGCCGCGGTCAGCCCCGGCCCGAGCGGTTCCGGGCCAAGCGCGGCGAATTGCGGCCAGGTGTCCAGCAGGCCTGTGCCAACCAAATCGACCGAGCCGAAGCGGCGCGGGTCGCACAGGGCAAAGCGGTGCGATGCGGTTTCCAGCAGCAGGTGATCATGCGTGTCGGGGGTTTCGGGATCGATCCGCCAGCGCCCGCTCATGCCCAGATGGAAGATCATGGTTGCATCGCGATCAAGGTGCAGCAGGCCATATTTCGCGCGCCGCGACAGGCCGGTGACGGTCGCGCCGGTCATCACCTGCACCAGATCGGCGGGGAAGGGGCGGCGCAGGTTGGGGCGGTTCAACGTGACGCGCGTGATCCGCTCGCCTTCGAGGAACCGGGCAAGGCCGCGAACGGTTGTTTCTACTTCAGGGAGCTCAGGCATTTGGTCTCCCTCTAACACCCTTTGCCTTGGCGGCAATTGTCTCTAGGGAACGCGACATGACACAGAGCACTGACGACACCGTTTCCTTCGGCTTCACCGAGGTCACTCCCGAGGAAAAGACCCGCAAGGTGGGCGAGGTTTTCTCCAGCGTTGCGCGCAAATACGACATCATGAATGACGCGATGAGTTTTGGCATGCATCGCGGGTGGAAAGACCGTTTCGTCAAACGCGTGAAACCGCAGCCGGGCGAGAACATTCTGGATATGGCAGGGGGCACCGGCGACATTGCCTTCCGCATGGCGGATCGCGGCGCGAATGTCACCGTGGCCGACATCAATCAGGAAATGCTTGATGTGGGCGCCGAGCGTGCAATGGAGCGCGACGAGCCAGAGGGTGCTGGCAGCCTTGTTTTCTCCAAGCAGAATGCCGAGGAAGTCACTTTCGCCGCCAACACCTTCGATGCCTATACCATCGTCTTCGGCATCCGGAATGTCACCTTCAAGGACAAGGCGCTGGCCGAAGCCTACCGCGTGCTCCGGCCCGGCGGACGGTTCTTCTGCATGGAATTTTCGGTCACCGACTGGGCGGGCTTCCGCGAGATTTATGACCTTTATTCGATGCATGTGATGCCGCGCATGGGCCAGGTCATTGCAGGCGATACCGAAAGCTATCGCTATCTTGCGGAATCGATCCGCAAGTTTCCCCGCGCGCCCGAGTTCGAGGCGATGATCCGCACAGCCGGATTTGTGAATACCAAGGCCGAGATTATTCTCGGCGGCGCTGTTGCGATCCATTCGGGGTGGAAGATCTAACCGCGTGACATCCTCCGCAACGCATCTGATCCGCCTTGCCCGCTGGGGCGTGACGCTTGCCCGCAGGCGCGCGCTGGTGGGGATCGAGAATGATCCCAACGCGCCCGCCGCCTTGCGCCGCCTTGTCCGGCTGGCGCGGTTGGCAACGCTGACCGGCAGGCGCGGCACGCCCGACTATGCCGGCGCCTTCCGTGCGATCGGCCCGGCTGCGATCAAGCTGGGGCAAAGCCTTGCCACCCGTCCCGATCTGGTGGGCGAGGAAGCGGCCAATAATCTGCTGTCCTTGCAGGACAGCCTGCCGCCGGTTCCCTTTGCCGAGATCAAGGCGGCCATCGAATCGAGCTTTGGCCAGCCGCTCGAAAACCTCTTTGCCGAAATCGACCCCGTTCCGGTCGGCGCGGCCAGCATCGCGCAGGTGCACAAGGGCGTGACCACCGATGGCCGCACCGTTGCCATCAAAGTGCTGCGGCCCGGCATCCGCGAAAAGTTCGCGCGCGATATCACCACCTACGAATGGGCCGCCGCGCATCTCGAAGCGATGGGCGGGGGGGAGGCCGAGCGTCTCCGCCCGCGCCTGACCATCGCCAATTTCAAGCGCTGGACCAATTCCGAACTCGATCTGCGGCGCGAGGCGGCATCGGCCAGCGAGCTTGCCGAACAGATGGCGGGCGTGCCCGGCTATCGCATCCCCGGCATCGACTGGGATCGCACCAATGGCCGGGTGCTGACGATCGAATGGATCGACGGGATCAAGATCAGCCGCGTGGATGAATTGCGCGCACGCGGACATGATTTTGCGCAGCTTTCCGAACGGCTCGTCATCAGCTTCCTCACCCAGGCAATCAGCGCCGGTTTCTTCCATGCCGACATGCATCAGGGCAACCTGTTCGTGGAGGATGACGGCACCATCGTCGCGATCGATTTCGGGATCATGGGCCGGATCGATCGCCGCGCACGGCAATGGCTGGCGGAGATTCTCTACGGGCTGACCACCGGCAATTACCAGCGCGTGGCCGAAATCCATTTCGAGGCGCAATATGTGCCCAGCTACCATTCGGTCGGCGAGTTCGCGACCGCGCTGCGGGCAGTGGGCGAACCGATGCGCGGCAAGCCGGTGAAGGAATTGTCCGTGGGCCAGATGCTCGACGGGCTGTTCGCGATCACCCGCGATTTCGACATGCAGACCCAGCCGCACCTGCTGCTGCTGCAAAAAACGATGGTGATGGTCGAAGGCATCGCCACCCAGCTCAATCCCGATATCAACATGTGGGACACCGCAGCGCCCTATGTGCGCGAGTGGATCCGCGACGAACTGGGGCCGGAAGCGGCGCTGGCCGACCGGCTGAAGACCGATGCCGAAACGCTGTTTCGCCTGCCCGGCCTGATCCGGCGGCTGGAGGAGAAATACCCGCCCAAGGGCGGCGCTCCCGAGACGCCGCCGCTGCCCGAGGTTCGCCTGATCACCGACAAGCGCGAAGGGCGCGGCTGGTTCGGCTATGTCGTTGCAGGGCTGGCCGGTGCGGGGGCGGTCTGGGGCGCGCTGGCGGCAGGCTGGATCGGGTGAGGCAAAAGCGGTTGCGCTGCTGTAAGCGCAATCTTAACCACAACAGGCCAAACGTGCGCGCCAAGAACATATGTTCCGGGTATGGCGCGGCGCGGGGCAGGACTGGAACGGGTTGCCGGCTGCGCTTGCCGCATCGGCGTGGGGAGTTGTTCGAACCGATGACAATGATCGGCAAGCACTGCAGGACACAGCGATGACGGGCAAGTTCCCGCGCATCCTGCTGGTCGTGGGCGGCGGCATCGCGGCTTACAAGGCGTGCGAACTGGTGCGCCTGATCCGCAAGGCAGGCGGCGATGTCACCTGCGTGGTCACCAAGGGCGGGCAGCAATTCGTCACGCCGATGGCGCTTGCCGCGCTGTCCGAAAACCAGGTCTATACCAACCTGTTCGACCTCAGGAACGAGGCCGAGATGGGCCATATCCAGCTGAGCCGCGAGGCTGATCTGGTCGTGGTGTGCCCGGCGACGGCCGACCTGCTCGCCAAGATGGCGGCGGGGATCGCCGATGATCTTGCCACAACGCTGATTCTCGCCACCGACAAGCCGGTGATGGCCGTGCCCGCGATGAATGTGCGGATGTGGGAGCACGAAGCGACGCAGCGCAACATCGCCCTGTTGAAGGCGGCGGGCGTCAATGTGCTCCACCCCGATGAAGGGCCGATGGCCTGCGGCGAATTCGGCTATGGCCGCCTGCCCGAGCCTGAAGCAATCTGGGCCGCGATTGCCGCTCATTTCGGCATCGCAGTGCCGGAACCTGCTGCCGTTCCCACGCTCCCGCGTCCCGAAATCGAAGTCGAAGCGCTTGAGCCCGAAGACGCGGATGAAGACGATGCCGCCCTGCCTGTGAGCGGGCTTGGCAGCTTCTTTTCACGCATCATCCCGCGTTCGACCGCCAAGCGCAGTCACGAGGAAATCGAGGCGGAATACGAAGAACTGCCCGCCGAAGACGAAGCCGAACTGCCGCCGCCCGAGGAGCCCGCACCCGATTTTGCCCCTGATTTCAGCGGCCCATTGCTGGCGAAAAAAGGCAGCGCCAATGCCGCGCCGCCGGTTGATGCGGGCGCGATCAATCACCAGGTCGATCCGCGCAGGAAGGCGCCCGAAGTGCTCGCCCCCGTAGTGCCCGATGAGGTCGAGACCATCCTCGGCGAGGTGCCCGAAGGCGCCGATTTCGGCCTTGCTGATGGCCATCGCCCGCTTTCCGGAAGGCACGTGCTGGTCACGGCCGGGCCGACGTGGGAAGCGATTGATCCGGTGCGCTATATCGCCAACCGTTCCAGCGGGAAGCAGGGCTTTGCCATCGCCGCTGCGGCGGCTGCGCTGGGCGCGGAGGTCACGCTGGTGGCCGGGCCAGTGTCGCTCAAGACCCCGGCTGGTGTCACCCGTATTGATGTCGAAAGCGCGATACAGATGGGCGACGCGGTCAAGCGTTCGCTGCCTGCCGATGTGGCGGTGATGGTCGCCGCAGTGGCCGATTGGCGTCCGCGGGATTATTTCAGCGAGAAGGTCAAGAAGCGCGGCTCTGCCCCGCCGGCGCTGATGCTGACCGAAAACCCCGATATCCTGATCAATGTCGCAGGCGGCGCGCAGCGGCCCGCGCTGGTGATCGGTTTTGCCGCCGAAACCGAAAACGTCATCGAAAACGCCAAGACCAAGCGCAAGCGCAAGGTGGCTGACTGGATCATTGCCAATGATGTCTCGGGTGACGTGATGGGCGGCGATATGAACCGCGTTCACATTGTCAGCGCCGAAGGGGTCGAAACGCTGGACGAAATGCCCAAGAGTGCGGTGGCAATGGCATTGGCCGAACGGATTGCGGCGGTGTTCCGGGCGGAGGCGGCGGAATGAGCATCCCTGTTAAGGTCAAGCGCCTGCCGCACGGCGAAGGCCTGCCGCTGCCCGCCTATGCCACGGCGGGCGCTGCGGGGATGGATGTGGTGAGCGCAGAAGATGTCGCCATCGCTTGCGGTGCGCGCCACGCGGTGGCCACGGGCCTCGCACTGGCGATACCGGAAGGCTACGAAATTCAGGTGCGCCCGCGTTCGGGCCTTGCTCTGAAACACGGCATTACCGTGCCCAACACCCCCGGCACGATCGACAGCGATTATCGCGGCGAGCTGAAGGTGATCCTGATCAACCACGGCGACGCGCCCTTCGCGATTGCGAGAGGCGACCGCGTGGCGCAGCTGGTGCTTGCGCCGGTGGTGCAGGCCGCGTGGAACGAGGTTGAGGAACTGGACGCGACGATACGCGGTGAGGGCGGCTTCGGTTCGACCGGGGGTCATGCGAGGCTATAGTTTTGTGGTCGCGCGGGCGGCCTGCGCAATTCAAAAGCATACCCGACAAAAAAGGCGGCGCAGATCCCCTTGCGCCGCCTTCTCTTACCCGTCCAAGGGTCTGTTGCAGATGCTCTACACCATCAACGCGTAGGGCGCACGGTATTTTCGCCATCATCGCGGATGGTGATCCGCAGGGTCTCGCCCGAACTGCCGGGGAAATCTGTGAAGATCGCATCGACCAGATTGGGCACAAGGTTCGGCAGGCGGTTGGTGCGTGACACCGCTTCGGCCTTGCCTTCGAACAGGCGCTGGCCATCGGCAGTGCGATCGATCTTCACGTCGATACCGCTGGTATAGACGGTGTAGCTGCGCACGTTAGGCCCGCCCAGGAAGGGATCGTTGAAGCCGTAGCCCCAGCCGCGGCCATAGCCGAAGCCTCCGAACCGGCCCCACGGGCCCCAGAACGGATCGGCAAAGCCCCCACCAACACCCGGATCGGTGCGAACCCGTTCACGCCCGTTATCGACACCGTAGTCGAACCGCACCAGCATGTTGGCGCTTTCCGGCGAGGACGCGCGGTTATAGCCCAGTTGCTGCATCTCTGCGGCGACCATATCGGCATAAAGCGCGAATTCGAGCCCGCCGGCGAGCTTCGGATCCTCTGCCACGACGGCAAAGGTCTGGCCCTGCGGCGCAGGCAGCGGCACGGCAAAGCGCGATACATCGGCCTTGAACGGGGTGGCGCAGGCGCTGACACCGACAAGCAGAGCAAGCGGCAGGCCCAGACGGGCGAGAGATTTGAACGAGGGCATAGCGGACATCCTGACACGACCTTTGGCTGGCCACCAGTGGGTGATGGCAATGATAGTTATGCGTGATAGCATAGCTTATCGGCATGAACCGGAATTGAATACCGGTCGTAACTGCGCCTCGGTTCACCGCAGGCTGAGCGAGGTGGCTGAGACGACTCAGTGCCGCACCAGCCCCAGCGCGCCGTAAGCAGCCGTCAGCGTCGGGGCGCCGCGTTCCCGGGCCTTGGCCGCGCCGCGGGCAAGGATCGCGTCGAGCGCTTCGCGGTCTTCCTTCAGTGCCACGAAGCGATCACGGATCGGGCCAAGCGTCGCCACCAGCAATTCGGCCAATGCAGGCTTGAACCCGCCGAAGCCTTGCCCGCCATACTGGCTCAGCACTTCCGCCACCGATTGCCCCGAAAGCACGGCGTAGATGCCGACCAGATTGCGCGCCTCGGGCCGGTCAGCCAGCCCCGCTTCTTCGGACGGCAGCGGTTCGGGATCGGTTTTCGCTTTCTTGATCTTCTGCGCCATGGTGTCGGCATCGTCGGACAGGTTGATGCGGCTCATGTCGGACGGATCGGACTTGCTCATCTTGGCACTGCCATCGCGCAGGGACATGATCCGCGCCGCTTGGGCCGGGATGATCGGATCGGGCAGGGTGAAAACCGGCGCATCTTCAGAGCAGAAATCATTGTTGAATTTCTGCGCGATGTCGCGGGCGAGTTCGAGGTGCTGTTTCTGGTCTTCGCCCACCGGCACATGGGTCGCCTGATACAGCAGCACGTCGGCAGCCTGCAGCACGGGGTAGGTGAACAGCGCGACCGACTGGCCTTCGCGGTTCTTGCCAGCCTTGTCCTTCCACTGGGTCATGCGGTTCAGCCAGCCCATGCGGGCAGTGCCGTTCAATAGCCATTGCAGTTCCGAGTGCTGCGGCACCTGCGCCTGATTGAACAGCACGGAACGGTCCGGATCGATCCCGCAGGCGACCAGCGCGGCGGTCATCTCCAGCGTGGCTGAGCGCAGGGCCGAAGGGTCATGCGGCTGCGAAATCGCGTGGAGATCGGCGAGGAAGAACAGCGCTTCGGAACCTTCCTCCAGCGAATCCTGCATCGCCGCCCAATTGCGGATCGCGCCCAGGTAATTGCCGAGGTGGAGATTGCCGGTGGGCTGGATGCCGGAAACAACGCGCATGTCAGTTTGCTTTCTTTGTCAGGGTGGCAATACGCTGGCGGTCGATCGCGCCGACTGCAAAGGCGATGCCGAAATACACGATAGCTGCCGCCGCAACGAGCGCCAGTAGCGCCCCGAGCCGGGCAATCAGGCCGGCAGAATACCAGGGGGTCAGCAATGCGTCGGTATAGAACAAGGCCGCGCCCATCGCGGCTGCGGCCAGCACTTGCCGCGCAATCCGCAGGATCAGCACGCCGGGCACGGTGTAATATCCGCGCTTCGCCAGTACCGCGAGCAGGAAGGCGACATTGATCCATGCGCCGATGACACTGGCGAGCGCGATCCCGACGACGCCGAGCATGTCCAGCAGCGCGAGGCTTGCGGTGATGAACACGCCGAGCGAGATGAAAGCGGCGACCACCGGCGTGCGGGTGTCGGCGCGGGCGTAGAAATTGGGCACCAGCACCTTGACCAGCACATAGGCGGGCAGGCCGAGCACCAGTGCAGCCAGCACATCGCCCGTGGACGCGGCGTCGGCGAGATCGAACCGCCCGCCCTGAAAAATCATGATGACGAAAGCTTCCGCGCAGATCGCCAGCGCCACCGCTGCGGGGATCGTCAGCAGCAGGGCCAGCTCGATCGCATCGGACTGAATCCGGTCGGCGCCTTCCTTGTTGTCGCCGCCGACGAACTTGCTCAGCGTCGGCAGGATCGCGGTCGACAGCGCAATGCCGATAATGCCGAGCGGCAGCTGGTTCAGCCGGTCGGCATAATTCATGTAGCTGACCGCTCCGTCCTCAAGCTGGTTGAGGAAGTAGAGCTGCAGCAGCGTGTTGATCTGGTAAGCGCCGCCGCCGATCGCAGCGGGCAGCGCGATGATGCCGAGCCGCTTCACTTCCGGCGTGATGCGCGGCAAGCGCAGTTTGACCTCGAAGCCTTCGGCCCTGACCCAGTAATACAGCCACGCCAGCTGCATCACCCCTGCGCCCGTCACCGCCCAGGCCATGGCATAGCCGAGCTGTTCCACACTGGCGCCGTGCTGCGCGGCAAACCATTCGCCCGCCAGCAGCGCCGCAATCAGCACAAGGTTGAGGATGATCGGGAAGCTGGCACCCGGCGCAAAGCGCGAGACGCTGTTGAGCATTCCGGTGAACAGCGTCACCAGACTGACCAGCACGATATAGGGAAACATGATCCGCGCAAAGTCGACGCTGAGCGGAAAGGTCTGCGGATCGACCGGCTTTTCCGAAAGCAGCCAGATCACCCCCGGCATCGCGATTTCGAACAGCGCCACCAGCGCGATCAGCACGGGAAGCAGCACGCTCAGCACATCGGCGCTGAATGAACGCGCTTCCGCCAAACCTTGCTCCGGTGTTTCCGCGCCGTGAAGGCGTTTGGAGAACATTGGCACGAAGGCGGCCGAAAACGCGCCCTCGGCAAACAGCCGCCGGAACACATTGGGGATGATGAAGGCCTGAAACCACGCATCGGTCACCGCATTCGCGCCCAGGACGCGCGCGAAAATCATCTCGCGCGCCATCCCGGCGACCCGGCTGACCAGTGTGAACCCGCCGATGGTGCCGACGTTCTTCAGCAGGCTCATGGCCGCGTGTGCCCGCCTATGCCCGGATCAGGCGTTGCCGGTAACCGGGGCGATCGGGTCGCCGCCGGCGGCTTCCTCGGCGCGGCGGTTGGCCAGCTGCTGGGCGTAGAGGCCGTTGAAGTCGACCGGATCGACCATCAGCGGCGGGAAGCCGGCATCGCGCACCGCCATCGCCACAACGCTACGGGCGAAGGGGAACAGCAGACGCGGCCCTTCGGCATAAAGGAAAGCGTGAGCCTGATCTTCGGGCACGTTGCGCATGCCCACCAGACCGCAATAGGCCAGATCGACGATATACATCGTGCCGCGCTGCGATGTGGCGGTGAGCGTCAGCTTCAGCGTCACTTCATGCACGTCGGCGCTGATCTGATCGGCACCGATGTTGAACTGCACGTCGATCTGCGGCGGTTCGGGCCACTGGAACACGTCCGGCGCACTGGGATTCTCGACCGAAAGATCCTTCACATATTGCGTGATGATCCCGACCGCAGGCAGCGTATCCGCGCCATTGGGCTTGGGATCGCCGTTAGCGAGATTGTCGAGATCGGTGAGGACGCCTTCTTCGTCGGCCATGGCTTTGCGTGTCTTTCAAATAAGGAAACAGGATTTGCGCATGACGCACGCGAATTGCGCCCGTCAACGCCCGCCGCGCGCCTAGCAGGGGCGCGGCCTGCCCGCAACCGCGGCAACGCGGCGGGCGGATTCATCCTGCATGGCAACCGATTGGCCGTTGGCGAATTGTAATCGCAACCCATTTAAGGCAGTGTGAGTATCTTACGGGTAACTGCGCGGCCCTTTACGCGCACACCCTGCAAGCAGATCGGATTATATAGTGCTAGAAATCGTTCTCCTCGCCATGGTGGCCGCATTCCTCGGCCTGCGCCTCTATTCGGTGCTGGGCCGCCGGGCCGAGCATGAAGAGGAATCGGTGCCGCAGCGCTTCGATTCCGAAGACAAGCAGGCAGGCATTCCGCGCCCCGCACCCGCCACCCCGGTGGTTGCCCCGCGCCCGCCCGAGCTGGAAGGCGTGATGCCTGCGGTAGAACGCGGCCTGCGCGAGATCGCGGCGGCTGACAGCAATTTCAACCTCGGCCAGTTCCTCGAAGGCGCACGCAGTGCCTACCGCATGGTGCTCGAAGCGTTTTGGAAGGGCGATCGCGAAACCCTGCGCGAATTGTGCGACGATGATGTCTATGCCGGTTTCGAAGCCGCCATCACAAAGCGCGAAGCTGCGGGCGAGACGATGGAAAACACCCTGATCAGAATCGAGGAAACCCGCATCCATTCGGCATCGCTCGATGGCCGCATGGCGCGCATTGCCTTGCTGTTCGTGGCTGATGTTGCCGCGATCACCCGCGACAAGGATGGCACTGTGATCGCCGGATCGCTCGATGATGCGATCGAAAGCCGCGATGTCTGGACGTTCTCGCGCAATGTTTCCGCGCGCGATCCCAACTGGCAGCTCGACGAAACCGACGAAGGATAACGCAGCCGGGCTATAGCGCCTGATTCTGCAAGGAGCTTCTGATGCGGTCGGTAATGGCCCTGGTATTGGCGCCGATGCTGCTGCTGGTGGCTGGCTGCGGCGGCGTGATCCCGCAAGGCTCTGTTCCGCCGCCTGTATCGACCGGCCCCGCAGCGACCGATGCCGCCAATGCGGTGCTGGCCGGAATCGCGGCTGGCCCGGCCTTTGCGGCGCTATCGGTCAATGATGCAGACGCTCGCGGTGCATTAACCAGCTTTATCGAATCCTGCCCCAAACTGCTGGCGCGGGATGATGCCAGCGGCTTGACCCGGCGCGAGGACTGGCGCGGCGCCTGCGATGCCGCACGCGGTTGGCAGGCGGGCCGGG
Organism: Porphyrobacter sp. AAP60; assembly: GCF_001296025.1. Taxonomy (GTDB): domain Bacteria; phylum Pseudomonadota; class Alphaproteobacteria; order Sphingomonadales; family Sphingomonadaceae; genus Erythrobacter. Next base: position 51,930 of record NZ_LJHV01000014.1, on the reverse strand, counting down.
CGCGGGAGTTCTTCGCGCAGCAATTCACCCCCGTGCAGGTTGGCGATGGCCGGGCCTTTGCCACCGGCTATTTCGAGCCCGAAATCGCGGGCAGCCGCACGCGCCGTGCAGGTTATGAAGTGCCTGTCTATGCCATGCCGTCCGATCTGGTGCGCGGCTGGCCCGATGATGTGCCCGCTGCCGAACGCACCGGCCGCGCGCCGCTGGGCCGCTATGATGAACGCGGCCGCTTTGTGCTCTACCATGATCGCGCCGCGATCGAGGATGGCGCGCTGGCAGGCCGCGTGCCGGTGATTGCCTGGGCCGCCGATCCGGTCGAATTCTTCTTCTTGCAGATCCAGGGTTCGGGCCGCCTGCGCACGCCTGAAGGCGCAGTGATCCGGATCGGCTATGCCGGGCAGAACGGGCGCGAATATGTCGGCATTGGCGGCGTGATGCGCGAACGCGGACTGCTGGGCGAAGGGCCGGGCAAATATTCCGGATCGATGCAGGGGATCATGGCCTATATCCGTGAAAACCCGCGCGAAGGCCGCGATCTGATGCGGCTCAACAAAAGCTGGATTTTCTTCACCGAACTGACCGGCGATGGCCCGCTGGGTGCGCTCGGCGTGCCGGTGAGGCGCGAAAGCTCGGTCGCGGCCGATCCGGCCTTCGTGCCGCTGGGCGCGCCGGTGTGGCTCGATCTTGACCGGCGCGAGGCCAACGGATTGTGGATCGCGCAGGATACCGGCGGCGCGATCAAGGGCGCGAACCGGTTCGATACCTTCTGGGGCGCGGGCGAGGATGCACGCCGGATTGCAGGCGGGATGAGCGGGCGCGGGCGCGCCTATGTGCTGATCCCCCGCGCCGCCGCTGCGCGGCTTGGCACCAATCCGCGATGAAAGCGCCGCGCGGGCTGACGGCAGGGGAACAGACCGCATGGGCGCATCTGGCTTCAAGCGTCACCCCCATGGCGGGGCGCAAACGCCCGGTGCCGCCAGTGGCCGAGGCGCAAAAGGTTGCCGCGCCTGCTGGCAAGGCCACCAGGCCTGCCATTCCCGGTGTGCCTGAGAGAGTGGCCAAGCCGGCCCCGAGGCTAAAACCGCCAGCCCACCGATCGCAGGGCGCTTCCCCTCCGCCTCCGGCGCAGGCTCCGGGTCTCGATTCGCATTGGGACAGGCGGGTGAAGGGCGGGAGGCTGGAACCTGACCTGACCCTCGATCTGCACGGCCACACGCTCGACACCGCTTACGAAAGGATCATGGCCGGGCTGGATCAGGCACGGCTGATGGGCGCGCGGGTGGTGTTGGTGATTGCCGGGCGCGAAAGGCCAGTCGATCCGGCTGACCGCATGGCGAAACGCGGGGCGATCCGCGCCAAGATGCTCGATTGGCTCGCCGCCAGCCGCCACGGCAGCGCGATCACGGCGGTGCGCCGGGCGCATATCCGGCATGGGGGCGAAGGCGCGCTCTATCTGATCCTGAAGCGCGGTTAGGCGCGTTTAGACCCCCGCTAGCCTCGTCTAGACCCCTGCTAGACCCCCGCTTGCTTCACAAACACACGATGTTTCACGTGAAACATCGGGCCTTATGCGGGAAGAGAGCGCCGGATGCAGATCACCCGGCGCTCCCGATTTCCGGCTTACTTCACATCGAAACGGTCAAGCATCATGACCTTGTTCCAGGCCTTGGCGAAGTCCTCGGCGAACTTCCTGTCCCCGCCGCTGACCGCATAGGTTTCGGCCACCGCGCGCAGTTCGGAATTGCTGCCGAACACCAGATCGACCTCGGTCGCGGTCCACTTGAGCGCGCCGGTCTTGCGGTCGCGCCCTTCGTAGATGCCCTTGGTCGCCGCAGGCTTCCATTCGTTCCCCATGTCGAGCAGGTTCACGAAAAAGTCGTTCGCCAGCGTGCCGGGACGGTCGGTGAACACGCCATGCTTTGCCCCGCCGGTGTTGGCATCCAGCATCCGCATTCCGGCCACCAGCACCGTCATTTCCGGCACGGTCAGTGTCAGCGTATCGGCCTGATCGATCAGCATTTCACTGGGCGAACGGCGGGCGCGGTCGCTGGTGAAGTTGCGGAAGCCGTCAGCCGCCGGGCGCAGCAGTTCGAAGCTGCCCGCATCGGTGTGCGCTTCGGTCGCATCGACCCGGCCCGGGGCGAAGGGCACGGTGACGGTGTGACCCGCAGCCTTGGCCGCATCTTCCACCGCAACCACCCCGCCAAGCACGACGAGGTCGGCAATCGATACCTTCTTCGCGCCCGCCTTGCCGTTGAAGCTGGACTGCACGCCTTCCAGCGCCGTCACCACCTTGGCGATGGTTGCGGGATCGTTCACGCCCCAATCCTTCTGCGGCGCAAGCCGGATGCGGGCGCCGTTGGCACCGCCGCGCATGTCGGTATCGCGGAAGGTGACTGCCGATGCCCATGCCGTGCGCACCAGTTCCGAACGGGAAAGGCCGGTCTTGCGGATCGCATCCTTCAGCGCGGACACATCGCTCGCGCCGATCATGGCGTAATCGGCTGCGGGCAGCGGGTCTTGCCAGATCAGGTCTTCGGCGGGGACTTCAGCGCCGACATAGCGCGCCTTGGGCCCCATATCGCGGTGGGTCAGCTTGAACCACGCACGAGCGAAGGCAGCGTCCAACAGCTCGGGGTTCTTGACCCAGCGCTGGGTGACCTCGCCATAGGCCGGATCATACCGCAGCGCGAGATCGGTGGTCAGCATCACCGGCGCGTGGGTCACGTTCGGATCATGTGCATCGGGGACGAACTTGACCTGATCGGCGTTGACCGGTTCCCACTGCTTGGCCCCTGCCGGGCTGGTCGTCAGCTTCCATTCGAAGGCATAGAGGTTGTCGAGGTAATTGCTGCTCCAGGTGACCGGGGTCGCGGTCCACGCGCCTTCCAGCCCGCTGGTGGTGGCATCAATGCCAGCGCCCGTACCGCAGCTGTTTTTCCAGCCGAAGCCCTGCGCCTCGACGCCGTTGGCAGCCGGTTCCTTGCCGACGCAGTCCGCTGCCTTGCGCGCGCCGTGCATCTTGCCGATGGTGTGCCCGCCCACGATCAGGGCGACGGTTTCCTCGTCATTCATGCCCATCCGGCCAAAGGTGGTGCGGATTTGCTTGGCCGAGGCGAGGATGTCCGGGTTGCCTTCCGGCCCTTCGGGATTGACGTAGATGAGGCCCATCTCGGTCGCGCCCAATGGGTTGTCGAGGCTTTCGCCTTCGGCATTACGCTCCGAGGTGAGGAACTTGGTTTCGGGGCCCCAATAGACCAGCTCCGGTTCCCACGCGTCGGCGCGGCCACCGGCGAAACCGTAGGTTGTGAAACCGGTGTTCTCCAGGGCGACGTTGCCCGACAGGATGATGAGGTCGGACCAAGAAAGCGCCGCGCCATATTTCTGTTTGACCGGCCACAGCACGCGGCGGGCCTTGTCGAGATTGCCGTTGTCAGGCCAGCTGTTCAGCGGTTCGAAGCGGATCTGGCCGCCATCCGAACCCCCGCGCCCGTCACCCGAACGATAGGTGCCGGCCGAGTGCCAGGCGAGGCGGATGAACAGACCCGCATAGTTGCCGTAGTCCGCCGGCCACCAATCCTGCGAATCGGTCAGCGCCGTGTTGATGTCAGCCTTGACCGCCTTCAGATCGAGCTTGGCGAACTCTGCCGCGTAATCGAAATCCGCGCCATTGGGATCGGGGTTGTATTCATTCTGGCGCAGGCGGGTCAGATCGACCACGTTCGGCCACCAATCCTGCACATTGCGCGGTGCGGCCTCGGTCTGCGGCACGCCGACGCGGCCCATGCCGGGCTCGTTGAAGCCGGGAGGGGTGGCCATGGCCGGGGCGGCGAGGAGAAGGCTTGAAGACAGGAGCCAGAGCCCCTTCAGTCTGTGCGACATCATGTTATCCCTGTTCTGGTTGCAATCGTCTTGTGGCCGGAGCGGTGGCCCACGGCGCGACAAGGGGCGACTAGGTGCAGGGGGCATGAACGGGCAAACGGGTTGTCCCGATAACAGTAATCCAAAACTCCGGATGATCGCGTTTTGGAACATCGCTGCATCGGGACACAGATTGCGCTCCCCTGACGGGGAAAACTATGCGGCGATCAGCGGAAGTGGCGGAGACGGAGGGATTCGAACCCTCGGTACCCTGATAGAGTACGGTTCCTTAGCAGGGAACTGGTTTCAGCCACTCACCCACGTCTCCGGGCAACAGCGTTGGCTGCGAGGGCCGCGCTATAATCGGCATGTGTGCCAGCGGCAAGGTGGCTTGCAATAAAAACCTCGCCGCCCCGTGCAAAGACCATGTTGCCTCGAACGGAACCTGCAATTCGGTCGCCGTTCAGCCTTGGCCGCCTAGCCGAAAACGGTTCGTCGCAAATCCGATTCGCTCCGGCGACAATGGATTGCGGCAGGTAGCCAGAGCGATTCTGGTGCAGCCTGCCACAATCCGGGGCTGACATGTTCCTGCGAAAGGCCGCCTGATGATCGCAACCTTGAATGACCTTCACCGCCGATTTTCGGGGCTTGCTCTGGCGGGCCTGGCGGCGCTTGCACTGACCGCGCCCGCATCAGCGCAAGATCTCGAGAAGTTTGATCCCGACCAAGCCTATAGCGCGCAAGACACCGCGCCCGCAGGCGGGATCGACGGTGACTTGATCGATCCGCAGTCACCCGCGCCCACCCCCTTGCCGGCCCAGCCGAGCGTGGATAGCGCATTCGACGACTATGCAAATGCGCCCCCCGCCCCGCAAACGGCGGAGCCAGGCGTGGTCACAGCTGACACCCCGCTGCCGGCCAGCACATCTGACACCTATGGCGAGGATGATCTGATCGGCGCAGCCGAAGGCGTGTTCGGAAAGGGCGCAGAAGGTCTCGCTAAGCTGATCGAGGATTTGCTCAAGAAGCAGGGCGAGCCCAATGGCTACATCGTCGGACGCGAGGCTGGCGGGGCGTTTATCGTCGGTGCGCGTTATGGATCGGGCACGCTACATCACAAGATCGAAGGTGAGCAGAAGGTTTACTGGACAGGCCCATCGGTCGGGTTTGACGCCGGTGCCAATGCCGCCAACACCTTTGTGCTGGTTTACAATCTTTTCGACACCGAAGAGTTGTTCAATCGGTTCCCCGCAGGCGAGGGCCAGGCCTATTTCGTCGGCGGTCTGAACGTGAGCTATCTGCGTCGCGGCGATATGGTACTGATCCCGATCCGCGTCGGTGCGGGGCTGCGGCTGGGGATCAATGCCGGTTACATGAAGTTCTCGAAAAACCAGAAATGGCTGCCTTTCTGACCCGATAGGCGCAAACCCGGTTGCGATGGCGCGTTATGCGCGCCATTGCGCGCAGCATGATGCTTGATCGACTCAGCCCACAGGCGCCCGACGCGCTGCTCGCCCTGATCCGTCTTCATGCGGCTGATCCGCGTGAAGACAAGATCGACCTCGGCGTTGGTGTCTATCGCACCGATGATGGCGCGACGCCGGTGTTTGCCGCCATCAAATCGGCCGAACAGCAGCTGATCGATACGCAGGACAGCAAATCCTATCTCGGGCCAGAAGGCGACATGGGCTTCGTCAACGCGCTGATGCCCTATGTTTTCGGCGCCAATGCCACGATGGGCGGGCGTGTCGCGGGGATGCAGACGCCGGGCGGCACCGGTGCGGTGCGGCTGGCACTGGCACTGGCCCAGAAGGCCGGTGTGAAACGCGTACACATGGGCGTGCCAAGCTGGCCGAACCATGCGCAAATCCTTGCCGATCTCGGTCTGGAACTGGTCGCCTTCGATCATTCCCGGCCGGATGGCACCGCCAATCTTGACGCGGTGATCGCTGCAATCAACGGCGCGGGCGATGACGAGGCTGTGCTGCTGCATGCTTGCTGCCACAACCCCACCGGCATCGATTACACCGCTGAGCAATGGGCTGCGATCGCCGATGCTTTCGCCGCTTCCGGCACATTTCCGATCATTGACAGCGCCTATCAGGGCCTTGGCCACGGACTGGAAGAAGATGCTGCGGGAATGCGCGCTGTGCTTGCCGCTGTGCCCGAAGCCTTTGTCGCTTATAGCTGTGACAAGAATTTCGGCCAGTATCGCGACCGCGTGGGCGCGTTCTACATTCTCGGCAATGGTCAGGAATCGCTCGATACGGCGTTTTCCAATGCCAATGCACTGGCCCGTGCGGCGTGGTCGATGCCGCCCGATCACGGCGGTGCGGCGGTGCGGATCATCCTGCGCGATCCCGATATGACCGAGGCATGGCTGGCCGAACTGGACACCATGCGCGCCCGTATGCGGCAGGTGCGCGATGCGCTGGCGGCAGAGGGGCAGGCGGGCCGGATCGATCTGACCCCGCTGGGTATCCAGAACGGGCTGTTCTCTATGCTGCCCGTGACCAAGGACGAGGTTGCCGCCCTGCGTGAAGACCATGGCATCTACATGGCTGCATCGGGCCGCATCAACATCGCGGGCCTGACCATGGCAAACCTGCCTAAATTCATCGCCGCGCTGGCGGCGGTCGCGGTCTGAGCACGGCGCCATGCTCGACCGCCAGCCCGTGCTGGAAGGCGAGCGCTTGCTGTTACGGCCCTTGCAGCCGGCCGATTGGGACGCGCTGTTCGCCGTCGCGTCCGATCCGCTGATCTGGCAGCAGCATCCCGCACATGACCGCTGGCGCGAGCCGGTATTTCGCGCCTTTTTTGACGATGCGCTGGCGAACAAGGGCGCGTTGGTCGCCATCGACCGGGCAAACGGCGCGGTTATCGGCTCTTCGCGTTTCGAGGGGCTGGAGGAGCCTGACGGCGGCTCGGTCGAGATCGGCTGGACGTTTCTTGCCCGCGCCTTCTGGGGCGGCGCCTACAATCACGAAATGAAACGCCTGATGCTCGCACACGCGCTGGCCAGTGTGGCCGAATGCCGGTTTCTTGTCGGCACCGCCAACACCCGTTCGCGCCGTGCGCTCGAAAACATCGGCGCGCGCCTGACCGACCTCATCGAGCAGCGGGTTATGGCGGGCGGCGAGGTGATCGAGCACCTCACCTATGTCATCACGCGCGAGGATTTCGCGAAGGGGCCGCTGTCCGGGCGAGGCTAATTCGAACAACCCCGGCTTGGCTGTTTCTGTTGATGAAACTCGCCGCTATCGCCCGCAGCCGAACTGACGTAACCTGCCGGGATCACACGACGTCGGGAGCCCATCATCGAAAAACGCCTGATCTATCGCTCGCAGCCTTTCGGGTTCGACAAGTCCATGCTGGCCGGAATACTCTCGGTGGCACGGCGGAACAATCCGCGCGATGATATCACCGGAGCGCTGATTTGCCGGCACGATCTTTATCTCCAGCTGATTGAAGGGCCGGCGCCAGCTATCGACGCGCTCTATTCGCGGATTCAGGCCGATGATCGCCACTTCGATGTGCGTCTATTGCTGGAAGAGCCGATGGGGGTACGCCTGTTTCCCGGTTGGGCAATGCTTGATGACGAGGCGCCGTCGCTGTTCTGGTCAGCGCAGGATGTCGAGGCGGGCGCGCTCGAAACAGCCAGACCCGATGAACTGCGCGCGCCGTTTGTCCGGCTGAGCAAGGCGCGGCCTGCTGGAATCGGGTAGCGCAGCGGGCAATCAACCCGCCGCAGCCAGACCCTGCATCCGCTTGAGATAGCGCGCCAGAACGTCGATTTCGAGGTTCACCCGGTCGCCTTCGGCCAGTTGCCCCAGCGTCGTGACTGCCGCGGTGTGGGGAATGATGTTGAGCAGGAAATCGCAGGTGCGGTCTTCGCGGTCGCGCACGTCATTGACGGTGAGCGAGACGCCGTTGACCGTGATAGAGCCTTTCTCGGCGATGAAGGGCGACATTTCGGCCCGCGCGCGGATCGCGATCTGCCAGCTTCCGCCTTCCTGCGCGACCTTCACCACCTCGCCAACCGAATCGACATGGCCGGTCACGATGTGGCCGCCAAGTTCGTCGCCCAGCCGCAAGCTGGGTTCGAGGTTCAGGCTCGCGCCCGCTTCCCACATGCCGGGCACCGTGCGGCTGACGGATTCGGCTGAAAGATCCACGTCGAACCAGGCATCGCCAGCGGTTCCGCCGCGTTCGACCACTGTCAGGCACACGCCCGAACAGGCGATCGATGCGCCGATGTCGATCCGCGCCGGGTCCAGCGGTGCATTAATGCGCAGCCGCAAATCACCGCGCTGTTCGGCGCTGGCAATGGTGCCGATGGCGGTGACGATACCGGTGAACATGGGGCGTTTCCTTCAGGTGTTGCGGATGCGCAGATAGGCGGCGAAGCTGTCGCTGCCAAGCTGGCGGCGTTCGGACAGCTGCCAGCGTCCATGGGCATCGCCAAGATTGCCGATTCCCAACGCGCCCAAGCTGCGGCGGCCATCGCCGATCAGGATCGGTGCGGTGTAGAGGTGCAGTTCGTCCACCAGATCATGGGCGAGGAAGGCGGCCGCGGTTTCGGCCCCGCCTTCGACATAGAGGTGCAACACGCCATCCAGCCCGGCAATATCCTGCGGCGCAGCGATTGCGGTGACGCCATCGGGCGCTTCACCGCGGGTCAGCACAACCCGCTGCGGCGAGCGTTGCTCGAGTCCGGGCAAGCGCACATCGAGGCGCGGCGCGTCCGCTCTCCAAGTGCCCCCACCGACGAGGATCGCGTCATGGTGGGCGCGCTGGGCATGGACATGGGCGCGGGCAAACTCTCCGGTGATCCACCGGCTGGTGCCATCGGCCAGAGCAATGCAACCGTCCAGCGAGGCCGCCAGTTTCAGCGTCACCCTTGGCCGGCCAAAGTGCTGCCGGGCGAGAAACCCGCCAAGGCTGGCGGCTGAGGCGGGATCATCGAGCAGTGTGACCGCAATCCCCGATGCCTGCAATCGTGCCATGCCTTTGCCAGCAGTGCGCAGATCGGGATCGCGTTGGCCGATTACCACCCGTGCTGGCCGGGCTTGGGTTATCAAGTCAGCGCACGCGGGGCCACGCGGCGATGCGTGGGCGCAGGGTTCCAGCGTGACGTAAACCGTTGCTTCGGCGAGCAGGGCAGGGTCGATGCCGGCCAGCGCCTCGGCTTCGGCATGGGGGCGGCCACCGGGCTGCGTCCAGCCGCGTGCGATGATCCTGTTCTGATGCACCACCAATGCCGCCACACCGGGGTTGGGACGCGAAAGCGGCCGCGCGCGCAGGGCAGCAAGCCGCGCTGCGGCTGCCATCCAGTCGTGATCGGTCGGGGCTGCGTGTGCGGTTATTGTCCGGCGCTCTCAGCCGCACGCTTGGACAGTTCCTCGCGGCGCTTTGCCTCGGCTGCGGCTTCAGCGGCGCGTTCGGCTTCGGCCTTGCGCTCGATTTCCTCGACATTCATGCCGGCTGCCGCGCCCAGAGCCTTGTACATCTCGCGCTTGCGCGCCGCGACCCGCTCACGCTCCGCTTCGCGCAGATCCTTGATTTCCTGATTGGCGCGGTTTTCGGCCATGATCTCGGCATCGGTGCGGGCTGCATCGAGCGTGGTGATATAAGTGATCCTTGGCCGTTCGGGCTCACCATAGACCGTGCTGCCCATCGCCCAGTAGAGAATGAGCGCTACCGGCATGATCGACAGCGCCAGAATCGGCCAGCGATAGGGTGTGGGCTTCCGGATTTCGTTCCAGAAATCGGAGATGCCGGAAGCAGGATTGAAGCGCGACTTGGAAAGCATTGGGGCAATATAGGAAGGATCGGGCGCGATGGCAAAGGCTTCGCCTTAACCGAAGGCCGCGTATAGCCCCCGTCCGTGTTCTTTCAGCCAGCGATCGGCGGCATCGATCTCGCCTTCGAATATCCGGGCCAGCAGCGCATGGAAGGCCGCGCTGTGATCGAAATGAACCAGATGGGCGACTTCGTGCGCGACCACGGAACGGCGCACGTGATCGGGCGCCTGCACCAGCCGCCAGTTGATACGGATCCGGGAGCGGTCTGAGCAGGATCCCCACCGGCGCTGGGCGCGTGTCAGGCCGACCGGCACCGGATCGACCGCGGCAGCCGCGCAGTATTCCAGCAAATCCGCTTCGCATAATCTCAGGGCTTCGGCTTCGAGCCAGCGGCGCAGGCGCGTTTCCAGCCCGGTCTCTGGGCCACCGATGCGCAGGGCGTCGCCGTCAAGAACCGGGCGGCGCGGCGCCGACGGTTCCCACGCCAAGTGCAGCACATCCCCGCGGTAGCGAACTGTCCCCCCCGGTTGCGGCGCGGCGCGTTGCGGCATTTTGGCGAGCTGTCCGGCCAGCCATTCGCAGCGCGCATGGGCAAAGGCAATCGCTTCGCGCCCCTCGGCCCATGCCGGCAGAGTGACGCGCACTTCGCTGCCATCGGGCGCAAGCCGCAGGGTCAGCCGCCGCGCATTGTGCAACCGTTTCAACACGATCGGCACACGCTTTCCGGCCAATTCGATCTCCGGCTCAAGCGGCGGACGGCGGATCCAGTCGATCATGCGTCCGCATCCCGTTCCCGCGCCGCACGGTCCGGACGGGGCGAGGGCCATTCGACGATGTGATGTTCCATCGGGCCAGCATCGACTTCGCTGACCACCCGGCCGATCACCGACACGCCGACCCGGCGCACCGCCTCGCGATCGCCGCTGATCAGGTAGTGCCATCCGGGCAGCGCCCGTCCATCGGCGCGCAGACGGTAGGCGCAGGTTGAAGGCAGCCAGCTGACCTGTTCGACGATCCGCAGCGTCAGCCGCAGGCAATCGGGCACAAATGCCTTGCGGTTGCGATAATCGCTGCATTGCGCGGTGCCGGTATCAAGCAGGCGGCAGGCAATATTGGTATCGAGGATTTCGCCGGTGTCTTCGTCTTCGATCTTGTGCAGGCAGCAACGGCCGCAGCCATCGCACAATGCTTCCCACTCGGGGCGGGAAAGCTCGCCCAGCGGCAGCTCCCAGAAGCGCTCTCTCAATTCACCCATTTGCCCAGTTCCGCCGCAACCGCATCGCCGCCCTGATCGACCGGAAGCGTTGCCAGCGGCTCGCCTTCGGGGCCGAACAGATAGACGATGTTCGAATGATCGACGAGGTATCCGCCGCCTTCTACCGGATCACCCTTGGCATAGAACACCTTGAACGTCTTGGCAGCAGCGGCAATCTGTTCGGGCGTGCCGGTCAACCCGATGATGTCGGGCGAGAAGGCGGCAGCAAATTCGCCCACGACCTTTGGCGTATCACGTTCAGGATCGATGGTGATGAAGATCGGCTGGATCCTGGCCGCTTTTTCCGGATCATTGGCCGAAAGCACCTTCAATCCTTGGGCCACGCGCTGCATGTCAGTCGGGCAGATATCGGGGCAGAACGCGTATCCGAAATAGACGACACGGTATTTGCCCGCGAAATCATCCCACTTCACGGTGCGACCGTCGCTGGCGGTCAGCGTAAAATCGCCGCCGATGGCCGCGCCTGCCAAAGGCGGTTCGGCAGCGGGCGCGCCGCTGTTGCACCCGGCAATCGCCAATGCGGCGGCGACCAGAAAGGAAAGGGCAGTGCAAGGGTTGTTGATGCGGTTCATGGTCTGCTAACTGACTCATATTGAAGAGGCGGGGAAGATGCAGGCTTGTCCTGCTCCCCCATGCACACCAGATGTGTGATTGCTACACTGTAATCGCTACACAAGGCGTGTGACAGGTAAAGCGAAAGGATCAAACCGTGCCAGCCGATGTTTTGCGCAAATTAGGCTCTCGGCTCACGATTGCCGGTGTTGTCCTTCCGGTGCTGGCTGCGGTGCTGGCGGTTCCGGCGGCAGCGCAATTCCAGTCGGAAGGGTACAAGTTCCTGGAAGCGGTCAAGGATCGTGAAGGGGACGAGGCAACAAGCATGCTCGACAAGCCGGGCAGCCAGCTGGTCAATTCCCGTGATCTTACCTCTGGCGACACCGGCCTGCACATCGTGGTGGCGCGCAGCGATGCCCTGTGGGTCCGGTTCCTGCTGCAGCGCGGGGCCGATCCGAACATCCGCAACAAGCGGGGCATGACCCCCCTTCAGCTGGCCACCGCAATGGGCTTTACCGAAGGCGTCGAGGCGTTGATCAAAGGCGGGGCGAGCGTCAATGTCTCTGACCAGACCGGAGAAACGCCGCTGATTGCCGCGGTCCATGCCCGCAATGTGCCGATGGTGCGGCTGCTGCTGGAAAAGGGTGCAGACCCTGACCGCAACGACAATTCGGGCCGCTCCGCACGCGACTACGTGGAATTGCAGAACGGCAATTCGCTGATGAAGCAGGAACTCGCCAATGCCGACAAGAAGCGGGCCGAGGCGGGAACCAAGCGCGATTACGGGCCTTCCTTCTGATATGACAAACCCGACCGATTTTACCGATCTTACGCTGGACGAACTGCGCATCGCGCTTGCGCCCGATATCGCGGCATCTGCGATTTTCGATGGCTGGAATGAAACCGCGCTGGTGGCCGCTGCCGAAATGGCGGGCTGTGATGTCGATGTGGCGAAGCTGGCTTTTCCGGGCAGCAAGCCGATGGACATGATCGCGGCATGGATCGCGTCCGTCGATCAGGCGATGGAAGCGGAATGGCCAGCCGAACGCCTCGCCACGCTGAAAATCCGCGAACGCATTCGCACGCTGGTTGCCTTCCGGCTCGATGCAGTCGCGCATATCGACGAAGCGGTGCGCCGTGCGCTTGCCGTGATGGCGCAGCCGCAGAACGCGCGGCGTTCGCTGCGGCTGGGATGGCATTCGGCGGACGTGATGTGGCGGCTGGCGGGCGACACCGCGACCGATTACAATCACTATACCAAGCGCGCGATCTTGGCAGGCATTTACAGCGCCACGCTGGCGGTGTTCGTGAATGATGACAGCGAAGGCAAGGCCGATACCCACGCCTTCCTCGAACGCCGGATCGACGGCGTGATGCGGTTCGAGAAGGTCAAGGCGCAGTTCATCGGCAAGGATCGCGAACTGCCCAGCCTGACCCGGTTTTTAGGCCGATTGCGTTATCCGGCGCGGTGACTCGCCTCAAGCAGCGAGGCGGTAGGCGCAGATAAACACGTCCGAACTGGTGGATTACCCTTAAGCCGCAGTCGCGCCGGTGCCTAACCTCGCCTATTGTCCTTTACAGATTCGCGGCGCATCTCGCGCCGGTGAAACAACTGTTTGATACAGAAGGGACGTTTCGATGGCGGGTTCGCTCAATAAGGTCATGCTGATCGGCAATCTGGGCGCTGATCCGGAAATTCGCAGTTTCCAGAACGGGGGCAAGGTCGCCAACCTGCGGATCGCCACGTCTGAATCGTGGAAAGACCGCCAGACGGGAGAGCGCAAGGAAAAGACCGAATGGCATACGGTCGCGATCTTTTCCGAAGGGCTGGTCAGCGTTGTCGAGCGCTACCTGAAGAAGGGCAGCAAGGTCTTCGTCGAAGGCAAGCTGCAAACCCGCAAATGGCAGGATCAGAACGGTCAGGACCGTTACAGCACCGAAATCGTGATTCAGGGCCTTGGTGGCACCTTGACCATGCTTGATGGCGCCCAGGGCGGCGGTAGCGGCGGCGGTGGAGCGCGTTCAGGCGGCAGCTCGGGCGGTTATGGCGGCGGTGCGGCAGGCGCTGGCGGCGGCTGGGATCAGGGCGGCGGATCGTCTGGCGGCGCAAGCGGCGGCGCTAGCCGCGGCGGCTATGACGATCTCGACGATGATATTCCATTCTGATCGTAGCCGGAAAACAGCATTCCCATGGGCCCCGCAAGCGATTGCGGGGCCTTTTTTGCGTCTGGGTGATGCCCATGAAGCCTCCAGTTCGCTGGCCGATCCACCACCCATAACCGCAAGCGTCAAATGTTGATGCTGGTCGGAATCAGGCTCGGCTGCAGGTAGGGGTAGGGCCGCATCCGGTCGGCGTTGCGCGTTGCGATCACCGTGTCGATATTGGCGAGCTGTGCCTGAAACACCGGCAAGGGGCCTTCGGGCGCTGTCACCCGCGGGTCCGCGAACCACGGGGCATAGGGCGCATCGGTGGTGCGGTAGTCACCCAGCGCACGGTAATGCAGCGATCCCAGCAGCTCGAGGACATTGAGTTGTTCCAGCGCCAGCGCCATCGGCGGCATCATGGCGAGCCAGCCGGGCTTGTCCTGCCCCGATTGCGATGGCGGCGCGCTTTGCCAGCCTGCGCCGGTGATTGCGGGGGCAAAGGCCATGATGTCCTTCTGCGGAAAGTTGACCGCTGCGTGCTGCGCGCTCGCGGTGAAGATGATCATGGTGCAGGCATCCACCAGCGCGGCGCGGGTCGTGATCGGGCCAAAGCCCTTGATCTTCGCGTCACCCGCCACGCAGGCGGCCCAGGCGGCAAGCTCGGTGTCGCCCGTCACATCGGCATCGCTGGCATAATAGAGCCCGACATATTGCGCCGCCCAGTCATGGATCGCCTGCCATACCAGCAGGCCATCATCGCGATAGGGGAAGTCTGCCAGCGCCGATCCGGGGCCGACACCGCGTGCGGCCAGATCATGCGGCAGCATCTTGGCGGTGAAATCGAAATCGAGCCGCGCCGCCACGGCGAGCGCCTGAGTCGAAGTGATGGTGCCGGCAAAGATGTGATCGATTGGGCCATCGGGCGCGATCAGCGAGGTTGCCGCTGCTTCGTTGATGAACAGCGTGCCTTCGAAATGCGGCACCAGCAGCGCCCAGATCGGGTGGATGGTCGCCAAGTGGCGGTGGGTGGCCATTGCCACGCCTTCGATCACCAGATGGGTGCGACCGAGATGCGCGACGAGTTCGTGATAATTGCCGTCGGCCACCTGCACGATCAGCTTGGCCATTTCCCAGCCCCATTGATCCGCAGCGGCGACCGAAGGGGTGAAGATCGGCCATTCTTCGGGATCCTGCCCGCACTGGATCGCCACCGGTACAAGGCTTGCACCGCCCGGCGGCACCGCGAATAGCGCCAGCGGCTGCCAAACATGCTTTGCCAGCCCACCCCATGTGCCCGGATCAAGCGCCCCCAGCGCGGCATAATCCATCATGAACAACCGCCCGTCGGCCAGCGCGGCTTCCAGCGTGTCTCCATTCACGACGCGAGCGTAGGTCTCTGCCGATACCGGGAAGTTGGCGGGCAGGCTGCCGCCCACCGCCGCGATCAGCATGGCATTGGGCCCGGCCACGCGCAACGCGGCGAACTCGGCATCGTCTTCAAAGGTCCAGGCAATACCCGGCAGCGGCAAAGTGTCGAACAGCGCACGATAGGCCTCAAGGCTCGGCGGGGTGCTGCTGCCGAGGCCGGCGGCATCATCGACCTTCATCAATTCTTCCAGTCGCGCCTTGTGGGCCCGGAGCGCCGCAATTCTTGCCTCGCGATCAGCATGGGCAACGGCTGCTTCAAGATCGGCAACCAGATGGCCAAGGAAACTGCCGTGAGCAGGAGCGACCGGCGCGACCAGCGCTGCGGTTGACGCTTCGATAGCATCGCATTCGGCCAGCACGGCTTCGAATTTGGCGCGGGGGCTGTCCAGCTCGCCGCGGTCCACGCCGCCCAGCTTCACCGACAGCGCATTGCGCACAATCTTGAGACTGATATCGATCAGCAAGCCCCACCATGCCAAGGTCGGCAGGTTATCCGCCGGAACGCTGGCGGCAAGCGGCACGCCGGGCAGGCTCGCAACCTGTGTGCTCCACACGTAACGGGACTGGCTGCCAGCCAGCTGGGCGACCCGCGCCGCTTGCTGGGCGGGAGAATCTTGCTGTGGCAATGATGGCGCGGCAGGCGGCACCGGAGCTGTCAGCGTGGCGACGTGCGGGGCAATGGGAGACTGAAAGCTCATCCGGACATTCCTCGATCAGTGGTTTCCACCATCCATAGTTTGCAGCAGTTAAATATCCGTCAGCCGTGCATGAATTGTCCGAACATCATCAGGTTAACCGTTGGGCAACTTGGTTAACTTTGTTAACGCGGCCTTTACACTCGCCCCTTAATCCATGCCGTCATGATTGGGGTCTTATCCAGCTTGAGAAAGCGCTTCGTACCGCCCATCCCTGACGGGATACGGGATGATTTCACGATCCTGCGGGCGAGGCGGGTCGAGACGCAGACCAACATGATGTATGTCATGTTGCTGGCGACCACGCCCACGGCCGCATGGGCGGGCGCGGCGGATGTACATTGGCTCGTCCGGTTCGGACTGCCCGTCATCCTTGCCGTGCTGTGTCTTCTCGGCCTGCTGGAAAACTGGCAAAGCCGCCAGCGCCGGATGAGCCTGCGCCGCGCGCGCCTGATTGTGAAGAAGACCAGCCGGGTGTCCGGTATTGTCGCCATCATGTGCAGTACATGGTGCGTGATTAACTGGCTGAATTCCCCGCCCGAAAACCATGCCAGCTTCGCGATGATCCTGACCATGGGATCGTTGGCGACAGCCTATTGCCTGTCGTCGATCCGGTTTGCAGCGCTCCTCAATCTCGTGATCGGAGTGGTGCCGATTTCCGCGCTGATGCTGTCTTCGGGCGTTCCGTCGGAGATGGCAGCTGCGACCAGTCTGATGCTGGCGACGGCCATCCTGATCCGCTTTATCATGCAGGGCCATGCGATGCTGGTCGATCTGCTGCAATTGCAGAAACAGACTCGCGATCTGGCCAATACCGACCCGTTGACCGGACTTGCCAATCGCCGTGCACTGGACGGGAAAATTGCCGATCTGTTGCAGCCTGCGGACACGCAGCGGCCATTCCGTCTGGCGTTGCTCGATCTTGACGGGTTCAAGCCGGTCAATGACCGGTTCGGCCATGCCTTTGGCGACAAGCTATTGTGTTCCGTCGCAGACCGTCTGCGTGATGTCATCGGCGATCAAGGGCTGGTGGTGCGGCAGGGGGGCGATGAATTCGCCGTCTTGCTGCCGCCCGATTCCGCGCTGGCCGAGGCTCCGGTTGCCGACCAGATCCTGATCGCGCTGGTGCGGCCGCACGTGATCGATGATACTTCTGTTGCCGTTGGCGCCAGCATCGGTGTGGCGCAATGGCCGAAAGACGGAGCTTGTGCCGACGAGCTTTTCGAGTTTGCCGACCGTGCGCTGTATCGGGCCAAGGCCGAAGTGCGCACGCCGCTGAGGGCAGCGGATGACATGGCGCGTTCCGCCTGATTTTGGCAGCCTAGT
Source organism: Porphyrobacter sp. AAP60 (assembly GCF_001296025.1). Classification (GTDB taxonomy): domain Bacteria; phylum Pseudomonadota; class Alphaproteobacteria; order Sphingomonadales; family Sphingomonadaceae; genus Erythrobacter. The sequence continues at coordinate 34,843 of NZ_LJHV01000014.1, read as the reverse complement.
CTTTCTTGAGGGCTGAAAGCGCAGCAGCCAGCGGGCCAAGCTGATCGCCTTCGCGCACGATCCCGGCTGCCTTGCGGGCTGCATCGGCATTGGGGCCTTCGGCGTAGGGATCGATCGCGAGACCCAGTGTCTGCGCCACGGCCTCGCCCAGATCGAACATGTCGCCGGTGAAAGCGATTTCGTCGCAATCATCGGCCTCAAGCTCGATCTCCAATGCCTCGCCTTCGGTCATCGGTCGCCCGCTGTCTTCGACGAACCGCAGATCGATCGGTTCGTCGATCATCACCGGGAAAACTTCGGTCGAGATCGCGCATGGCTGCATGATTGCGGCCTTCAATCGTCCCGTTGCACGGATGGCGCGGGCCTTTTGATCAAGCGCGACTTCGGCCCGCAGGCTTTGTACCGCACCCAGCCCGAACCGCACCGCCAGCGCAGTGCGTTCTTCAAGGCTTGCCTCGATCACCACCAGCCCGGCGGGCAGGGGCCGCGCCTTGACCATGCGGGTCAATTCGGAGGGAGGGGCAGGCGTGGTCACCAGATCGCGCTCGCTTTCAGCATTTCCGCGTCGGAAAAACGCGCGAGCCGCTGAAACATTTTCATCAGCCGTTCGGCCACCATCGCGGCGCTGGCAGCCTCATCAGCGCCATCGGCAAAGGTTACATTGCGCTGCACCGCGGCTGTCAGCTTTTCCAGATCGCCCTCGTTGAGAGCGCTGCGGTAGGCACCGAGCCTCCCGCCAAGCACGCTCATCAGCTTGCCGATCCGCTTGCCTACGACCACATCATTGACGCCGAATTCCCGCAGTTGCCCGTCCATGTCTTCCACGAACAGCTCCGCCAGCAGCGCGCTTTCAGCGCGCATTTCCGATGCCTCTACCCGCACCATGACCGCGCTGAGCACTGCGGTGATCATATCGAACCGCCCGGCGATCGAATCTGCCACCCGGCATTCGCTGTAATAGCCCGGATCGCGCGCCAGTTCGATCACGCGGTGCCACAGCGGGCGCACGCCTTCGCGCGGATCGGGCGCGGTGCCAAGCAGGCGGGAGAGGAAGGACATCGGTTTCAGGCCTTTCAAGCGGTCGGACAGGGCGTCGCCCGCGGTAGCAAGCGTCCCGACTATCCTACGCTAACGCGCAAGCGCCGGATGCGTTCAACCGCGGTTCAACCCGTCTGCACCACCGCTGCATGATATGGTGCGTTGCAAGCTGGCGACTAGCCCCTTAAAGCGCTTCCCCCAAGGGACAAGTGCGCCTGTGCGCGCGATACATGACGGGACGAACACGGTTTGGCGCAGATGATTGAGGCAGGTGCGAAGAAATCCGGCTGGCGCAAGCTCAAAGCGCTCGCGCTGCTGGCCGGCGTGGCGGCGGCATTGCCTGCCTGCTCGTCGATCCGCGAATCGCGAGGCTATATCGTCGACCCGCTGCTGTCCGACCGGGTGCAGCCCCGGATCGATAACCAGCAATCGGTGGAAGGCACGCTGGGTCGGCCGACCTTTGTCAGCCAGTTCGGCACACCGACGTGGTATTACGTGTCGAGCGTGACCGCCCAGCGCCCGTTCAACCGGCCGCGCATCCAGCAGCACTCTGTGCTTGCAGTGCAGTTTGACGAGGCGGGGCGGGTCAGCACCGTGCAGCGCAGCGGAATTGATCAGGTCGTCTTCCTTGACCCCAACGGCAAGAAGACGCCGACTCTCGGTCGCGAGCGCGGGTTCCTTGAAGATCTGTTCGGCAATATCGGTCAGGTCGGCGGGGCTGGCTTGCCCGGTGGCGGCGGGCCGGGCGGGCCATAAGCCGGCTTTTCAGCTCAGTGCTTGATCCTGCGCGGCTGCGCGCCATATTCCCGTTATGACAAGCGATCCGGCAAGCCACGGCCTTATCCAGTGGCACGGCACCACCATCATCGGCGTAAGGCGCGGCGACAAGACCGTGATCGCTGGCGATGGGCAGGTGTCGATGGGCAACACCGTGATGAAGCCCAATGCCCGCAAGGTGCGCCGTATCGGCGATGGCAGTGTGGTTGCGGGCTTTGCCGGCGCGACGGCGGATGCCTTCACCCTGTTTGAACGGCTGGAAAAGAAGCTGGAGCAATATTCCGGCCAGCTGATGCGCGCCAGCGTCGAACTCGCCAAGGACTGGCGCACCGACAAATATCTGCGCAATCTCGAAGCCCTGATGATCGTGGCTGACAAGGACACGTTGCTGGTGCTCACCGGCAATGGCGATGTGCTGGAGCCGATTGGCGAGATCGCGGCGATTGGTTCGGGCGGAAATTTCGCCTTGGCTGCGGCGCGCGCGCTGGCCGATTATGAAAGCGATGCCGAAACGATCGCGCGCAAGGCCATGGCGGTTGCTGCCGATATCTGCGTCTTCACCAATGGTAATCTGACGGTCGAAACCGTCTGACAGCCAAGGCGAAGATCGCCTCGCAAAGCGCCGCTTGCTTGCCATGATTGCGCCCGCTTGTATGGTCTGATCCATGCAAACAGCCGGTCGCCGCGAGAAGATCCAGTCGATCCAGCTGCTTCGCTTTCTGGCTGCGTTCATCGTTGCCTATTCGCACATCGCCTTCGGGTTCGCTTTTCACCTCGGGCAGCAGCGCGGCTTGCCTTTTGAGCCGCCCGCGCTTGCGCTGTCGCGGGTTGCGTTGTTCTTTCTGGTGTCGGGCGCGGTGATGGTGGTCGCCTCGGGGCGCTTTTTCGAAGCACCGGGCGGCTGGCATCGCTTTTTGCTACGACGGCTGATCCGGATTTTGCCGGCCTATTGGATGGCAAGCCTGCTGTTTGCCGGTTGGAAACTGTTCAAGGGGCAGGACTTCAGCTTGGCCCATCTGGGCTATTCGCTTGCGCTCATCCCTTTCGGGGGAGACACGAGGGGCGGCTTTCCTCAGCCGTTTTTGTGGCCCGCCTGGACGCTGTTCTACGAGGTTTTGTTCTACGTCGCCTTTGCCGCGGCGCTGTTCCGCCCGCGGCATCAGGCCGTGCTGGTGTGCAGTGCGCTGCTTGTGATGCTGGCGGGTGCGGGGCTGATTGCGGACTTCGACGATCCTGTTCTGTTCATGGCAACCCGCCCGGTGTTGTTACTGTTCATTGCCGGCATGGTGCTTGGCCTGGCTCAGATCAAGCAGATCGAACTCGCGCCTGCGATCAGGTGGCTTGCGCTGGCTGGCGCGCTCGGCCTTTTGGTGTTCGCGCCGGATTTATCGACCGGGCGGGGTGCTGCACCGCTTGGATTTATGGCGACAATTGGCATCGGGATACCGGCGCTGCTTGTTGCCGTGGCGGTGATGGCGGGGCCTTTGCCACTGCCTGCGCCGCGGCTCATCAACCATTTGGGCAATATTTCCTATTCGGTCTTTCTTCTCCACGTTCCGATCGCCTCCTTCTGGATTTGGTTCTACCAAAAGGCTGTGCCCGATCCGGGGCCATGGCTGTTCCTGGCAAGCTGTCTGTCGCTTACCCTGATCGCGAGCCATTTTTCTTACCGGCATTTTGAACGGCCCGTGACCGATTGGCTGAACGCCCGACTGTTGCGCCCCGCGCCGAAGCTAGCATCTTGAACCGGGCGGGGCAGGGGCCACATTGCCCGCAACAGCCAGCGGTCCGGCCGCCCCCATATAAACAAGGCAGACATGGATAACCTTACCCCCAAACAGATCGTTACCGCTTTGGATGAGCATATCATCGGCCAGGCCGAGGCCAAGCGCGCGGTGGCGGTGGCGCTGCGCAATCGCTGGCGCCGCCAACGGCTCGGCGCGGATCTGCGCGACGAGGTCACGCCCAAGAACATCCTGATGATCGGGCCCACGGGTTGCGGGAAGACCGAAATCAGCCGACGGCTGGCGAAGCTCGCCGAAGCCCCGTTCATCAAGGTCGAAGCGACCAAGTTCACCGAAGTCGGCTATGTCGGCCGCGATGTCGAACAGATTGCCCGCGATCTGGTGGAAGAAGCAATCCGGCTTGAGAAGGAACGCCGCCGCGAAGCCGTGCGCGAAGCCGCATCCGAAGCCGCGATGGACCGGTTGCTGGTGGCGCTCGTCGGCGACAATGCGTCCGAAGCCACCCGTGAAAGTTTTCGCCAACGGATCGTCCAGAACGCGATGAACGATGTCGAAGTCGAGATCGAGGTGCGCGATGCCCCCGCAGCTCCGTTCGACATGGGCAACATGGGCGGTCAGATGGGGATGATCGACCTTAGCGATATGATGGGCAAGGCGCTGGGCAAGAAGTCCACGCGCCGCCAGAAACTGCGGGTGCCCGATGCGTGGGACCGGCTGGTGGACGAAGAGGCTGACAAGCGGCTTGATCAGGATGATGTCGCCCGCGTGGCATTGGCCAATGCCGAAACCAACGGGATCGTGTTCCTCGACGAGATCGACAAGATTGCGGTGTCGGACGTTCGCGGCGGCAGTGTGTCCCGCGAAGGCGTGCAGCGCGATCTGCTGCCGCTGATCGAAGGCACGACCGTGGCGACCAAGCACGGCCCGATGAAAACCGATCACGTACTGTTTATTGCGAGCGGCGCGTTTCACGTGGCCAAGCCATCGGACATGCTGCCCGAATTGCAGGGCCGCTTGCCCATTCGGGTCGAACTGCGCGCCCTGACCGAGGCGGATTTCGTGCGGATCCTTTCCGAAACCCGCGCCAATCTGGTGGCGCAATACAAGGCGCTGCTCGGCACCGAGGAGGTCACACTCGACATCACGCAGGATGCCGTGGCCAAAATCGCCCATATCGCGGCGCAAGTGAACAGCACGGTCGAGAATATCGGCGCACGGCGGTTGCAGACAGTGATGGAGCGTTTGCTGGAAGAAGTCAGCTTCGAGGCGGAAGACCTGAAGGGCCAGACCGTGACGATCGATGCAGCCTATGTGCGCGACAAACTGGCCGGGCTGGCCGGGAACACCGACCTCAGCAAGTATATCCTGTGATGCCTGATCCGGTCAGCGATCTGGCCGGGATGCTGGCGGGGATGGCCCCGGTGCTGGATGCAAAGCGGTGGCGTTTCATGATGCTCGATAGCGAAGCCCCTGCCAATGCTTTCGCTTTGATTCGCGAAGACGAAGGCACCACCGCGATTGTGCCGGGCGAGGGCGGAGAATTCGCTCGCATTACTCTTATGGTGCATTCCGCGCTTGATGGTGTCGGTCTGACGGCAACGGTTTCCGGCCGGCTGGCGGCTGATGGTATCGCCTGCAATATCGTCGCGGGGTTCCACCACGATCACCTGTTTGTGCCGTGGGAACGGCGCGACGAGGCGCTGGCTTTGCTCCAGCGCCTCTCGCAATCAGGCTGATTATTCTCCCAGAAGATATTTCTGCCAGAACACCAGCTGCGCCAGAAAGGCGTAGTCGGAATTGTCTTTCTTTCGGAACCCGTGACCTTCGTCCGCCGCGACCAGATGCCATGCCTCGCCGCCCTTGGCACGAATCGCGGCGACCATCTGATCGGCTTCGGACTTGGGTACGCGGGGATCATTCGCTCCGGTGATCACGAACATCGGCTTTTCGATCTCGGCCACGCGGGTGAGCGGGCTGATTTCAGTCAGCTTGGCGCGCTGCACCGGATCACGCTCGTCGCCGTATTCCACCCGCCGCAGATCCTGGCGGTAAGGATTGGTGTTTTCGAGGAAGCTGACGAAGTTGCTGATCGCCACGGTGCATTGGGTCGCGGTAAGCTTGTCCTTGAGCTGCACGGCGGCGGCATAGCACATGTACCCGCCATACGACCCGCCCGTCAGGCCAACCCTGGTCGGATCAACCGCCGGATCGGCCCGCACCGCGTCGATCAGCGCTTCCATGTCGCGCACCGAATCCTCGCGTTTGAACGGGCCGTTGTCGAGGCTGACGAAGGTTTTGCCATACCCCGTCGATCCGCGGACATTGGGGTAGAATACCCCGATGCCCAATTCATTGAGGTGGTAATTGTTGCGCCCCTGAAAACCTGCCGTGCTCTGACCTTCCGGCCCGCCATGCACGCTGACGATCAGCGGGCGTTTGCCGGGAAACTTTGCCGGGTCAGGCATGTAAAGCAGGCCCGAGACCTCCAGCCCGTCAAAGCTTTTGGTGGTGACGATGCGCGGTTCGACGTTGACGCTGGCATCCAGCCCGCCGGTTTCGCTTTGTGTCCAGCGGGTCAGTTGCATGGTCGCAGGGTCCAGCGACCACACATCGGCGGCGCTTTTGGCGCTGGAGAACGAAAAGCCGATCTCGCCCCACGGCGCAAACTGCAATCCGCCGATCAACCCGGCAGGCAGGGCATCGACTTTGGTGACCTTGCCGCTGGCGACGTCGAGCAGGCGCAGCCGGTCGCTCCCCGCCTCGTTCACGACATAGGCAATGGTGTTGCCATCATCCGAAATGTCGAAGCTGTCGACGTCCCATGTTTCACGTGAAACATCGCTAAAGGCACCCGAGACGGGGTCTAGACGGCCCAAGCGCTTGAAATCGGACCCCTGGTCGCTGGTGACCCACAGGGAACCATCAGGGGCGACTTCAAGCCCGCTATAGGCAATTTCGGCCGCCGGATCGCCGATCGGGGTCATCGCGCCGCTGGCGAGGTCGAGCCGGTAAAGGTCGGAATCCTGCACCGAATTGTAATCGATCGCATAGGCGGTGCGATTGTCGGGAGCGAAGCCGACGATCGCCCAGCCGCCGCCCTTGCTTTCGTGCACCATCCGCGCCGAGGCGGGATCGCGCGGGTTCATCACATAGAGATCGGAATCGACCCCGTTGCGTGCTGTCGAGCTGAAGCCGACGAGTTCGCCATCCTTGCTCCATGCGCCCGGCTGGTTGCGGCTTTTGCCATCGGTCAGCAGGGTGAGGCGGCCATCCTTCAGCGTGTGGAGCTGGAAATATTCGTCCCCGCCGCGATCCTTGGTGACAAGGATCACATCGCCTTTCGCCGGAGCGTAGGAGCCGCGCACCGGCTCGGCCTCGAAAGAAATCTGGGTGCGTGCGCCCATCGGCGCTTCGACCCGGTGCAATTGGCTGACATTGGCAAAGCGGGTGCTGATCAGCACGGCGCGGGTGTTCGGGTCCCACCCCGCAAAGCCGGCGCCGCGCGCTTCGAGATAGGGGCGAGCACGTTCGGCCAGTTGCAGCGGGATCGGCGGCATATCCTCGGCTGTGAGGGCTGCGGGGATCGGCACGGCGGCGGCTGCGGGCGCATCTTGCGCGGCGAGCGGCGCGGCGGTGCCAATGGGCAAGGGGGCAAGCAACAGGGCAATCAGACTGGCGTGACGCATGGGGGTGTTTCTCTCTCCGTCGGAAAGCCTCGTCAAAGAGGCCATACGGCAGAGGGGTAACGGGTGCCCTGCAGTCACGCAATCCTGCGCTATTCGGCGGCCTCTGCGTTCACATCCTCGCGCCGTTCGTTCGCCTGCCGCGACCACATTTCGGCATAAAGCCCGCCCGCAGCCAGCAGGCTGGCATGGCTGCCGCTTTCGGCAAGCACCCCGTGATCGAGCACCAGAATGCGATCGGCATCGGCGATCGTCGAAAGCCGGTGGGCGATGGCAATAGTGGTGCGGCCCTGCGCGATGCGCTTCAGCGTGCCGAGGATTTCCTGTTCTGTACGCGAGTCCAACGCGCTGGTCGCCTCGTCGAGCAACAGGATCGGCGGGTTCTTCACCAGCGTGCGGGCGATGGCGACACGCTGCTTTTCCCCGCCTGAAAGTTTCAGGCCGCGTTCGCCCACCATGGTGTCATAGCCATCGGGCAGGCGGGCGATCAGCGGGGTGAGTGCGGCATCCTGCGCGGCCTGTTCGATCATGGCCTGATCCGCGTGTTCCGCCCCGTAGCCGATATTATAGGCCAGGCTTTCGTTGAACAGCACCGAATCCTGCGGGACAATGCCGATCGCCGCGCGCACGCTTTCCTGCGTTACAGTGGTGATATCCTCGCCCCCCACCAGCACCCGACCGCCTTGTGGGTCATAGAAGCGGAACAGCAGCCGCCCGATGGTGCTCTTGCCCGCGCCCGAGGGGCCGACGATGGCGGTGGTCGTTCCGGCTGGCACCTCGAAACTCAGCCCGTTCAGGATCGTGCGCCCCGGATCATAACCAAAGGTGACATTATCAAAGACGACAGCGGGTTTGCGGATGATCAGCGCGGGCGCACCCGGCTTGTCCTTCACTTCGATGTCGGTGTCGATCAGGCGGAACATCTCGCCCATGTCGATCAGCCCTTGCCGGATGGTGCGGTAAACCCAGCCGAGTACGTCCAGTGGGCGGAACAGCTGGATCAGCAGCGAATTGACCAGCACCAGATCGCCTACGGTCAATGCTCCGGTGCTCCACCCCCACACGGTATAGGCCATCGCCGCGCCCACCAGCGCATTGGTGATCACCGATTGCGCCATGTTGAGCAGGCCGACCGAGTTTTCCGACTTCACCGCCGCTTCGGCATAGGCGCGGGCGGCCTGGGCATAGCGCGCTTCCTCGCGCGCTTCGGCGCCGAAATACTTCACCGTCTCGTAATTCAGCAGCGAATCCACCGCCCGGTGCAGCGCCTTGCCATCGAGATCGTTCATCTCGCGCCGCAGTTTTGTGCGCCATTCGGTGATCGCGCGCGTCACCCAGACATAAAGGACAACGGTAACGGCAGTGGCTGCGACCAGCTCGATCCCGAAATTGATGTAGAAGATCACCCCGACCGCGATCAGTTCGAAGATTGTCGGGGCGATGTTGAACAGCAGGAAATACAGCATCTGGTCGATGCTCTTGGTGCCGCGTTCGATGATCTTGGTGACTTCCCCGGTGCGCCGCGCAAGGTGGAACCGCAGGGACAGGCGGTGGAGGCGGTGGAACACGTCCTCGGCCAGATGCAGGGTCGCGACCTGTCCCACGCGCTCGAACGCGATATTGCGCAGGTTGTCGAAGGCTACCGAAGTGAAGCGCCCCAGTGCGTAGGCAGCAACCAGCGCCAGTGCGACCGTGGCGCCGTCGCTCGCGGCCCTTGTGCCCGACATCGCATCGACCGCACCCTTATAGGCAAAGGGCAGGGCAAGGGTGACACCCTTGGCTGCCAGAACCAGCATCATTGCGACCGCGATCCGCATTCTGAGGCCCGGATTGTTCTCGGGCCAGAGGTAGGGAAGGAAGCGCCGCAGCGTCGCCCAGCTTTCGACATCGCGTTTCGATGCGGCGTTCGGGGCGGGCGGTGCGGTTTCTGGTGGCATGTCGGGCCATCATGTGGGCGCGCAAGGGGGATACCGCAAGGCGAGGGCCGCCGTCAGAAGCGCGGGCCCACCATATTCGAACGCTTCGCCTCGCGAATGGCGCGGGCAACATCGCGCGGCACATCGAACAGCACGCGCTTGCGCGCAAAGTCGATTGCGACCCGGTCAAACAGCGCAAGGTGCTGCATGCCGAGTGAAAGCACCGGCTTGTCGGCAAGGCCCAGCGCGGCGAAGGCGGGGGTATCGGCAAAGGCCAGCGGCACATCGGTCAGCGCCAGCCCTTCGATCACCAGAGAGCGCACCACAGACACCTGCCCCACCAGATCGACACCGTTAACGTCGGTGGTGATCACTTCGGTCGCTCGTTTTTCCCTCATGCTGTCGCGCAGGGCGGTGTTCCCAAGGCTGGCCTGCGCGCCGGTATCGATGATGACAGTCGCCTGCACGCCTTCCACCAGAGCATTGGTGATCAACAGCTGCCCCAGCTTCTGACGGGCGCGCACGACAATCTCGAACCCGGCACTATTGTGTTTGATAGAGGCATCCTCGACCGCGATGGTCTGCTGGCGGAAGTCGAGCAGCACCCTCATGTCTTGCAGGGCGTCCAGCCCGATGATGCCGTCCGCCCCCACATTCTCGCGCGCAAGGACAGGTGCGTCGAAGTTGATGAAGCTGTTGCTGCCAAAGTCGATCCGGCCAACGCTGGCCAGATCAACCGTGCGGCGGCTCGCCATGCCCACCAGCACTGCGGTGCCGGCAGGCGGCAGCGCCAGGCTGGCGCGGATCTCGTGGGTGATCGCGGTAGCCTGGCTGCCTGTGTCTATAAGGAAGGCGAACGGGCCGGTGCCGTCGATCATTACGGGCAGGGTCAGGCGGCGATTGCGCTCCCGATCGAGGGCAAGCACTTCGGCAGCGGGATCGACAAGTCCGGCAGCAGGGGCGGCAACCGGGGTTTCGGCTGAAACCGGGATGGCCACAAGGCCCACCAGAGCGGCGATAATACGCGCACACATATAGTCTCTCCCAACCGGCAGGACATTCGCGGCCCGGGCGGATGGCTGATCATACCACTCGCGGGGCGTGGCCCCAAGCGGGATAGGCGAATCAAACTTGGGCTCGAATCGTGATCCAACACCGGAATCGGCGGATCAGGGCTGCCGATGCCAGAAACAGGCGCCTGATCGACCATCGAGAACCGCAAAAACCCCGATTCCGGAGCCGGTTTGGAGGGGATTCGGGGTGATTCTTGGGGGTCGACGGCCGAATTGGCGGTCTGAAGCGGGATTGAAGTAGGCAAAAAATGGCGGAATTCTGCGGTTCTTGCGTGCCAGTGAAATAAAATTGCAAAAACCCGTTGACCGAATCCCGAACCCCGCATAGATGGGCTCCACCGACGCGGCGCTGACGGCTTCCACCGCCACCGCAACGACCGGTCGCCAACATAAACGGATAGCCGGTCCCCCGGTGTAAATCGGGGAACCAATCGCTGTCCGCTATTACTGTCTGGTGGATCTTTGACATCGTTAGTTTTTGATGAAGGGACATGTGGGCGACGGCGCCCGGTCCGGGGACCTCAAGGCTCCGGTAACCGGTTAATTTAAGCCGATGCCACATCCGACGCAGACTCCACGTTTGCCCGGATGATAAGCATGTTCATTCGTATCCATTACGTTTGACAGCAGGTATTGGCTCCTTGCAGCTCATGCCAGACTGGAGGGTGGGGTTTTCCCCATGCTAGTTTGGTGTGTGACACAACTTGAGAGTTTGATCCTGGCTCAGAACGAACGCTGGCGGCATGCCTAACACATGCAAGTCGAACGAGACCTTCGGGTCTAGTGGCGCACGGGTGCGTAACGCGTGGGAACCTGCCTTTAGGTTCGGAATAACAGTGAGAAATTACTGCTAATACCGGATAATGTCTTCGGACCAAAGATTTATCGCCTTTAGATGGGCCCGCGTTGGATTAGCTAGTTGGTGGGGTAAAGGCCTACCAAGGCGACGATCCATAGCTGGTCTGAGAGGATGATCAGCCACACTGGGACTGAGACACGGCCCAGACTCCTACGGGAGGCAGCAGTGGGGAATATTGGACAATGGGCGAAAGCCTGATCCAGCAATGCCGCGTGAGTGATGAAGGCCTTAGGGTTGTAAAGCTCTTTTACTGGGGATGATAATGACAGTACCCAGAGAATAAGCTCCGGCTAACTCCGTGCCAGCAGCCGCGGTAATACGGAGGGAGCTAGCGTTGTTCGGAATTACTGGGCGTAAAGCGCACGTAGGCGGCTTTTTAAGTCAGGGGTGAAATCCCGGGGCTCAACCCCGGAACTGCCCTTGAAACTGGGAAGCTAGAATCTTGGAGAGGCGAGTGGAATTCCGAGTGTAGAGGTGAAATTCGTAGATATTCGGAAGAACACCAGTGGCGAAGGCGACTCGCTGGACAAGTATTGACGCTGAGGTGCGAAAGCGTGGGGAGCAAACAGGATTAGATACCCTGGTAGTCCACGCCGTAAACGATGATAACTAGCTGTCCGGGTTCATAGAACTTGGGTGGCGCAGCTAACGCATTAAGTTATCCGCCTGGGGAGTACGGTCGCAAGATTAAAACTCAAAGGAATTGACGGGGGCCTGCACAAGCGGTGGAGCATGTGGTTTAATTCGAAGCAACGCGCAGAACCTTACCAGCCTTTGACATCCTAGGACGACTTCTGGAGACAGATTTCTTCCCTTCGGGGACCTAGTGACAGGTGCTGCATGGCTGTCGTCAGCTCGTGTCGTGAGATGTTGGGTTAAGTCCCGCAACGAGCGCAACCCTCGTCCTTAGTTGCCATCATTAAGTTGGGCACTTTAAGGAAACTGCCGGTGATAAGCCGGAGGAAGGTGGGGATGACGTCAAGTCCTCATGGCCCTTACAGGCTGGGCTACACACGTGCTACAATGGCATCTACAGTGGGCAGCTATTCCGCAAGGATGCGCTAATCTCCAAAAGATGTCTCAGTTCGGATTGTCCTCTGCAACTCGAGGGCATGAAGGCGGAATCGCTAGTAATCGCGGATCAGCATGCCGCGGTGAATACGTTCCCAGGCCTTGTACACACCGCCCGTCACACCATGGGAGTTGGATTCACTCGAAGGCGTTGAGCTAACCCGCAAGGGAGGCAGGCGAC
>NZ_LJHV01000014.1:0-17500 GCF_001296025.1 Porphyrobacter sp. AAP60 | reverse complement strand
GGCGGATCATCCGGTCGCGCAGCCATGGTTGCTGGCTACCCGCCAACCTCCCGGCAAACCGGGTCAGGGCGTGTTGCGGGGTAAGGTGCTGCAAAAGGACAAAAGGTGAGGCCATGGGCTCACCCTAGCCCCGCCGCAGTGCAGTGCCTAGCCCGCGCGCACCCGGCCAAGGAAACCGCGCACCTGATCGCTCAGCAGGGCAGCCTGCGCCTCGAGTTCGTTGGCGCTGGAAAGCACCTGACTGGCCGCAGCGCCGGTGGAGAGCGACAATTGCCGAACGTCATCGATGTGCCCGGCAACGTTCTCTGTCCCGCGCGCCGCCAGATCGATGCTCTGCGCCAGATCGCGGCCCGCCACGGATTGCTGATCAACGGCAGTGGCGATGGATACCGCGGTGGATTCCAGATCACGTACCTGCCCCGCGATAGACCGCAACGCCTTGACGCTGGCGCCGGTGGTGGATTGCATTGCCCGGATCTGGTCAGCGACCTTTTCAGTCGCGCGAGTGGTCTGCATCGCCAGTTCCTTCACCTCGCTGGCGACCACGGCGAACCCGCGCCCTGCTTCTCCGCCACGCGCCGCTTCGATGCTGGCGTTGAGCGCAAGAAGATTGGTGCGCTGGGCGATGGTCTGGATCAGTTCGACAATCTGGCCCACTTCTTCGGCAGAGGCAGCGAGGGCGGAAATCGTTTCATCCGCTTCGCCGGTTGCAACCGTGGCAAGCCGCGCCAGTTCGCTGGAAGATGCCGCCTGACGGCTGATCTCGCTGATCGAAAGCGCAAATTCATCGCTCGCGGCGGCGGCGGCGGTTGCGCCGGCGTTGGCTTCTTCCATCGAGGCGGCAACTTCGCCGGTGCGGCGGCTGGCTTCTTCCGCGCTCAACGCCATGCGGCTGGCGGTGGTGTGGAGCTGGCTGGATGCTGCGGCAACCCCGCTGACGACATCGCCGACAGTGCGTTCGAACTGGCTTGCGACCTCATCGAGCAAGGCGGCCTTGCGGGCTTCGCTTTCAAGGCGTTCTGCCTCGCGCTCATTCTGCAATTGCAGTTCCTGTTCGGCCTTTTCCGACCGTTCGCTCGCCCAGATTTCCAGGCGCTTGCTGGCGCGCTTGAACAGATCGAGCGCGCGGATCATGGCGCCGATTTCGTCCTTGCGATTCTGCCCGTCGATTTCGAAATTGCGGTCGCCTTCGGCCAGCCGGGTCATGCCTGCGGTGATCTCGACAATCCGGCGCGAGAAATCGCGCGACAGGTAGGCGAGGCCCAAGGCCAGCACCAACCCGCCCAGCAGCGCCAGCACGGCAAGGATCAGGATCATGTTGAAGAAATAGCGGATGCCGATGGCTTCCTGGGCTTCGCCGCGTGCGGTCAGATCGGCGGAGAAGGCAGCGCTGGCTTTGGCCAGTGCGCCGCCCAACGCGTCAACTTCACTGGCGGCCCGGTTGGCCGAAGCGCCTTCGCGCAAGTCATCACTGGCGCGGTCAAACCCAGTCTGGAAGGCGCTGATTTCGTCCCGCAGGGCGGCGACGCGTGGCTGGAGCCCGGCGATATCGCCCGGAAGCGCGGCTTCGATTGCCGCCACCTGCGCCAACACCGCTGCTTCACTGATCCGTTGCTGTTCGCGCACATCCCCGCGGCGATCATACAGCGTGCGCACGGAGTGATAGCGCAATTCGCCCGCCGCCGATTGCATTTCGCTGGCAGCGACAATCGCTTGCTGCATCTGTGCCGACGATTGGTAGCGGCCCCACAATTCCCCAAGTCCGAGGCCAAGCACCAAGCTCATCAGCGCGCCCACCGCAAAGAAGGTGCCGAAGATGGCGTTGATCTTGCCTGCCAGCGGCAGATTGCGGAACCAGCCAAACCGTTCCAGCAACGATACCCGCGCCGGATCGTCTTCAGCCGGTGCATCGTCAAACTGGTCTTCGAAAGCGGAATCGCGCCGCAAATCGCGGACGAACTGGGGGACGGCCTCGTCCTCGCGGCGTTCCTGAACGCTCATCATGTTCATGCTGCAATCCCCCAAGGCTTTGTTCGCAGCATGTGTGAAGGAAAATCCTTTCCAAATGCTTGCATGTCAGGGGCAATTGCCGGTCAGCCGATGCGAACCTTGTTAAGGAAGCCCTGCACCTGGCTGCGCAAGGTGGCTGCCTGGGCTTCAAGACTGGTCGCGCTGGACAGCACCTGCGTGGCCGCAGACCCTGTCGAGAGCGCAAGATCGCGGACTTCATCGATATGTGCGGCGACCTTTTCCGTGCCGCGCGCTGCCAGATCGATGCTGCGCGCCAGATCGTGCCCTGCCACCGATTGCTGATCGACCGCGCTGGCGATCGAGATGGAGGTGGTTTCCAGCTGCTCGATCTGGCCCGCAATGTCGCGAAGTGCGCTGACGCTGGCCCCTGTGGTCGATTGCATGGCGCGGATCTGTTCCGCGATCATTTCGGTGGCGCGGCTGGTCTGGTTGGCGAGTTCCTTGACCTCGCTGGCAACCACCGCGAAACCGCGACCGGCCTCTCCGCCGCGTGCGGCCTCGATCGATGCGTTGAGCGCGAGCAGATTGGTGCGCCGGGCAATCGACTGGATCAGTTCGACGATCTGGCCCACCTGGTCTGCCGATGCCGCAAGCGCGCCGATCGTGCTATCGGCCTGCCGCGCCGACAGGCTCGCATCGCGGGCAAGCTGCGCCGAGGAGGCGGCCTGACGGCTGATCTCGCCGATCGACATGGCAAATTCATCGCTGGCCGCCGCTGCTGCGGTTGCGCCGGTGCTGGCTTCGTCCATTGCTGCAGCAGCAGCTCCGGTGCGCTGGCTGGTGTCATCGGCGGTGGTGGCCATAAGCGCAGCGGTGGATTGCAATTGACCGGAGGCCGCAACCACACTGGTAACAACCTCGCCCACGGTGCGTTCGAACTGGTCGGCAATGTCGCGCAGCTCGCGGTCACGTTCCAGCCGGGTTTCTTCCTTCTGCACCTGCATCCGCGTCTGTGTATCAAGTTCTGCCCGCACGCGTTCGGCCTGTTCGCGGCTCAACCGTTCAAGCCTGAGACCTGCGCGGTGGAAGATTTCGGTGGCCCGCGCCATCTGGCCGATTTCATCCTTGCGGTCTTTCCCGCTGATCGTAACGTCCCTGGCTCCATCTGCGATGTCGGACATCTGCGCCGCCATTGCCTTCAGTGTGCCGCCCACGGCGCGGTTGAAATAGCGTTGGGCCAGCAGTGTCACCATCGTCAGGGCTGCAGCAAGCGCGATCCAGATCGCCAGCAGATTGCCAGTCAATGCGGCGCTGCGATCCGAGACCGCGGCGGCATCATCGCCTAGCGTGCGGGCGAGTGCGGTGCCGCTGGCAACCAATGCGTCGCTGGCGGCGGTGATTTCGTCGGCCTGCCCCCGGCGGGTGGCGGGGGAGGCCGCGCCGCCTTCGAAACGCGCAAGCTGGCGGCGCAGACCGGTCAGCCGCGCGCGGGCTTCGGCCAATTGATCCCCTGCTGCCGGATTGCGGGTCAGCAAAGTCGCGCCGAGTGCGCCAAGGCTGGCATCGGCTTTGTCCAGCGCCGCACGCGCTGCGCGGGCGCGGGCATCATCGCTGCTGATGGCCAGCAACTGCGCGTGTCGTTGCCCTTCGCCCAGTTGCACCAACAACCGTTCCGCCGCCAGCGCCTGTTCGTGGGCCACGCGCATCCGATCGGCGCGGTTGCCGATTTCGATGGTGGTGCCCATCACAAACAGCCCGGCAGCCAGCGCAAGGCCAAGATTGAGGCTGAAGAACAGCGTGATCTTGCCACCGACTGGAAGGGCATCGAACCAGCGGCGCAGGCGCGATGCGCGCGATTGCGAAACGGGCGCGCTTGCGCTTTCGAAGCCGACGGTTTCGGCTTCGAGGTTCATGGCAATGTCCTGCATCGCGCTCATGCCGCGTTACCGCCCTCGCGGCGCACAGGCGGATTGGCTGCGGCGTCATCATCCGATGCCTGTTTTGCGATCAGCCGGTCGATCTCGTGTGCGGGCATGGCGCGGTAATAGAGCCAGCCCTGAATCTGGTCGCAACCGGCCAAGCGCACCAGTTCGGCCTGTTCCGGCGTTTCGACGCCCTCGGCCGTCACACCCATGTTCAGCGCACGGGCCAGCGCGATCGAAGACAGCATCATCGCGCGGCTGGCATCATCCACCCCGGCCAGTTCCACAAGGCTGCGATCCAGCTTGAGTTTTTCGAACCGGAAGCGCCGCAGAAACCCGATCGAGGCATAGCCGGTGCCAAAGTCATCCAGTGCGATGCGCACGCCGAACAGGCGGATCACATCCAGCGTGCGTTCGGCCACCACCGGATCGAGCACCAGACAGGTTTCGGTAACTTCCAGTTCCAGCCGATGCGCAGGGAAGCCGGTTTCTTCCAGCACCTCGCCCAGCTTGATCGGGAATTCGGGATTGCGCAGCTGTGCGGCGGAGATGTTGACCGACAGCGCGACATCGCCCCAGCGCATCGCATCGGTTACCGCGCGGCGCAGCACCCACAGGCCGAGCGGATTGATCAAGCCGCAATCCTCAGCCACCGGGATGAACACATTGGGGCCAAGCGGTGCCCGCTCGCCGCGATCCCAGCGCAACAGCGCCTCGACCGCGACGATCCGGCTGCTTTCGGCATCGACCAGCGGTTGATAGGCAACGGTGAACTCATCCGCGGTGATTCCGGAGCGGATTTCATCCTCGATCTCGCGCACGCGTTCGCGGCGGCGATCAAAACTTTCGTTGAACCAGGTGCAACGCATTTTGCCGCCGCGCTTGGACATCGACATCGCCACATCGGCGCGGCGCAGCATTTCCGACGACGGAATCCGCATCTCAGCAGTGGAGCGCGTCAGCCCGATGCTGGCGCCAACCGTGACATGGCGTTCGCCCACCGCCACCGGGGCCGCCATGCGTGCCAGCAGGGTGCGGCACATGCCTTCAAGGATCGTGCCTGCGACCTTGCCGGTCATCATGGCGGCAAATTCATCGCCGCCCAGGCGGTAACACAGCGCCTCGTCCCCGCAGGCTTCGCGAATCATTGCCGCGCAGGTTTCGATCAACTGATCGCCGACAGCGTGGCCATAGTGATCGTTCACCTGCTTGAAGCTGTCGAGATCGATGATCGCCAGCGCTACTTCATCATTGGCTTGCGAATGCAGCTGGATATCTTCGTGCAGGGCATGGCGGTTGGGCAGGCGGGTCAGCGGATCGGTGATCGCCCGCGCTTCCAGCTTGCGCACGTTGGCGATTCCGCTGCGGCCAAGGTAGAACAGCAACGCGGCATAAAGCAGCACAGCGGCAATCATCAGCGTGCCGGGCGCAACGATCCTGATATCTTCGGCGGCATCGACGGCCATCACGAACAGCGCTGTCGCAGCGCTCACCACCCCTAGCGGCATCACCACCAGTCCGGTGGGGGTCAGGTTCAAAGATTGCCTCGCCGCGAACACTATAAAGTTTCCCTCGAAGCAGGCGGAAAGAACACCGCAAACTTCGCATTGACGTTAGGCGGCCCGACCTAAGGAACGGTAAACCCGGGGATCAGGCGATCTGCCGCTGGAGCGGAGTGTGAGCCAGTGGCAGCAGCTCGAAAAAGCTGGCGCGCTTTGCCGTGGGCACGAAGCGATCGGTCTGGCCCACCACGGTCTCCCCCGCGCCCAGCATCAGGAAGCCATCGCCCTGCACTGCGCTGGCAAGGCGGATGAAGGCTTCGTTGCGGGTGGGGGTGTCGAAATACAGCAGCACGTTGCGGCACAGCACCAGATCAAACGGCGCCCTGCCGGGGTGGGGGCCAAGGATGTTGTGCTGGCGGAACCGCGCGACCCGGCGCGCATCCTCGCGGATTTGCCAGCCTGCCGGAGTCTCGTCGAAATGGCGCAGCATCTGGGTGACGCCGAGCCCGCGCTGCACCTCGAACTGGGTGTAAAGCCCGCTGCGGGCCGTGGCCACCGCGCGGTGCGACACGTCGGTGCCAAGGATATCGATGCTCCACCCCTGCCAGCGTTCGGGCTGATCGGCGAACATCATCGCGAGCGAATAGACTTCCTGCCCGGTGGAACAGCCCGCCGACCAGATCGACAGGCGCCGGGAATGGCGGCGGCGTTCGGCGAGTTCGGGCAGGATTTCAGCAGGCAGCTGATCGAAGGTCGGCTTGTCGCGGAAGAAATAGGTTTCGTTGTTGAGCAGCGCCTCGACCACATCCTGCGCCAGATCACTGCCCGCCATCGACGGAGGCGGCGCGGCGAGCAGGCAGACGAGTTGATCGACGTTGCTGATGCCGTGTTCGCGGAAGATGCCGCCCAGCGCCGAATTGACGCGCCAGCGGCGGCTTTCCGAAAGGTGCTGGCCGGTGCGCGCGGCGAGCAGATCGGCGATGATCTGGTGGGAGGCTTCGCTGACTTCCATCGCCTCGCCCTACCGCCCCTGGCCCAGCATGGCTTCGGGCGAGCGCGCCAGTGCCATTGCCGCATCACCCAGCCGTTCGGGTGCGGCGATCAGGCTGGCGAGGCCGGCCCGCGCCACTGCGCCGGGCATGCCCCAGACTGCACTGGAATCGGCATCCTGCGCCCAGATTGCGCCGCCTGCTTCCACCAGCGCCTGCGCGCCGATGGCACCATCGCGGCCCATGCCCGAAAGGATAATGCCCAGCGCGCGGCCATCGCAGGCTTCGGCAAGGCTCGACAGCATCGGATCGACCGAGGGCACGCAGCCGCTGGCGACCGGATCGGTGCTGATGCCTGCCACCAGCGAAGCGCCCTTGCGGTGAACCAGCATGTGGCCGTGACCCGGCGCAATCGCAATCCGGCCGGGCAGGATTGCAAGGCCATCTTCCGCAATATCGGCCGGGCGGCCGCAAGCGGTTTCGACCTGGCGGGCGAAAACCGGGATGAAAGATGATGGCAGGTGCTGGGTGATCAGAACCGGCAGATCGAATGCGTCCGTCAGCCGCCGCAGCATCAGGCCAAGGGCGTGGATGCCGCCGGTCGATGCGCCAATCGCGATCACATCGGGCCGCCAGCTACGCCTCGCGCGGGCCGGGCGCACAAAGGAAGGTTCGCTCAGACGCGCGGGTTCGTGCAGCGGATCGGCCGGGCGCGTGCCCAACGCACGGATCTTGCCGAGCAGCTGGCTGCGGTAATTTTCGGTGAAGCCGCCCGGCAGCGGTTTGAGCAGCGTGTCGGCAGCCCCCATCTGTAACGCGGACAGCGTATGTTCGGCGCCGTCCATCGTCAGCGATGACACCACCAGCACCTGCGGCGCGGCGGGCGTGGCGAGGATCGCGGGCAGGGCGCCAAGTCCGCCCATGCCGGGCATTTCGAGATCAAGCAGCACCACATCGGCAGGGGTTGCCGCCAACTGCGCCAGCGCGCCTTCCGCGCTGCTGGCGGTGCCGGCAATCACCATCGCCGGATCGCTTTCCACCATCCGCTTGAAAATCGTGCGGACAGTCAGCGAATCATCGACAATCATCACCCGGATCGCCGCCACCGCGCCGCGCTGGGCGAAAGGGCGGGCGCTGCTGGATTGTTCCCCGATCGATGAAGGCCGGATAAGCGAAGGTGGTCTGGTCGGCACGCGGGTCACGCAAATCCGACAAGCTGCAACTTGATCTGCAAGGTTTCGTGATCGAAGGGTTTCATCACATATTCGTCGGCACCGGCCTGGATCGCTTCGCGGATGTGGGCGACATCGTTTTCCGTGGTGCAGAACACCACTTTGGGCGCATCGCCGCCGGGCCGCTGGCGCAGGTGGACAAGGAATTCGATCCCCGTCATCACTGGCATGTTCCAGTCCAGCAACACCACATCGGGCATCAAGTCCTCGCACGCGTCGAGCGCCAGCTTGCCGTTTTCGGCCTCGGTCACAGCGAAGCCGAGCGATTCGAGGATGTGCCGCGAAACCTTGCGGATCACCCGTGAATCATCGACGATAAGGCAGGTTTTCATGGCGAGTCCTGTGGTTTGAGACCCAAGCCTAGGGGGCGATGGTAAGCATAGGATTAAAGCGCAGCCTCGATTTCCCCGCGCATTGCCTCCGGCCCGGCCAGCAGCGCGGGCAGGCCGATCAGCAGGGCCGGGCCGATCATCGTTTCGATCATGCCTGTCGCGACACGTGACCATTCCGGGCCGAAGCCGCCAGGCACCTGCCCCGGATCGCCGACAGCGGTCGTGATATCTTCGATTCCATCGACCAGCAGTGCATAGGAATGGCCGCTATCGGCAACCACGGCAGCGCGTTCGTCGGTCGGCCAGGTTTGGCCTGTAAAACCGATGGCCAGTCGGCAATCGATCACGGTCAGGGCCTGGCTGCGCAACGCGGTGATGCCGGTGATGTGTGCGGGCGCTCGCGGGATCGGCGTAATCGCGCCGAGATCGATCACCGATTTCACATCAAGCGCGCTGAAGGCACAGCGCCGTCCGGCAATCTGGGCAATCACAAGCAGATGGCCGTTCATGCGCGTGCTCCGGCGTGAAGGGGAGAAACAGGAAGGGTGCGGGCCGCGTGGGCCAGCGCTGCCAGCAGCGCTTCGCGGTCATAACGGTAGATGGTGGACGCATCCGCTGCGGTATCGGGATGATCGCGCAGGCGGATCACCGGGCCGGCGGGGGCACGGCCCAAAGCCTCGGCCACTTCGAACACTTCGTCAAACACGATGGCGATGGTGGCAGGATCGGCGGTGTCTTCGGCCACTACTTCGTAACCGGCAGAGGTGACCAGCGGGGCAAGGATCGTGTGTGCCCATTCGTCATCGGGCAAACAGCAGCGCGGGCGGCTGGCAGCGACGGGCACTTCGCCATGCATGGCAAACAGCGCGTGGGCATCGATCAGCGTTACCGGCGCACCATTGATCAGCGTCACCGCCTCGGCCAGCGGGTCTTCGGGAACCGGGCGCAGCGGCGAGGAAAGCTCCACCGCGTCCTCCACTTCGCGCACGGCATAAAGCAGATCGCCCGCCCCGTCGCTCAGCCGCAGCAGGCGCACGCGGCCGTTGTTCTTGGGGGCGGTAAGCTGCGCTTCGGGCAGGCCGATCAAGGGCAGGATCAAGCCGTCGATCACCACGCGCGGGCGCGGGCCGGAATGGTCGATCGCGCTGACCGGCGCAGTTTCGATCCGCTGCACCAGTTCCAGCCGCACGGCTGACCGGCGGCCGGTAAAATCGGTGAACAGCATGGCTTGCGGCAATTCCTGCACCGCCGCCGTTTCGTCCATCGGCTGGAGCACGCGGGTGCGGGCTTCCGACACCAGATCATGCGCGGCAGCGATATTGGCGATGTCGAGCAGCAGCACCGGCTGGCCATCATCCAGCAAGGTCGATCCGGCATAAATCCCGCATTTCATCACCGCAGGCGCCAGCGGCTTGACCACCAGATCGCCGTGGTTGTGAATCCGGTCGACCGCCAGCGCAAACAGATCGCCGCTCGCCAGTCGCAGCATCACCAGTGTCGGATCGCGGCGGGCGGCCTCGCTCTGTTGCAGTTCCAGCACATCGGCCAGCATCAGGCACGGCACGCGGTTGCCGCGGAACGTGATCAGCGCGGTATCGCCCATCTGGGTCAGATCAAGCGCCTTGGCCGAAGCCTGAACGATTTCCTCGACATAGGATTGCGGAATGGCGAAGCGTTGATCGCTCACCTCCACTGTCAGCCCCGCGATGATGCTGAGGGTGAGGGGAATCTGCATGGTGAACTGCGTGCCCCGGCCCGGCGCGCTGGCCACCTTGATGCTGCCGCCGACCTTTTCGAGGTTCTGGCGTACCACATCCAGTCCGACACCCCGGCCAGAGACATTGCTGACCACTTCGGCGGTGGAAAATCCGGGTTCGAAGATCAGGTTGAGGATCTTGTCGCGGCTCATCGCAGACCGCTCGGCAGCGGTGATCAGGCCGGTGGCAATCGCCTTTTCGGCAATGCGGTCCTCGTCCAGCCCGCGCCCGTCATCGCTGATGACGATGGCGATGGTGTTGCCCGATTGGCGCGCGGCCAGCGCCAGCAGCCCGATTTCGCGCTTGCCACCGGCAAGGCGGGCGGACGGCGCTTCGATCCCGTGATCGATGGCGTTGCGGATGATATGGGTCAGCGGATCGCGGATCGTTTCGATCATTTCGCGGTCGAGTTCCACATCGCCGCCATCGCAATCGACCATCACCTGCTTGCCCAGTTCGGCAGAAAGATCGCGGATCAGGCGGGGCAGGACGCCGAACAGCGTCTCGATCCGCTGCATCCGCATCCGCGTAATCGCATCGCGCACATCGGTGAGGATCGTGGTCAGGCGTTCGAACGGGCCGTCGATGGTCGGCTGGTTGCCCGCCTGCCGCAGCCGGTGGGCCAGATCGTTGCGGGCCAGCACCATATCCGAAACGCCGCTCATCACCCGGTCGAGCAGTTCGACCGGCAGGCGGATGGTGCGCTGCCCAGAGCTTGCGGAACCGGCAGGATCGGCGCGGCGCACCGGCGCTGTGGCAGCCGGATCTTCGGACGGATCGGCTTGGCCAAGGGCAAATTGTTCGGTGGCAGAGGCGTGCAGGGGCGCGCTTGATGCCTCCTTGACCCCTTCTTGCCCATCGCTTGCGTATGTTTCACGTGAAACATTCACCGCTGCAATCAGGGCTTCGTCGCTGTCTTCGGGGAAGGGATCGCCCGCCTCGATCGCGTCGATCATTTGCGCAATCCGGTCGATAATGGCGAGCACGGCGGTAACGAGTTGGTGATCGGGTTCCCGCCGCCCGCCGCGGCAATCGGACAGGGCATCTTCTGCCGCATGGCTCAGCTGCGCAAGGCGGGGGAAATCGAAAAAGCCGCAATTGCCTTTGACGGTGTGGACGAAGCGGAAGATCGTATCCAGACGCGCGCGGTCAGCCGGATCGGCCTCCCACGCGACGATCTCGCCGCTGGAAGCCTCCAGCATTTCCCGCGTCTCGGCGATGAATTCCGCCAGCAGATCGTCCATCAGGTCGCGCGCCCTTTTCGCTTTGCGGGCAACGCTATGCGGCACGGTTGGTTAATAATGGCCTAGCGCAAGGGTGCTTCCATGCCTTGGGACGGGCCGCGCTGCGCAAAGATGTAACGCACCAGCACGATGGCCGATAGCGCGCCGAACAGATTGGCTGCCAGTTCAGCGGTATAGATCGCGGAAGACCCCAGCGATGGTTGCAGCACCAACGCCGCGGGCAGCATCACCAGAAACACCCGCGCCACCGATTGCACCAGGGCAAAGCCTGCCTTGTCGACCGCATTCATGATGCCATTGCCCACGATCAGCAGCCCGAACCCGGCATAACCCCACGCCGCGATTTCGAGGTAGAGCGCGAATTCGGCGATGACTTGCGGATCATCGGTGAACAGGCGGGCAAAACTCTCCCCCGCGGCGATCATCGCGATGGCCACCACCAGCCCCCAGAAGATGCAGAACCCCGCGGCATACAGCGTCGCCTCCCGCGCGCGGTCGATCCGTCCCGCCCCCCAGTTCTGCCCGACAATCGCGCCAATCGCGCCAGACAGGCCCAGCAGCGGCACGATTACGAAGCTTTGCAAGCGCCCCGCCGCGCCGAACCCGGCCACCGCCGCTTCGCCCTCCAGCGCCACCAGCGCAGTCAGCACGGCAAGGCCCAGCGGGTTGATCGCATTGGAGAAGGCGGCAGGCAGCCCGACCTTGATGATTGCTTTGGCCGGATCGACCAGACTGCAATGGCGCAGCAGGCCAAGGTTCAGCGGCAAGGCGGTGCTGCGGGTCAGCCACAGGGCTACGGCAATGCCGATCCCCCAGCCGATCACCGTAGCATAGGCCGCGCCCGCCATGCCGAAGCCCTCAAACCCTAAAGCCCCGGTGATCAGCAGCGGATCGAGCACCCAGTTAGCGGCGGCGTAAGCAATGCTGATGGTGCTGGTGCGCCGCGCCTCGCCCTGACCGCGCAGCACGCCGTTGAAGCCCATGATGACAAGGATCAGCGGAAATCCCGCCGCATAGGGCTGCATGTAAGCGCGGATCAGCGGCATCAGGGCAGGGGGCGCGTTCATCGCGGTGAAGATCGGATCGATCAGCAGCCACAGGGCTACGCCCATCAGCAACCCGCAGGCCGCCGCAAACACGATCCCGAAATTGGCCCGCCGCGCCGCCCGGTCAAAGTCGCCTTCGCCCAAGGCGCGGGCGACCACCGAATTGATCCCCACCATGATCCCGACACCCAGCGAGGTGGTGGCAACCGATACCGGGAAGATGAAGCTGATCGCCGCCAGCGCATCGCTGCCAAGCTGGCCGATGAAGTAGGTATCGACGATACCGATCGACATGATCGCGGCGACACCGATGACCATCGGCAGGGTCTGGCTGACCAGATGCCCGGGAATGCTGCCGCTGACCAGTTTGGCTGAGGAAGGGACGGTAGCGTTCATTCCCCCACGGCCTAGCCCTGGCGCAGGCGGCTTGCAAAGCATTCCCTGCGCATGCGATAGCGATGGCAAAGACAATGTAGAGAGGAATAGCCCATGGCAACCCAGCTGAAACCCGCGCCCGACAGTCTGGAGGGCTCATGCAGCAAGGAAGAATGGCAGGCCCGGCTGGATCTGGCCGCGTGCTACCGGATCTTCGATCACCTCGGCTGGTCGGAATCTATCTACAACCACATCTCGCTGAAGGTTCCGGGGGAGGACAACACTTTCCTGATCAATCCCTTCGGCCTGTTGTATAGCGAAGTGACGGCCAGCAACCTCGTCAAGATCGATGTCGAAGGCAATAATGTCGGCGGGTCGCCGTACATGGTGAACAAGGCGGGCTTCACCCAGCACGCCTATTTCCACAAGCATCTGGGCAGCCGTGCCGATGCGATCTGCCACGTTCACACCACCGCCACCATGGCCGTATCGAGCCACAAGGACGGGCTGCTGCCGACCAATTTCTACGCCTGCAATTTTCAGGGCCAGATCGGTTATCACGATTTCGAAGGCATCACCGTGCGCGCCGAAGAAGGCGAGCGGCTGGTGCAGAACCTTGGCAATCACACCATCCTGATGCTGCGCAACCACGGCCCTGTGGTGATGGACCGCACCATCCAGGGGATGTTCGTGAAGATGTGGGCCTTGCAGCGCGCTTGCGAGATTCAGGTGGCGACGCTGGGCATGGGCAATCCCGTGCTCGTCCCGCAGGAAGTGGTCGATGTGCACCAGCGCGATCTGTCGGTGATGAGCGGGCAGGGCGGCGCGGGCATGTTCGATTTCGAAGCGTGGAAGCGCCGGGTCGACAAGATCGACGATAGCTGGCGCAGCTAAGGCACCAAGGCAGCTCCATGTCGCGCATGACCGTTAACGACCGGCCGGTCGAGTTCGATCTCGATCCCCGTATGCCGCTGCTCTACGCGCTGCGCGAAGCGATGAACCTCACCGGCACCAAGGCCTGTGGCGGCATGGGAGGCGACGGCGGCGATTGCGGCGGGGCCTGCATGGTGCTGGTCGATGGTGTGGCGCTGCGATCCTGCGCGATCACGCTGGCCGAGGCCGAAGGGCGGATCATCACCACCATCGAGGGCCTATCGGCCGACCGTGCCCACCCTGTGCAACAGGCGATGGTGGCGCAGCAGGCGATCCAGTGCGGGTTCTGCACACCGGGCATGGTCATTTCCGCCGCTGCGCTGTTGCTGCGCAATCCCGCCCCCACGCGCGATGATATTGCGGCGGGCATCCCCAATATCTGCCGCTGCGGGGTCTATCCGCGGCTGATCAAGGCGGTGGAGCAGGCGTCCCGCGTGGCGCGGCGGCAGGAACGGATCAGCGCCGCGCCCGCCCCCGGCATCAGCGCTGAAGACGCCGCCAAGGCGGTTCCGGCGCTGCGGGTGCCAGCGCCGGAATAACCATCCGTCAGAACCTGCCGGTGACGGTGAACCGCGCATTCAGCGGCGGTGCTACGGTAATATCATCGGCCGAATGGGCGGTGGGAAAATACAATTCGTCCAGCAGGTTTTCGACGTTAAGCTGCAGGCGCAGATTGTCTGAAACGTCATAGAACACTGCCATATCGACCCGCGCATAGGCGGGCAGGGTCACGGTATTGCCATTATCGGCAAAGCTTTCGTCCTGAGCCGTCACACCAAGGCCGAAACCGAGCCTGTCGGTCGCTTGGAAGCTGTTCCAGATCGAAAACATGTGTTCCGGCAATTCGCGCAGGCGAAGCCCGGTCGGGCCGGTGCGGCCCACCTGTTCCCCATCGAGATAGGAATAGCCCGCAGTCAGGAACCAGCCACTGGTGACCCTTCCCTGCAACGATGCCTCGAACCCGCGGATCTTTGAATCCACCACCTCTAGCGTATCGGGATTGGCATCGGCCACCTGCGGCGAGGATTGTTCGATCTGGAACACCGCACCTGTCAGCGCGAGACCGGGACGGATATCCCACTTCACCCCGGCTTCAAGGTTCGAAAAAGTATCGGGATCAAGCGCATCGGCGGGAGGGGCGATATCGGCAAACTGATCACCCGACCGTGGCAGGAAGGTTTCCGAATAGCTGGTGTAGAACGAAATGTTGTCCTGCGGCTTCAGGATCGCGCCCAAACGCGGGGTGATTTCTTCGTCCTTGCGGGTTCGCACCGCGCCGCTGCGGTTGTCGAGCACGGTGATTTCGAAGCTGTCGAACCGTGCGCCCACAACCAAGCGGAGCCAATCAGCCAGCCGGATTTCGTCCTGGATATAGGCAGATAACACTGTGAGGTCGGCCTCGGTATCATCATTCAGCGCGGTGAAGCCGACGCGGGTTGTGCGTCCGTCTGCCAGCGTGCCCACGCCCCCGCGCAGCGCGAAGGGCCGGGTGGCGGAAAAGAATTCCACATCGGCGCGGCGACCATCGGCCACGGCGGTATCGAATACCGCATTAAACCGGTCGTTGTTGTTGCTGGTGTCGATATATTCGCCGCCGACGATCAGCGTATGGCCGATCCCGCCGGTATCGAATTCACCGATCAGATTGCCCGAAAGGATCAGGTTCCGGCGCTGTCCGTTATCGATGTAGCCATCAATCGCGATCACATTGCTTGCCGGGTTATAGCCCACCGAAAAGAAGTTCGAATAGACCTTGTTGTAATCACCGTAAGAAGCGGTGAAGTTGCCTTTCAGGCTATCCGAAAAGCTGTGCTGGATCGTGCCGCGCAGCACATGGGCCTCGAAGGTCGCGTAATTGTTGTCGGGATCGCCGAATGTGATGCGCTGCAGGAAGCGCGCCGGATCGCCATTGTCATCGCTGGGGATGCCGCGATCGATGAAGCGTTCGTGATTGAGGTATTCGTAAGACAGATCGATCGTCGTGGCTGCGCCCAGTTCTGCCCGGAAGGTCGGGTTTACGCTGAACTGTTCGCCATCAAACAGATCGCGGTGGTTGCGCAGGCTTTCATAGGCCGCGTTGATCCGCAGCGCTGTGTTATCGCTGGTGGCAAGGTTGAGATCGGCCCATATGTCATAGGCGCCGAAAGTGTCGATCGATGCGCGGTAGCCGGTGAAGGTTTCGCCCACCACGCCCTTTTTGGTCACGCGGTTGAGAATGCCCCCGGTGCCGCCACGCCCGAACAACAAAGCATTGGGCCCGCGCAGGATTTCGACCTGTTCAAGATTGTAGAGCCCGCGGTAATATTCCACATCATCGCGCGCGCCATCAACGAAGAAGTCCGCGGTAGAGCGAACGCCGCGAAACACCACTGAATCGCGGTGGCCTTCGCCCTGCGAATTGGTGACGCCAGGGGTGTAGTTGACGATGTCGCCAACAGAATCGAAGCCCTGCCGCACGATCTGGTCAGCCGTGGTGATGCTGAGCGATTGCGGCACATCGATAATCGGGGTCGGCGTTTTCAGCGCGTTCATCCGGTTGGCATAAAGCACATCGCCGGTGACCACGATGATCGGCCCGCGTTCGCCCGCGTCTTCGGCTGAAGTGGCCTCTGCACTGGTTTCGACAGAGCCCGGTGCAACCTCGGCCAGAGCCGGAAATGCAATACTGGCACAACCCAGCAGCAGGGCGGAGCGGGCGAAGGAGTGAATCATAAGGGGCCTTTCTCGTCGGTGCGAGGCAGCTATTGCAAATTATTCGCAACTGCAAGGCCTTTGCGGCACTGAAACTGATTATCATCAGTCTGTGGCTTTTTCGGCAGTCACGGCCTATGCCGCTTGCGTTCTGTAGACAGGCAAGGGAAGCGGCTGTGAAGGCGACAATCTGGCATAACCCCGCGTGCGGCACTTCACGCAAGACGCTGGCGATTCTGGAGAATCTCAGCAAGGTCGACCTGACAGTGGTCGAATACCTCAAGCAGCCGCCAAGCGCCGAAAAACTCGCCCAGCTTTATCGCGATGCCGGGATCAGCCCGCAGCAGGGCTTGCGTCTGCGCGGCACGGATGCAGCGGAGCGCGGCCTGCCCGATGCCGATGACGCGGCGGTGCTGGCAGCGATGGTGGCCGATCCGATCCTGATCGAACGGCCGCTGGTCGAGACCGAAAAGGGCGTGCGCTTGTGCCGCCCGCAGGACACTGTGCTGGAGATTTTGTAGACCGCCCGAAAAAGGCGCCTATTCAAACGTCTCGCGTTCCGCTGTCAGGGTCGCGTCGGCCTGCAGGGTGAACCAGCCATGCGCGAGCACGGCAG
This sequence comes from Porphyrobacter sp. AAP60, assembly GCF_001296025.1. GTDB lineage: Bacteria > Pseudomonadota > Alphaproteobacteria > Sphingomonadales > Sphingomonadaceae > Erythrobacter. The sequence continues at coordinate 890 of NZ_LJHV01000014.1, read as the reverse complement.
CGCACAGTGCCACGATCAAACCGAAACCCAGCCAGTCGGAATGGCCATAGAGCCACACGCCCAGCGCCGGAGCATAGATGTAACTGGCCCCTGCCAGCGATGCGACGATGCCGCTCGCCTGCCCCTGTTCCGCGCGCGTGACCGCCAGCGATGTGCCCGCCGTGGTGCCCGGCCGGAACAGCCCGAAGCCGAGCGATGCAATCGCATAGCCCAGCGCAATCAGATGCAGATCGCCTGCCACTGCCAGCACCAGCGTGCCGAATGCTGCGGTTACGATCCCCCACAAGGTCGCCGCACGCGGGCCGAGATTGAAGCGCGGGATCAACCCCCATTGCGCCAGAAGGGTCGCAATCGCGCCGCTCATCAGCACGAGGCCGACCGGCCCGGCCCCTTCGGCGGGCGTATCGCGCAGGCCCAGCCGGTCGAGCACCAGAAAGCCCGAAATCCCCAGGACCATCGCCTGCGCATGGCCGCCGAAGAACCCGGCAAACACCCATGGCCGCAGCCGCGGATCAAGCCAGCCGAGACGTGGCGGCTCCCCCGCCTCGTCCGCTTCTGGCGCGACCTGCGGATCGCTTGGCGCGCCAGAACCGCTGGAATAGGGCGCGGCCTGTCCGCGTGCGGCATATTGCGGCTCGTCATCGGGCAGGCGCCAGCGCAGCAGCACCAGCGCGGCAATCCCAATGGCGGCAAAGCAGATGAACGGCCCGGTGAGCCCAAACCCCAGCAGCGGCAGCACCATCAGCGGGGCCAGCGCCGGGCCGATCACCGTGCCAAGACCGAAACTCGATGCGATCAGGGATAGCGCCTGCGTGCGTTCGGCCCGCGGCGTGCGCGACGCGACATAGGCTTGCACCGCGGGCGGCGCGGCGCTGCCGAACCCGCCATAC
>NZ_LJHV01000013.1 GCF_001296025.1 Porphyrobacter sp. AAP60 | reverse complement strand
CATAGATCCCCCAACTGCCTGCTCACTCGTAGAATAGGCGAAGCGTGAATTACCGTTAAGGGGTCGATTTGCGAATTTCCGCTTTCGGCGAGAAACCCGTTGAAGCTGCCAGGCAGGATTGTGGCGGCGCAACACCAGTGAGATGGCAACCGCCCTGCCCTCGCCTCTGGAAATCATCGAATAGCGACGACCTTGGTTTTGACGGCATCGGCGACCCCCTTCCAGCTCTGATCACTGGTCCAAGCCGGAAGACCATCGCGTTGCGCCAGCGCAAGGCAGAAGCGGTCGCCGAGCGATAGCCCGTGATCGGCAGTGACGGCCCGCAACCGCCCCGCCATTTGAGCCAGTGCCTTATCCGTCGGCACAATCGTCATCGGCAGTGGATCGAGCATGGCATCGACCTCGCGCTCAGGCATGCCAAGATGGATGAAGTGGGTGACCACCTCGGCATAGTTGATCGTGCATATCCGGGCGTCTGCTATTGCTCCTGCGACTTTGTTGGCACCCTTCTCTCCCTTCAGCATGGCGATGAGGGCGGAGGCGTCCAGTACGATCTCGCTCACTCCCCGCTGTCCTCGCGACGCTTGACCAAGAAAGCCGCGACAGAGGCTTCCGGGTTTCCTTCAGTGTACTGCTTCGCCAAAGCCTGAGCGCGGGCCACAGCCTGAGCGGCGGTTCGCAGAACCAGGCCATCCGGCGTCTCATCCAGATAGACCGCGCCGCCGCCGACAAGCCCGAGCCGCTTTCGGATGTCAGCCGGAAGGCTCATCCGGCCATTGGGCGTGATGTTGACTTGGATTGTCATGCCGGCTCCGACTCCTGCTGAATTGGTCGAGGGCAACACTCTAGCCGGGGAGCCCCTGGAATTCAACAAAATGCAAACTTAGGCATAAGCTAGCGAAGTTGCCACCTGAACGCTTGCGTGGCATAGCCACCTCAATGCGCCTCAACGAGCGGTTACCACCATCAGAGGCGCCCATCTGCAACAGCAATGGAGCCTTGCCGATGGTTGTCCGAAAGGAATCGCTCATCGGACACATTCTGGCGGCCAGCGGTCATTCCCCCCTTCCCTCCGCAAATCCGGCTTGCCCGCTCTCTCATCAAGGTGGTCCGCTTTATTTTCTCACACAAGGGCCTCATCCGTTACAAATGACCAACACCCTCATCGGCTATGCCCGCTGCTCGACCGATAAGCAGGATCTCACCGCCCAGCGCCGGGCGCTGATCGAACTCGGCGTCCCCAAGGACCGCATCTACACCGACCACGGCTTGACCGGCCGCAACCGCGACCGCCCCGGCCGCGCCTAGGCGTTGGCCGCGGTCCGCGCCGGCGAGACGTTGGTCGTACCCAAGCTCGATCGCCTTGCCCGGTCCGTGCCCGATGCCCGAGCGATCACAGACGAGTTGGAGAAGCGAGGCGTGAGCCTCGCGCTGGGCAAGCAGGTTTACGACCCCAATGATCCCATGGGCCGAATGTTCTTCAACATCCTCGCCACCTTCGCCGAGTTCGAAAGCGACCTGATCCGGCTGCGCACCCGCGAAGGCATGAAGATCGCCCGCGATAAGGGCAAGTTCCGCGGCAAGCCGCCCAGACAAGTAAGCGGCATGTCTGCTTTGCGCGCCTTTCGCAAAATTCCTGCCCTTCAGTTTTCGACCCCAAAGCAGACTAAACTCAGAGGGGTGCCAGAAAGTTGCTGCGCTTTGCTCTTTACGGCTTTCTGGAGCGCCTAGCGTCGGCACCTTGTGCGTTACACTGTAGGGAGCGACTGCGCAGCAAAGCCCCAACCCTTCAACGTCGGCGACCTAGAGCGTTCAAGCAGCGCGTCAGCATCGCCGATCGCAAACGGATGGGCGTTATCGAAGCCGGCAAGCTCGTTCCATGCAATCGGAACCGCGATGGGCGCGCCGGCGCGTGCGCGGGCGGAAAATGGCACCACTGCAGTCGCGCCGCGCTGATTGCGAAGCCAGTCGATGAAGATCTTTCCGGTGCGCTTGGCCTTGCTCATGTTGCCGGTGAAGCGGTCCGGCGCGGCGAGCGACAAGGCTTCGGCAAACCGCCGGGCGAAGTCCTTGTGCGTCTCCCAATTATGCCCCGGGGTGAGCGGCACGACCACATGCACGCCCTTTCCTCCTGACAGCATTGCAAAGCTGATCAGACCCAGATCAGCGAGATGCGCGCGAATGTCAGTTGCGGCGCGCTTGACGTCTTCGAAGCCGAGGCCCTCGTCGGGATCGAGATCGAAGATCATGCGCTCGGGCTGATCGATCGCGTCAACCCGCGACCCCCAGGCGTGAAACTCGATCGTGCCCATTTGCACGCATTGCAGGATGCCGCGCTGGTCGGTGACGAATAAATAGTCCTCGCTCCCGCCGTCTTTTTCAAGGATCGGGACATGCTGCACTGCATCGCCGAGCGCGCCGCTATCGTGTTTCTGGAAAAAGCATTTGCGCGCGCGCCCCTGCGGACAACGAACTAGACTGATCGGCCGTTCGGCGACGAAGGGCAGCATGGCGGGCGCTATGGCCGCATAGTAATCGGCAAGTTCGCCTTTGGTCTGGCCGGTATCGGGAAAGATCACACGGTCACGGCTGGTAATGTCGACGTTGCTGACAGGGGCGAGCAAAGACGCGGGGGTTTCGGAAGTGACCTCGCGCGCGGGCTTGTCGCCGCGCAGCCCGACGAAGCTGGCGTGACGCACCCGCCCTTGGGCCGTGAATTCGGCAAAGGCGATCTCGGCGACCAATTCCGGCTTGACCCAAGTGACGCCCCGTGCGGCCGTGCGATCGACGTCGAGCGGCGGCGTTTTGCGCTCCAGCCGTTTCAGACGCGCCGCCATGCGGCCCAGTTCCTCGTCGCCGAAACCAGTGCCGACATTGCCTTTGTAAACCAGCGAACCGTCTTCATGTTGGGCCAGCAGCAGCGAGGCAAAGGGGCGCGCCTTCGTGTTGGAGGCCTTCCATCCGACGATCACGAATTCGTGTCGCCGGATGCATTTGACCTTCACCCAGCTGTGGCTGCGCTTGTGCAGGTAAGGCGCGTCGATCGATTTGGAGATGATGCCTTCCTGTCCAGCACCGCACATGGCTCGCAGAAGTTGTTCACCCGCGCCAATGACATGGTCGGCAACATTGATTGGGGGTTCCGCGGAAGCGAGCAGCGCTTCGAGCCTTTCCTTGCGCTCGATATTGGCAAGCCCGGTCAGATCCTCTCCGTCCGCCTCAAGCAAATCGAAGGCGTAGAACGCGAGGGCGTCGTCCGGCCCCTGTGCGCCGCGACCGCGTTTGAGGAGGGCCTGCAACGCCGAGAAATCGGGATTGCCGATGGCATCATGCGCGACAATCTCGCCATCGATCAGCGCCGACGGCAGATCAAGCGCGGCGATTGCCGCAGCCAGCGGGGCAAACTTGTCGGTCCAATCCTGGCCGGAGCGGGTGAAGACCCTCACATCCTCGCCCTTGGCAGCGATCAGCGCGCGGTATCCATCGAACTTGATCTCGTGCATCCAGCCGTTGCCGGTCGGCACCGCATCGACCAGTGTGGCCAGCTGCGGCGCGCGAAATCCGGGCCGTTTGGAGGAACCGCGCCGATGGGGGCGTTTCGCGCCGGGCTTGCCGGCCTTTGCCATGCTTGCGGCAACGTCTTTTTCATCGGCGGGGGCTGATGCGGCGCTACCTTGGTTGCCAGCGGCAATCTCGGCCATCGATCGACCTGTCAGCACGCTGGTAAGGTTCTGCTCGACCAATGCTTCATCGGCTGCGGCATGATCGTCGTTGATCTTGCGGAGCAACCAGTTCTCGCGTTTTTCGCCCGGCCTTGGCTTCAACCGGATCAGCAGCCATTCGCCCTTCATCCGCTCGCCATCGAGCGTGAAATGGAGATGCCCGTCGTCCAGATCGGCGGCGCTCTTGCCCGCGATCGGTGCCCACGTGCCGCGATCCCACAGCATCACCGTGCCACCGCCATATTCCTTGGCCGGGATCGCGCCTTCGAACTCCGCATAGGAAAGCGGGTGATCCTCGGTGCGAACCGCCAAGCGTTTGATGGCAGGATCGCGGCTTGGCCCCTTGGTAACCGCCCAGCTCTTGAGCACGCCGTCGATCTCGAGCCGCAGGTCCCAGTGCAGCCGCGAGGCGGCGTGTTTCTGGATGATGAAACGATTGCCGCCTGCCCCCGCTTTGGCAGGCACCTCGCCCTTCGGTTCGGCGGTCCTGGTGAAATCGCGCTTGGCGTTGTAGGTTGCGAGCGGATCGGAACGCTTGCCCATACCCCAAACTCAGGCCCGCTTGCGCGGCGTGCCCGATGTTTTCGATTTGGCGGCAGCCTTGCTGGGCGTTTTGGCCGAAGACTTGGCGGGCTGCTTGGACTTTGCCGATCCTGCGCCTTTTGCCCCCACCGATTTCTTGAGCGCGGTCATCAGGTCCACGACATTGCTGCCGGCAGACGAAGTATCACCTGCGTCTTCGATGATCGCCCGGCCGGTTTTGGACTTGGCCTTCTTGTCGATCAGCTCGCGCAGAGCGTCGACATAGCGGTTCTTGAACTCGCTGGCGTCGAATGGCGCGGTGCGCTTGTCGATCAGCGTTGTGGCAAGGTCGAGCAGTTCGGCATCGGGCGCAGTATCGTCGATGTCGCTGAAGAACGATCGACCCTGCCGCACTTCGTCGGCATAGCGCAGCGTTTCCAGCAACAAGCCCTTACCGCACGGCTTCAAGGCCACCAGTTTCTCGCTGCCGCGGACCGAAAGCTGGCCCAGCGCGACTTTGCGCGCCTTTCGCAGCGCCTCGCGCAGCACCACGAAGGCTTCTTCTGCCAGCTCGTCCTTGGGGGCGACGTAATAGGGCTTTTCGAAATAGAGCGGATCGATCTCATCAGCGTCGACGAACTGGACCAGTTCGAGCGTACGTTTGCTTTCGATCTTCACCGCTTCGATCTCGCGCTCTTCCAACAGGACATAGCTGCCCTTCTCGACCTCGAAGCCCTTGATGATTTCATCGCGGTCGATCGCGCCGATGCCGGGAACGACCTTTTCATAGGCGATCCGCTTGCCACTGGGTTTGTGGATCTGGTTGAACCGGATCTGTGCGCCCGATTTCGTGGCCGAGAAGACCTCGACCGGGATCGAAACCAGCGCCAGGCGTATCTGGCCAGACCAATAGGCGCGTGCTGCCATGCTCAATCCCCTTTAAACACCGGCCGTGCGACGGCGCTCCCAGCGCAAAGCCGGGTGAAATTAGACCACCTTCATCTCACAATCCACAGTTTGCTAGAGGGGGTGGATCCTTACGGGCACGGATTTGGAGGCCGGTGTCTTCGATGTCTCGTCATGGTGCGTGATCGGCACCAGCACATTGCATTCGGGATAATAGCCCGCAATCGTGCCGCGCGGAAGATTGTACGCGACAAGCGTCAAACCGCCCAGAACGCGCTCGACATCATCGCCGTCGTAGTCCGAGACGAGTTTTACCTTATCGCCATCAGCGAGCCCCGCCTCGGCAATGTCAGTGGGATTCATCAGCACGACATCGCGGGTACCTTCGATCCCGCGGAACCGGTCGGAATACCCGTAAATAGTCGTATTGAACTGATCGTTGGAGCGCATCGTCAGCAAGCGATAGCGTCCAGGCTTGTCCGCAAAGCCATGTGCGCTCAGCCGGGAGGGTGTGGTGATCTCCGCCTTGCCGCTGTCAGTGTTCCACACCCGCTGCGCCGCGTCATTCACGCGCCAGAACCCGCCGGGCTGGAATATCCGTTTGTTGAAGTCGCGAAAATCGACAGGGTAGGTGGCTTCGATCAGATCGCGCACGAGCGAATAGTCGCCCGTCCACTCGTCCCATTTGAGCTTGGGATTGGGGGCGAGCGTCGCCTTGGCGATGCCTGCCACGATCGCAAGTTCGCTTTTCAGGTGCTCCGATGCAGGTAGACGATGGCCGATCGATCCGCTGATCATCGAAAAGCTGTCTTCGCTCGTCACGGCCTGATTGCCGGAGGCCTGCTCGTCGACCTCGGCTCGGCCAAGGCATGGCAGGATATAGGCGGCCTTGCCCGGATAAAGATGGCTGCGGTTGAGCTTGGTGGAGACCATCACAACCAGATCCTGCGCGGCCCAGCCTTGCTCCATGCGTTGCTGGTCGGGGACAGCGCGCACCAGATTTCCGCCGAGTGAAATAATGCCGCGCACCTTGCGGTCGATCAAGCCCTGCACCGCGTCGACCACATGCATCCCGTCCTTGGTCGGCGGGTCGAAATCGAACTGCGCCTTCAGCCGTTCCAGTGGCACGAAATGCGCCTTTTCCGCGACCCCGACGGTGCGCTGGCCCTGCACGTTCGAATGGCCGCGCACGGGGCAGCAGCCTGTGCCGGGCCGCCCGATATTCCCGCGGAGAAGCAATAAGTTGACCAGCATCGCAATGTTGAGAGCGCCATGAGCATGCTGGGTGAAGCCCATTCCATAGACGCCGATCACTTTTTCAGCCTGAATGTAGACCATGGCCGCATCGCGCAGTGCGGCTTCAGTCAACCCGCTGGCCTGCTCGATGTCGGCCCACCCGGTTGCCCGGCAGCAGGCGACGAATTCGCCAAAGCCGGTGGTGTGCTCTGCGACGAAAGCATGATCGATGACCGCGTCCCACCCTTTTTCGCGCGCGCGATCGTCGACCTCGACCACAACCTTGCACAGACCGAGGATCGCCGCCACGTCGCCTCCCGATTGCACCTGATGGTATTGGTCGGAGATGATCGTCTCCTTTCCCGTCATCATCGCCAGAGGATTTTGCGGATCCACGAAGGACACCAGCCCCTGCTCGATCACCGGATTAAAGGTGACGATCTTGCCGCCGCGGTCTTTCAAATCTTTAAGATTGTGCAGGAAACGCGGGCTGTTGGTTCCGGGGTTCTGCCCGAAGAAGAAGTAGCAGTCGGTCTCGTCCAGATCGGCAAACGTCACCGTGCCGACAGGGGATCCGATCACCTTCTTCAATCCAACCGAAGTGGTCTCATGACACATGTTCGAGCTTTGCGGCAGGTTGTTGTTGCCATAGGCGCGCGCCATTAGGGAATAGAGATAACTCGCCTCCAGCCCGGCATGGCCTGATGCGTAGAACACCACATCATCGCGCGGCAGATCGCGCAAGATGGCGCCGATGTCGTTGAAAGCGTCGTCCCATTCGACTGCGACATAGCGGTCCGATGCGGCATCGTATTTCAGCGGATGCGTGAGCCGGCCCGACTTTTCGAGTTCGTGATCCGACCACTCACGTAGAGCGGTGACGGTGTGGGGCTCCTCGGCGAAAAACGCCGGGGTGCAGCGGTCGCTCGTCAATTCCCACAGCGTGGCCTTGGCGCCGTTTTCGCAAAATTCGAAGGCCGAATAGTTTGCCGGCTTGGGCCACGCACACGATACGCACATCACGCCCTTGGGCTTGTTGAGCCTGCGCAAGCTGTCGAGCGCGCCGGGCGATGCCGATGTCTCGGCATAGATGCTCGCAATGCCTTTCATCGAGCCCCAGCCACCCGCCGGGCCCGGCGAATGCGGCAGATCATTGATGTCTTTTGTCGTGTCGTCGGGCACCTGACGCTCCTTACCCGCGCTTGGTCAAACGCCTGTTGTTACCAACCACACAAGGCCGTCGATAGACCAGTTCAGCAGCGAACAATCTGCTTGTAAATCTTTGCTTTTGCGAATGATGACGGTGTCCGAGCCAATTTGCAATTCGCATCGTTGATCCGCAGCGGCTACGGCGCAACCTGCAACCTTCAGGTGCCAAGTGCAACCGTCGCCTAGGAGCATGGATCGTGAAGCCTCCCCCATCCCGGATCTTGGGTGCAATTCTGGCAGGTGGTCGCAGCGTGCGGTTCGGGTCGGACAAGGGCGCAGCGCTGTGGCAGGGGCAAAGCCTGCTGGACCATGTGCGCATGGCCTTGGCCGCCCAATGCGACGACATCGTGGTGTGTGCGGGCGAAAACCGGGCGCTAGGTGACGGGTTGCCGTTGCTCGCAGATCATCCCGAACCTGACCTTGGCCCCCTGGGCGGCCTGTGCGCCGCGCTGATCCATGCGCGCGCCTCCGGGTTCGATGCTGTGCTGACCGCGCCTGTCGACGCTCTGCCGGTGCCTGACAACCTGCTCGGGTTGCTGGCCGGCGAAGGCGCGGCGGTTGTGGAGTCCCACTGGCTCTTCGGTCTGTGGCCCAGTGATCTGGCGCCGTTCCTCGAACCCCATTTGCGCGCGGGCAAGCGGTCGGTCCTGTCTTGGGTTGAGGCCTGCAGCGCACGGCAGGTCCGTCTTCCCGGCCCGCCGCCGTTGAACGTCAATACGCCCGCGATTCTGGCAGCCTTGGAACAGGGCTCGGCACTGGGCGGGGCGGTCGAGGTTCATGCGATGCGCGAACTCGATTTTGCAACGTTGGCCGTGCGGGAAATTGCCCGGATCGTGCCAGTCGAAACGCCTGTGGCGATCGAATTCAACGGTATCGGATATGCTGTGATGATGGCCACCCCGACCGATCTTGAAGACTTTGTTTCAGGCTTTGCACTGTCGGAGGGCCTTGCCCGGCCACAGGAAATCGAGGCGTTGCATCTGCATCAGACCTGCGGCGGCTGGGTTGCGCGCGCGAACCTGCCGGCGCGCAGCCTGCCGCGCCTGCTCGAACGCGCCCGGACGCGCGTATCGGAAAGCAGTTGCGGCATCTGCGGCATCGATTCGATTGCGGCAGCCCTTGCACCGCTCGATCCGGTGGAGGCTGAACCGCTGCGACTTGCACCCGCTGCCATTCACAAGGCGCTGACTGTCTTGCGCGATCACCAGCGGGTCGGAGCTGCGACAGGCGCCGCCCATGCCGCCGCGTTCTGCTCGCCTGACGGGGACATAATCCTGCTGCGCGAGGATGTCGGGCGGCATAATGCGCTCGACAAGCTGGTGGGTGCCATGGGTCGGCAGAACATCGACCGGCGCGCCGGATTTGCTTTGCTTTCAGCACGTTGCAGCCAGGAACTGGTCGAAAAGACGGTCCGTGCGGGCATTCCTGTCCTGATCACGATCAGTGCGCCGTCGAGCCTCGCCATTGCGCGAGCAAGAGAAGGTCGGCTGACACTGCTGGCGCTGGCGCGGAATGACAGTGTGCTGGTTGTCAACGATCCGCACGGGGTGTTCGATTGAGCAACAGGTGCTTACGCTCGCGCCCCACGGGTCAGGGGGCAAGACATCAAGCAGGTGGCCATGGCTTGCGATAGCGCGGGCGCGAACATGAGCCGTATCAAGCGAACGGTGCAACATCTGCACGCTCGCCGCGTCCTTGAAGAACCAGCTGCATTTGAAGGCGTTCTGATCGTAGTGCGGTTGCAGCTGGAGCCCGGCGATCGGCACAGCGGCACGGCGAACGACATCGGGCTGCCATTCGTTGCTCACATCGCACAGATAACTCTCATCTTGAACCAGCACACCCGATGCGGGCCAGTAGATGCGGGTGCCGACATCGGTGATCCAGACCGCAGGATCGGGCAGATCCCACTGCCGCATGATGCGGCGCGCTTCGACAAGTGAGCGCCCGGTCGCGATCACGAAGGTGATTTCGGGGCGCCGATCGAGCATCTCTCTGAAGGACGCCACACCCTCGGCGCAGCCGGTCAGGGTGTTGTCGAGGTCGCATGCAAGCAGGCGGCGCGATCGTTCGGCGCGAACCCATTTCGGCGCGCGGGCGATGGCGGGCGCCGTCAGATGGCGTGCAATCTTGACGAAGTGCGCGGCATAGGCAGTCCAGGTGTAGGTCTTGGCATTCTCGGCGCCATTGGCCGAACACTGATCCCAATAGGCATGGTCGGTCAGCAAACGGCGGACTGCGCCTGCTATTTCGGCAGGTGAGCGCGGATCGACGAGGTCGCCATGCGCCAGCTCGGAAACCGTATCGACCGTTCCGCCATTGCGGGTCGCCACCACGGGTAACCCATAGGACGCAGCCTCAACGATCGTCAGCCCGTAGGGTTCGATAAGTGCCGGATTGACGAACACGCCCCGGCTTGCTGCGGCAAGCTGGTAAAGCCCGGCAACGTCCTCTTCGTCATGAGTCTTGGGATAAGCCACGCTCCCGTAAAGGTCGTGCCGATCGATCAGGTCGAGCATGTTGCGAAAGACTGCTGCATGTTCGCCGTCGCATTCTTCCGATTGCCTGCGCTGCCCGGCAACTATCACGAGATTGGCCATCTCCCTGAGCCGCGGATCGCTACCGAAGGCATCGATCAGCCCGGCGAGGTTCTTCTTCCAGACGGGCCGTGCAATAGCCAGAATGATCGGGCGGCCAGGCTCGCGCAGGAAAGGAGCGATCAGCGCCTCGGCTTTCGCCTTGTGATCACGCAAGAGCTTGTGCGTACCCGGTGTGATGCGGTAGATCTTGCCGATCCGGGCGCCCGGATACGCCACCAATTGACGCTCGCATTCGTCGCGGGATGAACCGATCACCGCAGCAGCATTCGCAATGGCCGCGGTTTCATGATCGATGCGGCGCCGCATGCCATCGTCCACGGCGCTCATCGTTGCGGCCTTGTCGAGACCGAGCGAATGCGCGGTGTACACGAACGGTATCCCGAAAACGCGCCCGATTGCATTGGCAACTTCGGATGCGTCCGCAAAATGGGCATGAATAATGTCGGGAAGCGTGCGCCGACTGGAGATCTCTGCGATCAGCGCCTGCGTGAAGGCAGCCCTGTCCGCCTCGAGCGCTTCCTTCGCCAGATAGCGTCTGTTGCCACTGTCAATTCGGGTGATGGAAACTTTCGGTGCAACCTGTTCGAAACGTTGCGAATGAACCGGATCGAGCAGCGGATCATCGAACAGCCGCTTGACGATTTCTGCACTGGCAACGTCGCTGCGACGCGCGACAGCGGTCATCGCTCCAAGGATGTAGGTAATATGACCGCCGGTGTCTTGAGTAATGCCATAATGAGGACGGGCACTGATACACCCACCTAAAGCAATTGACATAATTCTCATCATTACCTCACAAAAAAAGGATTGGTAATGTGTAGACGCATCGTTGTTTGACGCCGAAATATCACGCCACCCACATTTCATTCACGTAAGTGCATTTTAAACAATATGTTCAATTAGAACCTATAAAATAGTCTATCGGTTTGAAACTTCCTCCGTTGGAGGCGTACGCGGAGCAAGCAGTCAGTCCCACGATGAGATCTGTGCAGGCGCGAAAACGTATTTTGTCACCCGCGCGGCTGATCGGCGGTAGCACCGAAATCGATCCGTTTGCCGAAACGGGCACGTTCATGAAAATGTTGAAGGCCGTGGGTATCTGATCAGCAGAAATGCCGTAAGGCGCCAACGCAGCAGCAAGATTACCGAAACACCCGGGATGCACGGGCTTGTCGGGATAAAAATGCGTGAAGGTGTCACGCGAACAGGGTGTCAGGAGAAAATCGTGGCGCCCCACGTCATCCTCTTCAATGACGAGCATTTTGCGCGAACGGTTTGACCACAAGGTAGCCCCGGTCGTCAGCGCAATCGTTTCCTCGTAATCGAATGTACGGCCGTTCGAGATTGCCTCGCCATGGTCGTGAAGAGCAAAAGCGACCAGGTCACTTACTTGCATTCCTTCGGGATCGACCACCGTAAGCGTTTGATCGGATTTGATCTTGAAGGCCGCTCCAGAACGGGGGGGAATGCGGTGTGTCATGATTTGCGGGGATCCTGAAACGGGCATTGCCAGTCGTCATTGACCGCGCGACCGCTGTATTGGCGCGCCTCGCTGATTTCTCCATGACGGGCGAGCATCGGGTTTATTGAGCCATCAAGCTTCTCGTCGCGCGATAAGATAGCGGTACGCAGTTTCTCATATTTTTGCTCTTCGCGCAGACGGACGAACTGGTCGTGCAAGTTGAAGACCATGGTCGGGTACGCCATCCGGCGCGCCGCGCGCGATGCCTGCGGGTGCATCCCGACAATGAAATAGGCTTTCTCGCCGAAACTCAGTGAGAAATGGGGGTCCTCGGGATCGCTGCTAACGCCGCTCTCGTAGCGTTGGCCCAGCCACTTGTCCTTGTTCGAAAGGGATTGGACACGTTCCCACATGGCCTTTTCGAATTCCGCTTCGGTAAGGTCGCCCGGTTCCGAGAAAACCACGGCCAGACTGCGCAAGCCATGGCTATCTGTGTCATAATGCTTGCTCCAAGCAAGCAGCGCCCTGTGGATCGCCACATCGTCCCAGGCGCTGGTTAACGACCACGCGGTCACAACTTCGAGCATTCCCGAATTAGAAGCGGATTTTGCGCCGACACAGGGAAAAGCCCGGTCGTCGATGTGCGCATGCAACGCAGATACCAGTTTGTGCCTATCGACCATAACCGGGCCGGAATTGATGGGCGTGAGCAAGAACATGTCGGGGCAAAGGCGTAAGCGTTCAAAAAAGTTCCATATATCCGCAGCCGGCAAGCTGCCATGTTCCAACATTTTTGCATTAAGGGTGTACCATGGCGCGCGTCAGGCATTTACCGGTGTCGAAAGTCTGCATGGCGGAACCATGAGATTTCACTGCTCAAAATCCGAACGCAGGCAGTACATCTCGCTGGATTATGTCGAGGCTAGACTGGAAAAAATGTCGCCGGCAACTGAGCATCAGTCACAGTGGCGTTTTCCTTCCCTCAAACGGCTTTACGCCAGATCGCAGACTATAGGCTAGCAGCGCCAGTTGTGGATTGGGCCACACGAACACCGGGCGGGTGGTGCCAGCTGCCTGAAACAGCTCGGCGCGGGTCCATTTGGGGATCTTGCGGGTGACTTCGTGCCGTGCGCCAGATCCGCGGGCGTGGACGATCCGCCCAAGGATAAGCTCGTGATCGAAGCAGAAGATCTTTCATATGCGATTTCGGCATGTGTTCGAACTTCAAGAAGAGGGAAAAACCGTCCTTGTTCCGTCGCCGAGCCCGATTGCCGGCTTTTCAGGGCAGCCGGAGTTGCCCGGTTGTGGCGTCAGTGGTCCCGACCTGCCGCCTTCTTCAGAACCTTGTTGCGGGTCACAATTAAAACTGCGGCGAAAAAAACCGCCGAATGCGCGTCGGGGCGTTGATCACCATCCCCGCCATCTTCGCTCCGATCTCGGCCCCCGCTGTAATGCCCTGAACAAACGGCTGGTCGTGCAGGAGATATGGCAATGCACCCAGCGCGACCCGTCCTCGAGCCTCGCTCGGCCGCGCGAGGCTGTAATCCTCACAGACTGAAGGGATGTCTTCGCCAGCCTCCAGCAGTTGAGCCCTCAGACGGGGGAAAGGCAGATCCTTCGATTCGAGCGGCTTCTGGCCTCTTGCGTCGATAAAGACATCGAACCGATGGTCCGTTTCTCCAACGGAAATCGTTGCACCGTGATCGTCGACGTCCTTTTCGTAGTCGGAGCCCAGTTCCAGCAGCGTCATGGTTCCAGTTCGGTAAAGGGCCAGCATGCGTCTGATCGATTGCGAGGGAATGGCCGCGTAATTGTCCATGAAAACGCGGCTTAGCCCGGAATCGAAACGATCGCGGTCCGCTTCGTCGAGAGCCGGGACTATGTCCTGAAAGACCTCGTGCATCCTCAGGATCGCATACCGCCATGCGACCGTTTTGCGGTCACGCTTGTTGCGCTCGACCTCGGAGAGATTGAATTGCGCCCATCGAAAGGGGTCGTGCGCGATACGATCTGCAAAATAGGCATCGGCTATATCATCAGCGCTGCGCTCGTGCAGCGAAACCCGCGCGGCCCACCATGGGTCAGCCAATGCAATTTCCTCTGCGAACAAGCGGAAACATCGATCCAGCAATCCGCCGCTGCCCGCATCGGCTTCGGCAGCGATGGCATCAGCAGTTGCACAGGCCAGTGGTTCGTATGGGATGAGGCAGTAGAAATCTGCCTCAGGCAGGATGCCGGTGCGCGACATCAGCGTGATCTTGAGCTCAGTGCTCTCCGGATCGAGCTCGAACTCGACTGTCTCTTCGTCATCTTCGACAAAGCGGCCATGCTGTGAAACGACGGCCATGGCTGCATCGATAGCGCTCAACGAGGTGCCCATGATGCCCACACGGCACGGCGGCACTTGCGCATCCACCAGTCCCGACCATGGGCTGGGGAAATAGGCTCTGGTCGCTTCGTCCGCGTCCGGCCAGACATGGCCTGTCGCAATGGCCACCCAGTCGAAACGCAGCGGTGCTTCATCCGTGTCCGTCCAAAGCGCCACACCGTCCGAACGCGCTTCGATGTCGGTCACCCGGCAATTCTCACGGATAGTTATCGTGGTGCCCCGAATTTGAGCCTCCTCGACAAGCCAAAGCAATTGGTCGCGGAAATATTGGCCCAATAACAAGCGCGGAAGGAATTGGCGGTCATGCAGCTTGGCCTTGTCGACGCCGTAGCGGCTTAACCAATCCGCAGGCTGGCTGCGCAACCAATCCAGATACGTGGTTCCGATTGGGGGTATCTCTATGCTGGCAATGTTGGCGAGCATCAGGCGCGTGTTGGCGTCGTCATCATAGGGCATACCCACCCCGGCCCGATTTCCCTGTTCGAAAAGAGTGATCTCGATCGGCGTGGCCTTCGCGACAAGCGCTGCGATCGTGTAGATCGCCGTAGGGCCCGAGCCAACTATCCCGATGGTGCCCAATTCACTTCCCCCACTCGCTCTGACGCGGATTTATGGCTGTTACGGCAATCGTGCCAGTATGATCATCTCTGACTCCTTAGACCGAGCCCAAATTTTTGCCACGACAACCAATCGCAACGCGTTCATCTGGATTGTGGCAGCCGAACTTCGAAGACACTACCCTCGCCCAGCACGCTTTTGACGAGGCGTATTTCCCCGCTGTGGAGTTCGACCAGCTGCTTCACCAAAGCTAGCCCGATCCCCAGGCCCCCACCACTGATGCCGCGGACATTATCCGACTGCCCGAACATTTCGAAGATAATGGATTGCTGTTCTGATGGAATGCCCACGCCATTGTCCGCGACCGTTAAGATTACATGGTCGGCGTCATTCAAAATCGTCACTTCGATCCTGCCGCCGTTCGGCGTGTAGCGGGCCGCATTGCCCACGATGTTACCTACAATCTGGACAACGCGCGCCGGGTCAGCATTCAGTGTAATCTGTTCATCGGGCAGGTTTACGACGAGTTCATGGTCTCCTGCATCGATCGCCGGCTGCGCGATTTCCAGCGCGTGCGGTAGAACCTCACCGAGGTCGAGATTTTCCTTCTTAAGCGAAATCTTGCCGTGCTCAATGCGGTTGATATCGAGAAGATCGTCGATAAGCCTGGTCATATGGCGGACGTTCTGCCGCATGGATTTTTTGACGTCATCGGTGTCGAGGTCGTCCATTGGCAGTTCAAGCAGGGCAACACCAGAGGACAAGACAGCGAGCGGATTGCGCAGCTCATGCGCGAGTACGCCGAGAAACCGGTTTTTCTGGAGGTCTGCGGCTTTCAATGCCGCGGTCAAGGCGACCAGCTTATCACGCTGGGCAACGATCTGCTGACGCTGAACGAACAGATCGAGGAAAACACTCGATTTGGACCGCAGGATCGTGGGTTCGATCGGCTTCTGCATGAAGTCGACTGCGCCCGCCTCATAACCATGGAATTTGCGCGCCGCGTCTTCGCTTCCGGCGGTCAGGAATATGATAGGAATGTGCTGCGATCGCGTATTGGCGCGCATGATTTCGGCCAGCTCGAACCCGTCCATCCCGGGCATCTGTACATCGAGCAGGGCAAGCGCATATTCGTGCTCCAGAATGAGCTCGAGCGCTTCATCGCCGCCACTTGCACGGTGCAGCTCAAGGCCTTCTCGCGCCAAAAGTGCTTCCAGCGCAAGAAGGTTCTCCTCCAAGTCGTCGACCAGCAGGAACTTTGGAGTATCGGTCATTTCTCCCACATCTCCTCGAACACGGATGGCATATCTTCAAGATCGACGGTACGCGCGGTGGGGCAGGCGGCCAGTGCGACCTCGGGCATGTAGGCCACCTCCGCTGTAGCAGGGGCCTGCACGAACGCACGGCCACCTGCATCGCACACGGCACGAAGCCCTTTTGCGCCATCGTGGTTCGCCCCTGTCATGATAACCCCGGCGAGCCTTTCGGCGTACGCATCAGCCGCGCTTTCGAACAGCACATCAATGGCAGGGCGCGAATGATTGACCACCTCGTCGGACGACAGGGCAATTGTTCCGTCACTCTCGACAAGCAGATGATAATCGGGCGGCCCCATGTATATCGTGCCCGGCATGATCGGCTCCTTGTCCTCGGCCTCCTTCACGGTCAATCGGCATTTCTCGGCCAGCAACGCGACGAGCGCGTTATCACGACGGGGCGGAACATGGACGACAACGAGGATTGCCGCCGGGAAATCGGCAGGCAGCGCGGGCAGCACCTGCAACAGCGCGTGGACACCGCCCGCTGAGGCTCCGATGACGATGGCTTGGAGGCTCATCGCGCATTTCTCCGGTAGATCCGTTCCTCGCGAACGAACTCCGTGAATAGATCAGCGTGGGAGGAGAAACGCAGGCTCTCCTTTGAACCCACCCCGAGAAAGCCGCCACGCACGAGGGATTCGCCAAACAGGCCGACCGCGCGGTCCTGCAGCTCGCGGTCGAAATAGATGAGGACATTGCGGCAGCTGACGAGGTGCATCTCGCCAAAGGCAGCGTCGGTGACCAGACTATGGTCGGAGAACACGGCGCGTTCCCGCAAGGGTTTGTCGAAGACCGCCCGATCGTAATCGGCAGTGTAATATTTCGAAAGCGACGAATGGCCACCGGACAAGCGATGGTTCTCGGTAAACAACCGGATGCGATCGAGGGGGAAAATTCCGGCCTGCGCCGCACGCAAGGCCGAGGGGTTGATGTCGGTCGCATAGAAGATCGTGCGGTCGGCTAGCCCTTCCTCTTCGAACAGGATTGCCAGCGAGTAAAGCTCTTCGCCATGGCTGCAGCCGGCAACCCAAACCTTGAGCGACGGATAGGTGCGCAAATGCGGGACGACCTTTTCCCGCAGCGCGCGGAAATAGGAAGGGTCCCTGAACATTTCGCTGACCTGCACGGTAAGGTAGTTCAGGAGGCGCGGCAGCATGGTCTCATCGCGCAGAACAGCCGCCTGCATTTCCGAAATACTGTCGTATCCCCATTGCATCCGCGCCTGCAGCAGGCGCCGCTTTACTGATGCTTGCGCGTAATGGCGAAAGTCATAGTGATAGTGGCGATACACCGCATCGAGCAGCAATCGGATCTCAATATCCTCGATGCTCTCGCTCACCGCGGCATCCAGACCCGAATAAGGGACAGCAGCTTGTCGACATCGAGCGGCTTCGCCATGTAATCGTTCGCTCCCGCCTCGATGCATTTCTGCTGATCGTCGGGCATGGCCTTGGCAGTAAGCATGATGATCGGCAGCTTCTTCCAGCGAGGCTCGGCCCGGATCGCGCTTGCCGCGGTCAGGCCATCCATCACGGGCATCATCACGTCCATCAGCACCAAATCAATCGCCTTGGCGGGATCCGCTGACGCCTCAGTCAGCGCGTCAAGCGCCTCCTGGCCGTTGCGGGCGATCCGCGTCAACGCTCCGCGCGGCTCGAGGATGCTGGTGAGCGAATAGACGTTGCGGACATCGTCTTCGACAATAAGGATGCGCCGCCCTTCCAGCGCAGCATCGCGGTGGCGGGCTTTCTCGATCATCTGCCGCTGTTCAGGGGGCAGATCCGACACGACCCGGTGCAGGAACAGGGAAACCTCGTCGAGCAGACGCTCGGGCGACCTGGCGCCCTTGATGATGATCGAGCTGGAGTAGCGGCGGAGGCGCTGCTCTTCCTCGGGCGAAAGATCGCGGCCCGTGTAGACGATGACCGGCGGAAAGGTTCTGGTCTCGTCTTCGCTGAGTTCTTCGAGCAAGGAGAAACCCGATGCATCCGGAAGGGTGAGGTCGAGCACCATGCAGTCGTAATGCCCATCACGCAATTCGATGAGACATTCGGCAGCCGTGCCGACGCCGACGGTCTCGACATCCTGCGATGACAGCAATCGGCTGACCGCTTCGCGCTGGACCTGGTCATCCTCCACGATCAGCACCCGGCGCACCCGGGCCGCCAGCTTCTCCTGCAATTCGGCCAGAACCTCCGCGAGGCGTTCACGCGGGGCCGGCTTTTCAAGAAAACCGACAGCACCGAGCGCCAGCGCGGTCTGGCTCTGATCGGAGCCGGAAATGACGTGGATCGGGATGTGCCGCGTTTCCCCGTCGTGCTTCAGCCGGTCGAGGACCGTGAGACCCGACTGATCCGGCAACCCGATATCGAGAACGATCGCGTTGGGTCGATACTCGCTGGCAAGCTTGATCGCCTCCTCGGCCGTTCCCGCCAGAATGCACTGGAATCCCATTTCGCGGGCCAGATCGGCTACGATTCCGGCAAACGCGGGATCATCCTCGATCACGAGAAGGACCTGCTTGCCTTCCGACAGGTCCTGGCTATCGTCCTCCACGATCGCGAGTCTCGATGGAACCAGCTTGGACGCCGTAGCCAATGGCGGAGGTGGGATGGGCGCGCCGGGAGCGTTCTCCCGAACCTGCGCTGGCTCGCGCGGCTTGACTGTTGCGGGATCGTAGGTCGCGGGCAGGCTGACGATGAAAGTGCTACCCTTGCCAGGTTCGCTTTCCAGCCGGATGGTCCCGCCCAGCAAACGCACCAGCTCCCGAGAGATCGACAGGCCCAGCCCGGTACCCCCGAATCTGCGACTGATGGTGCCGTCAGCCTGACGGAAGGCTTCGAAGATCGCCTCGCGCTGCGACTCGGCAATGCCGATGCCCGTATCGATGACCCTGAATTCCAGTGCGCCCTTTGCGACCGAACCCATCCTCAATGTGACGCTGCCCTGCTCCGTGAACTTGATCGCGTTCGACAGGAGGTTCTTCACCACCTGCTCGAGCCGCATGCGATCGGTTTCGAACGAGGCGGGCATGTCGGGCCGAACGTCGACGACGAGCTGCAGCCCCCGCTGCTGCGCCAGCGGCTCGAACACCTTGCGCAAATCTGCGGCGAGGCGCTGGGCGGCAACCGGTGCCGCCTCGACGGTCACGTGCCCTGCCTCGATCTTCGACAGGTCGAGAATGTCATTGATCAGCGTCAGGAGATCATTGCCTGACGATTCGATAGTGCGGGCAAACTTGACCTGCTCGGTGGTAAGGTTGCCATTGGGGTTGTCGCCCAGAAGCTTGGACAGGATCAGGAGTGAATTGAGCGGCGTGCGCAATTCATGGCTCATGTTCGCGAGGAAATCTGATTTGTACTGGCTCGCCTGCTCCAGCTCCTGCGCTTTGAGCTGAAGCGTCGCAGTTGCGCGGGCCAGCTCGTCGCGCTGGACCTCCAGCGTCTGGGCCTGTTCTTCGAGCTGGCTGTTCGTCTGCTCGAGTTCCACTTGCTGGAGTTCGAGGCGCACTTGCGTTTCTTTCAGCGCGTTGCTTTGCTCTTCCAGTTCCTCGTTACTGACCCGCAGTTCCTCACTCTGGGCCTGCAACTCGCCAGCTTGCCGGCGCGATTCCTCCAACGCATCCTGCAAGCGCTCGCGGAAGCGCGCCGATCGCAGCGCGACCCCGATCGATCCGGACACGGTGTCGAGCAATTCGAGGACGAGGGGGTCAATATCGTCGAAAAAGCCGAGTTCTACGATGCCATTGACTTCGCCTTCGTAGAACAGCGGTGCGACCAAGAGGTTGCGCGGCGCGTCGCTGCCCAACGCCGATCCGATCTTCAGATATCCGTCAGGGATGTCCGAAAGCGTTGTTGCACGGGCATCGGTTGCAACCTTGCCGAGAAGGCCTTCGTTCATCCCGAAGGATTCGGGCACCGAAGTTGCGTCTGCGATGCCGAGCACGGCCGCGCGGTTGAAAATGCCTCCTTCGCCCTTGAATAGCGCACCGGCATTTGCGGCGGTTCTTTCTGAAAGGAAGGTCAGCACTGCGGCCCCCACCTGCTCGACCGTCTTGTCGCCCCGCATGACTTCGCTGAGGTCCACCTGCGCGGTCTGAAGCCAGCGCTGCCGCTCGCGGTTGCGGTCGCTTCTCGCCAGCATGATGAAAATCGCGATCGTAAGGCAGGCGCCGATCAGGCTGGAGACGATCGCGGTCACAACTGCGGCGCGCGAGGCCGCAGCAAGCGCAGCGATGCGCTTCACACGCTCGGCTTCCTCCTCCTGAACGATCTGATCGGCTATCTGCCGGATGGCATCCATCGCTCTCTTGCCGCGGTCGTCGTCGATCGCCGTGATCGCAGCAGCGAGCCCCTCCTCGCGGCGCGTGCGGATCAAGCCTTGAGCAACGCGCACTCTCCTGTCGACAGCGGCTTCGAGCGCATCCAGTCGTTCATCCCGGACGACGCCGGATTGCGTAAAGCGTTCGAGATAAGACAGGTTTTTGCGCGCATCCGCGACCCCTTGCTCATAGGGCTCGAGATATTGGTCCTCGCCGGTCAGCATGTATCCGCGTTGCCCGGTCTCGACATTCAGGGTCGCCGCCATCAAGGCTTCGAGCGCCGAGAGCACTTCATGCGTAGCGCGGATGCGTTCGTCGCTCTCCCGCATGGCATTGATGTTGAAGTATGCAGCATAAGCGGTGAGGACAAAAAACCCGACGCCAACCAGCGCACCGACGATTGATCGCGCCGTGGTTGATCCTCGGATGCCCTGCCGCGATTGGCCAATCTGCAAGATGAAGCTCCCTTTTGCCCTTCGGCTCATAGAGACACAAATCGCCTAGTATCAACTCTTTTCAAATCAGACCAAAGCGTTCTTAAGGCACAACAGATTTGAAGTAAAAAACGCTCCTTTTCCGAGAATTTCAATTTACTGTGATTTAGCGACACAATATATCTGTATATGTGAAATCGACCGCAAACAGAAGCGCAATCGCATTAATAACGTCTAGGCGCACAGAAACAGGCCAATATATCTGCGATCTCAAATTTAACTAGGATTGTGCGATTTTCTCGATCCACGCATGGATTTCTGACTCTACCCACACCGAACATTTCGGACCCAGCGAGTGGCATTTAGGAAACCGCCCTTCGCTCATTCGCTGATAGATTGCCGAGCGGCGAAGTCCGACCTTCTCCATGACCTCAGGCAGACGCAGGAGACGGAGCGGCGGCGCGCTGGCAGGCGTGATCTCGACAGAGGTGGTACTTTCTTCACGAGTTTTGGGATTTGCAGTCATAGACAGTCCAGTCGGGTTGTTGGCTCGGTCCCCTCCGAGTTTCGTTGCTTCAGCGTGTCAGCGACATAGCGATGTCGCGATTGGCGAGGTCGTCGATATGCCTGGAGAGCAGCTTGGCGACGAGCTGCGAGGTGCCGGTCGCCCAGCGTGGCCTCAGGTCATCAACCCGGAGACCGAGAGTACGATCGAGTTGCCCCGGCAAGCTGGTGATGAATTCATCAAGAAATCCCTACGCCGCAGGCACCGCGCAGCGCTCTGCTCGGCCATGCTGCTCGCTTTGGGCGCCGCCAGCGCAGAGGCAGCAGACCAGTTCCGGCAGGCCGCCGACGGCTCGAGCATCGAATGCGCGGTTTCGGCGCGCGAGCTCACCCGCTTTGCGCTGATCGACGATCAGTTTGCCAGCGTCTCCAAGATCTCGAGCGGAACGCCTTACAATGATTTCGCGGTGACCAACGAGCCGCTGCGCGGCGACATCTACGTCTCGGTCCCCGAGACCTTCGCAGCGCGTGCGATCAGCTTCTTTGCCACCACCCGCAAAGGCTATGTCTACAAGCTTGCCTGCAAGATTGAACCGATCCCGGCCGTTCAGGTCTTCATCGCCAACCCGGCCATTGCTCGGGGCAAGGCGGCGGACTGGGAGCGCGAGACCCCGCTTTCAACCAGCGCGGTGCGTCTCATCCAGGCGATGGCCAATGACCGAACGGTCGATGGCTTCGAGGTCCGGCAAGCTGCCAATCCGCCAGCACGCGTGGGCGATCTCGAGGTCCAGCTGATCGCCGATTACCGCGGCGCAGAGCTCGCCGGGAAGGTCATCCGCATCGCCAATCGCGGCGCCACGCAGGTGACCTTGGCCGAGCGCGACATTGCCCCTGCCGACACGCTGGCGGTGACCATCGTCAATCCTGTTCTCGGTCCTGGCGGCAGCACGACTGCCTTCATCGTCGGCGCGAACGGAGGGCCCGAACAATGAGCGATACGTCACCCGCTCCTGCCTCGCATGACATGCACTCCGAACACCCTGCCCCTTCGCCGGTCGCCGAGCTTAACGCCCGGACCGCGCGCCGCCAGAAGCTGCTGATGGGCGCCATCGGTACTCTCGTCCTGGTGGGCGGCAGCTGGTTCATTCTTGGCGGCGACGACAAAACCGCTGGCAGTGATCCTGACGCTGCACAGACCATCGACACTGCTGGCATCGTCAACCGCGACCTCGCCAACCGCGAGTTCGTTGCGACCTACAGCAACAGGATCGATGCGGTAACCCGCGAGCAGAAGGCGCTGCGCGATTCAAGCGTAGGCCCATAGCCGCATGGCTGCGATTCCGGACAAATCGCTAACACCTGCATGGCGGCTACCCACCCAGTTGCAGTCATCAGCGGGCTCGAGGCTGGATCCCGAAAGCCGC
>NZ_LJHV01000012.1 GCF_001296025.1 Porphyrobacter sp. AAP60 | reverse complement strand
TAGGCTTGCACCGCGGGCGGCGCGGCGCTGCCGAACCCGCCATACAGGCTGCGCGCGGCGGCAAAGGCAATCAGCGCCCAAACCGCCGAAAGCCAGCCTGACAGCCCGGCATAAAGCGCCAGTCCGCACAGCAGCATCGAGATGATGAAACCCACCAGTCCCAGCGCCATCATCGCCTTGCGCCCGCGCTGATCCGAACGCCGCGCCCAGAACGGCGCGCACACCACCCACAGCAACGCCGACCAGCTATAGGCCAGGCTGATCCACACATCGGCGACCTGCAATGCCGTGCCGATCGAAGGCATGACCGATTGCATCGCGGTATTGCCCGCAGCGGTCACCAGCATGACTGTGAACAGCAGCGCCATCCGCCCGGGCGGGATCGCGCCGGTGGGAGCGCCGGTGCGGGCCGCGCCTGTCAGATCAGGATCGGTTTCGGCCACGCCGCTCGCCTATTCAAAGGTCGCCGCAACCCCTTCCGGCGATTGCCCGGCCAACTGGCGATGGATCGCGCCGATCACCACCAGGAAGATTACGCCGATACCGGTGTTCACGAATGCGCTGACCACCCCGTTGCCGATCATGGCGACCTGAGCGCCGAGCGCCGAGAAAATCAGGCCGATAATGCCCGAAACCAATGCTGCGATGATGCCGATGGTAAAGAACAAGAGCAGCAGGAACAGCGCAATCCGCACGCTATTTCCCTTGGTGAGCTTCCACGAACGGGTCAGCGCCTTTATCGGATTGCGTTCGCCTTCGATGGCGATGACCGGGGCGGTGAGCGTGAACTTGATGAACATGTACAGCCCGACCAGCGCCAGCACCAAGCCCGCCAATACCGCCGCCACAGGGGATCCGGCAGCGGCGATCAGGCCCAGCGGCAGGCCGATTACCAGCGCGATGGCCAGCGTGCTGAGCAACTGCGCAGCCACGTACGGAAGGATACTCGCAAGCCCGATCATCAGAGCCTCGCGCACGGTGGGGCGTCCGCGATCGGTCAGCAGTGCCAGCAGGCTCATCGATCCGATGAACTGGATGATCGTCATCACCAGAAACAGCGGCCAGTTATCGGCATAGGCCTGAGTGATCTGGTCCATCATCGCCTGCATGGCGACCTGCGGATCGGCACCGGCGGGCGCGGCGGGTTCGGGCGAAACCAGTTCCGGCGCGAAGAGTGCGAGCGCCAGCGCGGGCAGAAAGAAGAACAACCCGGCAATCGCGCCGATCGTGTCGCGGTTGGTGCCGATCAATCCGGTCGCCTGTGTCCAGGCCATGCCCATATCGAGCTTTTGCTTCGCCATTTTCGATCCCTCGTTGCCAGAGGCGGCGCAGGTGCAATCGCCTCTTGATATCGGCGTTCAATGCCCCCACCGATGCGCCATGGCAAGCACCGCACCTGCACCTTTATCGGGATCGCCGATCGAATGGCGGCGAGAGACCGCGCCGGTCTCCTACGCGCAGGCGCTCGCCGCGATGGACGAGCGCAATGCAGCCGTGCACGCGGGCGAGGCGAACGAACTGGTCTGGCTGCTTGAACACCCCCCCGTTTACACCGCCGGCACCAGCGCCGATCCGGCTGAACTGGTCAACCCGCAATTCGAGGTGATCGAAGCGGGGAGAGGCGGGCGCTACACCTATCACGGCCCCGGCCAGCGGGTCGGCTACCTTGTTCTTGACCTTGCCAAACGCGGCAAGGATGTGCGCTGCTTTGTCCACGCGATCGAAGGCTGGGTGATTGCGACGCTGGCCCGCTTCGGCGTCGAAAGCTGGCGGGCACAAGGCCGCGTCGGCATCTGGACGCGCGACATCGACGGCCGCGAGGCCAAGATCGGCGCAATCGGTGTGCGGGTGCGACGCTGGGTGACGATGCACGGCTTTTCGGTAAACCTTGATCCCGATCTTTCGCACTTCGGCGGGATTGTGCCCTGCGGCATTGCCGAATTCGGCGTCACCAGCATGGCGCGGCTGGGGCTGAGCGTTTCTGCCGAGGAATGGGACGCTGCGCTGGTGGCCAGCAGTGATGATTTTCTTGACGCGCTCGACAAGGCCGGGCGAAAGGCGTGTGGATGAAACGCACCGCCCCCGCCACCGCCATTTTCGCTCTCGCCCTGCTGGCTAGCGCTTGCAAAGACGATACCGCCCCCTCCGCCGATAGTGGCGGCGAGGCGGCCGGCGAAGTCCTGGGCGGCGAGATCAGCGATGCCATGATCCCGCTGGAGCAGATCGACTCGCAAGCCCCGCTCGCCCCGCGCCAAAGGCCGAGCGCGAGAGATGTCGATGGCGAACAGCCCGAAGTCGCAGGCGAGGCAGCCCCGCAAAGCGAAGAGGCCGAAGCAGCGCCTGCTGATCCGGCCCCCGCTCCAGCCGAATAGCCTGACCCGCTAGCTTATCCCGCCAAGCGCGTAGCAAAATGTCCGCTTTCAGAGGCCGGGCAGCGGGAGTTGGAAGGCCGGAAGTGGGTGGTTTTCGGAATGGCCGGATTGGACCCAAGTTCCCAGTGCCATTCGAACTAATCAGTCCATGGTCACAATGAGCTCAGAGCGGACGGCAGCACAGACGATGCCTGTCTATTGCTCGGCGCACTTCCCGAAGCGGCGAGGCAGTATTACTGCCGCCTCGTGATGGTCGCCCCAAACGACGCCATGTCCGCCTCCCAGAAGCCAGCCGCCGGGTCCCCGGTAGCGACGGCAGCGCTCCGCCTCGCTGTTTCCTGCCAACCCGGATCAGTCGAAGGCGCAAAAGCAAGACCCAATGGGCGATCTTCCGCGTCGAAATAGATGTGCACTATCTGGCGGTGTGTGCTGGTTGCATCGCGAAGGTGTACGCGCTCGACTTCGGCGACTTCAGGCAAGGTTGAGCGCACGTGTGGCTCAAGCACCCAATAGGAACCACCTTGGAATAAGGCGAGACGATCTCGATCGAACGCGGTCAGCGCGACAAGGCCGCCGAGGCTCGGGTCGCGCGCTTTTGTGATCGCATCGCCCATTTGGGCTGCAAAACGCCTTGGGAATGGTCGCTTGTTCGTTTCCATTGACGCCGGGGTCGGCGCCATCGCGTTAAGTGGGGCGTTTATCCCGAACTGAACGAGACGGCCGTTTTCCTCGAACATCATGAACACCGAGCGCTTGAGGCCGGGATCATCGGTTCCCTCGCTACAGGTCCAGGCGATCAGCACCGCCCGCTCCTGAGCGCTCGGCTGTATCTCCCCGCTACACCCCTTGAGCTTGGCGAGTTCGGCGTATTCGGCCGGGCTCAGAGCAAACATGTCTTCGCGGCGGGAGACATCGTCGCCCTTATGTATTGCGGTCGCGATGTTCGAAGCGGTCAGCGCGTAAGCCGGGACATCGGTGTCTTTGGCATATGCCGTCGGCGTGACCGCCAGCACCCCTGCAACGATCAACGCCTGTGCCATCCGCTGTCCGATCACGTATAATGCTCCCACATGCCTATTCTGCCTGCGACATGCTCCCATAAGAATGCTGAATGCTGCATTTATAGGAGCTTATTGTCTGGCGGCGTAACACGTAGCGATCAAGGGAAGGCCAGTGGCAGATACGTCACAAACGACCGAAACGGGGTCGCTTCCCGAACGGCAGCTTTTGCCCCGGCAGCGCCCGAAGCGGACGCTGCCGGGGCGTAGGTCTTACTCGGCTGCTTCTGCCTGTTCTTCAGCCAGCGTCGGGTAATCGATGTAGCCCTGCGGGATCGGGAAGTACCAGCTCTTGGGCACGTCCTTGTTCGGGTTCCAGTGCGCGCCTGCCGCGATCCGCTTTTCCAGATCGGGGTTGGAGATATAGGGGCGGCCAAAGCTCACCGCATCGCACTTGCCGCTTTCGACATCGGCTTGCGCTTCTTCCGCAGTATAATCCGAATTGAGGATCAACGCGCCGGTATAGATCTGGCGGATCAGGGGGCTCTGCTTGGGCACATCGGTCTGGCCGAAGGTGCCATCCGGGCCGGGTTCGCGCAGTTCGACAAAGGCGAGGCCCAATTCTTCGCACACTTTGGCCGCCGCGCCGAAGGTTGCCGCCGGGTTGCTATCATCGGTGCCCTGCGAATCGCCGTTGGGCGACAGGCGGATGCCGACGCGGTCTGCGCCCCACACGTCGATCAGCGCTTCCAGCACTTCGCGCATGAAGCGGGTGCGGTTTTCGGGGGTGCCGCCATATTCATCGGTGCGCAGGTTGGTCTTGTCGCGCAGGAACTGGTCGACAAGATAGCCATTCGCGCCGTGCAGCTGCACCCCGTCAAAGCCCGCTTTCTTGGCGTTTTCGGCGGCGCGGCGGTAATCGGCGATGGTGCGCTGGATGTCCTCATGCGTCATGGCGCGCGCTTCGGCATAGGGCTGCTTGCCGGTGGGCGTGTGGGCTTCGCCGGGCGCGGTGGTGGCGCTGGCGGAAACCGGCGGATTGCCATCGAGGAACACCGGGTGGACAATCCGTCCCATGTGCCACAGCTGCATCACGATCAGGCCGCCTTCTTCGTGCACCGCCGTGGTGGTGGCCTTCCATGCTTCGGTCTGTTCATCGCTCCAGATGCCAGGCGCGCTGGGCCAGCCCAATCCTTCGCGGCTGATGCCAGTCGCTTCGGTCAGGATCATGCCTGCGCCCGCACGCTGGCGGTAATAGGTCGCCATCATTTCGTTGGGGGTGAACATCGGCTCTGCCGCGCGCCCGCGGGTGAGGGGGGCCATGTGAATGCGGTTCTTCGCGTGGAGCGCGCCCATTTTGAGCGGTTGGAACAGAGCTTCGTGCATATGTGGGTAATCCTTTTAAGCCAGTTTTGATTGGCTATCCAATTGGGGGGCGGGAAGCTAGGGCGCAAGGATGGAAATTGAGGGTGCGGCCCAAGCAAATCTTGTGACCGATCCGCCGCGCCCTGCGGCGTGGCTGCTGCTGGTTGCCTTGCTGGGCGGCAATATCGCGCTGGCGCTGGGGCCGTGGTTCGTGCGCGAGGCCGATACCGGGCCGGTTTCCGCAGGGTTCTGGCGGCTGTTTCTGGCCCTGCCGTTTCTGGTCATGCTGGCGCGGGCGAATGGTCAGCGATTGGGCGGCATGGGCGCAAAGACGCTGGGGCTGGTGGCTTTGGGCGCTGTCACCTTCGCGCTGGATCTGGCCAGCTGGCACATCGGCATCGGCATGACCCGGCTGGGCAATGCGACCCTGTTCGGCAATGCCGGATCGATCGTGCTGTTGTTCTGGGGCTTCATCGCGGCGCGGATGTTGCCACGCGGGCTGGAATGGCTGGCGATTGCATTTGCACTGGTGGGCGCGGCGATCCTGATGGGCCGCAGTCTGGAAATATCCACCGCGACCCTGATCGGCGATCTGTTCTGCCTTGCCGCAGGGCTGCTTTATGCGGTGTACCTGCTGACCTTGCAGGGCGCGCGCGGACAGTTCGGATCGTGGAGCCTGCTGGTATGGGTAAGCCTGTTCGGCTGCCCGGTGTTGCTGGGGCTGGCAGTGCTGCTGGGCGAGCCGGTCTGGCCGACCGACTGGACGCCGGTGATCGGCCTGTTCATTGGCAGCCAGCTGATCGGGCAGGGGCTGATGGTGTTTTCGCTCAAGTACTTCCCGCCGCTGGTGGTGGGGCTGGCGCTGCTGACCCAGCCTGCGGTCGCATCGGCCTATGGCTGGCTGGCGTTCGGCGAGACGCTGAGCGCGCTCGACATTGTCGGCATGGTGCTGGTCGGTGCGGCGCTGGCGGTATCGCGCGCAAGGTAACAGGCTGGCTACGCCGCAGTAGCTTTTTCAAATTTGGCGTAGCGGGCCTCTACCAGATCAAGATCCGGCCCTGCCAGCGCCTCACGCGCCTGAAGGATCAGCCGCTCGCCTTCCTGGCGCAGGATTGCCTGACGCGTTTCATCGCTGATGGTGGCGGCGCTATCGGCAATCACCTCCATCGCAACCAGGGCCGCAGCCGGGCTGGTGGCCACGCCGCTGCGCATGGTGCCAAACCCGCGCGCGACAAAGTGCGCAAAATTATCATTGCGCAAAACCAGCCGATCGCTGCCCGTGTCATCCTTGCCGCCGATCGACCGGACCAGATCGCGCTTGGCCAATTCCGATGTGGCCGCGCCCAGCCAGTGTAGCGCCGTGATGGCCGTGAACGGATCATTGATCCCCGGTGACAAGGCCCGCAGCCCGATTTCCACCAGTTCATCCATCAGGAAATGAATATCCTGAACCGGCGTTCTGAGGCCGCCGAGCGTGAAGCAGGCGGAAACTTCCTCGTCGCGCAGATCGTCAAGATCGTCGTCGGCGTCCCAGTAGATCAGCCGCACATCATTATAAACGAAATCACCGGTGCGCACGCCCAGCTTGATGTGGCCGCCCACTTTCTGGGCAATCCGGTCAAGCCGCTGGAAATCGATATGCTGGATATAGCCGGTGCGCCGGGCCACCACTGCACGCCCCTGCGGTGCTTCCTGGTGGGTCTCACCTTTGGCATCGTTGGGGAAATTCGATCCGATATCATTCAGCAGTCGTTCGCCAATCGACTGGAGCACCGAATTGATCCGGATCGAGGCAGGGATGTGGTGCAGGAAATACACCAGCACCGCGATCGAAAGGCCCATCAAGGCATAGGCAACCAGCAGCGAAAACTGCGGGACAAATCCGGCTGCGCCCGATGCTGCATCGAGTGCGCTGATCGCCTGTTCATCCGCTTCGCGCACCGTGCGCAGCGTGGTTATCGCAAACACGAAGGTCGCGATGAAGGTCGCAAGGCTGAACTGGTTGCCGCGGTCTTCCATGAAATTGGTGAGCACGCGGGGGCCATAGGTGCCGCTGGCATAGGACACTGCGGCGATCGTGATCGAAAACACGGTCGATGCCACGCCGATCATCGATCCGGAGATGACGGTGAGCATGTTGGATGCCCCCTGCGGGCGCGCTGGTTCATACCACCCTGCCTCAAGCAGCCAGTCAGCCCAGCCCGAACGATCGAGCGAGACTGTTGCCAGCGACAGCAGAAACGCCGCCACCGAAAGCAGCGCCGGGTAAAACCAGTAACTGGCGTTGATGCTCTGCCAGCGGGTGACGAGAAAGCCGATCATGTGTGTCCTTTAGCAGCCCTGCGTCTGGAGGGCTTTGCCGCGAGGCGCAATGGCACGGCTTCAATCCCCGCTGAAATGCACCTTGCCCAGATCGCCCATGCCCACGGTGCCGCTTGCCATTTCCAGCATCCGGTCAAGGCTGCGCTTGGCTTTCAGGCGCATCCCTTCCTCGATCTCGATCCGGGGTTCGAGATCGCGTAGCGCGGTGTACATCTTCTCCATCGTGTTCAGCGCCATGTAGGGGCAGATGTTGCACGAACAATTACCGTCCGCACCGGGCGCGCCGATGAAGGTCTTTTCGGGCAGGGCCTTTTCCATCTGGTGGATGATGTGCGGTTCTGTCGCGACGATCAGGGTGTCGCCGGGGAAGGTCTTGGCAAAGCTGAGAATCCCGCTGGTCGATCCGACGTAATCGGCGTGGTCGATGATGTTCGGCGGGCATTCCGGGTGCGCGGCAATCGGCGCGCCGGGGTATTGCTCTTTCAGCTTCAGAAGCTCGGTCTCGCTGAAGGCTTCGTGCACGATGCACACGCCCGGCCACAGCAGCATTTCGCGGTTGAACTTGCGCGCCAGATAACCGCCCAGGTGCCGGTCAGGCCCGAAGATGATCTTCTGTTCGGGCGGGATCTGGGCAAGGATCGTCTCGGCGCTGGAACTGGTCACGATCACATCGGACAGGGCTTTCACCTCGGTCGAACAATTGATGTAGGTCAGCGCGATGTGATCGGGGTGGGCTTCGCGGAACGCGCGGAACTTGTCCGGCGGGCAGCTGTCTTCAAGACTGCAGCCTGCATCCATGTCGGGCAGGATCACGGTCTTCTGGGGGCTGAGAATCTTGGCGGTATCGGCCATGAACTTGACGCCGCAGAACAGGATCACATCGGCATCGGTCGCCGCCGCCTTGCGCGAGAGTTCAAGGCTGTCGCCCACGAAATCGGCAATGTCCTGAATATCCGGCGTCTGGTAATAATGCGCGAGGATCACCGCATTGCGTTCTTTGCGCAAACGGTCGATTTCGGCCAGCAGATCGGTGCCGGTGGGGTTCTTGGTCAGGATGCTCATGGGTTAGTCCCCGTCAGAATGGTGGCGGTGATATAGGGGCGGGGGCAGGCTTATGCCACCCGCCAGATGTCGTCTTCACGCGATGCCAGCCCGCGCCGCTCCAGATCGAGCAGGTGTGCGGTCACGCTCATCTCGGCAGCGCCGATCAGGCGCGGGTCGAGCCCCTTGTACATATCGGGGATGAAAGCGCTGACGGAGCGGGGGGCCTCGCCCAGCAGCCGCATGATCTGGTTTTCGCGCTGGCGGCGGTGGCCGATCATGCCGCGCACCAGCTGGCGCGGCTTTTCAATCGCGGCGCCGTGGGCGGAGTGATAACGCACATCATCACGCGCCATCAGCTTATCAAGGCTCGCCATGTAATCGCCCATGTCGCCATCGGGCGGGATCACCACGCTGGTTGACCAGCCCATCACATGATCGCCGGTGAACAGCGCTCCCGATTCCTCCAGCGCAAAGCACAGGTGGTTGGAGGTGTGCCCCGGCGTGGCGACAGCGGTCAGCGTCCAGCCGGTGCCGCGCATCCCCTCGCCATCGGCCAGCACACGGTCGGGCGCATAGGTCGGATCGAAAGCTTCGTCGGATCGCGGGCCATCCACTGCCAGCACTAGGGGCGCACAGCCGACGATGGGAGCGCCCGTCAACGCGGCCAGCGGCGCGGCGGCGGGGGAATGGTCGCGGTGGGTATGGGTGCACATGATGGCGACGATTGTGCGGCCTGCCACCGCCGCCATGATCGCTTCGATATGGTCAGGCTCGTTCGGGCCGGGGTCGATCACCGCGCAGTCCGGCCCGTCCGCCACACCCACCACATAAGTCTGGGTTCCGGTAAAGGTATAGGGCGAAGGATTGGGCGCAAGCACGCGGCGCACCAGCGGCTCGACATCTTCGGCAAGGCCCGTGGGCCAGGGTTGGGGAGGGATGGTTACCATGCGCCCCATTTGGGCCTGTGCCGCCTTGTCGGCAACCCCCCGTCCCGGGCTTGACCCGGGACCCCGCTGTCTTTTGGGCGGTGGCACGCGGCAAGATAGCTGGGCCCCGGGTCAAGCCCGGGGCGGGGGGAAAGGGGGTGTCTCGACTTCCAACAAGCCTAGCGGCTAGGAAGCCGAAAACGGGAGAGCCGCTCAATGTCCGACTATATTCTGGTGCTCGATGAAGGCACCACCTCGACACGCGCACTGCTGTTTGCGGCCGATGGCATTCCGGTTGCCAGCGCGCAGGAGCCTTTGACGCAGCATTACCCGCAATCCGGTTGGGTAGAGCATGATCCGCGCGAGATCTGGGACAAGAGCATCGCCTGCGCGCAGGCCGTGATCGCCAAAGCGGGCGGGGCTGCGGGCATCGCCTGCATCGGTATCACCAACCAGCGCGAAACCGTGGTGGCATGGGACAAGGTCACGGGCGAGCCGCTGACCAACGCCATCGTCTGGCAGGATCGCCGCACCGAGCCATTTTGCTCGAGCCTTCGCGATGGCGGCCATGAAGGCGAGGTGCAACGCCGCACCGGCCTGCTGCTCGATCCCTATTTCTCCGGCACCAAGATGCGCTGGATGATCGACAATGTGCCGGAAGTGCGCGCGGCGGCGCAGCGCGGCACGCTGGCCTTGGGAACGGTCGAAAGCTGGCTGACCTTCAAGCTGACCGGCGGTGCGGCGCATATCACCGATGCCAGCAATGCCAGCCGAACGCTGCTGATGGGGCTTGAGGATGGCCAGTTCGATGATGGGCTGTGCGATCTGCTGGGCGTGCCGCTGGCCGCGCTGCCCGGCGTGGTCGACATGGCCGGGCCGCTGGCGATGACCGATCCATCGCTGTTCGGATGCAGCATTCCGATCACCGGCCTTGCGGGCGATCAGCAGGCGGCGACCATCGGGCAGGCCTGCCTTGCACCGGGGCAGACCAAGGCGACCTATGGCACCGGCGCTTTCGTGCTGACCTGTCAGGGCGCAGCCATCCCGCGATCGACCCACCGTCTGCTGGGCACGGTGCTGACGCAGATCGAAGGCGCTCGCACCTATGCCATCGAAGGATCGGTGTTTGTTGCAGGCAGCCTCGTGCAATGGTTGCGGGATTCGCTCGGGATTGTCGAAGTGGCGAGCCAGACCGAGGAACTGGCCCGGTCGATCCCCGATAGCGGCGGGGTGGTGATCGTGCCCGCACTCAGCGGCCTTGGCGCGCCGCACTGGCAGGCAGAGGCACGCGGGGTGATTGCGGGGCTTTCCTTCTCCAGCGGAAAAGCGCAGCTTGCCCGGGCCGCATTGGAGGCGATGGCGCACCAGACGCATGATCTGGCGACAGCCTTCGCGGCCGATGGTGCGGCGTGGCAGACATTGCGGATCGATGGCGGCATGGCGGCCAACGACTGGATGGCGCAGGATCTCGCCGATATGCTCGGCATCACAGTTGAGCGGCCCGGTTTTGTCGAGACCACGGCGCTGGGCGCAGCGATGCTGGCAGCGACCGGGGCGGGGATTTATCCCGATCTCGGCGCAGCGGCAGAGGCGATGCGCGGCGATCTGACGCGGTTCACCCCGCAGCTGGCCGCAGGGGTGCGCGAGGCGCGGCTGGCGACGTGGCGCAAGGCGCTGGCGGCGACGTGATCGGGCTCGGCGCGGGCTGCTGGGAAGATTTCAGGCCGTTCTAGGTCGATCCAGACCCTGTCTAGACCCCCTCTAGACCCGCCTAGACCCCTCCTTGCCCCCTTTTGCGCTGATGTTTCACGTGAAACATTGGCCATGGGACGCTCAGGCTGCGGCCTAACCCAGTCGCCCGAATTCGCGCCCGATGCGATCCTGAAATGCGCGGACGGGCGATGTCATTTCGAAATGCTGGCGCCATGCTTCATCCAGCCGCGCGATGCGTTGGTGCAACCGTTCTGTCTCGGCGATCAGTTCGCGGGTTTCAGGCTCCAGCAGTGCGAGCTGGCGTTCATCCGAACCGCGATCGGGCGGCAGCGCGCCGTGCAGGCGCATCTGGTTTTCGCTCAATTCGCCTGAAAACAGCGCCCGCTGGTTGAGCAGCCACGCCAGCACATGCATCATGCGGGTGGTGGTCTTCAGCCCCTCGGTCGACAGTGCAAGCCGCAGAAAGGCATCTTCGCCGATCTGCGGTTCGCGCGTGCCAGCGGCGAAAACAGCGCGCACATCATCGGCAAGCACCAGCGCTTCGGTATAAAGCGCCTCGATGATCGGGCGGGATAGATTGGTGGTTCGGGCCATATCGCGCCGGAGATTACGCCGCACTGCCACCCTGCGCCACAGGGGTATGGTTACTTTCCAAGTAATTTTTGCTTACGTCCCGGCCCGGAACAAAGTGTACCGGTTGTTAAGCATGTCGCGGATCGGCGCAGTTGCGCCTTACGCGATGATATCGGGCAGCAGCGTATCTTCGATAATCGCGATCTGGTCTCTCAGGCGCAGCTTGCGCTTTTTCAGCCGCGCAATTTGCAACTGGTCGCCAGCGGCACTGGTGCGGGCGGCCTCGGTCAAAGCGGCAATTGCAGCATCAAGGTCGCGATGCTCGGTCTTGAGCAGTTCGAGCGTTTTGCGCAGCTCCTCTTCGGTCATTCCTGCCTTAGCCCCTTCCGGTTCGTCCCTAGCGTGCCGTCCTGCCGGTAACGCGCTGCGCAATGTGTGGCGGCGCTACGCGTTTCCGTGCGATTCGATAAGGTGCCTTGGGCATTTATCCGGCAGCCTGCGTGCAGCGGCGCCATGCGGTTCATCGCATCCAGATGCTGATGCGGCGATTTACGATCCATCAGGGCTTTGCAAGCTAGCCTGTCTATGGTTTCACTGAAACCTGCGGCTCGGCCGCTTCGTTTGCCGAGTCGCCTTTCCGGGGGCATCCCCCCGCAGCTAAGGAGAACGCAATATGGCATCGACCGCAGTGTCTTCCCACCTCAACGCCCTTCACAGCAAGCACGCCGGGTTGGAATCCCGCCTGCGCGACGAAATGGCCCGGCCCGTGCCTGACACCGCGATGATCCAGTCTCTCAAAAAGCAGAAACTGCGATTGAAGGAAGAAATTGCCGCGCATTGATCTGCGCCTGACAGTGCGCGCGGCGGTAGCGGTAATGTCCGCCATTGCAGGTTGGGGGTCTCGGCCCTAGACCATCAACGCCATGACAGCCGCTGCCGCCGCCCGCCAGATCCTGACCCGCCTGACCGAGGTTATGGCCTCGCGCATGCACGCGCAGGGCAAGCTGGATCAGGTGGTCGAAATCATCGGCGAATGCCTGTCGAGCGAGGTATGCTCGATCTACCTGCTGCGCGAAGGCATGCTGGAACTTTTCGCGACGCGCGGCCTCAATCAGAGCGCGGTTCACGTCACCCGCATGGCAATCGGCGAAGGTTTGACCGGGGCGATCGCGCAAAAGATCGATACCCTCAATCTGGCCGAAGCCAAGGCGCACCCCGATTTCCTGTATCGCCCGGAAACGGGCGAAGAGAAGTTCCATTCCTTTGCCGGCGTCCCGATTGTCTATCGGGAACGCGCCGTGGGCGTCTTGTGCGTCCAGCATGTCGAGCCGCGCCGTTACGAAGACATCGAGATCGAGGCGTTGCAGACCACCGCGATGGTGCTGTCGGAACTGATCGCCAATGCCGAACTGGTCGATGAAGAAGAAGCCCGCGTCCTGACCCAGGAACAGACCGGGCCGCAGGCGTTGACCGGCCTCACACTGGTAAAAGGGCTGGGCGCAGGGCACGCGGTGTACCACCAGCCGCGGGTCGAAATTACGCAGGTCATGGCCGAGGATACCGAGGCCGAGCGGCAGCGGGTCTACCGCGCTTTTGACCGGATGCGCGAACAGATCGATACCCTGGCCAGTCAGGCAGAATTCGGCGTGGGCGGCGAGCACGAGGAGGTGCTCGAAACCTACAAGATGTTCGCCTATGACGAAGGCTGGTCGCGCCGGATCAACGAGGCGATAGATAGTGGTCTGACCGCAGAAGCCGCAATCGAACGGGTGCAGCAGCACACGCGCATGCGGATGCGCGAGATCGATGATCCCTTGCTGGCTGACCGGATGCACGATCTTGAGGATCTGGCGAACCGCCTGCTGCGGATAGTTGCCGGGCAAGTTGGCACCGCCGCATCGCAAGGTCTGCGCCGCGATACCATTCTGATCGCGCGCAACCTCGGCCCGGCTGAACTGCTCGAATATGACAAGCGCCGGCTGAAAGGCGTGATCCTTGAGGAAGGCTCGCTCACCGCGCACGTGGTGATCGTGGCGCGGGCCATGAATGTGCCTGTGATCGGGCGCACCAAAGGCGTACGCACCACCATTCGCGAAGGCGATGAAATCCTGCTCGATGCGACTGCGGGCAGTGCGATAGTGCGCCCCTTGCCGCAGGTGGCCGATGCGTTTCAGACGCGGTTCGCCAAATCGCGCGAGAAGCAGGCGACCTATGCTTCGCTGCGCGATGTCGAGCCCTTCACCCGCTGCGGCACCCGTATCCAGGTGATGATGAATGCCGGCCTGCGCGACGACATGAGCTCGCTCGCAATGACCGGCGCAGATGGGGTCGGCCTGTTCCGCACCGAGTTCCAGTTTCTGGTGTCTGCCACCCTGCCGCAGCGCGAGCGCCAGACGCGGCTTTATCGCGATGTGCTGGATGCGGCCGGCGAAAAGCCGGTAATCTTCCGCACCGTCGATATCGGCGGCGACAAGTCCGTACCCTATCTCGCCAGCGAGATTGCTGCGCAGGATGAAAACCCGGCGATGGGCTGGCGCGCGCTGCGGCTGGCGCTGGAACGCGAAGGGTTGATGAAAGTTCAGGCAAGATCATTGCTGGAAGCGTCAGCGGGCCGATCGCTTTATGTGATGTTCCCGATGGTGAGCGAGCCGTGGGAATTTGACGCGGCCAAGACCGTGTTCGATGAACAGCTTGCTTACTTGCGCGCGCAGAAAAAGCAGCTGCCGGAACGCATTCATTTCGGCGCGATGCTGGAAGTGCCAGCGCTTGCCGAAATGCTCGATGTGCTTCTGCCCAAACTCAGTTTCCTTTCGATCGGCACAAATGATCTGACGCAGTTCCTGTTCGCAGCAGACCGCGCCAACCCTAAGCTGGCGGAGCGTTATGACTGGCTTTCTCCGTCGATCCTCCGGTTCCTGCGCCGGGTAATGCAAACGAGCATCGGCAGCGGGGTTGATGTGGGCGTTTGTGGCGAGATGGGCGGGCGCCGGCTTGAAGCGCTGGCTTTACTGGGCATCGGTTATCGCCGCCTGTCGATCACGCCGGCAGCAGTCGGGCCAATCAAGGAGCTGGTGCGCAAGGTCGATCTGGCCGAACTTTCGACAGCGATGACCGGGTGGCTTGCCGCCCCCGGCCGCAGCCTGCGGGCCGAATTGTCAGCATGGGCCGATGCCCGCGATATCGAGTATGATTGATCGCGAATGCGGCGGGACGGGCGAGCGGTGCGGCGCTGGGCCGCTTCGGCGCTTGACAGCGGGCGCTGCAACAGGCGAGTGCCGTTCAAGCGCAATTCACGCGAAATAAACCATAGCAAGCCTCGACAGAAGGCGCGGGACCCGGGTCATGGAAACCGATTACGACGATAGCGCGGAGAGCGCGAACGAAACGCCTGTATCCGGTGCAGGGGCGCAGCTGCGTGCCGCGCGTGAGGCGTTGCACCGCGATTTGCCGAATGTAGCCGCCGAAACACGTATTCCCCTGCGCCACTTGCAAGCGATCGAAGATGGCAATTTCGAAGCTTTGCCCTCGCGCGCCTATGCCATCGGTTTTGCGCGCACCTTTGCCAAGGCAGTCGGTCTTGATCCTGCGGAGATCACGAATGTGGTGCGCGCGGAACTTGCCGACGGTTCGATGCAGCGCGCCGCCCCTTCATCAGCTATGGAGCCGGGCGATCCGGGGCGCCTGCCATCGTCCGGGCTGGCATGGGCAAGCGCATTGGCAGCGCTGGTGCTCGCGGTGGGGGGCTATGCCTTCTACAATGCCTATTTTGGTGCCGGCACCGAGCCGGGTTCCCTGCTGACGGCTGAAACCGCTGCGGCGCCCGCGCCCGCCGCAAGTGCCGCACCGGAGGCGCAGGCATCTGTGACCGACGGCGAAGTGGTTTTGACCGCTCTGGAAGACAATATCTGGCTGCGCCTTTACGAAGAAGGCGGCGACCGCCTGATCGAACGCACCCTCAAGCAGGGCGAGACTGTGCTGGTTCCGGCCGATGCGGCTGATCCGCGAATTAACACCGGCAGGCCCGACGCTCTGGCCATAACGGTGGACGGCAAATCGGTGGCGAAGCTGGCGGATCGTGCAACGACGATTTCCGGTGCGGCGATTTCAGCCACCGCCTTGCTGGCACGGACCGCAGCCTCCACCGATGTCGCTGCCATTGCGCCGACCACCGCTGCTCCGCTTGCCCGCCGCACGTCGCAGCGGCCAGATCCCCTTGCAACTGTGCAGGCGTCCCCAATTCCCGATCCTGCCCCCGTGTCTGCCGCAATTACAGTCGCCGAGGTGCCGACAAGCATCGGGTCGGCAGGAAATACCGATAACTAACTTTGCACTGACAGCGATTTCCCGTTGATTAGGGGCTTTGTCGCTCTCGACTTGCCGCTGCGGAAGCGGCAGGGATTCCACAGTCGTTCATGTGCGCCGCTGCAAATCTGCGCGGCCATTGCCAGGGAGCCTGACGAGCCATGAAACCTCTCCTGCGAACCAATGCCCTCCGCGTGATCCCCTTGCGGCTTGCCGGTGTTGCGCTTGCCGCCACGATGATTGCCGCCGCACCTGCTCCGGTTTTCGCGCAAGATGCCGCGACCGCCGAAACACGCATCCGCAAGATCGAGGCCGAGGTGCGGGCGCTCCAGCGCAAGGTGTTCCCCGGCGGAGACGGGCGATTCTTCGAACCGCAGATAGCGCCGGGAACCCAGGCGCCCACAACAACCGCGCCAACCACGACATCGACCACGGCGGTGACGGATATTCTCGTGCGCCTCGATGCGCTCGAAGGTCAGTTGCAGGCGTTGACGGCGCGTTCGGAAGAGCAGGCCAATTCCCTGTCGCTGATGGAAGCGCGGGTTGCGGCGCTCGAGACGGCAGGCGCAGGGCCCGCATATATCCCTGCTCCCGTATCCACGTCGACGACAGGTGCCATTGCATCACCGCCGCCCGCTATCAGCAACACCGCGCCCGCTGCGCCAGCGCCATCTGTTGGCGCGCCCAGCGCAACACGCCTTGCCGCTGTGCAGGCCATTGCCAAGCCGCAGACAGCCGATGCCGGGGACGACGAGTATTCCTACGGTTTCCGGCTTTGGAATGCCGGTTTCTATCCCGAAGCGCGTCAGCAATTGACCAGGTTTGTCGAACAATATCCCAGCCACTCGCGCATCAGCTTTGGCCGCAACCTGCTTGGCCGCGCGTTTCTTGATGACAATCTGCCCGAAGAGGCGGCCCGCTGGTTCCTGAAGAATTATCAGGCCAACAAGGCAGGTGACCGCGCGCCAGATAGTCTGCTGTACCTGGGCGCGTCGATGATCGCGATGAAGGATACCAAACGGGCTTGCATCGCGCTGGCAGAATTCGGCGATACCTATCCGGCGATCGCGGCTGGTCGCCTTGCCGACGAATATCAGGCCAACCGCGCCAAGGTGAAGTGCAGCTGAGCCTGATTGCGCGGTTCACCGCCGATCTGGCGGCGCTGTGGCCGGAGGATTCGCGCGAAGGTTCATTAGGGTTGGCAGTATCGGGCGGAGGCGATTCGCTGGCCTTGCTGCTGCTTGCCCATGCCGCGCTGCCGGGCCGGATCGCCGTGGCGAGCGTCGATCACGGACTGAGGCCCGAAGCAGCCGGCGAAGTCGCACTTGTCGAGCGGATAGCGGGTGAGCGGGGAATCCCGTTTACGGCGCTGACAGTGAAGCTCGCCACCGGCAACCTGCAAGCGCGGGCGCGTGAGGCGCGCTATTCGGCGCTGGCGGATTGGGCGAAAAAAACCCGGCTGGGCGCAGTTGCCACTGCGCACCATGCCGATGATCAGGCCGAAACATTGTTGATGCGGCTCAACCGCGGCAGCGGGCTACCCGGGCTGGCAGGCGTGCGCGCACGTTCGGTAATCGGTGATGGCGAGATGCCGCTGCTGCGCCCGCTGCTGGCCTGGCGCAAGGCAGAACTGGCCAGCGTAGTTGCTGACGAAGGCATGGTCGCGGCGCAGGACCCATCAAACGCCAACCCTGATTTCGATCGCGCCCGCTTGCGCGCCCGGCTGGCAGAGACTGACTGGGTCGATCCGGCGCAGCTCGCGGTCAGCGCTGCGCATCTGGCGGAAGGTTGGCAAGCACTTGAATGGTACGCCGAACTTGATTGGCACGAGATGGTTATGCGCGACGATACTGCCCCCGGCGCGCTGGGTTACACCTATTGCGCCAATGTGCCGCGGGTGATCGGGATTGAAACGATCCTGCGGATTATCGGGGCGCTTGGCGGATATGCCACTAGAGCGGAGGCCGGCCGGGTCTGGGACAGGCTATGGCAGGGCAAGAACGCATCTATTGGCGGCGTGCTCGCCCAAGCGGGGGTCGAGAAGGTGGAGAGGGTGGGCGTAATGATGCGCGTCTGGCATTTCCGGCCCGAACCGCCAAGGTCTGCGGCGAACTGACGCGCTTTACAGGACCTTGTCGCCCACCCCGATCATCTTGCCACGGGTGATGATAACCTTGTCACCCTGCTTGGTAGCGGCAAACAGTTTGGCGGCAAATTCATCCGGCACGCCGATGCAACCATGGCTGGCGTAGCCGTTCATCACGGGCGAACCGTGGATGGCGATACCCGTATTGGTGAGCCACAGGCTGAAAGGCATGGGGGCGTTGTCGTACTTGC
The DNA here is from genome assembly GCF_001296025.1 of Porphyrobacter sp. AAP60. Classification (GTDB taxonomy): domain Bacteria; phylum Pseudomonadota; class Alphaproteobacteria; order Sphingomonadales; family Sphingomonadaceae; genus Erythrobacter. The sequence goes on along the minus strand of NZ_LJHV01000012.1, from coordinate 59,413 downwards.
GCGAGAAATGCTGGCGCGATTTTCTGAGCACCGGAAATGTGCCGACCGGGGTCGGATGTTTCTGTGTGCCGAGAAGCGTCACCGCAGTGCCGATTTCATGCCCGTCGCGAAAGATGCTGATCACACGTGCTTCCAGATCCACGGTAATGACCAGCTTTCCACCCGCAGGAGCGGCACTTTCGTCCCAGAACCAGTCGCCATAGCGGATGGTGCCTTCGATCGGCAGGATCGACTTGATCACGAAGGGATCGTTACTGGTCGGCGCAGCGCGGACGGGCGCGGGTGCGGCCACGGGAAGCGGCTGCACCACTTCTGCCGAAATCATGCGCACCGCCGGGCCGCGCGGGGCAGGTTCGGGCTCCGCTATGGTCGCCGCTTCATCCGCCAGCGGCGGCAGTCCCGCAATCACCATAGCGGCTTCATCAACGGTGGCAGCGTTAGCTATGGCGGGCATTTCGCTATCGGGATCAACCCGTTCGAACACGCCTGAAGCCTGTGCCGCAACCTGCTCGGCAGCGTTGGCCACTTCGCGCGCATCGGTTTGCGCAGAGGCGGGTAGGGCTACGGCCAACAAGGCGAACGGCAGGATGAATCGACGTGTCATGCGCAGCTTTATGCCGTGTTTGGCGATTATCTGCCAGCGCTTAACCTTTCGGCGTCCCTGCCGGGGACGACGCTACCGGTCAGGTTAACGCCGTTCGGGTGGACTATCTGAGATGTCATCCTTCTGGCGGTGTGAAGCGACTGAAAATTATCCGGCGCTGATCACCCCGAACAGGTCGTGCGCATCGGCATCCTCGATTGTGGCCAAGACGATGTCCCCCTTGGCAAGGTCGGCAGGGACATTGCGCAGGTAAACGGCTCCGTCGATTTCGGGTGCATCGGCCTGCGACCGCCCGGTTGCGCCGATGTCGCCGTCCTCGTCCGCCTCGCCGACCTCGTCGATGATGACGGGAAGCGTGCGGCCCACCTTGGCGGTGAGCTTGGCGGCGCTGATGGCTTCCGTCACCTCCATGATCCGGGCGTAGCGTTCTTCCTTGACGCTTTCTGCCACCTGATCGGGCAGCGCGTTGGCCGCTGCGCCTTCGACGGGTTCGAACCGGAAGGCGCCCACCCGGTCAAGCTGGGCTTCTTCGAGCCATTCCAGCAGATATTGGAAATCCTCCTCGGTCTCGCCCGGGAAGCCGACCACAAAGGAGCTGCGGATCGCAATGTCGGGGCAGATTGCGCGCCACGTCTTCAACCGTTCGAGCACCTTGGCCTCGTTCGCCGGGCGGCGCATCAGCTTCAGTACCTTCGGGCTGGCGTGCTGGAACGGGATATCGAGATAGGGCGTCAACAGCCCCTCGGCCATCAGCGGGATGACCTGATCGACATGCGGATAGGGATAGACATAGTGCAGCCGCACCCACGGTGCGTGGCCTTCAGGCGTCCGAAGGCCGCCGAGTTCGCGGGCCAGATCGGTCATGTGGGCGCGAACTTCGCGGCCCTTCCACTGGCGGGTCTCGTGACGGATATCCACGCCATAGGCACTAGTATCCTGCGAGATAACCAGCAGTTCTTTCGTGCCCGCTGCTACCAGCTTTTCGGCCTCGCGCAGACATGCGTCGATCCGGCGGCTCGCCAGCTTCCCGCGCAGATCGGGGATGATGCAGAAAGCGCAGGAATGGTTGCAGCCTTCTGAAATCTTCAGATAGCTGTAGTGGCGCGGCGTCAGCTTGATATCCGGCTGCGGTATCAGGTCGACGAACGGGCCTTGGGACGGCGGCGCGTGAGTGTGGACTGCCTCCACTACCTGTTCGTACTGATGCGCCCCGGTGATTGCCAGAACCTGAGGATGCGCGGCGCGGATCGCGTCAGCCTCCTCACCCATGCAGCCGGTCACGATGACGCGGCCGTTTTCAGCGATTGCCTCACCGATGGCGGCGAGGCTTTCTTCCTTGGCGCTGTCCAGAAAGCCGCAGGTGTTGACCAGCACCACATCCGCGCCCGCATAATCCTCGGCAAATGTATAGCCATCGGCGCGCAGGCGGGTGAGGATCCGCTCTGAATCGACGAGCGCTTTGGGGCAGCCGAGGCTGACCATGCCGATCTTCTTCTGATCGGCCAGAACGGTAGGGATAATGGTGGAGGCAGTGGACATAGCGGCGCGCCCCTACACTGTGCGCGGGCTTTGCGCCACAATATCCTCGCACATGCGGCTGCGGGGTTGACCGCAGGCTGCGCCGCAGGGCATCTGAACGGCCATGATCGCCAAGCTTTTCACCGACCACCCGCGCGCCATCGGCGAGACCTATGGCCAGCATGCCCGCACCGCGTTGAGTTTCGGTTGGCGGATGGTGACAGGCGGGCTTGCCTGTATGGTGCACGCAATAGTGCCGGGCCTGTTCGTCAAGACTGCCAGCCGCACTGTGGTGCAACTTGATGCTGAAATGCGCGGACGCACCCCGTCGCCAGAGGCAGAAGAATTCAGCTACGTAATCTAGGTGCCATCTCGCTACCGCTCCCGGGCGCATTGGTCTAACATGCGCCAAGCGTGAGGAGATCTAGCCGATGAGTGATTTTGCCCTATGGCCGGTGCTGGCCGGGACGGCAGCCTTCTTCGCCGTTGGTGCGCTGTGGTACGGCGTGATCTTTACGGCACCATGGCAGCGTGCGGCGGGCCTTTCCAATACCCAGCTCAAAAGTGGCAATATGGGCGTGATCTTCGCGCTGACCTTTGCCTTTGAAATGCTGATTGCGATGGTGCTGTGGCACCTGCTGGTGCGCACGGACCCGCCGGCCTTTGTGGTGATGATGATGGCGATTGGATTTGCGGTCGGCGTGATGATCCCCGCCATCGGGATCAATTATCTACACCTCAGGAAGCCGCTAGCATTGTTCGTGATTGATGCCGGACATTTTGTGGTCGGCATGGCGGCCATGGGGGGTGTGTTCGTGTGGTTTCGGGGTTGATTTGCGCCCCTATTCTTCCTCGCTGCCTGATGTCGGCACGATTTCTACGACGATGTCACCGGGCTGAAGCGTCTGGCAATCGTCTTCCCAGAACCCGATCGCTCGGCCATTGCGGTAGACGCGCAGCCCCTGGCCGCCGCTTTTCAGATCGGTGATTGATTGGCCACATTCGGCCTCGGTTACGACCCGCTCCACCAATTGCACTCTGCCGCCCACGCTGGCCAGATCGGCAAGGTAATCGGCGATATGCGCGCCCTTTACGCTGCCCGCCAGCAGCAATCCGGTAAAGCGCACCGGATTGATGACATTGTCGGCGCCTGCCTGACGGGCGAGCAATTCGTTGTCGTCGGCCCGCACCACCACGCTGATTGGCACCTTGGGCGCAAGATGGCGCACGGTCAGCACAATCAGGATCGAGGTATCGTCGCGCCCGGCTGACACCAGCACGCTTTGGGCTTCGGCGATCCTTACGGATTTGAGCGTCTCGTCGCGCGTGGCATCGGCGGCCATCACGTTGACCCCCAGCTTTTCGGCATCGGCCAGCCGTTCCTCCGAAGGATCGATCACCACGATGCAGCGCGGATCGACCCCGCGCTCGATCAGCTCGCCCACGCTCTGCGAGCCGGATACGCCGTAACCCAGCACCACAACGTGATCGGTCAGCTGTTCCTGTATGCGGGCCATGCGCCATTTCTCCCAGCTGCGTTTGATAACGAAATCGTAGGCGGCGCCCACGAAGATGAACAAGACGGCGATGCGGACCGGCGTGACCAGCACGGCCTCGAATAGACGTGCCCGGTCCGTTACCGGGGCAATATCGCCGAAGCCCGTGGTGGTGACGCTGATCATCGTGAAATAGACCACGTCAAGAAAACTGATGTGGCCATCGACATTATCGACCAGCCCGTCGCGGTCCCACCAGTGGATCGCGATGACAAGACCCAACAGGCCAAACGCGATGCCGAGGCGAATGCCGATATCGCCCCATACCGGCAGCTTGACCTGACGCCTGAGCGGGCGGAACTTATCGGTTTGCCTGACCTTGCGTCTGGACGGCTTGCCAGGCCTTGTGGTCACCGCCATCCGTCCGCCTCAGTCGCTGAACCGGTCGGCAAGGATGCCGATGGTTGAATAGTGGGTGAGATCGAGCTGCAACGGGGTCACCGCGACATAGCCATCGTCAATTGCTTCCAGATCGGTGCCGTGGTCGAGCGTATGTTCGATCGGATCGAGCCCGAACCAGAAATAACGATAGCCGCGCGGGTCGCGTCCTTCGACAATGCTGCCGCGCGAATAATCGTGGAATCCCTGCCGCACGACACGGATGCCTTTGACCTGTTCGGGGGGCAGAGCGGGAAAGTTGATGTTGATCAGCGTGCGCTCTGCCATCGGCGGGTAGATCAGCTTTTCGAGCACCTTCGGGCCCCATTCCCGCGCTGCGCCGAAGGGTACATCATCGCCCATCCCCTCGCGGGCGTAGACTTGGCTGAAGGCGATCGAACGGATACCCGCCAGCGCGCCTTCGATCGCGGCGGAAACAGTGCCCGAATAGGTGATGTCATCGCCAAGGTTGGCCCCGCGATTGACGCCGGACAGGATGATGTCGGGAGCGTCGGGCATCACTGTGCGCAGCGCCATCATTACAGAGTCGGTCGGTGTTCCGGTGACCGAAAAGCGCCGCTCGTCCAGTTTGTTGAGCCGCACGGGGCGCGTCAGCGTGAGCGAATGGCCCGCGCCTGACTGTTCTTCGGAAGGCGCGCAGATCCAGATATCGTCGGAAAACTGGCGCGCGATTTCTTCCAGCACCTTGAGGCCGGGGGCGTGGATGCCGTCGTCATTGGTCAGGAGGATGCGCATTATGTGGCTGGCTCCAGTTTCGTGAGACCGCCCATGTAAGGCAGCAATGCGTCGGGCACGGTCACGGTGCCATCGGCGTTCTGGTAATTCTCGATCACCGCCACCAGCGTGCGTCCGACCGCGAGGCCGGATCCGTTGAGGGTGTGGACGAATTCGGTCTTTTTCTGCTCGCCTGCGACACGGTAGCGGGTGTTCATGCGGCGCGCCTGGAAGTCTCCGGTGTTCGAACAGGAACTGATTTCGCGGAAAGCGCCTTGGCCCGGCAGCCACACCTCAAGATCATAGGTTTTCCGTGCACCAAAACCCATGTCGCCGGTGCACAGCAGCAGCTTGCGATATGGCAGGTTCAGCCGTTCGAGGATCGTCTCTGCGGCGCGGACCATGCGCTGGTGCTCAGCCTCGGAGTCTTCGGGCAGCACGATGCTGACGAGTTCGCATTTCTCGAACTGGTGCTGCCGGATGAACCCCCGCGTATCGCGCCCCGCAGCGCCCGCTTCGGAGCGGAAGCACAGGGTCAGCGCGGTGAGGCGCATCGGCAGCGCGCTCTCGTCGAGCAATTCGCCCATCACGCTGGCGGTGAGACTGACTTCGCTGGTGGGGATGAGCCAGCGGCCATTGGTGGTGCTAAAGCTATCCTCGGCAAACTTGGGCAACTTATCCGTGCCATACATGGCGTCATCGCCAACCAGAACCGGCGGATTGCATTCCTCGTAGCCATGCTCGCGGGTCTGAACGTCGAGCATGAACTGCCCCAGCGCACGATGCAGCCGCGCCATGTCGCCGCGCAGGAAAGTGAAGCGCGCACCCGAAAGCCGCGCGCCGGTTTCGAAATCCATGCCCAGCGCCGGGGCCAGATCCGCATGTTCTTTCGCAGTGAAGTCGAACTCCCGCGGCGTTCCCCATCGCGAAACCTCGACATTCTCCTCCTCGCCCGCGCCCTGCGGCACATCGTCGGCGGGGAGGTTGGGGATGATTTCGAGCATGCCTTTCAACTTCGCCGCCAGTTCATCGGCGCGGGCTTCAAGCGCGGGCATTTCGTTTTTGAGCGCCGCAACCTCGGCCTTGATCGCCTCGGCGGTATCGCGCTCGCCCTTGGCCATCGCTGCGCCGATCAGCTTTGACGCCTCGTTGCGGCGGCTCTGTGCCACCTGCACCTGCGTGGTGACGGCGCGGCGTTCTTCGTCGAGCGCAATCAGCGCCTTGGCCAGCGGATCGAGCAAGCGGCGGGCCAGTGCGGCATCGAAGTTTTCGGGGTTTTCGCGGATCGAGCGGATATCGTGCATGGCGTGGCGCTATGCCCGCTTGGGCTTCCCAAGGGAAGAGGGAGGAAGGGGCGGCGGCGACATTCGAGAGGCCGCCGCCCGATCCGGGGAGAGTGCTTTAGAAATTGACCTGCGCGGTCACGTAGATCCGGCGCGGATCGCCGTAGAAGCCGGTCAGTGTGCCTTCGCGGCCCAGAGTCGGGATGAAGGGCGTGCCCGGAGGGTTGCCGCCCGCGACGAAGTTGTAGCCTGCAACAATGTATTCCTTGTTGAACAGGTTCTTGCCGTGGACGCCGATCGAAAACAGCCCGCTATCGACCGTGTAGACCGCGCTGGCATCGACCAGCACGAAGCCATCCTGATCGAGGAACGGGTTGGGCACTTCAAACTGGCTTGCGTCGGAACGCAGCGATGCAAGGCCGATGAAGTCCATCATCCCGCTGGCCACCGGCACGCCGAGGTTGAAGCCCATGTGCGCGGTGATATCGGGCGTGTTCTGGAATGCCCGCTCATTAGCCACGTCGCGGCCGAAATTGTCGATGAAGGTGTTGAACTTGGCATCAAGCACACCCAGAGACCAGTTGACGCTGAAGCGGCTGCCGTCGCCGGCGAAATCCCTGCCGACCAGCGCATTGCCTTCAAACTCGATCCCGTTGACATCGGCCGACGCGGCGTTGGACGTGATCCCGATGAAGCTGTCATTGGTGCCATCGCCATTGCTGTCAAACCCGACCGAACCGGGGATCTGGACATTGTCATACTGGCCGAGGAATGCGGCAAGGCTGATGTTCAGACGGTTGTCGAGCAGCGATGCCTTCCAGCCCAGTTCGAAGCTGTCGACCGTTTCCGGTTCGAAGCTCATGAAATCGAACACTTCGTCTGCCGTGCAGGCCCCGCCGGTGGCGTTGCGGCACGCGGTGGTCTGGCCGCGCGGATCGAACCCGCCGCCCTTGAAGCCCTGCGAATAGGTGAAATAGAGGTTGTGATCGCGGTTGGGCTGCCAGCTGATCGAGGCGCGCGGGTTGAAATCCTTGAACGTCGCGCTGCCGTTGAAATTGCTGGTTACCGCGATCGGCGCGCCCGCTCCGCCGAACAGGTTGGAGAACCCGCCGAGGAAGGTCGTGCGCAGCACCTGGCTGGTGCGCTCGTCATTGGTGTAACGCCCACCCACCGAAACGCTGACGGTGTCGGTGAGATCATAGGTGAAATCGCCGAAGACCGACCAGGTCTTGGTATCGACATCGCCCAGTGTCTGCGCGGTCAGGCCGTTGAGCGTGGTGAACAGCGCCACGTCGAAGGCGGTGAAGGCGTTGGCATCAAGATAGTAGAAGCCCAGCACCCCCGAAAGCCTGTCGCCTTCATAGAGAAGCTGCAGTTCCTGGCTGAACTGCTGGTTTTCGTAGATCGCGGGAACATCCAGATCGACCGCAGCAAGGCTGTCGAAATCGATCGGGGTGGTCGAAGCATCTTCGCGGTAGCCGGTGATTGACTTCAGCGTAATCGTATCGCTGACTTGCAGCGCGATGTTGAGCGCGCCGCCATAGGCTTCGACCTCCTGATCGACGATGTTGAGGCCCGCACGGGTATCGAACACGCTGTCGAGCACGGGTTGGGCGGTGACGAGGCTGGGAATCAGGCGATGGCCCTGACGGGCTTCGCTGTTATCCTTCACGTAATCGCCAGACAGGCGGACGAACAGCGGCCCGCTGTCGAATTCGATGGTGCCGCGCGCTGCCCAAACGTCCTTGTTATAGTTTTCGGTGCCGAGGGTGAGGTTGTCACCAAACCCGCCACGCGAAAGGCGTGCGCCGCTGGCGCCAATCCGCAGGCTGTCGGAAATCGGGGTGGAAGCACTGACGATAAGGTCAGCCTGATCATATGAGCCATAGGTGCCGCGCACCATCAGGCTGGTATCTTCGGGCAATCTGGCGGTCACATACTTGATCGCCCCGCCGATGGTGTTGCGGCCATACAGAGTGCCCTGCGGCCCGCGCAGCACTTCGATGCGTTCGACATCATAGACATCAAGCACGGCGGCCTGCGGCCGGTTGAGATAAACATCGTCGATGTAAAGGCCGACGCCCGCCTCGAAGCCGGCGACCGGATCCTGCTGGCCCACGCCACGGATGAATGCGGTGAGCGTGGTGTTGGTGCCGCGGCTGACTTCCAGCGTGATGTTGGGCACCTGCTGGCCGATCTGGGTGAGATCCTGAATACCCTGTTTCGCCAGCGTTTCGCCCGTCAGCGCAGTTACCGAAAGCGGCACATCGATAAGGCGTTCTTCGCGGCGGCGGGCGGTGACGATGATGCCACCTTCATCCTCGGACGCTTCGCTCACGCTCGCGTCTTCGGTCATGTCCTGCGCATAGGCGGGTGCGGCAAATGTGGCGATTCCGGCGCAACCGGCAAGCAACAGCGCGCGGCTGCAAAATGTCTTGGTCATGGGGTTTTCCTCTCCTGGCCCTCTGTGCTTCGGGTGATATTGAAAGTTGAACCATCTTTCAAGTTTGGACTTGTGCCCTTCGGCATGCCAGCGTAGCGAATGGGGCGAGGGAGTAGCCGATGCGCAACAGTCACGGGAGCACGACCAAGGTCGTAGATGCCGCTATGTCCGGTGTATCAATGGCTTCCGACGCCAAAACTCCGCGCACAGAGCGTGGGCGGCGCACGCTGCGCAAGCTGCTCGATGCAGCCGCAGAGGAGTTTGGCGAGAAGGGTTTCCACGAAGCCTCGGTCAGTTCGATCACCCGGCGCGCTGGCGTGGCGCTGGGCAGTTTTTACACCTATTTCGACAGCAAGGATGCGCTTTTCCGGGCGCTGGTGGGCGACATGAGCGAGAAAGTGCGCACTAGTGCACGGTCAGCCCTGTCCGATGGCATGGGCGCGCTCGAAATCGAGCGTGCCGCACTGGCGGCCTTCCTGCGGTTCGCGTCCGAACACAAAGAGATTTATCGCATCATCGATGAAGCTGAATTCGTCGATCCGGCAAGCTACCGTCAGCACTATGAAACCATCGCCAAGCGCATTGCCGAGCGGTTGCGGGCCGGCGGGGCTGCGGGCGAGTTCCGCGACGGGCTTGGCGAGCTGGAGGCATGGGCGGTGATGGGAATGAACGTATTCGTCGGTCTGAGATACATCGTTTGGGGCGGCGCCGAAATGGCGCCGGACGATGTGGCGGCTGGTGTCAACGATCTGCTCGCCAAGGGAATCCTTAAGCGCTGACAGGCTGCAAATCTGCAAGTCGACAAGCAGCGGGTCTCCCGTTGAACGCAGGCTACAAATCGTTGTTTTGGAGCCAGGCGGCTGCCTCCGCTGGCCTCTGTACGCACCGCCTTCCCTCAGACCGCGCGCGGCGCTAGACCTTGGTCTATGATCCTTGTCATTAATGCCCTCGACGATGCCGAACACCTGTCCGCGTTGCGCACACGCATCGATATGCTGGAATGGCGGGACGGGCGCGAAACTGCCGGTTCGGTCGCGCGGGCGGTGAAACGCAATCTGCAAGGCAGCATGAATTCGCCTGCCGGACGCCGCCTGCAGGAAGAGCTGCTGCCGATTGTTGCCGATCACGCTGTGGTGAAAGCGGCAGCCCAGCCGCGGCGTTTTTCTCCGCTGATCGTCAGCAAGACCGGCGTAGACGGAAAGTATGGCGCGCATGTCGATAATGCGCTGATGGGCAAAGGCGGCCAGCGATTGCGCACCGACCTTTCCTTCACCCTGTTCCTCAATCCGCCCGGCGAATACGACGGCGGCGAACTTGTGATCCATGCAGCCGGCATGGCACAGGAAATCAAGGGTGAGGCGGGCTATCTCGTCCTGTATCCTTCAGGAAGCATCCACGAAGTAAAGCCGGTCACCCGCGGGGAACGGATTGTGTGTGTCGGCTGGATCGAGAGCATGATCGCCGATGGCGCACAGCGGGAACTGCTTTTCGATCTGGAAAACATGCGGGTTGCACTGCGCCAGAAGATACCCGCTCAGTCGGCCGAGTTGCTGACGCTCGACAAAAGCATCGCCAACCTATTGCGGATGTGGGCGCACCCCTGACGGAGTTCGGGACGCCGTCCGTTTCCGCTTCAGCGTAAAATAAATGATAAGGCCGACCCCCACCACGCTCGGCCCGGCCCAGATTGCAGGATTGAAAACGTGTTCGGGAACTAGCCGGATCAGGCCGACCGACATGAATGCCGTGTAGGCCGAAATCCCCATCCCGATCAAAGCGCGGAAATGCTCGCCGATATGGGTACCGCGCGGCGGATCGGACTGGCGCCAGATATAGGCCTGCTGGATTGCCATTGCCACGATCCCGATGAAGGCAACCAGCACCATCAGTGGATGGCCGACTTCGAAGCCGTAGTAGCCGCACCATGCTCCCGAGATCATCACCGCCGCGATTACCGCCTGATAACGCACCGAACGCATTGCCCGGCGCTCACGCGCATGGCGCACCACGGCAAGACCATAGTCGACAAAGCCGATGGTAAGGATGCCAAGATAAAGCATCATCCAACCGAACAGCCCATCAAACAGCGCACGATCAGTAATCTCGGGGTGCCGCTGCTCTGGCCCGTAAAGAGAAAGCAGTGCCATCACGATCGCCAGGCCGCCCGCGCCAATGAAGCCGTATGCTGCCGCCTTGCCCCACTTGCGGTGATTGGCCGCGCCCTTGCGGGTCACGATGGGCCCCCAGAACGCGATCAGGCCGAGAGCGCCGGTGGCGACATGGGCTATGACAAGGGCTTCGAACAGCGCCATGCCTTTCAGAATGGCACAATCGCCGCCTGACGCCTAGAGCCCGTCACCGCACCCGGGATGGCGCCACCAGCACCGCGTTGGCGATCATCAGATCGAGCCCTTCGAGATAGGCGCGGGTCGATGGATCATGCGCGAAGCCGATCACCAGCCCGCGGCCTTGCGGCTGGGCCATCAGATAGGGCTTGTAAGCGAGTTGCCGCCGGTTTTCCTCCCACACATAGCCGCTCTGGATCAGATTGCCCGAGGCGGCGAAGCGGAACACATTGACGCCATTGGCGCGGTCCAGCGGAGTGAAGATCTGCGTGCCGGTTGCCAGCACCACCGCCCCGTTATCATATCCGGCGGAAAGAAAGTGGTTCGGCTCTGACACCACGTTTAGCAGAGCGCCGGGAAGTGTATCCGGCAGCGCTTGCTGATCTTTGGTCGCCTCGCGATATTCGGCATCACTGGCGATTTCGATCGCTTCGGCAAGGCTCGCCGTGTCGTTCTCACTATTTGCCGGTTCACGCCCCAGCGCGGCCTCGCGCTTCACTGCCAAGAGAGGGTTTTCACCATTGCTGAAGGCCCCCATGCTCTCGCCAATGGCCACAAGCACACCGCCCTTGCGCACGAAATCGCGTATCGCACGCAAGCCGGCATCACCCAGCACATTGGCCGGATCGCCTTCGGGCATGAGCACGACGTCATAATCCGACAGGTCGGCGCGGGCGAGGCGACTGGTACGGATCGGCACGACCGGAAGGCCCAGCCTTTGTTCGAGCACATAGCGCATTGCGCCTGCACTCAGCGGCGAGGTACCGTCGTCCCAGGCAACCGCGATGCGGGGCAGGGTAAGCCGCACGAAATGCTCGCTTCCAAGGTTCGGTCCGCTATCGACCCAGCCACTTTCCAGCGCAACTGTGTGAGCGCCCACTTCGGCCGCGATGGCGGCGAGCCGTGCCATATTCTCCGCACTGTTGGCACCGGCAGGAAACACCACCGTGCCGCGCGGAAAATCCGTTCCTTGGGTAGAAAATGCCTTGTCGGTTGTCCGCCCTTCTATCCCTTCGCGCAAGGCGAGCGCGACCAGCCGCGCTTGCCCGCTATCGGTCCACGGCACAGCGACAGCAAATTCACCGCTGCCATCCTGCCTGGCCCCAATCGGTGCATCGGTGTTGAGAGGCTGGCCCGGCGCGGCAGTGCTGCACAAAGCCACCTCCACGCCTGCCATCGGACCAACCGACCACGCCGTCACATCATACAATTCATGCGGCAGGTCCTGCGACCGGCGGCGTTCCTGTTCAGCCAGGAAATCGGGCGGCAGCGGCGTATCGCGGTCAAGCAGGCTGCGTACCAGCCGCGCTGCGGGCTGGGCTTGCGGCACGGCAAGATAGCCTGCGGGATAGGACTTCCCGCATACGCTCGCCGCACCTTCGCGGCGCAGGACGGTGATGCCCTGTTCCGCCAGACGTCGTCCCAGCCGTTCGGCATTCCAGCGCCGCTTGCCGAGATCGATCACATAGCTTCCGCGCCCCGCCGCACCGGTGGCATTGCCGCTGCGGTAGGCAGCGAAGTCGGATAGGAAGCGTGCCGGATTGTCGGCAACAGCCGCAGCTGTGGCAAGGCTGGCGGTAAAGTGATTGCGCACTCCATCTGCGTAAGTCAGTTCGGTTCCGTCACGCCGCGCAAACACCAGGCCGCGCGCCGATCCCTGTTCATAGGTGCTGCCGATTGCCCCCTGATGCGCGTTCCAGGTATCGCCATAGCCAGGGTAAAACAGGTCATAGACCTCGCGCGTGAAGTAGGGCTCTCCGCGGGCATCAAAAGCTGCCGCGTTATACCGGCCGATCAGATCATAAGCACGCATCTGCGCAGCGGAGAGGTTGGGGTTGAAGGGCTGGGCTGCAGGGCTGAAGAAATAGGTCTGGTCCCCGCCCATTTCGTGCAGGTCGACAACAACGACAGGGTTCCATTCCCGAATTGCGGCCACCTTGCCGCGGGTCTCGGGCTGCGACAGTGTAAACCAGTCACGGTTGAGATCGAACATGTAGTGATTGACGCGCCCGCTCGGCCAGGGCTCGTCATGTTCCGCAGCCTGCCGGTCTGCCGCAGGCGTGATCCCGGTCGAGGCAAGGAAGTTGTTCACGAAACGCGCGCGTCCATCGGGGTTCTGCATCGGATCGATCACCACAATTGTATTGGCCATGATCCTGGCTGCGCGGTCATCGGCTTGTGCGGCAAGCAGGTGGTAGGCGCTCATCAAGGCTGCATCGCTTGATGAAATCTCGTTGCCGTGGACGCCGTAAGCCAGCCATGTCACCGGCAGCGCCGAACCATTACTGGAACGACCCGCGGCAACCGCGGCCATATCGGCCCGGATCGCTTCGATGCGCGCCATGTTCTGCGGGGCCGTAAGGACAAGGTAGTAGAGCGGCCTGCCTTCCCAGCTTGTGGCATACTGCACCAGACGGGTGCGATCAGGAGCCGCCTCGGCAAGCGCCTTGAGGTAAGCATAGGCCTGTTCAGGGGCAGTAATGCGGGTGCCCGGAGCGTGACCGACCGTCGCAGTCAAAGTAGGAATGGCGGGATCGAACGTGCTGTCGATAAATGATTGCGCATGCAAAGGCTGCGCAGCCGCCCACACCGCTGCCAGACCCACGAGCCAGCGGCTCAACATTCCTTTGCGCATTGTGATTCCCCGTCTGGTCTTGATGGCAGGCCAGTCCCTGCCTTGCCGCGAAGTCGCGAAGCCGGTCAAGCGGGGATGGGCAATTGACTTATGCGGGAGAGCGCCCTGCAAAAAGACCCGCGATGGAATGAAAAGTGCGGGCAGCGTTGGACGAGAGGCGGCTGTAACGGCAAATCTTTCAGAAAGGTCGGCACCATCTCTTCCAAGTCATTGAAAAGATGGTGGGCGCGACAGGGATTGAACCTGTGACCCCACCCGTGTGAAGGGTGTGCTCTACCGCTGAGCTACGCGCCCGTCTTAGTGGCCGTGGGGCCGAGACAGGGGCGCGCCATTACTGTGCGCCTGCGCTCTTGGCAAGAGCGCCAGTCCCGGCCCTGTGCAATTTCTTGCCTCGTCAGAAGGCTGCCAAGGACGTGAGCCACACCAGAATCCCGTCCGAGGCTTCGAGCCGCGGGGCTTTTGCGACGATCGGTGCCGTTGCCGGACATTCGATGCAATAAGCCTGAATGCCGCGGGTGCCCATTAACCGAGCGGCATCCCGCGCCACGCGATTCAGCACGTCGCCATTGTTGCGTCCTGCAAGTGCAAAGATATCGCCGCCATTTGAGACCGGAGCCGGGCCTGCGCTGCTGGTGAGAAGCTGCCGGATCAACGAATCGTAGCTCTCGACACTCTCTCCCAAGTACACAGCGTGCCATTTTCCGTCCTTGGCTTCTGCCTTGCCCGCCACCCACGCGATGGCATCTTCCAGACTGCCAAATTCGTCGACGAGACCAAGCTGACGGGCCGTGCCGCCATCCCACACGCGTCCGCCAGCAATCGCGTCAATCTTTTCGACCGGCTGCTTGCGGCCCTTGGAAACCAGATCGAGGAAATCGGTGTAGGTACCGCTGATCGAGGCCTGCATGATCGCTTCGAACTCGGGCGAAAAGCCACCGATGAAATCGGGCTGGCCCGAAAGCGGAGTGGTACGGAAGCCATCGGCGTTCACGCCAATACGGTCAGCGGCATTTTCGAAAGTCGGCACTACCGCGAAGACGCCGATCGAGCCCGTAACGGTTTCCGGCTGGGCAAAGATCCGCTCGCCCGGCATTGATACCCAGTAACCGCCGCTCGCCGCGATATTGGCGAATGAGACCGCGACCGGGATCTTGCGGTCGCGATAGCGCTGGATCGCGCGGCGGATTTCCTCCGATGCTGTCACCGAACCACCCGGAGAATCGACTCGCACAACCAGTCCGGCGAGATCATCATCCAGTGCTTCGTCGAGCGCATCGGCGATGCGCTTGCCCCCGGCAGTGCCCGGCCCTGCCTCGCCATCGACGATTTCGCCGGCGATGGTGATGATGCCGATGGCCTTGCCGCTGCGGTCTTTCCCGGCCGAAGCAAGAAAAGCCTTAAGATCGCTGGAGGCAAATGCGCCGGGCTTTTTGTCCCAGCTATCCGTTCCGGCAATTTCGGCCACGCGCGCACCAAACTGGACGCGGTCTCCCAGCTTGTCGACCAGTCCGCCCGCAATTGCGGCCTTGGCCAGATCGCCTCCGGCCGAGTTGATCCAGCCGACCGGGTCACTGGTGACGCGCGCCAGCGCAAGCTTGGGACGCGCCTTTTTCACATTGGCCTGCCACTCTTCCCACAGCGCGCCGTAAAGACCACCGATATTCTGGCGAGCTTCATCTGACATTGTCGAGCGCGAGTAAGGCTCGACTGCCGATTTGAATTCGCCCGCGCGGTAGATGTGTGCATTCACGCTGAGTTTATCGAGCAGTCCCGCGTAATAGAGGTTGCTCCCGCCAGGCCCGGATATGATCGCCAGTCCTTGCGGGTCGAGCCAAACTTCGCTGGCGTGGGCGGCGAGCAGCATGTGGTCATCGGCGTAGCCCACAGCATAGGTCAATACCGGCTTTTTCGCCTTGCGCACGCGATCCATCGCATCACCGATTTCTCTTAGATGCACCTGACCGCCGCCGAGGAAAGTGGTCAGATCGAAGACCACTGCCTTGATCCGGTTATCGGAGGCCGCGGCGTCGAGCGCGCGGATGATGTCGCGGGCCTGATATTCTTCGATCGGGACGGTGCCTGAAAGCAGCGCGGAGAAGGGATCGATGGGCGATTTTTCTTCGACCACCACGCCGCTAAGCTCAATCAGCAGGGCACCATCGCGCACCTGGCCGGGGTTGGGGCGGGCCGAGAGGATGCCGAACAATCCAATGAAGAACAGGAGCATGAACAGCAGGACAAGGCCGTCCTTGATGCCGACGAGGACTTTCCAAACCTTGCCCACGAAACTCATTCAATCGCCCCTTTTGATTTGCCGGACTGATCTAGGGGGTTTGCATGGCAACTTCCATGCAAAACCTTTAGCCATGGGTTGAGCGTCGGATGAGGCTCGACTAGGGGCTTTGTTTTGATGGATCCGCACGCAACCTCTCACACCGATGGCCGCTTTCCGGCGGGGCGTCTGGCGTTTCCGCACCGTGATCTGACAGGGATCGGCCATCTCCAGCGGCACGAGATTCTCTATCTGCTGGATCAGGCCGAACAATGGGTCGCCCTGAACCGGCAAAGCGCCAAGCACACTGATCTGCTGGCAGGCCTGACCATCATCAACGCCTTTTTCGAAAACTCCACCCGCACACTGCTGAGCTTCGAGATCGCGGGCAAGCGGCTGGGGGCGGACGTGGTCAATATGCACGCCGCCACGTCCAGCGTAAAAAAGGGCGAAACCCTGATCGATACCGCCATCACGTTGAACGCCATGCGCGCCGATGCGATTGTGATCCGGCATGGGTCCTCCGGCGCGACCGGGCTGATTGCGGACAAAGTGGATTGTCCGGTGCTTAACGCGGGCGATGGCAGCCATGAGCATCCCACGCAGGCGCTGCTGGACGCGCTGACATTGCGCAACGCCTTGGCTGAACGGGGTGAGGGCGGAGAGGACTTCACCGGCCTGAATGTGGCGATCTGCGGCGATATCCTCCACAGCCGGGTCGCCCGATCCAATATCCTTTGCCTCACGGCGCTGGGGGCCAATGTCCGTGTCTGCGCGCCGCCTGCGCTGATGCCAGCCGGGGTCGAGGCGATGGGAGTAAAGGCATTTCATCATTTCGACGACGCGCTGGACGGCGCGGAAGTCGTGATGATGCTGCGCCTGCAATCGGAACGGATGAGCGGGCAGTTCATCCCCTCTGCGCGCGAATACCGCCATCTGTACGGGTTAACGGCCAAGCGACTCGCAAGCGCTGCGCCCGGCGCGCTGGTAATGCACCCGGGGCCCATGAACCGGGGCGTGGAGATCGATAGTGAGGTCGCCGATCTGGCAGGGCGTTCGCTGATAACCCGCCAGGTCGAAATGGGCGTGGCCATCCGCATGGCCTGTCTCGATATCCTGACGCGCAGCGCGCGCGGTGTGGAAGGGTGGGCGGTATGAGGCAGGATCGGCCCTTCACCATCGCGAACGGGCAATTGGTTTTGCCCGGCGGTGTCGTGTCTGGCGCGTTGCGTTGTGCGGACGGGATGATCCTTGCGCTGGGCGCGGATGTCGCCGCGCAGCAAGGCGACGAGGTGATCGACGCGCGGGGCAAGCTGGTGGCCCCCGGCCTGATCGATCTTGGGGTCTTCGCGGTCGACAAGCCCGCGTTCCATTTCGGAGGAATCACCCGCGCCGCGCTGATGCCCGATCAGTCCCCTCCGCTTGACCTCCCGAGCCGGGTCAACTTCATCGCCAAAAGCGGCAAGCCCGATCTGTGGGTTCACCCGCTTGCTGCAGCCACGCGCGGTCTGGAAGGGCGTGAACTGGCAGAGGTCGCGCTGATGCAGTATGCGGGCGCGCGCGGGATTGCAACGGGGCGGCGCTGGATCGCCGATAGCGGCGTAATGCTGCGACTGCTGCAATATGCCGCGATGCTGGATCTGGTAGTCTTCACGCATGCCGAAGATGGCGGCTTGACGGGAGAAGCTGCCGCTACCGCAGGCGAGATCGCCACACGGCTGGGCCTGCCAGCCGCACCGGCCGAGGCCGAGGCGCTCGCCATTGCACGCGACATCACGCTGGCCGAACTGGCCGGGGCCCGGCTGCACATCCGGCAGGTGACAACGAAGCGTGGTTTTGCGCTGGTGCGAGAAGCGAAGGCGCGCGGCCTTGCTGTCACTTGCGGGATTACGCCTGCGCATTTCATGCTGTCCGATCTGGCGACCGCCGATTTTCGGACCTTCACGCGCCTATCGCCGCCGCTGCGTACCGAGGCTGACCGGCAAGCTGCTATTGCCGCCATCGGTGACGGCACGGTGGACGTCATCGCCAGTGGCCACGACCCGCGCGGGCCCGAAGACAAGCGCCTGCCATTTGCGGATGCCGCGCCGGGCATGGCAGGAGCCGAGACATTGCTTTCTATGACACTTACGCTGGTGCGTGACGGTGTCATCGACATGGCCCGCGCCTTCGATCTCACCGCCCGCAACCCGGCCCGCCTGCTGGGCGTGGCAGCAGGGGAACTGGCTGCGGGGCTCGAGGCCGACCTTGCCCTGATCGATCCCGAAGCGCCCTGGATAATTGATCGCCGCAAGATGGAGGCGACCGCTGATAACACCCCGTTTGACCGACAGGGCGCCCAAGGGCGGGTGCTTGGTTTATGGAAGGGCGGAGTTAGGCTAGAGAACTAGGAAAACCCCCGGAAAGCAATGGCTTTCCGGGGGTAAAGTTTTGACTGAAATCCGCAGTTCTATCGCGTCCGCGCAGCCATCTGCACATCGCGTTTTACTGCGCCTGCGGGCGGGCTGGAGGCTGCATATGCAAAGCAACCGCGGCCCGACGACTTGACCGTTCCGCAAAGGCTGCGTGCGCTCTTGGGGCCGAAACCGTCGGCAGCAACACGCCAGAACGTGCGACCGCCCACGACCGCTTCGGTAATCACGACCTTGTGATCCTTGAGCTCCGGATATTTGCCCTTGAGCATTGTCCAGCCGCGTTGGGCTTCGATCTTGCTGTCATATGAGCCAAGCTGGACGAGATGGGATGCCTCACTCTTGTCACTGGCAATCGGCGCGGCAACCGCGGCAGGTGCCATCCGGCGCTGGGGAGCGGCGGATGCCATACGGGGGGCGGGACGTTCGGCGCGGGCGGGAAGTTGCTGCACGACCGGATTCGACACGAAGCGCACGCCTGCTTGCGCGGGTTCGACCGACTGGATCGAGGGAGCGGGAGCCGTGAAGGCCTGCTCGAAGGTCGGCGGCGAATAGGGCTCCATCACCGGCGCGGGGCTCGCCGCAGCCAGTGCCACGGGAGCCTGTTCGGCTGCTTCGGCAAACATCACGTCCTGGCTCGGGAAGTTGCCGAGCGCGAGTTGCTGCGGCTGGCCGCCATCGCTGCGCGGGCTGACATCCAGCAGCGCGGCAACGCGCTGCTGGAATTGTTCCGGGGCCGACATCGCCGCCCACTGGGTCAGTCGCTGATCAACCTGATCGGCTGGCACATCTTCTGCGGCCATCACCCGTGCCGCGCGCCAGTTGCCAGCAAGCGCATAGGCATAGGCAAGGTTCTGGCGCAGTTTGGGCGTCACTGCTTCTTCACTACCACGCACAGCGTTGATCAACACATGCACGCCGCGTTCGGGCTCGCCCGAAAGCGCCAGCGCAAGACCAAGGTCAGCCGGGTCGATCAAGGTGTTATATTCGTCGAGCACCGCCGCAGCCGCGCGGCCTTCGCCGAGCGCGATTTTGGCGAGTGCGAAGCTCAGCACCGTGCGCGGGTTTTCGTCGCCCAGATCCAGCGCGTCGCCAAAGCTGGTGGCAGCAGACTGGAAGCGCCCGGCCTCCATGTAAGCGGCGCCCAGCAGCGCCCGGAAGCCGGGGTTGCGCGGCTCGGCCAGCACGGCCGATTCGGCATGGCTGATGGCCTTGTCGACCTGTCCCTTGGCAAGCGCCGTCTGCGCGCTGGCAAAGGATGTGTCGGCGCGCGGTGCAGCGGAAGTCATGCACCCCGTCAGCGCCAACCCTGCGAGCGCGGTCGAGACGGCGAGCGCGAGGCGCGGCGCGTTTGCGAAACTGCGGTCCATATTCATTTCCCCCATTGATCCTGATGGTTCACGTTGTGGTGGTCGGGTGGTCGGTTTTCGCCGGTCAATGGCGTTTGAGATGGCTTGCAATGACATCAAGCTCATCGAACTCGGCAAGCAGCCGGTCGAGCGCTTCGGTCACCAGAATTTGCGCGCTGACACCCTGCATGGTTGCAGCAAGGCGCAGCTTGAGATGGCGGTCGGTATCAAGCCGCAGCGTGAAGGCAGCTCGGCGGCCTGAAGCGGCAGCGCTCGATCGCGGCTTCGCTGCGGTGCGGACGACCGGTTGGGCAACGACGGGCTCGACCGGGGACGGGGCGTAAATATCCTGACCGGCGAATTCTTCGCCGTAATCTTCTTCATCCTCGGCGTCATATTCTGGTTCGCGGTCGTCGGGGCCCGTCATCACGGCATCGGCAAGCACACGTTCTTCAAGGCGCTTTTGCTGACGGTGCACCACAGGCCCATGGCCGTGTGCGATCTGGTCGGCCGAAAGGTCGGCATTGATCGGGACGATGTTGGCCCCGCCTTCGTGATCGCCCATGTCGTTCCAGCCGAGATCCTCAAGCTGTTCATCGGCAAGCGCTGCCAGTTCCGTCTCGTCCTGAACGAGCGGAGCGACCTGCGGGCGCATGGCAGGCTTGGCGCCGCCCTTGCGGGCCAGCAAGGTCGGGCCGAGCGAAGCAAAGCCGGATTCTGACATCGCTCTTGTCCCTTCGCTTACTGCGCCACACGGCGGCCGAAGCCACCGGCGGGACGCGGCACACCGCCAAGCTGCTGGGCCTGGCCGTTGGGGGCCGGGGCAAACACAGTGCGACGGAAATTCTTTTCGAGCCGGTCGGCGATATAGCGCCAAAGGGCAGTGATTTCGGCAGCCGAGCGGCTTTCGGGATCGACTTCCATCACGGTGCGCCCGTCGATCATCGAAGCGGCGAAATCGGTACGGTGGTGGAGCGTAATCGGCGCAACAGTGCCATGCTGCGAAAGCGCAACGGCAGCCTCCGAGGTAATCTTGGCCTTGGGTGTGGCGCCGTTGACCACGAACACCAGCGGCTTGCCAGCGCGTTCGCAAAGGTCGACTGTCGCACCGACAGCGCGCAGATCGTGCGGGGAAGGTCGGGTGGGGACTACGATAAGTTCGGCGACGCTGATGACCGACTGGATCGCCATGGTAATGGCGGGCGGCGTATCAATCACTGCCAGCTTGAAGCCCTGCTGACGCAGCACTGCAAGGTCATTGGCCAGACGCGATACGGTGGTTTGCGCAAAGGCGGGATATTCCGCCTCCCGTTCGTTCCACCAATCGGCGAGCGAACCCTGCGGGTCGATGTCGATCAACACCACCGGACCAGCGCCTGCGCGCTGAGCCTGAACGGCGAGATGTCCGGACAGGGTGGTCTTGCCCGATCCACCTTTCTGCGATGCCAAAGCGAGTACACGCAACGCCTGGGTCCCCCTGAATTAGCCCGCTGTGCGCTGCCCTATTGCAACGCCATTCAACGAGTGGTCGGCCATGGGATCGCAGGATACCCCTAATTTAGGGTTAACATCGGCTGTCTTCATGTAACTCTTGCAGGCCACTTCGGTGCGGGTGGTTCTGCCACGCAGAAGGGCGCAGCGCGTGGCAACCGTTTGCTAACCTTGTTTCTGCTATGCCTGTGGCCACCAATTAAGCAGCATCGCATGAGGCGAAGACAATGGCAGGCATGAAATCTATGAGCACGGCCGCGGCCTCGGCCAGCGCAAGACTGGGTGCAGCAGCACTTGCAGCATCACTGGTTCTGATCGCCACACCGGCACTGGCTGACGTCAAGGCCGGGGTCGACGCCTGGACAGCGGGTGACTACACCCGCGCTGTCGTGGAATGGCAGGGCCCGGCAGCAGCCGGAGACCCTGATGCCCTGTTCAACCTCGCGCAGGCCTATCGCCTTGGCCGCGGGGTTGATGTCGACAACGCCCGCGCACGCAAGCTCTATGAAGAGGCAGCCAGCTTTGGCCATGTAAAGGCTGCCGACAATTACGGGTTGATGCTGTTTCAGGAAGGCGAGCAGGAAAAGGCGATGCCTATGATCCGTGCCGCATCCGAACGGGGCGATCCGCGCGCACAGTATGTGCTCGGCCTTTCGCACTTCAACGCGGATTATGCGCCGCGCGATTGGGTGCGGGCCTATGCCTTGATGACGCTGGCAAACGGATCGGGTCTGCCGCAAGCGCGCGATGCATTGGCGCAGATGGACAAATTTGTGCCCACCGCCCAGCGTAGTCAGGCGCAATCGCTCGCGCGGCAACTGGAGGCAGGAGCCAAATCGCTGCGCGCGTCCGAACTGGCCGCAGTCGAACTGGGCACGGCGGCGTCATCGTCGCCTGCATCTCCCGTTATGACCCCTGTCAGCCAGTCTGCGCCCCGGCCGCCCGTAATGACGCAGACCGCTGCGGCAGCGCCAGCGGTCCTCGCCGCCCCGCGCCCGCAACCGGCACCTGTCCCGGCTGCACCAAAGCAGGGCAAGTGGCGCGTGCAGCTTGGCGCATTCGGTGTGGCAGGCAACGCCGACAGGCTCTGGAACCAGCTTTCAGGCAACCCCGCCTTGGCGGGTACCAGCAAGACTTTGGTGCCAAGCGGCAATGTGACCCGTCTGTTGGCAACCGGCTTTGCCAATGAAGCCGAAGCCAATCGCGCCTGCGCCGCGCTGAAGAAGCAGGGGCAAGCCTGCCTTGTCGCAGGTCAGAGATAGATCGCCCGAATCAGTGTTCTGATCGACCAACGCGGCCAACTCGGTCTTTCCTTGCCTGTGTGAAGTGCTAGGCTACGCTCCGCGCAGGGCAGGGGGATCGGCCATGAATGATACAGTTAGCGTGGCCGAAGTCGCACCGGTCAGCATTGCCGAACGGATTGACTCGCTCGATTTCATCCGCGGGCTGGCGGTGATGGGCATTCTTGCCGCGAACATCGTCGCCTTCGGACAACCGTTCGACGCCTATATGTACCCAACTGCTTTCAAGGTTGATCCGGGCGATCCGGGCGGGTGGATGTGGATTGGGCAATTCATTCTGATCGATGGCAAGATGCGCGGCCTGTTCACGCTGCTGTTTGGCGCGGGGCTATACCTGTTCATGGAGAAGGCCTGGGCGCGGGGCGCCACGCGCCGTTTGCAGGCGTGGCGGCTGGCGATTCTGATGGGGTTCGGCCTCATCCATTTCTTCTTCATCTGGCCGGGCGACATTCTGTTCTATTACGCATTGTTCGGCCTGATTGCGCTGACCTGCCTCCGGTGGAGCGTGAAGACGCAGCTGTTCGTCGGGCTGGGCGGCTACATGCTGGGTGTGCTCCTCTATGCGGGCATGTTCACAATGACATGGGCGATTGCTGATACGCCGTTCGGCGAATCGGCCCCGGAGCTGGCCGAACAGCGCACTGCTATGATCGCAGCGATCGATGAAACGCTGGCGCGCAGCGAGGTGCCCAATGCCGCGATTGCATCGGGCGATTATGCCGCTCTGGTGGCCCACCGTCTTACCGAACAGTGGAGCGAGCCCCTGCTCAACGCGCTGTTGTTCGGGCTGGAGACGTTCCCTTTGATGCTGATCGGCATCGCGCTTTATCGGTTGGGCTTTTTCAGCGGCGGATTTGACCGGACCAAGATGGTGCGCTGGGGCTGGGTCGGACTGGTCTTGGGGGCTGCGGTGCATCTTCTGATCGGGCTGACGATTAAGGGGGGCGGCTTCACCTATTACGGCACGCTCGCCGCATTCGTCGGGTGGAGCCCGCTACCACGGCTGTGGATGGTGCTGGGTATGGCGGCGCTGCTGGTGGTCTATTCGCCATCGGCAACCGGATGGCTGGCGCAGCGGGTGCGGGCGGCCGGGCGGGCGGCTTTCACCAATTACCTCGGCACCTCGGTATTGATGATGCTGGTTTTCCACGGCTGGGCGCTGGGACTGTTCGGGCAATTGAACCGCCCGCAACTTTACATTGTGGTCATTCTGGCTTGGGCGGTGATGGTGGCCTGGTCGAAGCCATGGCTCGATCACTATCGTTTCGGCCCGCTCGAATGGCTCTGGCGCTGCCTGACTTACCGGACGATGTTCCCGTTGAAGAAATAGCGCCAGACGCAACATTCCCGAAGAGCGTTGTTCCGGCCTCCCGAAGGACAGGCCGCAAGGCCGAGCGCAACGCCGGAGGCGCGAGGAAACCGCATCGCGGAGGCGATGCGAAAAAAGAGTTGTTATTAAGAATGGTTCGCATACATTGCTTCCTGCAAACGCTTCGCAGGAAAGATTCGCGCCCCAATGTATATCTGCATCTGCAACGCCATCCGTGAGACTGATTTGCGGAAAGCCGCGCTGACCTGCGACGGCGACGCTGAAGCGACCTATGCCTGCCTCGGCAAGCGCCCCAATTGCGGTCAATGCCTTGATGAGGCGCAGGAAATCATTGATGCAGAGCGTGCGGCAGCAAGATGCGATGTATTCGCAGTAGAAGCTGCCTGAAACGCGATTGCGAACGGATCGCAAGCGACTGATTCGCAAAGATATTTCTTCGCCCACCTCTTGCGGACAAGCCCCGGCAGGGTCTACATTGTAGGCAATGCCGCAACCCGGCTTTGACATTTCGCAAAGGACAATCCCATGAAGGGCGACCCTAAGGTCATCGACTATCTCAATCAGGCGCTCACCAATGAGCTCACGGCAATCAACCAGTACTGGTTGCATTACCGCGTGCTCGACAACTGGGGCATGAAGAAGCTGGCGGCTTACGAACGCCATGAATCGATCGAGGAAATGGAGCACGCCGACAAGCTGGCAGAGCGCATCCTGTTCCTCGAAGCGCTCCCCAACTTCCAGGCGATCCACAAGCTGAAGGTGGGCGAAACGGTCGAAGAGGTGCTCAAGGCCGATCTGGCGCTTGAACACGAAGCAATCCCGCTGCTGAAGGACGCGGCGGAATATGCCCGCAGCGTCAAGGATCACACCTCGGCCGGCCTATTCGAGGATATCCTCAAGAACGAGGAAGAGCATGTCGATTTCCTTGAAACGCAGTTCGAGATGATCGAGCGGATGGGCCTGCACAATTACTGCCAGCTGCAAAGCCAGCCCGCTGGCGAAAGCTGAGCGCTGGTCGCATCGTCGCATGAAAGGGGGCAGGGCCGGTAAAACGACTCTGCCCTTTTTGCATTTTCGCCGACTAGTCCTTTGGCGCCTGCGCTCCGATTGCCGCCAACCGCGTTTCCAGCAGGAAGAATCCGAGGCCGATTACCAGAAGCGCCATCGTCAGCACCCACAAGGCCGCGATGACCGTTCCGATTTGCGCGACGATATAGGCCGAGATGAACAGCATCATGATAACGGCGCTGATCATGACGGCCGATGCGGTGGAAAACATGATCGCGCCTTGCGCCAGTTTGCGCCGGCGCATGAGCCAGCCCAGTTCGCGCGCCTGACGGGAAGTGCGCTGTTCTTCCATCTTGTCCTCGATCTTGTCGATTCGCTGTGCGATCCAGATCATGCGGCTCATGATGACATTCATGACCGCGCCGATCCCTGAAAGAAGGAATGCGGGCGCGAGGCTCAGTTGCACCACTTGCTGCACCCTCGGGGTCGAAGCGGTGCGCTCGAAGATTTCCAGTGCGAAGGGCAGGCGTGCATCTGCGGCGGCGGCGAGGAGGTCGAATACCATCCCGGCTAGTCCTTGGCGTAAGGGTTCTTGTTGGTCTTCAGCGTCACGCGCACTGGCACGGCGTCAAAGCCCAGCTTGGCACGGATCCCGTTCACGAGATAACGTTCGTAGCTGGTCGGCAGCAGATCGAGCCGGGTGCCGAAGATCACGAAGCGCGGCGGGCGGGTGCCAGCCTGCGTGATGTAGCGCAGCTTGATTCGCTTACCGCCAGGCGCGGGCGGCGGGTTGGCTTCCAGCGCATCGTCGAACCAGCGATTGAGGGCGGCGGTGGAAACGCGTTTCGACCACGCCTCGCGCAGGTCGAATGCGCCTGCGAGCATCTGGTCCAGCCCCTTGCCAGTTTTGGCGCTGACCGCGAAAAGCGGCAACCCGCGCACCTGCGCCAACCCGTCATCCAAAGCGCCGCGGATGCCGTTGAACAGCTTGCTCGCGTCCTCGGCCACGTCCCACTTGTTGATCGCGATCATCAGCGCGCGGCCTTCTTCCAGCACGTGGCTGGCGATCTTCAGATCCTGATGTTCAAGCCCTTGGGTGGCATCAAGCAGCAGCACCACGACCTCGGCAAAATCCACCGCCCGGCGCGCATCGGCGACCGACAGCTTTTCGAGCTTTTCGGTGACGTTCTTCTTCTTGCGCATCCCGGCGGTGTCGATCAGCCGGATTTCGCGCTTTTCGCCGGTTCTGGGATCGGTCCAGTCCCAGTCGATCGCAATCGAATCGCGGGTGATCCCGGCTTCCGGACCAGTCAGCAGGCGGTCTTCGCCAAGCAGGCGGTTGATCAGCGTTGATTTGCCCGCGTTCGGTCGTCCGACAATGGCAAGCTTCAGCGGACCGGCGGGACGATCTTCCTCAGCCATCGCTGCTGCTTCCAGCTTTGCGATTTCCTCGGCCTCTTCCCATTCGTCGCAAGCCGCGCCGATGATCGGCCACAGCCCGCCGAACAGATCGGCGATCCCTTCGCCATGCTCGGCCGACATGGCCAGCGGTTCGCCAAGTCCGAGCGCATAGGCCTCCATCGCGCCACTTTCGCCGCCTTTGCCCTCGGCCTTGTTGGCCACAAGCACCACGGGGACGGATTGTTCGCGCAGGTACCGGGCGATTTCCTCGTCCATAGGGGTGAGGCCCGCGCGCGCATCGACCACGAACATCGCTGCGTCCGCGCCAGCAAGGCTGGCTTCGGTCTGTTTGCGCATCCGGCCTGGAAGACTGAGGTCGTCCTCGTCCTCCCACCCGGCGGTGTCGACCACGGTGAACTTCAGCCCCGCAATCTCGGCATCACCCATCCGGCGGTCACGCGTGACGCCGGGCTGATCGTCGACGAGGGCGAGCTTCTTGCCCACCAGCCGGTTGAACAGCGTGGACTTGCCGACATTGGGACGGCCAATGATAACGACTTCGGGCTTTTTGAGGAGGGACATAATGCGTGCCAAGTGGGCTCAAACGCCCATTTTGGCAAGCGCTGCCCTCTACTCAGCCCTTTCTGGCAACTGGAGCTTCTTCGCCGAGGTCTTCAAACCATGCTTCGACCTCGCCGCTGATCTTGATCGTCAGCGGTTGGCCCTTACGGTCGACGGCCTTGCCGGCCTGCACCCGCACCCATCCTTCGGAGATCGAATATTCTTCGATGTCCGTGCGCACACGACCCTTGAACCGGATGCCGACTCCGCGCTGGAGCTTTTCGGCATCGAAGAACGGGCTCTTCGGGTTCACCGAAAGGTGATCGGGCGGTACGTCGGCGCCAGAATTTGCTGGAACGGCGTTTTCGGTGTTTTCGTCGGTCATGGCGGCGCCTTAATCGGCAATCATGCAGCCTTCAAGCGTGTTGCGCTTGCCCTTTTGGCTTGGGGGGGATAAGGGCGCTCGCTAATACGCGCGGGGTGCCTTAGCCGGTTTCCCCGCGCGGCTTCGTTCGGGCATGCGGGCGTGGCGAAATTGGTAGACGCGCCAGATTTAGGTTCTGGTATCGCAAGATGTGGGGGTTCGAGTCCCTTCGCCCGCACCAAATTCGCCCCGAACCAGCCCGGCTTACCGGATTTTTGGCAAGAAGGCTTCAACCAGTCACCATGCAAACCAAGCAGACCGTAAACGAAGGGCTCAAGCGCGCCTACCTCATCACGATCCCCGCCGCCGATCTCACCGCGAAGATCGACGCCGAGATCAAGAAAGTTGCGCCGCAGGTGCGGATGCCCGGCTTCCGTCCGGGCAAGGTGCCCGCCAACCTCGTCAAGAAGATGCATGGCGAAGCCCTGCACGGTCAGGTTGTGAACGACACGATTCGCGAATCGGTCGACAAGCTGCTGCGTGACGAAGCGCTGCGCCCGGCGATGCAGCCGGAAATCGGTCTCAATGAGGATTACGAGCAGGGCAAGGACGCCGCGATCACCGTAAGCCTCGAAGTGCTGCCGACGATCGACACGCCCAGTGTTGACGGCCTGAAGCTTGAAAAGCTGGTGGTTCCGGTCACCGATGCGCAGATCGACGATGCGCTCGGCAACATTGCATCGCAGAACAAGAGCTACAAGGACGCGGCCAAAACCAAGAAGGCGGCGGACGGCGATCAGCTGATCATCGATTTCGTCGGCAAGCTGGACGGGGTCGAGTTCGAAGGCGGCAAGGCTGAAGACGCTGCGCTGGTGCTGGGTTCGGGCACCTTCATTCCCGGCTTTGAAGACCAATTGGTGGGCGTGAAGACCGGTCAGGAAAAGACCATCACCGTCACCTTCCCGGCCGACTATCAGGCTGCGCACCTTGCGGGGCAGGAAGCCACTTTCGACATCACTGTGAAGGCGGTGAAGACCGAAACCGAAACCACGCTGGACGAAGAATTCGCCAAGAGCCTTGGCCTCGACAGCCTCGACAAGCTGCGCGAAATCATGAAGGCGCAGCTGGAGCAGCAGACCGCCGGTCTGACCCGCACCCAGATGAAGCGCGCGCTGCTCGATCAGCTGGCCGCCGGCCACAGCTTTGAAGTACCTGCGACCATGGTTGAGGCCGAATTCCAGCAGATCTGGGCGCAGCTCCAGCAGGAAGCCGCCAATGACGAAGATCCTGCGGCCGCACTGAAGCAGATCGACGAAGAAAAGGACGAGTACAAGGCGATTGCCGAACGCCGCGTGCGCCTGGGCCTGCTCCTTTCGGAGATTGGCCAGGCCAATGGCGTCGAAGTGACCCAGCAGGAAATGGGCATGCTGGTGCAGCAGGCGGCCGCACAATATCGCGCCGAAGACCGCCAGCGTTTCGTCGAGTACATCCAGTCCGAACCGATGGCCGCTGCCCAGCTGCGTGCGCCGCTTTATGAAGACAAGGTTGTCGACTTCCTGTTCGACAAGGCCGATGTGACCGAGCGTGAAGTGACCGTCGAGGAGCTTCAGGCTGCGATCGAAGCGGATGAAACCGCTGAAGCCGCGCCCGCGCCGAAGAAGGCTGCCGCCAAGAAGAAGGCTCCGGGCGAGAAGGCTGACGCTGCCGAGGAAGCACCGGCTGCCGAAGAAAAGCCCGCCAAGAAGGCTGCCCCCAAGAAGAAGGCTGAGGCGACTGAAGCCAAGCCTGCTGCCAAGAAGGCGCCGGCGAAGAAGACCGAAGCTGCGGCTGAAGAAAAGCCCGCCGCCAAGAAAGCCCCGGCCAAGAAGGCTGCGGCGAAGAAGTAATCCGGCGCGGGCGGGGGACTATTCCCCTGCCGGCCGCCACGGACGGAACGAAGGCGCGGGCAGCTTGGCTGTCCGCGCTTTTTCGTAGGCAGCGCCCGCCTTCAGCACCGCGTGATCATCCCACTTTGCGCCCATGATGCTGAGGCCGACCGGCAGGCCTTCGATTGCGCCCATCGGTACGGTGAGGTGCGGGTAGCCAGCAATCGCCGAAGGACTGCCGAACCCGACCGAACCGTTGAAATTGTCACCGTTCACCAGATCGCTGACCCATGCCGGACCGCGGGTGGGTGCGACCAGAAACTGCACCTTGTTGTCGGCCAGCAATTTGTCGAGCGTTTCCGGCCCGGCGATCCGCAGCGCATTGGCGCGTGCGGTTTCGTATGCAGCCCGGTCGGTAGTGGTTTCGGCCAGTTCGAATAGATCCTGCCCAAACCAGCGCATTTCGGTGCTGGCATTGGCATTGTTGAACGCAATCAGATCGGAAAGGCTGCGCGGGGTCTCGCCCTCTTCGAAGGCCGGGATCGAAACGAGATATTTGCCGATTTCCTCACGCAGCTCGAACATCAGCACGGTGAAGCTGTCACCATACATTTGCCGGTCGGGCTCGAAGTCTATGTCAACCAGCACCGCGCCCGCCCGCTCCAGATCGGTGAGGGCCGCGGTGAACACGGCCTTCAGATCATCGCGGTTGCCGATCTGCTTGCGCATTACCCCGATCCGCACGCCTTGCAGCGAATAGGTGTACAGCCCGGCGGTGTAACCGGCGACACGCTTGGCCTCCAGCGTTACCGGATCAGCCCTATCCTCCCCAGCGATGGCGGTCAGCAGCAGCGCCGCATCGTAGACCGTCCTGGTCATTGGCCCGGCGGTGTCCTGCGTGCTGGAAATCGGCACCACATGGGTGCGGCTGACGATGCCGACGCTCGGTTTGAACCCGACGATGCCGTTAATGCTGGCAGGACAGGTGATTGATCCGTTGGTTTCCGTCCCAATGGCGCCCCAGGCGAACCCTGCCGCAATCGCCGCTCCGCTGCCCGAAGACGATCCGCAGGTGTTGCGGTCAATGGCAAAGGGGTTGCGGGTCAGCCCGCCCACCGCGCTCCACCCGCTGGTGGAATCGTTGGATCGGATGTTGGCCCATTCGCTGAGGTTAGTCTTGCCCAGCACCACCCCGCCTGCGGCTTCGAGATTGGCGATCAGCGGTGCATCGCGTCCGGTACGGTTGTCTTTCAGCGCAAGGCTGCCTGCGGTGGTGGCAAAGCCTTTGGTCTCGATATTATCCTTCACCAGAACGGTGCGACCGTTGAGGGGGCCGATGCCCAAGCGCTGGCGCGCTGTCACCGGGGCCGTGGGATCATAATCTATTAACGCGTTCAACCGCGGACCGTTGTCATCGAGCGCCTGAATGCGCAGGATGTATTCGTTCACGGCCAGAAGCTCGTTCATCGCCGCACGTTCTTGCGTTGCGTTCGGCTCCGGCGAACTGCCTGATTGCGCAAGGGCTGCCGTGGCAGAGGTTGCAAGAAGCAGGGCGAGGCTCGAACGGGTCATGGCGGTTTTGATCATGGTGTCAGAACTTGCCACGTGGGAAGACTGCGGCAAGGGCAAAATTGCGCATCGGCAGCACGATTCTTGCAGCCAATTCGCAGGCAATTCACAGGGACAAGGTAAACGCCCTTGAAATTGCCCCCCTGCGTCCGACATAGCCGTATCGACACTTACGAAGGACACGCACCTCTCATGATCGATCTGTTCGGCAATTCCGGTGATACCTATGGCACGCAAGGCCAGTTCACGCGTGACCCCTATACGGGCGCGCTGGTGCCGGTGGTGGTCGAACAGACGAGCCGCGGCGAACGCAGTTTCGACATTTTCAGCCGCTTGCTGCGCGAACGAATCGTGTTCGTGACAGGTCAGATCGAAGACGGCATGGCATCGCTGGTGACCGCGCAGCTGCTGTTTCTTGAAAGCGAAAATCCGTCCAAGCCGATCAGCATGTACATCAACTCGCCCGGCGGCGTGGTGACGGCCGGTCTGCAGATCTACGACACGATGCAGTACATCAAGCCGCGCGTGTCGACTGTGTGTATGGGTCAGGCTGCCAGCATGGGCAGCTTCCTGCTGGCCGCAGGCGAGCCGGGGATGCGGATTGCGCTGCCCAACGCGCGGATCATGGTGCACCAGCCTTCGGGCGGGGCACGCGGGATGGCATCGGACATCGAAATTCAGGCGCGCGAGATTCTGCGTATCCGTTCGCGCATGAACGATCTTTACGTGAAGTTCACGGGCCGTAGTCTGGAAGAGATCGAAAAGGCGATGGATCGTGACACGTTCCTTGAAGCCGAAGAAGCCAAGGCTTTCGGTATCGTCGACAAGGTGTTCGAAACCCGGCCTGAAAACGAGGTTGGCGGCGGCGAAGAAGGTTCGGGCGGCGCGCCCGAATAAGCCTTTTCCATCGACCTGCGCCGGTGCGGGACAGTGGCTCTGCCGAGCCATTTTTCCCGTTCATTCGGCAGCAGCGCCGTTATGGTAACAACACGAATTATTGCGCCACGTGTTGATTCATCTGGTGCCTTGGATACATTTGACGAATCTGTCTTGCACAACGCGCCGCGTGCACAGCCGGATTCGAGGACACAGGAATGACCAAATTGAGCGGATCCGATAGCAAGAGCACCCTGTACTGCAGCTTCTGCGGGAAGTCGCAGCACGAAGTGCGCAAGCTGATTGCCGGCCCCACCGTGTTCATCTGCGATGAATGCGTGGAGCTGTGCAACGATATCATCCGCGAAGAGACCAAGGCAGGGATCGCCGGCAAAAAAGACGGCGAAATCCCTACGCCGATGGATATTTTCACGACGCTGAATGATTATGTCATCGGACAGGATCGCGCCAAGCGCGTGCTCTCGGTTGCCGTGCATAACCATTACAAGCGGTTGAAGCACTCCAGCAAGGCAGGCGATGTCGAACTGGCGAAGTCGAACATCCTGCTGGTTGGCCCCACCGGCTCGGGCAAGACCCTGCTGGCGCAGACGCTGGCGCGCACTTTCGATGTGCCCTTCACCATGGCCGACGCCACGACGCTGACCGAAGCCGGTTATGTGGGCGAGGACGTGGAGAACATCATCCTCAAGCTGCTTCAGGCTTCCGACTATAATGTCGAAAAGGCCCAGCACGGGATCGTCTATATCGACGAGATCGACAAGATCACCCGCAAGGCGGAAAACCCCTCGATCACCCGCGATGTTTCGGGTGAGGGCGTGCAGCAGGCACTTCTGAAGCTGATGGAAGGCACCACCGCCTCCGTTCCGCCGCAGGGCGGGCGCAAGCATCCGCAGCAGGAATTCCTGCAGGTCGATACCACCAATATCCTGTTCATCTGCGGCGGAGCCTTTGCCGGCCTCGACAAGATCATCGCTGACCGCTTGCAAAAGCGCAGCATCGGCTTCGGCGCGCATGTCGCCGATCCGGACAAGCGCCGCGTGGGCGAATTGCTGGAAAAGTCCGAGCCCGAGGATCTCCTCAAGTTCGGCCTGATCCCTGAATTCGTCGGCCGTCTGCCGGTGATCGCGACGCTGCACGATCTCGATGTGCCTGCGCTGGTGACGATCCTGAACGAACCGAAGAACGCGCTGGTGAAGCAGTATCGCAAGCTGTTCGAGCTTGAAGATGTGGAACTGACCTTCACGCCGGATGCGTTGCAGGCAATTGCCGAGCGCGCGATAAAGCGGAAGACCGGCGCCCGCGGGCTTCGCTCGATCGTGGAAGGCCTGCTGCTCGACACGATGTTCGATCTGCCCGACATGGAAGGCGTGACCGAAATCGTGATCGACAAGGAAGTGGTCGAAGGCAAGAAAGAACCCGTCCGCGTCATCGGCGGCGAGAGCAAGAAGGAAGAGGCGGCTTAGCCTTCCCTTCGGACGGGGATCATCCGGCCCTTCCTGCAAAGCAACAAAAAGGCCCCTCCCGCAAGGAAGGGGCCTTTTTGTTGCCCGGAACACGCAAATAGAAACCCCGCCCGGCCCATGGAGGAGAGGCCGGACGGGGTCGGGGAAAGCGCTGCTCCGGGGTAGGAGGGGATGGCGTGTGAAGCAGCGCTAACTGGTTCTGTCTAAGGTCAGCCCGGCAGCGAGACAGTGTCGGTGACGTGGATAACGCCGTTCGACTGGAACACGTCGGCCTGCGTCACAGTGGCTTTGCCGCCAGCGGCGTCGGTCAGCACAACCATTCCGCCCTCGACCGCAGCGGTCAGCGTGCCGCCGTTCAGCGTGGTCAGTTCAGCCTTGCCGCCATTCGCTTCGATCATGCCGATCAGCTCGCTCGCCGAAACGCGGCCCGATACAACGTGATAGGTCAGAATGCCGGCGAGAGTTTCCTTGTTTTCCGGCTTCACCAGCGTTTCCACGGTGCCGGCGGGCAGCTTGGCGAAGGCCGCGTTGGTCGGCGCGAAGACGGTGAACGGGCCGGGGCCGGACAGCGCTTCAACCAGACCAGCTGCCTGCACGGCGGCGACCAGCGTGGTGTGATCCTGCGAGTTCACGGCGTTTTCGACGATGGTCTTGGTCGGGTACATCGGCGCACCGCCCACGGTGGGGACGTTCTCGCTGGCCATCGCCGTCTTGTGATGATCGGCGAAGGCCGGGGCTGCCACGAGGCTGGACGTGGCGGCGAGCGCGGCAGCGATAATGGTAAGGTTGCGGGTCACAGTAGGGATCTCCTTCAGGGGGAATTTCATGTCGGCAAGCCTTTCCGCTTGCCCCGAAGCTACGCCGGGGTGATGCGGGCGGATGCGCGCCTGAAGGGAGAGACGGGTGAGTTGCCGCGTGGTTGCGGCGAAGCGAAACCGGCCTAGACGGGGGCGAAGGCGCCCTCGGCCACGACCGGGCCGGCGTCGACGCCTTCGGGCTTGCCGCCAATCGGCTCGCGGGTCAGGACCAGGCCCGCTCCGTCGCCAAGGTTGGCCGTAATCGCGGCGGGCAGCACCATGCTGCGCACTTGTCCCGGAGCGACCACACCCAGCGATTGCGGGGTGCCGCCGTTTTGCGGCACCAGCCACAATTCGTGATCATGCACCCCGTCGGCAGTAAGGCCGATCGCGGCGACCAGCATCTTTTCGCTTTCGGGAATATAGGTCACATCAAGCCGCAGCCCGGTCTCGCCAATCGGCACCGTGGCGACCAGCGGTGCAGCGGCGGCGATTTGCGCAGGTGGATCGCCGGGGGTCTGGTCCGGAGCAAAGGCGAACAGCGCAAGCGCAACGGCGGCTGCGGCCGAGGACAGTCCGGCCACCCATTGCCAGCGCCGCACCCGCGCTTCGAGATCGATCACGTTACCCGATGCCTCCGGCTCGCCTGGCGCAGAAGCGGCAACCGCCTGCTGCGAGGCAATGCGCGCGGCGATACCATCCCACACCGCACCGCCCGGTTCTGCGCCCGGCATCGCATCGGTCAGAGGGGCAAACCAGTTGTCCCACCAATCCTTGCGCCAGGCGAAATCCGCATCGGTCGCAAACTTCCCGCGCGCGGCGAGCAGCTCTTCGCCTTCGAGCAGGCCGAGTGCCCACTCCGCAGCGATCATCGGATCGTCGCGCTGCACGATGTTTTCGGGGCCTTCGCCGGTGCTGCTCATGCCGCTTCGCTCGCTTCGAGACAGGCGCGCAGGCGTTGCAGCCCGCGGCGGATCCAGCTTTTCATCGTGCCCAGCGGCACATCGGCCGCCTCGGCCAGTTGCGCGTAGGTCTGGCCTTCGAAAAAGGCAGCGCGGATGTGGCCCTGCGTGCGGTCATCCAGCGCGCCCAGGCACTTGTGAATCTGCGCTGCCTGTTCCGCATCGACCAGCAGCATATCGGCCAGCGGCGTTTCATCGGCGAGCGGTGCAGCCTCTTCAACCGGCACCGCGCCGCCGCGGACCTTGCCGGTGCGCAGCCGGTCAATGGCGCGGTTGCGCGCAAACGCCGCCAGCCATGCGATGGGGCTCGCACGGGTCGGGTCATAGCGGTCGGCCCGCTGCCACAGATTGACATAGACGTCTTGCAAGGCGTCCTCGGCTTCCTTTCGATCACCCAAGATACGCAGGGTTATTCCGAATAGCTTCACCCGCGTGGCGCGGTAAATTTCTTCGAGCGCAGCCTCGTCGCCCGCCGCCAGCCGGGCCATGGCATCGCGCAATGCCTCGCGCGCTTCGGCTGTGGAGGGGCGGGGGAGAGCGGCCATCAGCAACCACCGCTACAAGGGTTCTCGCCGCTTTCGACCTGCAAGGTCGAATGGCCGACCCCGAAGCGGGCCTGAAGCGTATCCGCGATATCGCGCAGGAAGCTGTCGGACGCAGGCTTGCCAGGCATCACCAGATGCGCGGTCAGCGCGGTTTCGGTAGTCGACATCGGCCAGACGTGCAGATCGTGCACTGCGGTGACGCCGTCAAAGCTGGCAAGGTGGGCTTTTACCTCGGCCAGATCGATCCGGGCCGGGGCCGCCAGCAGCCCCATGGTCAGGCTGTCCCGCGCTAGGCCCCAGGTGCCCCATGCGATCACGCCGACGATCATTATGGTGACCAGCGGATCAATCCACCAAAGGCCGGAGAAGATGATCGCGACCCCGGCCACAACCACGCCCAGCGAAACCAGCGCATCCGCGGCCATGTGGAGATAGGCTCCGCGAATGTTGATATCCTCCTGACCGCGCATGAACAGCATGGCCGTCAACGCGTTGATCGCAACTCCGATCCCGGCGACGATCACCATCACCATGCCTTCGGGCTGCTGCGGGGTCATCGCCCGGTGGAATGTCTCGATCAGGATCGCCCCGATCGTGACAGCCAGCAGCAGCGCATTGGCCAAAGCGGCCAGAATGGTCGAGCTCTTGAAGCCATAGGTGAAGCGGCCCGAAGGCGGCCGCCGTGCAGCGATGCTGGCGACCCAGGCGAGCACCAGGGCCAGAACGTCGGACAGGTTGTGACCCGCATCCGCCACCAGCGCCATCGAATTATACAGCAGCCCTGCGGTCGCCTCGATCGCTACAAAGGCGATGTTCAGACCGATTGCGAAGGCAAATGCCCGGCCGAAATCCGTGGGCGCGTGGTGATGACCATGGGCATCGTGCAGCCCGTGGCAATCGGAGCTGCCCCCATGAGAATGCCCATGAGAAAGGTCGTGCGAATGGCTATGATCGGCGTGGGCGTGCATCTGCGGCTAGTTGTAGACGCAAGCATCAAGCCCGTCACGCCTGACAATGCCGATCCGCCGTTCGATGCTGTTGCCGTGGCGTGCCAGCCACCCGCCGGGGTTTTTGACGCTGCGTTTCTTGGGGCTGGGCAGGGCGGCGGCCATTCGGCTGGCCTCGTCAGGCGAAAGGCGCGCGGCGGAATGGCCGAAATAGCGCTGCGATCCGGCCTCTGCGCCGTAGGTTCCGATGCCGGTTTCCGCAACGTTTAGATAGACTTCCATGATCCGCTGCTTGCCCCACACCAGTTCGATCCAGAAGGTGAACCACGCTTCCAGCCCCTTGCGGAAAAACCCGCCACCCTGCCACAGAAACACGTTCTTGGCGGTCTGCTGGCTGATCGTGGAACCACCCCGCTCGCGCTGCCCGGCGAGGCGTTCCTCGATCGCCTGCTCGATCGCTTCGGCGTCGAAACCGAAATGTTCGCAGAAGCGCGAATCTTCTGCCGCGATCACTGCCGAGACCAGATTCCGGTCAATATTATCAAGGCTTTCCCAGTCCTTGGTGATCCCGTTCGCGTCCATCAGCATGGTCGCGGTGACGGGCACTGGCAGCCATTTGAAAGCCACCACCAGCACCACTGTCAGCACGATGAACCCGGCGATGGTTTTGGCGAGGAAGCGCGCGATAGTGGCAATCATGCGCCAGCCTTAGCCGAGTGAATCGCAGCGGGAAAGCATCGCCGGTGTTCGCCCAATGTTTCACGTGAAACATTGCGGCCACACACGAAAAAGGGCGCTGCAATCACTCGCAGCGCCCTTTCAAGAACAGGCAAGAGGGGGTCTAGACGAGCCTAGGGCGCACCTAGGCGAGCCTAACCCGCATCAGGCGACGCCTGGAAGCAGCCGTTCGCCCGCGATCCGCTGCATTGCCTTTTGCAGCTTTTCGAATGCGCGCACTTCGATCTGGCGAATGCGTTCGCGGCTGACGTCGTAGGACTGCGACAATTCTTCCAGCGTCTGCGGCTTTTCGGTCAGGCGGCGTTCGGTCAGGATGTGGCGTTCGCGCTCGTTCAGGCTGCCCATTGCTTCGGACAGCATCGCCTTGCGCATCTGCGATTCCTCGGCCTCGGCAACGGTTTCGTCCTGCAGGGGGCGATCATCGGTCAGCCAGTCCTGCCATTCGCCGCCGCCTTCTTCATCCCCGCGCAAGCTGACGTTGAGCGAAGCATCGCCGCCCATCATCATGCGCCGGTTCATGTTGACGACTTCCTGTTCCGGCACGCCCAGATCGGTGGCGATCTTGGTCAGGTCGGCAGGCGAAAGATCGCTGTCCTCATAGGCCTCAAGCTGCTTTTTCATGCGGCGCAGGTTGAAGAACAGCTTCTTCTGCGCAGCAGTGGTGCCCATTTTCACAAGGCTCCACGAACGCAGGATAAATTCCTGCATCGAAGCCTTGATCCACCACATCGCGTAGGTCGCGAGGCGGAAGCCGCGATCGGGTTCGAATTTCTTGACGCCCTGCATCAACCCGACATTCCCTTCGGAAATCAGATCGGCCACGGGCAGGCCATAGCCCCGATACCCCATCGCGATTTTCGCGACGAGCCGCAGGTGGCTGGAGACGAGCTGGGCTGCAGCTTCGGGGTCTTCGTGTTCCTGATACCGCTTGGCGAGCATATATTCCTGCTCTGCCGTCAAAACCGGGTACTTGCGGATTTCGGAGAGATAGCGGTTGAGGCTCTGCTCACCGCTCAGCGCCGGGACCGAAGTGGTCTTCTTGCGCGTCGTGGGGGACTTGGTCACGTTTTACCTAACCTTTCTAGCGTCGACCGCTTGCACGGGACCCCTGATGGGCATCCCGTGATCTGGGCCACGGGTTCTATATATACGCGAAAACGCGGCGGATGTATGCGCATTTCATCGATTAGAACTTCGCAGTTGGTCGATCAGTTCCATCATGTCGGGCGGCAGATCGCTGCGCAGAAGAATTGTTTCGCCGGTCACCGGATGCTGGAACCCCAGTTCTGCGGCATGCAGCGCCTGCCGCCGGAAGCCGAGATGATCCAGCAGGGCGCGCAAGGGTTGCGGTGTTCGTCCATAGGCAGGGTCTCCCAATAGAGCATGACCGATTGACGCGCAGTGAACGCGCACCTGGTGGGTTCTGCCCGTTTCCAGCCGGCATTCGATCATGGCCGCATGATCCAGCCGCTCCAGCACCTTGTAATGGGTTATCGCGGTTTTCCCGCGCGAGGAATTGTTGGGCAGCACCGTCATTTTCTTTCGGTCAGCATCCGACCGGCCAACCCGGGCATTGATTGTGCCCTCGGCAGGCGAGGGATGCCCGCCGCACACCGCGATATAGCGGCGGTGGACGGTGTGCGCGGCAAACTGCACGGCCAGCCCTTCATGCGCGGCATCGGATTTGGCAACCACCAGCAGGCCCGATGTGTCCTTGTCGATCCGGTGGACAATACCGGGCCGCGCCACGCCGTTGATGCCTGACAAGTTCCCCCGGCAATGATGCAGCAGCGCGTTGACCAGTGTGCCGGTGATATTGCCCACCGCCGGGTGCACCACCATGCCTGCCGGCTTGTCGACGATTATCAGATGATCGTCCTCAAAGGCGATGGTCAGCGGAATATCTTCGGGCGCGGCTTCGGCGGGCATGGCGGCGGCGATGATGATGCGGAAGGGCACATCTGCGCCTACCTTCATCGAAGCTGATGAAGCAGTCTTGCCCGCCACATCGACCCGGCCCTGATCGATCAACCCCTGCACCCGCGCGCGGGAAAGTCCCGTGGCCTCGGCCAGCGCCTTGTCCAGCCGGGCGGGGGAGAGGATGGTGCCGGTGATGATTTCGTGTCCAGACATGGTATGGCCATGCGTGATGGAACTGGAAGTGACAAGAGAAGCCCTCACCGCGATGCGCGCCGCTTCCGCTGCGGCGCATCCGCAAGAGGCGTGCGGGTTGTTGCTGGGGACAGGCCGCCGCATCATCGAAGTTCGCGAAACGCGCAATATCCATCCGGCCCCGGCCACCCATTTCGAAATCGATCCGCAGGCGCTGATCGACGCGTACCGGGCAGCACGCAGCGGGGCCGGGGCGCAGGTGCTGGGCTATTTCCATTCGCATCCGACCGGCGATCCCGCCCCTTCCGCCACCGACAGCGCAATGGCCGCGCATGACGGGCGGGTGTGGGCCATTATTGCCGGGGGCACCGCGGGGGGCGACGTAAGGTTCTGGCAGGACGATATTGCGGGGTTTGCCGCTCTTCCCTTTACCATCATCGAAAGCTAGGACAGCGGCATGATTTCCCAGACCGATCTCGCCGCGATGCTGTGTTCGCGCCTGTGCCACGATATGCTGTCCCCCGTCGGCGCGCTCGCTAACGGGCTGGAACTGCTGGCCGACGAACAAGACCCCGAAATGCGCGCGCGCTGCATGGAACTGCTCGAACAATCGGCAAAGATCAGCACTGATAAGCTGAAGTTCTTCCGTCTCGCATTTGGCGCGGCGGGCGGGTTTGGCGAGGCGATCCCGATCGACGAGGCCAAAGCCGTGATCGATGCGCTGGCGCCTGAAGGCAAGCGGGTGGAAATCCACTGGGCCATTGCCGACCACAGCCTGCCCAAACCGGCGGTCAAGGTGCTGCTCAACCTTGCGCAGATCGCGCTTGATTCGCTGGTGCGCGGCGGCACGCTGGATATCGGCGCGGAACGGCGCGACGGCGCGGTGGAAATCGTGGCGCGGGCGCGGGGTGACAGGATCGCCTTTGACGAGACGATCGGCCGCGCGCTGCAGGGCGACCTGGCCGAAAGCGAAATCACCAGCCGCACCGCTGCCGCCCACATGATCGCGGTGCTCGCCGAAGAGATGGACGGCGGGCTGCAATACAAGCTGGGTGACGGGGCGCTGGTCTTGGGCGCGGTCTTGCCCGAGCCCGAAGGCATGATCGGCTAGCTGCGCTGATGTCGGGGGGCATCGAGGGCGACGAGTTGGTTCACCGCGAGGTGCCATCGCCCAATTACGGGCCGCGCACGCTGCCGATTTCGATGGTCGTGTTGCACTACACCGAAATGAAGCCGGTCGAAGCCGCGATTGCGCGGATGTGCGATCCCGCGGCTTCGGTTAGCGCACATTACTGCATTACCGAAGAAGGCGAGGTCATCCGGCTGGTGGCCGAAAACCGCCGCGCCTGGCACGCGGGCGCTTCGTTCTGGCGCGGAATTCCGGATGTGAACTCGGCCAGCATCGGGATCGAGCTTGATCATCCCGGCCATGGGCTGGGCTATCGTCCTTTTGCGGAAGCGCAGATCGACGCGCTGATCCCGCTGCTGGCGCGGATCGTGAGGCGGTATGACATTCCGCGCGCCAATGTGGTGGGCCATTCCGATGTCGCGCCGATGCGCAAGGTTGATCCGGGCGAGCTATTCCCGTGGGACCGTATCGCCGAATACAATCTGTGCCTGCCGCGTCCGGCCAGCCTTGCTGCGGGCAATCCGTTCCACAATGACGGGTCGTTCTTCATGGCGCTCGAACGGTTCGGCTATGACATCACCGATCAGGCCAAGGCCGTCGAAGCCTTCGAGCGGCGCTGGCGCCCGCACCGCATCACCGGCGTGCCCGATGGCGAAATTGCCGCGATCCTGTGGCAATTGCTGATTGACCGGGATGAAGGGCGCACCCGCTAGCAATCCTTATCGTGCCAGCCTATAGGCGCATCCGTCAGGGGGCCTGAGGCAGCCGCGTGCTTGCAAAAGCGCGAGGAAAGTCCGGGCTCCACGAAACAAGGGTGGCGGGTAACGCCCGCCGGTTCTCCGCAAGGAGAGCAAGGGAAAGTGCCACAGAGAGCAAACCGCCGATGGCCCGGTTTTCCGGGGACAGGCAAGGGTGAAAGGGTGCGGTAAGAGCGCACCGGGGGGCTGGCAACAGCCACCGCATGGCAAACCCCACCCGGAGCAAGGCCGAATAGGGGCCGCGCGCCCGTCAGCAATGGCAGGGTAGGGGTGTTTCGCCCCGAGCGGCCCGGGTTGGCTGCTAGAGCGCCGGAGCAATCCGGCGACCAGATGAATGGCTGCCACCGCAGGCCCGTCCCGCAAGGGATACAGCCTGGCGGAGACAGAACCCGGCTTATGATGGCCCCCTGACGCATCATCGAACCCGCCGGACGGGAACAATCCCCATGGCGCTCCGGTTGAAGCTACCATGTTCGATTATATCCCGCCGCATCGACCGCCGATCCATCGTTCGCTGGTCCAGCGCCTCGCCATCATCGTGGCGGTGGTGGTGCAGATCGGTGCGGGCTTCCTGCCGCGCTTCGGCATTGGCGAGTTCATCGGCGACCGGTCAGACGCGGTGCGCACGCTGATTACACCTGCTGGCTGGGCCTTTGCGATCTGGGGGCCGCTGTTCGTGCTTTCGGCGCTGTTTGCCCTGTGGCAGGCCC
The DNA here is from genome assembly GCF_001296025.1 of Porphyrobacter sp. AAP60. Taxonomy (GTDB): domain Bacteria; phylum Pseudomonadota; class Alphaproteobacteria; order Sphingomonadales; family Sphingomonadaceae; genus Erythrobacter. The sequence goes on along the minus strand of NZ_LJHV01000012.1, from coordinate 17,936 downwards.
TGCCAGCCCAGCGCAACAATCCGCTGCTGGCGCGGATCGGCTGGCCCGCCGCGATTGCACTGGCAGCGCAGGGGGTGTGGTCGGCCTACACCCAGATCGATAACCTGACAGCCGTTTCGGTGATCATCATCCTGGTATCGCTGGCAGGGCTGCTGATCGTGTTGCGAGCGGTGGTCGAAGAGCAGTCCCTGACCCGCAGCGAGCGCTGGCTGGTTGTACCGGCCTTCGCCGCTCTGGCCGCGTGGCTGACAGCGGCGAGCATCGTCAACATTGCCGCCACGCTGAAGTTTTACGGCATCGGCGGGGCCGATCCGGCGCCGCTGGCTGCCACCGCCATGATCGGCATCGGCGCTGCGATCGCCGCGCTGGCGGTGGCCCGATCACGCGGCGCGCCGCTTTACGCGCTGGTGTTCAGCTATGCCCTCGTCGGCATCAATGCGAGCGCCGGGCAACGCTTCCCGAGCATCGGCTGGGCCTGCTTTGCCGGAATTGCAGCGGTGCTGGCAGTGGCCGCGTGGCAGCTTTCACGCAGCCGGAACCGCACCCACTGGTTCGGTGGTCAGGCCCGCCCCACGCTCACATAGGTGAACCCTGCCGCGGCCATTTCGGCCGGATTGTAGATGTTGCGCAGATCGACCAGCACGGGCGCATTGGCGAGTTCCTTGACGCGCCGGAAGTCGAGCGCGCGGAAAGCATCCCATTCGGTCACGATCACCACGACATCGGCGCCGGCGATGGCGGCATAGGGATCCTCGCACATGGTGACTTCGGGAAGCAGCGGGCGCGCCTGTTCCATGCCTTCGGGATCGTAAGCAGCCACGGCAACGCCTGCATCCATCAGCGTCTGCGCCACAGCGATCGCCGGGCTGTCGCGCATGTCATCGGTGTTGGGCTTGAACGTCAGGCCCAGCAGCGCCGCCTTCTTGCCGCGCGCCTCTTCAAACCCGCCGAGCGCATCGACCACCTTGCGGCCCATCGCCCGTTTGCGGCTGTCGTTGACCTTGACCACCGCTTCCACGATCCGCGTCGGGCTGTCGTAATCCTCGGCGGTCTTGAGCAGGGCGAGCGTATCCTTGGGGAAGCAGCTGCCGCCATAACCTGGCCCGGCGTGCAGGAACTTGGCACCGATGCGGTTGTCCATCCCGATCCCGCGGCTGACATCCTGCACATTTGCGCCGACTTTCTCGCACAGGTCGGCCATTTCGTTGATGAAGGTGATCTTGGTCGCAAGGAAGGCGTTGGCGGCATATTTGATCAGCTCGCTGGTGCGGCGGCTGGTGAACAGGATCGGGCTTTCGTTGAGGAACAGCGGGCGATAGACCTGGCGCATCACCTCGCGGCCGAACTCGTCTTCCGCGCCGATTACGATCCGGTCAGGCCGCTTGAAATCGCCGATCGCCGCGCCTTCGCGCAGGAATTCGGGGTTGGAGACGACGGCGAATTTGTGCCCCCTCTCGCTCGACGCACCGGTCTCGGCGATGATCCGCTCCACCTCGTCGCCGGTCCCGACCGGCACGGTCGATTTGGTCACGATTACCGCATCATTGGCGAGATGTTCGCCCACTTCGCGCGCGACGTCGTACACGAAGGTCAGATCGGCATGGCCATCGCCCCGGCGGCTGGGCGTGCCGACCGCGATGAAGATGGCGCTCGCATCCCTGATCCCTTCGGCCAGCGAAGTCGTGAAGGTCAGCCGTCCGGATTTGACGTTGGTATCCACCAGCGCATCAAGACCGGGCTCGTAAATCGGCATGATCCCGGCATGAAGCCGGTCGATCTTGCTCTGATCCTTGTCGATGCAGACCACATCATGGCCGAAATCGGCAAAGCAGGCCCCCGATACGAGCCCGACATAGCCCGAACCCACCATCGCAATTTTCATGAATACCTGCCCTTGACCGAAATCTGCCAACCGCTTGTGCGGCGCACAGCGTGGCTAGTCTGCCCGCTCGCCCTGGAAGATTTCCACCGGCCCGCCATCACTTGTGCGGGCCTGAAGAATCCGCCGCTGATCGCCTTCAAGCACCAGCGCTGTAAGCACACCCGAACGGAACGCGCCAGTGTCAATCCCGATCCGGTTGCCGCAGTCCATGACCCGGTCAAAGATCGTGTGGCCGTGCACCACCACCTTTTCCAGCGGGCCATCATGGTTGAGAAACCGGTCGCGGATCCACAGCAGATCGCTGCGTTTCTGGTCATCGAAAGGGCGTTCCGGATCGACGCCTGCGTGAACGAAGGCATAATCGCCCGCGATGATCATCGCTTCGAAGCTGGAAAGATAATCGCGCACCGCTTGCGGCACCAGTTCGGGCAGGAGTTCGAACAGGCCTTCAAGGTCGAGCGTGGCAAAGCGCTTCTTGGAAATGCCATAGCTCATGATCGTCTCGCGCCCGCCATGCTTGACGAAATGTCGCAGCGCTTCGGGCTTTTCGAAGGCGGCAAGGAACATCTCTTCGTGATTGCCGGCCAGCACGCGGACATGGCGCTGCTGCTGCCATTGGCGCGTGCGTTCTATCACGCCGGCACTGTCCGGCCCGCGATCAACCAGATCGCCCAGCAGGATAATCCGGCTTTCCATGCCGGTTTCAGCACTGATTTCACGCTCGATCTCGGTGATCATGGCTGCGTAGAGATCAAGCCGCCCGTGGATATCACCGATCACGTAGTACCGCGTGCCCGGCGGCACTGTTGGCAGCCGGGGCGGCGGTGGAGACCGGAAAAAGTCACGCAATTTCTGAAACATGACGAAGTTTTTTATCCGTTCAGGCGACCCGGAGAAATGATCGGGACGGGGCGATGCTGTCTCGCCCCATCCCTATAGGGAGCGTCCGCATACTGGTCGGGGCGGTCAACAGCAATATAGCCTCTGCGCGGCACGACCAACGGTGCGGAATTGTCGTCCAGATGCGACGACCGCCAGTCTTACTCCAGCGAGAAGCTGACCGTGGTGACCACCCGCACTTTCTTGAACGGACTGTCGGACATGCCCCAGCTTCCGGTTTCGCCATCGCGTGCTTCGATGGTGAAATAACCTTGTGTCGCATCCCTGATCTTGCCCACGCCCGATCCGGAATCCTCGGCAAACTGCTGCGCCGATGCGCGGGCATCCTTGGTCGCTTCGGCTACCATTTCGGGCTTGATGTCGTTCAGCCTGGTGAAGGTATAGGCCATGCCTGATCCCTCTTCCAGAAACACCCCGCGCCCGACGAGATCGAACTGGCGGGCAACGGCTTTCTGCGCGCGAGCGATATCTTCGGTGCGCAGGGCAAGGCGCTGGCGCACGGTATAGGTGGTCAGCCCGTCATTGGTGTAGCTTGATACGTTCGCGCCGGTCGGCTGCAAGGCATCGGCGGGAAAGCCCAGTTCCTTGAAGAAGGCTTCGATACTCTGCGTATCGCGTCGCACCTTGCCCTGTGCTTCGGACAGATCGGTTGACGATGCGGAATAGGAAATCGTCCAGGTTGCCAGATCGGCCTTGACGTCGCGCTCGGCCAGACCGCGCACGGTCACGGCGCGCTCGGCATCCTTGGCGCGCAGCAATCCGTTGCCCAGCAGGTATCCGCCCGCGATCATGCCGATCGCAAGGATCGTAGCGGTGCCGAACCAAAGCTGGCTGGAAGGCTGACGCAAGACACTGGTTGTCGCAGTCACCGGTTGCACTTCATCGCTGGCCATACCATGTTCCCCCATATGAGTTGATGCGACGAAATGTGCATCATCGTCGATGAATGGAGTTTGAATGGGGTTTCGTTTTTGTGTTCCGCAGCCCCTCCGGGCTGCGAAATCCTCGCTCATGCGACCTGAAGGTCGCGTCGCTGCGGGCGGGCAGTCGCCCTTGCGGTCGCCAGGGCGACCGACTAGCTCTGTGCCGCAAAGGAACTTGATATGACGAAATACCTCCACACCATGATCCGCGTGACCGATCCGGTCGCTACGGTCGATTTCTTCAAGCTGATCGGGCTGGAAGAAGTGCGCCGTTTCGATGTCGAGGCGGGGCGGTTCACGCTGATCTTCCTTGCCGCGCCGGGGCAGGCAGGCGTGGCCGAAGTCGAACTCACCTATAACTGGCCACCCCAAGATGGCAGCCCGGGCGAGGATTACAGCGGCGGTCGCAATTTCGGGCACCTCGCCTACCGGGTGGAAAATATCTACGATACCTGCGCGGCGCTGGCCGCTGCGGGCCACATCATCCACCGCCCCCCGCGTGACGGGCACATGGCCTTCGTGAAATCGCCCGACGGGATATCGGTCGAATTGTTGCAGGAAGGCCATCTGGAACCCGCCGAACCCTGGGCCAGCATGCCCAATACCGGCAGCTGGTAAATCCGGTCTGATCCCCTGGCCGCGAAAGTAAATCGGGCCTAAACTACTAAAAATACGGCAGCAGTTGCGTGTCGTTCGAATGCAATATACCTTGACGACTTCACCGGGGTAGGGGGTCGCCTTGTCTATCTGGGGGCTGGATTTGTGGCAGTGCCTGGCATTGCTGCAGCACGAATTGCTGTTGTTCGCAGGGGTGTTCTTCCTGATCGGCGCGCTTGACGATATCGCGGTCGATGCAGTGTGGCTGTGGCTCAGGATGCGCGGGCGGGCGATGACGGCGCAGCGCCCGCGTTCTGCCCTGCGCGGGCGCGACCTGCATGGCGCTGCTGCGGTGCTGATCCCCGCCTGGCGTGAAGCGGCGGTGATCGGCCCTACCATCCGCCACCTGCTCGATAGCTGGCCGCAGACCGATCTGCGCCTTTATGTCGGCTGCTATCGCAATGATCCTGCCACGCTGGCCGCCGGGGTTGCCGCAGCCTGCGGCGATCCGCGGTTGCGGCTGGTGATCCATGATCGCGACGGGCCGAGCACCAAGGCCGATTGCCTCAACCGCCTTTACGCCGCGATGAAGACTGACGAGGCGCGGGCGGGTACACGTTTTGCCAGCGTGGTGTTTCACGATGCCGAAGATATGGTCGATGCAGGCGCGCTGGGCCTGCTGGATGAAACCATCGCTGCCGGCGCCGATTTCGTGCAATTGCCGGTCGAGCCGCTGGCGCCGCGCCACAGCGGCGGTTTCGCGCGGCAGATCGGCAGCCATTACTGCGAGGAATTCGCCGAAGCCCATGGCAAGGCGATGGTGGTGCGCAGTGCGCTGGGGGCGAGCCTGCCGGGCGCAGGGGTGGGCTGCGCCGCATCCCGCGGGGCGCTTGAAGGGTTGGCAGCGCAGCGCGCCGATGGCCTGCCCTTCGCCAGCGATTCCCTCACCGAAGATTACGAACTTGGCCTTGCGATTGCGGCCGGCGGCGGGCGCTGCCGGTTCGTGCGGGTGCGCGGCGATGATGGCCGCCTGATCGCCACCCGTGCCTTTTTCCCGAACCGGTTCGAGACTGTCGTGCGCCAGAAAACCCGTTGGGTGCTGGGGATCGCCTTGCAGGGCTGGGACCGGGTGGGCTGGTCGGGCGGAGTGATCGAACGCTGGATGCGCGCGCGCGACCGGCGCGGCCCACTCACCGCGCTGGTGCTGCTGACAGGCTATGCGCTGGTGGTGCTGACCGGATTGATGGGAATTGCCATTGTCGCAGGCGTGGCGCAGCCTGTGCCGCTCACCCCCCTGCTGAAAAGCCTGCTGGTGGCCAATACGGTTGCCTTCGGGTGGCGGGTGGTGATGCGGTTTGCCTTCACCGCCCGCGAATACGGCTTGGCCGAAGGCGGCTTGGCGGTGCTGCGCATTCCGCTCGCCAATGTCATCGCGATCATCGCCGGACGGCGCGCGGTGTTCAGTTACATCCGCTCGCTGGGCGGCCGCGCAGCGGCGTGGGACAAGACCGAACACGATGTACACCCTGCGCAACTGGGATTTGCCGGAGCCGCCCTGTCATGAGAGCCACCGCCGCTGCCACCCGGTCACGCGGCGGCCCATTGCTGATGCTGGTGCTGCTGTTGGCCGCGTGGACAGGCGCGCGCGCCGTATGGTGGGAAAATCCCTTTGCAGTGATCGGTGATGCGCTGGGCCAGACACTGGCGGCGGCTGCCCCGGTTGCGCTGTCAGCCAGCGATGCTTTGCCCGAAACCTTGGCAGCCATCTCGCCCGGTGCCGCAGGGCCGTTGGCCGTTCCTGCGATGACGATGGGACTTTACGAAGCGGGCCTTGCAGGCGCCGAGGCTGGTACCGGGCTGGCTGCGCCAACCGCACCGCAGCTTGCCGCTGCCCACCATCTGCTGTGGTATGCCGCTATGCGCGATCCGGCAGCGCGCGGCGATTTGGCAGGCCGGGACATTTTGGACCTATCCGGGCCCGCACCCCGCGCTTCTGCGCCTTTCCTTCCCGCGGCCGCGACCGCTGCTCCGCGCTCGGCGGGGCGCTGGTCACTGGATGCCTGGGCGTTCTGGCGACAGGGCTCCAATGCCGCGCCGATATCGCAGGGGCGGGTGCCGATCTATGGCGCGAGCCAGGCGGGTGCGGTGCTGCAATATCGCCTCGCGCCGGATTCGCCGCGCGATCCGCGCCTCTATGCGCGGGCATACAGGGCGCTGGTGCGGCGCGGGGAAAGCGAGCTGGCGCTGGGCGCATCGGCCCGCCCCGTGGCACGGGTGCCGGTGCGGCTGGCGGGCGAGATGCGCTATACCGATGGTGCCTTTACCGATGCGGTGCGGCCATCGGCCTATGCCGTGACCGAGATTGCGCCTCTGCCCCTGCCGCTGGACACGCAGCTGGAGGTTTACGGGCAGGCAGGCTGGGTTGGCGGGCCGGGCGCAACCGGCTTTGCCGACGGGCAGGCCAGCCTTACCGGCGAGGTGCGGCAGTTGGCCGCGCTGACCGATAACACCGCCCGGCTCAGCGTGGGCGCGGCAGCATGGGGCGGGGCGCAGCGCGATGCGCAGCGGATCGACATCGGCCCGACCATGCGGATCGATCTGACCGTGGGCGAAGTGCCTGCGCGCTTCTCGATCGACTGGCGCGAACGGGTGGGGGGCGATGCCGGGCCGGATTCGGGGCTGGCTGCGACAATTTCGACCCGTTTCTGACAATTTCAGCCCGTTTCAGCCAGGCGCAGGCGCGCTGTCTGCGCCACACTTGCTGCTTGCAAACAGGAACAGGCCTGCGGCGGCTTTTATCCCCTGCTGCGCTGGTCTAGGCAAAGCGGCATGGACGTTTATCTGCCCATCGCGAATCTTTCGGTCAACGGCCTCGTCATCGTGCTGTTGGGCGGGCTGACGGGCATTCTTTCCGGCCTGTTCGGCGTTGGCGGCGGGTTTCTCACCACGCCGCTGCTGATTTTCTACGGCATCCCCCCCACAGTGGCCGCCGCCTCTGCCGCAACGCAGGTGACAGGCGCGAGCGTTTCGGGCGTGATCGCCCATTCGCGGCGCAAGGGTGTGGATTACCGCATGGGCGCGGTAATGGTTGGCGGCGGGGTGATCGGCGCGCTGATCGGTGCGCTTTTGTTCCGGGCGCTGCAATCGCTGGGCCAGATCGATGTCGTGATTTCGATCCTCTATGTGCTGATGCTGGGATCGATCGGCACCTTGATGATGCGCGAGGGGTTGAGCGCGCTGCGGCCGGAAATGATTAAAAAGGGCGGGGCGCCCGTGCGCAAACGCCGCCACCACCCGCTGGTGGCCAGCCTGCCTTATCGCTGGCGGTTCTATGCCTCGGGGCTGTACATTTCGCCGATTGCTCCGGCGCTGCTGGGGCTGCTGGTGGGCATCCTGACCATGCTGATGGGCGTGGGCGGCGGGTTTCTGCTGGTGCCCGCGATGCTGTATATTCTGGGGATGAGCGGCAATGTCGTTGTCGGCACATCACTGTTCCAGATCCTGTTCGTGACGATGGTGACAACCATGACCCACGCGCTGACGACCAAGGCGGTCGATCTGGTGCTGGCGGCATTGCTGCTGCTGGGATCGGTGCTGGGCGCGCAGTTCGGGACGCAGATCGCCCTGAAGGCCAAGCCCGAATACCTGCGGCTTGCGCTGGCTGCGCTGGTTTTGGTGATTGCGCTGCGGATGCTTTACGGCCTGGGCGTGCAGCCCGACGAAATCTACACCGTGGTGCCGCTGTGAGGGTGCTGCGATGAACCGTGCCGCACGGGTAGCCGTGCTGCTTGGCGTGTGGCTCGCACTCTCCGCCCAGCGCGAGCCGGTGCTGGTGCCTGCTGTCAGCCAGTCGCTGATCGAGGTGCGGCAGGGTTTCACCGGAGCGCGGCTGCTGCTGTACGGCGCGGTGATCGATCCGGCGGGGGCAGGCCGTGCGGAAGATTACGATATTGTCGTGGTGCTGAAAGGCCCGGCCGATTCGGTGCGTATCCGCGAAAAGGAACGGCTTGCCGGTATCTGGGCCAACGCCGGGTCGAGCGATTTCCGATCCGCCCCTTCGTTTTTCGCGGTCGCCTCCTCGCGCCCGATCGAAGAGATCGTCGATCAGCGCACCGCCGCGATTTACGAACTCGGCACCGACTTCATCCAGCTCAGCCCGTCAGGCCAGATCGAGCCGGAGGAACAGGCGCGATTTGCCCAGGGGCTGGTCGCCTTGCGCAAACGGCAGGGGCTGTATCAGGAAAACCCCGGCGGTGTGCGGATCAGCGAAAAGGTGCTGTATCAGGCGCGCATCAACCTGCCGTCGACTGTGACCACCGGGCGCTATACCGCGGAAACCTTCGCCATCGCGCGCGGGCGGGTGCTGGCCAGCGCCACGGCACGGATCGAGGTGGTGAAGGCCGGGCTTGAAGGACAGGTCGTGACCGCAGCGCAGCGCTGGTCGTTCCTTTACGGCCTTGGCGCGATTGCGCTTTCGCTCGGCATGGGCTGGCTTGCCGGAAGGCTGTTCGCGCGGCCCTGAGCAGCGGTGATCAGCGCTGTTGACCCGATCTTAACCTAAATCTCCCTATCCCGTGTGCCAAAGCAATCCGGCGCAGGGAAAGGCGCAAATGACCGATCAACCGAGGCAGGATTTCCAACGCTTCACCGGCCCCAATCCGGCAGGCGAGGAAGAATTCGCCGCAGCCGTGGCGGGCGGCCAGGATAATGCGCGGTTGCCGATCGGTGTGGTGCTGGAGATTTCCGGTTCCGGATCGCAAATCGCGCTGGATCTGCAGCGCATCAACGAATGCATGGCTGATGCCGATCCCTCGGTCGCAATGGCCGGGCAGGTTGGCAGCCAGATCAAGATTCGCGTCGGCGATGCCTGGCTGCTCGCCAACGTGCGTGATCAGCGCAAGGATCGCCGCACCGATGGCGGGATCATTGCCCACATCGACTTCCTTGGCGAAGGGGCCGAAGAAAAGCTGACCGGCCGCATCCACGGGTTCAAGCGCGGGGTGACGCGCTATCCCGTCCCCGGTGCGATGATCTATCCTTCCACCACCCGCGATCTGGAACAGATTTACGCCAGCGATGGCCGCGCCAGCATCACCATCGGCAAAGTCTTCCCTACCAAGGATATCCGCGCCGGCCTGTATATCGATGCGATGCTGGGCAAGCACTTTGCGCTGCTGGGATCGACCGGCACCGGCAAATCGACCAGCGCCGCGCTGATCCTGCACCGCATCTGTGAAGCCGCGCCCAAGGGTCACATCGTGATGATCGATCCGCACGGCGAATATTCTGCGGCCTTCCGCACCACCGGGCAGATCCTCGACGTTTCCAACCTGCAGATGCCCTATTGGCTGATGAACTTCGAGGAGCACTGCGAAGTCCTGCTGTCGAGCAGCGGCAACGAACGGCAGGTCGATGCCGATATTCTCGCCAAGTGCCTGCTGGGCGCGCGGTCGAAGAACCGGCTGGCGCAGACGATGGGCAAGATCACGGTGGATTCGCCGATCCCCTATCTGCTGTCCGATTTCGGCAACATCCTGCAGGATGAAATGGGCAAGCTCGACAAGGCGACCTCGTCTGCGCCGTTTATGCGGATCAAGGGCAAGCTGGACGAGATCAAGGCCGATCCGCGTTACCAGTTCATGTTCTCCGGCATGCTGGTGGGCGACACCATGGCCGACTTCATCGGCAAGGTGTTCCGCATGCCCGGCAACGGCAAACCGATCTCGATCATCGACGTGTCGGGCGTGCCATCGGACATCACCTCCACCGTGGTGGCGGTGCTTTCGCGCCTGGTGTTCGATTTTGCCATCTGGGGGCGCGAGGAAAAGAACCGCCCGGTGCTGCTGGTATGCGAAGAAGCGCACCGCTACGTGCCGAACGAGAAGAACGCCGATGGATCATCGGTCGGCAAGATCCTGTCGCGCATCGCCAAGGAAGGCCGCAAATACGGCATCAGCCTCGGCCTGATCACCCAGCGCCCGTCCGATCTTGCCGAAGGCGTGCTGTCGCAGTGCGGCACGATCATCTCGATGCGTTTGAACAACGACCGCGACCAGGCCTTCGTGAAAGCCGCCATGCCCGAAGGCGCGCGCGGGTTCCTCGATTCGATCCCGGCGCTGCGCAACCGCGAATGCATCATCTGCGGCGAGGGTGTGGCAATCCCGATCCGCGTGACCTTCGACGCGCTGGAAGAACACAAGCGTCCGGCCTCGGAAGATCCGAGCTTTGCCGAATTGTGGAACCAGGACGGCGGCGAGGAAGAACTGGTCGACCGCGTGATCATGCGCTGGAGATCGCAAGGTTAAATAACTTCGTCATTGCGAGCCGTAAGGCGAAGCAATCCATGAACGAAGCGTGTGGCATGGGCCAAAGGTCCATGGATTGCCGCGTCGCTTCGCTCCTCGCAATGACGAACGACTATGTTCCTCTGGTATCCCCATACAGATGGATATGCAGCCGGTCGCTCATGCGGAAACCATGCTGCAGGCACAGGTCTGATAGCCACGCCTGCCGTTCGCGCTGGGCTGCTGTGCTGGTGCCTTCAGCCATCAGAAAAACGCGCTCGGGCCGGAAGCGATAACGGCGCTGGAGTTCCAGCACCTCCGCCACATCTTCGGGCGCGGCGATCACGAATTTGAGGAACGCGCGCGGATCTGTTGCCCATGCGTCCAGCCGTTCCGGGATCAGCGCCAGATCGGCCGGGTTGCCCGAATGCGCCAGCTTGGGGCTGACATTGTACTGATCCACCCGGATATCCAGACGCGCGGGCGGGGCGACCGTGCCATTGGTTTCGATCTCGACCGACATATCGGGCAGATGCGCCAGCATCTCGGCCAGCGCGCCTGCCTGCAACAGCGGCTCGCCCCCGGTGATAACGAGCCGGTTCTGGCCCAGCGCCGCGATCCGTGTCGCGGTTTCGGCAGGCGAGAGCGTCACCTGATTGGCGCGGCGTTCAAAGGTGGTGCCGTCGCGGTGGGGCCGGTTGTCGCCCTCGAAATGCCACGTATAGGCCGTGTCGCACCACACGCAGGCGAGGTTGCAACGCGAAAGCCGCACGAAGGCAACCGGCACGCCCTGGCTCGGCCCTTCGCCCTGCAGGCTGGCAAAGATTTCCGGCCCGCCGGTGTCGTCGGTGGCGAGGGTGAGGTTCACCTCACCCCAGCCGCGCCAGTGCCGCTGTCAACCGCTCTACCTCACCCTGATGGTGCGCCAGATCGGCGCGGGCTTTTTCGACCGCTTCGGGCTTCGCCTTTTCGGCAAAGGCGGGGTTCGACAGGCGACCGCCCAGCGATTTGGCTTCCTTCTCCGAAGCCGCCAGCGCCTTTTCCAGCCGGGTCTTTTCGGCCGCGATGTCGATGATCCCTTCGAGCGGGATCACGAATACATCGCCGCCAGCGATCACCTGCATCGCCGGGCCAGCGGGCGCTTCGCCGATGGTGACAGGGGTCAGGCGCGCAAGGCGTTCGATCGCGGCGCTGCTGCGTTCGATGGTGCGGGTCGCCACGTCCGAGGGCGCAGCAAGGTAAGCCGCCAGCTTGGCACCCGGCGGAATGCCGAGTTCATTCTTGGCGCTGCGGGTGTTGGTGGTCAGCTCGATCACCCAGTCGATGGCGTCGGTCGCTTCCTTGGAAACTTCCGCTTCGGGCGCGGGCCACTGGGCAAGGATCAGCTCGTAGGGTCGCTCACCCAGCTTGTGCCACAGCTCTTCGGTGATGAAGGGCATGAAGGGGTGCAGCATCACGAGAATCTGGTCGAGCGCCCAACCGGCAACCGCGCGGGTTTCGACGGCGGGCGGGCTGTCGGCATCGCCAGCGAAGACCGGCTTGATCAGTTCCAGATACCAGTCGCAGAATTTGCTCCACGTGAACTGGTAAATCGCGTTGGCCGCCGCATCGAAGCGCAGATCGGCCATCGCTTTTTCGATCTCAGCAACGCATTGCTGGACTTCGCCGATGATCCACTGATTGGCGGCGAGGCGCGCCGACGGGGCCTTGATGGTGCTTGAAGCACCAATGCCATTGGACTGGCAGAAGCGCGCCGCGTTCCACAGCTTGGTGGCGAAGTTGCGGTATCCCTCGACCCGCTTCTCATCCATCTTGATGTCGCGGCCCTGGCTTTCCATTGCCGCCATGAAGAAGCGCAGCGCGTCCGCGCCGTACTGGTCGATCAGGCCGAGCGGATCGACGACATTGCCCTTGGACTTCGACATTTTCGCGCCGTCAGCCGCACGCACAAGCCCGTGGAGATAGAGCGTATCCCAGGGCTTTTGCCCCATGTTGTAATATCCCATCATCATCATCCGCGCATCCCAGAAGAACAGGATATCAAAGCCGGAGATGAGCAGGCTGTTGGGGAAGTGTTTGTTCAGCAGGTTCCCGTTCGTGTCGAGCGTAGTCGAGACACCTGTGCCCGGCCTCTCGACTTCGCTAGAGGCGAACGGAGGTTGGGTGTCCGGCCAACCGAGCGTGGCGAAGGGCCAAAGCGCGGAAGAGAACCACGTGTCGAGCACGTCTTCGTCCTGCGTCAGCTTAACGCTCTCACCGGCGAGCGCCTGCGCTGCGGCTTCATCTTCAGCTACAAAGCAACGACCGTCATCGGCAAACCAAGCCGGGATCCGGTGCCCCCACCACAATTGGCGCGACACGCACCACGGCTGGATGTTCTCCATCCAGTTGAAGAAGGTCTTCTCCCACGTCTTGGGCACGATCCCGATTTCGCCGGAACGCACGGCTTCAATCGGCTTCTTCGCCAGTTCCGCTGCGTTCACATACCACTGGTCGGTCAGCCACGGTTCGATCACCACGCCGCCGCGGTCGCCGAAGGGGGTGGCGATCTGGCGGGGTTCGGCGTCGTGCGCCACTTCCTCGCCATCCTTGTTCTTGGTGATGTGGGGGATGAGGAAGCCCTGTTCCTTCATCCGCGCAACCACCAACTCGCGTGCGCCGTCCTCCCCGTCACGCTTGAAGCGGTGCAGGCCGAGGAATTCCTCCGGCACCAGCCCGTCCGCCGTCTGGCAGACGTTCGCCTCGGCATCGAGCATGTTGAGCATTTCGCCCGCAGCAAAGCCGGCGCGTTTGCCCACTTCGAAGTCGTTGAAATCGTGCCCCGGCGTGATCTTCACGCAGCCAGAACCCAGTTCGGGATCGGCGTGTTCGTCCGCGATCACCGGAATGCGGCGGCCGGTCAGCGGCAGGATCACGTGCTTGCCGATGACGCTGGCATAGCGTTCGTCCGCCGGGTTCACCGCCACGGCCATATCGGCCAGCATCGTTTCGGGGCGGGTGGTGGCGACCTCGAGATAGTCGCGGCCATCGGGCAGGGTCGCGCCGTCCGCCAACGGGTAGCGCAGGTGCCAGAAACTGCCCGCAATCGTCTGCGTTTCCACCTCGAGATCGGAAATCGCGGTCTTCAGCTTCGGGTCCCAGTTCACCAGCCGCTTGTCACGATAGATCAACCCGTCGTTGTACAGGTCGACGAAGGTCTTGATCACCGCCTTGGTAAAGTGCGGGTCCATGGTGAACTGTTCGCGGCTCCAGTCCATCGAGCAGCCCAGACGGCGCAGCTGGTTGGTGATGGTGCCGCCGGATTCGGCTTTCCAATCCCACACCTTGGCGACGAAATCCTCGCGCGAATAATTGGTGCGCTTGTCCTGCTGCGCCTCAAGCTGGCGTTCCACCACCATCTGTGTGGCGATCCCGGCGTGATCGGTGCCGACCACCCACAGCGCATCCTTGCCGCGCAGGCGTTCATAACGGACCACCACGTCCTGCAAGGTGTTATCGAGCGCGTGGCCGATATGCAGGCTGCCCGTCACGTTCGGCGGCGGGTTGACGATGGTGAAGGCTTCCGCGTCGGGCCGTTCCGGCCGGAACAGGCCATTGGCCTCCCAGTGCGCATACCAGCGCGCTTCGATTTCGGAGGGGTCGAAAGTGGTGGCCAGAGCGGCGGCGGATGTGTCGGTCATAATGCCTCGCGCCATGCCGCAACCTATGTTGCGATGCAATGATGGACAAGCGCGCAGACTGCCGCGAGGGCCTTGCCCGCTGCCAAAAATCTGCCCATAGCCGGTTCCCTATGCAGGATGCCGTGCAATTCAGGTTGGAAAATGCTGACGGTGACGCGGCGGCGAACGGCAACCGTCTGGTGCTGTCCGGGCAATTGACGCTCGCCGGGATTGCCCCGGTCGAGAAGGAACTGCGGCGGCTGGACGGGCCGATCCGGGTCATCGACCTTGCCGAGGTTGACGATATCGACACGGTCGGCGCGTGGGTGGTGTGCCGCCTGGCGCGCGAACACAATTCCGACATCAGCGGCGCCAATGATGCGGCAGACCGGCTGCTCGATTCCGTGCGCGGGATTGACGGCGGCGGCGATATCCGCCCCCCGCGCCCACCCGCATGGGAACGGGTGCCGATTGCGATCGGCGAGAAAATCTACGGCGCGCGCTCCGGCATTTATGGTGTGGTCGGGTTTTTCGGCCAGATCATTCTCGGCGCGGCCAGCCTGCTGCGCCACCCCACCCGCTTTCCGGTCAAGGCGCTGGTGCACCAGATGGAACTGGTGGGCGTTTCGGCCCTGCCGATCATCGGGTTGATGAGCTTTCTCATCGGGATCGTGATTGCCCAACAGGGATCGGTGCAGCTGGAACAGTTCGGTGCCGAGGCTCTGACAGTGAACCTTGTCGGGCGCATCACCCTGCGCGAACTGGGCGTGCTGATGACTGCGATCATGGTGGCGGGCCGATCCGGCAGCGCCTTTGCCGCGCAGCTCGGCACAATGAAGCTGACCGAGGAAATCGATGCGATGCGCACCATCGGCATCTCCCCGATCGAGGTGCTGGTGATCCCGCGCATCATGGCGGCCACCTTCATGATGCTGCTGCTGGGCTTCTATGCCTCGATCGTGGCGATTGTCGGCGGCGCGGTGGTGGGCGATCTTACGCTGGGCATCCCGTTCTGGACATTCCTCGATCGCATCCACGATGTGGTGCCGCAACACGATCTGTGGGTCGGATTGATCAAGGCGCCGGTGTTCGGCCTGATCGTGGGGCTGGCGGGCTGCTATCACGGTCTGCAGGTGCGCGACAATTCCGAAGAAGTCGGCCGCCGCACGACGATGGCGGTGGTTTCGGCGATCTTTGCGGTGATCGTGCTCGATGCCTTCTTCGCTGTGTTCTTCACCGAAATCGGATGGGGTTGAGCGATGCGGGTCAATAACCACCGGGATGATGAAGCGCGGCCGATTGTGGTGGAAGGGCTGGTCAACCGCTTTGGCGATTTCGCGGTGCATGAGGGGCTGGATCTGACGGTCAACCGCGGCGAGATTTTGGGTGTTGTCGGCGGATCGGGCAGCGGAAAATCGGTGCTGATGCGCTCGATCATCGGGCTTCAGCAGCCCGCGGCTGGAAAGATCGATGTGCTGGGCAAGACCCTGACCGATGCCGATCCGGATACCCAATTCGGCGTGCGCAGTCGCTGGGGCGTGATGTTTCAGGGCGGGGCATTGTTTTCGACACTGACCGTGGGCGAAAATGTCGAAGTGCCGCTGCGGAAATTCTATCCCGATCTCGATCCCACGCTGCGGCGCGAAATTGCGCGCTACAAGGTGATCCTGAGCGGCCTGCCTGATAGTGCGGTGGCCAAATACCCTTCCGAACTGTCGGGCGGGATGAAGAAACGTGCCGGTCTTGCCCGCGCATTGGCGCTGGACCCTGAATTGCTGTTTCTGGATGAACCCACCGCCGGGCTCGATCCCATCGGCGCGGCGAAGTTCGACCGGCTGACGCGCGAATTGAAGGAAACGCTGGGCCTTACCGTGTTCCTGATCACCCACGATCTCGATACGCTGTACGAAATATGCGACCGGGTGGCGGTGATCGCCGAGAAGAAGATCATCGCGGTCGGCACGATCCCCGAACTGATCGATACCGGGCATCCGTGGATCGAGGAATATTTCAACGGCCCGCGCGGGCGCGCCGCCCAGGCATCGCATCTGAGGGCAGCAGAATGATCAATAGAATGTTGGACACGCACGCCCGGCAGGCGGCATAGGGAACGCACATGGAAACCAGAGCCAATCATCTGTGGGTCGGTGCGGTAACGCTGGTGTTGCTGGCTGCGCTGGCGGCATTTATCGTGTGGATCGCCCGGCTGGGCGAAGGCCGGCAGGATGAATTCGACATCTTCTACGGCCAGTCCGTATCGGGTCTTGCCAATGGCAGCCAGGTCAGCTTTGCCGGGGTGCCGGTGGGGCAGGTGACCGAAATCGCGCTGGCCGATGGCAACCCGGAATTCGTGCGGGTGCGGATCAAGGTGAAAAGCGATGTGCCGATCCTCGTCGGCACGCAGGCGACCATTCAGGCCAGCTTTACCGGCGTTTCCACCATCCTGCTGGACGGCGCGCGCAAGGATGCGCCCGCGATCACCTGCGAAACCACCGCCTGCCCCGAAGGGCGCCCGGTGATACCGCCGGGGCGCGGCGGCTTTGGCGAAATCGTTGCCAACGCGCCGTTGCTGCTGGAACGGCTGGCAACGCTGACCGAACAGCTCAACACCATTCTCGGCCCCGAAAATCAGGGCGAGATCGCCGGCATTCTGCGCAACACCAACCGCCTGACCGGCGGGTTGGCCGATGCTGCGCCTGAACTGACCGCCAATCTCAAGGAATTCCGCACCACCATGACGGAATTCAACCAGACACTGGATGCTTTCGAAAAGCTGGCACTGACCACCGACAATGTGCTCACCAAGGAAGGCGAGCCGCTGGCCAAGGAACTGCGCGAAACACTGAAATCGGCCAATTCCGCGCTGTCTTCGCTGGCGGCCACGCTGGAAGATACCCGTCCTGCAGCGCGGCAATTGCGCACCACCACGCTGCCCAATGCCGAGGCCACCTTGCAGGATCTGCGCGCTACCAGCCGGGCGCTGCGTTCGATCACCGAAAAGCTCGAAAGCGAAGGCGCGGGCGCTCTGGTCGGCGGCACGTCGCTGCCCGATTACAAGCCAAATTAAGGGACTGATCGCATGAACATTCTGAACCGGTCGATCCTGTTTGCCCTGCCGCTGTCACTGGTGCTGACGGGCTGCATCAGTCTCGGCGGCAAGCCGCCCGAAAGCCTGCTGACGCTCAGCCCTGATGCGCGCGCGCCTGCGGGGGCGGGGGCCTCTGCCGGAGCCAACCAGCCGGTGATCGCGGTGCAGATGCTCGATACGCCTGCCAAACTGGATGTGCTGCGCGTGCCGGTGGCTGTCAGCGACACTGAACTGGCCTATCTCCAGGAAGCGTTCTGGGTGGAAAAGCCAGCGCGGCTGTTCCGGCAGCTGCTGGGCGAAACCATCCGCGCGCGTGGGCAGGCGATGGTGGTTGATGGCGACGAAACCGTGACTCTGGCAACGGTAACGTTGCAGGGCACGCTGCTGGATATGGGCTATATCGCCCCGGAATCGGCGGCGATCGTGCGGTTCGATGCGGTGCGGATCGATGATGCGGGCAGGGTGACCACCCGCCGTTTCGAAGCGCGCGAAACCGGCGTGGTGGCAGAACCGCGCGCGGTGGGCGATGCGCTCAACCGCGCAGCCAATACCGTGGCGGGCGAAGTGGCGGATTGGGTCGCGGGGGGTTAACCCCGCGCAAGC
>NZ_LJHV01000011.1 GCF_001296025.1 Porphyrobacter sp. AAP60 | reverse complement strand
CCCCAGCCATTATCGGCGGGGATCGCGAAATAATGGTCGGAGACATTGGCCCCGCCGGTCATCACGCGGGTATCGTCAGCGATCGCGATCTTCTGGTGGTTGCGGACAAGATAGCGCCGGGTCAGCCGGGGTGAGAAAATCGCAAAGCTGCCACCGGCCTGTGTCAGCGGCTCGAAGAACTCTTCTCCGGCATCATTGCCGAAATCATCGACCATCAGTTCAACCGCGACCCCGCGCTGCGCTGCCTCCACCAGGGCATCACGCACAGCGGTGCCCGCTGTGTCGCTGTCGAACAGGTAATAGAACACCTTGAGGCTGGTCTGCGCCGATCCGATCAGATCGATCAGCGCCTTCAGCCTGTCCCGCCCGTGCGGGTAGAAATCGAAACTGTGCCCCGCTGCCTCGACGGTAAAAGGATCGAGATCGGCGTAATCCGGCGCGTTGTCTTTTGCCGGGTCATCGGCGGGGGCGGGGTTTCGGGCGGCGTCCATGGCGCTTCTTAGCGCGAAGCAGGCCTCCCGCGAAAGGGCTTCGCGGCGAATAGCGGCCGACTGCGACAAACCGCAGCGGTCAGACCGCTTTGGCGGGTATGGTCAATTGCCTCCGAACGAAGCCAGCGATGCGGAATCGAGATGCTGGAGAATGCGTTCCAGCGCTGCAATGTTGCTTGCGTCTTCGGCAGTATCAAGCGCGTCATGCAGCACCGCGCGGATATCGTCAGCCTCGACCAGCTCCATTTCCCAACCCGGATACAAACGTTCCCGCTCTTCGATGCCCATGTCCAGCGAGACGACATCATGGTGCCGCGCATCGCCGTGAAGGCTCGCGATCAGTTTCTTCACTTCGGCCGGCGGGCCCTCGATCCATTGGAAGAAGACACCGCTGCTGAACACCAGCACCCCGGTGATGCCGCGCGCAACGTTGCGGCGTTGAGAAAACGCGACGATGCGCCCGACCGCGAGATCGTCGACACCTTCAGCGGCCCGGCTGCAGTACACAAAATGCTGAAGCGTGATTGCAGCATCTTCCAGGTCAGGTGCACCGGGAAAGCCGGGTTCGTCAAACATCGGTAAACTCGATTTGTATTTGCCGGGCAGGGAGTGCCCTTGGCCGAATGAAAAGCAAGTTAGAGCATCTGCCGCGACATTGTAAGGCAGGGTCGGGGTAAGGCAGGGTCGGGCAAGGAAGATGCGCGCTGCGCCGCAATCCTTGACTTTCCGCCCCCCCGTGCGTAGCTGCGCGCTTCCCTTTCATAGTGATTCCCGAAAAGGCCGCCCATGGCACGCGTTACCGTTGAAGATTGCGTCGACAAGGTTCCCAACCGGTTCGACCTCGTGCTGCTCGCGGCGCAGCGTGCGCGCGAGATTTCGGGTGGCAGCGAACTGACCATTGATCGCGATCGGGACAAGAACCCGGTCGTGGCCCTGCGCGAAATCGCGGAAGAAACCGTCAGCCCGGTCTCGCTGCACGAATCCGTTGTGGTCGGCCTGCAGAAAATCCTGCCCGATGACGAAGACGAGGCCGATGAAATCGGCTCGCTCAGCCAGTCGGCCGAAGCGCTGCGGATCACCGCATCGGCGCCCGCCCGTACCACTTCGCTGGGCAGCGATTACGACGGCTGAGTATTCGGTTCACGAATTCGGCCTGATTCAAGGGGCGGTCCAGACCGGCGTTTGCCGGCTCCAGACCGCCCCTTGATCGTTCCAGCCCCCTGCTTGACCGGTTCTTGACCCCGCCTTGCCTGCGCTTGCCAACGCACAGAGGTCCGCTATCCCAGAGGCTGTAACGTTACGGTCACATGAAAAGCGGCACGGCGAATGGCATCGATTGCGGTCTACAGCGTCAAGGGCGGGGTCGGAAAAACCACGCTGGCGGTCAACCTCGCGTGGTGTTCGGCCAGCATCTCGCGCCGCAAAACCCTGCTGTGGGATCTGGACGCGGCCAATGGTTCGGGCTTCCTCCTCGGGATCGATCCGAAGCGGAAACATAGCGCGGACAGTGTCTTCGGCGACGGGGGGGATCCGGGCAAGCTGATCCAGACCACAGCCTATGCCGGCCTCGACCTGCTGCCGGCCGACGAAAGCATCCGCGCCATCGACCGCACGCTTGACCGGTTGGGCAAGAAGAAACGACTGGCGAAACTGACTGCGGCGCTCAACAAGGATTACGACCGGATCATCTTTGATTGTCCGCCGGTTCTCAACGAGTTAAGTACCCAGATCATTCGCGCTGCCGACCTGGTGATCGTCCCCCTGCCCCCCTCCCCGCTATCGGCTCGCGCGTTTGAAGTCGTGGTCGAAGAAGTGCGCGGGACCGGCAAAGGGCACCCCCCGATCCTGCCCGTGCTCGCCATGCTTGATTTGCGAAGGGGCCTGCACAAACAGGTGCGCGAGGCGAACCCGACGTGGCCGGTCATCCCGCTCGCCAGCGCGGTCGAACAGTGTGCGGTGGAACGCAAACCTGTGGGTGCCTTTGCGCCGCGATCCCCCGCAGCGCGGGCGATTGCCCAATTGTGGACGGCGATCGAACGCAAACTCGCGGCGAAATAAGCTGCTTTTGCAGCTGCGAAGAAACCGCTTATACTCGCGATTGAGACGAGGCATCGGGGGCGCATGCGATGAACGGGTTCGGCGAAAGCATCGGCACAGCAATCGAAGGCGGCTTGCTTGGCCGCGCGGTAGAGCCCGGCGCGGGCGAGGCTGATGGTCACGCCAAGGGCCCTGTCAGCTGCGCCAATTGCAGCACCCAATTTGTGGGCCACTATTGCCCGGAATGCGGCCAGAAGGCCCACCTCCACCGCAGCATGGCCGCGATCGGCCACGATATCATGCATGGTGTGCTGCACCTTGATGGCAAGCTGTGGGAGACGCTGCCACTGCTGGCGTTCAAGCCGGGCAAGCTGACCCGCCGCTATATCGACGGAGAGCGCGCCAGGTTTGTCAGCCCGATGTCGATGTTCCTGTTTACCGTGTTTGCGATGTTCGCGGTGTTTCAGCTGGTTGGCCTGTCAGCGCCAACCGATCTCGCGTCCGACTACTTTGCGCAGGGCGACGAAAATCCTTTCGAGACCGACGTGCGCAAGCAGATAGAGACACTCGAGAAGGAGCAGGCCTACCTGCCCGCCAACAGCGCGCGACGCACCGAGATCGAGAACGAGCTCAAGGGGCTCAATTTCGTCCTGACACAGGCGGGCAGCACATCGGGTCAGTCCGACAATCGCATCAACATCCAGGGTGGCGATCACTGGATCGACAAATATGTCCTTGCAAAATGGAAGAACAACCCGGGCCTGATGCTCTACAAGTTGCAGGCCAACGGTTACAAATTCAGTTGGTTGCTGATCCCGCTATCGGTGCCCTTCCTATGGCTGATGTTCGCGTGGAGGCGGCAGTACAAGGCCTATGACCACGCAGTGTTCGTGACCTATTCGCTGAGTTTCATGTCACTGCTGTTCATCGTGATGTCGATCCTCAGCACGATTCCGGGTGGCGGCGGCTGGGCAGCAATGCTGTTCATGATCGCTGCCCCCCTGCACCTCTATAAACAGCTGCGTTATGCCTATGGCCTGACACGCTTTTCCGCGATGTGGCGGTTTTTTGTCCTGCAGGTCTGCATCATGATCGTGCTGATGCTGTTCTTGCAGGCGTTGCTGGTGCTCGGCGCATTCTAGACTTTCCGGCGCACAAGAAGGGGCGCCGGAATTGCTCCCGACGCCCTTTCTTAATGCATGGCAGCGTCGTTAGGCGCCTTGTGGCGCTTCATCGCCCCCGGAACCTGTGGCCGAGCCGCCGAAACGCTTGCCCGCCTTGGGGATCGACGATCCCTGCACCGGCTGCGTCAGCACCGGGCCGCGCGGAGTATCAGCACGATCAATCTTGCCGCTTTCGAGCAAGGTCTTGATTTCGTCACCCGTCAGCGTCTCGTATTCGAGCAGCGCCTGCGCGAGCAGGTGGAGCTGATCCTCGTTGGTCTTGAGGATATCGGTTGCGCGGGCATGCGCGCCTTCGACCAAGCCCTTGATCTCGTTATCGATCAACTCGTTGGTCTGGCCCGAACGGAACGTCCGTTGTGACGCGCCCATGCCGAGATAGCCTTCCGACTGTTCCTCGTACTGAAGCGGGCCAAGCTTTTCCGACATGCCCCACTGCGTCACCATGCTGCGCGCCAGACTGGTGGCATACTGGATATCCGACGATGCGCCGGAACTGACCTTGTCGTGGCCGAAGATGATCTCTTCCGCCACACGCCCACCCATGCTGACCGAGAGGTTCGCGTGCATCTTATCGCGGTGGTAGGAATAGCTGTCCCGTTCCGGCAGGCGCATCACCATGCCCAGCGCGCGGCCGCGCGGGATGATGGTGGCCTTGTGGATCGGATCGGACGCCTCTTCGTGCACCGAGACGATCGCATGGCCGGCCTCGTGATAGGCGGTCATCTTCTTCTCGTCGTCGGTCATCACCATGGAGCGGCGTTCCGCGCCCATCATGACCTTGTCCTTGGCGTCTTCGAATTCCTGCATCGCCACCAACCGCTTGTTACGGCGGGCTGCAAGCAAGGCGGCTTCGTTGACGAGGTTGGCAAGGTCTGCACCCGAGAAGCCCGGTGTACCGCGTGCAATAACCCGCGGGTTCACATCAGGGGCCAGCGGCACCTTCTTCATGTGCACGCCGAGGATCTTCTCGCGCCCGTCGATATCGGGGATCGGCACGACCACCTGACGATCGAACCGGCCCGGACGCAGCAACGCCGGATCAAGCACATCGGGGCGGTTGGTGGCGGCGATGATGATGATGCCTTCGTTGGCTTCAAACCCATCCATTTCAACCAGCAACTGGTTCAGCGTCTGTTCGCGTTCGTCGTTCGAATTGCCCAGTCCATTACCGCGCGAACGGCCCACGGCATCGATTTCGTCGATGAAGACGATGCACGGCGCATTTTTCTTGGCCTGTTCGAACATGTCGCGCACGCGGCTGGCGCCGACGCCGACAAACATTTCGACAAAGTCAGAGCCTGAGATGGTGAAGAAGGGCACGCCAGCTTCACCCGCAATGGCGCGGGCCAGCAGGGTCTTGCCGGTACCGGGCGAACCCACCAGTAGCGCGCCCTTGGGAATCTGCCCGCCAAGCTTGGAAAAGCGCTGCGGATCGCGCAGGAATTCTACGATTTCCTGCAATTCCTCGCGCGCCTCGTCGATCCCGGCGACATCATCGAATGTGACCTTGCCCGAACGTTCGGTCAGCAGCTTGGCCTTGGACTTGCCGAAGCCCATCGCGCCGCCGCCGCCGCCCTTCTGCATCTGGCGCAGCGCGAAAAAGGCAATACCGAGGATCAGCAGGAACGGCAGCGAATTGAGCAGGATGAACAGGAACACGTTCTGCCCTTCGCGCTGCTTGCCGGTGAAGCGCACGTCGTTGTCTTCCATCAGCTTGGTGATGTCGGTGTCGTTGGGCACTGGCACCGTGCTGAAGGCATCGCCGTTCTTCATCGTCCCGGTGATCAGCTCATCGCTCATCTGCACCTCCTGCACCTGGCCCTCGGCCACGGCAGTGCGGAAATCGGAATAGCGGATTCCGGCGCCAGTGGTCTGGCCCGCATTGCTGAACATGGTGACGACCAGCAGGAGCGCGAGAAAAATCCCGCCCCAGATCATCAGCTGCTTGACCCAGGGGTTGGGGCCATCGCCCGGCTGTTGGGGATCGTTCTGCTCGCTCATCGCACAAGATTCCTTTCGTCAGGCGTCAATGTAGGGCGGCGAGGATGAATCGCAAGATAATGCACGGCTTTCGCCATACTGGCATTTTTCGAACAGCATGATGCGAATTATCGATCCTTCGCAGCCATGGCAGGCGAGCCATAGGCGGCAAGGAACACATCCACCGCGCCGTGGATACGATGGCGGCTTTGCTCTGGCGTGACCACTGCGCCAAAGCGGCGTTCGAGATCGCCCATGCCCTTGCACATCGAAACGAACTGTTCGGCGGCCAACATCGGATCGTCGATCACCAGATCGCCATTTTGAGTCGCCGCCGCCAGCCACGCACCAAAACCCTGCTTCATCCGCCAAGGCCCGGCTTCAAGGAATGCGACGCCGACGGCAGGCTCGATCTCGGTTTCGGCCGCGATGCGGCGCTCGAACTGGATCATTTCCGGCCGGAACAGGAACGCGAAAATCGCCTCACCAATCGCGGTGAGGCGTTCGCGAATCGTGCCCTGCGGCATCGCTTCCAGCGAAAAATGTCCGCGCATCTTTTCGCATTCACATTCGACCGCAGCAGCAAACAACGCACGTTTGTCACCAAACTGGTTATAGATCGTTACCTTGGACACGCCTGCATCGGCGGCGACCTGTTCGATCGCCGTGGCGGCATAGCCATTGAGGAAAAACAGGTGCGCGGCGGTTTCGACAATCGCCTGCCGCTTGGCCGCATCAAGCGGACGGCCCGCCTTGCGGACGGCCGGACTTTTTTTCTTGCTGGCGGATGAACCGCATATTGACAAAGTGAACGGCTCCGTTCAATTAAACGCTACCGTTCAATATTGGGCTGCTCTGGCGCTTTTTGCAACCCTGCCCGCGTGCAAAGGTAACTCATCCGTGATCTGGATTGCCATCAGGATGCTCACCGGCGATGCCCAGAAGTTCTACGGGCTGTTGTTCGGCATCGGCTTTTCCACCCTCCTGATCACGCAACAGATGACGATCTTCGTCAATCTGGTCGAGCGCGGGGCGAGCGGCGTCTATAACGCGCCCGAGGCCGAAGTGTGGGTAATGGACCCGGTCAGCCGCACCACCGATGTGAGCTACGCCATGCCCGGCACCGCACTCGACAAGGTGCGAGCGGTCGAAGGCGTGGAATGGGCCGTGCCGCACCTGCGTGCACAGGCCACGGTGCGCACCAAGGAAGGCGATCTGGAGGGTGTTGGCGTGATCGGCGTTGATGATGCGACTCTGATCGGCTTGCCCGCTCGTATGGCACAGGGCGACAAAGCAGTGCTGTTTGCGCCCGATGCAGTGGTGGTGGACGATACGGGCGCGCTGCGTTTCTTCCCGCCAGAGGTCAACCCGATCGGCGAGCGGCTGGAACTGAACGATCAGCGCGCCGTCGTGCGCGGCATTGCCGATGCGATCCCCAGCTTCACCAGCACCGTGGTGCTATACACCCGTTATTCCAACGCGCTGAACTTTGTGCCGGGCACGCGCAACCGCCTGTCCTTCGTGCTCGTTGGCGTGGCCGATGGCCAGACGCCCGAAGACGTGGCTGACAGGATCGAGGCTGAAACCGGGCTGAAGGCCGAAACCCGCGAGCAATTCGCGCGCGCCGGCGTCGATTTCATCATCGAGAACACCGGCATCCCTACCAATTTCGGGATCACCGTGTTGCTGGGTTTTGTCGTAGGCATCGCGATTGTCGGGCTGACTTTCAGCTTGTTTCTGCGTGACAACATCAAGCAATTCGGCGCCTTGAAGGCGATTGGCGTGACCAATGCCAAGATCGTGCAGATGGTCGGCGCGCAGGCAGGGATGGTTGGCCTGATCGGCTATGCGCTTGGCGTGATCGGCACGGTTGCCTTTATCAAGGGCTTCGGCGCCAATCCGTTCTTCAAGGGCTTTTACATCCCCTGGCAGATCCCGCTGATCAGCTTCGCCGCCGTGGTGATCATTCTGTCCATCACCGGTCTGATCGCGATCCGCAGCGTGCTGAAGACCGAACCTGCATCGGTGTTCAGATGAGCGAGAGAACCATCATGGACACCAAGGCCATCGGCGGCTGCGCGCCCGAAGCGGCGATCTGCGCGCGCGGCATCGCCCGCGATTTCGAAGCCGGGCAAAGCACCATCCGCGTGCTCCACGGGATCGATACAGATATTCGCTCCGGCGAGATGACTTATGTCGTGGGCGAAAGCGGATCGGGCAAGACCACGCTGATCTCGATCATGTGCGGCATCCTGTGGCCGACCGAAGGCGAGGTAAAGGTGTTCGGCACCGATATCTACAAGCTGTCGGACACGGATCTGGTCAACTTCCGGCTCAACAACATCGGCTTCATTTTCCAGCAGTATAACCTCATCCCCTCGATCGATGTCGCCAGCAACGCCGCCGTGCCGCTGATCGCGCAAGGCGTTCCGCGCGAGGAAGCGCGCGAGCGGGCCAAGGTGCTGCTCGACAAGCTGAACATCGGCAATCAGGCAGACAAGCTGCCGCGCCAGCTTTCGGGCGGGCAGCAGCAGCGTGTCGCCATCGCCCGCGCGCTGGTGCACGAACCGCGCCTTGTGGTGTGCGACGAACCCACCGCAGCGCTCGATGCCTCGTCGGGCCGCCGGGTAATGGATCTGCTGCGCGAAGTTGCAGTGGCGCCAGATCGCGCCTGCATCATCGTGACCCACGATAACCGCATCTTCGATCTGGCTGACCGGATCATCGTGCTGGAAGATGGCCGCGTGACCCATGACGGCAAGGAAATGCCCGATGATCACTGACGCCCCCTCCCACTACCCTTCCCTCCCGAAAAGTCCGAGGACACCATGCTGCGCAATCTAAGCTTTGCCCGCCAGATCCTGCCGGTCGCCGCGCTGATCGGCGTAGCCCTTGGCGCTTGGCTGATATTCTTCGGCCTGCCTGATCGCTCCACTTCAGAGCCTGCCGAACAACCGCCCAAGGCGGTCGGCAAGCTGGCCGAAGGGCCGCGCGTGGCGGGTGCCGGTATTGTCGAACCATCCAGCGAGGTGATCGACATCGGCTCGGCGCTGTCGGGCCTCGTCACCGATGTGCGGGTCCAGCCCGGCGACAGGGTGGGCAAAGGCGAGGTGTTGTTCACCGTCGATGCCCGCGCCGCGCGTGCCAGCCTTGATCAGGCGGGCGCCGCTATCGGCGAAGCCCGCGCCGCGATAGCCGAGGCGAACGCGGCGCAATCCACCGCGCGCCAGCAGCTGGCGCTCTATCGCAATCTCGACGACCCGGCCGCTGTCAGCCGCGCCGAAGTGATCCGGGCCGAGGGTGAGGAAGCCGCCGCGACTAGTCGCCTCGGCCTTGCCCGTGCGCGCCTCGCCGCGGCGCAATCCGCTGCTGCTGCCGCCCGCACCGAGATTGAACGGTTGGTAATCCGCGCGCCGATTGCGGGCGAAATCCTCGCCGTGAACATCCGCCCAGGCGAATTCGTCGCCACGCAAGGGGGCGGCAACAGCCAACCCTTCATCCAAATGGGCGAAACCAATCCGCTGCACGTGCGCGTGGATATCGACGAGAACGAAGTCGCCCGCGTGGCACTGGGCGAACCAGCAGTGATTTCACCGCGCGGCGCCGCCGAACTCCACGTCAACGCCACCTTCGTCCGCGCCGAACCGCAGGTGGTGCCCAAGCGATCGCTCACCAATTCTGCTGCCGAACGCGTCGATGTGCGGGTTTTGCAGCTGATTTATGCCCTGCCGCAAAGCGATGCCTTCCGCGTCGGCCAGCAGATCGATGCCTTCATCCCCGCCAAGGCAGCGGCTGCCAAGAAGGGGGGCTGAGGCCATGCGCCGTCCGCTTCTCATCACTTCGCTGCTGGCGCTCACGCTTGGCGCCTGCTCCGCCAACCCCGCGCCGGATATCGCCACGCCTGCGCCGCCCGTGCCCGACGCGTTCTTTTTCGCGCCTGACACAGGAACGCAGTCCAGCCTCGCCGCGCTGATGCCCGCAAGTGATCCGGCCTACCTTTCCTTATCGCAAGCCGCCATCGCGGACGCGCCAAGCCTTGCCGAAGCTGCCGCCCGGATCGAGGCCGCTCGCGCCGGTGCCCGCCGCGCCGGGGCCGAACGCCTGCCCAACATCACCGCCGATACCAGCATTCGCCAGAACCGCATCAACACCGCGCAATTCGGTGCAGCGGGCGCGCAGGGTTTCATCCCCGAAGAGCAGACATCTTACGGCGCGAACATCACTGCCAGCTGGGATCCCGACATCTTCGGGCGGCTGAGGGCGCAGGAACGCGCCGCAATTGCCCGGATTGATGCCGCGTCCACACAGGCGCAGGGCGTGCGGCTGGCGCTGCTGGCGGAGATCGCCGCCAGCGTAACCGATTGGCGCGTGATCGAGGCGCGCTCTGCCGCGATCAACGATGATGCCGCCGCCGCGCAGGAACTCGCCAGGCTTGCCCGGTCGCGGGAGGATGCGGGCATCGCCCCCGGCTTCGACCGCGTACGGGCCGAAGCGACCGCCAGTTCTTCGCAGGTGCGCCTTGCCGCGCTGGAAAGCGAACGGGCGCGCTTGATCGGGCGTCTGGTCACGCTGACCGCGCAGGATGCCGCGACTGTGCGCACCGCGCTCGCTGCGGCAGCGCCGAAGCTGGCTCCCGCTGCCGCGCCCCCTTCGCTGCCTTCCGAACTGCTCGCCAACCGGCCCGACGTGGCCGCTGCGGCCGCAAACCTTGCCGCCAGCGATGCCGATCTGGCCGCCGCCGCCCGCGCCCGCTTCCCGCGCATTACCCTGTCGGGTGTGATCGGGCTGCTGGCATTCAGCCCCGGCGATTTCTTCGATACGGATTCTATCGTCGGCACGCTGACTGCCGGGATCGCCGGGCCACTGCTCGATTTCGGACGGGTGGGCGCTGGCATCGATGCCGCAGCGGCAGACAAGCGCGCCGCCTTTGCCACATATCGCGGCGCGGTATTCCAGGCGCTGGGCGATGCCGAGGCGGCTTATGGCGTGGTCAACGCTGCCGACCGGGAAGCGCAGCTTTCCGTCAACGAGCGCGACCTGTTGCAGCGCGCCGCCAGCCTTGCCGATACACGTTACCGCGCAGGCCTCGCCAGTTTCCTCGAAGTGCTCGAAGCGCGCCGCGCTGCCGATGCCAGCGGTGAACGCGCCGCCGCCGCACTGGGCCGCGCCAGCCGCGCGCGGATCGTGCTGTGGCAGGCGCTGGGCGGCGAGGTCAGCTCAGGCGCGGCGCTGGATCAGGGCTGACCGTTCACACCGGCACACGACTTCATCGCGCTGGTTCCACATTTCGTGAACCCAGGTGACAATCCCCGCATCGGGGCGCGATTTGCTTTCCCGCAGTTCCTTGACCTCGGAATAAGCGCGCAGGGTGTCACCGATGAACACCGGCTTGGGCGTCACTACCTTGTCAAAGCCGAGGTTGGCGACCAGCGTACCCAATGTAGTGTCCCCGACCGAAAGCCCGACCAGCAGGCTGAAGGTGAAGGTGGAATTGACCAGAATCTGCCCGAAGCCGCTGGCCTTGGCTGCCTCGACATCCAGATGCAGCGGCTGCGGATTGTGGGTCATGGTTGAAAACAGCAGGTTGTCGGTCTCGGTCACGGTGCGGCGGATTTCGTGTTCGATCCGCTCACCCACCACCCATTCATCGAAGAACTTGCCAGCCATTATGCCTCCTCGGCCCAGCGCGCGACCACATCTGCGCCATCATCCGCGCCGGAACGCACCGCACCGGGCGTGCGGCTGAACCGCGGAGCAGGTGCGGTGTGCCATATCCCGTCATGCTCCACATAGGCGCCCCGCGCCTTCATATGCGGGTGATCGCGCGCCTCCTCGATCCCCAGCACGGGGGCGAAACAGGCATCGGTGCCTTCGAGCAGATCGCACCATTCGGCTTGAGTTTTCGTGATGAACAGCGCAGCGAGTTTCGCGGCGTGGTCATCCCAGTTGGCGGGGTTCATCTGCCCCTGCGCCAGTTCGGCAGGAGCGCCGGTTTTCGCCAACAGTTCGGCATAGAACTGCGGCTCGATCGACCCCAGCGAGATTTCCTTGCCGTCCGCGCAGGTGAAGCAGCGGTAGAAATGCGCCGCCCCGCCCAGCATCCCCTTGCCGCGGTCGGTGGAAAGGTGCGGCATATTGCGCACCCCGAAGAAGAAGCTCATCAGGCTGGTTGCCCCGTCGACGATTGCAGCATCGACCACCTGACCCTTGCCCGACTTTTCGCGCTCATACAGCGCCGCCATGATCCCGAAAGCGCAATACATCGATCCGCCCCCGAAATCGCCGACAAGGTTCTGCGGCGGCGTAGCGGGCTCGCCCGGCTTGCCCACTGCAGCCAGCGCGCCAGTGATGGCGATATAGTTGATGTCGTGGCCTGCTGCGTGCGCGAGCGGGCCTTCCTGTCCCCACCCGGTCATGCGGGCATAGACAAGGCGCGGGTTGGCACCGAGGAGTTCTTCCGGCCCCAGCCCCAGCCGCTCCATAACACCGGGGCGGAACCCTTCAATCAGCACGTCAGCGTTCGCAGCAGCGGCGCGCACGGCGGTTTTGCCTTCGTCGCTTTTGAGATCAACCGCCAGCCGGTGCCGCGCGCGTTCGACCACCGGGTTGCTTGACACCGCACCCGGGCGGTCAATCCGCACTACTTCAGCGCCCAGATCCGCCAGCAGCATGGCGACGTGCGGCCCCGGCCCGATCCCGCTGAACTCCAGAACCCTGAGGCCGGCGAGCGGCCCGTTTAAGTTGGTCATGCGTCTCTCCCTTTGCCCCACGCTTTATGCGCGGGCGCGGCGGACTGGCAAGGGGCGGCAGACTGTCGATTCTGCGGCTCGCTTCAGGCCGAACGGGGCGTTGCGAGGACGATTGTGCATTGCACCAATAGGGGGTGCTTGCTAGGCGATTTCCCTTACCGTGGGGTCGCTCCACTGGGGGATTTTCGTGAAAGTTGCCATTTTCGGACTGGGTTACGTCGGCTCTACCGCCGCAGGTTGCATCGCCAGCCAAGGGCATACGATCATCGGGGTCGATGTCAGCGACGCCAAGGTCGCTGCCCTCAATGAAGGGCGTGCGCCGGTGTATGAACCTGGGCTCGACGATCTGATCGCCGCCGCCCACGCCGATGGCCGGGTCAAAGCCGTGACCAAACTGACCGACGAGCTTGACGATGCCGACATCGCCATCGTCTGCGTCGGCACGCCAAGCGGCGTCGATGGCGCGCACAACATGAGCTATATTGCGCAGGTCACGCGATCGATTGCCGCCGCCATCAAGCCTGGCCGCAAGGTGCCGCTGACGCTGGCCTACCGCTCGACCATGCGGCCCGGCAGCTGCGAAAACATCATCTGGCCGATCATCCAGAGCCATCTGGGCGATGCGGCAGAAAGCGCCGTCGAGCTGGTGTACAATCCCGAATTCCTGCGCGAAGCCAGCGCCATCGAGGACTTCTTCAACCCGCCCAAGATCGTGATCGGCACGCTGGGCGGGCGGCCTTCGGCCAACATGGCGAAGCTCAACGAAGGGATCGAGGCTCCGGTATTCGAAGTGGGCCTGCGCGAGGCGGAGATCACCAAATTCGTCGATAACTCCTGGCACGCGGTCAAGGTCGCCTTTGCCAATGAAATCGGACGCGTGTGCCAGAACCTGGGCATTTCCGCGAAAGAAGTGCACGCGATCTTCAAGAGCGACACCAAGCTCAATCTCAGCGCCTATTATACCCGTCCCGGCGGTGCGTTCGGCGGGAGCTGTCTGCCCAAGGATGTGCGTGCGCTGCAATACATCGCCGCTGACACGGGCTCTGCCACACACCTCGTGGACTCGCTGATCCGCTCCAACGAGGCGCACAAGCACCACCAGTTCCTCTCTGCCACTAACGGGCTGGAGCCTGGTGCCAAGGTGCTGCTCGTCGGCCTTGCCTTCAAGCTGGAGACCGATGATCTGCGCGAAAGCCCCGCGGTCGATATGGCGCGCAAGCTGCTCGAAGCAGGATACGATCTCGACATCTACGACCCCAAGGTCGCGCCCGACAATCTGGTCGGCCAGAACCTCGGCTATGCCTATTCGGTGCTGCCGCGGATCGACGGGCTGATGGTGACCAAAGAGACCGCCGAAAGCCGTGATTATTCCCGCATTATCGCCACCAACCGCCTGATCGACGCGCTCGGCGTCGATGCGGCCAAGGTCGTCGACACCAGCACCATAGCCTGAGGATGAACGCCGCGCTCGCCGCCACCATCACCGCCGAAGAAGGCATCCCAGCGGTCATCGAAGGTGAACCGCTGAAGGGTCGCCATGTTCTGATTGTGGTAGAAAACCTGCCCCTGCCGTTCGATCGGCGGGTGTGGCAGGAAGCGCGCACGCTGAAGGCGGCAGGCGCGCATGTTTCGATCATCTGCCCCACCGGCAAGGGGTACGAGAGCCGTTTCGAGGTGATCGACGGCATCGAGATCCACCGCCACCCCCTGCCGCTGGAGGCCAAGGGTGCGATCGGTTTTCTCGCCGAATATGGCGCGGCGCTGTTCTGGGAAACGCTGCTGGCGTGGCGCATCCACCGCAAACGCCGGATCGATGTGATCCAGGGCTGCAATCCGCCCGATCTGATCTTCCTTGTGGCCCTGCCCTTCAAACTGTTTGGCGTGCGCTACATCTTTGATCACCACGACATCAATCCCGAGCTTTACGAAGCCAAGTTCAACAAGCGCGGGTTCTTCTGGTGGCTGATGGTGCTGTTCGAAAAGCTGACCTTCATGGCGGCGGATGTGTCGATCGCAACCAACCATTCCTATCGCAAGATTGCCATCGAACGCGGCGGCATGGCGCCTGATCGGGTGCATGTCGTGCGCTCTGGCCCTGATCTTTCGAAGCTGAAACGCGTGCCTCCCGCAGAAAACTGGAAGAACGGCCGCGCCCACATGGTCGGCTATGTCGGGGTGATGGGCGAGCAGGAGGGGATCGACCTGCTGATCGACGCGGTGGAGCATCTGGTGCGCAACACAGGCCGGGAGGATATCCAGTTCGTGCTAGTGGGCGGCGGGCCCGCGCTGGCGGATCTGAAGGCGCTCACCGAAGCTCGGGGCCTCGCGGACTTCATCACCTTCACCGGCCGTGCGCCCGATGCCGATCTGTTCGAGGTGCTGTCGACCATGGATCTCGGCGTGAACCCCGACCGGGTCAACGCGATGAACGACAAGTCGACCATGAACAAGATCATGGAGTATATGAGCCTCGGCAAGGCGATGGTGCAGTTCGATGTCACCGAAGGGCGGTTTTCGGCGCAGGACGCCTCGCTCTATGCCCAAGCCAACAATCCGGTCGATCTGGCCGAAAAAATCGCGGCGCTGGTGGATGATCCCCAAGCGCGCGAAGCAATGGGTGCCTTTGGCCGCGAACGCGTTATCAATGAACTCAACTGGCAGCACCAGATCACTCCGCTGCTGGCCGCCTACACGCAGGCGCTGGCACGCTAACCGCCCGCAAACAGGCTGGTTATGGTAAAAAACATGACAAGCCTAACGCGATTTTAAGGCTCTGCCGCCAATGTCCCGTCTGCGATGAGCGGGACAATCACTTCATGAACGCACCTTTCGATGCCAGTACGGCGCTTGGTAAAGACGCCCTCGGCAATCCTGCGCCAGATCATCAGGTCGCGGTAATCGGGCTCGGCTATATCGGCCTTCCGACCGCCGCACTGCTCGCCTCTTATGGCTGGAGCGTTTGCGGCGTCGACGTATCACAGCGCGTCGTGGATACCGTAAACGCGGGCGGAGTGCATATCGAGGAACGCGATCTCGACAAGCTGGTGCATGACGCCATCACCGCACAAACGCTGGTCGCCTCCACCGAGGTGCCGACCGCCAGTTTCTACATGATCGCTGTGCCCACCCCGCTGGGGCCGGATAATGCGCCCGACATTTCCTATGTCGAAGCCGCCGCCCGCGCGATTGCACCCAAGATTCTTCCCGGCGCCTGCGTCATCGTGGAGAGCACCTCGCCGGTTGGCACCACCGAAAGGGTTGCCGCAATCATCTCTGAATTGCGCCCGGACCTTGCGGTGCCGCGCGATGGTTGCGCGGACGATGCTGACATCGCGCTCGCCTATTGCCCCGAACGGGTGTTGCCGGGCCGGATCGTCAACGAACTGGTTCACAATGATCGCGTGATCGGCGGCGTGACACCCGCCTGCGCCGAGCGCGCGGCAGTGCTTTATACCAGCTTCGTGCGCGGCGATTGCCTGTATACCACAGCCCGCGTGGCCGAGACCGTCAAGCTGGTTGAAAACAGCTTCCGCGATGTGAACATCGCATTTGCCAACGAACTTTCGATGATCGCCGATATCATCGATGTCGATGTGTGGGACGTGATCCGGCTCGCCAACCGCCACCCGCGCGTCAACATCCTGCAACCCGGCCCTGGCGTGGGTGGGCATTGCATCGCTGTCGATCCCTGGTTTCTGGTGGCGGGCGCACCGGACACCGCACGGCTGGTGCGCACCGCGCGCGAGGTCAATGATCACAAGGCGGTGCATACCGAAGGCAAGGTACGCGCGCTGCTGGAAGCCGCGCCCGAAGGCAAGGTCGCGCTGCTCGGTCTCGCCTTCAAACCCGATATCGACGATTTCCGCGAAAGCCCCGCGCTGGAGATTGCCGAAGCGCTATCCCGCACTCACGGCAATCGCATGCTGGTGGTGGAACCCTTTACCGAAGACCTACCCAGGGGGTTTGCAGGATCCGGCGCACAACTGGTCACGCTTGACGCGGCGCTGCGTCAGGCCGAAATTGTCGTGGTGCTGGTCGATCACACTGCTTTCAAACACCTCTCGCCTGCCGATCTGGCGGGCAAGCTGGTGTTCGATACACGCGGCATGCTGCGGCGATGAGCAAAGCGGGCGCGCAGCCGCGCATCCTCATCACATTCGGCACCCGGCCCGAAGCGATCAAGATGTTCCCGCTGGTGGCTGCATTGCAAGACACTGGGCGGTTTGATGTAAAAGTGGTCGTGACCGCCCAACATCGCGAATTGCTCGATTCGGTTCTGGCACTAGCCTCGCTCAGACCCGATCTAGACCTCGACCTGATGCAGCCCAGCCAGTCGCTTGATGCGCTGTCGGCCCGCATTCTGACGCGGTTTGGCGAGGCTTTGGACGCTTTGAAGCCTGATCGGGTGCTGGTTCATGGCGATACGCTCACCACCATGATGGCGACCCTGGCATGCTATTTCCGGCGGATTCCGGTCGGTCATGTCGAAGCCGGTTTGCGCAGCGGCGACATCTATTCGCCTTGGCCGGAGGAAGTGAATCGCAAGGTAACCGGCGCGGTCGCCGATCTGCATTTCGCTCCGACCGAGACCGCAGCGGCGGCATTGCGTGCTGAAAACGTTGATGAAAGTGCGATCCATGTGACGGGCAACACCGTGATCGATGCGCTCCTGTTCGCGCGCAACCGGATTGCCGCAGACCCAGGCTTGGCGCCGACGATTTTGTCTTTGAAAAAACGCTTCGCGGGCAAACGGATCATTGCAGTCACTGCTCACCGGCGCGAGAATTTCGGCGAAGGGATGCGCCAGATCGCCGCTGCCCTGGCCACTCTGGCTGAACGCGAGGATGTGGCGATCATCTATCCACTTCATCCCAACCCCTCTGTCGCGCAGGTGATGCGGCCGGCGCTGGAGGGCAAGCCCAACATCGCTCTGATCGAACCGCTCGATTACCTCAATTTCGTCGCGATGATGGAGGCGAGCACTTTGATGCTGACCGATTCTGGCGGCATCCAGGAGGAGGCTCCCAGTCATCAATTACGGACTACCCGCTCAGGAACCAGACGATGCTCGCCTTTGCAGGCCTCGCGCTGCTGCTCCTCGCCCGCATCGCAAGCGATGGCAGGAGAGCGCAACAATGATCGCACGCCTGGTCTGGTTCATCGCCTTGGCGGCTCTGGCCGTAATTACGACAGCACTGCAAATCGACAAACAGTCGGACATTACGCCCTCGCTCGCAGCGACCGTGCCGCCGCCCCTGCGCAATTACGCCCAGACCCGTGTCACATTGGCGGCGCTGGAAGCGGGCGATCCGGCAATAGCACTGGCAGAGGCAGAGGTGCTGGTGCAGCGCCGCCCTGTTCCGGCTGAATATCTAAGCCTGCTGGCCATCGCACAGGCGCGCGCCGGGCAGGCAGAACGGGCCGCGCTCACCATCCAGATTGCCGGACAACGCGGCTGGCGTGAGCCGCTTGCACAGGAATCCGTATTGCGGCTTGCGCTGGCAGCTGGAGATAAGCCCGAGGCCGCCCGGCGGTACGCAGCGCTGATGCTTCACAGCGCCGCGTCCAATGACGTACTGCAGGAACTGGGAGAGCAAGTGCTTGACGAGGCAGGAGGCCCCGGGCGCCAGACGATGATCGATATCGTCAGCGCGGCAGAACGTTGGCAGTCCCGGTTTCTGCGGCGCGGGCAAGTGGTGATCAAACCCGATGCCTTTGCGGAAATCATCGCTGGAAGTGTTGCGCAGGGGAAAGCCTTCGATTGTCCGGCGCTGGAGCAGGCAGTCAGGGCGCTCGCTCGGCGCGATCAGGAAGCGGCGCGCTCCCTTGCACCGACAATCGAAAATTGTCGGCGAAACTAAAGGGTGCGGATCACTCCCGAGAAGTCCAACGCTGCATTTTCCTTGGCAAAGGCTTCATAGATAGCGCGGGCGTGTTCGCCCAGTTCAACCTTCGCGCCCGCTTTCGACGCTGCTTCCATCGCCAGCCGCAGGTCTTTCAGCATCAGTCCGGCGGCGAAGCCGCCCTGATAGGCGTTGTCGGCGGGTGTGGTCGGGCCGACACCGGGAACCGGGCAATAGGATGTCATTGACCAGTTCTGCCCGCTTGAGACGCTGGAAATGTCGTAAAATGTCTGCGCGTCCAGCCCCAGCTTCTCGGCCATGGCGAAAGCCTCGCAGGTGCCGATCATGTGGACTGCCAGCAGCATGTTGTTGCAGATCTTGGCGGCCTGACCGTTGCCTGCATCGCCTGCGTGGATCACCGCCTTGCCCATTGCTGCAAGGATTGGCTGCGCGCGGGCAAAAGCTTCAGCGGTGCCGCCGACCATGAAGGTGAGTGTGCCACCATTGGCCGCTGCGATCCCGCCAGATACAGGGGCATCGACCATCTGATAGCCGTGCGCCTCGGTCACTTCGATCACTTCGCGCGCGGTGGCGACGTCGATGGTCGAGCAATCGAGCAGGATCGCGCCTTCGGGCGCATGGCCGATCACGTCGTCCCAGTAGACCTGTTTGACGATCGCGCCATTGGGCAGCATCGAGACGACCGCTTCGGCGATGGCACAGGCTTCCTTGGCAGTAGCGAAGGTCTCGCAGCCAGCCTCGCGCGCTGCGGCGAGCGCGGGTTCGGAAAGGTCGAAGGCGCGGACTTCGTGGCCAGCCTTGACCAGGTTGGCAGCCATCCCGCCGCCCATGTTGCCGAGCCCGATAAAGGCGATTTTCATGTTACTCTCCGTTCATCATCGCGACCGGCCGAAGGTCGCGTGGCAATCCATGGCGCTTGGTTATCTATCTGTCGTACCATGGATTGCGCCGTCACTGCGTTCCTCGCAATGACGAGTTTTGGCAGGCCTACCGCCCCTTCCACTGCCCTTCCCGCTTTTCAATGAAGGCGGCCATGCCCTCGGCCTTATCCTCGCTCGCGGTGAGGATCTGGAAGATCCGGCGCTCGACGATCAGCCCTTGATCCAGCGTCATTTCAAACGCCGAATTCACCATTTCCTTGTTCGCAATCACGGCCATCGGCGGCATCCCCGCAATAGTTGCGGCGGCCTTGAGCGTTTCGGCAATCAGCTCCTCATGCGGCACCACGCGGGCGACGAGATTGCTGCGCTCGGCTTCGTCCGCCGCCATCATCCGCCCGGTCAGGCACATTTCCATCGACTTCGACTTGCCGATCGCGCGGGTCAGCCGCTGCGATCCGCCCATGCCCGGCGCGACGCCCAGCTTGATTTCGGGCTGGCCGAATTTCGCCTTGTCGGACGCGATGATGAAATCCGCCATCATCGCCAATTCGCACCCCCCGCCCAGCGCAAAGCCGTTGACCGCCGCGATCCACGGCTTGCGGGTCTTCTTGACGATCTCGGCCGTCCACGGGCTGAAGAAATCGTCGAGGAAGAAATCGGCGGCCGCTTTCTCGCTCATTTCCTTGATGTCGGCCCCGGCGGCAAACGCCTTGTCGCCGCTGCCGGTCAAGATCGCGCAAAGCTGCGAGCCGTCCGCCTGATAGGCGGCGAAAGCGTGGATCAACTCCTCCAGCACCTTGGAATTCAAGGCGTTCAACGCCTGCGGACGGTTGATCGTCAGCAGCGTGACGCCCCTATGCCCTTGCGCATTGGCTTCAGCGGTGATGGTTTCGTAAGTCATAGGGGCTTCCATTCCTCATCAGCGGGCAAGGGCGCGAAGATCGCGTCGAGCAAATTTTCGGTCACCTCCTCGGGCGAGGCCGGGTTCCATTTGGGATCGCCAGTCTTGTCAGTGATCACCGCGCGCACGCCTTCGGCAAAGTCCGGGCGGGTCAACACGCGGCTGGCGATGCGGTATTCCATCCGCATATTGTCGGCAAAGTCGCTCAGTACCGCGCTCTCGGCGAGCTGCCGCAGTGCTACCTTGCAGGTTTGCGGGCTCTTGGTGCCAAGGGTGTCGCGTTCCTTCGCCGCCCAATCGTCGCCCCCATCCGCAGCCGCTTCGAGGCTGGCGAGGATGTCTTCATAAGCGTCCGAGGCGAAATGCTTCGCAACCTTGTCAGCATTGGCTTCGATCCGCGCCTTGGGCGGGGTGCCGACCGGTTCGCTGAGGATGCCGGCGATCCGGTCCGGGTGATCGTGGATCCGCGCCTTGATGTCTTCGAGTATTTCGTGCGGCACGTAATGCGTGGCGAGACCCGTCCACAGGCACTCCGCCCCATCGAGCCGGGCACCTGTCAGCGCCAGGAACTGCCCAAGCCTGCGCCCCAACCGCGACAAGTACCAACCGCCGCCGACATCGGGGAACAGGCCAATCCCGGTTTCCGGCATGGCGAACCGGGTGTTCTCGGTCGCCACACGGTATTTGGCGGGCTGCGAGATGCCCACGCCGCCGCCCATCGTGATACCATCCATGAAAGCCACAATCGGCTTTGCATAGCTGAACATCTGGTGGTTGAGCTGGTATTCGTCGTGGAAGAACTTGCGGCCCGACACGCCGTCATCATTCAGTGCCGAATCGCGTAGGAAGGCGATGTCTCCCCCCGCGCAGAAGCCGCGCCCTTCGTTGTGATCGAGGATCACCGCCTTGATGGCGTCGTCCTGCGCCCATTCGGTCAGCGCCGCGCTCATCGCATGGCACATGTCGAGTGTGAGCGCATGCAGCGCCTTGGGCCGGTTGAGGCTGATATGGCCAATCGGGCCGTTGGTGGAAATCAGGACGTCGTCAGTCATTGTGCTTTCCTTGGCCGCCGTCACTGTCGCAGCAGGTCGCGGCCGACCACCATGCGCATGATCTGGTTGGTGCCTTCAAGGATAGAATGCACCCTCAAGTCACGCCAGAAGCGTTCGATCGGGTAGTCCTGCAAATAGCCGTAACCGCCGAACAATTGCAGCGCGCGGTCGACCACGGCGCTGCCATTATCGGTCGCCAGCCGCTTTGCCATGGCGGAGAAACGCGTTTTGTCAGGCGCGTTATCGGTCACCTTCGCCGCCGCCAGATAAAGCAGCGCGCGCGCCGCCTCCAGATCGGTGGCCATGTCAGCAAGCATGAACTGGGTGTTCTGGAATTCGGCGACGGCTTGGCCGAACTGCTTGCGATCCTTGGTATATTGGATCGCTTCATCAAGGCACCGTTGTGCGCCGCCCAGCGAACACGCGCCGATGTTCAGCCGCCCGCCATCCAGCCCCATCATCGCAATGCGGAAACCTTCGCCCTCACCGCCGACGAGGTTTTCTACCGGCACGCGCACATCTTCAAGGATCAGCTGTGCGGTCGGCTGGGAATGCCAGCCAAGCTTCTTCTCGTTCGCGCCGAAGCTGACGCCGGGCATGTCCTTTTCGATCACCACGCAGGAAATGCCTTTCGGGCCAT
Organism: Porphyrobacter sp. AAP60; assembly: GCF_001296025.1. Classification (GTDB taxonomy): domain Bacteria; phylum Pseudomonadota; class Alphaproteobacteria; order Sphingomonadales; family Sphingomonadaceae; genus Erythrobacter. The sequence continues at coordinate 174,454 of NZ_LJHV01000011.1, read as the reverse complement.
CCTCGCCAGTGCGCACCATCACTGCGTAAATCTCGTTCGCGCCCGCGCCGGAGATGAATTGCTTGGTACCGTTGATCACGAAGTGATCGCCGTCGCGCCGCGCTGTGGTGCGCAGCGCCGAGGCGTCCGAACCACTCGACGGTTCGGTCAGGCAATAGCTGGCGATGTGCTCCATCGTGATCAGTTGCGGCAGGTATTTCGCCTTTACTGCATCGCCGCCAAAGCGGTCGATCATCCATGCGGCCATGTTATGGATCGAGATGAAGGCGCTGGTGGAAGGGCAGCCATAGGCCATCGCCTCCATGATCAGCGCTGCTTCGAGCCGCCCCAATCCGATTCCGCCCGATTCTTCGGAGACATAGATTGCGCCAAAGCCGAGTTCGGCGCTGCGCTGGATCGTATCGCGCGGGAAGATATGTTTCTCGTCCCATTCCGCCGCATGGGGCGTGATCTGGTCGGTGGTGAACCGCTGGGCGACCTCCTGGATCGCGAGCTGATCGTCGGTAAGCTGAAATTGTCCTTGCATGGCGACGTGCTCTAGCGGGTGTGGCGGGGTTGGAAAAGGGCGGCGCGCACCGATCGTCTATGGAATATTGCTAGTGCGGCTGCCAGCTGCGAAACCAAACGGGCCATCCGGATCGTATCTGCCCACATGGAACGCCGCATGCCGACGCTGATTTTCGTTTATAACGCCGATGGTGGCCCGCTGAATGCGCTGCGTGACATGGTGCATAAAATCATCTCGCCAGCGACCTACCCCTGTTCGCTTTGTGCGCTCACCTACGGCCCCTTTGCGATGCGGCGGGGGTGGCGCAACTTTCTGGACTCGCTGGGTTGCGCAAAGCTGTTTCTCTACCGCGATGAGATGCGTGACCTGCCTCACATAGACGATCTCGCATTGCCCGTAATCCTGCTGGCGCGCGGGCCGGGACAGCCAGAGGTGCTGGTTGATGCAGACGAACTGAGCGGGCTGGACGATTGCGATGCTCTGATAGCGTTCGTGGAGCATAGGCTGGAAGTAGTGTGCTTCGCCTGATCCGGGACGCAGGCAGATGCCCCGTCAGCGGGTAATCACGGCTTCCGCCTCGATCTCGACACGCCATTCAGGTCGTGCGAGCCATGCGACGCCGGCCATGGTGGAGGCAGGCCGGGCCACCCCGAAAAAGCGGGCATGCACTGCCCCGACCGCGTCCTGATCATCGGGATCGGTCAGCAACATCCGGGTGCGCACGACATCGCCAGCGCTGCCGCCAAGTTCTTCAATTGCCGCAAGGATGATCTTGCAACACCGGATCGCCTGCGCGGCTGCGTCGCCGGGCGTGGTGGTGCCGTCAGGTTCGACCGGGCCGGTGCCCGCCACGATAATGCGATCACCGTGACGCACCGCGCGGGCAAAGCCGAAGGTCGCCTCGAAAGGCGAACCCGAAGTCGCCCGCGCCTTGTCGTTCATCCGCAGGTTATCTCGATAATTTTCATGCCCGCGTCATAGCGGACGTTTACCCGATCTTCGCGGTAATCCATCGTCCAGGCCGAATTGGGCGGACCCCACCTCAAGGTGCGCGCACCGCTGTCCTTCAGCACCGCAGTGCCCATCGCCTGCGTGGCATCGTGGCCGATATGGTATTGGGCCGGGGCTGCATCGCAGGTCATCGCCATCGGCGGCGCACCCGTCTGACCGGGGCCGGCATTTTCCCCCGTCGTGGCGCATCCAGCCAGCCCGACGGCCGCTGCAGCAGCAATTGCGTGCTTCATGGCATCCTCCTTCATTCACACCGATGTTCGGCGACATGGATCAAGGTATCAGGCAGCCGCGCTGCGTCCAGCCCTGTCAGCCGCCGTGCTTGTCAAGCTCGTCGCCGGTGACAGTCACGACATGCAGCAGATTGGTCGCACCCGGTGTGCCAAACGGCACTCCTGCCAGCACGATCAGTTTGGCCCCGCCCTGCGCAAAACCATGGCGCAGCGCCATGCGGCGGCCCTTGCCGATCATCTCTTCAAAGCTGCCGATATCCTTGGTGGTCACGGCGTGTGCGCCCCACAACAATGCCACCCGCCGCGCCGTGCGGACCGACGGGGTGAGCACCATCATCGGCGTGGCCGGCCGTTCGCGGGCAACCCGCCGCGCGGTCGAACCGCTGGCGGTGAACACGGTGATCGCGCTGATCGGCACGGTATCGGCAATGGTCATGCAGGCATGCGCCAGTGCGTCGGAGGTTGTGGCATCGGGCGGGGTTTCAAGGAACCGCACCCGCGCCTTGTAGCCTTCGTCGCGCTCTACCTGCACCGCGATCCGGTCCATCATGGCGACCGATTCTTCCGGCCACGCGCCCGCCGCGCTTTCGGCTGACAGCATGACCGCGTCCGCGCCGTCATACACCGCGTTGGCGACGTCGGAGACTTCGGCGCGGGTCGGACTGGGGCTGTCGATCATCGACTCGAGCATCTGCGTCGCCACGATCACCGGCTTGCCCGCCCTGCGCGCGGCATTGACGATGCGCTTCTGCAGCGGCGGCACTTCGTAAGGTTCAAGTTCGACACCCAGATCGCCGCGCGCCACCATGATCCCGTCGGCCAGTTCGATGATCTCATCCAGGCGGTGGACCGCCTGCGGCTTTTCGATCTTGGCACAAATCGCCACCTCGCGGTTGCTGATCAGCTTGCGCGCTTCGGCAATGTCCTCTGGCCGCTGCACGAAGCTGAGCGCGATCCAGTCCGCCCCGTGTTCGGTGGCGAAGGCGAGATCGCGGCGGTCTTTTTCAGTCAGCGCGGGGATCGGCACCTCGGCATCAGGAACGTTCACGCCCTTGCGGTCGGAAATCACCCCGCCTACCTCGGCGCTGCACAGGATGCGGGCATCATCCGCCTCCAGCACTTTCAGGCGGATCTTGCCGTCATTGATCAGCAACCGCTGCCCGCGTTCCAGAATGCCGAACAATTCGGGGTGTGGCAGGCACACGCGGTTTTCATCGCCCGGCGTCTCGTCACGGTCGAGCACGAAGTGGCCTGAATGGCGAATCACCGCCTGCCCTTGCGCAAAGGTGCCGACACGCAGCTTTGGCCCCTGCAAATCGGCGAGGATCGCGATCGGCCGCCCGAACTGCTTTTCCAGCGCGCGGATCGCGTGGATCGCCGCCTCGTGATCGGCATGCGCGCCGTGGCTCATGTTGAGGCGGAAGGCATCCGCGCCCGCACGCACCAACCGATCCAGCATCTCGGGCGAGCGGCTGGCGGGGCCGATGGTGGCGAGAATTTTGACCTTGCGGCCGCGCGGGTCGATCCTTGACTGGTCGCGTCGTGACATTTGTGGCTATCCCTGATTGGCTTGGCCTATGGCACAGCCGGATTTCAACTCAAGGAAAAGCCGTGATGAATAGCAATGCCGATCCGCTCGATTCGCTTGATGATGCTCAGGCTGCCGCCGCTTTCCGCCGGCTGGTGCGGCATTTGCGCCACCGACACGATGCGCAGAACATCGAATTGATGGGCCTCGCCGGCTTCTGCCGCAACTGCCTGGCCGACTGGATCCGCGATGCAGGCTACGAAGGCGACAAGGAGGCGGCGCGCGAAGTGATCCACGGAATGCCGAGCGGCGAATGGAAGGCGACCCGCCAGAGCACCGCATCTGAGGAACAGCTTGCCCGGATGGAAGCGAGTGTCGCGAAGAACGCACAGGAATAATTTTCGCAGGCGGTTCTATCGGACGGCATGGCTGGCTATCGCACCCGCCAACCGATTCTGATTCCCGATGGAGACCCCCGATGAGCGAAGATACAAACGCAACCGATGACCGCCTGCGCCTGCTGATCGAGCGGATCGAGCGTCTTGAAGAGGAAAAGAAGGGCATCGCCGACGACATCCGCGATGTTTACATGGAAGCCAAGGCGGTCGGTTACGATCCCAAAATCATGCGCCAGATCGTGCGCCTGCGCAAAATGAAGCCCGATGACCGCAGCGAACAGGACATGCTGCTGGATACCTACAAGAACGCGCTCGGCATGGCGTAACCACCCGGGCCGCGCGCCTGTCATTGAAATATCATCCGGCTGTGTTATCTTACTAACACAGTAGCAGGAGAACACCCATGGCATCCCCTTGGAAAGACGCGCGCGGCGTTATTGTCACCACTACGCCCACGATCGAAGGCCGCCCGATCCAGGATTATCTCGGCATCGTCACTGGCGAGGTGATCGTTGGGGCCAACATCTTTCGCGACATGTTTGCCAATATCCGCGACATCGTTGGCGGGCGTTCGGGATCGTATGAACGGATTCTCGCTGACGCGCGCAAGCAGGCGATCGAGGAATTGCAGGCCGAAGCCGCAGCGCTGGGCGGCAATGCGGTGGTGGGCATCGATCTCGATTACGAAGTGATCGGCCCCAACGGATCGATGCTGATGGTCAGCGCCAGCGGCACGGCGGTAAAGGCCTAGGCCCTCACCACCAGCCGTAATCGCTCGCCAGAAACAGCGCATTGTAGGCCGCATGGTGCGCCATCGCTGCGCCCAGCCCCAATCGGGTGCGGGTATAGGCCAGTAGCAGCCCTCCGATGGTCTGCGGCAGCACCGCCAGCAGACCGAGCGGGTGGGTAAGCGGTTCGTAATTACCCAGATGGATCAGGCCGAACGCCAGCGACGATCCCCACACGAACCAGTGAAAACGGCGCGTGAACCACGCAGGGACGGCCGTATCGGTATCGCGGGTGCACAGCCAATGGATCATCCCGGCAAAGGCCAGCACGATCCCCGCCAGCGTCAGCGGCATGGTGTATTCTGCTGCGGCGAACACACTCGCCGTCAGCAACCCCATCGCCGCCATCCCATAGGCGCCGAACCTGAGCGCAGCCAACCGCCCGGTCAGCCAGCCCCGGAACGCCAGTTCTTCCATGATCGGCGCAAAGATCAGGAAATCGATCAAGTCTTCGGCCAGAGTCGATTCGTATTCGATCGGATCGGGCAGGAATGCGGCGCTTTCGTCCCAAGCTCCGATCAGGGCGTAAGCCAAGGTGTCGATAGCCATGTCGAGCGCAAACAACGCCAGCAGCACAAGCGCGGCAGGCCGCCCCCACGCCATCGGCTGGATCACATAGGATGGGCGCATGGCAAAGCGGGCGATGTCGGCCAACCGCTCGCGCAGGCCCATTACGCCCACACGCGCCCTTGCATCGTCCGCGCCCATCGGAGTAAGGCGCGCGCCTGTATTTCCAACATTTCCGGTGAAGTCGTCCAATGGCAGGCCATTCCAAGTTCAAGAACATCATGCACCGCAAGGGTGCGCAGGACAAGAAACGCTCGGCTATGTTCTCCAAGCTGAGCCGCGAAATTACCGTGGCGGCCAAGATGGGCATGCCCGATCCCGACATGAACCCGCGCCTGCGCCTCGCGGTCAACGCTGCCAAGGCGCAGTCGATGCCCAAGGACAATATCCAGCGGGCAATCGACAAGGCGAGCATGGCGGGCGGCGAGGATTACGCCGAAATCCGCTACGAAGGCTATGGCCCCGGCGGGGTCGCGCTGATTGTCGAGGCGCTGACCGATAACCGCAACCGCACCGCCACCAATGTGCGCACCGCCTTCAGCAAAAACGGCGGGAACCTTGGCTCCGAAGGGTCGGTCAGCCACGGGTTCGAACGGCGCGGGTTGATCGAATATCCCGCTTCGGCTGGCGACGAGGAAGCGATGCTCGAAGCCGCGATCGAAGCCGGCGCGGATGATGTGGAATCCTCCGAAGATGGCCACACCATCTGGACCGCTGACGATGCGCTGCATGGGGTCGCGACCGCGCTCGAGGTGACACTCGGCGAAGCGGAAAACGTCAAGCTGGCGTGGAAGCCGGTACTGACGGTCGATGTCGATGAAGACACCGCCGGCACGCTGATGAAGCTGATCGATGCGCTCGACGATGATGACGATGTGCAGACCGTGTGGGGCAATTACGAAATCTCCGACGAAGTCATGGAGAAGCTCGGCTGAAAAAGCGCGAATGGCTGCTGGCACTGATGCTCGGGGCTGCGTTCCTGATCGCGATGCTGTGGCGGTTCGGGTTCAGGATCGGGCTGTGATCGAATGATCATCCTCGGCCTTGATCCCTCGCTGTCCTGCACCGGCTGGGGCGTGATCCGAAGCGAAGGTGCGCGGATCAGCCATGTGGCCAACGGCCAGATCAAGACCGACGCGGTTGCGCCGATGGCGGCTCGGCTGGCGGCATTGCAGATTGGGCTGGCCGCCGTGATCGCCGCCCACCGGCCTGACCGCGCAGCGGCAGAGGAAATCTTCGTCAACAAGAACCCCCAATCCACCCTGAAGCTGGCGCAAGCCCGCGGCGCAGTGCTGGCGGCGTGCGGGGCGGCGGGGCTAAGCGTCAACGAACACGCGGCGCGGCTGGTCAAAAAAGCCGTCACCGGCACAGGCGCGGCGGAAAAGGCGCAGGTCGCCGCGATGGTAAAGGTGCTGATGCCGGGCGTAGCGATTGCTGGAAGCGACGCTGCCGATGCACTGGCGGTGGCGATTGCCGACGCACACCTTGCACCCTGGAGTTGAACGGAGATTAGTGTGATCCACCTCTACGGCATCCCCAATTGCGACACGGTGAAGAAGGCGCGGGTCTGGCTTGATGCACAGGGCCACGCCTACACCTTCCACGATTACAAGAAGGAAGGTGCCGATCCGGCGAAAGTCGCCGCCTGGATTGCTGCCGCCGGGCTTGATGTGGTGGTCAACCGCAAGGGCACCACCTATCGCAAGCTGTCTGACGCAGACAAAGCGCTGGCGACTGATAGTCACACCGCTGTCGCTTTGCTCGTTCAGCAACCGAGCATTATCAAGCGGCCAATCGTCGAATTTTCCGGTGGCATTCTGGTCGGTTTCAAGGAAGACGAATGGTCCGCAGTCTTGCTCTGATCGCGCTTATGGCGCTGGTGACAACTCCGGTGGCGGCACAGGAAAGCGGCATGCTGATCATCGCTCACCGCGGCGCGAGTGCAGAGCGGCCCGAACACACACTCGCCGCCTATGAATTGGCGATCGATCATGGGGCGGATTACATCGAGCCCGATCTGGTCGCGACCAAGGATCTCGTGCTGGTTGCGCGCCACGAAAACGAACTTTCCGGCACCACCGATGTGGCGAGTCGCGAGGAATTCGAAGACCGCCGCCGCGACAAGACGATTGATGGGCAGAAGGTGGCAGGCTGGTTCGCCGAGGACTTTACCCTGGCCGAACTGCGCACCCTGCGCGCCAAGGAACGCATTCCGTCGCTGCGGCCCGCCAATGCGCGCTACGACGGGCTGTATCAGGTGCCGACCTTGGCGGAAATAGTGAAGCTGGTGCGCGCCAAAGAAGCGGCGACGGCGCGCAAGATCGGGCTTTATCCCGAACTCAAGCACCCAGAATTCCTGTTGCAGAACGCCGGGATCGACATGGTCGATCTGCTGCTGCGGGAATTGCGTACACTCGGCATCACGCCAACCGATCCGGTATTCATCCAGAGCTTCGAGATCGCGCCGCTCCAGCGTTTGAAGCAACGCGGCGGAGGGTTCAGGCTGGTGCAGCTGGTCGCCCCTATCGGCGGCCCGGCGGACGAACCGGCGATGCGCTATGCCGAGATGGTGACGCCGACCGGGCTGGCGGAGATCGCGAAATATGCCGATGCGGTCGGGGCACATACCGCACTGGTTCTCACACCAGAAGGGGCACCCACGGCACTGGTGGCAGACGCGAAAGCGGCAGGGCTAGCAGTGCACGCATGGACAGTGCGACCGGAGAACGAATTCCTGCCGGTGGCCTTGCGCACGGGCGAAGACCCCAAGGGCAAGGGCTGCGGCGATGTGAAACTGGCGCAGATGCTGATGGCCGCAGGTGTGGCCGGAGTGTTCAGTGACGGGCCGCTGAAGGGGCGGAGCTGTCTCTAAACCCGCCGCGCGCTCAGAATATAATTCAGCGCCATGTCATCCGACAGGTGCAAGCCCTTGCCCGGTCGCCATGCGATCCCGCGCTTGGCCGTCACCGCCAGCCCCGCATCTCCCAGCAGCGCTTCCAATTCGTCGGGCGTAATGAAATCCTCCCAATGATGCGTGCCCTTGGGGACATAGCCGACTGCTTCTGCCGCGCCGACCAGAAGCACACGCGAAGCCGCAGTGCGGTTGGGTGTCGACATGACCAGCAAGCCATCCGGCGCCAGCCGCGCCGCCACATCCCTTAGGAAAGCAGGCTTGTCGGCCACGTGTTCGATCACTTCGACAGTGGTGACCAGATCGAAGGTGCCGATATCCAGTCCGGCAACCTCGCCCGCCATGTATCGGATATCGAGCCCCACGCCCTCCGCATGAGCGGCCGCCGCCGCCACATTTTCTGCCGCCGCATCAACACCCGTCACGCTCGCACCCAGCCGCGCCAATGGCTCGCACACCAGCCCTGCCCCGCAGCCAATGTCGAGCGCGCTCTTGCCCGCCAACGGCTTCGCTGAAGCACCAGCGCCCGTCCAATGCGCGTCTATCGCTTCCCGGATAAACGCCATCCGCACCGGGTTCACCTGATGCAAGCTCGCCATCGGCCCTTTCGGATTCCACCAGTCGCGTGCCAGCTTTGCGAAAAAATCTGCCTCTTCGGGGCGAATTGTAACATTCGGAATGTTTGCGTTTCCCATGAACCCCTCCTAACAGCCGCCGCGAACACTCACCAGCAGGAGCTGCATCTTGGCCCGCATTGTGATGAAATTCGGCGGCACATCGATGGCCGGGACGGAGCGTATCCGCCGGGTGGCCAATATTGTGCGCGCACAGGCCGCACCCAAACCCGACGGCACTCGGGATTCCGTCGCGGTGGTGGTCAGCGCGATGGCGGGCGAGACGGACCGGCTCGTGAATTTCTGCCGCGAAGCGAACCCGCTCTATGATCCGGCCGAATATGACGTGGTCGTCGCCAGCGGCGAACAGGTCACCAGCGGGCTGCTGGCGCTCACGCTTCAGGCGCTGGGCTGCAAGGCGCGCAGCTGGCTGGGCTGGCAATTGCCGATCCAGACCATCGAAGCCCACGCCAAGGCCAGGATCGACGTGATTGACGCGCCTGCGCTGATCGCCTCGCTTGAAGCGGGCGAGATTGCAGTGATCCCCGGCTTTCAGGGCATTTCTGACGATGGCCGTATCACCACACTGGGGCGCGGCGGTTCGGATACCTCGGCGGTGGCGGTGGCAGCAGCGATCAAGGCAGACCGGTGCGACATCTACACCGATGTCGACGGCGTCTATACCACCGATCCCCGCATTGTCGCCAAGGCGCGCAAGCAGAAGGCGGTGACTTACGAGGAAATGCTCGAACTTGCATCGGTGGGCGCCAAGGTGCTCCAGACCCGCTCTGTCGGCCTTGCCATGAAGGAAAAGGTGCGGGTGCAGGTGCTTTCGAGTTTTATCGGCGAAGGCGCACCGCCTGCCGATGATCTGCCGGGGACGATGATCGTCTCGGAACAGGAAATGGACGAATTGGTGGAGAACGGCCTGATGGAACGCCAGCTTGTAACCGGCATCGCGCATGACAAGAACGAAGCCAAGGTGATCCTCACCCGCGTGCCCGACCGGCCCGGCGCGGTGGCGAACATCTTCGAACCGCTCGCCGCGGCCAGCATCAATGTCGACATGATCATCCAGAACGTGGGCCGCGACAAGGGTGAGACCGACGTGACCTTCACCGTGCCGCAATCCGATCTTGCCCGCGCGCAGGCTCTGCTGGAAGATCGCCGCGATGCCATCGGCTTCAACCGCATCATCACCGACAGCAAGATTGCCAAGATCAGCGTCGTGGGCGTCGGCATGAAGAGCCACGCCGGTGTGGCCAGCACGATGTTCCGCGCGCTTTCGGATCGCGGCATCAACATTCAGGCGATCTCGACCAGCGAGATCAAGGTCAGCGTGATGATCGACGAGGACGAGACCGAACTCGCCGTGCGGGTGCTGCACACGGCTTACGGGCTGGATGCGGTTAGCTGAAAAGTAGCCCGCTTCGCCGGTATTAACCATTTCCGGTGACGCGGGCTTAACCTTTGGAGCCAGACTGTGCGTGCTCTCATCCACGAGAGCGAAAGGCGCAGATCATGGCCATAAAGGCCCACCTCGGCTCCCCGGCTGCAAGCGATAGCCAGCGTGCCACCCCCCGCCGCGCCCTGCGGCTGGAGGCCAGCGGGCTGGGCCCGGACGGCGCAGAAGCCAATGTCACTATCCACAATATCTCGGCCGCCGGGTTGCTGCTGGAAACCGGGCTGGCGTTGAACACCGGCGAACAGCTGGCGATCGACCTGCCCGAAGCCGGGATCGTGACAGCAGTGATCGTGTGGCGGAGCGAGCGGTTGTTTGGCTGCGCGTTCGAACAGGCGCTTGGCCCGGCAGCACTGGCCGCGGCGCAGCTTCAGGGGCTGGCGCCTTCCAGTCCCGGCCATGCCGCATTGCGCGGCGCAGGAACGCACGAGGCGCTTGGCCCCAAGCTCAACCGGCTGCGGCGCGAGGCCGGATTGACGCTAGCCGATGTCGCGGCGGCGCTGGGCGTCAGCAAGCCAACGGTGTGGGCGTGGGAAAAGGGCAAGGCGCGCCCCCTGCCGGAACGGCTGGAAGCCATCGCCGCCGCGCTCGGCAGCGCGCCCGAACAGCTTGCCGAATCTACCAGCGCCGCCGGCGATGCGAGCACCGTGATCGAGGAATGTCGCAGCCGGATCGCCGCAGCGTGCGGCACTCCGGCGGCTTCTGTGAAGATAATGATCGAACTGTAACATCAATCCAACACCTAGCTGAATATGCAAACCATCGCCCAAAAAGCACCACTAATCGCGCTGCGATCATCGGATTTATGGTAAACGAAGCCTTAGTTGATTCGTTTTTTAGTCTTGTTAGTTAAGTTGCTTTACTCAAAACCTCACAAATATCCGCAGAAATTCGGGAATTTTCCTGTATTGTTGCGGCTGAGTTAGTCGGCAACTTATAGCGACGCGAAATGGATGGACACCATGCGGGACGGTTCGGGGCACGATCAGTATGAAATTGGGTTTGAGCGACGTTGAAGGCCGCGTTTTGAACGGCCTGCTGGAAGAAGCTTCGGGTGACATTGTAGTGCGGCTGGATCGGCGTGGTTTCATCGTCCACGCATCTGCCAATATCGCGGAACTGGGTCTGGATTTTTCCGAAGCTCTGCTGCTCCCGCACATTACCGATCTGGCCGGGCGTGATCATGCCGCGTTCGTAGCCGAACATGTCACCGCCACGCTGGGCGGGCGCACGCAGGGCGGCTGGATCGAGTTTCCGGTAATCACCCACCATGATCACGAAGCTGGCCGGGAAAGCCCTTGCCAGCGCTGGTATGCGCTCAGCCTGCGCCCGATGTTTGACGCGGGCGGCGCGGCGGAAGGCGCGCTATGCCTGCTGCGATCAGTGCAGCAATTGCGCAGTCTCGAAGGCGAATTGCACGCCCGCGCAGTCACCGATCCGCTGACCGGGCTTGCCAACCGTCAGGCCTTCTGCGCCAGCCTCAGGCGGCAACTTGCAACCGGCGGCGGACAGATGGTGGCCGTCATGGCGGTGGACGGGATGCGGGCGCTGATGCTGCGTTATGGCCAGCGCACTGCGGACGAAGTGATGTGGGGGTTCGCCAAGTTCCTCGAAACCATGGCCCAGACACTGACAACGCCGGGGCACGAAGTCGCGCAGCTCGATGGCGAACGCTTTGGCGTGCTGCTGCCCGATATGACATCGCGCCACGCCCGCGAATGGGCCGAGGATGTGGTGGCAACCTTTTCCGCGTTGGCCGCGCCCGTATCGGCCAAGTCCCAGCAGCTCACTGCCAGCGCCGGGCTGGCGCGGGTGGAATGCACCGTCGACTGGACTCTGCGCGAGGCGGAGCTGGGCCTTGTCATGGCGCGGGCAGGCGGCGGGCGACAGGTTGCGGTGTCCACCCACCGGCGCGCAGCATAACACGCCGGTAGACTTGGCTCGCGGGGCAGCTAAACCGCTCCCATGAGCCACATTGCCACCATCCTGCTGCTCGGTTCGGGCGAGCTGGGCCGCGAATTCGTCATCTCCGCCAAGCGCCTCGGCGCGCGGGTGATTGCCTGTGATAGCTATGACAACGCCCCCGCGATGCAGGTGGCCGATGGCCGCGAGGTGTTCTCCATGCTCGACGGCGACGCGTTGCGGGCGGCGGCGGAAAAGCATCGCCCCGATCTGATCGTCCCCGAAATCGAAGCGATCCGCACCGAGGTTCTGGCCGATCTGGAGGTTGAAGGTTTCACCATCGTGCCATCTGCCCGCGCCGCGCAACTGACCATGAACCGCGATGCGATCCGCGATCTGGCGGCGGGTGAATTGGGTCTCGTCACTTCGCAATATGGCTATGCGACAAGTTTTGCCGAGGCGCAGGAAGTGGCCGCGCGCATCGGCTATCCGCTGGTGATGAAGCCGGTCATGTCCTCATCGGGCAAGGGCCAGAGCAAGGTTGACGATGCCGAGGCTTTGGAGGCGGCGTGGGAATATGCCGTTGCCAATATGCGCGGCGACCGGGCGCGGGTGATCTGCGAACAGTTCATCGCCTTCGACTATGAAATCACCCTGCTGACCGTTCGCCATGCTGCCAAAGACGGGGGCGGCATCAGCTTCTGCCCGCCGATCGGCCACCGGCAGGAACGCGGCGATTACCGCGAAAGCTGGCAGCCTGCCGCGATGTCCAACGCCGCGCTCGCCGCCGCGCAGGATATGGCCGCCAAGGTCGTCATGGCGCTGCAAGGCGAAGGGCGCGGCTGGGGGCTCTACGGCGTGGAGTTCTTCGTGAAGGGGGACGAAGTGATCTTCTCCGAACTTTCCCCCCGCCCGCATGATACCGGCATGGTAACGCTGGCGTCGCAAGACCTCACCGAGTTCGATCTTCACGCCCGCGCCATCCTTGGACTGCCGGTGCCGGGCAGCATCACCGCCCGGCCCGCCGCGTCAGCCGTGATCCTCGCCGACCGCGACAGCGAAAGCTTCTCCTTCGAAGGCCTGGCCGATGCTCTAGCCTTTTCGCCTGATGTCGATGTGCGGATTTTCGGCAAGCCCGTTACCCGTCCTTACCGCCGCATGGGCGTGGCGTTGGCCCGCTCTGCTGACGCATCTGCTGCCGTCGCGCTCGCCAAACAGGCAGCCGACGCTGTGCGGATTGTCTATTCGCCCGGTTCGGACTAAGCGCCGCCGCCATGACCCATTATCCCAACACCGCTGCCATGATGCAGCGCGGCACTGATTTCCTCGGCTGCGACACCGCGATTTTGTGCGGCGCGATGAGCTGGGTGAGCGAGCGCAATCTGGTTGCCGCGATTTCCAATGCAGGTGGTTTCGGCGTGATTGCCTGCGGGGCGATGACGCCCGAACTGCTCGACACCGAAATCGCCGCGACCAAGGCGCTTACGTCGAAGCCCTTCGGCGTGAACCTCATCACCATGCACCCCGCGCTGTTCGACCTGATTGCGGTGTGCCGCAAGCATGGCGTAACCCATGTTGTGCTGGCTGGCGGGATTCCGCCCAAGGGTTCGGTCGAAGCCATTAAAGATGGCGGCGATACCAGGGTGATCTGCTTTGCCCCCACCCTCGCGCTCGCCAAGAAGCTGCTGCGGTCCGGCGCGGATGCCATGGTGATCGAAGGGATGGAAGCAGGCGGCCATATCGGCCCGGTCTCGACGTCAGTCCTGGCGCAGGAAATTCTGCCAGAATTGGCAAGCGAACACCTGATCTTCGTCGCCGGCGGGATTGGCCGGGGCGAGGCGATTGCCAGTTATCTGGAAATGGGCGCGGCGGGTGTGCAGCTTGGCACGCGCTTCGCCTGCGCGACCGAAAGCATCGCCCACCCCGATTTCAAGAAAGCCTTCTTCCGCGCTTCGGCCCGCGAGGCCATTGCATCAGTGCAGGTCGATCCGCGCCTGCCGGTGATCCCGGTGCGCGCCCTGAAGAACAAGGGCACCGAAGAGTTCACCGCGAAGCAGCGCGAAGTCGCCGCGCTGCTCGATGCGGGCGAAGTCGACATGCTTGAGGCGCAATTGCAGATCGAACATTACTGGGCAGGCGCGCTGCGCCGTGCGGTGATCGAAGGCGACGTTGAAAACGGCAGTGTGATGGCCGGGCAATCGGTCGGCATGGTCAAGGCCGAGGAACCCGCCGCGAAGATCATTGCCGAGTTGATGGGCCAGTGCGAGGCGGCGCTCGCCAAGTAAGATGGCCGCACCGCTGATCCTTACGCTCGCCTGCGCCGACCGGCCCGGTATCACGGCGCGGGTCACCGGCTTCCTGTTCGAGCGCAATTGCAATATCCTTGACGCGCAGCAGTTCAATGATCGGGCTGAAGCGGGGGGAACCGACCGGTTCTTCATGCGCGTGGTGTTCGATCCCGATGGCTCGACCGCCGAAGGCTTGCGCACCGATTTTGCCGCGCTGGCGGATGACTATGCGTTTGAATGGAAGATGGTGCGCGAAGATCGCCCGCGTCGCACTATCATCCTAGTCAGCAAGTTCGATCATTGTCTGGTCGATCTGCTGTACCGCTGCCGCACGGGCGAGTTGCCGATCGATCCGGTGGCGATAGTCTCGAACCACCCGCGTGACGCTGCGATAAGGGTGGATATTGGCGATGTCCCGTTCCACCACATTCCGGTGACGCCAGACACCAAGCCGCAGGCCGAGGCGGCCTTCCGCGCTTTGGCGGCAGAGACCGACGCCGAACTGATCGTTCTCGCACGATACATGCAGGTGTTCTCGGACGAACAATCCGCCCATTTTGCGGGGCGCTGCATCAATATCCACCACTCCTTCCTGCCCGGTTTCAAGGGTGCGCGTCCTTACCATCAGGCGCACGAACGCGGGGTCAAGATCATTGGCGCGACTGCGCATTTCGTCACCGCCGATCTCGATGAAGGCCCGATCATCCATCAGGATGTGGAACGCATCACCCACGCCGATAGCCCGGCCGATCTGGTGCGCAAGGGCCGCGACATCGAACGCCGCGTGCTCGCGGAAGCGGTGCGCCTGTTCGCGCAGGAGCGAGTATTGATGAACGGCACGCGGACGGTTGTGTTCAGGGGTTAATTCAGGCGGGAGACGGCGCATGATCAAGGCTTTTGCAGGGGCGGCGCTGGCGGTGCTGGCGGTGCCCGCAGCGGCGCAGGATACAGTCGCCTATGAGCCTGATTGCGCCACTATCGGCGCCTTCCTCGATAGTGCTGTTGCTCAGGGCCGCACGGTCGGCGCTTCGGCGCTGGTGTGGAAAGATGGGGCCGAACGCTGTTTCGAAAACGCAGGCGATGCCGACCGCGAGGCAGCACGCCCGATTGCGCGCGACACGCTGTTCCAGATTTTCTCGATGACCAAGCCGGTAACCGGCGTGGCGCTGATGCAATTGTGGGAACAGGGCAAATTCGGGCTCGATGATCCTCTCGAATGGCACCTGCCCGAATATGCTGCCTTGAAGGTCGCCGATGGTGCAAATCCCGATGGTACGCCGATCCTGCGTGATCCAAGCCGCAAGGTGACGGTGCGCGATGTGCTGCGCCACACGGCGGGTTTCACCTATGGCGCGGATGGCGAGCCCGAAAACACCGCTGACCGGATTTGGGCGGAACTGCAGCCGCTGTCGTCCACCAACACGCTGGCGCAGTTCTCGCAAAAAATGGCGCAGGTGCCGCTGCTGTTCGACCCCGGCACGCATTGGAACTACAGTGCCGGGGTGGATGTTCAGGCGCGGCTGGTCGAGGTCTTGTCGGGGCAGCCGTTCGCCGAATATGTCGCGCAGCATATCTTCCAGCCGCTGGGCATGGCCGACACGGGCTGGAAGCGCAGCGCCGCGGATCGCCTGCGTTTGGCGCGCATCTACGAAGGCGAGAATGGCGCGCTGGCACCGTGGCCGGAGGACAAGCTGATCGATGCCAATTTCATGGGCCGCCCGATGACAATGGGCGGATCGGGCATCGTCACCACAGTCGATGATTACATGAAATTCGCGCGGATGCTGCTGGGGGAAGGTTCGCTGGACGGCACCCGCATCCTCAAGCCTTCGACCATCCGGCTGATGGCGACTGACCAGCTCGATCCGCGCATCGCGCCCGCCAACCGGTCATGGCTGGTGGGCAAGGGCAGCGGCGGGTTCGGCTTCGATGTCTTCGTGCGCACGGGCAAACCGCAGACGCCGCAAGAGAACCGCGGCAGCGTTGGGGAGTTCTACTGGGACGGGTTCCCCTCGATGCTGTTCTGGGTCGATCCGGCGCAGGACATGGCGGTAATCCTCGCCACCCAGAAAGTGCCATTCGACAATGATCTGCACCGCGATTTCCGCATCGCTGTTTACGGCGCGGATTATGTCGGTCCGCAAGGGGACTGAGGGGAGGGCGCGGTTACCGCAGCGCCACCTTTTTCGCCCCTTCGATCGCCTTGTCTTCATTGGCACGCTTGATCACGTAGGCGCGGATCGCTTCGATCTCGTCTTTCGACAGCGAGCCTGCAAAGCTCGCCATGCCGTTGTCCTTCAGCATCCCGCCTTCGACCACCGCATTCCAAGCGCTCGCGCTTTCGAGAGATCCGGCACGGCGCAGATCGGGCAGCACGGTGGAACCCACCGCACCAGGCGCATGGCACACCGCGCAATAGCGGCCATATTTGGCCTGACCCACCGCGATCACCTCGGCCGCAGCCGTGCTTGGCGGCGGATCGAGCGGGAGCTTTTCCACCACCACTTCATCGGGCAGCTTGGCCGTGCCGCCCAGCTTGAAAACCAGCAACCGGCTGACATTGCGCACCGGCGCCTTGCGGTTGATGAGATCGCCATCGACGCTGAGCGCATAGGCCCCGCCCCAGCCCGCCAACACCGCGACATATTGCTCCCCGCCCACGGTATAGGTGACCGGCGGCGCGACCACCCCGGTCTGCGCGGCAAAGCTCCACAGCTTCTTGCCTGTGCCTGCGTCATAGGCGTTGAATTCGCTGCCGGTGGTGCCCTGGAACACAAGGCCGCCGCCCGTGGCCAGCAAACCGCCATTCCACGGGCCGGGATGCTCGACCGTCCAGCGCGCCTTCTGCGCCACCGGATCCCACGCCACCAACATGCCCTTCAGGGTGCCAGCCACTTGCTTGCGGAAGCCTTCGTCCGCAGGGACATCGCCCGCACCCAGATCAAACCCGACATTGAAACCGCGCGCGGTATCGGGCTTCCAGCCGGCTTCCGGTGCGTAGAGCATTCCGGCCTCGAACGCAGGGATGTAGACCAGCCCCTCGCCGGGGTGGAACGCCATCGGGTGCCAGTTATGCCCGCCCAACGCGCCCGGAGTGACCAGCGCAGGCTTGCCGGTCTTGTCCACCCGCGTTTCGGAATTTTCGATCGGACGGCCTGTTACCGGATCAATGCCGGTGGCCCAGTTGACGCTGACATAGGGCTTGGCGCTGATGAACTTGCCGGTTTCCCGGTCGATCACATAGAAGAACCCGTTCTTGGGCGCCTGCATCAGCACCTTGCGCACCGCGCCATCGATTTCCATGTCGGCCAGCATGATGTGCTGGGTGGCGGTGAAATCCCACGTTTCGCCCGGTGTGGTCTGGTAATGCCAGACATATTCGCCGGTAGATGGCCGCACTGCGACGATGCTGGAAAGGTAAAGGTTATCGCCCTCGCCCGTGCCATCAGCACCGGGCGAACGATAGGCGCGGTTCCATGGAGAGCCATTGCCCACCCCGATATACAGCAGATCGAGATCGGGATCATAGGCCATCGAATCCCACACCGTCCCGCCGCCGCCAATCGCATCGGATGCGCCCAGCACATCCATGTTCCAGGTTTCGGCGGCTTTTTGCAGATAGGCGGGCGCGTCTTTCGGATCGCCGCCTTCGGGCACAGTGTACAACTTCCACAGCTGCTCGCCGCTGTTCGCGTCATAGGCCGCAACGAACCCGCGCACCCCGAACTCCGCCCCGCCATTGCCGATGATCACCTTGCCATCGATCACCCGCGGCGCGCCGGTGATGGTGTAGCTTTTAGACTGATCGACGGTGACTTTTTCCCATGCAACCGCGCCGCTGTCCCGGTCGAGCGCAATCAACCGCCCGTCCAGCGTGCCGAGGAACAGCTTGTCATCCCACGCCGCCAGCCCGCGATTGACGGTATCGCAGCAAGCCTTGACCGCAGTTTCGCCGGGCACCTTGGGATCATATTCCCATAAGGCTGTGCCGGTGGCGGCATCAAAAGCCTTCACCTTGCTCCACGCGGTCGTGATATACAGCTTGCCGTCCATCACCAGCGGGGTCGCTTCCTGCCCGCGTGCGGTGTCCATATCGGCAAACCACGCAAGGCCGAGATCGCCCACGGTCTGGGTGTTTACCGCATCAAGCGGGGAATAGCGTTGTTCGGAATAGGTTCGCCCGTGGCTGATCCAGTTGGCGCTATCGCCATCTGCCCCCACCAGCATCGCGGCGGTAATCCCTTCTCCGCCCGCGCCCGAATCGCCGAAAATCTGGCTGCAATTCGCCAGCATCCCGGCCGAAAGCAAAAGGGCAGCACTGCCCACCCACCGCGTAAGGTCCATTGATCCCGCTCTCCCCGTTTTGTTTTGCGGGCATGTTGGCGTGTCATTCGCCGCTTGTCCATGCCTCCCGGTCATGGCTATCTGTGTGCTGCGGTAGGGGCCGACAGGAGAGTATCAAATGTGCGATGAGAGCAAATTGGCCGATTGGGCCCGCCAGACCATCAACCGCCGCCAGTTTGGCGCGCTGTCAGGCGTTGCTGCCCTTGCTGCCTGCGCGCCGGGTGAAAGCACCGGTAGCGCGCGGGCCGCAACCGCAGGCCTCAAGGAACGGGGGGTCAATTTCGCTACCGCAGACGGTACGCTCGACGGGTTCTTCGTCCAGCCTGAAACCGGCAGCCACGCCGCCGTGATCCTGTGGCCCGATATCGCCAGCATCCGCGAGGCAAAGCGCAACATCGCCCGCAAGCTCGCGGGCGCAGGCTATGCCGTGCTGGTGGTGAACCCCTATTACCGCGACGTGACCGGCGAACAGTTTGCCGATTTCGCCGCCTTCATTGCGGATGGCGGGTTCCAGAAAGTCGGCCCGTGGCGCGGCAAGCTGGATGCCGAAGCGATCATGCGCGACACGACCGCAATCGTCGACTGGCTTGACCGGCAGGAAGGCGTCAGCCAGGCGATGGGGATCGGCACGCAGGGCTATTGCATGGGCGGGCCGTTCACCATCTGGGCAGCAGCGGCAAAGCCTGCGCGCGTCAAGGCGGCGGCCAGCTTCCACGGCGGCGGGCTGGTGCGGGCCGATAACCCGATGAGCCCGCACGCGCTGCTGGGCAAGGTCGATGCCAGCCTGCTGATCGCTGTGGCACAGGATGATGATGCCAAGGCACCGGCAGACAAGACGACCTTTGCCGCTGCGGCCAAGGCAGCCGATGTTCCCGCAACCGTCACCGTCTATCCCGGCGACCACGGCTGGATGGTGCCCGATAGCCCGGCCTATGATGCCACCGCCGCCGCTCGCGGCGAGGCCGATCTGAAGGCGCTTTACGCCGCCGCGCTGGCTTAGCTCTCACGACCGCCGCCGAGCGGGCCGCCATTACGAACACAATGGAGGTCCGGTTCTGGGCCGATGCAGTGGTGCTTTGAATGGCCGAAAGTGGGTTGATTCCCTCCGCGCGCGCAGCGTTAGTCCCATCAAACTGTTGCCCAGCACATGATTCATCGGCATTCCGCGCTGATGAAGCTGATGCGTAATCCGATCCGGCTGGTTCCGAGTCTGTTTCTGCTCGCAATCGCCATCGGAACAGTGCTGCTAAGCCTGCCGATCGCGACCGCTGACGGCACCCGCGCATCTGTTCTCACCGCTCTCTTCACAGCCACTTCTGCCGTTGCGGTGACGGGGTTGGTGGTGGTCGATACCGGCAGCTACTGGTCGCCGTTCGGGCAAGTGGCGATCCTGCTGATGTTCCAGATCGGCGGGTTGGGGATCATGACAGCGGCGACCCTGTTCGGCCTTATCGCGGGGCGCGGCTTCGGCCTGCATGACCGTATGGCGACACAGGTTGAACGCGGGCGGCTGGAGACCGGCGACGCGCTGTCAGTGCTCAAACTGGTATTCGCCATCACGATTGCAGTGGAGGCGGTGGTTGCAACTATCCTCGCGCTGCGGATGATGACGAGCTACGACATGAGTGCAGGCACCGCCCTGTGGCACGGCGTGTTTCATGCGGTCAGCGCGTTCAACAATGCCGGCTTTTCCACCCACTCCGACAGCGTCATGGGGTATCAGTCCGATCCGGTCATTCTGGTGCCGATCATGCTGGCCGTGATTCTGACGGCATTGGGCTTTCCGGTGATGCAGGATTTGCGCGACAAGCGGTTCGCGTGGAAGCGCTGGTCGCTGCATTCCAAGGTTACGGTCTACGGCACCGTCGCTCTGCTCGCACTGGGGTTCGTCGCGATCCTAGCGATGGAGTGGACGAACGCCGGAACGCTCGGCCCGATGAGCGTAGGCAGCAAACTGCTCAATGCCGCGTTCCATTCTGTGATGCCGCGCACCGCGGGGTTCAACAGCGTGGATGTGGGCGCGTTCCATGATCAGACGCTGATGATGAATTACCTGCTGATGTTCATCGGCGGCGGCAGCGCGGGCACGGCGGGCGGGATCAAAGTGACCACCTTTATCGTGCTGTTCGCGATTGTGCTGTCCGAAGTGCTTGGCCGCCGCGATGCCGGGTTGTTCGACCGCCGCTTCGGCAGCGAGGTCGAACGGCAGGCGCTGACAGTCACGGTGTTGGCCGCCAGCCTGATCTTCGCAGCGACAACCTATATTGCGTCGATTACGTCGCTGGCCCTGCCGAAAATCCTGTTCGAGTGCATTTCCGCTTTTTCTACTGTGGGCCTTTCCACCGGCATCACCGCCGACCTGCCCCCATCCGCGCAGGTGGTGATCGTGCTGCTGATGTTCATCGGCCGGGTGGGAACCATCACCGTTGCCACCGCGCTTGCTGTAGGACGGCCAGCGCGGCCTTATCGCTATGCCAAGGAGAACCTCATTGTCGGCTGACAAGCGCAAACCCGTTCTGGTTGTCGGATTGGGCCGTTTCGGCGGCGCAGTCGCTCGCACGCTCACCAGCATGGGCAGTGAAGTGCTGGGAGTCGATAGCAACCCGGCGCTGGTGCAGGAATATGCGGCCGACCTGACCAAGGTGGTCGAAGCCGATTGCACCGATGGCGATGTGCTGCGCCAGCTGGGCGTGGCTGATTTCGAGGCGGCAGTGGTCGCCATAGGCAGCGATATCGAAGCCAGCGTGCTCACGGTGCTGGCACTGGCCGATCTGGGCCTCACCAATATCTGGGCCAAGGCGAGCAATGCGAAGCACGCCCGCATCCTCGAACGTATCGGCGCAACGCATGTGGTGTTCCCTGAACAGCGGATGGGCGAACGGGTCGCGCATCTGCTCAATGAACGGCTGCTTGATTTCATCGCCTTCGACGACGAATTCGCGATCGCGCGCTTATGTGCGCCCGATCCAATTGTCGGCCTGCCCTTGGTGACCAGTGCGTGCCGCAAGAAATACGATGTAACCGTCGTCGGTGTGAAGCGGACGGGCGAGGCGTTCATACACGCCGTCCCCGACACGATCATCTTCCCCGACGATGAATTGGTCGTGTCAGGCCGGATCAAGGATATCGAGCGGTTTTCGGCGATCTGATCCGGCATGGGCGGCTGTGTCGCAAGACACTTTCGCCAATGTCTGGTTCGGGCTCGATAGCCGAAGCGCCACTTTCGGCGGCGTGTTCGGCAAAGCTGCCGCTTACGGCCGGGCGCACGGACGAATCAGCGCGGGCTACGCCTTACGCGCTTTGGCCCGTTCATTCTCGGCGCCAAACCGCCCGTGCTTGCGATAGCGCAGCATCCACTTGTCGAGAAACAGGCCCAGCGGCTTGGGCTCGATCCCCAGCTCGGCAAAGCCCTGTGCGCCGGGTGCCACTGTGCTGCCGGGCTTAAGCAGCGCCCATTGGTCGCGGCTCATCGGGGTTCCGGGCATGGCCGCAAAAGCCGCGCTGAGGCCATCGGGCATGGCGATGAACCGCCGGCTGCGCCCTTGCGCCTGCGCGATACGCTCGTGAATATCCATCATCGAAAGCTGTTCCGGGCCGCCCAGTTCATAGGTGTGCCCGCCGTGCTTTTCAGGGTGCTCCAGCGCGGTAGCGACCGCTTCAGCCACATCGTCGGCATAGACCAGCTGCAGTTTCGCCTCAGGCCCGAACACCGGCAGCACCGGCAATGTTGCAATCATCCCGCCAAACAGGTTGAGGAAATTGTCATCCTTGCCGAACACTATCGAAGGCCGCAGGATCGTCGCCTTGGCAAAGCCTTCGCGCACGCGGCTCTCGCCCAGCGCCTTGGACTTGGCATAGGGAATCGGCGATGCGGCATCGGCCCCGATCGCACTGATGTGCACCAGCGCGGCAACACCTGCAGCGGCGGCGAGGCGGGCGATGGTGCCGGGGGCCTCGCCCATCACGGCATTCAGATCGCCATCAAAGGCACCGACCAGATTGACCACGTGGCTCGCCCCGTCCAGCGCCGCGGCGACATGCGCCTCATTCGTGATGTCGCACGGCAGGAATTGCAGCTGACCGAGATTGGCAAGCGGTTTGAGCCCTTGCGCCTTGTAGGGAGCCCTGCTCGCCAGCCGCAGCCGCGCGCCGCGCTCCAACAGGGCTTGCGCGACATAGTTGCCGATATAGCCACTGCCGCCAAACAGGGTGACAAGCTGGCCGGAAAGCGGGGAGGATCTGGGCATGGGTTCGGGTGCTCTTGATGGCTGTCTCAGTGCGGGCAAAGTGCTGGCCGCGCTTTGCGGCAATGCGCGCGGACAGGCAAGAGGGGCGATGCAGTCCGGCAACGGCAGCGCGTGGTTTGGCGGGCATGGGACGATGATTTTGCCGGTGTTGGAGGATAATCTTCGCTGGCCTGACGCAGATGTCGCCCAGACCCCTGCCAGACCCTGCTAGCCCCCCTCTAAACCCCCTCTAGACCCCTGCCAGGCCCAATCCAGACTGGCTCCTGACTCCCATTTTGATCGGGTCGCAATTCGTCGCAAGGTAGTGATTGACAGCGCCCCCTCCCCCCCGCTATTGGCCCGCCCCTACCCAGCTTCCGGCAGCGATGACCGGTTGCACCGTGCCCAGATGGCGGAATTGGTAGACGCACCAGCTTCAGGTGCTGGCGCTCGCAAGGGCGTGGAGGTTCGAGTCCTCTTCTGGGCACCAGTTACCCAACCGCGAACGTTCGCTAAAGGTTGGAAAAATAGCAGAAATCTGGTAAAAGCGAGCCACGGGACACCGCCGTGGTTCGCCCTTGTTCGCCAGAAATCGGGCGCTTCTGGGGGCCACGTTGGGGGCCAAGCGCAGACCCTCAAAAAAGTGGCCCCCAGCTATGCCTCTTTCCGACGTTAAGATCCGAGCAGCCAAGCCTGGCGACAAGCCCAAGAAGCTTGGCGATTCTGGTGGTCTCTTCTTGTTGGTGCAGCCGTCGGGAGGAAAGCTCTGGCGCTTTAAGTATCGCTTCGACGGCAAGGAGAAGAAGCTCAGCTTCGGCCGCTATCCCGACGTGTCGCTGCAGGAAACTCGTAAACGGAGGGACGAAGCGCGCGTCATTCTTGCGAACGGTAGTGATCCTACAGAAGCGAGAAAAGATGCTGAGCGCGAGGCGATTGAGCGTAGCGCCAACAGCTTTGAACATGTCGCCGAAGAGTATCTCGAAAAAATTGCTGCAGAGGGCCGTGAGGCGGTCACGATCAAAAAAAGCCGCTGGCTGTTGTCGCTACTGATCCCAACGATTGGAGCGATGCCGATCTCAGAAATTAAGCCAGCACAGCTCCTAGCGGCCCTGAAGACAGTCGAAGCCAAGGGGCACTACGAGACGGCCATGGGTTTGAACAACCATTTGTAAGCTGCGAAGCCACGGACAGACAAAATCTGGTCGAAAGCCGGATCGATCCTCCGAAAGGTCGAACGCACCCGAGCTACGTAAACTGCGACAGACTGATCAAATACTTCGCCATCAAGCCAATCTGCAAGGTGCGCGCGTGTCAAAGCCCTGCCCTTCGCCACCACCAATGCGTGCACGATCTGGTGCTGGACTCTTGGCAGCGTCATTGCCGTTCTTTCAAAAACGAGCACGCCCTTGTCTTCAAGAGTGACATTTCCGAAACTGATCGGATGATCTTGAAACGACGATATGCCACAATGCGGGCATTTCTGAACTATCATCACATCTTCTCCTCAGAGCAGCCGAAGCCATCAACTGTGGCACATCAACGCATTTTCCTGTCGCGGCACTCTAAGCCCAATTGCGCGACCTAGTTGGCAGACGTGGGCAAGGAACGTCCCGGCGCTTGAGCGATGGAGGCGCAAAGCAGAATGACCAAAGTCGCCTACCTGTGCCTACGTCACCGGCGCAAGCTGCGCAGCGCCGAGGATGCGCTCAGCCGTCGGTTGAGCGCTAGGGACTGGTGCCGGTTTTTCGAGCGAGATTGCGATCACGCTTCCGGCGGCAATGTCTTTGCGCATCTTGTCGGTAATCTCGACCACGAAGACCGAGCCTCCAATACCCTGCCCCAGCGAGCGCGGATCTCCGTCAGGACCGATCACCCACAATTCAGGCACGAGGCCTTGGTCCGCAATCTCTGCAATGCGCGCGGTAAGCTTTCCGTCTTGCCCCTGGTAGATCACGCTCAGCAGGGGGGCGCCGTCCGCCTGGCTTACCTGTGCCACGCGAATGGCCGATGTGGCCACCTCGGCTTGTGCCTGAACCAAAGCGAGCCTCTCGCTGAATTCCTGCACCCGGCCCCGTTCGCTTATGTAGAGCCCGCCAAGCACCACCGCCGCCAATGATGCGGCCATCGTGCCAAGTCGCCACCCGGAAGCTGGCCGGAATGCGGATGCAGGCGCGCCGGCATCATTGGCAGGCAAAGGGAGGACGCGCGCTTCGCGCTCGCCTGGAAAAGTGGCCTCCATCCGGTGCCACAGGTCTTCCGGCGACCAGCCCTTGTCCGCGGGAGCCGTGCTGGCCCAGTCATGGCCAACCGCCTCCCACCGTGCCACGCGGGCTGCAAAATCCCTATCAATGGCGATGCGCGCTTCGGCCGCTGCGTGCGCATCGGCGTCCAGCAAGCCGAGAGCATATTCGGCCGCCAGCGTCTCCGGATCGTTCCCAGCGTCAGCGTCGTCAGTCATGGATCATTCTTTCACGCATGATGCGAAGCCCCCTGCGAATCCGCGTCTTGACCGTACCCAGCGGCAAACCTGTCGAATTTGCCACTTCGGAATAGGTCATCCCACGCAAATAAGCGCTGCGGATCAGATTGGCATCGGCTGTCGCCAGATTCTCCACCTGCTGTCTGGCAATATCCGATTGTTCTACCCGGATCAGCATTTCTTCTGCAGTCTCACTTTGGTCAGCGACGAAGATGAGTTCGTCGTCACCGGTTGTCCGTCGGCGCCTCTGGGCTCTGATCCAGTCGATTGCGCTGTTGCGCGCAATCCTGGTCAGCCACGCCATCGGTGTACCTCTTGTCTGATCGTAACTGGCCGCCCGGTTCCAGGCTTTTAGATAGACTTCATGCACTACGTCTTCGCTGGCTTCCCGGTTTTGAATAAAACTGAAACAGAGAGAATAAAGCTCACGTGACGTCCGCACGTATAGCTTATGCATGGCAGCTTTATCACCCCCAGCCATCGCAAGAAGGATGTGAACTAGTTCACTATTTTGTGGATCGTTGGCCATGCGCGCCGTCATTCTCCAGCTTCGGCAGACCGCGATCTAGGAAGGCGGTAGCAACTTAAGCAAGTTCAAAAAAATATTTCAACCAACCCAAAACCGGACGCGATCCGCGAGCGTAGGGCCTCGGCACAGTAACGTGCACCGCCGCTCTATCGATGCATTGCGCAAGGAGAATTCGGGTGAAAATGAAACACGCACTGCCCCTGACTGCAGGGGTCATGATGGCGTTGGCAGGGGGCGCGTTCTATATGACCGGCGCCGGTCTTACCGCTGCTGACCACCTTGATCCGCCCGGGCGCACAAATCCGGCAAACGACACAACGCCTGACAAGGCAGCAGATATCGCCGACGTCTTCGCTTGGCATACTGCAACCGATATCAACCTCGTGCTGACCTTCGCGGGCCCGCAGGCGACGGATCTGCCGGCGGTTTATGATCCCGATGTGCTCTACACGATCAATGTGTCGAATGCCGCACCGCGCACAACGCCCAACATTCCCGTCGAGGTCCGCTTCGGCCGGGGTTCCGGCAGCAATACCTTCGGCGTTCAGGTCAGCGGCCTTCCCGGCGTGACCGGAACAATCGAAGGGGCGGTGGAAACCAATCTCGTCAAGGACGGCGTAACTGTGCGGGCCGGCCTGTTCGACGATCCGTTCTTTTTCGATCTTCAGGGCTTCCGCGACACGCTTTCTACCGGAACTTTGAGCTTCAACAACCAGCGCGATTTCTTCGCCGGACAGAACCTGACGGCAATCGTCATCACGATCCCGCGTGACCGGATCGAAAACGGATCAAACCTGGTGGACGTATGGGCCACCACTGCGCGTTTTGGAGGCCAATTGTGATGACGACGAACTTTTCAGCATCGCTGCGCAAAAAGCTGGCAACTGCCCCTCTGATCGTGACGCTCGGCTTACTTGCGGCTTGCGGGAACGACGAGAAGACTCCGCCCCCTGTTTCAGAGGCACCGGCCCCGATGCCAAGCCCGACGCCGAGCCCAGCGCCCTCGCCGACCAGCTTTGACGTCGGGCCTTGCCTCAATCAGGTTGTGCCGGGCACCGGCGGGGTCACGGTAGCAGGCGCAGTGGTTCCCGATACCTTGACGCTCAACCTTGCTGCCAACGCAGGGTTCCCCAATGGTCGGCGGTTGCCCGATCCGGTTATCGATGTGACCTTGGCGGTGATTTTCCTTGATCTCAGCACGAACGGCCCGGGCACATTGGCCGGTTTGCCGCTGAACCCGGCGCGCAATGATGTGCCGTTTCCGGCAGGCTTCCCCTTCCTTGCACCCGCGCAAGGAACGCAGGTGTTGACCTCGCCGGGTTCGGGCTTCGCGTTCCGCAGCGACGCGGCCAGCGCCTACACGCGGGTCGATCGCATGGGGATGCCGGCGGTTTCGACCGCGCTGATCGGTTCGGCCCAAAAGAACGCCTATAATGATGCCAATCCGGCCGACGATGCCAACGGCGATTTCGTGCCGGAATTGAGCGCGCAGTTGACCGGGCTGACCAACGCTCTGGCGGACGATCTGGTCGGGGCCGGGCTGACACCCTGTGCCCGCCCCCTGTAAAAGTCCGTCCGGTGTAAAAAATAGCCGGGGGAGCCCCCTTTCCCGGCAGCTGGGCAGGCCTGACAACGTTGGGCCTGCCCGGCTCTCATGAATGCAGCAAGGACGACATGACCAGACTGCTTCGTTGGCCGTTTATCGCAATGCTGGCCCTGCTGGCGGTTACGCTGCTGCAATGGATGATCCAGCGCGGCAACGGCGTCCCAGCGGCCGTTTTTGCCATGGAGCGGCCAGCCTACGGCCCGGCGACCTACACCGACCTGCTGACCGTTGCGGATCAGCGCCTCGCTCTGTCGCAGGCTCGCGTCGAACGCACCCCGAATGAATGGCTGCCTCGCGCAGGCGCGGGCGGGGCAGCACTTTCGCTGTTTCGCCTGACGGGCGAGATTGCCTATCTCGACATGGCCGAGCAGGAGATCACCGCGGTGCGGGATCTTGCCAAACCGCCCTCCGGCGTGCCCGAATTGCGGGCCGAAGTTGCGCTGGCGCAACACGATCTGGTTGGCGCGGCGCGTGAGCTCGACATCCTTTCGCGCGCCGCCGTGAAGCCCGAGAAGCCGACCCTGTCGGAAGCCGCTGCCATGCGCGGCGATCTGGCACTTTACGCAGGCGATCATGCTCATGCCGCACGCCTTTATCACGAGGCAGCACAGATCGATCCGCATGTCAGCGTCGCACTGCGTATCGCCAACCTTCAGCGCGTCTCCGGCGAATTCGAAGCCGCAATCGCTACGCTGGCTGAAGCCACGCGGACCGAGAAACACACTCCTGTTGTACTGTCCGGCATCGCACTCCAGACCGGGATGATCGCAAGCGCCCGTGGTGATTATGATGGGGCGAAAGACTGGTACGACCGCGCGGAGGCGCTGTTTCCGGGACACTGGCTCACCGCGCTCTACCGCGCCGAGGCGCGCCTTGCCAATGGCCACACGGACAGCGCCATTGCCGAGCTTGAAAGAGTGGCGCGCGATCATGACCGACCCGAAGCTATGGACATGCTTGCGCTTGTCTGGCGGGTTCGCGGAGATATCGCGCAAAGCCGCGCCTGGACGGAAAAATCGGGTGCAATCTGGCAGGCGTGGGTTGGCAAATACCCCGCGGCCTTCGCTGCCCATGCCGCAGAGCATGAACTGGTTTTCGGCAATGCCGCAGAGGCCCTGCGTTTGGCCCGGATTAATACCCAGGCCCGTCCCTACGGAGAGGCACGGCTGCTGCTCGCCCGGGCGCTTATGGCGAATGATCAGGCTCGCGCGGCGCTGAAAGAGATCGGCCTTGCCGAGCGGTCCGGCTGGCGATCCGCGCAGCTCTTCGCCGTCAAGGCGCAAGCGCTCATGATCCTTGGCGAAACGCAAGCGTCTGAAGTTGCCGACAAACAGGCGCGCGCGATCAACCCCAGAATCGATGACCCGATAACGAGGCTGATATGGCTCGCGCACGGCTGATCATGATCGTCACGGCATGGCTGCTCGCTGCTGTCGCGCTGACCGGCGCGGCAAGGGCGCATCAGGCACCGAACAGCGAGGCCTATCTTGATTTTCAGACCGACCACGTCGAACTTGAGGTCGTAATCCCCGCGGCCGAATATGCCTATGCCAGCGGCAACCGTGTCGCGGATGATGACGCTGCATGGGCACAGGCGCGGCGCTATCTCGGCGAAACCGTCTCGGCCAGCAGCGCAGCGGGCGGCTGGCGCACGCAGGTGAACAGCGTCACGTTCGTTAATAGCGACGCCACCACGGACCTTGTCGCGACGCTCTCCCTGATGCCGCAACAGGCCTCGGACCTCAGCGACTTCACGCTTCGCTGGCGCGCCGTCATCGGGGTGGTGCCCGACCATTTCGTGCTTGTCATGCTACGCCGCGATCCGGCGAGCAAGCTGGGCGATGAGCCCGACGTCGTCGGCACCCTTCGTGGAGATCGCAATGCATTGGCGATCAATCGCGGCGCCGCGCGCAGCTGGATGCCTTTTGCCAACGCGGTCAGCCTCGGCGCCGGGCATATCCTTGGCGGGATCGATCACCTCGCATTCTTGCTTGCCTTGCTGCTTCCCTTGCCGCTGGTGGCGCGCGGCGGGCGCTGGCGCGAAGCGCGCAAGGCCAAACCGGCCATTCGATCGGCGGCGATCCTGATTTCGGGCTTCACGCTGGGGCACAGCGCCACCCTGATCGCGGCAACGCTGGGCGGGCTGACCCTACCCGGCGCGCTGGTCGAAACGCTGATTGCGGTCTCTGTGTTGATTGCTGCGATCCACGCGATCCGCCCGATCTTCCCGCGCCGAGAGGCTCTGTTCGCCACGCTGTTCGGGCTGATCCATGGCCTGGGTTTTGCCGGGTTCCTGAGTTCGACCGATCTGTCCGTCGCGCGCAATATCGTCACGCTGCTCGGCTTCAATATCGGGATTGAGCTGGTCCAGATCGCCATCGCGCTCCTGATCGTCCCGGCGCTGGTCACCATCGCCGCCACACCCGCCTATCAGCGGCTGCGTGCCGGATTGGCACTGCTTTGTTGCGTCATCGCGGCGGTCTGGGTTGCCGACCGCTATGTCGGCCTCGATGAGCAATTTGTGGCACCGTTCGAAGCCGTCGTCGAAGCAGGCCTGATGCTGGTGTTTTTTACCGTGCTCGTCGCCGGATTGGGTCTGTTCGCGCGTCGCTCCTTTGTGCCGAAAATCCGCCCGGCCTGACCCTATTTCCCCCTTTCGCAGAGGATATTCCATGCCTGCAAACACCGCACCGGCACATGCCCGACATCTGGCAATTGGGCTGGCTGGGACAGCGCTGTGCACGTTCGCCTCTGCCGCAGCAGCACAAACCGCACCCGAGCCCGAACCCGCAGACAAGCAGAGCGGTGAGCCCCAACAGATCATCGTCTACGGCCGCGGGCTGGAGGAAATCGGCATTGCCCGGTCCGGATCGCAGGGCACGGTCGGCTATGCCGATTTCGACGCGATCCCGATTTCCCGGGTCGGCGAATTGCTGGAAAACGTGCCCGGCCTGATCGCCACGCAGCATTCTGGCAGCGGCAAGGCCAACCAGTTCTTCCTGCGCGGATTCAATCTCGATCACGGCACGGATTTTGCCGGTTTTGTCGATAGTGTGCCGATCAACATGCGCTCGCACGGTCACGGGCAAGGCTATCTCGATTTCAACTTTCTGATTCCCGAAACGGTCGAGCGGATTGATTTCCGCAAGGGGCCCTATTTCGCGGATGTCGGCGATTTCAGCGCGGCCGGCACCGCCGCCTTCAAGACCGCCGACACCTTGCGCCCCTTCGCCGAGGTACAGGCGGGCGAATTCGGCTTTGTCCGGGGTGTCGCAGGCGGCAGCACCGAACTTGCGGGCGGCGACCTGCTCATCGTGGGCGATGCGCAATTTTATGATGGCCCTTGGGTGCTCGACGAAAATCTCGAGCGTTTCGCTGGCTTGGTAAAGTATTCCTTCGGCGGCGAGGCGAGCCGCTTTTCGCTCCAGGTCAACGCCTATGATGCGCGCTGGACCTCAACCGATCAGGTGCCGGAACGCGCGGTAGCCAGCGGGCTTATCGACCGCTTCGGCAATATCGACGATGATCTTGGCGGAAGCACCACCCGCCTCGGCTTTGTGTTCGGCGGGGCAGTCGGCGACACTTCATTTTCGGCCTATGCCACGCGGTACGAATTCGCGCTGGTGTCCAACTTCACCTACTTACTCGAAGACCCGGTGCGCGGTGACGAATTCGTCCAGCGCGACAAACGCTGGGTGCTTGGCGGCGGGGTGTCGCACAAGATCGAACGCGGGCCGGTCGCCATCAATATCGGCGCCGATCTACGCCATGACGCAATTGACGAGGTCGGGCTGTTCCGCAGTGTTGATGCGGTCCCGGTAGAGACCGTGCGGCTCGACGCGATCGACCAGACCGGGCTGGGCGTCTATGTCGATAGCCAGATCGCGATTGCGCCGGGTGTACGCGGCTTTGCCGGCCTCAGATTTGACTACCAGACTGTCGACGTGCGGTCTGATCTCGCCGCCAATTCGGGCAACGCCGACGATGACCTTTTCGCCCCGAAGTTCGGACTGGCATGGCAGGCATCCAAGATCATCGAGCTTTACGCCAACTATGGTCAGTCCTTCCATTCCAATGACGCACGCGGGGCGACCATCGCGGTCGATCCGGTCAGTGGCGGTCCGGCGGAGCGGGTGCCGTTGCTGGTCAGGGCCGAGGGAGCCGAATTGGGCGCACGACTGGAGACCGCGACGCTTGATGCTACGGTGGTCGGCTTCTGGCTCGAACTCGATTCCGAACTGGTCTTCATCGGTGATGGCGGCACGACTGAGCCCAATGACGGATCGCGGCGCTACGGGGTCGAGGCCAATCTGTTCTGGCGCCCTGTGCCCGGCGTGGTGATCGATGCCGCCTATTCCTATACCGATGCCAAATTCGTCGGGCAGGGGGCGGGCGCCGATGCCATTCCCGGCGCGGTTCCGGACGTTATCGCGGCAGGGATCGCAGTGAGCCCCACGCCCGACCTCACCGTTACCGCCCGCCTGCGCCATTTCGGTAACGCGCCGCTGATCGAGGACCGATCGGTCAGCTCGGATGCGACCACGCTGGTCAATCTGGCAGGCTATTACGATCTCGGCGCGATGCGATTGGGGGTCGAAGTTTTCAATCTGTTCGATAGCCGAGACGCCGACATCACCTATTTTTATGAATCCCGCCTCCCAGGCGAAGCGAACGGCATTGAAGATCGCCATTTCCACCCGGTCGAACCGCGTCAGGTCCGGGCGAGCCTGAGATACACTTTTTAATTTGGCTTTCCGCAGTCTCCACAAGCTTCAAATAATAATTGCCAAGCGGAATGTGTCGGTGCCTGAGAGCCTTCATGACCCTCAGGGCTTCCTATCTATTGAATCCACTTGACGGTTGTTTATCGAGAGAGGGCGGGTTTCAGGAAAAGCGGCCATTTGCGTCCCATCGGACGAACGGCGATTTGTGGGTCGAGAGCTGCCGTTGCTGAATGGTTGATCGAACGGCTGCTTTCCGCCTTTCGCCACTTGGAAACCGCCGCTCAGTAACCTGCCTAATTGAAGTCATGCCGGCACCGTTTTCAGAGGGCCGACAAAGCAATCCGCCACATGTTTTGGTTCCCATCTTCGGACTCGAAGGGGCACCACTTTCCGATCCATGACGGGCCATTTCCGGTCAAAAGCTGCAGTGGTGAGGGATGGGATAGATCCGCCTACCCCTCGATCAGCACGAACGGCGCCCAGATGGCGGGATTGGCGCCCTCAGGCACATTTGCAATTCCACCGATTAGCGCCATTTGCGCCTGACGCAGAGAATCCGCAGGCGGGACGCCAGCCAGCACGCCCTCGACGGTCGCGGTACTGAGGTGGGTCGCTGCATCATCGCGCACCCGCCAGTGCGAAAGCATGAGTTCGCGCGCGCCGCTTCCCAGAAATGCATTGGCAAGACCGGTATAGGCTGGCGCAGTTTCATTGCTGCCCGCAGCGCTGTTGCAGGCTGAAAGGATCACGAAATCTGCACGCAATCCCATCGCGCCAATCTCGCTGGCCAGTAAAAGCCCGTCATTGTCGGAGTTTTCGATCTCTGATGGCGGCGTGAGCACCAGTGCCGGTTCGTTCAGCCCGGCTATCTCGCCGTCCATGACGCCATGCGTTGCAAACAGCAAAACGCCATAGCGATCGGCACTGGCTTGCCGCACCCGCAATTCCGTGGCCTCGTCCCCGACCAGCGCCAGACTGCTGGAAAAAGCCCCGAATGCCGCCACCCGGGCAACCTCTTCGACAGAGCCCGGCAAGGGGCCAAGTGATCGCAAGCTGTCGATGGCGACTGCACCGCTGCGAAACAGGCTGACAGATCCACCGGCAGGGTCTGCCACACCGCTGAGCGTAGGGGCGCCGACCCCCAGAAATCCCCGCGCCGTGGCTGGAGCGCCGCGCGTTTTAAAGGCGGTGGACGGGGTGAGCGCAATGGAAAAGGCATGGCGCCGGACCAGCCAGTCCATATCCTTGTAATCCGCCTGTTCGGGAGGAGGTGCGTCAGGCAACAGCACAGCGAAGGGCAGGCGCGACAAGGCGTCGCTCGTTACCACCGTGACCCGGCTCCGTCCGGCCAATGCCGCAGCAGCGCCTGGGGGAAGCACGATGCCGTGAAGCGCGGCGGCATTGCGCGCAAATCTTGCCGGATCGGCAGGCGCCCTTCCATCGAGAACAGATCTCAGTTCGGACACAAGGCCACGCACTTGCGGGCGGCCGCTTGTGCTTGAAGCCATGACAGCGGCATCAGCCGTGATCACCATCGTAAAGGTACGACTGCGGCTCGGCATCGTGATGAGGATCGCCTCATCCGCTTGCAATTGCTCCTGCATTTCGGCCACCGTCGGCGCGGAGGGGCGGACCCACTGGCCAAAATCGGGGATCGCGGACACCAGCTCGCCCCGCAACTGCGTGAGCGAGGCGGAAAGCCGGGCAATGTCGTCTGCGCGCTCTGCTGCCGCTTCGATCCGGTCGCTCGCCAGCAGGGCGGCGCGTTCGCGGTAAAAGATGCGAAGCTGCTTGCTGCCAAGTCCAAATTCTTCGACCTTGGCCTTCAGTCCGGGGGCGTCATCGACACTGTCCTTCAGAGCCAGCAACTGGCGCGCGCGCGCATTGACGCCCCATCCGGCCAGCTCGAAAGCGCGCAGCGCGTCATCGGGCCGATCAGCCTCGAACGCGGCTTCGACCATGTGCATGACGGATTCGTAATAACTGGCTAGATCCGGACCCAGCTCGAACCGTTCGGAATCGGCGACCAGTTCGGCTTCCAGCGAAGCGGCCGCCATCGACGCTGTGGCCCAGCCCCTGTCCAGCTGCCCCGCCTTGATCGCAAACAGCCCGCGTTGAAGTTCCAGCACATTGTCCGGCATTGCGTCGCCAGCTTTGGCACGGCGGGCGACGATCATATCCAGCGTGGCCAATGCAGCAGGGTGATCGCCAGCCTCGTCCTGCCGCAGCGCCAACACGGTCAGACCTTTGGACGCGCGGCTATCTTCATCTGGAAGCGATGCGGCCAATTCTGCAGCGCGCCGGGCAAGGTCGAGCGCGCGCGGCGCCATGCCTGCCTCATGGGCTGAATTGGATGCACTCACGAGCTGATTGATGGCGTTACCGGGATCGGTTGCCCGCAACTCGTCATGGCTCGACATATTGAGCGCGATGGCTTCCTCAAACCGGCCAAGCCGCGCCAGAATGACACCGAGATTGTGCACGGCAACACCGGTAGTGCGGTTGGTGGGGCCGAGCCTTGTGGCCAGAATGTCCACCGCCCGGCGCGCAGGCTCCTCGGCCTCGGCAAATCGGTCTGATTGCAACAGAACCTTGGCAAGGGTGCCGTGGGCGAAACCGATGAAGGGATGGTTTTCCGGTAGTAAGCGGATCGCGGTGGAAACCCCGCGCTGCGCCAACTCCAGCGCCTCGCTTTGGCGTCCCGCATCGGACAGCATGTTCGCACCGCTCGACATGGCGACGAACAGCGTGGCATCCCGCAATTCGCCAGTCACCAGCCCGTCGATCGAGGGCCCAACCAGATCGGCGGCCTCATTGAAACGTCCCGCAGTGTACAATGCATTGGCGTAATTGAGATACCCCAAACCCAGCAACTTCGCCTGTTCGGGCGGCAGCCCGGCAGGATCGGCGCCATACAACCGCTTGCGGATGGCCAGCGACTGTTCCTGCAAGGGCAGTTCCAGATCCCACTGCCCTAGCGCGCCCTGAAAGGTGGCGATGTTGGCCAGCGTATCGGCCATCGCTTCACCGTCCAGTTCGCCTGCCGCCTCCAGCCGGCGCCGCGCATCCAGCGAGGCATCAAGCGCGCCCTGCATATCCTGCCGGTAATAGCGGGTATCACCGATGCGGTTGAGCGCCTGTGCCTGGTCGGTAACCTGGCCACCTGTTGCTTCAAGCGCAGCAAGATAGGCCTGCCACGCCGCTTCGGCCTCGGCTGCCTTGGCCAGTGGGTCGATTGCTTCGGCGGCAGCGCGCAATGAAGCAGGATCGGCCAGATTTGCGGTCGCCTCTGCCTGCTGGGCATGGCTGGTGCCGACCATCGCCATCTGCCCGGCGAGACATGACAGCACGACCAGTCCGGTTTTCAAGTTCATGAAGAAAATCCCCCCGCTTGCGCAAGCTTAGGGATTGGTCATTCGATCACAAGATAGAAACGCGCAGACTGTTGGCCGGGGTTGGTGAGGCGGATCGTGTGTCGCTGGGTGAATATCGGAATCCATTGGCAGCTGACTGTCGCTGCGCGATCGGTGCAGACCGGTTTTGCGGAACTATCGGTTACCTGCAAAAGCAGCGCTGAACCGGCAGGCGCGGTCAGGGCGATCGAGGCTTTCTGACCCGAAAGGAATGACTGTTCAAGGCTAAGTCCCTCGCCAGCCGCCAGCACTCCCTGGCGGTATCCGGGCCCCAGCGTGCGCCCCCGCATCGGTGGCGGCACAGGGCTTTGGCTTTGCCATTGTGCCAGCTGTGCAGCGCTCGAGGCGTCCAGCGGACGGGCGCCCAGAGCGGCGATTGTGGCAAGGGACTGCGCAAGGCCTGCCGCGTTGCGCGTCTCGGCTGCGATATCGGCCTGCGCCAGCGCCTCAGCCAGCTGCACGGAAGCGGCGGCGCCGGCCGGAGGCGCAGGGCGCAGGGGTGTGAGCGCTCCGGGCGTATTGGTGCAGGCCGACACTGCGAAAACCACCACCAAGGCAAGCATCCCGATGCGCATCAACCCTCCTCCGGCAGCAGTATGAAATGCGCGCCCGGTTCACTTGGCAACAATTTGAGAACAAGGCCATGGCGCTGCGCAATCGCCTGCGCCAGGGCAAGCCCCAGCCCTGCCCCCGGCTGGTCGCCGCCCGTCACTGCGTTTCCGCGGTAGAACCGCTCGAACACGCGCGTGCGGTCTGCTGGTGCAATGCCGGGGCCGTTATCGGCGATGCTCAGCCGGGGCCCCGGTTCAAGCACCACTCGGATCGTTCCGCCGGGGCGATTGTACTTGAAAGCATTGTCGAGCAGGTTGGTCACCACCCTGCCCAATTGCGCCTCGTCTCCGGGTAAAGTGATATCCGGAGCAATATCCCAGCTGAAGGCATATCCTGCATCCTCGGCGGTATCCTGATACAATTCGCAAATTCCGCGGGTCAGCGCGCTGAGGTCAACCGGTCGCAATCCCTTGCGCTGGCCGCGATGCGCCTTGCTGGCGGCGATATCCAGCAACGCCTCCAGCGTGCCGACCAGCCGCCTGATATCGCCGCGCGCTGCAACCAGATGATCGCCCGCCTGCCGGTTGTTGCTGGCTGCCAGCGCCTTCACCAGCCGCGCATCAAGGTGCGAGAGGGGCGTGCGGATTTCATGGGCGACCTGCTCGGACGTTTCGCGATATGCTGTCATCAGCTGCCGGTCCCGCTCCAGCGCGAGCGCCGCCTGACGCGCGATCTCGTCGATCTCGTCCTTGCGTTCGGCGGTCGCCAGCGCGGCGAGCGCCTGATCGTCGCCATTGCGGAACGCGGCCCCTACGCTCGCCACCCGGTGGCGCACACGCGCGCCCGCGACCTGCGCAAACAGGGCGATGCAAGCAACAAACACCGCCCCGCCCAGCACGAACACCAGTCCGACCCGTGACAGCAATGCCCCCCGCCCCACCGGTTCATGCGCAACCAGCAGGCGCAGATTGCCCGCCAGCATGGTCGCGCGCGCTTCGGCCCTGGTTTGTTGGCCAATGCGGATCGGGCCGCGCTCCGAAATCGCCGGGTCGAGATCGGGCCAGGCGGCAAGATCGCCAGCTATGCGTACGCCTTCGCCATCAATCAGCAGGTAATGCGCGCGCGCGCCGTCTTTCGGCATGACGGCGAGGCGATCATCAATGCGGCGGGCCAATTCGTCTGCGCCGCCGCTCGCGTGGATATCGACAAGCCCGGCCAGATCGACATCGACCCCTTCAGCCAGCGATGCCGCGATGGTTTCGTCGATCGTCCGGTCGGTCACCCACCACAGGCCCAGCAGCAGTGCGGCCGACAACGCTGCGGAAAGCACAGTGATGTGAGTGAAGATCGAACGGCGCAATATCAGGGCGCCTGATCTTCGGTCCGCGGCTCGGCCCGGCCTTCGAGCAGCCGGTAACCCGATCCCCACACCGTTTCCAGCGCCGGGCTATCGAAGCCCTCTTCCAGCTTGCGCCGCAGCCGCCCGATATTCACGTCTACCACATTGGTTTGCGGGTCGAACGCCATATTCCAGACATCGAACAACAGCATTTCGCGGGTTATCACTTCGCCTGCATTTTCCATGAAATAGCGAAACAGTTCAAACTCGCGCGGGGACAATGCGAGGTGCCGGTTGCTGCGGAATGCGGTGCGCGCCTTCACGTGGCACTCGAAAGCGCCGTACAGGATCACCGCACTGTGTTCGCGCCCCGATGCGCGGCGATGCAGCGCGCGAATGCGAGCCAGCAGTTCCAGAGCCTCGAACGGTTTGGCAAGGTAATCGTCCGCGCCGGCCTCAAGCCCCTCGGCCCGGTCGCTGGTGCGTCCCAGTGCGCTCAGCATCAGTACCGGCGTGCTCACCCCGCTATCGCGTAGCCGGGCGACCAGCGCGAGGCCGTCGCTATCGCCCAGCATCCGGTCCATGATAATCACGTCGAAGGCTTCGATCCCGGCTCGGCGCAATCCACTCTGCCCGTCGGTCTCGACCGCGATGATATCGCCCTGCTGCCAGCCCAGCTCACATAGCTCGGCCGCAGCGCGTGGATCGTCCTCGATGTACAGAACTTTCATGACGGATCGGATCGCACCTCTGATTGCCGGTCGGGCGGCCATTAATGTCTGAAGGTGCGCAACGCGCGCCGCAAGTCCTTAACAATGGTCATAACAGGCATTGTCATCATTCTGACGGCGATTGTTGCTGGATCGGGTGTTAGCCGGGTGGGATCATGACACAGGCGGCCTGCCGGTCTGCAACGACGAAGGACAAAAATGATGCGCGAACACCTGCCGTTGCTTGCCGCCTTGCTGATCGCGGCACCGGCCGGTGCGGCAGATAGTGCAGCATCGGGCCTCACCTTACCCGAACAGGAATTCAACCCCGCACTGGTCTGCCCCGATGGCAGCCCGGGCGCGTGTGACAGCGAGGATATTCTGAACGCTGTCGAATTCGGCGCCAACTATGCCGCGGCCATGGAAACCCGGTGTTTCTTTATGACCCAGGCGCCCTGTCGTCCGATTTCCGCAGGGCGGATTTTCGGCGCGCGGCAGGGAGAGCCCGTGATCTGGCAATACATGGAATTGTCGCCTTCCGATGGCCCGCTCACCCACATGCTGGTGATTGCCGAAGATAGCGGCGCGGGCGAACCCTATGTGCTTGCCGCGCGCCAGACCGTTGGATCCTATGCGCCGCCGATGCTGGTGGAAAACGGCACCGAAGGTCTGATCATTCACGCACGCGGCCGCAGCGCGGGCGGGACTGACGGGCGCAGCGATCTCATTCTGTCGCGCCATGCGGCGGGTTGGACCGCCTTCAACATTCACGATCTGCTGGACGAGGCGCAGCGCATGATGCCGCAGGGCTTCACGCTGACGCCATCGGCTGACATGGATTTTTCCGCGATGATCCTTACCGTCGCCGTCAGCCGCGAGGGCGATGATCCCTGCTGTCCGGCCGGCGGGACAGCCCTGATCGTGCTCGACATGCCCGAAGGCAACCTGATCCGCGTCAGCCGGATCGTGTTGAGGGAAACCCGCCCGGTCGCCGCCCACTCGCTGACGCCAGACGGCACGGCTGATGCGGAGCGAGATTAACGGAATTTGGGCGCCTTGCTGTAGGTTATGGCAGCACGGAAGACCGCCGGATCGAACTGGATCGGGCGTGTCGAAGTGCCGCGGTCGCTTCTCTTGCGCCCCTGATATTCGTATTCCTCTTCCCACGCCTTCACTTCGCCGGTGCCGGTCACGAAGCTCACATAGAAGGTCGATCCCGGCTTCTGCGGCGACAGCACGGCGCTGCTCGCCTTCGCATCGAGCAGGAAGACCTTAGGATATCGCGGATCGAGCGAAGGCGCGGCCTTGGCCTCGAACCTTGTCGCACCCAGATTTATCAATGCTGATGTCACGTTTGCAGCGCTCGCGCCCGCCGGGATCATCACCGCAAGGCGGCCATCGCGCAGCACGCCGATCCGGCCCGCCGCATATTTTTCGCAGGTTCCCGCCAGCACCCCGTTCTTGACGATCTGCGCCAAGGGATCGCGGTAGCCGACCACGGTTGTGGACGCATCCGGATTGGCCCCGGTCAAGTCCATCTCGCCGCCATAGCCCTTTGGCTTGGCATAGGCGGCTTCGATCGAAGACGCCATTGTCGCCGACAGAAGCGAGCGTGCGCGATTCCCCGGGCTGGAGGGATTGCACTGGGTGGCAATCATCGCTGCTTCCTGTTGCATTGCTGCCTGCTGCAAACGCGGGTCGTTGCTACCCGCAAGCGCCTTCCACTGCGCGGCGGCGCGTTGCCGGAACACAGGTGTGTTGGCGGCACGGCATGGGGCATCCGGGCTCAGAAAATGATGGGCCGCCAGCATCCGTGCGCCCTCGGCGTTGAAGTAATCGACCACCCGGACAGCGGCGGGATTGGCGGCGAGCGCCGCGCATTCGCCCGCAAAACCCGGTGCCTGCCCGTTCGAGATGCTTTCGAACAACGGCTGGTTGAACGTGTTCAGCAGGCGCAGTTTCATTTCCCGATAGGTGTATTGGCCTTCAAGCGTGAAGGCATCGCACTTGCGTTCGATATGTTCGGCCTGCGCAATGAGGGTCATCACCTGCACTTCGGGTGATGGGGCCGCGCTCTGGGCGATGGCAGGCGCGGCAGCCGGACTGGCGGAAAGTGCAAGTACCCCCGCCAGCGCCGTTATCTGGCGGCGAATACGCACACGGCTTGGCATCATCTGTCTGATCCTTTTGCGTCAATATACATGGTTCGGCCCACTGGTTTGGTTTCATCGAAAGCGATGCGGTCGACAGTCAGCCCGCCTCCCTGTCCGAGTGCGAAATCGATCTGGACCACGCCGCCCGTGGCGCAGCAATTGCCATCATCGGTGCGCCAGACAGGGGAACTGGCGTGCATCTCGCGGAAATTGAAATTGACGCGGCTGCGGATTTCAAACCCGTCAGGCAGCATCGCGTTCACCGCGTCGTACCACGACTCCAAATCCGGCTTGGCCCAACCGCCGCGGGTTCGCAGCACCAGAACATCGGCATTGCCCGCACCGTTACCGCCGGTCACACCCGGCACATGGATCAGCACGCCATCATCGCTGTTCTGCACGATGTCGGGCGGGCCGAACCAGCCTTCGGTCTGCGCTGCTGCAATCAATGCCGGGCGGGGCGATCCGCCAAGTTCAAACAGCGCGATCATCTGCACCGCAGGCCCATCAATCGGGGACAACAGCGTCAGTTGCCAGACAACCGGGCGGCCTCGTTCGAGGCTGGAAATCGTCCCGCTTGCCTGCACCCAGCAACGCGCCTCTGTTTCGAAAAGGCATTGCTTCGACAGCAGCACCATGGCGGCAGGCGTGCGGGCAATGGCTGCCTCCATTTCGGCCACAGTGCATCCGCTTTCATAGGCCCCGTTGGGGCACACGGACACAGTGGGCGGGCCAGTCTCGACCTCGGCCCGCTCCGGCGCGGGCTGCACCGCAGCGGCAGGGCTCAACGCCGGCACAAAGGCAAGAACCAGAGAAAGGGTTCCGGCGGTCAGTTCAATCATCCGGTGCAGGAAAATGCTCATTTGCAAATCCCCAGCGACATCAGAAAATCATGCGCGGCGTCCGGCTGGCTGGTGATGAAGGCGGCGTATTGCGCGTCAGCGTATGCCTCTCCCTCCGCCGTCAGGGCAGGCAAATCGTCGACATCATCCCAGCGTTTGGCGAGAGCGCGGGCTTTCTGGCGCAGTTTTGCCGCCTGTTTGCGGGCGGCAGGCGCGGATAAGGCCTTGCCGATGCCGCGCTTCAAATCAGGGGTGTTGGCGCTGAGCATGAAATATTCCCAGCGGTCCCACATCGCCGCGCAACTCAGATATTCGCCCGGGGTCTGGGGCGTAACCCCGGTGGCGCGGCCTTCCTCGAAGCTCGCTCTGGCGGTCGCCGCGTCGAGCGGCTCCGCCGCCGCGGAAGATGCCGTGCAGCACATGATCACCGCCGGAGCGAAGACGGAAACGAACCGAATTGAAGAGCCAATTTTCATCGTTTACTCCTTGCCGACATCTGCGGCCGGGCTATTCACCCATGCCAGTGCGGTCCGTATGTCGACCATGCGGAGTGGCTCCGCGGCCTGATTGCGTGTGAGGGCGGCAAAACTGGCCCAACGCCGCTCATTGTCCTGATATTGCAGACCGATCTGGGTCGAGGCCTTCAACCTATCCAGCAAAGCGCGGTTCGCGTCCGACAATTCAAACACGTAAGCCGTAGGCTCGCCCGCCACCGGTTTTGGCATCACCCGATCAAACGGCACAAACTGGCCGCCCCCCATATCCAGGCTCAGCACGCGAACGTCCCTATCAAGACGCGCAGACCATTTGCCCTGTTTGCTGATAAACAGGAAACCAGCAGGCGCCCCGGCAGAAAGCGGCACGATCACGGCGGAAATCGCTTTCTTGTCGCCCTTCCCGGATATCCGGTAGACCCCGAAATTGACCGGCGTTTCCGAAGCCACAAAGTCACCGCGCCGCGAACGCCAGAAGAAATGTTCTTCGGGGATCGGCACGGCTCCCGGTCCCAGAACAATCGTCTGGTCGGCGGGCATATGCGGCGCGTAGAAATTGCGCATGATAATGCCTTGATCGATCTGACGGATAAAATCGAAAGCCGCCTGCATGATGATGGAGTGGCGCCTGCCGTAAGCGCATTCATCATCCACCTGCCCGGCAAAGTAGCTTTGCAGCGCCTCGAATTCGGCGTGACGGGCAGACGATCGATATTCTGCCGCCTTCACGTCAGCCGCGATCTGCCAGACCTTGCGATCATATGCACGCCCCTCTCCCTCGATTTCGCAGGTCGCAGGATCACGGGACATCATCGCCGGGGCCGCAATCAGCGCGCTGGCGAGAATTTTTGCATTATGGATGTGGCGCCACGCATCGGGAGCGGCAGCCTTCGTTGGGCAGCCTTTCCACTCTTCAAAACCACTAGAGTACCGGTTTACCCGATCACTGGTTCCCGGCCCTGCGTCCACTTCCAGCGCTTCGCCGGTCGCCCGGGCGAGAACATCAAGCGCGCGCAGTTCGCCCTGTTTGAACAAGTCACACGTGTCGTTGGCTCCCAAGGCATAGGTGCTCGCAGCGTGCATTCCGGCGAGCCGCCTGAGTTCAGGGTCGATCGCCGCCTGCGCCAAAGCGGGCGTCGCTGCGACCAGACACGCAGCGATAATCACGGCGCTGACGCTCCTCACAAACCCGCTCATTTCCCGGTGGCTGCCAATTTGTCGAGACCGGCGCAGCCATTCGGGTAGCCGCCCTCACACCCCCGAGCGAGATATTCGCGCGCCTTGTCCAGATCCTGCCGAACGCCCAATTGGCCTTCGAGATACATGTATCCGTAATTGGTGCAGGCCTGGCCATGGCCGAGATTGCAGGCAAACGAAACGTAGCTTTGCCATTCGGCGAAATCCTGCGGCACACCTTCGCCGCGCAAATGCATGACACCGGCGGTGTAACAGCCATTGGCATTGCGCAACTTGCAGGCTTTTTCAGCGAAAATCAGAGCCTGCGCGTAAGATTTCTCAGGCCCGTTGCCATGGTAATAGGCCGTGGCCAGATTGCTGCACCCTTCGGGGCTGCCGATCTCGCAGGCTTGGGCAAAGGCCTTGCTGGCAAGGACGAAGTAGGCGGGCTTGTCAGGCTCGGCCATGGCCTGATCGGCCCAGGTGAGGCCGAGGTCGTTGCACGCGGTTTCAATGCCGCCATTGCAGGCGATGGTGAACAGCCGCCGTGCCTCTGCAATGTCAGCCTCGGTCCCGCGCCCGTCGCGCGTCAGAATGCCGAGATTGGCGCAACCGGCCGCATTGCCGCCCTCGCAGCCCATCTGGTTGTATTTCACGCCCTGAACCAGATCGACCGGCCCGCCGCGCCCGTCAA
This sequence comes from Porphyrobacter sp. AAP60, assembly GCF_001296025.1. Classification (GTDB taxonomy): domain Bacteria; phylum Pseudomonadota; class Alphaproteobacteria; order Sphingomonadales; family Sphingomonadaceae; genus Erythrobacter. The sequence goes on along the minus strand of NZ_LJHV01000011.1, from coordinate 130,963 downwards.
CAAATGCAGCGCCGGCATTGGTGCAGGTGGGTATATCTCCAGCTTCACAGATGGCGACGACCTCTGCTCGTGGCAGCCGCCCTTTTTGGGCGAGCAAAGGGCCAGACGAAAGGAAAGCTGCAAGCAAGACGGCACAGATGCAAGCAACCTTTGTGGCGGCCGAGACGCGGGCAAAGCTGCCAATGATCGTCAGGGCGGGCCGAAGCGCCGGTGTGTGCGTCATCCGGGCAGTCCTAATTCTTCAACGCTTGCGCTTCATTGCACCCGGCCTGCTCTCCGAGCTTGCAGGCATTGCCGAAATATCTGGCCGCTGCTGCGGCGTCACGCGTGCCCCCCGTACCGTCACGCGCCATCATCCCGGCGTTCATGCAGCCGCCAAGCGACCCGGCATTGCAGGCGCGGGCAAAGCTTGACCGGGCACCTGCAGCATCTTCCGCCATGCCTTCAGCGCTGATCTGCGCAACACCGTAATTCAGGCACCCGTCGGCATAGCCGAGTTCGCAAGCCTTGCCGAAAGCTCTCGCTGCTCCGACAAGATCTATTGCGGCGGCGCCTTCGGCCTTCTGCTTCGCCAGGCCGGCGGCATAGCATCCCGGCGCATATTGGCGGTCACACGACAGATCGAAATATCTGCGCGCGATTGCCAGATCACTTTTGCCCAGCAAGGCGGCAAAATGGATATAGCCCGCATTGTAGCACGCGCCGCCATAGGTGCTGTCGCATGCAATCCCCAGCGGCCCGAGCGAACCTGCAATGTCCTTCGGCCCGCCTTCGCCCGACTTCAGCATTGCACCATAGACTTCGCAGGATGCGGCGATCTTGGCAGCGCAGGCCCGGCTGTAGAGGCGCCGCGCAAGCGGCAGGTCCTTGGTCACATGCGTACCGTCATAGGCCATGGAGCCAGCGTTGTTGCACGCGACGTAAACATCCCCGCTCAGACAAGCGAAGGTGAACTTATCGAACGCGGTTTTCAGATCGCCGCGGTTCTGCGCTTCCTGTCCGTCCAGCGCCGCCTGCTGATACACCGAAGGCGTGCCCTGCGCGCTTGCCGTGTTGGCGATACAAATCAATGCCACGGCGAATGTCGATTTAAAGATTGTGCTCAGCATATTGCATCTCCGGCAGGGGCGGTGGCCCTTGTTGCGATGGTTGCGGGAACGCCTGACGCCTTACTGGCAGGCATAGCGATTGGCGTTGTTGGTCATGGTGCAATGCGCGCTGCGGTACTTCTCGCGCGTCTGCTGGCGCGCTTCTGCGCTGCTCAATCCGTATTTCACTTCGGGAGCCGACGATGATGGCGGCCGGTACCCGCTGCTGCTGCGTCCGCCATTTGCTGCGGCCCATCGCGCAGACGATGCGCCGGGCGTGTTGGTGCAATTATAGATCCCGCAATCATTGCCCTTTGATCGGCGTGCAATTTCGGCGTTGACGATCTGGTTGAGATTACCGGACGCTATCCAGTTATCGAGAATGTAGAGATGTTCGAGGTAAACACTGCCGATCGCACCGCCCCTGATCGTGGCAGAAAGAGCGTATTCGGCATCCGAGACGGTGCGTGCGTGGTAGATCGCGGCGTATATTGCACCGTCGTAATCGCCCTTGCGCAGAAACAGATCCACCATGCCGCGCCTGTTGGCACGTTCGGCCTGCTGGGCCGCCTGCTGGCGAGCACTCGCCTGCGCTTCGGCTTCCTCCAGCTTGATCCGCCGCGATGCGAGCGCACCGGCCAGATCGCAGATTTCCTTGCGATCGGGGCCTGTGGAGCCTGCCGCGCCACACGAACGTGCGGCGATTTGTTCGGCGTTACGATAATCGCCGAGATTATAAATGATGCGCGCCAGCTGCGAACACGATTCCCAGCGGCCAAAATTGCAATTCACCTTACGAAAGCGAAGCGCTCTTGCGGCATCGAAAAAGGATGAATTGCTGTCAGCGAAGATGGCTTCTGCCACATCGCAGCCGTCACGGTCGTTCTTGCTGCAGGCATCTTGCGAAAACTTGGCCGCCGCGCTCCAGTCCCGCTCTACATCGCCTTCGCCGTCAAAATAGATCAGGGCCAGCCTGCCGCACGCCGCCCCATCCAAGGCAAAACAAGCCTTTTGAAGGAATCGTAGACTGGTGAAGCTATCGTAATCGGCGCTCTCAGGGTCGGAATACAGCAGACCGGCGCGGGAGCAGGCGGCAATGTTACCCCCATCGCAAGACGCAGCATCTTGACTAAGCGATTGGCCCTGCGCCTGTGCGGCTGCGGGGAGAGCCAATGCCGGAACGGCGAGTAAGAGAAATGCCAACGATCGCCAGATCGCGAAAGGCCGCCCGCCGTTCCCCGGCCCGGCTGCTGTCGACGGTACAGCATTGGTTTGCCCATGCGCCTCGCCGGGGGTTGGTCCAGCTTTTTGCACGATTCCCCCCTTCGACACCGAATGGAGCGGGCATAGCTGGCTGGCAAAATCGCCTCAAATTACAAAGGCTGTTACACTTCAAGAATATTGGATGGTCTGGTTTCTCGCTGCCAGCCACGCGAGCGCGGGGGATTATGCGATTGCCTTTGCCAGTCGCGCCCTTGCCTCTTGTTCTCCGATCAGAGGCAGGAGTTCGCCCATATCGGGGCCGTGATCCATCCCGGTCAACGCCTGACGCAGCGGCAGGAACAGCGGCTTGCCCTTTCGCCCGGTCGCTTCTTTCAGAGCGGTGGTGAGGGCCGCCCAGGGATTTTCGCCCCACACCAGCAACCGCGCAGCCTCGGCAAGAAACTCTTTGTCGTCCTTCGAGAACTCGGGCTGGTCAATCGGACCGGTCACCAACCGCCACCAGTCCACCGCCTCGCCGACATGGGCAAGATTAGGGCGGACGGCGTGCCAACCGGCAGCATCCATCCCCTTCGGCAGGCGCGATGCGACCGCTTCGAAGGGCAGTTGATGGACGATCCCGGCATTGAGCCGTTCAAGGTCTTTCTCATCAAACTTCGCCGGCGCGCGCCCGAAGGTGGAGAGGTCGAAGCTTTCGACCAGTGCCGCACGGTCAGCCACGGGCTCGACCGGTTGCGAGGTGCCGAGCCGAGCCAGCAGCGAGATGATCGCTTCCGGTTCGATCCCGCGTTCACGAAAAGCATCGCAGCCCAAGGAGCCCAGTCGTTTCGAAAGCTTGCCCTCCCGCCCCACCAGCAGCGCCTCATGCGCAAATTCCGGCAATGTTTTTGCTGCACTTCCGGTTGCAGCAAAACCCGCAGCATAAAGCGCGGTAAATATCTGAATTTGCACCGCAGTGTTGGAAACATGATCTTCGCCGCGCAGCACTTGGGTTACGCCCATGTCAATATCGTCCACCGCGCTCGGCATCATGTAGAGCCATGATCCGTCTGCACGGCGGATCACTGGATCGGATAGCTGGGCGGCATCAAATTTCTGGGTACCGCGGATCCCGTCCTCCCACACGATCGGTTCTGCATGATCGAGCAGGAAGCGCCAATGCGGCGCGACGCCCTCACCTTCCTTGGCAGCCCGCTCGGCATCAGTCAGCTTCAGAGACCCGCGATCGTAGATAGGCGGCAACCCGCGCCCCAGCGCAATCTTGCGCTTCACGTCCAGTTCCTGCGCGGTTTCATAACAGGGATAGATGCGCCCTGCTGCTTTCAGCGCGGCAAAGGCTGCTTCGTAGCGATCCAACCGCGCAGACTGGCGCTCCTCCTGATCCCAATCGAGGCCCAGCCAGACCAGATCCATGCGGATCGCGTCGACATATTCCTCAAGACTGCGCGCCGCATCGGTATCATCGATCCGCAGAATGAAAGTTCCGCCATTGCGCCGCGCCAACATCCAGTTGTGCAGAGCGGTGCGGATATTGCCGACGTGAAGGCGGCCGGTGGGTGAAGGGGCAAAGCGGGTGATGGCGGGCGCGGTGGTCATGGCCGGTGCGGTAAAGCGCGCACGCCTTGCCCGCAAGGCCTCAGGCGGCGCGCAGCTCTGCCGCTGTCAAGGCAAGCGCGCCCTCCCACAGGCGGTGCATACGTTCGGGCCGGATCAGACCGGCAAGCGCGTCTTCAAAACCGGCCCTGTTGCCATGAAAGGCAGCATCGATGAAAGCACCGATGGTCGCCTCGTCATGGCTGAGCAAGCGGCAGCAGAAGCGCGAAACGTGGATGTTTTCCGGCCAGGCCGCGGAGATGGTCTGCGCCAGGATCAGCGCCTTGGCCGCGATCGCCACACTGCCCAGCCGTATCGCCAGTTCCGGCACCGGATCGCGGCCCATGCGCTCGTGCAGCGCGATCAGCCGCAAGGCGTGGAGAAAACGCCCCGCAACCGGCCCCAGCGTCTCGATCCGCGGCGGCACAGCCAAAGCGGCGATGATGTTTCTCGTAGTGGCGGAAGATGGGCGGTGCTGCGGCATGAAACCTCGCTTTTGCTGGGCCAGTGGCATGATCACAGACCTATCCTTGATGCGAGTGATTTGCAATAGCGTATTCTTGTGCGTCCGGACAAAGAAAAGCCCCGCCGCGGCCCAAAGGCTGCGGCGGGGCAATCCGTGGTCTGAAAAATAGGTGGCGGAGCTTATTCCTCGCCGGCATCCTCGACATCGGTTGCAGGCGCTGCGGCTGCCATGGCAGCCATCGCAGCCTTCATCTTCTCTTCCGAGCCGACAGCATCGGCCGCCGGTTCGGCTTCGCGTTGACCGGACGCGGCAAGCGCATCCTGCTGCTTCTTCCACGCCGCCTTCAGCGAGGCGTCACGGCTGTTGGCGGTCACGCGCAGACGGTTCATGCCCGCGCCGGTACCGGCAGGGATGAGACGACCGACGATCACGTTTTCCTTCAGACCGATCAACGTGTCCTTTTTCCCTTCGACCGCCGCCTGCGTCAGCACGCGGGTGGTTTCCTGGAACGAGGCCGCCGAGATGAAGCTGCGGGTTTGCAGCGACGCCTTGGTGATGCCGAGCAGCACCGGCTTGCCTTCCGCGGGCTGTTTGCCCTTGGCCAGCTTGCCGTTGATCTCGAGCATTTCTGCCAGATCGACCTGTTCGCCGGGCAGCAGGGTGGTGTCCCCGCCTTCGGTGATCTCGACCTTTTGCAGCATCTGGCGAACGATCACTTCGATGTGCTTGTCGTTGATCTTCACGCCCTGCAAGCGATAGACTTCCTGGATCTCGTCAACCAGATATTCGGCCAACGCTTCCACGCCCATCACTTCAAGGATGTCGTGCGGGTTGGGTGATCCGGAAACAAGGGTGTCACCCTTCTTCACGTAATCGCCTTCCTGCACGTCAATCACCTTGGTCTTGGCGATCAGGTATTCCACTGCTTCGCCTTCCTCGGGGATGATCGCGATCTTGCGCTTCGCCTTGTATTCGCGGACGAATTCGATCCGGCCGGAAATCTTGGCGATGACCGATACGTCCTTTGGCATACGCGCCTCGAACAGTTCGGCCACGCGCGGCAAACCGCCGGTGATGTCACGGGTCTTGGCGGCTTCGCGGCTGGCGCGGGCGAGAATATCGCCGGCTTCAACCGTCTGGCCATCCTCGACCGACAGGGTGGTGCCTGGAGCGAGCATGTAACGTGCCGCTTCGATGTCACCGCTGCCCTCGGCCAGAAGGGTCATACGTGGACGCAGATCTTCCTTCTTCTTGCGGCCGGTTGCACGGTTTTCGGTCACGACGCGCTGCGCGATACCGGTTGCATCATCCATCTGTTCTTCGAGCGTAATGCCCTCGACCAGATCCTGATACTTCACCACACCCGATTGTTCGGTGATGATCGGCAGGGTGAACGGATCCCATTCGGCAATCCGGTCGCCGATCTTCACCTGATCGCCATCCTTGAACATCAGCACGGTACCATAGGGCACCTTGTGCATTTCGCGCTCGCGCCCTTCGGCATCGATCACCGCAATCTCGCCGTTGCGGGCAAGGCTGAGGATACGACCACGCTTGTCGCTGATGGTCGGCATGTCACGCAGTTCGATCCGGCCATCCGAGATCGCCTCGAGGTGGCTGGTTTCATTGAGCTGCGCCGCGCCGCCGATGTGGAAGGTCCGCATCGTCAGCTGGGTGCCGGGCTCGCCGATCGACTGCGCGGCAATAACGCCAACAGCTTCACCGATGTTCACCGGAGTCCCGCGGGCAAGGTCACGGCCGTAGCAGGTGCCGCATACGCCCATGTCGGCTTCGCAGATCAGCGGCGAGCGGATCTTGGCCGACTGCACTTCAGCCGCCTCGATATCCTTCACCATCGCTTCGTCGAGCAAGGTGCCCGCAGGAACGATCACTTCGCCGGTTGCCGCGTTGAGAATGTCCTCGGCCACAGTGCGGCCCAGAATACGCTCGCCGAGCGAGGCAATTACGGAACCGCCCTGCACGATGGCGCGCATTTCGAGCGCGTTCTGCGTGCCGCAATCTTCTTCGACGATGACGCAATCCTGCGACACGTCGACCAGACGGCGGGTCAGGTAACCGGAGTTTGCGGTCTTCAACGCGGTATCCGCAAGGCCCTTACGGGCACCGTGGGTCGAGTTGAAGTATTCAAGAACGGTCAGACCTTCCTTGAAGTTCGAGATGATCGGCGTTTCGATGATCTCGCCCGAAGGCTTGGCCATCAGCCCGCGCATCCCGGCCAACTGCTTCATCTGTGCCGGGCTACCACGGGCGCCGGAGTGGCTCATCATGTAGATCGAGTTGATCTGGGCTTCCTTGCCCGTTTCCGCATCGATCGGAGTCGCCTTGATCTCCGCCATCATCGCGTCGGAGACCATGTCACCGCACTTCGACCAGGCGTCGATCACCTTGTTGTACTTTTCCTGCTGGGTGATCAGGCCGTCCTGGTACTGCTGCTCGTATCCGGCCACCAGATCCTTGGTCTCGTCGACCAGTTTGATCTTGGCGTCGGGGATGATCATGTCATCCTTGCCGAAGCTGATGCCAGCCTTGAACGCATGGCGGAAGCCAAGGCTCATGATCGCATCGGCGAACAGCACCGTGTCTTTCTGGCCGGTGTGACGATAGACCTGATCGATCACGTCACCGATCTCACGCTTGGTGAGCAGGCGGTTCACGATGTCGAACGGCACCTTGTGGTTCTTGGGCAGGCACTCGCCGATCAGCATCCGGCCCGGCGTGGTGACGAAGCGCGTCATTGCCACCTTGCCGCTTTCATCGGCCTGCGGAACGCGGGCGATGATCTTGGTGTGCAGCGTGACGGCCTTGGCCTCGAGTGCCTGGTGCACTTCGGCCATGTCCGAAAAGCGGGGGAGCCTTTCGACCTTGGTGCCATCGGCGTTGTCGATGAATTCCGGGTGCTTTTCCTGCCGCTCCATCGAGAGGTAGTAGATCCCCAGAACCATGTCCTGCGAAGGCACGATGATCGGCTTGCCGTTGGCGGGCGAGAGGATGTTGTTGGTCGACATCATCAGCACGCGCGCTTCAAGCTGGGCTTCCAGCGAAAGCGGAACGTGGACAGCCATCTGGTCACCGTCGAAGTCGGCATTGAAGGCCGAACAGACGAGCGGGTGCAGCTGGATCGCCTTGCCTTCGATCAGCACGGGCTCGAACGCCTGGATGCCAAGACGGTGAAGCGTCGGCGCACGGTTGAGCAGCACGGGGTGTTCGCGGATCACTTCGTCAAGGATGTCCCAGACTTCCTTGCGTTCCTTTTCCACCCACTTCTTGGCCTGCTTCAGAGTCATCGAAAGACCCTTGGCGTCCAGACGGGCGTAGATGAACGGCTTGAACAGTTCGAGCGCCATCTTCTTTGGCAGGCCGCACTGGTGCAGCTTCAATTCCGGCCCGGTCACAATCACCGAACGGCCCGAATAATCGACGCGCTTGCCGAGCAGGTTCTGACGGAAGCGGCCCTGCTTGCCCTTGAGCATGTCGGACAGCGACTTCAGCGGACGCTTGTTGGCACCGGTGATAACGCGGCCACGGCGGCCATTGTCGAACAGCGCGTCAACGGCTTCCTGCAACATGCGCTTTTCGTTGCGGACAATGATGTCCGGCGCGCGCAGCTCGATCAGGCGCTTCAGACGGTTGTTGCGGTTGATCACGCGGCGATAGAGATCGTTGAGATCGGACGTCGCAAAGCGGCCACCATCCAGCGGCACCAGCGGGCGCAGCTCGGGCGGGATCACGGGGATCACTTCAAGGATCATCCATTCCGGGCGGTTGCCCGAGTCGATGAAGCTTTCCACGACCTTCAGCCGTTTGATGATCTTCTTGGGCTTGAGCAGCGACTTGGTGGTCGCCAGCTCTTCCATCAGCACATCGCGCTCGTTTTCGAGGTCGAGCTGCATCAGCATGGTACGCACGGCTTCCGCGCCGATATCGGCGGTGAAGGCGTCCTCGCCATATTCGTCCTGCGCTTCGAGCAGTTCGTCTTCGGTCATCAGCTGGAATTTCTCCAGCGGGGTGAGGCCCGGTTCTGTGACGATGTAGCTTTCGAAATACAGCACGCGCTCAAGCTGCTTCAACTGCATGTCGAGCAGCAGGCCGATGCGTGACGGCAGCGACTTCAGGAACCAGATATGCGCGACCGGGGCGGCCAGTTCGATGTGGCCCATGCGCTCGCGGCGCACCTTGGTGACGGTGACTTCGACGCCGCACTTTTCGCAAACGACGCCCTTGTACTTCATGCGCTTGTACTTGCCGCACAGGCACTCGTAATCCTTCACGGGGCCGAAGATGCGCGCACAGAACAACCCGTCACGTTCGGGCTTGAACGTGCGGTAGTTGATGGTTTCGGGCTTCTTGATCTCGCCGTACGACCACGAGCGGATACGCTCGGGTGAAGCGATGCCGATCTGGATCTGGTCGAAGGTTTCGGGCTTCGCCAGCTGGTTGGTGAATTTGCTGAGTTCGTTCATTGCTGTGTTCCCTTTAGGGGATGAAACTTAAAGGCGCGGTTGGCGGGGGCCGGTGCGCAAACACCCGGCCCCTCGCCCGCTTAATCCGCTGCAATCGCGCTGTAGTCGGTCTGGTCGGCGTCTTCCTCGTCGAGGATCGACTTCAGTTCGACGTTCAGACCCAGAGAGCGCATTTCCTTGACGAGCACGTTGAAGCTCTCCGGGATGCCGGCCTCGAAGGTGTCGTCACCCTTGACGATCGCTTCATAGACCTTGGTGCGGCCGACCACGTCATCGGACTTCACCGTCAGCATTTCCTGCAAGGTGTAAGCCGCGCCGTAAGCCTGCAGCGCCCAGACTTCCATTTCCCCGAAGCGCTGGCCGCCGAACTGCGCCTTACCGCCCAGCGGCTGCTGGGTGACGAGGCTGTAGGGGCCGATCGAACGCGCGTGGATTTTGTCGTCGACCAAGTGGTGCAGCTTGAGCATGTAGATGATGCCCACGGTGACCTTGCGGTCAAACGCTTCGCCGGTGCGGCCATCATACAGCGTGGACTGACCCGAAGAATCGATCCCCGCCTTGATCAGCATGTCCGAAACGTCGGCTTCGCGTGCGCCATCGAACACCGGGGTACCCATCGGCACGCCTGCTGCAAGATTGCCCGCCAGTTCGACGATATCGGCCGTGGTGCGGCTGTTGAGATCGTCGAAATACTGGTCGCCATAAATGTCCTTCAACCGGTCCACCACCGCTTCGGGCGGCTTGATGCCGGCGAAGTCTTCGGCAGCGTTCGGGTGCTGGGCACGCCACTGGTCAAGCATATCCTTGATTTCGTGGCCGAGCGCACGGGCCGCAAAGCCCAGGTGCGTTTCGAAGATCTGCCCGACGTTCATGCGTGAAGGCACGCCCAGCGGGTTCAGCACCAGATCAACCGGCGTGCCGTCTTCAAGGAACGGCATGTCTTCGGCCGGCAGAATGCGGCTGATGACACCCTTGTTCCCGTGGCGACCAGCCATCTTGTCGCCCGGCTGCAGCTTGCGCTTCACCGCCACGAACACCTTGACCATCTTGAGCACGCCCGGCGCGAGTTCATCGCCGCGTTCCAGCTTTTCCTTGCGGTCCTGGAACTTGGCATCGATCACCGCGACGGCTTCGTCGTACTGCGTCTTCACCGCTTCGATCTGCGCCTGACGACCATCTTCGGCCACCGCGAACTTGAACCATTCGTGGCGATCGATTTCCTCGAGCATGGCCTCGGTAATGGCCTCGCCCTTCTTCCCGCCCTTGGGAGCAGCCGATGCGGTCTGGCCGATCAGCATGTCACGCAGGCGGTTATAGGTCGCGCGGTTGAGGATGTTGCGTTCATCGGCAGCGTCCTTGCGGAGACGTTCGATTTCCTCGTTCTGGATCGCACGGGTACGGTCATCGATCTCGATCCCGTGGCGGTTGAACACCCGGACTTCGACGATGGTGCCCGCAACGCCCGGCGGCAGACGCAGCGAAGTGTCACGCACATCGCTTGCCTTTTCGCCGAAGATCGCGCGCAGCAGCTTTTCTTCCGGCGTCATCGGCGATTCACCCTTGGGGGTGATCTTGCCGACCAGAATGTCACCGGGGTGAACTTCCGCACCGATGTAGACGATACCCGCTTCGTCGAGGTTGCGCAGAGCTTCCTCGCCAACGTTGGGAATGTCGCGGGTGATGTCTTCCGGCCCGAGCTTGGTATCGCGCGCCATGACTTCGAATTCCTCGATATGGATCGAGGTGAAGACGTCGTCCTTCACGATGCGTTCGGAGATGAGGATACTATCCTCGTAGTTGTAGCCGTTCCACGGCATGAACGCGACGAGGCTGTTCTTGCCGAGCGCGAGTTCGCCCAGATCGGTCGAGGGGCCATCGGCAATGATGTCACCCTGTTCGATCACATCGCCCACCTTCACCAGCGGACGCTGGTTGATGCAGGTGTTCTGGTTCGAACGCTGGAACTTCTGCAACGTGTAGATGTCCACGCCCGACTGACCGGGTTCGACATCGCCGATGGCGCGGATAACGATACGGGTCGCATCGACCTGATCGACAATCCCGCCGCGGCGGGCAGCAATCGCGGCGCCCGAATCGCGCGCCACGGTTTCTTCCATGCCGGTGCCGACCCACGGCGCTTCGGCCTTGACGAGCGGCACCGCCTGGCGCTGCATGTTCGAGCCCATCAGGGCACGGTTGGCGTCATCGTTTTCCAGGAACGGGATCAGCGATGCCGCAACCGAAACGAGCTGCTTCGGGCTGACGTCCATCAGCGTCACGTGTTCACGCATCGCCATCAGGTTATCGCCGTTGTGACGCGCCGACACCAGTTCTTCGACGAACGAGCCGTCTTCGTTCAGCTCGGCCGAAGCCTGCGCGACGGTGTGCTTTTGCTCTTCCATTGCGGAAAGATAGATCACGTCGGCGGTCACCTTGCCGTCGATCACCTTGCGGTACGGGGTTTCGATGAACCCGTACTTGTTGACGCGGCTGAAGCTGGCGAGGCTGTTGATCAGACCGATGTTCGGGCCTTCCGGCGTTTCGATCGGGCAGATACGGCCATAGTGGGTCGGGTGAACGTCGCGGACTTCGAAGCCCGCGCGCTCACGGGTAAGACCACCCGGGCCCAAGGCCGAAACGCGGCGCTTGTGGGTGACTTCCGACAGCGGGTTGGTCTGATCCATGAACTGCGACAGCTGCGAAGAGCCGAAGAATTCACGCACTGCGGCCACCGCGGGCTTTGCGTTGATCAAATCGTTCGGCATCACGGTGCTGACATCGACCGACGACATGCGCTCCTTCACGGCGCGCTCCATGCGCAGCAGGCCGACGCGGTACTGGTTTTCCAGCAGCTCGCCCACCGAACGCACGCGGCGGTTGCCGAGGTTGTCGATATCATCGACTTCGCCCTTGCCGTCCTTCAGGCCGACAAGTTCCTTGACCACGGCAAGAATGTCTTCCTTGCGCAGCGTGGTCACGGTGTCTTCGGCATCAAGGCCGAGACGCATGTTGAGCTTCACACGGCCCACAGCCGAAAGGTCATAGCGTTCGGCATCGAAGAACAGGCCTTCGAACAGCGCCTCGGCGGTTTCCTTCGTCGGCGGTTCGCCCGGACGCATGACCTTGTAGATGGCTTCCAAGCCTTCATCACGGTTTTCGGCCTTGTCGGCCTTCAGCGTGTTGCGGATCCACGGACCGGTGTTGATTTCGTCGATGTCGAGCAGTTCGAGCTGATCGATCCCGGCCTTATCGAAAGCTTCGATATGCTCGAGCGTCAGCTCGTCACCCGCTTCGATGTGGATGCGGCCGGTGCTTTCATCGATCATGTCACGCGCGGCATAGCGGCTGACGACTTCTTCGGTCGGCAGCAGCAGATTGGCGAGACCATCCTTGGCGGCCTTGTTGGCGGCGCGCGGGCTGATCTTCTGGCCGGCGGGGAACACTTCCTCGCCGGTGGCAGCGTCGATCAGCGGGAAAGTCGGCTTGGACCCGCGCCATTGCTCGGGCACGAACGGGATCTTCCAGCCATCCTTGGCACGGTCCCACACCACGGTGTTGTAGAAGTGCGAGAGGATGCCCTCGGCATCGAGGCCGAGCGAATAGAGCAGCGCGGTGACCGGCAGCTTGCGCTTGCGGTCGATGCGGACGTTGACGATGTCCTTGGCGTCGAATTCGAAATCGAGCCACGAGCCGCGGTACGGAATCACGCGGGCAGCGAACAGCAGCTTGCCCGACGAGTGGGTCTTGCCGCGATCGTGATCGAACAGCACGCCCGGCGAACGGTGCATCTGCGACACGATAACACGCTCGGTGCCGTTGATGATGAAGGTGCCGTTGTCGGTCATGAGCGGCATGTCGCCCATGTAAACGTCCTGCTCCTTGATATCGAGGACGCTGCGGGTTTCGGTTTCCTGATCCACCTCGAAGACGATGAGACGCAGTGTCACCTTCATCGGGGCGGCATAGGTAATGCCGCGCTGACGGCACTCGGTGGTGTCGTACTTGGGCTCTTCGAGTTCGTAATGGACGAAATCGAGCTCGGCGGTGCCGGCGAAATCGCGGATCGGGAAGACCGAGCGCAGGGTCTTTTCGAGGCCCGAGACATAGCCGGTCGCCTTGTCCGAACGCAGGAACTGCTCGTAGCTTTCGCGCTGAACCTCGATCAGGTTCGGCATCTGCACCACTTCGTGGATGTCGCCGAAGATCTTGCGGATGCGCCGCTTTGCGGTGCCCTGCGCCGTGCGGCTGCGGGTGACGGGCGACTTGGCCTTGGTTGCCATGGAGGAGTGTGCCTCTTTAGTTGTGCCGCGCGGAGGATGTCCGCACCGGCTAGGAAATTCGCTGTGTCCGTCGCGATCGGGGTGCCATTCGGAAACGCGCATAAGCCGCTCGCCTAGCCCCGACCATGGCCGGCGCTGGCAGCAGCAATGATTATGTGCGTCGCGAAACTGGCAGGCGCTGCTTCCTTCCCGGACCGATCCACCGCGTATGAATCAGTCTTGCTCGAAGCAAACGCGAGGGGCGCATGTAGGATTGCCCTTTACCAGTGTCAACGGCGATCGGGCGCTCAATGGGCCTTCAGCTTACCCCATTTTCTGCAATCGCCGACAATCATATCGTTTTTCAATATTATTGATTGACGATAAGAAATTTACGATTTATTGTTTTTCAATAACACCAACGGGACGAATGATCCATGCTCCGCTTTGCCCACTCCTTTCTTGGCCTGCTCAATGTGCTTAATTGGGCTGTCGGCGTGCCGATGCTGGTATTGTTCGCTATTGCCGCGATCGATTCCTCGGCCTTTTCAGACCAAATGCGGAGCGAGTTCAGCCCCCAGGAAACGGCTGCACTCGTAGAGTGGCTGCGCGTTGCTGCGGCCGCAACTCTGGTCACGATACCGCTGGCGCACATCATCTTCACACGGCTGCGCGCGATGATCCGTGATGCGCAATCGGGCCTTGTTTTCTCTCTGGCCAGCATTGCACGATTGCGCACGGTTGCCTTTTGCCTGCTCGGCGTCTGCATAGTTGATCTCGTCTTCGGCATCGCTTCGATCAACGTGAGCGAGAAGACCGGCGAATATCTTGGGTGGTCGCCCTCGCTCACCCCGTGGCTGGTGGCGGGGCTTCTGTTTGTGCTTGCCCGGATTTTCTCCGAGGGCGTCACCATGCGCGAAGAGCTTGAGGGGACGGTCTGATGGCCGGGGGAGATTCAATCACCGTTCGCCTTGATACACTGCTCGAGGCGCGGGGCATGACCCTGACCGAGCTTGCAAACCGCATTGATCTCACGTTGGCCAACCTGTCGATCCTCAAGACCGGCAAGGCCAAAGCGATCCGCTTTTCCACCCTCGCTGCGATCTGCCGCGAATTGAACTGCCAGCCGGGCGATCTGCTCGGCTACGAAGGGAAGTAGAACATGAAAGCGCTGCTATCCGATACCAAGGCGATCTATCGCCACGCTGCCGCCTTTGCCGTGGCCTGCCCGCTGCTGTTTCTGATCCCGGTGTTGGTGGAGATGGCACAGCACATTATCGAATTGCGCGGCGGAATGTATGTAGACGAAGCTGGCGCGATGGCGGCCGAAACCGATCCGCTGCGGTTGCAATTCGGCTTCGTCAAGACGCTGGCGCTGTATTTGCCGGGATACTGGTTCGTCCGTTTCGTTCTGCTGCGCGACCCATCGCGCGCGTCGCGGATCGAGTGGCCGGCATTCGGGCTGTGGCTGGTGGTTTTCGCCTTTGGTGCCATTCAGATGTGGTGGGGATTGTTCGGCCCTTCACTGACGGAACTAGCCGGACTTGAAGGCCAGGGCGCGACGATCGCTTCGTTCGCGCTGAGTATCGGCTCAATGGTTCTGGCGCTCTATCTCGCCGCATGGAGCGCGGGCTGGGCGGTTGGAAACCGGGCCATCACACCGCTGCGGTCGTTCGCGATCATGCACAAGGGATTCTGGCACGCCGCCGGTCTGATGGTAACTGGTATGATGCCGCTGATGGTGCTGCATTACGCGCTAGCCATCGCGGCGGTGGTCTTCTTGCCTTCGGCACTCGACTGGGCGGCAATGGTGCTGGATTCAATCGTCGTCGGCTTTCTTGCGCTGACCTTGACGGGATCATCAGTAATGGCAGCTATCCATGCGACGCGGCGCGCGGGCGTGGAATTGGTGCCTGCCGGCGACCCATCTGTGCCGCGGATCGGGTCGCTTGCAGTTGGTCAGAGTACTTGACTCTGTGAGGCATTGGCTTAATGGCCCGCGTCGATCACCTCCGGGTGGTCATCCGTCCGAGACAGTTGGTGAAGGCAATATGGCCTTCTTAATTTCCAGCCTAGACGGGGAAACGAGATTCCGCAGGCGACCCCGGTTGCTTGCTTGCGTGCCTGCCATGATGCCGGCGCACACCCTCCTTCCCTTTCGACGGACTCGCCCGTGACGGAGCCCCGGCTTCGCCATGGACAAACGTAGCCGGTCGTTCGGGCAGCCGCCCGTCCGGCCATTAGTGAAGGAGTATGGCATGGATCGTTCGCAGAAAGCCGACGCGGTTGCCCAGCTCAATGCGGTCTTCTCCGAAGTTGCAGTGGTGGTTGTCACCCGTAACCTCGGCATGACGGTGGCCCAGTCCACCGCCCTGCGCCTGAAGATGCGCGATGCTGGCGCCACCTACAAGGTTGCGAAGAACCGTCTCGCCAATCTCGCTCTTGAAAACACCGACTATGTCGGGCTCAGTGACATGCTCACTGGCCCGGTCGGGCTGGCCTGGTCGACTGACCCGGTCGCGGCTGCAAAGGCCGCTGTCGAATTCGCCAAGACGAACGACAAGCTTGAAATCGTCGGCGGTTCGATGGGTTCGGTCGTTCTCGACGAAGCCGGAATCAAGGCGCTTGCCTCGATGCCCAGCCTCGACGAACTGCGCGCCAAGCTTATCGGTCTGGTCAACGCACCTGCGACGAAAATCGCCCAGGTCGTTACCGCGCCCGCCGCGAAGGTCGCCCGTGTGTTTGCCGCTTACGCGGACAAGGCAGCCTAAGAGACGTTTTTCGCCAGACGAAACAATCTTGGGGTTTTGGACATGGTGTCCGACCCCGCCACAATTTGGAGTGAACCATCATGGCCGATATTGCCAAGCTTGTTGAAGAACTTTCGAAGCTGACCGTGCTCGAAGCAGCCGATCTCGCCAAGGCCCTCGAAGAAGCATGGGGCGTTAGCGCCGCTGCTGCTGTCGCGGTTGCTGCCGGCCCGGCCGCTGCTGCCGAAGCTGTCGAAGAGCAGACCGAATTCGATGTCATCCTGACCGGCGACGGCGGGAAGAAGATCCAAGTCATCAAGGAAGTCCGTGGCATCACCGGCCTCGGTCTGACCGAAGCCAAGACCCTCGTTGAATCGGCTCCCAAGGCCATCAAGGAAGGCGTCAACAAGGCTGAAGCCGAAGACATCAAGGCCAAGATCGAAGCAGCCGGCGGCACCGTCGAGCTCAAGTAATCTTGACCACAAGTTTTGCGGGTGTCTTGAAGCACTCGCAGATGGGAGGGCGGCGTCAGCAATGGCGCCGCCCTTTTTGGTGTGCTGCTGTAACCGGCTGAAAACCACGATCTCGTAGCGACATTTAGCCGTCCGCATTACCATAAGGGCATTTGCGCTTTCCCCGAATCGCCCCTGCCCCTATCCGGGCCGGCTCGCTTTGCAGCGGGCGCTGGAACAATGATGCAACAGGCTGCCAATCCCGATACGCCCGGCTGGGGGCAGGAACTGCGCGCGACGCTTGGTCTCGCGGGGCCGCTGGCGGCTGCCAACCTGTTGCAAATGCTGACCTATGCGGTCGACGTGATCTTCATCGCCCGGCTGGGCGAACAGCAGCTTGCCGCATCGGCGCTGGCGGTGTCGTTGTTCGGGCTGGTGCTGTGGGCGCTGACCGGCCTGACGGGCGCGGTCGCCCCGCTGATTGCCGAAGCTGTCGGCGCGCGCGCACCCGCACTGCGTCCGGTGCGGCGATCAGTGCGGATGGCGTTATGGCTGGCGGTTATTTCCGGCGCGGGCGGAATGGGGCTTTGCTTGCTGCTCGATCCGATCATGCAGGTTTCCGGCCAGCAGCCGGGCATCATCGCCCTCGCCAACCAGTATAACAACGTTATCATCTTCTCGATGGTGCCGATGCTGTTGGCGGCGGTGCTGCGCAATTTCGTGTCGGCGCTGGGCCGCCCGATCTTCGCCACGGCGATCACGGGCCTTGGTATCTTTGTGAATGCGCTGGCCAATTACGCCTTTATTTTCGGCAACCTTGGCGCGCCGGAGATGGGACTGGCAGGCGCGGCGATTGCCACGATCATCACCGCCTTCTTCACGCTGGGCGCCTATGTGCTGGCGATCAGGCTCGACCGGCGGCTGCACCGTTACCATGTGTTCGGCCGCTTCTGGGCGCCAGACTGGACGCGGTTCAGGCAGATTATCGTTATCGGCACACCCATTGCGCTGACCATCACCGCAGAGGCAGGCATCTTCGGTGCGGCGGCGTTCCTGATGGGGCGGTTTGGCGCGGCAGAGTTGGCGGGACACACGGTTGCGCTGCAATTGGCGGCGCTGGCGTTTCAGGTGCCATTCGGCGTTGGACAGGCCGCCGCGATCCGGGTGGGTTACTTTTACGGCGCGCGCGACCCGATAGGCGCGGCGCGGGCGGGCTGGGTGGCGATAGGGATCGGCACCGGATTCATGGCCATCACCGCGCTCGCCATGGTGTTGTTCCCCGAACTGCTGCTGCGGATTTACGTCGATCCCGATGCGCCCGCCAATGCCGCACTGGTCGGGTTCGCGCTGCAATATCTGGTGCTGGCCGCCATCTTCCAGCTGGCCGACGGGGTGCAGGCTGTCGCCGCCGGAGCGCTGCGCGGTTTGCAGGACACCCGCGTGCCGATGTGGATCGCGATCTTCAGTTACTGGGTGCCGGGTATAGGGGTGTCGATCGGTCTGGGCTTCTTCACCCCGCTTCAAGGCACGGGCGTGTGGATCGGCCTGGCAACCGGGCTATTTTTCGCCGCTGTCCTGCTTATTTGGCGCTGGCATCGCCGGGAGGCGTTGAATCTGACGCGGGGGCCGGTGGCGGCGTAAGCGCCTTCGCCTTTTTCTCCTCCTGCGTCACCTGGGTGATATGATGCACTTCCTGCTGCGGATAGGGGATCGAAATGCCCTTTTCATCAAAGCGGGACTTGGCCGCTTCTGTCAGCGCCCAGGTAAGGCCGAGGTAATCTTCGGTCTTGCACCACACCCGCATCCCGATGGTAACCGCGCTATCCGCCAGCTCCGCCACGAACACCACGGGCGCAGGTTCATCCAGCACGCGGATTTCGGCATCCGCCAGCTGCAGCAGTTCCTTGCGTGCCAGTTCGATGTCGTCGCTGTAGCCGATCCCGACCAACAGCTCGAAACGGCGGGTCGGCATGCGGTGGAAATTGATGATCGGCTTGTTCCACAGCTCGTTATTGGGAACCATCACGTAGAGCCCGTCGAATTGCAGCAGTTCGGTGGTGAACAGGCCGATCGCCTGCACGGTGCCGGTCACCTGCCCTGCGTTGATCGCCTCACCCACACGGAACGGGCGCTGGATCAGGATCATCACGCCTGCCGCGACATTCGACAGTGTGCCTTGCAGCGCGAGACCCACCGCCAGCGCCAGACCACCCAGCGCCGCGATGATGCTGGTGGTCTGCACCCCGAACTGGGTCAGCACGGTAACGCCAACCACCACCCACAGCGCGTATTTGATGATATTGCCGAGGAACTTGGCAACCGTCGGCTCGATCCGGCCCGAACGGGTCAGCGCGCGGTCTGCCCCCTTGGACAGCAGCCGCGCCAGAATTACCCCGATCACCAGCACCGCAAATGCACCCGCGATCTGCGGGATGCTTTCACGCAGCCACACCCATGCCTGCGTAGCCATGTCAAATTCGGGGCCGAAACGCGCGAGTTCGGGCGGGAGCTTGGGAGAAGACATCAGATCAGGGCTTTCATGGTCAGGGGCGGGCCTGTGGGGCACAAAACGGGCCAGATAACCGACGATCCGGCCCCTGGCCACCCCTCCGGAAAAATCACCGCTGCGACATTTTTTGCGAGATCGACCCTTGATTCATCACGCCCTCACGACCAAATGCACCCCGTTGGCACTCTCAGGTGGAGAGTGCCAAGCACACTCAACCCATTTTGGAAAGGTCATCACAATGGCATTTCGTCCGCTGCACGACCGTGTCGTCGTCCGCCGCATTGAAGCCGACCAGAAGACCGCTGGCGGCATTATCATCCCTGACAGCGCGCAGGAAAAGCCCAGCGAAGGCGAAGTCATCGCTGTCGGCGAAGGCAACCGCGATGAAGACGGCGATCGCATCCCGCTCGACGTCAAGCCCGGCGACCGCGTATTGTTCGGCAAGTGGTCGGGCACCGAAGTCAAGATCGACGGGGAAGACCTGCTGATCATGAAGGAAAGCGACATCATGGGGATCATCGGCTGATAGCCTGATCTCTTTCGCGTTCCTTTACCCAAACAACGAATCTCAGGAGAAACAATCATGGCAGCCAAGGACGTAAAGTTCGGCCGCGAAGCCCGCGAAGGTATTCTGCGCGGCGTCGATATCCTCGCCAATGCCGTCAAGGTCACGCTCGGCCCCAAGGGCCGCAACGTCGTGATCGACAAGAGCTTCGGTGCGCCCCGCATCACCAAGGACGGCGTCACCGTCGCCAAGGAAATCGAACTGAAGGACAAGTTCGAAAACATGGGCGCCCAGATGCTGCGCGAAGTCGCCAGCAAGGCGAATGACAGCGCCGGCGATGGCACCACCACCGCCACCGTGCTGGCCCAGGCCATCGTCACCGAAGGCATGAAGTCGGTTGCCGCCGGCATGAACCCGATGGACCTGAAGCGCGGGATCGATCAGGCCGTCCTCGCCGTGGTCGAAAACCTCAAGAGCCGTTCGAAGGACGTTTCGGGCTCGGAAGAAATCGCCCAGGTCGGCATCATTTCGGCCAACGGCGACCGTGAAGTCGGCGAGAAGATCGCCGAAGCCATGGACAAGGTCGGCAAGGAAGGCGTGATCACCGTCGAAGAAGCCAAGGGCCTCGAGTTCGAACTTGATGTCGTGGAAGGCATGCAGTTCGACCGCGGTTACCTGTCGCCCTACTTCATCACCAACCCCGACAAGATGACTGTGGAACTGGATAACCCCTATATCCTGATCCACGAAAAGAAGCTGTCGAACCTGCAGGCAATGCTGCCGATCCTCGAAGCCGTGGTGCAGTCGGGCCGTCCGCTGCTGATCATCGCTGAAGACATCGAAGGCGAAGCGCTGGCCACCCTCGTGGTCAACAAGCTGCGCGGCGGCCTCAAGGTTGCTGCGGTCAAGGCCCCCGGCTTTGGTGATCGCCGCAAGGCGATGCTGCAGGATATCGCGATCCTGACCAAGGGCGAGATGATTTCCGAAGACCTCGGCATCAAGCTCGAAAACGTCACCGTGGGCATGCTCGGCGAAGCCAAGAAGGTTTCGATCGACAAGGACAACACCACCATCGTCGATGGCGCCGGCTCGGCCGACGACATCAAGGCGCGCGTGGCCGAAATCCGCACCCAGATCGACAACACCAGCAGCGACTACGATCGTGAAAAGCTGCAGGAACGTCTGGCCAAGCTGGCTGGCGGCGTTGCCGTGATCAAGGTTGGCGGCGCGACCGAAGTCGAAGTGAAGGAGCGCAAGGATCGCGTTGATGACGCGCTTCATGCAACCCGCGCTGCGGTTGAAGAAGGCATCGTTCCGGGCGGCGGCACGGCTCTGCTTTACGCCACCAAGGCTCTGGAAGGCCTCACCGGCGCGAACGAAGACCAGACCCGCGGCATCGACATCATCCGCAAGGCGATCACCGCCCCGGTCAAGCAGATCGCCCAGAACGCCGGCCATGATGGCGCGGTCGTTGCAGGCAACCTGCTGCGCGAGAATGACGAAACGCAGGGCTTCAACGCCGCAACCGACACCTACGAAAACCTGGTGAAGGCCGGCGTGATCGATCCGACCAAGGTGGTGCGCACTGCACTGCAGGATGCAGCTTCGGTTGCCGGCCTGCTGATCACCACCGAAGCGGCCATCGTCGAGCGTCCCGAAGACAAGGGCTCCGCGCCTGCCATGCCCGACATGGGCGGCATGGGCGGCATGGGCTTCTGATCGGTTAGCGGCCCGGCCAGCCTTGCTGGCCGGTGCCCGCGCCGATCCGGCCAGCGGGGCGCAGCTCCGACTGACGATCCGGGTTTTGCCCGAGTCCGCCCAAGGCCAGAACATGAAACCCCGGTGGAGCGATCCGCCGGGGTTTTTTGCTGTGCCCTAGATGAGCGGCGAGAGCTTTTTAACATATCCGCGCTACGATCCCCCCTCATGAAAGCGCCGGTCATCCTCCCGTGAACATGATTGCAGCCCGTCCCGCCTGCACGCCCGTGTCCGCCGCGGACGTTGGCGGCGCATTGGAAAACCAGGTCGAGGAACTTTCGCAGCGATATTTCCTGCAGAACATCGTGCGGTGGCAATCGGTCAATCTGGTGCCGCTGCTGCTGATTGGCCTGTGCAGCATGTCTCTGGCCGACTGGCGGACGACCGCTGTGTTGATCGTCCTGAATCTCGCCTGCCTTGTCGCCATGTTTGCGGTGGCGCGGCGGCTGCGCAGCGCGGCCCATCCGCCGTCGGAAACCGGCCTGTGGCGCGGCTACAATATCCTCAGCTTCGGCCTCGGCGCCCTGTGGGCGGGCCTGATGCTGCCGGTCGCGCCGACTTTGGGCGAGAATATCGCATCGACCTTTGTATGTGTCATCATCATCGCTTCGGTCGCTGTCACCAGCATGGTGATCGCAACGCGGTGGTCGGCCTTTCTCCACTTTCTCGCCGGCCTTGTGTTGTGCCTGCTGCCGCAGACGATCATTTTCATCGATGCCATCGGGCCGATCCCGCTGGTGGCGACCATCGGACTGGTGCCGGGATTCTGGGCGATGGCCAGCGCAGTGCGCCAGCAGGATCGCACCCTGATCCGCACACAGCTGGAAAAAGAGCATCTGGCGCAGGAACTCGCGCTGGCGCTGGAGCGGGCAGAGTTTCTTGCCAACCGCGACAGCCTGACCGGATTGTTCAACCGCCGTGCCTTCGAAGCCCTTGCCAACAGCCTCAGGAAAAAGGCCGGCGATGCCCCGCTCAGCCTGATCCTGATCGATCTCGATCACTTCAAGACGATCAATGACCGGCATGGCCACGCCACCGGCGACAGCGTGCTGCAACGGTCGGCCAGGCTGATCCTCGATAGCGTCAGCCCCGGCGATGTGCTGGGACGCGGCGATGGTGCGGTGGCGCGCTGGGGCGGCGAGGAATTCCTGCTGCTGCTGCCCGATTGCCCGCTGCCGCGCGCGATGCATATTGCCGAACACCTACGGCAGGGCCTTGTGCGCATGGCCGATCCGCAATGGCCTGAAAGCCTGATCGTGTCAGGATCCTTCGGCGTCGCAAGCTGGAGCCCTGATGCGGCTCTGCACCAATGTATCAGCGATGCCGATGCGGCGATGTACCGTGCCAAGCAGGCGGGGCGAAACCGGGTCGAGGGGCATGATCCTGGCCGTGATGCGCAGGAACGGATCGCGCAGGCCGGCTGATCCGGCTCTGGGTCGCTTACCGGGCGGCCTACTGAGAGGGGCGCAGCATTCCCCAGAACTTCGGGCCGCCCGGTACCTGCCATTCCCGCTCGACCGCGAAGCCCAGCGCGCGGTAGATCGCCAGATTGCCTTCGTCTGCCGTCTCCAGCCACGCGGCAGTGCCCTGCGCATCCGCCAGTGCCAGCCCCGCGCGGATCGCCGCGCCGCCATAGCCTTTGCCGCGATGGTGCGAATGGCATCCGGCGTAATGCAGATACCAGCACCCTTCCGGCGGCAGGTTCGCCTTGATCAGCGCTGCGACTTCGGCGGCGCGGCCGATCGCGGGGCCGAAAGCCAGCAGAAACGGCAGGCGCGTGCGGATCGCCTCCCACGTGCCTTCGCGCATCTGCGCCGGGCTGCGCCATGCGGTGACGGCTTCGGCATCGGGGGTCATCATCAGGCACCCCGCCTTGATGTCCTCGTCAAACACGATCCTGAAGGTGCGCTGCAAGGCCCGGCGGCGGGCAGCGGGATCGGGGACGATCCACGAAAAGGCCGGTTCATGCTGGAATGCCTCGGCCAAGGCGGCGACCACGGAAGCGCGGTCTGCGCGCGTGGCGGGGCGGCACGGGATCGCTTGTTCGCGGTGGTCTGACATGGGCATGGTCCATTCTCGCCGCGGCGGGTTGACAGTGTCAACAATTTGCCGGATTTGTTGACACTGTCAACCAAAGGCACAACTGATGATCCACTTGCAGGTTCGGGTGCAGCCATGATGGCCCGCAGCGCAGCACATGCCGGGCTTGATCTGCGCGAGGCGTGCCTTGCCGAAGCGCTGGCGATCATCAGCACCGCCGGGGCCGAAAAGCTCAGCCTGCGCGAAGTCGCTCGGCGGCTCGGCGTGTCGCATCAGGCACCCTATCGCCACTTTGCCAGCCGCGATCATCTGCTGGCAGAGATTGTGCGCGGCGCCTTTGCCGATTTCGCCGCCGCGCTGCGCAGCCCGCCGCACACCGATGCTCCGGCCAGCGATCTGCTGGTGATGGGCATGGCCTATGTCGGATTCGCTACCGCCAAGCCGCTGCAATACCGCCTGATGTTCGGCGGCACCCTGCCCGATCCGCGCCAGCACCCCGAAATGATGCAGGGCGCGCGCGACGCCTTCGATGTGCTGCGCGAAGGGATCGAAAGAATGCTGGCGGGCCGCAGCGAGCCGCACCCACGGGACGTAGTGGACCGCAATGCGCTGTTTGCATGGTCGAGCCTGCACGGCGTTGTCAGCCTGTTGCAAACCGATGCGATCGGCACGCTTGATCTGGCGCCGCAGACCCGCGCCGAGTTCACTCTGCTGGCCTTGCAGAAAGTCGGCGCGGCGCTCGGGATCGATACAGGTAATCAAGAAATCGGGGGAGACACGCAGTGAGCCGGATCATGCAAGGCCGCTGGACAGCCCAGCCGGACGACGGATTCGTCGTGTTCATCATCGGAATGCGCATCAACCGCCCATGGATGGTGCACCGCTGGCTACCTCTGATCCGGGCGATGGGCGGCATGATCCGCGAGCTTTCCGCCCAGCCGGAACTCGGCTTCATGGGCGGCAAAGCGTGGTTCGGGCGCACCATCGTGCTGATCCAGTACTGGCAATCCTTCGAACAGCTTGAGGCCTACGCCAAGGCGGTAAACCTCAGCCACGTTACCGCTTGGGCGGAATTCAACCGCAAGATCGGCGATGACGGCACGGTCGGCATCTATCACGAAACCTACCGTATCAGCCCGGGCCAGTTCGAAAACGTGTTCGTCAACATGCCGCCAACCCTGCTTGGCAACTGCGCGACACTGATCGAAGCGAAAGGCGGCTATGCCTCGGCCCGCGGGCGGATGGGGGGTGGCTGACTTGCGCCTTCAACCCCGCCCGTCCAGCCAGGCACGGCTGGTGCGAGCGACCTGACGGGCGCGTTCCGCGAGATCGGGGAAGGCATCGCGCAACGCGGCTGACCGTTCCTCGATCGCCAACGGAAGATGATCGGGCAAGGCATCGACCATCGCAGCGAGAGCCAAGCCGCCATGCCCCAGCGGCATCCGGCGGTTGATCGCATCATCGATGATCGCATCGAAATCGGCCGTGTCGGGCGGGTCGGCAGGCGCATCGCAAGGCTGGCAGTAACTCAGCCATTCCCGCGGGATCGCGGCCAAATCCGCAGCCGTCCCGCCCGAACGCGACCAGTGCAGCGTATCGACCAGCAGCGCCTTGGCCTCGCCCTCGACAGCGTCAAGGATGGTGCGCGCCATGTGGATGGTTTTCACCTCGGTGAAGATCCCGAATTCGAGATTGACGCGCACCCCGGTGCCCTTCGCCCGGTCAACCAGCGCCTGGAACTTGGCGGTGGTGGCGGCGATGTCGGGATCGCTGGAAACGCACAGCAGGTTGCGCGCACCCAGTTCCGCCGCGATGTCTACCAGCTCGGTCAGCCACGGATCGGGCGCACCCGGCATGATCCACGCGACTTCCAGATCAAGCAGCTCCACACCAGCATCCGCTGCCTGCGCACGGATGGCGCGGGTGGTGGCCGGCGTCCATGTATCGCGTTCGGCCCACATGCCGCCGAAGTCGAAACCGGACGCGGCGGCGCATTCGATCAGCTGCGCAGGCGTGGCTTCAGGCATGATCCCGGCTGCGAGCGAGATCAGCCGTCTGGTCAAAGCGTTTGACCATCATCCAGCACAAAGTCCGTGCCGGTGACAAACTCGCAAGCATCCGAACACAGGAACAGCATCATCGCATCCAGCGCCTCTTCGCCGATCAGCCGCCGCTTGGGGAACTTCGCGATCTGCCTCTTGCCCGGCTCGGTATCGAACCACGCATCGTTGATCGCGGTGCGTATATAGCCGGGGGAGACGGTGTTGACGTTGATCCCGCTGCGCGCCCATTCCCGCGCCAGCGTCTTGCCCGCCTGCACCACGCCCGCCTTGGACGCGGCATAGGCGACAAGGCCGGGCGAAGGTTCGAACGCGGTGATCGAGGCGATCAGCACGATCCGGCCATTGGTGACGCCCTGCGCCATCATCCGCTTTGCGCCTTCGCGGGCGGTCAGGATCGCACCTTTCAGGTTGATGGCAAGGGTGTGTTCGATCTCTTCTTCGGAGATAGCGGTGGCCATGCCCGCGCCATCGACGCCTGCATTGGCGATGACGGTATCGACCTTGCCGAAGATCGCGTCAGCTTCGTCAAACCCGGCGATGATATCGGCCTCGCGGGCGACATCCATCCGGATCGCCGCCGCTTTCGGGCCGATTTCAGCGGCAAGCGCTGCCAGCCGGTCGGCCCGCCGTGCCCCCAGCGCGACATTCGCGCCGCTGGCTGCAAGAATGCGCGCAAAGCGGGTGCCAAGGCCCGAAGACGCGCCAGTGATCAGCGCGGTGCGCCCGGTGAGATCGAAGGAGAAGGTCATTGGGTTCTCATGTCTCGTCATTGCGAGCCGCAGGCGAAGCAATCCATGGGCTGACTGTCGCTCTTGGCGCGAGGGTGTTCCATGGATTGCCGCGTCGCTGCGCTCCTCGCAATGACGAAAGGGCCTACGTCGACGCCGGCAATTCCCCGTCGATATATTTTTTCAGGGTAGTCTGGAAATGCCGCACCCGGCTGTCCTGATAATGGCCCAGCTCCATCAGGCCGTCTTTCATGGTCTTCATGCCTTCCTGCACGAACGGCAGATTGGCCATGTCCTGATCGAACACATTGGCAAGCTGCGGCCCCATGATGTCGTTGGCCCAGGCGAAGGGTTCGTCATCGGGAATATAGGTCGGCGCGACGCTACGCGGGCGTTCCTGACCCTTGGGCGTGGGGAACAGCAGGCGGATTTCCATGATGCACCAATCGGGCGTGTCGCCCGGCAGCCAGCGGTACACCAGCGTCGGCAGGAACCCGATCCACGGGGCGAAATTGGGGAAGATATTATAGGTGAAATTGTCAAGAATCTCGGTGTCCGAGGCATCGGAATAATCATGTCCGTAATTCTCGGCAAAGCCCTTGCGTCCGGCATCGGCCAGCACCTTGCGCGCGCCGAGCGGATCATTGGCGTCATAGCCTTCAACCGCCCCTTCGCCAGCGTTGAAACGCCGGTTGGTCTTGGCATCATCGCCGCCCGAAAACTCGTTCATTTTTTCGAGCACGTAATCCGAATTCTTGCCCTTCATATGCGGGCTAAGCACACCCGAAGGCGTAATCGCACGATTGAAGTGATCACCGATCAGATCGTACCGCGTATTGGCATCGCCCAGAAAGGCGAGCAATTGCGGGTGCGTGGTGATCGAATGCCAGGCTTCCATGAAAGCTTCAGCCGTGGCCTTCCAGTTGGCCGGAATCTTCTTCTGCACCCACATGCCGGTGTAGCGATCGGCGAAGTTGTAGCGCTCGTAATGCGAGGCCGCCGGGCCGAGCCACGTTTTGAAATCGGGCAGCGCGTGGTTCTCGGTCAGCATGACGAAACCCTGCCACAGCTCCACGCGGGCTTCGGGCAGGTCCATGTCCTTGCCTTCGAGATGCTTGAAATCCCACGCACAGGGGATTTCCTTCAAGCTGCCGTCATTGCGCCAGGTAAAGCCGTGGAACGGGCAACGCAGTTGCACCGAATTGCCGCTTTCGGTGCGCAGCTTGCGCCCGCGGTGGAGGCAGGCGTTGTAGAAGGCGCGCACGCCGCCATCCTTCTGGCGGATCAGCAGAAAGCTTTTGCCCGCGATATCGAACACCACGGTATCGCCCGCATCGGGCATTTCATCCTCGCGCGCGGCGAACAGCCAGACGTTGGGCCACATCTTCTCGCGTTCGAGTGCGGCGAATTCTTCCGAGATGTATGGCGCGACCGATAGCGGTTCATCGCCCATGTCGATGGTGGTTTCTTCGAACAGGTAATCTGGCGGACGGCGGGTGTCGCCGTTGAGCATGTCGGTATAGCTGAGCCCCGGGCAGCGGTCAGCGCGGGCGATATCCTTGATCTCGTTCATCGGGCCTTGCGTCCTTTCGGGTGATCCCCGTCTTCGTCCTCGCACTTTGTGCAGTGTCTCGTCAGGAGAATATCACACAGGTTCCGGCACGGGGCACACTATCGGATTGGAGAGGAAGATGGCTTTACCGGGCAAGATTGCCGCCTTGGGCGACATGATGCAGCTGGCATTCGTGCCGGAGGATTTCGACGCGGCGGTAAAGCACTGGACCCAAACGATGGGCGTGGGGCCGTTCTTCATCATCGAAGGCATCCATCTGGACGGCATGAAATATCGCGGCCAGCCTACGCAAGCGGTGTTCGATCTGGCGCTGGCCTATTGGGGCGATATCCAGATCGAGCTGATCCGTCCGCGGGATGATCACCCGTCAATCTATCGCGGCGAATATGGCTCCACCGGCAACGGGCTGCACCACGTGTGCATTCTGGTCGATGACATTGCCGAGGCGCGGCGGGTGTGTGCCGAGGCCAATGCGGAGGTTGTGATCGAGGGCACCTTCGGCACGAGCGAGGTGATCTATGTCGATGCCGGCGCCAAGAATGGTTGTGGGGGCCCGGGGACGCTGGTGGAGATATTGCAACAGGCGAAGGACGGACCGGACCTGTTCGGGATGATCAAGGCGGCTGGCGTGGGTTGGGATGGTAGCGAGCCGCTGAGGAAGCTGGGTTAGCTTCGTCATTGCGAGGAGCCGAAGGCGACGAAGCAATCCATGGACCAAGTGCCCGAGGCAAGGTCAGACCATGGATTGCCGCGCGGCTGCGCCGCTCGCAATGACGAACATAAAGGACTGAACCGGGCCGCAGGCCCGCAAGGCCGACCGGCCGCCCGCAGGTGCCCCGTAGCGCAGCGGAGGGAACAGCACCGAGGAGGAACGCGCGGAGGCGCGTTCCCTAATCAGACGCCCCCAGGTAACCCAGCTGCCCGGCCTTGAAGATCGTCTGCGCGCGGTTCACGCTGTCCAGCTTCTCGCCCGCGCGGTGGATGTGATAGCGGATCGTGGCGTGCGACCGGTTGAGGATCATGCTGATTTCCTTGTCGGTCTTGCCGATCGCCGCCCAGCGCAGGCATTCCACCTCGCGCTTGGACAGCACGCAGTCCGAAGGAATGCGCCGCTTGGTGCGGATCGCCTGCACATAGCCTGCCACAAAACAGCGCGTGACCATCGCGAACAGCGCGCCATATTCGGCGAACTCGGCCGAAAGGTCTTCCTTCTCGCGGTCCATGCTGATGAAGCTGCTGGCGGAAATCTGGCCGAATGGCAGATGCACCGGCACCACGATCGCCGCCTTGCACAGGGCGCGCTTTTCGAAGTCGTTGAGATCGATTTCGGCAAGGTAGTGGTTGCGCCAGCGGGTGTTGAAGCCCTTGGCGTTGATCCAGAACGGCTCGCTTTCATAGCGGCAGGCGCGCGGCAGGGGCGAATGCAGCGCCAGCCGGTGATCTTCCCACCAGCGCGCGCCATCATCCAGCCAGCGGAAGATATCGGCATTGAGGATCGTGCCATCGGCATCGACCATCGGTTCTTTCGAGGAGATATCGTCGCACACCGCGATCTGCATCCCGCGTTCCTGCGCGATCCGCGCAAGGTTCACGGCGGCATCGTGAATATCTTCGGGGCAGGTGATGGTGACGGATTCGAGCAACCGATCCAGCGACTCGCGACCTTGCGGCGTGCGCAGTTCGACAACATTCGTAGCCATAACAGCCTCTCATCCTCTCATTGAAGCCTCCGAGTCGGGAGACTAACGCAATCTTTTCGATTGTCCTCATCATTTACGTAGGGGAAGCGGGCGCTCAGGGGGGCTAGCGAAAGTGACAAGGAGCGACGAACCGATGGTGTTTGCAGGTGCGAATTTCGGGGTGGTGTTGAAAGCACTGGCAAGCGCGATACCGGCGGATCGCCCGGCCCTGATCCACGGCACGCGGGTGGTGAGCTGGGGCGAACTTGATGCCATCACCGACAGGATCGCCGCAGGGCTTACCTCACGCGGGCTGAAACCGGGCGACATTGCCGGGCAAATGCTGCGCAACACGCCCGAATATCTGCTCGCCTATTTCGGCTGCATCAAGGCCGGGCTGGTACCGGTCAATGTGAACTACCATTACAAGGCGCGGGAGCTGGAGGACATCTTCAGCCGCTTTGGCCTGAAGGCGCTGTTCACGACAAGTGATTTTGCCGACGCCGCTACGGAAGCCATGCCGGAGGGCGCGCTGACGGTGGATGTCGGCAGCGGCGAATGGGCTGCGCTGTGCGATACGGCCCTGCCGGCAGATTTCGCCATCCACAATGATCCCCAGGCGCTGTTTCTCACCGCGACAGGCGGCACCACAGGGATGCCCAAGGCGGTGATGTGGCCGATGGATCAGGCGTGGGGCGCATTCAACATCGGGGTGTGGCAACGCCCGCCCGGCACCCCGCCGCTGGTTACCGCTTCGGTGGAGGAACAGGCCGCAGAGGCAGCGCGGATCGGGCCGGATCATCCCGCCAGCAACTCCCCCATGCTGCTGCTGAGCCCGCTGATGCACGGCGCGGGGCAATTCACTGCGGTGATCCACCTGCTGAAGGGCGGCACGCTGGCGCTGCTGCCTGCGGACAAGTTCGATGCCGATCTTGCGCTGAACGAGGTCGCGCGGATCGGCGCACGCGGCCTATTCATCGTCGGCGATGCCTTCGCCCTGCCGCTGGCCGACCGGCTGGATGCGCGCGGAGACGGGGCGCAGGTTCTGGCCTCGCTCCGCACAATCACATCGTCAGGCGCGGTGTTCTCGCCCGCGCTCAAGGCACGCCTGATCGCCCATCACCCCGCCCTCATGATCATCGACGCGCTGGGATCATCGGAAAGTTCGGGCACCGGCATCGTCATCACCACGGCAGCGGGATCGAGCGGGGGTGGCAAGTTCCAGCCCCTGCCGGGGCGCGAGACCAAGCTGTTTGACGAACACCTCAAGGAAATCCCGCCCGGCAGCGACGGGGTCGGCATCGTTGCCCGCACCGGTCCGCTGCCGCTCGGCTATCTGGGCGAGGATGCAAAGAACGCCGCGACCTTCCCCGTCATCGGCGGCCAGCGCTGGCTGATGACCGGCGACCGCGCGCGCTGGTCGGCAGACGGCACGCTCGAATTCATCGGGCGCGACAACATGTGCATCAACACCGGAGGCGAAAAGGTCTTCCCCGAGGAGGTGGAGGCGGTGCTGCTCGATCATCCGGCGGTCAAGGACGCGCGGGTTGTCAGCCTGCCCGATCCGCGCTTTGGCCGGAAGGTTGTGGCGGTGGTCGAGCCCGAAGGCGCGGCACCGGAAGGCTTGCAGGCGGCGCTCGATGCCCATGCCCGTGCGGGCCTTGCCGGATACAAGATCCCGCGCCTCTACGTGATCACCGAAAGTTCGCTGCGGCTGAACAATGGCAAGCCCGATTACAAGACCGCGCAGGCGCTGGCAGAAGCTGCCGGAGAGGACATCAGGCAGGGATCGGAATTCTGACCTGAACCACCGGGCCATGCGTGTCCCAATCGGTGGTAATGGTGCCGCGGTGCACGTCGACCATCATCTCGATCAGATCCAGCCCCTGCCCGCCGGGCCGGGACTTTGCCGCGACTGGCTGCAAGGACACCTCGTTCCAGGACAGCAAAAGCGTGCCATCGCGTTCCTGTGCGCCGATAGCGATTGTTCCGCCATGGGTCAGCGCCCCATGCTTGGCCGAGTTCATCGCCAGTTCGCCCACGATCAGGGCAATCGCATCAGCTATGCTGCGCGACACCAGCACGCGTTCTATCCGCTGCATACAGACATCGCAGGCGGGCGAGATGAATGGATGCATCAGCGCCGGGACCAGATGCGCCACTTCGCGCGGCACATCGGGCGCCATGAAGAAGGATTGCGCCGTGCTGAGTGCCATCAGCCGGGTGTTCATCTGCCGGGCGAAGGCTTCGGTCTCCGCGTTTCCGATCGCAAGGCTGTTCAGCAGGCCGGAAACCATCGCATAGGTGTTCTTCAGGCGGTGGCGCAGTTCATCGGCGCCGATAGCCAGCGCGCGCCGCTGCGTTTCGGCTTCGGTCACATCGCGGGAGATCGAAAGAAAGCCGATAGCCTCCCCGTCGGGCGCGGTGACGCCGGAAACGGTCACGTTCCACCACCGCGATGATCCCTTGGCAGTCGGGCAAAAAGCCTCGAACCGGACTGTCTCGCCCCTTTGGGCTGCGGTCAGCGAATCGGCGACCAGGCTGCGGTTTTCTTCGGGCCACAGTTCTGCCCACTGCCTGCCGTAGACAGCTTCGCAATCGTCGATTTCCATCGCGCACAGGCCGTTGGAATTCATCCACAGCACATCACCCGCGATATTGAGAAGTTTGACGCAATCGACGCTCTGGTCGATCACGTTCGCAAGGGCGTCAGCGGAGATGGCAGCGGTTTTCAGCACGTGATTGATCGCCTTTACGTTCTGGAAACCAGACGGAACGCCAATTAAGCACCTATCTGTTGGCGATCAAGAAATAGCAGCAGGCCGGCAATCGGGCGGAGCGGTTGCCAGAAGTGGCCGGCTTGCAAAGGATAGTAATCAACGCACCGTTCGAGTGACGAGCATCGCCCCGCGAAGATCGCCAGCGGCAAATCCGGTGGCCCGGTCATCGGGATAGCTGGCAACAATCGCGGCCTTTACATCCGCGGCAATCTTGGTGCCGTGGCAGACCGCGCAAGGCTGATCCTTCATCGGCAGCGCCCGCATGAACACCGCGCGGTTTTGAACCACACCGGTCACGACATGCGGCTTGCCTTCGCGCAGGGGCTCGCGTTCAAGCTGCTGGTAAAGTGCTTCGAGTTCGGCCGGCACCGCATTGCCAGGATTGCGGTTGCGGCGCGCAATCCGGCTGACGGCGAGATCGCCTTTGCCCGACATGTCGGCGGCGATGGCAGGCGCGGCAGACTGGCACACCCCGATTGCGCCCACCGGCCCGACCTGCTTCAGCGCGTCGGAAAGTTCGGCCTGAAGCGATGCTTGATAGGCATCCGCCAGCAGCGCCGCGCTCTGGACAAAGGCAGGCTCCGGCACGGCGGCCTCCTCCCTCGCGCAAGCGGTGGCCGACAGGGCAAGCCCGGCGAGAATCATGATCCGTTGCATCAGCCGGCGCTCCTGCTGCGGTCGCCGGTCTGGTGAACAGCAAGACTGGCGGGACAGAAAAAGAAAAGTGCACCGCCGGACGGGGGAGTGTCCGGCGATGCAAAGGGAAGAGAGTGTCAGGCGATTTCGACCATCCGCAGATAGGGCTTGATGGTGGTGAAGCCCTGCGGGAAGCGTTCATGCGCCGTGGCATCATCGACCGACGGCGGGATGATCACCTTGTCGCCGGGACGCCAATCGGCAGGCGTGGCGATCTTGCAGCGGTCTGCCAGTTGCAGGCTATCGATCACCCGCAGGATCTCGTCGAAATTGCGGCCCACGCTCATCGGGTAGGTCATGGTCAGGCGGATTTTCCTGGCCGGATCAATGATGAATACCGAACGCACCGCTGCCGTTTCGCTCTGATCAGGGTGGATCATGTCGTAAAGCATGGCAATTTCCAGATCGGGATCGGCCACAATCGGGAAGGCAAGCGTGACACCCTGCGTTTCGTCTACATCCTTGACCCAGGCGAGGTGTTCTTCAACCGTATCGGTCGACAGGCCGAGCGGTTTGCAATTGCGCTTGTCAAACTCGGCGGCGAGCTTTGCCGTCATGCCCATTTCTGTGGTGCACACAGGCGTGAAATCGGCCGGATGGCTGAAGAAGAACACCCAGGCATCGCCTGCCCAATCGTGCAGGCTGATCGGGCCGGTGGTGGTGTCCACGGTAAAATCGGGGGCGGTATCGCCGATGTGCAGGCTCATGAGGTTTGCTCCTTGGGTTGGTGCAACCGCTCTAACACGGCGACCGATTCGGGCCTAATTCAATTACTCGCTTTATGAAATCTACTTTATCATTTGTCGATTTAAACTGGATTTTGCCCCTCCTCGGCGGAATTACGTTGTGATTGCCAGGTCGGTTAACATTTATCTGTAAATAAAGGTCGGGTGGCGTGATCCCGCCGCGAAATCATTGGAATTCGCGATGATCAGCATGACAAGCGCAGGTCGCATGATTAGAGCGCCAAGCGGATGAAGCTGCTGCGCACCCTCTCATCGGCCCATCACCGCGTGCTGCTGGCATTTGTGCTGGCGGCGCTCGGGATGCAGGCGCTGATCCCGGCCGGGCTGATGGTTGCACCGTCAGCAGGGCACGGGGCGCAGATCATCCTTTGCCCGCAGACCCATCCGCTCGCCCGCGCCGCCGCCTCACGCTCTGATGCCGATGCCGATGCCGGGATGGCTGCGATCCATGCCGCAATGGGTCATGGCCCCGTGGATCACACTGCGATGGGCCACGCGCCCGCCGCGCCTGACGAACCCGTGCCCGCCCCTTCCGCAGCGCCGGCATCATCGGCCTGCGCCTTTGCCGGAGCGGGCGCTCTTGCCGCTCTGCTGCCGGAGCGCGGCGATGCCCCTGCGGCCCTGCTGGAACCACCCGCACTGCCGCCCGCAATGCTGCAACCCTTGCAGCTTGCTGCCTCGCCCCGGTTGAGGCCGCCCTTGCGCGGGCCCCCTGCACTGACCTGACCCGTCAAGACAATCCGGCACCCGACCGGCGGAAGCGTTCGCGCGTCCGCCCTGCGCGACGTGTCGGCCATCCCTTTGATACAGGACGGTATGCAATGAAACTCACCCGTTTGATCCGGGCAAGCCTGCTTGCCGGATACCCCCTTGTGGCCGCCAGCCCCGCGCTGGCCGAACACGCCACCACCCCGCAATCGCGCGAAGATGCGCTGACCGACACCATCATCGTCACCGCCAGACGCAGCAATAGTATCGCCAGCGATGCAGTTGCCGCTCCGCGCCAGATCGCCCTTCCCGCTGACGCCGCTGCGATTGCTGCGCGCGTGGCCGGCGGCGACATCTTCGGCAATGGCGCACTGTCCGGCCAGCTGTCCTACCGCGGCCTTGCCGGAGAGCGCGTGCTCGGCCGCGTCAACGGCCAGCGCTTCGCCAGTGGCGGCCCCAATGCGATGGACCCGCCGCTGCACTATGCGCCTTCGGTCCTGGTCGAGCGGATCGATATTGCCCGCGGGGTTGCCCCGGTCGCCGAAGGTCCGTCGCTGGGCGGCGCGATCAATGCGCAGCTGGTGCAGGCGCAATTCACCGACGGCGAAGCCCTCGCCCCGCAGGCACGCATGGCAAGCCAGTATCGCAGCGTCGATGATAGCTACGCCGTGGGCGGCCTCGCCGCGCTTGCCAATGACAGCTGGCGCATCGGCCTGATTGCCAGCCGCGAACAGGGCGAGGATTACCGCTTCCCCGGCGGCACTGCGGTCGGCACCTCGTTCGAACGCAACCTCTACGGCGTCCACGCAGGTTACCGCACCGCCTCGGGCGAGCTGTTTGTCGAATATCGCCGCAGCGAAACCGATCCTTCGGGCAACCCGCCCTTCGCGCTCGACATGGTCTTTTTCAACACCGATTTCGTGCAGGGCGGCTTTCGCGGCCAGGTTGCCGAGGATGTCGGACTGACCGTGCGATTGGGCCACGTCGCGGTGCGGCACCTGATGGATAACCAGACCCTGCGGCAACCGGCGGCACCACCGATGCAGGCGCGCGCGACCTTTGCCGATGCCGATACCATGACGGCAGAGGCCGCGCTTCGCTTCGGGCAATCGCGCAGTCATATCGAGCTTGGCGCGGATGCCGAGATCACCGATCGCTTTGTCACGATCACCAACCCGGCAAACCCTGCATTCTTCATCGATTCCCAGCCCGATATCCGGGCCGAGCGTTTCGGTGCCTATCTGCAATGGCGCGGCGGGCTTGGCGCGGTGCAGTTTGAAATTGGCGGACGGATCGACCGGACCGAGCAAACGGCGGGGGTGCCGCAACTGGGCAATGCTGTTCCCATGGGGCCAAGGGGGCTGGCAGCGGCCTTCATCGCTTCGGGCCGGAACGCTTCCGACACCACCTTCGATGGCGTTGCCCGGTTATGGATCGGAGGCGAAGCGCTCACCCCGCGCCTCACGCTCGCGCGCAAGACCCGCGTGCCAAGCGTGCTCGAACGTTTTGCCTGGCTGCCGACAGAGGCCAGCTTCGGTCTTGCCGACGGGAATATCTATGTCGGCAACCAGGCGCTGGAACCTGAAGTCGCGTGGATTGCCGAAGCCGGGTTCGACCTTGAAAACGACTGGCTGACGCTGCGCCCTACGGTCTATTACCGCCGGGTCGACGGCTTCATTCAGGGCACGCCCTTCGATGACACCCCCGGCATCGTGAACAGCCCGGTGGAGATGGTTGCCAGCATGGGCGGCGATCCCACTCCGCTGCGGTTCCGCAATACGGACGCAGAGCTTTACGGCGCGGACCTCGATTTTGTGGTGCGGCCTGTGCGGCAGATCGAACTGGCGGGCACCGCCAGCGTCGTGCGCGGGCAAAGGCGCGACATTGCCGATGACCTCTACCGCATTCCGCCCGCCAATCTGCGCCTGTCAGCGACCTGGGCGACCGACCGGCTGGCACTGGGCGCGGAACTGTTTGCTGCCGCCGATCAGAACCGCGTGTCGCAGACCAACAGCGAATTGCCGGGCGATGGCTATGCCACCATCGGGTTGTTCGCGCGGCTCAGCTTCGATGAACGGCTTGCCTTCGAGGCAGGGGTGGAAAACCTGCTGGACGAGGATTACGCCCCGCACCTTGCCGGACGCAGCCGGGTGGGGGCATCGGATGTGCCGCTGCTAGAACGCCTCCCCGGCCCGGGCCGCGGCATCTGGGCAAGGCTGACCGCGCAGTTCTGAAACGGGCGCGGATCGTGACAGTCAGGGGGGCGGCACTGCGCCGCCCCCCTCACCTTTTCGCTTATCCGCCCTTGCGGCTGGCTTCGGCCGCTTCGATCACGTCCTTGTCCCACGTCACGCGGGTCTGGGTCTGCGGGTTGAACAGGCCACCTTCGTAGGTTGCGGCCTTGGCTGCGGCGATTTCGGCCTCGGTCAGGAACTCGCTCGGCTCCAGCGCGAAAACATCGACCCCGCGGGTGA
Organism: Porphyrobacter sp. AAP60; assembly: GCF_001296025.1. Lineage (GTDB taxonomy): Bacteria > Pseudomonadota > Alphaproteobacteria > Sphingomonadales > Sphingomonadaceae > Erythrobacter. The sequence goes on along the minus strand of NZ_LJHV01000011.1, from coordinate 94,394 downwards.
TCTCGGTGCCGTAGATGTGACCGTTATACCAATAGGTCGACCAGTAACCGCCCACCACCAACTGCTTGGTATCGATCGGCCCGCGATCGAAATAGGCGATTTCCTTGGGGTTGGCGCTGTCGGTGAAATCCATCACCGAAAGGCCGCCCTGATACCACGCCTGCGCGAACAGATCGCGGCCCGGCACCGGAATGATCGACCCGTTATGCGCGACGCAGTTTTCCTTGTCGGTCTGGGGGGCGGGCATCTTGTAATGGGCGCGGAACACCAGCTTGCCATCGACGATGTCGTAGATCGCATTGGCACCCCAGGTCTTGGGATCGGATGCCTTGCAGCGCGGACGCCCGCCGCCGCCCCATTCATCGGTGAAGATCACCTTGGTGCCATCATTGTTGAAGGTGGCCGAATGCCAATAGGCAAAGGTGGTATCGGTCACCGCATCGATCCGCTTGGGGTTCATCGGATCGGAAATGTCGAACAGGATGCCGTTGCCCGAACACGCCCCTGCCGCCAGCTTCAGTGCCGGAAACACGGTAATGTCGTGGCAGTGATCGGTCGGCGCGGTGCGCTGGGTGTTGTCACCGTGATCGCCGCCGCGCCACAGGCCTGCGATCTCGCCGGTTTCGGTATCGGCAAACACGCGCGGGCTTTTGACGATGCGCGCGCTCGCCGGATCAGCCACGGGGATTTCGATCACATCGACCGAGAACAGCGCGGTGCGGGTATCGCCCGTGCGCGCGCCGATGCAGCCCGCCAGTTCTTCTTCTTCGCGGATGCCTGCGGTGCCGGAGTTGTACACGATCAGGCGCGTGTCATCGGCGCTGACGATCGAGTGTGTGTGGCTGCCGCGGCAGGTCTGCACCCCGCCCACCTGCACCGGACGGGTGATGTCGGAAATGTCGAAGATGCGCAGGCCGCGGAAGCGTTCTTCGCTGACCTTGCCCGGCGCGCCGTCCAGCCCGCAATCGATCCGACCACGCGTCTGTTCGACGCTCATGATCAGCAGGTTGCCGGCGACCGAGACATCGCCCTGCCCGCCGGGGCAGACGACCGAGGTGATCAGGCCGGGCATGCCATCTGCGCCCAGCTTGTAGATGTTGAAGCCGTGGTACGAGCCTGCGACCATGACATCATCGAAGAAGGCAATGTCGGTATTGGCAAAATCGAGCAGCGGGGAACGCTCGGCGAACTTGGTGAGGCTGTCCTCCTCTTCGCGCTCGGGTGTTGCTCCGGGTGTTGCTTCGGCGGTTGCTTCGGCGACCTGGGTTGCAGCTTCAGCCGGTGCGGCTTCGGGCTTGGCCTCCGGCTCGGCATCCTTCTTGGCTTCGTCCTTGGCCTTCTTGGGGGCCGCGGGCAGGCGCAGATCGGCCGGATTGGTCGGATCGTAGAAACCGGCAGGCTTGGCCAGCGTGGCCACCTTGGTGAGGTTCCAGATTGCCTCTCCGGCAGTGTCGAACCCGGCGGCAAGGCCGCTGCGCGGGTCTTTTGAAAGGCCCGCCAGCAGCTTGTCCATCCGTTCGATCTCGCCGGTCTGCTCGCTTTCGATATCGCCGATGAAACGGAACAATACCGGATCAGCGGCTGTGCCATCTTCATCCAGCAGCGTCTTGACCATCTTCACCGCACCTTCGTGGTGGGCGATCATCAGGGTCAGGAACTGGCGATCGAAATCGACGCCCTTGGCCGCTGCCAGCGCTTTCATGTCTTCGGGCGAAGCCATGCCGGCCATCATGTGGTGCATGTGCGCGCCGTGGCCCTTCAGCTTGGGGTCCGCCGCCGGTTCGCCGCGTTCGGCCAGCCAGTTGGTCATGAAGGCGATCTCGTCGGCCTGACTCGATTCGATCCGGCCTGCGATCGACACCAGTTCTTCGGTGTTGGTGCGGTCTTTCACCAGCACCGCCATGTCGAGCGCCTGTTGGTGATGCACGATCATGTGCTGCATGAAGGTGACGTCTTCGGGCGTATGGCTGGCCTGCGCCAGCTTGGTCGCCTGATCGGCGGTCAGCACCTTGCTGGCCTGACCCGGCGCACCGGGCTGCACGATCGGCGCGCTCTGTGCAAAGGCGATGCCCGATGCTGACAGCAGCAAAACGGAAAACACAGCGCGCGAGGCGCGCAGCGAGGCGGATTTGGTCATGATGTCCCCTTGAGCGAAAGCTTGACCGCCAGACTGCCGTGATCGGCGCGCCAGTCAACCCTGCGCGGGCATTGGCAAGCCGCCAATCGACGAACTGCAACTCCCGTCGAGGAAGGGCGGGGTAACGCCATCTGCCCCCGGTCTTCCTTGCGCCTCCGTTCACCGCACGCGGCCGAATGAGGCCTTGTCGCGGCGAATCGCACGTGACTAGTATGTGTCGTTAAGCTCACCGAAACCCTGATGGAGTAGCTTGTCAGCATGGCACGCCAACGCTTTCTCGCAGTAATTTCCGGTCTCGCCGCCTCGCTGGCGCTTGCTGCCAGCCCCGCATCTGCGAACGCCAACGAATTGCAGTCGACCTTTGACAGCACGTTCGGCACCGAAGCGCGCCAACCGCAAAGTTTCGAGGCGATCTATGCCTCGGGTTTCGAACAGCGCATTGCTGAACTCGCCAATCCGGCGCAGGGCCGCATCGGTGTTGCCGCGATCGACCTTGCCACGGGCGAGGAAGTAATGGTGCTGGGCGATCAGCTGTTCCCGATGGCATCGACCAGCAAGATTGCCGTGGCCGCCGCCTATCTCGAAATGGTCGAACAGGGGCGCTATTCGCTCACTTCGGAATTTCCGCTGATGCTGCCGGTGGCTTCGGCCAAGTATTCCTCCGCCAAGGCGCCGGTGCGCGCGGGGCAGTATATGCCCGCAATCGATCTGATCGAGATCATGATTACCCGCTCCAGCAATCCGGCCACCGATGCGCTGCTGGCAGCAGTGGGCGGGCCTGCCAATGTGAACAGCTGGATGCGCCGTCAGGGCATCCATGATTTCAGCATCAACCGCGATATCGCCACGCTGGTGCGCGATGATGGCGAATATAATCCGGCCAATCACATTGATACCCGCGATGCCGCAACGCCGCGCGCGATGGCGCAGCTGCTGGCGGGCCTTTATCGCGGCGAATACCTGTCCGATCAGAGCCGCAGCGTGATTCTGAGCGCGATGAGCCGCACAGTGACCGGCAAGCGCCGCATTCCGGCCCATATCCCGATGGAAGCGCGGGTCAGCCACAAGACCGGATCGCTCAACAACACCTCCAGCGATGTCGGCCTGATCGAATGCCCGGATGGCCGCACGATTGCGGTTGCAATCTATGTCACGGGGCAAGGCACCAGGGCAGCACGCGAAGCACGCATCGCCGCGATTGCCCGCGCATTGTATGATGGCTTTGCCGTCAAAGCCCAGCAGAACCCGGTGCGCAACTGGGCCACCGCTCCCTACGGCACAGGCGGATAAGGGGCCGGTTCCTGCAATTCCCGCCTGATTAATCGGGCGGTCAGGCATAGAAAAAGGGCGGCGCCTTGCGGCACCGCCCTTTTCTGTTGGACCCCAGCCGCCGGAGCGGCGCGGATCACATCCGATTACTCGGCAGCAGCAGCAGTCGCAGCGTCGGCAGCTTCGGCAGCGGCGTCAGCAGCTTCGGTTGCGGTTGCAGCAGCTTCGTCAGCAGCTTCGGCAGTCGCGTCAGCGGTTGCTTCGGTTGCTTCAGCAGCAGCGTCGACAGCGGCGTCGGCGTTGGCTTCGGCGTCAGCAGCCATCGCGTCGGTTGCTTCTTCGGTTTCGGTGGCGGTTTCGCCCGAGCAAGCGGCGAGGCCGAGAGCCGAGGTGGCGATGGCGGCAGCGAGGATGATCTTGCGCATAATGAGAATTCCTTGTGCAGAAGAAAGTCACGCATCCCGGAAAGGGAGAGCGTCGAGACCGGTTCTGATCCCCGGTTCGATGTTTCAAATAGTGGCAAGAATGGGGCAGCGCAAGCGGAATTAAGGCACCGCGCCCAAATTCTGCCTTTTTCCTGCCATATTTCACCCACCGCCCGCGCTGCGATCCCCCTACCCGCGGGGCTTGCCGGGTGCTAGCAGGCGCCATGGCCGAACCGCACAATCCCACCAAGCAGCACCTCTATCTCGTCGATGGATCGTCCTATATCTTCCGGGCCTATCACCGGCTGCCGCCGCTCACCAATCCGGAAGGCACGCCGGTGGGGGCGGTTTACGGCTACACCACCATGCTGTGGAAGCTGGCAGCCGATCTCGATCTGGCCGACGGGCCAACCCATTTGGCCGTGATCCTCGATGCCGGATCCGTCAGTTTCCGCAACGATATCTATGCCGATTACAAGGCCAACCGCCCCGAACCGCCCGAAGATCTTGTGCCGCAATTCCCGCTGATCCGTGATGCCACCCGCGCCTTCAGCCTGCCCTGCATCGAAGTGCCGGGGCTGGAGGCGGACGATCTGATCGCAACCTATGCCCGCCGCGCACAGGAACAGGGCTGGGATGTTACCATCGTCAGTTCCGACAAGGATCTGATGCAGCTGATCGGCGAGGTCGATGGCCCCCACGGCCCGGCCCGCATCGACATGCTCGATACGATGAAGAACCAGCGCATCTATCTGGAAGAGGTCGAGGAAAAATTCGGCGTGCCGCCCGAACTGGTTGGCGATGTGCTGGCGCTGATGGGTGACAGCGTCGATAATGTGCCCGGCATTTTCGGAATCGGCCCGAAAACCGCATCCAAGCTGATCGCCGAACACGGATCGCTCACCGCCGCGCTCGATTCGGCCCCGGCGATGAAGGCATCCAAGCTGAAAGACCGGCTGATCGAAAGCCGCGCCGATGCGGAACTTTCAAAGGTGCTGGTAACGCTGAAAGAGGATTGCGATCTGCCGCAACCCATTGGCGATATGGCGCTCGGCCCGATCCCGCCCGAACCGCTGGCGGCGTTTCTGGAACACCACGGTTTCACCTCGCTGCTGCGGCGTCTGGATGCCGGGCGCGGCAGCCCTTCGCGCACCACCGATCTCAACCCGCCCAAGCCCAGCACCGTCGCCGAAACCGCCAGCGCCGACGCGAATCGCCAGCCCCTGCCTGAAATGCCGCCGGTCGATCACAGCGCCTACGAAACGGTGCAGACGCTGGAGCGGCTGGAACACTGGATCGCCCGCGCACGTGCCGCCCGGCTGGTGGCAGTGGACACCGAGACGACCGCGCTCGATCCGATCCGCGCCGATCTGGTCGGAGTCAGCCTGGCACTGGGCCCGAACGATGCTTGCTACATCCCCCTCGGCCACGGCGGGAGCGACATGTTCGCCGAAAAGCCTGAGCAGGTGCCGATGAAGGACGCGATCGCCGCGCTGAAGCCGCTGCTGGAGGACGAGGCTGTCCTCAAGATCTTCCAGAACGGCAAGTATGACCTTAACGTGCTGGCGCGGCAGGGAATCATGGTCAGCCCTATCGACGATACCATGGTGATCAGCTTCGATCTCGACGCCGGGCGCGGCGATGAAGGCATCGGGGGCGGCCACGGGATGGACGAACTCAGCCAGCGCCACCTCGGCCACACCCCGATCCCGTTCAAGGACCTGTGCGGCACAGGCAAGAAGGCAATCGGATTCAACGAAGTGCCATTGGACCGCGCCACCGCCTACGCTGCCGAGGATGCGGACGTGACCTGGCGGCTCCATGCGCTCCTGAAGCCGCGCCTCGCGGTTGAGGGCGGCAGCAAGATCTATGAGCGGGTCGACCGCCCGCTGATTCCGGTGGTCGCCGCGATGGAGCGCGAAGGCATCAGGGTGGACCGCGCGCGGCTGGCGAAACTGTCGGAGGAATTCGCCATCGAGATCGAGCGGCTCGAAGGCGAGATTCACGCCATCGCCGGGCAGGAATTCACGGTCGGCAGCCCCAAGCAATTGGGCGACATCCTGTTCGACAAGATGGGCTTCAAGGGCGGCAAGAAGGGCAAGAGCGGGCAATACTCGACAGACCAGTCGGTGCTCGAAAACCTCGCCAAGGACGAGGCCGCCAAGCCCATCGCCAACAAGGTGCTGGAATGGCGGCAGCTATCGAAGCTGAAATCAACCTATACCGATGCCTTGCAGGCAGCGATCAACCCCGACACCGAACGGGTGCATACCAGTTACAGCCTTGTCGGCGCGCAGACCGGGCGGCTGTCATCGACCGATCCCAACTTGCAGAACATTCCGATTCGCACAGCCATCGGCAGGCAGATCCGCGAAGCCTTCGTGCCAGAGGCAGGCAATGTGCTGCTGGCCGCGGACTATTCGCAGATCGAATTGCGGTTGGCGGCGCACATGGCCGGGGTCGACACGCTTAAGGAGGCCTTTGCTGAAGGCGAGGATATTCACGCCCGCACAGCGAGGGAAATGTTTGGCGAGGTCACCCGCGATACCCGCGCCAAGGCAAAAACAATCAATTTTGCAATACTTTACGGCATCAGCCGCTGGGGGCTGGCAGGCCGGTTGGAAGTCTCTGCGGAAGAAGCGCAGGCGATGATCGATACCTATTTCCAGCGCTTCCCCGGCATCCAGCGCTATATCCACGAAACGCTCGAAAGCGTTCGGGCCTGCGGGTATTCCGAAACGCTGTTTGGCCGCAAGACGTGGTTCCCGCGGATCAATTCGAAGAATCAGGCCGAACGGCAGGGCAGCGAGCGCGCCGCGATCAATGCGCCGATCCAGGGCACCAGCGCCGATATCATCAAACGGGCGATGGCGCGGATGCTGCCAGCGTTGGCCGATGCCGGGTTGCACGATGTGCGGATGCTGTTGCAGGTGCATGATGAACTGGTGTTCGAACTGCCCGAAGACCGCGTGGAAGCGGCCACTCCGATCATCCGGCAGGTAATGGCCGAAGCGGCCTTGCCCGCGGTCGAACTCAGTGTGCCGCTGGGCGTGGATATCGGCACCGGCAAATCGTGGGATGCCGCGCATTGAGGCAGCGGGCGCTGCTGATCGCGGCAATCGTTGCATGGGCGGCGGCAGGTGCCAGCGCCTTTATCTGGTTCGAGCGCCGCGGCCTTCCCTACAACGCGCAAGGCCGGTATTTCGACGAAAGCACGGCAACCGTTTTGCACGAACAATCGGTCACCGTCCTCGCGGTTCTTGCTGTGTCGCTTTTCCTGCTCGGCGGTCTTTTGTTCGCTGTGCGGCGGCGTTTCCAAGCCGGTTTAGACGCTGACTAGACCCCCTTTAGACCCTTCTTGACCCCCTCTTGCTGCACGTAGAGGGGGCGAAGCCAGTGTCCGCCCAATGTTTCACGTGAAACATTTTGCGAGCACTGCACCTGCCTAATCGTGTTTCTTCTCGCGTGTCGGGGTCAGCATGTCGGGCGAAAGAAAGCCGATCGGCTGCACCGCGGCAGCGCGCTTTTTCAACTCGCCGCGCATCTTCTTGTACTCGTCCTCCATCTGCGGCGTGACGGTGGCGCGGGAATCCTTCAGCGCGGAATCGAAATCCTGCGCTTCCACTTTTTCCACCTCTCCGCCGGCCCGCCGCAGCGCGCCAAGCCCCGCGCGCCGCACCACATCTTCCAGATCCGCACCGGTAAACCGCTCGGTCTGCGCCGCAATCTTGCCAAGCTCGACGTCATCCGCCAGCGGCATTTTCGCCGTGTGAATGCCCAGAATGTGCTCGCGGCCTTCCTTATCGGGGGTGCCCACGTAAACCAGTTCGTCGAACCGGCCGGGCCGCAGCAGCGCCGGATCGACCAGCGCCGGGCGGTTGGTCGCGCCGATGACGATCACCGATTGCAGCTCTTCCAGCCCGTCCATTTCGGCAAGGATGGTGTTGACGACGCGGCCCGTAACCTGCGGTTCGCCCTGCCCGCTGCCGCGTGCCGGAACGAGGCTATCGATTTCGTCGATGAACACCACGCAGGGCGCAACCGCGCGGGCGCGGGCAAACAGCTTGGCGATCTGCTGTTCGCTTTCGCCGTACCATTTCGACAGCAGATCGGAGGATTTCATCGAGATGAAATTGGCCTCCGCCTCCTTGGCGACCGCCTTGGCCAGCAGGGTCTTGCCGGTGCCCGGCGGGCCATAGAGTAGGAAGCCCTTGGCCGGGCGGATGCCGAGCCGCCGGAACGCCTCGGCATTCTTCAGGGGCAGTTCGATCCCCTCTTTCAGCTTGTCGATGGCATCGCCGACACCGCCGATATCGTCCCAGCCGACATTGGGCATCTGCACCATAACTTCGCGCATCGCCGAAGGCTGGACGCGCTTCAATGCAGCGAGGAAATCGTCACGCGATACGCACAGGTCTTCCAGCACTTCGGGCGGGATCGTGCGTTCATCCAGATCGAGCCGCGGCATGATCCGCCGCACTGCCTCGATCGCAGCCTCGCGGGCAAGCGCGGCAATGTCCGCGCCGACATAGCCGTGAGTGACGCGGGCGAGCTCATCCAGATCGACGGCGCTTTCCAGCGGCATCCCGCGGGTGTGAATCGCCAGAACCTCGCGGCGGCCGCGCTGATCGGGCACGCCGATCACGATTTCGCGGTCGAACCGGCCGGGGCGGCGCAGCGCCTCGTCAATCGCGTCGGGCCGGTTGGTGGCGGCGATAACGACCACGTTGGCGCGCTTTTCCAGTCCGTCCATCAGGGTAAGCAATTGGGCAACAAGACGCTTTTCCGCCTCGCCGGGCACCTGCGTGCGCTTTGGCGCGATTGAGTCGATCTCGTCGATGAAGATGATTGCGGGGGCTGCGCGGCTTGCCTCCTCGAACACTTCGCGCAGGCGCTTTTCGGATTCGCCATAACCCGAACCCATGATTTCCGGGCCGTTGATGGTGAAGAATTCCGCGTCGCTTTCATTTGCCACCGCTTGCGCAAGACGGGTCTTGCCAGTGCCCGGCGGGCCGTGCAGCAGCACGCCCTTGGGCGGTTCCACACCCAGACGAATGAAAAGTTCGGGATAGCGCAGCGGCAGTTCGACCATCTCGCGCAAAGCCCGGATGGTTTCCTCCATCCCGCCGACGTCGTCGTAATTGACCACCGCGCGGCCATCGCGCGCCTCTTCGAATTCGGCGCGCAGTTCGACCTCGGTATTCTCGTCGATATGGACGATTCCCTTGGGGCTGGTCGAAGCTACGGTGAGCCTGATCTGGGTCAAAGCATAGGCTGGCGCGCGCAACAGCTGGCGAACATCGGCCGGCATGTTCTGCACCGGCTGCTGCCCGGTGGTGGCGACCAGATCGCCAGCCACCAGCGGGCGGCGGAAGAAATTGCGCTTCAACGCCTGGGTTGGCCCCTGCAATCGCATCTCGCGCTGGGCGGGAGCGAAGACGACGCGGGTCGCTGGGCGCGATTCGGCGCGGGTGATTTCGACATGCTCGCCCGATCCTGCCTCGGCATTGCCGCGTTGCAAGCCATCCAGCCGCACCACATCCAGCGCATCGTCTTCAGGATAGGCCGCCATGGCGATTGCAGCCGTGGTGCGCTTGCCCTTGATCTCGACCACGTCGCCTTCGGTTATGCCGAGCTTCTGAAACGCGGATCGCGGCATGCGAGCGATGCCCTGCCCCGATTCCTCCTGCCGGGCGGGCGCGACCTGAAGGCGCGCGCTGCGGCTGGGAGTGACAGTTTCGGCGTCGGCCATGGGCAATTCCTGTGTTGCGGACAGTCGTTTGATGAGACCGATAGCTAGGAACCGGGAATTGCGAATGCAATCTCTGCGCGGCAAGGCGTTGCCACTACCATACACGCTCGCCGCTCTCTCCCTCCAGAAACTGCCCGCTGGCGGCGCAATCCGGGCCGGACAAGAAAAAAGCCCGGCACGAGTGCCGGGCTTGAAAGTTTGGGAGAGGATGCCTGAAAGGCACTTCGCATATGCAGCACTGCAAACCTTTGTGCAAGTGCGAAAGCTACATATTGAGTTGCATAACATGCAATCTATGGCAGTTTGCGACAGATTTTATGCAAAACATTGCACAGAACTGCCCAATTTATCGGCACTGCACCAGGTTTTGGGCAAAAATTCGGCAAATTTTTCCTGCCGCGCTGCAACATGAATGGCAATTCACCTTTGCGACTCGCAAGGCGTGACAGCGCGCTCCGAAGTCACTAATCAGCCTTCGTGACATTCCGCAGACGGCATGGACTTGCCGGACGAGTGAGCGAGCAGGCCCTAACTATGACGAAAATCTACCCCGATGCCACCAGCGCGCTTAATGGTGTTCTGACGAACGATATGCTCATCGCAGCAGGCGGTTTTGGCCTGTGCGGCCTTCCGGAACGGCTGCTTGATGCGATCCGCGACAGCGGGGTCACCGGCCTCACCTTTGCCAGCAACAATGCCGGGATCGACAATGAAGGCATCGGCAAGCTGCTGCGCACCCGCCAGGTGAAAAAAATGATCAGTTCCTATGTCGGGGAGAACAAGGAGTTCGAACGGCAGTATCTTTCCGGCGAACTCGAAGTCGAATTCTGCCCGCAGGGCACGCTGGCCGAGCGGATGCGCGCAGGCGGTGCGGGCATCCCCGGCTTCTACACCCGCACCGGGGTGGGCACCGAAGTTGCCAAGGGCAAGGAACATAAACAGTTTACCGACCGCGACGGGGTGATGCAGACCTACATCCTCGAAGAGGGCATTTTTGCCGATCTGGCCATCATCAAGGCGTGGAAGGCCGACGAGACCGGCAACCTTGTGTTCCGCAAAACGGCGCGCAACTTCAACCTCCCCGCTGCGACCTGCGGCCGAATCTGCGTTGCCGAGGTGGAGGAAGTGGTGCCCGCGGGCGCGCTCGATCCCGATCAGATACACCTTGCCGGCGTGTTCGTGAATCGCATTGTGCCCGGCGCTCCTTATGACAAGAAGATCGAGTTCAGGACGGTACGCGAGAGGGAAGTCGTATGATCAATCGCAGGCTTGCACTTTTGCCCTTGCTGGCACTGGCAGGGACATCCCTTTCCGGCTGTGTCGCAGTGGCCATTCCGGCGTTGGCCGGATCAGCGATTGTCGGCAGCCGGGTCGACGGCAAGGACGGGTCCGTGAACCCGGATGCGGCCCTCGTGTCCGCCTCTGCATCGCAACCGGCAGTAGCGGTGGCACCTTCGCCCCCCTCCCCCACCATCGAACCGCCCGCCAGCCCAGCATCGACCGTTCAGGTTCCGGCGATCCCAGCTGTCGCATCTGCGGTGACGACGCCTGCACCCGTAGTTGCTGCCGCACCGACAGTGCTGCCGCCTCCGCCAGCCCCCGCACCCGCCACACCCCCGGCCGCAGCGGCGGCTCCGAACGCTGCCCCGCCCATTTCGCCCACCGCTTCACAGCAAACGGGCTTTGCCCAATTCGTGCGGTATGGGCGCAACCTTGCGAGTGGAACAACGTCCGACAAGGGTGCGCTTTCGGCGATGCTGGCCGATCCGATCGAGCTTGATGGCAAGCGCCGCCAGTGCGCGGCGGGCGAACAACCGGTTGCGCTGATCGACCTCGACCCGGCGGGAGGCGTCTTCGATCCGCCTGCCAATCCGGAAAAGCAGCCCGGTCTGGCGCTGGGCCTTGCGGTGATGCGTGAGGCCGGAGTGGTGATTGCATGGCTTTCCGACCTGTCGGTTAACCGGTCCGGCGGACTGCGCACCGCGCTGGAGCAATCAGGGCTCGACCCGCGGGGTGAGGACATCATCTCGCTCAGCCGCGACGGCACTGATCGCAAACAGCTACGCATGGAGAACCTCGCCGGTATCACCTGCATCATCGCCATCGCAGGTGACGAACGCGCCGATTTCGACGAGCGTTACAAGTATCTGCGCAATCCCGAAGCAGGCGCCGGACTTGAAAATGTGATCGGTGACGGCTGGTTCCTGATCGACCAAGTGTTTCCTGACAACAAGGGCGAAGGCCAATGAGCACGCTTCCCGCCGGCTGGACTCGCGATGAAATGGCCGCCCGTGCGGCGAGCGAGTTGCAGGATGGATATTACGTCAATCTCGGCATCGGCATCCCGACGTTGGTGGCCAACCACATCCCCGAAGGCATGATGGTGACCCTGCAAAGCGAAAACGGCATGCTGGGCATCGGCCCGTTCCCCTATGATGACGAGGTGGATGCCGATCTGATCAATGCCGGCAAGCAGACCATCAGTGAACTGCCGCACAGCGCCTACTTCGACAGTGCGACCAGTTTCGCGATGATCCGAGGGGGGCATATCGACCTGACCGTGCTGGGCGCGATGGAAGTGGCCGAGAACGGCGACATCGCCAACTGGATGATCCCCGGCAAGATGATCAAGGGCATGGGCGGGGCAATGGATCTGGTTGCGGGCGTGAAAAAGATCATCGTCGTGATGGATCACACCGCCAAGGACGGCAGCCCCAAGTTCATCCCGGCCTGCACTCTGCCGCTGACCGGCGCAGGGGTTGTGGACATGGTGATCACCAATCTTGCGGTGTTCGCCCGGCCCGATCACGCCAGCCCGTTCAGCCTGATCGAAATGGCGCCGGGTGTAACAGAGGCCGACATCGCCGCCACCACCACCGCGCATTACGCGGCGTGATGAAGCGTGGAATTGCGGTCGCCGCGCTGGCGCTTGTTCTCGTGATCGGCGGCATCCTCGCCTTTACCTCGCCCCCGCGCCTGCTGTCGGTCTATGACCGGGTATCGGGCGGCGGTGCAGGCGCGCGGCAGTTGGCCGAAGGGCTGGCGTTCGGTGCTCACGGGCAAACGCTCGATATCTGGGCGCCGGAGAACCCATCTGCTGGCGCCCTGCCAGTGGTTATCTTCTGGTACGGCGGCGGCTGGGCCAAGGGGGACCGTGCCGCCTATGCCTTTGCCGGGCGTGCGCTGGCGCGCGAGGGGTTTCTTGTGGTGATCCCCGATTACCGCAAGGTGCCGGATGTGCTGTTTCCCGCCTTCCTTGATGATGGTGCGGAGGCGGTCGCATGGGTGCAGGCCAATATCGCAGAGAATGGCGGTGATCCGGCGCGGGTAGCGGTGATGGGGCATTCCGCGGGTGCCTATCAGGCGGTGATGCTGGCGCTCGATTCGCAGCGGCTGGAAGCTGCCGGGGTCGATCCGGGCTTCATCAAGGCGGGCGTCGGCCTGTCCGGGCCCTATGACTTCTACCCCTTCGACAGCCCGCGATCAATTGCAGCGTTCAGCCAGTGGCCGCAGCCCGAAGCGACACAGCCGATCACCTTCGCCCGTAAGGATGCCCCGGCATTGTTGCTGGTGACATCCGAGGGTGACGAGACGGTGCGCCCACGGAACGCCAATAACCTCGGTGCAAAGCTGCGCGAAATGGACGCGCCGGTGGAGGTCAAGAACTACGGGCCGCTGGATCACGAAGAAGTTGTGATGGCGCTTTCCAAACCCTTCCGCAGCAAGGGGCCGGTACTTGCCGACAGTGTGGCATTCCTGCGGCAGCATCTGGGCGAATAGCGATGTGGCTGGCCGAACCGCGCAACCCCGACGCGCCGCTGGCGGGTCTCAAGGTGGTGGAACTGGCGCGCGTGCTGGCCGGGCCGTTCTGCGGACAGATTCTTGCCGATCTTGGCGCGGATGTGATCAAGGTGGAAAGCCCCGAAGGGGATGGCACCCGGCTGTGGGGGCCGCCGTGGGTCGAGCGCACCGACGCACAGGGCACAGTCCACCGCGAGGCCGCCTATTATCACGCCTGCAATCGCGGCAAACGCTCGGTCATCGCCGACTTTGGCGATCCGGACGATCTTGCGCGGGTGAAAGCGCTGTGCGCCGACGCCGACGTGCTGATCGAGAATTTCAAGACCGGCAGCCTCGCCAAATTCGGGCTCGACTACGCAAGTCTTGCGGCGGCCAATCCTGCCCTCGTCTATTGCTCCATCACCGGCTTCGGCCAGACCGGGCCGAGAGCGCATGAGGCGGGGTACGACTTTGTTGCACAGGGCATGAGCGGGCTGATGTCGCTGACCGGCGAGCCTGATGGCCATCCGGTCAAGATGGGGGTTTCGATCAGCGACATCACCACTGGCATCTGGGCCGCCAACGGCGTGCAGGCCGCGCTGCTGATGCGGGCGCGGACAGGACGGGGCCAGCAGGTCGATATGAGCCTGCTCGATTGTTCGGTCGGGCTGCTCGCCAATCAGGCGACCTATATGTTCACCACTGGCGAAAATCCGCCGCGCATGGGCAATGCCCACGCGCAGGTTGCGCCTTACGGGGTGTTTGCGGTGAGCGATGGTCACGTCATCCTAGCCCCTGCCAATGACAGGCTGTTCCGCAAGCTGATGGACGTGCTGGGGTTAGTGCATCTGGCCAACGACCCGCGCTTCATCACCAATGGTGACCGGACGGCCAATGCCCAGGCTCTCGATGCCGAAATCGCGGCCGCCACGATCGGCTTTACAAAGCAGGGCCTGCTGGATGCGTGCCATGCGGCAGGCGTTCCAGCGGGGCCAATCAACCGGCTGGACGAGGTTTTTGCCGATCCGCAGGTGATCGCCCGCGGGATGCGGGTGGAGCTTGGCGGGATGGCGGGGGTGCGCAGCCCGTTCACATTCTCCGACGCTGAACTGGCGTTTGACCGTCCTTCTCCAATCCACGGAGAAGACGGTTAGGACAGGGCTTTAGCCCCTGTGCGCCACGCCCGTTCGACCGGGCCCTGGCCGACGTGGCTGACCCATGGCAGCGACCACCCCAACATCGCGGCGACCGGAACCAACCCAAGCGCGAAGGCCTGCCACCGGGTGACTTCGCCAAACAGCCCCAGCCCCCAGCCAGCGAAGATCCCGGCAAGGATCAGACTGGTCATCAGATAGTTGGTCAGCGACAACCTGCCGACCGCAGCCAGCGTGCGGGTTAGCAAGGTTGCACGTGAAACAAACGCCATCACCAGCGCGGCATAGCTCAGCCCCAGCAACGTATCGAACGGGGCCGAGAGCACCAGCGCAACCGGCCCGACCAGCGCTGCGGGAAAGCCCTCTGCCACCAGCGATGCCGCCAGCAACAGCAATCCTGGCAGCGCCACCAGCGCACTGCCCGCAGCCAGCCGTTGCAGCAGGAAAGCACGCCATTGCCCCTTCAGCATCCCCGCCTTCCACAGCCCCATGCCCAGCGTCATGGCTGCAAGGTTCAGCGGCAGCGAGGCTACCAGCACTCGCAACTGTGCCGGAATACCATTCGAGCGGCGGGCGATCCGCTCTCCCAACCCCTCACGCCCCTGTTCCAGCAGCATGGTGATCGCCGCCGGATCACGGCCGAACTGCCGCTCTGCCCACAACAGCGCATCCGTGCCGGAATGTTTCATGTGAAAATCGGCCAAGGGCGCACCAAGGACGGCCAAGCCCAGGGCAAGATGGACCAGGATGAGACCAATCGCGACAGAAACCAGCGCCCGCGCCGATAATCCCGCCAGCAGCGGCAGCGCCAATCCGGCCAGCGCATAAGCCCGCAGAACATCATTGCTGGCCAGCAAAATGGCATGGACAAGGCCGATCACGAACAGCACCGCCATCCGCGCATAGTGCGCGCGCCACGGACGCACACCGCCCTTTTCCAGCAGGATCAGACAGCCGACGCCGAACAGCATCGCAAACAGCGTGCGGAACTTGTCTTCGATGAAAACGAAGCTGCCAAGCCATACCCAGTAATCCACCGGGCCGGTGCCACCATAGGACAAAGGGTTGTAGTATGCCGGCCCCGGCAGGGCGAAAGCGTGGACATTCATGCCCACGATCCCGATCACTGCAATCCCCCGCAGCACATCAAGCGCAAGGACGCGCTGATGCACGTGGGGCAGATCGGCGGGCGTCACCATCGATGACGCCCTAGCCGAAAAATCAGCCGAGCGCTGCCTTCAGATCGTCAACCAGATCAAGCCGTTCCCACGGGAAGGTATCGCCTTCCGGCTTGCGCCCGAAATGACCATAGGCGGCAGTCTTCTGGTAGATCGGCTTGTTGAGGCCAAGGTGCGTGCGAATGCTGCGCGGGGTCAGCCCGCCCAGCTTGGCGATGCCGAGCAGCGCCTGTTCGATTTTGTCATCACCCACCGTGCCCGTTTCATGCGTATCGACATAAAGCGACAGCGGCTCGGACACGCCGATGGCATAGGCGATCTGGATCGTGCAACGCGTGGCAAGGCCTGCCGCGACGACATTCTTCGCCAGATAGCGGGTGATGTAGGCCGCCGAACGGTCAACCTTGGTCGGATCTTTCCCGCTGAATGCGCCGCCGCCATGCGGGGCCGCGCCGCCATAGGTGTCGACGATGATCTTGCGCCCGGTCAGGCCCGCATCACCATCCGGCCCGCCGATTTCGAACGCGCCTGTCGGGTTGATGTAATACTTCGTCCCGCGCAGCAGCACCGGGGGGATCACCTCGGAAATGATGCGCTTCACATAGGATTCCAGCTCGCGGTACTTGGCCGGATCGGCGTGCTGCCCAGTGAGGCAGTAACCCTGCTTGTGCTGGGTCGAAACCACCACCGCAGTCGCCGCGACGGGGAGCGATTCCTCGTAACGAAGCGTCACCTGGCTCTTGGCGTCGGGTTCGAGGAAGGGGGCCGCGCCGGAATGACGGTCTGCCGCCATGCGTTCGAGGATCTTGTGGCTGTAATACAGGGTCGCGGGCATCAGATCGGGGGTTTCGTCGGTCGCGTAACCGAACATGATGCCCTGATCGCCTGCACCTTCATCCTTGTTATCGCCCGCGTCCACACCCTGCGCGATTTCCGCGGACTGGCCGTGGAGGTTGTTTTCAAAGCGGAAGGTTTCCCAGTGGAAGCCATCCTGTTCGTAACCGATGCGCTTCACCGTTTCGCGCACGGTCTTTTCGATCTCTGCTTCGGCGCCGGGTGCCCATTCGTTATTTTCGAACACGCCCTTGCAGCGGATTTCGCCCGCCAGAACCACCAGCTGGGTGGTGGTCAACGTTTCGCAGGCGATGCGCGCTTCCGGGTCTTTCGACAGGAACAGATCCACAATCGCATCGGAAATCTGGTCGGACACCTTGTCGGGGTGGCCTTCGGAAACGCTTTCCGAGGTGAAGAGATATTCGGTGCGCATGGATCCTCCGGAAGGGGCTGAAGTGCTGCGGTTCTGCGCCGGATTGGCACCTTATAGAGATATAAGGAAACCTTTATGTCCGGCTTTGCTTGTGTTCGCCCTAGCCGCGCGCGCGGGTCAGCGCAAGCACTCTCGGAACAGCGATTCCCAGCGCGATCAGCACCAGCGCCCAGCCCAGCGTCAGCCAATGGCCCAGTCGCGCAAACAGCGTCGGGGCATGGGCGGGCGGCACAAAACCTTCAAGCTTGTCTGCCTTGCCCCGGGCGATGCTGCCGCGCACGATCCCGTTCGCATCGATCACGGCGCTGATCCCGGTGGTGGTTGAACGCAGCACCGGCAGCCCTTCCTCCAGCGCGCGCATTCGCGCCTGCGCCAGATGCTGCGGCGGGCCCCACGTGCCGAACCAGCCATCATTGGATGGATTGAAGATGTAATCCGGCCGATCCGCCTTGTCCGCGACCGCGCCGGAGAACACGATTTCATAGCAGATCTGGATACCCGCCTTGCCGTGAACGCCAAGATCTAGCGTGCGCGGCCCCGGGCCAGGCTCGTAATCGATCGCGCCCGCCACCAGCCGCGACAGGCCGAGCGGTTCGAGGATGGTGCGCATCGGCAGATATTCGCCATAAGGCACCAGATGCGCCTTGGCGTATTGGTGCTCGATTTCGCCCTCGCCGTTCAACGCGATGACCGAATTGCGTGCGCTGACAGCACCCAGGCTGCCATCCTCGCGGGTGCCGATGTTCAGATTGACCACGCCGCTGAGCAAGGTCGATTGCGGGCCGATGATCCCGCCGATACGTTTGCGCGCGAACTCCGGATCGGCCCCGACGGTCATCTGCTGGTAGAAGCGTTCGGGATAGCCGTCTTCGAGATAGTCCGGGATCGCGCTTTCGGGCCACAGCACGATCCGCGAGACGTCACGCCCGGGGTTAGTGAGTGCGGCGATCCGGGCGAAATGTTCTTCAAACTTCGATGGATCGTTGATTTCGGATTGCGGAAGGTAGGGCTGGACGAGGGTGAAGCGCAGCTCACTATCAGTGCTGGGCGTAACGGGGACAAGCATGATCGCAGCCAGCGGCACCAACGGTACGATCAAATCAGTCGCGCGTCTGCGAGTGATCGCGACGAGCACTCCGCAACCCAACAGCACCGCCACGCCAGACAGCGCATAAGTGCCCATCCAAGGCAGCAATCGCGCCAGCCCCGGCGTATCCCAGCTCCCCAGCAGTATCAGCCCCAGCGGCGGCCAGGGGTAGCCGGTGAACACCCAGCCGCGCAGCCATTCGGTGACGATCCACGCGCCTGCCAGCACGAAGCCGAACGCCCACAGCGGTTGACGGCGGGCGACAAGATGCGCGGCCAACGCCGCCAGCGCGGGGTAGAGCGCAAGATAGATGCACAGCAGCGGCACCGCCGCCCAGCCCAGCACTTCAGGCATTTTGGCCTGATGGGTGAAGGCGGTGGCGATCCAGTTATTGGCGAGCGTCAGATGCGCCCAGCCGAACCACCAGCCGCGCCACAATGCGCTCCGCCATGTGGGCGCGGTGTGCAGCAGCCATACGAAACCTGCCAATGCGGCAAGCCCCAGCGGCCACAGGTGCAGCGGCGGGTAGGCGCAGGCGGCCGACAGCCCCAGCGCAACTGCGGCAAACGCCGGGCGGCGCTGCATCAGCGCCGCAACCGCAGCCAGCCGCTCCATCACCGCAATCAGCCGACTGTTTCGAGCGTGCCGTCGCTATCGCCGGAACTACCGCCTGAATCGTCGCTGCGGATCGAGGGGGGGAGAATCGAGGAATCAATGCCCCCTACATCCTTGGCGCGGCCATCCTCGGCCGGCTTGCGCGGCTTGCGAGCGCGGGGCGCGGGCTTGGCTTCGGCCTGTTCGGCGCGCTTCTCGCTGCGTTCGGGGCGCTCGGCACGTTCCGGACGGGCGGCGCGCTCGGGACGGGCAGCATCACGATCACCATCACGCGGTTTGCGTTGCTGGCGGCGCGCGGCCTGGGGGCGCGGCTGCTGATCGGAACGATCCCTGCCGCCTTCGCTGCCGCGATCATCATCGCGACCTTCCGAAAGGAAAGATTCGCCTTCCTGTCCCTGCTCGCCCTCGTCCTGATCGGAGCGCGAGGCACTGTCCTGCTGTTCGTGGCGCGAACGGGTCGGCTGTTCATTGCGGCGGCCGGAACCGAAATCGATATCGTCATCGCCGAATTCTTCGGCAGAATCGCGCTCGTCATTGCGGCGCGGCGCTCCGCGCTGTTCATCTACCCGCGCCTTGTTATCAGCGATCACGCGGAAATAGTGGTCAGCAAACTGGAGATAATACTCCATCTGCACCCGGTCCCCGTTGTGATGGGCGTCCTGCGCAAGCTTCTTGTACTTGTCGAGCATCTGCGGCGCATTGCCACGCGCCCGGCTGTCGATCCGGTTGAGTTGGGCGCCGTTGCCGCCCTGATTACGGTTGCCGCGTCCACGACGACGGTTATTCCGGTTATTATTGTTGTTATTCAAGGAAGTTGTTCCTTATCAGCGACCTGCTGCGAGAAATGTCCCATGCGCGGTCAACAGACCCCTTGCTCTCGCGTCACGCATGGCCGAGGCGATGGCCTGGCCAAAGCATACCGCGCGCTCCGCGCTGCCGCAGCCGGGGGCTTGCCCTGACGGCGGTATCAGCTGAGTTTAGGAGCTTGGCCCAGCGACTTGCGCCCTTCGCAGGTCGTCTGGCCTTTCATCGACGTAGCGATGCAAAACAGGTTTGCCAAGCCCTGCCGCGCTTTTCTCATCGCAGGATCAGCGCCCGCGGTCGTCCGGCGAGGTCGCGGCGCAATTCTGCCTCGAAGCCAGCCACAGCGGCGATGGCGCTGACCGCATCGGCCTGATTCGCACCAATTTCGAGGATGGCGACTGCGCCTGGCATAAACAGCTTGCCAAGCTGCGGGATCAGAACCCGATAATCGTCAAGCCCTTCAGGCCCGGCGAACAGCGCGCTGGCAGGTTCATGATCGCGCACCTGCCGGTCAAGCGCGGCGTCCTGCTCAACATAGGGCGGATTGCACAGGATCAGATCAAAAGTGCCGAGATCGTCGGCCCAGCCGGGGGTGTGCCAATCCCTGACGTGCCACCTGCTTCGCTCCGCCAGCCCCAGCCCGGCTGCATTGCCTTCCGCCACCGCCAAAGCGCCCGGCGAGGCGTCGATTCCCGCACCGTGCCAACCAGCGCGATTCGCAAGCAGGGCAAGCAGCAGCGCCCCGGTGCCCGTACCCAGATCGACCGCACGGCCAGCCGCGCCCGCGTGTTCGAGCGCGGCCTCCACCAGCGTTTCGCTATCCCCGCGCGGGATCAGCGTGGCGGGCGTGACGGTAAGAGCAAGGCCGTAGAACTCGGCGGTGCCGGTGATGTAGGCGACCGGCTCGTGCTCCGCACGGCGTTCCACCAGCACGGCGAACGCTGCTGGCGCAGCATCACGCATAGCCCGCAGCAACATGTCCGAACGCGAGAGGCCGAGCGCATGTGCCATCAGCAATTCGGCATCGAGCCGCGCGGTGTCGCTGACGGAGGCGAGCGTTTCGGCGGCGGCGCGGATGGCTTCGGCTACGGTCATGAAAAACCCCGTTCGTGCTGAGCTTGTCGAAGCACCGTTCTTCCTTCTTCTACCCAGCCAAAGGAAAAGTGCAGCCCTTCGACAAGCTCAGCGCGAACGGAACTGAATTATTCGCTCAGCGCTGCCAGCCGCTTGCCCTCGTCCTCGGAAATCAGCGCCGCGACCAACTCGCCCAGGCCCGGCCCGGCGAGAACTTCGTCAAGCTTGTGCAGGGTCAGTCCGATGCGGTGATCGGTCACGCGGCCCTGCGGGAAATTATAGGTGCGGATGCGTTCCGAACGATCGCCGCTGCCAACCATCGCCTTGCGCGCCTCCGCCTCGGCGCCCTGGGTCGCCTCGCGCTGGGCATCATACAGGCGAGTGCGCAGCACCTGCATTGCCTTTTCCTTGTTCTTGTGCTGGCTGCGCCCGTCCTGACAGGTGACCACGGTGCCGGTCGGCAGGTGGGTGATGCGCACCGCCGAATCGGTGGTGTTGACGTGCTGGCCCCCGGCGCCGCTGGCCCGGTAGACGTCGATCTTGAGGTCTTTCTCCTCGACCGAAACGTCCACCTCGTCAGGCTCCGGCAGTACCGCCACGGTCGCCGCGCTGGTGTGGATGCGTCCGCCGCTTTCGGTGGCGGGCACGCGCTGCACGCGGTGGACACCGCTTTCGAACTTCAGCTTGGCGAAGACGCCGGTGCCGGTGACGTTGGCGATCACTTCCTTAAATCCGCCGATGTCGGACGCGTTGATGCTGACCGCTTCGACCTTCCAGCCCTGTTCGGCGGCGTAGCGTTCGTACATCCGGTAAAGATCGGCGGCGAACAGCGCGGCTTCATCGCCTCCCGTACCGGCGCGGATTTCGAGCATCGCAGGCTTGGCATCCGCAGAGTCGCGCGGCAGCAGCGCGATGGCGAGGCGGCGTTCGAGATCGGGGAGGGTCGCCTTGATCTCAGCCAGTTCTTCCTCGGCCATCGCCTTCATTTCGGGGTCGGCGAGCATTTCGGAAAGCCCCGCCATTTCCTCGCGCGCGGATTTCACCTCGGCAGCGATTTTCGCCACCGGTTCAAGCTCGGCATAGTCGCGGGAGGCACGAACGAAGGCCTCACCCTCCAGCGTGCCGGACGCCATGCGCGCTTCCAGCTCCGCAAAGCGGTGCGCGATCTGGTCAAGGCGCTCGGGGGGGATAGTCATTTGGGCCGCGGGCCGTCGGCTATGCCATCATCGGCAAGGAAATCGTCGCCGAGATCCTCGGATTCAAACCCGCCATCCGGGGAAACGTATCCCGCAGCCTCTGCAATCCGCATCCAGTGGGCGTTTTGCGCCTGCGCCACCGTGTCGGGCAGGTCATTGGGCGGCATCCGTAGCTGTTCGCCACCGTGCAAATCCTTCACGGTGACCTCTCCAGCTGCCAGTTCATCCTCGCCAATCAGGATCGCCAGCAAGGCGCCGCTCTCATTGGCGCGGCTCATGCGCTTTTTCATCTTGCCCGTGGCCATGATTTCGACGCTGTTCGACTGGTCGCGCAATTGCCGCGCGATCCGGTTGGCCTGATCCAATGCGGCATCGCCCATCGGGATGATCGCCACATCGAGGCCGTGACTGGGCACATTGACTCCCACCAGCATCGCCAACCGCTCGATCCCCGCAGCCCAACCCACCGCAGGCGTGGCTGCACCGCCGAGCGATTCCATCAGCCCGTCATAACGCCCACCGCCCAGCACCGTGCTTTGGCTCCCCAGAGCCGCCGCCGAGGCGCTGCCCTCGTCGGGGATGAATTCAAACGCCGTGTGCCGGTAATAGTCGAGGCCCCGCACAAGGCTTTCCGCCCGCACCCACTTCACCCCAGCCGCGTCCAGTCCGCTGGTTACCGCAGCGAAGAACGTCGAAGCCTCCTCCGACAGAAACGCATCGATCTTCGGCGCATCGGCCAGAAACGGCTTATCGCGCGCATCCTTCGAATCCAGAATCCGCAGCGGGTTCTTCTCCAGCCGCTCCTGCGATTCTTCTGACAGTTGGTCCTTCACCGCTAGGAAGTATTCGACCAAAGCCGCCCGCCACGCCTCGCGGCTTTCGCCGTCGCCGAGCGTGTTGAGGTGCAGCGTTACATCGTTGATGCCTAGCTCGCGCAGCAGTTGATCAGCCATCGCCAGCAGCTCGACGTCCGCTTGCGGCTCGCCTGCGCCGATCACTTCGGCGTCGATCTGGTGGAACTGGCGGTAGCGGCCCTTTTGCGGGCGCTCGTAGCGGAACAGCGGGCCGTGGGTTGCCACCTTCAAGGGTGCATATTGTTGCCAGCCGTTGGTGAGGAAAGCGCGCGCAATCCCCGCCGTGAATTCGGGCCGCAGGGTCAGGCTCTCGCCGCCCCGGTCGTCGAAGGAATACATTTCCTTCGACACCACATCGGTCGTTTCGCCCAAGGACCGCGCAAACACCTCGGTCTTCTCGAACACCGGCATTTCCACCCGGCGGAACCGATACAGGCGGCGCACACGCTCGAAGGTTTCGACCACGAAGGCGAAAGCTTCGGCATCGGCGCCGAAAATGTCCTGGGTGCCTCTGATCGCTTGCGGTGTTTTCTTGCTCATAGGGAGTCCTTGAAGGGAAGGGGGCGATTAAGGCCACGCGGGGTCTTTCGCAATGCCGCGACACGCTTTAAGGGCCGCCGCACAATCATTCAGCCTCTCAAATCGCAAAAGAGACAACCCATGCGCATCGACAAGATCCCCACCGGCGTGAACCCGCCCGACGATCTCAACGTCATCATCGAGGTGCCCACCGGGGGCGAGCCGGTGAAGTATGAATTCGACAAAGAAAGCGGCGCGCTGTTCGTTGATCGCATCCTGCACACGCCGATGCGCTATCCCGCGAATTACGGCTTCGTGCCGCACACGCTCAGCCCCGATGGCGATCCGCTGGATGCGCTGGTGATTGCGCGTTCGCCCTTCATTCCGGGCTGCGTGGTGCGCGCCCGCCCGATCGGCGTGCTGAACCTTGAGGACGAGCAGGGCGGCGATGAAAAGCTGATCTGCGTGCCGGTGAAAGAGACATTCCCGTACTACGCCGACGTGGTCGAAACCAGCGACCTGCCTTCGATCATCTTCCAGCAGATCGAACACTTCTTCACCCACTACAAGGATCTGGAAGCCGAAAAGTGGGTGCGCGTGGGCAAGTGGGGCGATGCCGCCGAAGCGCGTCAGATCACCATCGAGGCGATCGAGCGTTACGAGGCGGCCAAGACCGCCTGATTGCGCGGCCGGGTCATTCGATCGGGCGGTCGGGGTCGAGAAGATCGTCCCTCCGCCCGGTCTTCGGCCCGCGCTCGTTCTCGATCATTTCCGCAATTTCGCGTTCGGGGGCAACGTCGTGCGCCGCTTCGGGCGCTGGCTTGCGAAGTTTCGCGGACGGCGCATTGGTGCCGGACCGGCCGATCGGCAGCGGATCGGTGCGACCGTCGAAACGCAGCCGGTAGATGGGCTCGGGCAGCTGGAAACCGGCTGCTTCCAAGGCATCCTTGACCGCTGCGATGGCGAGGCTGCGGGACTTGAGCCAGTCGGCCTCGCGCTGGTCGATCCAGCCGAAAAACTGCAACGTGATATTCGAATCGCCGACAAGCCGGATATGAGCCTTGGGCTCGGGCTCGCCAAGCAGGAAAGGTAACGCTTGCAGGGCCCCGATTCCGCACTTCATTGCCGGGCGCGGGTCGTCGTCGGAATCGATACCCAGCTCGAAATCGAAGCGTCGCTGCGGGTTGGTGCTGTAGTTGAGGATCACCGCCTTGAAGACCTGCGAATTGGGGATGCGCAGGTGGTTGCCTTCCAGCGTCATCAGGATCGTTGCGCGGCTGGTGAGGCGGATCACCCGGCCTTCGTAACTGTCGATCAGCACGTGATCCTTGGGGCGGAACGGCTGGCGCAGACTGAGCATCAACGAGGCGACATAGTTCTCGATCATGTCGCGCATCGCAAAGCCCAGCGCGATGCCGAGCACCCCGGCGCCGCCCAGCACCGCGCCCAGCAGCGCGCCCGCCCCCAGCATATCGAGCGCGATCACCAGCCCGAAGATCACAAACAGGAAACGGATGGCGCTGCGGATAAGTTCGGCAAGGAAAGCATTGGGCGCGATCCGGTCCCATACCGAGCCGGCCCCTGCGATCGCATAGCCGAGCGCGCCGATCACCAGCGCCACCAGCGCGGCGAGCCCGAACAGCGGCAGCGCCGCATACGCGCCATCCACGATTTCGGCGATCTGCGAGAAGATCGAGAGGTTTTGCCCGACCGAAAGGTCGCGGGTGATGGCATTTTCCACCGTCACCACGCCGCTCACGCGCGCGGCGATCCCCTCGGCGCGGGCAATCGCTTCGGCTTCGGGGAGTGAACCGGTGAGCCGCACCACCCCTTCGCTGACTTCGACACCGACCGTCTCGAACCCCGGCAGCTCCGCGAAGATACCCTCGATTCTTCGGGCTATGCGCGGGTCCTCGTCGTCCTGCTGGGCCTGCGCGATGGCGGTTTCTGCGGCGGCGGCCTGCGGCGCCTCATCCCCCTCGGCGACAAGACCGGGTAGGGCGGCACTGGCCGACACAGTGAGGGTGAGCGCGAGCACGAACAGAACCAGACGGATCATCGTGCCATAAGACCCGTATTGTGGCCGGATTGCAAATCGCCGCCGGGCGCGGCGATGCGCATCCGGCCGTCAGGTGAATGCGAGGAGCATCTTGAAGATCAACGTCAGACCGAAGGGCAGGCCCACCGCCATCGCCCACAGCGCCGCGACATCGCGACGGAAGGCGGGAGCATGGGCCGGGTTAATCGCCTCGGCATCGCTCAGCACAGCCCAACGTTTCTCGAACCAGCGGCACACCGGGATGATACCGGCTACCAGCACTATCAGCGCCAGATAGGGAAGAAGACCGGAAGACCCGTCCGCCAACGCCTTGACGGTCACGAAAATCTGCAAAGCGGTGTAGACCAACAGGCCATAGGCAACGTGATCGCTCATCGCCTTGCGCCAGTCCCGTGTCCGGTCCTTGGTCAGCGCCTGCGCCTTGGCGCGATTGTCTGCATTTACCATTCGTGCCGCTCCCCAACGGTTTCAAGTCTGTGACACACTATCGCAAAGCTGTCGCAGAGTTGCAAGAAGGCGCGGAATTCTGCCATTTTGTTGCGTCAAACGCATCAGGCACGGTCCAACTCACGAGAATTGCACAGGCTTTGCTGGCGGGGCGGGATTGCCGGCGGGGTTAAGCAAAAATCCTGCCAAACGCCTTCGGACCCTTTCCTGCTGCTTCAAGGCTGCTAAAGACCTTTGGCAATGAACACGTCCACTCTTCCCGATCAGGCTGCCGAAGCCGCACCTGCCCAGCCGCTTGGCAGCGGGCTTGAAGTGATCTCGATCGCCAAAAGCTATGACAAGCGCGCGGTGCTGACCGATATTTCGTTCGAAGTGGCCAAGGGCGAAGTGTTCGGCCTGCTTGGCCCCAACGGCGCGGGCAAGACCACCTGTTTCTATTCGATCATGGGTCTGGTGAAGCCTGATTCGGGCCGCATCCTGATGGACGGCGAGGATGTGACCAAGCTGCCGATGTATCGCCGCGCGATCCTGGGGCTGGGCTATCTACCGCAGGAAACCAGCATCTTTCGCGGACTGACGGTGGAACAGAACATCGCCAGCGTGCTCGAACTGGTCGAGCCCGATAGAGAGACGCGCGCTGGCGAACTTGAACGGCTGCTCGATGAGTTCGGCCTCGCCCGTTTGCGCGCATCGCCCGCCATGGCGCTTTCGGGCGGTGAGCGGCGACGCTGCGAAATCGCCCGCGCGCTGGCGGCCAAGCCTTCGATCATGCTGCTGGATGAACCCTTTGCCGGGATCGACCCGCTGTCGATCAGCGATATCCGCGATCTGGTGAAGGATCTGAAGCAGCGCGGCATCGGCGTGCTGATCACCGATCACAACGTGCGCGAAACGCTCGACATCGTCGACCGCGCCTGCATCATCTATGGCGGACAGGTGCTGTTTGCAGGCTCCCCGCAGGAACTGGTCGCCGATGAAAACGTGCGGCGGCTCTATCTCGGCGAGAGCTTTACGCTCTAGACATGGCACTTGGCCCCCGCCTTGATCTGAGGCAGTCGCAATCGCTGGTAATGACGCCGCAATTGCAGCAGGCGATCAAGCTGCTGGCAGCATCGAACCTCGAAATCGAAACCTTCATTGCCGAGGCGATGGAAGCCAATCCGCTGCTAGACACCGGTGCCCCCGCGGCGGATGAACCGGAACGCGGAGAGTTGGTGGCAACGCTGCCCGAAGATGCACCCGCCGACCAGTTGATGGCACTGGGCGGCGGCGAGGGCGATGCGCCGCTCGATCTCGCCTCGGTCGATCGTGACTGGGACACTGGCGACGGCGATGCGCGGGGCGCGCGCGACGCCGAATGGGGCGCAGCAGCCACGGGCGGTTCGGGCGGCGATTTTGACGAGATGCCCGATTGGGAACAGCTGCGCGCCGCAGATGTGACGCTGGCTGAACACCTCGAAGGCCAGATCGGCACACTCACCAGTGATCCGCGCACCGCCTTTGTTGCACGCCACATCATCGGGCTGCTGGACGATGCGGGCTATCTGGCCACACCGGTCGACGAGATCGCGACCGATCTCGGCGTTGCGCTGTACGAGGCCGAAACCGCACTGAATCTGGTGCAGTCGCTTGATCCATCAGGCGTGGGCGCGCGCAATCTGGCCGAATGCATCGCAATTCAGGCGCGCGAGGCGGATCGTTATGATCCATGCATGGCCGCGCTGATCGCCAATCTCGAACTGGTGGCGCGCGGTGAGGTGGAGCGGTTGAAACGCCTGTGCCGCGTGGATGACGAGGATTTCGCCGATATGCTGCGCGAACTGCGCAGCTACAATCCGCGCCCCGGCCTTGCCTTTGCATCATCTGCTACCAGCACCGTGGTGCCCGACATTCTGCTGGCGGACAACGGCAAGGGCGGATGGGATATCGCGCTGAACGAAGACACCCTGCCCAAGCTGATCGTCAACCGTGGCTATTTTGTCGAACTCAATGCCGGGGCGGCCGACAAGCAATCGCAAGGCTGGCTCAAGGAAAAGCTGGCCGATGCGCACTGGCTGATTCGTGCGCTGGATCAGCGACAGAAAACGATTCTCAAGACCGCCGCCGAGATCGTGCGCCAGCAGGACGGGTTCTTCCGCCGCGGTGTTGCCGAACTGCGCCCGCTGACCTTGCGCGAAGTGGCCGAGAAGATCGAGATGCACGAAAGCACGGTCAGCCGCGTCACCAGCAACAAATACCTCGCCTGCGCGCGCGGGACGTTCGAACTGAAATACTTCTTCACCAGCGGAGTAGCGTCTGCCGATGGCGAGGGCGCTTCCTCCGCCGCAATCAAGGCGCGGATCAAGGCGCTGATCGATGCAGAGACCGCCAAGAACATCCTGTCCGACCAGCAATTGGCCGAAATGCTGCAAAAAGAAGGCTTCGACCTCGCGCGGCGCACGGTCGCCAAATATCGCGAGGCGATCGGCCTGGGATCGAGTGCAGAACGGCGCAGGGCTAAAAAACTCGCAGGCGCATCTTAGGATTTTTCCGCAGAAGACAGCACTTTCCTAACGCCCTAGTCGCGCGACAGGTGCCACGCACCGAGTGTGACTCGAAAGACTCACTGCAAAAAGTTAACGCCCTAAACTTCTTATTAACCTTTTTTGGTGAGAAGTGGCGTGGTTAACAGACGGAAACCTCTCCTAAGCGAGGGTTACCAGGGGCAAGGATAGGGGACTGCAATGCGCGTTCTGCTGATCGAAGACGAACCGACCACCGCCAAGGCGATCGAGCTGATGCTCACCACCGAAGGCTTCAATGTCTATTCGACCGACCTCGGCGAAGAGGGTTTGGATCTGGGCAAGCTGTATGATTACGACATCATCCTGCTCGACCTGAACCTGCCCGACATGCACGGCTATGACGTGCTGAAAAAGCTGCGCGTCGCCAAGGTGCAGACCCCGGTGCTGATCCTCTCGGGCATTTCGGAAATGGATTCGAAGATCCGCAGCTTCGGCTTCGGCGCTGATGATTATGTGACCAAGCCGTTCCACCGCGAAGAACTGGTCGCCCGCATCTATGCCGTGGTGCGCCGTTCCAAGGGCCATTCGCAGTCGGTCATTCGCACCGGCAAGCTGGCCGTGAACCTTGATGCCAAGACGGTCGAAGTCGATGGCAGCCGCGTGCATCTGACCGGCAAGGAATATGCGATGCTGGAACTCCTGAGCTTGCGCAAGGGCACCACGCTAACCAAGGAAATGTTCCTCAACCACCTCTATGGCGGGATGGACGAGCCGGAACTCAAGATCATCGATGTGTTCATCTGCAAGCTGCGCAAGAAGCTGTCGCTGGCTTGCGGCGGCGAGAACTACATCGAAACCGTGTGGGGCCGCGGCTATGTGCTGCGCGATGACGAAACGGTGGTCGAAGCGGCGTAATCTGATTTTCGCTCGCCCCTCCGGGCGAGCGTCCTCGGCGCGTTTCGATCCCTGCGGGATCGAGCGCCTGCGGGCGGCCGGTCGGCCTTGCGGCATTTCAGGCCGTTTGGCCTACCCTTCCAGCAGCCGCTCAACGCTGACCGGAGTTACATCCGGTCGCCTGTCGTCAGGCTTCCGAAATCGACCCCCGATGGCTCCTGGAATAAGCGCAGGTGGAACTCGGGCAGGATCGACAGCATGTGGTCGAAAATGTCCGACTGGACGCCCTCGTATTCAGCCCAGACCGTTGTATCGGCAAAGCAGTAAAGCTCCATCGGCAGGCCCTGCGCGCCGGGCGCCAGCTGGCGCACCATGACCGTGAAGCCGTCGTTTATGCGCGGATGCTGCGCGAGATAGGCGAGCGCATAGGCGCGGAACATGCCGAGATTGGTGAACCGCCGCCGGTTGACCGGGTTTTCCTCGCCCGCCATCTCGCGCGCGTTCCACTCGGCGATTTCGGCCTCCTTTTCGGCCAGATAGGGCCGCAGCAGCCGGAACTGGTGGAGCGCGGCCACTTCCTCCTCGGACAGGAAACGGATGGTGCTCTGGTCGATGGGCAGCGCGCGCTTGATCCGCCGCGCACCTGCGTCATTCATCCCTCTCCAGTTGCGATAGCTGTCGGACACCAGCCGATGCGTCGGGATAGTGGTGATGGTCTTGTCGAAATTCTGCACCTTGACCGTATGCAGCGAGATGTCGACCACGTCGCCATCGGCGCCCATGCTCTCCATCACGATCCAGTCGCCCACCCGCAGCATGTCATTGGTGGACAATTGAACGCTGGCGACAAGACTCAGGATCGTGTCCTTGAACACCAGCAGCAGGACGGCGGTAATCGCGCCCAACCCGGAAAGCAGCAGCAGCGGCGACTGGTCGATCAGGATTGATATCACGATCAGCGCCGCGCCGCAGAGCACGATGATCTTGACCACCTGCAAAAAGCCCTTGATCGGGCGATTGCGCGATTGCGGCAGGCGCTCGTACAATTCGTTGAGGTAGGTCAGCGTCTTCACGATAGCGAGCGAGATCGACAGCACGATCAGCGTCTGCGCGACATTCGCCACCACCTCGCGCGCCCGATCGGCGAGGAACGGCACGAGGTGGATGCCGTTCGCCACGACCAGCAGCGGGATCACCGTCACCAGCCAGCCAACCGCCTTGTCGATCGTCTTGCTCTTGCGATCAAGCCACGGGGCTGCCGCGCGCAGGATCACATGCTTGAGCAGATAGTTCGCCGCCAGCGCGGCAAGCGCCAGCAGTGTCACTCCGATCAGCGATTGCAGCCACGGCGGCTGACCTGCCAGAAGTTGCGTCAACTCATCCATAAACCGCGCCGATAGCGGCAATTGCCCGGCCCCTGCAAGGCAAGTGGGGTGCAGCAGGACTGGACAAGCAGGCGTCGGCACGCCTAGCGGCTGCGGCCATGACAGCGTTCAAGGAAGGCGATCCGACCACTATCGCGCGGCTTTATGGTCGTTCGGTCGGCAAAAAGTTGCGTAACCGGCAACAGGGGTTGGTCGACAACCTCCTGCCGCAGATCGCTGTGCCCGCTGAAGGGCCGGTCACTTCGGAGATCCTGTTCGGCGATTCGCGTCCGCTGCACTTCGAGATCGGCTTCGGCGGGGGCGAGCATCTCGCCTACCGCGCCGACCTGCTGCCCGACCACGGGTTCATCGGAGCCGAGCCGTTCCTCAACGGAGTGGCGCAGGCACTGACCCATATCGAGGACCAGCGGCTCGCGAACATCCGGTTGCATCATGGTGACGCGCTGGAGGTACTGGCCCGCATTCCCGATGGCGCGCTGACGATGGCCTATCTGCTCCACCCCGATCCCTGGCCCAAGGCCCGCCATGCCAAGCGGCGGATGGTGAATGACGGCCCGATCAAGCTTCTCGCCAGCAAGCTGAAGCCAGGCGGCGAGTTCCGGTTCGGCACTGATCACGATATCTACCTGCGCCACGCGCTGATGGTAATGCAGCGCCACACCGACCTGTTCGAATGGGTGGTCGATAAGCCATCCGATTGGCAGGCGCGCCCCTCAGGCTGGCCCGAGACGCGTTACGAACACAAGGCGCGCACGGTCTATGGCCACGAGGTCTGGTATTTCCGCTTCCGGCGGCGCTGAAAGCCGGCCCGGTCCGCGCCCTAGCGCCATCTATCGCAGCGGTCTCGCACCTCGTCGTGTTAAGGCGCCGTGGGCGTTTAGCGATGGAACATGTCGTGGGCCATGCCCTTATCCTGACAGATTGAACACAATCCAAGCAGGAGATTAAGACATGACGATCGCAACCCTCGAAGATCTGTATATCGACCAGCTTCAGGACATTTACAGCGCCAACAAGCAATCGCTCGCCGCGACCAAGAAGCTGCATGAAAAGGCGACTTCGGACGCGCTGAAGACAGCACTGAAGAACGGCGTCGATGGTATCGGCGAAGGGATCGAACAGGTCGGCAAGCTGATCAAGAGCCATGATGCCGAACCCACCGGCGAATTCTGCAAGGGCATGGAAGGCCTTGTGAAGGAAGTGAAGGCTCACGCGCTTGAGGCCGACATTTCGGACAAGGATGTGCTCGATGCTTCGATCATCACGCAGTACCAGCGTATGACCCATTATGGTCTGGCAGGGTACGGCACAGTCGTCGCCTTTGCGAAGCGTCTCGGCCTGAACGACGATGCCAAGGTTCTGCAGACGTGCCTCGACAATACCTATAGCGGTGATCGCACCATGACCGAAATCGCCACGGGCGAAGTCAACAAGGCAGCAGCGTAACATCGGATCGACAAGCAGAGCGGCCAGCGGCTCGCTCTTGGCAAAAGGGGCACGGCCAGTCGGGTCGTGCCCTTTTTGTCGTGCGCGGTACGCTTTACCCGACCACCCCCGCGCCCGCCAAAACGGCCAGTGTCAGAACATCGGGCACGGACGCGGTCATCGGTACAATCTGCACCGGCTTGGACATTCCGATCATCATCGGGCCAATGGTCGCGTTGCTGCCCAGTTCGCGCAGCAACTTGGCCGAAAGGTTGGCCGATTGCAGACCCGGCATGATCAGCACGTTTGCAGGCCCGGACAGGCGGCTGAACGGGTAGAGCGCCATCACCTTGGGGTTCAGCGCCGCGTCTGGCGCCATTTCGCCTTCATATTCGAAGCCGGGCTCTTCGCGGTCAAGGATCGCAACAGCCTCGCGGATCGAGTTCAGCCATTGGCCCGAAGGATTGCCGAAGGTCGAATAGCTGAGGAAGGCGACGCGCGGTTCGTGGCCCATGCGGCGGGCAACAGCAGCCGTTTCCTTGGCAATGTGGGCCAGTTCGGCTGCATTGGGGCGCTCGTTGATCGTGGTATCGGCGAGGAAGGTCGTGTGGTTCTTGCCGATCATCATGTGGATGCCGAACGGCAGTGCGCCTTCCTTGGGATCGAGCACCAGGTTCACCTCGCGCACGGTCTGGGCAAAGGTGCGGGTCATACCGGTGATCATCCCGTCGCCGTGGCCGAGTGCGACCAGCAACGCTGCAAATACGTTGCGTTCCTGATTGACCATGCGGCGCACGTCACGTTCGGTAAAGCCGCGCCGCTGGAGCCGGTTGTAGAGATACTCCACCATCGCCGGCACATGTTCGCTATCGGCCGAGTTCTGGATTTCGAAACTGCCGGGATCGCCGACCGAAAGCTGGTGCAGTTTGTCCAGCACCGCCTTGGTGCGGCCCACAAGGATAGGGGTGCCATAGCCGAAATCGCGGAACTGGATCGCGGCGCGCAGCACCACTTCTTCTTCCGCTTCGGCAAACACCATGCGCTTGGGGTTGGTGCGCGCGACTTCGTAAACGCCCGATAGCACCGATGTTGTCGGATTGAGGCGGCTGCGCAACTGCATCCGGTAGGCGTCGAAATCCTCGATCCGGGCGCGCGCTACGCCCGAATCCATCGCTGCCTTGGCGACTGCCGAGGACACCACCTCGATCAGACGCGGATCGAACGGCGCGGGGATGATGTAATTGGTGCCGAACTTGTGGTTCTGGCCGTAAGCACTCGCCACTTCTTCCGGCACCTGCTGGCGCGCCAGATGGGCAATCGCTTCGGCGGCAGCGACCTTCATTTCTTCGTTGATGGTCGTCGCCTGCACATCCAGCGCGCCGCGGAAGATGAAGGGGAAGCCTAACACGTTGTTGACCTGATTGGGGAAATCACTGCGCCCGGTGGCGATGATCGCATCAGGGCGCACGGCCTTGGCTTCATCGGGCATGATTTCGGGCACGGGATTGGCCATGGCGAAAATGATCGGCTTGTCGGCCATCTTGCGCACCCACTCGGGCTTCAACGCGCCCGCCGCCGAAAGGCCGAGGAAGATGTCAGCGCCAACCAACGCCTCTTCAAGGCTGGTGGCGGTGGTGGCAACCGCATGGGCGCTCTTCCACTGGTCAACGCCTTCGCGGCCCGGAGTGATCGGGCCGGAACGGTCGCACAGAATCACGTTTTCGTGGCGCACGCCCATCGCCTTGATCAGCGCGGTGCAGGCGATCGCAGCAGCGCCAGCACCATTGACCACCACCTTCACGTCCTTGAAATCGCGGCCAGTGATGTGACAGGCGTTGAGCAAACCGGCGGCAGTGATAATCGCGGTGCCGTGCTGGTCATCATGCATTACCGGGATTTTCATGCGTTCGCGCAGCGCGGCTTCGATGATGAAGCATTCGGGCGCCTTGATATCTTCCAGATTGATGCCGCCGAATGTGGGCTCCATCAGCGCCACCGCGTTGATGAAGGCTTCGGGATCTTCGGTGTCGAGTTCGATGTCGATCGAATCCACGTCGGCGAACCGCTTGAACAGCACCGCCTTGCCTTCCATCACCGGCTTGGATGCCAGTGCGCCGAGATTGCCGAGGCCGAGGATCGCGGTGCCGTTGGAAATCACCGCCACAAGGTTCGCCTTGGCGGTGTAACGCGCGGCGAGCGAGGGATCGGCAGCGATGGCTTCAACCGGCACGGCCACACCCGGCGAATAGGCCAGCGAAAGATCGCGCTGCGAGGTCATCGGCTTGGTAGCGACGATCTCCAGCTTACCGGGGCGGATGGTCTCGTGATAGAACAACGCCTCGCGCGCGGTGAAGCCGCCCCTGCCTTCAGTACCGTTCTGTGCGGCGTTTTCGTCGGCCATCGTGGCTGATCCCTTTTTCTAACCTAAGCAAACAGGTGCTCCGCTTAGCGAGGCGCGCGCGCCAGCGATAGGGCGGAAATGACGCAACTTCGGGGAAAGCCGTAAGGGCAGACATTCCGAATCGGCCCCGGCATGGCTAGGCCCGTCGGCATGGCCGCGCCTTCCGATCAAAAACCGACCCCGATGATGGCGCAATACCTCGCATTGCGAGCAGAAGCTGGCGATGCACTGCTGTTCTACCGCATGGGCGATTTCTTCGAGCTGTTCTTCGAAGATGCACGCACTGCGGCGCAAATCCTCGACATCGCCCTCACCACTCGCGGCGAGCATCAGGGACAGCCGATCCCGATGTGCGGGGTGCCGGTGCATTCGGCGGAAAGCTACCTCGCCCGACTGATCCGGGCCGGATGCCGGGTGGCAATTGCCGAGCAGATCGAAACCCCGGATGAAGCCAAGGCGCGGGCCAAACGGGAAGGCACGCCTTCGTCGAAGGCGCTGGTAGGCCGCGCGATCGTGCGGCTGGTTACTGCTGGCACGCTGACCGAAGAAGCTCTGCTGGAGCCACGCCGTGCCAATGTGCTGGTGGCGCTGGCGGAATTGCGCGGCACGATCGGGATCGCCGCTTGCGATGTTTCTACCGGCACGATGGTGCTGGAAGAATGCGTGTCCGAAATGCTTGGCGCAGCGCTGGCACGGCTCTCCCCCAGGGAAGTGGTTGTGCCCGAGGATTGGGCGCACGCTTTTGACTCTGGCCGCGATGAAGCGATTGTCCGCCCGCGCAGCACCTTTGCCAGCGATGCCGGAAACGAGCGGCTCCGCGCCCTGCACGGGGTTGCCACGCTGGACGCCTTCGGTGCGTTCAGCCGCGCCATGCTGGCGGCGGCGGGCGGGCTGATCGCCTATCTCGACCATGTCGGACGCGGATCACTGCCGCTGCTGCTGCCGCCGGTATTGCGCGCTGGCGAAGCGGGCATGGCGATGGACGAGGCAACGCGGGCAAGCCTCGAAATCCTTGAAAGCACAACAGGCGGCCGCGCTGGAAGCCTGATCGGCGCGGTAGATCGCTGCGTCAGCGGCGCAGGATCGCGGCTGCTGGCCGAAGACCTCTCCGCCCCCCTGCTCGACGCCGCTGCGATCGAAGCGCGGCTGGCATTGGTGCAATTCTGGCGCGACCGTCCGATTGAACGCGCGCAGTTGCGCGATGCCTTGCGCGCCATCCCCGATCTTGGCCGTGCGCTTGGGCGGGTTGTAGCAGGGCGCGGCTCTCCCCGTGATCTGGGCCAGTTGCGCGATGGTTTGAGCGAGGCAATGCGGCTGCACCACTGGCTGCGCGGTGCGCCGGATCGCCCTGCACTTCTGGACAACTTGCTTGATCGCCTGACCGGCCACGGAGCGCTGACCGATTGGTTGGCGCGCGCTCTGGTGCCCTCCCCGCCGACCGAGCGCAGCAGTGGCGGCTTCATTGCCGACGGCTATGACGCTGCGCTAGATGAATTGCGCGCCACATCGGGCGATGCGCGCCGCGCAATTGCCGCGATGGAGGCGCGCTATCGTGACGAGACCGGCATCGCCACGCTGAAGATCCGCCACAATGGCGTCCTCGGCTATTTCATCGAGGTTTCCGCGCGCCATGCCGACCGGCTGATGGCTCCCGATAGCGGCTTCACCCACCGTCAGACGATGAAAGATGCGGTGCGCTTCAATTCACTGAAGTTGCACGAGGAAGCGGGACGTATTGCCGAGGCTGGCGGTCATGCTCTCGCCGCGGAAGAAGCGCATTTCGAGGAATTGGTCGCCGAAGTCACTGCCGCGCGCGAAGCAATCGCTGCAACCGCCGCGGCGCTCGCACGGATCGATGTGGCTGCAGCCAATGCTGAACGCGCAGCGGAAGGCGACTGGTGCCGCCCCGAAATCACCGAGGATGCAGGCCTGGCCATAGCAGGCGGGCGGCATCCGGTGGTCGAAGCCGCGCTCGCCAAGACGGGGGATCGGTTCGTTGCCAATGATTGCAATCTTGCTGAGTCCAACCGGCTGTGGCTGATTGGCGGGCCGAACATGGGGGGCAAATCGACCTTCCTGCGTCAGAACGCGCTGATCGTGCTGCTGGCGCAGGCCGGGTGCTTTGTGCCCGCCTCGGCAGCCCGTATCGGCCTCGTCGACCGCTTGTTCAGCCGTGTGGGCGCTGCCGACAATCTGGCGCGCGGGCGATCAACCTTCATGGTCGAGATGGTAGAGACTGCCGCGATCCTGGCACAGGCATCCCCGCGCAGCTTCGTGATTCTTGACGAGGTCGGGCGGGGTACATCGACCTATGACGGCCTGGCGCTCGCCTGGGCGGTGGCCGAAGCGGTGCATTCCACTATCCGCTGCCGCTGCCTGTTCGCCACCCACTATCACGAACTGGCGCGGCTCGCTTCCACTTGCGAGGCATTGTCGCTCCACCATGTGCGAGCACGTGAGTGGCAGGGCGATCTGGTCCTGCTGCATGAACTCGCCGATGGCCCGGCGGATCGATCTTATGGCTTGGCTGTGGCGCGGCTCGCCGGTGTGCCTGCGCCGGTGGTGGCGCGGGCCAAGGCTGTGCTCGCCAAGCTGGAGGCGACCCGCGAACAATCGGGTGGGATTGCCGCAGGCCTGGGTGATCTGCCACTGTTCGCCGCATTACGCCCTGAACCCGCCGCCTCCCCCGAGCAACAGCTTGCGGAACACCTGCGTGCAGCCGATCTCGACGCGCTGACTCCGCGAGAAGCGCTTGATCTTCTGTATGAATGGAAGCGCGGCCTGCCCAAATCGCAGGGTTGAACGCGCTTCCATCACAATCAGGGGTTTTTCGTCAGATGCAGGTCATCGCCTTCGTCGTCGGCGTCGACATCTGGGCCTGCATTGATCGAGTCTTCCCCGCTGTCGCGATAGCGTGACGGCTCGTCATCGTGATCGGCTTCTCCAGCGAAAGCGCCGTTATCGATGATCCCGCTATTTTCCATCTGCCGCATCTTTTCGACCAAGTCGATTTCATTGCCGCCGATATTGTCGACACCGGGCGAGGGCGCCTTGCGGCTCTCGGTCGAACCGGCCTTGTGGCCTTCCGGAGCGCGCGCTTCGGCCGCGACATCCTGAGCCTGCTCGCCGCGCTTATCCTGTTCGGAATTATCGTTCTCGGGTGCCAGTCCTTCGGGACGGCCGCTGGCAGGGGTAGCTTGATTGTGATCGGACATTTTTGTTCTCCTTGGAACGCAAAGTCTCCTCAGCTCCGGATGTTGCAAGCGGAACGGCAGTCCGGTCGCGCATCGGGTCAAGGCGTTTGAACCAAGTTTTAACCGCGCATCGGCTATGGCCTTCAGATATGCACAAGAGTGTCTTTCAGAACAGCAAAATAGCCCTTTTGTTTGCCGGCATGACGATCATCGGCGCAGTGTCGATGGTGGGCACGCCCGAAGACGAAGGCGTGCTTGATCGAACGACGAAAATGTTCGCTGCGCAGCGCAACCCAATTGCCAATGATGCGCAGGCCTATGCAGACATGCAGAGCGTGGGGGATGCGCCGTCGTCCGATTCTGATGCTGGCTGGGGCAGCAGCACGTCAGTTTTCGGTGACTATGCCCCGGGCGCGGCGGGCGCTCCTGCTTCGGGCAACAGGCAGAACTTGCCGACAGGAACGATCATTCCCGGCCCGCAACCGGTCGTGCCTGATAATGAAGGCATTCCTGTGCCCGAAGGCGATAGCGGCCAGCCGGTCATCATCGCCCGCGAGCCGGACATCCAGCCGCACTAGGGCGTTTCAGCGCGTGGGCACGGGTGCCTCGCCCGAATAATCGTAAAATCCACGCCCGGTCTTGCGGCCCAGCCAACCGGCCTCGACATATTTCACCAGCAACGGCGCAGGGCGATATTTGCTGTCGCGGGTGGTCTTATAGAGCACCTTGATGATGTCGAGGCAGGTATCCAGCCCGACAAAATCGGCCAGTTGCAGCGGGCCCATCGGGTGATTGAGACCGAGGCGGCAGCCCTTGTCGATATCCTCGATGCCGGCTGTTGACTGGCCGAGCACGAACACTGCCTCGTTGATCATCGGCAGCAGGATGCGGTTGACGACAAAGCCCGGCTCGTCCTGGCTCAAGACCACTTCCTTGCCGAGGCCGCGCGCAAAGGCCGTGACGCGGTCGGTCGTGGCTTGCGCCGTGGCAAGACCGGGGATCACCTCGATCAGCCCCATCACCGGCACCGGGTTGAAAAAGTGCAGCCCGATAAATCGCGCGGGGTCTGGCGAATGGTTGGCCATACGAGTGATGGGGATCGACGAGGTGTTCGACGCCATGATCGCGCCGGTGTTCAGCACCTTGCCGGCCTTGTCGAAGATCGCGTTCTTGATCTCCTCACGCTCGGTCGCGGCTTCGATGATCAGGTCGGCTCCGGCGAACGGGTCGTAATCGGCGACGGGGGTGATCCGGGCAAGCAGCGCCTCGGCGTCTGCCGCTTCGATCTTGCCGCGGCCCATCAACTTGACGAGCGCCTTCTCGACATTGGCCTTGCCCGCTTCCGCCCGCGCCAGATCGACATCGGCCAGCATCACGGTCATCCCGTTGGCAGCGACAGTCTGGGCGATGCCGGTGCCCATTTGTCCGGCTCCGATGACGGCGATGGTGCGCATGGTGTTGTCCTTCGCAAGTGCAGCAATTTAGTGTGGCCCTAGCGAGGAAGGGTGCGCTTGGCTAGCGGTTGGCGCCTGGAACCCACTTTATGTCCGCCTTGCCATCATTATTGGCAGCCCGGCCAAGAACGAAAAGATAATCGGACAGGCGGTTGATGTATTGCAGCGCCGCCGGATTGGTCGGCGCGGCCTGCGCCAGCGCCGTCATCGCCCGTTCGGCCCGCCTCGTCGCTGTGCGCGCCAGATGCAACCGCGCCGCCGCCTCCGTACCGCCCGGCAGGATGAAACTGGTGAGCGGCTCGAGCACTCCGGTCAAAACATCAATCTGCTGTTCCAGCCAACTGACCTGCGACGCCACGATGCGCAGCACCATCTCTGACGGTGCGAAATCCGCGTCGGCGTCAGATGCCGGAGTCGCAAGGTCGGCGCCGAGATCGAACAGATCGTTCTGAATACGGAACACTGCGTCGGCGGGCTTACCGCTGAGCTTGCGCAAGGCGAAACCTAGCGCCGCATTGGTTTCGTCCACCGCACCGATCGCTTCCATGCGCAAGGCGTGCTTGGGCAGTCGTGACCCATCGACGAGTCCTGTCGTCCCGTCATCACCGGTACGGGTGTAAATACGGTTCAGCTTGACCATCGCGGCGCAAACTCAGCGTGAAGCGGCAAGAATGATCGCGACCACGACAATCGCCAGCGCCTGATACTTGATCCGCGCGAACATCGCCTTGTTCTGGGCAAGCTGCATATCGGTCGCGGTTTCGCCCTCACCCGTTTCCAGATCGATTTTGGTCGTCTTGAGAAACGCGATGATCCCCTTGATCAGCGAAAAGGCCACCAGTCCCATCAGGACGAGCAATACGGGCACGAGGACATAGTTCATGGTGACTAAATGGACGCTTGGCGCTCAGGTTCCAAGTGACAATTGTTGCAACCTGAGTTGCTGCGCAAGCATCCGCCCGTCCTCGCCGCTCTCGCGCCGGTCGGAAAGAGCGGGCGATCCGCGCCGTTTGGAGAGTTTTTGTCCGGTCGCATCGGTCAACAGCGGATGGTGGTGCCAACGCGGAACCGGCAGGCCGAGCAAGGCTTGCAGCGTGCGGTGGACATGACTGGCGGCAAACAGATCGGCCCCGCGTGTTACCAGCGTCACCCCGTCTGCCGCATCATCCAGCGTAACGGCAAGGTGATAGCTCGCGGGCAAATCCTTGCGCATCAGCACAACATCGCCATGAACCGACAGATCGACCGCTTGCTTTCCCGCCAGCGCATCTTCCCATACCAGCGCGCCGGTTTGCGTGCCTGCTTTGTCTGCATCCAGCCGCCATGCCGCCGGGTGCGCGGGATCGGGCGGGTTGCGTTTGCAGGTGCCGGGGTAGATCAGTCCATCGGAGCCTGCCACAGCTCCTGCCGCTTCGATCTGCTTGCGGGTGCAAGCGCAGCGATAAAGCAATCCACGTGCCCGCAAGGCCTCGGCAGCGGCGGCATAGCTTTCAAGCCGGGTGGATTGCGCGGGAACCTCGTCCCATTCCAGCCCCAGCCATTCCAGATCGCGGCGGAAGTCGTCAGCCAGCTCAGCGCGGGAACGCGGCCCGTCAATATCCTCGATCCGCAGCAGAAAACGCCCCCCGCTCGCCCGGGCCAGATCATGGGCGATGATCGCGCTGAGGGCATGGCCAAGGTGCAGCGGCCCATTGGGGCTGGGCGCGAACCGGGTGACGAGAGGCGTGCAATTCTGCATCGCCAGACCCATGCCACAGGACTTATCCTTGCGTCATCCACAGTCTCTCCACAGCCTCTGAACTGTTTGCCCCTGTGGATAGCCGCGCTGTCACGGGTTTGACTCTTTGGTTTGCCACGTCAGGATGCAGGTCAATCAGGGAGGAACGCAAGACCGTGTTCAATGCCGAACTGATCGAAAGAGCAGCCCGTTTTCGCGGCGCGGATGAAGACCCGACGCGCAACCTTTCGGCGTGTCCGGCGCTGGTGCTCAACGCCGATTACACCCCGCTGTCCTATTACCCGCTCAGCCTGTGGCCGTGGCAGACCGCAATCAAGGCGGTGTTCCTTGACCGGGTAGACATTGTCGCCAGCTACGAACGCGAAGTGCATTCGCCCAGCTTTGACATGAAAATCCCCAGCGTGATCGCACTGCGGCAATATGTGAAGCACAGCGAATTTCCCGCCTTCACCCGCTTCAACCTGTTCCTGCGCGATCGCTTCCAGTGCCAGTATTGCGGCAGCACCGATCATCTGACCTTCGATCACGTGATCCCGCGCCGGCTGGGCGGGCGCACCACGTGGGAAAACATCATCACCGCCTGCGCGCCGTGCAACATGAAAAAGGGCGGGCGCACTCCCAAACAGGCAGGCATGCCGGTGCACCGCACCCCGATCCGCCCGACCAGCTGGCAATTGCAGCAGCACGGCAAGCTGTTTCCGCCCAACTTCTTGCACGAAACCTGGCGTGATTGGCTCTATTGGGACATCGAGCTGGAGGCTTGAAAGCTGCCGCTCACTGCCACCAAGGCGTCCACCTGCGATGTTCTCGCTGGTTGCTTGTCAAACCGATCAGGTCGACTCACTCGGGTGCATTGGCGGCAACGAAATCCAGCCAGCCCTGAGGCACGTCTCCGCCAATAGCTGTGATCGAATCAATGGCGCGCCGCATCAGCGCGGTTGCACCAGACGCACCGCTTTCTCTTCGCAGAATGGCGAGATTGGCGACACTCTGCGCATCAGCGTCTTCATCGGCGACATGCTGTTCCAAGCGTTCGACCGCCAATGGCTTGTCACCGCGCTGCAATGCAAGGTCGACGAGTGTTCGCCGGGCTGAGGCTTGTTGAACCTCGTCCAAGACCTTGCTGTCGAGCAGCCTGATCAGTGCTTCTTCCCGTAACGTCTCGTTCCCGGTCGATTTTGCCAGATTATGCAGTTCGGTCCCTCCGGCAAGACGCTCGGCAGGATTGAACTGCTCGGAACTGACAAGGAAACGATAAATATCGGTCGCTTCCGGAATTTCGTTCTGCAAGCGTGCGGCCTGGGCCTGCAGGAGAAGGCAGGAGGCCTGCTTGCCGACATCCTTTGAGCTGCTGGAACAAGACCTGGTTGTTCGCTTGTGAACACGATCGCCGTCGGGCGTCATTCCCGAACCGGGAGTAAGGCCCGCAACGCCGGTTGAGGTAGATACGGAGAGATCCTTGAACAGCGGCTGGCTTGGAATCCGTGATCCTGTCTGGGCGCGAGGCGGCGGGTCATCGCGTCGGCCTTCAACGATGATCGGCGTTCGCGCTGCCGCATCCTCTGGCGACGACATGTTTCCATCGGCAGCTTTGGACCCAGATTCTTGAGCTGCCGCTGCACCCGTCGCCTCTGGCCCGCTAGCGCCTCCGCCTGAAGCGATAGCGCTGCTCGCAATCGCTGCTGCCCAGCAGCCCATGTACCCGAACATTCGCATGAGCTCTCCTCTCAGTTCAGTTTATCAACCTTCACGTCACCGCCGCTCGCGTTTCGAATTCCACCCGCTGCCATTCGCCCGACGCCAGCACCTCGGCCAGATGCCGCGCCGCGGCGGCAATGTCGGCAAAGCTCAGGTAGGCAGGTGCGAAGCCCAGCCGCAGCACGTCGGGATCGCGGAAATCGCCGATCACGCCCCGGGCGATGAGGGCTTGGCATATTGCATAAGCCTGCGGATGCCGAAACGACAGCTGGCTGCCGCGTGCGCCGCTTTCAGGCGGGCTGACCAGATCGAGGTGCACATCCAGCGCCACTAGGCATTCGAGGAAAAACTCCGACAGCGCCTGGGATTTCGCATAAAGCCGCCCCACACCGATTTCCGCGATCAGATCGACGCCCACCTCGAGCGCGGCGAGGCCCAGCACTGGCGAAGTGCCGCACAACAGCCGCTCGATACCCGGCGCGCCCTCGTAATCGTCGGAGAAGGCGAATGGCGCGGCGTGGCCGAACCAACCGGTCAGCGGTTGGGCAAGGTTGGCATGATGCCGCTCGGCGACGTAAGCGAAAGCAGGCGCCCCCGGCCCGCCGCACAGGTATTTATAGCCGCAGCCCACCGCGAAATCCGCACCCACCGCGTTCAGGTCAACCGGCACTGCCCCTGTCGAATGCGACAAATCCCACAGCACCAGCGCGCCTGCTTCGTGCGCGGTCCGGGTTAGCGCCACCATGTCATGCAGTTCGCCGGTCTTGTAATGGGCATGGGTGAGCAGCAGCAGCGCCACATCGCTATCGAGCGCCCTGACCAGCCCTTCGCGCTCCGCCAGCCGCCGTGTTGCAAGCCCCTGCCGCTCCAGCCCTTCGATCATATAGAGATCGGTCGGAAAATTGCCCGGTTCGGACAGGATCACTTTGCGGCCGGGCCGCATGGAAAGCGCCGCGGCGATCAGCTTGAACAGGTTCACAGACGTCGAATCGCACGCAATCACCTCGTGCGGGGCCGCGCCCACCAGCGGAGCGATCTTGCTGCCGATCCGGCTGGCAGCATCGAACCAACCGGCCCCGCCGAAATCCGGGCTGTTCCACGACCGGATCAGCCCCCCGCCCCATTCCTGCTCCACCACCCGCGCCACGGCAGCAGGCGTCGCCTTCGGCAGTGCGCCAAGCGAGTTGCCGTCGAGATAGATGATCCCTTCGGGCAAGGTAAACCGGTCGCGATATCCCGAAAGAGGATCGGCAGCATCGAATTCGCGGGCACGCTGTTCAGGGGT
Source organism: Porphyrobacter sp. AAP60 (assembly GCF_001296025.1). GTDB lineage: Bacteria > Pseudomonadota > Alphaproteobacteria > Sphingomonadales > Sphingomonadaceae > Erythrobacter. Next base: position 50,799 of record NZ_LJHV01000011.1, on the reverse strand, counting down.
CATGCCCCCACCTCTAGCCTGCCATGACGGCGAGGGAAACTAGCCCTCGATAATGCGCGCTTCGGGGTGGTGCTTGTCGATATGCTTCAGGATCAGCTTGAGGTTCCGGGTGTTCGAACGGAACATCAGATCGGCTGCGTCGCCCACCAGCGGGATCACGCCGAGCACGGTATCGAACACCACGTTCGCGCCCATTCGCGCCAGCTTCCACTTGGACATGCCAAGGTTGCGCGCTTCCCAGACGATGTAAGCGCCCATCGCGGCGGTCAGAACGTCGCCCAGCACCGGCACCAGCCCGACCAGTGCATCAAGCCCCACAGGCACATTGATGCCGGGGATTACCAGGCTGCGTTCCAGCAGCCTTTCCATAATGATCACCCGCGCACGCACCGATGCGGCATCGGTTCCGGTCGGCAGTGTCAGCCCGATGATCGCGGGGTTGGGTCGGCGGTTCGTGTGCGTGTCCATTCCGGTTATGTGGTGGGTTGTGACAGCGGGAACAAGGGGTGCAGCCCCCAAGGATTGGGCAGGTAATTGCGGATCGACCCGCGCACCAGCGACCATCGCACCGGCGCGCCCAGCGGAATGAAGACCTCGCGTTCGATCAGGGCCGCATGGGCTTCGATCAACATCCGTTCGCGCGCTGCCGCGTCGCGCTCGGTCAGGGAACCGCGCACCAGATCATCGGCATCGGGCGAACACAGGCTCGCCTTCAGCTGGCAGTTGAACTGGTTGAGGAACCACCGCGGCGAGGCATAGCGGGCCAGAGTATCGCGCAGTTCCAGATCAGCGCGCTGCCCGGCCTCGGCGCGCTCGACACTGACGCCGACTTGCGCCCATGCCACCGTAAGTTGCCGCAACAGCAGATCGCTGCCGGGGCCGCGCGGCAGCGAAACCCGCACCACAGCATCACCTTCGGTCTCGTCCTTCCATTGCCCGATCCGGTCGGCCGCAATGCGGCGCCTTTCATCGATGGAGACACCATCCCAGCGGCTTTCGGGATAGGGCGCAACCGTGTAAATCTGCGGCGGCACAATCCAGCTGCTTGCGCGCCAGCCGCTCAAACCGAATGCCTGGATCAGGGCATTGCGATCAATCGCCATCGACAGCGCCTCGCGCCGCGCCGGATCGGCGAGCAAGCCTTCTTCAGACCGGAAAGCAAGGCCATAAAGCCCGATTGTCGGATCAACCTGCACTGTGCCGCGTGACAGGGGCCCGGCTTCGGCCAAGGGGAAATCTGCTAGCGTGCCGCCCAGCACCAGATCAACCTCGCCCCGCGAAAAGGCTGCCACTGCCTCACTGGCAGACAGCGCACGCACCCCGACCGGCCTTGCGACTTCCTGCCAGTCTTCACGGGCCGGCAAGCCGCGCGACTCAGGCGGTAGCGCCGCAAGCCGGGCTGTCGCGCTTTGATCATCGCGAGACATGACCATCGGTCCGGCACCGCTGTCATCCCTGACAAAGCCCAGTTCCGGCTGGGCCATCACGCGCAGGAAATCCGGCATCGGCGATGTCAGACGCACTTCGACCACCCGCCCGGTCATCGCCCGCACGTCGCGCACTTTGCCCAGATCGAGCGCCAATGATGTCCCTTTAAGCCGCGCAATCGCCTGACGCAGAAGGTTGCTTACCTCGGCAGCGCTGATCTCTTCGCCATCGGGCCAGGTGCTGTCGCGCAGGCGGAAGATATAGCTCATCCCGTCTTCGGTGACGATCCAGCGCTCGGCAATGGCGGGTACGACCTGGCCTGCGGGATCCAGCGCGACCAGTCCTTCGTTGGTCGTGGCGCGCAAATGCTGCGCGGCGAGCGGCAGGCGAATGCCTTGTTCGAACAGGCTGTCTTCTGCACCGATCACGGCGACCTCGACCGGCCCTCTGCCGCCCGAAGGCCCGCAGGATGATAACGCCAGTGCGGCAAGGAAAGGCAGCCAGAATCGCATCGCGATTGGCCTAGCAGGTTGAAAGCCCGTGGTCAGCTTGCCCGATCCGTTCAGGGCAGAAATGCCACAAACAGCGAGCGGTCAGATCTTGCGCAACAGCTTGGGCTGCGGCGGCGGCGGCGCGCGATGTGCCCGCGACGGCCCGATCGGCCCGAGCAGCACATCTTCGCCACCCTGAAGCGGGCGGCGGGCTTTCTGGGAATCGATTTCTTCGTCGAAGGCGATGCCAAAGCGGTTGTCCTGAACCCAGGCGACCGACCCGGCGACTTCGCCGATATTGCGCAGTTCGATGGTCAGCCGGTGGCCGCGCTGCACGCGCAGGTTGCCTTCGCCCATCATCCCGCCATCAGACAGATTGCGAACGCGGACCCGGTGGGTTTCCGCGTCCTTTTCAACGCGAATTTCGGCCAACAGGAACAGGCTGTCGCGCGCGACGCTGCGTGTCTCAACCCCCGTCATGTCAGGTCTGCCTCCTAAACTGCAAAATAGTCCGTGTGCGCTGGTAGCAGGATTACCCTGCCAAGATGTTGCGCGCTATTGCTGGTGCTGCATTTGCAGTTAACGCGGCGTAAAGATTACCTCTTCACTGCCCGCCGAGTGCCACTGCGTCCCATCGCGGCACAGGTCGCACCGCAAGCCTTTGCGATCAATCGTCGCGGGACACCTTTTCGCGGCGTTCGTGGGCTTCCTGTGCCTCTACCGTCATGGTGGCAACCGGCCGTGCGATCAGGCGGCGCAGGCCAATCGGATCACCCGTAACCTCGCAATAGCCATATTCGCCCGAATCAATTCGCCGCAGAGCGGAATCGATCTTGGACACGAGCTTGCGCTGCCGGTCGCGGGTGCGCAATTCGATCCCCCAGTCGGTTTCGCTGGAGGCCCGGTCAGTCAGATCGGCTTCGCGGATCGGGCCATCCTGCAAGGACTGCAGGGTTTGCCCGGCTGCGGAATGGATCGAACGTTTCCATTCGATCAGCAGCATCCGGAAATAGGCCTGTTGGCGGTCGTTCATGTATTCCTCGTCCTCGCCCGGCACATAGTCCGGTGCGATCAGGCGTTTGGCCTTTTCGAGGATATCGATATCGTCAGAAGCGGCAGTAGGCATCAAGCTCTCTCATCCCGTGAGCTGCTGGGCTGACCATTGCGTCCTGCCGCCTGAATATTTTCATTGGCTCGCCTGGTCCCAGCAAGCTGAAGCAATGCGCGCCCTATAGGCAAGGCCCCCTATGCGCACAAGCGGGTTTGGCAATCAGATGGGGGCAAACCTCACCGCGTCAGAAAGTCATCGCGGCGTTAACCAATTTTTGACCATGTTAGCCGAGTTCTGTTGCCGGGAAGGCCGCTGGATGCGGTCTGGTGACAACGGGGTTAAAGACATGAACATCATTGCAATCAGCACGAATGTTTCACGTGAAACACAGGGCGAAGCAGCGCTTGGGCCATGGCTGGCCGCAGCAGCGCAGGGTCAAGCCGAGGCCTGCTTCGATCTGGGCGTCGCCTTTTCGACCGGCAGCAATGGTGCGCCCTGCGATCTGATCGAAGCGCACAAGTGGTTCAACCTGGCAGCCGTTCGCGGCCATGAAGAAGCCGCGCACTGCCGCGCCGACGTGTCCGACGAAATGACCGCCCGCGAAATCGCCGAAGCCCAGCGCCGCGCGCGCCAGTGGCTCGCCGAAGGTCGCCAGCGCGCTGCCTGATCACTCTTTCCTGAACGGGGTGCGGCTGCCGAGATACATCTGGTCGCTCGCCACGCCTGCACGTTCCTGTTCGAGGAAATCGGCAACCGCGCTGCGGAAGCCCGGATCGGCGATCCAGTGGGCCGACCATGTCTGCACCGGTTCGTACCCGCGTGCCAGCTTGTGCCCGCCCTGCGCGCCCGCTTCCACACGGGCAAGGCCGCGGGCAATCGCGATGTCGATCGCCTGATAATAACACAGTTCGAAATGCAGGAAGCGCACCTCGCGGGTGCAGCCCCAGTACCGGCCATAAAGCGCATCGCTTCCCGCAAAATTGAGCGCGCCCGCAATCGGCGTGTCGCCATCATAGGCGAGGATCAGAATGATCCTGTCCCCCATCCGCTGGCCCAGCAGGCTGAAAGCCTCCCGCGTCAGATAGGGCTGGCCCCATTTGCGTGCGCCCGTATCCTGATAGAACACCCAGAAGGCATCCCAGTGTTCTTCGGTGATATCCGCGCCGGTAAGGTGCCGGATGGTCAGACCCTCCACCGCTGCCGCGCGCTCCTTGCGCAAATCCTTGCGCTTGCGCGATGACAGTGCGGCCAGAAAATCGTCGAAGCTGGCATAGCCGCGGTTGATCCAGTGGAACTGGATGTCCGATCGCGGCAGCCAGCCGCCCGCTTCGAACAGCGGCAATTGATCCGGCGCGATAAAGGTCGCGTGGGCGGAGGACATGGTGTTTTGCAGACACACTGCTTCGGCCCCCTTCAGCAAATGCGGGGCGAGGGCAGGATCACTCAGCAGCAGGCGCGGGCCGGTGGCAGGCGTAAACGGCGCGGCGATCTGGAGCTTGGGGTAATAGCGCCCGCCCGCGCGGTGCCAGGCATCGGCCCAGGCATGATCGAACACATATTCGCCCTGACTGTGCCCCTTGGCGTAGGATGGCATCGCCGCCAGCAATCGGCCCGCATCATCGGTGACGGCAATCGGCGCAGGCTCCCACCCGGTGCCGGGGCCGACAGAACCTGAATCCTCCATCGCGGTCAGGAATTCGTGGCTGACGAAAGGGTTGCGATCCCCGCCCAGCGCATTCCATTCATCGCGGTCGAAAGAACCAACGGATGGGGCGATGCGGACGGTCAGTTCAGGTGCGCTCATGCCAGCCCCGCCCCTTCGGCAATCAGCGCATCGGCATGGATCAGCGCCCGCGCCCGCGTTTCAGGCGAGTTCACCGTCCAGGTCAGCACCGGCATTCCCCTGGCACGCAAACCGGCCACCCAGCGGCTGGGTAATGCAGCGATATGGTATGCAAGAAAATCGGGCTTTGCGATCCACAGCGCCAATCGCCGCTGCCACGCCTTCTGCGTTTGGCCGTGTTCGTCTTCGCGCATCACAAGTCCGCACAGCGTTTGCGGTGCGTGGCGGCGGAACCACCGGGCAACACGCGGATCAAAACTCATCACGGCATGATCGCCCGCATAATCCGCAAGCAGGCGGCTGACATGAACACATGTCGAAACCACATCATAACCGGAACGCGACTTGATCTCGATCAGCAACGGCACCTGTCCCGCCACGAGGCCTAACATGGCGGAAAGCGGGAACGGGTGCTGATCCGTGCCGAGCAGACAAAGCTGTTCAAGCTCGGACGCGGTGCGCTGATCGGTGGCCCCCGCCTCCCCCGTCAACCGCGCCGCATCCCAATCGTGAAACACCATAGGGTGATCATCGCGGCTGCGCTGGATATCGCATTCGATCCCCATGCCTGCCGCAATCGCGCCCTTTGCCGCCGCCAGCGAATTTTCCGGCACAGGCCCCGAACCATCGGCCCGGTGCAACCCGCGATGGGCATATTCGTAACGCGTCAGCCAATCCGGAGCGCGGCGTTCACTCATGCAGTCAGAGCGACCACCGCATCAACCTCGACCGCCGCGCCGCGGGGCAGCGCCGGAACACCAACGGCAGCGCGGGCGTGCTTGCCCGCATCGCCAAACACCTGCTCCATCAGATCGGACGCGCCGTTGGCAACTTCGGGCTGATCGGTGAAATCTGCGGTGCAATTGATGAATGCGCCCATCTTCACGATCCGCTCGACCTTATCGAGCAAGCCTGCTGCATCAAGCTGTGCAATGATCATCAGTGCGCAGGCCCGCGCCGCAGCCTGACCATCGGCGACGCTGACATCATCGCCCAACCGGCCCTTGACCACTGCGCCATCGACGAAGGGCAGCTGGCCGGAGATATGGGCAAAGCCGCCATGCACCACCACCGGCACATAACTGGCAACGGGCGCTGCGGCCTTGGGCAGGGTGATACCGAGTTCGGCGAGTTTGGCGGTGTAGCTCATCATCAGTTCTCCAGTCGTTCCAGCAGCCACGGCAGGGCTTCGTCCCAGCGGTCAATCCGCGCTTCGGCGTGGCCTGCCTTATGGGCGCAATCAATCGCATGAGCGATCATCGGTTCGCCGCACAGGTGCAGGCGTGTGACATGCGGGGTAAGTTCCGCAACCGAGGCGTGATGCTGGGCCAGATCATCGATGAACACCGCGCGGGTGGGCGCATATTCATCCATGATTGCCTTCAGCGCCGGACCTTTCGGCCCCTGATTGGTGAACACGCGGGCGTTGATGCCGACCTTGGCAAGCTGCTGCGCCCGCGCATCGCGGTGGCCATCGACAAGGTTCGTCAGGATCACGACATCGGCCTTTTCGGCCAAGGTATTGATCCCTTCCACCGCGCCCGCAATCGGCAACTGGCTGTCCATCTCGTTATCGAAGAATTCGCGCAGCATCCGCCAGATATCGGCGGGTGCCAGCAGTTCGCCGCCTTCCTGCCAGCGCAGGGCCTCTGCAAAATTGTGGCCTTCGAGATGGAAGCTCACCCCCCGGCTCGCCTCCAGCCAGTCTTTGAACGGGGCGACCATGTGCAGCAGCACTTCGTCGCAATCGGAGATGATCAAAGGGCGGGTCATGTTTGCAAAGCGTCCTTGGCGGCGACAAGTTCCTCTGGCGTGACAGCCAGTGCCTCGGCGGCGCGGATCAGATCGGGTTCGTGGTTGGAAAGAAATTCCAGCGCGGAGGCCAGGATCATCGGATCACCCAGCCCGGCCCGCAATGTATCGGGATCAAGCCCGGTCAATTCAAGGTAGCGCGCGGCGCGATCCTCGCATTCCAGCACCCAGCCGAGCGCCGCCAGCGCCAGCGACTGCGGGTTTACCGGTACCGATGAAGAGTGAAGCGGGATTGTCCTGTCCTTTAACCAAGGTTAGTCGTAGAGCGGGCGAATGCGGGGCGAGCAGTGACAAAGCGGATCATGGTTGTCGAGGATAATGACCTCAACAGGAAATTGTTCTGCGACGTGTTGCGGGCCAACGGGTTTGATGTGGACCCGGTGGCCGATGGCAATCTGGTGCTGCAAACCGCGCGCGACACATCGCCCGATCTCATCATCATGGATATCCAGCTGGGCGGAGTGTCCGGCGTCGATCTGATCGAAGCGGCCAAGGCCGACCGGATGCTCAGCGCGATTCCGGTGCTGGCGGTGACGGCCTTTGCGGCCAAGGGTGATGAAGAACGGATTCGTGCAGCGGGCGCAGCCGGATATTTGTCCAAGCCGGTTTCGATCAGCCCGTTCATGAACGCGGTGCGCGATTTGCTGCCTGCCGCCTAAATCAGGTTCTCTATCAGAAACACTGCCAGAGTCAGGCCCAGCCCGCCCAGAAACAGGCGGTAGGCAAGCGCCAGATAGCGGTATTTGCGATGGTGGAGCACCTGCCCGTTCTGGTAGAGATCGCGCAGCATGATCCGGTACAGCGCTTCGTCAGAGCGAATCCCGTCGAACAGCCCGGCGATCCATTGTTCTTCGGAAATGGTCGAAAAATGGCCGAAGAACAGCGGGTTGAATTGATCTTTCGGCACCACCTTCGCGCGCATCGGCGGGGTAATCGCCAACACGGCGCACATTGCCGATGCAAAGGCTGTCACCGCGAGGCAGATCACCGACCAGTTTACGTTACCGGACAGTGCCTGGGTGATCACCAGCGAAAACACCACAAAGGTCGCGCCGATCAGGATGTTCGCCTTGCCATCGGCCATCTGCGAAAGCGACAGAGTGTTCAATTGCGCGGTGCGGATCAGGTGAACGCTGTTCAAAGACAGCGGCGCCTTCGGCGTATCGTCAGGCTCGTTTCCGTTCACACAGCACCCCCAATTCGCGCCCGCCGGACGCCGAAACCTTGACAAGCTGCATCATCCGCCGCTTTGCAAGCGTATTACCTTGGGCGGTAATGCCCGACAACCAACGCAACGAAAGCTCTTGTCCCATGAATCCCGCCGAAGTCGAAGAGCGCATCCGCACCCTGATCGAACCGTTCAACAAGAAAGGCGTCTCGATCGAACCGGCAACCACCTTTGCCGGCGACCTTGAGTTCGACAGCCTGACGGTGATGGATTTCGTCGCCGCGATCGAAGATGAATTCGACATCATCATCTCGATGAACCAGCAGGCCGAGATCGAAAACTGGGGCCAGCTCGTCACGGCAGTGCACAAGCTGCAGGATAGCTGATAATGGCAACGTCCATGACAGACGCAATCACCGCACCCGCCACGGTTGACCTGCTGGCGAAGTTCGATCCGATCATCCAGACCCGCGAGACCTTGCTGGCCGCCGGGGTGGAAGACCCGTTCAGTCTGGTGATGGAAGAGGTGCTGTCGCCCACCCGCGCGATCTGCAACGGGCGCGACACGATCCTGCTCGGCACCTATAATTACATGGGCATGACCTTCGATCCCGACGTGATTGCAGCCGGGCAGGCAGCAATGCAGGATTTCGGCGCAGGCACCACCGGCAGCCGCGTGCTGAACGGCACCTTCCGCGATCACCGCGATGTCGAAACGGCCTTGCGCGAATTCTACGACATGGATCACGCGATGGTCTTCTCGACCGGGTATCAGGCCAATCTCGGCATCATTTCGACGCTGGCAGGCAAGGGCGATTACATCATCCTCGACATCGATAGCCACGCATCGATCTGGGATGGCTGCGCGATGGGCAACGCCGAAGTTGTGCCGTTCAAACACAATGACGTCGAAGCGCTGGAAAAGCGGCTCAAGCGCGTGCCCGAAGGCGCGGGCAAGCTGGTGGTGCTGGAAGGCGTCTATTCGATGATGGGCGATGTCGCCCCGTTGAAAGAGATGGTACGCGTCTGCAAGGAAAACGGCGCAACCGTGCTGGTCGACGAAGCGCATTCAATGGGCTTCATCGGCGAACACGGCCGCGGCGTAGCCGAAGAGCAGGGCGTGCTGGACGACGTCGATTTCATCATCGGCACCTTTTCCAAAAGTGTCGGCACGGTCGGCGGTTTCTGCGTGTCGAACCACGCCAAATTCGAAGTCCTGCGGCTGGTGTGCCGCCCCTATGTCTTCACTGCCGCACTGCCGCCTTCAGTGATGGCGAGCAGCGCAACATCGATCCGCAAGCTGATGCACGGCGGGAACAAGCGCGCGCATCTGTGGGAGAACAGCCGCACGCTGCATGGCGGGCTGAAGGCTATGGGCTTCAAGCTCGGCACGGAAACCCCGCAAAGCGCGATTATCGCGGTGATAATGCCCGATCTCGAAAAGGGCGCGATGATGTGGGAGGCGCTTTTAAAGGAAGGCCTCTACGTCAACCTCGCCCGCCCGCCTGCCACCCCCGCGGGCATGACCCTGCTGCGCTGCTCGCTGTGCGCAGAGCACTCGGCAGAGCAGGTGCAGACGATCCTCGGGATGTTCGAGCGGGCCGGCAAGGCCATCGGGATTATCTAGACACTCCCAGCTGCAAGATAACCAATATGGTTATTTATCTTGACATCGTGACGCTCTCTGGTTAGAGATAGGCACAGTCGAGAAATAGCGATTCGCCAGCAAGGCGGCCTTCCCAGCGGAAGTGCCGCCTTTCTGCTGTCTGCGCATGGAGTATTGCCGATGGCGAAGCGTGTCCCTGCGCAAAACAACCCTGCTGACCTGACCCAAGCCGCAACAGATCGGCACTGGCGCAACCGGTTTCTGGATCACCTGGCGGAAAGTTCGAATGTCACCCGTTCGGCAGAGCACGCCGGGATCGAAGTCAGCCGGGTTTACCGCCTGCGCCGCGCCCAACCCGATTTCGCACACCAGTGGCAGACCGCGTTGTGCGAAGGCTATTCGCACCTTGAAATGGAAGTGCTGCGCCGCCTGCGCGAAGGCGATTTCAAAACCGGCGATGGCGAAAAGTTCGATTTCGCCAATGCCATTCGTCTGCTTGCCGCGCACCGCGATACGGCCTCGACAGGCCAGAGCCGTGAACCCGATGTCAGCGCAGCCGAAGTGCGCGCTTCGATCGATCGCAAGATCGAGGAAATCCGGCGGCGGCTCGCCAAGAGCAAACCCGACAGCGCAGCGGCCTGATGGGCGCCCCCTTCGAATGGTTGGCGACCGAACCCGCCACGGTCCGCCGGTTGCTGGTTGAACGGATGTCGCAGCGGGAACGCAACGCATTCAAATACCAGTGGGCCTACACTGCGAGGCCCGAACAGCTGCCGCCGCCGGGCGACTGGCGGGTCTGGCTGATCATGGCCGGGCGCGGGTTCGGCAAAACCCGCACCGGCGCGGAATGGGTGCGAATGGTGGCCGATGCCGATCCGGGAGCGCGTATCGCTCTCGTCTCATCCTCGCTGGCAGAGGCGCGCGCGGTGATGGTGGAGGGCGAAAGCGGTCTGTTGTCGCTTTATCCGGTGGATGATCGTCCGCGCTTCGAGCCTTCGCTGCACCGCGTAAGGTTCAGGAATGGCGCGCAGGCGCAGCTGTTTTCCGCAGCCGAGCCGGAGGCTTTGCGCGGCCCCCAGCACAGCCACGCCTGGTGCGATGAAATCGGCAAGTGGCCGCTAAGCCACGAACGGGCGACGCGGTGCTGGGACAATCTGCTGCTTGGCCTCAGACTGGGCACTGATCCGCGCATCACTGTCACCACCACACCGCGCGCGGTGCCGCTGTTGCAGCGGCTTGTGGCGCAGCAACAGGCAGACGGCGATGTGGCGATCAGCCGCGGATCGACGCGGGATAACGCCGCCCATCTGCCGGATCGATTCCTTGCAGCCATCGCCAGCGAATTCGGCGAAACGCAGCTCGCCCGGCAGGAAATCGACGGCGAACTGCTGCTAGATATCCAGGGCGCGCTCTGGACGCGGATGATGCTGGAGGCTGCGCGGGAACCTGTCGCCGCCAGCGAACATCGCCGTGTGGTGGTGGCGGTCGATCCGCCTGCCGGAACCAACGGCGATGAATGCGGGATCATTGTTGCGAGTTTGGGCGAGGACGGGATCGCACGGGTGCTCGCCGATTGTTCGGTAAAGGATGCAGCGCCAGCAGATTGGGCCACCCGCGTTGCCGATGCGGCGCGTGAATGGAACGCAGACCGCGTGGTGGCCGAAGCCAATCAGGGCGGCGCGATGGTCGAAAGCGTGCTGCGCGCCGCCGATCAATCATTGCCGATCAGGCTGGTGCACGCCAGCCGCGGCAAGGTCGCCCGCGCCGAACCTGTCGCCGCGCTCTATGCCGCCGGGCGCGTGCGCCACGCCGGACAATTTGCGCAGCTGGAAGACCAATTGTGCGGATTGCTGGCCGGCGGAACCTACGCCGGCCCCGGCCGCAGCCCCGACCGCGCCGATGCGCTGGTGTGGGGTCTGAGTGAGCTGATGCTGGGGCGGAACCTGCGCCCCAGCGTGCGGCAAATGTGACCCGTCTTACCCGAGACAAAGGAACTCCGATGGCATTGTTCGAAAATTTCCTCTCCGCCTTCAAGGGCGGGGAGCGCGCCCGTGTGCCTTTGGCGCCGGGGTTGATGCAGGGTTGGTATCCGGCCTTCGAAACCGGCCCGGCTCCGCGAAGTTACGAATACAGCCGCGCTGTCACAGAAGGCTTCCTCGCCAATCCGATCGCCCAGCGGTCTGTGCGCATTGCAGCCGAAAGCATCGGTCAGGCACCGCTTGCCTGTGATGATCCGCAACTTACCGCACTCGTCACCGCCACCAGTGCGGGACAATCGCTGGTCGAAACGCTCGCTGCCAACCTGCTGTTGCACGGCAATGGCTATGTCCAGATCCTGAAAGACGCGAGCGGCACGCCAGTGGAACTGTTCGCGCTGCGGCCTGAACGGGTCAAGGTGGTGACCGGGCCGGATGGCTGGCCCTGCGCCTATGATTACACTGTCAGCGGGCGCACCAGCCGGATCGCGCTGGAAGATGAGGATGGCTGGCCGGGGATCATCGCGATCCGGACGATGCATCCGCTCGACGATCACTGCGGCGCTGGCGCTTTGGAGGCGGCCTGGCAGGCAGTGCTGATCCACAATGCCGCGACCAACTGGAACCGCGCTTTGCTGGAGAATGCGGCGCGGCCATCGGGCGCGCTGGTCTATGAAACCGGCGACGGTGCGGCCCTGGCGCAGGAACAGTTCGATCGGCTGAAGCGCGAACTTGATGTTGCCTTTTCGGGCGCAGCCAATGCCGGGCGGCCCATGTTGCTGGATGGCGGGCTGAAATGGCAAAGCATGGCGCTCAGCCCGGCCGACATGGATTTCGCGACGCTCAAAAGCGCTGCGGCACGTGACATCGCGCTGGCGTTCGGCGTGCCGCCGATGCTGCTCGGCCTGCCGGGAGACAACACCTACGCCAATTACCGCGAAGCCAACCGTGCGCTGTGGCGGCTGACGCTGCTGCCGCTGGCGGAAAAGGTATTTGCCGCACTGCGCGAAGGCCTTGCCCCGTGGTTCCCGGCAGCAAGCTTGCGGATCGATTTCGACCGGGTGCCAGCCCTTTCCGAAGACCGCGAACGGTTGTGGTCGCAAGTCTCCGATGCCGAATTCCTCACCCGCGCCGAAAAGCGCCAGATGCTCGGCCTGCCGGTCGAGGAAGCCTCCGGGGAGAATGCCCAATGAACCGCGAAGACATGCTGGCCAGCCTGATGGCGCAGGCCCGCAGCGAAGGGGCTGAACTGGTCACCCTGCGCGCGATTATCGAGGAAGCCAGCGTGCTGGCCGCCGACCGCGTGCTGGATCGGCTCGGCCTCGGCGATCCCCATGCCGAGGATGATCTGGGCGAGCTTCGCGAACTGCTGAAAGCCTGGCGCGATGCCAAGACCAGTGCATGGAAGGCGTTTGTCGACTGGCTGATCCGCGGCGCGCTGGCGTTGCTGCTGATCGGCATCGCAGTGCGGCTTGGCGCGTGGGATTTGCTGTGAACGCGCCGCTTTCTTCCCGCTTCGCCGGATACGCCGCGCTGTTCGACGTGGCCGATGCGGGCCGCGACACCATCCGGCGCGGAGCCTTTGCCCGCACGCTCGCAGAACGCCGCACCCCGCTGCCGCTCTACTGGCAGCACCGGCCCGATCAACCCATCGGCGTGATCGAACATATCGCCGAGGATGCACGCGGTCTGCGCGTGATTGCGCGGATCGACCGGCCCGACAGCCGGGCGGCTGCGATGCTCGCAGCGGGCACCGTCAACGGCCTCAGCTTCGGCTTCCGCACCCGCGCTGCCCGCCAGTCGCCAGCGGGCCGGGAGCTACTGGAAGTTGACCTGTTCGAGGTCAGCCTTGTCACCCACCCGCTCCAGCACGGTGCACGGGTGCATTTCGTGAACTGAGGCGCCCTGCCCCTCCAACCACTTTCCACCGGCCGCCACTGGGGCGGCCTTTTTTCTGCCCAACCGAAAGGCCACTGCCCCATGGAAAATACCACCACTGCCATCGCCCCCACCGATCCGATCGACGCGAGCTTCGACATTGTTGCCCGGCAGGATCAGGCCGATGCTGCCATTGCCGGACTGCGCAGCGATGTTGACGAGGTGAAATCGCGCCTCGACAAGGTGGCACGTGCCGCCGCGCGTCCGGTGATCGGCACCACGCCCGGCACCGATACGGCCGAAGTGAAAGGCTTCGTCGATGGCTACCTGCGCCGCGGCCGCGAAACCGAACTGAAGTCGATCAGTGGGGCGGCGCCGGGTGATGGCGGCTATGCCGTGCCGCGCCAGATCGATGCCATGATCGCATCGACCCTTGCCGACATCAGCCCGATCCGCGCCATCGCCCAGGTGGTGCAGACTGGCACCTCAGGCTATCGCAAGCTGGTCGCCACCGGCGGCGTTGCCTCCGGCTGGGTCAGCGAAGTTGCCCCGCGCCCTGAAACCGGAACGCCGCAGTTTGCCGAAATCGCGCCGCCATCGGGCGATCTCTATGCCAACCCGGCAGCCAGCCAGGGGATGCTGGATGATGCCGCCTTCGATCTGGAAAGCTGGCTCGCCAGCGAAATCGCGCTTGAATTTGCCCGCGCCGAAGGCACCGCCTTCGTTGGCGGCACCGGCGTGGGGCAGCCCGAAGGTTTCCTGACCGCCGCCACCAGCACCGCCGAAGACGGTGTGCGCGCCTTTGGCACGGTGCAGTATATCGGATCGGGCAGTGCGACCGGCTTCAACGCCGCGCCCGATGCCAAGCTGATCGACCTGATCCACTCGCTGAAGTCCGGTCATCGGCAGGGGGCGGTATTCGTGATGAATTCATCCACCTTGGCTGCGGTGCGCAAGCTCAAGACCGCCGATGGCGCGTTCCTGTGGCAGCCGGGGATGGTCGAAGGTCAGCCAAACCGCCTGCTCGGCTATCCGGTGATCGAGGCCGAGGACATGCCCGATGCGGTGGGCGGCGCTTTCCCGATCGCCTTCGGCAACTTCCGCCACGGCTATCTGATTGCCGAAAGCGGCGCGACCCGGATCCTGCGCGACCCCTTCACCAACAAGCCCTTCGTGCACTTCTACGCCACCAAGCGGATTGGCGGCAAGGTGCTCGATTCCAACGCGATCAAGCTGCTGAAGATCGAAGCCTAGGCCGCTGCCAGCGCCTGATGCCTCAGCATCCAAAGGCGCTGGCAAAGCCGCCCTGGCTTCGCTCCCCGGCACGGTCGAGCCCGCCCCTCAGCTCCCGTGCCGGTATCTCGCGCCCGCATCGTCCAAGGCACCTCTCCTGCCTGCCCGGCGATGCGGGCGCACCCTTGTGGGCAATCATTTTCAAGGAGAACCCGCGATGGAGCGGACTATCGTGCAGCCCCCGGTGCCAAGCATCGCTGCCCTGGCGGAGCTGAAGCACTGGCTCGGGATCAGCCGCGCAGATGACGACGCCACCCTTGCCGGGTTGCTTGATGCCAGCCTGTCCCTGTGCGAGGCCTTTACCGGCAAGACTCCGCTGGTGCAGACGGTAGAAGAAGTCATCCCGCTGCGCGCCGGATGGCAGGAACTGGTCTCACGGCCGGTGCGCACCGTCACCGGCGTGGCAGTGATCGCCGCCGATGGCACCCGAACAGCGCTGACGCCGCCGGATGGCGTGATCGAATGGCGCATTGCGGGCAATGCCTGCGTGCAGCTGATCGGCCCAGTAATCAGCACAGTGACAGGGCAAAGCCTTGCCGTGCAACTGGTCACCGGGATCGCCGAGGATTGGGACACACTGCCTGCTCCGCTGCGTCACGGCGTTATCCGCCTTGCCGCGCATCATTACCGCGACCGCGACAATAAGGTGGGCGCCGTGCCGCCTGCCAGCGTCTCTGCCCTGTGGCGGCCATGGCGCAGCCTGAGGCTGACATGATCAGCGCCAACAGCAACGCCGAACGGCTGGTGCTGCGTCTGCGCGCAGCGGCCGAACGGATGGCAGGGCGCCACGCCGCCGCAACGCGCCATGATCGCCGCAGGGGAGGTGTCGATTGGCATTCCGCCAGCGCGCTCTGGCCTGGATTCACCGACGATAGCACGAGGATCTGACCGCCATGGAAAACGACCTGCGCGCCGCCCTCATCGCATGGCTGCGCGGCGATCCTGCTCTCGCCGGGATCAACAGCATCGAAGAAGAGGCACCGCTATCGTCCAGCCCGCCGTGGCTCGGCATTGCTGCCAGCGCTTCGATCGACTGGGGCACCAAAGACCGGCGGGGCCGCGAAACGCGCATCGCGCTCGAACTGGAAACCCGCACTGATCTGGCCGCTGCCGATGTGCCGCTGCTGGCCGCGATCGAACGCCGGGTGCTGAGCCTGCCGCCGTTCCACCCCGGCTTCGAACTCGCATCGATCCGGTTTCTGCGGTCGCGCAGCGAAGCCCGCGCCGACAATCGCCGCGGCGCCCTGATCGAATACCGCTTCCGCATTCTCGAAACTGCTTAAGGAGTAAGCCCTCATGCCTGCACAATCCGGCGCCGCCTTCCTGCTGAAAATCGCTGACGGGGCCACGCCCCCTGCTTACCAGACCGTTGCCGGTTTGCGCACCACGCAGATGTCGATCAATGGCGATACGGTGGTTGTGACCCACAAGGAATCGGGCGGTTGGCGCGATCTGCTCTCGGGCGCGGGCACGCGCTCGGTCTCGGTCAGCGCGACAGGCATCTTCCTTGGCAGCGCGGCCGAAAGCGCGGTGCGGGGTCATGCGCTTGCCGGAACGCTCGATACCTACGAATTGTCGTTTGAAGATGGCGAAAGGCTGCGCGGGCAGTTCCTTGTGCAGCGGCTGGACTACGCCGGCGATTTCAACGGGGAGCGCAATTATACGCTACAGCTCGAAAGCTCCGGACCGGTTGTCCCGGCATGACCGCTGCGGCCAATCCCCTGCGCGGTGAAAGCGGGCTGCAAGTGGCGGGTGTGACCTATGTTCTGCGCCCGACGTTCGAAAGCCTCGTGCTGGCCGAAGCGGAACTGGGATCGCTGTTCGCATTGGTCGAACGTGCGGCACAAGGCGGCTTGACGCTGACCGAGATGATAACCCTGCTGTGGCATAGCCTTCCGGGCGAAACCCGCCCTGATCGCGCTGCGGTTGGTCAGGCACTGCTGGCGATGGGGCTGGTCGCCGCAACCCAGCCGGTGCGCGCGGTGCTGGCGCAGGTGCTGCAAGGCGAGCTGTGACCACCACCTTTGCGGCCTGCGCACCCCGCTGGTGCAGCCTGTCAGCGCGCCTGCTCGGCTGGCGTCCTGCCGAGTTCTGGGGCGCCACCCCGGCCGAATTGCTGATGGCCGTGTCAGAACCCCTCGATCCCTCCACCCCTACCCCACCCAGCCGCGAGCTGATCGCCCGCCTGATGGAGCGTGACACCCATGAATGACACTTTCGACGAACTGGTGATCGACGTGCGCGCCCGCACCGATGGCTTTGCCACTGACCTTGAAACAATGCGCCGGTCGCTCGACACCTCGTTGCTCGACGGGTTCGGGCGGGCAGGCAATGTGCTCGAAAACGGTCTGCTCTCGGCGCTGCGGCGCGGCAGTCTGGGGTTTGACGACCTGAAACGCGTCGCCTTCAGGGCGCTGGACGAGATTGCCGCTCAGGCGCTGCAATCGGGGATCGGCAACCTGTTCGGTGGAGCGAGCGGCGGAGGCGGCGGGCTTGGCGGTCTGATCGGTCAATCGCTCGGCGCGCTGCTGGGCTTGCCGGGCCGCGCAACCGGGGGGCCTGTGTCGCCGGGGCGTGCCTTTCTGGTCGGAGAACGCGGGCCGGAAGTGTTCGTGCCAACCGCATCCGGCCGGATTGAAACCGGCAATCGCGCCGGCAGCAGCGATGTGCGGGTGGCGATCCAGCTGGCGGTGCCCCGCGGAATGGCCGCCCCCACCGCAATGCAACGCTCATCCCGGCAGATAGCTAGCGCCGTGCGCCGCTCTCTGCAACAGGTCTGATCGGGGAATAGACATGGCATTCTGGCTCGCCCGCGAACGCCGCGCGCAGGAAAGCAGCTTTATCCAGCGGTTCGATCCGCGCTTCTGGACGGTCAATTTCCCCCGGCCTGCGATGGCTTCGGTGGTCACCACCGGCCCGGCGTCGATGCGGGTGGATCTTGAGCTTCACAATGCGGGCGAGCTGGTCGGGCTGATCTGGGAAAGTGCCGACACACTCGATCACCCGCTGCTGGCCTACGAGACCGATCGTGATTATTCGCACACCACGCTCAGCTTCCGCTGGCAGTCCGAAGGCGTCATCGCGCTGGATCTGCCCAATGGGCCGACGCTGACGATCGAAGGGCGCGATGCCAGCGGCGCGGCGCGGACATGGTTTGTGCGATTGTGGAACTATGCGCAGGGGACACCAACCGATGCACGGATTGTGTTGCCGTTTTCCCAGCTTCAGGCAGGGTTCGGCCTGCCAGGGGAACCGATCCATCCCGGCGATATCGACCGCATGTTCATCTCGCTGGTTGCGCCCGGTCACATACCCGGCAGCACTGCGCCGCTGGCTGCACGGTTCAACGGTTCGGTCGTCATCTCCGATATGCTGGCCGATGGCGCGCGGGCGATGCTGGAAGTGGGCGACGTGCTGCTGCCGCCGCATGGCGAACGGATGGCGACGGCCTTTGACGATGCCTACAACCAGACCCCGGCCCGGCTGCTGCGGACAGTAATCGGCCTCGGCTACCGCGACGACATTGTCCATTACGTCGGTATGAGCCACTTCATGCGGCTGGCGCGGCAACCTGATGGCGGGCTGAAAGCCTCGGCAGCAGGGCAGTTGTGTACGCCGGCGATGGCGTGGCACCGCAACCTCTTCGAACTGGCTGTGACCAGCGACCTCGAAGTCATCGCCTCGCTGTCTTACGAGTTGTTCGATGCCTATTGCCCGGAAAGCTGGAAGCAGCGCACCGCCAGCGGCAGTCCGGCGCTGACGGGATGGGTACCGCCATCCACACTTCTCTCGCCTGCCAACAATGCGGCGATGACTTGGTTGGCCGATATCGCGTCGATCTTCGTTGGCTTGCTCGACGACGCGGCCCTGCCGGTGCGGTTCCAGATCGGAGAGCCGTGGTGGTGGGTAACGGCAACCGGCGAAATCTGTCTTTATGATGATGCAGCCAAGGCAGCGTTTGGTGGCAACCCGCCCACAATCAACGATGTCGGCGGATCGCTCTCCTCTGCCGAGACGGCACTGCTGGATGCCGCAGGCGCTTTGCTGGCGCAGTCTACCGCAGATCTGACCAGTGCCGTTCGCAATGCCGCATCCGGCGATGCGCAGGTGCTGCTGCTCGCCTTCACACCGACCATTCTCGATCCCGCCCGGCCCGAACTTTACCGTGCCAACATGCCGATCGGCTGGGCTGCTCCGGCGTTCGACCGGCTGCAGCTGGAGGATTACGACTGGCTCACCAGCGGCGCAGATGCAGCGCGGCGGGCAGCCTATACCTTTACCGATGCGTGGCTCGGCTATCCGCTGGCCGATCAGGATTACCTCGCCGGCTTCGTGCTCGATCCTGCGGACGCCGAATTGTACTGGCTGCGGATCGACAACGGGTTGGACGAAGCCGCCGCGCGGACAGTCTCGCGCCGCTATGTCTGGGCGCTGCCGCAGGTCAATCGCGACGGCTACACCCGCCTCGCCCCACCCCCGGAGCAAGCCATGGATTCCTTCGATAACGTGCTTTATCCCTTTGCCCTGGGCCGCAATGCCTCGGTCGCGCCGGAGTTTTCCACGTCGATTGCGGTTACTGCCTCAGGCCATGAACGTCGCAACTCGCTGTGGTCGGATGCAAGGCTGCACTTCGATGTCGGCGCAGGCATCCGGTCAGAAGCGGAACTGTCCGATCTGGTCGCCTTCTTCCGGGCCCGGCGCGGCCCCGCGCGGGGGTTCCGTCTCATGGACCCCTTCGATCACAGCTCGAACGGGATGACGGGCGCGCCGACCATGCTCGATCAGCTGATCGGGACAGGCGACGGCTTGCGCGCGGATTTCCAGCTGACCAAGGCCTATGGCCCGGCCGAACCGCAAATGCGGCCAATCACCCGTCCACGACCTGAAAGCCTGTTAGTCAGTGTGGGCGGTGCGGCCACCACCGCCTGGACGCTGACCGAGAAAGGCGTACTGCGCTTGCTCGCCGCCCCGCCAGCCGGCGCCGAGGTGCGGGCGGGCTTCCTGTTCGATGTTCCGGTGCGCTTTGCCGAAGACCGGCTCGATATCTCGGCTGTCAACTTCGCCGCCGGGGAAGCGCCATCAATCCCGTTGATCGAGCTGCGGGAAACCGCGTGATGCGGGTTTTCTTCGACCGCGAACTCGATAGCGTTGCGACATTCTGGCGGATTTATCGCCGTGACGGCGCTGCGCTGGCGTTTACCAGCCATGACCGCGATCTGGTATTCGGCGGCCTTGCCCACCGCTCCGCACCCGGCATGATCCCTGCCGCCATTCGCCTGACCGCGGAACTCGGCAATGACAGCGCCGAGGCGCAGGGCGCGCTCCACCACGATTCCATCCGGGAAGACGAACTTGCTGCCGGGCTGTTCGATGACGCTGCCATCGAAATCGGGGTGGTCGATTGGGAAACGCTTGATCACCATACCCTTTATACCGGGCAAATAGGCCGGATCGAGGATGACCAGTCGCAATTCGCGGCGGAACTACGATCAAGCAAGACCATGCTGGAGCAGGACCTCGTCCCACGCACCAGCCCGACTTGCCGCGCCGAGTTTTGCGGGCGTGGCTGCGGACTTTCGGCGCCGCGCTTCACATCCACCCGTGCGCTTGCCGAAATTGATCTCGAAGCGAACCGAGTGCGCTTTCCCGGCAGTATGGGCGCAAACTACATTGATGGCCGGGTGCGGTTCCTGGCTGGCCCGCAGACCGGGTTGGCTTTCGGAATCATCGATGTAGTCGATGGATGGCTGTTGCTTGACCGCCCGCTGGCAGAAGGCACAGTGCCAGGCACCCGCGCAGAAGTGCGCGAGGGCTGTGATCATACCGTCGCGACATGCTCGGGACGCTTCGGCAACGCTATCAACTTTCGCGGCGAGCCGTTTCTGCCCGGCAATGACCTGCTCTCGCGATATGGTCAGCCATGAACGACGTGGCCCGGCCTGATAGTGGCGCGAACCTCGCCATGGCTGCCGCTGGCTTCATCGGCTGCCCTTTCCGCCTGCAAGGGCGCGACCCTGCACATGGGCTCGACTGCGTCGGATTGGTGGCTGTTTCGCTGGCTGCGGCCGGAATCAGCCCGAAGTCGCCATCGGGCTACGGTCTGCGCAACCTGTTCGTGGGCCAATGGCTGCATTTTGCAGCGGCATCCGGCCTCGCGCCCTCCCCCGGCCCGATCCGCACAGGCGATGTGGTGTTGATGGCGCTTGGCCACGGCCAGCATCATCTGGTGATCGCGGAATCCGGATCCAGCGTCATTCACGCCCATGCCGGACTGGGGAAGGTCGTGCGGCAACCGCTCGATCCACAATGGCGCGTGGTCGCCAAGTGGCACGCCGCGCCGCAAAAAGGGGATTAACACCATGGCGACTTTGCTGCTTACCGCGATCGGTACTGCCATCGGCGGCCCGATTGGCGGGTCGATAGGTGCCCTGATCGGCCAGCAAGCCGATAGGCAGATTTTTGGCGGCGGAATCCGGCAGGGGCCACGCCTGCGCGAGTTGGCGATCAGCACCTCAAGCTATGGCCAGCCAATCGCCCGCCATTTCGGACGAATGCGTGTTCCCGGCTCGGTTATCTGGTCTACTGACCTGATTGAAAGCAAACGCAAGGACAAGGGGCGCAAGGGCCAGCCTTCGACCGTGGCCTATTCCTATTCGGCGTCCTTCGCGGTGGCGCTTTCCAGCACCCCGCTGGCCCGGCTCGGGCGCATCTGGGCTGATGGCAACCTGCTGCGCGGTGCGCAAGGTGATCTGAAGGTGGGGGGGCGGCTGCGGTTCTATAGCGGCTTTGGTGATGATCCGGTCGATCCGCTGATTGCCGCCGCCAAAGGTGATGCAGCCCCGGCTTTCCGCGATTGCGCTTATGCTGTGTTCGAAAGTCTCGAACTGGCAGACTATGGCAATCGCATTCCCGCGCTGAGTTTCGAAATCTTCGCAGATGGCAGTGACAATGCGGTGTCGCTGGCAGGGTTGGTGCCGGGCGCAGCACCTTCGGCCATTCCGCTGGATTTGCCGCATGCGCTGGGCTTCGCAGACGAGGGCGGGGCGCTGGCCAGCACGCTTGCGGCGATCGATCAGGTGATTCCGCTGGTCTGCACCTCCGGGCCGGATGGGCTGACGATCGCGTCGCGCGCAGCGCCTGCAGGCGTGCCGGTGACCCTGCCTCCGCAACTGGGCAAAAGCGAAGCTGGGTCCGAAGAGCCCCGGCACAAGCAGCGCGCCGGCACCCCCACGCGCAGACCAGCCGCCTTGCGCTATTACGATGACGAGCGGGATTATCAGCCCGGAGTGCAGCGCGCGGTCGGCGCACAAAAATCGGGCCGCGAACTGATGATCGATCTGCCCGCCACCATGTCGGCAAGCGGCGCTCGCAAACTCGCGACAGACACCGCCAATCGCGCGCGCTGGCAGCACGAGACGGTCACCTGGCGTGTGGGTGAGCTTGATCCGCGCCTGAACCCGGGCTGCGTCGTCCGGCTGCCAGCCTCGCCCGGACTCTGGCTGATCATGGGGTGGGAATGGCACGACCGCGGGATCGAACTGGAGCTGGAAAGGCTCGCGCCAAGTGCCAGCGTGCCTCAAATGAGCGATCCGGGCGAATCCTTGCCGCCAACCGATCTTGTCATTCCCGAAACGCGGTTGATCGCCATGGAAATCCCGCCTGACGCCAATGCCAATCCGGCGACCCCGCTTATCTTTGCTGCTGCTTCGGCTGAAAATAGGGCCTGGCGGGGTGCAGCCCTATATGCCCTGCAGAACAATGCACTGGTCGATCTCGGCGAAACCGGATCACGCCGTGCGATCATCGGCACCCTTTCGGAGCCCTTGGCACCTTCGCCTGCCTTGTTGTTCGAAGCCGGGGCGAGTGTCGCGGTTGAACTCGTCGCCGACGATCTCGATCTGTCCGATTCCGACATCACTGGTCTGGCCGCAGGAGCCAACCGGATGATGATTGGCAGCGAGGTGATCCAGTTTGCGCGGGCGGTTCCGCTTGGCGGACGGGTGTGGCAGTTATCAGGGTTGCTGCGAGGGCGTGGCGGCACTGAACAGGCCGCAGCGGCTGGCCACCCGGCACAGACGCCGGCCGTCCTGTTGGACGCAAGTCTGGTCGCGCTTGACCCCGCTCTTGCACCGCCCTTGGCAACAACCCGGATCGCGGCCATCGGAATAAACGACACCGATCCTGTCATCGCGCCCCTTGCGAACGCCGGCCTTTCGCGGCGACCACTGTTTCCGGTACACCCGCGCAAGCGGATCGCGCCCGATGGTGCGGCACTCTTCAGCTGGACACGGCGCGCCCGCGGACAATGGGGCTGGGACGATGCCGTCGATGTCCCGCTGGTGGAAGAGCGCGAGCTCTACCTTGCCGGCTATGGCCCCGAACCGGCCCCCAATGTCACATGGACGCTGTCCGAGCCTAGTCTGCGTCTGACGCAAGCCGAGCTGGAAGCACTTCCGTCAGTGCACGGACCCGGCAACCTCTGGGTCAAACAGATCGGCACCTACGGTCTGTCCCCGGCGCTGAGAATTGCATCGCTTTCATGATCCCCAGGAGATTGCCATGTCAGAACCCACCCCATTTCCCTCTGTCACGCCGAACTTCGGGTTGCCATTGCTGATCGCAGGCCAATCGCAGAAGGAGTTTTTCGTCAATCAGGCCCTGAGTGTGCTTGATGCTCTCTCGTCGCAAGCGGTTGTAGCATCAAAACCGACGCCCCCGGAAGACGCGGCAGAGGGTGAGAGCTTTCGCGTCACCTCGCCCGCCGCGCAAGCTTGGACAGGCTGCGAAGACCATATCGCCATCCGGATTGGTGGTTCTTGGCATTTCGTCCCGCCCAGCGACGGTATGCGTCTGTTTGACCGCACTGCAACTGTCAGCCTGTTCTTCCGGTCGGGCTGGAAGGCTGAATCAAGCCCTGTCGCTCCAACCGGCGGGGCCATCGTGGATGCCGAGGCTCGTGCTGCCCTTGTTCAGTTGATTCAGATGTTAGGAAACATCGGCTTGCTTGGCCCCTCCACGCAATAAGTAGCGAAAAGACCGGGCCTAGCTTACCAAATTGACGTTGCATTTTTCGCTACAGCCGCTTCATAGCGGCATTCTTGCAACACCCCCGAGGCATTGATGGCTTGCCTCATGTATGTGGAAAAGATAGAGACCGACAGTGCTTCAAGTCCAATACAAAGGGGAATATTAGAATGCGCAAACTCGTCATTGGAATGGCGATGGCTTCGACCGCGCTGACCACGCCCGCCATGGCCCGTGAAGGCCAGTGGTACATTCAGGGCGATGGCGGCGTAATGATCGTCGAAGACCAGAACATCGATGTCAATGGTTCGCCCGCAGATGCCACTGCCAACTACAACACAGGCTACGACTTCGGTGGCGCCGTCGGCTACGACTTCGGTGCGTTCCGCCTCGAAGCAGAAGCCAGCTATCGCGCCGCAAAGCTCGATGATGTGGCTGCTGGTGGCCAAGGTCTGCAGATCGACCCTGTCGGTCGGCCTGGTGGTCGCAACGGTCGTTTGACGAACCTTACCGCTCCCGCTCTGGGTGAAGTCAATGCTTTGAGCTTCATGCTCAATGGCTTGTTCGACTTCGGCTCTGACGATGGCTTGCAGGCCTTTGCAGGCGGTGGTGTTGGTGTTGCCCGAGTGGACATGGATGCCACTTTCGACCTGAACGGCCCCGGCGCTTACAACGATTCGGACACTGGCTTCGCATGGCAGCTGCTCGCGGGCGTCCGCGCTCCGCTCAGCGATTCGTGGGATGTCGGGTTGAAGTATCGCTACTTCAACGCGCCGGATGTGAACCTGATCGATACGATTGGCCGTTCGCTCGAAACCAAGCTCAGCACTCACTCGCTGCTTGGCTCGATCACCTATAACTTCGGTGGCGCAGAGCCTGTGGCAGCACCGGTAGTGGCACCTCCGCCGCCGCCCCCGCCTCCGCCGCCTCCGCCGCCTCCGCCGCCGCCCCCGCCTGCTGCACCTTGCAACACGGGTCCGTACATCGTGTTCTTCGACTTTGATAAGTCGGACATCACTTCGGAAGCTGCGACGATCCTCAACAACGCTGTCACTGCCTACGCCAATTGCGGCACGGCAAGTGTCATGCTGGCCGGTCACACCGACCGCGCCGGTAGCGTGAGCTACAACGTGGCTCTCGCTGAGCGTCGCAACGCTTCGGTTCGCAGCTATCTGACCGGTCGCGGCGTCCCGGGCGCCCGCATTACTGGCGAAGCGTTTGGCGAATCGCAGCCGCGCGTTCCCACCGCAGACGGTGTGCGCGAAGCGCAGAACCGCCGCGTGGAAGTAACCTACGGTCCGGGTTCGGGCATGTAAGTTACCCCGCAAAGGGTATTGAAAAGGGGCTGGAGAAATCCGGCCCCTTTTTTATTGTGCTGGTGCAACGTGCTATTTCTGAAGCCGCGGCCACCCCACGTTTTGCCCGTGCAGGCCACTGTATCTCAGGTAATACTCGGGCAGTGGAGGCGTAAGGCACCCAGCCAGCGCCATCTAAGGTGCGTCGGCTTCCCCTATCTCAAGGAAATGGCAGGACTGCAGTTAGCCGCAGACCAAACGTTGATCGTAGTTGTGGCTCAGGTCTGGAAGTGAAACGGCTCTCGGCCTTGTCCTGCCCACTACCGGACTAGTGGCTAAAGACCTAGCCCAGTTTAACCGCTTGCCGCCCCCATAGCATCCAAGGCGCGCTGTTCCATTGTCGCTTCGGCGAGCGGCAATGTACGATAGGCATAGATCAGAAGGACGAGCGAGATCGGCGCGACCCCGATCAACGAAAGAACGCCGATTCTTAGGCTTCCGGTCAAAGCTGAAATCTGCCCCACCATATATGGACCGATCGCCAGACCAACCAGAGTGGTCGCGAGGAAAAACGATGCGGTGGCCGTCCCGCGCATCCGTGGCAACACCAGATCCTGCGTCGTTGCAGCCGCCGCTCCCAGCGCTGTTGCAGCAAACAGACCCGCGAGGAAGTTCATGACGTAAAACAGCGTCCCATCCTCGGTGGTGAAGCCGATCCAGATCGGGATCACCGGACCAAGTATTCCGAACATAATGACGAAAATGCGCCCGGAGGGATTACGCACCCGCAGCCAGTCCGACATTCTTCCGCCGAGGATCACGCCAAGAAAACCGGACACAGCACCGCTGCCGCCGAGAATAAAGGCAAGCTCGGCTTTTGGCAGGTCCAGTACAGTCTCGGCATAGAAGGCTGACCAAAATGCGAGCGCATAGGCGCCGAGCGCGACCAGACCATACCCCAGCGCAGTGCAGACGAATGCCGGCGTTCCCCAGATCAGCCTAAAGGTCGCTGGATCATGACGCCGCAGTGTCGATGCCCACGAAAACACGGCATAATATCCAAACGTCATCGCCGACCATTGTGGCAGGTTGTCCGTCAGCCCGATCATCACCACGGCAAGCATGAACATGGCCGCTGCCACCGCCAGATTGATCGCCAACGCCTTCGGCCCGCGGCGCATGGCGTGGAACACAGTGAAAGGCGGCAGCAGCATCGACAGATCGATAAAGAAATCACGCAGCGGGCTGTTCCCGCTCGCGTTGACCGGTGGCGGACGGGTCGGCTCACGAAGCGACGCCACCCAGAGCGCAAGCAGCAGGCCCGGCAAGCCAACAGCCATGAAAGCGGCCTGCCAACCAACAAATCCACCGATTCCGCCGCCAGGATATGCTGCGTCCCAGACTTGCGAAATCTTCGCGCCAATCAGCAACGAAACACCGCCGCCGAGATAAAGCCCTGAAGAATAAATCGCCAATGCCGTCGCGCGCTGGCGGGAAGGGAAATAATCCGAGATGAGCGAATAGGCCGTCGGGCTAGCGGTTGCTTCACCCACGCCCACGCCCATCCGTGCGAGCGACAATGTGACGTAATTGCGCGCCAGCCCTGAAACCGCGGTCATGGTGGACCAAAGCACCAGCCCGATGGTCAAAAGCCGCACCCGATGCCAACGGTCCGCCAGGCGTCCGAGCGGCACGCCGAACAAGGCATAAAACACTGCGAAGGCAGCCCCGCCCAGAAACCCCAACTGGTCATCGGTAAGATCAAGATCGCGTTTGATATCAACAGCAAGAATCGCAAGGATCTGCCGGTCAATGAAGTTGAGGATGTAGACCACCACCAAGACGCCAAGCACGTACCAGCTGTAGGCTGACGC
The DNA here is from genome assembly GCF_001296025.1 of Porphyrobacter sp. AAP60. Taxonomy (GTDB): domain Bacteria; phylum Pseudomonadota; class Alphaproteobacteria; order Sphingomonadales; family Sphingomonadaceae; genus Erythrobacter. The sequence continues at coordinate 24,060 of NZ_LJHV01000011.1, read as the reverse complement.
GGGCTGTTCGCCGCGGTCCTGCGGCGCTGTGGTATCTTCGCTCAATTGCTGATCCCCTCTCCAGGATATTCACTTGATCCGCCCCGAGCCCAGCCGCTCAGGCGTGATAGCGCGTGCTATCGACAATCCCCGCCTCGGCAAAACCCTTTTTCCGCAAGCGGCACGAATCACACAGACCACACGCCAAACCATCGGGCGTCGGATCGTAACACGACCAGCTCCATGCCGGGTCCAAACCAAGCCGTGCGCATTCGCGGGCGATGTCAGCCTTCGTCATATGTTGAAGCGGCGCATGGATGGTAAAGGGCGCACGCTCCACGCCAGCTTTGGTGCCCAGCCGGGCTGTTTCGGCAAAGCTGGCGATGAATTCCGGACGGCAATCGGGATAGCCCGAATAATCCAGCGCGTTGACGCCGATGAAGACATCCCGCGCGCCAGCCGCTTCCGCGCACGCGGTAGTCAGCGCGAGGAACACAAGATTGCGTGCGGGCACATAGGTCACCGGAATATCATCACCCACCCCGCTTTTGGGCACATCGATCGCATCGGTCAGCGCCGATCCGCCGAAAGCCCGCAAATCAAGCGCAATGCTCGTCTGTCGGGCCAGCCCCAGCTGATGTGCGATACGCTCGGCGGATTGCAGCTCAAGCCGGTGCCGTTGGCCGTAATCTACGGTCAGCGCATGCACTGCAAAGCCGCGCTCTTGCGCCAGAGCAGCAGTGACCATCGAATCCAGACCACCTGACAGCAGCACGACCGCAATCGGCAGCGAAGCATTGTGTTCAGAACCAGTCATGGGGCGGCACTATCACGGACAGCGCCAAAGGCAATCGCGTGGGTCAGCAGTTGCCGGTCCGGCGTGCCTCGGCGACCAATTGGAACGGCATGCCATCGTGGATGCCCTGACTTTCCAGCTGCACGAGCGTGCCCGTCTCCCTGCGGATGCTGGTGCGGCCATAGCCATTGCCCTGACAGGTATATTGCACCGTCACGCGCGCGGCTCCGTCCTCCACCACAAATTGGTTGCAGCCATTACCGCGATGCTGGAGCTGAATCAGCTCCGCCCCGGACTTCACGCAGATCTTGCGGTCGGGCACTCCTCCGCGTTCCTTGATTGTCCATTCGCCCTTGGCCAGCGTGCCAAGCATGGCAAGACCGTTACCCTGTGCCACGACCGGCGCGGATAGCCACAACGTGGCAGCGGCGGCAAAACTCCCGATTGCGACTGCGCGCATTAGGCTGATTGATGTGTTGTCCATACTGGAAGTCATGCCTGCTTTTGTTCGGCCCGAATTGCACATTTTAGTCGTTCGGTCGCCGGAGGGCGGATTTTTTCGACGAACTGTCAGATCGACAACGCAAAGGTTCGTGAACAGAACGCGCAATCGACGGCGATGATCCCGTTGTCCCCGCGCATGGCCTCTTGCTCGTCAGCGGGGAAGCGCGCGATGATTGTTGCGTAATGTTCGGCGCTGCACCGGCAGCCGCGCGAAAGCGCCGCGCCCGCTTGCACCAGCACTTCTTGCTCTTCGTGAAACAGCCGCCACGCGATCGCTTCCAGCGAGAGGCGCGGATCGAGCAATTCGTCGTGGCTGATTGATCCGGCTAGCACCGCCACATGTTCCCAATCGGGATGGTCCAGGCGCGTATGCAGCCGCTCGCGACCTTCCTCGCCCTCGGGCAGATGTTGCACGAGCAGCCCGGCGGCCGCGCGGCCGTTGGCGCCGGCCCGGCTGGCGACACGGATCAAGGTCGGAATTTGTTCGGACTGGCTGAAATAGCTCTCACACGCTTCGGCCAGACTGTCGCCCTCGAGCGGCACGACCCCCTGATAGCGCTGCTTGCCTTCGGTTTCGAAGGTAATCGCAAGATATCCCTCGCCGAACAGCGCCTTCAGCGAGGGGTTCGCGCCAAGGCGGGCGAGCCGCTCCCCATCGAAATCGGCATAGCCGCGCACCGCGCCGGCGCGATAATCACACACCAGCAGTTTAACGATGCCGCCATTGGTCTGCGCCTGCATCGTCATCTGGGCAGTTTCGCCCTTCAGCAACCCGCCCATCAAGGTGCCCAGCACCAGCGCCTCACCCAGCAAGTGCAAAATCGGCGCTGGGTAATCATGCGCCGACAGCACCTGATCGAGCACGCATTCCATACGCACCATCCGGCCCCGCGCACTGCGCGCCGGAAGCGTGAAGCCCATCAAGTTGTCAGCAAAGGTTTCGATTGTCTCAGTCATGCGGGCGCATATGGGGATCGCTGACGGTGGGGCCAAGCCCCCCCCTTCTGCCAGACCCCTGCGCTAGTTGCCGCCGACGAGGCCGACACTCCACAACAGCACTGATTTCTGTGCATGGATGCGGTTCTCTGCCTCGTCAAAAACGACAGATTGCGGCCCTTCGAACACGTCCTCGCTGACCTCGTCGCCCACGTGTGCTGGCAGGCAGTGCAGGAACACCGCATCAGGCTTGGCTGTGGCCATCAGCGCGGCGTTGACCTGATAGGGGGCCATCGCCGCAATTTTTTCGGCTGCGTCGGCCTGCCCCATCGAGATCCAGGTATCGGTAACCAGCACGTCCGCCCCGCGCGCAGCCGCTTGGGCATCCTGCGTGATGGTCACCGTGGCACCGCCTTCGCGCGCCATGGCTACGAAAGCCGGATCAGGCTCGTATCCCGCAGGCACTGCCACACGCACGTTGAACTTGAACAACCCTGCCGCTTCGAGGATCGAATGCAGCACGTTGTTGCCATCCCCGAACCACGCCAACTCCAATCCCGGCAGCGCCTTGCCGTGTTCGATCACGGTGAGAAGATCGGCAACAATCTGGCACGGGTGCGATTGATCGGTCAGCCCGTTGATCACCGGCACCGTCGCATGACGCGCCATTTCCTCTATCTTGGCGTGATCATCGGTGCGCAGCATGATGGCATCCACCATCCGGCTGAGCACCCGCGCGGTATCAGCGATGCTCTCTCCCCGTCCCAGCTGGCTCGAGGCGGAATCGAGGATCAGCACGCTGCCGCCCAGCTGCCGCATCGCGATGTCAAAGCTGACGCGGGTGCGGGTGGAATTCTTCTCGAACACCAGTGCCAGCACGCGGCCTGCCAGCGGCGCATCGGCATCGACTGCGCCCTTGGGCTGGCCGCCGCGCGCCGCCTTGCGATCAATCGCGTCGTTGATCATCGCCGCAACATCATCGGCACCCGCATCCCCCAAATCTAGGAAATGCCGCAGCTGCCCCCCGACGGCGGTCATGCTGCTTCCGGCACTTTGAAGCTGGCCGCACCGGCTGACAGCTTGTCAAAGAATTCGTCGATCTCGGCATCACCGATCACCAGCGGCGGGATCACGCGAATGGTGTTGTCGCCTGCCGCCACAGTCAGCAACTGGTGATGATCACGCAGGTGGACGAAGAACGGGCGGCTCTCCATCTTCATCTTGAGGCCGAGCATCAGACCCTTGCCGCGCACCAGTTCGAACAGTTCCGGATAGTTGCCGATGAACTGTTCCAGCCGTGCACGCAGCCGCTCGCCCTTTTCGGCGACAGAGTTCAGGAACTCCTCGTTCGCCACGGCTTCCATCACTGCGGTGCCCGCCGCCATGGCGAGCGGGTTGCCGCCGTAAGTGGAGCCGTGGGTGCCGAAGGTCATCCCGCGCGCGGCCTTTTCGGTGGCGATGCACGCACCCAGCGGAAATCCGCCGCCGATGCCTTTGGCGGTTGCCATGATATCGGGCGTGATGCCGTAGTGTTCATAGGCATAGAGCTTGCCGGTGCGGGCGACACCGCACTGCACCTCGTCAAGGATCAGCATCAGATCACGCTCGTCCGCCAGCGCGCGCAGCCCAGCCATAAATTCTTGCGAGGCCGGACGGATGCCACCCTCGCCCTGAATCGGCTCGACCATGATGCCTGCGGTGCGCGGCCCGATCAGCGCCTTGACTGCCTCCAGATCGTCAAACGGCGCATATTTGAACCCTTCGAGCAGCGGCGAAAAGCCATGGTGCATCTTTGTCTGGTTCGATGCGCTGATGGTCGCCATCGTGCGGCCGTGGAAGGCGTTGTGAAAGGTGATGATCTCGAACCGGTTGGCATCGCCCCCATCACCGGCGTTCTGGTGATAGGCACGCGCGGTCTTGATTGCGGTCTCGCAGGCCTCCGCGCCCGAATTGGTGAAAAACACCGTGTCGCCAAAGGTCGTATCGACCAGCATCTGTGCAAGGCGTTCCCCCTGCGGGCTGCCGTAGAGGTTCGAAACATGCATCAGCGTGGCGGCTTGGCTCTGGATCGCGCCGATCAGTCCTTCGTGCGAATGACCCAGCAGATTCACCGCAATACCGCTGGCGAAATCGAGATAGCGCGTGCCGTTCTCGTCGATCAGGTGGCAATGCTCGCCGCGCACCGGCCGCACGCCGCAGCGCGGATAAACGGGCATGAGCGCAGGTATAGACATGGGCAATTTCCTGAATTGAGAGTGTCTTGGGAGAACAAACGCAAATGGCGGCCCTGAACCAGAGCCGCCATCTGCAATCCGTTAATCTTCCGCTGGGCCCGCGTCAAACCGCGGGAGCGGTTTTGGCCGGGGTCAGCCTTCGATCGGGGCCAGATTGACGGCGGAATGTTTTCCGCGTCGATCGACTTCGAGATCGAATTCGTACTTCTCGCCTTCGTTCAAGGCCGAAAGCCCCGAGCGTTCGACTGCGCTGATGTGCACAAACGCATCCGGCTGGCCATCATCGCGAACGAGGAAGCCGAAGCCCTTCATCGCGTTGAAGAACTTGACCGTACCCGTCACGCGCTCACCGGTCAGTTCGCGCTGCGGGGCAGCCGGCTTGGCCGCCACGGCAATCACATCGCCCACGACCTGCAAATCCTGCGCCGACACTTTGCCGCCGCGATCCACGAGGTTGTACTGAAGCTCCTGCCCTTCGGCGAGGCCTTCGAGGCCGGCGCGTTCAACCGCACTGATGTGAACGAACACATCCTCGCCGCCGCCATCCTGCTGGATGAAGCCGAAGCCTTTCTGGGTGTTGAAGAACTTTACGGTGCCTTTGCCGGTGCCGACGATCTGTGCGGGCATACGGGTAAAACCGCCGCCGCCTGCGCCGCCGCCCGGGCCACCAGGACCACGCGGAGCACCGCCGCCGCCGCCACGCGGGCCGCCGCCACCGAAACGGTCGCCGCCGCCGCCGAAGCGATCACCGCCGCCGCCGCCAAAACGGTCACCGCCACCGCCGAATTCGCGTGGCGGCGAAAAGCCGTCATTGCCGCCGCCGAACGGATCGAAACCATCTTCGCCGAAACCGTCGCGCTTGTCGCGGCCGCGCCGGCGTCCCCTATCGTAACCCATAGATCAGTACGTACCTTGTCACACTGCCCGCCCTCCGATGCGCCGGTGGCGGGGACAGTGAGCCGCACCGGACACAGACGCGCCGAACTTGGAAACCGGTGCGCACGTTGCCTCTGTCATAGCGCACAAAGAGTTGCTTTGCGAACGATTTTACCTGACCGCAGGCAAGGCGCCGCAGCGGCCGCCCACGAACGCTTGTGTGCCGCCGCGCAGGCAGGCATGACGATGGCCGGAAAAATATCTGGGTGCCGGAGGGGTGATGAGCGACTTTCGCAAGATTAACGAAAATATCTATGTCAGTCAGCAGCTTACGCTGGATGACGTGGCGGCCGCTGCCGGCGCAGGGATGGCAATGATCGTCAATAACCGCCCCGACGGCGAGGAGCCGTCCGCGCCGCAGGGCGACGATATTGCCGCCGCCGCCGCCGTCGCCGGCCTCAATTATACCACCATTCCGATCGGCCATTCGGGCTTCAGCGAGCCGCAGGCGGACGCGATGATCGCCGCGATGGAGCAGGCCGAGGGCCCGATTCTCGCCTATTGCCGTTCAGGTACGCGTTCCACCCTGCTGTGGGCATTGGCATCGGCCAAACAGGGCGTTGCGCCTGACGCCATCGCCCGCGCAGCGGCGCAGGCAGGCTATGATGTCAGCCCGATTCGCCCGATGATCGATATGCTCAGCCAGCGTTGAGACGCCGTCTGTGGACGTGCCGCCTTTGCTGATGCAGACCGCAGGCTCACTGGCAGCGATCCTAGCTCTGGCGGGGCTGGCGTGGTGGCTGCGGCTGGGGCCCGCCCCGCCGCTCTCCAATGCGGAGGATGTGCGGCGGATTGCCGCCGAGATCGAGGATGGCTTTGCGCCAACCGCCATCGCCTGCGACCAGAAGGGCGCCGGTGCCCTGGCACGCGATGCACAGGGCCGCATCTTGCTGATTAGGCCGCACGGCAACCGCTTTGTCGGCAGGGTGCTGACAGCGCGCGCTTGCGCCACGCTTGAAGGCCATCCCGGCGAATTCAACATCCTTATCGACAGCGGCGAACGGCGCTTTGGCCGCCTCGGCCTGACCCTCCCCGATCCTGATGCTTGGGCCGCGGCGATCAATGCGCTAAACGATCGCTGCGATGCCTGATTTCAACCCCACCCAATATGCCGTCCCGCTGTTCGTGGTGGCGGTGCTGGCCGAGATGATCTGGGCCAAATTCCGCGCTCCGGAGGCTTACGAGCCCAAGGATACGCTCGTCAGCCTGTCTTTCGGTCTTGGTTCGACCGTCGCCGGTGCGCTTCTGGGCGGCTTTGCCGTTGCAGCGTTTATCGAGGCTTACGAATACCGGGTTTTCGACTTCGGCCCCGAATGGTGGGCAGTGTGGTGGGCCTGGCCGCTGTGCTTCGTGCTCGATGATCTCAAATATTACTGGGTGCACCGCGCCGGACACCGCATACGCTGGATGTGGGCCGCACATGTAAATCACCACTCCTCGCAGCACTACAACCTCTCCACCGCCCTGCGGCAGACGTGGACGGGGCCGCTGACTTTCGGCTTCCTCTTCGCTGTTCCGCTGGTGCTGCTGGGCTTTCATCCGGCGATGATCGCGATCTGCGGCGGGTTCAATCTGATCTACCAGTTCTGGATCCATACCGAGGCGATCAAGCGGATGCCGCGCTGGTTCGAAGCTGTGATGAACACGCCCAGCCACCACCGCGTCCACCACGCCACCAATCCGCGCTATCTCGACCGGAATTACGCAGGTGTGTTCATCGTCTGGGACAAGCTGTTCGGCACCTTCGAACCCGAGGTCGATGACGAGACGATCCGTTACGGCATCGTCAAGCAACTTGGCAGTTTCAATCTGCTTTGGTCGGTGTTCCACGAATGGATCGGGATGCTGGAGGATATCTGGCGTGCGCCGTGGCGGCACAAACTGTCCTATCTGCTGCGCGAACCCGGCTGGAGCCATGATGGCAGCCGCGAAACCAGCGACATGATCCGCACCAGATGGCAATCCCGCACGGGCGCAGGTGTTGCACCCGCCGCAACATCAGTGGCGGATCGAAACCCGATTGCAGCCAGCCGCGAAGCTGCCTAATCTCCCCCCATAAAAGGGAGAGAACATGGAGAGTTTCGATTACATCGTCATTGGCGGTGGCAGCGCGGGCAGTGCGGTTGCGGGCCGTCTTGCGGCAGATGGCACGCGCCGGGTGTGCCTGCTTGAAGCGGGCGGAACCAACGACAATGTCTGGGTCAAGACGCCGGGCTTCATGCCCTTCATCCCCGAAAAGTCGAATTACCGTTATGAAACTGTCCCGCAAAAGGGACTGAACGGGCGCACAGGATACCAGCCGCGCGGGCGCGGCCTTGGCGGGTCATCCGCGATCAACGCGATGGTCTATATCCGCGGGGGCCGCTGGGATTATGACAACTGGGCAGCGATGGGCTGCACGGGCTGGGGCTATGACGACGTGTTGCCCTATTTCAAGCGTGCCGAAGCGAATGAGCGCGGGGCGGATAACTTCCACGGCGCTGGCGGCCCGCTGTTCGTATCCGATCAGACCGCAGCCAACCCCGCCTCTCACGCCTTTGTCGAAGCCGCCGCTGCCTTGCAGCTGCGCACCAATAATGACTTCAACGGCGAACGGCAGGACGGCTTCGGCCTGTACCAGGTCACCCAGCGCAAGGGCGAACGCTGGACCTCGGCCCGCGCCTATGTCGAGCCTATCCGCGATTCCGGCAATTTCACGGTGCGCACCGATACGCTGGTTGAAAAGCTGGTGATTGAAGCGGGGCGCGTTGCCGGCGTCCAGATCCGGCGCGGCGGAGCATCCGAAACCCTGCTTGCCCGGCGCGGCGTGGTGCTGAGCGCGGGCGCCTTCAATTCCCCGCAGATCCTGATGCTATCCGGCATCGGCCCTGCCGATCACTTGATGGCACACGGGATCGACGTTGTGCTGGATCGGCCTGCGGTCGGCAGCAATCTTCAGGATCACATCGACTATGTCTCCGGCTGGGAAACGGACAGCGACGTGCCGATCGGCGGGACGCTGAAAGGCACGCTGCGGATGGCGGCGGCGATTGTCGAACACCGCCGCAAGCGCACCGGCGTGATGACCACGCCCTATGCCGAAGCGGGCGGGTTCTGGACGGTGCTGCCCGATTCGCCTGCGCCAGATGTGCAGTGGCACTTCGTGCCCGCTGTGCTGGAAGATCACGGGCGCGAGAAGGTAAAAGCGCATGGCTTCTCGCTTCACGCCTGTGTGCTGCGCCCCGAAAGCCGCGGAACGGTGCGGCTGGGCAGCGGGGATGCCGCCGCCGCGCCAGTGATTGATCCCAACTTTCTTGATGACGAACGTGACATGGAGGTGTTGCGCGCAGGCGTGCGGCTGTCGCACCGCATTGCCGAGGCTCCGCCGATGCAGGCATTTGGCCCGAAGGATCGCCACCCCGTCGATCTGAACGATGACGCAGCACTCGACGCGATGATCCGTGCACGGGCCGATACCGTCTATCACCCGGTCGGCACCTGCCGCATGGGAAGCGATTCGGACGCAGTTGTCGATTCCACGCTGAAGCTGAACGGGCTCGAGGGCCTGTGGGTGGCAGACGCGAGCGTGATGCCCAAGATCGTCAGCGGCAACACCAACGCGCCCAGCATCATGATCGGCGAGAGGTGCGCAGACTTCGTGATGGCGGCTGAGCGGAACTGACCTCCCAAGTAATTGGAAAGCGCTGTAACGGCCCTCAGGGCTGCAAGCGCGACCGCGCGCCCGCAGGTGCTCGCGCGTAGCGCGAAACGCACCGAGGATGCTCGCCCGGACGGGCGAGCGAAACAAAAAAAGGCCGGAGCGCTTGCGCGGCTCCGGCCATATTCAGTTTGTTCGTTCGCAGGAGGAACGTGGTGAGGCGGGGGGAGAGGAGAGGGAGAGAGAGAGCCTCCCCCCGCCAAGCTTGGTGGAGAAGGTGCCTAGTTGTAGGCGCGCTCCCCATGTTCGGAGATGTCGAGGCCGTTGACTTCGGCTTCTTCATCGACCCGCAGGCCAATGGTCAGCTTGACAAGGAAGCCTGCGATCAGGGTGCCGATACCGGCCCATGCGATGGTCACCAGGACGCTGAAGATCTGCACGCCGAGCTGGTCGCCAAGCGCGGTCGAACCGTCGCCTGGGCCGCCGAGGAACGGCTGGTAGACCACTGCCGTCCCGATCGCGCCGATGATGCCGCCCACGCCGTGGATGCCGAACGCATCGAGCGAGTCGTCATAACCGAACTTGGCCTTCACCTTGGCAACGAAGACATAGCACACCGCCGAAGCGACAATGCCGAGCAGGATCGCGCCGAACGGGCCGGAGTTGCCCGCCGCCGGAGTAACGGCGACCAGACCGGCAATCACGCCCGAGCAGAAGCCCAGTGCCGATCCCTTGTGGCCGGCAGCACGCTCGATCACCATCCAGGTCAGCGCCCCTGCCGCGGTCGCGACGAAGGTGTTGATCATGGCCAAACCGGCAGAACCATCAGCTTCCAGCGCCGAACCAGCGTTGAACCCGAACCAGCCCACCCACAGCAAGCCGGTGCCGATCATGGTCATCACCAGACTGTGCGGAGGCATCGGTTCCGAGGGATAGCCGCGACGCTTGCCCAGCAGATAGGCGAGCACCAGACCGGAGATCCCGGCATTGATGTGCACCACGGTGCCGCCAGCGAAATCGAGCGCGCCGTCTTCGAACAGCAGTCCGCCACCAGCCCACACCATGTGCGCAATCGGGAAATAGACGATCGTCAGCCAGATCGGCACGAAAGCCATCACTGCGCTGAACTTCATCCGTTCTGCCGTCGCGCCGAGGATAAGCGCAGCGGTGATCGCGGCGAAGGTCATCTGGAAGCTGATGAAGACATATTTGCTGATGACTTCATCGGTAAAGGTCGCCGCAGTGCTGCTGGCATCGGTGCCAGACAGGAAATAGCTGCCCCCACTGACGAACAGGCCCAGCGTACCTTCATAAACAGTGTCGCCGAATGCGAGGCTGTAACCCCACATCACCCAGATCAGCATTGCGAGACAGGCTGTGGCGCCGACTTGCGTCATGGTCGACAGCATGTTTTTCGACCGGGTCAGGCCGCCATAGAACAGCGCAAGTCCGGGCAGGATCATCAGCATCACCAGCACGGTCGATGTCATCATCCAGGCATTGTTGCCCGGATTGGGCACGGCTTCGACCGCTTCGGTCACGACTTCGGCAGCTTCAGCCACCGGCGCGGCGAGTGCGGGTGCGGCAAGCAGAACCGCTCCCGTCATCAGCGCTGCAGCATTGAGAAGAATACGCTTCATTGCTTGGCCCCTTTAAAGCGCGGTTTCGCCGGACTCGCCGGTGCGGATGCGGGTGGCGGACGCGAGGTCGAATACGAAGATCTTGCCATCACCGATCGCGCCGGTGTTGGCAGTCGTTTGAATGGTCTCGACCACCTGCGCGGCGATATCGTCGCTGGCAGCGATTTCGAGCTTCACCTTGGGAAGCATGTTGGTGGAGTATTCGGCACCGCGGTAAATTTCGGTCTGACCCTTCTGGCGACCAAAGCCTTTGACCTCGGTCACGGTCATCCCGGCGATGCCGATGCCGCTCAAGGCTTCGCGCACAGTGTCGAGCTTGAACGGTTTGATGATGGCGATGATGAACTTCATCTGTGGCCCCTGTTGCACCGGCTCGTTCCGGCTACGGGAGTCACAGCAACAAGCGTGCCATATTAGTGTAACGCGGTTGACGCAGCGGAATCAGAGCGTTTCTTCGCACCTGAGGGAGAATACCTGCCTATTTTTTAGGCGTGTGATTAACGATTGGGCAATTTTTGCGGCGAGTTGTGGCGTGAGCCGTCAGGCTGTTAGCCCTCGTCGCCCGCAATGTAGCGATCCGTGGGCCGCGTTGGCAGGCCATCGATGCTGCTGGTGCGCATGGCTGTCTTGGCCTCCCACTGCGCGGGATCGGACTGGCGATGCGCCTTTTTCAGCGTGTCGCGCTCGCCCTCCAGCGCCATGAAGGGCACGCCCCAGCCGCACGAGGTCTGCACGCTCTCCACCGCGATGTCGAAAATCTGCCGGGTACCGGGCATCAGGGTGAACTGCGCGGCGAGTGCGTCCCAACCCGCGTCCTGCGGCAAAACCGCGCGCCCGCTCCCGTAGATCCGCAGGATCAGCGCGGGCTGCTGAAAATTGCAGAACATCACCGTAATCCGGCCATCTGCGGCAAGGTGCGCGTGAGTCTCGTTCCCCGATCCGCCCAAGTCGATATAGGCGACCCGGTTGGGCGACAGCACCCGGAACGCGTCATAGCCCTTGGGGCTGAGATTGATTCGTCCTTTTGCCGCTGCCGTGGCAACGAAGAAAACCGATTGCGCGGTGATCATCGCGATGTGCCTGTCATTCAGCGCATCGAAGAACTCCGCCATCGCCAGCCTCCTTCAGATCACAGAAAATCGCGCAAAGTGGCAATGAAGCGGTCAAACTGGTCGTGGTGCAGCCAGTGACCCGCCTTCTCGAACTCGATCACCCGCGCGGTTTTGAAATGGGCAATCCGCCCGTCCTTTTCCGGGTTCGACGCCCAGCTATCGGCCCCGTAAAGCAGCAACGTGGGGCATGTGATCGCGGCCCACAGCGCTTCGACGAACTCGTCGCCAATGTCTTCCACCGGCCAGACATTAAGATGCGGATCGAACTTCCAGCTATAGGTGCCGTCTTCGTTGCGGGTGACGCCGTGGACTGTCAGATGCCGCGCCTGTTCTTCGGTGAGATAGGCGTTTTCCTCAATCATCCGCGCAAAGGCAGCTTCGATGCTGTCATATTTGCGCGGGGTTCGTCCGGCAGCCTTGCGCTTCTTTTCGATAAACTCGGCAAGTCGCTCGGGGTAAGGCACGGCGCGCTGCTTGGCGCGCATTTCGGGCGAAGGCCCCAGCCCTTCGATCGCGACCAGCTTGGTCACCATGTCGGGGAAGGCGCCCGCATAGCGCAGTGCGACATTGCCGCCCATCGAATGCGCCACCATCCGCACCGGGCCAACGCCCAGTTGGTGGATCAGCTGCGCCAGATCATAGACCATGTCAGCGGCAGAATAGACCCCGTCGGACACCCAGTCGCTATCGCCGTGGCCGCGATGATCCATAGCGATGACATGATAATCCGCACTCAGCGCCTCAGCCGTCCAGTCCCACGACCGCGCATGATCGCGCCCGCCATGCACCAGCACCAGCGGCGGTTTGGAATCACGTTCTCTGGGCCCGCCCCATTCGAGGTAGTTCAGGCGAAGGCGCTGCGAAATGAAGGTCTGCGAAGTCGGGCCAGTATCGTGCATGCGTGATGCCATGCCGCGAACCTGCCCGTCCTGCAAGACTACCGTTCCTTGGTCGCCGAGAAGGTCAGCTGCGGGTTCTTTTCGACCTGATAGCTGACGTCCCACGGGCTCTTGGCCATGAACACGTAATCGCCATCACGATCGCGGGCGAGGTTGGCGCGGTTAAACCCGGCGAATTCCTCCAGCGTCTTCTCATCGCCCTTGATCCAGCGTGCGGTGGCGAAGGGCGAAGGTTCGAGCACGGCTTCGACCTTGTATTCAGCCTCCAGCCGCGAAATCAGCACTTCCAGCTGCAATTGCCCGACCACGCCGACGATATGGGCCGAGCCGATGTCCGGGTAAAACACCTGGATCACGCCCTCTTCGGAAAGATCGTCGAGCGCCTTGCGCAACTGCTTGGTCTTGGTCGGATCGCGCAATTGCACGCGGCGCAGGATTTCCGGCGCGAAGTTGGGCAAGCCGGTGAAGCGCACCTGATTGCGTTCGGACAAGGTATCGCCCACGCGCAGGGTGCCGTGGTTGGGGATACCGATAATATCGCCGGCTTCCGCGGTGTCGGCCAACTCGCGGTCCTGCGCGAAGAACAGGATCGGCGAATGCACCGCAATCGGTTTGCCGAGCCCCGACGGAGTCAGCTTCATGCCGCGTTTGAAGGTGCCCGACACCTGCCGCATGAAGGCGATCCGGTCGCGGTGGTTGGGATCCATGTTGGCCTGCACCTTGAAGATGAAGCCGGTGACCTCGTCGCGATCGGGGCTGATCTGCTCCTCGCCCGCAGGCTGTGGGCGCGGCGGCGGGGCATATCGGGCGATGGCGTCGATCAGCTCGCCGACGCCGAAATTCTTCAATGCCGATCCGAAATAGACCGGGGTCAGATCGCCGTGACGGAAGGCTTCGAGGTCGAATTCCGGGTAACCGCCGCGCGCCAGCTCGATCTCGTCGGCGAAGCGCTGCGGGATGGTCGCGGTGTCACGGGTGCCGAGGTATTCGCGGCTCGGGCCTTCGGGGCGCGCCACCGTCTCGGTCTTGAAGTCGAGCAGGCCTTCAAATTCCCCGCCCATGCCGATCGGCCACATCTGTGGGCTGACGTCGAGCGCCAGCATATCGGCGACCTCGTCCAGCGTCTCGAAAGGATCGCGGCCCTCGCGGTCGACCTTGTTGACGAAGGTGATGATCGGAACCGAGCGCAACCGGCAGACCTCGAACAGCTTGCGCGTCTGCGGCTCGATGCCCTTGGCGGCGTCGATCACCATCACCGCCGAATCCACCGCAGTCAGCGTGCGGTAGGTATCCTCCGAAAAATCCTCGTGCCCCGGTGTGTCGAGCAGGTTGAATACGATGCCGTCCTTGAGGAAGGTCATCACGCTCGACGTGACCGAGATCCCGCGCTGCTGCTCGATCTTCATCCAGTCCGACCGCGCCCGCCGCGCCTGCCCCCGCGCCTTGACCTCGCCCGCCAGATGGATTGCGCCGCCTTGCAGCAGTAGCTTTTCGGTGAGCGTCGTCTTCCCCGCATCAGGGTGCGAGATGATGGCGAAGGTGCGGCGCGTCTGTCCAAGGGATGCTGTCATGGGGCCGCGCGCATAGCCCGGTTTGCGCCAAGCGTCCACGGAAACGCGCCTGCAGCCATGTCCGCGCGATTTACGCGGCAGTAAGCTATTCAGTTTATGCAACAAAACGCAGGTGCATCGACAGAGGAGCAACAGTGATGAGTGAATCCGTCCCTCTTGGGCCGATCGTAATGATGCTGGCGGTGCCGCTGGGCGGTGCACTGTGGCTCGGGATGGGCCCGGCAGACGAACATTATGATGTGCCGCCCGTCCAGGTGCTCACGTCACTCAGCAACGCCACGGTTCCGACCCATGTGCTGGGCAGCCACATCAAGGGCAGCAGGGTTACCCGGCCCGATAACAAGACCGTCGTCACCGCCCTGATCGGCGCAGACGGCGCCGAGATGATGCGCTTCGTCACCACGGTCAAAGCCGATGGCGAAGGCTCATCTGTATCGACAGAGATAGAACCACCCGTGGGCAAGAATGCCGAACGTGCGGCCAAAGCGATGCAGTCGCAGGCCTACACCATGGCGCTGATGGAGAAGCTGGCGCAGGAACACGTCGATGCAGCAATCGAGAAGCGCCCGTTCAACTTGCTGGCCCTCAACCCGGCGGGTGACGCAATGATCAACGCCGATCCGCGCATGAAGGAGCAGATCCAGCAGGCCAACGAAGCCGCCGCGATGATGTCTCGAATGGAGCAGGAAGAGTTCCGGAGCGCCGACCAGAGCGGCGGTTGGGGTGCGAACACGCCGAAACGCGATATCGGCTGGGGCACCAACACACCCCGACAGGACAGCGACTGGCCGCAGTAAGGTTCAGTCGCGCGCGACGCGGAAGCCCGCGAAGTCCTGATTGACCGGCATCAGTTCGATCCGGTTGATGTTGAGATGCGGCGGAAGGTTCGCGATCCAGCCGATGGTGTCGGCGATATCCTCGCCCTTCATCGGATTGACCCCGCGATACAGATCGTCCGACGCTTCCTGGCTGCCGGTCCGCACCACGGTGAATTCGGTCTCCACCATGCCCGGCTCGATGCTGGTGACGCGCACGCCGGTGCCGTGCAGATCGGCGCGCAGGGCGAGCGTGAAGTGGTTGGCAAAGGCCTTCGACCCGGCATAAACATTGCCGCCGGGATAGACGTAACTTCCCGCAACCGAACCGATGGCAATGATCGCGCCCTTGCGGATGATCAGGCCGGGCAACAGCTTGCGGGTCAGCACCACCATTGCGGTGATGTTGGTGTCGATCATCGTTTGCCAATCATCGAGATTGGCGTTCTGCGCCGCGGACAGCCCTTGGGCGAGACCGGCGTTGTTCACCAGTAAGTCGATATCGCGGAAGC
This sequence comes from Porphyrobacter sp. AAP60, assembly GCF_001296025.1. Taxonomy (GTDB): domain Bacteria; phylum Pseudomonadota; class Alphaproteobacteria; order Sphingomonadales; family Sphingomonadaceae; genus Erythrobacter. The sequence continues at coordinate 8,489 of NZ_LJHV01000011.1, read as the reverse complement.
CCTCGGGCAGGTTCGCCAGCGCAGTGTCGAGCGCGGCGGTGTCACGCACGTCGAAGCAAATCGCGTGGACCTTGTCCGCGCCGAGTTCGGCAACCAGCGCGTCGAGCCGCTCCTGCCGCCGCCCGGTGGCAACGCAGCGCCAGCCGTCCTTGACGAGGCGCCGGACGGTGGCAAGGCCGATCCCGGCGGTGGCGCCGGTGACGAAAGCAAGCTTGCTCATCCGCGCAGCTCCCCGCCCTGCTTGGCCGCAGCGGCGACGATCTTCTCGGCGATGGCCTTGAGATCGGCATCCTTGAAGCTCGCCTCGCCCGGCTGAAGCGTGACTTCGACCGCGATGGACTTGTGGCCTTCGGGCACGCCCTGCCCTTGGAACACGTCGAAGACGCGCACGGCGGTGATCGCTGCCTTGTCCGCACCCTGAACGGCGCGGACGAGATCGCCAGCCGCCAACGCTTCGGGCACAAGGAAGGCGAAATCGCGGGTCACGGCTTGCAGCGCCGGCGGGGTGAAGCCGGGACGGGCGAAGGCGGCACCCTTCTTGGCGGGAATTGCGTCGAGAAACAGCTCGACCGCTGCGATCGGCCCGTCGACATCGAAGGCCTTGAGCGTTGCGGGATGCACCATCCCGAAGCGCGCCAGCACCGTCTTGGGCCCAAGCCGCAAGGTGCCAGATTGGCCGGGGTGGAATTGCGGTCCGGCCTCGCCCATCACCATCAGGTTCGCCACCGGCGCGCCTGCCGCATCGAGCAGCTGGAGCGCCAGCGCCTTGGCGTCGTAAGCATCGAAAGCCTGCGCCTTGCCCGCCTGCCAACCGCGCTGCGTCTTTTCGCCCGCCAGCACGATGCCGAGCGTCGGCTTTTCGTCACTCAACCCATCAGCGGCGCGGAAATAGCGACGACCGATTTCGAACAGCCGCGATGATGCCGCGCCGCGATCCCCATTGCGCTTGGCCGCCATCAGCAAGCCGGGCAGCAGCGCGGGGCGCATCGCCTTGAGGTCTTCGCTGATCGGGTTGGCGAGCACCCATGGCGGCTCGTTACCGGTGGCGAAATGCTGCGCTGCCCATTCGGGCAGGAAGCTCCAGGTGATTGCCTCGTTCAACCCGCTGGCAGCAGCAGCGCGGCGCAATCCGCGTTCCAGCTTCTGCTGCGGCGTTGCGGTCGGCCTTGCCACCCCTTCGGCACGCGGCAGGGCTACGCTTGCCACTGTGTCGAGCCCGTGGATGCGCACGACTTCCTCGACCAGATCGGCCGGGCCTTCGATATCGTGGCGGCGCAGCGGGCAGGTGACCCGCCAGCCCTCACCGACGCTGAAACCAAGGCTTTCGAGGATGCGCTGCTGTTCGGCTTCCGGCACCTCTACCCCGCCCAGACGCAGCGTCAGGCCGGGGTCGAAGGGAATGACCTTGGTATCGCTCGGCGGCGAACCGGCGCGCACCACTTCGCTGGGACTTCCGCCAGCGAGTTCCACGATCAGCCCGGTCAGCAAATCAAGGCCCTGATCCAGAAACGCAGGATCAACCCCGCGTTCAAACCGCGTGCGCGCGTCGGAGGACAGCCCCAGCTTGCGACCTGTCGCGCCGATGCGGGCAGGATCAAAATAGGCGATTTCGAGCAGCACATCGGTGGTCGTCTCGCTCACGCCCGAATGTTGGCCGCCCATGATCCCGGCAATGTCGTGCACCTGCACCTCGTCCGCGATAACCGTCATGCTCGCATCAAGCGTATAGGTTTTCTCGTTGAGCGCCTCGCATTGCTCACCGTCAACCGCCCGCCGCGCCGCCATCGCGCCTTGCAGCTTGGCAAGGTCGTAAACATGCGCCGGACGGCCGTAGCCGAGCATCAGGTAATTCGTAAGATCGACGAGCAACGAAATAGGGCGCTGGCCCGCACTTTTCAGCCGCGCTTGCAGCCAATCAGGCGATGCGCCATTGGTCACGCCGGTGATGACCCGGCCATAAAACGCGGGGCAGCCTTCCGGGTCGTCGGTGCGGATTTCGACCGGGCACGCGCCCGCCGCGCTGAAGGCAGGCATGGCAATCGGCTTCAGCGTTCCCAGCCCCTTGGCCGCCAGATCGCGGGCGATGCCGTAAACGCCCATGCAGTCGGGCCGGTTGGGCGTCACCGCCACTTCGATCACCGGACTGGAGCCGTGGTAATCGGCAAAGCTTTTTCCCACCGGCGCGTCAGCGGGCAATTCGATGATCCCGTCGTGATCCTCACCCAGTTCCAGTTCGCGCACCGAGCACATCATGCCGTTGCTCTCGACGCCGCGGATCGCGCTCTTCTTCAGCACCATGCCGTTCGCCGGAACGACCGCGCCGGGCAAGCCGAGCACGCCTTTCATCCCGGCCCGCGCATTGGGCGCGCCGCACACGACCTGCAACGGATCGCCTTCTCCGGTGTCCACTGTCAGCACTTGCAGCTTGTCGGCATCGGGGTGGCGCGCCGCGGTGAGCACATGGGCGACACGGAATCCCGCCAGCTTCTCGGCCGGGTCTTCGACACCTTCGACCTCAAGGCCGATCGCATTCAGCCCATCGCAGATTTCTGCGACGGTGGCGGAGGTTTCAAGGTGATCCTTGAGCCAGGTGAGCGCAAACTTCATGCTTTCGCTCCCACGCCGGCAGACAGGGTCGGCTGATCGAACGGCGAAAAACCGTAATGCGCCAGCCAGCGGCCATCGCCATCGAAAAAGGCGCGCAAATCGTTCATCCCGTATTTCAGCATCGCAATCCGGTCGATCCCGAGGCCGAAGGCAAAACCCTGATATTCCGCAGGATCAACCCCGGCAAATTCGAGCACGCGGGCGTTGACCATCCCGCTGCCGCCGATTTCCATCCACGCATGGCCCGGCGCATCGCCGTGCCCGCCAACCACACGGCGGCCTCCCTCGGTTGAGTAGCCCACGTCGACTTCGACACTGGGTTCGGTGAAGGGGAAGTAGCTCGGCCGCAGCCGCAGCACGATATCCTCGCGCTCGAAGAAGGCCTTGAAGAAGGTCTCCAGCGTCCATTTGAGGTGGCCGAGGTGAATGTCCCTGTCGATGACGAGGCCTTCGACCTGATGGAACATCGGCGTGTGGGTCGCGTCGCTGTCCGAACGGTAGACGCGGCCCGGCGCGATGATGCGGATCGGCGCGCCCTGATCCAGCATCGAGCGGATCTGGACAGGCGAGGTGTGGGTGCGCAGCAGGATGTCTTTCCCGTCACTGGTTTTGTCGGGGAAATAGAACGTATCGTGCATCGCCCGCGCCGGGTGGGTTTCATCCATGTTGAGCGCGGTGAAATTGTGCCAGTCATCCTCGATCTCGGGCCCGGTCGCGACCGCGAAGCCCAGGTCGGCAAAGATTTCAGCCAACTCGTCCATTACCTGCGACACCGGGTGCACCGATCCCTTGGGCGATGCCGCAGCGGGCAAGGTCAGATCAAGCGTCTCGCGCGCCAACCGGGCTTCCAGCTCGGCCGCTTCCAGCGCCGCCTTGCGGATATCGAGCGCATCGGCAATCGCGGCGCGGGCTGACTGGATCGCAGGCGCAGCCGCAGTGCGCTCTTCCGGGCTCATCCCGCCCAGCGTCTTCAGGGCAAGGCTGACCCAGCCCTTCTTGCCCAGCGCATCGAGCCGCTGTTCTTCCAGCGTTTCAAGACTGGTCGCGGCGCCAATCGCGGCCAGCGCGGCCTGTGTTTGCGAAGTAATGTCGGTCATGGCCTCAGGTGTTCTGCACGCGGGATATCGCGGGCCGTCCGCTAGCGTCAAATGGCGCGTTTTGCAAAGCGCCTGTCAGGTCAGGCTGTTTCCCTCGCTCCGGTCGAAACGCCAATGCTGCCTTCCGGATCATGCAACCCCTGCATTGCATGGCCCGCCGCTGCCATTCGCGCCTGTGTCGCCGCCGCCAGCAGCGGCTTGTCCTTGCGGGCATAGTCGGAAGGGCACATCCCCATAAACCGCTGGAAATCCCGCACGAAATGCGACTGATCATGATAGTGGCAATCCAGCGCGCCCAGCCATGTCAGATCGGGATCGAGCATGAAGCGTTCAAGACTGCGCAGAAACCGCTGGCGGCGCAGCAACAGTTTGGGCGCAAAACCGAATGCCCGGCGCGACAAGCGCTCGACACTGCGCACCGCCACGCCCAGCCGCGCGGCAAGGTCTGCCACCGTCACCGTGTCGGGATCGACCAATGCGGCGTTGAGCGCGGCAATCGCGGGATCAATTGACGGCGCAGCGGCACACAGCCGCGCCATGTGCGATTGGATCATCGCCAATTCGCCAGCATAATCTTCGTTGCTCGCCGCCAGCGCATCGGCGAGCGGGGTGAACAGCGCAAAGGCTGGATCGGCGCGACCGTCCACCGAACGATCGGCATATTCCGCCGCCGACACGCCAGTCAGCAGCGCCCAGCCCGCCGGCATCAGCCCGATACCCCAGCTGCGCCCCGAACCGATGCGAAACCGCATCGCGCGGCTGGTCGGCCCGGTCACCGCAAAATCAGGGCTGGTGCTGACTTCACCCGCCCCGATCACTGTCTGCACCGAAGTCGCATCCAGAAAGCGCAGATTGGCCCATTCTGGCATGAGATAATCCTCCAGCCAGGGCTGCAACATCGAACACTTCACGTCGGTGCAATAAAAGGTTGTAATAAAAGGCCGCAATGCCTCGTCCGGAAGGCTAAAGCGGATAGTGACAGAACTGCCTGTTCTGGCATGCATGGTTCACCCTCCCCCCTGACGGCCACCCCTAGCCGGGTCGTGTTCTTACAATGTGAAGCTTTGGACACATCTTACAATCCCTTTTTGGAGCATTTTGGGGGGTAAACCATGACAAAAACTGTTAGATTTTCATTCGGCATCGCCGCTGCTGCCGTGATCGCAGCGCCGTTGCACGCCAAAGATGACAAGGGCACGCCCGAACTGGTGCGTTGCAGCGAAACCATCGGCTCGATCGCACTGGTCGAAGGCGATCAGGCCGGGTGGACCGAATGGGGGCTGGGTTCGCCTCGCGCTCTGATCAATGCTCTGGCGACTGAAAGCGGCTGCTTCACGATCGACAACCCCAATGACACTGCGCCCGCCCGCTTCCTTGTCACTGCGATTGCCGGCTCTGCCGAGGAAGTCGATCAGGGAATGGAAATGGCCAAGGGCGCCGCGATGGAAGGACTGGTGCGCTCTGGCGCGGCTTCAAGCCTGCTGCGCGGCGTTCCGGGCGGAGGCGCGGTGCTTGGCATGTTCGGCGGGTTGGGCGGCAAGAAGAAAACTGTCGCCGCAGGCCTGCGCGTGGTCAGCCCGGCGAATGGTATGACAGTCGCCATGGGGCAAGGCACGGTCAAGAAATCGTCGATCAATTTCGGCAACGCATCCTACGGGTGGGCGGGCACAGCGGCCAATGCCTCAGGCTATCAGGGTAACAAGAACGGCGAGATGCTGACCGAGGCCTTTGTGCTCGCCTTCAACCAGCTGGTCGCCCAGCGCGAGTTGATGGCGTCTGCGCCCGAGGCCGCCGGAGGAGCGGCGGCGGAGCCATCGGCGGTGGTCGCGGTGGATACCGTGATGCGCTCTGCCGCCGCCGCCGATGCCAGCGCGGTGCGATCCCTGCGGGCCGGTACCGAGCTTGATCCGACAGGCAAGCGTGCTGGCCTGTTCATCGAGGTAAAAGACAATTTCGGCACCACCGGCTGGGTCTCGGTCGAAGACCTGCGTTAAGCCTGCAACCGGGTTCAGCGCGGTGTGTCGAGTGTCTGCACCGCGCTGCCCCACACCCGCGCCCGCGCTTCCATGAAGGATGTCAGGATCGGGTGATCCAGCGCGGCATATTCGCTCGGGTTCATGGTCATGAACTCGCGGAACTCGCGGGTGAATTGCGCCTGGTCGTGATAATGCGCATCCATCGCTTCGGTCCAGCGACTGCCGCGATGCAGCATGAAGGTGGTAAGGCTGCGCATGAAGCGCTGCCGGCGCATCAGCAGCTTGGGCGAAAAGCCGAAATAGCGCGCGCACATCCGCTCCAGCGTGCGGATGCTCATGGCACAGGCATCGGCCAGATCATGCACCGAGGCAAAATCGCCGTTCACCAATTCGTTGTGGACGCGTCGGATGCGAACATCATCGCGGGTGGGCCGCATCGCTCTGGTCATGGCGGTGGTGATTGCCGCAAGCTGTTCTTCGGGGTCGATTTCGGGATTGCACAACATGTCTGTGAGGCCCGCGAATTGGCGGAAGGCCGGGTGCTGCGCGCCGTCGCACACCATATTGACGCAACTGGCCGCATCGGCACTGAAGAACCGCGCCCAGCCGAGCGGGAGAATGCCCACACCCCACATCTGCATCGGCGGAAGGGCAAACCGGCAGGCAAGCGAGCTTGGCCCGGTTCCGATAAAATGCGCTCCGCTAACCTGCGATGTGCCGATCGACGCATCGGGCGCGCCGCCGCAGAAAAACCGCAGATTGGCCCATTCGGGCTGAAGGTAATCATCGAGGCTTTCGCCGCCATCGTCGATTTCCAGCGTCGCGCGGTAGAAGGTGGTGAAGCACCCCTCGAACTGGGGAGGCGGTTCGTGGAACTCGGCCTTGAGCCGGTAGCCTGCAGTTGGCGCAAGGCCGTTTGCGGCAGTCGTGTCCAAATGATCCCCCATGCCCACCGACATGGCGCAACTGACGCGATTCTACAAGATCGGTGACGGTTTTATACAACCGTCACAATGGGCAGGGCGGGCACGAAAAAGGCGGGCCCCCGCAGGAACCCGCCTTGATATTTTCGCCGTGCGAACCGCTTATGCGGGCAGCGCAGCTTTCGCCTGGGCGATCACAGCCTTGAAGGCGCCGCCTTCGTTCATCGCCAGATCGGCCATCGACTTGCGGTCGAGTTCGATGCCGGCCAACTTGATGCCGTGCATGAACTGCGAATAGGTCAGGCCTTCCATGCGGACGGCGGCGTTGATGCGCTGGATCCACAGGGCGCGGAACGTGCGCTTCTTTACCTTGCGGTCGCGGTAGGCATATTGCCCGGCCTTTTCGACCGCCTGACGGGCGACACGGATGGTGTTCTTGCGGCGACCGCGATAGCCCTTGGCCTGGTCGAGAATCCGCTTGTGCTTGGCGCGGGTGGTTACACCCCTTTTGACGCGTGCCATGTAAGTATATCCTTATTTATAAGATGCATAAGGGCCGGGGCCCGGCTCGCATCAATCCAGCCCGTAGGGCGCCCACTTCTTGATCGTCGGCGTATCATGGGCCGACAGGACCGAAGTGCCGCGATTCTGGCGGATATACTTCGCGTTGTGGCTGATCAGACGGTGACGCTTGCCAGCGACGCCGTGCTTGACCTTGCCGGTGGCGGTGATCTTGAAGCGTTTCTTCACACCGCTCTTGGTCTTCAGCTTGGGCATTTTCATCTCCTGATTGAGACACGTCGGAACCGGCCATGGCAGCCCTTGTCGCCAGGCTGGCTGATTGATTCGTGTCAGTGAAGTTGGCGCGCATAGGCGGGAGACGGGCAAAAGGCAAGCGGCCCGGCAGTGCCGTTAAAGCGGCGTGATGTTGCAGCCGTTGCAATGTCGGCATTGCCCGCTGTCACAAATCGCCTAGTAGGGAAAGCGCATGAACACCAGAAAACTCAGCAACCCGTCCGCCCAACGTCCATCGCGCAAGGGCCGGCGCTTTATCGAACAGGCCGCGATCTTCTTTCGCGGCTTCATCGAAAATCCCGGCATGGTGGCCTCGGTCATTCCCTCGTCGCGCAGCACGATCGACGCGATGCTGGCGCGGGTCGACTGGCAGGGCTGCCGCCTGTTCGTAGAGTACGGGCCGGGCGTGGGCACCTTCACCACGCATATTCTCGACCGCCTGCCCGCGGACGGCAAGCTGCTGGCGATCGACACCAACGCGCGATTTGTCGACTATCTCAGAGAGACGATTGACGATCCGCGCCTGGAGGTGGTGCTGGGTTCGGCCGCCGATGTCGAACGCTTCGTGCGCGAGAGCGGCCATGCGGGGGCGGATTACATCATCTCCGGCCTGCCGTTTTCCTCGCTGCCCGCCACCGTGGCCGGAAACATCGCGGATGCGACCTACCGGGTAATGAACGAAGGCGGGGCTTTCATGACCTACCAGTTCAAGCCGGTCGCGCGCGAATTGACGCAGGCACGGTTCGAACAGATCGAGACAGGGCTGGCGCTGATGAATGTGCCGCCATGCCTGCTGACCTGGGGCTGGAAGCACAAAGCCCAGACCGCGCGCGAGGTCGAGTCACGGCCCCTCGCTGCGATCAATGCGCTGAACCGGTAGGCCCTGGCCGCAATGTTTCACGTGAAACATTGCGGCACCGAACGGGCAAGGGCGTCTAGAAGGGGTCTACGCAGGGTCAAGGTGAGGTCAAGACGGGGCAAGCGCCGCTCTGGAAGTGGCTGCTTTCGGATAAGCTGAGGCACTTGCGGCATGGCGGGTAGTGGGTGGATAGGCGAATGGCGACTTTGTGTTGACGACTTTGCAAGGATGT
>NZ_LJHV01000010.1 GCF_001296025.1 Porphyrobacter sp. AAP60 | reverse complement strand
CAGGCTCGTGCCGCGCTGTCGCGCGACATCACTTCGCCCGCCAGCGGCAGCACCAGCAATGCGCCCGGATAGGCGGTGAGTGTCGCTGCATCGGGGGCGCCTTCGACCCGCTCGAGCCGGAAATGCGGCCCGTCGAAAAGCACCTGCCCACGCTGCGCCACGCTGCCGCGATGTTCCTTTGCGTAAGGTACGCCACGAGCCACCGCGAGCCCGCGTTCGAGATGCAGTTCGCGAGGGCGGCCATAATCGTACAGTCGGAAGGTGGTGTCGCTGTTCTGCTGAACCTCGAGCAGCGAAAGGCCCGGGCCGATCGCGTGAACAGTGCCTGCGGGCAGATAGAACAGGTCGCCCGCCTGCGCTGGGTGCCAGGTTAGCAGCCTTTCGATCGTGCCGTCAGCTGCGGCGGCTGCGATGTCATCGGAGCTGGCCTCGCGCTCGAACCCGATGGCGAGCCGCGCACCGGGTTCGGCATCGAGCACCAGCCAGCATTCCTCCTTGCCCGCTTCGCCTGGCTTGGCCTCGGCATCGGACGGGTGCACCTGTACCGAGAGCTTGTCCGAGGTGAACAGGTATTTGACCAGCACCTGCGGCAGTTCGGGCGGCGGTTCGAACCAGATTTCGCCGATCGTCTCACCTTCCGGCGCGGAGAAGGGGGCGGGCAGATGTTCGCGGCCCCAGACCTTGGCGACCATGCGACTGGGAAGCTGGCGGGCGGGTGTCATCACTGGTTCACCGCGCCGGGCAACTTGCCCACTGCCTGCGCGCCATCGCGGGTGGTGACCAGTACCTCGTTGCCGCACACGATGATGCAGACATCCTCGAGGCCGACCGCCGAAATGCGCGGTCCGTCGGTCAGCGCCAGGACGCCGCGACACCGGTTGAGATCGACCGGCCCGCCGCGTCCCACATTGCCTTGCGCGTCCGCCGTGCCCGCCAGCGCATCGGAGAGCGCGGCCCAATTGCCAATGTCGGACCAGCCCATGCTGGCCGGTACCATGGCCGCACGGGTGGTGTTCTCCATCACCGCGTAATCGATCGAATCCCCTGCGATCGCGGCGAAAGGTTCTGCGGCGGGATAGAACCGTGCGCCTTCTTCGCACCCCTCGTCCACCGCCTTCTTCACCAGCCGTGCCATGTCCGGGCGATGGGCGGCGAGTTCATCCAGTAGATGTCCTGCGCGAAAAGCGAAAATACCTCCGTTCCAGCAGAACCGGCCGCTGGCAAGGTATTCCTGCGCGCGCGCCAGATCGGGCTTCTCGACGAAACGCGCGATGGCGAAACCGCCCGCCAGTGGCTCCCCGCGTTCGAGATAGCCATAGCCGGTTTCGGGCCGTTCCGGCGCGATCCCGAACGCAACAAGGTAATCCTGCCGTGCCAGCTCTGCCGCAGCCATCGCCGCAGCGCGGAAGACGGCGGAATCGGCTATGTGATGATCGCTCGGACAGACCAGCATCACCGCCTCTTCCGGAAGCAGCGCGGCCGCTAACGCGATGGCGGGCGCGGTGTTGCGCGCCGCAGGCTCCACTACCAGCCGCGCGCCGGGTGCATCGCCAAGCTGTGCCATGATCAGATCGCCATGCGCGGCGCCCGCTACCACCATTGGCGCGGCAAAGCGATCATCCTCGGCGCCCCGGCGAACGGCCTGTTCGAATAGGGTTTCGGCGCTCACCAACGGCAGGAACGGCTTGGGTAGGGATTTGCGACTTAGCGGCCACAGCCGCGTGCCGCTGCCGCCGCACAGGATGACCGGATAAATGGCTGTCATGCAAAGTATTCCTGATTATGTGGCGGTAGCGACATCGAGAATAGAGCCTCACCTCAAGAGGTTCAGCGCAATCGCCCGCATTTCCGTGCGCATGTCCGGTCGGGCGAGCGCAATCGTCAAGATCGCCTCGACGAAACCGATCTTGCTGCCGCAATCATACCGAGCGCCGTCGAAGGTGACCGCATGGAACGGCTGCGTGCCGATCATGTTCACCATGGCATCAGTCAGCTGGATCTCGCCGCCCGCCCCCTTGCCCTGTGTTTCCAGCACTTGCAACACTTCGGGTTGCACGATGTGATGGCCCAACACGATCTTGTTCGACGGCGCATCGGCAACAGCGAGCTTTTCCACCAGCCCGCGCACTTCAGTTAAAGCGCCATCGGACTTGCTCGGATCAATCACACCGTAGGACGAAACCTGCGCCATGGGCACTTCAAGCACGCTAATCAGATTGCCGCCGACCTCATCATACGCATCGACCATCTGATTCATGCAGCCGCTGCCGCCTGTGCGCGAGACCATCAGCTCATCGGGCAAGAAGATCGCGAAGGGCTCGTCGCCGACGATAGTGCGTGCACACCAGATTGCGTGGCCGAGACCCAATGGCACCTGCTGGCGCACCGAGATCACATCGCCGGGGACCACCCGTGTACAGCGGAGCACGCTCAAATCCTTACCGCGCTCGCCCATCGGCTGTTCGAGCTCGTAGGCGATGTCGAAATGTTCGACGATCCCGGTCTTGTCGCGACCGGTGACCAAGATCATCTGTTCGACCCCCGCCTCGCGCGCTTCATTGACCGAGTACTAAATCAGCGGGCGGTCCACCAAGGGCAGCAATTCCTTGGGCACCACCTTGGTCGCGGGGAGGAAACGGGTGCCGAGGCCGGCAACCGGGAACACGGCTTTGCGGATCGGCTTCTAAGGCATGCGTCAACCTTGATGGCTAGATTTTGATTATTGCTGACGTGATCCGCAGCTTTCGCCCAGCTGGGATTAAAGTCGGCCGCTTGTCCTTGCGGTACCTTTCCGGACCGATAAGTTCAGCGATCAGCAAGGCGGCGGTCAGGACGGCTTCCGTGCGCAGCAGATCATCGACTTTGCCAGTACGGGGACCCTGCCGACTCTAACGAAACGTAGATCGACGAAGCCAGCCTCGGTCAGCAGGCTTGAGAGTGTCGCGATCAAAAAAACTTGATGTGACCGGCGTCCCACATGGCAGTGAAGTGCTTGTCCATCTTGCCCGATGGGGCAAGAGCGATATTCTTGAAGTAGCTTCGATAAAGCGTTGAGACGACGACGCCCCCCGCCCGGTCGGACAAGGTTGGACATGGTTTCGGCGTAGAGGCAGGGGTCATAGAGGTGCTCGACAACTTAAAGGCTCACAACTGCGTCGAATTGACCATAGGCAACGGCCAAGTCATCATAAGCGGAAGCGACATCGTAGCGGATCTCCGGAAAGGCTGCTTGGGCTCGCTCGATCCCCGTCTATGACGCGTCGACACCGACCACCTCATACTTCAGAGAGAGATGCGCTGCCATGCTGCCATTGCCGCAACCCAGATTGAAAACGCGCTTTGGCTTCAGGCTTTCGAGCATGGCGTGAATATGGGGCTGCAGGTAATCATGCGTGTGAAAATGCGCCGCATTGGTATAACTTTAGTCAGGCGTCTGCTGCTGCTTCATCAGGTTTTCCTCGGCATAACTTCTTACTGGAGCAGATCTTTGAGAGCCGCCGCAATCGTCAGTCGCCGGGGCAATTGTGCGAGCACAGCCGCGGATTTGGAGTTGGCCAGGCGACTGCGCATCTGAATTCTGGGCCGAGGGATGCAAAAATGGCCTACCCCCGCCCGACGCTCACATATTCGAACCCTGCAGCACGCATGTCTTCGGGCTTGTAAATGTTTCTGAGGTCGACCAGCAGCGGCGCCTTAGCGAGCGCCTTCACCCTTTTGAAATCGAGCGCGCGAAAGGCGTCCCACTCGGTCACGATCACCACCACATCGGAGCCTTCGATAGCCTCGTAGGCATTGGCGCACATGGTCACGTCCGCCAGCAGTGGCGCGGCCTGCTCCATGCCTTCAGGGTCGTAGGCCGCGACCGCGACGCCAGCATCGAGCAGCGTCTGCGCCACCGCAATGGCGGGGCTGTCGCGCATGTCGTCGGTGTTGGGTTTGAAAGTCAGGCCCAGCAGCGCCGCCTTCTTCCCGCGCGACTCCTCGAAGCCGCCCAGCGCATCGACGACCTTGCGGCCCATCGCACGCTTGCGGGTGTCGTTGACTTTGACCACCGCCTCGACGATCCGCACCGGGCTGTCATAATCCTCGGCGGTCTTGAGCAGCGCCAGCGTGTCCTTGGGAAAGCATGAGCCGCCATAGCCCGGCCCGGCGTGCAGGAACTTCGAACCGATCCGACCATCCATCCCGATCCCGCGGCTGACGTCCTGCACATTGGCGCCGACCTTCTCGCATAGATCGGCCATCTCGTTGATGAAGGAGATCTTGGTCGCCAGGAAGGCGTTGGCGGCATATTTGATCAGCTCGCTGGTCCGGCGCGAGGTGAACAGGATCGGGCTTTCGTTGAGAAACAGCGGGCGGTAGACCTCGCGCATGACCTCGCGGCCGAACTCGTCCTCGGCGCCGATGACGATCCGGTCGGGGCGCTTGAAATCGCCGATCGCCGCGCCTTCGCGCAGGAACTCGGGGTTGGAGACCACGGCAAATTTGTGAGCGATCCCAGTTTCGCGGATGATCCGTTCGACCTCGTCGCCGGTGCCGACGGGCACGGTCGACTTTGTCACGACCACCGCATCGCCCGCCAGGCTTTCGCCGACTTCGCGCGCGACTTCATAAACGAAGGTGAGATCGGCATGGCCATCGCCGCGGCGGCTGGGGGTGCCGACCGCGATGAAGATCGCATCGGCGCCCTTGATGCCGTCGGCGAGCGAAGTGGTGAAGCTCAACCGTCCGGCCTTCACATTGCCATCGACCAGCGCATCGAGCCCCGGCTCATAGATCGGCATGACGCCAGCGTGCAGCCGATCGATCTTGCCCTGATCCTTGTCGATGCACACCACATCGTGGCCAAAATCGGCGAAACACGCCCCCGACACGAGCCCGACATAGCCCGAACCCACCATCGCAATCTTCAATTGTGAAATCCTGACCTGTTTAGCGCTTAGCGAGCAACGTAGAGGGTTGGCACCTCAGCTTCATTCTTACGGAGCAGTTCTTCGAAATACTCAATGGTCTTGACGAGACCTGCCCTCAGCTGGGTCTTGGGCTCCCAGCCCAACTTCTCGCGAGCCAGCGAAATATCGGGTTGGCGCTGCCTCGGATCATCCTGAGGAAGCGGCTTGTTGACGAGCTTCGACTTCGAGCCGATAAGATCAAGCACCTGCTCAGCGAGCTCCTTGATGGTGAATTCGTTGGGATTGCCGAGGTTGACCGGCCCCGGGAACTCGCTCCCAGTGTCCATCATCCGAAGGAAGCCCTCGACCAAGTCATCGACATAGCAGAACGAACGGCTTTGCTGGCCATCGCCGTAGATCGTGATCGGGTGCCCTTGCAGAGCCTGAATGATGAAATTGGACACGACGCGTCCGTCATTGGGGTGCATGCGCGGACCGTAGGTGTTAAAGATCCGCACCACCTTGATGTCGAGCTTGTGCTGGCGGTGGTAGTCAAAGAACAGCGTCTCTGCGCAGCGTTTGCCTTCATCATAGCAAGCGCGCGGACCGATCGTATTGACGTTGCCCCAATAGCTTTCGGGCTGCGGATGAACCGAAGGGTCGCCGTAGACCTCGGAGGTTGAAGCCTGCATGATTCGGGCCTTCACGCGCTTTGCGAGGCCCAACATGTTGATTGCCCCTATCACGCTGACCTTGGTCGTTTGGACCGGATCAAACTGGTAATGGATCGGGCTTGCCGGGCAAGCAAGATTGTAGATCTGGTCGACCTCGACATAGAGCGGAAAGCAAATATCCTGACGCATGAACTCGAAGCGTGGGTGTCCGACCAAGTGATCGAGATTGCTCTTGTCACCTGTAAAGAGGTTGTCCACGCAAAGCACCTCATCGCCGCGTTCGAGCAGGCGGTCGATCAGGTGTGAACCGAGGAAGCCGGCACCGCCCGTGACGAGGGTGCGTTGGCGGCGGAGACTACCTGTCATGCTAAGAACATCCTTTTTTCGATTGCCTTGATTTCGACGCTAGCAGACAGCAGCGTCACCTGATGATAGATTTTCATGCAGCCCGCCACGCCGATGGCGAGAATTCGCTCAGCCATGAGTTTTATTCGCTGCCGACTGCTCTAGGATGAGTAGCCTGATGGTCTGGAAATACCAGACCTTATAGGCGGCATAGTGGAACCCGGCCCCGCCATCGAGGAAGCCCAGTTTCGCAAAATAGGTTGCCGCAAAATAAAACCACGGAAACCACCATTTGGGGAGGTGGCGATACTTAAACCGCTGGCGATCGGTCATGGCCGCCCACACCGCTTCGTCCCCCTGCATCTTAGCAAAACGTTTCGCCTCCCATTGAGCATAGTCGCGATGTTTGGTCACGAAGTGGGCTAGGCCGCGATCGTCGCGGTGCTCAATGCAAGCTTTAATCTCGCCTACTTCGCCCTCGACTATGGGGTGTTCGTGGATTTCCATGTCGAGCTGGCTCCAGCCATCCTCGTCGATCCGTTCGAACAGCGCCCTGCCGACGCGGAGTAAGGCCATCTTCCGTTGGGCAACGCCGTGGCGCAGTGGTCGCCCAAGGAAGAAATTGTCATAGGAGATCCAGTATCCGCTCAAGTCACTGTCCGGCAGTTCGGCCTGAAGCGCATCGCAGAACGCTTTGTCGACGAATTCGTCGGCGTCGAGGAACAGCACCCAATTCTCCTTGGGCGGATCGTTCATAAGGAACCAATTGCGCTTTTTGGGAAATTTCCCGTCCCAACGGAAATTGACAACGCGTGCACCATAATCGCGCGCGATCTCACAGGTGCGATCGGTCGAACCGCTGTCGATCACCACAATTTCGGAGAACCGCCCAAGCCGCTCCAGGCAACGCGCCAAGTTCGCTTCCTCGTTCTTTACTGGGACCACGACCGTTACGGGAAGCTCGGATGGATCGGGATGCGACATTAGGGGCGCCTCATTAGTGATGTGCAACTGCGATGACCACCGCAAATGTTGGGTCGTGCAGGGTGCATGGACGACATCCTTACGAGGTCTACTCGACTTTTTCAGTCTTGGCCGCGAACCTTCGTACGGCCCAGCGCTGGGTGGGCTTTTCGATCAGCCGGTAGCTTACAAAGCCCGCCACGAGAGATGCTAAGATGCCGAATGCAAATGGCAGGTCGAACACAGCGTTTGGTCGTGTAAAAATATTCTGCCAGAGATAGATGCTATAACTCGACAATCCGATCACCTGCAACGGACGGCTGCACAGCAGGTCGTGAGCGATTCCCCGCTCTCCATGATGCGCCGTCCAGACTATGCCTGCGGCGATGATTGCTTCGATCGTCGTGCCGATCGTCAGGCTGTAGTACGAAGCGAGCGGCTTTCCGAGAAAATATGACACTGAGAAAAGTGCTGCAAGCAGGATCGGGAGCGCATAGCCGCGAGCCAGCCATCGGGCCCGCTCCATAACCCTTAGGGGAAAGAGAGCGAGCAAGCAGCCTATCAGCAAAGGATCGGCAGCCGTGTGGAACATCTTGGTGAGAAACGGCCGGCTTGTTTCGAACAAGACGTAGGAGCCCAGTCTGACCGCTGGCAACAGAACAATCGTCGCGCAGAGCAGGATAATCAGCCGTTTGCGATCGGATACTGCGAAGAAGGCGATCGGCCACAGCCAGTAAAACTGCTCTTCGACTGCAAGGGACCAGAGATGCATCAAATGAGCGGCCGAAGCCTGGTATCCTTCAGAGCCGTTGATCACGGGGAGAGCATAATTCCAGACATGCAGCGACGCGAATAGAAGGTGCAGCCAGTCGGCGATCTCGTAAGACGTCGTAAGCTTCAGCAACGTGAGAAACGCCAGATAGGCATATAGCGCAGGCCACAGTCGTATGATCCGGCGCCGATAGAAGGAACCGAAGGAAAAAGTGCCCTTGTCCTGCTCTCGCATGAAGATCGACGTGATGAGATAGCCGCTCAACACGAAGAAAAGCGTCACACCGGTTGCAGCTCTTCCCAAGAAATCGACCGGAGCATCGGCTATTGGCGAGTACATTGGGAGAGCATGACCGACGACGACCATCATAACTCCGACAGCTCGCAGGCCGTCCAGCGCGCCGACACGCCCTGCCCCTTGAAAAGCGTCGGAGGCGCGCCACTCCGCGCTTTTCGGAGCCATGCCCGCGCTTAAGAAGTCGCCCTGAGAACTCATTGAGAAGCGGGCTGATCGTCGATCAAGGGGCGATCGGCCACCCTTTTGGCAGGGTTCCCCGCGGCGATCGTGCCGGCTTCGATATCCTTCATCGTTACCGCCCCTGCGCCAAGGATGGCCCGGTCGCCTAGCGTCACGCCGGGGCCGACAAAGGCGTCGGCGCAAACCCATGCGTCATCTCCGATCACTATGGGCGTCTTTACGAGGGGCATGGCGGGGTCGCGCCAGTCATGCGTGCCAGCACACAGATGCGCATACTGCGAGATTGTCACGCGCGCACCGATCCGGATCGGCCCCAGCGCGTAAAGGATCGCGTGATCGCCAACTGCGGATTCGTCGCCGATCGCGATGTTCCACGGAATGGTGATCCGAACGGTGGGATAGATGTGTGCGCCTTTGCCGATTTCCGCACCAAAAGCGCTTAAGAGCGCCCGTCGCCACCCCCACAGGATGCGCGGACTGAAGCGGAACAGCGGCGTCGCGAGCGCCCAGAGCACACGTCCGACCAATTGGGCCCGGCTCCATTTCCGCGCCGCGCGGTTGGATGAAATGTCGGTGCCCATCGTCTCCCTTCGTCTACGCGCGCACCAAACGAACACAAGCGGGCGGCTCGCCGCCCTCCACCATCCAGCGATAGACTTCAAGGTGCCGTGCAGCGACGCTCGGCCAACTGAAACACTCCTCGACCAGCGACCGCCCCACCTCCCCCAATGGTGGCAGATCCGTGTCGAGCAGAGCTTTCGCAAGCTGGCCGGCAAGCGCGTCGGGATCGGTAGAGACTTTGATAGCAGCCCCACTTTTAAAGCCCTCTGGCAGGTTGCACTCGGCCGTCATCAGCACCGGCAGGCGGTAGGCCCACGCTTCAAGAACCGACATCGGCAGACCTTCAGAGAAGGACGGCAGCACGAACGCATCGGCCGAACGGAGCAGCGTGTCCTTCTCGGAGCCGAAAGCCGGGCCGGTAAGCTCGACGCTATCGTTTTGCCCCAGCGCAAGGATGTGGCTGTTCAGTGGGTCGGTATGGCCGCCATCGTCCCATCCGGCGATTTGCAGCTGCCAGTGCTCGGCCAATTCAGGGCGGGCCCTCCGCGCCCTCGCCCACGCAGAGATGAGCTCCTTTAGCCCTTTTTTCGGATGTATGCGGCCAAGGAAGAGCAGCGTTCGCCGACCCGTTTTTATCGTGCGAACAGCCACTCCCGGAATGTCGGTCGCATTTGGAATGATAGCAATCGGGCCGGTGAGCCCGTACCGACGCATGGACGCCGCCTCCGACGCGTTAAGCGCGTGAAGGCAATCGGCTTCGCGCAGGTTGCGATTTTCGAACCACGCGCCGACCAGTTTCTTCTTCCAGGCCGAGTTTGCCAGCGCCCAAGGATCGAGCATGCCGCGCGGGCTGATCATGACCGGTCGTCCCGTCCGCCGTTTCCAGCAATTCACGCTGCGGGAGGTCAATTGCCAGATGCCATGCAGGTGAAGAAAGTCGTGATCGGCAGCCGCAACCTGCCGATCGAGATCGGGTGCGTATGGCATGTGCCGCGACACCAGAGTCGGAAGGACCTGCGGCACCAGCGGTTTCCATTCGCACAGGTCAGCGGCGCTGTGTTCGTCCTCTAGCGCGTATACGCTTACCTGCGCACCCGCCTTGGCGAGATGGATCGCCGATTGGCGTACCGAATTGAAAAGCCCGCCTGCATTTCGCGACATCGAGCCGGTGACGATCCCTAGCGAAAGGCTCACGTCTCAGCCCCGCTCGGCGCGAGCCGCCCGCGCGATCGCTAGATCGAGCGCTAGCCGCGCGAATACGCCGGGCCTCGCCGAAGTGCTTCGCGCCGCCGAGGCCGCTTGGTGCAGGCCTTCACCAAACCCTTCAGGACGCAGCTGCTCGACCTTGGCACGTGCCGCTTCCAGTAGCGGCGCATCGGACGGAAGCTGCGCGAGTTTGCCGAGCGCGGCAGTGATGTCCTCGGTGGAATGGGGATCGAAGCTGAATCCCGTAATGCCATCATCGATCAGGTAATGTGTCGATCCGCAGCGATTCGAGGCCGCCACGGGTAGCCCCGCCGCCATCGCTTCGTTGATAACGAGGCCCCATTGCTCGGTTGTGCTGGCGTGGATGAAGGCACCGGCCGTCCCGTAATAGCGCACGAGCGCATCGAGCTGGAGAAATCCGGGAAGGTGGACATGCGACCCGAGACCTAGCGCAGCGATCTTGGCTTCAATCTCGCCGCGCAATTCGCCGTCGCCCAGCAGGATCAGCGGCCAATCGGCGGGATCGGCTTCGCGTCGCTTGCGAAAGGCCGCGTAGGCGTCAAGCAAACGCAGCAGGTTCTTCTTGGGAATGAAACGGTTCGAAGCGAGGAAAAACTGGCCGTGGGCTTCGGCAGCAACAGCACCCTCGATTTCTGGAGGCAGGCCCGGCGTGGCCCGCCAACGCGCCGCCGCTTCGCGGAAGAAATCGTTGTCGATGGCATTATAGCCACCGAATATCGCTTCGCGCGGCACGCCCAGTTGCGCGAGATACTCAATCTGCGAGCGATTAGTGGCGAGACCTCCACCGTAATGCGCCACAATCCCTCGCTTGACGTTCTCGGTGAGGGACTTGCGCTCGAAGTCCCAAGCGTTCGTCTCCGACATACAAACGGCTGCAATCCCGGCCCTCCGCGCCCATCGCAGCGCGCACAGCGTGACCATGTTAGACCAGCCAGGCAAGGCGATAACGTCTGGCTTCCAGCGCCCGACTCGCTCCTCCAGTCGCGCTTCGACGACCACCGGGTCGCTTTCCTCTCCGGCCTTATCGGTCAGCGCTACGTGATCTAGACCATTGGGAAGATCGGGCGGCGTCCAGTCATAAACCGCGCGGTGCGGCGCGCCCTCAACCGCGAGCACCTCCGCCTGTGCCATCGCGCCGCGCAGCCGCGCGACATGATAGGGGCCGAAGCGATCGAAGAGGACAGCGATCCTCATACCAGTTCCTCAAATGCGGCCTGTAATGTCCTGATTGCGAAGGGTTCGTAGGCCATGTGGCTGGCCACGTAATTGCGGATTTCGTTGCGTGAAATGCCGCCGCTCCTGATCTGCTCTGAAATGTGCTTCAGTACCTGACGGAGCTCTGTGACATCATAACCTTCGACCACCGTGCAAAACGCGGTGTCGCTCGCCAACCGCCGCGCATCGCCGAACGGGGTAGCGATCAGGGCAAGCCCGCCCTTAAGATATTCGGTGAGGCGTCCGGGCTGTTGGTTCGTGTGCCCGAACGAGTCGGCGTAATCGTAAAGAAGGAGTCCGATATCGCAGGAGGCCATGACCGCGAGCATCCGATCAAAAGGCAGCAGCCCCATGTCTATCATGTTGGGCGCAGCGCAATCCGGCGGAAGCTTGGTTGCGCCAGTAAACACTGCAACGATGTTTCGATCCAGTTCGACTGCCGCTTCGACAAACTGCGCCGACAACCGCCCAACGGAATACCCGCCGCCCGCAAAGACGATAACCATGTCCTCGACCGACGCGCCTGCGAGTTCAGCGATTTGGTTTCTGATGTCTTCGCAGCGCTTAGGCACCTCGTGCGCAGCAGGGAGATACGTCGGCAGCACAAGGATTTCATCGCTTCGGCCCGCAAGTTCCTTGGCGCGCGCGGCCCGGGCGGCCTCGTTCCAGATGACGACTGGCGCGCGCTTGACGACGCGTTTTTCCAAACGTGCGGGCAGGCTTTCAAGATCGGCGATCCAGTCCTGCGAATGGTAAATGTAGCGACGATGTCCGAGCCACAAGGGAATGGTCGCATAGACCACGCTCACGAAGCTCGCAAAATACAGCACGGCGCGTCGGAAAAGTAGCGCATCGAGGGCAACTCGCACAGCAAACAGTAGCCTCGCTAATCGGCCGGTGGGGATCGTCCTCTCAATGATCCGTGTCGCGGAAGGCAGTTGCTGCTTCATGAAATCGACGAGCAACCCTTGATGCGGTGCAAGGGCTTCGGGTCGGTAGGCGATGATCTGCCGGGGCGCTTTCATTAGAGGGTATATCCAAAATGCTCGAGGTGCTCGCCGAATTTGCATTCAACCATCGCTTGCGCGGCAGACGAGAAACGGTCGTGGTGATCGGGCGCGAGCGCGGCCTTCCCGCGCCACGGCAGCGTGCGATCGCCAAGGCCAAGCTCCTCGACGCGATCGTCAAAATTGTCCTGCAAATATTCGAACAGTAGGAAATGCGCGGTTGTCGTTCGATTGTGTTTGTCGACGACGAAAGCCCTCTCGGTCTGGCAGTGCGCGCTTAAAATGTGATCGGCCCGCGACACATCGAGCAATTCGGCGGGCGTCCCTTCAAACGAGGCTGCGCCATCCTCCTTGCCCTTGGAGCGCGTCACCGAAGAAACGGCCCGACCATAGGGATTTCGGCAGCTTGCGAGGGAGGGGTGCGGCTTTTCGGTCGGCGTTGGTCCGGCCGATTCTAATTCGGCGTAGGTCAAGCACCGGGCCGCTACCGCGATCTCGGGCGTTCCTACGACGAGGCGATAAGCAACGTCGGACCGGCTAAGGTTTAGCATTCGGCGGACTGCGAGGTTGACCCAGTTGGGCTGCTCTTAATGCGCATTGTCGTGCGCTGGCTGGAACGTCTCTTCGATCGATCGGCCGTCGTTTCTTGGCATATGGTGGAACAGTTCGGGAAAAACGACATATAAATTTTATAGGTGCCTTTCAGGTGCGATACCACAATGCGGGCAGCGGAAGCGAAGCACGCGTAGTTACATTATCAACGTCGAGAGGGTGGGGGAAAGGTCCAGTGGCGAAATGATCTAGCACACCGCGATCCTTGCGATAAAAAGTAAACTCGAGAACCCGCGGAATTTCGATCCCGTATCGACTGTCGCTGCCGCAGCAATTGTTCGGATGGATATGGACCACGGCGTGATGACGCGTCAGCTTGTCGGTGAGTGCTTCGATCAGTCCGGCGGAAAACCTCCCGAACAGTTGGCCAAAATCGTGGACCTCGAGAACGATCATTCTGAAACGTCCTAAAAGATCATCCGCAGTATCGAGCAGCACTGGAAACTCGGCGCCCTCAATATCCATTTGTAAAATCAGGTCGCCGGTTTCGAATTCGCCGTCGACCAATGTTTCCAGCCTGACGAAAAGATCGTCGTTTCGGGTGCCGAGGAACTTTTTGTAGAAGTTGAAATTCTCGTGGCTGACCGGCGGTCCTAGCACCGAGGCGTCTGCCATAACGACTTTCAAGCCGCGCTCGGCCATCTCGAGATCGAAACCGACCTCTCCTGCGACGCCCGGAGATACGCAGCCCACGATACCATGGAAATCGTCGGGCATGAGGTATCCACCATCACCGGACGAGCCCACGCGGATCAATTCACCTTGAATCTGCCGGGGGCGAAGTTTCTCGATCGTCCGGCGCACTTGTTCCGCTGTCGATGCCTTGTCGAGCCAGGCATTGCCGAGCCACAGCGTCTCAGTCGTGATCTTGGTGCCGAGATACATCCGGCGTTTGAGACCGCGCAGCGAGTTCAGGAGTTCTTTGGAAGCCAAGTTATATTCTTTCTGCTGGTCCAAGCGCCTAGAAGGGGAAGGAAGACTGGAGTGCTAGGCCGTTTGAAAACACGTCCCGCTCCCGTAAGAGTTTGCTATTCATGGCGAGGCGGCGCCCCTCTACGAGCCCGTGAAGGCGGAGGAACGCACAAAAGAACCATGACCAGATAGATCACGAATTGCGGCACGATATATGTCATGTCGGCCGAGACAGTCGAAATGGCCACCGGTATCATGAGTACCAGAAAAATTTCGGCACGCTTGCTTTTGCGCGCATTATTCTCGAGCGCCGCCATGATACTCCCTACGATCAGGAACAGCACCCCGCCGAAAATCCAGAATTGTTGATACGCCTGAGCAAAGCCCATTGGTGACACGTAAAAGCGGAAAGTGGTGAAGTATGTGTCGGAGTTTTCAATTACAGGCAGGTAAAGATTGTCCTTTGCTTGTGGTCCGAAGAGGCCTGCCGGTACGAACTGCTTAATGAAGGCATTGTAAAAGACCGCACCATATTCGAAGACACCTGTCTCCATCGAATGATAGATCCGCACCAAGCCAGACCCGATTTCGCTGTTTTCGTATGTCGCGCGCGGTGAAAGAGCCTCTCCGATCAGATCGTCCGCATCACGGCTCTTGCCCTCTTCACTGCGCAAGAACGGGAATAGTTTGAAGGCGAGATACATGAACACGATCCCGCCAAGCGCCTTGATCCGGCCCATCTTTAAGCCATGATAATTGGTCAGGAAGTATCCGTAGAACACCCCAACTTTAATGGCCTCGGCGCGGCGAAACAGGAACAAAATGTTTATTAAGGGGATGATGGACAAGAAAAGCGCCCAGATCAAATGCTTGCGCTTGCGGGTGTAGGACCACAGCCACAACTGAATCACGATAGAAACATAGCAAAGTCGGACTAGGAAGATGAGGTAGACTGGCAGGCCCGACCATTCGATCGCATAGCTGCCCGAATTGAGGACGTATTGCCACATGCCGCCCCCGAGACCGGC
This sequence comes from Porphyrobacter sp. AAP60, assembly GCF_001296025.1. Classification (GTDB taxonomy): domain Bacteria; phylum Pseudomonadota; class Alphaproteobacteria; order Sphingomonadales; family Sphingomonadaceae; genus Erythrobacter. Next base: position 127,517 of record NZ_LJHV01000010.1, on the reverse strand, counting down.
GAGCGCGAAGAATGCTCCCAGCGACACCGCTCCGAGCGCGATGGAAGCAAAGTGCATGTGTTGTACGGCGCCGCGTGACAGGATGAAGCGCTCTCCCAACGGGGTAGAAGCGGCGCTGCTACTCCGCGTAAAACCGTAGCCCACCAGTCCGGCAATCGAACAAGTCGCGAGCATGAACAGGGCGATATTTATCGTTCCGGTCTGGTAGTAGATATCGAACAGTGTGCCTGCATTGAGAACAAAGTCGGAAAACTCCACAAGGACGAAGGCTACCGTCACAGTTGGAAACAAAAATGCGAACGTAAAGAGTTTTGCACCCTTCGCATTGGCAATAGCGACGAAGGAGAGGCCTAGGCCTATCAGAAAAATGAAGATTAGGGACGAAGTCATGTCGCGCGCGCTGACTTTTCGTATGCGGCGAAGTCCTCGCGCAAGGCCTCGACCAAGCGGTGCCCGTAATTCTCGCGGGTGTAAGACTGCGCGGTCACCGCCGCGCGCTGACCCATGGCGCGCCTCTTGGCCGGGTCACAGAGGAGTTTGGCGACAGTCGCAATCAATTGCTCCTCATCGCCTGCCTTGACAATCATGCCGTCCTCTCCGTGGGTTATCACCGAACCTGATTCGGCGCTTACCACGCATGGCACGCCCAAAGCCATTGCCTCGTAGACAACGGTGGCCGACCCTTCGGAATAGGACGGCAGAACCATCACGTCCGACTGGGCGAGGGTCCGGCGATAGTCGGCGCGGTTCAGGTGGCCCTGGAACCTGACATCGACAGCGACCGCTGCGATCACATCTTCTGGCAGGGCGACCGAACCCAGAACCTCGAAATCCGCCTCCTTTCTCAGCGCCGCGGCAAGCGCGCCGTATTCGAGCGCTCCTTTGCGCCAAGAAAACCGCCCGCAGAACGTTACGCGAGGCCGAGCGCCGGAAGGCTTGTGGTGAGCGGCTTTCGTATCGACCGTCACGCCATAAGGAACAATCCGGGTTTTCTCAGTGGGGATTCCGCAAGACTGCACAGCATCTGCGACGAAACCCGAAGGGCAGTAGATGCGATCGGCAAAAGCCCATTCCGCTTGCTCGACCTCCCCCATGATCCGGGCGAAGGAAATCTCGTTTTCGAGGTCGCTAAGGTCAATGCTTAGGCCGCGCCGCTCGATCCCTTGGCGCATGCGGCTCATAGCTTCGATGAATTGCGCGCGCGGAGCGATACACTGTTCGAGCACGATCATGACGCCCTCGTCGCGTAGGCGGTCGAGCGACGGCAGCATCGCGGTATCGAAGCCGTAGACGATATCCGCACCGGTCTCGCGAACTGCTTTCAAGCTCCGCGCTGCCATCTCCTCCGCGATCTTGATGTGCGGCCACGCCTTCCTGCCACCGTGCGAAAGCACGGCACGATAAGCCAGCCCTTGAGTGTTGTTGCGCGAAACCAAGCTAGAGGGGATACCGCTCGAATAGCGCTGAAGCTGTTTAAGCCGGTGCGGCTTTTCGAAGTGCAGATCGGTCACGAGGCGCGCCAGCCCATCGGCGTGATAGAGCGCCAGCGGCACCCCGTAATCCATCCGAGCACCTATCTGCTGTACAACCGCTTTCACCGCCACTCCCCGCGTGTCACTCAAGCCTGATCGGCAAGGTGGAGATTCCTGTCTGATGCTTGGCGCCCCTTGACAATTGAAGGCCAAACAGTCCGAGCTGAATTGGCATACCGTTTGTGAATCCCGTCATGGCGTGGGTATACACAAGCCGACGACATTGGCCGCACCGACGCCAACGCATCGAACGGTTTTTGGCGAGCACACCGCTTCGGTTCTCCATACGCGCGTTACCACCTCAGAAGACCCGATGAGCTCAAGCGTAAACAAATTAGATATCAGAATAAGAATGGCGGGATACGAATTGAGAAAGCCCACTTCAGCAAGGACTAGGTAGAATCTGCCTGTCAAGACCGACACAAGCCCACCAAAATCGTAGTTCCGGAGCCCGGTCGCGTGGTACATGTTGCAAGGGCGCGCGTCTCATACTCTTCGCCGGCGGCAAACAGCTTGACGAGCTTGGGTTCTGCAAGATCCGAAACGAAAACGATAATATCTATGCCGCGTGGGCTGCCGCGAAATGTCACGCAAACCCTTGGGGCCATCTGCACTGCCAACAGATGACACGCGATATCGCATGCGAAGATTGCTTGGGCTTTCAATCAGCGTCAGCCAACGATCTGGCATAGGAAGCTCTCCCAGCGATCGGTCAGCGTATCGAAACCAAAGTTCGTAGCATAGTGCCGCTGCAACCTAGCGTGATCGATGTCACCACTCTCGAGCCGCGCAACGAGCGTCTTAACCGCCGGGACGAAATCTCTAATCGAGCCATTGGTGATGGCGCAGTCCGCGTTTGCGTAGTCGGTGATGCCGCCCATCCCGTTGGCGACGAAGGGTAGGCCGCAGGCCATCGCCTCTAATAGGACTAGCGGCGCGCCCTCTTCAGCGACAGTAGGAAGTAGCAATAGGTCGTAGCTTCGGAGCAGACTGATATAAGCTTGCCCATCAGGATAGCGCCCGCGCAGCTTTATCCTGTGGTTGAGGCCCCGCTCCGCGATCATTCTAGCCAGAAGCCCAGCGTCGCTCCCATCGCCCCAGATATCGAGCTGCGTCCCGGTGCCAGCGAATTGATCGAACTCTTCAATTAGCAGGCGCACATTCTTGGATGGTGCGAGTCGTCCGAAATAGACGAAGCGAATCCCCTGAACGATCGGATCGGGGACCCGGACGGGGATCGTGAATTGTCGCTCCAACGGTTCGGGGAGCGCGGGGATAGTTTCGGCATGGCCGTGCCAACCGAATTCGCGAACAAACCGCCTGGTAACCGGAGAACCCTGACCGATAATCGCATCGAATCCAAAACGTGAAAGTAGACGAGGATCCAGCCGGCTAGGTCGCGCGCCGCTCATGACCTCAAAGAACACCTTGCGGCAATCTTTGCCGACGGCAAGTGCACCCAGCATCGCACCCCATCCGGTGCCCGCGACTACTACGACATCCGGCCCGAATCCCCGTAGGGCGCGGACGAGATCGCGCAGACCCGAATAGACGAACACGCCATGGAGCGCGCCATCATGGCCATGCGTCACCATTGGTGGCGGTGATACAATCTCAACCGCGTGCCCCCGTTCGCGCAGTCCTTCCGCAAGGAACCATGTATGGGTCTGGATCCCACCACGCCCATGTATGTAGCCGATCAGGACGATCTTCATCTTTTGCCGTAGTTGATACTTCATGAACAGCGCTTCCGCACAAAGAGATGCGCGGCCAGGGCCGCGATGGCCCGCGCATCCTCTCGGCAGCCTGCATGAAGCGGCAGCAAGATAATGTGAGCAATTACGAAGAGGCCGGTGATAGCAGCACTTTTGATCACAGTTTCGACGATCAACAAATCCTGTGCCAAATATGGGGAAGCGAGGTGTATCAACCCCCAGACTAGTGGCATGCTGACGAGCGACGGAGCGAATTGCGCAGCGAGCTTCGCCAACGGCACCGCGCCGACCCGGGCGACGACTACAAGCAGCGGTGGCGTCACCAGCGCGGAGGCTAGGGCAAGGCTCATCGCCACCCCCACTGGTCCCCAAGTTACGCCGATCGCGAATGCGATGACATGGATCACGGCAGCCGCGACCGCATACCGGCGCATCGCGTCGGTGCGACCTAGCGAAATGAAGACGAGCCGCGCATGCTCCCATACGAAACTTGGGAAGAGCGATAGCGAAAGCAAGGTGAAGATCGTGACGCTCTCTCCCCATTGAGAGCCCAGGACGAATTCGATGACAAAGCGCGCATTGAGAGCCAAGACCAATGTTAAGAGAGCAGAGAGAAATGCCAGCGCGCGGGCTACCCTTAACATGTGAGAAGTCCATCTTGGTTTGTCATTCTGGAGCCGCGAAAGTGCCGGGATCACCGCGCTGCTGATCGGTCCGCTGATTAGGCCGATCGGCACCATCAGCACTGAATAGGATCGGGTGTAGTGGCCAAGTTCGGTTGCGTCCCACCGCCATCCGATCAGCGCGCGGTCAGCCTGTTTCCAAAGCCAGCTAGCAAGATTCGCGCCTAGCAAGTTGAGTCCGAACCGGAGCGCCGAACTCGCCTGGGTAAGCGATCTCAGCCGGGAAGGTTTCCAAGGCGAGGCGATCCAGCTCAGCACCATCGCCGTCAGCGAATTCACGACGAGCCCGGCCACTATCGACCAATAGCCGATGCCTCCCTTCCAAGCGCACAAGATCGCCGTAGCCGCTCCAGTCGCGTTGGCCGAAACGTTCACAAGATTAAGGCGTAGGAACTTCATTCGCCGGGTTAAAAGTGCTTGGTGCTGCCCGCGCAATGCCCCTAGCGGGAAGGTGAACGCAATGGCTACGATTACAAGTGTTACGCGTGGCTCTGAAAAGACCATCGATGCAAACGGTGCCAGCAAGATGCACACCGCCGTTAAAGCCAAAGAAGCGAGCATGTCGATGTAGAATACCGCACTCACGTAGTCTTGGTTTATCTCCTCACGCTGAACAGTCGCCATCGGTAAGCCGACATCTGAAAAAAGCCGCACAAACATGGTGGCGACCATCGCCATGCCGACGAGTCCGAAGTCTTCTGGCGTTAAAAGGCGCGAAAGAACTGCAAGCTGGAGAATTTGGATCGCGAACAGCGCTGCGCTAGCACCAAGCGTGATAACTGCCCCACCGAATGCGCGCCGACCGACTGTGCCCTCGAGGTGCGAGGTGTCGAACGGCGATAGCGCGGGCTGAGGGGCGCCGTTGGGAAGACGTTTGTCTGTTGGCCGTGTCACTGCGACATAGGACCCGACCGCCACATCGTGTTTCTGCGAGATCGCAATGTGGACCAACCGGACGAGCATCTCATTCCAGTCTCTTTGTAGAAGCAGATGCTAACTGGGATCACCAAGGTTGTCCCGTCGCTTGCCCAGCCGCCACGCCGCGTTAAGAACAACACATTTTGTGGTCCATCAAGGCTCTCGCTTATGGCCTTCGCGCGCATTTCGGGCTCGATCACTTCTGGTTCGGGGAAATCGGCTGGACCTTGATCGACATACGTCGGCATCCGAAGTTTGTGGGTATGCACGAAGATATCGAGTATGATCCGTCCAACGTTGAGCACCGGCCGCTCGTATAAATCAGTTAGCATTTAGCATTCTAGGACCCCGGGACCAAATTGGGATTAGACTGGTTTCCGTTCATTTCAGTTCGTAGCCGCATGATCTGAATTAATTGGCGCACTGGGCGGACTGGAAGATATCGACGAGCCTGCCGAGCAGCTTCTTGATGAAGTCGCCGTGCGCTTAGATCCTGCCCCAGTGGCAGTCGCCCCCGCTACGCTTGGCAACGGCTCGGCTATGCTCATTATCAAGACGCTGGGAGCGGATGGTGCTAGATGTGCTGACACCAAAATGTACTGCTACCGCTCGGCAACTCGGCTGCCGTCAATCGAAGCGACAACCCCATTCCGACGATCCTGTGAAAGCGTTCGTGCCACCTCGGCGGACCTCCTGCCTCCAGCAGGAAGGTTTAGTCAGACCCGCGCACGCGAAGTAAACTCAAATAAGTCAGAAATTATTGAGACTGTTCTCAAAATCATAAGATCATACTCCTCGCATTCCGAAAATATAAATGTGCTGAGCTCTAATTTATGATGCAGCTAATCCGGAAACTACATCAAAAATACCTTAACATTTGTAACTGCATCCTAATCGACCAGTGACTATTTTGCGGCCTTAGCCCAACGATCAATGTCAAATCATTTGACCTGCGCCTCGCGCATTCGCCGGTCAAAGCCAAGCGGCCCAAAATCATTCAGCTGTACCGATATCGAGCAGCATAAGATATTCATTCCAGATGATTTCTTCGCGCCAGTCTTGTACTTCGTCTCCGCATTTGACAATAATGCGCGGCAACTAGTTGCGCTCTTTGGCAATTCGACCTGAATAAACCAACTCTGTGAACGGTCCGAGCAGAACGGTACGATCGTGTTCGACGACATAGATGCTAGGGGTGTCCAAATTCCCGGCGATCCTGATCATCTCCATATATAGCGCCTGAGAGTGCGCCGAAATCAACCCGAGCGCCAGCTCGGGTGAAATCGCCATCCCGGCATTCTTCACAATTTTCTTTTATAAATTTAATTCTTTAGTTCCGTACTGCCTCAACAAGCTAGGTGTTTAGATGCTTACGCGCATAAGTTCGGCCTTGATCATTTCTTCGACGACATCACGCATGGAGCTTTGCGCCTGCCATCCGAGTTCCCGCTGGGCCTTTCCTGGATCAGCTGCGCTAAAACGTATGTCCGATGGACGTGCCAGATCAGTGTTGTATTCCACATGCTCTCGCCAATCCAGATCAACCGCTTCAAATGCTGCAGCGAGAAAATCAGAGAGGCTCGTCGTTTCACCAGTGGCGATTACATAATCGCTTGCTGTCTTCTTTTGCACCATTCTCCACATAGCTTCGACATATTCAGGCGCACTACCCCAGTCGCGTGAAATATCGATGTTGCCGAGCGCCAACCGGTCAAGATTGCCTCGCTTGATGGCACAGGCTGATCGAACAATCTTGCTGGTCACGAAACGAGCAGGGCGGAGTGGGCTTTCATGATTGAATAGGATGCCATTGCAGGCAAAAATTCCGTAGGCCTCACGGTAGTTAGCGACAGCCCAATGCGCAGCCGCTTTTGCAACAGCATATGGACTTCTAGGCCGGAAGGGAGTGTTTTCGTTGGCCGGTTCGATTCCTGTATCACCAAAACACTCGCTTGAACTTGCGTTATAAAATTTTGGGACCCCACCAATGAAACGTATTACCTCTAATAGGTTCAATACTCCCAGACTTATACTTTCTACTGTCTCAACGGGCTGCTCAAATGAAAGCCCAACCGAACTTTGACCGGCGAGATTGTAAATTTCATCAGGCTCGACCTTCGTGATCGTGGACAGGACGCTACGAAAGTCGGCAAGAGACATTGACCAAAGTTTAACTTCGTCTCTTATTCCTAGTTTTTCTAAGTTGGAAAACGCCGATATTTCTGCATCCCGAGATGTTCCGTGAACTTCGTAGCCTTTCGAAAGCAGTAGTTGAGCAAGATAGCTCCCATCCTGCCCGGAGACACCACATACAAGAGCGCGTTTAGGCATTTCCTAACTTTGTCCGTATCATCTCGAGGTCAGCGGCGACCATTTCGCGAACAAGTTCACGCACGCTGGTCTGGTGCCGCCAGCCCAGTTTCTCGTGAGCCTTGGAAGGATCTCCGAGCAGCAAATCCACTTCGGTTGGCCTGAAATAGGCCGGATCGACCTCGACCAGGCAGCGACCGCCGTCGCAGGCATAGCCCTTCTCCTCGATCCCTTCGCCGCGGAACTCGATCGGAATACCCGCATCTTCGAAGGCCCAGCGCACGAATTCGCGCACCTCGGTGGTCACGCCGGTTGCGAGCACATAATCATCAGGCTCATCCTGCTGCACCATCAGCCACATCCCCTCGACATATTCGCGGGCATGGCCCCAATCGCGCTTAGCGTCGAGGTTGCCGAGGTAGAGCCGGTTCTGCTGCCCAAGCGATATCGCTGCAGCCGCACGCGTGATCTTGCGGGTGACGAAGGTCTCACCGCGCAGCGGGCTCTCGTGATTGAACAGAATGCCGTTCGAAGCATGGATACCATAGGCCTCACGGTAATTAACCGCGATCCAGTAGGCATAGAGCTTTGCCGCCGCATAGGGGCTGCGCGGATAGAAGGGCGTAGTCTCGCGCTGCGGCACTTCCTGCACGAGCCCGTAAAGCTCGGAGGTCGAGGCCTGGTAGAACCGGCAGGTATTCTCAAGCCCGACGATCCGGATCGCCTCGAGCAGCCGCAAAGTGCCGATCGCATCGGCATTGGCCGTGTATTCGGGGGTCTCGAAACTCACCGCAACATGGCTTTGGGCAGCTAGATTGTAGATCTCGTCGGGTTGCACTTCTTGCACGATCCGGATCAGGTTGGTGGAATCGGTCAGATCCCCGTAATGCAGCACAAATCTCGGGTGCTGCACGTGCGGGTCCTGGTAGATATCCTCGATCCTGCCGGTGTTAAACGACGAGGAGCGACGCTTGACGCCGTGGACCTGATAACCCTTATCAAGCAGCAGGCGCGACAGATAGGCTCCATCCTGTCCCGTCACCCCAGTAATCAAAGCTTTCTTGTGTCTCGTCATTCAGCACTTCTTTTCATGAAATGGTTGGACCTGGGGCGCAAATGGGTGCCTTCAGCGCGCCTTATGAAACCAGAGTACCTTAGAGCCTCGTTTATAGATCCGAAAGTTTTTCAGCACTCCACGCTCGATAACTTCGATTGGCACGCATGTAGCGGAAACGAAGCCGGCAAAAGGCAAAACAAGATAAGGCCATGCGATACTCATGTGCTGTGACCGGTCTGATCGCTCAGATCCTCGTTTCCGTCACCCGCGTCGTCCCGCAATTCGCTACCCAACTCCTCAATCTCGCGCTTCAGCGCCAGATATTCCGCGCGCTTGCGGGAAAGGAAGCGCCGCGCAATCGCGCTCTTCGCCGCCAGCCCGCCAGGCGTCAGCACATAGACATAGCGGCGCTTGTCGGCAGAGTGGCGAAACCGGTCGAGCGTAACCAAGCCCCGATCGACAAGTCCGCGCAGAATGTAATTTGTCGCCCCAAGACTAATCCCAAGCTCGTCAGCCAATTCGCGCTGCGATATGCGCGGATCGCGTGCAAGGATCCGAAGAACCTTGAACTGCGCGTCCTCGCGAGCCTGATCGCGTTGGAGGCTCATTAGTGGCCTGCAGCGCCTAGGCTACCGCACGGCGTCAGCCTGCAGGCCCGCCGGTAAGATGTTGAATGAACCGTACTAGCACTAACGAGCCGCATAACGTTCAATTTTGAACAATACGGCGGCCAGCATATATTGCAAGACGCGATTGCGCGTTTTGCGCTTCCCCCCACGAAAGTTTCGCGTCAGTCGCGCAAAAAACCCGCGCGGTCCTTGCTGGCAGTATTGCCTTGGCTCACACGGTCAACTCTTTTTGGGAGGTCGCCTGCGCATCTCACGGGGGCCCATCTTTGGCCCTGCGGAGCGGTATCAAAAGAATTCAGCAAATTTTCCCTTACCTCGTCTTAATTGGCGAAGCGGTCAATTGTTCGTGTCGCGCCCGTCAATCAGGTCGCGACACGGCTGGCGGGCCATCTGCACAGGCCGACACTCTGGCTCGCATCTCGCTGCGTCGATGCACGATCTTGGCTTGGCGAAGATAATGCAGGAAATGCGTCGCAGGCGGCTTGTAGCCAGCGCGGTCGGGGATCGGCGGCGGTTGCGCCGTAGTGTTTCGCGATGTCATCAATCCTCCGCATAGGCTCGCTGCACAATCCTCTCCTCTCGGTCTGCCGTGGGAGGCCTTTTAAACCACCGCGTTTGCAGCACGACCCCGGTGCCGCCAGGCCGCCGCATTCTGCGATTGGATGATTGCTGCGCCGAAGCCATTAGGTTGCGCCAAACCGAGCCGCTCTCTAAAATTTGTAATACGCTGCACCGCAGCAATTGGTCGCTTCGTCGCAAAAACCCGGTTCAACGCAACTTTCGGATCGTCATTCTCGCGACACGTAATTAAACTTAGTCCAGAGTGCCAATTGGGTGTACGTGGCCATCCGAGAGCTGTTAGGGGGATTTCGACATGGTTGATTGGTACTTGGCTCAAGTGAAGCCAAACGCGGACAAAATTGCCCGTCGCAATCTTAATCGCCAAAAATTCCATACTTTCCAGCCTCTTGAGCGCACAACCTCCGTGCGCGGTGGGCATTTTGTAAAGGCGCTCCGCCCCCTTTTCCCGGGTTACCTTTTTTTGTCCTATGGCGAGGCGGCTGCTCCGTGGTCGTTGGTGAATTCGACCTATGGCATTTCTCGGCTGGTAAGCTTCGGTGGGAAGCCGACGCGGGTGCCGCCCGGCATCATCGCTGACCTTCAGGCCGCATGTGGTAACGACGAGGTGGTCGTTGCCGATCAGCTATTTGAGGCGGGAGCAACCGTGACAGTTGCGAGCGGTCCCTTTGTTTCGTTCGTCGGAAAAATTGACAGGTTAACCCCTGACCGCCGCGTCATGGTGCTGCTCGAATTGATGGGTCAGCAGACCCGCGTCAGCTTTGCAGCGGCCGATCTTCGCCCAGCCGCTGGTACGGTGCTTCGTAAGGCTGCTTTGCGATGAACGAGCCGGTGAACACAGCTTTCTCCGAATTCGTCCATGACCCTACACTGGACGAATTCGACACTCGCGGGATCCCGGCGCGGACCGATCTGAAAAATGCCGCGCCCGCCGCACCCAAAGCGAAGGGCAAGGCGCGAAAAGACTCAAGCGGGGACACAGAGGATGAGGGGCACACCCTGCCATCCAGCCTGCTCGACACTCGCGCCACGCTTCTGCGTCGGCTCGAGCTCCCACTTTGCCTTGCGGGCGGCATGGTTCCCGCTCTTTCGGTCTGGGCGCTACAAGGTCGCGCCGCTTTCGCCGGCGGCTTCAACGAGACCCTCATGGCGCTCGCTCTGGCCGCTGCCATAAGTTATTATGTCCTAGCGCGCCTCAGGGAACACGCCAAGGCGCGGCACCTTTCTTATGTCCTGCCCGTCAACTTTGCTATCTTCAGCACTGCGCTTGGCGTGCTTGCCTTGCTGCGACTGCCCTTCTCTGCCTCTCTCTTCGCAATCACGGCCGCAGGCGCAGTATTGACAAGCTTTCTTATAGCAGTGCGGTCCAGGGGTATTATGAAGCCGCACGTCGTCGTCACGCGTGGGCGGGCCAGCGAAATCCAGTTGAGCGGATTCTATTTGCCCGCACCGGCCCTCGCCGATCTCGACGAACTGGTGCGCTCGGGCCGGCGCGGCTGGGCCCTTGTGGCCGACTTGCATTATTGTCATTCCGGTGGCTGGGAGCGCCTCTTCGCACAGGCGTCGCTGGCCGGAGTTCCGGTCTACCATTATCGGCAGATAGCGGAGATGCAGACGGGTCAGGTCAAGATCGCCCATTTGAGCGAAAATGAGCTCGGCTCGCTCATTCCCAACGTCCCCTATATGGCCGTCAAGCGTCTCATCGACCTGTGTGGAGCAATAGCGCTGCTGCCGTTGTGCCTGATAGCCTTCGCGGTCATCGCACTGCTTGTGAAGATCGATTCGCGGGGCCGTGCTTTCTTCATTCAGGAGCGCGTCGGTTTTCGCGGCGATACCTTCAGGATGATCAAGTTCCGGACCATGCGTGAGCGCGATCCTGTTGCCGAGCAACAAGCTGCACGTGAAGATGCGACGACGCAGACTGACGATGAGCGGATCACCCGGCTGGGGCGCTTCTTGCGCCGAAGCCGCATCGACGAATTGCCCCAGATTTTCAATATTCTTGCCGGAGACATGAGCTTCATCGGACCGCGTCCCGAAGCGCGATCACTGGCAGAGTGGTACGAAGATGAGCTGCCGTTCTATTCGTATCGGCACATAGTCCGCCCGGGGATCACCGGCTGGGCGCAGGTCAATCAGGGGCACGTAACGGGCGTAAATGACGTGCTCTCCAAGCTGCGCTACGATTTCTATTACATCAAAAATATCTCTTTGTGGCTCGACTTGCTGGTTGCCCTCAAAACCATTCGAGTGATCCTCACCGGTATTGGTGCGAAGTAAAGCGCAAGGGCCGGCTAGCGAAAAGTTGCTCATTGATCGTGCGGGCGTTTGGCGCATTGCTGTGTGGCTTTGCGGGTAAGCACGAGGTCGTTCGCCGTGCCCTGCCCCCCTTGCTGGCAGAGGCACGCGCCGGGGCTGATCGCTATCTCCACTGCACAGGAGCGGACTCACCGCTCGTGACAAAGGCAATGTCAGCTGCGGAACATCTGGCCAAGGCGAATGCCTCAGCTTCGTCTCTCAATATGCCGGCGGATCGACGAGACATCAAACGGACTATTTGCAAGTTGCTGCCCACAACCCCTTGTTTACTCCGCTGCTCCTGAGCAAGGAAACGTTCTATGCGCCTCGTCTTCATTAACCGCTTCTTCCATCCCGATGAATCCGCAACCTCGTTGATGCTGTCAGACCTGGTCGAAGGGCTCACTCCGCTTGCACTCGATATGCATGTGATCACGGCGGCGGCTTCCTACACGGGGACAGCCGGGAGCACGTCTGGTTCGATGGACCCAAGGGTTACCGTCACCCGCCTGCCGAACCTTCCGATCTCTCAACAGTCTCTTCTCGGGCGTTTGCTGAACTTTATCGCATTCTATCTGGGCGGGCTATTAGCAGGCGCTTCGCATGTGCGGCGGGGCGATCTGGTCATTTGTCTCACCGATCCGCCGCTCATGGGATTGTTCGCTGTCATCCTTGCGCGTCTGAAAGGCGCTGACGTGATTCACTGGGTTCAGGACATCTACCCTGAAACGGCCACCCGGCTCGGCTATGGGACGCCGGCAAATCCCATTGTGCGTCTCGTCACCTGGTTACGCGACTGGGCTTGGAAGAAAGCCTTGATGAACGTTGTTATTGGTGAGCGCATGCGCGATATGCTGCGTTCGCGCGGTGTGGCCGATCACCAGATCATGGTCATCCAGAACTGGGCAGGCGAAGATGAGGTATGGCCGCTAAAGCCTGAAGCGAACAGCTTGCGAAGCGAGTGGGGATACGAGCCCGGTACTCTGGTTATCGGCTATTCAGGTAACCTTGGCAGAGCGCATGATGCCAACACCATGCTCGAGGCGGCCAGTCTCATGAAGCAAGAGCTCGCTGATTCCTTCAAGCTTTTGTTTATTGGGGGCGGCGCCAAGCACGCCTTGGTGGAAGCGGCCATGGGCGCCAACCGCCTTGCTGGCACGATTGATCGGCGGCCCTATCGCCCACGCAGCGAACTTCCGCAAAGCCTTAACGTGCCCGACATTCACTGGCTCTCGCTTGAGCCTGTGCTCGAAGGATTGATTGTTCCGAGCAAATTCTATGGCGCCGCCGCGGTCGGTAAGCCGATTATCTTCATTGGCGATGAGAACGGTGAAGTGGCCCGCCTGATTCGCGCGGCAGACTGCGGAGCGAGCTTCGCAAAGGGTGATGCGCGCGGAGTCGCAGACTTTGTTTTGACATTGGAACGTGACCCAGCGCTTCGTTCGCGTCTCGGAGCCAACGCGAGGACATACTGCCTCGCAGAGCTTTCCCGAACAAAACGCCTGCGCGAATGGCGCGAGATGATCCAAAAAATGCAATCTGAGCGGTTGTAAGCGACGGAGTGGGGCACAGTGCGTAAACCCCATTAATGCTGACGCCTCGGCTCGCGATTCATTCTTTCGTCGCCATCTTAAAAAGTGTTACCGAGGCGAGGTAACGCGTCTCACGGTTTCGAAGCGACGCAGGACGGGCCGTGTCGCCGCTAGGTGATTGATGCTCCACGATCGGCGTCACGGGCGGGCACCATGCGGGCTACGAGGACACAACAAATACCAAATACAGTGCTGAGAGCAGCGGTGCGTAGCGGATAATCCCACCCTGAATGTGTCAGGAGGATACCGATCGCGACCCATCCCGCCCAGGCAAAAGGGGACGCGGAAACGCCCCAGAGACACCGCAGGCAGTAAAGCCACCAGGCGAAGAACACCGCAATCAATAGTAACCCAAGAGCGCCCAAATCAATGACCAGTTCAAGGTAGTCGTTATGCGCATGGTTGATGAACGTGGTGGTTACACGCTCCTGGTCCTCGTAGCGGCGGTATACGTCCTCGAAAGTACCGAGCCCTGAACCAACAGGGAAAAAATCGACTGCCGCAGGAACTGCGTTCATCCGAATTTGTTCGCGCCCGGCCAGTGAGGAGTTTGCATCTGGCGAGAAGGCGTTCTGCCCGGTCCCCATAATTCCAAGCAACAGTGCAGCGAACGCGAGCGCCGGAACTGTTAGCAATCCGAGCAGACGCTTGCGCGGCGTCCAGACGATCAGCACACTGGCGAGCGCGGCCGGCGCCAGCAACGCATATCCTGTTAATGAGCCCACCAGACCGATCCCGATCGCCAATAGGCCAAACACCGCGGCCCCGAAGAGGGTCAGCTCAACCTTGCGCTCAGGCAAGCGGGTTCTGCTCTCGCGCACCAACGCACCGAGGAACGGCAGCGAGACAAGCAGCAGTGTGGCCATGTGATTGGCATTAGCGAAGAACCCGACCATGTAGCCGCGGTTGGTGAAGTCGTAGAGATACCAGTCCGTCTCTGCCCCTCCCAACACCTGCAAAAGCCCCAGAAATAGGGACAAAAGCGCCATGCCAACCAATGCGAGTGCCACAACCACCGTCGGAACGGTCCGCGCAGCCAGCAGCGCGATCCCGGCGCCGAGTGCGGGAAGCAGCCACATCGCCGAGCGCAAACTGTCGTGGAATGAGAGTGTCACAAATCCCGGATCGGGCAGTGCGTTGAGCAACGCCAATTCGGCTGCGATCGCGCTGCGTCCAGGAAGCTGCGCCCACGCCTCGGGTGAGAGCGGAACGAATTGCGCTACTAGGGTTAAAAGACCAAGCGCGCCAAACCCCAGCAGCAAGCGTTCGGGGGCCTTAAGTCCCGCCCAATCGAAACGATAAAAGCCCCAGCCCAGAAATCCGATCCCGCACACTTGCAGAGCGAAGTTGCCAAGGTCGCCCTCTCGGCTCGCACCCCCGATTGCGAGGCATGCAATCAAAAAGGCAGTGAAAAGCCCTTCTCGAACTCGGTTCGTCATGCTCCGCTCTCGACGATCATGATTGTTTCGATCCGGAATGCCCCGCTTCGGGGAGGATCGCTTGCGCGGGCATTCACTTCGAGCCACTGCGCACGACAGTTACCCGATACGACAAAGCTAGTCTCATTGGTCCCCGTGCGTTCGATGCCCAGCCGCGCAATCTCCTCGGCGGGGAAGCAACGCACATTCGCCTGCACTAGGTCATTGGCCCGAGAAGCAGTTACAACGAGCCGATAGGCACCTGCCGGAAGCGTGAGGAGCTGACGCGCGAGCGGCGCATTACGGCGGCCATAGGTCTCGCCGGCAAGGCCGGGCGATTGCCGGGCAGCATAGGCATCGCGGCCGGATGGCAATTCCCAGCCAAAAGGGGGCGGAAGATCCTGTTCGAATGCGCCATCCCGTAGCAAACGCGGTCGGGCCGCTGCATTTGCGGTCAATGCCGACCACACCTGATAGGCTGCATCGACGTTTCCTGCTTGGACCAATGGACGCACAATCGCTCCAATAGTCGCCGGATCTCCCGCGAGGGCATCTGCCGCCTTTGCAACCCTGATCGCGTCTAGCAGCACGGATGGTTCCGCGCCTGAACGCGCTAACTCGGCGAGGACCATCCCCTTGGTTTTGTCTGACTGCAAGGCGCCCATTGCCGACTTGCTGGTTTCAGGATGACCGGCAAGCAGAACCAGTATCTCCGAAGACAGTTCGCGGTTTTGAGGCGCAAGCTGCTGAAGCGCCTCCAAATCCCTGACGGCAGCATCAATGTCGCCGAGGGCGATCGCGGCGTCGACAGCTAGGTATCGCGCCTCGCGCGAGCGGGCATTGCGTCTGCGAGCAATTTCGAGCAGCGCCTGGGATTCAGCGTATTGCTGCTCGTTATAGCGCGCTAATGCAGCAATGATGAAGGGGTCCGCTTCTAGCGGAGCCTTGCGAAGCACAGAGGTCGCTTCGTCAACAATCCCGGAGAGTTCCGCGGCTCCCGACTCGGATAGACGCGAAGTAACTTGCCGCAGCTGGCGCGAAGGATGGATCAGCTTGGTTTCACCTGAAGCGGTGGGCCAGGAACCGGAAGGTGACCAGACGAAAGACAGTCCCGAAAGCAAAAACAGTCCGCATATAACCGGACCGAGAACGGCAAGCCGGAACGCTCTCATCGTCAGGTTTGGTGCCGCTGAGCAGGTTCGTCGAGATATTCGGCGATTTGGATACTCGTTTCGCTGCTGCGCTGCGTGCCGCTGTAATAGGTGCCATAGCCATAGCCGTAGTCGACGGCGCGCCCGCTGGCTTTGGTCAGAGTCCCTCCGAGCAGGTTGGCTTTCGCCATACGAAGCTGCGACAACGCCGCACGTGCCACGGTCGTGCGTGTCTTTCCGCTTTCAATCGCAAACAGCACTCCGTCACTGCTCATGGCCAGAAGGATAGCATCGGCAAAATTTGCCACCGGCGGTGCGTCGATGATGATGTGATCGAAAAGTTCACGCGCCTCTGCGAGGATCGCTTCGAGCCGCACGGCCACGATGATATTGGCCGGGTTGGGCGGGGTCGGACCACTCGGGAGCAAAGACAGGTTTTCGCTGGTCGTTCCAACTAGATGCTCCGACAGTCGCGATGGGGTGGTCAAAAGCGTTGATAGGCCGAACTCGCTCTGCCTCGTCAAAAAGGATGGACGGCGCATATCGGCATCAATCAGGAGCACCCGCTTGCCAGTATCGGAAAGCTGGACCCCGAGCGAATAACTCGTACTCGACTTGCCTTCCTCCGGACGCGAACTCGTGACCAGAAGCACCCGAGGAAAGCCGGTCAGGGTTGACAGTTGCAACCCCGTACGCAGGCTCGCATAGGCATCGTAGACCTGCGAATAGGGATCGCGCACCTCTTCGAGAAAAGCCCCCTTTTCTGCCAGAGGAATGGCTCCAAGCGCTGCGATCCCAAGCTTTTCCCGAAGATCATCCTTCGTTTTTACGGTATTGGTCAAGCGGTCATAGAGAAGGGAAAGTCCGCTTCCTAGTGCCAGCCCCAGCAGGACCCCAAGAAGCACATTGCGCAGGATCGAAGGCTCAAACGGCACCGAGGGCACCTGGGCCTGGTCGACCATTGCGGCCTGCGCGCTGCCCACGCCTTCAACAACGCCAACTTCGTTGTAACGCTCGAGTAAAGCGTCGTAGAGCGACCGGCTTGTGTCAAGTTCGCGCTGAAGGATGTTGTACTGGACTGAATCTTCGCGCTCGCTCAGCGCACTTCCACTCAATTGCGAAACCCTCGCTTGGAGCGCCTGCTCTTCGGCAAGCGCTGCACGATATTCGGCGCCAAGTGCTCCCGCTGCCCGCGAATTTTCGAGACTGATTTGCCGATCAAGCTCATCAATCCTACTTTTCAGGCGCGCCATCTCAGGAAAAGAATCTTGAAGGTAAGTCGATTTTTCGCGGTATTCAGCCTCAAGACCGGCTTTCTCTTGGCGAAGTCCCGCTGCGTTGGCTGCGCCATCGGTCAGGGAGCCAGCCTGACGAAAACGTTGCTCTGCTGTGATACGTTTTTGCTGTGCATTCGCGAGAGCGGCGTTCAATGCGCCCAGTGATTCTCCTGTCAGCGTGGTAGTGCTGCCGCTTCCATCACTGCCCGGCACCACAATGATCCCGTTTTGCTTGGCATAGGCCACCAGCCGCCGCTCGGCATCGTTGACCTCATCGCGCACAACCGCGATACGGCCTTCAAGAAATTTGCGCGCGGATGTGGTTGCCTCATATTTACGATCCAGCGTGAGGTCAATGAACGAGGCGGCAAATCCGTTTACCAGCTTAGCCGCCTCGCGCGGGTCGTCCGAAACATAGGTTAATTCGACCAAGCGACTGTCCGGCGATGGCCTCACGGTCAGATCAGCTGCAATTAAAGCCGCTAGATCACTCACGCTCTGCTCGCTCGTTTTGGCCCCCTCCTGTCGCACTGCTCCAGCCAAGCTAAGGTCCTGGACCACCCGCTCCGCCAATGCCCGGCTCCGAAGAATACCGAGCTGCGTTTCCTGAAACTGGCGGTCAGTCGTGGGTACGACGAGATTCTCGCCGCTTTCGCCGCCATTCGAAAGAACTGGTACGGTCGGAGGGTTGAGTTCGATGGTCGCTGTCGCCCGGTACATCGGGCTCTTAGCCAGTGAGTATCCTAAAGCGAGGACCAATCCGATTAGCGCGGCCAGCCCAATCCACCACTTTCTCTCCCAAAGAACGGAAAGAATTTCGCTAATCGAGAACTCAGTTTCTGCATCGTCGTCAGTCGGATATCCCGCGGCGTAGGGTGCTAGGCCATGAGCGCCATGCTCGACCAAGGATCCGCGCGAATCACGCAGGGGAAACTGTTCTTGGCTTGTCACGAATTATCCTGTCAGATTGGCCGAAATATGCCAAATGTCTGAACGCCCTGAAAGACCTGCTGCCAAGTCTCCTTCGACTTCGAACCCTGTACGATTATGATATCACCGCGGTATATTTCGGGGTCAGGCTCTTGTCCGTTGCGGATCGTGGTCAGGTCGAACCCGGCAATCATTCTCCGGCCGTCAACCTGACGAAATACAAAAACACGCTTTGGGTTTGCGGTCGGGTCCATCCCGCCGCTCACTGCAACCGCCTGGATCAAGGTCATCGTGCCGAAATTCGGGTAAAGGCCAGGTCGCCGGACAGCGCCTTCGACCGTTATGTTGCTGCCCGTGGCCGCGACTACACCAACAGTCACGTCAGGATTCTTCAGATAGTCGACAGACAAGCGCTGCTTCAAACGTTCTTGCAATTCATCGGTTGTTAGATTCACAGCATCGACAGCACCGACCAACGGCATCACGATCCGCCCTGTTAAATCAACCTGATATTCGCCCGAGAGCCTCTCGACCTGAAAGACATTCACCGCGAGCTTGTCAAGCGGGGCGATCCGGTAGTCGCTGGCCAACGCTTCGATCAACGGCGCATCAGGCGCCACAAACCCTTCCGGATTGTACACCACCTCGTCAGAGCGCGACGTAGAACAGCCACAAAGCGCGCCTAGCGAAACCATCAAAAATAAAAGATTCTTCTGCACAACCCGCCAATCTCTAGCATCGCCCCTCTGCACGGGGGCAATCAGCTCACGATCTGATTGCCCCTCGGAGCAGCTTGGCAGCAAACATCACTACGTGACCCTACCGCGTGTAAACAGGCCGATTGCACTTTACTTACAGGGACCATGCAAGACATGACCACTGATAAGATTAAGGCGAAGCCGGATTTCCGTCAGCGGAATCAACAGCAACATAAATGCCACCAAAAATTGCAGCCGCTGCAAACAGCGAAAGGATCACCGAAGTACCGTCGGAACTAAGGCTGGATTCGCCTTCAACCGGCTGCCGCGCCATGGCTACTGCACCAGACTGATTGACAACCTTTGCCTTGGGGCACTCCCGAACCACTTTGTAACCCGAAGCGCCCTTCGCCTTCTCAAGGCTTGAAACGCACTTTGCTTCGGAAGTGCGAGCCGAGTCTGCAGGACTGGCGAATGCGGGAGTTGTACTGAGAACCAAGCCAACAAGGGCAACAGATGCTAGGCGCATGAAAAATCTCCTTCAGAACTGCAATATCAAAAAAGGCTTTCGGTGACCACCCCCAAAAGGCACCATTTTGGGGCGCGGCGCCCCTTAGCTGATGGTCACTTTATATCTATAATATTCATCAGGTTAGGCAATCTCGACAAGCCCTTGCCAAGTGCGGGAAGCGGATTTCAACACAAACTGTGGGATAATGCGCGCATTTTTCACATTTTGTCTGCCGGGCACCTCTTGCACAATGAAGATTCCGCCGACTAAAAAGCCCGCTGTATCTCGCATTCTTGCGCGTCAGTCAGGTGTGACCCTCATAATTTTTGTGCGTATCCACTAGTGCGCATCCAAATGCGCTAGATACCATTGATAAGTTGCCAGAACCCCTTCACGCAGGCTGATCGATGGCCGCCAGCCCATAGCTTGAAGCTTACGCGAATCGAGCAGCTTGCGCGGTGTTCCATCGGGCTTGGTCAAATCATGGCTGATTGTTCCGGCAAATCCGATCACCTCGCACACCATCCGAGTCAGATCGAGGATCGAGACATCTTCGCCGAAACCCACGTTCACATGCATAGGGTCGGAATAATGCCTCATCAGAAAGACACATGCATCCGCAAGGTCATCGACGTGTAGAAACTCGCGGAGGGGGGTTCCAGTCCCCCAGACCACGATGCTCTCAGCACCTTCCAGCTTTGCCTCATGCGTCTTGCGGATCAAAGCCGGCAGAACATGCGAAGTCGTCAGTGAAAAGTTGTCCCCCGGCCCATAGAGGTTGGTCGGCATGGCCGAGATGAAATCTCGGCCATGCTGTCTGCGAAAAGCCTGACCCAGTTTTATCCCGGCAATCTTTGCGATCGCATACCATTCGTTGGTTGGCTCAAGCGGGCCTGTGAGGAGCGCGCCCTCCGCCATCGGTTGTTCCGCCAGCTTAGGATAAATGCAAGACGAGCCAAGAAAAAGGAGCTTTTCGACATCGCTGCGATGCGCAGCCTCAATGATGTTCGCTTCGATCATCAGGTTGTCGTAGAGGAAGTCCGCTGGAAAGCTGTCATTGGCCAGGATCCCCCCGACTTTAGCGGCGGCAACGAAGACCGCCTGAGGCTGATGGTCCGCAAACCAGGCCCGGGTCTGGGCTTGGTCCATGAGATCCAGTTCGGGACGCTCTGCGGTCAAAAGCACACAGCCTTCGCGCTCAAGTCGCCTAACGATCGCCGACCCGGCCATCCCCTTATGTCCTGCGACAAAAACCCGCTTGCCGGAAAGTGAATAGCTAGTGGTCATGATCTTCTACTGATCCCGGATCGCAGCCTGCATGCGCATCACCTCGAGATCGGCGAGCACCATTTCTCGGGCGAGGTCGCGTACGCTGGTTTCATGCCGCCATCCGAGCTTGCGGTGCGCCTTAGACGGGTCGCCCAAGAGAAGATCGACTTCGGTCGGCCGAAAATAAGCCGAATCGACCTCGATCAGGCATCGACCGTCCGCGAGCGAGTAGCCTTTCTCTTCGATTCCTGTTCCGCGAAACTCCACCGGTATGCCCGCATCCTCGAATGCCCAGCGCACAAATTCGCGCACCTCAGTCGTTTCGCCTGTAGCCAGCACGTAGTCGTCCGGCTCCTCTTGCTGGAGCATCAGCCACATGCCCTCGACATATTCCTTGGCATGCCCCCAATCGCGCTTGGCATCTAGGTTGCCAAGGTAGAGTTTGTCTTGCTGCCCCGCCGAAATGGCAGCAGCGGCCCGGGTGATCTTGCGTGTCACAAAGGTCTCGCCGCGCAGCGGGCTCTCGTGGTTGAAGAGAATTCCGTTTGAGGCGTGCAAGCCATAAGCCTCGCGGTAGTTCACCGTAATCCAGTAGGCATATAGCTTTGCCGCAGCATAGGGGCTGCGCGGATAGAACGGCGTGGTCTCGCGCTGGGGCACTTCCTGCACAAGCCCGTAGAGCTCGGAAGTCGAGGCTTGGTAGAACCGACAGGTCTTTTCCAGGCCCAGGATGCGAATCGCCTCAAGCAGGCGTAGGGTGCCGATTGCGTCGGAATTGGCAGTATATTCCGGTGTTTCGAAACTCACTGCCACATGGCTCTGAGCGGCCAGATTATAGATCTCGTCGGGACGAACTTCCTGGATGATCCGGATCAGGTTGGTGGAATCGGTTAGATCGCCATAGTGAAGAACGAAGCGCTGATGCTCCTCGTGTGGATCTTGGTAGATGTCCTCGATCCGCCCGGTGTTGAATGAGGACGAACGGCGCTTGATACCGTGAACTTGATAGCCCTTCTCGAGCAATAGCCTGGCCAGATAGGCACCGTCCTGACCCGTCACCCCGGTAATAATCGCAGTTTTCATTCGCTGTTCTCGCTACTTGTACACACAAAATGGGAAACTTCGAAACGGCGGTGAAATATACTGCCAACGTTAGCCTAGAAATTACGGACGTGCCTAGCCAAGGTGTGATCTCGCGGCCGCTATAGCTGCCAACCGGCGGGACGCAAGGATTCCCACAGCCACACGGAGGGGACCGGCAATGATGATATCGAGCCCGTTTCCCGTCCCGAGTTTGAAAACCGCGCGGCTGTTGTCGCGTACGCCACTCTAGGGTGTGTCAAAACGGATGGTAGCACTGCCCGGCCATGGAAGATTCTTCCCCCTTCGGTATCCTAGATTATCTGAAACAACTTCGGGATATCGGGCAGCTAGATGTTGGCTTCGTTGCGTGTAGCACACCAGTTGACGTTCAGGTCGCGCTTTCCCGCTTGTTATCCGCCCGACATCGCTTGGGAATCGATTGAAATAATCCTCGCGCGCTCTCTGGAGGGGGCAGCTTGTAACATTTTCGCGGTCGCAAACACCAGGACTTGGAACGGTTTTGCACCGGTCAGCTGTACGCTTAAAGATCGCGATATTAGACCGACGAAATTATGAAGCATTCCCATGAGTTTAAGCAGGAGGCGGGAAGGATTGCGCCGGTGACTCAGCCACCAGACCTGGTGCACCCGCTTGCGAGACAGCGCCCCCAAGCGGACACCAGATCATTGCGCTGCCAAGCTTTTGAAACCCGTCAGCCTTGATGACAGACGCGCAAGTTAAGAGTTTCTGCATAAACTGGAGTTAACCTTCTGGCAGAAAGCACGGGAGCTCAGATACACGTGTTCAGCAGGATCGATGGCGAGCTTGAATCTGTTCACACCGGTTGCTGCTGGCGCGCGGCAATATGACTTCGTCAAGGCAGTCGCGGCTAATCCAAGCCAAGTCAAAAGAAGGCGCTAATGTGCGTTCATTTCGGCATTCTACCCGGCACATCGTCATTCGATCCGGTTGTGCTCAGTTAGGGAACCATGGCTTCGCAGGAGACGCGCAAAAAAGCCCGCTTTTGCCGTCGTTTAAGAACACCGTGGTTGATCTACGTAAAAAACAGCGATTAGTATCTAGTGAATGTGTTCACCAAACAGGCAAGGTTCATACCTATGTTTGACGACGCGCTTACTTCTTGAAAAGAGTCTAGACTTTAATACGGATTAAACGTCGTATTGGGAGCAAAATAGCCAATCATGTCCGCATTGCTGCAAATCTTTAGGCTCGATACGAGCGACGCAGATTTGACGCGTGCGCAATTTCAATCGTTCTGTGGCCATATCCCTCTGTTGTACGCCATTTTGGTGTGCAACACCCTAGCGATCGTTTTCTATTCGTTTGAACCGAGCCAGATCCTGCAGACTTTGATCGCACCGATCGCGATCTGCACAGTCGCACTCGTCCGGGCGCGCTGGTGGTCAAGGCAAAGCGAGACCCGTCACCTGTCGGACGCCCAGATTACGGCTCATCTCAAGCGCACGTGCTCAGCAGCAATCGTAATGACGATCACTTACAATGCTTGGGTTATCTGGGTGTTTCAGGATGCCGATGTCGTTTCACGCAGCAATCTGACCTTTTTTCTGGCACTAAGTCAGGTCAGCACAGTCTTTTGCCTGATGACACTGCGGGCTGCGGCCATGCTGGTAGCATTGATCAGCACCGTATCCTTCGCTCTGTATTTTGCATGGGTTGATGACTGGCAGCTTCTTCCCCAAGCGCTGGTGCTCGCATGTGTTTGCGCCGGCATGGTAATGGTAACCCTCAGCTTCAATCGCTCTTTTTCCGAACTGGTGAAATCGCGAGAGGCCCTGCGTCTTCGACAACTGGAAACCGAACGTCTGAGTGACGAAAATCGCCGCATTGCCTTCAGTGACCCGCTCACGGGTTTGCCGAACCGTCGAGAGTTTCTGGCTCGTCTCGACGCGATCGAGGCCGATGAGCACCATTGCCTCAGCACGTTAGCGGTGATGTTTATCGACCTCGATAGCTTCAAAGAGATCAATGACGAGCACGGGCACCAGGCTGGCGACGAACTGATCCGCACCATAGCGGACCGGTTACGCCAGCAATGCCCAGAACAAGGTGTACTGGCGCGGGTTGGCGGCGACGAGTTCACGATCTTGCTCGATACCTCCAAGACACAAGAGTCAGCGCAGCCGATGGCAGTTACTCTGGCCATGCGGTTGCTTGAGGAAATTGCCCTGCCGGTCACTGTCGACAGCCATGTTATGCAAGTCGGTGGCTCTATCGGCGTCACCGCCAACATCGATGCGTCGGCATCGCCTCGCGAGCTGCTCCGCCGGGCGGATCTGGCGATGTACCATGCCAAGACGCAAGGGAAGGGAAAGATCGCCATATACTCAGACGAGCTCGACAAAGGGCGCCTCCGGCGGCTTGATGTCGAAAAGCAGATTGCAAGCGGACTTCGACACGGGGAATTCGATGTTGCCTATCAGCCCATTGTTGACACCCATAGCGGTGCCATTGTTGCAGCAGAGGCGTTGCTGCGATGGCCCCGACGCTCGCGGGGCGAGTTATGGCCATCCGAGTTCATCAGCATTGCAGAAGCTACTGGCCAAATTCATTCTCTTGGATTGTTTGCACTTGAGCGGGCTTGCCGCGAGCTACGACCTCTGCCCGGTCTGATTCTGAGTGTGAATGTGACTCCATCACAATTTCGCCACCCAAGCTTCGGTGTCAGCGTTATGGAAATCCTCGAAAAAACGGGGTTCCCCCCCGAGAGGCTGAAACTGGAAATAACGGAAAGCTTTTTGGTGACCGACCCCAACCGCGCGATCCGCGTTGTGTCAGCGCTCCGGGCCAAGGGGATAACCTTCGCACTCGATGACTTCGGGACTGGCTACACAAGCCTTGACTACCTTCATTCCTACGGCTTCAGCCACATCAAGATCGACAAATCGCTGATTATGGGCCTTGAACCAGAAAGCATGTCGAGAATGCTGGTTTCTAGCGCAGTCAGTCTAGCGTCCGTGCTGGGAATGCAGATTATTGCAGAAGGGGTCGAGACCCCCGCGCAGGCGAACATCCTGCGCGACCTTGGTTGTCATGCAATGCAAGGCTATCTATTTGGTCGTCCAATGCCATTGGAACAGTTGTGCAATCGCTTGAGCAGCTGTCGCGCGCGCGGCAGAAGCGGTCTGCGGCAGACTAGCAGCTAGCGGCCTGACCAAGGTCAGCGGCAATCCGAAGGCAAACTGTCATCTAAGAGTCTGATTCGAAACTATCACGATAGATTTCATGCTCTTGCGATGCGGCGGGCGAAGAGCTGGATTGAGGCGATGAACAGCCATGCGGTCGCTGAGGCGATGGTTTGCTCGAAGTCCTTGGCATGACGCCGGTTGCGACCGAGCCACGCAAAGGTCCGCTCAACCACCCAGCGTCTGGGCAAAACCTTGAAGCCCTTGGCGTGGTCGGACCGCTTGATGATCTCGCCCGTCCATTTCCCGATCTTGCGCAGCGCCTGGCGCAGCTTGTCGCCGGCATAGCCACCAACGGCGAAGATGTGTCTCAGCCAGGGATGCCGACGGATAATCTCGGCCAGCACGAGCGGCGCGCCATCGCGGTCCTGCACGTCAGCGAGGTGAACGACGGCATGAACCAGATTACCATCAGTGTCGGTCACGATGTGACGCTTGGTGTCGATCCACATCGCTGATTTCCTTGGTTCGTTGCAAAACCACAAAATCAACGACTTGTGCTCGCGTCAAGCTAACCCACTGGCATCAAACAACTTAATTTCGGATCAGGCTCTAAAGAGGGCCTTTTGGCGCGGCCCTTGTCCGCGAAAAGGCAGTGGAACCTGCCCGCCGACCAACCAGACCTCCTCGCCAGGAAGATGCTGCTGCCCATAGGGACCGATGCGCTGCGGCGGTCCGTCAGCCTCCCCCGCGCATCGCAGCAAAGGGCGCCGAAAATTTGCCCTCAGTGCCGCGATGCCAGCTTACGGCCTGCCACGTGGCCCTTTCTCGCGACTCCTGAGCAGGACGCGAGGCGACGTAGGGCCATGGTTCCTACATGGTCGTCCGCGGCCAGCGATCGGGAAGGTCATCGCAACATCAGCCGGATAGACCTTCTGCTTGTAAGGGATGACTGTTTGGACGCCGCCCAGCATCCCGGTCTGGCACGGCGCCTTTCCTTTATCGTTCCTGAAACGATTGGAAATCGTGGGCCAGTTGCGGGCAATACTGGCAGCCGAACCCAAGCCCGCAGATACATGTCAGAAACAGTGTTTCACGAGTGCCAATTGAAAGGAATTTCAGGCCAAGTCACATGTCGCAGAGCTTATCCCGTTATGGTTAAGATTAATTTAGATGTTTCCTCGTATTGCAGTGTGTGGAGGCGTTAAGGCTGTTCCGAATGGTCCACTGATACGGATTTGCCGAACGCCTCCAACCCATCTGTAAGGCGTTAAAGTCGGGCTGCGATGATGCTAAAAGCCTGATAACATTGCTTATGCGGCCAGAAACAAAGTTGACGGCAGTGTAAGGCCATTTCAGGTTCACACCGGGCTCGGCCGCTCAAGTCAACAACAGATCGTCCCCGGAGCGGAAACCCGCGAGCCGGCGACCGTTTCTGTGACCGGAGCTCCTTCACTGATCGCCCTGAGCACAGGACAATCGAGGAAGGGCGTGCCTGAGCGAGCGTGAAGGAGTATCGTTCCTTTGAGCACGATGGGGATTGGCTTGCCGCCTTTGATGCAGCTGACATGATGGGCCCAGCAAAGGAAAGCATCGCGAGAGAAGCAAGTTCAGTCGGAAAGCGAGACTCTAGCCCTTAGGTCGCGGGGTGCTTTTTTGGTCATCGCCCCTGATAGCCAGCGGTCATACTCATTATCGCTTAAGTGTGGAGGCGCGTCCTTCTCCAGATCCTGCATGTACTACGCATTGCAGAGCATCAGTGAACGTGGGATTTGGCAGGCTGGGGACACCGTGATTCACCAACAAATCTAGGCCCATGCATCAGATCCAATGCCATCCGGACAAAGGAGACGATAATGTCAAATACCATCCTCCTTCAGCTTGGCACAGGCTGAGATCTGCTGATTTTTGCTGACGAAGCAATCTGTGCTGCACACATCCGGATGGTCATGGATCAGCTGACGGCACCCGACACGTCAGGCCGGGAAGGTTGCCCGCGTACCGGGTGATGATATCTGCGCCCCTCGCATCACAAATGGGATGACAGAGCCTTAACCGCTTTAATTTTTCCAACCTCTGTAAGGCTGACGACAAAACGGCGCCTATCTTCCGGGTCAGGTCTTCGCTCGATCAATTTCATGTTTTCAAGAGCCTGTATCCACCTCAGACCAGTGGTGGCAGGACAGGCCGCTCCGATGCAGGCGCTCGAAACTGAAATATCCTGCCCCAAGGCATTTGCTTTATACAGATCGAGGATGATGTCCCAAGCTGGGCTGACCGAAAAGCCGTGCATGCCAAAAATTTTATCGACGTCGCGTCGTGCCGAATAAATCTTGCTCGCCAGTGCCACCAAGGTGCTATCCGTCGGCACGGTTTCGATTTCATCATCTGAGATCGACCTCAACTCGATCGCCAGAGCTTCCATACGATCTGCAATCGTCTGGCGGTTCTCATGCTGCCCAACCATTGGAGACAAAAATGCCGCGGGACGGGCTGCATGCTCAAGGGATGATTCCAATGACACCTCCATTTTCGCCTCTCATCAGTCACGTTGCCTAACACGACTGCCGTAGCTTTGCCCTGATCCCTGCACATCCTTAGTTGATGAGCGATTCGGGGCGTATTCGTAAAAACGCTTAAGGGTAGGACACATCTTGCTTCGCGCGTGAGACACAAGCGGTCAGCCTGCTCACGGAGGCTCAATGTCCTCTCCGCTTCATGCAGGCTTCATTGAATTTTGTGAAAAAAGATAGCTGGCGTTTGTGCACTCTGAAACCATTGGGGCTTTGTAGCGGAGTGCGGACGCGGTTTAACTTGCGATCTTTACCTTGGATGCAAACGCCGAGTTAGCCGGAGTCCACTGTTAGAGCATTATTCCGTTTCGATATCACCCATCTGCAAGGCGCCCCTGTCACAAAGAGGGACACTGGTTGCATCGAGCTCTGAATTTGTAAGGATGTTTGGCTGAGCCTGCAGCATCAACCGTTTTACCCGCTTGCTTGTATACAATTTTGCGCACTAACAGTGCGCGGGGATTGAAAAAACTGCATGGCTGATTCGCATTTTCAAAAGCAAAAAGACGCTGTCGAACAGGCAATCGCCTTTGCAGAGGCTGCCCTCGAGGTATGTGACAGGCAAGGCTTCATTTTTGCCGCAATCGATATCTCTTCGGCGCTGGACAAGCTCAAATTGATTAAGGACCAAGCTCCAGGCAAATAGGATCATATTACTCCCTTCTGCGCTTGCGATCTATCCTTACAAGATATCGAACCAAGACGCCGTATCGGGGCATATCCTGTCTGACAGTGGGTGGCGTGTGCTACCTAACCTGTTTGCATTCGGCGCTGTGCCAAGGTCGATCCATTTGGACCAAATCGGCAAACGGGGGACCTTTCGGAGGCGGCCGCGGCCAGTCATATCGCGGCCATGATTGGATGCGGCCTCATCTCGCGCCAGTCGAGCAGGCTCAAGGGTCACGACGTAACCTTGAAATTGGCCGAGAACGGACGTTCGATTGCGCGTCACATTCTGTCGCCTGTCTCTGCAGATGGTTGATCTAAAGTCGACGCATGCCGCAGCAGATGCGGTCTTGCCCGTCGGTTCGCGCTATCAGTGTTGTCCCAGCTGCGCTCTTGTCGGTGCCGGGATTCACGGAAACTCGGAAAGCTGGTTGCGTGATTAGCCAGGCGAGTGACACAGAAAACACGGGCCGTATGCCCTGCTAATGGATTACCGGTTCCTGCCCAACAAGGCCCGGCAACTCGACAAGCCCGCCATGCTCATTCGAAATACGATCGATTAACGCTTGGACATGGCCAACAGCCACCCAATCGCGCTTCAGCGCTAGCGTACTCTGCAAAGAGTGCAACAGAGCCAGTTCTTTTCTGGTCATCATGCCCGATATAATCCAATTTGGATGGTAGTCTCATTTCCCGGCCCGACTGTCGAGTCGAGCAGTTTCGGGCGAACCCAAAAAAAGCCCTAATGGCCGCGCTACTTGTCCTATCGCGCTGAGACCTGTCAACGACAGCGAGTGCGCGCCTTCCTTAGTGGGAACTACGGATCTGCTAATTGGCTATTTACCATGACTCAGGTGGCATTCTCCGGTTGACATCAAAGGGGAATGAGCATGGAAAACCAAAATTCTGCGGCACCCAAGCTGCCACTGCATCTTGTTGAAGCCGACGCACGGATCCGATGCGAGATAGCCAATGCAAGCGCCAAAATCGGGCATCACTGCGAGCCTTACGCTGAGCTTGCCGAAATTGCGGCACACGCTCCACGTGAAGGCATCATCATCGTCCGAGATCCGATTGACGGGGAGAGTGTCTCATTGGTCCTAGAGCGCCTTCTCGCTCTAGGCATTTGGCTCCCGGTGGTCGCGTTCGACATTCAACCCAGCCCGGCAAAGGTTGTGCAGGCCATTAAGGGTGGCGCCATCGACTATCTGTCGTTTCCGGTCCAGCCTGAACGCCTCGCCATCTCAATTGCGAGGATTAGCAAGGAAGCCTTGGCTGTAAGCGCAGCGCGGCAGCGGACAGTCGAGGCGCGGAACCGTTTGTCAACTTTGTCGAACCGTGAAATGGAGGTCCTAGAAGGCTTGGCAGGCGGAAGCTCTAACAAGGCAATCGCACGCGACCTCTCTATCAGTCCGCGCACTGTGGAAATCCATCGCGCCAACATGATGACAAAGCTGGGGGTCCGCCATCCGGCTGAGGTTGTTCGCGTGAAAGTTGATGCGATGATGGGTCTTGCTGCCCAGGCTGCCTAGTCGGGCTTGCGCCGCACCCAACCTGTGACATTGCGGCGGGCATTCGAACCAGGCAGGGCCGCTGCGCGAACTGGCCATCAACGAGGAGCTGGTACGTGCCGGACACGCCGGTTCATGACTGCGCTGTAGGCGCAATATCGTGCTTTTCCTCAGCACGGGGTCCGGCAACTCCAAACGGGATGTCGCGATAACTGCCAGCGTGGTGAATGCTGGTCGCCAGTGGGACCGCAATGTGGTCATCTCTAGGCCCTCGATGATCGGGGCACACTGCATTTCGCTCGAACGACGGGCAGATATTACCCCATCGGATCAGCAAACAAACCTGCATCGAGGCCAAAGATTGCGACGGTGTTGCCAACAGCGATCAGAGGTGATCCCCGCTTAATGTGTTGCGGAAGAGACCCACTCCAACGCTGCTTCTAGTTGCTTTCGCTGTGCAATCGAACTGACCGGTTCTGAGAACAGCTTCGTGCACCCGGCTGCACAGAAATTGCGGACCTGCGCTTCCAGTCCGTAAACCTGCTCGGAGGTGCTTACACGCGCGTAGCCGATCAACACCTAAGCACCAAAAACCGCTAACTTTCCATAAAAATACAATCCCAGCGCAAAATCGCTAAGTGACGAAGATTCTTGAGTTTATTGTCGCCCTTCATGGCGCTGATGAAGCGAAGATAGGCTCTCCGCCATAAAGCTTGCTGATCGCCCGTTACTTTTTATCAACAGCCTGAAGCTAAACCGAAAACCATCAACTCGTGATGAAAGATGCCAATGCTCAAACTTCTCCTTACTGCTTCGCTTCTCGCCGCTCCGCAGATCGCCATGGCGCAAGCTGCCAATGTCGCGCAGCCTGCGGTAAACGCTCCTGCCGCTTCGGCCGGCCCGCAGCCCGGCAGCTTCCTTCTGCCTTCCGGGACCATGCTCGTCATTACGCCTGCTCAAGAGATCAGCAGCAAGCACATCGAGGAGGGACAGCAGGTTATGTTCCGTGTCGTTGAGGATGTGGTCGAAGGGAACAAGGTCGTCATCCGCCGTGGTTCGCCCGTAAGTGGAACAATTACGTGGAAGACGGGTCGCGCAATCGGCGGCAAATCCGGCAAGTTCGAAGTCACGTTCGACAGCGTGAGCGTGAGCGGTCGCAGGATCGCGTTGAACGGGATGCACCGCCAAGAGGGGCGCGGCAACAGCGTCGGTGCCCTGCTAGGCTCGATGGTAATCTCTGGCCGCTCGGCCGTCATGATACCCGGCCAACTTGTGAACGTCTTCACCGGGCAAGACTTCGTCTACTATTGAGACCACAGGCGGGGCAGCTCATGGCCTGAGCCGACCGCGGTTAAGGGATAGCTCAGCCAATCGGAGACGAGTTGCGATTGGACTGACAACACCCTGAAGTCTTCGGCTGGGCGCCGGTGCTCGAGAATGATGAAATTATATTCTATCAGATGAACGGTTTCGTCCTCGGGACCTGGCTGGCCGGCAAACTGGATGACGACATGCAGCGAAAGAATGCCGGCGGGTCAGTGTCCTTTGCACTGGTGGACAATGTATCCGACGCAAGCGAGGTTCAGCCACTAATTGATCAGCTGGTGGCCGTCGGAGGTATGTTACGTCGCAGGGGCGACGCCCCTCTTCATCGCGGGCTTCGGGGTTATGTTGCCGACCCTGGGGGGAAACTGCTGGGAGCTCGCTTGGAGCCCAGTTTGGCATATCGATGAGCACGGGCACCTGACGTTTGCGGTCTGACTGTTAAGGAGGACCGGGCGTTCAGCGGGCATTACGCATCAACCGGGCAGTTGCCTCTTCTACCTCATGCAATAGTGCTGCCCGATCGATCTGCGTTAATTGGTCATCCTTTTTCAGGATGATGCCGTCGACCATGACCAACGTGATATCCGACGGCCGAACCGAACGCAGAATCATCGTTGCCGGGTCGACTTGGGGCTGCAACGACAGCGCATCAAGTCGAACAATGATAAGATCGGCGCGCTTGCCGGGACTCAGCGTTCCCGACACGTTGCCCAGACCCAAGGACGCCGCACCATCGCGCGTACCGATCGCTAGCGCATCCAGCGGCGTCATGGCAATTTCGTCACCCTCCTGCGCATTGGCCAGGCCTTGGATGGTTCGCAGTTCGTGCAACAGGTCCGACGCCCCAACCAAAGCAGGCGTGTCGATGGAAGCACCGATCAGAACACTTGCACGCCGCAGCGCCGCGACCGGCGGTATTCCGAAACCGACAGTAAGTTCAGACGAAGGCGCAAGCGATACGGTCGCGCCGCTGCGCGCGATCGCTGCGATCTCATCGCTTTCAGCGTTGACCGCATGGACGATCTGCATGTCGGTGCCAAGCAGGCCGAGTTCCGCGAGGCGCCGGATATGCCCGCGATTGGTGACGCTATTGTTCGCGTGGACGCTCACCGGCAGGCCCCGATCGCGGGCCAGCGCCAGATCTGCGCGCCATACTGAATCGGGTACCGCCGCCGGACGGCCATCCACCGTAGCAATTACCCCGCGCCAGCCAATTCCCAGAGTAAGGCGACCGCCGGCGGACCAAGCGCTCCAGCCATCGTGCAGCCCTGCAAAGTCTCCTACGTCGAGTGGTTGGTCGAACGCTGTCTCGCGGGTCGCGCCATATGAAAATCGCGCTCGAAGGCCGCTTGCGCTCAACCCCGCCAACGCGGCGCGTGCGTGGGCCGGGCTGCGGATGTTGTGGCACCAGTCGTGGACCGTTGTAATCCCGTGATCGATCGCATCGGCAGCGGCGAGCATCGCCGCAAGCCGCATGTCATTGGGATCGAAACGCTTTCCCAAGCGACCGGTCATCTCGAAATAGCCGTTGCCTGCGCTATTGTCGGCCAAGTTCCGCAGCAACGTCGTCCAGAGATGCCAGTGCGTATCGACCAGCCCGGGCAACACGACCGAACGATGCCCGTCAATCAGCGTGGATGCTGGCGCGGAGATATTCTCCCCAATAGCGACAATCAGACCATTGCGGACATGAATATCTTGGCCATTAAGTGCAGCGGACTCCGGCACCATTGTCAATATCGTAGCGCCCCGGATCAGATACTCGCTCGTACCCTCACCCGAACGCGCCGCAGCTGCACTGAGCGGAGCGACTGCAGCTGCGCTTGCGCCAGCCAGTACAGCGCGCCGAGATAGGCGAAAAGCGCGTTTCAAGTCATGATACTCGGCATTTGAACGACTGCTCATGAAGCAACGGTAAAAACCAACAACGTAAAGAAAACCAAGCCGTTCCCAAGGTCGGCAGCTGCAGGTGCCTTTGTGCAGTTGATCGAATTTGGCATGCGGCCCAACTGACGATCTCGCCCCTCCCGGTCATCGCGTGAATGGTGCGCAAAGCGAATTTGATAGACAAACACAAGAAACGCGACCCTACGGGGTGAACCTGACTAGCGTCCATCGATGCGTTAGCTCAATTTGGTGCAGGGTGCGGCCCATGAAAGCCCGCTCATGATTGAACCCCTGCAAAAGGCCTGCGTGCAAAGCGCCGTCTTGCGGTGGCTTACCAGTCCCGGGCTATCGACACCGCATAACATTCGTGGGCAACTTCTTGCTCAGCTTCTGTCTTCGCAGCTCGCGATCGTGATGGGATCTATATCAGGGTTGATCGTCGGCGTTGCCAGTGCAGCACGCCACGGATCGGCGGTCTTTATCATTCTCGTGGTGCTGGAAATCATTCTTCTGTCGGTTCGGCTCCTATCGCTGCGCAGTATTGCCAAAGCGTCAAACGCCGTTCGCATAACCCGCGTCGACCAACCAATATGGCTGTCGATTTTATGGTGCGGGCTTCAGGGGGCTACAGCGTTCTTCGCCATGCGCACAGGCGACACGATCTTGATGGTCCTTACTGCGACGATGGTAATGGCCTTAATCGGTCCGCTGTGCGCCAGAAATTACGCAGCGCCCCGGCTGGCGTTGCTGCTGGTCGCCCTTTGTGACTTTCCGTTCGTAGCGGGCGCCGTCTCAACTGGTAACCCATGGTTTTACATTCTCGTGGGAATAACACCGATGTTTCTGCTTGGCGCAATCCAGATCGTCACAAACTACAACTCGGCTATGGTCCGTGCGCTGACAGCAGAGCATCGAAACCTAGAACTCTCGCGCCGCGATCCGCTTACCGGTCTGTTGAACCGGGGCGGGCTGGACTCGCAGCTTCAGATCCTTGCTCCTACGCGACCGGTGGCGATCATTGCGATGGATCTCGATGGCTTCAAGGAAATAAACGACACTTATGGCCATGCCGCTGGCGACGACATTCTCGAACAGGCCGCTGCTCGCATGCGAAAGCAGGTCTCGGGGCTTTACGCATTGGCGCGATTGGGCGGAGACGAATTCATGGCCGTGCTCGTGGACCAGACACCCCAAGAGGTAAAGGCGAACGCGGAAGAAATCTTATCAGCCATCCGCAACAAGTCGTTTCAATTGCATAACGGATTTTCGGTCAATATCGGCATCAGCGTGGGCTACGCCTGCTTACCGGAAGACGCCCAATCCGTTCTCAAACTGAGGGTTTACGCCGACGACGCTCTTTACGCTGCGAAACATGCTGGCAAGGGACTAACCGCACGCTATTGCCAGAAGATGGCAACAGCCTGATTGCCCCAGTGTTGGGTAGCAGTGCAGAGCGAAGCAGCTAAAGCAAAACAGTCTAATAGGATGGTGACGCTGCTTTCTGGAGCGTTTGCAGTATCTCGG
Organism: Porphyrobacter sp. AAP60; assembly: GCF_001296025.1. Classification (GTDB taxonomy): domain Bacteria; phylum Pseudomonadota; class Alphaproteobacteria; order Sphingomonadales; family Sphingomonadaceae; genus Erythrobacter. The sequence continues at coordinate 93,216 of NZ_LJHV01000010.1, read as the reverse complement.
CGGCTCCGCAAAGATGAATTGCCGCGAGTGTGAATCCTGCAGAATCACAAATCTCCAGAGCTTGCTCGGTCAGGTAAAGGGCGGCATTCAATTGATCATTTAACTGAACTTGCTGGGCGTCCATGATGCTCACCTCTACAAATCGTGCTCCAAGCGTTTCCCACCGACACGTCGCTTACCTAACTTTTCAGTCGCACCCACACAATTGTTATCTTGACCAGCCATTACCAACGGCGCATTCTAACATGGTATAAGAGTCTCAACTTCTTGAAAAAAGGGGCATTCTTATTATGCATGATGGATCTAAGCCTCACGGTTTATCCGGCAGCCCTCAGACGGCATTCCAATCAGCCGTAAGTGATGTGCTTGCCCAGCGGCTGGAGGCTGTTGCGCTAGAGGTTCGGGCCACAGGGACCACAAATGCCGGAATCTTTGCAAGCGGAGAGACGCTCGGTATGCTCGCCGTAGTGCTACAGGGGACGCTCCGAAAAATTGACGAAGTATTCGAATTCGACGGCTTTGTCTTTACCCCGGCATGCAGTTTGCTTCTTGAGTTATTTCAAGCGCGAACCAGAGGTGGAACGATCGCACATGGCGCATTGTGTCAAAGCGTAAATTGTCCAGCCTCCGTCGCTGGGCGCTGGATCAACGTTCTTGTATCGATGCAACTTGTTGAAAAATTTGGTGAGGGAGACGCGCCCGAACTAAAGGTAGCACTGACGGAGCGGGGACACCTCAAAACCATGGCGGCGCTACAGTTGCTTATGTGAATCTTTGTTTCTTGATCGTAACTTGCTGGCCATCAGTTATTCTTTGCCTGAATGTCTTCTATTCGCGCACCCGAGCGGACGAGAAGCAAACCTACAGAGACGCTCTCCTACTTCGCGCGGCATGGATGTTCTGGCCGCTTTCTTGAGCTGGCCGCCCAACCCAAAGCTGTCATCCCGGAGAAAAAAAGGCTTTGGCGGAGCAACGGGCCGCGCTGATACTAGAGAGGATCGAAGGCAATGCTTTCTAACGTCTCCTTTGGGGTCATTTCCATACAGGAAGGAATTCTTCGTAAGCCAAGGAAAGGCGCCATGCGGCTTTCGGGATCGCCCAGCAGCTCCGCTTATGGCCGTTGCTGGCATCACCTCAAGGTTTGTTCGCCAGATAACGATTTGACGGACATAACGAGAGCACTGCCTACCCGAAGGCCGCAAGGTGTACTGGCCATCCGCTCAGATGGTGATGGCCGGAGGAGTAGGCCCAGCGGGAACAGGCGGCTGCGTTTTGAACCTGTAGGTAATGACCGTTGCATAGCTTCCAGCCACCGGCCGGCCCATTTCGTCACGCGCCGGATCGAACATCGCAAACTGAACCATTCCATCGCACGCGGCTTTATCGAGGGCCTCGTGGCCGCTGGATTGGGTCACAAAGCACTTTGAGACCCGGCCTTCGGGGTCAACCGACACGACCAACCTGACTGAGCCTTGCGCGTTGTCGCGCAAGGCGGCGAAGGGATAATTCTGATGAATCTTTCCGGCCCAAATCCTTGCATCCTTTGGTGTCGCTTGTTTGGCTAACGAGGCTTGTGCAAATGACGTGGTCGCGGAGAGGCCAAGGCCCACTCCGCAAACCACCATAACGAATTGTCGGGTCAATTTCGCGAACATTGACCAGTCTCCCCACTACCCCTTATTGGCGGCGTCATTTCTGAGCCGTAGTCTCGGGCACGACCCTGATCTCGACCGGGTCCTCACTGGTCAAGTAGCGCCTGGCCGCTGCTTGCAGATCGGCGAGCGTGATCGCGTCCAGCACCGCTCGCCGCTGACGCCTGCGATCGAGCAGCGATGGGTTGCTTTGCGCCTCGGCAATCAGCCCCAGCCAGACCGCATTCTGCGTCTCGGCCCGCTCGTAGTTGGCACGCATCGGAGCTCGTGCTCGCTCCAACAAGTCGGCGGAAGGGGGCTGAGCGGCCAGTTCGTCAGCGATGGCGCGGACGGCAGCAGCGGTTTCGTCCATGGCCTCGGACGGAACGGTGGCGAAGGCTGTAATGTGGCCGAAGCCTTGGAAAGCAAGCGGAGCATAGCTGAAGGCGCTCGGAGAATAGGTTGCCCCCAACTCCTCGCGCAGCTTCTCGGTCAGCCGCAGCGTCAAGACGTCGGCGAGCAGATCGCGGGTGATGTCATCCTTGAGATCTCGCCCGTCTGTGCCCTGCCAGTTGACCGTGATCGCACCCTGATCGGCAGCACCAATATGGGTCAGCACCTTGACTGAACGATCCATTACAAAGCGCGCCGGAGCGGCCGCCCCGACATCCTCGCGGCGTTCGGAGCGTGCGGGCAGGGCACCAAGCGTTGCAGCAACAGCCGAAATCGCTTCCTCGGCGTTGAAATCGCCGACGAGGCCAAGTGCGAGCGGGCCATCTGCGAGTTGAGGCGCGACGATAGTACGCAGATCATCGATCGATAGCTGCGCAAGCTTACCGGGGTCGTTCAATCCAAACCGAGCGTCGTTGCCCGCCAGCACTGCGCCAAGGGCAAGTGACAGAAGCTGAGCGGGGTTCGCCCGAACGTTCTGCTCAACGATCGGCGCAATCCCAGCCCACTGCGCCTGTGTCTCCGGACGCCACCCGCTCGCGGTCAGGCGGGCGCCGAGAAGATCGAGCTGCAGCTTGAGATCGGCAGACGTGGTTTCGCCATAGGCAATCAGCGCATCTTCTTCACCGTCGAAGCCAAGGCCCACAGCCTTGCCTGCGAGCACGCGGCGTAGGTCGTCGATGCTATGGGCTTCGAACCCGTCGATGCTGGCAATGATCGGCAGCATCTCGCGCAGGCCTTGGCGGTCGGACGGGAACCCCGCAAGGCCCGATCCGATACGCAGTCTGAAGCCAATCTTGCCAGGCTCGAAATCGGTGACCTTCAGATTGAGATGGAGCCCGTTGGCAAAACGGACGGTGCGGATGCCGAGATCGGCGATCGTCTCGTCTGCGACCACCTCGCCCGGCTCGCCCCATGCGCCATAGGCCCATTGCACTTCGGCTTCCTCGGCGGGCGGAGTCACTGCGACCGCGGCGCTCTCGGCGAGCACAGCAGCGATGGCTTCGCTCTCTCCGGCGATCGACTGCTTGGTTGAAAGATGGACAACAGTGGGGCCGCCTTGCCAGGCTTGCTTGAAGGCTTCGCTGACCGCTTCGGGCGTCAGTGAGGCCTCGATGGCCTGATAGAATGCAAGATCAAAAGCAGGCGAAGTGGGAACGGCATTCTGCAAGCTGCTGGCGATCAGGGCCTCCGCGATCTCCGCACTGTTGCGCCCTGATGCCTGCGCGACGGCATTGGCGAGAGCAGTCTGGATGTTGGCCTTGGCTTCGGCAATTTCAGAAGCGGTAAAGCCGAACTGCTCAGCTCGGCGCAGTTCGCGTTCAGCCAATGCGAGCGTCTCGGCCCATTGTCCATCCTTGGCCACCGCGAGCAGCCCGAAAGAGCGGGCACTACGGAACAACGGTTGATCCGCCGCCTGCGCACCGAGAGTAGGCGATTCTGCCGTGCGGGCCAGTGCGTTGATGCGATTGGACAGGGCTGCTGCAGCAACGGCGCGGAGCAGCTCATCGCGCGATGCAATGACAGTGTTGGCCGCAGGCTCCCAAGCCGAAATGCGCTGCAATTCGACGATTTCGGGGATCGCCGAATCCACGAAGCTTCCGATCGTGGGCACTTGTGTGCTCGACGTTACAGGACTCTGGTATGTATCCCGTGCTGCACCCTCGCCGCGCCAGTCCGAGAACATAGATTTGATCCGCGCCTCCATTGCGGCGACGTCAAAGTCGCCGACAATCGCCAGCGTGGCACGTTCGGGCCGATAGTAGGCGTTATAGAAGGCGCGCAATTGGGCGGGCGTGATGTTGCGGATGCGCTCCTCGTCGGCCCGAACCCTTTCGCCCATGCGCGATCCCGGCAGCGCAGCCTGCAGGTAATCGGCGATGCGGCGGCGGCCCGGATCATTGCGCACCTGTGCCTCATTGAGGATGATACCGCGCTCGCGGTCGACAGCTGCCTGATCCAGGGTCAGTTCGCCCGCCATCTCGCGGATAACTTTGAGCGCCGTGCCCACGGTCTCATCGTCGGTGCGCGGCAGTTGTAGCTTGTAGGTAGTATAATCCAGCCCGGTTTCGGCGTTGGTGTCGGCTCCGAAGGAAAGGCCGAGCCGCTCCAGCATGGGCAGCAACTGCCCTTCGGGAATACCCTTGGAGCCGTTGAACGCCATGTGCTCAACGAAATGCGCTGCACCGTTCTCCTCGTCAGTCTCCTCGCGTGATCCGACCTCGACGGTAAAGCGGATGGCCGCCTCGCTTTTGGGATTGCCATTGCGCATCAGAGCGTAGCGCATCCCGTTGGGCAGGAGGCCGAAGGTAATTTCCGGATCGGCCGGGAAATCGGTACTGGATATGCCCCAGGCGGACACGCCGCCAACCTCGGCGGCCGGCACCGCCGCCGGCTGTTGGGCTGCCTCCTGGGCCATCAATGCAGGTGGCAGGGCAGAAGCCAGCCCCGCCGCGATGGCAATAGAGGACACAACCCGAAGCGAACGAATGAAAGTGCGACCCATGATACTCTCCTTGTGATAAGTCTTTTCCGCGCCCGAGCAGAAATTCAAGCATTGATTGGCCCTCCTATTCCAGGCTCGCTGGAATCGACCTCGTCCTGTACCGCCAGCAAGTCCTGAAGGTTATGGAGTTGTCCCCCCAGCATGATGACCACGCGTTCGGCCTTCCGGCTTGCTGCGGATGACAGATAGTGCCGCAAGGACATTGGGTTGGCGAGTGTGGGTCATGGTGTCTGTATGTCCTGAACTTTAAACGCAAACAGGCGGCACTTCCGGATGGGAGCGCCGCCTGCCTGATGTGGTTTCGTGAAACGTATGACGATGATGCTGCTCGGCCGGCAACATCGCCGCCGATTACCCGAGGTCGATCGACTCCTCCGCAATCCGGAGCTTTAGCAGGTGCTCGGTAAAGTCAGTGGCGCCTTCCTCAATTACCAGATTGGCCCATGCCTCCCATCGGTCGACATAGAGGCACAGCCATCGGAACATCCGATCACGCATCTGATCGCTCTTGAACTCCATCGACCAGATTACCCGGGTGAATGGGATTGGTCCTCCCAACGTCAGGCCCACCAGCTTAATGGCAGAATCGTGGACGACCGGTTCACGGATGAACCGGAATCGCAGTCCGCGGGCAAATGCTTCGTGCGCTGCAACGATGCGGTCACGCTCCCCGGAGCTGATCGCTGGATCTTCGGGATCAAAGCCCGGGAAGCTGGCGACATCGACCGGGATTGGTGCGGCATCGGGCGACTGGGTCAGTTCTAGCATCCGCAGCACGGCCCTCCCCTCTGGCGTCAGCATCCCGCGATCAATCAGCCGCTCACTTTCCAGCAGATGCCGGAAATGGCGAGCAAGTCTGCGGTCGCCATCAAACACCTCAACCGCGATCGCTTCAAATCCGGGATTACGGCGATGGACGGCAAGCAGCAGCACCAGCATCTGCGCCATGCCCCGTTCCAGTTCGACAGGGTAGACCAGCTTCATTCGAAGCCGATGCTGCCAGAGGTAGTGATGGATACTTTCCCATGTCCGTCCTTCCTCATCACGCAATGATTGGAACCCCGGCTCATGCCGTAACCAATAGCCCCATGGCAGGCTTTCATCGCGATGGCGGCCATACTGTGCCTCAGTCATGCGCGCCTCCCTTGCCTGCCCGAGGCTTTCGCGGTTTGGGCAAGGCAATTGGTGGTTCCGCTGCACTGTGCGGACCGGCAATTGGCAGTGGCGCGCCTGTGCCATCAACCTCGAGGCTCCTGAGCTGATGGGCGAGGCCAACGACCTGCGAATAGACGTAAGCAAGGTCGCGGTAGACCGGTGGTTCGACGCTGGGGCGCTGCCTATCACCGTAAGTAGGCAGGAAGTCGCCGTCTTGGTCGGTCGAGAACCCTAGCCACCACGCATCGCCGGCCGGCGACATACTGGGTTCATCACTGGGGGCGTGACGATACCTGCTGCCATCGTCATCAACTGCGCGATCGGGTTCGCGCATCAAGTCGATCGGGTCGGTGTGGTGGATGTGACAGACCCGGAACGGCGCTGGGCTTTGTTCGTCACAAGATTGTGAGTAATTCAAACCGGCGTGGGGACGGATGCCGATTGAGCGTGGCACCGCGCCATGATCAAAACCCCACAGCGGATGCGTGCACGGCACGGCCGCGTAGCCCGACAGTGTCCCGTTGCGCTGTCTAATGATCAGGCAGGCATATCCGGTCACGGCATCAGTCCAGCCTATCCGGTCGGGCTCGCCACTCCACGGCCCGCTTGCAGCGGGATGATGCCTGGGGATGCGCCACATCTGTTCGGGCACGATCTCGGTGTTGCCGATGGCATAGGTGCGCGGCAGTGACAGCTCAGTCGGTTCGGATGAAAGGTCCGGGACGGATTTGCCACGGCGGCCGCTGCGGTTAGTTGGCGTTGTTCTTTTTGGCATTGTATGTTTCCTGTAGGTAAAGAAAAACCGCAGTGTCCGGGCTGGACCTGCGGTGAATGTGCTCCTTGGTGAGGAGAGCGATTGGGCCTGCGCATTGTGACACGGCACCGGAGGCCGCGCAGCGCGCCCGGCCGGCGGCGGATGGTGATCAAGCCATGCTGTTCTCCTTGGTAGATGGTTGGCTGGACTGGCAGTCGACCAGTGAAGTGCAGGTCTGCTGTTTATGGCGCGCGGTAGACCGTTCCTTTGAGCCGTGCGCCTGCCACCTGCCCCCGCGCCCAGGAGCTGAACGTGTTCGACACGAACTTGCTTGCGGGCGAAGCCTTGGCTGCTGCTTCCGCAAGCACGAGAAGGCTGCGCTGCGGATGAACGGCGGTAACGCCATGGGCAGTCAGATGCCGCAAGCCGATGACCGATGTCGTCAGCACATCGGCGAGGCACTGATCGCGCACCTTGTCCCACACCTCGCATTCGACAAGCTGGCCGATATGCTTGGATGGCGATGGCTTGCACGGGATACCCACCGCTGCGGCATATTCCGGGAGATGTGGGAAGGCTGCGCGCCCGGCGACCGCGCGGCACAGATCCAGTCTCGCGCGGGCATAGGGGCTGAGATCCAATAGCTGCGGCGGCAGCAACAAGCCGTGTTCGCTGGCGACCCGGCGAAGGACAGGCAGATCCTTGCCCTCCCCCGCCCAGGTTGACAGCACTGCATCGGGGTACAATTCGAGGGCAGCGAAAAACCGCTCGGTAATCTTCAGTTCGCTCGCCTCGTCATTCGCCAAAACAGTAACCGACTCCACGTCAGGCACGTCGCATCCGGGATCAAACCGCAACACGAACCAGCACGCGGATGCGATCCGATGAAACGGCCAGCGGATATCGTTCTCCGCATCCTTGCCTTCAGCGGTTCGGTATCCGCCATTGCGCGTGCGATCATAGCTAAACTCGAGATCAGCTACGATGATGCGCAACGGGCGCTGCTTCTTGCTATCGCTTGCATGTGACCGCGCAGCGAACTGGCGGGCTTCAAGCTCCAGGGCAGTCTCGTATGCCGAAGAGACGGGGGTGATCGGCAACGCCTCGGCATCAGGCAGGCCAGTGTTGGTGTTTGTGGTGAAGGTAGTATCGGTAATGCTCATTTTTCCTGTTCCTTGAAACGCAGCAGGCCCGCACAATGGCGGGCCTGCTGGGGGTGGTAATGATGAACGGATTGTGGGGCTGGGAATCAGCGATGGCGCTCGCGTGCGGTGATCGGCACGAGGCGCGGGGGCGGCAGGCCTTCACGCTGGAACCACAGCTGTTCGGCTTCGACCGCTTCGGTCGGCAGTTCGCACGACCACAGTTTTCGTAGCGGGTGGGCATCCCAGCTATACCCGCGGGCTCGCAGCGCATCCTTCTTGGAGAAGGGCGCGCCGACTGCTTCGACCCGCACTGTCTCCCGGTCGCTTGCAGAAAGCAAACGCTGAAGGTGTGTGCGCTCCGCGCCGCAGACAGGACCGACACCATCGCCGTCATCGTTTTCCGGATCGCGGCGCGATTGCATAAGCAGCCAGAATAACGCCCAAACATCGTCCGGAGCCCGGTGGGCGCGGGAAAACCAACCATGTTGCTGCAACAAGAATGGTTGGCTGCGGCCTTCAAAACAAAGCGCCTGCCACTGGATTTCGTTGTAGGAACAGGCCCAAGGCTTCTCCCAAAGATCGGGCCAGCGTTGGAGGATCCACTGAAGGTCGAAGCGGGAATTATGGGCAACGATCAAGTCGGCCCTATCAAGCAGACGTCCCACCGCTTCATCGTCGATCACCTTGCCAGCAAGCTGCCGATCAGAAAGTCCGGTCAGCTTTGCGATGGCTGGATCGAGGGCATGGCCAGGGTCTTCCAGCCAACAAAAGATGGGGAAGTGGGCCAGCAAATTGCCCTCGCCATCAGTCCAAAGAAGCTTGATTGCGATCTCGATGATGCTGCCGCTGGCCGCATCAAGCGAGGTGGTTTCGACGTCCAGCAGGGCGATACATCGTCCCTCTGGCGGCGCGCCATCGCTTGGCATTGCGGCAAATGGCTGCGGTAGCGCTCGCAGCACGCGGTATTCGGGATTGGGTTCCAGCTGTTCGGCATAAGCCTCGCAGGCTGGATCCAGATGAGATCTGATATTGATATCCATGGTATTGGTTTCTCCAATGGTGTTGGTGAAACCGGCGAAGGCAAAGCCGAGCAATTCTGCCCTACTTTTTTTCCTTCCCTCTGCCGGTTTCAAACCGGCATCCTTTCTTCCTATCTTTCTTTCTGTTCGACGGCATCACAGGCGCCCGCGTACGGCGCGCCATATTTTGTCGCTGAGCGCGACGGGCTGCGACCAGGGGGAGGCAGGCAATCGCCTTTTCCAAATGTAGCGACAAAAAAAGTGCCGCCCCAAGCCCGCGCGATGGCGACCTGCAAGGCAGCTCATAATTTCGAACCGATGAAGTGCAGAAAATTGCGTGGCAGGCAGACGGTTTGCGACCAAGAGCCATGCCGCCTGTCAATCCGCAGGGTTTGCAGGGGTCTTGCGCGGGCGACCACGTCCCCTCTTCGGCTTGGGTGCCGCGCTTTGCTCGGTGTTGCCGCTCGCCTGCTCGAACAGATCAGATGGCAGGGCTGAACCCTTGAAGCCACCCTGCTTTGCAGCTTGGCCGCCCCGAAGTCCGCTCACAAGGCTATCAAGATTTTTGCGTGATTCATCGAGCTGCGCCTGAACACGCTGAGCATTATGGCGTGATGCATCAAGTTCGGCTTGCTTGTCGGCTAGCGCCTGTTCGGTAGCAGCTTTTTCGCTGCGAAGGTTTTTGTTCTGTGATGCAAGCTCCTGCTCGCGCAGCTCGCCTTTGGCGATTTCCTCAAGGAGAATACCTCGCTCCCGGTCGTGCTGCTCAATTTTTTCGGCGATCAGCTTTCCGGCCACGCCAAGGATAGTTTGCTTGAGGCTATCCCAGACACGATCAATTTCCGGCGCAAGCTGCGGTGGGGCAGAAGAAACATGATTTATCCCTGCGGCAATGCGGCGCTCTTTCCACGACTCGAACTTTGCGTAAAACGCCTCATTGGCTTTTGGCAGACCGAGACTGCGGGCGACTTTGTTTGCAACGACCTTTGTGACGTCGTTGCCGCCAGCCCTCAACTCTGCATCAGCAGCATTGTCGACATCTCCTTGTAGTATTTTGTTCGACATTGCCATGCTCCTCCTTCAGCAGCGAATTCAGCGACATTCGCTGACTTCGCTTTGTTCGCTGAATTCGCTCTACTTACAAACGCTGCATAGTAAAAGTTGGAAGTATTATCTTGTCTCGGTTTGGAACATTTAGGAAACATGTTGGACCTTGTCAATCATCACTCGCCCAGCATGTGAGCTATAATCAATCCATTCAATGAAGACCGTAGAGATAATTCTAAAATCACGCGCGCCGCCCATTCCCTTTGCCATAAATGCGTCGATAGCTTCTTTTAACATCCTCCCACTGACCTTTCGTGGCGTTCGGATGCTTGAAGGCGATACCCCGATACGCTTCACCAAATCTGCCTGGTGTCTTACGCAGCACTTCAGCGCTATGATAATTCAAAGTTTCAAACAGCTGTTGGCGATATTCTTCTGCGATGTCCTTTGCACTGCGCGCTGAGTTTTTGTCTTGGGCCAGCTTCCTGTTTGCAACAGTTCGGCCATGCTGTTCGGACGCCACAAAAATTTCGTCAGCGATACCGTCTGCGAGGCGGTGGTCTTGTTCATTCAGTGCGGATTTCCACGCTGCAATGTCGGGGCGCTGGTCGAGATCGAACTGAAACCGATCAGGCCGCATCCGAGAGACCATCAGCAGCCGATGAAAGGTCGGGTCATCTTTTTGCTTTGCCCAGAAGTCTTCGGCCCACTTGTCACGCGCATGGGCGACTTTAAGGTCGCCTTGCGCAATGCTGACACGCCCGCTCAATACGGCTGCAGCGATCCAGCGGCGCTCCTCGATCTGGATTGCCTCAATCGCGCGAAGGCGCGCCTGGATATTGGGTTGAATGGCATACCGCTCCTTCGGGAACAGCCTGAGCAGCGCGGCGTCGTCCATGAATCGGACGCCATCAACGTGGTACCGGGATGACGCTAGCATCAGCGAATTGCGGATCGCATGATCCAGGGTCCGTGATGCCTTCACCTTGATGTCGTGCGTGTTCGACGGCGACTGGCCGACATAGTGATCTTCCAAGTTGCGCTCCCGCAGGTGCGCCAATTCGGAGGCGGTAAATCGGGCAGATCGATCCCGCCTGTGGATGCGGTCGCGCGACGTCTCGTTTCGCCAGTGACTCCGGTGTTTGTTCGTCCGAGCCCACATATCAGCGCGCTTCATAATGCTGTGACGATCACCGCGTTCGACCGCTGCAAGATGATCTGCTACAAAGCGGGCAAGAATGCCGGGCCCGACGCTCAGTTTTAGCTCAGCCGCAATCCGCGCGAGGCCCTCCCGGACCTTTTGGCGCGCGGCGATGCGGATCTGTTGGAACAGCGCGCGCGCCAGCTTTAACGCATCGATCCGGGCCTTTCTGCACGCCGCGACGATCTGGATGGTTCGCTGGCGTTCGATGAATGCCAGTTGCCCCGCCAGATAGTAGTATCGGGTTTGCTCATCCTTCCGCCTCACCTGATATTCCGCGGCAATCGCTTGCTGCTGAAGTCGATACTCGGCGCTGGCGTTGTCGCCGCTTGCTGTCGCGCCCCAAATAAAAGCTGCAATTTCGGTAGGTGGCAATTCCGGCGCGGCGTTTTTCCCAGAGGCCCTGGTGCTAGACGGGCTCACCAGGTCGGACTTGGCAAATTTTACCGCTGACAGTTCCGAAACATGCGCCTGCTTGCGCTTTTGCCGAGCCGCGTTGACTCCCTGCCCTTTCCCGTTGTTCTGGAACTCCTTGAAGGCTTTCTTGTAGTCTGCCTCAAGGTGGCCTGTCAGCGTCTTGAACTCTGACAACTCGATCCGCCGCTCTACCTTTTGATCTGCGGCGCTGTCGGCGTGCCGGTTGAAAACCGGCATGACAAAAGCGCGAACATGCAGATCGGGCGGCGGCGGCGAGTAATCTTCCCGTAGCCGCCTTGACAGTTTCCCGAGGGCAGCATGGGCGTAGGCTGAACCTGCTGCGGTACGGATACCTTCGGTTTGAGCCCATGGGCCGGCGCCATCAGCGCCCTCAAGAACGCCTGTGGCGCCAACCTTAAGGTAGCGCATGCCGACGGAGGCCAACCGTTCATGCACCTCCTTCCACGACTTCGACTTGGAGATGAGCGGTCCGGCAAGTTTTTCAGCCACCCGCTGCAAAGGCCAGGGATCGCCCGGCTCTGACCCGTCCGGGGCATTGTTTTGACCGACGAAAGCATCATGTTCGCGCTGCATGGTCCGCAGCTCTTTGCGGCCGAGCACGAGCTTACCGTCCGCGTCAGCGACCTTGCTGGCGCTCAACAGGTGATAGACGCCGCTGTCATCGGCCACGTAGCGCCGATTGGGCTCAGGCTCGAGACCAAGGCGATGCTCGCAGATCGCTATGGCAATCTGCGTCTTCTCCTTCCACCAACTCTCGCCAAACGCGACAGGTTCATTGGTGTCAGCGAGGTAGGACACAATCAACCCATGTTCATGGAGATGCGCTTTGTCTTCATGGGTTGCCCAAATCATCGGGCATTGATCGACCCCGAGCACCTCTGCGATGATCCGTCTGGTTTCTTCAAGCTGTTCATCGGTCAGTCTCTCGCCGGGCCTGTGGCTGACGACCACGTGCCAGAACCGTTTAAGTCCTGCGGCAGCGGCGCTGACTGCAAGTTCATCGATTTGCTCTTCAGGTTCGCCAGCCGCGATGTTGTAGGCATACCGGCCCGCCACGCGGTCCGATGCTCGATCAGTGTCTGCGACATAATCCCCAACCCGTATGACCTGATCGCGCATCGCTGTGAAATCTTGGTAAGTCTCGAAGCCGAAGATGTAGCGCCCAGTCGCGAGCGATGTGCCGAACGCAAGGTTTTGGCGGGTAGATCCGCCAGCGGCACCTTTGAGGCGTTCTGCATATTGCCAGACCTTGATCATCAACGCCGGGGTGCCCCCGGCTTGATTGGCTCGATAACACGTGATTTGATCGTCCGTGTCGAAATGATCCGGATCGCTTCACGGCCCAGCTTCACACCTTTGTCGATGATCCCAATCGCTTGTTGAACATCTTTAATAAACTGCGGGCTGACCTCTACCGGCCTGACGTCTGGGCCACCGAGCAACATCCTCCATTTCTCACCAGAGTAGCGTGCAAGTAGCGCGCGAAGCACCTTCATTTGCTCCGCCTGCGCGTTCATTTTCGCACAGACATCGAACAATGGATCGTGGAAGTTATCGCTGTAAAGAATCCTTTCTCGGCAAAATTCTGCGACAGGTTTAGCGCCGGCCTTACGCTTTAATTCTCTCATTTCTTCGGGACTGAATGTCACCGCTACACGCACCCGTTTACGCGCGTCCTTCCGTTGATCAGAAGGCATGATAATGCCCCGATCTCAGCCAGTCAGGTGCTGAAACAAAACCGCCGTCACGAAGCGATAGCGACACGATGGCGTCCAGTGTGGGATACCCACACCCATCCTGCAAAAGTTCTAGGCCCCCTTTTACGGTGGTTTTCATGGGATCTTCACCCCAACCTGGGTGAAGATATAATCGATAAATTCTCTCTGCTTCGCGCCGCGCCCACGAAACTCATTTAGTTCTTCTTTATTTTGAAGGAGAGCCTTTATAGCAGCGCTAAGGGTCTGTTCGTTGAAGCCATTCGGTTTTAACGCATTGAGGAATGAATTGGCTTTGTGGGCACCTGACTTGAAAAAGAAGTTATCCAACTCTGGGATGATTATTGTCTTCCCTTCAAAAATTTCTCGCCTGGCACCTGAAGGTAGCGAGCCATCTGCCATCGACAGTGAGGCAGGCGGTTGCGTCGCAGACGTTTGGCTTGGCGCTGCTGGAACTCTAGCTGGCTCGGGTTGGGCAGATCGAACAGCATCGATGCCTAGAGCCGGCAAAGGCGTCGACGGCACGATAGGTGAGCCGCTAATCTGCACCGATGAAGCAGAGCGTCCCAGTTGATCACCGGTCGGGCGGGAACAAGCCGGCGGGAACGCAGAACCGGCTGCCGTCGGCGTCGTTCTTGGCTCTTCCGGGCGAGACTGGCTTTCGGCCTTACCGGCCCCGACGCCTGACTGGCCCGATGATGATGAAACCGGCAGACCTGCCTTTTGACCGTTCTGGGCCACCCTGACTTTGCCATCGATCTTGGCGCACCAAAATGCGGCAAGCTCATTGGTCCAGATATCACTGACTGGTGGCTGTGATTGTACCCACTCGACCACCGGTGAGCGGCCGCGATCGCGAAGAACCCAGCTTCGATCGATGAGCCACGCCAGCCATTTGCGGAGCAACTCTTTTTGAGCTGTCGTGAGGTTACAGAATTTTGAAACCTTACCCACGACGCGCGCTAGCGATGGCCTTTGCCCGCTCCGCTGACTTCGCTTCATCAACCTAACGGCAGTATCAATTGCGCCGCAAGTCAAGCCGGCGAGACTGGGCTCGCAAGGGTCAATTCGGCTGTTGCCGTTTCTGTCAGCCAGATATTTATCGTACCTAGCATCGCGCTCTCGAGCAGTAAGCTGGCGACGTAATTTGCCCTTTTTAGCTTCACCAGTGCTCAATGAAACTGATTTATCTTGATCCGTATCAACATTTTTGTGGATTTTTACAATATCAATCACAATCTACACTCCTGTTCTTACATGAGTATGTACATTGTCATCTTATATGAACTTTTCATGAACAAATTGAAAGATCTCATGTAGAACTTTCTATACACACGGGCCCCTTGTTGAATTATTTTGATAGGTATGCAGTAATGAATTTTAGACACAGACGTTGTCACGTGAGATTGCGCATCAACCATACGACTTGATGTATTTTTCTAACGATCGTGTCGCACCGTTTTTACCTACATCGCCAATAAGCCACCCCGTCCATTCCCTTGCGGCGCCTTCGTACATTTTAATCCGTTATTTTCTAGACCGCAAAAATCTTTTGTGAAGAGATTTGGGATTTCTCGACAGCTTACCTACAAGCTTGTAGATGAACCAACGTCTCAAACGTCCGCCAAAAGAACGCCTGCTCGATCAGTTCTATACTGACTCTTCTGTAGCAGTCACTCTATATGATTTTCTTCGGAGCGAATTCGATCTTCACGGATATCGGTTCATCGAGCCGAGCGCCGGGACAGGGTCTTTCTCGCGGTTGCTTCCGCCAGGCAGCCTTGCCTACGATCTTGATCCAAAAGCGTCCGGAATTATCGAGGCAGACTTTTTGAAGGTCGAGATTCCTGAGAGCGGAAAGCTCGCAGTCGTTGGAAACCCGCCGTTTGGTAAAAACAGCAGTCTGGCGATTCGATTCTTCAATCAGGCTGCGCTCAAAGCGGAGCTGATTGCATTCATCGTGCCTGCAACCTTCCAGAAAATGTCTGTCCAGCGGCGCTTGAACCCCCACCTACATCTCGTGGCCGAAGCGCCCGTTCCGCACAATGCGTTCTGGTTTTGCGGAAAACGCAAACACGTGCCGACGGCATTCCAGATCTGGGTCAGAAGGGACATTAAGCGAACTACGCAGCGCCCGCCTACGCGCCACCCGGACTTCGATTTCGTCAAAAGCCCCTCTGATGCTGACTTCGTAATTCAGCGCGTTGGAGGCGAGGCTGGCAAAATCCACCGCGACTTTGGGATGAGTTCACAATCTCACCTGTTTATCAGGCCGAAGGCCGCAGGCGTTGAAGTGGTTATGCATTCGCTTGATCTTGCCAGCACGGCGAAGATGACCGCTGGAAACCCAAGCATAGCGAAATCAGAAATTGTCCGTTTGTACACCGCCGCGCTCGCTTCGCGCATACATTGGCAGCACAACTTCGAATTCGAACAGCCAAATAGGGATGTAGCGAAATTCAAGTGATAATTCACTCTATGTTCCGCAACATTTTAGCTTATATGTTTTTATTGCCAAATTTTCTTCCATGTTTATAAATCGAATGAATTTAATTTGGAGTACTGTAAGTTGTTTATTGATCGTAATGCGATATTTGACATAATATCTACACTTGAAGAGCAGCGTAGTAGATTTGCGGTGGTCTACAAGGACAGAGATAGTGCATTGTCAAAAAGGTATCTTACTGAGAGCCGCATGCTTAAAACATTGCTTAGAATCCTCGATGGTGAGAAAAGCTTCGCCAAGCGTCATCCGGTCGAGCAGACGGCCAGAAACCAGCTTGATTGGACCGCTCTCATCGTCGACGCCTTCGGAGCCCAAACTGCCATCATTTACGGCAGTTATTCGGCAGCGTGGGATGCCTCGCACGCTTTCACTGCAGTGCACGGAGACGCAGAGCGCGACGGCATCAATTGTGAAATAGCCTCCGTCGATCTCAGTAGCTTGTCTGCCAATTTGCTTTGGTCTTCTTCGCCTCGTACGGCTTATGCGGTAATCGGCGAGGTAGGACGTAACTATTCAGTTTCATTGCACGACACGCTCGAAGAGGCATCCTCTGCCGTCGAACAGTTTAAGGATGATGCCGCTGACGAGTACGAGAGAAGCGACGCGTCCTGCTGTTGGAGCGTCGTTGTTCTGCCTAGGATTGAGTTCGAAAGCGCCGACTGACTGCGTGCTCCGTGTTGACGAAGCTCCTTGGCACCAAGACGAAGGCCTCATCAATTTTGCTTCAGAGCACCATCATCAACATATTTGCACCCATCATAAATCGGAAAGATCTGCTCGGCATCCCCTCCCTTAGAGCAAGCCGACTGCGACGTGATCGAAGGCCTCGCCGCTGGTCAGAATACACCCGAGAGGCAGTCGTTAATAGTGTGCTTTGCGTGCCGTCGGCTGCGCAGCGTGGGTGAATATTGCTCGCAAGGCCGGCGCCCACTAGCAGGGCAATTATGGCAACCTCTTGAATGCGGACGCCATCTGTGACGATAAAGCAACTCATATCCTCAACATCGCCAAAGGTTAGAATGACAGAAATCACGCCGTGGTCGCCCTACCTTGAACAAGCCTTGACCACTTCAGCGGGTCGCATAGCCTTGGTCAAGGCGTTCGGCGACCTAGTCCGTGTCGAACAGGGCTTCAATCCGCACGAGCTTCCGGAGATTTTCGCCGCGCCAGAAGACGAGGGCGAGAACGACGCCTGCCGCCATCTGGTGACTATGGATGCCGCATTTCTGACCGCGCAGTTCGTACGGCAAAGGGTCGCGACCTTCGCGCGGCCGTTAGGCGGCGGCGAAGTTGTCCCGATCATGACAAGCATGTGGGAGATCGACGATCCCCTGCCCAGGATGGCAACCGGTGCCTTCAACCTTGAGCACTGGGCGGATGCCGGAGCACCACCAACACACCGCATCTTCGTCGACAGCGCTGATTTTGACGAGTGGCTCGCAGGTTTGAATTCCCCCGATTGCCTCAGCAATCGCGAATTGGAAGCGGCTCTTGACCCGCAGCTACGCGCGGCACGGGCGGTGGCTGCCCGGCGAGTGAAGGCAGCCCTCGAACCGTTGGGGCAGAGCTTTGGAGGCGATGCAAGTGTCAGATTGTCGCAGTCCCTTTCGGACGGCGATGAATTGCTGAGGCTGCCGGAGGTCGAGGCGCTGATCAAGTTCAAGCGGAGCACGATCTACGCCAAAATCAAAAGCGACGGCTTTCCGGACAACATCCTGCTTGGCAACCGGGCAGTCTGGCGCAAAAGTGAAGTGTTGGCGTGGGTTGAAGAGAAAGCAGCAGCCCAAGGCCGAGGAGCGAGAAGCTAGCGCGGTTTCCGGCGGGGGCTGTCGAGGATCTCTGTGGCCGGCAGTGCGCCTTCCGTGATCATATCGGCCCAGCGCTGGGCCAGTTCACGCCGGCGATCCATGTAACGTGCCCGGTTGTAGCGCAATTCGGTGGCGCTCATGCCTGCAGGGGTGTGGGCCAGCATTAGATCAATGATCAACCGGTCGCCAAGCAGTCTCAGGTCAGTGCCCAACTCACGTTCGGCCTGCTCGTTCATGATGGTCGAGAAGCTTGAGCGCCAGCCATGCGGCACATGCCGTCCTTTATAGCCCTCGCGATTGTAGAGGTAACCGATCGCATTCTCGGTCATCGCCACAGTGCCAGCACGGGCATTGGGGAAGGCGAAAGGAGCCTTGCCGGTCAGTAGGCGGACAGCCCGCAATGTTTCGACGGCCTGCCGCGACAATGGGATTTTGTGATCAAAAGCATCATCGCTGCGAAGATGCAGTTCCTGCTTGATCTTCTCGGCAGGCACTGTCCAGAGCGCCTCGCTGACATCCGCCGATGGATTACCCCAGTCGACATCGCTGATCTCGCCCCATTCCATGTGCCGGACCATGCCTGGGCGCTGGGCTGTGAGCGCAAGGAAACGACTGGCAAACCGAGTGACTGGGGACGCCCCCGCCCGGTCGATGTCGCCGAGCATTCGCCTTATTGCATCCACCTCCAGCAGAGCGGGATAACGCTTCGAGGGCGGCAGTGGCGCGAGCGCATCGTTAATGTCGTTCGCGGGATTCTCGAGCCCAGCGCCGTGCGCGTTCACATAACGATAGATGGCAGCGATCCGCTGCTTCACCCGCCGTGCCGTCTCGATCGCCCCGCGCGCCTCGATCTTCTTCAGCAGCGAAAGCAGCAGCGGTTTATCGATCACGTCCATCGGCATCGTGCCCAGATGCGGGAAGATGTCCCGCTCAAGGCTGGTGATCACATCGTCGGCGTGAACCGGCTTCCACCTCGGCTTCTGGACCAAGTGCCATTCGCGGGCTGCCTGTTCAAAGGTCTGGAAGGTGCCGCTGTCGCCAACCAGTTTGGCCCGCTTGGCAGAAATTCGGGGGTCGCGGCCCTCCCGCAGCAGTTTGCGAGCATCGTTGCGCTTCTCCCGTGCCTCGGCGAGCGATACCTCTGGATAGGTGCCTAGGGTAAGGAGCTGTTCCTTCCCCTCCATCCTGTACTTGAATCGCCACGATTTGTGATTCTTCGGCGATACATGCAGGGACAGCCCGCCGCTGTCGGACACCTTGTAAGATTTGTCCCTCGGCGTTGCAGCGCGAACCGCCTTGTCTGTAAGCATCCGATACCCCCAACCGCTAGAGTTCATTACCCCCAATCTACCCCGATATGTATCTGGCTAGGGTAGAATTGGGCTGGAGCGGATTGGACGGCAAAGCCCTGTATTGTAAAGGTCTTGCGCGAAGATTTGGGTCGGCTTGGACAGGCTTGGAAGGCCCGATGGCGGAGAGGGTGGGATTCGAACCCACGTTACCGTTGCCGGTAAACCGCATTTCGAGTGCGGCGCATTCGACCACTCTGCCACCTCTCCGCGAGATCTGCTGCCTTGGTTGACCGCTGGTCAGGCGGCCGGCAACAGGAAGCGCGCCCGTTAGCCCAAGGCCTTGCGCTTGCCAAGTCCTGACAAGGTAGAAAATGCGGGCATATCTCGCACCTGCACCAGACCTGCGCTTGTTTTGGCGCAGCAGTGCCCCATATTGCGAGACATGGAACGCGCAGAGTTCTTTTCCACCCAGGCAGGGCGCACGATCATCGCGCCGCGCGAGACCCGTGCCCGCTTCGGCATTGGCGATGTGGTTCGCCACCGCCTTTTCGCCTTTCGCGGGGTGGTGTTCGATATTGATCCGGTATTCGCCAATTCGGAAGAATGGTATGAATCGATCCCGGAAGACATCCGCCCTCGCCGCGATCAGCCGTTCTACCACCTGCTCGCGGAAAACGACGATTCGTCCTATGTGGCCTATGTAAGTCAGGGCAATCTGATCGGCGATGCCGATGGCGGCCCGATTGACCATCCGACCGTGACGCAGCTTTTCGAAGCGTTCAAGGATGGGCGATACAAGATGCGCCGGTCCTTGACTCACTGACCGCGCGTCAGCTTTTCAGCTTCCAACCTGAACGAAGAAGTGCGTACACACCCGCTGCCAACGCCAGGTTGACTGCCAGCAACCCCCCTGCAGCGCCAACCAACGTTGCATCCGAGCCCATGTCGGTGGCTCCCAGAAAACCATAGCGGAAGCCCGAAATCACATAGAAGAACGGGTTCAGGCGGCTGATCCACTGGAATGCCGGATCAAGATCCTCGATAACATAGAAAGTGCCCGAAAGCAGCGACAGCGGGGCAATAATGAAATTGGTGATCGCTGCGTTGTGATCAAACTTTTCGGCCCAGATCGACGTTGCCAGCCCCAGCGTTGCCAGCAGCAGCGCCCCCATCAGCCCGAACCAGGCGACCGCCCAGGGATGCGCCATGCCGAGCGATACGCCCGGCCACAACGACATGGCCAGCGCCACTGTGCAGCCCACGGCAAATGCGCGGGTTATGGCGGCTGCCAGAATGCCGCTCATCAACTCGCCCGGCGACAGCGGCGGCATCAGCAGATCGATGATGGTGCCCTGCATCTTGCCCGAAAGCAGTGAAAAAGAGGAATTGGCGAAGGCGTTTTGCATCATCGCCATCACAATAAGCCCCGGTGCGACGAAGCTGGCGAAGGGCACGCCCAGCACTTCGCGTCCCTGACGGCCCAGCGCGACCGAGAAAATGACCAGAAACAGCAGCGTTGTGAAGGCAGGTGCCCAGATTGTCTGCGTCTGAACCTTGAGAAACCGGCGCACCTCCTTCATATAGAGGGCGAACAGGCCTATGCGGTTGATCCCGGTGATGACCGGAACGCCGCGTGCGCTGAACCGGGTGCTCCCGCCGGTCTTGTCATCAGGCGTCTTTTCAGTCACGGGAGCGGCGTTGCGCAACGGGTTTGCAGAAGCAGGTTCGGCCATGGCACGGGTGCCTAGGCCGCAAGGGCTGCAATGACAAGCTCCTGCCGCTGACGCAGGCACAGGAACAGGTAGTAGGTATGAGCTGGACGGACGAGCGCATCGGAACGCTCAGGAAAATGTGGGAAGGCGGTTCCACCGCCAGCGAGATCGCGACCGAACTCGGCGGGGTCAGTCGCAATGCGGTGATTGGCAAAGCGCACCGGCTCGGGCTCAAGGCCCGCCCCTCGCCGGTCAAGGCGAACGATAAGAAAAAGCCTGCAGCAGCGCCGGTCAAGAAGCCAGCGGCTCCAACCCCGCGGGCCGCGCCCGAACCACAGGCCGAACCGGCTGCGCGCAGCAGCGAGTCAAGCGAGCGCCCGGCCCCGCGCGCCGCAGCATCGCCAGCACGCACGGAAGCTGCAGATGCTACCGCCAGCGCCAACCCTTCGCAGCCGATGCCCAATTCGCAGTCGGATTTGCCCAAGATCGTTTCGGTCGGTCCCGGCGGATTTCTGCGGCAGGGCCCTGGTGACCAGCAGGCGCCGATCCCGCCCGCGCCGCCCCGCCGCCTTGTCCCGGCCAAACCGAGTCCGGAAATCGCCGGCAAGACCACTCTGCTCGATCTGTCGGAAAAGGTGTGTCGCTGGCCGATGGGCCATCCGGGCGAGGCGGATTTCCATTTCTGCGGTGTGCAGGTGAACCCGGGTTTCCCCTATTGCGTCGAACATTGCGGCCGTGCCTACCAGGCGCAACTGCCGCGCGGCGTACGCCGTCCGCCCCCGCCTTTGCCGTTCGGCGGGCCACGGGTACGATAAGACGCAGGGCCCGGTTGCGCGCCGGGCCTTGCCCTGCCTAAGTCCTGCCCGCTATGGCTGGCGCAGGCACGAGGGAGCGCTAACATGGACACAATTGCAGGTGTGCGGATGATCGCGCTTGCCGTAGTGACGGGGGCGTTTGCCTTTTCCGCACCGGCGTCTGCCGAACTGCCAGAACCAGTGCGTGCCATGCTCGACGCTGCCATTGCGACGGGTGACGAAGGCAAAGTGCGCACCGTGGTCGAAATCGCGCGCGCTACCTATCCCGCTGACGACGACGAGATTACCGCGATCCTCACTACCTTCGAGGGCGAAATGGCCGCGCGCAGGACAGCCGAAGCCAAGGCGAGGGAAGAGGCGATCCGCGCGGCAGGATTGTTCGACAGGTGGAAGGGCAAGGGCGAACTCGGCGGGTTCCGCGCAACCGGCAACACCGACAATACCGGTTTCACCGCCAGCCTTACAGCCGAGCGCAACGGCATCGACTGGCGACACAAGCTGACCGGAAGGGTCGATTACCAGCGCGCCAATGGCGTCACCACGCGCGAGCAGTTCCTTGGTCGCTATGAACCCAACTTCAATGTCTCCGACAGGTTCTACGTTTACGCGCTCGCCCAATACGAACGGGATCGCTTTCAGGGCTTTTCAGGGCGCTATGCCGTTTCGGGCGGGATCGGTTATCAGGCGCTAAGGAAAGACGACATCCAGCTTTCCATGAAAGTCGGCCCGGCTTACCGCGTCACCGAATTTGTGGACGGACGCGATGAAAGCCGTATCGCAGGGTTGGTTGGCGTCGACTTTGACTGGAACATCACCGATCGGCTGAAGCTGACGCAGGATACAAATGCGGTCGCCGAAACAGGCGGCTCCGCAATCGCGATCATCGATTCGCGCAACACCAGTATCGATTTGATCACCGGCCTCAACGCGAAGCTCAATAGCAGCCTGTCAGCGCGGGTTTCTTATGCCATTGAGTATAACAGTAACCCGGCACCGGGCGCAGTGCAGACAGATACGCTCAGCCGGATGACTTTGATCTACGACTTCTGAGCAAACCAGATGATATGATGCGCGCCCTTGTTGTTGGGGCGTGATCGGGTTTTCCACTCGACGATGTCCAGACCGGTATCGTGCAGCCGCTTGCGGAACGCTGGATCCGGTCCGGCTGACCACACCGCAAGAATGCCGCCGGGGGCAAGCGCATCGCGCGCCTTGGCGAGGCCGGTGCGCGAATAGATCCGGTTATTGGCATCGCGCACAATCCCGTCGGGGCCGTTGTCGACATCCAGCAGGATCGCATCGAACTTGCCCGAAGTGCCATCATTGGCATCGTCGATCAGCGCCGCGACATCGCAGATCCTGAGGTCGAGACGCGGGTCTGACAAGGTATCGCCGGTCAGCTGTGCCATCGGTCCCTTGGCCCAATCGACGATCGCTTCGGAAATCTCGGCAATGACGATCTGTGCCTTCGCGCCCAGCTTGGCGCGGGCAGCGCGGTATGTGAAGCCCATGCCATAGCCGCCGATCAACATCCGCGCATCGGCCTTACCCAGCCGTTCGATGGTAAGCTCGGCCAATTGCTCTTCGGAAAAGCGCATTCGCGAGCTCATCAGCTCGTTGCGGCCCATCACGATCATGAAGTGACCAGCGTGGGTGTAGAGATCGAGTGTTTCGCCATCCGCAATCTTGGCGCTGGCGAGGAGTTCGCGTTGGAGCATGATGCGGGTGTCCCGTTACAGCAAATGGGCCGCCCGGATCGCTCCGGGCGGCCCCAATTGTTTACCTCAGATTAGACAATCAGTCTTTGAGGAAGTCGGGCAGACCCGCCGGGCCGCTATCGCGCGGGCCGCGATCACCGCCGCCGCTGCGACCACCACGGTCACCGCCACGACCACCGCCGCCGCGCGGGCCGCGACGATCGCCGCCGCCGCGATCCGGACGATCACCCCGACCACCTTCGCGCGGTTCGCGCGGCGGGCGGGTGTCTTCCAGCTCTGCACCGGTTTCCTGATCGACGACGCGCATCGACAGGCGAACCTTGCCGCGCGGATCGATTTCGAGAACCTTGACCTTCACTTCCATGCCTTCGGAGACGACGTCGGTGGGCTTTTCGACCCGCTCATTGCGCATTTCCGAAACGTGGACGAGGCCATCCTTGCCGCCCATGAAGTTCACGAAGGCGCCGAAATCGACGATGTTCACGACCTTGCCGTCATAGATCTTGCCCACTTCAGCTTCCTGAGTGATGCCGAGGATCCACTTCTTGGCGGCTTCGATTTCCTCGACGTTGCTGGACGAGATCTTGATCACGCCTTCATCGTCGATGTCGACCTTGGCGCCGGTTTCAGCAACGATCTCGCGGATCACCTTGCCGCCGGTGCCGATAACGTCACGGATCTTCGATTTGTCGATCTGAATCGTCTCGATGCGCGGAGCGTGCTTGCTGACTTCGGTGCGGGCATTGCCCAGCGCCTTGTTCATTTCGCCCAGAATGTGCATCCGGCCAGCCTTGGCCTGTTCCAGTGCCTTGGCCATGATTTCCTGCGTGATGCCGGCAATCTTGATGTCCATCTGCATCGTGGTGATGCCCTTGGCAGACCCTGCGACCTTGAAATCCATATCACCCAGGTGATCTTCATCACCCAGAATGTCGGACAGAACGGCGAAATCGTCGCCTTCAAGGATCAGACCCATCGCGATACCCGAAACGGGCGACGTCACCGGAACACCGGCGTCCATCATCGAAAGACAGCCACCGCACACGGTCGCCATCGACGACGAGCCGTTGGACTCGGTGATATCTGACAACACGCGGATGGTGTAAGGGAAGTCTTCCTTGCTCGGCAGCACGGGGTTGAGCGCGCGCCAGGCGAGCTTGCCGTGGCCAACTTCGCGGCGACCCGGAGCGCCGAAGCGGCCCACTTCACCGACCGAATAGGGCGGGAAGTTGTAGTGCAGCATGAAGCTGGAATAGCTGAGGCCTTCCAGACCATCGATCATCTGCTCGGAATCCTTGGTGCCGAGCGTGGTGGTGCAGATCGCCTGCGTCTCGCCGCGAGTGAACAGCGACGAACCATGCGTGCGCGGCAGGAAGCCGACGATCGCTTCAATCGGGCGCACCTGATCGAGCTTGCGGCCGTCAATGCGCTGACCATCCTTGAGGATCGCGGTGCGCACGATTTCGGCTTCGAGCTTCTTCATCAGCTTGCCAGCAACCATCTGGGTCTGACCGCCTTCATCGGCAAACGCTGCCTTGGCTTTGGCCCGTGCTTCGTTCAACGCGTTCGAACGCGCCGACTTGTCGGTCAGCTTGTAAGCGGCTGCGATGTCGCCGCCGATCATGTCCTTGAGCTTGGCCTTCATATCCGCAGTGTTGTCGCTCGTGTCGACATTCCACGGATCCTTGGCAGCTGCTTCTGCCAGTTCGATGATCGCGCCGATCACATTGCGGATTTCATCATGCGCGAACATGACTGCGCCGAGCATGACTTCCTCGGTCAGTTCCTTGGCTTCGGATTCGACCATCATCACCGCGTCTTGCGTGGCGGCGACGACCAGATCGAGCTGGCCATCAGCCAGCGCGCGATCCTGCTTCGGGTTGAGGGTGTATTCGCCATCAACGTAACCGACGCGGCAGGCGCCGATCGGGCCCATGAACGGCACACCGCTGATGGTCAGCGCAGCCGAAGCGGCGATCATGGCGACCATGTCCGGCTCGTTCTCGCCGTCGAATGACAGCACCTGACAAATAACGTTGATTTCGTTGTAGAAACCTTCGGGGAACAGCGGGCGAATCGGACGATCGATCAGGCGGCTTGTCAGCGTTTCCTTTTCGGTCGCGCCGCGCTCACGCTTGAAGAAGCCGCCCGGAATACGACCGGCGGCGGAGAACTTTTCCTGATAGTGGACGGTGAGCGGGAAGAAATCCTGGCCCTCTTTCACCGACTTGGCAGCGGTCACGGCGCACAGCACCACGGTTTCGCCATAGGTAGCCAGCACAGCGCCATCGGCCTGACGGGCAATACGCCCGGTTTCCAGGGTGAGGGTCTTGCCGCCCCACTCCAGCGATACGGTTTTCGTGTCGAACATTGATTTTCCTTTTGACCCGCTCAGCCATATTGCCGGGCGGGGCCTCATATGCCGGGGAAACAACCGTCCCGGTCCGGTGCAGGGCGCTTTGGCCCCAAGGCGGAGCAGACCGGATGTCTGCATGCCCAAATGCAAAAAAGGCGGCCCCTTGGAGCCGCCCTTTCGCAAAACTCTTACTTACGCAGGCCCAGCTTCTGGATCAGCGCGTTGTAGCGCTCGACATCCTTCTTCTTGAGGTATGCGAGCAGCGTGCGGCGCTTGTTGACCATCATCAGCAGGCCACGACGCGAATGGTTATCCTTGTGGTGATCCTTGAAGTGCTCGGTGAGGTTGCGGATGCGCTGCGTGAGGATCGCAACCTGCACTTCGGGGCTGCCGGTATCGCCCTGATCGCGGGCGTTGTCGGCAATAATTTCCTGCTTCTTTTCGGCGGTCACCGTCATGGTATTTCTCTTTCACTCAGCGACATCGGGAAGGTTGAAGCCCCGCACGACCGTGGCCGTGCCATCCAGAATTTCCATAAGCGCGACCGGGACAGCGCCCAGTTTCGCCAGATAGAGCCCGGATGATTGGGGCATGTCAGACAGCACCCGGCCCTGTCGGACCGCCTGCGCGCTTGTCTGATCGAGGTGAAGGGCCGGGATGTCGTCCAGCCCCGCCTCCAGCGGCAGGAGAAGGTGTTCAAGGTTCGCGCGCTTAGCGGCTTCCTCCAGATTGTCCAGCGAAATCGCCTGCTCTTGCGTGAATGGCCCGGCCTTGGTGCGGCGCAGATAGGTGACGTGGCCGCAGGTTCCCAGCGCGTATGCGATGTCCCTTGCAAGGGAGCGGATATAAGTGCCCTTGGAAACGTGGGCGACAAGGGTGACGTAATCCCCCTCCTGCGCTCCGGGCAACATCACGAGCGAATGGATCGTGACGCTGCGCGACTTCAGTTCCACCACCTCGCCTGCCCGCGCCAGATCATAGGCGCGCTGGCCACCAACCTTCAGCGCCGAATAGGCTGGCGGCACCTGCTTGATCGGACCGGTGAACCGCGGCAGCACCTCCTCGACTTGCGCATGCGTCGGGCGCACATCGCTGGTCGCCACCACATCGCCCTCCGTATCGAGCGTCGATGTCTCCTCGCCGAATTGCACCGTGAACTCGTAGATCTTGGACGCATCCAGCATTCGCCCGGCCAGCTTGGTTGCCTCTCCCAGCGCAATCGGCAGCACACCTTCCGCGAGCGGATCGAGCGTTCCGCCGTGGCCGACCTTGGTCTTGGCATAACCGTTCTGGCGCAGCACGCGCTTGACCGCGCTGACGCCCTGGGTGCTGCCCATACCCTTTGGTTTGTCGAGGATCAGCCAACCTGACAAGGGAACGTTTCGGTCCGCAGTCATCGCCCCATCGCCTCGGAGAAATGCTTGCGGCACAGCGCGACATAGCGATCATTGCCGCCGATCTCGGTCTGCTGCCCCTGCCGCACCGCAGCGCCGCTGGCATCGACACGCAGGTTCATCGTCGCCTTGCGCCCGCAGTGGCAAACCGCCTTCAGCTCCACCAAGGCATCGGCAATGCCAAGCAGCACTGCCGATCCAGGGAACAGCTCACCCTGAAAGTCCGTCCGCAAACCGTAGCAAAGCACAGGAATGCCCGCTTCATCCGCAAGCCGGGCAAGCTGCCACACCTGCGCGGATGTCAGGAACTGTGCCTCGTCAACCAGCACGCAATCGAGCGGCTGCACCTTGTGGCTTGCGCTGACCGCTGCCCACAGATCGGTATCGGGATGGAACTTGTGCGCGTCACTCTCCAGCCCGATCCGGCTTTTGACCAGCCCGCCTGACCGGATATCGAGTGCCGCCGTCCACAGCATCGTTGCCATGCCGCGTTCGCGGTAGTTGAAATCGGCCTGCAACAGGTGCGAGCTTTTGCCTGCGTTCATGCTGGCATAGTAGAAATAGAGCTTGGCCATCGCGCCTGCCTAACGCCTTGCTGTCCACTGGGCGAGGCCGGGGTTGAACCTTTTGCCCCGTTGGAGCGTATCTACAGCATGACAAACACCCGTAGTATCCTCGCAAGGTTCGTGCTGCTGCCACTAGCGGCGGTTTTCGCGCTTGCAGGAGCGGGTGCGGCCAACACGGTTGGCACGCCTCAACGCTACACGCTCGATGCTTCGGCGAGCAATGTGTCCGCCAAAGTTCCGTTCTTCGGCCTATCCAGCAAAACCGCGCGCTTTCCCAAGATGCAGGGCGCTGTAACCATCGTGCCCGGCGCGCCCGAACGTGCCGTCATCGACGTAACCTTCGATGCCACCGCAATCGAGGCGCCCGATGATGTCACCCTAGCCCGGCTGCGGGGTGACAAGTTCTTCTGGGTCGAAAAATATCCTAGCGTGCGGTTCGTGGGCCGCTCGTTGAAACTTACCAGCCCGACACGCGGCACTGTAAGCGGCGAGCTGACCGCGCGCGGCATAACCCAGCCGCAGACGCTGGCTGTGACTTTCGACGCCGATCCGCTCGCACAAGCTGGCAAGCCGGTTAGCTTTACCGGCACCACCACCATTGATCGGCGCAAGTACGGGATGAAATCCTACCAGCTGGTGGTTGGCAACAAGGTCGATATCACGTTGAAAGCGCGGATGGTGCCACGGTAAGGCGTTGTGCGTTACGGCTTACGCCAACGCAAAGGCAACGCACAAGCGCCGCGCGGGCTTTCACGCGGTTGCAGGCAACCATGTGAGACGAGGTTATTCTTCCTCGCCGTCCTCAAGGTCCCGTGCCACCTTGGGATCACGCAGCAGCGCTTCGATCCGGTCAGCCTCGGCAAAGCTTTCATCCTTGCGGAAGCGCAGCTTCGGCGCGAACTTGAGGCCGAGCCGCTGTGCGACTTCGCGCTGGAGGAAAGCAGTATTCTGCCGCAGCGCATGCACGACCTCGTCCTCACCCGCCCCCATCAGCGGCTTCACATAGGCCGTGGCGTGACGCAGATCGGGGGTCATGCGCACTTCGGTTACCGAGATATGCGCCGCACGCACCACATCGTCATGCACATCGCCCCGCGCGAGCAGTTCGGACAGGATATGCCGCACCCGCTCCCCCACCTTGAGGACGCGAACCGATTGCTGTTCGGTGGTGAAGGGCGCCTTGGCCATCAGCCCATCCCCGTGCTGCTGGGCGTCGGACGCGGAGTCGGCAAGGCGGTTGACGTGGAGCGGGCGTAGAGCGTGCCGTCTTCCGCGTAGAGTTCCCCTTCGAGGAACACCACCCGCCGGCCACCCTTGACCACCCGCCCCTTGCCAATGACCGTCGCGCCGTCCGGAATCAGACGGATAAGGCTCATGGAAATATCGAGATTAAGCGGTGCCATCTCGCCGTCTGTCGCCGCAACATAGGCGTAACCCATCACATCATCGAGATAGCCCGCAACCAGTCCCCCTTGCACGCCGCCGCGCCAGGTGGTCATTTCGCGCTTCACGGTGAAACGCATGGTCGCGGTCTGCGTGTCCGCATCCCAACTGACAAATTCCGAGCCGAGCAGCGCCGTATGTGGCGACTGCCCGGCATCGTCTGGGTAGTGCGTGTCGTTCAGGCTCACAGTGTCCGCTCACGCTCCTCGACCGAGAAGACTTCAAGCTGGTCGCCCGGCTTGATGTCGTTGGTATCTTCCAGCACCACGCCGCATTCCAGGCCGGTGCGCACTTCGTCGACATCGTCCTTGAAGCGCCGCAGGGACGCGATCTTGGTCGCCGAAACGATGACATCGGCGCGGGTGAGACGGGCGAACAGTCCCTTGCGGATGACCCCTTCTTCCACCAGCAGACCAGCCGCCTTGTCGCGCTTGCCCGACTTGAACACTTCTTTGACCAGCGCGCGGCCGACCACATGTTCAACCCGTTCTGGGCCAAGCTCGCCAATCATCTCCTTGGCGATCGCATCGGTCAGGTGATAGATGACATCGTAATACATCATCCGCACATTATCGCGTTTCAGCAGCTCGCGCGCCTTGGCGTTCGGACGCACATTGAACCCGATAATCGGCGCCTTGGACCCGCCTGCCAGCACCACGTCGCTTTCGGTGATTGCACCGACACCGCCATTGAGCACGCGCACCTTGATGTCGTCGTTCGACAGGTTGTGCAGTGCAGTGACGATCGCCTCGACGCTGCCTTGCACGTCGGCCTTTACCACCACCGGGAATTCGATGACGTTGGAGGACAGGGTGCTGAACATCGTGTCGAAATTGGTCGGAGCCAGCGCGGTGCGCTTTTCCGTCGCCATTTCCTGACGATACTTGGCAACTTCGCGGGCGCGCTGTTCGTTCTCGACCACGGTGAGATTGTCACCGGCTGAAGGCACGCCGCCAAGGCCGAGCACTTCGACCGGCATTGACGGGCCAGCTTCCTTCAGCTGCTTGCCCTTGTCATCGACAATTGCCCGCACCTTGCCGCTCTGCGTGCCGACCACGAAGGTATCGCCACGCTTCAGCGTGCCGCGTGTTACCAGCACAGTCGCCACAGGGCCGCGGCCCTTGTCGAGCTGCGCTTCGATAACCGTTGCTTCGGCATCGCGATCAGGCCGCGCCTTGAGTTCAAGCAGTTCGGCCTGCAAGCCAATAGCTTCGATCAGCTTGTCGAGCCCTGCGCCGGTCTTGGCCGAAACCTCGACATCCTGCACGTCGCCTGACATCGCCTCGACCACGATTTCGTGTTCGAGCAGACGTTCGCGGATCTTCTGCGGGTTGAATTCGGACTTGTCCGATTTGGTGATCGCCACGATCATCGGCACGCCAGCGGCCTTGGTGTGGTTGATCGCCTCGATCGTCTGCGGCATCAGCCCGTCATCGCCTGCAACCACCAGAATGACGATGTCGGTCACATTCGCGCCGCGCATCCGCATTTCGGTGAAGGCCGCGTGGCCTGGCGTGTCGAGGAAGGTGATCTTGTCCTTCGCCTTTGTGGTGATCTGGTAAGCGCCGATATGCTGGGTGATACCCCCGGCCTCGCCCTTCACCACATCCGTGCCGCGCAGGGCATCGAGCAGGCTGGTCTTGCCGTGGTCGACGTGACCCATGATCGTGACCACTGGCGGACGTGACACCAGTGTTTCTTCGGGATCGGAATCCTCGTTCGAAACGATGTCGACATCGCTCGCGGAGACGCGGGTGATATTGTGGCCGAACTCCTCGACCAGCAGCTCTGCCGTGTCCTGATCGATGGTCTGGTTGACGGTGACCATCATACCGAGGTTGAACAAGGCCTTCACCAGATCCGCGCCCTTTTCGGCCATGCGGTTGGCGAGTTCGCTAACGGTAATCGCTTCGGGCACGACCACGTCGCGCACCTGCTTTTCACGCGGCTTGGACGGGCCGCCCTGACCGCGGCGTTCCTTTTCACGCGCACGCTTGAGCGCAGCAAGACTCCGGGCACGGCGGCCTTCATCCTCGTTCAGCGCGCGGGTAACGGTCAGCTTGCCTGAACGGCGGGTATCCTTGCCTTCGTCGCTTGGCGCGGCGCGCTTGTCTTCTTTCTTCTTCTTGACCTCGGGCCGCTTGACCTCGGGGCGCTCCACAGGCGTGAAACGCCGTGCGGCGGGGGCTGCTTCGGCCTTTGCGGCGGGCTCTTCGGTTGGCGCTTCAGCAGCAGGCTCGGGGGCCTCTACAGCAGGTGCTTCGTCGGCAACCGGGGGGGCGCTTGCGACAGCTGTGCGCTGCTTTTCAGCCTCTTCCTCGGCGCGGCGGTTTTCCTCGACGCGGCGACGCTCTTCTTCCTCGCGGGCGCGGGCTTCTTCGGTTTCGCGCTTGCGCGCTTCTTCCGCCATCCGCAGCCGCTCTTCCTCGGCTTCGAGCTGGAGCCGCTTCACGCGCTCTTGCGGCGTTTCGCCAGCAGGTGCGGGTCGCGCGGGGCGCGGGGCCGGAGCGGGCGTGGGCGTCGGTACAGGTGCGGGCGCAGGTGTCGGAGCGGCCTCGACGGGGGCTGGCGGCGGCGGCGTTGCTGCCGCTTCGCTGCCGGGCTTGCCGAGAACGCGGCGACGCTTCACCTCGACCACCACCTTGTTGGTGCGGCCGTGGCTGAAGGTCTGCTTGACCTCGCCCGCGTCAACCGAGCGTTTGAGGCCCAGTGGCTTGCGGGTGCGCTGGTTGTCGTTGTCGTCGCTCATTATCGCTCGTCAGTCCTTCACGTATTCATCAATAGTCGTCGGCCCGCCCTGCGGCTGGTCGGCGTGGCCGGAAGTATCCCGGCCCGTTGCATTCATTGTTCTCGCCCGATCGCTCTCGGCATAGTGCGTGAGCCGGGAAACCGCCTGGAGCACGCGTTTGGCCGCGCGCAGGTCGCCAGGATGACCGGCGACGCCCAGATGGACAACATTGTCGCGGCCCAATGCCACAGACAGCGCAGTGCGGTCTAGTGGCAAGACCTCGCCGCGCATCCCCGAACCCTCGGCATCGTTTCCGACGCGCCAAGCCTGATCGAGTTTGCGGCGGCCATCCTCGCTACTATCAGAGGCATGGAGCAGCACAGCTATGCGCCCGCTGCGCGCTTGTTCCTCAATCCGGGCCGAACCCATCACGATGTTGCCCGATCGCAGCTCAAGCCCCAGCCGGTCGCACAAATGTCGGGCCAGTGCAGCCTCGACCCGTTCTGGCAGATCTTCGGGAATTGTCAGCGGCGCGCCCTTGAAGGCCCGCATCATTGCCTTTCTGAGATGGCCATCGCCAAGCGCGCTTTCAAGCGCTGGTCGGTCAACCCCGATCCACGCGCCCCGTCCGGGTGCCTTGGCGGCGACATCGGGTAGCACCAGGCCATCGGGCGAAATCGCCAGACGCACCAGTCCTTCCCGCTCCGTGGTTTCCCCGGACAGGATGCAGCGCCGCTCGCTCCCCGCAGTTGCAGGGAGCGCCGGCTCAGCGATGTCGGACGTCAGGCGCTCATTGGGTGGAGTCCGCATGGGCGGCCTCCTCGGTCGGTTCGGAGACTTCGTCTTCGAACCAGTGCGCACGCGCGGCCATGATGATTTCGTTGCCCTGCTCTTCCGAGAGACCATACTCGCCCAGCACGCCGCCCTTGTCGGTCTCGCGCTGCGGACGCCGCTGCGGAGGGCCTTCAGCAGGCCCGCGGCGACGCGGCGCCTCGCGCTTCTTGGCGATCAGTTCATCGGTGGCAAGATCGGCCAGATCGTCAAGCGTCTTGATCCCTGCCTTACCGAGCGTGACCAGCATCGCTTCGGAAAGGTGCGGAATTTCGGACAGTGCATCTTCTACGCCCAGACCGCGGCGCACTTCGCGGTGCGCAGCTTCCTGACGTTCGAGCGCTTCCAGAGCGCGACTCTGCAATTCTTCGGCCAGTTCTTCGTCGAAGCCTTCAATCGTGGCGAGTTCGGCCAGATCGACATAGGCGACTTCGACCAGTTCGGCGAAGCCTTCTGCCACCAGCAGCTGCGACAGGGTTTCGTCGACGTCGAGTTCTTCCTCGAACATCTTGGAACGTTCGGCAAATTCCTTCGACCGCTTTTCCGAGGCTTCTTCCTCGGTCATGATGTCGATCTGGTGACCGGTCAGCTGGCTCGCCAGACGCACGTTCTGGCCGCGGCGACCGATCGCCAGCGAAAGCTGATCGTCAGGCACCACCACTTCGATGCGGCCGTCATCCTCGTCAAGCACCACGCGGCTGACGGTGGCGGGCTGAAGCGCATTGACCACGAAAGTCGCAGTGTCTTCCGACCACGGAATGATATCGATCTTTTCGCCCTGCAATTCCTGCACGACGGCCTGCACGCGGCTGCCCTTCATGCCGACGCAGGCGCCGACGGGGTCGATGCTGGAATCGCGGCTGATCACGCCGATCTTGGCGCGGCTGCCGGGATCGCGGGCGGCAGCCTTGATTTCGATGATGCCGTCGTAGATTTCGGGCACTTCCTGCGCGAACAGCTTCTTCATGAAATCGGGGTGCGCGCGGCTGAGGAAAATCTGCGGGCCGCGGTTGTTGCGTTCCACCTTGGTGATCAGCGCGCGCACGCGCTCACCGGTACGGGCGGCTTCGCGCGGGATCTGCTGGTCGCGACGGATCACACCTTCGGCGCGCCCGAGGTTGACGATCACGTGGCCGAATTCGACCGACTTGATCACGCCGGTGATGACTTCGCCCTGACGATCCTTGAATTCTTCGAACTGGCGTTCACGCTCGGCATCGCGGACCTTCTGGAAGATCACCTGCTTTGCCGACTGCGCGTCGATGCGGCCGAGATCGACCGGCGGCAGCGGATCGACGATGAAATCGCCGACCTTGGCGCCTGGCTGAAGTTTCTCGCCCTGCTTGAGATCGACCTGCTTGAAGTAATCTTCAACCTCTTCGACCACCTCGACCACACGCCACAGCGTCAGATCGCCGGTCAGCGGATCGAGCTTGGCCCGGATGTCGTTTTCCGCGCCGTAACGGTTACGCGCGGATTTCTGGATCGCTTCTTCCATCGCCTCGATCACGATCGATTTGTCGATCATCTTTTCCGAGGCGACCGCGTTGGCGATCGCAAGGAGTTCGGCCTTGTTGGCGGAAATGGCACTCATC
This sequence comes from Porphyrobacter sp. AAP60, assembly GCF_001296025.1. GTDB lineage: Bacteria > Pseudomonadota > Alphaproteobacteria > Sphingomonadales > Sphingomonadaceae > Erythrobacter. The sequence goes on along the minus strand of NZ_LJHV01000010.1, from coordinate 59,391 downwards.
AGTCGTCTGCCTTCTCTGTGTCTTCGATGAGTTCGTCAGCACCGCTGGTATCCAGCGGGCGGGTGGCGGCAATCAGCGCGTCGGTGAGGACGAGCTTGGCCGTATGAACCTGTTCCAGCGGCAGACGCACATCGCCCGCCTTAACTTCAGCGACGAGGATCATACCATCCTCGAGCCCGCCTAGCACGCCCTTGTTGACGCGCTGGCCTTCAAAACTCTTGTCCATCACAACCCGCACCTCGTACCCCGCCCAGTTGGCGAAATCCTTGTCGCGCGTGAGCGGACGGTCGATACCCGGAGACGACACTTCGAGGTGGTAAGCCCCCTCAATCAGCTCCTCGCCGGCTTCTTCGGCGGCATCGATCACATCGGACACCCGCCGCGACAGGGCGGCGCATTGATCGATCACCAACTGCCCGGTGGACGGGTCTTCTGCCATGATCTGCAAGGCCATGCCGCCATCGCCAGCTTCGGATGCCAGCATCGCCACGCGCACCAGTTCAAACCCGAGCGCCGTCGCTTCGGGTTCGATCAACTGGGTCAGGCGGGCGATATCGGCCATTCATGCTCCGGACGGAATTGCGGTCGAATCGGCCTTGCGCAAACGCGGTGTGGGGCCGGCCCCCGGAGGCGCCAGCATCCAAACCTTGTCACGACAATGCCGGGATTGGGCTGCCACCTAGTCTGTGGCACCGTATTTGGCAAGAGCGAACCTGAACCCTAGAGCTTGTGCAGCGCCTGGTTCGCCTCGGTTACCTTCCGGTCACCCAGCGCCGCACCTGATCACGCAGCGTTTCGCGCTCGATCTGCCGGAAGGTTTCGGCATGGTGGCGCACCGCCAACACCTCATCGTGCGACAGTGGCTCTTCGAACGCGATCCCGTTGACGCCGCCGCCATGGCCAAGCGTCAGCCGCACCGCTTCGCCAAAGGCTTCGATCGGCCCGACCATCAGGAACCCGCCATCCCCCAAGGCCATCGGATCGGCGATGCCGATCCGCGCGCCGGTCTGCGACAGGTCAAGCAGGATGCAGGTCTGGGTTTCATAGACCGTCACGATCCGCGCAGGGATCGACAGGCGTAACCGCGCAGCGGCCCGCCGCCCGAAATTGTCGGCGGGATCGTCTGGCGAGGTCGTGGCGGCAAGCTGCGGCATAATAGCCAAAGCTCGCACAACTTGGTGAAACCCGAGACAAGCGGGCCACTGGTCGAACTACCTAGTCAGCCCGTATCGGACTGCCGAACGTTCAGGCGCTCTCGTCCTGCTCCTGCATCAGGCCATGCTTGCGGATGCAGTGGCGCAGCTGGTCATAGGTCAGGCCCAGCGCACGGGCTGTCTGGCGCTGGTTCCAACGGTGCTTGCCAAGAGCATGCTGGAGAATTGCCCGCTCATGGGTATCGACTGCGATCCGCAAATCATCGACCGCGTCAAAATTCGGCGCAGGCACAAGGGCGGCGTCCGGCGCGCCGGGCGCCGGTTTGGGCGATAGAGCAGCTGACGTGCTGCGGCGATGTTCGGGGGGGCGCGGGCGCCAAGGGCTGTCGAACGGATCGAACTGAACGTGAGCGATTGGTGTTTCGAAATCGCCCCAGCGATAGACCGCGCGTTCGACCACATTGCGCAATTCCCGGACATTGCCGGGCCAGGCATGATCTTCCAGCGCATCCATCACATGGCCCGCGAAGCCCGGCCAGCGATCCCAATCCAGCTCGGCTGCCATGCGCCTACCGAAATATTCGGCCAGCACCCCGATATCGCCCTCACGCACGCGGAGTGGCGGCAAGGTGATCACCTCGAAGCTGAGTCGGTCGAGCAGATCGGCACGAAACTCACCCGATGCGGCCAGAGCGGGAAGATCATCATTGGTCGCCGCCACAATCCGCACATCGACCCTGATCGGGCGTGAAGCACCGATACGGGTGATCTCGCCATATTCGACCGCGCGCAGCAGCCGTTCCTGTGCGCCCATCGACAGCGTGCCAAGTTCATCGAGGAACAGGGTGCCCCTGTCTGCCTCCTCGAACCGGCCCGTACGTGCCTTGGTTGCTCCAGTAAATGCACCGGCCTCGTGGCCGAACAGTTCTGCTTCGATCAGCGTTTCGGGTAGCGCTGCGCAGTTCATGGTGACCAGCGGTTCGTCCCAGCGCGACGACAGGCGGTGCAGGCGTTCGGCGATCAATTCTTTGCCGGTGCCGCGTTCGCCGATCACCAGCACGGGGCGGTTCATTGACGCAGCGCGGCTGGCGCGTTCGACTGCGTCGAGAAAGGCCCCCGATTGACCAATAAACTGGCTTTCGTTCTTCACACCCAAACATATAGTGAAATTCCCCAATGCTTGGCAATAGACACTAACAGTAGTTTGTAACCCAACCCGAAAAACCCAGCAATTCCGCCATTCTTCGAGTTTGGCACGCCGATTGCAAAATACTTGGCAACACGACGCTTACCGCCACGGAGACCCGCCATGATCAACCACAATCCCGCCGCCAGCAGCTTCTGGAATTCCAAGGTCGGACATGCCGCGATGGCCAGCATTGCCGCGATGGTGATGATGATCGCGCTGTCTTCGCAGATCCAGCCGGGCGCTGCCCATGCTGCCCCGATCGCTTATCCCGCTGCATCAGCGGGCGCGATGATCGAGATCGCCTGATATGGGCGACCCTTTTGACCCCCTTGGGCCGGAGCGCCCCATGCAGGATGTCCCCCCTGCAGATGCTGCCGGCGGCGCACGCCCGGCTCGCGCCGACCAGAGCAGCGATACTCCGGCCCACCCCACCCGCCTGCTCAGCGCCGGAAGGCTCACGCGGCTTGACGAGGAAATCGAAGCCTTGCGTCGCAACCCTTCCAAAGCGCAATCGCAGGACAATACCGGCGGTTCCGATTCTGCACGCAGCAGCGCACGGGATCGCGCCAACTCGTTTCTCGATGGAGTAGCCTTCATGGGCATTTTCAGCCGCACCCGCGACATCATTGCCGCCAATTTCAACGATATGCTCGACAAGGCCGATGATCCGACCAAGATGATCCGCATGATCATCCTCGAAATGGAGGAAACCCTGGTCGAAGTCCGCGCCAGCGCGGCGCGCACAATTGCCGATCAGAAAGAAATGCACCGTCATTGCGTGAAGCTCGACAGGTTGCAGGCCGACTGGGGCGAAAAGGCGCAATTGGCCCTCTCCAAGGATCGTGAGGATCTGGCCCGTGCGGCGCTGGTCGAAAAGAAGAAGGCCGGTGACATGGCCGATCAGCTGAAGGCGGAAATCGCCGTGCTCGACGATGCGCTGCGCGCTTACGAAGACGATATCGCCAAGCTGCAGCACCGCCTGCGCGAGGCCCGCAGCCGCCAGACTGCAATCGCTGCGCGTCTCGAAAGCGCCGAAAACCGCGTCAAGCTGCGCACGCTGATGAGCACCGAACGCACCGATGAAGCGCTAGCCCGCTTCGACCAGCTCGAACGCCGGGTCGATTACGCCGAAGGCCGCGCCGACGCTTTGCAGATTGCAGAAGGCAAGACCCCGTCGCTCGCCGATGAAATCGCGGCGCTCGCCGGATCGGACGCGATTGATGATGAACTTGAGGCCATGAAGAAGGCGCTCGGCAAGGCCGACGACAGCAAGGGGGAATAGACCATGGATTTTGAACCAATCCTGATTGTGGCGATGCTGTTCATCGGATTGCCCTGGGTCATCCTTCATTACATGACCAAGTGGAAGACAGCAGCCACGATTACCACCGATGACGAGGTGCTGCTGGAGGAACTCTACAACCTCGCCAAGCGGCTGGATGAGCGGATGGAAACGGTCGAACGGCTGGTCGCCAGCGACGAGCCCGAATTCACCCCTGCCCGCCGCCTGATCGCCGATCAGGAAAAGGACAACCAGCAACTGCGCGAACTGGAAGCGCTGATCGCAGAGAAGAAGGGAACCCGCGCATGAACAGCCCCCGCACCACGCTTTATCGCGACAAGTACAATGCCAGGATCATGGGCGTGTGTTCCGGCATCGCCGATTACACCGGGGTCAATGTATTCTGGGTCCGGTTTGCAGCAGTCGCTTCGATTTTCATCACCGGCGGCCCCTCGATAATCGCCTATTTCATCGCCGGCTTCATCCTCAACAAGAAGCCGCCCCACCTTTATCGCGACGCGAGCGAGCAGAAATACTGGCAGGGCGTGCGCCAGAACCCGAAGCGCACGGCCAAGGAAATCCGCGCCAATTTCCGTGACATCGACCGCCGCCTGGCCGCAGTGGAAACCCACTATGTCAGCAGCAATCCGCGCCTGACCGCCGAAATCGAGCGGCTGCGCTAATCGCCAATACGCAACAGGGACCAAGACTATGGGCGAATTCATCGGACTGGCAGCGGTTGTCATGATTTTCGGAATACCCCTGCTGGGGATCTGGACTTCGCATCAGCAGAAGATTGCCAAACTTCAAGTTCAAAGCACGGCCGAACACACCGCTGAAAAGGCCGCACAATATGCGTCTCACATCCAGCGGCTGGAAGACCGGGTGCAGGTGCTCGAACGCATCGTCACCGATCGCGGTTACGATATCGCCACCCAGATCGAAGCGCTGCGCGACCAGCGCCGCGTTGACGAGGATGGCGCGGGCGTGCCGCTCGGCCTTAGCAAGGAGCGCGTGTGATGGAAGCTGTCGACTTTCTCCCCTATCTCGGCTGGATCATTGGCGGGGCCTTTGTGCTCGGCGCGGGCGGTATCCTGACCTCGTTCCAGACCACCCGGATGAAGATCAAGAACGGCTACCCGCTCGAAGGGATGTGGGGCCAGTCTTTGAAGCCGGGATCGGACAAGCAGACCGCCCACCGCGTTACCCTGCTGACCCAGGAAAACGCCGAATTGCGGGCCGAACTGGGCGCGATGAAAGACCGGCTGATCAATGTCGAACGGATCGTCACAGACGGCGGCTACCACCTCGGCGCAGAGATTGACGCACTGCGGGACCGGGCCCTGTCGAACCTGAAAGACAAGGGCGAAGCATGATGAGCGGCTGGGCTCTCGTTGCCATTATCGGGATCATCGTTTGGGGCGTGGTGCAATATACCAAGGCGCGCGCCGGGATCACGACCGATGAATATGGCAAGGAAACCCTCGCTCCGCGCGATGATGGTCGCAGCCAGGCCGAAATCGAGGCGGCACAGCGCGAAGTCACCGAACTGAAGGAACGGATCAAGGTGCTGGAACGCATCGTGACCGACAGCAACTCCGGCGATGCGCGCGAACGGGCGCGGATTACTGCCGAAATCGAAGCGCTGCGGGGCTTGCCCGCCGCCAGCAAGGAGGAACAGAGCGAATGATTACGCCCCTTCTCGACCCGACAATCATCATGGCCACATCCAGCCTGATCGCCGTTGTCATCATCGCTGCTGCACTGCTGCGTGGCTGGCAGGGCTGGCTCGATCTCAAGCGGCAGGAGCTTGACCGCGCCCTGCCCCGCCCCGCCGCCGACGAAGGTTCCGGCATCGGCACTGCGCGGATCGAACTGGCCGATCTCAAGGAACGCATCCGCAAGCTGGAAGCCATCGCCAGCGGGGTGGAACTGTGAGCGGCGCGCGCGATACCGCCACACAGGCCGGCATCGGCCTTGGCAGCGCCATCGCGGTGGCGATCAGCTGGAGCCTGCACCAATCGATCATCTGGGCGATTGTCCATGGGTTCTTCGGCTGGTTCTATGTGATCTGGCACGCCTTCACCCGGCCTGGCGGCCTGAGCGGTTAACCTCGCGGGTGACCTGAGGAACTGCCATGACCTCAACCCGTTCATGCTGAGCTTGTCGAAGCATTGTCCTTTCTATTAGGGCAGTCTCGCAAAAGCAGGGCGAACGGAGTTGATAATTGCGCACCCTTTCCGACATTCTCGAAGAATATGAATTCCTTGAAGGCGACGACCGCTACGGCTTGCTGATCGAGCTCGGCCGCGAGCTTGAGCCAATGCCCGATGCGCTGAAAACCGATGCCACGCTGGTGCGCGGGTGTTCGGCCGCTGTATGGGTCTATCCCGCATCGCAGGAAGAACAGAACCTGCACTTCCTCGCCGATAGCAATGCCGCGATCACCAAGGGCATCGTTGCGCTGGTAATCTCCGCCGTGCAGGACAAGCCCGCTGCCGAAGTTGCCGCGATGGATGTAATGGGCGCGCTTGCGCCGTTCGATCTGAAAAACCAGCTGTCGAGCAACCGCACCCAAGGCGTGCCGAACATGATCGCGCTGGTGAAGGAACACGCAGCAAGGTTGGCGGAGGTCTGAGAACCTGACCGCTTCGCTTTTCTGCCAATGTTTCACGTGAAACATTCACCTGAAACGGGCCTAAGTGGGGTCTAGAGGGGGTCAAGACCGACCTAGAGGGGGTCTAGACGGGGCCTAGGCGGGCCTAAAGATTGCGCCCAACCGTCTCGAAAACCTCTTCGCCAGACGCGCCCGCAGAATCGCGCACCACCGCAATCCCGGCGTTCTTCTGCGCCTTCAATTCTGCCTTCAGCTTGGCCGGATCGCGCGCGAAGACGAAGCCGAAGCTGACCCCGCCTTCCTTGCCGATCGTGGCATGGTGCAGCTTGTGCGCCTGCACCAGCCGCTTGGCATAGCCTTTGCGCGGCACCCACTTCCAGTAGCGTTGGTGCACCAGCCCGTCATGCACCAGCGTGTAGATCACCCCGTAGAGTGTGATCCCCACCGCAAACCACCACAGCCAGTCCCAGTACAGCGCGCCGTAGATATACATGGCGGCATTGATCGTGCCGAACACGACTGCGAACAGATCGTTCTTTTCCAGCATGTTATTGTGCGGTTCGTGATGATCGCGGTGCCAACCCCATCCCCAGCCGTGCATGATATACTTGTGCGCCACCCACGCGAAAATCTCCATCCCGATCAGCGAGGAGAGCACGGTGAGCGTAATTTCGAGCCAGCTCATGCGGGCACCTTTTCAGTCAAATCAGTCTCAATATCATCGGGCCTTCCCACCCCAGCCCGGCGCGCTTGCGGCAGCGCCCACCACGGCACGTCGGGGCGGCGGTGATGTTCAAGATGATAGCCGAAATGGAAGCACGAAGCGAGGCTGGCAATGGTGCCGAAATCCTCGCTGCGGGTGTTGTGGCGGTCTGCGAAAGCAGTGGCGTCCTCGCCCGGCATATGGCGGTGCGGGCGGAAGGTGCCGAAGTAGAACAGCTGGAGCGATGATGCCAGCGCGGGCAGGCCATAGAGCAGCACGATCTGGATCATCGGAATATCCAGCACCAGCCAGTAAATGCCCACTACCGTGTGCACGAACAGGATCGAACGCCAGCCGAAATAGCGCCGGAAAAAGGTGCCATACCAGCGCAGGAAATTATCAGGATGATGCTCGTCGAAATCGGGATCGCCTGCGCGACCGGCCAGCTTGTGATGGGCGAAATGGGCATCGCGCAGCTGCTTCCACGCAAAGCCCGCATACAGCGCCAGCAATACCGTTCCGATGGCAGAATTAGCCTTGGGCCTGCCCGGCACAAGGCTGCCGTGCATCGCATCATGGCAGACGATGAACACGCCCACCGAAAGCCAGCACTGCACCGCCGCCAGCAGCAGCGCAAAGGGCCAGTTGCGCCAGGAAAGTTCGAACACGAACATGCCGTAAGCGTGGATTGCCAGCCAGCTTCCCGCAATCGCCAGCGCCAGCGCCACGCCGATCGCGCCCTGATAGGCACGGGCCGGAAGGGTCGGGTGCGGGTTCATATCATAAGGATACGCACAGGCGGGGCATGTGGTTGCGTATAGAACCTGCACACCGCGTGGCAATTGCGTTTAGAGCACTGTCCGGCCACTCCGCCTCACGCAGCGATAGCGCGTTCGATCCAGTCGCGGGTGTCGGGAATCGCAGCTTCGACCTGCGGCAGATCATTGACGCACAGAAACTTGAACTGCGGCTGCAATGCGCGGGCGAGGTATTCCCGCACACGCGGCAGCGGGTAATCATGCACCGCCCCGGTGCGCAGGTGCAGGTGATCCTCCGCAGTGTGCAGCACCGCGCCGCCCGCTGCGATGCAGGCATGATTGTGCAATCCCTGCGGCAGGAACTGCGAAACACAGCGGAACCGGTGGCCGATATTGGCCGCAAACGCGCCGCGGTGCTGGTCGTAAAGCCCGGCCAGCACCGAACGGCGCAGCGGATGCACGACATGGGCTGCGCGGAACAACCGCTCCGCACCAAAGCCCGCCAGCGCCGCCGCGTTGATCTGGGTCAGCGCATTGAGCCGCGTCGGATCATCGCGGCTGGCAGGATCGGCGGCAATGGCGCGCTGATCCACCCAGCCGCCGCGCAGCACCGGCGCACCATCATGGAACAGATCGCCGGGGGCCAGCGGGCCGGTGAGAAACACATCGTCGTTGAAATAGACGAAATGTTCGGCCAGCCCCGGAATGCGCCACAGCAGCGTTTCGATGGCGAGCGAGTTGAAGGTCGGCAACGCGCTTTCATATCCGGCAAACAGGATGCGGTGGTCGATGATCGCGATCCGGCTGACCAGTTCGGCCGGAAGGCGCGACAAATCGGGCATCTGCGCATCGGTGATGATCCAGATCCGCCCGATCCACGGCGCATGATTGGCAATCGAGCGCAGGCAATAGCCAAGCTCGTCATTGCAGGCCCAGCGGTGCGGATTGACGGCATTGGCGTTGCGCGGTGTCTGTGGCTGAAAATGCAACCGCTTGGCACGGTGCAGCGGGTCATCCCCGTCAACCCAGGTGATGACCGCATCGATACGCGCGGCGACGCTGTGATTTGGCATTGATCCCGTCCGGGCAAGCGTTTGGTCTGCCACGATAGAACAGGACAAAACGGCCCGTGGCGCGCAGCGGCGCACAAGTCAATAAATACCAACACAGGTTGGTTTTACCCGCAAAACGCGGGCAACCGGGCGCCTTTACTCGGCAGCGGGAAAGAAGAACTCGCGCAGGTGTTCACCGATACGCGCCGGGCGCAGGGTCTGGGCATCGATGCAGCACCATGATGATTGCACTTCGGCCAGCACTTCCTCGCCCCGCTTGATCAGCGTGGAATAGAACGCCCGCGCGCCGTTAAACCGTTCCAGTACGGTTTGCGCGATCACGTCATCTTCAAGAAATGCGGGCTTGCGATAGGTAATCTCGTGTTTCAGCGCGACCCACGCCTTGCTGGCAATATCCTCTGCCGGGGCAAGATTGTTCCAGTGCGCCAGCACCGCATCCTGCACCCAATTGAGATAGCGCGCGTTATTGACATGACCCATGAAGTCGATGTCTGCGGGCAGAACCGTAATCGGGTGGGAAAAAGCAGTGGCGGGAGCGGTGGTTGCTAACATGACTGTAAGCTAGCGCACAATTGTTACAATTTCCACCAGCCATTGCGTGTAAATCGCCGCAATCTTGCCACGGATCGGCAAAGATGATTAGGGGGCATCACCCGACCCCCCGAATGATGGAACCGATCATGGCGAGCCGCCCCCGCACTCTGTACGAAAAGATCTGGGACGCGCACACCGTCGAAACCCGCGACGATGGCACGGCGATCATCTATATCGACCGGCATCTGGTGCACGAAGTCACCAGTCCGCAGGCGTTCGAGGCGCTGCGGGTGGCAGGTCGTCCGGTGCGGCGGCCCGAACTGACGCTGGCGGTGCCCGATCACAACCTGCCCACCACGGCGCGGGTGGATGCGGCAGGCAAGGCGGTGCCCATCGCCGATCCCGAAAGCGCCGCGCAATTGGCCGCGCTGGAAGTGAACGCCCCGGCCTTCGGCATCCGCTACATTCCCGCCACGGCCCGCGAACAGGGGATCGTCCATGTGGTCGGCCCCGAACAGGGCTTCTCGCTGCCCGGCACCACTATCGTCTGCGGCGATTCGCACACCGCCTGCCACGGCGGGTTGGGCGCGCTGGCGTTCGGCATCGGGACGAGCGAGGTCGAACATGTGCTGGCGACCCAGACGCTGTTGCTCCAGCAATCAAAGCCGATGGAAGTGCGGGTGGAAGGCGATCTCGGCCCCGGTGTCAGCGCCAAGGATCTGATCCTCCACATCATCGGCCAGATCGGCGCGGCGGGCGGTTCTGGCTACGTGATCGAATATCGTGGCCGCGTGTTTGAACAAATGACCGTGGAAGAACGCCTGACGGTCTGCAACATGAGCATCGAGGCTGGCGCGCGCGCAGGCCTGATTGCACCAGACGACGTGACCTTCGCTTACCTGAAAGGCCGCCCGATGGCACCGCAGGGCGCTGAATGGGAAGCCGCAGTTGCCTATTGGCGCACGCTCCACAGCGATGATGGCGCAATCTTCGCCAAAAGCGTGGTGATCGATGCCGCCGCCATCGAACCCAGCGTCACCTGGGGCACCAGCCCGGAAGACGTGGTGGCAATCGGTGGGCGCGTGCCCTCCCCCGCAGACTTTGCCGACGAATCGAAGCGTGTCGCGGTGCAGAAAAGCCTCGATTACATGGGCCTCACCCCCGGCACCGCCATGACCGATGTGCCTATCGAAAACGTCTTCATCGGTTCCTGCACCAACAGCCGCATCGAAGACCTGCGCGCCGCCGCCGCCGTGCTGAAAGGCAGGCACAAGGCCGATAATGTCCGCTGGGCGATTGTCGTCCCCGGATCGGGTCTGGTGAAGGCGCAGGCCGAGGACGAGGGCTTGGACAAAGTCTTCATCGAAGCCGGTTTCGAATGGCGCGAGCCGGGCTGTTCGGCGTGTCTGGGCATGAACCCCGACAAGGTGCCGCCGGGCGAACGCTGCGCTTCGACCAGCAACCGCAATTTCGTCGGCCGGCAAGGCCCCGGCGCGCGCACGCACCTCGTCTCGCCCGCGATGGCGGCGGCTGCCGCTGTCACGGGTCGCCTGACCGACGCCCGCGAACTTGCGTGACGCCAACCCCTTGAAAGACTGCTGCGCGAAGCGCATGGAAAAAGCATGACCGACAAGCCCAAAAACAACAACGCCCGCAACGCCGCGCTTGCCGCCGCTGGCGCTATCGGATCGGCCGCCATTGCCGCTGCCCTGCTTTATGCCGGAAAGCGCATGAAAAAGCCGAACGAGCCGACCCAGCCCGGCCCGATCCCTTCGGGTGAGCCGCCCGAAACCGATTGAGGACTTAACCCCGATGCAACCGCTTACCCGCGTCGAAGGCCGCGCCATTCCGCTTGGTCTCAAGAATGTCGATACCGACATCATCATCCCGGCCAAGTGGCTCAAGACCATCAGCCGCGAAGGGCTTGGCGCAGGCGCGTTCGAGGCGCTGCGGGCGGAACCCGGCAATGTGATCGACGATCCTGCCTATGCCGGGGCCAACGTGCTGATCGCGGGCGACAATTTCGGCTGCGGTTCCAGCCGCGAACACGCCGCATGGGCGCTGGGCGATCTGGGGCTGCGGGTGGTGATCGCGCCGTCTTTCTCAGACATTTTTTCGGGCAATGCGGTCAAGAACGGGATCCTGCCGGTGGTGCTTCCACAGGACGCGGTTGACCGGTTGCTGGAGGTTGCGCGTGAAGGGCAGCCGATTACGGTCGATCTGGAAAGCCAGACCGTCACTACGCCCTATCAGGACCGTTTCACCTTCACCATCGACCCGTTCCGGCGCGAATGCCTGCTGGGCGGGCTTGACGAAATCGGCCTGACACTGGCCCGCGCCGAAGCCATCGGCACCTTCGAGACCGCTCGCACCGCCGCCCAGCCCTGGCTGATGCGCGGCACGGGCGCCTGACAGTCAAGTTTTTTGGGAGAGACATCATGAAAGCCATCCGCAGCCACGCCACAGGTGGCCCTGAAACGCTGACCCTCGACGAGGTCGAAACCCCTGCGCCCGCCAAGGGCGAAGTGCTGGTTGCGGTCAAGGCCTGCGCGATCAACTATCCCGATACGCTGATCATTCGCGATCTCTACCAGTTCAAGCCGCAGCGCCCGTTCGCGCCCGGCGGCGAAATCGCAGGTGTGGTTGAAGCCGTGGGCGAAGGGGTTGAAGGCTTCAAGGTCGGTGACAGAGTGCTGGCCGGAATCGGCAATGGCGGATTGGCCGAAAAGGTCGCCGTTGCCGCAGGCCGGATGTTCAAAGTGCCCGAAGGCGTGCCGTTCGAAAAGGCCGCCAGCCTGCTGATGACCTATGGCACCACCATCCACGGGCTGAAGGATCGCGGCCACATCAAGGCAGGCGACACTGTGCTGATCCTTGGCGCGGCGGGCGGCGTCGGGCTGTCGGCGGTGGAACTCGCCAAAGCTTACGGCGCGCGCGTTGTCGCTGCCGTTTCGTCCGAGGCCAAGGGCGAAGTCGCCCGCAAGGCCGGAGCCGATGAAGTGGTGATCTATCCCCGCGAAGCGATGGACAAGGATGCGTCCAAGGCGCTCGCCAATGCCTTCAAGGCGGCCTGCGGGCCGGACGGGGCCAACATCGTCTATGATATCGTCGGCGGGCAATATTCCGAACCTGCCCTGCGCGCCATCGCGTGGGAGGGACGCTTTCTGGTCGTCGGTTTTCCTGCCGGGATTGCCAAGATGCCGCTCAACCTCACGCTGCTGAAATCCTGCGACATCTGCGGCGTGTTCTGGGGCGCCTTCACCGCACGCGAACCCGAAGCTTTCCATGCCCAGGTCAACGAATTGTTCGCGCTGATGCAGGCCGGCAAGATCGATCCGCTGGTGTCCGAAACCTTCCCCCTCGCCCGCGCCGGTGATGCCATTGCCAAGCTGGAAGCGCGCGAAGCGGTGGGCAAGCTGGTCGTCACCATCGATTAGGCCGCGCATAGCGTGCGGCTTCGCGCTTGAAGCCGCACGCCGCCCCCTCTATCCAGACTGCGGATCCGATCCGAAGGAACACAGACACATGACCGATTTCAAGGACCGCGGACGCGCCGAGGAAGCCAAGTTCGCGCTCGACGGTGAAACCGCATTCCGCATCGCCGCCCGCCGCAACCGCCTGCTGGGCGAATGGGCCGCTGGCCTGATGAACCTGACCCCCGAAGAAGCCGACGCCTATTCCAAAGCCGTGGTGCAGGCCGATTTCGAGGAATCGGGCGATGAGGACGTGGTGCGCAAACTGCTCGGCGATCTGACCGCGGCCAACACCGATGTCAGCGAGGCCGATATCCGCGCCAAGCTGGAAGACATGACGATCGAGGCCCGCCGCCAGCTGTTCGGCGAGGCCTGATCCCTAAGGAATTATTTCATGCCGATGTCCGCTGCCGAAATCGAACACGCGATCCTCACCGCTCTGCCGGGCGCGACTGTGGAACTGACCGATCTGGCGGGGGATGATGACCACTGGGCGGCCAAAGTCACCGCGCCGCAATTTGCCGGTATCAGCCGCGTGGCCCAGCACAAGCTGGTCTATGCCGCATTCGGCGGACGCATGGGCGGCGAACTGCACGCCTTGCAAGTCACCACCGTGGTTCCCACGTAAAGCGCAACAGTCAACACTCGTATCAGGGCTTCCAGCACCATGACCGACGCCAATTCCCGCATTTCCGAAATCGTCACCAGCAATGATGTTGTGCTGTTCATGAAGGGCACGCCGCTGTTCCCGCAATGCGGCTTTTCCAGCCGTGCCGTGGCGATCCTCGAACATTGCGGCGTCGCCTATGAAAGCGTCGATGTGTTGCAGGACATGGAAGTGCGCCAGGGCATCAAGGCCTATTCCGACTGGCCGACCATCCCGCAGCTTTACGTGAAGGGCGAATTCGTCGGTGGCAGCGATATCATGATGGAAATGTTCGAAGCGGGCGAGCTGAAGCAGCTGATGGAAGAAAGCGGCGTAGCGAAGGTTTGATTTAGCGCAGCCCCTCCGGGCTGCGACTTCCTCGCTCACGCGACCTGAAGGTCGCGTCGCTGCGGGCGGGCGGTCGCCCTTGCGGCCGCTTCGCGACCGTTATTAGCAACCTAACGCAACATTGCCTCGGCCCGCAGGGCCGCAAGCGCGACCGCGCGCCCGGAAGGGTGGCCCTGCAAGGGCCGGGCCCCTGAAGGTAAGCCAAGCGGCGCGAACGCGCTGCGCCGACGCCTGAGGCAAAAACAAAAAAGCGCTCCGCAGGACCAGTGCGGAGCGCTTTTTCGTATTCGGGGAGGCGCGACCCGGAGACCAGGAAGGATCGCGCTTCTCGTTGAAGACCATTAGGACCGATCAATACTATGCACAGCGCGTGCCAAACTTGAAAAACCACGGAAATCAGGCGTTTTTTGGTTGGCCGGCTGGTGCTTGCCGGGCGCGATTGTAAAGCATCCCGACACCCCTTTGCCCATCTCCAGTTGCGGGGCAGTAACCGCGCAAGAACCCGGCAGGACTTTGCCTTGCCCCTTGGCAAGCGCTTGCCGGCAGGCCATCCTTTGCCGCAATGAACAGCGATTCCGGCCCTGTGGGCATTCCCGCCGCAACCATCATCATCTTCCGCAACGCCCCGGATGGCGGCGCGCCGGAGGTGCTGATGACCGTGCGTTCGCGCAATATGAGCTTTGCAGGCGGAATGGCGGTATTCCCCGGTGGCAGGGTCGATCCGGCGGATTATGCGCTGGGAGAAGCCATCGCCGCCGCCAGCGGGTTGAGCGCGGATGAAGCCGCGCACCAGATTGCCGCCGTGCGCGAAACGCTGGAAGAAACCGGCCTCGCGCTTGGCCTTGCAGGCGATATCGACGCCGCCCGCGCCGCCGATGCGCGCGCCATGCTGGCCGAGACGCAGGCGCTCGCTCCGGTCCTGGAGGCGTTCGGCTGGCGGCTCGATCTGGCACAGATCACCCCGTTTGCGCGCTGGTTTCCCAAGAACGAGAATATCACGCGGGTCTATGACACGCGCTTCTACCTCGCCAATCTCGGCACTGGTGCGGTCGATGTGTCGATCGACCATGCCGAAAACACGCGGCTGTTCTGGGTTTCAGCGCAAGGCGCGCTCGACGCTGCGGAACGCGGGGAGATCAAGCTGATCTTCCCCACCCGCCGCAATCTTGAACGGCTCGCCCTGTTCGCCAGCTACGAAGATGCCCGCGCCCAGGCCGAAGCGATCCCCGTCCGCACGATCATGCCGCAGGTGGTGGAGGAAGGCGGCAAGGCATGGCTGACGATCCTCGGCGACGCCGGATACCCGGTGACCGCGGAACTGCTGGAGAACGTGGCGCGGGGCTAATCCCGTCATGGTATCGCTATCATTTTTGTGATTTTGCCGTCCGTCGCCGGACCGTCCCGAAAATCTTGCCGTCAAATGCCCTGAATACGTATCATTTTCCAAATCGCGCCGCGCTGACGCGGCCCGCGTGATTGACTTCGCGCGTCCAACTTACCTAGATAAATGGTAGCGCTCGCAAAAGAGCATTGGGGAAGGCAGATGATTCTGCCTTGGGAGAGGATATTATGGGCCACACCGGTCACAAAGGTGCGCGGCTGCTCACAGGGCTGCTGCTTGCCGGAATCGCGTTACCTGCCATTGCCGGTGCGCAGCCGTCGCAGCCAGCCGAAGCCGCTGATGCCGCGCCAACCGCACCCGGCACCGCCCACCCCGAATTGTGGCCAACTTATGAATATCCTGTCCCGACCAAGCCTGATCACGAAGCGATGATCGCCAGCCTGATCGCGCGCATGACGATCGAGGAAAAAATCGGCCAGCTGGTGCAGGCAGACCTGTGCTGCGTCACGCCCGAAGATGTGACCACGTACAAGCTCGGCTCGATTCTGGTGGGCGGCAACAGCGGCCCCAACGGCAATGATCTGTCCCCTGCGCCCGACTGGCTGAAGGCGGCAGACGATTTCTACCTCGCCTCGGTCGATCGCAGCGATGGCGGCGTGGGCATCCCGATCCTGTGGGGCATCGATGCCGTCCACGGCCATTCCAACATCATCGGCGCGACGATTTTCCCGCACAATATCGGGCTTGGCGCGATGCGCGATGCGGCGCTGGTGGAGAAGATCGGCGCGATCACGGCCAAGGAAATCCGCGTTACGGGCCAGGAATGGACCTTTGCCCCCACGGTAGCCGTGCCGCAGGATTTCCGCTGGGGCCGCGCCTATGAAGGCTATTCTTCCGATCCGGAACTTGTCGCCTCCTATGTCGGCGCGATGGTGCGCGGGCTGCAGGGGCCGCCGGATAATGACAACCTGCTGGCTGGCCCGTGGGTGATCGCATCGACCAAGCATTTCCTGGCCGATGGCGGCACCGATAGGGGCGTGGATCAGGGCGACAGCTCGATCAGCGAAGAAGACCTGCGCGATATTCACGGCCTGCCTTATGGCCCCGCGATTGCCGAAGGCGTCTCCACCGTCATGGTCAGCTTTTCCAGCTGGCAGGGCGTGAAGATGACCGGCAACCGCTCGCTGATTACCGGCGTGCTGAAAGAACGGATGGGTTTCGGCGGGTTTGTGGTGTCGGACTGGAACGCCCATGGGCAGGTGGCAGGCTGCACCAATGAAGCCTGCCCGCAGGCGCTGATGGCCGGGCTGGATATGTATATGGCGCCCGACACGTGGAAGCCGATTTACGCCGATCTGCTGGCGCGCGCGCAGGCGGGCACGATCCCGATGGCGCGGATCGACGATGCGGTGGCGCGGATTCTGCGGGTCAAGGCGCGGCTCGGCCTGTTTGCTGCGCCCAAGCCTTCGCAGCGCGCTTTTTCCGGCCAGTATGACCTGCTCGGCGCACCCGAACACCGCGCTGTGGCGCGCGAGGCCGTGCGCAAATCGCTGGTGCTGCTGAAGAACGAAGGCGTGCTGCCACTGGCACCAGGCCAGCGCCTGCTGATCGCGGGTGACGGCGCGGACGACATTGCGCGGCAATCGGGCGGCTGGACGCTGAGCTGGCAGGGCACCGGGGTCGACAACAGCCACTTCCCCGGCGCGACCTCGATCGGGAACGGGCTGAAACAGGCGGTCGAAGCAGGCGGCGGCAGCGCCGTATTCTCGCCCGATGGCAGCTTTACCGACCGTCCCGATGCTGCCGTGGTGGTGTTCGGCGAGACGCCCTATGCCGAGTTTCAGGGCGACCGCGAAGCGCTTGTGCTCGATCCCGAATTGACCGCGCCTTACGAAACCATGCGCAAGCTGCAGGCGCAGGGCATTCCCGTGGTCGCAGTGATGATCACCGGGCGGCCCCTGTATGTGAACCCCGCGCTCAATGCCGCAGATGCTTTCGTGGTGGCGTGGCTGCCCGGCAGCGAAGGCGGCGGCGTTGCCGATGTGCTGGTGGCAGATAGCGCTGGCCAGCCGCGGTTCGACTTTGCCGGAACGCTGCCCGCCGATTGGCCGCGCACCACACTGCTGAGCGAAGGTACGCTGTTCCCGTTCGGCTATGGTCTGGATTACACCGCGCCCGCCTCCGGCTGGACGCCGCTGCCCGAACTCGACACCGGCAACCTCGCGGGCGACAGCCGCCTGTGGTTCAACGCGGGTGCCCCCGCAGCGCGCTGGTCGCTGATGATCGAGGGCACCGGCAGCGATGCCGGAACCCGCGTCACCACTGTCCCGGCAGATGCGCTTGGCGGACGCGTGCGGGTGACGGCGGAAAACTTCAAGGTGCAGGAAGGTGCACGCCGTTTCACCGTCGCGGGCGGCACGGCGAGCGTGCAGCTCGGCAACTTCGAAGGGGTCGATATCGACCGCGAAACCAATGCCGATGTGATGCTGCTGGTGACGCTACGCAGTTGGGCCGCGCCGCAGCGCGCACGGATCGGGGCGATCGGGCCTGATGGTGAAGGCTTTGCGGCTATCGATCTCGCTGCCGGAAAGGACTATGTCCGCTATGGCATTCCGCTGAAATGCCTGCGCAGCAAAGGAGCCGACGTGACCAATCTCAACCGGCCTTTCGTGCTCGAAACCGAAGGCGCGGCGGATTATGCCATCGCCGAAGTGCGGCTGGGCAGCGATGCAGAGCGTGTTCTGCCATGCACCTGATCTGACGCCATGACACCGGTCGACGAAATCGCGATCCCCGATGCCGCGACCTTCGAGCGCGATATCAGGGCCGCATTTCGTCCGGTGGTGATGCGCGGATTGGCCGCCCATTGGCCGCTTGTGGCAGCGGGCAAGGCCGATGCGAACGCGGCGCTGGATCTGGTCTTTCAGGCCGATACCGGGCTGCCAGCCGATGTGATGGTCGCCCCGCCATCGGAAGCGGGGCGGTTTTTCTACACACCCGATTTGCGCGGTTTCAATTTCCGGCGCGAACAAATGCCGCTGGCCGCATTGGCGCAGCATCTCCGCGATATCGCAGGCACGCCTGATCCCATCGGCATCTATGCCGGCGCCGCCGAAATCGCCCGCCACCTGCCATCGCTCGCCTTGGCGAATCCGCTGCCGTTGGTCGCCGCGATGGAAGCGACCGCGCGCATCTGGCTGGGCAACGCCACGCAGGTCGCCACCCATTTCGATCTGTCGGATAATATCGCGGTTGTCGCCGCCGGACGCCGCCGGTTCACGCTGTTCCCGCCCGAAGCGACGCCCGATCTCTATGTCGGCCCGCTCAACATCACGCTCGCCGGGCAGCCTGTCAGCATGGTCGATCCGCAGGCGCCCGATCATGCGCGTTATCCGCGCTATGCGCAGGCGGAAAGTCTGGCGCAGTTTGCCGATCTTGAGCCGGGCGATGCGATCTACATTCCCACCCTGTGGTGGCACCATGTCGCAGCCAGCGCGCCGATCAATGTGCTGGTGAATTACTGGCACAATGATGCCGCGCGCGGCGGCGGGTTTCTGGCGCTGGTGCACGCGATGCTCGCGATCCGCGAACAGCCCGCAGCCCAGCGCGCAGCGTGGCGGACATGGTTCGATCATTTCGTGTTCGATGAGGAGGCGGGCGATGCCGCCGCGCATCTGCCAGCCCATGCCCAAGGGGTGAACGGGCCAACAACACCGCAGCGCGACGAACAGATCCGCCGCTTCATCCTGCAGGTGCTGGGCAGCCCCTGATCCGTTCCGGCTGATTGGCAATTGCCAAGTGGCCAATATTTGGAAGCGTTACCACAAGGCAGGCCGACAAGGCCGCACACATGGGGAGAGAATGATGAAAGCTCTAGCTTTGGCTTCGGCGCTGGCGGTAGCAACGTCAAGCCTTGCAGCACCCGGACAGGCGCAGGCCCCTGCCCCGCTCGCCAAACCGCTGCCGGTTGGCACCTGCATCAACATGGGCAACACGCTGGAACCGCAGACCGAAGGCGCATGGGGCGGCGCCCCTGCGCGGAAGGCGGATTTCGAACGTATCAAGGCTGCTGGTTTCGATACGGTGCGCATCCCTGTGCGGTGGCACAACAAGTCCAGCGACAAGCCGCCTTACACCGTCGATCCCAAGTGGATGGCCCGCGTGCAGCAGATTGTCGACTGGGCGCTGGCGGAAGACCTGAACGTCATCCTCAACAGCCACCATTTCGATCCGATCCATGATGATCCACTGGCGGTTGCCGCCTGGCATGGCGGGGTGTGGAAACAGATTGCGGCGCGCTTTGCCGGATACCCCGAAGACACGTTGTGGTTCGAACTGGAAAACGAACCGCACAAGAACTTCGACCACACCAATCTGCTCGAAACGCTGGCGCCGTCGCTGAAGGAAGTGCGGGCGCTGCATCCGACCCGCGCCGTGATCATCGGGGGCGAGAACTGGAGCGGGATCAAGTCGCTCGAAACCCTGCCGCTGCCCGAAGATCCCAATATCCACCCGACCTTCCACTACTATGATCCGTTCACCTACACCCATCAGGGGGCCGAATGGACGGCGCCCGATATCCCGCCGGTGGGCCGCGCCTTCCCGACGACCGAGGATGCCGCGCAACTCGCCAAGGATGTGCTCGCGGTGCAGGCCTATGTGGCGCGCACCGGCAAGACCCCGTTCATGGGCGAGGTCGGCGCGTTTGATCGCCACATCGCGCTGGAAGACCGGGTGAAATATCACCGTATGATCACCGATGCCTTTGCCCCCACCGGCATCGGCGTTTGCGTGTGGGCCTACACCAACACCTTCCCGTTCTATGACAATGACAAGCGGCAATGGCTGCCGGGGATGTTGGGTTCCTTGGGGCTCAAGGAAGAGAAGTAAGGGGGGACGATCCATGATGACCAATCGCATTGCTTTGGCCGCAGGCGCGGCGCTGCTCTGCATCGCAGGCCCGGTAACGGCGCAATTGCCGCCGGAACTGGCAGCCTTCGATGCGCAGGTGCCCGGCGATCTGATCAATGATCCCACGCGGATCGATTGGGAAAGCTACGGCCAGAACTACGAAACCAGCGGCAGGCAGGCAGCCGATATTCCCGGCGGCGGCGCTGCGCGGGTGTTCACGGTCAAGGCCAAGGGTGCCAACCCCTATGATGTCGCCACCAATGTGCCGCTGCTGGTGCAGATCGGCAGCGGCGACCGGGTGACGGTGGGCTTCTACGCCCGCACCGTCAGCACCGAACGCAGCGACGGCAAAGGCATCATCGGGGTGCGCTTTCAGGAAAATGCCGCCCCTTATGGCGGGTTTGGTGACACCAACCTGCTGATCGGTTCCGATTGGGACTGGTACGAAGTCACCGCCCGCGCCGACAAGCGCATCCGCAAGGCCGATGCCATCGTCGCGCTGCAGCTGGCAGGCGCAAAGCAGCAGATCGAGATCGGTCAGACGATTGTGGTCAAGGGATCGGAGACCATCGTGGCAAAAACCACGGTTGCCGCCGCCGCGCCCCAGCCGACGCTGAAAGACCCTGCAACCATCGAAATGCCCGATAGCCTGCGCAGCGCCGGGCAGTTGATCAATGACCCCACGCAGCGCGGTTGGGGCCATGGCGGCACGGCGGGGACATGGCAGGAACTGGATGTGCCGGAAATCTGGCTGCAGAAAGCCACCCGCTTCACCGCCACGCAGGTGGGGGAAAACCGCTGGGATCTCAGCACATCGGTGCCGTTCGCCACCGCCGTGAAGGAAGGCGACCAGATGATGGTCGCCGTGGTGGCGCGCACGATCAGTGCGGAAACCGAAGACGGAAAAGGCGTGATCTATGCCCGGATCCAGGGCAGTTTCCCACCCTTCGAAGGCTTTGGCGACAAGGTGTTCAAGATCGGTGATCGCTGGCAGATGGTGAACCTGCCCTTCACCGCCACGCGGGCCTTCGGCACTGGCGATGCAACGGTCGCGCTGCACTTTGCGGGCGCCAAGCAGAATGTTGAGGTGGGGCCAGTTTACGTCTTCAAGACCAACTGACCCCTCCGGGTGTAACCCCCCAGCGCTAGCCGGGCGAAAAGGCATAGGGGCCGACTACCATTCCGGTGAACAGGCCCGCATAGACCGAGGCGAGCGGCTCGACATTGATCGGCTCGCCCACCGGTTGCCAGAGGCCCTGCCCCTGTCCCTGCACACGCTCACGCCAGAACACGCGGGCGCTGCCACCGTCGAGCGCGAGTTTCAGTTCGATCGGCCCTTCGGCAGCCAACGGCTGCTGTGCCACAACGACGCCGCTGGTGCCTTGATCGGCCGAGGTGCGCAGCCGCACCACCAACCGCCCGCGTTCCTTGCCTGCGGCGAGGAAGTGGTGTTCGTCCATGAAGGCCAGCAGCCCGGCAAAATCGCCGCTGCGCTGCGGCGCAAAGGTGAGGCTGGTGGTGAATTCGGCCTTGTGGTGGCGCAAGCGGCGGCCGATGAAGGCGGGCTTGCCGAGACTGCCTGCCGCTGCCGGCCCGGCGACAAGGCGCAGTTCGCCTGCCTCCACCGAAGCCAGATTTTCCTGCCCCGGCGTGCGCAAACCGATCCATTCATCCGACAATGCGCCGTCAAATTCGTCGCGCCACATCTGCCAATCCGATCCGCTTGAAGCAGGCAGCTTCGGCTTGGCCGCCACCATCGGCACCGCTTCGCCCCGGTCAAGGAAGCGCGGCCAGCCATCCTTCCATTCGAGCGGCAGCAGGAAGGTTTCGCGCCCCATCAGGGTCGATTGCGCGGTAAAGGGCCGGGTGGCGAGGAAGACGCCCCACCACGTCCCATCGTCCAGCTTGACGATATCGGCATGGCCGGTCGCCTCGACCCGGTCGGGCCGGTCTGCGGCCATATCGCGCTGGGTCAGGATCGGATTGAACGGACCGGGGGTGTAAGGCCCCTTCAATGCGCGCGAACGGTAGATCGTTTGCGAGTGCTGGTCTGCCGTGCCGCCTTCGGCTGTCAGCAGATAATACCAATCCCCCACCTTGTAGATATGCGGGCCTTCCGCCCAGATCGGGTTCTTGGACGGATCGACCCCGCCATCCACCAGCAGCGTGCGGCCGGGCATGACCTGCATGTTTTCGGCATCGAATTGCTGCAACCACAGCGCCCGGTGCCCTTCGTACCGCGGCTCGCCCGGAGGCGCATCATTATAGACGATCCACGCCGTGCCATCGTCATGGAAGAACAGCGACGGATCGATCCCGCCGAAATCGAGCCACATCGGATCGCTCCACGGCCCCGCCGGATCGCTGGCGGTGATCACGAAATTGCCGCCGCATTCGATGCAGGTGTTGACGATCCAGAACTGCCCGTCGTGATGTTCGATAGCCGGGGCAAACAGCCCGCGATTGGTGCCCAGCCCGCTGAAATCGAGCTGGGTCGGACGGTCGATCGCATTGCCGATCAACCGCCAGTTGACCAGATCGGTGCTGTACAGGATCGGCAGGCCGGGAAACCAGCTGAAGGTCGATGTGACGGCGTAGAAATCATCGCCGACGCGCACGATCGAGGGATCGGGATGAAATCCTGGGATGACCGGATTGCGATATGCCCCTTCAGGCACCGCAGCCTGATTCTCCATCGATTCGTAGC
Source organism: Porphyrobacter sp. AAP60 (assembly GCF_001296025.1). Taxonomy (GTDB): domain Bacteria; phylum Pseudomonadota; class Alphaproteobacteria; order Sphingomonadales; family Sphingomonadaceae; genus Erythrobacter. Next base: position 36,654 of record NZ_LJHV01000010.1, on the reverse strand, counting down.
CAAGATAATCGAAAGCCGCGATCACATCGCGCGCCGCCAGCGGCTGTGCGCCCACGCCCAACGCCCCTGCCCCCAATACCAACGCGCTTGCCAGCCAGCCTGCTTTACCCTTCATCATCCCATCCTCCCAATTTGCCGTTTCTTGGGGCTTGTCGGCCCGCGATTGTGCTCCTATGGTAGCGCTATCAACGTGGAGGGCAAGAGCCAGCAATGGCCAACGGGATTCTGGAAAGCCTGCCGGCAGATTATCTGCACGGCCATTTCATCGGACGCGCACAATCGCCGGACGGCCCTTGTGTCGTAACGATTGAAGGCGGCATCATTTATGACCTGACAGGGCTTGCCGCGACGGTATCCGGCGCGCTGGCAAGGGGCACGATCACCGGCGGAAAACCCATCGGCCCGGTCGAAGCCGGCCTGCCCGAAGGCTGGTCGCTGCTGACCCCGATCGATCTTCAAACCATCAAGGCCAGCGGCGTCACCTTTGCGGTATCCGCCATCGAACGCGTGATCGAAGAACGTGCGCGCGGCGATGCCTCTGCCGCTGCCGCGATCCGCGCCCAGCTGGAAGACAAGGTTGGCGCGGGCATCCGTGCTGTCGTCCCCGGCAGTGACGCGGCAGCGCAGCTGAAAGCGGTGCTGATCGAAGAAGGCATGTGGTCGCAATATCTCGAGGTCGCAATTGGCCCGGATGCCGAGATTTTCTCCAAGGCGCCCACGCTTTCAGCCGTCGGCACCGGCGCGCCGGTGGGCGTGCGATCGGATTCGACCTGGAACAACCCCGAACCCGAAGTGGTGCTGGTGTGCGATGCGCACGGCAAGGTGTGGGGCGCAACGCTGGGCAATGATGTCAATCTGCGCGATTTCGAAGGCCGTTCGGCGCTGCTGCTGTCCAAAGCGAAAGACAATAATGCCAGCTGCGCCATCGGCCCCCTTATCCGCCTGTTCGACGATAGTTTCACCATTGATGACGTGCGCGCAGCTGATGTCGAACTGACGATCGACGGGCCGGAAGGATACCGGCTGGAAGGCCGCAACGTCATGGCTGAAATCAGCCGTGATCCGCTCGATCTGGTGGCGCAGTGCCTTTCTGAACACCACTACCCCGATGGCTTCGTATTGTTCTGCGGCACGCTGTTCGCGCCGACGCAGGATCGCGATCAGCCGGGCGCGGGTTTCACCCACAAGGTTGGCGATGTGGTAACGATCCGATCCAATCGACTGGGATTGCTTACAAATACCGTCATGACGTCGCGCGATGCGCCTGCTTGGGAAACCGGTATCGCCGCATTCGTGCGCAATCTTGCCGCACGGGGCCTGATCGACAGGATTTGACGAACCAATACGGATTAACGGACGACATGGCCTCGGGATCAATCAGGCCAGCATTAAGGGATGGGGAATAGTTTTGGAGGCGCATTCAAGCACTGCGAGCGTGCACAACGCGATCTATCCGAGCCTGACGGGCCGGAAAGTGATCGTCAGCGGCGGTGGCTCAGGGATCGGCGAAGCTGTGGTCGAAGCCTTCGTGCGGCAAGGTGCCGCCGTGGCTTTCGTCGACATTCAGGAAAGCCCGAGCGAGGATTTGATCCGGCGGCTGGCCGACGCGGAAATACCGCCGCACTTCATCTGCTGCGACATCACCGATTGCGATGATTACGGGCACAAGATCAACGGCCTGATCGAAAAGCTGGATGGCTGCGACGTGCTGATCAACAATGCCGCCAGCGATGATCGCCACGCTTTCGACGATGTCACCCCGGCCTATTGGGATGATCGGATGGCGGTGAACCTCAAGCACCAGTTCTTCGCTGCCAAGGCGGTGGTGCCCGCGATGCGGAAAGCGGGTGGCGGGTCGATCGTCAACATGGGATCGATCAGCTGGCATCTGGGGCTGAAGGATCTGGTGATCTACCAGACCGCCAAGGCCGCCATCGAAGGCCTGACCCGCAGCCTGGCGCGCGAATTGGGGCGCGACAATATCCGGGTCAACACCATCATCCCCGGCAACGTGCAGACCCCGCGCCAGATGAAATGGTATTCGCCCGAAGGCGAGGCGGAAATCGTTGCCGCGCAATGCCTTGATGGCCGCATCCAGCCGGTCGATATCGCCGCGATGGCGCTGTTCCTTGCCTCCGACGATGCGCGTTACTGCACCGCGCACAATTACTGGGTGGATGCCGGATGGAGATAAACCTGCCCGTCCGCCCGGTCCTCGCCGCTGACAGCAAGCTCGGCGAAGGGGTGCTGTGGGATGCGGAGCGCGGGATTGTCTGGTTCGTCGATATCAAGCGGCATCGCCTGTGGCATTATGATCCGGCAACCGGCAGCAATGCCTTTACGCAAGCGCCCGGCCAAATCGGTTGGGCGATCCCGGCAGAAGGCGGCTTGCTGCTATGCGGGCTGAAGGACGGGCTTTATACCTTTGATCCTGAAACCCAACGGTTCGACAAACTGGCCGATGTGCCGGGCGAGCCCGCGACCAACCGGCTCAACGATGCCTGCACCGATCCCTGGGGCCGGGTGTGGTTCGGATCGATGGACGATGCCGAAGGTGCCGCATCGGGCCGGTTCTATATGTTCGACCGCGGGGAAATCCGCGCGGCGGGGCCTGCAGGCATCGCGATCACCAATGGCCCTGCTGTAAACGCCCAAGGCGACCGCATTTATTTCACCGATACGACAGCACAAAAGATCATGGTCGCCGATCTTTCGCCCGCTGGTGTGGGCGAGGCGCGGTTGTTTGCCGATACCGGCGCGCTGTTCCCTTCGGCCTATCCCGATGGGCCGGTGGTGGATGCCGAGGATCACGTCTGGACGGGGCTTTACCTCGGCGGGCGTGTTGCGCGGTTTTCTCCCGATGGCGAACTGGTAGCGACGATTGCCATGCCAGCCCGCGACATCACCAAGATGGCTTTCGGCGGCGCGGTTCTGAGCACCGGCTATGTCACTTCGGCGACCAAGAACATGTCGGCTGACGACATGATTGCCTATCCCCACGCGGGCAGCCTGTTCGCCTTTGTGTCTCCGGTACCCGGGTTTGCCCAGACCCGCGCAAAGCTTGGCTGATGCGTTTGTTTTACAAGCGACTGGCAGCGACACTTGCGATCATCGCTCCGGTCAGTGCAGCCGCTGCGCCTGAGCTTGGTGCCGGCTATGGCGACAGCATGGTGCTGCAACAGGGGCAGCCGATCACCCTGTCGGGGCAAGGCCAGGCAGGCGGCAAGGTCACGGCAAGGCTGGGCGAGGCCGCCGCAAGCGCGGTCAAGGACGAGGCTGGCAACTTCACCCTTACCCTGCCCCCATTGCCCGCGAACGCCGCCCCGCAAACCCTGACGCTGACCGACGAGAGCGGGACGAAAACCTATGCCGATATCCTGATCGGCGATGTGTTCCTGTGCGCCGGACAATCCAACATGGAACTGCCGGTCACCCGCGCACTGGATGCCGATACCCAGCTGCGCCTCGCTGCAGATGACGGCATCCGGTTGCTGATGGTGCCCAAGGCGACCGCTGCATTGCCGCAGACCCGCTTTGCCGCGCCGGTTTCATGGAAATCCGCCACCAGTGACAGCGTCGCCAATTTTTCCGCCGCCTGCTTTTACATGGCCAAGGCATTGCGCGGGAAGGACGCGGCCACACCCATCGGCCTGATCCATTCCAACTGGGGCGGCAGCGCTGCGCGGGCATGGCTTGACCGCGAAGGCGTGCGCGCCTTGCACGGGGCCGCAGCGCTTGACCAGCTCGCGCTCTACGCCCGCGATCCCTACGCCGCGACGCAGGCTTTCGTGCCGAAGTGGTTCGATTGGTGGCGTGAACGCGATGGCGGACGCGAACCGTGGCGCAACCCGCAAAGCCTCGACTGGAAGCCGATTCCGCGCTTCTCGTTCTGGAACGAATGGACCGGCACCGGGCTGGATCGCAATCCGGTTGCCAATGTGTGGCTGCGCCAGACCTTCACACTTTCGCCGGAACAAGCCAAGGGCGAGGGCCAGCTCGCCATCGGCGCGATTGACGATCTTGATCTTACTTTCGTCAACGGTGCGGCGGTCGGCTACACCTTCGGCTGGGGGGTGGAACGAACCTATCGCGTGCCCGCAAAGCACCTGAAAGCGGGCGAGAACACCGTCCTGATCGCCGCGAACAACGCATGGGACAATGGCGGATTCTTCGCCGGGCCTGAACGGCTGCATTTCACCGCGGCCGATGGAACGCGAATCCCGCTGGGCGCGGACTGGAAATATGCGACAACGCCGGTTGCCGACGTGCCCCCGCGTGCACCGTGGGATGCCAATGCGGGTGTCGGCGTGATGCATAATGCGATGATCGCCCCGCTCAGCCTGATGCCGCTGGCGGGCGTAGCCTGGTATCAGGGGGAATCCGATGCAGGTCAGCCCGCCTATGATCGCAAGCTGGAAGCGCTGTTTGCCGGATGGCGGCGGCAGTTCGGCCCGCAGGCGCGGATGCTGGTGGTGCAACTGGCCGATTTCGGCGAACGCCGCAGCGCTCCGGGCGAATCCGGCTGGGCGCAATTGCGCGATGAACAGCGCCGCGCGGTCGCCGCCGATGGCAACGCCGCGCTGGTCACCGCGTTCGACCTTGGCGAACCGACCGATATCCACCCTGCCAACAAGAACGATCTGGGCAAGCGGTTGGCGCAGGCTTTCAATGGCCGCAGCCTGCCGATGCCGCAGCGCGCAGTGCTGGCGGGCGGGCAGGTCACCGTCAGTTTCAGCGGAATTGCAGGCGCGTTGCAGGCGCAGGGCGGCGCCTACCCCCTCGGGGTGGAACTGTGCGAAATCGCTCCCGGCACCTGCCGCTTCGTGCTGGCAAGGCTTGACGGCAGCCGCATTGTGATCCCGGTGCCCGAAGGGATGGCCCCCACACGCGTCCGCTATGCCTGGGCCGATGCGCCGGTCGTCAATCTGGTCGATGGCGACGGCATGCCTGTCCCCGGTTTCGGCCTTGATATTGCACGCTAAGGCTTGCGCGCCAGAACCTGCACCATCACAGCGCCGCGACAATGGACATGCCCCATCTGATCATCGAACACGGCGATTGGCGCGCGCTTATCCTGCCGCAAGCCGGCGGGCTGCTGGCAGCACTGGAATGCGGCGGCGTGCCGGTGCTGCGCGCCATGCCCGAAGGATCGACCGATCCGCTTGACGCCGCCTGCTTCCCCATGGTGCCGTGGTGCAACCGCATCGCCAGCGGGCTGTTTGCGTTGGCGGGCGAGCGCATCTCTCTTGCGCCCAATTTCCTGCCTGAACCCCACGCCATACACGGCCATGGCTGGCAATCGGCATGGGATGTAACCGTGGCAGAGGCAAGCCGCTGCACGCTGGTGCACCGCCATCATGGCACCGCACCGGGCTGGCCATGGGCCTATGAAGCGCGGCAGACAGTGGTGCTGGACGCAGCAGGCTGCACGATCACGCTGCTGCTGACCAATCACGCGGATATGCCAATGCCCGCAGGCCTCGGCCTCCACCCCTATCTGCGCCGCCGTCCGGAAAGCCGCGTGCGCTTTGCGGCAGGCAGCGTGGTGGCAGTGGGTGCGGATATGATCCCGACCGGCGAGCACTTGCCGCCTGCGCATTTCGGCGATTTCGCGGCGGCAGGCGGTACGAGCCTTCCCGCCGGATTGATCGACCACTGCTATGCCGAATGGGACGGCGCGGCGGTGCTGGAGGATGATCTCGGCACCATCACGCTGCACGCCAGCGGAGCGCCGCACCTACATCTCTATGCGCCCGAAACGCCCGATATCCTGTGCCTCGAACCCGTCAGCCACCTGCCCGACGCGGTGAATGCAGGCGGGATGCCATCTTGCGCGCCCGGCGAAACGATCAGCCTGAGCCTGCGCATCAGCGTCGCCTAAGGCGGCGGGGCAGTCACGCCTGCCGTCGCCTGCTTGACCGGCAGCATCAAGCCCTGATCAACATGGGTCAGGTGCTCCACCGTCACCACCCTCCGGCCGAGCGCGCCCTTGCGTTTTGCCGCGGTCGAGCGATCACGGATGATCGGGTTCGCGCCTCCGCGCAGGCTCCTCCGCTGCGAGCGGTGCCACAGCCAGCAGCGCAGCAAGGGTCAGTGCCCCTCCCCCGTCAGTGGTTATGCCTTGGCAGTTTCCTTGCCGTGCCGCGGTATTTGAGTGCGAAGTCCATCACGCCGCCCTCGCCCAACTGGCCGGTTTTCTCGCGGAACAGCTCTTCCCACGGGGTCTGGCTTTCGGGCACGGGCGGGCAGGTCTCCTCCGCCTTGCGCCGGGTGATTTCGGCCTCGTCCACCAGCGCATCGCAGCGCCGCGTGTTCAGATCAACCCGGATGATATCGCCCGTCCGCAGCCACGATAATCCCCCGCCAACCGCGCTTTCGGGGCTGACGTTGAGGATCGACGGGCTGTCGCTCGTCCCCGATTGCCGCCCGTCGCCCAGCGTCGGCAGCCATTGCTTGCCAGCACGGATCATCGCATCGGGCGGCTGCATGTTGACCACCTCCGCGCTGCCCGGCCAGCCGATCACGCCCGATCCGCGGATCACCAGAATGCAATCCTCGTCGATGTTGAGGGCGGGGTCATTGATGCGGTGATGGTAATCGTCCGAACCGTCGAACACGATGGCGCGGGCTTCGAACACGCCGTCCATACCTGGGCGCGAGAGATATCTGGCGCGGAAGGCATCGGAAATCACCGAGGTCTTCAGAATCGCGAAATCGAACAGGTTGCCAGACAGCACCATGAAGCCCGCCCTGTCGATCAGCGGTTCGGCAAAGGGCCGGATCATTTCGCGATCATGGCTTTCGGCTCCGGCAAGATTTTCGGCCATCGTGGCGCCAGTGCAGGTGATGCAATCGCCGTTGAGCCTGCCCGCCTGCATCAATTCCCACATCGCCGCAGGCACGCCGCCTGCACGGTGGAAGCGTTCGCCAAGATATTGTCCGGCGGGCTGCATGTTGACCAGCAGCGGCAGATCATAGCCATGGGTCTGCCAGATGCCGGTTTCCAGTTCTACACCAGCGTGCGCGGCCATCGCCTGGATATGCGGCTGCGCATTGGACGATCCGCCGATCACGCTGACGGTGGCAATCGCGTTCTCGAACGCGGCGCGCGTCAGGATGTCCGAAGGCTTGAGGTCTTCGAGCACCATTTCGACGATCCGCTTACCCGTGCGATAGGCCATCTGCCCGCGTTCACGATAGGGCGCGGGGATCGCCGCGCAGCCGGTGAGCGACAGGCCGAGCGCTTCGGCGACCGCGTTCATCGTGCTGGCCGTGCCCATCGAATTGCAGTGCCCGGCAGATGGCGCGCTGCCAGTGGCGCGGCGGAGAAATTCGTCCTCGTCAATCTCGCCCGCCGCCAGTTTGCGGCGGCTGCGCCAGATCACCGTACCGCTGCCGACCAGCTCGCCTTCGTGCCAGCCATCCAGCATCGGCCCGCCGGAAAGCACGATAGCGGGAATATCGACTGTGCTCGCCGCCATGATCTGGCTCGGCGTGGTCTTGTCGCAGCCGGTGGTCAGCACCACGCCATCAATCGGGTAGCCGTTGAGCAGCTCCACCAGCCCCAGATACAGCAGGTTGCGATCCAGCGCGGCGGTGGGCCGGCGGCAGTTTTCGAAGATCGGGTGAACCGGAAATTCGATCGGGATACCGCCAGCATCGCGGATGCCGTCACGCGTGCGCTTGGCCAGATCGATGTGGATGCGGTTGCAGGGGGAAAGGTCACTCCCCGATTGCGCAATGCCGATGATCGGCTTGCCGCTTTGCAACTCTTCGGGCGTGATCCCGTAATTCATGAACCGCTCGAGATAGAGCGCGGTCATATCCATCCGCTCACGATTGTCGAACCAGTCGCGCGAACGCAGGCGGCGGGGTGTGGGTGTTTCGGTCATGGACTCGCTGGTGGTTTGTTGAACGAGGCGGCAAGGCTGGGCCCTGCATCGGAATTGCGGCGGATCAGCTGATAGGCGAGTGTCAGCTGCTCGGCCTTGGCCCGCAAGGTGCGCGGCTTCTGCTTGTGCACCCGCGCGATCATCGCCACCGCTTCCGCCGTCATCTCGCGGATCGGCTGGCGGATGGTGGTGAGTTCAGGCCAGATCGAGCTGGCAAGCTCGGTATCATCGAAGCCGCAGACTGTGATGTCGTTGGGCACATCCAGATGCCGCCGGTGCGCCATCGCCACGGTGGCAGCGGCCATATCGTCGTTGGATGCGAAGATCGCCGTGGGACGATGCGCCGCGCCCAGCAGCTTTTCGGCGGCGACCATGCCCGAACGATAGGTAAACTGGCCCTGCGCGATCAGCGTTTCATCAACCGCCAGCCCGGCATCAGTCATCGCCGAACGATAACCTTCGAGCCGCTGGCCGCTGGCCACCTGTTCGGGGTTGCCGATGATGAACCCGATCCGTTCATGCCCCAGCCCGATAATGTGCCGGGTCATGTCGTAGGCAGCCTGGAACTCGTCGATCAGCACCGCGCCGTGGCTGCCCGATGCGCGACCGGGGCCAACCGCAACGGCAATGCCGCCAGCCGCCCGGATCTGGTCAAGCACGCTTTGATCGTCGCACAGCGGCGGCGGCAGGATGAAGCCTTCGATCCCGCCATCCAGCAGCTTGCGGATGACGCCGTAAGCCTCGTTCACGGTCTCGCAGCTTTGCACCACCAGATAGATATCGCGGCGGCTCGCCTCTTCCAGCGCGCCCATCAGGAATTCGCTGAGGTAGGAGGCGGACGGATTATCGAACAACAGCGCAATCCGCAGCTGCGATCCTGCCGCCAGCGATCGCGCAGCGCGGTTGGGCACATAATTGAGCTTGGCAATCGCGCCGAGCACCTTCTGCTTGGTGTCCTCGCGCACGTTTTCCTCGCCATTGATGACGCGGCTGACAGTCATCGGCGAACATTGCGCCTCGCGCGCGACATCGGTGATAGTCGGGGCGGCGTTGCTGCGGCGGGCACTGCGTTTGCGGGCGGCGGCGGGTTCTGGCTTGGTGCTCATGGTCACGGCCATACTGCCATGCCCCGATTGTCAGCAAGCGCGATGATAGGCGCTACCATTTGCGGCATCATTGTCCGGGTGCCTCCGGAAAGGTGCGGCGCTGGTAATCAGCCAGACTTTCGGGGATCGGCGTGGCACCTGCGGGCAGCGCAAGGCCGTGGAGCGATTGCCAATAGGCGAGCGAGGCGTCACGCCACCAGCGGGCTTCGGCCTGCTGGATAGCGAGATTTTCAGCCACGGCGCGATGGCGCTGCGCATCGATGTGCGGGGCGAGAGCCTGCCAATCGCGGGCCATGGCATCGACCGCAGCCACCCCGGCATCATATTCGTGCACCATCTCGGCCCACAAGGTGCGTCCCGATGGCATCGCCTGATTCCAGCCGACGCGGTGGAACCACAGCAGGTAGCGCGGGTCGATTGTCGCAAGGTCGGCCCATCGCGCCGCGACTTGGGGCGCATATTGCGCCAGTGCGCCCGAACCGCGCGCCGTGCGATCAAACCCGATCCCTTCGCTGTCGGCGCGGTGATAATAACACGGGTTCCAGTCGGGCCGCGCCAGATCGCATACCCATGGGCCAGGGCCGTAATGGTGGCCGGTGTCCATCACATGCGCGAGGCCCAGCGGGGTCATATACCGCACCACCGCCTCGCGGCTGCCCAGCATCATCGCGGTGATGGTATCCAGCGCCTGCGGATCACGGGTAAAGGTTTGCGCCGCCCATTCGCGGGCGATAGCCTCGGCAGGCAGAGCCGGATTCCAAGCCAGCCGCCCGAAGGCATACCAGTTGGCCTGATCGAAATCCGATCCCGTCCAGTTGCGATCCGATCCGGCGTTAGCGACCCCGGCCATGCCCGCAGGCGCCACGATTTGCGCGACAGTACCGCCCCGCCCCGTATCGGCGTCCAGCACATCTTTCCACAGCGGCCCGAGGAAGGCGAGGTGGCTGGCGAACCCCAGATATTCCTTGGTGATCTGCCCTTCGAACATCAGCCTGGTTTCGGGCATCGCCCCGAACAGCGGGTGAAACGGCTCGCGCGGCTGGAAATCGAGCGGGCCGTTCTTGACCTGCACAATCACGTTGTCCGCAAATTGCCCGTCGAGCGGCACGAACTCGGCATAGGCCTGCATCGTCCGGTCGGTGCTGTCTTGCGCCTTGTAGACGAAGGCCCGCCAGATCACCGTCCCCCTGTCGCCGAGCGCGGCGGCGAGCATGTTGGCACCATCGGCATGGCTGCGGCCATAGTCCTGCGGGCCGGGCTGGCCTTCGGAATTGGCCTTGACCAGAAAACCGCCGAAATCGGGGATGGCGGCGTAAATTTCGTCCGCCTTGGCCTGCCACCATGCCGCCACTGCCGGATCGAGCGGGTCGGCGGTGGCCAACCCGCCAATGTCGCGCGGGGCAGAGAAGCGGGCCGAGAGATAGACGCGGATGCCATAGGGCCGCCACGCGTCCGCCAGCCGCTTGAGCTTGGCGATGTAACGGGCCTCAAGCATGAAGGCGCGGGCGTTGACGTTGTTCACCACCACGCCGTTGATGCCCACGCTCGCATTGGCGCGGGCGTAATCGATCATCCGCTGATCGAGCCTTTCGGGCAGATGCCACCAATCGAAGATGGATCGCCCCGCATAGCCGCGCTCGACATGCCCGTCGGGATTGTCCCAATGGTTGAGCATCCGCAGCGGCATCACTGGCGCTTCGTCGAGCGCCAGTGTCGCGGGATCGGCGCCCTGCTCCAGCGCGCGCAGAATCGCATGGCTCGCGTAGAGGCAACCAATCGGCGCTCCGGCGGCAATGCGCATGCGACTGACGTCCGACGTGACGCGAAAGGCACCGTCCGTGGCGATGGCCGGATCATCGCAATCGAACTGGAAGGCGGCCATGGAAGGTTCGGCGAACCCGATCGCCCCGTCGCCGAGCAGTGCGTCGACACCGAGGCGCAGCTCGTTTGCGGCCAATGCAGCGGTAGGATTATCGGGCAGATCGATACTTACCGACCCGGCAAATCCGTCCAGCCGAGCCAGCGCCTCGCCTTCGAGCGGCGCATGGCGCAGCCACAGGGCATAGCCATCCTCGGCGCGCACAGGGGCACCGGCCAACGCCGCTACCCCCAAAGCGCCAGCCAGCATCGCAAGCCGGTTGACAAGGCCTCTCCCTCTCATCATGGTAGCGCTACCACAAACGCGGTGACAGTCAAGCAATCGCGTAGAGGAGAGGGGAATACCATGTTCGGGATCAAGCGGGCAGCCCTGGCGGCTGGCGTGTGTCTGGCGGCGTTCAATCTGGCCCTGGTGCCGGCGGTTCAGGCGCAAGAGGTTGCGGTGGAACGGGCGATGAAAGATGCGCCGTACTGGAACGCGGCCTTGCCGGTTGAACAGCGGGTCGCCGATCTGATGGCGCGCATGACGCTGGAAGAAAAGATCGCGCAGATCATCACCATCTGGGACAGCAAGGCCGAAATCCAGGGCGCTGGTGACGTGTTCGATCCCGCCAAGGCATCGGCGAAATTCCCCGACGGGATCGGCCAGATTGCCCGCCCCTCTGACCGGCAGGGGCCATCCAGCCCGCGCCAGGTGCCGCGCCGCAATATCGAAGACAGCATCCAGTATGTAATCGATGCGCAGCGCTGGGCGATGGAAAATACCCGGCTCGGCATCCCCGTCCTGTTTCACGAAGAATCACTCCACGGCTTTGCGGCGAAGGATGCCACCGCCTTCCCGCAATCCATCGGCCTTGCCAGCACCTGGGACCCCGATCTCGTCCGCGAGATCAATTCCCTGATCGCTGACGAGGTGCGCGCGCGCGGCATCCACATGGTCCTCTCTCCCGTGGTGGATGTCGCGCGCGATCCGCGCTGGGGCCGAATCGAGGAAACCTTCGGCGAAGACCCCTACCTTGTTGGCGAGATGGGTGTTGCATCGGTCGAAGGGCTGACCGGCACCGGTACCGACCGCAAGCTGCGCCCGGGCAAGGTGATGGCCACGCTCAAGCACATGACCGGCCACGGCCAGCCCGAAAGCGGCACCAATGTCGGCCCGGCACAGATCAGCGAACGCACCTTACGCGAAATGTTCTTCCCGCCGTTCGAACAGGTGGTGAAGCGCACCGCGATCGATGCGGTGATGGCGAGCTATAATGAAATCGACGGCATCCCCAGCCATGCCAACAGCTGGCTGCTGGGCGATGTGCTGCGCGGCGAGTGGGGCTTCAGGGGCGCGGTGGTTTCCGATTACTACGCGATCGAGGATATGGCGCGCCTGCACAACATCGCCCCTGACAATGCCCGCGCGGGCGAGATCGCGTTGCTGGCCGGTGTCGATGTCGATCTGCCCGAAGGTGCGGGCTTCAAGGATCTGGCCGTGAGCGTGCGCGAAGGCCGCGTGCCGATGGCGGCAGTGGACACGGCCGTGCAGCGCTTCCTGACCATGAAGTTCAACGCCGGGCTGTTCGACAATCCCTGGCCCGATCTGGCGAAGGCGCAAACCTCCAACGGGCGCGAAGGCGTCGCACTGGCACGGCTGGCGGCGGAAAAATCGCTGGTGCTGCTCAAGAACAATGGTGCGCTGCCACTGGCGCTGCCCGAAACCGGCAAGAAACCGACCATCGCGGTGATCGGCCCCAATGCCGATGTCGCGCGGTTGGGCGGCTATTACGGCGAACCGCGTGCCAGCGTGACCCCGCTGCAAGGCATCCGCGCCGCCGTGGGCGACAAGGCGAATGTCGTCCACGCGATGGGTGTCGAGATCGTCAAGGGCGATAGCGACTGGTGGGATGACGAGGTCGAACTGGGCGACCCAGCCGAGAACCGCCGCCGCATTTCGCAGGCCGTGGAAGTTGCCAAGAAAGCCGATACCATCGTGCTGTTCATCGGCGACACCGAAAAGACCAGCCGCGAAGGCTGGGCTGCCGGCCACCTTGGCGACCGCACCAGCCTTGATCTGGTGGGCGAGCAGAACGAACTGTTCACAGCGCTCAAGGCGCTTGGCAAGCCGGTGGTCGCGGTGCTCGTCAATGGCCGCCCGCCCAGCTACCCCACCATCGCGGCAGAGGCCGATGCGATCCTTGAAACATGGTATGCGGGCGAACAGCAGGGCACCGCGATTGCCGATGCGCTGATCGGCAAGGTCAATCCCGGCGGCAAGCTGCCGGTATCGGTCGCCCGCAACGTCGGCCAGCTGCCGATGTTCTACAACCATAAGCCGAGCGCGCGGCGCGGATACCTGTTTGACGAGGTGACCCCGCTTTTCCCGTTCGGTCACGGATTGTCCTACACCACCTTCACGCTGGGCGCGCCGCAGCTTTCTTCGGCAACGATCAAGGCGGGCCAGAGCGTGACGGTGACGGTGCCGGTCACCAACAGCGGCAAGCGCGCCGGTGACGAGGTGGTGCAGGTGTACCTGCGCGACGAACTCAGCTCGGTGACACGTCCGGTCAAGGAACTGGTTGGCTTCAAGCGCATCACGCTGGCCCCTGGCGAAACCCGCAATGTCACTGTGACCATCGAACCGCGCGCTTTCATGATGTGGAATACCGCGATGGAGCAGGTGATCGAACCGGGCGCTTTCACGATCATGACCGGCGCGAATTCGGCAGAGGTGCAGAACGTTACCTTGACGGTGACGCCGTGAACCTCTCCCGCCGCAATGCGCTTGGCCTGATGGCAGGCGGCAGCCTTGCTGCACTGGCGCTGGCGGCGGGGCCGGCGGCATTCGCGCAGGGCCGCCCAGTCTACAAGGATGCCGCCGCCCCCATCCCGCTGCGGGTCGCGGATCTGATGGCGCGCATGACGCTGGAAGAAAAGGTCGCGCATATCCGCACGGCCTGGGCGGCGAAGGGCGATATGATCGATGACCTCGCCTTCAACCCGGCCAAGGCCAGCGCCGCCTTCCCCGACGGGATCGGCCATGTCACCCGCCCCAGTGACAAGCGCGGCGTGCCCGGCATCACCGGAGCAGCGGGCGGCACGGCGGCGCGCTGGCGCACGCCTGCCGAAACAGTCGCTTTCATCAACGCGCTGCAACGCTGGGCGGTGGAGGACACCCGCCTCGGCATCCCGGTGCTGCTGCACGAGGAATCGCTTCACGGCTACATGGCGACCGAGGCCACCATGTTCCCGCAGGCGATTGCACTGGCGGGATCGTTCGATCTCGATCTGATGCGCCGCGTCCAGTCAGTCACTGCGCGCGAGGTGCGCGCACGCGGGGTGCCGCTGGTGCTCAGCCCGGTGGTCGATATCGTGCGCGATCCGCGCTGGGGCCGGATCGAGGAGACGTGGGGCGAAGACCCCTATCTCGCCGCCGAAATGGGCGTTGCTGCGGTCGAAGGCCTGCAGGGGCCGGGCAAGTTTGAACGGCTGGCAGACGGCAAAGTCTTCGCCACGCTCAAGCACATGACCGGCCACGGCCAGCCCGAAAGCGGTAACAACGTTGCACCTGCCCAGCTTTCGGAACGCGAACTGCGCGAGAATTTCTTCCCGCCGTTCCGTGAAGTCGTGCGCCGCACCTCCATCGGCGCGGTGATGCCGAGCTATAACGAGATCGACGGGGTGCCGAGCCATGCCAATGTCTGGCTGCTGGGCGAGGTTTTGCGCGGCGAATGGGCCTTCGATGGCATCATCGCCAGCGATTACGGCGGTGTCCATGAACTCGCCACGCTGCACCATGTCGCCCGCGATCTGGAAGATGCCGCGCATCAGGCCTTGCTGGCCGGTGTGGATAGCGAACTGCCCGAAGGCATGGCCTTTGCCACGCTGACCGAAGCCGTGCGTGCGGGCCGCATTCCGCAAGCGCTGATCGATACGGCATGCGCCCGGATGCTGGCGTTCAAATTCCGCTGCGGCCTGTTCGAAAACCCTTATGGCGATGCTGCGCTGGCATCAGCCATCACCGGCAATGACGAAGCGCGCGCACTTGCGCTGGAGGCAGCACGCAAGGGCGTGTGCCTGCTCACCAACAAGGATGGCGCGCTGCCACTCGACCGCGAGACCATGGGCCGCGTGGCCGTGATCGGGCCGAACCATGCGATTGCCCGGCTGGGCGGCTATTCCAGCGTGCCCAAACAGGCCTTCAGCCTGATCGAAGGGCTGCGCGCCATCGCGCCAGAGGCTGACTTCGTCACCGCGCAAGGTGTCTTCATCACCACCAGCGAAGACCGCTCGGCAGACGAGATCACGCTCGCCGACCGCACCGAAAACCTGCGCTTGATTGCAGAGGCGGTGGAAGTGGCGAAAACCGCGGACACCATCATCCTCGCCATCGGCGACACAGAACAGACCAGCCGCGAAGGTTTCGCCAAGAACCACCTCGGCGACCGCACCAGTATCGACATTCTCGGCGAGCAAAACGAACTCGTCGATGCACTTGCCGCGCTGGGCAAGCCGCTGATCATCGCCGCCTACAATGGTCGCCCGCCAAGCTGGCCCAATGTGATCGCAAAAGCCGACGCGGTGCTGGAATGCTGGTATCCCGGGCAAGAAGGCGGCGTAGCTGTCGCGGAAGCGCTGCTGGGTGACGTCAATCCCGGTGCCAAATTGCCGGTAACGGTAGTGCGCAATGCCGGGCAGGTGCCGTTCTTCTACAACCACAAGCCGAGCGCGCGGCGCGGATACTTGTTCGATGACAAGGCACCGCTGTTCGCCTTCGGGCACGGGCTGTCCTACACCACTTTCGCCATTTCGCCGCCGCGTGCCGCCAAACAGCGCTTTAGCCGCGATGAAGATATCACTGCCGAAGTCACTGTGACCAATACGGGCACGCGGGCGGGTGACGAGGTTGTGCAGCTTTACATTACCCGCACCAATCTATCCGTCAGTCGCCCGGTGCTCGAACTCAAGGGGTTCGAACGGGTCACGCTGCAACCGGGCGAGGCGCGCACGCTGACCTTCCGCATACCGGCGCGGCAATTGGCGATCTGGAACGATGCGCTGGAGGAGGTCAACGAACCCGGCCCCGTCATGCTGCACGCTGGCGGCAGTTCCGACACACTTTCATCGACCCTCGTGGAGATCATCTGAGATGAGTACGGATTTCAGCATTTCCCGCCGTGCGGCGCTTGCCGGGCTTGCGGCCATCCCGCTGGTGGGGTGTGGCAGCGGATCGACCGGCAGCACCGCCGCGCCTGTCAGCACGCCGCCCTCGCCCACCCCGCCCACGTCAGGCGTGCCGCAGCCCGGCCTCAACGCCATCGCCGCACGCGGCGGGCGCAAGTTCGGCAGCGCCATCGCCTCGACGCCGGGCAACACCAACGCCGGATCGATCCAGAACCCGGCCTATACCGCGATCATCAAGGGCGAATGCGGCCTCGTTGTCGCTGAAAACGAGATGAAGTGGCAGGCGCTGCGCCCCTCGCCCACGGCCTATACCTTCGACCGGATGGACGAGATCGTGCGCTGGGCGCAGGAAAACAGTCTTGCTGTGCGTGGGCACACGCTGCTGTGGCATCGCCCGCAATGGTTCCCGAACTGGCTCAACACCTATGATTACGGCGCCAATCCGGTGCGCGAGGCCGAACGCCTGCTGACCGAGCATATCCAGACGGTCACGCGCCGTTACAAGGGTGTGATCACCAGCTACGACGTGGTCAACGAGGCGATCGACCATGATCGCAACGCCCCGATCGAAACCAGCATGAGCCGCGCCATGGGCAGCCCCGAAGCCGTGCTCGACCTCGCCTTCCATACGGCCCGCGCCGAACTGCCCGACGGGCAACTGGTCTACAACGACTACATGAGCTGGGAACCGCAGCATCGCGAGCATGTCACCGATGTGCTGCGCCTGCTCGAAGGCTTCCGCAAACGCGGCACGCCGGTCGATGCGCTGGGTATCCAGTCGCATATCGAAATGTTCGCCATCGATCCTGCCACCGGCGTCGGCCCCTTTGCCGAACGCGAATGGCGCAGCTTTCTCGATGAAGTGACCGGCATGGGATACCGCCTGCTGATCACCGAGTTCGATGTGAAGGACAAGGCGCTGCCCGCCAATATCGCGCAGCGTGACGAGAAGGTCGCAGACTTCTCGCGGCGCTACTTCGATCTGATGTTCGATTACGATGCGCACCTTGATGATGTGCTGGCCTGGGGCATGGTTGATCGGTTCAACTGGCTGCAGGGTTTCGATCCCGCCAAGCGCGCCGACGGGCAGGAAGTGCGCGGGACGCCTTACGATTCCCAATACCGCGCCAAGCCGATGCGCACCGCACTGGCCGACGCGATAAGCGCTGCTGGCTGATTTTCTCTCTCTCCAGCACGTTGCCTGAGGGCCGGAGCCACGCGCTCCGGCCCTTTTTTATTGGCGCGGCTGGCCCCGGCATCACGCCGCCCAACGAAAAAGGCTCCCCGGCACGAAGCCGGAGAGCCTTTCCCCTGGGTAGCCCCGATCCGCGGTTAGAAGTTGCCGCGGAGGATGAACGAGAAGCGCCGGTCGTTCATGAAGAACGAACGCGGGGCCAGCACATTGGGATCGCCGGTGAAGGCCTGCGAGGTGCGCGTGACTTCATTCAGCAGGTTCACACCCTGAACCCCGATCTGGATCTGATCCGACAATCTGAGGAACATCGAACCATCCAATTGCCCGGTCGATTCATTGAAGATCGAATAGAACGGGAAGATCACGTCGGCCGGTGTCAACAGGAACCGCGAGCGCCAGTTGTAGGCAGCGCGCACAGAGATCGGGCCCTTTTCATAGAACACGGTCGCGTTGACGTTGTGCTTGGACAATTGTTCAAGCGGGAGATTGCCCGCCGGAATGGTGGATTCGCTCACCGGCTCGCCGGTATTCAGGAAGGTGTTCGGCAGACCTTCGCTCTCGATGTAGGTATAGTTGGCAGCCACACCAAGCCCGTTAAGCGGCCCCGGCAAGAAGTCGTAGGTCTGCTGGTAGGCCAGCTCGAAACCCTTGATCTTGCCGTTTTCATCAAAGTTCGCCGGCCCGCGCACCAGCACATCGCGGGTGATCCCGTTGCTGGTGACCTGACGACTGGTGACCTCCTGATAGAAGAAGTCCTTGATGTCCTTGTAGAAGGCATTGAAGGTGAGGGAGCCAACCGACGCGAAGTACCATTCCACGCTCGCATCAAACTGCCATGCGGTCGCAGGCCGGATGAAAGGGTTGCCCGATTGGGCCGTCAACTCGCCGCTCTGCCCCAAACCGATGTTGAGGAAGTTGCGGACATAGGAGTTGTCCGGACGGGTCAGCACCTTGGAGCCTGCAAACCGGACGATCACATCATCGCTGATCCCCAGTTTGAGGTTCAGGCTAGGCAGCCAGAAGTCATAGGCGACATCAGCAACATCCCGAGCGCTCGCACCGCCGCCAGCGAAGGTTTGCAGATCGGCATAACCCTGTTCGCCAAGATTACACACACCGCCCGGCCGTGTCGGCGCGGTGCCCGGAGGGGCACCTTCCGGCACACCTGCCGCACAGCGGACATCGAACGGTTCGAGGATGTTCAGCGCTTGCTGGCTAGGCACCCCGATCGAGCCTCCTGACCGGATCCGGGTATCCACGTAACGCACGCCGATATTGCCCGACAGACGCATGGAACCGAAGACATTATCCGCGCCGAATTCGAGCTGCAGATAGGCGGCCGAATCCTGTTGTCCGATCGGCTGGATATCCTCCGGCAGATACGGCGTTCCGGCAATCGCATTCTGTCGCCCGGCCAAAGGCACCCAGGTTGGCGCGCCTTCGTATTGGCGGGCAATATCCTGGACCGACTGGAAATCGGCAATCGCTCCTTCGTAATCTCCGATCAGATCACCGGCATAGTAAAACCCGCCCGGAGGGCCGGGTACCTGACCACGGAAGAAGTTGGGGAATTCATACCGTTCTGACAGGTCGGCCGGTGTATCGGCAAAGTTGACCGGACGCGCGCCCGACCACACTTCGCTGAGCATACCCCAGTTGTAGGTGGTGTAACGCACCGTCTGTTCGCGATCCTGATAGCGGGCCCCAAACTTGGCCCGGCGCAGGAAAGAGTCGTCATCGAATTCATAGGCAAGATCAGCCTGGAACGCATATTGATCGCCCGTGCTGTCTTCGATGTGATCCATTGCCGCACGCCAGAACTGGAAGCGCGGATCGGTGAAATAGGTTTGCTCGGTCGTGCCAGCAAGATCCGGGCTCGGCTGCGACCAGGTGTAACCCAGAAATTGCGGACGGCGCGGTGCTATTACCGGGAGGTCGCCCGTGAGATCAAGTTCCTGATCGGCGAAAGAAGAACCAAAGACGCTGAAATCGAGGTTCTGTTTGCGCGAGGTAGCGTATTGGGCATCGAGTCTGATCGAAAGGCGATCAGTCAGCTCTGTCTTCAGGTTCAGCGAGTAGTCTTCGTTGGCGATTTCGTCATTGACCTGACGACGGGCCAAGGATTGCTGCAACCCGCCAATCGGCACGAAGGGCGAACCCCCACCGCTGATCAGATTGCCGTCCGCATCGCGCACCGGCGGTGCCGGATCGAAATTGTTGACCCCGCCGCGCCAGCCATCGCTGGTGTTGACGATGTAACCCGACTGGAACAGGCCAATGTCGTTATACTGGAAATCGGTGAACCCGCCGATCGGGCACTGCGCACGCGATGTCGGGTCGCCCAGAGAGCCATCCGGGTTGATCCGGTTCGGCCCGTTGGCGTTTTGCTGACAACCGATCGGATAGGTGGTGTATTCCGCCTGATCGGGCGCGGTTTCGTAGGTGTATTCACCCCACTTGTTGGTCGAGGCCGAACGGATGAATTCTGCCGTGATGACAGTTTTACCGTCGATGGATTCGAACTGCGCGGACGCCGCAAAACCGTTACGTTCGCGGTCAAAATCCTGCGTGCGGAACTGGCCGCCCACCGGAGCCACGCGCGAGTCAGCGTAATCGGCAAATCCGTCACCGCCAGCAGCGCCGAAATTGCCGCAGGCCGAACCGCCCGGCGGCAGCGTGAAGTTGTCCGACGAGCTGGGCAGCGGGTTACGGCACACCTGCACCCCATCGGTGTTGGCGGCACTGACCAATGCGCCATCGCGGGTCTGATAGTTGGCAATCTGCAAACCATCGGCGCGGCTCTTGATGCGCGAGTAGGAACCGGACACCAGCAGGCCGAAGCGGCCCTTATCGGTATCCCAGGTGTTGCTGATCAGGCCCGAGAAGGTCGGCGTCCAATCCTTGCGGAAATCGCCGTAGTTCGCCTCGGCGCTGAAGGCGATCTTCAGGCCGTTGTTGTCGAACGGCTTGCGGGTGTTGAGGTTCACCGTCCCGGCAAGCCCGCCTTCGATCGTCTCTGCGGTGGCATTCTTGCTGATGACAACCGAGCCGAGCAGTTCAGCCGGAACGTCGGCAAAATTGAGCGCCTGCCCGCCGACGCCCGCCGCAAAGGCGGAGCGGCCGTTGAATTCCGAACGTACAAAGTTCAACCCGCGCACCACGACGCCCGAACCTTCGACCGAGAAGTGATCGGGATCGTTCGAACCGGCAAAGCGGTTGATCGCAACGCCGGGCACGCGCTGCAGTGCTTCTGTCACCGAACGGTCTGGCAGCGCGCCGATATCCTGCGCGGTAATCGCGTCAACGATGGTGTCGGCGTTGCGCTTGATGTTCTGCGCATTGGCGAGCGACTGGCGCAGACCGCTGACGACGATTTCGCCAACCGGTTCCGCCGCCACTTCTTCAGTTTCAGTCTGCGTCTGATCCTGCGCCCAAGCGCCGGTTGCGCAAATGGCGCTACCGACAACCAGTGCCGAAGCACCGGTGCGCAAAGCAGTCTTGTACCATGAACCGCTGCATCCCGCTTGGACGCCGCGATCCTGTATGGAATTACCCATCAGAACCCTCCCCATGTTAGCGCTATCATTTATTGTTGGATAGCTTGCCCTCTTGTGGGAGCATGGCTTATCGAGGCTCGGCGTGCTTGACAATAGGGCGTAACAATTTTTGCTGGGGAAGTGTGGCAAATTGCCAACAACCAACGGGCGCGCTAAGGTGGAGGCCGGATGACTGAGGCAAATGGTATCGGTAACGCAAGCCGCCTTGAACGGGTGGTTATCGTCGGTGGCGGCACGGCGGGCTGGATGGCCGCTGCGGCCTTGTCACGATATTTCAATGATGGCCGCCGGACGATTACGCTGATCGAATCCGATGCGATCGGAACTGTCGGTGTGGGGGAAGCAACCATCCCGGCGATCCGCAGCTTCAATGCGATGCTCGATATCCCCGAGGCCGAATTCCTGCGCGAAACGCGCGGCACCTGCAAACTCGGGATCGAGTTCGTCAACTGGGGCCAGCAGGGCGATCGCTATTTCCATCCGTTCGGCAGTTTCGGGCAGGATCTGCACGGCATCCCGTTTCACCAACTGTTTCTGCGGGAACGGGCCCGCAGCGGCGGGGCTGGCGAGATTTGCGATTATTCGATGAGTGCAGCGGCCGCACGCGCCGGGCATTTCGCGCGGCCCGCAGCGGGTGCGCAATCGGCAGTGAACCAGATTGCCTACGCCTATCATTTCGATGCCGGCCTGTACGCCGCATACCTGCGGAGGCTGGCCGAGCGGCAGGGCGTCGTCCGCATCGAAGGGCGCATCACCATTGTCTCGCGCGATAGCGAAAGCGGCGATGTTTCCAATGTAACGCTCGACAATGGCACACAAGTCGAAGGCGACCTGTTCATCGACTGCTCGGGCTTTCGCGGTCTGCTGATCGAAGAAGCACTGGAAACGGGATACGAGGATTGGAGCCACTGGCTGCCGATGGACCGCGCGATTGCGGTGCCCACCGTAAGCCCCGGCCCGCCTTCGCCTTTCACCCGCTCCACCGCGCATGATGCCGGTTGGCAGTGGCGCATCCCGCTCCAGCACCGAACGGGCAATGGCCATGTATTCTCCAGCGCTTTCATGAACGAAGACAAGGCGCGCGAAATCCTGCTCGCCAATCTGGAAGGCGCACCGCTGGCCGAACCGCGGGCTTTGCGGTTCCTGACCGGCATGCGGCGTAAGGCGTGGAACCACAACGTCGTTGCCATCGGGCTATCGTCCGGCTTTATCGAACCGCTCGAATCGACCAGCATCCACCTGATCCAGAACGGTATCGCCCGGCTGTTCGCATTGTTTCCGGATAATCCCATCAGCCCGGTGGAACGCGATGAATACAACCGCGGGATGCGTGGAATCTTCGAAGATGTGCGCGATTTCATCATCCTCCATTACAAGGCAACCCAGCGCGAGGATTCGGAGTTCTGGCGCTATGTCAGGCACATGAGCGTGCCTGAAACCCTGTCACGCAAAATGGCAATGTGGCAGCGCCATGGGCGGGTGCTGCGCGACGAGGCGGAGCTGTTTTCCACGCCAAGCTGGATCGCGGTGATGCTGGGCCAGAACATCTGGCCTGACAGCTATGATCCGATTGCCGACACGCTGGACGAGGCAAAGGTTGCCGCAGCCATGGCGCAGATGCGCGCAGGGTACAGCGATGTCGCCGCGCAATTGCCTCCGCACGAATCTTTCCTGCGCCAGTCGGGCAGCTGGAACCTGCAGCCAGCGGCCGGCCTTGCCCCTCAGGCGCTCAGCGCATGACCGGCGCGTCTGCACCCAAGCCTGTCACGAAGATCGTGATTGTCGGCGGAGGCACCGCTGGCTGGATGACAGCGGCTGCCCTTACCCGCGTGCTCGGCGGAATGCCCGGCCTGTCAATCACGCTGGTCGAGAGCGATGCGATCGGCACCGTCGGCGTCGGCGAGGCGACGATCCCGCAGATCATCGGCTTCAACCGCCTGCTGGGTCTGGATGAAGCGCAGTTCATGCGCGAAACCCGCGCGACCTATAAACTCGGGATCGAATTCGTCGATTGGCTGCGTCCGGGCCATGCCTATGTCCACCCCTTCGGCAGCTTCGGGATCGACATGCTGGGGATCGAATTCCAGCATTTCTGGCTGCGCGGGCAGCAGGTGGGCGATACCTCACCGATCGATGATTATTCCATTGCGGCGGTGGCGGGCAAATCGGGCCGTTTTGCCTGGCCGCGCGCAGACAATCCCAAATCCCCGCTGTCCAAGCTATCCTA
Source organism: Porphyrobacter sp. AAP60 (assembly GCF_001296025.1). GTDB lineage: Bacteria > Pseudomonadota > Alphaproteobacteria > Sphingomonadales > Sphingomonadaceae > Erythrobacter. The sequence goes on along the minus strand of NZ_LJHV01000010.1, from coordinate 13,630 downwards.
TGCCTTCCAGTTCGATGCCGGACGTTACGCAAAGTTCTTGCGTGCTTTCGCCGAAAACGGCGGCGCGAACCGGATCGAGGGCCGGATCACCGAAGTGCTTCAGGACGGCGAATCGGGCTTCGTCACAGCGCTCAGGCTGGAAGACGAGCGCGAGATCGCAGGCGAACTGTTCATCGATTGCTCCGGTTTTCGCTCCTTGCTGCTGGGGCAGACGCTCGGGGTGCCATTCACCGACTGGAGCAAGTGGTTGCCGTGCGACAGCGCGGTGGCAGTGCCGTGCGAGCTTGGCGGTCGCAACGAGCCGCTGACACGATCAACCGCTCGCCCTGCCGGATGGCAATGGCGCATCCCGTTGCAGCACCGGATCGGCAACGGCCATGTGTTTTCATCCGCCCACATTGATCGCGGCGCGGCGACCGATTTGCTGCTGGCGAATCTGGACGGAAAACCGCTGGCCGATCCCAATCAGCTGGCGTTCAAGGCCGGTCACAGGGCGCGGGCATGGGACAAGAACGTGGTGGCGCTGGGGCTGGCATCGGGGTTCCTCGAACCGCTCGAATCGACCTCGATCCATCTGGTGCAATCGGGCATCGCACGGCTGCTGGCGCTGTTTCCCGACACCGGGTTCAGCGCGGTGGAGCGCGACCGCTTCAACACAGACACCAGCCGCGAATACCTCAACATCCGCGATTTTCTGGTGCTGCATTACCGGGCGAGCGAACGCGATGATTCCGAATTCTGGCGCTATTGCCGCAATCTCGAAGCGCCCGACGGGCTGGTCGAGAAGATCGACATGTTCCGATCATCCGGCCGCATCTTCCGCGAGAATAATGAACTGTTTACTGAAGCCAGCTGGCTTTCGGTGATGCTTTCGCAGGGAATCACGCCGCAGGGCTACCATCCGGCAGCCCACATGCTGGACGACGCCGAAACCCGCACCCGGCTGGCCCATATCCGCGATGTGATCCGCAACACGGTCGATCAATTGCCTTCTCAGGCCGAGTTTCTGCGGCAAAGCGGCGGGGCAATTGCAGCGGAGGAATATCTCACCGCATGACAGCGCTCCCCGCGCCTGCGCCGATTGCCGAAATGGTTGCACCGGTAAGCCCCGAAGCCTTCGCTGACCTGCGCAGCGCGGTTCGCCCGGTGGTAATGCGCGGGCTGGCTGCCGATTGGCCAGCAGTGGTCGCGGCGCGGGAGAGCGACAAGGCCATAGCTGATTACCTCTGCCGCGAGCCTTCCAGACGCCCGGTCGGCGCAATTGCCGCAGCGCCTGGCGAACAAGGGCGGTTTTTCTATACCGACGATCTCACCCGCCTGAACTTTGTGCGCGGCAGCGGGCGGCTTGAAACCTTTATGGCCGACCTTCTCAGTGCCGCTGCCATGCCCGATGCGCCCGCGATGGCCGTCCAGTCGGAAGACATCGCCAGCCTGCTGCCAGCCTTCGCGCAGGACAACCGGCTTGATCTATTGCCCGAAGTCCCGCCGCGCATCTGGATCGGCAACCACATCCGCGTCGCCACGCATTACGACGCCAAGGAAAATGTTGCCTGCTGCGTCGCCGGGCGGCGACAGTTCACGCTCTACCCGCCAGACCAGATCGCCAACCTGTATCCCGGCCCGTTCGAACTGACCCCGGCGGGTACCCCCGTCAGCATGGTCGATCCCGGCGCGCCCGATCTGGAGCGCTACCCGCGCTATGCCGAGGCGGCGGCCCATGCAAGTATCGCCACGCTTGCTCCGGGAGACGCGATCTATATTCCCTATGGCTGGTGGCACGGGGTGGAATCGCTCGATCCCGTGAGCATTCTGGTCAATTACTGGTGGGCACCGGGCCAGCCCGAAGGGATCGGCAGCCCTTATGACGCGCTGCTTCACGCCCTGCTGGCGTTCAAGCACCTGCCGCCCGATCAGCGCGCGGTGTGGCGCGGGATGCTGGCGCATTACGTGTTCGATCAAAGCGGTGATCCGGCGGCGCACCTGCCCGATCATGCCAAGGGCATTATCGGCCCCCCTTCACCGGCACAGTTCGCACAAATGCGCGATCTTATCCGGCAGGCGCTCGGCTAGCCGATAGAGCGCGTTCCAGCCACGCGGCATAGGGCGGCGCAAAGGCAAGCGCCGCCTGCGCCGAGGCTTCAAACGCCGCCTTTGCGCGGGCTTCAGCGCCAGCATCGCCATGCCGCACCGCAGGCGGTAAACCCGGCTGCCAGCCGAGTGCTGCCAGCAGGGCAAATTGCTCCTGCCCCAGCAGCGGAAGTTCTTCGCGGAACGGGATACGCCCCCGCCGGGTGAACTGATCGATCACTATCGCCACCTGCCCCGGCAAACTCCGCGCGCCAAACACGCGCTGCGCTTCAGCGGTGGCAAAATGCAGCGCCAGCATTTCGTGTACGCCGTCCATCATCAGGCCAGAGCGGCGGTTGTATTCGGCGCGTTCGAGCGGAGAGATCGTGCGACCGGGCAGCATTTCCAGCAGCAGATCAAGCTGACGATGGGCCAGATCGAGATTGAGCGGCCCCAAGGGATCGAACCGCGCAGCCGCATCGCCAATCGCGATGACATTGCCGATCCACGGCTCTGCCACACGTCCCGGCGTCAGCGCGATCACCGCCCGCGCCGGGACGCGCAGCATTGCCAGCGCATCCTCACGCAGGACACTGGCAGGCGCGCCCAGCGTTGCCTGCAACCCGTCACGCCCCGCCACTTCGCTGACCCAGCCTGCCCCGGTCAATGTGATCCGGTCTTCCAGCGCCGCCATCGGCGCGCCCGGCTGGCCGAGATAGATGCTGCGGGTCGGCAAGGTGTCTGACCAGTCGGTGAAAGCAAAGCGCCGGTGCGCGGCAAGCAACATTGCCTGCGGGCCGCTGCAATCGATGAACAGATCGGCTGCGATCCGGCCCTGTCCGCCCAGGCCGATTGCTTCGATCGTGTCGCCCTCTCCCGGCTCGATGTTGTCTATCACGCCTTCGACGTAGCCGACCTGCAATGCCTCGGCCCGTTCGATCAGCAGCGCCCGATAGGCTGCCGGGTTCCAGCGCAGAGAATAATCGACGTCAGAGATCGGGGTCGGCTCGCCCGGTGGCGGGGGTGCAAAGCGGCCCGCCTCTGCCAGCACCTGCGCCAGACTGGCGATCGGCGGCGCGGCGGCGCCCAGCGCGCGCGCGCCGCCCCAATCGCGCGCGAATGCGGTTTTGAGCGCCGGGTCCAATGCTTCGCCATAGGCCTGCACGCCCGCCTGCACCGCCCCGCCCCAACCGACATAGCGGATGATCAGGCGATACGATCCACCCGCCTTCGTCACGATATCTGCCTCGGCAATGCCCAGCCGGTCATGCAGCTTGTTGGTGAAAGGCATGGCGGTAGGCGACCAGTCGGCAAAGGATGCCGGCCCCGGCGTACCGCCGATCACGATCACCTCGGAGCCTGGCAAGCTGCGCCGCAGGGCAATGGCGGTAAGAATGCCGACCTGTCCGCCGCCCACGACAACGATCCGGCGCAATGGTTCGCGCGGGGTGCTCACGCGGCCTCGGCCAGCCTTGCGGCTTCGGCGCGCAGGAAATCGCGGTGGCCGGGCATGGCCGCGACCTCGCCTGTCACCGCCATGCGCAGCCGTTCCGTCGCACGGGCCAGCGCATCGGGCGCGATCATGGCCGCGCGCGGATCATGCGCTTCGGGCAGCAAACCCTGGCCGACATAGACCGCGATCCAGCTGGCATCGTAGAACAATCCGTCGGAATACTTCTCGATCCGGCCCGCCTTGCGCCACAGTTCCAGCTTGCCTTCAAGACTGTCGGGCAGACGCATGGTGCGCACATGATTCCAGAACTCGGAATCGTCGCGGGTGGTGGCGTTGTAGTGCAAGATCAGGAAATCGCGCACCCGGTCATATTCCATGTCGACCAGCCGGTTGAACTCGTCACGGTCACGCGGATCAATGGCACCGCGTTCGGGGAACAGTTCGATCAGATAGGTGATCGCCATTTGCGCAAGGTAGATCGAGGTCGATTCCAGCGGTTCGAGGAACCCGCTCGCCAGCCCCACGCCGATGACATTGTGGCTCCACGATTGCGCACGGCGACCGGGCCGGAACTTCAGGATGCGCGGATCGGCCAGCGGCGTGCCTTCAGCGCTGGCGCGGATCGCATCGCAGGCCTGTTCCTCGCTGATATGCGCGCTTGAAAAGACATAGCCATTGCCCATCCGGTGCTGGAGCGGGATCTGCCAGCGCCAGCCGGCTGGCATGGCGGTTGCGGTGGTATAGGGGCGGATGTCATCCGTCGCGTGGGTGCATGGCATCGCGGCGGCACGGTCACACGGGAGCCAGTGGGTCCAGTCTTCCCACGGAACATCCAGTTCCTGCCCAAGCAGGATCGAACGAAAGCCCGAGCAATCGATGAACAGATCGCCTTCGATCCGGCGGCCATCTGCCAGCACCAGTGCGGTGACATCGCCGCTCGCACCGTCGCGCTCGACAGTGACAACACGGCCCTCGTGTCGCTCGATCCCGATGCCGAGGCCGAATTCACGCATGAACGGGCCGAACAGCGTCGCATCGAACTGGTACGCATAGCCATAGGTCGATGCGAGGCTATCGTCCTGCGATGGCGGGCGGAAGCGGTTGGCCTTGGCCGCCGCCACGGCGAGTGAATAATCGCCCAGATCGCGCGCCATGCCGTGGCGCGCCAGTTCCAGCCAATAGTGGTGGAAACCCACCCCGCCCACTTCCTCTCCGAACGATCCGAACGGGTGGATGTAGCTTTCACCGATCCGCCCGAAATCGCGGAAATCGATGCCCAGTTTGAAGGTCGCATGGGTGGCCTTCATGAACGCGGCCTCGTCGATCCCGAGCTTTTCGACAAAGCCGCGGATGTGCGGCAGCGTCGCCTCGCCCACGCCGACGATGCCGATTTCCTCGCTTTCGACCAGTTGTACGCTCGCCAGATCGGGCAACAACCGCGCAATTCCGGCAGCCGTCATCCAGCCCGCCGTGCCGCCGCCAAGCACGACGACACGGACAGGGCTTTTAGCGGGCTGCGATGCTTCCGAGCTCATGGCATCCTCGCTATCACGGGGCGGCTCAGCCGACCATCTCCTCCAGTTCCTTGCCCTTGGTTTCGACGATGAAACGCTGGACAAGGAAGAAGCTGATTACCGCACAAACCGCGTAGAAGCTGTAGCTTGCGGCCAGCCCGATGCCCGCCGCCATCAGTGGGAAAGATTGCGCGATCAGGTAATTGGCGAACCACTGGAAAAAACCCGCCACCGCCAGCGCCGATCCGCGGATCTGGTTGGGGAACATTTCCGCCAGCATCACCCACATCACCGGACCCCAACTGACGTTGAAGAAAATGACGTAAAGGTTGGCCGCAATCACCGCCGCCGTGCCAAGGCCTGCCGACAGCACCAGATTGCCATCGGCATCCAGTCCGCCCTGGCTGAATACGAAGACCATCACGAACAATGTCGCCGCCATCCCGGCCGATCCGATCAGCAGCAATGGTTTGCGCCCGACCTCGTCGATCACCGCGATGGTAACGAAACAGGCCGCAATCGAGACCGCGCCCGAAACAATGTTGATCAGCAGCGAATCGCTTTCGGTAAAGCCGGCCAGCTGCCACAGCGTCGCGCCGTAATAGAAGATCACGTTGATCCCGACGAGCTGCTGAAACACGGCCAGCATGATGCCCACCCACACGATCGGCCGCATCCCCAGCACGCTTTTGGTGCCGGGAGGGGCCAGCACGTCGGCAAGGCGCGGCTTGTGATCTTCGGAGAAACTGGCGCGGATTTCAGCCAGTTTGGCAGTCGCTTCTGTCGGTCCGAACAGGCTGGTGAGCACGGTCGATGCCTCGTCATGGCGGCCCTTTCCGATCAGATAGCGCGGGCTTTCGGGAATGAAGAACAGCGCGACCAGAAAGATCGCCGCCGGCACCGCCTGCATCAGATACATCCAGCGCCATGCCTGGATCCCGCCCCAGAAAGCGCCGGTCGAATCCCCGGCAGCAGCGGCGAGCGCATAGTTGACCAGAAATGCCAATGTCAGGCCGGTGATGATCATGATTTGCTGCACCGTCGTCATCCGCCCACGGATGTTGGCAGGCGCGACTTCGGCGATATAGGCGGGGGACAAAACGCTGGCCGCCCCCACCGCCATGCCGCCCGCGATGCGAGCGAACACAAACAGCAAGTGGTTTTCAGTGAAACCCTGAATCAGCGCGCCGATCAGGAACAGCACGGCTGCGATCCGCATCACGTTACGGCGCCCCATCTGGTCAGCCAGCGTGCCAGCGAAAAAAGCGCCTATGAAACAACCAATTAGCAACGATCCCACGGTGAAACCAAGGCCGCCTTCACTCAACCCGAAAGCCAGCTTCAGCCCCGGCTGTGTGCCGTTTACCGCCCCGCTATCATAGCCGAACAGCAGCCCCCCGATCGTTGCCACCGCCACGATTGCCGATATCAGCACCATGTTGGCGCCTTCGCGCTGTGTTTCCAAAATCCCTCTCCCCCGGGCTTGCGTTGTTGCAACCCATGTCAATTATGGTAGCGCTACCTTTCATTAAAAACGCGCGATGGCAAGCCGCGTTTTCACAACCGTGTTTTCAGGATCACAAAACACCTTCGAGAGGAATAGACATGCTGACTGGCAAGAATTTGGTCGCGGGCGAATGGCGCGGTGCGGAAGGTACTTTTGCGGCAGTTGCCGCAGCCAGCGGTGCAGCGCTCGAACCTGCCTTCGCCGAAGCGAGCAGCGCCGACGTTGCCGATGCCTGCGCCGCGGCAGCCGCAGCGCAGCCCGTGTTCGCCGACTTGCCATTGGCACAGCGCGCGGCGTTTCTGCGCGCGGTGGCTGACCGGATCGATGCGCTTGGCGATACGCTGACCCAGCGCGCCATGCTGGAAAGCGGCCTCCCCGAAGCGCGTCTGAATGGCGAGCGCGGGCGCACCGTCGGCCAGCTTCGGCTGTTTGCCGATGAAGTGGAAAACGGCGCATGGCAGGGCTTGCGGATCGATCACGCCATTCGCGATCGCACGCCGCCCAAACCCGATCTGCGGATGCGCAAGATCCCGCTCGGCCCGGTTGCAGTGTTCGGTGCCAGCAACTTCCCGCTCGCCTTCTCGGTTGCGGGCGGCGACACCGCCTCGGCGCTTGCTGCGGGTTGCTGCGTTGTGGTCAAGGGCCACCCAGCCCACCCCGGCACGTCCGAACTGGTGGCAGAGGCGATCCACGCCGCAGTTCTGGAAGCTGGACTTCCCGCTGGCGTATTCTCGCTGCTGAACGGCACGGATTACGCATTGGGCGAAACGCTGGTGAAAGACCCACGCATCACCGCTGTCGGCTTCACCGGATCGCGCGCCGGAGGCCTGGCGCTGATGGAACACGCCGCCGCCCGCCCTGTCCCCATCCCGGTCTATGCCGAAATGAGCAGCATCAATCCGGTCGTGCTGATGCCCTCACGCATGGCCGAAGCTGCCGAGGAGCTGGCAGCTGCTTACGTTGGGTCACTGTCGCTGGGCGCAGGGCAATTCTGCACCAATCCCGGGATTGTACTGGCAATCGAGAGCGAAGCGACCACGCGCTTCATTGCCGCCGTAGGCGATGCTTTGCCGGGCATCCCAGCCCAGACAATGCTGACGCAGGGTATCCAGACGGCTTTCGTAAAAGGCGCTGCGGCCATCGGCGAACAGCCAGGGGCTGAACTGGTCGGGACGGGCGCTGCCGGAGCAGGCCCTTGCGGACAAGCGCAAGTCTACACCGTAAGCGGCACCGATTTCCGCGACAATCCGGCGCTCGCTCACGAGGTTTTCGGGCCGAGTTCGATCATCGTGGTGTGCGCCGATCTTTACCAGGTCGCAGGAATTCTCGCCGCGATGGAGGGCCAGCTGACAGCAACGCTGCACATGGCAAGCGCCGATTACCCCGCCGCGCGCGAACTGCTTCCGATCCTCGAACAGCGCGCCGGACGGATTATCGCCAATGCCTGGCCGACCGGCGTGGAGGTGACCCACGCGATGGTTCACGGCGGCCCCTTCCCAGCAACATCGGACGGGCGCAGCACCTCGGTCGGGACACTGGCGATTGACCGCTTCCTGCGGCCCGTAAGCTATCAGGATCTGCCCGCCACATTGCTCCCCAAGGCGCTGCTTGACGGGCACAGCTCCGTCCTCCGCCGGATCGATGGACAGTTCGAAGCATGAGGGGCGATGACCATGTTTGATGGCGACTTTACGCGGCGGCGGATGATTGCGGTTGGCGGCGGCGTGGCGGCAGCGGGCCTGTTGGTGCAGGGTGCGGCGGCGCTCGGCCAATCAACGGGGCCTGCTGCCACCGGCAAACCCATGCCAGACGGCGTAGACCTTCCCGCCAATCCGCCCGCCACGGTGCAGCCGGGCAGCGTCGGCTTCGCCATCATCGGGCTGGGCGATTACGCCTTGAAGCAGATCATGCCGCGTTTCGCGCAGTCGGGCCGCGCGCACATTGCCGCGATTGTATCCGGCAATCCGGCCAAGCTGAAGCAGGTGGGCGATGCTTACGGCGTTCCGGAAAGCGCGCGCTATTCCTATGACAGCTTCGCCCAGATCGCCACCAATCCGGCGGTTGAGGCGGTCTATATCATCCTGCCCACCGGGCTGCATGCCGAATGGGCAGAGCGCGCCTTTGCCGCGGGCAAGCACGTTTTGTGCGAAAAGCCGATGGCGCTTTCCGGCGCCGAATGCGAACGCATGATCGCGGCCAGCCAGCGGGCCAACCGCAAGCTGATGATCGCCTATCGCTGCCATTTCGAACCTTACAACATGGCCGCGATGGCGCTGATGGAAGACGATGCCGTGGGCGCCTTGCGCCTGATCCGCACCGAACATTCCTACCGCATGGGACCGACCACCCCGTCTGAAAACTGGCGGGTCAGCCGCGCTCTGGCAGGCGGCGGGCCGCTGGAGGATTACGGGATATACGGGCTTCAGGCGGCGCTTTATCTGTCTGGCGAGATGCCGGAAAGCATCAGCGCCGCGACCTATCGGCCAGCCAATGATCCGCGCTTTGCCGAGATTTTCGCACACGTCTCTGCGCAATTGCGCTTTCCGTCAGGTGCGACTGCGCATGTGGTGACATCGTACGATTCGGCGGGGCTCAACATGGTCGAAGCACGCGGCACGGAAGGCGTGTTGAAGATGCAGCCTGCGACCAACTACGGCGGCAACACGCTGACTCTGGAGGCTGGCAGAAATCGGCAGGAACTGACACCGGGCGATTCCGAGGTCCAGTTTGCCCGCCAGCTCGACCATCTGGCGAGCGCCATTCGCGACAACACGCCGATCATCACACCGGGCGAAATGGGCCTGCGCGATCTGCGCCTGATCGAAGCTATCTATGCCTCTGCGGCCAGCGGCCAGACCGTTCGGCTCAATCCCGATGCGACAATGCGGCGTTGAGCGATAAAGCCGTTGGCCCGCCCGGCAGGACTGTCCGCGCCGCTAACGCGCCGCGTTCATCTCCGCAGCCTGCGGCTGCTCCGATCCCGAACAAGGTTCGCCCCTTTAGGGATGCTGCTTTACCGGATCTAGTTTGACCTGCGTGATCTTGTAGCCTTCCGTCTGTTCAACGGTCAGGCGATAGCCCGGCAGTTCGATGCTCTCGCCCTGCTCGGGCACAATTCCGCGCTTGGCCAGCACGAGACCGGCAATGGTTACGACGTCGCCTTCGGCAAGGTCAATTTCGTAATCCTCGGCCAGTTCGGCAAGAGTAACCTCGCCATCCAGCAGTAATCCGCCTTCTGGCAGTTCGCGCACCCAATTGGCATCATCGGAGGCTTCTTCGTCGATCAGGTCTTCGACGATATCATCCAGCGTGACAAAGCCCAGCGTGCCGCCATGTTCGTCCACGACCAACGCGGCGTGGATGCGCTGCTTTTTGAACAAGGCCAGCAATTCGGTGGCTGAGGTGGTTGCGGCCACCCGCGGCAGTGGCCTAGTCATGCCCGACAGCGGCCGGCTGCTGCCCAGCGTGCGCGCGCGGATGAAATCCTTTACGTGCAGCACGCCGCCAATATCGTCGAGCGAAGTGGCGTAAACCGGATAGCGGGTCTGCTGCGAAGACGCGATAAGCCCCGCCAGATCTTCGGGCGATGTGTCCAGCGCAATCGCTGTCATCCGCGAGCGCGAGGTCATCAACTCTTCCGCCGTACGATCCTCCATCTCGAAGATATTGTCGATCAGGATACGCTGACCTTCATCAAACTGGCCGCTGGCGGCAACTTCCTCGGTCGCGATTTCCAGCTCCTTGCTGGTGTAGAGCGAGGCGGTCTTGCCCGGATCGGGGATACCCAGCATCCGCATCAGACCAAAAGCGATCTGGTTCAAGGCGAAGACCATCGGCCGGAACAGGATGCCGAAGAACCGCATGACCGGATTGACTGACAGGCTAACTTGCTCGGGCAATTGCAGCGCGAGCGCCTTGGGGATCATCTCCCCGAACACCACGTGCAAATACGTGATGGCACCCAGCGCAATGATGAACCCTGCCAGATGCGACTGGTCATAGCTCATCCCCCAGCTTTCGAGCGTGGGGTAAAGCCAAGCCGCAACAGCCGGTTCGCCATACATCCCCAGCCCGATACTGGCGAGGGTAATGCCAAGCTGGGCGATGGCGATGTAACTGTCCTTGCCGCCCTTGCGATCGAACACCCCCACCAGCCACGCCGCTGCCCCGCTGCCACCCTTGGCGATTGTCTCCAACCGGCTGCGGCGAGATCCGACAAGCGCGAATTCGGCCGCAACGAACACGCCGTTGATTACGACCAGAACCGCTATGATCAGAATCGGTAAGAGATATTCGCTCATACCTCGTCCTCCGGCTGGATATCTTCGCGCACCAGCACCCGCTGGACGGCATAGCCTGCCATCGCTTCGACCTTCAGATTGTATGGCGTTCCGGGCAAATCGACCTTGTCGCCAATCGCTGGAAGGCGGCCCAATTCATGCCAGATGAGACCGCCAATCGTATCGGCCCGGTCTTCGGGAAGATCGATATCGTAACGATCTGCCAGCGCGGCGAGGTTCATGTCGCCGCGCACGCTGCGGCCATTCGGGCGAGCGATCACGGGGTCTTCTTCCTGATCGAATTCATCCTGAATTTCGCCGAACACTTCTTCCAGCGCGTCTTCCAGCGTGACCATGCCCGCGACCGATCCGTATTCGTTGATCACCATGGCGGTGCGCCGCCCGTTCTTGCGCAGGATTTGCCACAGCTTTGGCACCGGCATCATTTCGGCCACCACCAGAGGCGCGCGCGCCACTGTCTCGACGAAGACATTCGCATCTCGCTCGAAGGCGGCAAACAGCGCGCGGATATGGACAATGCCGACGATCTCTTCGGTGCTGGGGCCGGTCACAGGGAACCGGGAATAGGGCTCCTTGGCAATCCGCGCCAGGGCATCGCCAACGGTTTCGCTGGCGGCGATTGTGGTCAGTCGGGTGCGCGGGGTCAGGATTTCGCGGACCGTGCGCGAACTCAGCCCCAGCGCGCCGGCCAGCATGTTGCGTTCGTCGGCGTCGATCAGGCCGCCTGCCGCGCTTTCGCGGTAGAGGCCCTCCAGCTCGTCCGGGGAATGCACATGCGTGTGGCCATGTTCGGTGTTGAGACGAAACAGCCGCATCAGCGCAAAGGCTGTTCCGTTGAAGACGAAGATCAGCGGCTTGAAGACCAGCAGGCTGATCCTAATCGGCCACAGCGTCGCCATTGCCAGTGTCTCGGGATAACGCAAGGCGACGGTCTTTGGCAGCAGTTCGCCCAGCACGACCTGCAGCACCGTAACCACCAACAGAACAACAATGATGGCAGCAACCGCGCCGCCGATCGGCCCCAGCAAGGGCGTCAGCAGCGGGGTCAGCTGCGCCTGTCCGTAGGCACCCGCAATCAGGCTGCTGAGCGTGATGCCGACCTGACAGCCCGCGACATAATTATCGAGCCGCTTGGGATCCTGCAAAATCGCCAGTAAGCCCGATGCCGCGCGATTGCCGTTTTCGGCAAGCTCCTGCACCCGCGACTTGCGCGATCCCACTGTGGCGAACTCGGCAGCGACATAAAGCGCATTGGCCACGACCATCATGGCGATGACGGCCAGCGGCAACAGGAAACTACTGATAGTCATGAACGTCCATTCGCATTGATGGCATGATAACGCCAGGCAGGGCGCCGGTTACGGGAGCCGGTTATTCCACGTCGGCAACGCTGATCGGCTTGCCCAGAATCGCCTTAACATAGACCCTTCGGACAAGAATGAAGCTCACGATCGTAAGCGGTGCCGCCAACAGCACGCCCAGAAATCCGAACAGCAAGCCGAATGCCAGCACCGCGAACAACAGCAACGCGGGCGGAATATCCACCGCATGCTTCTGGATCATCGGTTGCAGGAAATTGCCCTGCAATTGCTGGATGGCGAGGAACAGCAGCAGCGTCCAAAGGGCCGTCAGCGGTGATACTGTGAAGGCCAGCAACACGGCAGGAACCCCGGCAATGATCGGTCCGACCATCGGTATGATGTCGAGCAGTCCGGCAATCACGCCGAGACCGCCTGCCGCCGGAACACCCAGCAGCCACAGCCCGATCCAGGTCAGCACGGCGACGAGCAGCGAAGAGATCGCCTGCCCCATCATCCACCCGCGCAGACCCTTGCTTGTATCGTCCAGCGCCTGCCCGGCAATCGCTTCGGCCTTGCCCGGCATCAGCAGCAGGAACCCCCGGCGATACACGCCGGGATTGGCGGCCATGAAAATCGCGCCGACCAGCACCAGAACAAAATCGGCGATCCCGTTACCGGCGGCAAGCGCAAAGCCGCCTGCGCGGGTGAAAAGACGGGAGAGATCATCGCTCCCAAGCTGGGCAAGCTCGCTGATCGATGAACCCATGCCGTAGCGTTCAAGAAAGCCCTGAAGGCCTTCGACGGCTGCGGGAACGGTTTGCCTGATCGTGTCGAATTCGCCAGCCAGTTGCGTGCCGAACAGCACAAAGGCGCCCACGAACACGCCAAGAAAGACAAGAATTGCAAGTGTTAGTCCGTAAGAGCGGCCGATGCCGGTCCAGCGGCAAATCCGGCCGGTGATTGCATCGAACACCGCGCTCAGAACAATCGCTGCAAAAACCAGCAGAAAGAAGCGGTTCAGCTCGATCAGAAGCCAGCCGCAAGCCACAATCGCGAGAACGATCAGGGTTGAGCGGGCCACCGCTGCAGGATTGCTTGCCGGCACGTCGTCCGTCCGGCCTGTCGCAGGCACCGCAGCGGGGGTTTCATTGGGAAGACTGTTCATAACCCGCCTTATCGCGGTTTATGCAGATGGGGGAAAGAGATTGTCACGAATCCATCCCAACCGGCCATGCCGGGTCCCGCTCCTTTTCCCCGAAAACGATTTGGTGGCTTCAGGCGCAATCAGAGCTTCAATCTCGCAATAGCCAACGACTGGGCCCGCGCCAGCAGCCGCCAGTGCATAATACAGACTGTGATTGGCAGCTTTTGCGGGTTCAATCCCCAAGAGCCGCCGTTCGGGTATCGACCCCGTTACAGTCGGTTTTGCAGATCCCACTTATCAATTTGCTACCAGAGGTTCGCTGTCGGCATGCCGACAGCGAACC
>NZ_LJHV01000001.1 GCF_001296025.1 Porphyrobacter sp. AAP60 | reverse complement strand
CCCCGCCGTTTTCCGGCCCGCCATCCGCCGCCCCGCGCACACGGCCCGTCATCAGTTTCGGCCCGGCATTCCGGTTCCGCAATGATCGCAACAACCGCATCCGCGATGAGGTGGTGGCGCGCGCGGGCAAGCTGGATGCCGCGCTGGAGGTTGGGGGCGCGGCTTCGGTGGGGTTTCGCAATCTGCTGCGGCCGTTTGACCAGCTGACCATCGGGCTGCAGGCGCGCCGGGATGTGCTGGGCGCGCATGATGGCCTGATTGTCGAACCGCAGATCGGTTACCGCACCACGGTCAGCCGGGCGGTTGTGGTGCAGGCACAGATCAGCGCGGAGTTCGTCGACGATAATTTCGCCGATTACTACTTCACTGTCAGCCCTGCGCAGGCGCTGGCGACCGGCCTGCCGCAGTTCCGGGCCAAAGGCGGGCTGAACCGGATCGGCACGACCGCACTGGTCGCCTACGATCTCGATCGCAATCCGCTGAATGGCGGGTGGAGCCTGACCGGAATCGGCGGCTGGTCGCGGCTGGTGGGGGATGGCGCTGACACGCCCTATACCTCTGTGCGGGGGAATGCGAACCAGTTCATCCTTGGCACAGGGATCGCCTATACCTTCTAAGGCCTCGCGCGCTCTTGCTTTGGGCCTGCCTGCGCGCCATCACACGCAGGCAAGATCCGAGGGAAGAGACATAATGCACCATTTTCGCAAGGCCCTGATCGCGGGCACCGCCATGATCGCCGCAAGCCCGCTCGCCGCCGAAACCGTGGCGATCCGTGCCGGTAGCGTGATCACCGATGCCGCTGCCGAAGCAAGCGGCCCGGCAACGATCCTGATTACCGACGGGCGGATCGTGTCCGTCACCCCCGGACACGGTGCCGTTACCGCCGACCGCGAGATCGATCTTGCTTCCAAGACGGTGCTGCCCGGCCTGATCGACCTCCACACCCACCTGACCGGCGATCCCGGCGGCGATTTCTGGAAGGAAGCGACCGAGCCTGACGAATGGGGCGTGGTCGTCGGCGCGAAGAATGCGCTGGTCACCGTGCGGGCCGGCTTCACCACTGTGCGTGAAGCCGGTAGCGGCACCGAAACCGCCTTCGCCCTGCGGCGCGGCACTGCCGAAGGCGTCATCCCGGGGCCGCGAATCGTGGCCGCTGGCCCGGCGCTGGCGATCATCGGCGGCCATGCCGACGTGAACGGTTTCCGCCCCGAAGTGAACGAACTGCTCGACAGCGGCTTCACCTGCACTGGCGCGGTGGAATGCGCCTCCAAAGTCCGGCTGGCCAGCCAGAATGGCTCCGACGTGATCAAGATCACCGCGACCGGCGGCGTATTGTCGCAGCAGGGCCGCGGGCTTGAAGCGCATTTCACGCCGGAAGAGATGAAGGCGATTGCCGATACCGCGCACAGCCTTGGCCTCAAAGTCATGGCCCACGCCCACGGCGCACGCGGCATCCAGCAGGCGGCCGAAGCCGGGATCGATTCGATCGAACACGGCACGTATCTTGATGAAGCCGCCGCAAAAGCGATGAAGGCCAACGGCACCGTGCTGGTGCCGACCCTGATGGCACTGGAAGGCGTATCCGAAGGGCTGGGCAAGGGCATCTACACCCCCGTGGTCGAAAACAAGATCCGCGCTGTGCAGCCGCTGATGGCCACACTTGTTTCCCGCGCCCGCCAATATGGCGTGACCGTGGTGTTCGGCACCGATGCCGGTGTGTTCCAGCATGGCCGCAACGCCGAGGAACTGGGCCTGATGAAGCAGCAGGGCATGACCGACCGCGAAGTGCTGGCTTCAGCCACCACGGGCGCGGCCACGGTCCTGGGCATGGAAAGCCAGATCGGCAAACTCGCCCCCGGCTTTTCGGCAGACATCATCGCGGTGGACGGCAACCCGCTCACCGATGTGACCGTGCTGGAAGACGTGGACTTCGTGATGGTGCGCGGGCGCGTGATCGAGTGAGGCTCGACACCCGCGCCCAAACTCTCTAATCCTCCACCCATCCCCGGGGAGCCTGCTGAGGCTGAGAGGTGGGTGTAAGCACCCCACGACCCGTCGAACCTGAACCGATTAGCATCGGCGGAGGGAGTGGGCTGGTCGTTTGCACCAATGCGCCCGCGCTCTATCCGCCTGTTGGAGAGAGAGCAGCTATGGCCGACATCAATTCCCCCGTCGAAATCGGCGTCACCACCGGGCCGATCCGTGGCAGCCGCAAGATTTACGTCGGCGCGCGTACCGGCTCCGGCATCCGCGTCGCCATGCGCGAGATCGACCTTGAGGGCGGCGAGCCGAGCGTGCGCGTCTATGACACCTCCGGCCCCTATACCGACCCCGATGCCCATATCGACATCAATGCCGGGCTGCCGCAGCTTCGGCGCGACTGGATCATGGCGCGCAGCGATGTCGAGGCTTACGACGGGCGCGAGGTGAAGCCAGAAGACAACGGCCAGCTTGGCCCGGATCGCTCCGGCGGTGTCCCGCAATTCCCCAACACCGTGAAGCGGCCCCTGCGAGCCAAGGCTGGCGCAAACGTCAGCCAGATGCACTATGCCCGCCAAGGCATCATCACCCCCGAAATGGAATACGTGGCGGAACGCGAGAACCTGGGGCGCGAAATCGCTGCCGACATGGTGCGCGACGGGCAAAGCTGGGGCGCGGCCATCCCGACCATCATCACCCCCGAATTCGTGCGCGATGAAATCGCGCGCGGCCGCGCGATCATCCCCAACAACATCAACCACCCCGAAAGCGAACCGATGGCGATCGGGCGTAATTTCCTCGTCAAGATCAACGCCAATATCGGCAATTCCGCCGTCGCATCCAACGTGGCGAGCGAAGTCGACAAGATGGTGTGGGCGACCCGCTGGGGCGCGGACACGATCATGGACCTCAGCACCGGACGCAACATCCACGACACCCGCGAATGGATCATCCGCAATTCCGCCGTCCCCGTCGGCACCGTGCCGATCTATCAGGCGCTGGAGAAGGTCGGCGGCGTGGCCGAGGAGCTGACGTGGGAAATCTTCCGCGATACGCTGATCGAACAGGCCGAACAGGGCGTCGATTACTTCACCATCCACGCGGGCGTGCGGCTCGCCTATGTCCCGATGGCGGCCAAGCGCGTCACCGGGATCGTCAGCCGCGGCGGCAGCATCATGGCGAAATGGTGCCTCGCCCACCACAAGGAAAGCTTCCTCTACGAACATTTCGACGAGATCACCGAGATCATGAAGGCCTATGACATCGCCTACAGCCTCGGCGATGGCCTGCGCCCCGGCAGCATCGCCGACGCGAACGACGAAGCGCAATTCTCCGAACTCTACACGCTGGGCGAACTCACCCACCGCGCCTGGGCTCAGGATGTGCAGGTTATGATCGAAGGGCCGGGCCACGTGCCCATGCACAAGATCAAGGAGAATATGGAAAAGCAGCTGCAGGTCTGCGGCGAGGCGCCGTTCTACACCTTGGGCCCGCTCGTCACCGACATCGCGCCGGGGTATGACCACATCACCAGCGGCATCGGCGCGGCGCAGATCGGCTGGTATGGCACCGCGATGCTCTGCTACGTCACGCCCAAGGAGCATCTGGGCCTGCCTGACCGGGACGATGTGAAGGTCGGCGTGATCACCTACAAGCTGGCAGCCCACGCGGCGGACTTGGCCAAGGGGCACCCGGCATCACAGGTGCGCGACAATGCATTGAGCAAGGCGCGGTTCGAGTTCCGCTGGCGCGACCAGTTCAACCTCAGCTTGGACCCCGAAACGGCCGAGCAATATCACGACCAGACCCTGCCGGCAGAGGGCGCGAAGTCTGCCCACTTCTGCTCGATGTGCGGGCCCAAGTTCTGCTCGATGCAGATCAGCCAGGACGTGCGGGACTTTGCCGCCAAGCAGAACTCCAGCCCCGAAAGCTTCCTCGCCTCGGAAAAGCTGGGCGCCGACACCGCCGAGGCCAGCCGTCAGGCCGCGCTGAAAGGCATGGAGGAAATGAGCCGCCGCTACAACGAAGGCGGACGCGAGCTGTATGTGGGCGCAGGCAACCGCGAACACGATTGAGGCACTTCTCCCCTCCCGCCTGCCCCCGGCTTTCGCCGGGGCGGGTATCGGGTCTGGGGGTGGGAGCGCGGACGTTTTTGTGTTCCGCATCGCATCCGCGACGCGAAATCCTCGCTCACACGACCTGAAGGTCGCGTCGCTGCGGGCGGCCAGTCGGCCTTGCGGCGGCTATGCCGCCGACAGGCTCGCGCACTTACTGCCTAGCTGTTCTTCATGTTCTCCAGCCCCTTGATCCCGCCGGGCTTGGTGCTGGGCTGGCTGGCGTTGAGCTTCGGCCCCTTGTCCGCCTTGGGCTTGCGCGCTTCGCGGCTCTTCTTCTGTTGGCCCTTGGCCATAGGATGTTCCGATCAGGGGCGAGATGCCCTACCGCGGGCGTGCGCCTGATGGGGGTTGGTGTCAATGTGGGGGTGGGGAGAGCATGGCTCTCAAGGGATGGTCATCATTGAGGGGTAGTTCTATGTGAACGTGAAGGATCGCGACGTAGTTCGGGCACGAACCCAGCTGCTTTTGATTTGGTCGTGGGGCCAATTAACTTACGGAGAGAGAGGCATAATGACTGTCGCTGGAGCAATGTCTGACACTAATTCAGCACCCAAGATGCGATCTAGCTTCTCAGGGAGGGTGCGGAATTTTCACCTTCCGGCCACCGCAAAGAACACCCTTATGCCTGTGTTTGAGGGGGCGACCAACGCACTTTACGCTGTTCGAGACAGGTTCCCAGACACTTGGGCCGACGACGGTATTATCAATATCAAAGTCATCCGAGATGGACATTCAAAGGCAGGCGAATCTGAATTTGAACCGGTCATTGGGTTTGAAATCGAAGATAACGGCTTGGGCTTGAACGACGAATTATTTGATAAATTTCAAGAATTAGATACGCAACATAGAGCCCATTTAAATGGTCGAGGCATTGGCCGACTTTCGTGGCTCAAAGTATTTAATGACGTTACAGTCTCGTCAACTTTCGAGAGGGGTGGTGAGCGCTTTAAAAGAAGCTTTGATTTTAAGCTTAGGGACGACAACCCATTTCAGAATTATATTGAATCTAGCAGTATCGACGAACTCGGAACGAAGATAAAAATGGTGGGGTTCAAAGAGAAATTTGGTGCAAAGGCTTATATCGACTCAGTAGATATCAAGCGTGACATCATCGCGCATTTTATTTCAATTTTTGCCCAGCCTAAACGTCTGAAGTTCAATCTAGTCGACCACGGGAAATTTGAGAACCTTTCTGATTTCTTTTTTAATTCGATTGTTCGGGACTCAGGGGCAAGAGATTTCGAATTTGAAAGCGGAATCGTAACTGTCCGCCATGTATTGGTGCAAAGGTCCATTGCTCCCATGGATAACAGCCTAGTTTACTGCGCTGCAGAAAGATCAGTCTTGAGCCGAAATTTATCTGAATTTTTGGGTATGAAATTTATTCAAGACGATCAGGAAGGGGCGCTGGTATACATGGGACTCGTCGAGGGAAGTGTGCTTGACGATGCTTTGAATCACGAGCGCACCGGATTTGATTTCGGGGATATCGATTTTGAAGAATTAAATAAGCTGATTCTTGTTGACGTTCAGGATTTTCTTTCAATTTATTTGGAGGATCGCAGAAAAAAGAGCCGCCAACTGCTCGACAAAGTTCTCCAGTTAAATCCACTGTATAGTTCTGCCATCGGCGATCCCGAGGTCTACGCCCAGTCAATGCCCCTGAATTGGGATGAGAAAAAGCTGGTTGAGGCGGTGGCAGTCAAGCGATATCGCGCCCAAAAGGCATTGGTGAAGCAAATTGAGAAGCTTGATGCCAATACTGCGAGTATGTCGGATGGTGAGTTTGGAGAGCGCGTCCGAAAGATCACATCCGATCTTGGTGAGTCTGAAAAAAGTGCTTTGGCGCAATATGTCGTCGAAAGGCGCATGGTTATATCCTTGCTTGAGAAGAGGCGTCAATTCGATCGACGGAAAGGAGAACACGAAAGCGAGAATCTAGTCCATGAAGTTTTTTGCCCTCTAGGCGTCACAAGCGATGTAATTGATTACAACGATCACAATCTATGGCTCATAGATGATCGTCTGGCGTATTATTCGTTCATTGCGTCTGATCGTCCGATATCTACCTATACGGGAGACGTTGACGCCGTAGATGAAGATGAAACAGTTCGCCGTATGGAACTTCAAGAGATCGGTCGCTATTCGGAACGTAGCGAGCCAGATTTAGCTATTATCAAAAGGCCGATGCTTTTCAGGCGCAGCAAGACGCCGGATCCGGTCGTTATTATAGAGTTTAAGGCGCCTGGTAAAACTAGTTACTCCGGTGACCGAAAAGACAACCCAGTCATTCAAATCCGTAAGTATATAAAGACTCTTCAAAATAAGAAGGCATATGATTTTGAAGGTAATAGAATAAGTGATATCGGCGATAAGACGCCATTTCATTGCTATCTATTGGCAGAAAGTTGCACCCAAATCTACGAACTGCTTGAAAGTCACGGAATCTGGAAGCCTACGCCCGATGGGAATGGGCGTTTTGGGTATCTAGACGATTTAAATGCGTATTTTGAGTTTGTTCCGTATGATCAGGTTCTGTTGAATGCCAAGCTACGGAACGAGGCGTTTTTCAAGCATTTGAACATCATGGATAGCTTGGAAACGGCGCTTTAGACGGCATTCGATCCGTCCCCCTCACCCCATCCCCACCAGCACCCTATCCAACGCCTGCAAGAACCGCGAGCGGTCTGCCTTGCTGAACGGCGCAGGCCCGCCGCCCACGCCGTCCATGCCGGCGCGCAGGTCGGCCATGATGGCGCGGGTGGCTATGGCTCCGCCGATGCTGGCAGCCGTAAATGCCTCGCCATTATGTTTCAGCACCCGCGCGCCCGCTTTCAGGCAGCGGTCGGCCAGCAATATGTCGGCGGTGATCACCACGGACCGCGCATTGGCGTTTTCCGCGATCCAATCGTCGGCAGCGTCGAAGCTGTCGGATACCACCACGCGCTTGATCCGCGGACTATCGGGAATGCGGAACGGGGCGTTGCTGACCACGCGCACTCCGGCGCGGTATCGCTCGGCAACGCGGTAGATCTCGTCCTTCACCGGGCAGGCATCGGCATCGATCAGGATGGTGACGGGAGATGTGGGGTCTGGCATGTGATCTGGCACAGAGTCTGGCATAGTGGCCACGCCTATCGCACTTTCCTACGCCCGCCAAACCGCGCCATAAATGGGCGCGGTTTGCGCAAGGCCTTTGCACCGGTTGCCTTGCCATTCGCGCGTGAAACATTGGAAGTCTGGCAAAAACAGATGTTTAGGTGTGAAACATCGCAAAACAGCCCGCGCCAGACCCGGTTTAGCCCCGTTTAGACCCCTCCTAGACCCCCACTAGACCCGCCTCAGGTCGCGCCAGACCCACTCCAGACCGGCGCTGATTAGGTGATCGGGGCAAAGCGTGCTACACAGCCATTGCTGACGTCGAAATTTGCGACGGACTTCGAAATTTGCGCTCCGCCGCTTGCCAAGGGTTCAGCCCGAAGGCCCCGGCGTTAACCAGACGACGACTTCCTTTCATCGGACGATACGACGCACTATCTCGCCCGCACATCGTGGGCGGGCAAATGATTGTTCTTGAAAGGAACACCCCATGAGCAAGACCGGAACCGTAAAGTTCTTCAACACCGACAAGGGCTACGGCTTCATTCAGCCTGACGACGGTTCGTCGGACAGCTTCGTCCACATCACTGCAGTGCAGGCCGCCGGCATGCACAGCCTTGAAAAGGACCAGCGTCTGAGCTTCGAACTCGAGCGCGGCCGCAATGGCAAGGAAAGCGCTGTGAACCTCGCAGCTGCTGACTAAGCATTGATCCGGTACGGGGGCAGGGCGCGATTGCGTGCCTTGCCCCTGCACCAAACGTCTGAATGCAGGCGCTGAATCCCGCCCACTCCCTCTCCCAAGGCAGGACACCCCAGATGGCTCAGACTTACGAATTCTACAGCGAACGCGCCGACGAAGCAGCGGCGCTGGCCGACAAGGCAACGCTCGATAATGTGCGCGATCGCGAATTGCGCTCGGAAAAGACCTGGCGCGGGCTCGCCGAACAGGCACGCAAGACCGCCGAAGAGCGCGTGAAGGCCGATGCCGTGCGCGCGGAAAAGCGGGCTGCCGAAAGCCTCGATTCCTGAACAGGCTGGCCGATTACGCTGGAAAGCGGATGCGGCATTCCCCATATTCTCCTTGGGCAACAGGATACTGACCCCGAAGGAGAGAACGCCATGAGCACCATGCAATTCCAGTTCAATACCGATAGTTCGGTAATGGGCACGGCTGAAGTCGCAGACCGGATCGAGGCGCAGGTGCGCCATCGACTCGCGCGCTTTGCAGACCGGCTGACCAGGCTGGAAGTGCACGTTTCGGACGTCAATGGTCGCAAGCATGGTGCGGATGACAAGCACTGTACAATCGAAGCGCGCCCGCGCGGCGGCCGTCCGATCGGCGTGACCGGCAAGGCGCCCGATGTCGATGCGGCGGCGCGGATCGCGGCAAACACCATGGCTGAACGGCTGGAACGTGTGTTCGGCAAGGCCGAGCGCCACCGCCACGACCCTTCACCCGATAAGCAGATCTGATCCGGCGAAACCCGGGCGCGAGGCGGTAATTATAACCCCTTGCGCCCGAACACCCTGCTGCGCAGGCCGCGGCCCGAAAGGCCGGGAGCGCCAGGCAGGCTCGGCGTCGGCGCGATTACCGTGGCAGGCGGCGGCGCTTGCGGGGGAGGCGCATCGCCCACAGCGCGCACTTCGAATTGCCCGCCAACCCCCTCGGCCAGCTTGCGCTTTCCGCTCCATTCATTGGCCAGCACCATCTTCGCGTCCTGATCATCAGGCATGATGGCAGCAGGGAAGGCGCGGTCGTTGAAGGCGTTGGCGTCGGGCACATGTTCAGGCGCGACGAAGCCGTGGGCGAGGTGTTTCAGCGGCACCAGTTCGTACATCGGCATGTCTGCCGGTTCCGGCTCGCAATAGCCGATATCTGCGCCTGCATCATGGTGCAGCACACGGTAAGACAGGCTGCGATCCTCCGGCCCGAAGGTATCGGTATCGGGGATGATGTAGCCGTTGGGCATGGTCGCCACCCGCAGGAATGCGAGGATCGTTTCGTAATTGGCGGCCCACGGCAGGACATTGGGCTTGATCAGGATTTCGCGTCCCAGCCAATGCCGTGCGCCGAAGGTACGGATGCCTGTCAGTGCTGCATCGCCCGGCGCGGGGGGAGGGCCGTAGAGGAACGGATGGATGTGCAGCGGCCCGGGCGCAGCCATCGCCGCGAGCGCATCGCAGGCATCACCCTTCAAAAGCTGATCCGATTGGGTCCAGTGCACCGCCAGCGGCATTGCACGTTCCGATGCGATGCGGGTCATCAGGGCGAGAGTGGCAAGTCGCCGTTCGAACTGCACCTGCGAGGCGCCTTCACGCGGGCGCCCGATCTGCGCGAACATCGCCGCGATCTTGGGGTCTTCATCAACGCCGCCCAACACGCCGTGCGACACTTCGAGCAGAATGTGGCTTTGGGCGCGGGTCAGGCGCTCGCGGATATCGGGCGTAACGATCCCGGTATAGGGTGATGACAGCGCGCCGCGAAAGGCCTCTGCCTTGGCTGGCCCGTCGAGATATTCGAAGGTCAGCATCAATTCCTCGGCGCCGTTGAACAGGCGATAGAAGCGTCCGGGGTTGGCTTCGGCGATGTTGAAGGTCGCGCCTGATTTCATCCCCTCGATGCGGGTGAAATCGCGCATGATGTCTTCGAGATCGGTTATCGGCCGGTCAAACAGCAGCGCGGCTTGCAGGCGGTTGGGATAGAGCATGGCGCGGCGGCCCCTGAATTGGCAAGACCTCGCAGCTTTGGCGCAACTTGGTTAAAAACGGATTGAAACCAGCGAGCGCAATTCAGCCTGCGGTTCCGATCCCGCATTCGCGCAAAATCCCTTCGATCACCTTGGAAACGCCGAAGAACCCGGCTTTGGCATGGGGCCAGGTGGTGCGATCGAGATCGCCCAGCAAAGTGACCACGCGACCTGCTGCCACAAGTGGGGCAAGGTCTGGCCACAAGGCATCGCGGGTCCATCCTGCGGGCAGATAGGGGAGCGCAATCCGTTCCACCCCGGCAGCCGCAAGCAGCGGGGCCAGCGGCTTGCCCGCGTCCCATTCCGCCGCCGGGCACCCGAACTGCGCCGCCGCCTCGGCCATTCCGCCAGCCACCGCACCTTGGGCAAATTCGCGGGCGAGCAGGCCCGTTTCGCCGGGGGTGCGCGCTTCAGGGCGGGCGGCGCCGATCACCAGCGCAGGCGCGGCGGGCAGGGCGAGAGGCGCATGGTGCGCAGCCTCGTCATGCAGCAGCAACGCGAACGGCTGAGCGAGTTCGGCAGCGCTTACCGGAGCGGGCAGATCAAGCTGTCGTCTCCCGTATTCCTGCGGTTCTTCCAGCGGATCGGCATCGGCGGCCAACCCCTCGGCCGCCAGCGGGCCTTGCGGATGGCCTGCGGTGTAACGGGCGATATTGTCTGCCCGTGCCATGTAATGCTTGCCCTTGGTGTGCAGCCCAGCAACCCAGCGCCACGACAGCGTGTTCGACGCCGCATCGCCGTCCATCAGGTGGCGCAGGAAGAAATCCGCGCCCAGCCGCCAGTCGAGCCGCAGGGTGAAAATCCAGATGCTGGCAAACCACATGCGGGCGTGATTGTGGAGATACCCGGTCTCCACCAGCTCGCGCACCCAGATGTCGAAGGCTTCGATGCCCGTGCGCCCTTCGGTCGCCTTGGAGTATGCCGTGCGGATACCCGCGTTGCGCTCCAGCGCGGCAAGTGCGCTATCGCGGCCGGTGCGGAAATCGTCCCAGATCGCAGGGCGCTGCTCCAGATAGCCTTTGAAATAGATCCGCCAGAACACTTCGGCGATGAACTTTTCCGCGTCGCGCTGGCTGTGCCGGGAGAGCACCGCTTCGAGCACGTCACGCTCTCCGATCAGCCCGGCGTGCAGCCATGGCGATAGCTGGCTGACATTGCCGCGGCCTTCATCTGCGGGGCCATCATCATGGTTGCGGGTCTCGGCATAGCGGCGTCCAGCGGCGGGCAGGAAGGCGGAGAGGCGGCTGAGCGCGGCGGCGCGGGTGGGGTAGGTGTCCATGGCTTGCTGAACCCGACGACACGGGCATGGTTCCGGATGAACTGCGTCCAAGATGCTGATTGGCCGGAACATCCAGCGGCCTCGATGCTTCGTATCACTACAAGGCGTCACCGCTTGGGTGATTAACCTGCATTGTCCCGATGCATCTCGCAGCAGGGGCACCCCCTCCAGCCTTCGGGCACTATCAAGGAACTACCCCCATGAAGATCGTTCACATCACGCTCGCATCGGTTGCCGCGCTTTCGCTGGTTGCCTGCGCTGCCGAAACCCCCGCAGAAGACACCACTGCTGACACCACCGCCATGGCGGAAGACATGGCACCGGCCGGCACCATTGTGGAAGTCGCGCAGGGCAACGAAATCTTTTCGACGCTGGTGACTGCCGTGACCGCGGCTGAACTGGGCGAGACCCTGTCGGGCGCCGGCCCCTTCACCGTGTTCGCGCCCACCAATGATGCCTTCGGCAAGCTGCCCGATGGCACCGTGGAAAAGCTGACCACCGAAGACAAGGAAACACTGAAGTCGATCCTGACCTATCACGTGGTCGAAGGTTCGGTTGATGCCGCAGCCCTGACCTCCGCGATCGCCGCAGCTGGCGATGCCGGACACACGATCACGACCGTGAACGGCGCCGAACTGACCGCCACCGTGGTTGACGGCGGCGTGGTGCTGACCGATGCAGCCGGTAACACCGCCAAGGTCACCTCGACCGATGTTGCAGCCTCGAACGGTCTGGTCCACGTGATCGACACCGTCCTGATGCCGATGTAATCACGTCCTTCCGGATGGAAATTGCAGGGGCGGGCGTCGCGATAGCGGCGCCCGCCCTTTGCTATGGGGCCTGTGGAGGTTATGCTTCCCCGACAAAGGAGTCTGGCCATGATGCAATTATCCGTTCGCTTCCTTTCGCGTGGCTCTGCGTTTCTGGCCGCGCTCTCTCTTGCTGCTTGCGCTCCCTCTGGCGATGGCATTGATCCGCAAGGGCAGACATTCGACAAGATCGCAGCCGACGAGGTGATCAATCTGCTCGGCACCGAGCCATTCTGGGGCATCAGGATTGCGGACGGGAAAGCCAGTTACTCCAATCCCGATCAGCCCGATGGTGTGGAATTCGACGTCACCCGGTTTGCGGGCAATAACGGGCTGGGCTTTTCCGGTTCGATGGGCGAGGCGGACGTTACCATTACCCTCACCCCCGGCGATTGCAGCGACGGGATGAGCGACCGGGTGTTTCCCTATGTGGCTACTATCGCTTTGGGCGAGGAGACCTTGCGCGGATGCGGCTATACTGATCGTCAGCCGTTCACCGGCGACGCAGCGCCATGAGGCGCGCGGGATCACAAGGGGGGAGAGGTCATGTCGATTACCGGAGGCTGCCTGTGCGGCAAGGTTCGCTATAGCTGCGATTCCGATCCACTGCTGTGCGTGACCTGCCATTGCAAGAATTGCCAGCGGCAGGCGGGCAGCGCCCTATCGGTCATCATCGGCGTGCCCGAAGCGGCAGTCGCCTTTGAAGGCGAGCTTACCACCTATAACGACACCGGCGATAGCGGCGCGACCGTGCGGCGGCAGTTCTGCGGCACCTGCGGATCGCCGGTCTTCACCCGCGTCGATACCCCGCCGGGGATGATGTTCATCAAGGCCGGGACGCTGGACGATACCAGCATCCTGAAGCCTGCGTTTCATTGCTATGCCAAAAGCAAGCAGAACTGGGTCGATCTGGGCGATACCCCCAGCTTTGCCACGGTGCCCGAAGGGCTCTGATCAGAACAGGCCGGGAAGGTCGTGCTGCGCCGCATTGGGTCGCTGCGGCTGGAGCAGTTCACGTTCTGGCAAATTAAGCCCCTGGCGCGTGCTCTGGCCCTGAGAAGCGGCGCCGCTGACACCGCTTTGCGCGCTGGCAGTAAAGGCGGTGCATGTCCGCCCGCCCAGAAAGTCCAGCGCCGCCGCAATCGATGCCTCACGCGGGTCGCCAAGCGGGCGGAGCAGGTCGTCTCCGGCGCGGCAGGTGTTCGGCACCACGCTGCCGAGGCCGGTGAAGTATTCGCCCTGATTGTTGGCATTGACTGTCTGGAACGTCACCGCCCGCACCCGCAGATCGCAGGCCGTGAGATCAAATCCGAACTGCCCCACCGGCTTGCCGAAACTGTCGCTGCCCACCAAGGCCATGTTGTTGCCGAGATAGGGGATCATGCTGTTGGCAACCAGCTCGCTTGCCGAAGCGCTGGACCGGGTTGTGATGAAGGCAATGCGGGTAGGGGCAATCGCGTTCACTTCGCTGCGGAAGGCGCGGGTTTCGTTCTGTGCTGCCTTGGATGCGCGCAGCACCGTGCGGCTCCATACCTGGCCGATGCGCCCGGCGCCCATCAGGTCGCCCATCGTGTCGGCCACGTTCACCAATCCGCCGCCATTGTAACGCAGATCGATAATCAGCTCTGTCACACCTTGTCCGGCAAACTGGCCGTAGGCTGCGCGCAACTGGTTCGCTGCGTCCGATACGATGAAGGTGCGCAGATTGAGATAGCCGACCCGCTTGCCACCATCATTGAGGATCACCGCGCCATAGCGATCCGACACCGGATCAAGCGCGAAATCCGTTTTGGTGATGCTGCGTTCGATCGTCGCGCCATCGGGCTGGACAAAGCGCAACACCCGCGCCGTGCCGGGAGTGGACGGGCCGATGGCATTGACAACCGCCTGCGTGCCGCCGCTGGCAAACAGGCTCGCCACGGTCTGAAGGTCGGCGCTGGTGGTGCCGATCGCCACGATCTCGCTCCCCCGGTCCAGGCCCGCGGCCAGCCCGCTCGCGCCTTCATAGGCCTCTGCCACAAACACACGGCGTGCGGCGGTATCGTAAACCAGACGAACGCCGAACCCTGCGCTCGATCCGGAATTGATGAGCGCGTTCTCCTCTGCAATCGAGGTGGCGAAAGTAAAGCCGCGGTCGCGGTTCTGCGCGCGGGCAGGGGCGACCCGTGCGTCCAGATAGGCCTGAAGGTCGCTGAAAGAGGCCGGATTGGCATTGGCCAGCAAATCGGGGAACAGATACCATTCGCTGAGGACGCTATCGGCAAAGTCCTGCTGGGCGCGCAGTGAACAGGCCGTGGGCGTTGGGGTTCCGCCGGTCCCTCCGCCGCCGCCGCCACCGCTACCACCGCCGCCGGTCGGCGGCGTGCTCGACGATCCGCCCCCGCCGCAAGCGGCAAGACTGATAGCAAGAACGAGGCTCAATGCAGTGCGACCGGCATGAATCACTATCGGCAACTCCGTGCTTGCGGGCAGAAAGGGGGCTTGCGGGCAGAAAGGGGACTGCCCAATTACGCTTGCCCACGTGACGGAGATGCATTTTTGCTGGCGCGAGAGCAAGGATCGGAACCGCCGGAAGGCATCAATTTGCCCAAAAGCGTGACCATTTTGCCTGCATTTGCAGGGTTTTCCTCAGAAACCGGCGAAAACTGGCGTTTGAAGCCTCGTTTCTTGAGGCGGGCTGGACTAGCACGGCGGAGATGAAGCGACAGAATCATGACTGATTTTCCCGATTGGCTTGCACCTCACGTGCCCGCACCCGCGCGCCATTCCGGCCTCGCGATAGCGAAGCTGGGTTCGGCGCAGACGATGGCGCGCGGCAGCTTTTCGCTCACCAGCCCGGCTTTTCGCACTGGCGACGAGCTTGATCCCAGTTTTACTGCAACTGAAGAAGATGCGGTCGCCCCGCCTCTGGAATGGAGCGCGCCGCCGCCAGGTTCGCAGGAACTGGTGCTGGTGGTCGAAGATGCAACATCGACCGGGGCAGAACCCGCGTGCCACTGGCTTGTCTGGGGCCTCGCCGGGCAGCGCGGCAAGCTGCTGGAAGGCGAAGCACCGCCGCGCACCGGAAAGAACGCCGTCGGCAATTCCGAATGGCTGCTGCCGGACCCGCCCGAGGGTGAGACGCGCCATTATGTGTTTCAACTGTTCGCGACCGACCTGCCGCTGGTGCTGATGCCCGGCGCGGGTCGAGCGGAACTGCTTGCATCGCTGCAAGGGACGATTACGGCCTGCGCAGTGCTCCACGCCACTTTCACAGGGGGCGGGGACGACGATGCAGGCTGGGAAGATGATGATATCTGATTAACCTGCCACTTACATAAGGGAGTAGATGATGGCTGGATCGACCAATGCACTGCAGAAGCCGGTAACGCTTTCGGGTGATCTCGAAGCGGTGATCGGCAAGGGCCCGATGACCCGCGCCCAGGTGACTTCGAAGGTGTGGGAATACATCAAGGCGAACAACCTGCAGGATACCAAGGACAAGCGTCAGATCAATCCCGATGCCAAGCTTGGCGCGGTGATCGGCAAGGACCAGATCTCGATGTTCAAGATGACGGCTGCGGTGTCCAAGCACCTCAGCTAAACCGATTGCTCCGTCTTTTTGGCGGAGCCGGTTCAACAGCGGCGCGCGATCCCACTCGGGGGTTGCGCGCCGTTTTGTTTTTTCAGGCGCCCTTCGGTTCCCGGCTGACCCACCATGCCAGCCAGATGATCACCGGCTGGGCGAACATGCGCGGCACATGATAGGCAAGGCCCAGCCCGCCATCGGGCCGTGCCATATCCATCATGAAATGGTTGATATTGGCTGGCCATACGCACAGCGCATAAAGCGCCAGCCCCCAACCCGCCGCCCGCCGCAAACGCGGCGAAAACGGCTGCACCAGTCCGATGGCTCCGAGGATTTCAGCGACGCCCGTCAGCAGCACGACCCAATCCGGCGCAGGCACCCATAAGGGCGTGATGGTGAGGAAGGGTGCTGGCAGGATCAGGTGGATCACACCCGCTACCCCATAAAAAGCCGCCAGCACCCAGCGCAGGAGTGAGCGGATCATGCGGTGCCTCCTGTTCCCGGTTCCCACCCTTTCGGGGCAAGCGTGAAACCGGCAAAATCAAACCCCGGCACAACCACGCAGGAAACCAGACTATAACCGTGACGCGGATCGCCATATGGGCGCGCTGCCTGCCATTCAGTTGGTGCCACCACGCCCTGCAATTGCTGGCCCGCGCCCACATCACTGCCGAGGATCACCGACCGCGCCGGCCCTACATCATCATCGGAAAGCCGCAATTCCAGTGGATCGCCCGCCTGCCACAGCCACAGTTCGGCGGCATCGACAGTGTGCCAGTGCGACGATTCGTCAGCGCGCAGCAGAAAGATGATCGCGGTGCCGCTGGCGCGGCCATCCGGCCCGGGCTCGCCTCTCCAGGTTTCGCGGTACCATCCGCCTTCGGGATGGGCGATCAGGCCCAATTGTTCGATCAGTGCTGCCGCGCTATCACTCATGGCTGTATCCTCGCCTGCCCCCAGTCCCGGTGGTGCGGGCGCTCTAGCTTCGGGAGCCTACCCCATGCAACTTATCGCGCCCTCGCGCCTCGCCATGATCGCCGCGCTCGTGCTTGCGAGCCCGCTCGCCGCGCAGGAAGCGCCGGTTGACGCCGCCACGGCCACGGCAAATGCCGCGCTTGATGCTGCGCCGGTATTCGACGGGCACAATGATGTTCCCAATCAGCTGCGGGCGCGGGTGGCGAACCAGATCAACGGTTTCGATTTCGAGGACACGACCGATACCGGCGAGGCCCACCCGCAAGGTGCGGTGATGCAGACCGATCTGGCGCGGCTGGCCGAAGGCAAGGTGGGCGCGCAGTTCTGGTCGGTCTATGTCCCGTCCAACCCTGACGAGGCAGAGGCCGTGCAGCAGGTGATCGAACAGATCGACGTGACCAAACGGCTTATCGCGCGCTATCCGCAAAGCCTGCGTTATGCCGAAACCGCCGATCAGGTCGAACGTGCCATCGTCGATGGCAAGGTCGCATCATTGCTGGGCATGGAGGGCGGCCATTCGATCGGATCGAGCCTTGGCGTGCTGCGCCAGCTTTATGCGCTCGGCGCGCGCTCTATGACGCTGACCCATAACAGCAACACGCCGTGGGCCGACGCGGCGACCGATACGCCCAAGTTTGACGGCCTGAGCCCTTTCGGGGTGGACGTGGTGCGCGAAATGAACCGCATCGGCATGCTGGTCGATCTCAGCCATGTCAGCGAAGCGACGATGATGGATGCGCTGGACGCGGCGCGTGCTCCGGTGATCTTCAGCCATTCCGGTGCGCGTGCGATCAACGGCCACCCGCGCAATGTGCCCGACAGCGTGCTGGCCCGGCTGGCTGATAATGGCGGTATTGTCATGGTGGTGGCGCTGTCCGGCTTCCTGAATGAAGAGCGGCGGCAGTGGTTTGCAAAGCGATCGGCAGAGGAGGCACGGTTGAAGGCGCTGTTTCAGGGGCAGCCCGAAACGGTGAAGACAACGATGGACGCATGGGACAAGGCCAATCCCGAACCTGCCACGACCATCGGGCACATGGCCGACCATATCGACCATATCCGCAAGATTGCCGGCGTGGAATCCATCGGTATCGGGGGCGATTTTGACGGGATGCCATCGGGCCCCGTGGGCTTCGAGGACGTGCGCGGTTATCCGTTGCTGTTCGCCGAACTGGCGCGGCGCGGCTATTCTCAGGCAGAGCTCGAGATGATCGCCAGCCGCAACGCGCTGCGCGTGATGCGCGCGGCGGAGGCCTATGCGGCCAGTGTCAGGGGTGAGCCGGCGATCGAAACGCTGATCAACCGGCCCGTAAAGCCGGATTGATCAATGCGCCGCGCGGGCGAGTGCGGGAATGATCCAGACCAGGCTCATTGCGATCACCGTAAACGCCAGACTGAAGGCCAGCACATACCGCAAGCCGGTATTGCTTACAGCGCCGCGTGCCGCCTCATCGGTGATGCTGACGATTTTCTCGTGATCGATCATTTTCGCTCTCCCAATCCCGGTTGACGTTAGGGAAGCGCCTTCCCTAACGTCAATCAAATCCTGGGGCGGCAGATCGTTCCCGGTTTGCGCCGGGTTGTGCAAATTCCGATGGATTTACCCTTCGGCCTCGATTTCGCTGCCGAGTTTGAGCACCTCGTCACCATCATCCTGCTTGATGAGGTATGCCGGGTTGTCGGAGTCGCCCTGGCGGGTGATTTCCGAACCTTTGAGCGTGCGGGTCACTTCGCGTTCGAAGCGCTCCTTGATCTGGCCGGTCGCCTTGCCCTGTCCCCACTTCCAGCTGACGTGCTGGCCGGTGCGGAAGCTGTTGCTCACTGGTCAGCGCCTGTCGCAGCGCCCTGATCTGTCACCACGCCGTCGATCGAGCTGGCATCGGGCGCGGCTTGTTCGCGCTGCGCTTCCAGGCGACCGGTGGCAGTGCCCGCGCTTTCCACATCATCCTGCGTCAGTGCGCCGGTTACCCAGATGATGGTCAGTGCAACAATTGCCAGAGTGAGGCTGATCCCCAGCACCCAGCGAACCGTACCGCTTTTGCTGCCAGCGCTGGCATCTGTTTCGTCGATACGGGTCTGGCGGTTGTGATCGGACATTAAAAACTCCTGCTATTCTTCAACCAACCATAACCCAGACCGGGCTAGCCTTGTTCCATCGCAATCTCGCAATCAGTCGCGCAGCAGTTCGTTGATGCCGGTTTTGGAGCGGGTCTGCGCGTCCACTGTCTTGACGATGACGGCGCAATAGAGGCTTGGCCCCATGGTGCCATCGGGCAGCGGCTTGCCCGGCATCGATCCGGGCACAACCACGGCAAAGGGCGGCACGGCGCCCATGTGTACTTCGCCCGTGGCGCGGTCGACGATCTTGGTCGAAGCGCCGAGGTAAACACCCATCGAAAGAACCGCGCCTTCGCCCACGCGCACACCTTCGGCCACTTCGGCGCGGGCACCGATGAAGGCGTTGTCGCCAATGATCACGGGTTCGGCCTGAAGCGGTTCAAGCACTCCACCGATGCCTGCGCCGCCGGAAATATGCACGTTCGCCCCGATCTGCGCGCATGAGCCGACAGTGGCCCAGGTATCGATCATGGTGTTTTCGCCGACATAGGCGCCGATGTTGACGAAGCTCGGCATCAGCACGACGCCCTTGGAAATATGCGCGCCGCGCCGCACAACCGCGCCCGGCACCACGCGGAAACCGGCTTCCTTGAAACGGTTATCGCCCCAACCGGCAAATTTGAGCGGCACCTTGTCATAGGCAGGCGCGCTCGCCGCGGCGTCTTCGATCACGCGGTTATCGTTGAGGCGGAAACTGAGCAGCACAGCCTTCTTGAGCC
Source organism: Porphyrobacter sp. AAP60 (assembly GCF_001296025.1). GTDB lineage: Bacteria > Pseudomonadota > Alphaproteobacteria > Sphingomonadales > Sphingomonadaceae > Erythrobacter. The sequence continues at coordinate 75,038 of NZ_LJHV01000001.1, read as the reverse complement.
ATTGGTTGACCTTCCAGCTGCCATTTCCGTCAGGCTCGGCGACGCGTGCTTCGCCGCTGTCGAGCAGCGCGAGAGCATCACTGACAGCATGGCGCACCTCGTGGCCGGGTGAGACCTCGGCGCGGATTTCCCACGCGGCTTCGATGGCGGCAATCAGGTCGTCACTCATGGCGTTCTCCAGAAACACTTCCATCCCCGTTTGTCCTGAGCATGTCGAAGGACTATCCTTCTTCTGGACCGGAGCCGGAAGTGAAGTGCAGCCCTTCGACAAGTTCAGGGCGAACGGAAGTTGGTCGGAAATCGGGCGACCGCTTAGCCTTCGCGCAGGTCGGCGGCAAGTATTACGCGGGCATCCCTGCGGCGATTGCGAATTGATGCGCGCGTTCAGCCAGCGGCCGCACCCGTTCGCTCATCGATTGCGCATGGGCGGAAGACGCGGTGCCATCGATCACGCGTTTCTTGATCCCCTGCATGATGCCTGCGAGGCGGAACAGGTTATAGGCGAAATACCAGTCCATCGGCGGGACGGGGTATCCGGTTCGCGCCACATAGTGTTCCACCGCTTCTTCGACGGTGGGGATGCCCAGCGCCTCGAGATCGAGGCCGGACAGACCGGCGCGCCCGTCAGCGGGCTGATACCAGTTGAGCATCAGGTAGCTGAAATCGGCAACCGGATCGCCCAGTGTCGAAAGCTCCCAGTCGAGCACGGCGATGATGCGGGGTTCGGTCTTGTGGAAGATCACGTTATCGAGCCGGTAATCGCCATGCACCACGCTTGATCCGTGCTGCGGCGGGATGGTCTGCGGCAGCCATTCGATCAGCCGCTCCATCTCCGGCATATGTTCGGTTTCGGAAAGCTTGTACTGCTTGCTCCAGCGGGCGATCTGCCGGGCGCAATAATCGGTGGGCTTGCCGTAATCGCCCATGCCGATGGCGTCGGGCTGATTAAGGTGCAGATCGGCCATGGTGTCGATCAGCGCATGGTAATGCGCGCGGCGTTCGTCCGGATCGAGGCCGGGAAGGGCGCCGTTCCACAAGGAGCGGCCATCGGCCATGCTCATCACGAAGAACTTCGATCCGATCACCTCCGGGTCTTCGCACAACCCATAGGTACGCGGCACGGGAAAACCGGTGGGATACAGCCCCGTCATCGCGGCATATTCGCGATCCACGGCGTGGGCGGATGGCAAGAGCTTGCCGAAGGGCTGGCGGCGCAGCACATAGGAGGCTCCCGGCGTATCGATCCGATAGGTCGGGTTCGATTGGCCGCCCTTGAACTTGGTGTAGCTGATCGGGCCTTCGAAGCCTTCGACATTGGCTTCAAACCAGCGGGTCAAGGTGCCGAGATCAAGCGCGTCCTTCTCGGTCACTTCGACTGTGCCGACCATCGCGCTATCGTAATCGATGTTGCCTGCTTCTGCCATCAGTCGAACACCACCACCGTGCGGGCAGACGTGCCCTTGCGCATCGTATCGAAGCCTTCGTTGACCTGTTCGAGGCTGATCCGCTCGGCAATGATCGTATCGAGATCAAGCAGCCCGCGCAGATAGAAATCCACCAGACGCGGCAGATCGACGGGGAAATGGTTCATCCCCATGATCGCGCCCATCAGCTTCTTGCCGCCGAGCAGGTCCATCGCGCCAAGGCCGACCTTGCAATCCAATGGCATCATGCCGAGGATCACAGCGGTGCCGCCGCGCTTGAGCGATGCGACCGCGAGATCGGCAGACGCCTGACGGCCCACCGCCTCGATCCCCCAATCGACCCCGCCGCCGCTGATGGCGATGATCTGCTTGGCCGCATCATCCGCCAGCGCATCGACGGTGTGGGTCGCGCCCAGCACCTTGGCCAATTCGCGCTTTTCGGGCAGCGGATCGGCGGCGATGATCTTGCCCGCGCCTGCGATTTTCGCGGCATTGATCGCGGCAAGGCCCACCCCGCCGCAGCCGACCACCAGCACAGTTTCGCCCGGCGTGACCTTGCAGGCGTTGAAGATCGTTCCCGCACCGGTCGTCACCGCGCAGCCGAGCAGCGCGGCGCGATCGAATGGCATGTCCTTGTCAATCGCAACGCAGGCGTGTTCGTGGATCAGCATCTGTTCGGACAGGGCCGAAAGGTTGAGCATCTGTGCGACAGGTGCACCATCGCCGAAGGCAATACGCGGCGCTTCGCCCTTGGCGCGCCGGGTATCACCACCAAGGCACAAGGCCATGCGACCGGTCACGCAGAACTCGCAATGGCCGCAGAAGGCGGACAGGCAGGAAACGACGTGATCGCCCGGCTTTACCGTGCGTACTTCGCTGCCGACCGCCCGGACGATGCCCGCAGCCTCATGCCCCGGAATAGCCGGGAGCGCGTGGGGATAGTGCCCGTCGATAAAGTGCAGATCGGAATGACACAGCCCGCAGGCCTTGGTGTCGATCAGCACTTCATGCGGGCCGGGATCGGCATAGGTCACTTCGGCAATGGTCAGGCCCTTGCCGGGTGCTTCAAGGATGGCGGCTTTTGCCACAAGCAAACTCCGTTCGCCCTGAGCCTATCGAAGGGCCGTTCTTCCTTCGCAGCTCAGGTTCAAGAAAAAATACAGTGCTTCGACAAGCTCAGCACGAACGGCTGTATTGAGGGTTGCTTAGCGCGCTCCGATCAGCGAGCCACGCCCATGTCGCCCGAGCTGAAGCTCTGGGTTTCATTGACAACGCGGCCATGATCGCCGCGCAGGGCGTTGGCCGTGGGGCCGGGACGCGGTGCGTGCTTGGCGAACTCCATGTGCGCAATCGAGCGCGCGTGGACTTCATCCGGCCCGTCAGCCAGTCGCAGGGTGCGCTGGTTGGCGTAGCTTTTGGCCAAGCCGTAATCGTCCGAAACGCCGCCGCCGCCGTGCGCCTGGATCGCATCGTCGATGATCCGCAGCGCCATGTTGGGGGCCTGCACCTTGATCATCGCGATTTCCTGCTTGGCCGCCTTGTTGCCGACCTTGTCCATCATGTCTGCCGCCTTGAGGCAGAGCAGACGGGTCATGTCGATATCGATGCGGGCGCGCGCGACGCGTTCTTCCCAGACCGAATGCTTGTACACCGGCTTGCCGAAGGCTTCGCGTTCCTGCAGGCGGCGGCACATCTTCTCCAGCGCCTCTTCCGCCGCGCCGATGGTGCGCATGCAGTGGTGGATGCGGCCCGGCCCGAGGCGGCCCTGCGCGATCTCGAACCCGCGCCCTTCGCCCAGCAGGATGTTCGAGGCGGGAACGCGGACGTTCACCATCTCCACTTCCATGTGGCCGTGCGGCGCATCGTCATAGCCGAACACCGGCAGGTGGCGCAGGATGTTCACCCCGGGGGTGTCGATCGGCATCAGGATCTGCGATTGCTGCGCGTGACGCTGGGCATCGGGATTGGTCTTGCCCATCACGATAGCGATCTTGCAGCGCGGATCGCCGAGGCCCGAAGACCACCACTTGCGTCCGTTGATGACGTAATAATCGCCGTCACGTTCGATCCGGGTTTCGATATTGGTGGCGTCGGACGATGCCGTGTTCGGCTCTGTCATCAGGAAGGCCGAACGAACTTCGCCGTTCATCAGGGGACGCAGCCATGCGTCCTTCTGTTCGCGGGTGCCATAGCGGTGGAACACTTCCATGTTGCCGGTATCGGGCGCGGAGCAATTGAACACTTCCGAAGCCCAACCGATGCGGCCCATTTCCTCGGCACACATCGCATATTCGAGGTTGGTGAGGCCGGGGCCTTCGAATTCGAACGTATCATCGACATGATGATGGCTGTCATTGCGCGGCGGCATGAACAGGTTCCAGATGCCGGCTTCCTTGGCCTTGGCCTTGGTTTCCTCGACAATCGGCAGCACCTTCCAGCGTTCGCCCTCATGCTCCTGCTGATCATAGATCGCCATATTGGGGCGCACGTGCGCTTCGATGAAATCGCGCACGCGACCAGACCAGTAAAGCTGGCGTTCGGTGGGTTCGAAATCCATGGGGGTGTTCCTCTCTCGTCCGTCAATAGGTACCAAATCTTTGGCGAATCTTCAGGCGACCGTGGCAGAGCCTCGTGCGCCCGCCAAGCTCTCATTTGTGGGGCGCGGGGGTGATCATCACTGGTGGGGTAGGGGCATCGGGCGCTGCCGTTACGGCATTGCGAATGTCCCGCAACCGGCGTTCGGCCAGCCGGTTGACCCGCGCCTCGTGCTCTTCGCGGGTGATCGGGAACCGCGCCAGCCACCACGCGGAAATGACCGCCAGCACCAGCATTGCGCCGCCATAAGACAGCAGCAAACTGGTCAACACGCCTTGCGGGACACTGCCGGGCACAGCATCGGGGGCCAGCTGCGAAAAGGCGATGATCTGGCCGGACAGGAAAATCCCCGCGCCGGTCGCGCATTTCTGCACCAGCCAGTTGCCCGAATAGAACGATCCTTCCGCGCGCCTGCCGGTGCGTTCTTCAAACGCCTCGACAATTTCCGCGATCATCGAAGTCGCCGATACCAGCGAGATGATGCCGAGTGCGGTGGCGATCATCGCAAAACCGAAGAACAGCGCTGCCGATGCCGTGCTGCCGGGCGCGGGCCAGAATCCGGTCAAAAGCAGCGTGTAGGGCACCATTCCCAGCAACGTGCCGGCAATCATGCCAAACCCTGCCGCCTTCGCCTTGCCAAGCCGCTGGTGCAGCGGGCCGATCGTCACGAACATCAGCACCACCGCGCCCAGCAAAACCAGCGGAAAGAACATCAGCTGGCTGCGGGTGAGCTGCAAGACGAACAGGTTGATGTAATTGGTGATCGAGAAATTGAGCCCCTGATGGACATAGGCTGCAAGTCCGCCAGCGGCAAAGATCAGGAAGGCGCGTTCGGAAAAGGCTTCGCGGATTTCGGCAAAGGCACCTGCAATCGTGAACGGGGCAGGCTTGGTGGCTGGCAGGCGCGCGACCAGATTGTGCTGGCCGATGGCCGATCCGATCACCGAAACGGCCATCAATATCGCGCCGAACACGCCGAAAGCATAATAGCCTTCGCGCTGAAGCAGACCTTCCGGCCCCGGCATGAACACGGTGTAAGCCAGCACCATCATGCCCAGCCCGCCAATCCATCCGCCCAGCGCGCGGTAACGGAACAGGGTGGTGCGCTCGTCATAATCGGCGGTGATTTCGGGGACGAGGCTGATCGAAGGCACCTCGCACGCCGAAAGCAGCACCCGCACCGCAATGGCAATCGCCACCAGCCCGCCAAAACTCGGTGCTGCGCCCGCAGGCGGGCTCCACATCATCACCCATGCAAAAGCCAGCGGAATGGGCGCCGCATAAAGCCAGGGCAGGCGGCGGCCCCAGCGGGTGTAGGTGCGATCCGAAAGGTTGCCCAGAATCGGATCGACCACCGCATCCACCAGCAGCGCAATCAGCAGCGCAAAGCTGACAAGGGCCGCATCCATGCCCAGAACCTGATTGTAGAAGATCAGCAGAAAGAACGAAAAACCGTTGTCTTTCACACCGAAAGCCACAGCGCCAAAGCCCTGAATCAGCTTCAGCCGCATGGGTAACTTGCCTGCAATTAACCCGGCACCTGTGCTCACGCGCAGTCACCTATGGTGGCATTCAGCCCGCCGAGTCCCGGCAAATTCTCTCTCCCAATTTCAGTTTCGAACCTAGACCGATTGCGGCATCCGTCAATCGCGCACCCGCTGACGCTACGGCATCCGCGCCGGGCTGGCGCCGCGTTGAACAATGCTTGCAGGCCTTGGGCAAATGCCACTAACGTAAGCGTCAAGTGGGAGCTTAATAGAGAGGAGACTCGGCATGGCCGATCTGGAGACATTCCGCAGCGAAACGCGCAGCTGGCTTGAGGCAAACTGCCCGGCCGAAATGCGCGAGCCGGTGCGTGATGAAAGCGACATCTATTGGGGCGGTCGCCGCGCCACCTTCAAGAACGATGCGCAAAAGGCCTGGCTGGAAGCCTGTGTGGCCAAGGGCTACACCGTGCCTTCATGGCCCAAGGCCTATGGCGGGGCTGGCCTGAGCCCGGCCGAAGCCAAGGTGCTGCGCGAGGAAATGGGCCGCATCAATGCGCGTCCGCCGCTCAGCAGCTTTGGCATCTGGATGCTCGGCCCGGCGCTGCTGCACTTCGGCACCGAAGGGCAAAAGCAACGCATCCTGAATGAAATCGCGCGCGGCGAAATCCGCTGGTGTCAGGGCTATTCCGAACCGGGATCGGGCAGCGATCTGGTGTCGTTGCAGACCTTTGGCGAAGACAAGGGCGATCACTGGATCGTCAATGGCCAGAAGGTCTGGACATCTTACGCCGATCAGGCCGACTGGATTTTCTGCCTTGTTCGCACAGATAAAACGGACAAGTACCAGGGCATCACCTTCATGCTGTTCGACATGGCCAGCGAAGGGGCGTCGACCAAGCCGATCCTGCTGATCAGCGGCAGTTCGCCTTTCTGCGAAACCTTCTTCGATAATGTCGCGGTGCCCAAATCCTATGGCGATGATTGCCCGGCCTATGTCGGCCAGATCAATCGCGGCTGGGATGTCGCCAAATATCTGCTCGGCCACGAACGCGAGATGATCTCGGGCGCAGATGGCGGGGATCGCACAGCGGCGATCGGCGCGGCGATGACGCGCCATTCGGCCAAGACCGGCGACGAAATCGACCCGGTGCTGCGTGCCGAACTTGCGATGTTCGATGTCGATGCGCTGGCCTATGCCGCGATGGGCGAGAAGTTCCTCGATGAAATCAAGGTCGGCAAGGCGCACCCCGCGCAGCCGAACATGATGAAATACGCAGGGACCGAACTGAACAAGCGCCGTCACGAGCTGGTGATGGCAGTCGGCGGCAGCCGCTCGCTCGAATGGGAAAGCGAAGCGACCGAGAACGGCAAGCCGTCGAAGGCATGGCTGCGCACCAAGGCAAATTCGATCGAAGGCGGCACAAGCGAGGTCATGCTCAACGTCATCGCCAAGCGCATCCTTGATCTGCCGGGGGCTTGATCCATTAATCTCCCCTCCCGCCAAAGGTTGGCCGCGGCCAACCGTCAATTTGGAACAGCGGGAGGGGTCGGGGGTGGGCAAGTGCGATCGCTCGCAGGCCCACCCCGTTGCGACTAGGCCGCTGGCGCGGCCAAGTCTCACTCCCCTCCCGCAAGCGGGAGGGGAGAATTGGGAGAGGAAATTCGAATGCCCCTGTATCATAACGAAGATCAGGCGATGCTCGCCGACACCGCGCGCGGTTTTATCGCCGAAGAAGGCAACATCGCCAAGCAACTGCGCCACTGGCGCGACCGCGATTGCAAGGACGGCTTCGGCCACGGCTTGTGGAAGCAGATGGCCGAAATGGGCTTCACCGGGATGCTGGTGGAAGAAGCCGACGGCGGGCTGGGAATGGGCCATGTCGAAGCCGGGATCGTGCTGGAAGAAATCGGCCGCAACCTGACCCCGTCGCCGTTCTTGACTTCGTCGGTGCTGGCCGCGACTGCGCTGAAGCACGGTTCGGATGACTTGAAGGGCCGCTACCTGCCGGGGCTGATTGCGGGCGATTCTGTCTTCGCCGTCGCAATTGACGAGACCGCCAAGCACCGTCCCGACCGGATCACCACCCGCGCCGAAAAGTCGGGCAACGGCTTCCGGCTGACCGGCGCGAAAAGCTTTGTCATTCACGGCAGCAGTTCCGACATGATCGTAGTCGCCGCGCGCACTTCCGGTTCGGATGAGGACGCGGACGGGATCACGCTTTTCGCCGTGCCCAAGGACGCCAGCGGCATGAGCCATGATGCAGTGCGGCTTGTCGATTCCTCGATGGCGACCCATACGAAGTTCGACGGCGTCGAGCTCGACGGTGATGCCGTGATCGGCGAAATCGACGGTGGCCGCGCCGTGCTGGATGCGATGCTGATGGCAGGCCGCGTCGGTGCGGCAGCCGAAGGCGTGGGCGTGGCGCGCGGCGCGATGGACTTGACGGTCGATTACCTCAAGCAGCGCAAGCAGTTCGGAAAGCTGATCGGCGAGTTTCAGGCACTGCAACACCGCGCCAGCCACCTCTATTCCGAGGTCGAGATTGCCCGCGCTGTCACCATCAAGGCGCAGCAATTGCTCGATGGCGGTTCGGCCCACGCCGATCTGATGGCGAGCGTCGCCAAGGCCAAGGTTGCCAAGACCGCGCGCCTTGCAGTGCAGGAAGGCGTGCAGATGCACGGCGGCATCGGCATGACCGATGAATACGACATCGGCCTGTACATGAAGCGCGACCGTGCTTTGGCCGAATTTCTGGGCGATGCCTATTTCCACGCAAACCGCGTGGCGACCTTGAGCGGATATTAAATCATGGACATTCAATCACTCTTCAGCCTCGAAGGTCGCATCGCGCTGGTTACCGGCGGCAGCCGCGGAATCGGCAAGATGTTCGTCGAAGGCCTGCTCGCCGCGGGCTGCGCCAAGGTTTACATCTCGGCGCGCAAGATCGATCAGATGCAGGATACGATCGACGAGTTCGGGGCAGACCGCGTGATCGGCATCCAAGCCGATCTCAGCCAGATGGACGGCATGAAGGCTCTGGCCGCAGAACTTGCCGACCGCGAGACCCGGCTGGATATCCTCATCAACAATGCGGGCGCTGCGTGGGGCCAGCCGTATCTCGAATTTTCCGAGGCAGGCTGGCACCGGACGATGGATCTGAACGTCAAGACCCCGTTTTTCCTCACGCAGAAACTGCATGATCTGCTGGTTGCAGGCGGCAAGTCCGGGCATCCGGCCAAGGTTATTCACGTCTCCTCGATCGATGGCCAGCGGATCAACCCGTGGGAAACCTATGCCTATCAGGCGTCCAAGGCGGCGGTGATCCAACTGACCCGGCGCATGGCGGCGCGGCTGATCCAGGACAATATCGTGGTCACCTCGATCGCGCCGGGGGCTTTCCCGTCCGAGATGAACAAGGCCGCCAAGGACGCACCTGATGCGTCGGCTTCGGGAATCCCGGCCAAGCGTATCGGCACGGCCGAAGATATGGCCGCCGCCGCGATCTACCTGTGCAGCCGCGCGGGCGATTATGTGGTGGGCGAAACGCTGACGGTGGATGGCGGTGTGGTGAACGCCCACCTGCCCAACCACTTCGCCGATCCGTCCGGCGGGCATTAAGCCGGTTTGCAGCGTCAAGAATAAAAGGCCGTCGGAGCGATCCGGCGGCCTTTCATTTTGGCCCACATGGATCAGGGTCGCCCCCGAGGAGCGGCCAAAACGATGCGCTGGCGGGATGAAAAGCAAACCGCAGTGGCACATTCGGCTTTGCGGCTGGTTAGCAGGGAACGAACACCCGAAAAACCAAGCCCCTGGAAATCAAGCGGAGACAGCCGATGGCCACTATCCCTCCAACAAAGCCTGACACGATCGAACCTGCCGAGCAGCCGCAAGAAACCCCGCCGCAGCCCAGCGAACCGGTCGAACCGCAGCCGCCCGAAACCGAGCCGACCCCGCCGGACATCGACGAACCCGGACGCGGGCCGGACGAGATACCGCCGGAATTCGGAAACTAGTTAAAGCGGCCGGGCCGTTAGCCCATCAATCCGCGCACAAACGGGATCAGCCCGGTCTGGCGCTGGCGCCTCATCCGCTCGGCCTCAAGGATGGCGTGCACCTTTTCGAAGCAGACGTTCACGTCATCATTGATGATGACATAATCATACCCGTCCCAGTGGCTGATTTCGGCGTGGGCGCGTTCCATGCGGGCGTTGATGACTTCGGCGCTGTCGGTCGCGCGGCCCTGAAGCCGGCGGTGGAGTTCATCGATTGACGGGGGCAGGATGAACACCCGCACCACATCCTGCTGGTCTTTCTGGTAAAGCTGCTGGGTGCCCTGCCAGTCGATATCGAACAGGAAATCCTGCCCATCCTTCAAAGCGGCGCGGATCGCGCCCTTGGGCGTGCCATAACGATGGCCGAACACTTCGGCCCATTCGTAGAAATCGTCTTCCTCGATCATCGCGTCGAACTGTTCGGGCGTGACGAAGTGGTAGTGCACCCCGTCGATCTCTCCGGCGCGCGGCGGGCGGGTGGTGGCTGATACCGACAGCTTGATTTCGCCGTCCCTGGCCAGCAGCATCCGCGAAAGGGTCGTCTTGCCTGCGCCCGATGGCGAGGAAAGGATGAACATCAGGCCCCGGCGGTGGAGCCTGTCGTCTGTATGATGTGAGGTATCGCCCATATCGCCCGTTGCCCCATATGGGTGCCACAAATCAAGCGGTGATCAGGCTTTGGTGCCGGGCACCTTGCGCGAACGGCGGTCGGTTTGGATCTGCTTGCCGCGATCATAAAGCACCTTGGCGGCCAGGCCGCCGGCAATCACAGCCAGTCCGATCGGGGACCGTGTGGCAAGGCGGCTGGCGCCCCACAGCGCAACGGTGGCGGCGACGCCGCGGCCATCGACCAGCTTTTCAGCGCGGGCGCTGTCATAGCTTTTGATCAGCATGCCCTTTTCCATCCGCTTGCGCAGCAGGCCGCTGGCGGCACGCATGACGATGTCGGCAATCACCAGATTGGTCGCGGCGCTGGGGCTGGGCAGGGGAAGTCCTGCGATTCCCTTGCCGGATTGCGCGCCCTGCGCGCCGCTATCGGCGGGGGATTGGGCCGTCTTCTTTGAGGGCCTTGATCTCCGCAGACGCGCCATCACCACTACTTCTTCCGCCCGAAATCGACGCTGACGACGTTGGAGCCATCGCCATCACCGTCGCCATCGGGCCCGTCATTTTCGGCATCATCATGCATTTCAGGGGCCAATTCATCGACCGCGGCCTGGAATTGCAGCCCGAAATCCACCGCCGGATCAACAAAGGCGGTGATCGCGGCGAAGGGAATCACCAGTTTGGCAGGCACCTGATTGAAGGTCAGGCTGACCGTGAAACTGTGCGGCAGAACCTCCAGATCCCAGAACTTGTTCTGCAGCACGATGGTCATTTCATCGGGGAACCGTTCGCGCAGGTGCGGCGGGATGGACACGCCGGGCGCGCCGGTCTTGAAGGTGATGTAGAAATGGTGCGCGCCGGGCAAGGTGCTGCCGCCGCTGACGATTGTGCCGAGCACCCGGCCGACTACGGCACGCAGGGCTTCCTGCACGATCTCGTCATAGGGGATCAGGCTATCGGGTGCATCTTGGTTCATCACGGTCTGAATCGTGGCGGGGTGATCGGTTTTGGTCAAGCCTTTTGGAGCCTTCGCCTGATGCTTGTCATGCGCGGCGAGCCGACTATAGCGCGAAGCATGGCCAATTTCCCCGCCCGCACCGGCTCGGTGACACGCAACACCACCGAGACCAAAATCGCCATCGCCGTCGATCTCGACGGGACGGGCGCCTATGATGTATCCACCGGCATCGGGTTTCTCGATCATATGGTCGAACAGTTCAGCCGCCATTCGCTGATTGATGTGACCATGAAGGTCGAAGGCGACCTGCATGTCGATCAGCACCACACCACCGAGGATTCGGCGATTGCGCTGGGGCAGGCGATTGCGCAGGCTTTGGGCGACAAGGCCGGGATCGGGCGGTACGGCGCGGCCTATTCACCGATGGACGAAACGCTGAGCCGCGTGGCGCTGGATATTTCGGGGCGGCCTTTTCTGGTTTGGAAGGCGAAATTCACGCAGGAAAAGCTGGGCGAATGGGACACCGAGCTGATCGAACACTGGTTCCATTCCGTCAGCCAGAGCGCCGGGATCACGCTGCACATGGAACTGCTTTATGGCAGCAACAACCACCACATCTGCGAGAGCCTGTATAAAGGCTTCGCCCGCGCCATGCGGCAGGCGGTGGAGCGCGATCCGCGCAAGGGCGGCGCGATTCCCAGCACCAAGGGGCAGCTCGGTGGCTAGCATCTTCATCGCATCGTTGACGTATACGGTGCCGATCGACCGGATCGATGCAGTGCTGGCCGATCATCTGGCATGGCTGAAAGCCGGACATGACGCCGGACATTTCCTCGCATGGGGCCCGCGAGAGCCGCGCGATGGCGGGCTGATCTTCGTGAAGGCATCCAGCCGCGACGAGGCCGAGGCGCTGCTGATGAGTGACCCGTTCATGCAGCACCAGTTGGCCGATCTCACCATCATCGAGTGGACTCCGCGCTTTGTCGGGCCGGGGCTGGAGGCTTTCGGTGGGTGAGGTGGTCGCTCTCGTGGATTACGGCGCGGGCAACCTTCATTCTGTGCACAATGCCCTGAAGGCGGCGGGCGCGCAGGTGACTGTGACCGCCGATCCTTACGTGGTGCGCGCCGCTGACCGGATCGTGCTGCCCGGTGTCGGCAGCTTCAAGGCCTGCGCCGAAGGCCTGCGCGCCATCCCGCATATGGTCGAGGCCATGACCGAGCGGGTGCAGGTGGGCGGTGCACCGTTCCTCGGCATCTGCGTCGGCATGCAATTGCTGGCCGACAGGGGGCTTGAACATGGCGAGACCCCCGGCCTCGGCTGGATCGCGGGCGCGGTGCGGCTGATCCAGCCGACCGACACCGCGATCAAGGTGCCACATATGGGCTGGAACGATGTCGCGATGATGCCCCATGCGCGGGATCACGCGGTGATCGAGGAGGGCGAGGCCTATTTCCTCCACTCCTACCACTTCGATGCCGCCAATCCGCACGATGTCGCCGCGATGACCGATCACGGCGAAGGGCTGGTGGCCGCCGTGGCCCGCGACAACATCATCGGCGTGCAGTTTCATCCGGAAAAGAGCCAGGGCTATGGTCTGGCAACGCTCCGGCGCTTTCTGGAGTGGTTCCCGTGATCGTATTTCCCGCCATCGACCTCAAAGGTGGCCAAGTCGTGCGCCTTGCCGAAGGCGACATGGAGCGCGCCACGATCTATGGCGACAACCCGGCGCAGCAGGCATTGATCTTTGCCGATGCCGGGGCCGAACACCTGCACGTGGTCGATCTCGACGGCAGCTTTGCGGGCGAAAGCCGCAACCGTGCTGCTGTCGAAGCCATCATCGAAGCCTTCCCCGGTTACGTCCAACTGGGCGGCGGCATCCGTGATGCGGCGGCTGTCGAAGGCTGGTTCAACCTTGGCGTGGCGCGGGTGGTAATGGGTTCCGCCGCGCTCAAGAACCCCGAATTCGTGAAAGACATGGCGCGCGAATGGGAAGGCGGCATCGTGGTCGCGGTGGATGCCAAGGACGGCATGGTCGCGACCGAAGGCTGGGCAGAAGTATCCGATGTGCCCGTGGTCGATCTCGCCCGCCGGTTCGAGGATGCCGGCGTTGCCTCGCTGCTGTTCACCGACATTGGCCGCGACGGCCTGCTCAAGGGCGTGAACATCGAGGCGACCGTCGATCTCGCGCGCCGCGTGGACATTCCGGTGATCGCCAGTGGAGGCGTGAAGGGGCTGGACGATATCCATATGCTGGCCCTGCACGCGCATGAGGGGATCGAAGGGGTGATCACCGGGCGGGCGCTGTATGAAGGGCGGCTCGATCTGGCGGCGGCGATTGCGATTGGCCTAAAGGCGGAAACGCGGTGACCGTCCGCATCCGCGTCATCCCCTGTCTCGACGTGGCGAATGGCCGCGTGGTGAAGGGCGTCAATTTCGTCGATCTGAAAGACGCGGGCGATCCGGTCGAACAGGCGCGGGCCTATGATGCGGCGGGGGCGGACGAGCTGTGTTTTCTCGACATTTCCGCCAGCCACGAAGGGCGCGGCACCTTGCTTGATATGGTGCGGCGCACGGCGGAGGTGTGCTTCATGCCGCTGACCGTCGGCGGCGGGGTGCGCTCGCCCGAGGATGCGCGCGCGCTGCTGCTCGCGGGGGCAGACAAGGTGGCGGTGAATTCTGCCGCTGTCGCCCGTCCCGAACTGGTCGGCGAAATTGCTTCACGCTTCGGCAGCCAGTGCGTCGTCGCCAGCGTCGATGCGCGCCGGACACCGCGCGGGAACTGGGAAATCTTCACCCATGGCGGGCGCAAGCCCACTGGCATCGACGCGGTCGAATATGCGATGCAGGTTGCCGGTTTGGGGGCGGGCGAATTGCTCGTTACCAGCATGGACGGCGACGGGACGCAGCGTGGCTATGACCTCGATCTGACCCGCACCATCGCCGATGCCGTCAGCGTGCCGGTGATCGCCAGCGGCGGTGTCGGCAGCCTCGATCATCTCGTCGATGGCGTGACGAAAGGCCACGCCAGCGCGGTGCTGGCGGCGAGCATCTTCCACTTCGGCACCCACACCATTGCCGAGGCGCACAAGGCATTGCGGGACGCGGGCTTGCCTGCGCGCGGTTGAATATTCGTCATTGCGAGCGTAGCGGTAGCGAAGCTGGCCGTAGGCCAACCAATCCATGACCGAACCTGTCCACCGGCGGGAACGGTTAGTCCATGGATTGCCGCGCGCCTGCGGCGCTCGCAATGACGAGAGAAATCGAGTGCCCGACACCCTTTCCCGCCTTGAAGCCACCATCGCCCAGCGCCGCCTTGCCTCGCCGGACGAAAGCTACGTCGCGAAGCTTCATGCCAAAGGGCTGAACAAAATCGCCCAGAAATTGGGCGAGGAAGCGACCGAGACGGTGATTGCCGCGCTCGCCGGTGATGAAGCCGAACTGGTGGGCGAAGCCGCTGACCTGCTGTTTCACCTCATGGTGCTGCTCGCCGAAAAGGGCGTGGCGCTGGAACAGGTTTTCGCCGAACTTGACCGGCGCGAAGGCGTGTCAGGCCTCGACGAGAAAGCATCACGGAGCGAATAATGCCGATCGACCCGACCTTGCCCTATGACGACAACAACATCTTCGCCAAGATCCTGCGTGGGGAGATCCCCTCCAGCAAGGTCTATGAAGACGACTGGGCCTTCGCCTTCGAGGACATCAACCCGCAGGCCGAAGTGCACACGCTGGTGATCCCCAAGGGCCGCTATGTCAGCTGGGACGATTTTTCCGCCAAGGCCTCCGATGCCGAAATCGCCGGGTTCATTCGCGCCGCAGGCGAAGTGGCGCGCGCAAAAGGCCTGGTCGAGCCGGGTTATCGCCTGATGGCCAATATCGGCGCGCATGGCGGGCAGGAAGTGCCGCATCTTCATATCCATATCTTCGGCGGAGAGCCCTTGGGTCGCATGATTTGTAAGTAATGCAGCCCGTCCGGGCTGCATTTTCCTCGCTCATGCGGCCTTGCGGCCGCGTCGCTGCGGGCGGCCAGTCGGCCTTGCGGTCGCGTTGCGACCGATAATCGCCCGGCGGTAAGGGCACTCAGCCGCCGTTCCACTGCCGTTCATCGACAAAACGCAACTCCCCGCTTTGCAGCGATTCCCTGCTGCGCTAGGTGGCGCGTGATGACCTCTCCCAATCCTCCCGGCGGCATCCTCGATGGTGCGCGGCATTTGTACGCGGTGCGGGTATATTACGAGGATACCGATCTTTCGGGCATCACCTACCACGCCAATTATCTGCGCTGGTTCGAACGCGCGCGCAGCGATCTGCTGCGGCTGCTCGGCATTGATCAACGCGCCGCGATTGAAAGTGGGGAGGGCGCCTATGCCCTGTCCGAGGTCAATCTGAAATATCTGCGCCCCGCAAAGCTGGATGATGATGTGGTGATCGAAACCCGCTGCACCGAACTTGGCGCGGCATCGTGCCGGATGCACCAGATCGCCCGCCGCGACGACGATATCCTGTGCGAAGCCCACCTGCGGGTCGGCTTCATTACCCTTGATGGCCGCCCGCGCCGCCAGCCTGCCGCATGGCGCGCTGCTTTCCAGACTTTCATGACCGAGGATAACTGACACTGTGACGCTTGCCCTGCTCAGCGCCGCCGCCGCGCCTGCCGCCACCCGGCTCGATCCTGTCGAACTGTTTTTGCAGGCCGATATCATTGTGCAGGCCGTGATGGTCGGCCTGATCCTTGCCAGCATCTGGGTGTGGATGATCATCGTGTCATTCAGCATGCGGATCGGCGGATTGACGAAAAAGTCCCGCGAATACGAAGCCGAGTTCTGGGAACAGCGTGACCGAGAGGCCCTGCTGACCAAATCGGTGCGTAAGGAAGTGCCATCGGCCCGTGTTGCCGCTGCAGGTCTCGACGAATGGCGCAAGTCCACCGCCAAGCAGCCGGTTGACCGTGATGCCACCCGCCAGCGCATCCACGCGGCGATGGACAGCCAGATTGCCGAAGAGGCCGACGAATTGTCGGGGCGGCTCAATTTCCTCGCCACGGTCGGCTCGGTCGCGCCGTTTGTCGGCCTGTTCGGCACGGTCTGGGGGATCATGAACAGCTTTTTCCAGATTGGTGCGCAGCAAAGCGCCAGCCTTGCCGTGGTCGCCCCCGGTATCGCAGAGGCGCTGTTCGCCACCGCAATCGGGCTGTTCGCAGCCATTCCGGCGGTGATCGCATTCAACCGCTTTGGCGGCGCGGTCGACAAGTACGAGGCCGGATTGCAGCGCTTTGCCGACCGGCTCCACACCGGCCTGAGCCGCGAGCTGGACCGGGCGTGATGATGGCGGTGCTTCGCAAACCGTTCGTGTCGAGCGAAGTCGAGACACTCTGCACAGCCTCTCGACTTCGCTCGAGGCGAACGGGGGAGGAGACCTCATGGCTGTAAATCTATCCTCCCGCCGCCGGCGCAAACGCGGCCGTCATGCGGCGATGGCCGAAATCAACGTCACCCCGCTGGTGGACGTGATGCTGGTGTTGCTGATCATCTTCATGGTGACGGTGACACTGCCTGCCGTCGGCGTTCCGGTTGAACTGCCCGAAAGCCGGGCTGCGGCGGTGGAGGAGCAGCCCGACCAGATCACCATCTCGATCGACCGCGCTGGCACCATCTATATCGAAGACACCGCAGTTGCCGCAGGCGGGCTTCCCGCCGCGCTCGAAGCGCTGGACCTCGGGGGCGAACAGCCGCTGGTGGTGCTGCGCGGCGATCGCAGCCTCGATTACGGCAGAGTGATGCAGGTTATGGGCGAGTTGGGCCGGGCAGGCTTTACTTCGATCTCGCTGGTCACCGATGGTTCAGTTTCGGCCCCATAGTCCGAAGGGCACAATGGCAGAAATCGCGCTCCGCAACGATGAAAAGGTCGGTTTTGCCGCGGCCATCGTGCTGCACGGCGCGCTGGTGGCCGTGTTGTTGATGCAGACGGTGCGGAGCGAGGTTTCGGTCTTCCCTGAACGGATGACGGTGAGCCTGGCAACCGAGGTGGGGCTGGAGGCAGCTTCGCCCGATCCTGTGGCAGAAAGCCGGGCCGCGATTGCACCGACGCTGAGCGATGATCCTGCGCCTGCGCCAGAGCCCCAAACGGCCCCGCCGGAGCGGGTAGAGCGAGCGCCCGCACCCCGGCCAAGGCCGCAGCCGACCACCGCAGCCCGTTCGACCGCGGCGCCGACCCAGCCGGCCCCTTCGCGCGAACGCTCGCGCCCCGATCGCACGCCTGCACCGCGAGCCAGTTCCGCCCCCGCACCGCGCCCGACCAGCACCCCGGCACCGACCCGCACCGCCAATAGCGGTGGGGGCAGCCGTATCGGTGACGATTTCCTCGAAGGGCGGGGCAGTTCGACGACGAGCAATGAAACCCGCGCTCCGGCAGCGACATTCGGCAGCGCCGAACGTGCCGCGCTGTCATCGGCCATCACCCGCCAGCTGCGGCCCCACTGGACCGCGCCTTCGGGGCTCGACGCGGAACTGCTGATTTCGACCGTCAGCTGGGATCTCAATGCCGACGGAAGTCTGCGCGGCACACCGCGGTGCCGCACCGCTCCGGCGAGCATAACCGAAAGCAACCGCCCGCAGGCTGGCCTGCATTGCGAGCGCGCAATCCGCGCCGTACAACGGGCCGCGCCGTTCAACCTGCCCGACCAATTCTACGACCGCTGGAAAGCGCTCGAATGGCAATTCGACCGAAGGCTCTGACATGATCAAGAAGTTCGCGTTCCTCATCACTGCTGCCCTGTTCGCCGCGCCGTTCGCCGAACCCGCATCCGCGCAGGATCTTGGCGCGCCGCTGGGCGAGGATCAGCCGGTTGAAAGCGTCGCGGTGGAAGGTGACAGCGATGGCCCGCTGCGCGGCACCGTCACCGACGAATCCGCATGGTCCGATATCGGTATCGCCATCCCCGCCTTCGCCACCGACCGTGACCGCGCCACCCCTGCCAACGAGGCTGGCACCGGCGCGCTGGGGCGCGAGGTGGCGCGGGTGATCACCGCCAACCTGCGCAACAACGGCTTGTTCAAGCCGGTCGGCCCTGACAGCCTGCCGCAGCCTGAATTCCCCCAGATCACCGCGCCGGCGTTTTCCACCTGGAGCGGGCGCAATGCCGAAATGCTGGTGCACGGCTATGTCCGCGCGCGCGATGACGGGCGTCTGGTGGTCGGCTGCTATCTTTACGATGTCGCCTTGCAGAACGAATTGGTGCGTGAAGGCTGGGTGGTGGCCCCTGCCGATTGGCGCCGCGCCGCGCACAAGTGCAGCGATCTGATCTTCAGCCGCCTGACGGGGGAAAGCCCGTTCTTCGACAGCCGCATTGCCTATATCGCGGAAACCGGCCCCAAGGATCGCCGCGTGAAGCGATTGGCGATCATGGACAGCGACGGGGCGAACCACCGCTTCCTGACGCTGGGCAGTGCCACCGCGCTCACCCCGCGTTATTCGCCCGATTATTCGAAGATCCTGTACCTCAGCTATGTCGACGGCAATCCGCGCATCTATGTCTATGACATCGGCACGGGCAAGCAGACGCTGGTGACCGAAAACCGCAATCCCACCATCGCCCCGCGCTGGTCGCCCGATGGCAAGCACATCCTTTATGCGATGGCCGTGGCGGGCAATACCGATATCTACCGCGTGCCCGCCACCGGAGGCGCGAGCGTCAAGCTGACCGATAACCCCGGCATCGACGTCGGCGGTTCCTATTCGCCCGATGGCACCAAGATCGTGTTCGAAAGCGACCGTTCGGGCAGCCAGCAGTGCTATGTGATGGATGCCGACGGCCGGAACCAGAAGCGCATCAGCTTTTTCGGCGGACGCTGCGCGACGCCGGAATGGAGCCCGCGCGGTGATCAGATCGCCTTCACGCGGATTGCGGGCGATTTCAACATCGCGGTGATGAACACCGGCGGCGGCGGGATGCGGGTGCTGACGCGCGGCTGGCAGGATGAAGCCCCCACATGGGCGCCCAATGGCCGCATCATCCAGTTCTTCCGCACGGAAAGAAATACCGGGCGATCGGGCATCTGGCAGGTCGATCTGACCGGCCAGAATGAACGCCGCCTGCCCACCCCTGTCGATGCGTCCGACCCGGCGTGGGGACCGATCCGTCCCTGATTTTCCTCCCCCGAATGAATGAAAGGAACCAAGCGATGAACACCAAGCTTGCCACGATCCTGCTGCTGGCTTCGGCCACCGGCCTTGCAGCCTGCTCCAAGAAGGCTCCGGAAGTTCTGCCCCCGCCGCCGGAGGCCGGGCCGGTCACCACCGGGCCTACCCAGCCAACCCAGCCCACCGGCGCGCAGGTCGGCACGCAGGCGCATTTTGCCGGAGCCGTCGGTTCGTCAACCACGATCTATTTCGACACCGACCGGTTCAACATCGATACGCAGGATGCCGCCGCCTTGCAGGCACAGGCGCAGTATTTCGCGCGCTATCCGCAGATCACCTTCACCATCGAAGGCCACGCCGATGAACGCGGCACGCGCGAATACAATCTGGCGCTGGGCGAAAAGCGCGCCAATTCGGCCAAGAATTATCTGGTCAGCCTCGGCGTCGATCCGGGCCGGATTTCTGTGGTGAGCTTCGGTAAGGAGCGTCCGGTGGCGCTGGCTTCCAACGAAAGCGCATGGGCGCAGAACCGCCGCGCCGCTTCGGTGATCATCAACTAGAAGCGCGTTTTACCCGATCAATCAGCAAGCAGGCCGGGCGAAACCCCGGCCTGTATTGCATGGGGCAGGGCGTAATCCGTCCCCGTGATCGCTGGCAAATCATGTCCGGTCAGATCGCGCACGCCCGTAACCACGCACAGGCCGGCCAGCGCGAGCACCGAAAACAGGCTGGAAAGGGTCAATTGCGGGCTCATAATGTGATCTTTCATGGGCGGACATCTGGCTGCGAAGCAGCCTATCGCAATGCAACATTTCACATTGCAACCGGTTCCCGTATTCTCACGCCTTCCCATAAGCTGCCACTTCCCCTAGATTGAACGCCTCATGCCATCGACCAACATCATGCCGTCCCGCACCAGCGGTGATTCCCGGTGAGCCGCGCCAGGCGGTCCATGGACTGGGGCTTCCCGCGCTGGCGGGCCTATGGCTCCTCGCAGGAAGCGACCAATGTGCGCATCTGCGATCGCCACGGCTGCGATGAACCGGGCAATTGTCCTGCGCCCAAGGCGCCCAACAGCCGCGACCGGTGGTATTTCTGCCAGAAACATGCGGCCGAATACAATTCCGGGTGGGATTACTTTGAAGGTCTGGACAAGGCCGAGAAGGAAGAACGCGCCCATGCCGAACGGCAGGAAAGCGCAGGTTACGCCGAGAGCGCCCACTACGGCTGGGCCGGATCGGGCGACGGTTCGCGCAGTGCCGATGAAATGCGGGCGCTGGAAGTGCTGGGGCTGGAAGCCGATGCCGATTTCAACGCTGTGAAAAAGGCCTATCGCTCCCGCGCCAAGGAAGTGCACCCCGATGTAAAGCCCGGCGATGCCGAAGCGGCCAAGACGTTCCAGCTGATCCAGACCAGTTACGAAGTCCTGCGCGCTGCCGAGGAACGCCGCGAGTGGCGCGGGTAAGCGAATTACGCCCGATAGTTCGGGTCAAACATCCAGTCGGGCCGTCCACCGGCCAATGCCCAGATCAGCCTGCACAGCAGCAATCCGGCAAGAAATCCACCGAGATGTGATTCCCATGCCAGCCCGAAATTGCTGCCGCCCAGCAGCATGGGAATGGCGAATAGCGCCACCAGCGGGATGTGCAGCTTGAACCATTCGGCAAAGGCTTTGCCAAACTGCGGGCTGAACAGCGCCACTGGCGCCGCTTGCGGATCGGGCTGGCGCATCAGAAAGCCGAGCAGGCCGAAGATTGCCCCCGAAGCGCCCAGCATCGGGATCGTGCTGTCGGGATTGATTGCCAGCCAGAAAGCCAGACCGCCAAGCCCGCAGCCCAGAAACAGCAGCAAAAACGCCGCCAGACTGCGCGGCCCCAGCGGGCCAAGGCGCTCCATCACCAAAGGCCCCAGCGCCGCCAGCGCCGCCAGATTGAAGCCGATATGCAGCAGCCCGCCGTGGGCAAACATGTGCAGCACGATCAATTCGAACTGCCCCGCAGCAAGGCGGGGGCCGGACACCGCCCAGCCGATCATGCTGCCCTGATCCCACCGCAACCACGCAAATGCGATCACCATCGGCGCAGCCAGCAGGATTGCCGGAATCCGGCGGTTGCGGCGCACCGCGGCGCTGACATAGGTTTCCGGCTGGAACAGCGGCCTCTTCGGGGAGGGGTTGCGGGCTTCGCGTGGGGACAAGTTCATGGTGCTGTGCAGATATGCCCTGCACCTGCGGCCGACAAGGGATGGGCCCTAGGGATAGGATGCGTCAGTCCCCGTCACGCGGCCCCGCAAACCCCTTGCCGCGGCTGTCGATTTGCGGGTCGGGGTTGTCGTTCCACCATGGCACGTCGGTCCACGGGCGCACGTCGACCTCGTGGCTCCAGCAATTGCGCGGCTGGTGGGCGAGGTGCCAGTAGGTTTCGGCGAGCGCGGCGGGATCGATCACCCCGTCGCGGCCCTTGCCTGCCTTGAAGCCTTCAAACTTGTCGCCCAGCAGCTTGCCCAGCGTATCGGGGGCATCGACCGCGCCATCGACCACGACGTGTGCAACGTGAACGCCTTGCGGGGCGAATTCGGCATTCAGGGTCTGGCACAGCATCCGCCGTCCTCCCATGGCTGCGGCATGGCTGTGCTGGCCGGCATTGCCGCGCACGGCTGCGGTGGCTGACGTGACCAGCAATGTGCCATGCGCGCCGGTCTTCGCCCGCTCCACCATCGCCGGAAACAGCGCGTGGGCGAGCCGGAACACGCCATAGGTGCCAAGCCGCCAGCCGAGTTCGAAGATCCGGTGCGGGGTATCGGGCAGGGCGCGGTTCCCGATCTGCGCGCCAAGGTTGTAGAGCGCGCAGTGGACGGGGCCGATATCGGCTTCGGTGCGGGCGACCAGTTCCTCGATCGCGCCATCCTCTGCGGCGTTGAGCAGGGTGCCGCTGGCCGATCCGCCCGCCGCCTCGATTTCCCCCACCAGCCGTGCCAGACCGTCCTCGTCACTGCGGCGGGCGAGGACGGAGTGATAGCCCCCTGCGGCAAAGCGCAGCGCGGCATTGCCGCCGATCCCGGCGCCTGCACCGATCACAAGGAAAACGGGTTTGCGGCTGTCTGTCATGCTGGCTTTTCCCCTCACCTGCCTGTGATCTAGCAGGTGAGGGAAATAATCGACTGGGATTTTTGCGCGGCGCGGAGGCCCGGCGGGTTTTTTGCCCGGTTCAGGCCCATCCAGACCCCCGTTAGCCGCGTCTAGACCCCCTCTAGACCCCTTCTAGCCTCGCCTTGCCTCCCGCTTCGCCAATGTTTCACGTGAAACATTGGCGGGTCTCACACATGATCCAGCGCCTGGGCAAAATCGGCGATCAGATCATCGGCATCCTCGATCCCGACGCTGATGCGCACCAGATTATCGGTGATCCCCAGCAGATCCTTGCGCGCCTGCGGCACCGAAAGGTGGGTCATCGAAGCCGGGTGGCTTGCCAGCGTTTCCGTCCCGCCAAGGCTGACCGCCAGCTTGGCGATGGTCAGGTGATCGAGGAATGCGAAACTCTCCGCCTCGCCGCCCTTGATGAATAGGGAGAAGGTCGATCCGGCCCCAAGGCAGTGGCGATCATAGATGTCGCGCTGCCGCGGGTCTTCGATAAATCCGAGGTAGCCCAGCCCTTCGACCTTGGGATGACCGCGCAGGAATTCGCACACCTTCGCCGCATTCTCGCCTGCGCGCTGCATCCTGAGTTCGACCGTTTCCAGCGACCGCAGCAGCATCCACGCGGTATTGGGATCGACGATCCCGCCCATGGTGTTGCGCAGCGCCCGCACCGGGTCCATCCAGCGCTTCGCACCCGCAAGGCTGCCCGCAACCAGATCGGAATGGCCGCCGACATATTTGGTCAGCGAATAGGCGACGATGTCCGCGCCATGTTCCAGCGGGCGCGACCACAGCGGGCCAAGGAAGGTGTTGTCGATGGCGATCGGGGTATCCGCCAGATGGGCATCGCGCGCATCGCGCACCGCCTCGACATCGACCAGCGCATTGGTCGGGTTGGCGGGGCTTTCGAGGTAGATCATCGCTACCTTGCCGCCCTGTGCCTCGGCCTGGCGCCTGGCCTTTTCCAGCGCCGCGTCCAGATCGGCGCGGGTCGCCCCGGCGGGGAAATCGACATAGGTGACGCCGAAACGGCTCAGCACCTTGGCGACGAACCCTTCCGATGCGGCATAAAGCGGGCCGGAATGGACGATCACGTCGTTCTGGTTGGCATAGGCCATCATCAGCACGCAGATCGCGGTCATCCCGCTGCTGAAGGCCAGCGCATCTTCGGCCCCGTCCCACACGGCGAGCCGGTCTTCCAAGATTTCCTGATTGGGGCCGTTGAAACGTGAATAGACAAGGCCTTCCGCGCCGCCTTCACGCAGGCCGGTAATGCCTTCGAAATGGCGCTTGCCCGCCGCCGCGCTTTCAAACGCGAAGGTCGATGTAAGGAAGATCGGGGCCTTCAGCGATCCTTCGGACAAGACCGGGTCATAGCCGTGGCCCATCATCAGGGTGGACGGTTTCAGCGGCCGACCGCCGATTTCACGGATGCCGGGTTTGGGTTTGCGGCGCGGCGTGGGGGTGTCAGTTGCATCGACAGCGTCGGTCATGACAGATTGTCCTTCCAAGACATATGCCCCCAGGAAGGCGGGGGCCAGTCGCAGCGGGCAGGGCACCCGTTCCTAACCTCCGCAGGAACGCCTCTCCGCAGCCGCCGCTGGAATGGGTCGCGATTATCGCCGGGCGCGCAGCGTGGCAAGCGCTGCAACCGCAGTTTCAGACAGTCTGCATGAAACCTCAGGTGATCGCCGCGATCACCCATACCACGCCGATAATCAGCGCGATTCCCGCCACATCAAGCAGCGCGCCGGCCGTAATCATCCGGTCGATCCGGATGCGCCCTGTGGCCCATGCGATGGCGTTCGGCCCGGTGCCGGCGGGCAACATGAAGCCCCAGCTGGCCGCCAGCGCGGCGGGCAGGGCAAGCAGCACCGGATCGGCCCCCAATGCCACCACCAGCGCGGCGACGACCGGGATGATCCCCGTTGCAGTGGCGACATTGCTGGCGAATTCGGTCACCACGATCACCAGCGCGACCACGGCGACTGCGACCAGAAGCAACGGCCAGTTTTCCAGCGGTAGCAGCGCCTGCCCGACCCAATCGGCAAGGCCCGAAGCCTGCATCCCGCCCGCCAGCGCCAGCCCGCCGCCGAACATGAAAATCACACCCCACGGCGCGCGATCGGCCTCTTTCCACACCAGCAGCGGACGGCCCGTGCCATCGGGGATCAGGAACAATGCCAGCGCCGCGATCACCGCGATGGTGCCATCGGTCCATGAACCGTCGGGAAGCAGGGGAGCGACCAGCGGCTGCGTGACCCAGCCGATGAAGGTCAGCGCCACGATCAGCGACAGCCGCGCTTCTGGCGCGCTCCAGCGGGAATGGCTGGCAATTGCGGCCCGTGCAGCGGCGACATCGAAAGTGTATGCGCCCACTCGCTGCACCCGCGCCACGATCCACGCCGCCAGCGGTATGCCCAGAACCACCACCGGCACACCATAAAGCGACCATTCGATAAAGCTGATCCGCACGCCCGCGATCTCGTCCAGCAGGCCGACTGCAATCGCATTGGTGGGCGATCCGACGATGGTGCCCAGCCCGCCGATGCTGGCCGCAAAAGCGATGCCCATGGGAAGAGCGCCCGCAATGCCTTCCTGTCGGGGCGGGGCGCCCTCCGCGCTCTTGCCGAGCCCCCCTTCGAGCACCGCCAGCGCCATCGGCATCATGATCAGCGAGGTCGAGGTATTGGAAATCAGCATGGAAAGCAGCGCCGCTGCAATCATGAAGGCCAGCAGCAAGCGCGCCGGACCGCCATGCGCGCCCACACCGCGCAGGATCGCCAGGCTCAGCCGCCGGTGCAGCCCGGTGCGTTCGATGGCAAGGGCGACGAAGGCTCCGCCCAGCAGCAGGAACAGGATCGGGGAATAGTAGTCGCCGGCCGTTTCATTCGCCGTCGATACCCCGGCCAGCGGCAGCACCACAAAGGGCAGCAGCGCCGTTACGGCCAGCGGCACCGCCTCGGTCATCCACCACGCGGCCATCCACAGCACCAGTCCCGCCACCAGCCACGCGGATGCAGGCATGGCTCCGGGTGGCGGCACCAATGCTGTCAGTGCAAACGCAAGGGGGCCGAGGATCAGGCCGATTGCACGCGCTGTCATAAGATCTGATCGTCCCCCGCCATTATGCGCGGACGTAACAGCCGGGAATGGCTGGCGGCAACCCCACGCGGGCCGCGCGCCAGACGAAAAGCTATTCGACGGCGTTCTTGTTCGGCGGATCGCCGGGCAGATCGATGTTCGAGAAGAACACCCGCGAGATCGGCTGATCGCGGCGCTTCATGCGTTGCAGCTTTCTCGAACGGGCAACCAGCAGATCGCACGCAGCCTGCCCCCACCGTGAGTTGCAGACCGGCTGGTCCGTGGCCACGCCCGGCTGCGAATCAACCAGCAGGTAGGCCGGTGGACGGGCACCGCCGTGCAAATCCGCAATGTCGGCCTCCCGGATCGTGGCGACTGTCAGACCGGTTTTCGCCATCAGTTCTTTCACAGGCTCTTCGGCATATACGGCCAGATGCGCGCGCAGATCATTCTCGAAATCGGGGAAGTAGAACGGCGCGACTTCGGCATAGAGCTCCGATACCGCCAGCTTGCCGTGGATCTTCTGGGTGCCGCGCAACGAGTTCACAAAATCGGCCGCGGCGACATCCAGCAACGATGTGACATTCGCCCCCGTGAAGGCATAGGACTGCAACTGCGGCCCGCCGATCTCGCCGCGCCAGAAACCATAGATCACCTTGGGGTTTTTCCAGTGGCGATAGACGATGTTCTCGCGGATATCGCGCAGCGACACCGGAATGCCGCGCAGGTTGATGAACTTCGCCTGGTCAAGCGGTACGCCGTCAACCGCGATTTCGCGCGGCTCGCGCACGGGCCATTCCTTGGCGATCTGCTCCATCATGGCGACGTTGTGAAGGTTGATCCAATAGGCGAGCTGCTCGTTGCGCGGGAGTGTGGAGATGTCGAGTGTTTCGACAACGCTTTCGAGATCCTGACGGTATTCGGAGAAACTTGCGATGACCTTCTGATCGAAGAACCGGAACAGCACGAGCGAGCCTTCCAGCCGATAGCGCGATTGCGGCCCGCTTTTCAGGCGTGAGCCGGTCAACGGCGGTGGGCTTGGCGCGCTCAGCCGGTCCGATGGGCCCATCGAGATCAGGATGTTCTTGAGCGCCCAATCCCAGATTTCGTAATCGATGGTGTGGCGGATCGGAGCGGTAGTGGGGGCGAAGGCTGCGAGATGATCGTCGACGCTGCGCTGCTGCGCGGCAGCATCCTTGATAGGCGGAACGTAATGCAGCCCCGGATCATCCGCTGGCCGGGGTTGTTCCACTACCAGTTCGGATGCCAATGCAGGTGTCACCAGAACGGAGCCCGCGACCAAAGCAATCACATATTTCGGCACCATATCATCTCTCCCACCAGATGGAGTCGGCCCGTCCGAAAGCGATTTTATCTCAATCGGATAAACCGGGGATGAACAGGTGTTCAGGTGGGAAAGGCGCGGTTACTCCACCTCGTCCTTATCCTTGTCGGCGGGGTCATCGGGCAAAGTGATGTTGCTGAAGGTGACCGTGCCGGTGCGGCCCTGACGGATGATCTCCTGGAACTTGGTCTCGCGCTCGCGCAGCAGGGCGGCCATGCTCTGCGGGATGCGGAAGCTGGTGGGAATGCCGTTCGAGGTGATGTTCTGGTAGGTCGGCTCGCGCACGCCGCCTTCAAGATCAGCGATATCGTGTTCCGTGATGCTGGGATCAATGCTGCCGGTCTTGGCGATCAGCGCGCTGGTCTTGTCATCGGCATAGCGGGCAAGGTGGGCGCGGACATCATTCTCGAAATCGGGGAAGAAGAACGGCGCGGCTTCCTTGTAGAGTTCAGACACTTGCAGCTTGCCGCCGAGTTCCTGCGAGCCACGAAGCGAATTGACGAAATCGCCCGCGCCGCGGATCAGCAGGCGCCCGACATTATCGGCGTTGAAGGCTTCGCGCTGCAACGATGGACCACCGATTTCCCCGCGCCAGAAACCGTACATCACCACCGGATCTTTCCAGTGACGATAGACGATCTTTTCGCGGATATCGCGCGGGGACAACGCGATGCCTTCGACCGTGATAAAGCGTGCCTCGTCCAGGGGGACGCCGCCGACCTTGATCTCGCGCGGTTGCCGGATCGGCCAGGCGTTGGCGATCTGTTCGACCATCGCGACATTGTGGAGGTTGATCCAGTAGGCCAACTGTTCGTTGCGGGAAAGCGACTGGATATCAACGATATCGGCGGTGTTTTCCAGATCCTTGCGATATTCGGTGAAGCTCGCGATCACGTCGGAATCGAGGAAGCTGAACATCACCCGCGTGCCTTCGAGCCGGTAGCGCGAGACATGGCCGTACTGGCGGCGGGTTCCCATGCTTGGGTCAGGGCGGGGTGCGCCTTGGCGCAGGGATGGGCCCATGGAAATAACGATGTTTTTCATCGCCTCGTCCCAGATCGAATAATCGATCTTGTCGTTATTCGGCGCGTTTGACGGGGCAAAGGTGGCCAGTTGCGCGTCGGAGAGCGGGGCGCTGTCCTGCGCGTAGACCGGGGCTGCAACGGCCAGCATGGCACCGGCAAGCAGCAGGGGGCGGGCAATGGGGCGGGGCAGGAACGGCATGGCGTATGTTTCCCGTGAAACAACCCGCAATCGCGGGCCTGGGTGGGGTCAAGGCAGGGTCAAGCGCAGGCAAGCCGGGGTCTGGACGCAGCTTCCGCCTGCCTTCCCCCGCAGGATTTCAATAGCATGAACCTTTCCAACGATGTTGCCCGCAGTCGGTTTCCATCAACCCTTTGTCGAGCCGCCCAGCGGTTCGTCGAAGCATCGCCAAAGCAAAAGGGGCGGACCTTGCGATCCGCCCCCCTTTGGCTGATGTCATGGCGAAGGCGCCTATTTGGGCGACAGCACCATCAGCATCTGGCGGCCTTCAAGCCGCGGGAAGGCTTCGACCTTGGCGACTTCGGCGACATCGTCCTGCACCTTGCGCAGCAGATCCATGCCGAGGTGCTGGTGGGCCATTTCACGCCCGCGGAACCGCAGGGTGATCTTCACCTTGTCGCCGTTTTCGATGAACTTGGTGACGTTGCGCATCTTCACGTCATAATCATGCGTGTCGATGTTCGGGCGCATCTTCACTTCCTTGATGTCCTGCGTCTTCTGCGTCTTGCGCGCCAGATTGGCCTTCTTCTGCGCTTCGTAGCGGAATTTGCCGACATCGAGATACTTGCACACCGGCGGGTCCGCATTGGGGGACACTTCGACGAGGTTCAGGCCCTTTTCATTGGCCTGCTCAATCGCTTCGCGGGTGAACATCACGCCAAGGTTTTCGCCTTCGTCATCGATGACGCGGACCTTGGGGACATTGATCATGTTATCAAAACGAGGGCCGCTTTTTACGGGCGGGGCCATCGAGCGCCGGGGTGGACGTGATATGGGGTGTTCTCCTGTGGTGGCTTACTTGCTGCGCGCTCCTTAGTCCGAAATGTGGGCGAGCGCTAGGTGGAGTCTTGCGTGGTGGCATGGGTGGCGGCCAGCGGACGAATTGTCACGGTTGGACCATGAGAGCCTCAAGAGCAGTGATGCGCTGTCCGTGCATTTTGATCCATATCGGATGCAAATTTTCTTGCATCCGATGTCTTGCCGCTATCGTATGACCTTTGCATAATACGTTGTGTTTACAATAATTTGTAATTTAAAACGTTTGCAAGCAGTCAGTCTTGAATCGCAGCGAGGTGTACTGTGGGGGTGGAAGAGCTTCTAAATCGGCTTGAATCGGACTTGTCTCCGGAAAGTCTTCGTGAGTTGGGAGCCAGTCTGTTTCGAATGGCCGATTCAGTGGATCAGAATTGGCGTCCGGAGAATACACGTTCAAACTATCCGGTCTTCTCGAAGGTGGCGAGGATCGAACGCAATGCCATTCCCCTTTCCCATTCGGCGATTAGGGAAGAAAATCGCGCCAAAATCCGTGACGATGTTATCGGGGTCGAAATGGTCGGTGCGCCAGCCTGGAATATGCTTCTTGAACTTTTCAAGCAGTTTGCGGGAGGCGCAAAGGTTTCCACAAAATCACTTCAAGTCATTTCGCGTTGCCCTGAAACGACGGCTTTGAGAATAATTGACAGGCTGGAGGCCGGTGGATTTGTCGCTCGCTCCCAGTCCGAAAGTGACAGGCGCGTCACCTTCGTCAATCTGACGAAAACCGGCGTCGTCAAAGTCGGATCAGTGCTGGAACAGCTCGCAGTTTAGGAAGCCGCCGCACGCCACAGCGGAAACCGTGCAATCTGCCCCCGCGCAGGCATCAGCGCCTCGATCCGGTGGGCGGGTTGCAGCGCGGCGAGGATTTCGGGCGCGCCCGCGTCCATGCCGCCGGTCAAGGTGCCGAAGGCGGGCAGGATCATGCGGTCGGCTCCGCCTGCGCCTCTGCCCATGACGGCGCAGGGACGGGCGATATGGCGATTGCGGACATTCACCCGCAGCTTGGGGTGGTAATGCCCCGACATCTCCGGCGCGGTCTCTCCGGCGCGGGCTTCGTGGCGCAGGATCACGCCGCCGAGTTCCAGTTCGGGCAGGATCGCCCCGCCAAACCCCTTGGGTAATGCCTCGTCATGGTTGCCGGTGATCCACACCCAATCGAGCGCGCGGGTCAGTGCCTCCAGCATCCCGGTGCAATGCGCATCCAGCCGCAGCGCTCCCGCATCATCGTGGAAATTGTCGCCCAGCGTGATCACCCGCCGCGCGTCCGTGATCCGCACCGCATCGGCCAGCCGTTCCAGCGTGTCGCGGCTGTCATAGGGGGGAAGCATCTGCCCGCGCTGCGCATACCAGCTGGCCTTTTCCAGATGCAGGTCTGCAACCAGCAGCGCGCGTTCGGCCGGCCAGTACAGGCCGCGCCCTTGCCCAAGCAGCAACTCGTGCCCGGCGAAGGGGAAGGGGGCGAACATAGCGGGAACCATGCGGTGTCCCTGCCTGTAAACATTCGGCTTGGCAACACTCCTGCCGGGGCCAAGGATGGGCTTGTGCGGCGCGCTTCATCGCTTATGGTGCGAAGAAATGACGGACGGGGATGTATGACTGACTGGACACAGCACACGGCGCAGGCGCGTACGTGGTTTGAATTGTTGCGCGACCAGATTTGCGCCGAATTTGAAGCGATCGAACGCGAGGCGGGATCGGACGCCAGCTTCCAATATACCCCGTGGAACCGCGAGGAAGATGGCAATCCCGATCCCGGCGGCGGGGTGCAGGGGTTGATGAAGGGCAAGGTGTTCGAAAAGGTCGGCGTCAATGTCTCGACCGTGCGCGGCAGCTTTGCCAAGGAATTTGCAGGCTCCATCAACGGCGCGAGCGCGGATGCGCCCGGCTTTGTCGCCACCGGCATCAGCCTTGTCGCCCACATGATGAACCCGCATGTGCCCGCCGTACACATGAACACCCGCTTCCTCACCACCACCAAGGCGTGGTTCGGCGGCGGGGCGGATTTGAACCCGCCGATCCCTTATGAAGAAGACACCGCCGATTTCCATGCTGCTATGCAGGCCGCCTGCGATCCGCACGGGGCGGATTATTATGATCGCTACAAGAAGTGGTCGGACGAATATTTCTACATCCCCCACCGCCAGGTGCATCGCGGGGTCGGCGGGATTTTCTGCGACCATCTGGAATGCAGCGACGATGCGGCTTTTCAGGCCAATCTGGAATTCATCAAGGATATCGGCAAGCAGTTCCTCGATGTCTATCCGCGGATCGTGCGCAAGCGGATGAACACGCCCTTCGATGCTGCTGACGAAGCGCAGATGTTCGAATACCGGGGCCGCTATGCCGAATTCAATCTGGTCTATGACCGCGGCACGATCTTCGGGCTGAAGACCGGCGGCAATATCGACGCGATCCTGATGAGCCTGCCGCCCAGAGCCACCTGGTCATAGCGCGCCACCTGGTCGTAACGCGGGGCTGACGGGCAGTTATTCGCCTGCCAGCGGCTCGTACACCCGCACCCAGTCGACATACATCGCCACATCGCCGGCCTTGATCTGATCGACGGTTGCTTGGGGCATCCCGTTATAGGGCTGCGCAATCCGGCTGGTCTTGAACGGATAGGCGCCGCCCAGCGCGAAATTCAGGATCAGGTGCTTTTCATTGTCGAACCGCCACTTGCCGTAGTTTTCGACCATCGGGCGGGTGACGCGGTAGGTCAGGCGGCCATCGACTTCGAACAGCACGGCGTCCTTGGTCCATTCGACTGCGTAAACGTGCCAATCGGTCGCATCGGTGCCGTCATCGAAGAAAAACTTGTTCACCAGCGGCGTTTCGCCTGAATAGCCGGGGCCATGCAGGGCCACGCCGGTCCAGTCTTTCTCGCCGACATATTCCATGATGTCGATCTCGCCCGTGTCAGGCCACTGGCCATTGCCCAGCATCCAGAACGCTGGCCATACGCCTGTCGCATCGGGCATTTTGATGCGCGCTTCGATGCGGCCATAGGTGAATTCCGCCTTGCCTTGCGATTCAATACGGCCTGAAATGAAATCCGCCTTGCGGTCGGCGCGGGAGTCCACGCCGGGGCGATAGACCGGGCGCAGCACCAGCGCGCCGCCTTGCGCGCCTTCGATGTCATTGGCGAACTGGATCGTATCGGGGCTGTCGAGATAGGCCTGCTGTTCGTTGTTGACCCAGAAATCCATGCCGATGACGTTCCATTTCGTGCGGTCGAGCGCAGGGCCATCGAATTCGTCGGCAAAGATGATGGCCCGCGTATCGGGGCTGGCGGGGCCGGCATGATCATCGGCTGCGGCGCCGTTTGCAGCGCAAAGCATCAGGGCGGCGACGGCCGGTGTGCAGGCGAAAAGGCGCATGGTAAGCTCTCCAGTGACGTTTTGGCGGGGATAGCACGGCCTGCCTGCCGGGCCAGACCATGAATACGTTTTCGCACTAATGGCACTTGCCGCTTGCCCGCAGGGCGGGGCGGTCACATATTCGCCTGATATGCTGCGCCAATATGAACTCGTCGAGAAAGTGCTCGAATACGATCCCGATGCGGACGAGGCGATGCTCAACCGCGCCTATGTCTATACCGTGCAGAAACACGGCACCCAGAAGCGTGCGAGCGGCGATCCCTATTTCTCGCACCCGGTCGAAGTCGCGGGGCTGATGACCGATCTGAAGCTCGACATGGCGACGATCATCACCGCGCTGCTGCATGACACGGTGGAAGATACCCTCGCCACGATTGACGATATCGAGGCGCATTTCGGCCCCGAAGTCGCGCGGCTGGTGGACGGGGTGACGAAACTGTCCAAGATCGAGGCCATGCCCGAGAACGAACGCGCGGCGGAAAACCTGCGCAAGTTCCTGCTCGCCATGTCCGAAGATATCCGCGTGCTGCTGGTCAAGCTGGCTGACCGGCTGCACAACATGCGCACGCTGCATTTCATCAAGTCACCGGAAAAGCGCCAGCGCATCGCGCGCGAGACGATGGATATCTACGCCCCCCTGGCAGAGCGGGTCGGGATGTATGAATACATGCACGAAATGCAGGCGCTGGCCTTCCGGCAGCTGGAGCCGGAGGCCTACGCCACGATTGCCGGCAGGCTCGATCAGTTGCGCTCGCAGGATGGCGGGCAGGTCGATGCGATTGCGCTGACGGTGAAGCAGCGCCTGGCCGAAGCGGGGTTGCAGGTCGAGGTTTACGGGCGCGAGAAACACCCCTTTTCGATCTGGCACAAGATGGCCGAACGCCATGTCAGCTTCGAACAGGTGACCGATATCATGGCTTTCCGCGTGCTGACCGAAAGCGAAGAGGACTGTTACCGCGCGCTGGGCATCCTGCACACCACCTGGCAGTTCCTGCCGGGCAAGTTCAAGGATTACATCTCGACGCCGAAATCGAACGGCTACCGTTCCCTGCACACATCGCTGATGTACGAAAACTCGATGCGGGTCGAAGTGCAGATCCGCACGCGGGAAATGCACCGCCGCAACGAATTCGGCCTCGCCGCGCACTGGGCCTACAAGCAGGGCGACCGGCCGGATGGCGAAGTGGGCTGGCTGCGCGACCTGATCGAGATTGTCGATGCCAGCCACGATGCCGAAGAACTGCTCGAACACACGCGCATGGCGATCTATCAGGATCGCATCTTCGCCTTCACCCCCAAGGGTGCGTTGTTTCAGCTGCCCAAAGGCGCAACGGCAGTGGATTTCGCCTTTGCGGTTCACACCAATCTCGGGCTGCAAACGGCGGGCGTGAAGATCAACGGGCGGCACGTGCCGCTGCGCACGCCGCTGGGTAACGGCGATGTGGTGGAGATCATCAAGAACCCGCACGCAGCCCCGCAGCTGTCGTGGCTCGGTTTTGTCGTCACCGGCAAGGCGCGCGCTGCGATCCGCCGCTCGGTGCGGATGAAGGAACATGCCGAGGTCGCGGCCATCGGTTCCAAACTGTTCGATGAAATCGCCGTCCGCGTGCCGGCGCGAATCGGCAAGAAGGCAATTCGCGCCGCTGTGGAACGGCTGGGCATGGATGAACCGGATGACCTGATGTACGCCATCGGCGCGGCCAAGCTGTCCGACCGCGAGGTGATGGAAGCGCTGGTCCCCGGCTGCACCGCCGATTTCAAGGAAGACGAACAATGGTCGCAGCGCGAACGCGCGATTTCGATCCGCGGGCTGACGCCGGGGGTCGCGTTCGAACTGGCCCCGTGCTGCCACCCGGTGCCGGGTGATCGCATCGTCGGCATCCGCCGCAAGGGCGAAACCGTGCTGGTTCACGCGATCGATTGCCTGATGCTGGCGAGCGGGGTGGATAGCGACTGGATCGATCTGGCGTGGGGCAACCGTTCGGTCGGCGCGGTCGGGCAGCTATCGGTGACGATCTACGACCGGCTCGGCACGCTGGCGGAGATGGCGGGCATATTCGCCCAGAACAAAGCCAACGTGACCACGCTGATGCAGGCGCATATCGATCACCCCTTTGTGACTTACGATATCGAGGTGGAGGTGAAGGACGTGGCACACCTCAACCGCATCCTCTCGGCCCTGCGCGCCAGCGACGCGGTGGCGCAGGCGGACCGGCAATAGTGGCGATCATCGGGATCGATCACGTCCAGATCGCTTGTCCTGCGGGAGGCGAGGACAAGGCCCGCACCTTCTACGCCGGATTGCTGGGCATGACCGAAGTGCCCAAGCCCGCCAACCTCTCGCCCAGTGGCTGCTGGTTTACAGGCGGGGCGGTGAACTTGCACATCGGCGTCGATCCCGATTTCCGCGCCGCGACCAAGGCACACCCCGCATTGCTGGTCGATGACCTTGCAGGCTTGCGCGGGCGGCTGGCGGCAGCGGGCTGCGTGATCCGCGAGGACAAGCCGGTTGAAGGCTATGCGCGGTTCTTCACCGAAGACCCCTTCGGCAACCGCATCGAGCTGATGGAGCGGGTTTAAACCTCGTCATTGCGAGCGAAGCGAAGCAATCCATGGATCGACCGCCCCGCGTGGGCCAACGTCAGTCCATGGATTGCCGCGTCGCCTTTGGCTCCTCGCAATGACGACTAGGGAACCACCCGCCGCACCGGAACCCGGATGTTGCATATATCCGCGCCGCCAGCGGGCACGATGAAAAACGGATCGCGGCGGTTGGCGATGGCTTCGGCGTAGGTCGCGAAGGTGGTGCTTTCGGTCGAGAGATATTCGAACGCGGGTTGCTCGGCGGCGGGCAAGTCGCTCGCCACCCGCACCGTCAGGATCGCCGTGCGCTTGGCGCTTTCCTCGGCGGTGTAGAACCCCAGCGCGCCCGACCCGCGCGGCAGCGAGGAGAGGTGCTGCATCCCCTCGATCACCCGGCCGACCAGCGCGATATTGCGATCAAGATGGCGCGGCGCATGGCCGATCACGGTATAAAGTTCCGCGCCCGATCCGGTGTCAGGCGAATAGTTCCGCCCCACGCCGACCATGCCGTAGCAGTGGGTGGGCCATAGCTTGTAAGTGTCGTTCGGACTGTCCGGCGTCGTCATCGCAACCGGCCAACCGTCGCGCATACCGGCAGACTCGCCGTAGACATCGCGGTCCAACCCGTAAATCCCGGTCGCTTTCTCGATCCCGATGAGGTCGCGGTCACCAAATCTGATGATTGCCCCCATCCGTTCAACAAGTTGTTGGTCCTGCACCAACTGGAGGACGTATTCCGCCTCCCCCATCACCTTCAGCCCCTCGGGCAAGGGCTTTGCTTTCCCTGTCGCTTCCGGGTTGTCGTAATTGGGATCGCCCCATTGGGTGACGTAATTGTCCTGCACCCGGTTGACCGAAATCCCGTCATACCACTTGGCGCGCGCGAACAGCCGGATGTTGTGCACCCAGCCTTGCGAGAACGGCGCGGGCATCAGCTGGATCACCACTTCCCGCGCCTTGCCCTCGGCATCCGGCGCGAGGGTCATCACCAGCAGATCCTCCGCAGGAATCGCCACCCAATCGGACTTGGGCGCAGCCGCGACGATCTCCGATGGCGCAGGCGCTCCCTTCGGCTCCTCCTGAGCAGAAGCAGGCAGGGCAAGAGCGAGAGCAGCCGAAGCCGCCAGGAGCAATGTTCTCATACGAACATTGGTGCCACCACGCGCCTTGCGAAGCAATCCATTCGCGGCTATCGGCCCCGACTTGCTCTAGCGAGCAAACGGAGCGGTGGCCGAGTGGTCGAAGGCGCACGCCTGGAAAGTGTGTATACGTCACAAGCGTATCGTGGGTTCGAATCCCACCCGCTCCGCCAACGACCCCCAGCGCTAGTCTCTGGTTTCACGGACCTGCCGCAAGCCGGCGGAACGGGCTGGCTTTTGCAAGCAAAGCCGATTGCGCAATGTGCTGCATATGATCGGCAGCTTGTGTCAGAAGCTGACCTCCATGGTGGCCGAATTGAGCGACCGACACTGGGTCGGCAGCTGCCGATTGGTCTTGGGACTTACCTGTCGTTACCGAGGGTTGAGCGGGAAGTCATATTTTGCCACGAGAAACGGGCGGGGATGCATTCGCGAGCAATTTGAGGACGCGATCGATTGTGAGGTCGTCGTGCAATGGCCAATTTACAGCGACATCTAGACTCGCATTTTACGTCGAATAGGAAATTCTAGGCCGAGATCCGCGCAGTGCGTACCAGATGATGTAGGCCTCACACGCTACCGTCAGCCAGAAACTGTTCTGCAGGCCGAAGCTGTCCGCGAGCCAGCCCTGCACGACCACGAGCGCGCCGCCGGCAATAGCGGTGATAAGCAGGCCTGACGCTTCCTCTGTCAGAGGGCCCAGACCCTTGATGCCCATGGCGAAGATCGCCGGGAACATGATCGAGTGGCCCAGTCCGACCAAGATCAGGCACCACATGGCAAGCGGACCGTCGAGCGTTGCTGCGCCCACCATCACCACCATTGCGAACAGGGCGAAGGCGGCAAGCGTTCTGTCGGCGGGAAACCGCTGCATGATGAAGGCTCCGGCAAAGCGGCCCACCATCATGCCGCCCCACAACAGCACGAGGTAGTTCGCCGCTTCGGCGGGCGTGATGCCTGCAACATCGGGCAGGATGGCGAAGTTGATGAACAGGTTCGCCACGCCGATTTCCGCGATGAGGTAGATGAAGATGGCCGGCACACCCCAGACGAGATTTGGGTGGTCCCACAGCGAGAGATTCTTGCGTTCTTCGCGCGCGACGCGATTGGTGGCCGAACCCAGGCTTGGCAGTTTCGATCGCCAGATGATTACTGCGATCACCAGCAGGACGGTCGCGACCAGAATGTAGGGCAGCTCGGTCGCGCGGGCATCGGCCAACCGTTCCGCCGCAGTCAGCTGCGTTCCTTCCAGCGACGTTCCGCCCACCGTCCGGCTGAGGATGAGGTAGCCCCCGAAGTACGGCGCAAGGAACGTGCCGAAGCTGTTGAATGCCTGCACCAGCGTAAGGCGGGATTCTGAACTCTCCGCCGGGCCGATCACCGCGACATAGGGGTTGGCGGCGACCTGAAGCAACGTGATCCCGCTGGCGATCACGAACAAGGCGAGCAGGGTGAGGCCATAGGACGGCAGATGCGCTGCCGGAACCATGCCCAGCGCGCCGATGGCCATTACGACGAGACCGATGATGATCGCCCGCTTGTAGCCCGTCCGTTCGATCAGGAAGGCGCTCGGCATACCCATCACGCCATAGGCGATGAACCACACGCTCTCGATCAGCGTGGTCTGGGTGTAGCTGAGCTCGAACACGCTGCGCAGGTGCGGCAAAAGCGTATTGTTGATGACCGTGATGAAGCCCCACATGAAGAAGAGCGACGCCAGCAGCGCGAGGGCTGGCTTGTAGTTGATCGCCTGACCGCCCTCAATCGCGGCACTTTGTGTCCCGTCCACCTGCATCATTCCCGATGTCTCCCCACAGGCCTTGCTAGACC
Organism: Porphyrobacter sp. AAP60; assembly: GCF_001296025.1. Classification (GTDB taxonomy): domain Bacteria; phylum Pseudomonadota; class Alphaproteobacteria; order Sphingomonadales; family Sphingomonadaceae; genus Erythrobacter. The sequence goes on along the minus strand of NZ_LJHV01000001.1, from coordinate 37,205 downwards.
GGCATTTGTAGGAGTAATGCGTGGCAACGGGCAGAGCGTCAAGCGGAGCCCGGCAGGAAAGGGAACATGACGCGCAAACTCCGCAGCAAGGCCTGGTTCGACAATCCCGACAACATCGACATGACCGCGCTTTATCTGGAGCGGTATCTGAATTTCGGGCTTAGCCTGGAGGAGTTGCGATCCGGCAAGCCGATCATCGGTATTGCGCAAACCGGTAGCGACCTGTCGCCGTGCAACAGGCACCACCTCGTGCTGGCCGAGCGGATTCGCGAAGGCGTTCGCGAGGCAGGTGGCATTGTACTGGAATTTCCGGTGCATCCAATTCAGGAAACCGGAAAGCGCCCGACCGCGGGGCTGGACCGGAATCTTGCATATCTCGCGCTGGTCGAACTGCTTTACGGTTATCCGATCGACGGCGTGGTGCTCACCACCGGTTGTGACAAGACCACACCTGCATGCCTCATGGCAGCGGCGACGGTTGATATCCCCTCTATCGCGCTTTCGGTCGGACCGATGCTCAACGGTTATCACAAGGGGGAGAGGACGGGGTCAGGCACGATCGTGTGGAAAGCGCGCGAGCTGCTGGCCGAAGGCAAGATCGACGATACCGATTTCATCCGGATGGTCGCGAGCAGCGCACCCTCGACCGGCTACTGCAACACAATGGGCACCGCAACGACGATGAATTCGTTGGCCGAAGCGCTCGGCATGATGCTGCCGGGCAGCGCCGCGATCCCCGCCCCCTACCGCGACCGGCAGGAGGCGGCCTACCTCACCGGCAAGCGCATCGTCGCGATGGTGGAGGAGGACATGAAACCCTCCGACATCATGACACGCGAAAGCTTCCTTAACGCGATCGTCCTCAATTCCGCCATCGGCGGATCAACCAATGCGCCAATCCACCTGGCGGCGCTGGCCCGCCATCTGGGCGTATCGCTGGAGCTGAAGGATTGGCACGTTCATGGCCATGGAGTTCCTTTGCTGGTCAACATGCAGCCGGCCGGGGAGTATCTTGGTGAAGACTATTACCGCGCGGGCGGAGTGCCTGCCGTGGTCGCGCAACTGATGCAGCTTGGCCTGATTCACGAGAGCGCGCTGACCGTGAACGGCGAAACGATCGGTGACAATTGCCGTTCCGCTACGATCGAGGACGAGCGCGTCATCCGGCCCGCGTCCGATCCGATCCGTGAAAATGCCGGCTTCATCGTCCTTTCGGGAAACCTGTTCGACGCGGCGATCATGAAGACCAGCGTCATCGGCGAAGAGTTCCGGACGCGCTACCTGTCCAATCCCGATGATCCCGATGCTTTCGAAGGGCCGGCTGTCGTGTTCGACGGGCCGGAAGATTACCACGCCCGCATAGACGACCCAGCGCTCAGCATTACCGATCGGCATTTGCTGATCATTCGCGGGGCCGGACCGGTTGGTTATCCCGGCGCGGGAGAAGTCGTGAACATGCGTCCGCCCGCCTATCTTCTGGCCGAAGGCGTGCATGCCTTGCCATGCATCGGCGACGGTCGGCAATCGGGCACTTCGGCCAGCCCGTCGATCCTCAACGTATCGCCCGAAGCCGCGATCAATGGCGGCCTCGCTCTGGTAAAAACCGGCGACCGGCTCCGCGTCGATCTGGCGCGAGCGGAGGTCAACCTGCTGGTCGAACCGGAAGAACTGGACCGGCGGCGTGAGGAACTGATGGCTGGCGGAGGATTTGCATATCCGGAGTCGCAGACCCCGTGGCAGGAAATCCAGCGCGCTCTCGTGGGGCAGATGGATAGCGGAGCGATCCTCGAAGGGGCGGAAAAATACCGGCAGATTGCGCGCACCAAAGGTTTGCCGCGCGACAATCACTGACAAGCGCGTCAGTCGCGGTCCTGCGGAGAAATGAAATCCTGCAGCGCCTTATCGGTATCCTGCCGGGCAAGCAGCAGCAGTTCCGTCATTGCCTGTTCCGCGGCGTCGGGGTCGCGCGCGTCGATTGCATCCATCACGCGCTGATGGTCGGGGACGGGGTCTCGCGACAGCCCGCCCGCGCGCTTTTTAAACAAAGTGGTGTAAGCGACCGCCGCCCCGATGCTGGCGCCAAGCGATTGCATTACCTCGTTGCCGCAGGCCTTCAGCAGCGTTTCGTGAAACAGCCGGTCGGCATCCCGTCCGGACTGCGAACGCAGCCCTTTGCCGGCCATGACCGCTAGCGCTTCTCGCATCTGCTGTGCCTGCTCATCGTCGCGGCGCGTCGCAGCCAGCCGGGCGATCGCTGGTTCGACCACGCTGCGCATTTCGAACAGGTCGGCGACAAACGAGGGGTCCGGCCGGCCTGCGAAGGCCCAGCGCAGCACATCGGGATCGAGCAAATTCCAGCGTGATCGCTCGAGCACGCGGGTCCCCGTCTTGGGACGGCTTTCGACCAATCCCTTGCCCGCCAGCATCTTCACAGCCTCGCGATAGGTGCCGCGCGAAATGTCCAGTCTCTCGGCTGTCTCGACTTCGCCGGGCAGCGTATCTCCCACGCCCGCGCTTCCCGTGACGATCAGCTCGCCCAGATAGTCGAAAATCGCGCCGCGCACGCGCCGACCGCTGGTTTTCGGCATGTCGTCGAACGCAGGCGCACGGGAATTGCCGCGAATTTTCGTGTCGCGCTTTTCCGGCGATGGGCTGGTTCGTTGTCGCATGGCTGCATCTAGGCCTGCGCCCGCCTGCAAATCAATCCGCGTGGCGACGCACCACTTCAAGGCAGGCGATGCTTTGACAGTTCGATTTGTCGGAGTAATGAATAATCGAGCTTGGGAGAATTGTGAAAATGGCATTCTTGGGCACATTTCGCGCGGCGAAAGGGCACGCATTCAACGCGCTCGGGGTCCTGGCGCTTGCCGCTCTGGCAAGCGGTTGCACAATGGCGACGCCGCCCGAAGGGCTGGCAAGTTTCGTAAACGCCGGAAATCCGCTGATCCAAGATCGCCACACCGCCGATCCCGCGCCGTTGGTCGTCGGCGATCGGCTCTACCTCTATGTCGGACATGACGAAGCGCGCGGCGAACAGATGTTCAACATCACCGAATGGCTCGCCTACTCGACCGCCGACATGAAGTATTGGACCTATCACGGTTCGATCATGCGCCCCACTGACTTCAGCTGGGCATCGCGCGATGCCTGGGCCAGTCAGGTGCACGAAAAGAATGGTCGCTACTGGTTCTACACTGCGGTCGAGCATGACGAGGCGCAGGGCAGCCACGGAAAGGCGATCGGCGTCGCCGTGGCCGACAATCCGCTCGGTCCGTTCGCCGATGCTCTCGGCCGTCCGCTGGTGAAGAACGAAGATACCGCCGGGCCGCATCATTGGGACGATATCGACCCGACAGTGTGGACCAACGCGGATGGCAAGAGCTATCTCTTCTGGGGCAATGCCAACCTCTATACGGCTGAACTGGCGGACGACATGGTCAGTTTCGCCGGTCCGATCCGGCAGATCGAGCTGCCGGACTTCGTCGAGGGGCCGTGGGTGTTCGAACGAGACGGCACATATTACCTCGCCTATGCCTCGATGGATAAGCGGCTAGGCCCGGACGAGCGGATCTCCTACGCTACCGCTCCGTCGATCACTGGCCCCTGGACGCGGCAGGGCGAAATCACCGGAAGCGCAGCCAACAGCTTTACGATCCATCCCGGAATCGCGAAATTCAAGGGCGAGTGGTACCTGTTCTATCACGTCGGAACGCTTACCGTCGGCGATCAGCCGGGTGGCCTTGGCCGCCGTGCCGTCGCGGTCGAGCGGCTGCACTTCGATAAGGAGGGGCGCATTCTCCCCGTCGAGCAGACACAGGCGGGAATCCTTGCGGAGTGAAGGGCCTGCTGATGATCGCCGCGGTATGCTTGTCGGGGGCCGTTCTTGCCGCTCAGCCGGCACCGGTGGCGCGCTTCAGCGCGATCGTGATTACCGATAGCGCTGGCGTTGCTGTCGGGCATGATCCCGTCCAGCTGACGGCGACACGCAATCTGCTGTCGGACGAAGCACCATCAATGCACGCTATCGACGACCCCGGCGGAGATATCATCGCCGACATAGTAATCGACTATGCCGAGATTGCCGATGGCGATGTCGCCGGGCTGGCGATCGTGCAGGATGGCGAGCGGTGGATAACGCTGCAGACCGAGCCGATCACGCTGCACGCTTTCGATGGTGGCGAAAGACATACAGGAGATTTTGCGCAATGATGCTTCTTCAGCGCCATACCCCGAAGGGGACGCGGCAAGTTTTGGCGACGGTCGATGGCGAGACCGGCGTGGTCGAGGGGTTCGAATCCACGCTGGACCTGGCTACCCATGCGATAGCCAGCGGTATTTCACTTTCCGATGCCGTCGCTCGGGCCGGGTTGGGAGAACGCGTCGATCCCGCAAAGGAACTGGCGGCAGGTCGGCTGGTTGTGCCCGTCGATCATCCCGACAGCGCCCATCTTACCCTTGCGGGCACCGGTCTTACCCATCTCGGCAGTGCGGAGGGGCGCGACCGGATGCACAAGGCGGCCGCCGCCGGCGACGCGTCGGATTCCATGCGCATGTTTCTCGAAGGTCTGGCAGGCGGCAAGCCGGAAGCGGGCGCGATCGGCCATCAACCCGAATGGTTCTGGAAGGGTGACGGCCAGCACCTTGCCGGGCCGGGTCAATTGCTGAAGGTTCCGCCCTATGCTCTCGACGGAGGGGAGGAGCCGGAGATCGCAGCTATCTATCTGATCGGTCCCGATGGCACACCTTACCGGCTGGGGTTCTGCCTCGCCAACGAGTATTCCGACCACATCACCGAAAAACACAATTACCTGTGGCTGGCGCATTCGAAATTGCGGCAAGCCTCACTGGGTCCGGAACTGTTCGTTGGCGCCTTGCCGCAGGATATTCGCGGCACGGCCCGCATCCGGCGCGGCGACAATGTGGCTTGGGAAAAGCCGTTCCTCACCGGCGAAGCCAATATGGCTCACACCATCGCAAACCTTGAACACCACCATTTCAAATACGATCTGTTCTGCCGTCCCGGCGATGTGCACGTTCATTTCTTCGGAACTTCGACCGCCAGTTTCGCGGATGGATTCGCGACCCGCGATGGCGATATCTTCGAGATAGAAGCACCGCCCTTCACCCTGCCACTGGTCAACACCTTGCGCGTTTCGGAAGAAGCCGAAGAATTGAAGCGAGTGAAAGCGCTTTGACCATTCGGATCGCCATCGTCGGGCTGGGGAAGATCGCGCGCGACCAGCACCTCCCGGCTATCAAGGGGGATGCCGGGTTTGCCTTGGCCGCGACAGTCGATCCTCATGCGCAGCCGTGCGACGGCGTACCCCATTTTCGCGATCTGGCGAGGCTGCTGGACAGCGACATCGCGATCGACGCGGTCGCGATCTGCACGCCGCCCCAGGCGCGCTACGATCAGGCCCGGATGGCACTGCAAGCGGGAAAGCACGTGCTGATCGAAAAGCCTCCGGCTTCCACCGTCTCTGCGGCGCAGGCACTCGCGACGCAGGCTGCGGATACCGGCGTGGTTCTGTTTGCCGCATGGCATTCCCGGTTCGCCCACGGTGTCGCACCGGCACGCGAGTGGCTGCAGGGCAAGACCATTCGGCGCGTCACCATCGACTGGCGCGAGGACGTGCGGGTATGGCATCCGGGACAGGAGTGGATATTTGAGGCTGGTGGCTTCGGCGTGTTCGACCCCGGCATTAACGCGCTGTCCATAGCCACGCTGCTGCTGCCACGGCCATTGATAGTAGAGGGCGGGCATCTCGCCGTGCCGGAAAATCGCGCTGCGCCCATCGCTGGATATATCCAGATGCACGACAGCTCGGGCGTGCCCGTCACCGTGACGCTCGATTTCCTACAGCAAGGCCCGCAGACTTGGGACATCGCGATCGATACGGACGAGGGAAGGCTGACCCTGTCGCAGGGTGGCCGGATACTGAATTTGCCAGACAGGCAAAGCGAAGGAACTGACCGGGAATATCCGGAGATTTACGCCGCTTTTTCGCGAGCGGTCGCGGCTGGCCGCAGCGATGCCGACTTCGCGCCGCTGCAACTGGTGGCAGACGCGTTCATGCGGTGCCACAGCGTGGTCGCTCCGCCTTTCACCGAATAAAGTCTGTCGGTCGCCTGTCACATGGACGAAGCGGTGGACACCCGGTAGATCATCTGGTGGCGATAGGGTTTGCCCGGATCGACCCGCGCGCTCGGGAAATTCGCATGGTTGGGCGCGTCGGGATAGTTCTGCGGCTCCAGCGCGATCCCGTCGCCCATGCGATAGACCGTGTCACCCTTGCCCACGACAGTTCCGACCAGGAAATTGCCCGAATAGAACTGCATGCCGGGTTCGGTGCTTAACACTTCGAGCACGCGGCCTGATGCGGGGTGCACCAGCCGGGCCGCGAGTTCTGGCTGTGCCGTACGCCCCTTGTCGAGCGCCCAGTTGTGGTCATAGCCGCGGCCGATGACGATCTGCGGATCCTTGGCATCGCGCAACCCGTCCTCGATCCGGCGCGGCTGTCGGAAGTCGAAGACCGTGCCTGAAACCGGCGAAAGTTCGCCAGTCGGAATCAGCGCCTCGTCTACGGGGGTGTAGGTTTTCGCCGGCAGCATTAGCCAGTGATCCATCGCCCCTTGTGGCGCACCGACGCCTGCAAGGTTGAACAGCGCATGGTTGGTCATGTTGACGATCGTGGGCGCGTCCGTTGAAACTTCGAACAGGATGCCGAGATCACCTGCGTCGTCGAGCGTGTATGTCACTCGCACCGCGGCATTGCCGGGGTAGCCCTGATCCCCGTCCGGGCTGTCGAGCGTCAGGACGATCCGCGCGATCGGCCCGCTTGCCACCTCTGCAATCCGCCACACGCGTTTGTCGAAGCCCTCCACCCCGCCGTGGAGCGAGTTCGCCGCGTCGTTCTGCGTCAGCTGAAAGCTGCGCCCGTCGAGCGAGAAGCGCCCGCCACCGATGCGGTTGGCATAGCGGCCCACAGTGACGCCGAAGTAATTCGGCAGCGCTTCGTAGTCCGCCGCATCGTCGTAGCCGAGAATGATGTCGGCGGGCCGCCCCTCCCGATCGGGCGCGACAAGCGACTGAAGCGTGGCGCCGTAATTGAGGATTCGTGCCGACACACCGGCGCTGTTGGACAGGGTCACCGCTTCGATCGGCGTGCCGTCGGCCAGCGCCCCGGCCATCGTGCGATGCGCCTCTGCGGCTGTCGCGGGCGAGGCCGCCACGGCCATCGCACCCAATGCGACGGCGGCCGAAATCCACGCTCTGATCATTTCTCTTCCTCCCGAAACTTGTGCGTTTCTTTTGTCGGACAAATTCGTTCTTGCCTAGCCCGCATCCGCAGTGGCAGGGTTGTCTTCGAGAGAATAAAGGGAGTGGGTATGGTGCGTTTGGGCAGCGCCTTGGCGGGTGCGTTGGTTAGTATGGTCATGGCCATGCCGGCCGCCGCGCAGACCGCGATCACGATTGAACGCGAAAGCGAGATCGGCACCATCCAGCCGGAAGTTTACGGCCAGTTTCTCGAGCACCTGGGTACGCAGCTTTACGGCGGACTTTGGGTCGGCGAGGACAGCGACATACCAAACACGGACGGCGTTCGTGACGATGTGTTTGCGGCCTTGCAAAAGCTGCAAGTGCCAGTCATCCGCTGGCCGGGCGGGTGCTACGCCGACATCTATCACTGGCGCGATGGCATCGGGAAACGTACGCCGCGCGTGAACCTGGCCTGGGGCGGCACATCGGAACCCAACACCTTTGGCACGCACGAATTTTTCAATCTGGCTGAACGGCTGGGCGCGAAGACCTATCTCAACGTCAATCTTGGCAGCGGCACGGTGAACGAAGCGGCCGATTGGCTGGAATACATCACCGGCAACGGCCAGACCGCGCTGGCGCAGGAGAGACGTGGAAACGGACGCGCCGCGCCGTGGAAAGTCGATTACCTTTCGATCGGAAACGAAACCTGGGGTTGCGGCGGAAGGATGCGTCCGGCCTATTATGCGGACCTGTATGCGCATTGGGCGAGCTTCATGGTCGTCGACGGGGAAAAGCCCGTGATGATCGTCTCCGGCGCGCATGACGGCAATCCTGAGTTCTCTGACGAGGTGCTCGATCACCCGATGATCGGAGAGGTATCCAAGGGTATCTCGCTGCATTTTTACACGCTTCCGACCAGCAACTGGTCGCGCAAGGGCGCGGCGACCGGTTTTGCGGAAAGCGAGTGGGCGTCCACCATGGAGCGGACGCTACGCATGGACGGGCTGATCGCCAGTTCGATCGCCATGATCGACAGCCACGACAAGCTGCCCGACGGTTACGGCCTTTATGTGGACGAATGGGGAACCTGGTTCGACGAGACGGAAGGACGTTCTTCGCTGTGGCAGGAAAACACGATCCGCGATGGCGTGGTCGCGGGGCTGAACCTCAACATCTTCCACAAATACGCCGACCGCGTGCCGATGACCAATATCGCGCAGATGGTGAACGTTCTTCAGGCCATGATCCTAGTCGATGACGAGAGGATGACGCTGACGCCGACCTACCATGTCTACGAAATGTACGCGCTTTTCCAGAATGCGAAGTCGCTGCGCGTGGCGATGGACGGTCCAACCTATAGCAACGGCGAGATCAGCATTCCGGCGCTTTCCGCATCGGCGGCGCGGATGAAGGACGGAAGGCTGGCGATCGCGCTGGTCAACGCCGATCCGGGCGCCGACCATGCCATCGCCATTCCCCGCACCGGGGCCGAGCGTGCGACGGGCCGGATCCTGGCCGGTAACGCCATGGATTCGCGCAACAGCGCTGCGAAGCCTGAAGCTGTCGCTCCACGGCCAGCCACCATCCGGCAGGATGGCAACCGTTTCACCGCCGTGCTTCCGGCGCGGTCCGTGTCCGTCTGGATCGTGGGCTGAACTCCGCGTCGATCGACCAATCTAGACTGCAAGGATCATCTCGATGAAGAACATCTTCAGTGCCCTGATCTCCGCCTGCTTGCTGGCAGCGCCATTCCACGTCGCGGCCGCACAGGACGGTACGATGTATCCGATGGATGCACCGGCGGAACCCGATGCCATTCCCCTGAACACGGGCGGCGTCGCGAACCAGCCGGCGGAAGAAAGCTGGTTCCGGCAATGGGGCGATCCGATGGCACGCAACATTTCCAGCGCCACGCTCACGCCGTTCCTGCCCGATCCTGCGATCGCCAATGGCTCGGCCGTGATCGTCGCGCCGGGAGGTGGCTTCCGCTGGCTCTCGATGGAGAATGAGGGCTGGGAAGTTGCGCGCGCGCTCAACGAACGCGGGATCGCGGCCTTTGTTTTGAAATATCGCCTGTTCCCGACGGAGCCAACGCTCGAACAGTTCAAGGCCGAGATGAACCGAACGTTCGCCGATGCAGCAGCGACGGAGGACGAAGATGCGGACGCTCGACCTCCGCGCCGGAGGGAATGGGACTTGTCAAATCAGCAAGCGGATGCCGAAGCGGCTTACGCCCTGATCGCCGCGCACGCGGAAGACTGGAAAGTCGACATGTCGCGGCTGGGAATGATGGGCTTTTCCGCTGGCGCCGGTTTGACAATGCACGTCACGCTTCATTCGGAAAAGATGGACCTGGCTTTCATCGCGCCGATCTACGGCGGGATGGACGCAGTCGAAGTGCCTGCGGACGCGCCGCCGATGTTCGTCGCCATTGCGGCCGACGATTTCCTTTACGGCGGCACGACCGGCCTGATCCAGTCGTGGTACGAAGCCGATCGCCCGGTCGAGTTCCACCTCTACCAAAATGGCGGACACGGCTTCGGGTTAGGCAATCCCGACCGAACGAGTAACCGCTGGTTCGACGCCTTTGTCCACTGGCTGGACGTGAATGGTTTCATACCTGGATAACAGACGGCAAATTCGACTCAGGTAGGTAAGGTGCCCGTCTATCGATCCTCGCGGACGCTTGCGTCTTTTTGCAACCCCTTTTAACTTGCATGAAAATGCATCTCCGGACGAGGAAGGTGCGGTAAAAGGGCGGGGAACAAACCAGATATGACCTTGAAAATGGTAGCGCTATCATGCTTGGTTGCTGCTGCAACAATCGGCCCCGCTAGCGCGCAAGCCGAACAGGTCGCGCGTGCAACGGGCCCCTCCGTACCTGCGTCAGCCGATAAACCGCAATCGCCCGATATCGAATCCTTGCTCGCGCGCATGACGATCGAGGAAAAGATCGGGCAACTCGTGCAACGCATGGGTGGGCGCTCCAAGGCGCTCAATTCGCGGTTGGGGCCGGACGAACTTGCAAAGGTCCGCCGCGGCGAGGTTGGCTCGTACCTGCACGTTGCCGGGGCAGAGCCGCTGCGGGAATTGCAGCGCGTGGCGGTCGAGGAAAGCCGGCTAGGCATCCCGCTGCTGTTCGCAATGGATGTCGTCCACGGCTATCGCACGATCTTCCCCGTCCCGATTGCGATGGCGGCAAGCTGGGATCCAGCGGCGGCCCGCGAACATGCAGTGATAGCCGCCCGCGAATCCAGCGCTGCCGGTCTGCACTGGACCTTCGCGCCGATGGTCGACATCTCGCGTGATCCGCGTTGGGGGCGGATCGTCGAAGGGGCAGGCGAGGACGCCTATCTCGGCAGCAGAATGGCCGAGGCGCAGGTGCGGGGCTTTCAGGGCGAAAGTCTTTCTGCGGCAGATACGATCATGGCCGGAACGAAGCATTTCGGTGCCTATGGCGCGGCCGAAGGGGGCCGTGACTACGCCGGGGCCGACATCGGTGAACGGGCGATGCAGGAGGTCTATCTGCCCCCGTTCCGCGCCGCTGCCGAGGCAGGGTCGGCCAGCTATATGACTGCCTTCAACGCGGTGGACGGCGTTCCCACAACCGCGAACGCTGCGCTGCTACGTACCATCCTGCGCGAAGAGTGGGGGTGGAACGGGGTGCTCTTGTCCGACTGGCGCGCGGTCGAGGAACTGCTGGCGCATGGTGTCGCGGCAAGCCGCTCGGAGGCGGCTGCGCTCGCGCTCAGGGCAAGCGTCGACATGGACATGGTCGCAGACGTCTATGCCGATGATCTCGAGGCTGCAATCGCCGCTGACCCTGCACTTGAAGCATTGCTCGATCAGGCGGTGTTGCGGATCCTCGCGGTCAAGCGCGACCTTGGCCTGTTCGACGATCCTTACAAGTATCACGACACGGCGCGCGAAGCCGCAGTCATGCTCGCGCCCGAACATCGCGCTGCCGCGCAGCTGATCGCCGAACGTTCTATCGTGCTGCTCAAGAACGAGGCCGGGACGCTTCCCCTCGCACGCGATACAGGGCGAATCGCGCTGATCGGGGCGCTGGCGGATGACCCGATGTCGCAGCTTGGATCGTGGCGTGCGCGCGGGCAGGTCGAGGACGTGGTGACGCTGCGCGCCGCGCTCGAAGCTGCGCATCCGGACGTGGTCTATGCACCGGGCGCAGATAGCCGGTCTGACGATCCGGGCGGGATCGAGGCAGCCGTGGCTGCAGCGCGCGGCGCTGATGTGATCGTCCTTGCCATTGGCGAGGATTACGACTGGTCGGGCGAGGCGCGCAGCCGGTCCTCGCTTGAACTGCCCGGCCGCCAGATGGAATTGTTCGAAGCGCTGGCGGCGACTGGCAAGCCGCTGGTGGTGGTGCTTATGGGCGGCCGCCCCCTCGCTGTTCCGGACATCGCCGGGCAAGCCGACGCGGTGCTTGCGACGTGGCTGCTCGGGATCGAGGCCGGGCCTGCCATCGTCAATACGCTGCTGGGTGGCAACAATCCGGGGGGCAAACTTCCCGCAAGCTATCCCCGCTCGACCGGGCAGGTGCCGGTCCACTACGATCACCTGCCCAGCGGGCGCCCTGCCGATCCCGACTTGTCCAAGGACACAGCGCGGTACATGGATCAGCCGATCACGCCGCTTTACGCTTTCGGCCACGGCCTCAGCTACACCACCTTCGATTATGGCGAGGCCACTCTGTCGAGCTCGCGCATTCCGGCCGATGGCGGCAGCGTGACCGTGACCGTCCCCGTCACCAACACCGGAACGCGCGCGGGCGACGAGGTGGTGCAGCTTTACATGCGCGATCCGGTTGCCAGCGTGTCGCGCCCCGTGATGCAATTGCGCGGCTTTTCCCGCGTGACGCTGCAACCGGGGCAGACGCGCGAGGTGGTATTTACCCTCTCATCGGACCAGTTCGCTTTGTGGAGCCGGGATGGCAGCTGGTTGATCGAACCGGGCGCCATCGACCTGATGATCGGAAGCGCATCGGACGCCATTCGCGCACGGGCATCGTTCGAGATCGTCGGTTCCGCCAAGGGCAGCATCGCGCCTGCGGCTATTGCCACCCGTATCCAGATCGAAGGCGGCGAGTGATGCTGAGGCTGGTGGCCCTGACACTTGCGGCGACCCTCAGCGCAGCAGCCCTTGCCGGAGAGGTCAGACAGGTGCCACACGGCATGGTAGTGACGACCGACACGGGCGATCAGGTTCGGGTCCTCGCTCATGCCGACGGTACCTTCCGGGTAACTGTCGCTACCGACCTTCCGGATGGCCGCTCGACCGCGATGGTGGTGGCCGAGGCGGATGGCAAGCCGGACTTCCGGCGCGAGGGCGATGTCGCATACCTCGTCACGCCCAAGGGATCGGCCGCAGTGGGCTTGACGGATGGCCGCGTGACCATGTTCGATTCCGCTGGCGTGGTGTTGCTCGACGAACACACGCCTGCGCGGACAATCGCGCCGGTGACGATCGAGGGGCAGCAATGGCTTGCCACCCGCGTCCAGTTCAATCGTGGCACCACGGAAGGGCTCTTCGGCCTCGGCCAGCACCAGAACCGCCAGATGAATTACAATGGCGAGGATCTCGAACTCGCTCAGCACAACATGGCGATTACAGTGCCCTATCTGGTGTCGACGAGGGGCTATGGCATCCTGTGGGACAATGCCTCGATCACCCGGGTGGGTGATCCCGCGCCCTATGAGAAGCTCACGCTGGATTGGCGCGCGCAGTATTATCTGGGTGAACAACAGGTGCTGGACCGCCTTGAGCGGACAATCGATTACCAATATCTGCGCGATCAGACGCGCTGGCCCGAAGAGGCCAGGGCAGCGGTGGTCGCAGCGACGACAGGTCAGAACACGCAAGGCAACGCTGTCCAGACCCAGCGGGTCGTGTGGTCCGGTACCTTCGCGTCCGAGCAAGCGGGCACGCACAAGTTCCGGCTTTACTCCTCGTCCTATGCGAAAGTCTTCGTCGACGGTGAACTGGTGCTCGACCGGTGGCGGCAGAACTGGAACCCGTGGTATCACAATTTCGAGATCGACTTCGAACCGGGGCAGACCGTCAACTTCCGCGTCGAGTGGGAGCCGAACCAAGGTTACATCGCGCTCGAACACGCCGAGCCGCTGCCCGCCGAAGACCGCCACTCGGTCAGCTTCGCCAGTGAAGCAGGCACCGCGATTGACTACTACGTCGTACCCGCGCCAGACATGGACCAGGCCATTGCCGGTTACCGGCGGCTGACCGGGAAGGCTCCGATGATGCCCCGCTGGGCCTACGGCTTCTGGCAGTCGCGCCAGAGATACAACACACAGGCCGAACTGGTCGAGGTGATGCAGACCTATCGCGACCAACGGATCCCGATCGACAATATCGTGCAGGACTGGTTCTATTGGCCCGAAGACAGCTGGGGCTGCCATTGCTTCGATCCTGCGCGCTTTCCCGATCCCAAGGGGATGGTCGATGCGGTCAAGGCGCTTGATGGCCGGGTGATGATCTCGGTCTGGCCCAAGTTCTATCCCGATACCGCCCACGGCAAGGCGCTGCGGGAGAAGGGCTTCCTCTACGAGCGCCCCTTGACCGCTGGTCAGCGCGACTGGGTGGGGAAGGGCTATTTCAACACCTTCTACGATCCCAATCTGCCCGAGGCCCGCGCGCTTTACTGGCAGCAGATGAAGGACACGCTGTTGCCGCTTGGCTTCGATGCGTGGTGGATGGATGCCACCGAGCCGGATTGGCATTCCAACCTGTCGGTGGAGGAGCGCAAATATCAGATGACCTCGCCCACGACCGGCACAACGGGGGCGGCGATCTTCAATTCATACCCACTTGTCCATGCCGAAGGCGTGTTCGAAGGATTGCGACAAGCGCAGCCGGACACGCGCCCCTTTATCCTTACCCGCAGCGGCTTCGGAGGAATCCAGCGCACGTCGTCGGCCTTATGGTCGGGCGATGTGGCGGCCCGGTGGGACGATCTGCGCGACCAGATCAGCGCCGGGCTCAACCTTAGCCTTGCCGGTGTGCCTAACTGGACGCACGACATCGGCGGCTTTGCCCTGGAAGATCGCTTCAGCAAGCAGGATCCGGCTCACCTGCCCGAATGGCGCGAGCTTTATCTGCGCTGGTTCCAGTTCGGCGCCTTCACCCCGCTGTTCCGCAGCCACGGCGAGTTTCCCCAGCGCGAGACCTATCTGGTCAGCGAAGGCGATCCCGCGATGCGCGAAGGGCTGCTGCATTACCATCGCCTGCGCTATCGCCTGATGCCCTATCTCTACACGGTCGCGGCCGGGACGCATTTCGACGATGGTACGATCATGCGCCCGCTGGTGATGGATTTCGAAGCGGACCGGAAGGTCTGGGTGATCGATGATCAATACCTGTTCGGTCCATCGCTCATGGCGGCACCTGTGACGCAGTTCGAAAGCCGGACGCGCAAGGTCTATCTGCCGCATGGCAGCGATTGGTTCGATGCGCTGACCGGGGTGAAGCTGACAGGCGGGCAGGAAGTTGTGGCCGACGCTCCGCGCGAACGGATGCCGCTTTACGTGCGCGCCGGGGCGATCATCCCGGCCGGGCCGGATGTGCAATGGACGGGCGAGAATCCGCAAGGCTCGCTCACCCTGCACGTATTTGCCGGAGCTGACGGCGGCTTCACGCTCTACGAGGACGAGGGCACGGACATGGGATATACACGCGGCGCATTTGTCCGGGTTCCGCTAAGCTGGAACGATGCGAGCCGCACGCTGTCGATCGGCGCGCGGGAGGGAAGTTTTCCCGGGATGGCGCAGAGCCGGTCGCTCACTATTGTTCTGCACGAAGGACACAGCCGGGGCGAGGTCTTCGATCTGCGCGACGGACGTAGCCTTACTTACTCGGGCGAAGCAGTCACGCTGAAGTTCTAGCCAGCCTGCCACTTGTCGATGCTCGCATTTGCGGGGTCGTCCGCAAGGAAAAGATAGCGCTAACAAAATCAAGGGGGGTTGGGGTGAACCATATTTGTAAAGGCCGAGGGCACCGCGCGTGATCACATCGTCACACGTTGGGGCAAACGCGCCATCGCCATTGGAGAAGCCAGTCGGCAGGTACCGCTGGGGCATCTGCGCGCTGCTCTTCTTTGTCATCACCATCAATTACATCGACCGCCAGATCATCGGGGTGCTCAAACCGGTAATCGAAGATGATCTCGGCTGGAGCGAGGTTGACTACGGCAATGTCGTCACCGCGTTTCAGGCCAGCTACGGTATCGGACTGCTGGTGGTCGGGCGCTGGCTCGACCGGATCGGCACCCGCAAGGGCATGGCCATCGCCATCGCGCTTTGGAGCTTGGCAGCAAGCTTCCACGCTGCGGCGAGCAGCGTGCTGGGCTTCATCCTTGCCCGCGTCGCGCTCGGCATTGCCGAAAGTGCAGCCTATCCCGGCGCGGTCAAATCCATCGCCGAATGGTTTCCGAAACGCGAGCGGGCGCTTGGTGTCGGCTTTCTCAATGCCGGGGCCAATGTCGGGGTGCTGCTGACCCCGATCATCGCCATCGGGATTGCCGGTCTGTACGGCTGGCGGGCTGCGTTTCTGGTGACCGGTCTGCTCGGCTTCGTGGTGCTATGGGCGTGGCTCCGCTTTTTCCGCCAGCCGGCCGATCACACGCAGCTGACCGACGGGGAGCGCGTCTGGATCAACCAGGACGGAGAAGATGCGGCGGGCGAGCCGCTCGGCTGGAAAGACGCACTCCGCCAGCGCCAGGCGTGGTTTTTCATCTGCGGCAAGTTCTTCACCGATCCCGTCTGGTATCTGTTCCTGTTCTGGCTGCCCGATTTTCTTGCGAAGACACAAGGGATGGAGCTGTTTCCGAAGGGTGAGAGCGGGATCCTTGCCACCATCGGCCCTGCGCTGATCGGGGTCTATCTGCTCGCCGATATCGGCTCGATAGCGGGGGGATGGTTTTCCTCGCACCTGGTGGGTCGCGGCTGGTCGGTGAACCGCGCGCGCAAGACGACGCTGTTCATTGCCGCGCTTTGCGCCCTGCCGATGGTAACGGTCGCCAGCGTTCCCGAACCTTGGATGGCAGTTCTGCTGATCGGTTTGGGGACGGCTGCGCATCAGGCCTTCAGTTCGAACATCTTTACGATGATTGCCGACATGTATCCGCGCCGGGCGGTGGCCACGATCGCCGGAATGGGCGGCGCGGCGGGCGCCGTCGGCGGGATCCTGATCGCACAGGCGACGGGCTGGACGCTGGAACTCACCGGTTCCTATGTGCCGATCGTGATCTATGCGGGGCTGGGCTACATCATTGCCTTCGTGATCATCCAGATACTGGTGCCCAAAATGGCTCCTGCGCGCATGCGATAGGAATTGGCATGACCGAACTGCCGGACATTCAGGACACATCCGTGCCGAAATCTGTGGTGAGCTTTGCGGAATCAAGCCGGGAGATTGATCGAAGTGGCTAGGCTCGAACTGCACGAGGACCGGCTGTTTCCGGCAGATCCTGCGACCCGCGCGGTTGCACGGCGGCTTTATACAGGGGTGCGCGGCCTGCCGATCATCAGCCCGCACGGCCACACCGATCCTTCGTGGTTTGCAGATAACGCGCCTTTCCCCAATCCGGCGGCGTTGCTGATCACTCCCGATCACTATGTTTTCCGGATGCTCTACAGCCAAGGCATCCGGCTTGAGACGCTGGGGGTGCCAATGCAGCCCGGAGCGGAAGGCCCGCCAACCGAAACCGATCCGCGCAAGGTGTGGCGGCTGTTCGCGGCAAACTACCACCTGTTCCACGGCACGCCGTCCCGGATGTGGCACGACTGGGTCTATTCCGAGGTGTTCGGGCTTGAAGAAACGCTCAGCACAGCAACAGCCGATCACTATTACGACGTGATCGACGCCAGTTTGCAGCAGGACGATTTCCGCCCGCGCGCGCTGTTCGACCGCTTCAATATCGAGGTCATCGCCACCACCGAAGACCCGCTCGACCCGCTTGTGCATCATGCGAAATTGCGGGCCGATGGCTGGGGCCGGAAAGTTATCACGACCTTCCGGCCAGACAATGTGCTCGATCCCGAATATGAGGGTTTTGCCGCCAATGTCGCGAAGCTGGGCGCCAACACCGGCTGCGATGCGGGGACGTATCAGGGATACCTCGACGCGCTGATCGACCGCCGCGCCTTTTTCAAGGCCCACGGTGCGACCTCGACCGATCACGGCCACCCCACCGCCACCACCGCCGACCTGCCCCGCGCCGAGGCTGAGGCGCTGTTCGCCCGCGTGCTGGCAGGACAGTGCTCCCCGCAGGAGGCCGAGACGTTCCGGGGGCATATGCTGACCGAAATGGCGCGGATGAGCCTTGAGGACGGGCTGGTGATGCAGATCCACCCCGGATCCTCGCGCAACCACAACGCGCAAGTTTTCGCCCGCTTCGGGCGTGACAAAGGCGCGGACATCCCGACCCGCATCGATTACGTCGCCGCTCTGCGTCCGCTGCTATCGCGTTACGGCAATGACCGGCGCCTCAGCGTGATCGTGTTCACGCTCGACGAAAGCACCTATGCGCGCGAGCTGGCCCCGCTCGCCGGGCATTATCCGGCGCTGAAGCTTGGCCCGGCGTGGTGGTTCCATGACAGCCCCGAAGGGATGCGCAGGTTCCGCGAGAACACCACCGAGACGGCGGGCTTCTACAATACCGTCGGCTTCAACGACGACACCCGCGCTTTCCTGTCGATCCCGGCGCGGCATGATGTCGCGCGGCGGATGGATTGCGGGTTTCTGGCGCGATTGGTGGCCGAGCACCGGATGCGGGAGGACGATGCACACCAGGTCGCACAGGACCTCGCCTATAACCTCGCCAAGGCGGCCTATCGCCTCGACACATGAACCATGCGACCCGCCTCTCGAGCGCTGCGCTTGCCGATCTGCCCGCCGACTGGGCGAGGCCTGCCTATGATCGCGACCAGCCTTGCGGGGTTGTTCATCTGGGCATCGGGGCCTTCCACCGTGCGCATCAGGCGGTGTTCTTCGATGCGCTGCTTGCGGCGGGGCATTGCGGCTGGATGATCCGGGGCGCAAGCCTGCGCTCGCCTGCGGTGGCGCAAGCAATGAACCCGCAAGACGGGCTGTTCACTGTGCTGGTGCGTGACGGGGCCGAGGAACGCCCGCAGGTGGCGGGATCGGTGCGCGATGTGCTGGTCGCCCCGGACGATCCGCAGGCGCTGGTGCGGGCGCTGGCCGATCCGGCGGTGGCGCTGGTAACGCTGACCGTGACCGAGAAGGGCTATTGCCTCGATCCCGCCACCGGCGCGCTGCGGGCCGATGATCCCGCGGTCGCCGCCGACATTGCCAACCTCGCCTCGCCGCAGACCGCGCCTGGCTTTCTGGTGGCAGGCCTTGCAGCGCGCCGTATGGCAGGGGTCGCCCCCTTCACCGTGCTAAGTTGCGACAACCTGCCGGAAAACGGCCAGCGCACCCGCGCCGCCGTGCTTGCCCTGGCCGAAGCAGTCGATCCTGCATTGGCGGCATGGATCGCGCGCGAAGTCGCCTTCCCTTCCTCGATGGTCGACCGCATCGTGCCCGCGACGACACCTGATGACCTCGACAATTTCGAAAGCGCGACTGGCTGGCGGGACGAGGCGCTGGTCAAGACCGAGCCTTTTTCCCAGTGGGTGGTCGAAGACTGGTTCTGCAATCGCCGTCCACCGCTCGATGAAGTCGGCGCGCAGTTCACCCGCGATGTCGCCGGATGGGAAAAAGCCAAGCTGCGGCTGCTAAACGGTGCACACTCTGCCATCGCTTACCTCGGGGGGCTGGCGGGATATGCCCATGTTCATCAGGCGATGGCCGCGCCCGGCTTTGCGGCGTTGATCGAGGCGCTGTGGGACGAGGCCGGGGCGACACTCGCTCCGGTGGATGGCTTCGATCCCGCCGCCTACCGGGCGCAATTGCGCACACGCTTCGCCAATGGCGCGTTGATGCACCGGACCAACCAGATTGCGATGGATGGGAGCCAGAAGCTGCCGCAGCGCTGGCTTCAGACGATCCTCGAAATTCGGCGCGCCGGTCGCGCGGTGCCACCCGCGTTAACGCTGGCGTTGGCAGGGTGGATGCGCTGGCAGGCTGGGGTGAATGACGCGGGCGCCCGCCACAGCGTCGATGACCCGCTCGCCGCCGAAACCGCTTGCGCGCTGGCAAATGCCGCGGGCGATCCTGCCGCCGAGGTGCGGGCTCTGCTGGCGAACAATGCCATCTTTGGCAGCGCATTTCCGGCTGATGCAGATTTCGTTGCACAACTAACCCGCAGCTACGTCTTCATCCGGCAGGAAGGCGCCGCAGCGGCGGTGCAGGCTTTCGTCGATGCAAGGGACTGAGGCGATGCGGCACGCCCATATCCTCGCCCGGCATCCGACCACAAACGTGCCCCGAGAGATCGAACTTTCCCGGTTGGACCGGGCGTAAACAGGAAGCAGAACGATGAAGATCAAATCGGCGCGTGTGATCGTGACATGTCCCGGCCGCAATTTCGTCACGTTGAAGATCGAGGTCGAAGGCGGCCTGACCGGGATCGGCGATGCGACGCTCAACGGGCGAGAGATGGCGGTTGTCGCGTATCTTCAGGAACATGTCTGCCCGGCGCTGATCGGCATGGACGCGCGGCGGATCGAGGATATCTGGCAGTTTCTCTACCGCGGTGCCTATTGGCGGCGCGGGCCTGTGACGATTCGCGCCATTGCGGCGGTCGATGTGGCGCTGTGGGACATCAAGGCCAAGGCGGCGGGAATGCCGCTTTACGATCTGCTCGGCGGCAAGAGCCGCGACCGGATCATGGTCTATGGCCACGCCAACGGCGCAGACATCGACGAGACGGTGGATGCTGTCGGCCAGTATATCGCGATGGGCTACAAGGCGATCCGCGCGCAGACCGGCATCCCAGGGGTTGAGAAGACCTATGGCGTGGGCCGGGGGACGATGTTCTACGAACCGGCCGATGCGGCGCTTCCTTCGGTAACCGGCTGGGATACGCGCAAGGCGCTCAACACGATACCAAGGCTGTTCGAGCGTCTGCGCGACACCTACGGCTTCGATCACCACCTGCTGCACGATGGCCACCACCGCTACACTCCGCAGGAAGCGGCGCATCTCGGCAAGCTGCTTGAGCCTTTTCAGCTGTTCTGGCTGGAGGATTGCACTCCGGCAGAGAACCAGGAGGCTTTCAAACTGGTGCGCCAGCACACCACCACGCCGCTGGCCGTGGGGGAGGTGTTCAACACTATCTGGGACTGCAAGGATCTGATCCAGCACCAGCTGATCGATTATATCCGTACCACCATCGTGGGCGCGGGCGGCGTGACGCATCTGCGCCGCATCGCCGATCTTGCCAGCCTGTATCAGGTGCGCACCGGCTGCCACGGTGCGACCGACCTCTCGCCCGTCACGATGGGCACCGCGCTCCATTTCGATAGCTGGGTGCCCAACTTCGGCATTCAGGAATATATGCGCCACACGCCTGAGACCGACGCGGTGTTCCCGCATGATTACCGGTTTGAAGATGGTCACATGATCGTGGGCGAGACAGCCGGCCACGGGGTGACGATCGACGAGGAACTTGCCGCCAAGTATCCCTACACGCCGATGCAGCTGCCCGTCGCGCGGCTGGAGGACGGCACCTTGTGGAACTGGTGAAGGCGTGAGCGACACAATGATCCCGCCCGCTATCGTCTGCTTTGGCGAATGCATGATCGAATTGAGCCGGAACCCGGCTTCCGACGCATGGCGCATGGGGTTTGCGGGTGACTGCGCGAATGTGGCGATCTACTGCGCGCGCGGCGGGGCGCAGGCGGGCTTTCTAAGCGCTGTTGGCAGCGATCCCTATAGCGAGGAAATGCGCGCTTTCCTGAACCGGGAAGGCGTGGATTGCAGGTTCATGCTGACGCACCCGACGCGCGTTGCAGGTCTTTACGCGATCCGCACCGACGACCGGGGCGAGCGCAGCTTCACCTATTGGCGCGACCAATCCGCGGCGCGGGACTTCTTTGCCCTGTCAGGTGCTGGCGCCGCGCTGGCCGAGGCGGCGCAGGCGCGGATGCTCTACCTTTCGGGCATCACGCTTTCGCTATTCGATGCTGACGGGCAGGCGCAGGTGGCTGACCTTGCCAAAACGGTGCGGGAAAATGGCGGCGAGGTCGTGTTCGACGGCAATTATCGCCCCCGAGGCTGGCCCGATCCCGCCGCTGCGCGCGCAGCCTTCGGCGCGGTAGCGCCGCATTGCTCCATAGTCCTGCCGACCTTCGAGGACGAGGCCGCGCTTTACGGTGACGCCGATCCACATGACAGCCTTGACCGATGGCACGATGCCGGTGCGCGTCTGGTGGTAGTGAAGATGGGGGATAAGGGCGCGTTGTTTTCCCACAAGGGCGAAGACTCGGGATTGCTCCCCTGTCCTAGTCGCAGGGCCCCGCGCGACACGACGGGAGCAGGCGATTCCTTCAACGCCGGTTTCCTGACCGCGCTCCTTGCCGGGGCCGAGCCTGAGGGCGCGGTGCTCGCCGGGCACCGGCTGGCGGGCGAAGTGGTGATGCACCCGGGCGCGATCATACCGCCAGATGCGATGCCGCAATGATCGGCCCACAGGGCTATGTCATAGCAAAGGCACCGTGCTGGCGGTTTAGGTGAGCAAGATTAGGGCGGGGTGATGCCCGGACCTTATAACCCACGGCTCTTCTGTCCGATTCAGGTGGCGTGCCCAACAGCGGCGGCACGGGCTGGGTCAGCGCCAAGGCTCAATGCCACGGCTTCGGCAATCTTGATCCCGTCCACCGCTGCCGACAGGATTCCCCCGGCATAGCCCGCGCCTTCACCCGCAGGGAACAGCCCGCTCGTGTTCAGGCTTTGCAAATCATCGCCGCGGGTGAAGCGGACCGGTGATGATGTGCGCGTCTCGACACCGGTCATGATGACATCGGGATGATCATAGCCCGGTATCTGCCGACCAAAAACGGGCAGCGCCTCGCGCATTGCGGTTACGGCATAGTCTGGCAGGCATTGCGCCAGATCGGTCATATGCACGCCCGGCCTGTAGGACGGTGTGACCGAACCAAGCGCCTCTGAAGGCCGCCCGGCAAGAAAATCGCCCAGTCGTTGCGCCGGCGCTTTGTAGCTTGATCCACCCGCGACATAGGCCAGCGATTCCCAATGGCGTTGCAGCGCAATCCCGGCGAGCGGATCGCCGGGGAAGTCGCGCACCGGATCAATCGCGACGACCAGGCCGGAATTGGCGTTGCGTTCGTTGCGCGAATACTGGCTCATGCCATTGGTGGCGACGCGGCCTTCCTCGGACGTGGCGGCGACCACGGTGCCGCCCGGGCACATGCAGAAACTATAGACCGTGCGGTCATTCTTGCAGTGGTGCGAGATGTGATATTCCGCCGCGCCAAGGATCTTGTTGCCAGCGTCGATGCCGAACCGCGATTTGTCGATCCACGATTGCGGGTGTTCGATCCTGACCCCGATCGAAAACGGCTTTGCCTCGACATGAACCCCGGCAGTGTGAAGCATCGCAAAAGTATCGCGCGCACTGTGGCCAATGGCGAGTACGATATGATCGGCCTCCAGATATTCACCGGTGCTCAGGTGAACCCCGCGAACACGGCGGCCGCCTTGCGCATCGGTTGCAATGTCGATGTCATCGACGCGGTGGGAAAAGCGGTATTCGCCGCCGAGTTCCTCGATTGTGTTGCGGATGCTTTCAACCATAGTCACCAGCCGGAAGGTGCCGATATGCGGGTGCGCTTCGGTCAGGATTTCGGCAGGCGCGCCGGCTTTCACGAATTCGGTCAGCACCTTGCGGTCGCGATTGCACGGGTCCTTGATCCGGCTGTAGAGCTTTCCATCGGAGAACGTGCCCGCGCCGCCCTCGCCGAACTGGGCGTTGGATTCCGGGTTGAGCACCCCCTGCCGCCACAGGCCCCAGGTGTCCTTGGTCCGCTCGCGCACCACCTTGCCGCGATCAAGGATGATCGGGCGGAACCCCATCTGGGCAAGGATAAGCCCGGCAAACAGCCCGCATGGCCCCGCGCCGATGACAACGGGCCGCTTGACCGTGCCGCCTTCGGGCGCCTTGGCCACCAGATGGTAGCGCGGGTCGGGGGTGGGCAGAACCTTGCGATCCTTGCGAAAGCGCTGGAGCACCGCCGCCTCGTTCTTAACATTCACATCGACCGAATAGACCAGTTGGATGTTCGTTTTGTCGCGCGCATCGTGGCCGCGGCGCGCCACGACAAAGCGCACCAGATCGCGCGGGGTGATCCGCAGCCGCTTGCAGATGGCAGCGGGCAGGGCCTCGTCCGGGTGGTGGAGCGGCAATGTCAGTTCGGTGATGCGCAGCATGGCGCAGCTTTAGTGAGTGAAAGTGCGGAATGCCAATCGCTCGATTGCAATGCCGACCGCAGCGTTATGAAAATTCGGCTGCCTCGCGGCTTGCGATCGGAAGGCCGGGGCGGAGCGAGCGATAAACCGGTCAGCCCGTTTTCAAGAGTCGCGCCCGATCACGCGTTTACACCGTTTCTAAGAAGCCTAAGAGGCTGACTGCTTCCCCTTTTTCCGAGAGCGTACCATTCTTCCCCCTGATGCACAGAATCCGGTTCTGATCACACGTGTCGTTCTCGCAGGGATGGCGGCCTTGGCGCTTGCCGCCTGCGGGGGCGAGGCCAACGACAGGCAATCACAGCGACCCGATCCTGAGGTCGGCTTTGTCGTGGTGCAGGCCAGTTCTGTCCCTGTGGCAGTGGAACTTGCCGGACGCATTGCGGCGTTCGAGATGTCCGAAGTGCGCCCGCAGGTCAGCGGATTGATCCGCAAACGGTTCTTCACCGAAGGCGCTATGGTGCGCGCCGGGCAGACGCTTTACGAAATCGATCCCCGCCTGTTCGTGGCGACCACGCAAGAGGCGAAGGCCAACCTCAACAGCGCGATTGCCAATGCCGAAGCTACCCGCATTCGCGCCGAGCGGTTGAAGCCGCTGGCAGAGGCGCAGGCAGTGTCGATGCAGGAATACACCGATGCCGAGGCCGCTTCGCGTCAGGCCGCCGCTGCGGTTCAGCAGGCGCGTGCGCAGGTGCAAACGGCCGATGTCAATTTGCAGTTCACCCGCGTGCCTGCCCCGATCACCGGGCGCATCGGGCGTTCGCTGTCCACGGTCGGCGCGCTGGTCACCGGCAATCAGGCCGAGCCGCTGGCGGTGATCCAGGGCGTTGATCCGGTGTTTGTCGATATCCAGCAATCCAGCGCCGATCTTTTGGCGCTGCGCCGTTCGCTTGCGCAAGGCGGAGGAACGGTTCCTGCCAGCGCGCCTGTCAGCCTGTCGCTTGAAGACGGCAGCGAATATGGCCCGCGCGGGGTGGTGCAATTCTCCGAAGCGATGGTCAACGAGGGAACCGGCACGGTGACGCTGCGTGCGCGCTTTGCAAACCCCGAAGGGCTGTTGCTGCCCGGCATGTTCGTGCGGGCGCGGTTCGATCAGGCAATCAACCCCAATGCGATCCTGGTGCCGCAGGCAGCCGTGACCCGCAATGCCCGCGGCGAGGCGAGTGTCTTTGTGGTCGATGCCGGCAACAAGGCAGCCGAGCGCAAGGTTGCTGCCGATCGCGCAGTCGGATCCGACTGGGTCGTGACCAGCGGGCTGAAGCCTGGCGACAAGGTGATCGTGCAAGGTCTCTCCAAGATCAGACCGGGCGCGGCCATCAAGCCCGTGCCCGCCAGCAAGCCGCAGGTGATTGCCGCCCCCAAGCCCGGCCAGAAGGGCTAAGGCACAGGCATGTCGCGCATTTTTATCGAGCGGCCGATTTTTGCCTGGGTGCTGGCAATCATCACCATGCTGGCAGGGCTGGGCGCGATCTATCTGCTGCCGGTAGAACAATATCCCGATGTCGCCCCGCCGCAGGTCAATATCCGTGCGA
The DNA here is from genome assembly GCF_001296025.1 of Porphyrobacter sp. AAP60. GTDB lineage: Bacteria > Pseudomonadota > Alphaproteobacteria > Sphingomonadales > Sphingomonadaceae > Erythrobacter. The sequence goes on along the minus strand of NZ_LJHV01000001.1, from coordinate 11,990 downwards.
CTTTTCCCGGTGCTTCGGCAGAAACGCTGGAAAACAGCGTCACCCAGATCATCGAGCAGCAACTGACCGGCATCGACGGGCTGCTTTATTTCAATTCCAGCTCCAGCTCGCGCGGGCAGGTGACGATCAGCGCGACCTTCGAAAAGGGGACAGACCCCGATATCGCCCAGGTGCAGGTGCAGAACCAGGTGCAGCAGGCGCTGCCCCGCCTGCCGCAGCAGGTGCAGCAGCAAGGCCTGCGTGTCACCAAATCGAACCCCGATTTCCTGATGATCGTCGGTGTCTATGATGAAACCGACCGCAGCACCAATATCGACGTTTCCGATTATCTGGTCACCAATTTGCAGGATACGCTGGCGCGGATCGAAGGCGTGGGCGAAACCAACGTGTTCGGATCGCAATACGCCATGCGGATCTGGCTGGACCCCGACCGGCTGGCATCGGTCGGGCTGATGCCGGGCGATGTTATCACCGCGATCCGCAACCAGAACACCGAAGTGGCCGCAGGCGAGGTTGGCGGTCTGCCGCAGCCCGAAACCAACCAGCTCAACGCCACGGTGACCTCGCAATCACGGATGCGCACTGTCGAGGAGTTCGAATCGATCATCCTCAAATCCGAACAAAGCGGTGCGATTGTCCGGCTGGCCGATGTTGCCCGTGTGGAACTGGGCGCAGAGAATTATTCCGCATCCAGCCGGATCAACGGGCACCCCGGCGCAGGTCTGGCGGTATCATCGGCGCCGGGCGCGGATGCGCTGGCAACATCGGATCTTGTGAAAGAGGCGGTGAGGCGGGCCGAACCCGGTTTTCCGCCGGGCTACAAGGCCGCCTTTGCCAATGACACAACAGCCTTCATCCGCCTTTCGATCGACGAGGTTGTCGGCACATTATTCGAAGCGATCATCCTTGTTGTGATCGTGATGTTCGTATTCCTGCAAAGCTGGCGTGCCACGCTGATCCCGACGATTGCCGTGCCGGTGACCTTGCTGGGCACCTTTGTGATATTCTACATTTCCGGTTTCTCGATCAACACGCTGACCCTGTTCGGGCTGGTGCTGGCAATCGGCATTCTGGTCGATGATGCGATTGTCGTGGTCGAGAATGTCGATCGGCTGCTGGAAGAAAATCCGGACATGACGCCCAAGGAAGCGACCATCCAGTCGATGGGCGAAATCCAGGTGGCACTGGTGGCCATCGCCATTGTCTTGTCGGCGGTGTTTTTGCCGATGGCGTTTTTCGGCGGGTCGACAGGGGTTATCTACCGGCAGTTTTCGATCACGATGATTTCGGCGATGGTTCTGTCAACGCTGGTGGCGCTGATCCTGAGCCCGGCGCTGACAACTTCACTGCTGCGCCAGAAACACAAGGGTGACGATCACCCCCAGGGCTGGCTCGACCGTCGCTTCCCGGCAATGACGAACCGGCTGGACCGGGCGCAACTCTGGTTCAACCAGAGCTTTAAACGCGGAACAGACCGTTACATCGGTGCCATCGTGAAGGTGGTGGATCGCAAGTGGCTGTTTCTAGCCATCTACGCGATCATTCTGGTTCTGCTGGCGGCCATGTTTGTGCGTTTGCCGACCAGTTTTCTGCCGACCGAAGATCAGGGCGCGGCGCGGGTGCAGTTCCGCCTGCCTGCCGGTGCAACTCAGGGACGCACCCGCGAAGTGCAGCTGGCTGTCGAGAAATACATGCTCGAACAGGAAGCCGATAACATTGCGGTGATGTTTACGGTCGCTGGCGGCGGGCAGGGCGCGGCGGGCCAGAACACCGGCCAGGCCTTCGCCAACTTTGTCGACTGGTCTGAACGCAGCGGGGCCGAAAATTCTGCAGATGCTATCGTAGACCGTGCCGGAAAGGCGTTCTCGCAGGTTCGCGATGCACAGGTCAATGTGCTCGTGCCGGCGGCCATTCGCGGTCTCGGGCAGACCAACGGTTTCAGCCTGCAATTGCAGAACACCAGCGGCCTGCCGCGTGATGAATTCGTCGCCGCGCGCGACAAGCTGCTGGAATTGGCGGAAGCAGACCCACTGCTGGCTGGCGTGCGTCTGGGGGAGCTTCCCGATGTTGCCACCTTGCAGGTCGATATTGATCAGCAACGGCTCGCCGCGCTCGGGCTCAACCAGTCGGATGTGAGCACCACGCTGTCTGCTGCCTGGGGCGGGCAATATGTGAATGACTTCATTGATCGTGGCCGGGTGAAGCGGGTGTTTGTGCAGGGTGACGCGCCCTATCGTGCGACGCCCGATGATCTGGGCAACTGGTTCGTGCGCGGATCGGGCGGACAGATGGCGCCGTTTTCGGCCTTTGCGCAGACGCGCTGGTCGACCACTCCCACCACCCTCTCGCGGTTTCAAGGCTATCCCAGCTTTCAGTTCGAAGGGCAGGCGGTTCCCGGCCAAAGTTCCGGTGCGGCAATGGACCGGATTGAGGAACTGGCGCAGCAGATCGAAGGCGTCAGCGTCGCCTGGTCGGGGCTGTCGTTTCAGGAGCGGCTGTCATCCGGGCAAGCGCCGCTGCTCTATGGCCTGTCTTTGCTGGTCGTATTCCTGTGTCTTGCGGCGCTGTATGAAAGCTGGAGCGTGCCTGTGGCGGTGATGCTGATTATCCCGCTGGGGCTGGTCGGTGCGATCTTTGCCGTTACGCTGCGCGGGCTGGAAAATGACGTCTATCTCCAGATCGGGCTGCTCACGACCATGGGTCTCGCAGCCAAGAACGCCATTCTGGTGATCGAGTTTGCCGAACGGGCCGAGCGCGAGGGCGCGCGCGTGATCGATGCAGCCCTTGCTGCGGCGCGATTGCGACTGCGGCCCATCCTGATGACCAGCCTCGCCTTTATTTTCGGCGTGCTGCCCTTGGCAGTGTCGAGCGGGGCCGGGGCCAACAGCCGGATCGCCATCGGCACATCGGTGATCGGCGGGATGCTGACCGCCACGGTGCTGGCAATTTTCTTCATCCCGCTGTTCTTCGTGCTGGTGCGCCGCACCACGCGCGATACGCTGAAGAAGCTGCATATCGGGGAGGGCAAACCGCCCGAGGGCACCCCTGAAGGGAGCATCGCATGAGAGCGGCCATCCTGATCGCCGCCGCATTGCTTTCGGGCTGTTCGATGGCCCCCAAATATGTGCAGCCGGCCTTGCCTGTCCCCGCATCCTGGCCGGTAGGCGATGCCTATCTCGCCCAAAGCGAGGCGGCGCTGCCGGTGATGAGTTACCGCGAAGTGTTTGCCGATCAACGGCTGGCCGCGGTGATCGAACAGGCTCTCGCCAATAATCGCGACCTGCGGGTTGCGGCAGCAAATATCATGGCGGCGCGCGCGCAGTACCGGATCCAGAATGCGGCCCGTTTGCCCCAGATCAGCGCAGGGGTGGGCGGGACGCGGTTTGACAACGGCACCGCCAACCTCAACCGCAATCAGGACATCGACATCGGCAATGATCCTGCCGCCAGCCGGTCGACCGCGGGCACTCGCTACACTGCCGATATCGGCACGGCGGCGTTTGAAATCGACCTGTTCGGACGCTTGCAATCGCTGTCTGATGCTGCGCTCAACCGTTATTTCGGAACCGAGGCTGCGGCCCGTGCGACGCGGCTGACGCTGATCGGCGATGTCGCGGATGCATGGCTCACCTACGCGGCGGACAGGTCGCTGCTGACATTGGCCGAAGATACTGCGGCCAATGCGCGGGAACAGGTGAAACTGACGCGGCTGCGGCTGGACGGGGGCATCGCCCCGCGCACTGAACTGCGTCAGGCCGAGCAGATACTGGCGACTGCCGAAGCCGACATTGCCCAGCAGAAAACGGCGCTGGCGCAAGACATCAACGCCCTGCAATTGCTGGTCGGTGCGCCTGTGGACGAGGCTTTGTTGCCGCAGTCCATCGACGAGACAGACACTGCCGTGAACACGCTGCCAGCCGGTCTGGATTCGACCATCCTGCTGCGCCGCCCCGATGTATTGCAGGCGGAATACGAACTGCGCGCGGCCAACGCGGAAATCGGCGCAGCGCGCGCGGCACTGTTTCCGCGCATTTCGCTGACAGGGCTGACGGGCCTTGCCAGCAACGCGCTTTCCACCCTGTTTACCGGCGCGGCATTCAATTATTCGGCCGGCGCGAATGTGCGTTATTCGCTGTTTGCAGAAGGTGCGGCGCAGGCTGGCGTGGCCCAGACCGAGGCGCAGCGCGATGCCGCAGTGGCAGGCTATGAAGGCGCAATCCAGGCCGCGTTCCGCGATGTGGCCGATGCGCTGGCACGGCGCGGCACAATCACAGAGCAGTTGCGCGCCAACCGCGCTTTTGTCGATGCGGCTGAAGACACCTTCCGCCTTGCCGACTTGCGCTATCGCGGCGGGGTGGATTCCTACATTCTCAGCCTCGATGCGCAACGGGCGACCTATCAGTCGCAGCGCACGCTTCTGGCGACCCGGCTGGTCGAGGTCAGCAATCGGGTGACGCTTTATCGTGCGTTGGGCGGAGAGACGGCTGAAAGCCGCTGATCTGGCCAAGGGCACGCGCCGCCGGTGCGCGCACCCGAACCGGCTGGCGGCGCAAGCAGCGGCCATGTGCCCCGTTCGTCGATAATGCCCTGCGCTTCGTCGTCTGCCTTCCCCTTTGCCGGCGGCCCTTGCTAGCCAAGGGCTAACGGGGCGATGCCATTAAACGCATGGAGCGAAAACTCCTTGCTCGGTGATTTGACCAATGCGCAGACTTTGGGCAGCTATGTCCCCCGTAACAAAGCTATCGCCGGATGACCCTCGGATTTCCCGTGGGAAGTGACCGGCCGTTGGGGAAGTTTATCATGGACCGAAGGGATTTCCTGGCGCTGAGCACCTTCTTTACAGGGGCCGCGCTTTCGCCTTCCATTTTCGGCAAGGCCATTGCCGCCAGCCAGTTGCAGGACGGGATCGAGATCGCGGTCAAGAAGCGGCTGGCTGACGCGGCGCTGGCCGCGGCGACCGCTGCCGGTGCGACGTATTGCGACGTGCGCGTGGGGCGGTATCTGCGCCAGTTCGTGATCACCCGCGAACGCAATGTCGAAAATATCGTCAATACCGAAAGCAGTGGCACCGGCGTGCGCGTTATCGCTGACGGTTCGTGGGGCTTTGCCGCGACCAATGCCCTGACCGAAGACGCCGTCGCCGAAGCTGCGCGGCAGGCGACCGCGATTGCCAAGGCCAATGCCCGCACCCAGACCGCGCCGGTGCAGCTTGCACCGACGCCCGGTGTGGGTGAGGTCAGCTGGCGCACGCCGATCAGCAAAAACGCGATGGAAGTGCCAATCGCGGACAAGGTCGATCTGCTGATGTCGGTCAATGATGCAGCGCTGGGGGCGGGGGCCAGCTTCGTCAATTCGCTGCTGTTCCTCGTCAACGAACAGAAATATTTCGCATCGACCGACGGGTCTTACATCGATCAGGACGTCCACCGCATCTGGGCGCCGCTGACCGTGACCGCCGTTGACCAGTCGACCGGCAAGTTCCGGTCACGCGAAGGCCTGTCCGCGCCCATGGGCCTTGGCTGGGAATACATGGACGGCCGGCAGGAGGACAAGTTCGTGCTGTCCAACGGGCTGACCACTTACGGCAAATCCTATGACATGAAGGAAGATGCCATCGCCGCTGCGCAGGATGCGCAGGCGAAGCTCAAGGCGCCTTCGGTCAAGCCGGGCAAATATGATCTGGTGCTCGATCCCAACCACCTTGGCCTGACGATCCACGAATCGGTCGGCCACCCGCTCGAACTGGACCGCGTGCTCGGTTACGAAGCCAATTACGCCGGCACCAGCTTCGCCACCCTCGACAAGCGTGACGCCGCCTTCAAATATGGCAGCGAGATCGTGAACCTGTTCGCCGACAAGACGCAGGAAGGCTCGCTCGGCGCGGTCGGTTATGATGATGAAGGGGTCAAGACCAAGCGCTGGGATCTGGTGAAGGACGGGACGCTGGTGGATTACCAGACCATCCGCGATCAGGCGCATATCGTCGGCAAGGATGCTTCCGACGGCTGCTGCTATGCCGATAGCTGGTCGAGCGTCCAGTTCCAGCGCATGGCCAATGTCAGCCTCGCCCCCGGCAAGACCAAGCTGAGCACCGCCGATATGATCGCCGGAGTGGACAACGGGATTTACATCTCCGGCCGCGGATCGTTCTCGATCGACCAGCAGCGTTACAATGCGCAGTTCGGCGGAACGGTGTTCTACGAAATCAAGAACGGCAAGCTGGGCCCGATGATCGAGGATGTCGCCTACCAGATGCGCACGCCCGAATTCTGGGGCGCGTGTTCGGCGATCTGCGACGAAAGCGATTACCGGATGTTCGGTTCGTTCTTCGATGGCAAGGGCCAGCCGAGCCAGATCTCGGCGGTCAGCCACGGATCTTCGACCACCCGTTTCGACGGTATCAACGTCATCAACACCGCCCGGTCGCTGGGTTGAGCCAAGCGCAGGAGAAGCAGATATGAGCATTCTTACAGAAGCGCAGGCCAAAGCCATTCTTGACAAGGTCATCGCATTTTCGACCGCCGATGAAACCAGCGCGCAGATTGGCGGCGGCATTCAGGGCAACATCCGTTTTGCCCGCAACGACATTTCCACTTCGGGCATCGTCGATGATATCGAACTGGGCGTGCAGGTCGCTTTCGGCAAGCGCGTCGGCACGGCCACCATCAACCAGTTCGACGATGCCTCGCTTGAACGGGTGGTGCGCCGCGCCGAGGATCTGGCCAGGCTGGCTCCGGAAAATCCCGAATTCATGCCCGCCGTCGGCAAGCAGACCTATCAGGCAACCGATACCTTCAGCGAAGCCACCGCAGCGCTGACAGCCGAAGCCCGCGCCAAAATCGCCGAAGCCTCGATCGCCCCGTGCCGCGACAGGGGCCTGATTGCGGCAGGCTTTCTTGAAGACGGAAATACCTTCTTTGCCCATGCCAATTCCAACGGCAATTTCGGTTACCAGCGCACCACGGTTGCCGATTACACCTGCACCGTGCGCACCGAAGACGGGCGCGGATCGGGCTGGGTTGCCAGCAACGTCAAGGATGTTGCCGCATTCGATCCGGCTGCCGATATCCAGATCGCGATGCGCAAGGCTGCGGCATCGGCCGAGGCGCAGGCGCTGGAGCCGGGCAAATACACCGTCATCCTCGAACCTGCGGCGGCCTCGGGCCTGATCAGCTTCATGATGAACTTCTTCGATGCCCGGTCCGCCGATGAAGGCCGCAGCTTCCTCAGCAAGCAGGGCGGCGGCAACAAGATTGGCGAGCAGATCATGGATCCGCGCGTCAACATCTACACCGATCCGCGCAACCCGGTAGTGCCCACCATGCCGTGGGACGGCGACGGCCTGCCGCGTGACCGGGTGAAGATCATCGACGGGGGCAAGGTCGCCAACCTCCAGTACTCACGGTATTGGGCGGCCAAACAGGGCAAGCCTGAAACCGCAGGCTGGGGCAACACCATCATGGAAGGCGGCACCAAGTCCACCGCCGAACTGATCGCGGGCACCGAACGCGGCATTCTTGTCACCCGCACCTGGTATATCCGCATGGTCGATCCGCAGACCGTGCTGCTGACCGGTCTGACCCGCGACGGCACCTTCTATATCGAGAACGGGCAGCTGAAATATCCGGTCAAGAACTTCCGCTTCAACGAAAGCCCGGTGATCATGCTCAACAATATCGAAGAGCTGGGCCGTTCGGTGCGCGTGGAGGATGGCAGCATCATGGTGCCGCCGATGAAGATCAGGGATTTCACCTTCACCTCGCTTTCCGACGCAGTCTGAGATGCGGGCGCGGGTGACATGAGCAAGGATGCCATCACCCGCGCCCGCTTCCTGCGATTACTGACGGGGGCGATTGCAGGGGCCGCAAGTGCTGCCCCCCTGTCCGCCACCCAACGCGCGATCGGCGCGGGCGCTGGCGGGTACGATTTCTGGTTCACCCGCCTCAAATACAATTCCGGCAACTGGGATGTGGATCAGCGCATGCCGGCCAACCTACTGACATCACTGATCGATTACACCAGCCTGCGGGTTGACCCAAAGGAACAGGTCATCGCGCTGAGCGATCCGCGAATGCTGTCCGCCCCGTTCTGCTATCTTGCTGGTCACAAGGCAGTCGAGTTTTCGGATGCGGAGCGCCGCAATTTCGAACGTTACGTGCGCAATGGCGGGTTCGTGTTCGTCGATGATTGCAACCACGACATCGACGGATTGTTCGCCAAGTCGTTCGAAGCGCAGATGGCGCGCATCTTCGGCGCCGATGCGCTCAAGAAACTGCCCGATGACCACCCGCTCTATTCCAGCTTCTTCAAGTTCAAGGGCCCGCCCGCAACCTCGTTCGAACTGAACGGCTGGGGCGATGATCTGGTCCACGATTACCTCAAGGGGATCACCATCAACGGCCGGCTTGGCGTGCTTTACAGCAACAAGGATTATGGCTGCGAGTGGGATTATGACTGGCGCAACAAGCGCTTCCTCGCAGAGGACAACACCCGCTTCGGGGTGAATATCATCATGTATGCGCTCAGCAATTGAAGGGTCTTGAACAGGTGGCACAGCAAGCAGCGGCCAACGCCGCGCAGATCGAACAGCTTACCGCGAGACTCGATGATCTGAAGCGCGCCATCGGCTGCGCGATTGTCGGGCAGAACGATGTCGTCGAACAATTGCTGATCGGGCTGTTGGCGGGCGGGCATTGCCTGCTGGAAGGCGTGCCGGGGCTGGGCAAGACGCTGCTGGTGCGCACACTGGGCGAAGCGCTGGAGCTGGATTTCCGGCGCGTCCAGTTCACACCCGATCTCATGCCGAGCGACATTCTCGGCACCGAACTGCTCGAAGAAGATCACGGCACCGGCCACCGGTCTTTCCGCTTCCAGAAGGGGCCGGTGTTCACCAACCTGCTGCTGGCCGATGAATTGAACCGCACCCCGCCCAAAACGCAGGCCGCGCTGCTGGAAGCGATGCAGGAAAAGACCGTCAGCTACGGCGGGCAGACCTATCAACTGCCCAAGCCGTTCTTCGTGCTGGCGACACAGAACCCGCTGGAACAGGCGGGCACCTACCCGCTGCCCGAGGCACAGCTTGACCGCTTCCTGCTGCTGGTGCGCGTCGGCTATCCGACCGCTGCCGAGGAACGCGATATCCTTGCGCTGACCACCGGCCGCGCGGGAGAGGCTGTGCCTTGCGTGATGCAGGCTGCCGATGTGCTGGCGCTGCAAGCGATTGTGCGCGACGTTTATCTCAGCGAGGATTTGCTCGGCTGGATCACTGCGCTGGTGCGTGCGACCCGGCCCGGCGATGCTGCTGCGCCCGCGGCGGTCGCCAGTTATGTGCGCTGGGGGGCGGGGCCACGCGCCGGGCAGGCGCTGGTGCTATGTGCCAAGGCCCGCGCGCTCCTGCACGGACGGCTGGCCGCCACCCGCGAGGATATTGCCGCGCTGGCCGCGCCGGTGCTGCGCCATCGCCTGCTGTTGTCCTTTGCCGCCGAGGCCGAGGGCAAAAACGCCGATGATGTGGTCGCCGCGCTGCTGGCGCATCTGCCGCCGCCTGCGGCCTGATCCCTGGCCTGATCCATGGGACGTGCGCCGCTGATGATACCACCGGAAACTCGCACTCGGCTGAGGCGGCTTTCGCTCAGGACGCGGCGCGATCCGGCAGCGCGCGGCTTTGGCATGCATGCCAGCCGCAACAAGGGTGCTGGGATCGAGTTTGCGCAATACCGCGCTTACGAGCCCGGCGATGAACCGCGCAGGATCGACTGGAAGCTGTTTGCCCGGTCCGACAAGTTCTTCGTACGCGAGGCGGAAGAGGAAAGCCCGGTTGCGGTCTGGATCCTGATCGATGCCAGCGCTTCGATGGGTCAGGCCGACCGCGCAAGGCCGGACTGGTCGCGGCTTGATGCGGCCAAGCTACTGGCGCTGTGCATTGCCGAACTTGCGCTGATGCAGGGTGATCGCTTCGGGTGGGTGGCCTTGCAGGAAGGGGCATTGGGGCTGGCAGAACCGCGCAGCGGGCGGGCCCAGACCGATCGTTTGCAAATCGACTTTGCCCGCATGGAAGCAGCTGGCACTTTCCCTGATGCAAGCACGCTCGCGCCGCTGTGGGAACGGATTGGTGCCCGCGATCTCGTGCTGTTCCTCGGCGATTGCTTCGATGAAGGCGGGATCGCGCTGATCGAGCGGCTGGCGAAGGCGGGGCGCGAGGTGCTGGCGGTGCAGATGCTGACTGTGGAGGAGCGCGATTTCCCCTTTGATGGCGGCTACCGCTTCATGGATCAGGAAAGCGGCGCGGCGCTGGTGGGCGACGGGAGCGCCTTGCGCGAAACCTTCCTCAGCCGCTTTGCCGCCGCGCGCGCAGCGCTTGACGAGCGGCTTGACCGGGCCGGCATCCGCCACACCACCTATGTCCTCGATGAGGCCATAGACCTGCCCTTGCAGACATTCTTCGGGCGCGGGGCAGGGGTACGGTGACGCCCCTTTTGCTGGCCCCGCTTGGTCTGGCAGCGCTCGCCGCGCTGATCGTGCCGCTGCTGATCCATATCAGGCGGCGGACCGAGGAGGTGCCGCTCGATTTTGCGGCAATGCGCTGGCTCGAAGCGCGGCCCCGGCCACGGCGGCGCCTGCAGTTTGACGAATTGCTGCTGCTGGCCTTGCGGCTGCTGCTGGTCACGCTGCTGGCGCTGCCTGCGGTGCTGGGCTGGGAAGACAAGGGGCAGCGCGTCATCGCCGCACCGGGCGTTGACCCTTCGGCTGCCCGCACAATCGCCGGGCCGGAAGCGGATATTCACTGGATCGCACCGGGCTTTCCGGAGATTGATACGCAGCCGCCTGCGATCACCACTAAGGTTTCCAGCCTGATCCGCCAGTTCGACGCCGAGTTGCCGCCGGGCGCGCCTCTCACGATCCTTGTGCCGCCGGTTCTGGGCGGCGTCGATGCCGAACGGCTGCGCCTGACCCGCAAGGTCGAATGGCGGATCGTTGAAGGTGAAACCGGTGCGGATGGGCGCCCCGTTGCCGCAAGCCCGATCCTGTCGGTGCGCCATGCGGAGGGGCAAGGCGGTGCAGTGCGATATTTCCGTGCCGCCGCGCAGGCCTGGGGCGACACGCCCCGGTTTGATGCAGGCACCGGGGCTGCGCTCCCGCCGCGCGATCACGTGCTGATCTGGCTGACGCCCGGCCCCGTCCCGCAGACCGTCACTGATTGGGTGAGCGCGGGCGGCACTGCCTTGCTGGGCAACATGGCACAGGTCGCCATGCCCGCTGCGAGCGCCGCCTTATGGTCCGATGAAGCGGGGCGTACGCTGGTAGAGGGCGGGCCGCTTGGCACAGGGCGGCTGATGCGCTTTACCCGGCCCTTGCTGCCCGCAGCGATGCCCGATCTGACTGCGCCCGATTTTGCTGCGGGCCTCCGCGATCTCGTCGCGCGTCCTGCTCCGGCGCCAGCGCGCGTTGATGCCGCTGCCTTCGCTCCGGCGGATGGGGTCACACCTTTTGCCCTGCCGCCGCGCGAGCTTGCCTCGTGGCTGGGCGTGTTGATCGCACTGGTGTTCCTTGCAGAGCGGCTGCTGGCGACCCGGCGGCGGAGGTTCGCGGTGTGAGCCACGAAGTGCGCTTCGAAGACTGGCTCCGCCCCGCACGCCGCCGCGCGATGGGCGATGTGGTGCTGGTGGGAAGCCCATTGGTGCTGGTGTTTGCGGCGCTGGGCTGGACGCTGGGCGGGGTGATACTGGCGGCGGGGGCGCTTGGCGTCGGTGCGATTGTGCTGGGCTGGACAGCTACACGCCGTGCAAACCGGCTTGATCGCGACTGGCTCTCTCGCCGTCTCAACGCGCGCGAGGCGCAGCTTGAGGACAGCGCCGCGCTGCTGTTTGCTGAGACCGATCTGGCCCCGGTCGAGCGGTTGCAGGCCAACCGCATTGCCGCCCGGATCATGGCGATTGATCCGGCGAGCCTCGCTGACAGCTGGTCATGGCGGCGCATCGCCGTGGCTTTGG